>NZ_AP043688.1:0-59913 GCF_055393275.1 Pseudomonas sp. Pso3 | reverse complement strand
ATTGCCTGGTTCGACGAGACCTATCCGCAGTGGGCCAAGCGGCTGGCGGCGGTACCGAACGCCTCCCGCGTCCCGAAGCACGTCGGCCACAAGCTCAACCTGGAAGGCCGCCGCAAGGGCTATCCGGATCTGCAGTTGCTAATGCGCTCGGCCGGCTTCCCTGGCCTGATCGTCGAAATGAAGCGGACCAAGGGTGGCCACCTCGAGCCTGAGCAGCGCGAGACACTCGCCTGGATGGCCGAAGAGGGCTACCGCTGCGAGGTCTGCAAAGGCGCAGAGTCGGCCAAGTTGGTGATCGCTGAATACCTGGCGCCGCGCCTTGCGGCCCTGGCCAAAGCCAATGGCTGAACCCTACAGCGCCCGGCACGCCTGGCACGACTCCCATAGCGGCGGCCTGGCGCGTGGCATGGCCAGGGCCGTGCTCGAGGTCGGCAACTGCGCCCGTGGACTGCGCGCGGCGATCGGTTACACCGTGGCCGCGCACGTCCAGGACGCCGTAGCAAGCCTGCCGCTGGCGCTGCGCATGTTCGGTGACCACCTCTATTCCCCGCTGGCCGGTGCCCATGAGCAGGCCGTCGCCGAGCGCCTGGTGCTCGAGCACGCCCAGCGCCGGCACAAGCCCATGCGCAACCCGAAACGCCAGTTCGCGCCCTACATCGTCGCGGCAGCGCTGCACCGGTACCGCCAGGTGAACCAGGGTGGCCAAGGCGCCGGCATCGATCCGCTGCCTACTCCCGAGGCGCTGCGCGGCTGGATCCTGGCCACGTACCTGGTGCGCCTGGAGTCGGCGAACTGGGGCCGCGAGTGGGCGCCCTTCCTGCAGGTCTGCATGGACGTGTGCGCGGATCTGGACGGCGAGGCACTGGCACCCGTCGCGTCTAGAATGGGAACCCTGTTGGCATAAACATTAACTAGGTTGTTGCTAAGTAGTAACCTAGTTTGTATATTGGCGGCTCGCTTGGCATCCCGCCAGGCCCCTGGAGTAGCCCCCGATGCTTCAACACCCTGAAACTGGCGCCCACGTCTTCGACAGCACCGCCGAAGCCTACGACGCAACCCAATGCGATGACTCAATCCGCAAAGGCGACCGCCTGCTGATCGTGAAAGAGGCCGTTGTTGGCCTGGCTGATACCTGGCCGATCGCTGTCACCGTCGAGCATGGCGAGCTGCACCAGCCAATGGACGGCGCTGACATCGTTGCGCTGCTGGCGGATGCCGGCCTGACCGTGGACCAGCTGCTGATGGCGGTGAACCTGGCTGACGCCAACAGCCTCCCCGTCGCCGCCTGGGCCCGCCGCCACATCCTCGAGCACGCCAATAGCGAATGGGTCACCACTCCCGACCTGGCCACTGGCGACCTGGTGAGCGCTCAAGGCTGGCTGCTGCGCCTGACCACCCGCTATGTCTATCCGCAACTGCCTGGCCTGGGCGAGGACGGCGGCGACTGCATCGTCTTCAACGTCGAATGCCTCTACTGCTCCCGCCTCGACGAGCTGACGCCCGAAACCGTGGGCTATCACATCCAGGGCAACCAACGAGCGCGCTGGGTCCGGCTGATCGCCCCCAGCATCGAGCCCGATGGCGTGCATGGGTACGACGCCACCCTCGCCGCCTACCGGAAGATCCTGGAAGGCAACCCGGGCAAGGCGCTGGTGATCGGTGACGGCTCGGTCGCCCTGCTGCAGGACGGCAACCTGGTCGGCGCGTCCGCCACTGAGACGGCCGAAGGCCTGCGCGCGGATCTGGACGCCACGTTCGACTTCGACCGCAGCGCCTGGGATAGCGATAACGGGTGCTGGGACGGCGATAACAGTGCGGCCGATACCATGGACGCCATCAATCACCCCCGGTTGATCGATCTGGACTAATACCACCCCTGTACCAACCCGGAACCTGGTGGCCATCCCCTTGCGGCGGTGGCTATCAACGAATGGCACACCACCCCCCGAGACCATCGCCATGACCAACGAACCCATTGAGATACTCGAGCGCGACCTGGATGACCTGATCGCCGAGGCCACCCAAGGCGCCGCCGCTGACAACCAGGCCCCCAAGAGCGTCACCCAACGCCTGGATGGCGTCCTGGCGCCTGTTCTGGCCAAGAAGCTGCAGGAGGCGATCCAGGAGCTGAACAGCATCAAGCGCATGTGCGGCATGATCAACGAGGGCGAATGGGCCGACCACGGCGCCCAGGGCCCGCTGGCGCAGCTCACCGGGGCGACCTTCTCCATGCTGGTGGGCGAGGCCAATGCCGCGAAGCGTGACGCCGTGGATGCCGCTCGCTGGCGCTTCACCCGGGCGTTCGCCGTGCGGCCTGACCTGGTGGCGCGCCTCGAGCAGTTCTATGGCGAGGTCGACGTCATCCAGGCCCGGCCGCGGGACACCGAGCAGGCCTATGACCAGGCTACTGACGAGCTGATGGCGCTGGCCATCCGTGAGGGGGCGTGGTCGCAGGCGGCAGCAGCAGCTCAAGCACGCCAAATAGAGGCCGACCTTAAGGAATGCTCTGATGCGCACGCCAATCTGGTGGACGAACTCCGCTCATTCCATGCCGAGGCACCCTGGCTTTGCAAGGCGCAGCTGGCGAAGGCTGTGGGGCTGCTTCGTGACTTGCACGTATCGGTAGATAAGGGCGGCAAGAAATTAGCCGAGTCCCAGGGGCTTGCGAGACAATTCCTGGCGCAGGTCGACCAGGAACGGCCCACAGCATGAGCCGAATAGCCTCGCCAATCGGCTCACTGCTGCCGGGCTGGTCGATCGAGCGCACCGAGGGGCGGATCCGCGTGACCCGCCCCGGGGCGCCGGCGAAGTACTTCGACCCGATCAACCACGCGACCGCCTATGCCCTCTGCCTGGCGCTGCTCGAGCACCAGGACGAAGGCGCTGGCCACCCTTGTGATATTGCGGTGATGTCATAAGGGCCATTACTGGACATCTGTACATGAATCCGCTTGTCGTTATGTGCGGCTGGCCTTAGTATTTCTCCATCGTTGAACACCTTTATCTGCGGTTGCCCACCGCACGCCCCCCGGTGGCCAACGACCAATATGCAACCTTCGCGACCCGCCAACTTGGCGGGTTTTTTTTTGCCCGCAAGAAAGTGAGCACCCCATGGACAAAGACCCGAGTAGTTGGGCGTCGATTGTCGCTGCAGCACACGCTGCCTACACCGGAATGACCAACTCCCCCACCGCCCAGGGCGTCCTGACTGCCGTTGTCGTTGGCGCCCTGCGCTCGCTGTACGGCGGTGAGCGTCGCTGGTTGCGCGTCACTCTCGAGGGCGTGCTGTGTGGTGCTCTCACTACCCCCGCAACCTCTACCACCGCCTGGGCGCTGGCCAGCCTGGCGCCCGCCTGGACCGGCCCGGCCGATAGCCTCCCGACCATCGTCGGCGGTGCGATTGGCTTCATTGGCGTGATGCAGCTGCGCAAGCTGGCCATGACCAAGCTCAAGCTGGAGCCTGCAGATGTCGCGTGAGAACGAAATCGACGTGCTGGCGCGCACCCTCTACGGCGAATCCCGGGGCGAGTCCGTCGCTGGCCAGCAGGCTGTCGCCTGGGTGATCCGCAACCGCGTAGATGCCCAGCTGCGCCGTGACGGTAAGCCTGACTGGTGGGGCGAGGGCTACAACGGCGTCTGCCGGGCGCCCTATCAGTTCAGCTGCTGGAACCGCAACGACCCGAATTTCCCCTTCCTGTCCGGCGCCAAGCCCATTCCCGAGCGCATGTTCAACGCGCTCAAGGCGGTGGCCATGACTGTGATCCGCGGCGAGGTACCGGACCCCACTGGCGGCGCGACGCACTACTACGCCACCACCATGCCCCGGCCGCCGGCCTGGGTTAAGGGCGCGACCTTCACCGTCCAGATCGGCGCCCATCGCTTCTATCGCAACGTGCCGTAACGCCTGCAGGCGCTGGGAGGGGGATCAATGTCGAGCACCGTCATCATCTGCACGCCGGACACCGAGGTAACGCTCGACGGCGTGACGATGACCGCCTTCGAGTGGGCTGTCTTCCGGAAACTGAAGTGGTGCACCGTTCGGCAGCGCCGCTACCGGGGGAACAACTGGCGGGACTCGCTGGCCCCGAAGAAGAAAGTCACTACAAGGACGCTGGGGGCTACGTGGAAGCCCCAGCGCCCAGCCGTGCTCGAGGCTTAGTGCGTGACGGTTGCAGCGGGACTATCGATCACCTGGCCATCCATGCGGGCCACGAACAGGCAACGGCTGTTGTGCTCGGCCGGCTCCTGGATCCGCGCACGCAGATCCTGCACAAGCTGCTCGAGCACATCGAGGCGCTCCGCAGTGATGACGCCGCCGGCGCTGGCCGCAATCAGGCCGTTGGTGGAGAAGTTGAGCACTACCAGACCGTCCTGGCCGTGGGCCTCCTGGACGGTACCGATGTTTTCCATGGACAGAATCAGGTCTGCGACCACCTGGTCGGGCAGGCCGAAATCATTCGGGTGGGACATTGTTGGCGCCTCATTGATGGGGGGAGGCGAATTGTCCCCCATCGCGCACGAAAGCAGTAGCGCCCCATGACGACGAAACCCGACCCCATCGACTGGGATGCGATCGAACGGGATTACCGCGTCGGTCAGATGTCCCTGCGCGCCCTGGCCACCAAACACAAGGTGAGCCCGGGCGCCATCAGCAAGAAAGCCAAGGCCCGTGGCTGGGTCCAGGACGCCAGCCAGGAAGTCCGCGAGCGCACCCGAGCGGCCTTGATCGCCGCGCCAGAGCCTGCAGCAACACCCAGTGGAAACACTGTTTCCATCGGCGGAAACACCCCCACACGCGCGGACATCGACGTCGCTGTTTCCACCAACCTCACCGTGATCCATGGCCACCGCCAGGACATCGCCGCCGGCCGCAGCCTGATCGGCCTGCTGTTCGTGCAGCTGGGCGAGGTGGCGCGCGACCGCGAGACGATCGAGAACCTAATCGAGGAAGAGACCAAGGACGACGAGAACGGCCAGCGCCGCCAGAAGATGCTCAAGGCCGTCTCCCTCCCTGGTCACGCCACCGTGCTGCGCGACCTGTCCACCGCCCTCAAGAACCTGATCCCGCTCGAGCGCCAGGCTTTCAACCTGGACGAAGTGAGCACCACCGAGACCTACGAGGAACGCCTCGCTCGCCTTTACCAAGGAGATTCCACGCAATGACCCCCGGCATTCGCGCAGCCAGCGCAGCGGTACGTGCAATCCAGGACATCCACCAGGGCGAGGATGCCCACATTTCAACGACGAGCGAGGTTTCCCAGGCCTGCGAGAACTATCGCCAGGCCGAGCAGCTGCGCACCGGCTTCGTGCCGATCCTGGTGCGGATGACGTGCAAGGCCCACGCCGCCCTGCTGGACGAGCTGGGCACTCCCATCGTGCTGGGCTTCTGCGATCGGGCGAAGCATCCCCACGGCCGGATCTTCGGTATGCACATCGAGCTGGTGCGCGACGCGGATCTGGTCCACCTGCAGATGCAGCAGCACCTGCATGAGTTGATCGCCACCCTGGACCAGGACATCGCCAACAACACACCCCTGGCGCAGGCCGAGGGCCTGGACAAGGCGCTGCGCGCCCACCTGCAGGACCTGATCAACCAACTGAGCGTGAAGCGCGACGAGTTCCGCCTTCGCCTCGCCTACCTGGAGCATCAAGCAGCATGAAAACCACCCTGAACCCTGACCTGCTGGCCGAGCTGCAGCGGGCCACCCAGGCCGCCAATGCCAAAGCCGGGCGCAAGGCCCAGCGCGCGATGCGTCTGCGCGCCCTGCAGCGCCGGGCCCACGAAGGAAACTGACCCAATGCACCACCTACCCCCCGTCCTGGCCTGCCTGGCGCTGCTCTTGCCGCTCCTGGTGCTGGTCATCCTGCTGTGGAAGCCGCGCCAACGGCACACCACAGCGCCCACCCCCGAGGATCCGCACCCGGCCTCGAGCTGGAACTGGAACCGCCGCGCCGCCTACCTGGTGCGGCGTGCTGCGCGCCGGCGCCGGTATCGCCAGCTGATGGCCGCGGCCTTCCTGGGCAAGAGGGCGAGCGCATGATTTCGACCACCCTCGCCGTGCTGTTCGGCCTGCTGCTGCTCGCCGTCAGTGAGGACCGCCGCCTGCACCGCCGTCTCGCACTCACCTACCGCAATCGCTTCGGCTGGCGTGCCTACGACCGGATCTGCCGGCGCGACTGGCCAGGCTTCTCCATGTACCTGCAGCTGGATGGGAAACGCTGATGGCCAAGAAGGTTTCGGATGACGACCTGATCGCTGCGCTGCGCGAGCACGGCAGCACCCGCAAGGCAGCAAAGGCCTTGGGCATCACCCAGCGCGCCATCATGTACCGCAAGAAGACCCTCGCCGCGAAGGGATACAGCCCGGACCACGATATGACCCGCACCGTCCCGGACGGCTACAAGGTCAAGGGCGTGTCCACCCTCTACAACGGCAAAGGCGAGATTGCCGCCCAATGGGTCAAGTCGGACATCGATCGCGAGCGCTGGGCCCAGCTGATGCAGGCCGCCCTGGATGGACTGGCCGATACCCTGCCCCGGCTGGATCCGCTGCCGGCGCCGCTGGTGCCGCTGCGTGGCGACCTGCTCAATGCCTTCGTGCTGACCGACTTCCACCTGGGCATGTTGGCCTGGGGCGAGGAAACCCGGGGCGCCTCCTGGGACGTGCGGATAGCCGAAACGCTGCTGGTGGAATGGATCGCCGCGGCCATCGCCCTGGCGCCTGCTGCAGAGCACGCGGTGCTGGCGCAGGTTGGTGACTTCCTGCACTGGGATGGCCTGGACGCGGTGACGCCCACCAGCAAGCACGTCCTGGACGCGGACACCCGTTTCCAGCACCTGGTGCGTGTGGCCATCCGCGTCATCCGCCGAGTCGTCGACATGCTGCTGGCCAAGCACGGCCGGGTCCATCTGATCATGGCCGAGGGCAACCACGACCTGGCCAGTTCCGTCTGGCTGCGCGAGTGGCTCGCCGCCCTCTACGAGAATGAGCCGCGCATCACCGTCGACACCAGCGCCGACCCCTACTACTGCGTCGAGCACGGCCAGACCTCGCTGTTCTTCCACCACGGCCACAAGCGCCGCATCGGCCAGCTGGATGATGTCTTCGCCGCGAAATTCCGCGAGGTCTACGGCCGCACCAGGTTCAGCTACGCCCACACCGGCCACCTGCACCACAACGAGACCAAGGAGACGAACCTGATGACGCTCGAGCAGCACCGCACCCTGGCGGCCGCCGATGCTCACGCGAGCCGTGGTGGGTACCAGTCCGGCAGAGACGCCAAGGTCATCACCTACTCAAGCCGCTTCGGCGAGGTCAGTCGCGTGACCGTCTGCCCGGAAATGCTGCCCAGCTGGGAGGCCTCTCAATGAGCGGCGCCACCGAGTCGCCGGCGCCGCTCCCGCAGAACGCTGTCCTGGTCCGGATGTTGGAGAACCTGCTGGCCAAGGCCCGCGCCGGCGAGCTGACCGGCTTGCTTGCAGCGGCCACAGGTCACGATGGATCGATTGGCACCACCCTGGTGATCCCCACCCAGGCCTGGCTGCTGCTGGGCGCGGTCGAGGCCCTCAAGCTGCAGGTCGGCCAGCAATTGGCGAGGGCTCAGCAGTGAGCACCGACATCGAACGGCGCCTGATGGTGCTGTTCGGCCTCACCCAGGGCGAGGTGCGCGCCCTGCCGCGAGCCGACAGCGACAACCTGCACCGCCTGGCCGGCTGCGTCGACCACAAGTTCGAAGCGATCGCGCAAGGCGCCCGCTATCGCTGCATCCACTGCAGCGGCGAGGTCGATGCGCAGGCGTTCGCCTGGTACCGCAACGGTAGAGCTCACGGCCTGGCAACGCTCTGTTTCTGACCCCTCACCCGGCAATGTGCTTCCCGATTGATAGCAATTGGATTGCACATTGACGGCGTTAAGCAGCCAATTTGCCGTCTTGACGCCCTTCCCCAGTTACATACCCTCCGGGCCACTTCCAGCCGTGCCCGCGCCCCTCAATGGTCCAGCTCACTCCCGACGAGATGTTTACTCGCCTGCTCCAGGACGACGAGCTGTATTGCGCGCGCAATCTCAAGATCCGCGACAAATACGGGAAGATCACCCCGTTCATCTGGAACACCGCGCAGCGGATGCTGCACACCAAGATCGAGGCCCAGCTGGCGCAGACAGGCTATGTCCGCGCGCTGGTGCTCAAGGGTCGCCAGCAAGGTTGCAGCACTTGGGTAGGCGCTCGCTTTTACAAGAAGACGAGCACCCAGGTCGGTAAGCGCTGCATGATCCTGACCCACCTCGATGCGGCGACCGACAACTTGTTCGGGATGGCCAAGACCTATTGGGAGCTATCCGACGAGGTATTCAGGCCTTCGATCAAGGCGAACAACGGCAGCGAACTGTCATTCAAGAAGCTGCGCAGCGGTTACAAGGTGGCCACTGCTGGATCCAAGCACGCCGGCCGAAGCGACACCATCCAGTTTCTGCACGGATCCGAAGCCGCGTTCTGGCCAAATGCCAAGGCGATCATGGGCGGCTTGGGTCAGACCGTCCCGCTGCTGCCTGGCTCGGAAATGATCATCGAGACCACGGCCAACGGCCTGAACAACCTGTTCCGGCAAATGTGGATCCTCGCCAGCCAGGGCAAGGGCGACTTCATTCCAATCTTCATCCCCTGGTTCGTCCAGGAGGAATACCAGCGCCCAGTACCGCCAGGCTTCGAGCTGAGCGATTACGACGCCGAGTACATGGACACGTTCGAGCTGACGCTCGAGCAAATGGCCTGGCGTCGAGCCAAGATCGATACCGAGCTCGCCGGCGACGTGGACTGGTTCAACCAGGAATACCCCGCCACCCCGGACCTGGCTTTCCTCAAGGTCGGTCATCGCGCGCTGATCAATACCCTGGCCGTGAAGCGTGCGCGCAACGGCAACATCGAGCACCGCGAGCGAATCGGTGCCCACGTTGTCGGCGTCGACCCTGCGCGCTTCGGCGACGACTCTACCGCCTTCATCCATCGCCAGGGCCGCGTGGCATGGAGCCTCAAGCGTATCGACGGTTACGACACCATGCAGGTGACGGGCGAGTGTGTGCTGCTGCTGTCCAGTGACAAGACCATCCGCCGCATGTTCATCGACATCGGCGGCCTCGGCGCTGGCGTCTATGACCGCCTGGTAGAGCTGGGCTATGGCGATCGCGTCACCGCGGTGAACTTCGGAAGCAAGGCCCGCGACGACCGCAAGTACAAGAACAAGCGCTCCGAAATGTGGGGCGAAATGGCCGACTGGATCCACGACGACATCACGCCGCTGATACCTGACGACGATGTGCTGCACGGCGACCTCACTGCCCCGAGCTACAGCCATAGCAGCAATGGACAGATCCAGCTGGACCCCAAGGACAAGATCAAGAAGGAAACCGGCAAGAGCCCCGACTGTGGCGACGCGCTGGCGCTCACCTTCGCCGAGCCGGTGGCCGCCGACGACCAACACGTACCGAACTGGCGCCGCGATCGGCTGCTGGCTCGCAACAAATCCGCGATGAGAGGCTGACGATGCCCACCACCACCCTGGGCGACGGCGCCCTCGACGAGATCCAGGCCGCCCGCGCCAACTGGGCCCGCTACCTGCACGGCATGATGCGTGGCCACGACGACTACTGCGAAGTCGCGCGGATGCTCGAGGACTTCTACCTGGGCGGCGGCAAGCAGTGGTCCCCGGAGGATCGGGAATACGTCGAAAGCCAGGGCCGCCCCGCTCTGGAGTTCAACCAGGTCATGCCGAAAATCAATATCGCCCTGGCCCACCAGATCCACAACCGCATGGACATTCAGTTCAAGCCCCGGGGCGGTGCTGCAGACGAAGAGCTGGCCAGCACCCTGTCCAAGCTGGCCATGCAGATCGCCGACCAGAACATGCTCCATTTCAAGGAGAGCGCCGTATTCGCAGACGGGGTGATCCAGCAGCGCGGCTACTACGACGTGCGGATCAGCTACGACAACTCGATCCTGGGCGAAATCAAGGTCGGCGTGCTCGATCCCATGGACGTGATCCCGGATCCCGATGCCAAGTCGCCCGATCCGGACGACTGGGCCGACGTGACCATTCTGCGCTGGATGACCCTGGCGGACATCGAGCAGCAGTACGGCCAGGAAGCGGCCAATGGCGTGCGCAACCGCAAGGGGTTCAGCGACGAGGACTTCGGTTTCGACACCTACAACGTCCCGCGCTCGCGCTTCGGCAACGACGACAGTTTCGGCGGCTACTCGAGCGCTGAGCTGGACCAGAACGACGACAGCACCCGCCGGTACCGGATCGTCGATCGCCAGTACTGGCGAATGCGCGAATGCGACATCGCCATCAGCCTCACAGGCGACATCTACGACGTGTCAGGCCTGACCCCGGAGCAGCGCCAGGGCCTGACGGGCGTGGTGCTGTCCACGCGCCGGATGCGCCGGGTGATGTGGACGGTGACCACCGAGGACGCCGTGCTCTATCACGACTGGTCGATCTACCGGCACTTCACGGTCGTGCCGTTCTTCCCGTTCTTCCGCCGGGGCCAGACCCGTGGCCTGGTGGACGCTGCGGTAGGGCCGCAGAAGCTGCTCAACAAGACCATGAGCCAGATGCTGCACGTCATCAACACCACGGCGAACAGCGGGTGGATCACCACGGCCGGCACGATCAACAACATGACCCCGGGCGAGCTGGAAGACCGCGGCGCCGAGACTGGCCTGGTGATCGAACTCAAGGCGGGCACCAAGACCGAGGACCGGCCGCAGAAGATCACCCCCAACCCGGTACCGACTGGCCTAGATCGGATCGTCGATCGCGCCCACAGCCTGATCGACGACACCACCGGCATCCATCCGTCCATGCAGGGTTCCACCGATCGCGAAATCAGCGGCGTGGCCATCCAGTCCTACCAGTTCGCTGGCCAGCAGTCGCTGGCGGTGCCGCTGGATATGCTGCAGTTTTCCCGCGTGCTGCTGGCCAACCGCTTCCTCGAGCTGATCCAGGCCTTCTACGACGAGCCGCGCATTGTGCGGATCACCGAGGTGGACGCCGTAGGCCAGGAGAGCGACACCCCACTGCACCTCAACTGGGACGACGGCAGCGGCAACATCACCAATGACCTGACCATCGGCAAATACGACGTGGTGATCACCGAGGTGCCGGTGCAGGTGACGTTCCAGAACAGCCAGTTCCAGCAAGTCCTGGAAATGACCAAGGCGGGCATCCCGGGCCTGGCCAAGTACCTGATCCGCTACAGCAACCTGGCCGACAAGCAGACCATCATCAAGGATCTGGATGCCCAGCAGCAGCCCCAGCAGGATCCGCTGACCGAAGCCAAGGTAGAGCTCACCCAGGCCCAAGCGCAGAAGACCCGCAACGAGGCCACCAGCAAGGCGGTCGAGCAGCAGTACAGCGCCATCCAGGCCGGCGCCACCATCGCGCAGATGCCGGCCGTGGCACCGGTGGCGGACACCATCCTCAAGTCGGCCGGCTTCCAGGACCACGACGCGGCACCGCTACCCGAGCCCACCCAGGCGATCGCCGGCGACAACCCTGCCGCCGGCGCCCTGCCCCACAACACCCATCCCCTGACGCCGGCACACCCAGCCGTAGGCCTCAATGCCGGCATCGAAACCCCGCGCATCGAAGGTGCGCCAGCTCAACCCTAACCACCCCCCAACCTAGAAGGGCGCCAACCCATGGATAACGAAATCGAATTCGCTGAACCCGAGAACACCACCGACGACGTGGGCAGCGTGCGGGATACCGACCCGGACCTGCTGGACCTGGACGACGCCGATCGGGGCGACGACTTCACTCCGACCGACGAGGAAGAGGAAGAAGAGCAGGCCGCGTCGCCCGCTGCAGGGCCTGCGGCCGCAGCCCCTGCAGAGCCCGAAGGCGAGCAGGATCCCGAGGCCGATCCGGACGCGCCGGCGGGCAACAAGCCCCGGATGATCCCGCACCAGCGCTTCAACGAGGTGAACGAGAACCTCAAGACCGAGCGCAAGCTGCGCGAGCAGCTCGAGCAGGAAGTCGAGCGACTGCGCCAGCAGCCCGGGCAAGGTGGCCAGCCCCCTGCAGCGGCCCCAGCAACCCCGCCGGCCGCCGCGCCCGAGGCCTTCGACTATCGCGCGGCAGAGCGCCGCTATCAGTCGCTGTTCCTGGATGGCGACGAGGAAGGCGCCGCCGAGGTGCGCGAGGAAATCAACGCCGCCCTGCGCGCCGAGGCCCAGCAGGCTGCTACCGCCGCGATCACCCAGTACCAGGCCAACCAGCAGCTGGAATTGCAGCAGAAGGCTGCCCAGTCCGAGGCTGAGCAGTTCCAGCAGTCGGTGACCAAGGTCTATGCCGCGCATCCCCAGCTGGCGCCCGAGTCCCCCAACTTCGACCAGGCCCTGGAGCAGGACGTTATCGACTGGTCCAACGTCTTCGTCAGCCGCGGCATGACCCGATCCGATGCCTTGCAGGCCGCCGTCCAGAAGCTGCTACCTGCAGCAGCACCTGCCGCTGCGCCGGCACCGGCCAAGGCCAAGCCTGCCCCTGGCCAACTGACCCAGGAGCAGATCCAGCGCAACCTGGAGCGTGCCAGCCAGCAGCCGCCGCTGCCGACCGAGGGCACTGGCCAGCGCCGCGTGGTCGACATTTCCAAGTTGACTGACGAAGAGTTCGAGGCCCTGCCTGAGGCGGATCGCCGTCGCGCCCGGGGCGATGGCCTGTAACCCAGGCCGAGCCCTGATAGCCGCCCCTCACAGGGCGGTTATCTGGTACCTTCCGGCCGTCCCTATCCAAGTCGCCGCGCTGCCATGAAGTCGATCCTGCCCATCTTGCTCGCCCTGCCCGCCACTGCCTTTGCCGGCAATTTCGCCGAGTGCATCCTGGACAAGGTGCCGGGCGTGCAGAACGACAATGCCGCGGCCGCCGCCTTCCAGGTGTGCAATGCCAGGTATCCCGAGCGGTACCGGGGCGTGACTCAAGGCGAAGGCCGCGGCCTTTGGGGCTACGACTCTGGCGCCGAGTGCGCCCTGGCCAAGTCCCGGGACACCCTGAGCAGCAACGGGGCGGGCATGATCCGGATGGCGTGCAATGCGCTGTACAACGAGCCCGTCGGCACCTTCGGCGACCTCAAGAAGCCATAGCCAGCCCCCGCGCCAGCATCGAAAAGACCGCCCCTCACCAGGCGGTTTTTTTTCGCCTCCAAGGCCATTGACGGGACGACCCAGTTACATACCCTGCCGGCCAAGCGCCCACCCCCCGGGGCGCCTCTCTGGCGGCCGTGTGCCGCTCGCTCGCCGAGTCGGCGTACCTCGCCTAGGCCGGCGTTAAACCACCCCCGAGACACCGCTGTAGAGCGTTCCGGCTACGCCAAAAGGCCGTTTCCGCATTGGGTGGCGACATACCCCAGCACAGACCAATCAATTGACGAAAGGAGCGCCACGATGGCCGCTACCAACTTTGCCGGAATGACCGGCAGACAAAAAATCGTCTGGTCCCGTGAGCTGTGGATCGCCGCTCGCAACCAGATGCTGCTGCAGAAGTTCATGGGCAAGGGCCAGGGCGCGATGATCCAGCGGATCACCGAACTGACCAAGACCGAAAAAGGCGAGAAGGTGCTGATGCAGCTGGTCGCCGACCTCCAGGGCGATGGCGTTATCGGTGACGACGAGCGCGAAGGCCGTGAAGAGGCGATGCAGACCTACAGCATCGAAATTCAGATCGACCAGATTTCCCACGGTGTCATCAACAAGGGCAAGCTGGCCGACCAGAAGACGGTCATCAACTTCCGCGAGCAGGGCCGCGACAAGCTGGCGTACTGGCTCGCCAGCCGTATCGACGAGCTGGCCATCCTCACCCTGTCGGGCGTGGACTACAGCTACACCATCGACGGCGGCAAGCGCGATCCGAAGTCCCCCTTCCCGCAACTGAGCTTCGCCGCCGACGTGCGCGCGCCAACCTCGCTGCGTCACCGCGTCTGGAACGGCTCCGAGCTGATTGCCCCGGATACCTCCAAGATCACCAAGGACTGCACGCTAAGCTACGCCATGCTGGTGGACGCCGGCGCCTGGGCGAAAGACCACTACATCACCCCGCTGCGCGTGGGTGGCAAAGAGTATTTCGTTGTGCTGCTCAAGCCGGGCGCTCTGGCCCAGCTCAAGAAGGATCCGGACTACCTGCGCGCGGTCACTCAGATCGCCAGCAAGGAAGGCCAGAACTCGCCGTTCTTCACCGGCGGTACCGTGACCGTCGACGGCCTGGTGCTGCATGAGCACCGCGTCGTCTACAACACCAAGAAGGCCCCCGCCGGCCAGAAGTGGGGCGCCGATGGCAACGTCAACGGTACCCGCACCCTGATCTGCGGTGCTCAGGCCCTGGGCTTCGCTGACCTGGGCGCCCCCGAGTGGGACGAGAAGAAATTCAACTACGGCAGCCGGCAGGGCATCAACATCGACAAGATGTTCGGCCTGCTCAAGCCCCAGTTCTACAGCACTCAGGACGAGTCCGTGCAGGACTTCGGTGTCCTGGCCGTAGACCACTACCTCGGCTAATCGCCGCCCGCCGGTAGTGATCTACCGGCGGGCTCACTGGAGCACCGCAACATGCCTATTCCGCTGAATCCCAACCGCCAACGCCCGGCGGCCGTCATACAGGACTTCACTTTCGACCAGCTGCAGGACGCCCTGTCCCAGGCGATCGCCCAGCTGCCGGGTGGCGCCATCGTGACGCACGGCCACCTGATGGTGACGACTGCCTTCGCCGGCGCGACCACCGCCCAACTGGGCGACGCGGCCGACGCCGACCGCTACACCCCTGTCGCACTGGACCTCAAGACCACGGGCCTCAAGGCCCTGACCCCCACTGGCTACAAGCTCGAGCAGATCCAGAACCTGCTCCTGACCTTGGACGTCAAGCCCACCGCGGGCGCGGGTCGCCTGGTGCTGCAGTACCTCGAGCACGGAGCCGGACACTTCGTCCAGGGCTAAACGCCCGCCCAGGGATGGGCCCTCCCCCACTCACCGCACAGGTAATCGACCATGACCACTTCCACCGCGCTGCTGCGCTTCCTGCCGCCCCACGGCAAGGATGAACTCCACATCGGCCTGACCTCGGGTCACTCCACCTTCGTCTACCGCGTGAATCCCGAAGACGACAAGCCCGGCACCCCCATCCCCGTGCGCTACCGCAAAGAGGCCATCAGCCGCGGCTGCGAAATCGTGGGCATGGAAGAGGATGACGAGGGCGGCGAGACCCTGCCGGATCGTCACCAGCTGATCATCGCGGCTATCGAGGCCATCATCCAGGCCGACCAGGCCGAAGCCTTCGACCAGGCGGGCCGCCCGCTGATCAAGGCCGTGAAGGATCAAGTCGGCTTCAACGTCTCCAAGCGCGAATACGATGCTGCGTGGGTCGACTTCGAGGCCTCCCTCGACGACGCCGGCGGCGCGGACGCCTAAGCCATGCAAGTGGCCGAGCTGATCCGCAACTGGCGCGAGGACGCCAAGGACGACGAGAAGCCCTACTTCTGGTCGGACCGTCAGCTGCTGCGCTGGCTGAATGCCGGCCTGCGCCGCTACGCCCTCGAGACGCGCAGCCTTATCGACAGTTCGAGCCACTTCACTCAATTCCAACTCGAGCCAGGCGCTGACCGGTTGCCGCTGGATGACCGGATTATCGAGATCCTGCAGGCGAGTACCGTGGCTACGCCCAAGCTCGAGCTGCTCAAGCCTGGCGCCCTGCCCCTGCAGGCGCGACTCGTCACCGGGCACCCCCGCCAGCTGGAAATCGACATCGATGCGCGGCAGATGCGCGTCTATCCGGTACCCGAGCAGGCGGAAGTCCTGCAGCTGCTGGTGATCCGCCTCCCCGTATGCCCGGTCGACCTGGGCGGCGAGCTCACGGACATCCCTGAGCAGGATGTCGAGCTGCTGCACCACTACCTCGACTTCAAGGCCTACCAGGTCCAGGACGCCGAGACGATCGACCCCAGGCGCTCGGCCGAAGGCCTGGCGCAATTCCTGGCCGGCTGCACCCAAGTGCTCGAGCGGGCTCAGGCGCGCCGGCGCACCGCGTCCCGCCCCGTGCAATACCGGTGGTGACGCATGGCTGAAACCCGCCAGAACTGGAGCCTTGGCATCGACAACCGCAGCGACTGGCAGCGGGTGCCCACCGGGGCGCCGTATCGTGGCCAGGCCCAGCCCGGGGCGCTGCGCGAGGCAATCAACGTCGACGCCAATGCCGATGGAAGTCTGAGCCTTCGTGCCGGCTACCAGCGGATCTATGCCGGTACCGACGTGCGCGGGGCCCTGGCCCTGGGCCAGAAGGTGCTGATTGCCGATGGCGCCGACCTGGTTGAGCTGGATCTGGCCACCAGCACCCACCAGGTGGTGCGCCAGATCCCGGCAAGCGGCGTATTCGCCGGCGATGCCCTGAACGGCGAACTGTTCTTCTGCACCAGCAGCGAGACGCTGCGCTACGACGGCCGCACCGTTCGCCCGTGGGGCGTGCCGACTGTGACCTCGCAGCCCCTGCCGTCGATCGTGGCCGGTGGTCTGGCACCTGGTAGTTACCTCTGCGCCTGTACCCTGGTCAATGCCCAGGGCGAGGAAGGCGGTACCGTCCAGGCCCTGACGATCGCGCTCGAGCAGGCCGGTGGCCTGGCGTTCCATCTGCCGGAGGCGCCCGCCGGCGGATCCGTGCGGGTCTACATCGGTCCAGCTTCGGGCGCCACCCTGTACCTGCAGGAAGAGGCGACCGGCTCCGTGACGGTCACAGGCCTGCGCGATGACACCGCCCGGCTGGAAACCATGGGCATGAGCCCGCCCCTGATCGGGCAGGCCATCGTCGCCTACAACAGCGTGCTGCTGACCGTGAACGGCTCAACGCTGAGCTACACCCGCCCTTTCCGTGCCCATCTGCGCAGCGGCCTGGACTTCTTCCAATTCGGCGACGTGATCGACCTGGCCATTCCGGTGGCTGATGAGAACACCGCCGGCCTGTTCGTCGCCGCCGGCGACCGGACCTACTACCTGGCCAGCCTCGAGACCGATGCCGTCACCCAGGCGCAGCCGCTGCTCTATGGCGCCGTGCCCGGTACCGGCGTGCGGCTCCCCTCCGGTGGCGCCACTTGGATGACCCGTTTCGGCCAGCTGCTGGCCAGCCCGGGCGGCATGACCAAGATCCTCACCGAGCGCTTCGCCCACGAGCCCGCCACCAGCGGCGCCGCCGGCGTGCTCGAGCACAACGGACAGCAAATGGTCGTCGCGACCGTGCGCGGCTCCCAGCAGCCTGGCGGATTGGCCGCGGGCGATTACTACATTTCGGAGATCATCACCCATGAGTGACGCCTTGCTTGAGCGTGGTTTCGTCTACCACGGCAAAATCGTCGGGCCGGATGGCCTGGTCCTGGACCAGCACACCGACTTCAACCGGATCCCCAAGGTAGGCCGCGGCCACCTGGCCGGCATGATCCTGGGCACTACCCAGCCGATCGGCGCCTGGTATGCCTTCCTGTTCACCGGCGACTTTTCCCCCAGCAACGACACCACCGCCGCCGATATTCCCGGCAACGCGGCCGAGTTCGTCGGCTACAGCGAGGCTACCCGCCCGCAGTGGGTCAGCAAGTTCGACGGCGATTCCAACATCGACAACCTCGACAGCAAGATCAAATTCACCTTCCCCACCACCAAGCGCATTTATGGCGCGGGACTGGTGTCGGTACCGACCAAGGGCGCCAACACCGGCATCCTGCTGTCCATCACCCGCTTTGCCAGCCCGCGCGACGTGCCGGCCGGCTCGCAATACACCCTCGGCGTCGGCCTGACGCTGGTATCGAGCTAAGGGGCCTGCCATGAGTATGTCCCTCTACGCTCGCAACCAGCTGCTGGGCCTGCTGGTCACCGGCAAGACCCTGTATGTCAGCCTGCACACCGCATCGCCCGGCGAGACCGGTGCGAGCGAGGTGACCGATAGCAAATACGCCCGCCAGGCTGCCACCTTCAACGTGGACGCCTCGGCCGGATCTGCCGCACTGGCCGCGGCCGCCACCTGGGCCGCCACCGCCACCGCCTACACCGTGACCCACGTCGCCCTCTACGACGCCGCCACCGGCGGTAACCAGATCGCGCGCCAGCCGCTCAAGGCCGCCGCGTCCTTCGCGATCGGCGACACCCCCACTTTCGCCGCCGGCGACATCACCCTGCGAGGCTAAACATGAAACGTAGCACCGCCATGCGGTCGGCCCTGCTGGCCGCATTCAAAGCCCAGTTCGACGGCTCCGTGATCGGCATTTTCAGCGGCCCGGTACCGGCCACCGCCGATGACGCGCTGCCCCAGGGCGCCATGCTGCTGTGCGTCATTTCCAAGGAGGGCAGCGGCCAGGGCGTGAGCTTCGACAGCGACACCTCCCAGGGCGTCATGGTCAAGAGCCCGAGCGAGGTCTGGAGCGGCGAGGTCCGCAACGGCGGGACCGCCACGTTCTTCCGCATGTACAAGCTCGCCGACGACCAGACCGCGGCCAGTTCCACCCTGCCGCGCCTGCAGGGCACGGTCGGCCTACTCGATGCCGACCTGAACCTGTCCAGCGTGGATTTCGTCCCGGGCAATGAGCGCCGGCTCAAGACCTTCACCGTGGCGGTCCCCGCCGGCTAAGGGCAGGTCGCCATGAAAAACCGCCTAATCAAGCAGTCCGCGATCAGCTACACCCCGGCGGTTCCGGCCATCATCGCGCGCCCGGCCTACTGCACGACCACCCGCGAATACGTCCAGGTATGGGTCGAGAAAGGCAGCTACGTCACCATCCCGCCGTCCTACGATCCGAACACCGCGGATCTGGCGGCGCGGCTGCGCGGCGGCTACAGCGACGGGCAGCGGATCTTTTCCGGCACCCGCTACCCTGAATACCGCTGGCAGAACGTCACGATCTGCTACCCGGCCACCGCCGGCCGCCCGGGCCGCGATGCCGTAAGCGCCGTCGACAACCAGGTCGGGTGGAACGCCGGCGCCTACAGCCTCGGCAAGCAATCCGGCAACCTGGTGGCCAGCTTCGTCCTGGACCGCTCGCCCAACGGCGTGCTTTGCGGCCTGGCCAAGCTGACCCCCGAGCCGCAGAGCTTCCAGCAGATCGAGCACGGCCTTTTCAGCGATGGCGGGTTCTACCAGGCCTATGAGTCCGGCCGCCTGGTGCATACCTTCGGCGAGCACGCGAGCAATCTGCCAGCGCTGCAGATCGTGCGCCGCGGCGTCGACGTGTCCTATCGCGTCGGATCCGAGGAATACCGCAGCGGCACCCCTTCCCGGGGCGTCCGCGTGCTGGCCGCCATGCTCTACGTCGCCGGCGACTACGTTGAATCCCCGACCCTGGGCGCCCTTGGCAGCATGGCGGCCGACATCGACCTGGTGCTTTCTGGCAGCGCCGGCGCCGGTACCGCGGCAGATCCGGGCACCGGCGGCAACAGCGGCAACGCGCCGGCCTATCCCATGGACGTGGCGATGGACTGGACCCTGGATGGCGATTGCTACCTGGGCAACCTGACCGCCCCGACCGCGCCGCCGGTGATCGACGTAACCGCCCTGGCGGTGACCCTGCCCGTGCAGATGTCCGCCGTGAGCACCGAGGTGGCCAACGAGTATCCTGGCGAGCTGCAGGTGCCATTCCTCCTACTGGCCGACGAGGAATTGACCGGCGCCGCCCGCCTCGACTTTTCTGTCTCGGTCGAGGCCTGGGAGGAAACCAGTCAGGGCACCACCGACCTGGTATTCGACAGCCTGGCCGTGTTCGACGGCCTGGACGCCCCCCTGGTGATCTACACCCTGGTCAGCGAGACCCTGACCCTGGGTACCGTCCTGGATGTGCTGCTGGCCATCGAGGACGATCTGTTCGAGGCCCTGGTGCTGCGCGCAGATTTCAGCGTGGCCATGCTGCTGGAAGAGATCCTAGCCGAGCGCCTGACCGTGAGCGACGACGCCCGCGCGGCACGCCAGCTGGCGCTGCAGTACGCCACCAACCTGGCCACCGGCGCGGTGACCCGCTACCAGGGCTACGACTTCAAGGGCTACCTGCAGGTGCAGGGTGACACCCTGGCCTGGCGTCCTTCCGGCCTGTACCGGCTCGGCGGCGACAAGGACGAGGGCGCATCGATCGAGGCCCTGCTCGAGTTTGCGGCCGAGGACTTCGGCAGTAGCGCCACCAAGATGGGCGAATGGATCTATTTCGGCCTGGACTACGATGGCCAGGCGGTGGTCAAGATCATCGACGACCACGACCAGGAGTACCTGTATCGGGTCCGCGGCGAAGCGCCGACCGTGCGTGCCCAGCTGGGCCGCGGCCTGCGCTCCAAGCTGTGGCGGATGCAGCTGCAGGTGGTTGAAGCGAGCCGTCTGGATCTGGACAGCGTGGAATGGATCGTCCGGACCAGCACGCGGCGCCTGACCCGATGATCCTGCAGACGCTGCGCATTGTTCACGCATCCGGCGCCTACCTTCGGCGCCGGGCTCAGGCCTTGGCCAACCTGGTGGGCGGCGCCCCGGGGCGCGGCGTGCGTCGGCAAATCATCGACGGCTACCTGATCCAGTCGCGCAAGGTCAGCGACAAGGCGGTCACCACCACAATCCAGGATATGCCCGGAGCGGTGATCGGCTACAACGACCCCTACTTCGACAACAACGGCCGCAAGCTGGAGCAGTACGCCACCGTGGGGCCGCGAGACGACTTCGCGCCCAAACAGCGCCTGGCCGACCCCTTCACGCCGCTGGCGCCGGATCCTGATGCCGACGTGAAGACCCCCAACTTTGCCGCGCTGCTGACGCTGGGCACCTTCCCAGGCGACGGCTATGCCTACCATGGGGGTGAGCCGACCGAATGCGGCAAGTACCTGTGCCGCGGCAATGTGATGTCGAGCCAATACGTTCAGGAATCCGAGCGGGGGATTCCCGAGGCCTACGACTTCTGCGCCCAGTTCACCGTGCGCAGCAGTATCTCGCCGGCGCGCGCCTTCGCGGTGCGGGTGTCCGAGGACTATCTGCGCGGCAAGACGGGTGGCTATGGTCTGGCGGCGCGCAACACCAATTTCATCGAGTTCCAGGTAGCGCTGCCGACGTTCCCGGTCTGCGCCTTCGACGGCAAAAGCCTGTTCATCGCCCTGCAGGGCATCATCGACGGCAAGCAGCCGGACAAGGGCAGCATGATCGACGCCGGCGCGCGCGCCCTGCTAATTGCGCGCCTGGACATCACCTTCGAGGGCGAGCTACCCGTCGCTATCGAATGGGGCTGGCACCACCTGTTCGAGCTCACCAAGTCAAGCTATCCGAGCGCCATGGCCTACCCCTGGAAGCCCTTCGACGGCGCCTACGGCTGGTACGAATACGGCGCCGACTATTTCGACGGCGGCGGTAAAACCCGGCTGTACGGCAACATGCAGAACGCCATCGAGGGCGTAAAACTGAGCCTGTCGAGCACTGGCAAGCTGGCGGTATTCGCCATCACCCGCTGCCTGGTGCCGGGTGTCTTGCCCATCTGGCCCGACTACACCCCTCAACCAGAGGTCTTCTGCGCGCAGACGCTGCTGTCTTTCACGCTCGATACCACCAGCGCGAACCCTGCCGTCGTCACCCGCGTGGTGGATCTGGATTGCGGCGTCTCCAACAATTCCACCCCCTACACGGATCTGGGCCTCAAGGATCCAGACGTGTTTCGCGACTTCGTGCTGGTCAACGTTCACCACCTGGACGACAAGCCCCGGGCGATCGTCTACGGGCACCTGATGGAGCGCCTGAGCGGGAGCAACCCCCAGGCGCCCACGATCCTCTCGGAATGGCGAACGCTCAAGACGACCTATTCCCGGATGGTGACGGACGACCTGGCTTTCATCGCCGTCTACGACGACACGCGCCAGCTGACCGTGGCAACCACGATCGAGCTGGGCGCGGCCCTGCACTTCCCCATCAACCCGGGGCGCATCATCACCTACGAAATGGCGGACACCGTGCGCTCTGTGCGCCTGGCGGCCAAGGTGTCGGAGAAGGCCCTGCTGCTGGTCACGATCGCCTACCCCTTCACCGACTACCGCCTGCCGGCCCTGCGAATGCTGCAGTACACCGAGGGCGGCGGCTGGTCATCCCTGGGCATGTTGGAGCCTGCCGAGGGCGAGGGCGGCAACGCGCTACAGCTGCGCTTTCCGTCCCCCTCCTGCTACCAGCTGGCCCAGTACAACGACAAGGGCCAGGAAATCACCCCGGCCGGCGTGCTGTTCAGCTACTACGGCGAGGGCAGTTCGCGCAGCTACCTCTCCAAGGACGGCGGGACCACCTTCACCGAATACATCAAGTTCGGCTGCACCCACGGCGTCTACTACCTGGGCTCGCCCCTGTGGGCACCTGAATACGGCCACTCCTTTACCAAGCAGTAGGGACCCATCATGGCATCGAGCTACAGCGGCACTACCGAACAACTCCTGAGCCTGGCTAGCCAGGCGATGACCGAGGCGGGCAACCAGGCCAGGCGGATCGGCGTCGCCTCGAGGCCCAGCCTGCGCGAAGCGCAGATGACATTTACGCCCAGCGACATCCAGCTGGCCGCCCCGGCCCAGTTTTCGGATCTGTTCGCCGGCGCCAACGCCGACCCGAACGCGAAGGCCATCGACAGCAAGGTCGACGCCTGGATGGACAAGTTCTTTCCGTCCATCAGCGGCAACATGAAGGGCATCCCCGAGGATTGGCTGGTAGCGGTTATCTCCGGCACCAAGCCCTACGGCCAGGACGCGACCGTCTTCGACCTGGTGTGGCATCGCGCGCGCGATCGAGCCTACCGGACCGCCCGCAGCGAGCAGCGCACCCTAGAAGCGAACGTATCGGCCCGCGGCTTCACACTGCCCAACGGGGCGCTGGCGCTGGCCCTGCTGGACAGCGAGCAACGCGCGAGCGAGGCGGCCCTAGAGGTCAACCGCGAGCAGGCCATCAAGGACGCGGAAATCAAGCAGGAACTGCTCAAGTTCGCCGTGCAGATGGCCACCAACTTGAAGACCGGCATCATGCAGAACTGCGCCGACCTCTTCCGCGCCTACACCCAGCTGTACAACCTGGACAACGACGCTGCGCGCTCCAAGGCCCAGGCCTACGCCAGCTTCTACGGCGCCATGAGCTCCTACTACGGCGTCGAGGTGTCCCTGGAGCAGATCAAGCTGCAGGCCGCTAAGGCCCGGGTAGACGCCAGCGGCGACATCGATCGCAACCGGGTCGCGCTGCACAACGTCCAGACTGGCAATGACGCCCTGGGCCAAGCGACCCGGGCGTTCGGCGACATCGCCTCGCAAGCCGCATCCTCGGCCGGCACCCTCGCCGTCCAGACCGAAAACCTCTAAGGATCCACGACTATGGCCCTGGCCGTTCGCCGCATCAGTGCCCCCGAATCAGGGGGCGAGTTCAGCCGTTACGCAACCGATGGGGAGTCGCGCTGGATCTTCGGCGCCAGCAATGGCACCTATGTCTCGCTCGACGACACCGCGACCTGGGCAAAGGTCAATCTGCCGCTGACCTATGCCCGGTACCTGTTCGGCGCTGGCCGCATCATCGCCGTGCAGGACGGCTACCCAGCCTATGTGTCCGAGGACGATGGCCAGACCTGGACCGCCAGCAGCCAGAACATCACCGCATCGACCGTTCCGTATGCCCCGTGGGGCGTCTTTGCCATGGGCCAGTGGGAGGGCTTTTTCTATGCCGCCGGCTATTCGGTCGCCGGCACGGTCTATCGCACCGCCAACGGCATCAATTGGGATCCGGTACCCATCCAGGGCCTGCCCTCTACCGACAGCCTGCGCGTCGACTGGATCGCCCTATCTGCAACCAACCAGGTGCAGGTCGCCCTGACCTTCAAGGACGGCAGCGGCAACTGGCGCACTGGGGTTGCTGTGGTGGAAGGCAGTAACCTGGTCTACAAGGACACGGCGCCCCTGACGGGTTCGACCAACCAGTCTATCCGTACTGCCGGCAGCGCCTCGGCCATCCTGGTGAGCACCAGCAGCGGCACCTCCGACGCCGGCAACGTGGTGCAACGAACCTACTTCTTCAACGGCTCCGGCTTCGAGGCGGTGGCTGACTTCTTTTCGCAGGACTCGATTCCGTCCATCACCTTCAAGGATAGCAGTGGCAACCTGGCGGCCCTCGCTGTGGTACCTCCGAAGGGCACCACCAAGACCCGGCTCATGCGGCGCGGGATAGATGGCGTCTGGAGTCTGTCCGCCGAACTGGATTCGGACCTTGACTGGCAGGGCTACTATTCGCCGGCCGTGACCATGATGGCCCCGCTTGGAACGTCGGTGCTCATCAGCAGCGCAAAGGCCCTGTTCAAGACCGAGGACGGGCAGCTGCTGAACAACATGGGCGTGCCCGCGGGCGTGCTTGGCAGCGACCTGGTGACCACCGCCAAGCAGATCGTCTTCATTTCCCGCAGCACCGGCGAAGTGTTCGAGCTGGGTGAGCCGCCGGTAGGCCCGTTCACCACCCAGTACATCGACGGGCGGGACAAGTACGGCAATGGCTTTATGCAGGGCCGTGCGCTGAGCTATGGCGATTACGGCCTGTGGGTCAGCGATTACGAGTGCCTGGTCGAGAAAGACCAGGTTTTCACCGACATCCCAGTGCAGAGCTACCAGCCAGGCCACGACGGCGTTTACTACGTCGCCCAGGATGATGCCCGGACGCTCTACCGGGCCTTGCCGCCGCAGATGAACCCCGAACTGATCGGCAACGCGATCGCCAACTGCTACGTCTACCGGATGGTCCGGGTACCGGCTGGCTTCTATCTCTACGCCAATGACCAGGTGCAGCGCAAAGAGGGCGTGTGGTTCTCGGCTGACGCCCAGTCCTGGAGCTATCTCAGCAGCCAGCAACCGAACGAGTTCGTGACCTGGCAGGGCACGGTGCTGGGTATCGGCAACACGGACATCCAGCAATTCACGCCCGCCGGCGCGAGCGTGCTATTCAGCGACGACAACTACTATCCCCGCGGCGCCGCTGAGTTCCAGGGCAACCTGTACCTGTCGCTCTACAGCCGCATGGAAGGCCGCGCCGAGGTCTACCGCTGGACCAACGGGCAGAAGCAGCTGGTGGCCTACACCAACAAGGTCGACAGCAACAATTGCCCGCTACTCATCACGGACCAGTACATCGTCATGGCGTCCCGCAATGGCTACCTGTACAGCGCGGACGGCGCGACCTGGACCTGGATCGACTTCGACCCTGCCGAGAAAATCATGCAGGGGTGGAACGGCGTGGACCGATTCGCACGGAACGGCCAGGACGGTCTGTGGCTGCTCTATTACGGCAGCTTCAACGGGTACCGGATCCTGCGCCTGTACATCAACCGCACGGCGCCTATCATTCCGGCGTTCTGGACCGGCTTTTTCAAGGCCTACGAACTGACCGGCAACGCACCGGGCGTCGGCAGCGCCTCCGGTAGCGGCGCCGATGGAAAGGACGGTGCCAGCGACCTTCCCGTGATGCAGGCATAACAACTGCAATTTGATAGCAAAAACTCGCCGGATGGGCCCCATTGACGGGCCATCCGAGTGACATACCCTCGCCCCCGAAATTACCCCGGGGGCCACATGGCACAAGACGACCTCAATGCCGGCGATGTCCAGCTGGCCAAGCAGAAAAGCCAGCAGGACGGCCGGGCGCAACGCCTGGTCAACCAGATACAGAGCCAGGCCCAGCCCTTCGCTGCAGCGCCGGCGGCTGCTCCGATCGCTGGCAATCCCGAGCGCGCCACGCGGATGCAGGCCCAGTTCGATACGCCCGTCACCCGTGGCGTCCCCGCCGCGGCCGGTGCGCCTGCCCCGATCACGAACTATGGCCCGAACCTCGGCCAGATCCAGGCCGGTGCTTTGGCGGATATGGGACGGTCCCTGGTCGCGAGGATTGCCGGCGGCGATCCGGCTACCCTTCCAGGTGGCCAGAGCAAATTCACGAACACGGCCCTGACCCAGGCCGCCCGCCAAGGTACCGGCTCGCTGGGCGATGATGTTCTGACCCATATCGGCGCCCGCCGCGCGGACGGTAGCGATCCACAGCAGGCGCCGGCTATCGCTACTGCCGCGCCGGCAGCCGCAGCGGTGGCCAAGCCTGCACCCCCGACGACCCAGGACCAGGCACCGATCACCCCGCCTGCCGCCCAGCCCGCTCCGAGCGCCGCGGCTACCGCCCAGCCTGCACCCAAATCGAACGGCTACCGTGACACCGGCATAGCCGATGGCCTGGGCAGCAAGATCGTCATGCGCCGGGACGCTCAAGGTCGGCCGAGCTTTACCAACGACGCCGCCGCTGTCGCCGGTGCTGCCGCCGCGGATGCCCAGCCCCGTGCCGGTCTGAGCATCATCGGTGGTGGCCAGGAAGGCATGGAGCGCAACCTGCGCGCCGTGCAGATCATGCAGCAGACACGCCGCGAGAACGCCGGCGGCGGCCTGACCATCGTTGCGGATGGCACTCAGGGCACCCAGCGCCAGCAGCAGCGCCGTGCAGCGACCCAGGCTCAGGCGCAAGCACAAGCTGGCCAGCAGCGTGCCGGCCTCCTGCAGGACATCCCTCCCTTTGATCCGAACAAGGCCGCGGCCGACCGCCTGGCCATCCAGCGCGGCCAGCAGGAAGTCGCCGGTGGCCAACTCCAGCTGCAGCAGGCCCAGCGCCTGGCCAATCTGCAGGCGGTGGTAGCCGATGGGTCGCGCCCTGCAGAAGAACGGCAGCAGGCCGCTGCGCAGATTCAGGCCCTGCAGGGCAGCGACAAGGACCGCTATCAGAGCCTCGAGGTACCTGGCGGCGTGGACGAGGGGACCGGCAAGACCATCGTTCTGCGCAAGGTGTTCGACACCCGTACCGGTCGCTTCGTCGACGAGGGCGCTGGCGCACCTGGTGCGCAGCCTGCAGCGCCGGCGCAGAAATTTACCCCCGGTTCCATCTACCGCAACCCGTCCGGCCAGAGCGCTCGGTTCAAGGGTTATGACAGCAACGGCAAAGAGCAGTGGGAGCCCGCTTGATGGACTTCGATTCCAAGGACGCAGTAGCGGCCGACCAGACCACCTCCACCCCGGCCGCCAGCGAGCAGCCTTTCCAGTTCGATTCCGCCGGCGCCACCGAGGCGAGCATTGGCAACGAGTTCAAGCGCGGCATCAGCGCCGGCATCGATTCCGCCCAGGGCGCCCTGTACGGCCTGGCGGGCATGGCCGGTGATGCCGCAGGCCTCGACGGCGTGCGCGACTGGGGCCTGGCCGGCTACCAGCGCAACCAGGCAGAAGGCGCCGAGAACGCGCCGGCTGTGGGCACCTACCGCAGCGTGGGCGGCTTGCACGACGCTGCCCTCTACGCCGCCGGTGGCCTCGGCTCGCTGGTGCCCTTCGCCGCCACCTCGCTGGCAAGCGCCGGTACCGGCGGCCTGGTAGCCGCTGGCGCCAAGGTCGCGGCCCGCAAGGGCGTCGAGCGCTTTGCCGAGTCCCGCCTGGCCCAGGGCGTCGCTGCCGCTGCTGGGCGCCTGCCCTCGGCGGCCACCGGCGCCAAGCTCGGCGCGGTGGCCAACTCGATCGGCACCGAGCAGGGCCTGATCTATGGCGACATCCATGAGAAGACGGGCGAGTACGCCCCGGGCACCGCTGCAGTCTACGGCGCCGCGGCCGGCGCCCTGGACGTGCTGCCCGAGCTGCGCCTGGCTGGCAAGATACTCAACCGCGGCGGCAAGGCCGCCACCGAGCGATTCGTGCCCGGACTGGCCAAGCAGATGGGCCTGGAAGGATCCACCGAGGTCGGCCAGACCGCGCTGGAAAACCTGGCCGTCCAAGACGTGGACCCGAATCAACGCGCGTTCGAAGGCGACAACCTGCACCAGATGGTCGACGCCGGCATTATCGGCGCCCTGGGCGGTGGCGCTGCGCACACGATCGGGCACGGCTACACCCGTATCGCCGGCGTGCCCGAGCCGGTACCGGACGGCCCGCTGGCCAGGGCCGCAACCGTGGCCGCGCCTGCTGTCCCTGGCTTGCCTGCGCCTGAGCGCCTGGGCCTGCCGTCGCCTGATACCCTCTACACCGGCGAGGATGGCCAGACATCGACTGTCGGCCCGAACATCAACGTCGACGGCACCAAGCAGCCATCGGTCCAGGGTCAGACCTGGGTGGATCCGCAGAACCAGGTGCGGCCGCTGGGTGGCCAGGGCATGGAAAGCCAGACGCCCCAGGGCGATATGGGCCGCGTCGGCCAGTACCTCGAGCGGCCGGCGGATCTGTACCCACCCGCCCAGGTGCCCGACCAGGGCGTTACCCTGCGTGGCGAGAAGATCCAGGACGAGCCCGAGCCGATCGACTACCAGGCCGAGCTGCGCGAGCGCGCCCGCGTCCGCGGCTACCTGACCGGCCCCGAGACCAAAGAGACCGAGCCGGCACCCGAGGCGTCGCCGGCGGCCACCGAGCGCCCGGCGCGGTTGCCGCTGAACGTGCTGGATCCGCAGACCAATCGCGCGAAGCTGGCCCAATTCCGCAAGAAGGTCGAGAAGGGCGCGCGTCCCCAGGTCCACCTGCAGCAGGACGAGCAGGGCAACCTGCAGGCCTATGTGACCACCGGAATGAGGGGGGAAGGCAACCCAGCTTTCCGCCTCGACGTGACCCCTGACGAACTCCAGGGCCTGCAGGCCAATGAGGCCGAGCTGCAGAACATCATGGACGTGACCAGCGCCCATGAAGCCGAGGTGAAAGCCGGCCGTTCCCGCTGGGAAGACAGCCCGGTAGCGCCCGACTATTGGGACAAGCACATGGCGTCCTACGACGCCCTGGTCAAAGAGCCCGTCGCCCGCTTGTTCGCTGGCGAGCCCGCGGCAAAGGCGCCCACCGCCGACACCTTCGACGATCGCCTGGCCAAGGCCAAGGGCGAGATTCGCGAGGGCATCAAGCAGAAGCGCGCCGAGAAGCGCCAGGCCAAGCCCGCAGAGCCCACGGCCGCCCCGCGCCGCGGTGAAGTCGGGGGTAAACTGGCCGCCGGCGAAGTGGTCACGACCGCCACCGGGCGTAGCACCACGCCGTTCCCGGCCATAAAAACGGACACCCAGCGCAAGACGATCAACACCATCAAGGCGGTCGACCGTTGGCTAATGCAGAACGCCCACGACGAGGCCACCGCCCGGGGCGACGACTTTGCCCGCCGCCAGTTCGAGCAGAACCTGGACAAGCCGCAGCAGGCCGATAAGGACGCTGCCGAGGAATACCTGTTCGGTACCGCGCCGATCGCACCGCAGCCGCGGCCCCTGCTCAAACCGCTGGTGCCCGAGGCGAAGCCGGAAGACGAACGGCAGCGCCTGCAGGCACGCCACGCCAAGATCGACCAGGCCCTGGATCAACTCGAAGACCGCAAAATTGCCTGGCTGCACACCCGCGCCGGTCTGCCAGGCCAGGGAAAGCTGATCCAGCAGAAGCGGGATGACCTCAAGCAGTTGCATCCGGACGATGCCGAGCGGCTGCTCAAGCTCGACGCTGACAAGCCCGCTGCCGCCGCGGCACCCCGCGAGAAGGCCAAGGCCCAGCAGCAGGGCGGAAGGATCCAGCGCACCGTCCAGCAGCTGGGCCAGGTTGGCGATCGCTTCACCGTGTCGAAGGACATCGGCTATGTCAGCGCTGGCCGCACCTACACCATCGAGCAGATCGATACCGGCGGTACCGCCCATGTGCGCTCCGAGCAGGGTCGCACCACCCTGTCCCGGTTCGAGCTGACCACTGCCCTGCGCGACGGCGCCACTGTCGAGAAGCTGGGGCCCGTAGAGGCCGATAAAGGCGAAACCCAGGCCGAGGTCCGCCCCGCGGCCGAAAAGCCCGCTAGTGAGCCCGCAGAGGCCGCCTATGGCGAATCCAATCGCCTGGTGAGTAAGGACCGCGCCGCCGAGATTCGCGCCAAGCTGAAAGCCAAGCTCAACGGCTCGCAGCTGAACAGCGGCCTGGATCCTGAGATTCTGTCCCTCGGCGCCGAGCTGGCCGTGTTCCACATCGAGGCGGGCGTGCGCAAATTCGCCGCCTTCGCTCGCACCATGGCCCAGGACCTAGATATGCCGCTGGAAAAGGTCCGGCCGTTCCTGCGTTCCTGGTACAACAGCGCCCGCGACATGCTCGAGGATCACGGCGAGTCGATCGAGGGCATGGACAGTCCGGACCAGGTGCGCGCCGAGCTGGCCAAGCTGACCAACGAGCCCGTGCCGATCGGCGCCACCCAGGCCATCGTCACCCCGGCAGGGCGTGAGCTCCTGGTGCGGCCGAAGGTGGTCGAGGCCGCTGACCTGGTGGCGAGCAACGACGACGGCGGCGCGGTGAATCCTGCCTATCCCAAGCACCTGCAGCCGCGCGACAGGACCCGTGCGTCCAGCGAAATGCAGGTGAACGACCTCGCCGCCAACATGAACCCGCGCCTGCTGGGCATGACCTCGAGCGCCACCGATGGCGCGCCGATCGTAGGGCCGGATTCTGTAGTCGAGTCGGGCAATGGCCGAACCATGGCCATCCGCCGCGCCTACGAGCGCAACCTGCCCAGCGCCCGCGAGTATCGCGCCTGGCTGAAAGAGCAGGGCCACCAGGTGGATGGCATGACCGCCCCCGTGCTGGTGCGCGAGCGCGTCACCCCGCTGGACGACGAGCAGCGCCGCGCCTTTACGGTCGAGGCCAACGAGCGCACCACCCTGACCCAATCCGCCAGCGAGCGCGCCCTGCAGGACGCCCGCGAGCTGGACGGCATCATTGACCAGTACCGCGGCGGTGACGTGGGCGCCGCGCAGAACCAGGGCTTTGTCCGGGCCTTCATGCGCGACGTGGTGGCCAAGGCTGACCAGGGCGCCATGATGGACGCCGATGGCCTGCTGTCCCAGGACGGCCGCCGGCGCATGGAGGCCGCTCTGATGGCCGCGGCCTACGAGGATCCGGGCGTGGTCGCCGAACTGTTCGAGAACAGCGACAACGACATCCGGTCAATCGGCGGCGCGCTGCTGGACGTGTCGGGCGGCTGGGCGCAGATGCGCCAGGAAGCCCGCGCCGGCCGGATCCCCGCCGGTATGGACATCACCCCCAACGTGCTCGAGGCGGTCAACCTGGTGCGCAAGGCGCGCGCCAGCGGCCGCCCCGTAGCCGAGCTGGTCAACCAGAACGACATTTTCGCCGGCGACCTGGATCCGATCACCCAAACGGTGGTCAGCTGGTTCTATCGCGGCGACAACTTCAATCGTGCGCGCGGTCGGGACAAGGTGGCGGATATACTCCGTGACTTCCTCACCACCGCACGCGCCGCCCAGCCGGGCGACAATATGTTCGGCGACCCGGAACCCACCGGCGCCCAGGTAGCAGGAGCCACCCGTGACAAGATCCAGCGAGACGAACAGCGCAGTGAGCAACAAGCCGGCCATCAAGGCGGACTCTTCGGTGCTTCTGGCTTTGGCGGCGGTGTCCGCACGCGCGGCGACACGCGACAAGGATCCGAGCCTGGCCAAGCTCGCCCAGCAGCTGAAACAGGGGGCGTAGATGTACCAGGTAAGCCCCGAACTCTGGAACGAGATAGCCAGCGCGCAGAAGCTGCAAAATCCCTCCCTGGCGATGCTGCTCCGGATGCCTCGGGCGGAAATGCTGCAGCAGATGCAGAGCATGGAACAGGCGCTGGAAGCGAACGGCGTGCCGGACAGCGTGATAACCAGCTACCTGACGATGGCGCCGCTGCTGGCCGAGCACGAGGCGATCAGCCAGTTCATCAACGAGACGGGCAGCTCGAGCCTACGCCAGGCGCTGCCCGAGGTGCTGACGGCGCAGGAAGCCGTAGCGATCGCCCAGCAGGATCGCCCGTTGAACGACAGCGAGAGCGAGCTCTTGCTCAAGATGCTGACACCGCTCGAACCGAGCTAGAGCGCCGCAAGGCCGCCCAGCGCAAGGCCAACGATAGCGTTCCCACCACCCGCCAGGCTGATCCGGACGAGATTGCCCGGGCCCTTCCCCTGCTGCTCGAGCCCCAGCGCGACGACGTGCTCAAGGCCGAAACCCGTTTCCAGTCTGGCAACGGGATGCTGTTCACCAACGGCACCGGTACCGGCAAGACCGCCAGCGGCCTCGGCGTGGCCAAGCGCTTTGCCAATGCCGGCCGCGACAACATCCTGGTGGTCGTCCCCTCCGACAAGATCGCCAGCGACTGGGTGAAATTCGGCGCCATGCTCGGCATGGACCTCACCCAGCTGGACAGCACCGACGACAACGGCCGATCGGGCCCCATCGTCACCACCTACGCCAACTTCGGCGCCAACCGCGCGCTGGCCAAGCGCGACTGGGATCTGGTCATTCCGGACGAGGCGCACTACCTGTCCAGCGCCCAGGACGGCGAGCGCACGCACGCCCTGTCCACCCTGCGCGCTCTGACCGGCCACCATGACGGGTTCTATCGCTGGATCCGCGATCGCTACAGCCGTGAGTACGACGCCCTGCAGCAGGCCCAGTCCGCACTGCCGGACGCTGAGGCGCGCCAGTCGATGACGCCGGCGGCGATCGCCAAGCTGGAGCAGGCCGCGGACAAGGCCAAAGCCAAATGGGACGCCATCGAGCAGCGCGAGGCCCCCAAATGGCGCGAGCGCTGGGAGCGCCAGCAGGATCTGCCCAAGGCGGTATTCCTGTCGGCCACCCCGTTCGCCTACGTCAAGAACGTGGATTGGGCTGAGGGCTACCTGTTCCATTACGCGGATCCGCGCGAGCAGTTCGGCAGCACCGAGCAGATGCGCGGCTACAGCTACAACAGCGGCGACTCCCGCGAAAAATTCTTCATGCAGCACTTCGGCTACCGGATGCGCTACAACAAGCTCACCGCGCCGGAAGCCGGGGTAAACCTCGAGCTGCTCGAGCAGAACTTCAACCAGCACCTGCAGGACACCGGCGCCCTATCCGGCCGCCGCCTGGACGTGCCGCACGACTACGATCGCAAGTTCGTGCTGATCGATGCCGGCATTGGCAAAAAGATCGACGAAGCGTTCGCCTACCTCAACGACGAGAGCCGCGCCGCCACCGAGCGCGGTGACGAGCAGGCCGACCTGTACCGGGACGTGGAAAACGCCACCCGCAAGGCCTTCGACTACCAGTCGCGCATGTACCTGCTCGAGGCCTTGAAGGCGCGCGCGGTCGTGCCGCTGATCAAGCAGCACCAGGCCCTGGGCCGCAAAGTCGTGGTCTTCCACGACTACAACAAGGGCGGTGGCTTCAACCCGTTCGAGCGTGTGGTGCAGCAGATCACCAGCGGCCAGCCGGCCCGCGACCTGGCGCGCCAGCTGTTCGCCGCCCGCCCGGACCTCTTCAAGCTGGATTTCTCCGGCCTCTACTCGCCGATCGAGACCCTGGGCGCGGCTTTCCCGGGCGCCCTGTTTTTCAACGGCACCGTGCCCAAGGCCGAGCGCCGCGCCAATGCCGATCGCTTCAACGACGAGGCGGGCGAGCACCGGCTGATCGTGCTGCAGTCCGATGCCGGCCGCGAGGGTGTCAGCCTGCACGACACCACCGGCAAGTATCCGCGCGTGCTGATCAACCTGGGTCTGCCCGTGCGCCCCGTGGCCGCCACGCAGATCGAAGGCCGCACCTACCGCACCGGCCAGGCCTCGGACTCGGCATTCCGCTACCTCACCACCGGTACCAGCTGGGAAGCGGGCGCCTTCGCCAGCAAGATCGCCCAGCGCGCGGCCACCGCGGAGAACCTCGCCCTGGGCGCCGAGGCGCGTGGCCTCAAGCAGGCATTCATCGACGCCTACGAGAACGCCAACGACGACGCCCCTTCGGCCGAGGATGGCCGCGGCGGTAAGGAATACGATCGGGCGATGTCGGCCGGTAGCCTGCTGTCCGGCTTCAACAAGGCGAAGACCTACTACTACGCCCAGCAGAAGAACACCAAGCGTCGCGACCAGCGCGAGGGCGATGACTACTACGCCACCGCCGAGCCCGTGGGCTTCAAGATGGTCGAGTGGTCGGGGATCCAGGACGGCGAGAAAGCCCTCGAGCCCAGCGCCGGGCATGGCGCCATCGCGCGATTCTTCCCGCCTCTGGCCGACGTGACCATGGTTGAGCCGAGCTACTCCCTCGCCGAGCGCGCAGCGCTGGCCAACGGCGGCGCCAGGATCGAGACGATGCGTTTCGAGGACTTCCCCCTGGTCAACAAGGCGCACGCCATCGTGATGAATCCGCCCTACGGCCGCGGCGGCAAGACGGCGATGGAGCACGTCGCCAAGGCCGCCCGGCACCTGTACCAGGGCGGCCGGATCGTGGCGCTGATTCCGCGCGGCGGTATGGTGGAGCGCTATCTGTCTGACTTCATGGCCAGCGATGCGGCCAAGGGTCTGCAGGAGGTGGCCACCGTCGCCCTGCCCGGGCTGGCATTCGAGCGCGCCGGTACCAGCGTCAACACGCAGATCCTGGTGCTGGAGAAAACCGACCGGCCGCTGGCCCCGCGCAGCATCGACCTGTCGAGCGTCGAGGACATCAACGAGCTGTTCGACCGCCTTGAGCACCTGGAAATGCCCGATCGCGGCCCGGTGGAAGCGGCGCCTGCAGAAGCCCCTGCCACGCCGGCGCCGGCCGCGGCTGACGCGCCGAAGACCTCGCCCTTCCGCAAAGCTGAGAAGAACGGCCAGAAGTCGGGCCATATCACGCTCAACGGCCAGCAGTACCCGGTGGTGGAGCACATCACCAAGGGCGGCAAGGGTAAGGTCATCCACGGCATCATTCGCCCCGACCTGACCCAGGCGCAGGCCAAGGAAATCGACGCCTACACCTTCAAGAAGGACGGCGGCTGGTTCATCCGCACCGAGCACCTGACCGATACCACCGGTACCCGCTACCGTCTGGATCCGCTGCCCGACTTCACCGTGGCGCCCACCCGGCTCAAGCGCGAGGTATTTGGCAGCGTCGCCCGCAAGCTCGCCGCCGGTACCGGCGTGGATGTCCTGGTCGTCGACAGCGTGGGCGACCTGCCCAAGGTGCTGCGCGAGCGCGTGGCGGCCGATGGCACCCGCAACACCGTCCGCGGGATCTGGCATAACGGCCAGGTCTTCCTGATCGCCAACCGCCTGCGCGACGTGGACCATGCCGCGCAGATCGCGCTGCATGAGATTTTCGGCCATGCCGGCGTGCGTGCCGCCCTGGGCGATCGCCTCAATCCCGTCCTGGACCAGATCCACCGCAGCCTGTCTGCCAGCAGGATCCAGGAGCTGGCCAGCCTCTACGCCGGCCAGATCGAAGGGATGGCGCCTGCAGACGCCCGCCGCCTGATCGCCGACGAGCACCTGGCGCAGCTGGCCGAAAGCAACCCGCGCAATGGCTTCGTGGCCAGGGCGATCGCCGCCATCCGCAAGTTCGCCCGCGAGGTGCTGGGCCTACCGGTGCGCTGGAGCCAGGCCGAAATGGTCGACCTGCTCGCCCAGGGCCGCCGCGCCCTGCTCGAGCGCCGCGCCGGCGCCGGTACCCGCTACAGCCAGGGCGAGGACGTTGCCGCCCAGGAGTTCGAGCGCACCGCCCAGCAACTGGGTGGCGAAGCTGCGCACCAGGAGGCGCGCGCCGCCGGCCGCACCAAGCTAGACTATCGCCAGTGGGTCCAGGTCCGGACTCCATCGTTCAAAGCATGGTTCGGAGAGTGGGAACATGGGGCTCAAGAAGTATACGGACGAGGAAGCGGCGCCGTTTCTGAACGCGCTCAAGGGCGCGAAGACGCAGGAAGATTTCGAGGCGGCAATAGAGCTGCTGCCCCCGCTGACGCCGGAAGAACAAGCGATGTTCGACGAGTGGGGCGACCTGAAACCGGAGTTCCGCGACTAGATCCGGAAACCGGCGAGCCCGCCGTTTTCTACCACGGCACCGCCGATCGCTTTACCGCCTTCGACACCGACCACCCCAACCGCAAAGACGCCGGCTGGCTTGGCCGTGGCGTCTACCTTACGAACAACGAGCCACTCGCCCGCAGCTACTCCCGCGCCAAGCGCGGCGCCGGCGAGCCCCAGGTCATGGCTCTGTTCGCCAACCTGAGCAACCCCTATATCGCCTCGCTCCAGCTGAAAGGCCGCTTGCAGAAGGCCACCCAGGCGCAAGTCGATGCTTTCACCGAGCAGCTGCGCGCAGCCGGCTACGATGGCGTCGCCCTGCCCTTCCACGGCGGCGGCCTCGAGGTCATGGTGCTGGATCCGGCCAACGTGAAGTCGGCCACCGACAACGCCGGCAGCTTCGATCCCACCACCAGCGACATCCGCTACAGCGTCGGTGCCCAGCCGGGCGACAAGGCCGACCTGGAAGCGCTGCGCAAGCTGGGCCTGGTACCCGAGGAAGCCAAGGGCGTGCTGGCGCGGCTGCGCGAGTTCGTCCAGGGCGATATGCGCGCCAAGCTCGACGCCCTCAAGGCCCGCGCCAATGAAGGCATCTTCGACGGCCTGGCTGGCATCCGCCAGGCAGAGGAAGCGGTCGGGATCACCGGCGAGCGCCGCGGCTACGTCTCAGCCCGCCTGGCCACCGGCCTGCCCGATGTGATGCACGGCCTGTTGCACTACGGCGCCCCGCAGTGGAGAGACGGCGTGCTGCAGCACAAGGCAGGCACCCGCGGCCTGCTGGATGTCCTGGGCGACCTGGGCGGCGAGAACCTGACCGACTGGCTGGCCTGGGTCGGTGCCAAGCGGGCCGAGCTGCTGGCGGCCGAGGGTCGGGAGAACAACCTGGAGCCTGCCGAAATCCAGCGCCTGCTGGCCAAGGCTGGCGCCCGGGCTCCACTGTTCCAGCAGGTCTATGCCGAATACGCCAAGCTCAACACCGCCATGCTCGACGTGGCTGAGCAGGCAGGCCTCATCAGTGCCAAGCAGCGCGCGGGCTGGATGAGCGATTACTACATCCCCTTCTACCGGATGCCGGAAGAAGAGGACGGCACCAGCACCCTGCTGGCGCCCACCAGCAAGGCAGGCCTGTCGCACCAGTCGGCCGCGATCAAGCGCCTGACCGGCGGCGACATCCCCACCGCCGACCTGCTGAGCAACGTGCTGACCAACTGGAGCAAGCGCCTTGATGCGTCGCTGAAAAACCGTGCGCTCCTGGACGTGGTGGACAACCTCAAGGACACCCCTTACCTGGAAGCCGAGCCCAACCCGGGCGCACCGGCCCGGGCACAGGGCGTGGGCTTTGCGCGCGATCGCGACGACATCATTCGGGTGCAGCGCGACGGCAAGGACGAGTACTTCAAGGTCAAGGACAAGGCCCTGCTACGCGCCGTCACCGCCATGAGCGGCATGTACTTCAAGGATCCAGTCACCACCCTGGGCCGCAAGTTCAAGCGCCTGCTCACCACCGGCGTGACCGCCGCCCCGGACTTCATGCTGCGCAACTTCCTGCGCGACTCGGCGCAGGCCTGGATCACCAACCCGGACAAGTTCAAGCTCGGCATCGACTCGGTGAAAGGCCTGCGCGCGGCCTTCGCCAAGGACGCCGACTATCGCGACCTGATGTTCGGCGGCGCCTCCTTCGCCGGCGGCTATGCGAACGCCGCGGATCCAGAGGCCGCGGCCGAATCGATCCGCCGGGCCCTCAAGGCCAAGGGCCTGACCAAGGCGCAGCAGGACAGCTATCTGGCCAGCCTGGCCAGCACCAGCGGCAAGCTGGGCGATGCCCTGGCCAAGGGCTGGGAGAAATACCGGGAAATCGGCGAGCGGATCGAGAACGCCAACCGGCTGGCCACCTACAAGCGCGCCCTCGAGGCGGGCAAGTCGCGGCGCCTGGCGGCCTTCGAGGCCAAGGACCTGATGGACTTCTCGATGCGCGGCAACTTCGTCGCCCTGCAGTGGCTGACCGACGTGGTGCCGTTCCTGAACGCCCGCCTGCAGGGCCTGGGCAAGCTCGGTCGCAGCTACCGGGACGACAAGGGCCAGGTACTGCGCCAGGTCGTGATGAAAGCCGGGATGCTGGCGGCCTTCTCACTGATCCTGGCGGCTCTCAACGGCGACGACGATCGTTACAAGGCCCTGCAGGAATGGGACAAGGATGCGAATTGGCACTTCTGGTTCAGCGCCGACCAGGTGGAGCCCATCCGGATCCCGAAACCCTTCGAGCTGGGCCTGCTGTTCGGCACCCTCCCCGAGCGCCTGCTCAACGTCACCGCCGGTAACCAGGACGGCGCCCAGCTGCAGGGCGCGATCGCTCGCGGCGTGGTGTCGACGCTGGCATTCAACCCGATCCCACAGTTCTACATGCCGATCCGGGACATCCAGGCCAACAAGTCGCTGTACTTCGGTACCCCGATCGAGTCGCTGGCCGACGAGGGCAAGCTCTCCGCTGCGCGCTATGACTCGCGCACCAGCGAGGTGGCCAAGGCCCTGGGCCAACTGACCGGCCCGACCCTGGGCCTGTCGCCCAAGCAGATCGACTACCTGGTCAAGGGCTACACCGGTACCCTCGGCGCCTACGTGCTGGGCGCCAGCGACCTGGTGGCCCAGCAGTTCCAGGACGGCGAGCGCCCTGCCCTCACCGCCCGCCAGGTGCCGCTGCTGTCGGTCATCTACAAGGGCTCGAGCCCGGGCAGCACCCAGTACCAGACGGATCTGTACGATATGGTGCATGAGGCGGACGAAATCTATCGCACCGCCCGCGCCTGGCGCCAAGAGGGCCGCGTGGGCGACGCCCGGGAGTTGCTCGAGGACAACCGCGACAAGCTGCGCCAGCGTGGCGCCCTGGGCCTGGCCCGCCAGCAGCTGGGCAACATCCGCGCCCAGCGTGAGCAGGTCATGCGCAGCACCACCCTGGACGCCGAGCAAAAGCGCGACCGCCTGGACGAGCTGCAGCGCCGGGAGAATCGCATCGCCGAGCGCGTGGCCACCCGCGCCCGGGAGGCATTCCAATAACCAGCAAATAGCGATCATATTGCTATCAGATTGCCCGCTAATTGCGGGCTTTCTGCTATCTGAGCACCAGCATTGACGACGCCGGCAAGTGACATACCCTCGCGGCCACTTCCTGCAACCCGGGTGTCGTTATGTCCTGCACTCAAGCCCTGGCCATCCCCCTGGGCCACACCTTCGAATTCGTGTTCCGGATCGGTACCGCGGTGCCGGTGCTGCGCGCGATCGAGGCCATCAGCAAGACGGCGCCGGTGACGCTGACCGTTCCTGAGCACGGCCTTACCCGCGATTGGCCGTTCCGGATCGAGCAGCTGCAGGCGCCCGCCGAACTCAACAGTCCCGAGGACGACCCGGGCGACTGCTACCTGGCGGACGTGGTGGATCCGCGCACGCTCCGCCTGCCAGGCGTGAATGGCCTGGGCCTCAAGGCCTTCGCCGGCGCCGCGGCGGTGATCCGCTACTACAAGCCTGACGATCTGACGGGCCTGGGCGCCAGGCTGCTGGTGCGCAAGCTCGCCGGCGGCGAGGTGCTGGCCAGCTACTCGAGCACCGAGGGCGGCGTGCGCGTGGAGACCGATACCGCGTCGATCATCCTCGCCCTGAGTGCCCTGCAGACGAAGGCCATCACCTGGCGCCAGGGCGTCTATGACCTCGAGCTGTTCGACCCCCTCGATGCTGGCCGCGTCTACCCGATCGCCAGCGGCTCGATCACGGCGAGTCTCTGACCATGGCTGTCCAATCGCTGATCCTGCGCCCACGGCGCCAGGTGCTGGCGCTGCGCGATGGCACCACGGCCGTCTACCAGGGCCGCATGGATCCGGCCCCAGCGCCGCGCCAGCGCAACGAACAGCTGCCAACCAGCATGTTGGTACTCGGTCACGGGTATCGCGGCGCTCCGGGCCCTATGGGGCCTGCAGGCGCTGCAGCCTTCGCCCGCCCTGCTGGCGTCTCCCTGAGCGCCCTGCGCTTCTGCTACGAGCTGGGTGGCCAGGTCTTCCCCCTGGACTACCAGGACGCCAGCCATATCTACCTGGCCGCCGGCCTTGCCCTCTCAGCAGGCGCGATCGGCGACCAGGTGAACCTTCAGATGTCCGGCCCGGTGGATGACCTCCATTGGTCCTGGACGCCTGGGCCCCTGTGGCTGGGCGCAGCGGGCGCACTGACACAGCAGCCGCCGACCGAGGGCTTTCTGCTCCAGGTAGGCAGTGCGCTCTCCCCCACCCGCATCCTTCTCAACCCCAGTCAGCCAATCGAATTGGCATAGGAAACACACATGGGTGCTAAACGTTTTCTCCGCATGGTAGGCGGCCACCTGCAGCAAATCGCCGGTGTCGTCATCAGCGCCGGCAGCAGCAACGCCGGCGACCTGGTGGCGCTCGGCGACAACGGCCGGCTCGACAACAGCGTTATGCCCGTGGGCATCGGCGCCAACACGCAGCCTCTGGTGGCCAGCGGCGCGATCGGCGCGGGCAAGTTCGTGAACTTCTACCAGGACGGCAGCAGCCTGAAAATGCGCCTGGCCGACAACAGCAACGGCCGGGTAGCGCATGGCTTCGTGCTCGAGGCGGTAGCGGACGCCGCAACCGGCAACGCCTACCCAATGGACGCCGTGAACTCGGCCCTGACAGGCCTCACCCCGGGCGTCGAGTACTTCCTTGGCACCGCGGGCGGGGTCATCACGCCGGCGCTCGACGAGACCCTGGCCGCGAACCAGGGCGTCGGCAAGGTGAGCCAGTACCTGGGCATCGCCAAGTCGGCCACCGAGCTGGTCACCAATGACGCCGACGCGGTAATTCTGTAATGGTCGCCCGTCGCCCTCTGACCCTGGACGGCGGCGAGCTCAAGCAGCTGCCGCCGGGGGACTACCTGGTCGCCTCGGCGGTCGCCCCCACCATCGACGCCCAGCCAGTGGTGATGCCTACCCTGCTGCTGGACTTCCTCAACCGCAAGAGCTTGGACGGCCGGGCGAGCTTTGCCCGCCTGAGCGTCGCCACCTGCTACGGCCCTGACGGCAAGTTGCGCGTAGTGCCTGCCAACCAGCCGCGGTTTGAACACGACCCCATCACCGGCGCTCGCCAGGGTCTGCTGATTGAAGAATCCCGGACCAACTTGCTGACCGCCACCCAGGATCTGACCCGCACCTGGATCGGCGTCCGCGCCACGGCTCTGCCGCGCATGGGGGCATCCCCCGATGGCGGCTTTGGCGCCAGCAAGCTGATCGAGGATAACTCCGGCGGCAGCACGCACCAGCTGTCGCAGAACATCAGTTTCAACAGCGGCTGGACCTACGCCTTTTCGGTCTACGTCAAGGCGGCCGAGCGGACGATCGTGCAGCTGGCGTTCAACGGCGCGGCCTTCTCGACGCCCCAGCGTGCCGCCTTCAACTTGGTCACCGGCGTCGCCAACGTCGCGCAAGGCAGTCCGCTGGTAGGCATCACCCCAGTCGGCGGCGGCTGGTACCGCATTTGGATGATCGCCGCGTCTACGTCGGCCAACATCGCCAGCTGCGTGCTGTATCTGACCGATGCCACGGGCGCCGTCTCCTACAACGGGGATGCCATGAGCGGCGCATTCTTTTGGGGCGCCCAGGTCGAAGCCGGCAACTTCCTGACCAGCTACATCCCTTCCAGTGAGACCGTGACGGCCCGGACCTCCGTGGCCACCTACTTCGACCAGGGCGGCGTGCTGCGCACCGCGGCCGCCGGCGTCGCGCGCCAGGCCTACGGCTTCGATGGCCAGCGCTGGGCGCCGGCGGGCCTGGTGGTCGAGAGCGCCGCCACCAACGTGGTGCTGGCCAGCCAGACGTTCAACCATGAAAAGTGGGTGTCCGGCGCCGGCGGATCCGCCCAGGCGGTCGACAACACCACCATTTCCCCGGATGGCACCAAGAACGCGGCGACCATCACCGATAGCGTGACGAATGAGATCCAGGGCCTGCAGCAAGGCCTGGCCATTTCCTCGAGCACGGGCGGCCAGACGGCCAGCCTGTTCATGAAAGCCGGAACCTCCAGCATCGCCTCGCTGCGCCTGACCCTTTCCGGTGCCACGTCCGTCGTGGGCGAGGTCATCGTCAACCTGGCCAACGGCGCGGCCATCTGGCGCGGTGGTGTCGCCGGCTTCCGCTACCTGGTGCAATCGGTCGGCGGCGGCTGGTGGCGTGTGAGCATCACCCTGATCGACAACGGCAGCGGCAACACCAACGCCAACCTGGAAATTCGCCCCGCCTGGGCCGCCACGCTCAAGGACATCTTCGAGTCGTCGGCCACCGGCAACATCGCCGTGTGGGGCGCCCAGCTGGAAGCTGGTTACTACGCCACCAGCTATATCGCGACCACGACCGACGCCGTAACCCGGGCGGCCGACTCGGTGACCTCGGCGACCGTAATGCGGGAGTGGGAAACCATCACCCTGCCGCTGACCGGCTGGTACAACTTCCAGGAAGGCACCATAGCCGCCAGCTGGACGACGCAGGCCTCCGGCCAGTCCAAATACCCCTGGAGCCTGGAAGGGCCCGCGGGCCTGCTGAATGTCTACGACTCCAATGGCCAGGTAGGCATGTTCGCCACGGCAAATGGCGCCACCCTGCACCAACAGGAGACCAACCGCGTCCCTACCGGTCCCCAGCGCGCGGCGCACGCCTTCACCGCCCAGGACTTCGCAATGTCCCTGAACGGCCAAGGAGTGCTCACGGCCAACTCGGCAACGATGCCTCAGCCGGCCGCGCTTCGCCTGGGCAACCGCAACGCCGGCGACCGCCCTCTCAACGGCTGTCTTCGCCATCTGCGCTACTTCCCCAAGCGCCTCACCAACTCTGAACTGCAGGCCCTTTCCGCATGAGCGATAGCCTCCTGATCGGCGTATCTCCCAACCAGGTGCCGTTGAACTCGATGCTCGGCGACCTCGCCCGTATGAGCCTCGAGGAATTGGTCGCCATGGTGGCCGCCGCCATGACACAGCGCCTGTCGTCTACTGGCCTGGGCGCCATCAACGACCTGCGCAACACCATCTTTGAGCGCGGTACACCTCAAGATGTCTTCAACACCGGCATGACCACCGGCCTGGCCCGGGCGGGCAGCGATGGCGTGGGCATTCCCGGCTTCGGTACCGACGAATACGGTTCGCTGATCGTCAATGCCCAGTGGAATGACAGCTCGATCGGCCCGGCCTATAACCGGATCTACTTCCGATCGGGCCGGATGTGGTTCCAGGCCATGAAGACCAGCACTACCTGGGACAGCTGGATTGAAGTACTCACCGGCGGATCCAAGGCGATCGCCGCGCTGGCCACCATCGGCACCGTGGCTGCAGACCAGATTGCCGTCTTCACGGGTGCCAGTTCTGCCGGTACCACCAACCTAAGCGCCCTGGGCCGCTCGGTGATCGCCAACACGGATCTGGCCAGCATGATGGCTACCCTGGGCCTCACGGGCCTGGGCGTCTCCGCGGATCTGCGCGGCAACACCTACGAAAAAGGTACGCCTACCACGGTCATCAACAAGGGCCTGTCGATGGGGCTGGCCCGGGGCGGTACCGATGGCCTGTCTATCCCCGCGTTCGGTACCACGACGAACCAGTACGGCACGCTGCTTGTGATGGCTGGCTACCCCGATCTATCGGGCGGACCGGCGTACAACCGCATGTTTATCCGCGGTGGCCGCATGTGGATCCAGCCGTACAGCTCCAGCACCGCCTGGGGGGCATGGCAGGAAGTCTTCACGCAGCAGAGCATCGTGGGGACGGTATCGCAGAGCAACAAGGCGCCTACCGGCGCCATCATCGAGCGTGGCAGCAATGCGAACGGGGAATACACCCGCTGGGCCGATGGGACGCAGGAATGCTTTCTGACGCTGGACACCTCGGTCGCCTATACCAATGCCTTCGGAAATGGCTATTACGGCATCTACAAATGGACGTATCCGGCTGCCTTTGTCGGCCCGAATCCGACCGTGACGTTCACGGCCAAGCCAAACCAGAACCTTGCCCTGCCAGGCCTGGGCAATGACCCGGGTGTCTCCACCTTGTCGAGCGTCGATCTGTTGCCCTGGACCTGGTCCAGCTACACCGCAAACACGCGCCTTTCAACGCGCGCAGTAGGAAGGTGGTTCGCGTGATAATCAAGTTCTCCCCCTCGCGCGGTGACGCGCCCCTGACCGTCGAGAAGGCGGGCGATGCCCTTACCATAAACGGGGAAGTATTCGACTTCTCGGTCATTCCCGAGGGGGCAACCCTGCCCGACACCGGGGTACCCAGCGAGTTCGTCCGAGGTGATGTCTCCCGGGTCGACGGCGTGCTGTCGCTGACGCTGTGGCTGCCCTACGGCCCAACTCCCTTGGGCTATCACTTCGACCCTGACCCGCTAATCGATCCAGCTGACGGTGTCCTGGTGCTGCCCGCACCGCCGGCGCCTATCGCGGAAGAGATCGAGTCTATTCCTGACCTGCCCCTGACGCCCGAACAGGCCCCTGTAGAATCCGAGGTGATTGGTGAGCAACCTTGACCTGTCCCAGCTGGTGACAGCTGAAACCAAAGCGGCCGCGGCGCTGCTTGACCTCAAGGCCAAGGTCATCCAGGCCGTGTCCGGCTACATGGATCGCCAGGCCCAGCACCGTCGTTACGATGGGATCCTGAGCCTTTGTACCTACGCTACCAGCACCGACGCCACGTTCGCGGCAGAGGGCCAGGCGGGCGTCGATTTCCGTGATGCCTGCTGGCGGTACTGCTATGACACGCTCGCCGAGGTCGAAGCCGGCAAGCGGCCCGTGCCCGAACTTGAGACCTTCCTAGGCGAGCTACCGCGGCTGACCTGGCCAGCGGCGTCCACCACGGAACCCGCCCAGGACGCGGCCCCGGCCGACCAAGTGGACGAATCGGCGGCGACGGCGAGCTAAGTAGTCCAGGCATGAAAAAGCCCGGCCAAGTGCCGGGCTTTTTCGTTGCGGTGCGGTCAGGCCTTGAAGCTACCGCCCTTCCCTTTCCGGTTGAGCGGCCAGCACAGTGCCCACAGCAGAAAGATGGCCAACAGCGCCACCATCAGCAGATCCTTGACCGCGCCCAGGATGTGGCCGAACAGACCGAGCATGAAGCTACCCAGGGTAGCTAGCGCTACTGCAACGGCCGCCAGGAAGAGCAGAGAGCGCCCTAGACGTGCAGATACCCATGCTCGCATTGGTCAGCCCTCGAGACCGAAGTCTTGCAGGCGCAGGCCCAGTTCGCGGCCGATCTTGACCAGCATGGCGCGCTCCTTGTCATCGACGCCGCCCTCGGCCTCGGCGATGGCGATGGCGTTCACGAACACCTCTTCGGCGTCGGCCTGGTTCGCCTTGATGTCGGACACCTCGCGCATGATCTTCAACTCGCCCAGGCGCGGGCTCGCTTCCATGTACTCGACGTAGCGGCCCATCGTGGTGGTGATTTCGCTACCGAAGTGCTGCAGCTGATCGTTGGCGCGAATCAGGCGCTCAGCGTTGTTGAGCTCGTCCTTGCTGCACTCGCCATCGGCGTAGGCGACCAGCACCAGGACGCCGACGATGGCCTGCATCAGGTCGCGATTTTCGATCTTTTTCAGCTCGACGTTGGCGGCGCCGGCCTTCTTCTTGAACATGCCGAACAGGGACATGGCATTTCCTCATGGGGGGTGAGTGTGTGAAACCGCCCGCATTTTGGTAGCGTATTGATTGCAAAACAAGATCAATACGCGCGCAAGTTGCTGGCCGGTTGCTGGCTACTTCTGAACGGTCGCCACAGCCGCCGCTGCCGCGGCCGCTTCATCGGTGAGCTTGTTCACGGCATCCACGACTGACTCACCCGGCTGCAGGCCGAGCATCTGCCGGACCGTGCTGACCAGGGTGGCCAGCGCCTTTACCAGCTGGATGGCTTCGGTGACGCTGGCGGTTACAGAGCTGATGCTCATAGGAATCTCCTAATAGTGTTATGCAGTCAATTTGATTGCACATTGCTGGTGCAATGCGGTTGCATTGCAGGCGAAACCTATAATGAAACTGGCCAGTTCGATTCAAGGCGCCTTTTCACCGCGGTATTCGTCGGCCGGTCGACACCGCTGACCTCGCGGTACAGGCCGACGCCGTGGGTGATGGTTCGCCGCTGGCTGGTGGGCGTGTCGGCGAATCCCATTTCGCGCTCGAGCGCCGCCAGAGCAATGTCCAGGATCTGGTCGCAGCGCTGCCGGGTGATCGGTACCAGACCCGCCGGCGTCATCACCGTGAGGTACTCACAGAGCAGGTCGTGGACGATCACCGCCGCCGCGTACCAGTCCCAGCGGTCGACCACCGACCAGAACATGCGCGGCACGCTGGCGCCATCGGTGAGATAGCCGGCCGGGACCGTCACCCACTGCGATCGCTGCGCATCGAGCACCAAGGTGAGCGGCTCGAGCACACGCCAGTAGGATCCGCCCAGCGCGCGCGATGCCTGGTAGTCGAACGTGGTGACGGCGCGGCCTTCGAAGTGGGCGGGGAGGGGAGTCAAAGCCAGCGCTGCGCTCATTCGCCGCACCTGCTCAAGGCGGCCATAAGCGAAGCGTAAGGGTAGGTGTGTTTCATGCCGGGCGTCCGTGGGGGAGGGTGCCGGCCGAGGCTCGTGTCACTGCCTCCCGTCGCGCAAGAGGGACGCTGAGCACATAAAAGGAACTTTTTATCCGGTAGGTAGTAGAAGGATGTACGGTAGAAAGTACAATTAAATTACCCGCGTTTTGATAGCATTTCGCAGGTTAAAAGAGGGCAAAACAATGGGCATTACCACAGTTGCCAACACCAAGGGCGGTGTAGGCAAGTCAACCACAAGCATCAATTTAGCTGTTCGATTAGCGTTGTACGGAAAGCGTGTGCTGCTGGTAGATGGCGACACCCAACAGACCGCACTCAATGCCATGGCCGTGCGCCGTCACCATCGGGCTGACGCCCTGGTGGCCCTGGCCCACTTCGTCGATGGCGACCAGCTGTATGAGCAGGTGCTGCTGCAGGCGCCGCTGTATGACGAGGTGATCATCGACGCCGGCGCGCGTGACTCCAGCGCCCTGCGTGGTGCCCTGGCCGTCTGCGACACCCTGCTGAGCCCGCTGCTGCCAAGTTCTTTCGACGCCTGGGCGCTCGAGCAGACCGCCGTGCTGGTGGACAAGGCCAACGAGGATCGCCGCGAGCAGCAACTGCGCGCCTTGGTCTTCCTGAACTGCGCTGAGCCCGGGCTCAATCGCGAAATGAACATCGACGCCCGCCGGCACGCCGAAGAATACGCCTGCCTGGAAGTGCTCAAGTCGCAGTTCGTGCGCCGCAAGGCCTTCGCCGCTGCTGCGTCTGCAGGTCTGTGCGTCGACGAGTTGCACCGCAACCAGGCCGACCCCAAGGCCATCCTCGAGCTGAAAAACCTGATTACCGAGGTCTACGGCGAGCAGACCGGTAACGTGGTGTCGATCAAGAATTAAGAGCGCCGCCCTAGAGCGCTCCAACTGCATATTGAGGTTTGACCATGAGTAGAATCCAGAGGTTACCCAAGGACGAAACCAAGACCGCGCAGACCGGCAACGCACCCATGGATCCGGCTACTGCACGCAACTTCATTTCGGCCGCGCCAGATCACAAGGCGCCTGTCGAGCAGGCACCTGAGCGGGAATTCAAGCTCACCGGAAAGAAGCGCAAGCTGTCGCCCGTCATCGATCCGGATCTACTGGACGAGTTCGACGAGGTGGTAGCGGACTTGTGCATCAGCCGCAATGCCGTGCTGACCATGGCCATGCGGATGTTTATCAACGACCACAACCGCAAGAAGCGCGAGCAAGAGCGCTACTAGAAGTAGAACGTCACCTCCGACTGGCCAGCGGGTGCAGCTGGCCGTCGCGATTCGATAGGCGCCACCTGGAACAGGGGCACCTTACCGCGCACCACCGCAGGGACCGCTGGCACGTGAGGCCGCGATTCTTCCGCGACCGGCGGCCGCAGCGCCACCGGACAGCCCAGCAGGGCCACCAGCGACGCCAGCAGCACCAACCAGAGCATCCTAGCGAACACCGCGCGCCGGCCTGACGTTCCAGCCGCGCCAGTACCGGGCGCTCGGGCTATCGCGCAGGATGATGTCCGGCGCTGGATCCTCTTTCGCTCGCAGCGGGAACAGCTGCAGCAGCACCTCGGCCGTGCGACGTTCGCCCAGTGCCTGGCTCTCGCCGTACTGCAGCGCAGGCCATGGCTGCATGGCGGAATAGGTCCAGCGGCCCGGGCCGGTCCGGTCCTGGTCACAGAACAGCTTGCCCACCAGGCAGGTGCCGCCTTCTGGCGTGGGCGCGTGGATCTCGAACGAGACGGTACCGACCCGATGCGATGCACCTGGTGGCGGAGTGAGACGGTAGGGGCCTACCTGGTAATCCTGCAGACGAGTCGCCTCGTCCAGGTCGCGGATGATCGTTGGCGCGGTCATCGTGAGACTCCAAGGGGGAGGGGAGGGTAGCCGCGCGCCCCGGGGGGTGGACGCGCAGCGGGTGGATCCTCAAGCCGCGGCGGTGGCGTCCTTCACAGGCAGGCACATGGCGGCGTCCAGGTCCTGGGCTACCTGCTGCCTGGCGGCGAAGGTCTCGAAGTCCAGGGCGAGGGCGGCAGTGGCTTCCTTGAGTCGGGCCCGGGCGGCGGTGATCGACAGCGCGTCCAGGTTCGCCGCCTGCAGGCGCTGCACGCTCAGATAGGCCTTCTCGAAGTCGTGCACGGCGTCGATGACGTAGTTGGCGTAGGCCTGCAGGTGGTCGGCGGGCTCGCCCGTTGTCGCGGGTACCTCCATCGGGACCGGGTGGCCCAGGCACAGGCCTTTCTCGTCGTGGTTGTCGCAGGCAGGGACCACGGTGAAGCCCTGGTCGCGCAGCGCCTGGCCCATGGCCAGGACCACCTCGCCCGGCAGGCGCCGGCGGGTGCGCTGCTCGATGTAGAGGTCATCCAGGGCGCGCGGATCGTCTGCGAACTCGAGGATGCCCTCCTGAATGCTCAGGGGGGTGTGGAAGTGGGTGTACTGGTACTTGCTGGGCATAGGGGGGTTGCCTTGTAGTGATGGCGTTGGCGCGCCGGTGGAAAGGGTAGGGGAGTTACTCCTGGGTGCGGTCGTGAGCCGCGCCGTAGGTCTTGGCATCATCGCGACGCCCAACCGTCAGCACGTAGACCACCAGGCGCTGATCGATCACCTGGTAGGCCAGGCGGTAGCCGGCGGAGCGTAGCTTGATTTTGTAGCAGTCGGGCAGGCCACTGAGTTTAGCGGCCGGTACCCGCGGATCTGCAAGGCGCTGCTCGAGCTTGTCCAGCAGCTGGCCACGCACGTCGGCGCCGAGCTTCTGGAAGGCGCGCAGCGCCTTGGGGTGCCATTCGAGCGAATAGGTCACCGAGTAGAGACCTTATCGACGACGCCGCGGCGCAGGTCAGCAATGGACATCGCTACCGGTGCCTCACCATCGGCCAGCGCCGCGCGGGTTTCCTCGATCAACTCCAGGTCGTCCAGGCGCTCGAGCATCGCCTCATAGCGATCGGCCGGGACGCAGTAGAACGCGGCAACGTTGCGATTCAGGATGGCAACCGCCTGGCCATCGGCCGACGCGACGGTACCCATGGGGTTCTTCTTCAACTCGGTCACGGATGCGACGTAGTGGGCGTGGATCTCTTGCATGGCGTTCGCCTTGAGGGTGAAACAGAGCACATATATTAGCACTCTAAACCGGTCTCTAACTAGGTCTTTAGATAGACCGCTACCGGGTCGCCGTAGCGCGAACGACTGCGCCAGAGGGTTTCTTGATCCCGCACGACCTCCACGCTGGTGGCCTGACCACCCTGGAAGTGCGCCAGTGCTCGAGCATTGGCATAGCCGAGCAGGGCAGGGGAATCAGCCAGGGGCAGCTGCAGCACGTCGAAGCCCATGCAGCCGGCGGCGACTTCGCCAGCAGGGTGCGCCTTGCGCCAGGCATCGAGCCGGTCATAGGCCTCGTCCCGCTCGGCATCGGTCGCATCAGCGGCCCACCAGCCCGGGTGTGTGCCGTGATAGGCCTGCAGCTCTGTACACCAACCATTAGCGCGATTTTCGTCCAGGTAGACCTGGAGCAGGGTGTGGGGCTCGTAATCGGTCGTGCCGATCACCAGCCAGACGGCGCCGGCGGCCGCGGTTGCTTCGCTCATACCGGCATCCCCCAGGCTGAGACATCCAGCCATTCGACCGGGCCCACGGTGAAGCCGCGGCAGCGCTCGGCATCGATGCCGCACGGATGCAGTGCTACCCACGCGGTCAGGGCGTTGCGAGCCGCCTGCAGTTCGACCGGGCCGACGTTCAGCCACTCGGGTTGCTCGGGCTTCTGGTCGTGGTGCGCCTGCATGGCCGCGCAGATCCGGGCGGCCTCGGCCTGGTCCGAATGCCAGCCAACCAGCTGCAGATGGGTGTCGAATTCGGCGGACACCACGTAGACCGGATCGCCAGGCGCGACGGTGGCGGCGCTCATGCCGGCGTGCCTAGGGTGGCAGAGTCGACCCAGGGCAACTCGATTACTTCAAAGCCGGTGATAGCCATTATGTGCTTCCGGCTGACCGGGTGACCTTCTCGCCATGTTTCCAGCGCTGTACCACTTGCCAGAGCGCTTTGCAGGTCAAGATCGCGCGGATTGCCCATGCCGGGGACTTGCTGGTGGTACGCACGATGCTGGGCGGCTTTTTCCTCCGCGAGCTCCTGGTTCTCGAAGATGCTAAGCGGCATCACGCCGCTGTTATCCAAGCGAGCACAGACAAGGTAGCCGTAGCGGGCCGGCTTGCCGGTTGTGGTGTCTTGTGTCATCGTTTCCATCCCTCCTGCTGTACCTCTTGCTTCACCCATCCGCGTGACTCTCCCGAAAAACTGACCCGAAAGCCTGGCGGGACAGGTACGAATGGGCTCCTTTAACATAATCGGTATTATGCGAAGTCGAGCCCAAGCCGGGCAGGGCGCCCGGACGCAGATTCCACGTCAGGGCGCGTACCTTACTCGCTCATTTTGCGTAGCAGATCCGGATTGATACTCATCGGTGCCTTCTCTTTCCTGCGGCCCATGACGTAGACCCGAGCTTGTGCCGGAACCTGGCCGTCCAAGGATGGATTCAATGCGGCTGCGAATACGGTGAGCAACGTCCAGCCCTGGTCCAGCGCCTCTTGCGCATCCTCAACGCGATAGACTTCTTTCAACTGCTGAGCTTCGTGCATCTGCATGGTTTCACCTCGGGTATGTGCCGGCGGCGCCAGCGGGGGTGCCCGTATAGGGCAGGTCTCAAGTATCCAGCGTCACGCCCAGCCGCTTGGCCTCTTTGGCTTGCTCTTCCGCCTCGCGCTGGGCGTTGTAGCGCTCGATCTGGTGAATCATGAATGCCAGGGCTTCCAGCGCCCAGTCAGGACATCCGAGCGCTGTCTTGGCTTCCCGATCGGCCAGCCAGGCACGAACGGTCCGGATTGAGCATGGCCGCTTCGTCCGGAACGCGATCATTTCAGCGGCCTGGCCCTGCGTGATCGAATAGGTTTCCAGCAGCTGGCGGAAGCGAGTTCTGTTGTCCATGGTACTCCAAGCGATAGGCAGTTCTGCCTAGTGTGCATATTAGGCAGAACTGCCTAGCTTACCAATCACGTATCGAGCAGCAGGCGCAGGGTTGTCATGGCTTCGCGGTGACCATCCTCCCAGTCGATCGCCTGGACACTGTTATCGGGGAATGGACAGGACTCGCCCATGCCGCCCATTGCGACCAGGTAGCCGTCCTGCCAGGCCGGCGATCGATACCGCCCGACCTCTGCCGCGATCCTGCCCATACCCTTCCTTATATATAGAGGGAACTTTCTAATATTATACTGTACATATAGACAGTAATAGCACGGGACTGCGCTATGTATATCGACCACACAAGCCCGGATCTACCGGACGGCAAGAACGACATGCTCGGCTACGGCCCACCTGGTGAGGTCGAACTGCTGCGCATCGCCCTGCTGAACAGATCCGCCCGAATGGGCAAGATGCAGCGCGAGCTGGAAGACGCCCAGCTGCATGCCAATGGCCTGTTGACCATGGTCCACCAGCTGATCGCCGAGAACAGGAAGCTACGCGAGAAGCTCGGCATGGCGTCGCTGAATCTCGGCCACCTACCGCCCAGGTATCCCGATAGCCACCTGGCCAAGACCCTGGGCAACACCCGCACCAGACCGAGCCACTAGCCTAGCCAGCACTCCACCAGCGTCGGGACATCGTTCGGGGTGCGGCTCAGACGAGCGAGGCCTGCCGGCATGTGCTGGCGGATCTGCTCCAAGGTGTCCGCCACGTAGGCGACGCCCGTAGGCACTGGATCCTCGTCCACCAGTTCGACCTGGCGCACGACGTGCTGCCCGGGAAAGTCGGGCGTGTCGAAGTAGACGGACCAGATTTGGAGCGGATCTTTCGGGGTCATCGCGGCTTCCTTGAGTGCGTTGCGTTCCATGGCGGTGAGCGAGCGCCGGCGGCTGGCCGGATCGGTGAAGGCGGCATAGCGCTCGTCATCAGTCACCGCTTCCTTGAGCCGGCGGCAGATCCTGGAGCGACTCACGGTGCTGCCGAAATGCTCAGCCAACTCCGATAGCGTTCCAGTCACGCCGCGGACGGTGATGCTGTCCCTGGCGCGCCGGGCATCCCGGGCCGCAGCGCGGCCGCGCTGCAGAGTCGGGAACCCCTGCAGGCGGCGCTGCTGCTCGATGTGCTGGCGGACTTTGCAGTTCGATCTTTCCGGCCAGGCGATGTCAGGCATGGCGCTGCAGAGCTTGGCCATCTGGTGCTTGCTGTAGCCCATCGCACGGGCGACCGTGGCCCGGGCGAAGCCTTTTCGGGCGCACATGCGGATGTAGTTTTCGATGTCTTGGCCCGAGGTTTGGCGACCTTCGAACCGGGGCGGCGCGGGGGGTGGTGTGCGCATGGGAGGGCTCCAATGCTTCCTTTTGCAAATCAAATTACGATCATTTTGCAGCTATTTTGATAGCAAAACGGCAGCAAATGGGATGCGCGTCGCAAATTGTGGGACGAGTGGTATGGGCCGGTGAGAAGCCGGGGCGAGCGCCCCGGCGAGGGGATCAGTCCGAGCTGGTCGGACTGGAGGTGTCGCTGCTCGAGGACGGACTGTCACACGGACCGTCGCTACTCCGCGGTGTCCAGCTTTCGCCAGAGCCGAAGTCGAAAGACGTGACCCGGCATTCGGCCGCGGCCGGCTGGCGCCTGGTGTCCGGATCGTTGTCGACCGTGCTGACTGGCGTGGCCAGCGCAGAGGGGTGGCGTAGACCCGGGGATGTCGAGGGGTGGTATTGAGCGGCAAGGTAGGCCAGGCCGTCGTCAGAATCGCGTGCACGGGCCTCCTGGGAGCGCTGTAGCCGCATATCGAGCCCGCCCCGAGGGATTACGCGCGATTCGCCGCCAGAGGCCGCCAGAGCGCGCCTACGGCGTTCCAGCGCTGTGGTGGCGCCAGGACGTCGCCCGCCGACGATCATCACACCTTGGGCGTCCAGGGTGGGTTCCACGCGGGATTCCAACCGCTGGCGCGGGCCGCGCAGCCAGGCAAAAAGTCGTTTCAGCATGGTCAGGCCCTCAGCACAGCAGCGGGTGGCGGATGCGATCGAACGGAATGTCGTCGTCGAAGGAATCGTATTCATTGCCGCCACCTGCAGGCGGCTGGTTGCCCTGCTGCTGGCGTGCCTGGCCCTGGGGCGCGCGCTGTTGACGCGGCTGGCGCTGTTCCTGGTCGTCGCCCTGGCCTTGGCCACGTCCGCCGAGCAGCTGCATCTGGCCGTTGATGTCGCACACAATCTCGGTTGTGTAGCGGTCTTGCCCATCCTGGCCCTGCCACTTGCGAGTGCGCAGCGTGCCCTCCACGTAGACCTGGGATCCCTTGCGGATGTACTCGCCGGCGATTTCCGCCAGGCGCCCGAAGAACACCACGCGGTGCCACTCGGTGCGGTCCTGCTGCTGGCCAGTCTGCTTGTCCTTCCAGGATTCGGTGGTGGCCAGCGATACCGTGGTGATCGGCTTGTCGTTGTTGTAGCGGGTTTCCGGATCTGCGCCGGCATTACCGACCAGGATGACCTTGTTGACGCCTCTTGCCATTGGGATGGCTCCTACTGCTGGGGGGTGGGGTTGGTGAGGGATCGCAAGCGACCCATCGCTTCGTGGTCGTTCGCAACTCGGTCACGAACGGGCCCGGCGTTGGCGCGCCAGGCCTCGCGGAACGGCTCGAGCCCTTGCTCGGCCGCCTGCGTCAGGGTAGCCAGCAGCTGCTCGCTGTCGGCCTGAATCTGGTCTTCAACGGATACGCCTGTCTCCAGCCAGTTGGCCAGCGCCTGGCCATCGGCCTCACTGAGCTGGCGCGGATCCGCAAACAACCTGGTGCGATCCTTCGTGGCGATCGCCCAGCCGCCGGCGCCGTCGCGCGACTCCAGGTCCAGCACCACGGTGAACTCATACTCCAGGCCTTCGCGTTGGATGGGTGCCATGCCGATTTTACGCGGCACTTTCTTGCCATTGCGGTCGTCCTCGAGCACGAAGTCGGTCTTCTGCCGCATCGTCGCGATGATGTGCAGCGGACTCTGCAGGATGGCGTTGATCAGGGCGTTGTGCCGCGGGGTGACATTGGCCCAGGCGGTGAAGCTGTTGCTCCCGCGCGGCTGGCGCTTCGTCTCGGCCGCGTGAATCTCCAGGATCCCGCCGGTACCAATCCACTCATGGCTCAGCGAGTCGATGATCAGGATGTCGTACTCGCGCTCGGCGAAGCGGATGACCTCCTGGTAGCGCTCGGGCGTATAGGGGGGATTGAGCAGGCAGACATCGAAATCGGTGATGTCGCAGTACAGCTCTGAACTGCCGTGCTCGGTATCCAGGACAGCGATCCGCCCCTGGGGGCCGACGATGCCGCGTGCCAGGCGCAGAGCGCTTTCTGTCTTGCCACCACCGGCTGCCGCCTGCAGGGCGAGACGCAGACGGGCCTGTTTGCGCTGGGCTTTCTTGAACATGAACAACCTCGAAATCATGGGGGAAGCGGCCCGGCCGGCATGGGCGCCGGCCGGGGAAAGCGCTACAGCTGGGCGTGCCAGCGTCCATCGGGTTCACGGCAAGGGGTGCGCCGTGCCCGCATGAGGTCGGCGACGGTGCGGATACCGAGCGCCTCGAGGCTGTTCACCAGGTCGGTGATCGACTGCTGGGGCATGACCGAGACCTTGCGGTCCGGGTTCAGGCGAGGCCGTTGGCGCGGCTCTACCTGGTCGTGGGGGGTGGGCATGTGTCTGTCTCCTTGACGCCGGCCGGATTGGCCGGCAGAGCAAACTCTAATGTTTTAATTCACTCTGTCAATAACTTAGTTATGACGACACACAACAAGTTTGACAGGACGCGCTATCAAGTTTCTAATCCGGGCTCTCAACCACTGGAGCGCAGTATGTCCACTGAGTCACAAACCACGCCGGACCCGAACGCGGGAAGGATCCGCACCGCGGATTACCTCGCCCTGTTCGCCGACACCAGAGCTCCGAAGAAGGAAGCCGCAGCGTTCATCCGGATCAGCACCACCGCCCTGCACAAGTGGGGCGAGTTCGTTCCGCCTGGATCCCAGCGCCTTGTCGAGCTGGCCATGGATGCGCGTCGCCGCGAACAAATCGACGAAGCGCGCAAACGACTGGCCGAACTGGAGTCAAAGCCTGTATGAATATACAGGATAATCGGCGACGCAAACGAAGCGCCGAGTCATCGATCGGGCGAGCGCCCGTGCAGTATCGAGGTATCACAATGCAACACCGCACCACCGGGGGGAATTGATCATGAGCCTGCTATGGAACCGGCGACCGCTATCGCTGAACGTCGAGCTTGCGTGCGTGCTGGGCCTCAACGAAGCCATCGTGCTGCAGCAGCTGCAGTTCTGGCTGGCTGGGTCGAACGCCTATGGCGTCGAACATGAGGGGCGCCGCTGGATCTACAACAGCATCGAGGGCTGGCGCGAGCAATTCCCCTTCTGGTCGCCCGACACCATCCGGCGAACCCTGAAACGGCTCGAGCAGCTGGGCGTAGTGCAGAGCGTCAAGCTCAAGGCGCGCGAGCACAATCACACCAAGTACTACACGATCGTCCACGACCACGCGCTATTGACTATCCCCGAAATCGATACCAGCAATTTGCACAAATCGGATGATGGCAATTTGCAGGAATCAGATCCTAGCAACCTGCATGAATCTGATATGGGCAATTTGCCTAAATCCGATGTTGGCAATCTGCCTAATTCGGTTATGGCAGATAGCCCAAATGTTACAAAGAAAACAAACAATACAAACCAAAGACAACAGACAAAGAAAACACCAACACAAACCACTGTAGGCGCTGGCGCGCCTGAATCGGGTGAAGGTGACAATTTCGGTTTGAAGGAAGCGCTCAAGCGCCTGCCTGACGGCCTACGAGTGCAAACCTTCAAGGACTGGCACAAGGTTCGGACCAAGAAGGGCGCCACCATGAGCCTGACGGCGTGGGAGAGAATCAGCGCCTCGTTCGAATTGATTACTCAAGCAGGCTACGACCTGGACGATGCAGTTGGGCTAGCGACAGAGCGAGGCTGGACCTCGATCAAGCTCGAGTATCTGGTCGGGAATATCGCGAAGCGTGGCGAAGTGCCCGCCCCCTACGACGACATCGTTGCGGCCTATCACGAATGGGCGCCGAACCTGGGCGCTGTCCAGATTCTGGACGACAAGCTGCGCTCGCTGATCGCCGAACGCTGGAACGAAGACGTGCGCGCCCAACGGATTGAGTTCTGGCAGAGGTTCTTTGCGTACTGCGCCAAGATTGCCCGTGATGGCTGGCGCGTGAAATGGCTCGGCGAGGACGTGCGGCCGAACCTGGAAATCGTGCTGACGCGGCATGTGTTCCGCTCAGTGATGGCACGACACCAGGACGAGAAACGCCCTGATGCCGGCCAGGGGCACCAGCAAGAGAACCGAGCCAGTGCATAACACACCCACCCCCCGGTGGGCTTACAGCCACGCGGATTCCGGCGCCAACCAGGATCCGCGCTTAGTTGGGACCATTTCAGAGTGAAAAAGTTCCCTGGGAAATCGTATGGAACGTGAACCCTTTTTTGAAGAGACCGGCGCCCCCGTTGGTCGCGAAGAGTGGCCGCCCCGTCTGATCGAGCACTCAGACCGGGAAAATCTGCGGATGCCGGCGCATTCGCTCGAGGCCGAGCAAGCTGTGCTCGGTGGTTTGATGCTGACTGGCAACCAGGGCGCCGAGGCCTGGGACCGTGTGAGCGAAGTCATCACCGAGCGCGATTTTTACCGCGCCGATCACCAGGCGATCTATCGCGCGATCGCGGGCCTGGTCAGCGAGCAGGTGCCCGTCGACGCCGTGACCGTCGCCGAGCGGCTCGAGGTGCTTGGAAAATCCGACATCACAGGCGGCATCGTCTACCTGGCCGACCTGGTGCGAAACACGCCGAGCATTGCCAACGTCCGGGCCTATGCGGAAATCATCCGCGAGCGCAGCACCCTGCGGCAGGTTCTGCAGGCTGGCCAGGCCACTGCCAACCTCGCCCTGGATCCGCAAGGGCGGACCAGTGAGGAAGTGCTCAACGAGGCCGAGCAACAGGTGCTGGCCATCCGAGCGCGCAAGGGTGGCGCCGACAAGGGCAAGACCCTGGGCGAGCTGCTGCCGAGCGTCATCGACACGATCGACCGGAAATTCAACAACCCTGACGAGCGTACCGGCTTGACCACCGGATACACCGATCTGGATACCCAACTGGGCGGCGGGCTGCAGGATCACGACCTGATCATCGTTGCTGGCCGTCCCTCCATGGGTAAGACCACCTTTGCCATGAACCTGGTGGAGAACGCCGTGCGCTCTGTGGAGTCGGCGGTGGTGGTGTTCAGCCTGGAAATGCCGGCGGATGCCATCGCCAACCGGATGCTGGCCAGCCTCGGCCGCATCGACCAGGTGCGCGTCCGGACCGGGCGGCTCGAGGACGAGGATTGGCCACGGCTGACTGCCGCTGCTGCCACCATGAGCCAGTTCCAGCACCGCCTGGTGATCGACGACACCTCGGCTATTGGCCCGGCGCACATGCGCAGCGTCTGCCGGCGCGTAGAGCGCGAGCACGGGGACATCGCCCTGATCATGGTCGACTACCTGCAGCTGATGGAGATTGCCGGAAGCGAGAACCGCACCAACGAGGTGTCGGCCATCAGCCGCGGCCTCAAGGCCCTGGCGAAAGAGTTCGGCTGTCCGGTGGTGGCGCTGTCGCAGCTGTCCCGCAAATGCGAAGAGCGCACCAACAAGCGGCCGATTCCCGCGGATCTGCGTGAGTCGGGCGCCATCGAGCAGGACGCGGACGTGATCATGTTCGTCTACCGCGACGAGGTGTATCACCCCGACACCGAGTACAAGGGCGTGGGCGAAATCATCGTCGGCAAGCAGCGCAACGGCCCCCTGGGCACGACTCGCCTGGCATTCCAGGGCAAGTTCAGCCGCTTCGACAACCTGTCCGTCGAGCAGATAGGCCACCTGGCGGGCGAGGATCTGGCGCCCCGGGCCAGCGGGCGCACGCCACGCGGTGGCCGCGTGATGAGTATGTACGATGAGTAGCGTCCGCGGATCCGCCTCGGCCGAGGAACGGCGCTACCTGTCCCGGGTGGCCGCCCTCGGCTGCATCGTGTGCCAGGCGTTGGGGATCCAGGACTCACCCGCCGAAATCCACCACATCCGCAGCGGTGCCGGCATCGGCCAGCGCTCGAGCAACCTGCGCGTGCTGCCGCTATGCGCTCCACACCACCGGATCGGCGGCTATGGCGTCGCCTATCACGCCGGCCGGAAAGCCTGGGAAAAAGCGTTTGGCACGGAGCTTGAACTGCTGGCGCGGGTCTATGGATTACTCGGTGTCGAGCGGTCTGAACCCGACGAAAGGTTGGACGAGCCGTATGTATTCTTAGCTTAGCAACCGTTGATCGGGAATCTGATTCCCGTCGCCGGGTTCTGGTTTGCCAATTGTCTGACGTACCGCAAAATCTTGTGTGACACAGGTATCAAACCGATAGTGCATAGACTGCAAAACGCGGGTAAATTGCCTGCGTTTTGCAATCAAATTAAACCCCAGCGCCAACTGGACCTATCAACATGCCCACCCCCCAACCCTGCGACAAACCGAGCAATCCGAAGGATGTCATCGCCTCCGGAAAGCTCCCGCTCCACCTGTGGCCGTCTACTGCGACGGCCATGGGTAGCCTCGCCTTGCTCAACGGGCGAGAAAAATACGGCGGCCTCAACTTCCGCGCCGGCGGCGCCAGGGCATCGGTCTACATCGATGCGCTGATGCGCCACGCACTCGCCTGGTTCGAGGGCGAGGAATGCGACCCCGATGACGGCGTGCCGCACCTGGCTGCTGCGCTGGGCTGCCTCGCCATCCTGGTCGACACCCGCGCCCATGGCGAGCTGCTCGACGACCGTACCTTTGCCGCGACCCCCGGCTTTCGCAAAGTGCTGGACGAACTGACGCCCCACGTCGATCGAATCCGCCTCTTGCACGCCGACCGCAACCCCAAGCATTGGACGATCGACGACCGGCAACCCCTGCCGGCCAACCAGGACAGCAATGGAATGGAGCCGTGTAGCGCCTGACTGCGAGGTCAGTGCGGAAGGCTATGCCGTCATCCGCTGGCGCCAACCTGATTCACCCGTCGTTTTCGTAGCCTGGCCACCCCTGCCAGAGAAGCGCAACCAGCCATCCCCCCAACGGCTGGGGCGCTTCGCTTCTGCGCGTGAAGCGCGCGAGGCCTGCGACTCTCACCACTCGCCACAAGGAGCACCCGTTGAGCAACATCACCCCGCTGGATCCCACCCGACAACGGAAGAAGGGCGCACGCTGGTCGCCTGACGCCCTTCCTGCTCACCTCTCCGCGCAACTGCCGGCTGATATGCGGCCGCGCCCGGCCAAGCCTGCCAAAGCGGATGGCCGCCCGCGCTCCTGCTACGAAGACGACACCCCCACGCTACCGACCGAGCATGAGGAACAGTGCGACCTG
>NZ_AP043687.1:4425000-4916183 GCF_055393275.1 Pseudomonas sp. Pso3 | reverse complement strand
AGCGTCTCCCAAGAACTGGAGCGGCCCGGACGGGCCATGAGCAAACGCCCATTGTATCCCTCCCCACCCAGGTTATCCACATGACCGCGCAGTTTCCCAACAGATAGCCGTCACGAAGGCAACGGGCGGACGCACGACCGTCAGCTCTGTGGATAACGCCGTCTGACCTCTCTGGACATCCCGGGGCTTTTCGCTGTGGATAATCCTGCTGTGCGTAACCGCCTTGCTTATCCACAGCCTCTCAGCAGGCAGAGCACCCGAACTGCACCTGTTGAAAACAGACTTTCCGTCCCCGCTCCGGTCAGAGCCCGTCTGGCCTGGCACGATCTATCCACAGAAATCCGCTGCACCATACATATTCACTTCAACAGTCTTTTAAAACTTTCTGACCTGTTGATTTTATTTGCCTGGTCTCCTGTCAGCCGGTGCTGGTTGGAAATTGACCTGTACCGAGGCTTTCTCTAGAATCGCCGGTCTCTTTGCGCGGGGCACTCATGCCTTGCCGCTTTCACCTAGGTAAAAGTCCATGAAACGCACCTTCCAACCCAGCACCCTGAAGCGCGCCCGTGTCCACGGTTTCCGTGCTCGTATGGCAACCAAGAACGGCCGTCAGGTTCTGTCCCGTCGCCGTGCCAAAGGCCGCAAGCGTCTGGCGATCTGATTGCCCGGTCAGGTGGTGAGTCAGGGTTTCGGTCGGGACAGGCGCTTACTGAGCTCCCAACAGTTCCAAGCGGTCTTTGACTCTCCCACCCACAAGGCATCCGGCAAGCACCTGCTGCTGCTCGCCCATGCCAATGGGCTCGACCATTCCCGCCTCGGGCTGGTCATCGGCAAGAAGAGCGTCAAGCTTTCTGTCGAGCGCAATCGCATCAAGCGGGTCATCCGGGATTCCTTCCGTCTGAATCAGGACCGCCTGGGCAGCTTCGATCTGGTCTTCGTCGCCCGCAAGGGACTTGGCGAAGTCGACAATCCCGAATTGCACGATCAGCTGCTGCAACTGTGGAAACGTCTCAATCGCCAGGCGAGCAAGACCGTTGCCCACCCAATCGACAGTCCCGACGGTGCTCATGCGTAAACCGGCCCTGCTGCTGATTCGCTTCTACCGTTACGCCATCAGCCCCATGATGGCCAGTCACTGTCGTTTCTATCCGACCTGTTCCGGTTACGCCCTCGAAGCCATCGAGCGCCACGGGCTGCTGCGTGGTGGCTGGCTGACCACACGGCGACTGTGCCGGTGCCATCCCTGGCACTCAGGCGGATATGATCCCGTTCCTCCCGCAAAGAACCCAGCCCCGACCTCTTCGATGGCCGAGTAAACATGGATATCAAGCGCCCGCTACTCATTGCCGCCTTGGCGATCGTGTCCTACACCCTGGTTTTCCAGTGGAACAAGGATTACGGCCAGGCCGATCTGCCCACGGCCAAGACGCAGACCAGCGTCCTGCCGGGCGATACCCCCAACGTGCCCACCGACGTACCGGCCGATGCCAAGGCCGCGGCGCCAGTGGACAACTCGGCCGCCCAACCGAGCACCGCGCTCATCAAGGTGCGTACCGACGTCCTGGATCTGGCCATCGATCCGCGCGGTGGTGACATCGTCCAGCTCGGACTGGTGCAGTACCCCCGTCGCCAGGACCACCCCGACGTTCCCTTCATGCTGTTCGACAACGGCAACGAGCGTCTCTATCTGGCCCAGAGCGGCCTGACCGGTGCCAACGGACCCGACGCCAACAGCGCCGGTCGTCCGCTGTACACCTCGGCGCAGTCCAGCTACGTGCTCGCCGATGGCCAGCCGCAACTGGTGGTGGATCTCAAGTACCAGGCCAATGGCGTGGACTACACCAAGAGATTCACCTTCCACCGGGGCCTGAAGGTCGATTGTTCGGACGCCGAGAAGGCGCAGAAGAAGATCACCTGCATCAATCCGGACGCCTACCAGATCCAGGTCAGCTACCTGATCGACAACCACAGCGCCAACGCCTGGAACGGCGTGCTCTACGCCCAGCTCAAGCGTGACAAGAGCGGCGATCCCTCGGCCACCACCGCCACCGGCGTGTCCACCTACCTGGGCGCCGCGGTCGGCACCCCGGCCGAGCCCTACCGCAAGGTGTCCATGAGCGACATGGACAAGAACCGCCTGCAGGAATCCGTGCAGGGCGGCTGGGTGGGTTGGCTGCAGCACTACTTCGTCACCGCCTGGGTGCCGAACAAGGATGAGCAGCACCAGATCACCACCCGCAAGGATGCCCAGGGCAACTACATCGTCGGCTTCACCGGTCCGCAGTTCAGCGTGCCGGCGGGTGGCAAGGGCGAGACCTCGCTGACCCTCTATGCCGGTCCGAAGATCCAGGAGCACCTCAAGACCCTGTCCCACGGCCTGGAACTGACGGTCGACTACGGCTTCCTGTGGTTCATCGCCCAGCCGATCTTCTGGCTGCTGCAACATATCCACAGCATCCTGGGTAACTGGGGCTGGTCGATCATCGTCCTGACCATCATCATCAAGATGCTGTTCTTCCCGCTGTCCGCCGCCAGCTACCGTTCCATGGCGCGCATGCGTGCCGTCGGCCCGCGACTGCAGGCGCTGAAGGAACAGTATGGCGACGATCGCCAGAAGATGTCCCAGGCGATGATGGAGCTGTACCGCAAGGAGAAGATCAATCCCCTGGGTGGCTGCCTGCCCATCGTGGTGCAGATGCCGGTGTTCCTGGCGCTGTACTGGGTGCTGCTGGAAAGCGTCGAGATGCGCCAGTCGCCCTGGATGTTCTGGATCACCGACCTGTCGGCCAAGGATCCTTTCTTCATCCTGCCGATCATCATGGGCGGTACCATGCTGGTGCAGCAGATGCTGAACCCCGCACCGCCGGATCCCATGCAGGCCAAGGTCATGAAGATGATGCCGATCATCTTCACCTTCTTCTTCCTGTGGTTCCCGGCCGGTCTGGTGCTGTACTGGATCGTCAACAACTGCCTGTCGATCCTGCAGCAGTGGTACATTACCCGGAAGATCGAGGCGGCCAGCAAGAAGGCCTGACCCCGCTCACCCTGTCCACACGACGCCCCTTGATTGGGGCGTCGTGCTTTCTGGAGGATCGTCATGTCCCTGCCTTCCGACAGCATCGCTGCCATCGCCACCGCCACCGGGCGCGGCGGCGTCGGCATCGTCCGCGTTTCCGGTCCCCTGGCCGCCCCGCTGGCGCGGGCGATCTGCGGCCGCGAGCTGCCGCCCCGGCATGCCCACTACGGCAACTTCCTCGCCGCCGACGGCAGCGTGCTGGACGCCGGCATCGCGCTGTTCTTTCCCGGTCCCAACTCCTTCACCGGCGAAGACGTGCTGGAACTCCAGGGCCATGGCGGCCCGGTGATCCTCGACCTGCTGCTGCGCCGCACCCTGGAAGAGGGTGCGCGCCTGGCCCGGCCGGGTGAATTCAGCGAACGCGCCTTTCTCAACGACAAGCTCGACCTGGCCCAGGCCGAAGCCATCGCCGACCTCATCGAGGCCAGCACCGAACAGGCGGCGCGCAATGCCCTGCGTTCGCTGCAGGGCGAATTCTCGCGCCGGGTGGAGAGCCTGGTCGAACAGCTGATCCGCCTGCGCATCTATGTCGAGGCGGCCATCGACTTTCCCGAGGAAGAGATCGACTTCCTCGCCGATGGCCGGGTCCAGGGCCTGCTGGAGGGCGTCCAGGCCGAACTGCACGAGGTCCAGCGCGAAGCCAACCGCGGCGCCCTGCTGCGCGACGGCATGACCGTGGTGATCGCCGGTCGCCCCAATGCCGGCAAGTCCAGCCTGCTCAACGCCCTGGCCGGGCGTGAGGCCGCCATCGTCACCGACATCGCCGGCACCACCCGGGATGTCCTGCGCGAACATATCCACATTGATGGCATGCCGCTGCATGTGGTCGATACCGCCGGCTTGCGTGACACCAGCGACCGGGTCGAGCAGATCGGGGTCCAGCGCGCCCTGGATGCCATTGCCGGCGCCGACCGGGTGCTGCTGGTGGTGGACGCCAGCGCTCCGGAAGCCCGGGATCCCCAGGCGCTCTGGCCGGAACTGCTGAGCACCCGGCCGCCGCTGGACAAGCTGACGGTGATCCGCAACAAGGCCGACCTCACCGGTGAGCCCACCGGGCTGCTGGCGACCGAGCCGGTCGAGATCAGTCTCAGCGCCACCGATGGCGCCGGTATCGAAGCCCTGCGCGAGCATCTCAAGGCCTGCATGGGCTTCGAACAGACCACCGAAGGCGGCTTCAGCGCCCGCCGCCGCCATCTGGATGCCCTGCAGCGGGCCGCCAGCGCCCTGGATCACGGCTATCGCCAACTCACCCTGGCCGGCTCCGGCGAGCTGCTGGCCGAAGACCTGCGCCAGGCCCAGCAGGTGCTTGGCGAGATCACCGGCGCCTTCAGCTCCGACGACCTGCTTGGCCGCATCTTCTCCAGCTTCTGCATCGGCAAATAGCCTCCCGCCCGCCGTTCCCGGCCTGTGCAACGCAGGCCTTGGCTGTCCTCATCTCCCCTTTCCAGAGCCCTGTTGATAACCCTGCCTGAGGTCTGCCCATAAATCGGTGCACGAACTGTCCATGACTGGCGTTGTGGATAAGCGGGCAAAGGGTCCACAGGATGCTGAGAGCTTGTATTCATCCACAGCACAAGACGTACACGGGGTTCAGGTTTTCCCCAGCCCAGCGCTGACGGGGGCTGCATAGGCTTATCCACAGCGAAGGGCCTGCATATACATAAGCTCTATATCAGTCCTTTTAAAACTTTCTTCCCTATTGTTTATATTGGGTGTCTGCCAGGCCGGCTGATCATTTTTTGGCCAGAGCCCCCTTCTGCAAGCGACGTCCAGGCCTTATACTTGCCGGCTTTCCTTTGAATTCCTGCCAACAGGCACGAGGTGCGTGGTGGACTTTCCTTCCCGTTTCGACGTCATCGTGATCGGCGGCGGCCATGCCGGTACCGAAGCGGCCCTGGCGGCCGCTCGCATGGGTGTGCGCACCCTGCTGCTCACGCATAATGTGGAAACTCTCGGCCAGATGAGCTGCAACCCCGCCATCGGCGGCATCGGCAAGAGCCATCTGGTCAAGGAGATCGATGCCCTGGGCGGCGCCATGGCCGCGGCCACGGATCTCGCCGGCATCCAGTTCCGCATTCTCAACAGCCGCAAGGGACCTGCCGTACGCGCCACTCGCGCCCAGGCTGATCGCGTGCTGTACAAGGCGGCCATCCGCTACACGTTGGAAAGTCAGCCGAACCTGTGGATATTCCAGCAGGCCTGCGACGACCTCATCGTCGAAGGCGATCGCGTCGCCGGCGTGATCACCCAGATGGGCCTGAAATTCCATGCCGACAACGTGGTGCTGACCGCCGGGACCTTCCTTGGTGGTCTTATCCACATCGGTCTGCAGAACCACAGCGGTGGACGAGCCGGGGACCCGCCGGCCATCGCCCTGGCCCAGCGCCTGCGTGAACTGCCGCTGCGGGTATCGCGACTGAAGACCGGCACGCCGCCGCGCATCGACGGCCGCTCGGTGGACTTTTCGGTGATGACCGAGCAGCCCGGCGATACCCCCTTGCCGGTGATGTCCTTTCTCGGCAATCGCGAGCAGCATCCGGCGCAGGTCAGCTGCTGGATCACCCACACCAACGCCCGCACCCACGACATCATCCGCGCCAACCTGGATCGTTCGCCCATGTACTCCGGCGTGATCGAAGGGGTAGGGCCGCGCTACTGTCCGTCCATCGAAGACAAGATCCACCGCTTCGCCGACAAGGACAGCCATCAGGTCTTTCTCGAGCCCGAGGGTCTGACCACCCACGAGCTCTATCCCAACGGCATCTCCACCTCGCTGCCCTTCGATGTGCAGCTCGAGGTGGTGCGCTCCATGCGCGGCATGGAGAACGCCCACATCCTGCGACCCGGCTACGCCATCGAATACGACTTCTTCGATCCGCGGGATCTCAAGTACAGCCTGGAAACCAAGGTCATCGCTGGCCTGTTCTTTGCCGGCCAGATCAATGGCACCACCGGCTACGAAGAAGCCGGCGCCCAGGGGCTGCTCGCCGGTGCCAACGCCGCGCTGCGCGCCCAGGGCCGCGAGGCCTGGTGTCCGCGCCGCGACGAGGCCTACCTCGGCGTGCTGGTGGACGACCTCATCACCCTGGGCACCCAGGAGCCCTATCGGATGTTTACCTCGCGCGCCGAATACCGGCTGATCCTGCGCGAAGACAACGCCGACCTGCGCCTGACCGAGAAGGGTCGCGAGCTGGGCCTGGTGGACGATCAGCGCTGGGCGCTGTTCGAAGCCAAGCGCGAGGGCATCGCCCTGGAAGAGCAGCGCCTCAAGGCGACCTGGATCCGTCCGGGCACGCCCCAGGGCACGGCGGTGGCCGAACGCTTCGGCACCCCGCTCAACCACGAATACAACCTGCAGAACCTGCTGGCCCGCCCGGAGATCGACTACGCCGGCCTGATGGCCGCGGTGGGCGAAACGCCGGCCGAGACCCAGGTCGCCGAGCAGATCGAGATCAAGACCAAGTACGCCGGCTACATCGATCGCCAGCAGGACGAGATCCAGCGGCTGCGCGCCAGCGACGCCGTGGCGCTGCCCGCCGAGCTGGACTACGCCAGCATCTCCGGCCTGTCCAAGGAGATTCAGCACAAGCTGGCCCAGGCCCGTCCCGAAACCCTCGGTCAGGCCTCGCGCATTCCCGGGGTCACCCCGGCGGCGGTCTCGCTGCTGCTGATCCACCTGAAGAAGCGCAGCGCCGGTCGCAGCCTGGAGCACAGCGCCTGATGGCCAGCGCGATTCAAGCCAACGAACTGCGCCAGGGCGCCGAGACGCTCGGCGTGGCGCTGCCCGCCGCCGTGGAAGAGCGCCTGCTGGGCTACCTGGACCTGCTGGTCAAGTGGAACAAGGCCTACAATCTCACCGCGGTGCGCGATCCCAACGAGATGGTCTCGCGGCACCTGCTGGACAGCCTCAGCATCGTCCCCTACGTGGGCGCCGGGCACTGGCTGGACGTGGGCAGCGGCGGCGGCATGCCGGGCATTCCCCTGGCGATCCTCTTTCCGGAGTCGCGCTTCACCCTGCTCGACAGCAACGGCAAGAAGACGCGCTTCCTGACCCAGGCCAGGATCGAGCTGGGGCTGGCCAATCTCGAGGTGGTGCATGCCCGCGTCGAGGCCTACCAGCCCGCCGCACCCTTCACCGGCATCGTCTCGCGGGCGTTCAGCGCCATCGACGACTTCGCCACCTGGACGCGCCACCTGGGCGACAACCAAACACAGTGGCTGGCGATGAAGGGGCTGCACCCCGACGACGAGCTGGCCAAGCTACCAGCGGATTTCCGGGTTGCGGCGGCGCACGTCCTCGCGGTTCCCGGTTGCCAAGGCCAGCGGCACTTGCTGATACTGCGCCGCACGAACGGAGAGGGGTAAGGCGGTACATGGCCAAGGTTTACGCGATAGCCAACCAGAAGGGCGGGGTGGGCAAGACCACGACGTGCATCAATCTCGCCGCTTCTCTGGCCGCCACCAACCGGCGCAAGGTGCTGCTGATCGACCTCGATCCCCAGGGTAACGCCACCATGGGCAGCGGGGTGGACAAGCATGCCCTGGAGCATTCGGTGCTGGACGTCCTCACCGGCGCCTGCGGCCTGCTCGACGCCATGCACTTTTCCGAGCACGGCGGCTACCAGCTGCTGCCCTCGAACCGCGACGTCACCGCCGCGGAAGTCGAGCTGCTGGAGATGAGCGGGCGCGAGAGCCGCCTGCGCGATGCCCTGGCCCCGGTGCGGGACAACTACGACTACGTGCTCATCGACTGCCCGCCGTCGCTGTCCATGCTGACCATCAACGGCCTGGTGGCCGCCGATGGCGTGATCATTCCCATGCAGTGCGAATACTTCGCCCTGGAAGGCCTGACCGATCTGATCGGCAGCATCCAGCACATCGCCCAGCGGCTGAATCCGCAGCTGAAGATCGAAGGGCTGCTGCGCACCATGTTCGATCCGCGCATCGGCCTGGCCAACGACGTCGCCGCCCAGCTCAAGCAGCACTTCGGCGACGAGCTCTACGAAACCATCATTCCGCGCAACGTCCGCCTGGCCGAAGCCCCCAGCTACGGCATGCCCGCGCTGGTCTACGACAAGAGCTCCAAGGGGGCCGCGGCCTATCTGGAGCTGGCCAGCGAGCTGGTCAAACGTCAGCGCAAGGCGGCTCGCGTCGCCAAGACTGCCTAAGGAATCCCCATGGCTGTGAAGAAACGAGGTCTGGGCCGCGGTCTCGACGCCCTGCTCGGCGGTGCCAGCGTCAAGGTCCTGCAGGAGCAGGCCGCCGCCACCCCGGTCAGCGAACTGCAATCGCTGCCGGTGGACATCATCCAGCGCGGCAAGTACCAGCCGCGCCGGCACATGGATCCGACCGCTCTGGAAGAGCTGGCCAACTCCATTCGCGTCCAGGGGCTGATGCAGCCCATCGTGGTGCGTGCCATCGGCGAAGGCCGTTACGAGATCATCGCCGGTGAACGCCGCTGGCGCGCCAGCCAGCAGGCCGGCCTGGACCGCATCCCCGCGCTGGTGCGCGATGTGCCCGACCAGGTGGCCATCGCCCTGGCGCTGATCGAGAACATCCAGCGGCAGAACCTCAATCCGCTGGAAGAGGCCATGGCCCTGCAGCGGTTGCAGGACGAATTCGAGCTGACCCAGGCCCAGGTGGCCGAAGCCGTCGGCAAGTCGCGCTCGGGCGTGACCAACCTGCTGCGCCTGCTGGCTCTGGCCGAAGAGGCCAAGGACCTGCTGGCCAGGGGCGAGCTGGAAATGGGCCATGCCCGCGCCTTGCTCGGCCTGCCCAAGGCCCGCCAGGCCGAAGGGGCGCGGCACGTTGTCGCACGGGGTCTCACCGTCCGCCAGACCGAGGCCCTGGTGCGCCAGTGGCTCAGCGGTGCGGAGCCGGTGGAGAAGGCGCCTGCGGTGGATCCGGACATCAGCCGGCTGGAGCAGCGTCTGGCCGAGCGTTTGGGCGCCAACGTGCAGATCCGCCATGGCGAGAAGGGCAAGGGTCAACTGGTGATCCGCTATTCCTCTTTGGACGAACTTCAAGGCGTACTGGCGCACATTCGCTGACACAAATGCCTTCCGGCAAGAAAGGCAATCTGTCCGGGGTGGCTTGAACCACCCCTGGCGCGCCCCTATACTTTGCCCGCTTTTTGTCGGCACAAAGCATGCCAGTGAAAACAACTATTATGCCGACACCAGAGGACTTCGAGCCGATGGACCGCCGCACGCCCAAACGCCTGCCCTTCCATCACCAGCCTGCCTTTCGCCTGCTGCTCGTCCAACTGGCTGTCGCGTCGTGTGCCGCCGTTGTCTTGTCTTGCTTCGTCGGTAAGGTCGCCGGTTATTCCGGATTGTTGGGCGGGCTGATTGCCTGGCTGCCCAATCTGTATTTTTCGTTCAAGGCGTTCCGCTATCGCGGCGCCCATGCCGCCCGAGACATCGTCCGTTCTTTCTACTCGGGCGAGGCGGGCAAACTGATTCTCACGGCAGTGCTCTTTGCACTGACGTTTGCCGGGGTAAAACCGCTTTCGGCTCCTGCACTGTTCGGCGTCTACCTGTTGACGCTGATGGTCAATGCCGGCGCGCCCCTGCTACTGAAAAAACCGACTAGACCTTAAGGCATTCGAGGCACACATGGCAGCAGACTCCGCTTCGGGCTACATCCAGCACCACCTGCAGAACCTGACCTATGGTCTGCATCCGGTGAACGGCTGGAGCTTCGCCCACACCCCCGCTGAAGCTAAGGAAATGGGCTTCTGGGCCTTCCACGTGGACACCCTCGGCTGGTCGGTCGCTCTCGGCCTGATCTTCCTGGTGCTGTTCCGCAGCATCGCCAAGAAGGCCACCAGCGGTCAGCCCGGCGGCCTGCAGAACTTCGTCGAAGTGCTGGTGGAATTCGTCGACGGCAGCGTCCGTGACACCTTCCATGGCAAGAACGCCCTGATCGCGCCCCTGGCCCTGACCATCTTCGTCTGGATCTTCCTGATGAACCTGATGGACCTGGTGCCGGTGGACTGGCTGCCGTCCGTGGCCGGCATGCTGTTCGGCGAGCACACCTACTTCCGCGTGGTGCCCACCACCGACCCGAACGCCACCCTGGGCATGGCCCTGTCGGTGTTCGGCCTGATCATCTTCTACAGCATCAAGATGAAGGGTCTAGGCGGCTTCTTCGGCGAGCTGACCCTGCACCCGTTCAGCAGCAAGAATCCGCTGCTGCAGATCATCCTGATTCCGATCAACTTCCTGCTCGAATTCGTCACCCTGATCGCCAAGCCGATCTCGCTGGCACTGCGACTGTTCGGCAACATGTATGCGGGCGAGCTGATCTTCATCCTGATCGCCATCATGTTCGCCAACGGTCTGGCACTGGGCGGTCTGGGTATCGTGCTGCAGTGGGCGTGGGCGGTGTTCCACATCCTCATCATCACCCTGCAGGCCTTCATCTTCATGATGCTGACCATCGTCTACCTGTCGATGGCGCACGAAGAAAGTCACTAAGGAATGGCCCCCGGGCGCTGCTGACGGCGTCCGGAGGCGGTTCTGCCGTGAGTCCCGGCGGGCCTTGTCCGCCGGGTAACTTGGGAAAACTTTTTCGCTTCAACCTTAACCAAGACGACTAAAAAAGTCGGGAGGAAAGATGGAAACTGTAGTTGGTTTGACCGCGATCGCCGTTGCTCTGCTGATTGGCCTGGGCGCTCTGGGTACCGCCATTGGCTTCGGTCTGCTGGGTGGCAAGTTCCTGGAAGGCGCCGCTCGTCAGCCGGAAATGGTTCCGATGCTGCAAGTCAAGATGTTCATCGTCGCCGGTCTGCTCGACGCCGTGACCATGATCGGTGTTGGTATCGCCCTGTTCTTCACCTTCGCTAACCCCTTCGTTGGTCAGATCGCCGGCTGATCACCCTCGCGGGTGTAGGCAGGACTGATGGACAACGAACGAGCGAGGTGTTGGCGTGAACATTAATGCAACCCTGATAGGCCAGTCCGTTGCCTTCTTCATCTTCGTGCTCTTCTGCATGAAGTACGTGTGGCCGCCGATCATCTCGGCGCTGCGTGAGCGTGAGAAGAAGATTGCCGATGGCCTTGACGCTGCCAACCGCGCGGCTCGTGATCTGGAAGTGGCACAGCAGCAAGCCAACCAGAAAGTGAACGAAGCCAAGGGCCAGGCAGCCGAGATCATCGAGCAAGCCAACAAGCGTGCCGCTCAGATCGTCGAGGACGCACAGGCCAAGGCCCGTGCCGAAGGCGACCGGATCAAGGCGCAGGCTCAGGCGGAAATCGAGCAGGAAATCAACACCGCGAAGGACGCTCTGCGTGCTCGCGTCGGCGTGCTGGCCGTGGCCGGCGCCGAGAAGATCCTCGGATCGACCGTTGATGCCAATGCTCATGCCCAGTTGGTCGACCGACTGGCAGCGGAAATCTAAGCGAGGCCACCAATGGCAGAACTGAACACGCTGGCCCGGCCCTATGCCAAGGCGGCTTTCGAGTTCGCACAGTCCCAGCAGCAGTTGACCCAATGGTCGGCCGCGCTAGGGCTGCTCGCCGCGGTATCCCAAGATGGGACCGTGCGCCAGCTGCTTCAGCAGCCGCAGTTGACTGCGGACGCCAAGGCCGGATTGCTCATCGACGTATGTGGCGATCAGCTGGATGCACAGTCCCAGAACTTCGTTCGGACCGTGGCAGAAAACGACCGGATCGACCTGTTCCCGGCCATCGCCGAGATTTACGAGGCGTACAAGGCCGAGCAGGAAAAATCCATTGAGGCGGAAGTCACTAGTGCTTTCGCCTTGAGCGACGAACAGCAAGACAAACTCGCCAAGGCTCTCAGCGCAAGGCTAGGTCGACAAGTGCGACTAAATGCATCCGAGGATGCGAGCCTGATCGGTGGTGTGGTAATCCGCGCCGGCGACTTGGTAATCGATGGCTCCGTTCGCGGCAAGCTCGCGCAACTGGCCGAAGCGTTGAAACCTTGAGTTTGAAGGGGCAGTAGCATGCAGCAACTCAATCCTTCCGAAATTAGTGAAATCATCAAGGGTCGCATCGAGAAACTCGACGTGACCTCGCAAGCCCGCAACGAAGGCACCATCGTCAGCGTGTCCGACGGTATCGTGCGGATCTTCGGTCTGGCCGACGTCATGTACGGCGAAATGATCGAATTCCCCGGCGGCATCTACGGCATGGCGCTGAACCTGGAGCAGGACTCCGTCGGCGCCGTGGTCCTGGGTAGCTACCTGGGTCTGGCCGAAGGCATGAGCGCCAAGTGCACCGGCCGCATCCTGGAAGTCCCGGTTGGTCCGGAACTGCTGGGTCGCGTCGTCGACGCCCTGGGCAACCCCATCGATGGCAAGGGTCCGCTGAACGCCAGCGCCACCGACGCCGTCGAGAAGGTCGCACCGGGCGTGATCTGGCGTCAGTCGGTCGACCAGCCGGTGCAGACCGGCTATAAGGCCGTCGATGCCATGATCCCGGTAGGCCGCGGTCAGCGCGAGCTGATCATCGGTGACCGTCAGATCGGCAAGACCGCCATGGCGATCGATGCCATCATCAACCAGAAGAACAGCGGCATCCGCTGCGTCTACGTCGCCATTGGTCAGAAGCAGTCGACCATCGCCAACGTGGTGCGCAAGCTGGAAGAGAACGGCGCTCTGCACAACACCATCGTGGTGGCAGCCAGTGCGTCCGAATCGGCGGCCCTGCAGTTCCTGGCACCCTACTCGGGTTGCACCATGGGCGAATACTTCCGCGACCGCGGTGAAGACGCCCTGATCGTCTATGACGATCTGTCCAAGCAGGCCGTGGCCTATCGACAGATCTCCCTGCTGCTGCGTCGTCCGCCGGGCCGTGAAGCCTATCCCGGCGACGTGTTCTATCTCCACAGCCGTCTGCTCGAGCGCGCCTCCCGCGTCTCCGCCGACTATGTCGAGAAGTTCACCAACGGCGCCGTGACCGGCAAGACCGGCTCGCTGACCGCACTGCCGATCATCGAGACCCAGGCCGGCGACGTGTCCGCCTTCGTTCCGACCAACGTGATCTCCATCACCGACGGCCAGATCTTCCTGGAAGCCGGCCTGTTCAACTCGGGCATCCGCCCGGCGGTCAACGCCGGTGTCTCGGTATCCCGTGTGGGTGGTGCGGCCCAGACCAAGATCATCAAGAAGCTGTCCGGCGGTATCCGTACCGCGCTGGCCCAGTACCGTGAACTGGCGGCCTTCGCCCAGTTCGCCTCGGACCTGGACGAAGCCACCCGCAAGCAGCTCGAGCATGGTCAGCGCGTCACCGAGTTGATGAAGCAGAAGCAGTACGCGCCCATGTCCATCGCCGAGATGTCCCTGAGCCTGTACGCCGCCGAGCGTGGTTTCCTGAGCGATGTGTCCCTGGACAAGATCGGTAGCTTCGAGCAGGCCCTGATCGCCTACTTCAACCGCGATCACGCCGACCTGATGGCCAAGATCAACGTGAAGGGCGACTTCAACGACGAGATCGACGCCGGCATCAAGGCGGGAATCGAGAAGTTCAAGGCCACGCAAACCTGGTAAGCCGCGACGGGGGCGCCAGCCCCCGTTTGCCAACCCGATAGGTGTCACATGGCAGGCGCAAAAGAGATTCGCGGCAAGATCGCGAGCATCAAAAGCACACAGAAGATCACCAGCGCCATGGAAAAGGTTGCGGTCAGCAAGATGCGTAAGGCTCAGGCCCGCATGGCTGCCAGCAAGCCTTATGCCGAGCGCATCCGCGCTGTGATCGGCCACCTGGCCAACGCCAACCCCGAGTACCGCCATGCCTTCATGGTGGAACGCGAGGTCAAGCGCGTCGGTTACATCGTGGTCAGCTCCGATCGGGGTCTGGCCGGTGGTCTGAACACCAACCTGTTCAAGGCTCTGGTCCGCGACATGAGCGACCAGCGCGGCAAAGGTGTGGAAATCGATCTGGCGGTGATCGGGGCCAAGGGTGCCTCCTTCTTCCGCAGCTTCGGCGGCAACGTGGTCGCGGCCATCAGCCACCTCGGCGAAGCCCCGGCGATCGGCGATCTGATCGGCAGCATCAAGGTGATGCTGGATGCCTACCTGAACGGCCGTATCGACCGTCTGTACGTGGTGTCCAACGTCTTCGTCAACACCATGACCCAGAAGCCGACCATCCAGCAGCTGGTGCCCCTGGTACCGGCCGAGGGCGGTGAGCTGCAAGGCAAGCATTGGGACTACCTCTACGAGCCCGACGCCAAGACCCTGCTCGACGGTCTGCTGGTTCGCTACGTGGAATCCCAGGTGTACCAGGCCGTGGTCGAGAACGCTGCCAGCGAACAGGCCGCGCGGATGATCGCGATGAAGAACGCCACCGACAACGCCGGCGATCTCATCAAGGAGCTGCAGCTGGTCTACAACAAGGCTCGCCAGGCTGCGATCACCCAAGAAATTTCGGAAATCGTCGGCGGCGCCGCCGCGGTCTGACGGACAGCTTAAACATTCGAGGAACGCGAAATGAGTAGCGGACGTATCGTACAAATCATCGGCGCCGTGATCGACGTGGAATTCCCGCGCGACGCGGTACCGCGCGTCTTTGACGCCCTCAAGGTGCAGGGTGCCGAAACCACCCTGGAAGTCCAGCAGCAGCTGGGCGACGGCGTGGTCCGTACCATCGCCATGGGTAGCACCGAAGGCCTCAAGCGCGGCCTGAACGTGGGCAACACCGGCGAGGCCATCAAGGTCCCGGTCGGCGTCAAGACCCTCGGCCGCATCATGGACGTCCTGGGCAACCCCATCGACGAAGCCGGCCCCATCGGCGAGGAAGAGCGCTGGGAAATCCACCGCAAGGCCCCGTCCTATGCAGAGCAGGCCGGTGGTAACGACCTGCTGGAAACCGGCATCAAGGTCATCGACCTGGTCTGCCCCTTCGCCAAGGGCGGCAAGGTCGGCCTGTTCGGCGGCGCCGGCGTGGGCAAGACCGTCAACATGATGGAGCTCATCCGTAACATCGCCATCGAGCACAGCGGTTATTCCGTGTTCGCCGGCGTGGGCGAGCGTACCCGTGAAGGGAACGACTTCTACCACGAGATGAAGGACTCCAACGTTCTGGACAAGGTCGCCCTGGTCTATGGCCAGATGAACGAGCCGCCGGGCAACCGTCTGCGCGTGGCCCTGACCGGTCTGACCATGGCCGAGAAATTCCGTGACGAAGGCCGTGACGTCCTGCTGTTCGTCGACAACATCTACCGCTACACCCTGGCCGGTACCGAAGTGTCCGCGCTGCTGGGTCGTATGCCGTCCGCGGTGGGCTACCAGCCGACCCTGGCCGAGGAGATGGGTGTCCTGCAGGAGCGCATCACCTCCACCAAGCTGGGTTCGATCACCTCCGTCCAGGCCGTCTACGTCCCTGCGGATGACTTGACCGACCCGTCCCCGGCGACCACCTTCGCCCACCTGGACGCCACCGTGGTTCTGTCCCGTGACATCGCCTCCCTGGGTATCTACCCGGCGGTCGATCCCCTGGACTCCACCTCGCGCCAGCTGGACCCGAACGTGATCGGCCAGGAGCACTACGACACCGCTCGCGGCGTCCAGTACGTGCTGCAGCGCTACAAGGAGCTGAAGGACATCATCGCGATTCTGGGCATGGACGAACTGTCCGAGTCCGACAAGCAGCTGGTATCCCGCGCTCGTAAGATCCAGCGCTTCCTGTCCCAGCCGTTCTTCGTGGCCGAAGTCTTCACCGGTTCGCCCGGCAAGTACGTGTCCCTCAAGGACACCATCGCTGGCTTCTCCGGGATCCTGCGTGGCGACTACGATCACCTGCCCGAGCAGGCGTTCTACATGGTCGGCAGCATCGACGAAGCCATCGAGAAAGCCAAGAAACTGTAACTGCCGCGCCCGGCGACGGGCGCTCTTAGAGGCACGCTATGGCCAAGACAGTCCAATGCGACATCGTCAGCGCGGAAGGGGAAATCTTCTCCGGCGCGGTGGAGATGATCATCGCCCACGGCCACCTGGGTGATCTGGGTATCGCCCCGGGCCATGCGCCGCTGCTCACCGATCTGAAACCGGGCCCCATCCGCCTGGTCAAGGCCGGGGGCGCCGAGGAGGTGTTCTACATCTCCGGCGGTTTTCTGGAAGTGCAGCCGAATGTCGTCGAAGTGCTGGCCGATACCGCCAGCCGCGCCGGTGACATCGACGAAGCTGCCGCTCTGGAAGCCAAGCAGCGCGCCGAGGCAGCACTGAGCGACAAGGGCACGGAGTTCGATTACACCGCTGCCGCCACTCAGCTCGCCGAAGCCGCCGCCCAGCTGCGCACCATCCAGCAGCTCAAGCGGCAGGCCAAGCGCTAAGCGCAAGGTCAGGCTGTAACGACAAGGGTAGCTTCGGCTACCCTTTTCTTTTGTCGCCCGAAAAGTGGGCGAGAAATTTCGCGTGGTCGGACTTGCAAGGCGCCTGTCGCCTTCGGTCGCCGGCTCGTCTCTTCCCTCTGTCTCCGAGGTTCCGATGTCCCTGGAAATCGTCATCCTGGCTGCTGGCCAGGGCACCCGCATGAGATCCGCTCTACCCAAGGTGCTGCATCCCGTGGCCGGTCGCAGCATGCTGGGGCATGTACTCGACCGCGCCCGCGAATTGCAGCCGGCCGGCATCCACGTCGTCATCGGCCATGGCGCCGACCAGGTCCGCAGCCAGCTGGCCGCCGACGACGTCAGCTTCGTGGTCCAGGCCGAGCAACTCGGTACCGGCCATGCCGTGGCCCAGGCGGCGCCGGCGCTGACGGCGGAGCGGGTATTGATCCTCTATGGCGACGTGCCCCTGATCCAGACCGAGACCCTGCAGCGCCTTCTGCAGCAGGTGGATGACAGCCACCTGGCGCTGCTGACCGTGGAGCTGGACGATCCCACCGGCTATGGCCGCATCCTGCGCGATGAGCAGGGGCGGGTAACCGCCATCGTCGAGCACAAGGACGCCAGCGAGGCCCAGCGCGCCATTCGCGAAGGCAATACCGGCATCCTCGCGGTACCCGGTCGGCGGCTGGCGGACTGGCTGGGTCGCCTGTCCAACAGCAATGCCCAGGGCGAGTACTACCTGACCGACGTCATCGCCCTCGCGGTGGCGGACGGCCTGACCATCGCCACCAGCCAGCCGGCGGACGCCATGGAAGTGCAGGGCGCCAACGATCGCCGGCAACTGGCCCAGCTGGAGCGGCACTTCCAGCAGCGCGCCGCCGAGCGCCTTATGCTGCAGGGCGTGACCCTGCTGGATCCCCTACGCTTCGATCAGCGTGGGCAGGTCGAGGCGGGTCGCGACGTCTCCATCGACGTCAACGTCATTCTCGAAGGTCGTGTGGTGCTGGAAGACGGCGTGAGCATCGGTCCGAATTGCGTGATCAAGGACAGCGTGCTCAAGCGCGGCGCCATCATCAAGGCCAACAGTCATCTGGACGGCGCCGTGGTCGGGGAGGGCGCCGACGTCGGTCCCTTCGCCCGTCTGCGCCCGGGCAGCGAACTGGGCAGCAAGGCCCATGTGGGCAACTTCGTCGAACTGAAGAACGCTCATCTGCAGGACGGCGCCAAGGCCGGTCACCTGACCTATCTGGGCGATGCCAGCATCGGTGCCGGCAGCAACATAGGTGCAGGCACCATCACCTGCAACTATGACGGCGCCAACAAGTTTCGAACCGAAATCGGCGCGGATGTCTTCGTGGGTTCCAACAGCTCGCTGGTGGCTCCGGTCAGCCTCGGTGCGGGTGCGACCACCGCGGCAGGCTCGGTCATCACGGCGGACGTGCCGGCTGATACCCTGGCACTGGGGCGGGCGCGGCAGATCAACAAGACCGGCTGGCAGCGACCGAAGAAGGCCCCCAAGGCTTGACGCCGGCCTGCTATTAGGTTTTGATTCGATCCATTATCTTTCGAATCGAAATTTATGACCCGTCGCAACACCGCCCAGCGTCGCCACGCCATCCTTGCCCAGCTCCAGGAGCAGGGCGAGGTCAGCGTGGACGAACTGGCCCGCCAGTTGGAGACCTCCGAGGTCACCATCCGCAAGGACCTGGCCGCCCTCGAGCGCAATGGGCTACTGCTGCGCCGCTATGGCGGTGCGGTGGCCATGCCCCAGGAGCTGCTGACCGAGGCACCGCCCCAGGCATCGCCCTTCAAGCAGGCCATCGCCCGGGCCGCGGCCCGGCGCCTGCGCGAACATGCACGGATCATCGTCGACTGCGGCAGCACCACGGTAGCGCTGATCCCACAACTCGATCGCCGTCCCGGGCTGGTGGTCATGACCAATTCCCTGCAGGTGGCCATGGCGCTGCGTGAGCTGGAACAGGAACCCATGCTGCTGATGACCGGCGGCACCTGGGATCCGCACTCGGAATCCTTCCAGGGGCAGGTCGCCGAGCAGGTACTCAGATCCTATGACTTCGACCAGCTGTTCATCGGCGCCGACGGCCTCGATCCGGAGCGCGGCACCACCACCTTCAACGAACATCTGTCGCTGTCGCGGGTGATGGCGGAGGTGGCGCGCGAGGTGGTGGTCATGGCCGAGGCGAGCAAGCTGGGCAGGCGAATTCCCAATCTGGAACTACCTTGGGAAAGGGTGGACGTGCTCATCACCGATGAGCGACTGCCCGCCGAGGCGGCCCGGGCGATCGAAACCCAGGGGGTGCAGGTCATCTGCGCCCCGGTGGATAACTAGACAATCAGGTCATCCACAGCCGGCCCCGTCGGGTCGTTGTGGATAAGACAGGCAAGGGGAGGTAAGCATGTGTGGAATCGTCGGCGCCATTGCCGAGCGTAACATCACCGCCATTCTGGTCGAGGGTCTCAAGCGCCTGGAATACCGTGGCTACGACAGCGCCGGCCTGGCCCTGCTGGATGCCCAGGGCGAGTTGCAGCGCCTGCGCCGCATCGGCAAGGTCAGCGAACTGGAAGCGGCCCTGTTGGCCGATCCCCTGGCCGGTCGCCTGGGCATCGCCCACACCCGCTGGGCGACCCATGGTGCGCCCACCGAAGCCAATGCCCACCCGCATTTCTCCCAGGGTGACGTGGCGGTGGTGCACAACGGCATCATCGAGAACCACGAGGCCCTGCGCGCCCAGCTCAAGGCCCAGGGCTATGTCTTCACCTCCCAGACCGACACCGAGGTCATCGTCCATCTGCTGCACCTCAAGCTGCAGGACAGCGGCGACCTGACCACGGCGCTGAAGGCGGCGGTCAAGGAACTGCACGGCGCCTATGGCCTGGCGGCGGTCTGGCGCCAGCAGCCGGATCGCCTAGTGGCGACCCGCAGCGGCAGCCCCCTGGTCATCGGCCTGGGTCTGGGCGAGAACTACCTGGCCTCCGACCAGCTGGCGCTGCGTCAGGTGACCGATCGCTTCGTCTACCTGGAAGAGGGCGACGTGACCGAGATCCGCCTGGATCAGGTCACGCTCTGGGACATGAGCGGCGCGCCGGTCCAGCGCGAGACGGTGCAGTACCACGAAGGCAGCGAGGCCGCCGACAAGGGCGCCTATCGCCACTTCATGCTCAAGGAGATCCACGAGCAGCCCAGCGTGGTCCAGCGCACCCTGGAAGGCCGTCTGGGTGACGGTCAGGTCTTGCCCGAGGCCTTCGGTCCGGCGGCGTCCGAGTTGTTCGCCAAGGTCCGCCAGGTCCAGATCGTCGCCTGCGGCACCAGCTTCCATGCCGGTTCGGTGGCGCGCTACTGGATCGAGGAATACGTCGGCATCCCCTGTCAGGTGGAGGTGGCCAGCGAATTCCGCTATCGCCGCGTCGCTGTCAGCCCGGACACCCTGTTCGTCACCATCTCCCAGTCGGGCGAGACCGCCGATACCCTGGCCGCGCTGCGCATGGCCAAGCAATCCGGCTATCTGAGCAGCCTGGCCATCTGCAACGTGGCGACCAGCTCCCTGGTGCGCGAATCCCAGCTGAGCTTCCTGACCCAGGCCGGTCCGGAGATCGGCGTGGCCTCGACCAAGGCCTTTACCACCCAGCTGGTTTCGCTGCTGCTGCTGACCCTGAGTCTGGGTCGCTGCCAGCAGCGTCTGGCTGCCGCCGTCGAAGCCGAGCTGGTGGCCGAATTGCGCCGGCTGCCGGCGCGGCTGGACGAAGCCCTGGCCATGGACAAGACCGTGGAAAAGCTGGCGGAATCCTTTGCCGAGAAGCACCACACCCTGTTCCTGGGGCGTGGCGAGCAGTACCCGGTGGCCATGGAGGGTGCGCTCAAGCTCAAGGAGATCTCCTACATCCACGCCGAGGCCTATCCGGCCGGTGAGCTCAAGCACGGTCCGCTGGCGTTGGTGGATGCCGACATGCCGGTGGTGACGGTGGCGCCCAACAACGAGCTGCTGGAAAAGCTCAAGTCCAACCTGCAGGAGGTGCGCGCCCGTGGCGGTCAGCTGATCGTCTTCGCCGACGAGCGTGCCGGCTTCGAGCAAGGCGAAGGCACCCGCATCGTGCCCATGCCGCACATCCACGATGCGCTGTCGCCGATCCTCTACACCATCCCGCTGCAGCTGCTGTCCTACCACGTCGCCGTGTTCAAGGGCACCGACGTGGACCAGCCACGCAACCTGGCCAAGTCGGTGACCGTGGAATAAAGGGTTCCACGTGGAACCTCAGGGCACGCGCCAGCTGCCCTGATTCTGCTGCCGGCAGGCGACGGCCAAGAAGCGGCCGTCGCCGGGCTCGCCGTAGTAGTGTATATCCTGTCGATAGGGCACGCCCGGACTGCGGGCGCCCTGGCAGATGCCGATCTCGCCGACCGGACAGCGGTCGACGAAGCGGACCTCGGTCTGCTGGTCCTTGAGCTGCGGCTGGCAGAAGCCGTCGCGAAACAGCTGGGCGGGGATGTCGATATTGCTCTGGCAGACCTGCACGTCCACACTGCCCTGACGACTGCGGATTACGCAGGCATCGGCGAGCGCCAGTGACGGCAACAGCAGCAGCGGGATCAGCAATCGCCACATTCCAGCCCATCTCCCTGATGAAATCGCCACTCTAGCATTCGACCCTCCCGCCATGCGCCTCGCCGATATCAAGACCCATGTGATCGCCGGCCCTCTGGGCGCCGGCAAGACCACCCTGATCCGCCAGCTGTTCGCCCAGCGCCCCGCCCACGAGCGCTGGGCGATCCTGGTCAACGAATTCGGCCAGGTCGGACTCGACGCGGCGCTCATGACCCGGGATGACGATGGCCTGGCGATCGCCGAGGTCCCGGGTGGCTGCCTGTGCTGCGTCCAGGGCGTGCCCCTGCAGGTAGCCCTCGCCCGACTGCTCAGACGGGCACGACCGCAGCGGCTGTTCATCGAGCCTTCCGGCCTGGGCCATCCCGCCAGCCTCTATCGGCAACTCCAGGCGCCGCCCTGGACGGGGGTGCTGAGTCTGCAACCGCTGATCTGGGTGGTGGATGCCAGGCAACTGCTGGAGGGCCAGCCCTTGCCGGACGCCCAGCAGCAGGCGCTGGGCCAGGCCGGCCTGATCGTGCTCAACAAGAGCGCGGGCCTGGAGCGGGCAGGCTTGCCGGCGCAGTTGGGCGATCGGCCGCTGTACTGGACCGAAGGCGGGCGGATCGCCCTGGCCGACCTGCCCCTGGCCGACGGTGAAACCTCGAGCGACGGCGAGTTACCCGAGCCCGAGTCGGCGTCCGCTCCGCAGGCGCTGTTGCTGCCCGGACGCCCGCTGCGCTTCAGCCATACCCTGGAGGGCCACCACGCCGTCGGTTGGCGCTGGCATCCCAGCCAAAGCTTCGACGGCCCGGCATTGCTGGCGCTGCTGGGCGGTCTCCCCGGGCTGCTCAGGCTGAAGGCGGTGCTGCAGCTGGCGGAGGGCTGGCAGGCCTACAACGGTCTGGCCGGGCAGGGCGCCTGGGAGCCGACCCTGTGGCGACGCGACAACCGGCTGGAGTTGATCCTGGAGGAGAAGCCGGACCTAGAGGTCCTCGAAAAAGCGCTGGGCGGGACCATTCGCGACATTTGAGGTTGCCAAATTTGTTCAGCTAATGATAATGATTATTAAATTTACTTCCTCTGCGTATTGCTCCCATGGCTCCGACGTCTCTTGCCAAGCCTGAACCTCTCGTAGTCGCTGCGCATACCGATGGCGATGAGCTGGAATCCGTCCAGGGACCCGTCAGGGCCGCCCAGGCAAGCGATGTGGAGCCCGTGGCAGGGGTCAATGCCAAGCGTAGCGAACCCTCGGCCACCATTCTGTCGTTCCGCATGCCCGAGCGTAACGAAGAGATCCTGACCCCGGTATTGACCCCGGTCGGCGCTGCGGAACCGGGCGAGCAGCCACCCCGGGGTCGCGGCTGGGGGGCCGCCTCGGCGCTGTCGCTGATCATGCACGCCAGCATGGCCGCGGCGCTGTTCCTGGTGGTCCAGGCGCCACCGGAGCTGAAGATCGCCAAGGGCGACGAACCCATGCAGGTCAGCTTCATCCAGTTGCCCAAGCCGGTACCCGAGCCGCCCGCGCCGAATCCGGCACCGCCCGCGCCACCGCCGCCGCAACCCGAACCGCCGCCACCGGAGCCGCCCAAGCCCGTGGAACCGCCGAAACCGGTGGAGCCGCCCAAGCCGGTGGTGGAAAAGCCCAAACCCAAGCCTAAGCCCAAGCCGGTCGAGCACAGCCAGCAGAAGCCGCTGCCGAAAAAGGTCGAGCCCGCGCCGGAGCCGGTGGCTCAGGCCGCACCGGCGCCGGCCCCCGCGCCTGCGGCCACGGCTGCGCCCAGTCAGCCGGCGCCGGCCGCCGCACCGTCCGGTCCGCCGAAGACCGCCGGCCTGCCCACCGGCAGCATCGACGACGCCGACATCCGACCGATCAAGATGACGCCGCCGGAGTATCCGGAAATGCTGCGTCGTCGTGGTGTGGGTGGCGAGGTGCGGGTGATGTTCACCGTGACCGCCGACGGTCGACTGGCCGACATCCAGGTGCTGGAAGCCTCCAACAAGCAACTGGAGCGCGCGGTGCTCGAGGTGCTGGGCGAATGGCGCTTCGCCCCCCGGGTCTCCGGCGGCCAGATCGTCCCGCGCAAGGCCACCAAGACCTTCAACTTCAAGATCCAGCGCCGCTAGGTCGCTAGGCGGCGGAGCCCCTGGGCTCCGCCTCGGACTCCCCGGGCCGCTCCAGGCCCAGATAGCGGAACATGCCATGGGCGATCTCGCGTTCGCCCATGATCACCTCGTCCACGCCATGACGCTCCAGATGGCGGATCTCGTCTTCGTGATGGGCGCGGGCGAGGATAGGCAGTTCCGGCGCCAGCTCGCGGGCCCGGCGCGCGATCTCGGCGGCCTCGAAGCCGTTGGGAATCGCCAGCAGCAGGGCCCGCGCCTCCTCGAGCTTGGCCCGTGCCAGCACCTTGTCTTGGGTCGCGTTGCCGAGGATCGCCTTGAATCCCTGCTGGCGTAGCGCCGTGACATGTTCTGGTTCGTCCGAGATTACGATCAGCGGCGGATCCTCGCGATCCAGACGATCGCAGAGATAGCGGCCCACCCGTCCATAGCCCACCAGCACCAGGTGACCCCGTTGCGCCACTGGCTCGGGTTCGTCGTCCAGTTCTGGCGCATGCTTGCCCTTGGCATTGATCAGTCGGCGGCCTTCGCGACGCTCCATCCAGGGCTGTAGCAGGTCGATGCCGTGAAACAGCAGCGGATTGAGGATGATGGAAATGATGGCGGCGGCCAGGATGAGGTCGTGAGCGGCCTGGTCGAGCAGTTTCAGTGACAGGCCGAGGCTGGCGAGGATAAAGGAGAATTCGCCGATCTGCGCCAGGCTGGCGGCGATGGTCAGGGCCACGCTCAAGGGGCGACGATAGGCCAGGACGATCAGGGTCGCGGCGATGGACTTGCCAAAGACGATCACCGCCACCGTGGCCAGCACCGCCAGGGGTTGTTCCAGCAGGATCTCCGGATCGAACAGGCAACCCACGGAAAAGAAGAACAGCACGGCGAAGGCTTCGCGCAGGGGTAGCGAATTCTCCGCCGCGTCGTGGCTGAGTTCCGACTCGTTGAGTACCACGCCGGCAAAGAAGGCGCCCAGGGCGAAGGACACCCCGAACAGCGACGCCGAGCCATAGGCGATGCCGATGGCGATGGCCAAGGTCGCCAGGGTGAAGAGTTCGCGCGAACCGGTACGGACCACCCGGGCCAGCAGCCAGGGGATGACTCGTCGGCCCACCAGCAGCATCAGCGCGATGAAGGCGCCGACCTTGAGCGCGGTGAGGCCCAGCTCCAGTCCCAGGCTCTGGCCCGCCTCTTCGCCGCTGTCGCCACCCAGCGGCCCGGCCAGCGCCGGCAGTACCACCAGGGCCAGCACCATCAGCAGGTCTTCCACGATCAGCCAGCCCACGGCGATGCGACCACGTCGGCTTTCCACCATCTGGCGTTCTTCCAGGGCCCGCAGCAGCACCACGGTACTGGCCACCGACAGCGACAACCCGAACACCAGGCCGCTACCCAGCCCCCAGCCCAGGAAGTGGCTCACCCCCATGCCCATCAGGGTGGCGGCAGCGATCTGCACGATGGCGCCGGGGATGGCAATGCGTTTGACCGCCAGCAGATCCTTGATGGAAAAGTGCAGACCCACGCCGAACATCAGCAGGATGACGCCGATTTCGGTCAGCTCCTTGGACAGTTCGGGATCGGCGACGAAGCCGGGCGTGAAGGGGCCGGCCGCGACTCCGGCGAGCAGATAGCCGGCGATGGGCGGCAGGCGCAGACGGGTGGCGAGGATGCCGAAGGCAAAGGCCAGGACCAGGCCGATCGCCAGGGTGGATATCAGAGGGGTGTCATGGGACATGCTGGCTCCAAGGATTTGGATTGCCAGATCCTGGAGCCGCTGCCGTCGAACGACGGCGACCTAGCCGGCAAAACTCAAAAGGTTTCCTTGAGTGCCTGATAGCGCTCTTGAAGTTCCCGACGGATCTGCCGGCGCTGCTGGGCCTGCACACAGCGTCGCTTCTCGTCGGCGGTCACGGGTTCCAGCTGGGGCACGGGGCAGGATTTGCCGTTCTCGTCCACCGCCACCATGGTGAAGAAGCAACTGTTGGTGTGGCGCACCGAACGCTGCTGGATGTTCTCGGTGATGACCTTGACGCCGATTTCCATGGAGGTGGTCCCGGTGTAGTTCACCGAGGCGAGAAAGGTCACCAGTTCGCCGACATGCACCGGTTCGCGAAAGATCACCTGATCCACCGAGAGGGTCACCACATAGCGTCCGGCATAGCGGCTGGCGCAGGCGTAGGCCACTTCGTCGAGGTGCTTGAGCAGGGCGCCGCCGTGGACATTGCCGGAAAAGTTGGCCAGGTCCGGGGTCATCAGGATGGTCATGCTCAACTGGTGGTTGCCGGCTTCCATGGGCGAATCCTCGAGGGGGAAATCCTGTAGACGGCGCACCGGCGCCGTCTGTCACAGCCGTCAACGGCCGGCGGACAGCCCGAAGTCGATGGGCAGATCGGCGCCGGAAATGGCCGCCGCCTGGGGCTGGCAGAGGAAGTAGACGAATTCGGCCACCTCTTCCGGCTGGATGAAGCGCGCGGTTTCGCCCTGGGGATAGCGATTGAGCAGGTTGCGGCGATAGCCGGCCGGATCGCCGCTGCCATAGTGGGCGGCCTGGAAGTCCAGCATGGGGGTGTCGATGTCCCCTGGCGAGACGGCATTGACCCGCACCCCATCGCGCGCCAGTTCCACCGCCAGATTCTGGCTGAAGAAGCGCACCGCGGCCTTGGCCGCGCCATAGGCCGCCGCGCCGGCGATGGGCTGGCGTCCGGCGCCGCTGGCGACGTTGATGATGACGCCGCGATTTTCCTTGAGGAAGGGGATGGCCGCCGAGCACATGAAGAAGGTGGCCTTGAGATTGACCGCCATCACCAGGTCGTAGTCGTCCTCGGTAAAGGTCTCGACCTCGCCTTCGCGCCAGATGCCCGCCGCGTTGATCAGGGCATCCAGACGCCCGGTACGGGCCATGACCTTGCTGACCAGGGAGCGGCAGCCCTCGGCGCTGGAGATATCGGCGGTCACGCTGGAATCCAGGCCGACGATGCCGTTGAGGCCATGCAGGCCCTCGGCATCGCGGTCGGCGGCGGCGACGCGCCAGCGACTCTGGGCGAAGCGTTGCGCCAGGGCCCGGCCGAGGCCGCCCGCGGCACCGGTGATCAGGACGACGGGAGTGCTCATGACGCATCCTCCGTAAGTGATGGCCTTATCCAGACCCATGCGCAGCGGGGTCGTTCAGTAGCGGGCCGGTCAGCTTTCCAGCCAGACGTCGCGCGCCCAGACCCAGACCGAATCCCAGGATTCGTCGGTCAGGTCGCCATCTTCCCACAACAGTACCTCGCCTTCCTGGCTGACGCAGTAGTAGCCGTCGTCGCTGGCGCAGAGGGGAATGTACTCGCGCGGCAGGCCTTCGTCCCAGGCGGTGGCGGCCACTTCCGGCAGGTAGGTATGGGACTGGGGATCGGTGACGGTCACCGGCTCGATGCGGCCATAGACCACGTCGCTGACGGTCAGCAGGAATTCGCGGAATTCCGGCGGCAGGCTGATGAGCAGCTCTTCCTCGATCTCGACCAGCAGGTCTTCGTCGGGCAGCTCCAGGGGTACGGGAACGGGTTCGTTTTCTTCACGCAGGCGTTCGATGACGTCTTCCATAGCAGGCCTCTCTCGAAATGCGCACCGGATAAAGGGAAAAGAGGCGCGCAAGGTTAGCAGTTCAGTCCGGGATAACGGCAGCTTCCGTACGGACTTGATAGCGGTTTCGAGAGATGTTCGGCAGGCGGCGCCCATGAAAAAGCCCGGCTTAGAGCCGGGCTTTTCGGTGACGCGCCCTTATCAGGCGTTCTGGCGGATACCGGCCAGCAGCCAGGGCTGGTTCTCGCCGGCCATGCGCTCCATGCGCCAGCTTTCGCTGAACGGCTGGCCCTGGTCGAAGCGCGATTCCTTGGATACACCGTTGAAGGTGATGGTGGCGATGGTCTTGCCCTGCAGATCCTCGACACCGTCGAGGGTGGCGTTCAGGTTCTCGATGTAGGTGGACTGGAAGCCCTCGCCCAGCGCGGCGCGCTCGTCACGCAGCCACTGCAGCATCTGCGGGGTGACGAACTCGGAGATCTTGTCCATCTCGTTGGCGTCCCAGTGCTGCTGCAGGTTCATGAAGTGCTCGCGACCGGCGGCCACGAAGCGCTCGGCATTGAACCAGCTCGGTGCGTTGATCACCGGCGCGGCGCCAGCGGCGGCGCCGCCGAACAGACCGCCATTGTTGGGCTGGTTGGGCATCTCGCGCTGCATCGGCGCATGACCGGCGACGGCGGGCTGCGGACCGGCCTGCTGCTTGCGACGGGCGATCAGGCGGAAGATCACGAAGGCGATGAGCGCCAGGATCAGGAAGTCGAAGAACTGGAAGCCTTCGAAGCCGTCACCCATGAACATGGAGGCGAGCAGACCACCGGCGGCGATACCGGCCAGCGGGCCGAGCCAGCGCGAGGCGCCACTCGGACGGGCAGCGGCGGCGGCGCCAGCACCGGCGGCAGGCGCAGCCATGCCCGGCTGCTGGGTTGGCGCGGCCTGGCGGGTCTGGTGAATGGGCGCGGCGCCAGCGGACTTGCCGGCGCCCATGCGTTTGGCATTGGCATCCAGGCTGAGCGTGAGGCCCAGGCACAGGATCATGAAGAAGCTCATCAGGCGTTGCATGTGGTGTTCTCTCTGTGAAGAGTCTGGTGTTGGATACATCTTGCGCTGCCCGGTCAAGTACAGCCAGCGTGAATTGTTTCGGTATTTTGCCCTGTCGGCGTTACCTGGAAGCAGGCCGCCAAGTGCTTGCGACCGTTGAAAATTTCCAAGCACATCAATCTATTACAGATTTTTGCAAAATCCGTCACAAGAGTTTGCAGATGCTAGTCTTGGACTCCAGTCAGCGCAGGTGTCGGGAGAGTGCCCGGCCCGTCATAGGAGGGCCCGGCCGATGCATGCTCTAGCTTTTATCCAGGACATGGCCGTCATCATGCTGGTGGCCGGCGTGGTGACCATCCTCTTCCACCGCCTCAAGCAGCCCGTGGTCCTGGGCTACATCCTCGCCGGCTTCATCATCGGACCCCATACCCCGCCCTTCGGTCTGATCCACGACGAAGAAAGCATCAAGACCCTCGCCGAGGTGGGGGTGATCTTCCTGATGTTCAGCCTCGGCCTGGAATTCTCGCTGCGCAAGCTGTTCCGGGTGGGTGCCACGGCCTTCATCGCCGCCTTCCTCGAGATCAGCCTGATGCTCTGGCTGGGTTACCAGGTGGGCCAGATGTTCGGCTGGTCGCATATGGATTCGCTGTTCCTCGGCGCCATCCTGGCCATCTCCTCGACCACCATCATCGTCAAGGCGCTCAACGAGCTGAAGATGAAGCACGAGCGCTTCGCCCAGCAGATCTTTGGCGTGCTGATCGTCGAGGACATCCTCGGCATCGGCATCATCGCCCTGCTGTCGGGCCTGGCGGTGAGCGGTTCGGTGGAACCGGGCGCGGTGGCCTCGACCCTGGGCAAGCTGAGTCTGTTCATGATCGTGGCGCTGGTGATCGGCATCCTGCTGGTGCCACGCCTGCTGGCCTACGTGGCCAAGTTCGACAGCAACGAGATGCTGCTGATCACGGTGCTGGGGCTGTGCTTCGGCTTCTGCCTGCTGGTGGCCAAGCTGGAATACAGCGTGGTGCTGGGTGCCTTCCTGATCGGCGCCATCATGGCCGAGTCGCGGCAGCTGCTTAAGATCGAGAAGCTGGTGGAACCGCTGCGCGACATGTTCAGCGCCATCTTCTTCGTCGCCATCGGCCTGCTGCTCGATCCCAAGGTGCTGGTGGAATACGCCTGGCCGATCACCGTGATCAGCGTCGCCGTGGTGCTGGGCAAGATCCTCGCCTGCAGCCTGGGGACCCTGATCGCCGGCAACGATGGCCGGACCTCGCTGCGGGTCGGCATGGGCCTGGCGCAGATCGGCGAGTTCTCCTTCATCATCGCCACCCTCGGGATCACCCTGGGCGTCACCAGTCATTTCCTCTATCCGGTGGCGGTGGCCGTGTCGGCGATCACCACGCTGCTGACACCCTATCTGATCAAGGCCGCCGATCCGCTGGCGCTGTGGATCGGCCGCTGGTTGCCACAGCCCATGCAGCGGGTGCTGGGCATCTATGGCGAATGGCTGCGCAGCATCCAGCCCCAGGGCGAGAAGGCGGTCCTGGCCGGCATGATGAGGCGCATCCTGCTGCAGGTCGGCATCAACCTGTCGCTGGTCATCGCCATCTTCCTTGGCGGCGCCTATTTCGCTGGTGGCCTGGCCGGCTGGCTCAGCACCTGGATCACCGATCCCGATCTGCAGAAGGCCTGCATCTGGGGCGGGGCCCTGCTGCTGTCACTGCCCTGCCTGATCGCCGCCTATCGCAAGCTCAAGGCCCTGGCCATGCTGATGGCCGAACTCAGCGTGCGGCAGAACCAGGCTGGCCGTTATACGCAGCCGGTACGGCGACTGGTCAGCGAGCTGATCCCGCTGCTGTCGCTGGCCGGCATCCTGGTGCTGCTGGCCGCCTTGAGCAGCAGCATCCTGCCGCGTGGCGAGCTGCTGCTGCTGATCGGCCTGGTCGCGGTGGTGGTGATCGCGGTGCTGTGGCGCTGGTTCATCCGCGTCCATTCGCGGCTGCAGATCGCCTTCATCGAGACCCTGGAACAGGACAAGGGCGGACACCCTTAGGCCGCTTTTGCGGAATCCAGCCATTGCCGGCCGGGGATCGACGCGGCAGAATCGCTCTAAGTCGGCCGTTTGAATAAGCGGATCGATGGCAAGGGAATGCGCAATGCAGGAAATGGGCTTGGCCGCTTTCTGCCGTCCGGCAATCTCCCACCGGCGGTCAGGCTCTTTTCCTGCGCCCTTTCAGGGCCTCCAGGCCAGCAGCAGCACGCCCCCGCCGATGGCGGCGATGCCGCACCACTGGCGCAGGTCCAGGCGCTCACCCAGCAGCGCCACGCCAAAGATCGCCACCAGCACCACGCTCAACTTGTCCACCGGCGCCACCAGCGAGGCGGGGCCCAGCTTGAGCGCCCGGTAGTAGCACAGCCATGACAGGCCGGTGGCCACGCCCGAAAGCAACAGGAACAGATAGCTGCGACCGGCGATGCTGGCCAGGGGTTGCGCCTGCCCGGTGGCCAGGACGATGGCCGCCAGGACCACCACGACCACCAGGGTGCGCAGCAGGGTGGCGAAGTCCGCGTTGACGTGTTCCACGCCCAGCTTGCCGAAGATGGCGGTGAGGGCGGCGAACGCCGCCGCCAGGAGCGCCCAGAACAGCCAGGAGGTGGTCATGGCTAGAGCGGTTCGAGCTTGGCGTAGCTCACCATCAGCCACTTGCTGCCTTCGGACTTGAAGTTGACCTGCACCCGGGCATGGGCGCCGGAGCCCTCGTAGTTGAGGATGACGCCGTCGCCGAACAGGGCATGGCGCACCGGCTGGCCGAGACTGAAGGTGGTCTCCGGTACCGGGGCCTGGGCGAAGGGACTGGTCCGGCTGCCGGCGAAGGGCTGCTTGACCGCATTGGACAGCCGCACTTCCTGGATCAGGCCGTCCGGTACCTCGCGGACGAAGCGCGAGACCTTGTTGTAGGTCTCGCTGCCATAGAGCCGGCGGGTCTCCGCATAGCTCATCACCAGGCGGCGCATGGCGCGGGTGATGCCCACGTAGGCCAGGCGGCGTTCCTCTTCCAGGCGGCCGGGTTCTTCCAGGCTCATCTTGTGCGGGAACAGGCCTTCTTCCATGCCGGCCAGGAACACCAGGGGGAATTCCAGGCCCTTGGCGCTGTGCAGGGTCATCAGCTGGACACTGTCTTCGTGGCTGTCGGCCTGGGTGTCACCGGATTCCAGGGCGGCGTGGTCGAGGAAGGCCGCCAGGGGCGTCATCTCCTCGTCACCGCTAAAATCGAAGGAGCGCGCGGCGCTGACCAGTTCTTCCAGGTTTTCCACCCGCGCCTGACCCTTCTCGCCCTTTTCTTCCTTGTGGAAGGTGACCAGGCCGGTCTGCTCGATGATCTGCTGCACCAGGCTGTGCAGGGACAGGTCCTCGGCCTTGAGCGCCAGGGTGTCGACCAGCTCGACGAAGGCATTGAGCGCCGAGGCGGCGCGACCCGACACCGCGCGGGCGCCGACCAGGTCGTGCAGCGCCTGCCACAGCGAGGTGTTCTGCGCGCGGGCGGCGCTGCGCAGCGCCTCCACTGTCTTTTCGCCGATGCCCCGCGGCGGCACGTTGATCACCCGCTCCAGGGCGGCATCGTCGTGGCGATGCTGGATCAGCCGCAGGTAGGCCATGGCGTTCTTGATCTCGGCGCGCTCGAAGAATCTCAGACCGCCATAGATGCGATAGGGGATCTTCTCGCGCAGCAGCGCCTCTTCCAGCACCCGCGACTGGGCGTTGGAGCGGTAGAGGATGGCCATCTCGCTGCGCCGGGTGCCCTTCTTGAACTCGCTCTCGATGGTCTCGACGATGTAGCGCGCCTCGTCGTGCTCGTTGAAGCCGGCATAGAGGGTGATGGCCTCGCCTTCACCGGTATCGGTCCACAGCTCCTTGCCGAGGCGGCCGAAGTTGTGGGCGATCAGGCCGTTGGCGGCCTTGAGGATGGTGTCGGTGGAGCGGTAGTTCTGCTCCAGGCGGATGATCTCGGCCGAGAAGTCCTCGTTGAACTGCTGGATGTTCTCGATCTTGGCGCCGCGCCAGCCATAGATGGACTGGTCATCGTCGCCCACCACCATGAGGCTGGCGCCATTCTGCGCGAGGTGCTTGAGCCAGGCGTACTGGACGGCGTTGGTGTCCTGGAATTCGTCCACCAGCAGATGCTGGAAGCGCCGCTGGTAGTGTTCCAGCAGGCTGGGATTGTTGCGCCACAGATCCAGGGCGCGCAGCAGCAGCTCGGAGAAGTCGATCACCCCGGCGCGCGCGCAGGCCGCCTCGTAGGCTTCGTAGATGCTGCGCATGGTGCTGAGGAAGAGATCGCCGGCGGCCTGGATGTGCTGCGGTCGCAGGCCTTCGTCCTTCTGGCCGTTGATGAACCACTGCGCCTGGCGTGCCGGCCAGCGCTGCTCGTCGAGGCCCAGCTCGCGGATCACCCGCTTGACGATGCGCTGCTGGTCGTCGCTGTCGAGGATCTGGAAATTCTGCGACAGCCCCGCTTCCTGCCAGTGCGCCCGCAACAGGCGGTGGGCCAGGCCGTGGAAGGTGCCGACCCACATGCCCTGCGGACTCATGCCGAGCAATTGCTCGATGCGGTGGCGCATCTCGGCGGCGGCCTTATTGGTGAAGGTCACCGAGAGGATGGAGTGCGGCGAGGCGCGCTCGACCTGGATCAGCCAGGCGATGCGGTGCACCAGCACCCGGGTCTTGCCCGAGCCGGCACCGGCCAGGACCAGTTGGCGACCCAGGGGCGCGGCCACGGCCTGACGCTGGGCATCGTTGAGGGAATTGAGCAGCAGGGAAATGTCGTCGTTCATCGCCGCATTCTACCGATGCGGCAGAAGGAGCGCCAAACCGGACGGATGGGAGGCGAGGCGGGTGGCGCAGGGCAGCGGACCCCCGGCCAGCAGGGCTGGCGGGGGCAGAGTAATGCTTGCAGTCGGCGCCTCAGGCGGCGATCGGCGAGCGCCAGTCGTCGGAACCGGAGGTGCCGGAGACCTCGTGGGTCCAGACGATCTTGCGGTAGGTGAAGTAGACGTCTTCCAGGTGGGTGAAGTGCGCCATGCTCGGGTCCTGGCAGTTGGGCATGCGGGACTGGACGTCGACGATGATGGCGTCCTCCAGTTCGATGGTGAAGTAGTGCTCCTGGGTGCCGGTGGCCGAGGTGCGGTACCACTCCAGGCGGCACTTGCCGAGGCGTTCGCCGGAGGTGAGGGCGTTGAAGATCAGCGGCGAGGCCTTGTCGAACACCTTGGTGATCATCAGCGGCTTGTGCACGCGCTGGCCGGTGGGCTGACCCGACTGGGGATCGCGGGGAATGATCACCTGATGGTTGAAGGCCTGGACCAGGATCTGGTCTTCGTGACCTTCCTGGAAGATGTTGCCGACCGAGTCTTCGGTAAAGGTGCCGGCGGTGATCAGGCCTTGCTTGGTGCCTTCGAGGGACAGGTACGCGGGGGTTGGCATGGTGCTCTCCTTGCCTGGTGATGGGCCTTCATGGCCCGGATACCAGGAGCTAACAAGGGCTATGCCAGAACCGAAAATTCCTTTCTGATCAGTGGGTTGCAAAAGCACTACAAGGGCGGGCTAGGGCAACTGTGCGCCACCGCTCGGGAATCTGTGCAAGGCCTTGCGCAGAGCGGTTCAAAAGCTGCTCGGGCTCAGGTAGTCGGTCGTGCGGATGACTACCAAGTGCCGATACGGGCGCGAAAAAGACCGTGCTGAATCGTAATGACCAAGAGCCTTGGCGACCGTTATGTAGTATAAGTACGACGCACTACATCCGCCCGCTAGACGAGATACGCCTGTGAACCTCATGCAACACATTGCTCAATCCCGCCACCTGCTGCGCAAGTCGGAGCTCAAGGTCGCCGAGCAGGTCATGGTGGATCCGGCTGCCGTCATGCACAGCTCCATGGCCGACCTCGCCCACAACGTCGGCGTCAGCGAGCCCACCATCGTGCGTTTCTGCCGCGCCATCGGCTGCGACGGCTTCCAGGATCTCAAGCTGCGCCTGGCCCAGAGCCTGGCGGCGGGGGCCAGTTTCGGCCAGTTCGCCATCCACGAGAACGATGCGGTGGAAGACTTCAGTCTGAAGATCTTCGACACCACCCTTCATACCCTCATGGACGTGCGCGAGCGCCTGGACATGCGTGCGCTGGAAACGGCGATCGAGGCGATCGCCAAGGCCCAGCGGGTGATGTTCTACGGCTTCGGTGCCTCGGGTTCGGTGGCCAACGACGCCCAGCACAAGTTCTTTCGCCTGCAGCTCAGCGCCACCGCCTATTCCGATCCGCACATGCAGGCGATGTCGGCAGCGACCCTGACGGCCTCCGATGCGGCCATCTGCATCTCCCAGTCGGGCCGCTCCAAGGACCTGCTGATCACCGCCAACCTGGTGCGCGACAACGGCGCGGCCCTGATCACCATCTGCCCGGGGCAGACGCCGCTGGCCGATCTGTCGACGGTCAACATCGCCATCGACGTGCACGAAGACACCGATATCTATGTGCCCCTGACCTCGCGGATCGCCCACCTGGTGGTGATCGATGTGCTGGCCATGGGCGTGGCCATGTCCCGCGGTCCGGCCCTGGTCGAGCACCTCAAGGGCGTGAAGCGCAGCTTGCGCAGCCTGCGGTTGTCATCGAAATCGACCAAGCACAACGACACCCAATAGTCGTCTTTTTGTCGCCAAATCGTCACCTGTTAGGGTGAAGCTGCCCATTCCGATCCCAGCCCGGAGGAATTGGCATGACCGCTCTCATCCAGGAATCCAGCGTTCGTCTCGACAGCAAGACCCGCAGAAAGCTACAGGATCAACGGCGAATGAAATTCCGCCGCGCCATCGAAGCCCGTGCCGAAGAACAGCGACTCGCCGTGGAACTCGATGAATTGCTGTTTCTCAATCAGCTGCTTGACGAGCGCCAGGCCCAGCGCCGACAGCAGGCTCCAGGGCAATACCTAACGCATTGATCAGGCTGCGCTGGCTGCGCAGGTAGTCGACGAAGGCCTGAGCCACCGGCGACAGCGGCTTGCCGCGTACCTGCACCACGCACCAGGAGCGGCGCAGCGGCAAGTCGGCGACGTCCAGCTCGACCAGGCTGCCGGCGGCGAGATCACTGCGAATGGCCTGGCGCGGCAGCAGCGCCAGGCCGAGTCCGGCGCGGACCGCCTCGCGCTGCGCCTCGAAGGCGCCGATCTCCAGCTGTTCGGCGAAGTGCGCGCGCTTCTGCTTGAGATAGTCCTCGCAAGCCTGGCGCGTGCCGGAGCCGACCTCGCGCACCAGCAACGGATAGGCGGTCAGATCGCGCAGGCTCAGGCCATGGCGACCGGCCAGGGCATGGCCCGGGCGCGCCACGGCGACGATGGCGTTGTCCAGCAAGGGCAGGAAATCCAGGTCCGAGCCACTGGGCACCCCGGACATCAGCGCCACGTCCTCGCGATTCTCCGTCAGCCGACGCAGCACCCGGGCATGGTTGCCCACGGTCAGCGCCAGATCGACCTGGGGATGGCTGCTGCGGAACTGGCTGAACAGGTGCGGCGCCAGGTACTGGGCGCTGCTCTCCACCCCCAGTCGCAGCTGGCCGTGCAGGGCGCCGCGCAGATCTGACAGCTGCATGTCCAGGCTGCCCAGCCGGGCGAAGAGATCGCGCCCGGTCTGGCGCAGGGCCTCGCCGGCTTCGGTGAGGTAGAGGGTGCGATTGACGTAGTTGAACAGCGGGGCGCCCACCACCTCTTCGAGCTGACGGACCTGCAGGCTCACCGCCGGCTGGGTCAGCGCCATGATGTCGGCCGCGCGGCTGTAGGAGCGGGCCTCGCACACGGCCTCGAATACCTGCAATTGGCGAAAGGTAAGCCGCATCAGGGGCTTGCGCATGGGCATCTCAGAGATCCATAAGGGATGACTTATGGAGTATCCAACAATTATTTATTTTCCATAAGAGAGACCCTGGCGTAGCTTCAGGTCACCGGCAATAACAAGCGGCTGCAGGCTGCAGCAGATAAGGAGCCAGGTGTGATCAAGAAGATACTTATCGCCAATCGGGGCGAGATCGCCGTGCGCATCGTGCGTGCCTGTGCCGAGATGGGCATTCGCTCGGTGGCGGTTTACTCCGATGCGGATCGCCAAGCGCTCCACGTGAAACGTGCCGACGAAGCCCATGGCATCGGCAGCGATCCGCTGGAGGGTTATCTCAACCCGCGCAAACTGGTTAACCTGGCCGTGGAGACCGGTTGCGACGCCCTGCATCCCGGCTATGGCTTCCTTTCCGAAAACGCCGAGCTGGCGGAAATCTGCGCCCAGCGCGGGATCCGCTTCATCGGGCCGTCCGCCGAGGTCATCCGCCGCATGGGTGACAAGACCGAGGCCCGGCGCAGCATGATCGCCGCCGGCGTGCCCTGCACCCCGGGCACCGAGGGCAACGTGGCGGACGTCGCCGAGGCCCTGCGCGAAGGCGATCGCCTCGGGTATCCGGTGATGCTCAAGGCCACCTCCGGCGGCGGCGGTCGCGGTATCCGCCGCTGCAACTCCCGCGAGGAACTGGAGCAGGCCTATCCGCGGGTGATCTCCGAGGCGACCAAGGCCTTCGGCTCGGCCGAGGTGTTTCTCGAGAAGTGCATCGTCAATCCCAAGCACATCGAGGCGCAGATCCTCGCCGACAGCCACGGCAACACCGTGCATCTGTTCGAGCGCGACTGCTCCATCCAGCGGCGCAACCAGAAGCTGATCGAGATCGCGCCCAGCCCCCAGTTGACCCCCGAGCAGCGCGCCTACATCGGCGATCTGGCGGTGCGCGCGGCCAAGGCGGTGGGTTACGAGAACGCCGGCACCGTGGAATTCCTGCTCGCCGAGGGCGAGGTGTATTTCATGGAGATGAATACCCGGGTGCAGGTGGAGCACACCATCACCGAGGAAATCACCGGCATCGACATCGTTCGCGAGCAGATCCGCATCGCCTCGGGCCTGCCGCTGTCCTTTGCCCAGGAAGACGTCCAGCACCGCGGCTTCGCCCTGCAGTTCCGCATCAATGCCGAGGACCCGAAGAACAACTTCCTGCCGAGCTTCGGCAAGATCACCCGCTACTACGCGCCGGGCGGACCGGGGGTGCGCACCGACACCGCCATCTACACCGGCTACGTGATCCCGCCGTACTACGACTCCATGTGCCTCAAGCTGATCGTCTGGGCGCTGACCTGGGAAGAGGCCATGGATCGTGGCCTGCGCGCCCTGGACGACATGCGCGTGCAGGGGGTGAAGACCACCGCGCCCTATTACGGGGCCATCCTGCGCGATCCCGAATTCCGCAGCGGGCGCTTCAACACCAGCTTCGTGGAAAGCCATCCGGAGCTGACCCAGTACTCGATCAAGCGCAACCCGACGCACCTGGCCATCGCCATCGCCGCCGCCATCGCCGCCCACGCCGGTCTGTAAGGACGACAGAACAATGAAAAGCATCCAGATCACCGACACCATCCTGCGCGACGCCCACCAATCGCTGCTGGCGACCCGCATGCGCACCGAAGACATGCTGCCGATCTGCGCCAAGCTCGACCAGGTCGGCTACTGGTCGCTGGAAGTCTGGGGCGGCGCCACCTTCGACGCCTGCGTGCGCTTCCTCAAGGAAGACCCCTGGGAGCGTCTGCGCCAGCTGCGCAAGGCGCTGCCCAATACCCGGCTGCAGATGCTCCTGCGCGGCCAGAATCTGCTCGGCTACCGGCACTACAGCGATGACGTGGTGGAGGCCTTCGTCGAGCGCGCCGCCGCCAATGGCACCGACGTCTTCCGCATCTTCGATGCCATGAACGATGTGCGTAACCTGGAAACCGCCATCCGCGCGGTCAAGGCCAGCGGCAAGCATGCTCAGGGCACCCTCTGCTACACCACCAGCCCGGTGCACACCGTCGCGGCCTTCGTCGACCAGGCGCGGCGCATGGCCGACCTGGGCGTGGACTCCATCGCCATCAAGGACATGGCCGGCCTGCTGACGCCCTATGCCACCGGCGAGCTGGTCAAGGCGCTGAAGGAGGCCCTGACCCTGGACGTGGTGGTGCACTCCCACGACACCGCCGGGGTGGCCGCCATGTGCCAGCTCAAGGCGGTGGAGAATGGCGCCGATCGCATCGACACGGCGATCTCCAGCATGGCCTGGGGCACCAGCCACCCGGGGACCGAATCCATGGTCGCGGCCCTGCGCGACACGCCCTACGACACCGGCCTGGACCTGGAGCTGCTGCAGGAGATCGGCCTGTATTTCCATGCGGTGCGCAAGAAGTACCACCAGTTCGAGAGCGAATTCACCGGGGTCGACACCCGGGTACAGGTCAACCAGGTGCCGGGCGGCATGATCTCCAACCTGGCCAACCAGTTGCGCGAGCAGGGCGCCCTCAATCGCATGAACGAGGTGCTGGAAGAGATCCCGCGGGTACGCAAGGACCTGGGCTATCCGCCCCTGGTGACCCCGACCTCGCAGATCGTCGGCACCCAGGCGTTCTTCAACGTGCTGGCCGGCGAGCGCTACAAGACCATCACCAACGAGGTGAAGCTTTATCTGCAGGGCCGCTATGGCAAGGCGCCGGGCGCCATCTGCGAGCAGCTGCGCAAGCAGGCCATCGGCCAGGAGGAGGTCATCGAGGTGCGGCCGGCCGATCTGCTCAGTCCCGAGCTGACCCGGCTGCGCGCCGAGATCGGTGACCTGGCCAAGAGCGAAGAAGACGTGATGACCTTTGCCATGTTCCCCGACATTGGCCGCAAGTTCCTCGAGGAACGCGCCGCCGGGACCCTGGTGCCGGAAGCCCTGCTGCCCATGCCGTCGGCCGATGGCGTGGCCGCGGTGGGCGGCCAGGGCGTGCCGACTGCCTTCAGCGTCGACGTGCACGGCGAGACCTACCAGGTGGACATCACCGGCATCGGCCTCAAGAGCGAGGGCAAGCGGCACTTCTACCTGTCCATCGACGGGGTGCCGGAAGAGGTGGTGTTCGAGGCCAGTGGTGACTTCGTCGCCGAGGGCGGTCAGCGGCGGCGCCAGGCGGAGCGTCCGGGCGACGTCAGCACCACCATGCCGGGCAACATCGTCGAGGTGCTGGTCAAGGAGGGTGACCAGGTCAGGGCCGGGCAGGGCGTGCTGGTCACCGAAGCCATGAAGATGGAAACCGAGATCCAGGCGCCCATCGCCGGCACCGTCACCGCGGTGCGGGTGGCCAAGGGCGACCGGGTCAATCCGGGCGAGGTGTTGATCGAAATCGAAGGCTGAGATCACTTCGATTTCCCTTGGGGCCTGCGGGCCCCTTTTTTGTTTCCGAAAGAAGGCTAGTCGGGTCGGTCGTCCGGGCGCAGGCGCCAGGTGCCTTCGTGGTGTTCGGCCAGGCCGCGCTGCTCCAGGTCGCTGAGATAGCGGCGCAGGCCGCGTTCGCCACGACGCTGAAAGAACGGCAATAGGCGCGGCAGCAGGTTGGGCACCAGCATTGCCAGCCGGCTCAGCCAGAGTTCGCCGGCGCGCGGCGCGCTTTCCAGGCGCGGTCGATCCAGCACCCGCACCAGCAGCCGCGCCACCGTCTCGGGTGACTGGGGCGGATCCATGAATTGCAGGGCATTGCCGCCGGCGATGGCCTCATGGCGCAGCATCGGGGTGTCGGTGGCCGACGGCAGGACGCAGCAGACGCGGATGCCCTGGGGCGCGAGATCCTGCGCCAGGGCGAGCATGGCGCCGCGCAGGCCGAACTTGCTGGCGCAATAGATGGGGCTCTCCGGGGTGGGAAAGATGCCTGCCAGGGAGACGGTGGTGACCAGCCGGGCATTGGTCGAGCGCCGGAGCAGGGGAATGGCCAGCCGCGCGAGCAGCAGGGGCGCCAGCAGGTTGATGTCGAGCTCCTGGCGAATGCTGGCCGGAGAGCGTTCGGTGAGGGGGCCGACGCGGACGATGGCGGCGTTGTTGACCAGGGCATCGAGGCGACCGCAGCGCTGCTGGACGAAGTCGATCAGGGCGGCGAGCTGGTCTTCGTTGCAGAGATCGGCGGCGTAGGTCAGGGTGGTTTCGCCCAGCTCGGCGCGCAGGGCGGCCAGGCCTCTGGCGTCGCGATCCACCAGGACCAGCTGGACCGGTCGGCGGCTGAGTTGCCGCGCCAGGCATTGACCGATGCCGCCGGCGGCACCGGTGATCAGGATGACGTCGCTCATCGGCAGGCTCGCTCAGGACGGGGTGGGCAGGCTGGCCGGAAGCGGCTCGGGCGCCTGGCGCAGGGGATCGAAATAACCCGGGGTCAGGTCGCTCCAGCCCAGCCGGCGACGCAGCTGGCGCAGGTAGTTCTGCAGGGCGTGCACCTCCAGGTAGACGGCGTGGCGGGGCGAGTCGACGAAGCGGATGCCGCCGGAGAGATCCGGGTCGTCCTGCTGGATCAGCGCCTGGAATTCGCGGGCCTGGTCCGGGCGCTGGAGCTGGTCGGCCAGGTGGCAGGCGATCAGGTGGGCTTCCTGATCGAACAGCTTGTAGGCGCTGGAGTTGGTCTCCAGATAGCCGATGCCGAACAGGTTGCGGTGCTCGCGACTGAAGATGGACAGGTAGAGCTGCGGCCGGCCGTGCTGCCAGCTGAAGTAGTCAGCGGCGTAGCGGCAACTCCAGCGATAGCCGGTGGCATAGAGGACCAGGTCGAGACCTTCCCGGCTGCCATCGCGAAACACCACCTGGTCGCCCTCGAAGTGCGAGACGTCCGGCCGTGCCTGGATGTTGCCGTGCTGCAGATGGTGCAGCAGCTGGCTGTTGAGCAGCGGATGGCTTTCGAACAGGCGATGGTCCGGCTTCGGCAGGCCGAAGCGGGTCAGGTCGCCTTGCAGCAGGCGCAGCAGACCCTGGAACAGCGGCCGTTCCAGCCACAGCGGCAGGCGCGGACCGCGTTCGCCGAAGACGTCCGCCGGCACGCCGAAGAGGTGCTTGGGGATGAAGTGATAGCCGCGCCTCAGGCTGATGAAGGCGCGCTCGGCGTTGGCGGCGGCGTCGCAGGCGATGTCGGCCCCGGAATTGCCGGCGCCGACGATGAGCACCCGCTTGCCCTGGAATTCCGCCGCACGCCGGTAGCTGACCGCGTGGCGGATCTCGCCGCTGAAGTGCCCCGGGATCTCCGGCAGGTTGGGGTCCCAGTTGCAGCCGGTGGCGCAGATCAGCGCCCGATAACGGCGGCGTTCACCGCTGTCGAGGGTGACGATCCAGCGGCCATCCGTATCCTTGTCGACCCGTTCGACGGCGGTGTTAAAGCGGGCCTGGGCGTAGAGGCCGAAGGTGCGGGCGAAGGCGCGCAGGTAGTCGAGGATCTGGCGATTGCCGGGATAGTCGGGAAAGGCGCGGGGCATCGGATAGTCGAGAAAGCCCGAGAGGTCTCGCGACGAGATGAAGTGGGCGGATTCGTACATGGGCGTGCCGGGGTTATCCAGGTCCCAGACGCCGCCAAAGTCGCTGTGGCGCTCGAATTGCTCGTAGTCCAGGCCGCGGCGCTTGAGGGCGCGGGCCATGCACAGGCCGCCGGGGCCGCCGCCGACGATGCAGATGCGCTCGCCGCAGTCCTGGTAGGAGAGGTCGTCGTTCATGCAGGTCTCCACGCGTGGGTGTCGAGGCAACCTTAGCGGCGGGTCGATGGGCCACGGCAGGGTGGCGGCGGCCAGGGAAGGGGGCCGAAACGGACAGCCGTTGCCGAGGGATTTTCGCCCGGTCGCCACTGGGTTAACGTCCAGCCAGGTTCTCGCCCGAGGAGCGTCGTCATGCCGGACCCCGTCGATCCGCGCTTTTCCCGTGCCTCGGCGCCGCCCCAGGTGTCGCGGCTGCTGCTGCGGGTGGCGGCCGAACGCCACGTCGACGTGGAGCGACTCTGCCGCGGCCTCGGCTTCACGGCGGCCGACGTGCAGCGGCCGGGCTTTCGCCTGTCGCACCGGCAGGGCTATCTGCTGGTCAGGCGTTGCCTGGCGCAACTGGGCGACGACGGCCTGGGCCTGGCGGTCGGCGCCCGGCAGACCAGCGTCTCGCTCGGCCTGGTCGGCCTCGGCATGCAGGCCTGCGCCACCCTGGGCGCGGCCCTGGAGCTGGGGTTGCACTATCAGCGGCAGGCCGGTGCCATGCTCGACTATGGCCTGGAGCAGGGGGCGGCGGCGGTGCGGCTGGTGCTGACGCCACGCTTCCACGAGCCGGCGGTGACCGCCTTCTACATGGAAGAGGGGCTGGCCAGCGTGCTAGGCGTCGCCCGGCATCTCGCCGGGACACGGTTGCCGCCGCGGGCGCTGAGCCTGGACTATCCCGCTCCACCGCATGGCGAGCGCTATGCGGCCTTGTTCGAGTGCCCGGTGCGTTTCGCCGCGTCAGCGACCGCCATCGAATTCGATCCCGACTGGCTGGACCTGCCGCTCGCCACCCGCGACGACGCCGTGGCCGCCGAGGTGACCGAATTGCTGGGCACGGCGGCTGGCTACGATCCGCTGCGAACGGATCTGGTCGAGGGCCTGCAGCGCGAGATCCGCAAGCGGCTGGATGCGCCGCCGACCCTGGCGCAACTGGCCGCGCCGCTCAATCTCAGCGAACGGACCCTGCGGCGCCGGCTCGAAGCGGCGGGTACCCACTATCAGGCGCTGGTCGACGAAGCGCGTCGTGATCGCGCCCTGACGCTGCTCGGCCGGGCCGACCTGGCGCTGGCCGAGGTGGCCTTTCAGACCGGCTTTGGCGATCTGCGCAATTTCCGCCGGGCTTTCCGGCGCTGGACCGGCCTGGCGCCGCAGGAAGCCCGTCGCCGTCTGAGGACGCGGGTGGAGGAGGGTGACTAGGCATCGCTCCCGGCTCGTCCGGTCGCTCTAGCCCGAGAGGTTTAGGGCGCCTCTATTTATCCGATTGATAAAAAGCACTAACACCTCTCGATAGGGTCTGCTATTTAATATAGCCAAGGCTATAACGATCCCGGGAGGATTCGCGATGCTGAAAGAACTCAAGAAACGCGCCCTGCGCGGTCTGCTGGACAAGCTGCTCGACGGTCACGCCGAACGGCGTCCGTTGGAGACCCAGCCCGAGCGCTCGCGCGGCATGACGGCCCACGCCGCGCACTGATCCCTGCCAATCAGGCCGGTCTCGCCGGCCTCTGCAGCCCTCATCAGCGCCTCCGCCCTGTCCTGAGCGAGGCGCCTTGCCCTGTTCGTCCCTGTCCCTTATCCCTCTCATCCCAGGTTACAAAGTCTTCCTGCACCTCTGATAGGTTGTGCTATCTAATTTAGCCAAGGCTATAACCACCGAGAGGCGGGCCGGATGCTGGAGAAGACGAGACGCTGGACCCTGGCGGGTCTGCTGGGATTGCTGCTGGGCAACGTCGCTCAGGCGGCGGAGCCGTTCAAGGTGGTCACCACCTTCACGGTGATCGCCGACATGGCGCGTAATGTGGCGGGCGACGCCGCGCGGGTGGAATCCATCACCAAGCCCGGTGCCGAGATCCACAACTACCAGCCCACTCCGGGCGATCTGCTGAAGACGCGCGATGCGCAGCTGGTGCTGTGGAACGGCCTCAATCTGGAGCTCTGGTTCGAGCGCTTCTTCAGCCGCATGAAGGACGTGCCCAGTGCGGTGGTTTCCCAGGGCGTCGCGCCCATCGCCATCGCCCAGGGTCCCTATGCCGGCAAGCCCAATCCCCATGCCTGGATGTCACCCCAGGCAGCGCTGATCTACGTCGACAACATCCGCGATGCCCTGGTGCAGCACGACCCGGCCCAGGCCGAGACCTATCGTCGCAACGCCGAAGCCTACAAGGCGCGCATCACCGCCACCCTCGAACCCCTGCGCCAGCAGCTGCAGGCGATTCCCGAACAGCGGCGCTGGCTGGTGTCCAGCGAGGGCGCCTTCAGCTACCTGGCGCGCGACCTGGGGCTCAGGGAGCTCTATCTCTGGCCGATCAACGCCGACGCCCAGGGCACGCCGCAGCAGGTCCGCCGGGTGATCGAGACGGTGCGCGCCGAGCGGATTCCGGCGGTGTTCAGCGAAAGCACGGTTTCCGCCGCACCGGCCGAGCAGGTGGCACGGGAGAGCGGCGCTCGCTACGGCGGGGTGCTCTATGTCGACTCCCTGAGCGCCGCCGACGGACCGGTGCCCACCTATCTCGATCTGCTGCGGGTCACCACCGAAACCCTGGTGAAGGGGCTGGCGCCATGATCGCGCTCGAGGGGGTCAGCGTGACCTATCGCAATGGCCATACCGCCCTGCGCGACGCCAGTCTGGTGGTACCCGGCGGCTCCATCACCGCCCTGGTGGGCGTCAATGGCAGCGGCAAGTCGACGCTGTTCAAGGCGATCATGGGCTTCGTGCCGGTCCGTTCCGGCCAGGTAAGGGTCGATGACCTGCCGGTGGCCCGGGCGCTCAAGCGCAACCTCGTCGCCTACGTCCCCCAGAGCGAAGACGTGGACTGGGACTTTCCGGTGCGGGTGGAGGACGTGGTGCTCATGGGCCGCTATGGGCGGATGAATTTCCTGCGCCTGGCCCGCGCCGCCGATCACCAGGCAGTGGACGCCGCCCTGGCCCGGGTGGGGCTGACCGCGTTGCGCAAGCGGCAGATCGGCGAACTCTCCGGTGGCCAGAAGAAGCGCGTCTTTCTCGCCCGCGCCCTGGCCCAGGACAGCCGGGTGATCCTCCTGGACGAACCCTTCACCGGGGTGGACGCCACCTCCGAACGGGCCATCATCGAATTGCTCCAGGCGCTGCGCGCCGAAGGTCGCTCCATGCTGGTGTCGACCCACGACCTGGCCAGCATCGAACGCTTCTGCGACCGCACCGTGTTGCTCGATCGCACCGTGCTGGCCCAGGGGCCGACGGCCGAGGTCTTCACCCGGGAGAACCTGGAACGCACCTTTGGCGGCGCCCTGCGGCTGTTCGACGGGCTGCAAGCGGAGCCGCGGTGGCGGGAGCGTGCCTGATGGAAGGGCTGCTGGAACCCCTGGCCTACGGCTACATGAGAAATGCCCTGGGCGCGGCGGCGCTGGTGGGTGGGCTGTGCGCCTTTCTTTCCGCCTACCTGATGCTCAAGGGCTGGTCGCTGATCGGCGATGCCCTGTCCCATGCCGTGGTGCCCGGCGTGGCCGGCGCCTATCTGCTGGGGCTGCCGCTGGCCCTGGGCGCCTTTCTCGCCGGCGGCGCGGCGGCTGGCGCCATGCTCGGGCTGCGGCACTACACCCGGCTCAAGGAAGACGTCATCATCGGCCTGATCTTCAGCGCCTTCTTTGGCGGCGGGCTGTTCCTGGTCTCGCTGGCGCCGGTGGCGGTGGACATCCAGACCATCGTCTTCGGCAACATCCTGGCCATCACCCCCGAGGCAAGTCGCCAGTTGCTGACTATCGCCGCCATTTCCCTGCTGGTGCTGCTGCTCAAGTGGCGCGACCTGCTGCTGGTGTTTTTCGATGAGGGCCAGGCGCGCGCCTGCGGTCTCAATCCCACCCTGTACCGGCTGCTGTTCTTTACCCTGCTGGCGCTGAGCACCGTGGCGGCGATGCAGACGGTGGGCGCCTTCCTGGTCATCGCCCTGGTGGTAACGCCGGGGGCGACGGCCTATCTGCTCAGCGATCGCTTCTCGCGGGTGGTGCTGATCAGCGTGGCCATCGGCGTTGGCAGCGGGCTGTTGGGCACCTATCTCAGCTATTTCCTCGACGGCGCCACCGGGGGCTGCGTGGTGGTCTTGCAGACCCTGATCTTTCTGCTGGCCTTCGTCCTGGCGCCGCGGCACGGCCTGCTGGCCAACCGGCGCCGCGCGCGGCAGACGGCAGAGGCGGGCTGATGGACTGGCTGCTGCTGACCCTGGAAGTCGATTTCCTGCGCCAGGCATTGCTGATGGCCGTGCTGGTGGCGGTGCCCACGGCGCTGCTGTCCTGTTTCCTGGTGCTCAAGGGCTGGGCGCTGCTGGGCGATGCCATCGCCCACGCGGTCTTTCCCGGCCTGGTGCTGGCCTCGGCGCTGGGCGCGCCGCTGGTGGCGGGCGCCTTCGTCGCGGGGCTGGGTTGCGCCCTGGCCACCGGCTATCTCAAGCGCCACAGCCGGGTAAAGCAGGACACCCTGATGGGCGTGGTCTTTTCCGGCATGTTCGGCCTGGGCCTGGTGCTGCACGCCAGGCTGCCCACCGAGCTGCACCTGGACCACATCCTGCTCGGCGACCTGCTGGGGGTGTCCCCGGCGGCCTTCTGGCAGATGGCGGTGATCGCCGGCCTGGTGGTGCTGGCGCTGGCCTGTCGCTGGCGCGACCTGCTGGTGCTGGCCTTCGACGCGGCCCAGGCCCGGGCCCTGGGTCTGCGGGTAGGGCTGCTGCACTACGGCCTGCTCGGTCTGATCGCCCTGACCGTGGTCGGCGCCCTGCAGGCGGTGGGCATGGTGCCGGTGGTGGCCTTGCTGATCGCCCCCGGTGCCACGGCCTTTCTGCTGACCCGTTCCTTTGGCTGGATGCTGCTGCTGGCCACCACCCTGGCCGTGACGGCGGCCCTGGGCGGGGTGCTGCTGAGCCTGGTGTGGGACAGCGCCCCGGCGCCGACCCTGGTCGTGCTGCTGACGGCCGGTTTCCTGCTGGCCCTGGCATGGCGCCTGTGGCGGGATCGACGTCGTTCGGGCGACAGGGGCGTTCAGGTGGCCTGATGTAATCGGCTGACCGGCCCTGCCAGGCACCTCCGGTCACGCTCGCCTCACCTCAGGAGAACTACAATGAAAACCGTCGCCCAGTTGCTCGCCCTGAAGACCCAGCAGGACGTCTACACCATCGCCCCCGACGCCTGGGGGCTCGACGCCCTGCGGCTGATGGCGGAAAAGAACGTCGGCGCGCTGCCGGTGATGCGCGACGGCGAACTGGTGGGCATCGTCAGCGAACGCGACTATGCGCGCAAGGTGGCCCTGCAGGGGCGCTCCTCCTATGCGACCCCGGTCAGCGAGATCATGACCGAGGCGGTCATCATCGTGCTGCCGCAGCAGACCGTGGGCGACTGCATGCAGATGATGACCGATCACCACCTGCGCCACCTGCCGGTGATGGGCAACGGCAAGCTGATCGGGTTGCTGTCCATCGGCGACCTGGTCAAGGCGACCACCGTCCAGCAGGCGGAGCTGATCCGCCACCTGGAAGGCTATATCCGCGGCGAGTGACGGATCAGCCGGTCCGTCCGGCGCTCACGGCGATGGCGCTGAGCTGGCGTCCTTCGGCATCGAAATTCTCCGCCGCCAGCCAGCGCCGGAAGCCGGCGTCCACGGCGGGCCACTCGTGATCCAGCAGGCTGAACCAGGCGGTGTCGCGGTTGCGTCCCTTGACCACCCGATGCTGTCGGAACAGCCCCTCATGGCGCATGCCCAGCCGTTCGGCGGCACGTTTCGAGCGGGCATTGGCGTTGTCGCACTTCCACTCCAGGCGCCGATAGCCGAGGGTGAAGGCTTCCTGCATCAGCAGATAGAAGGCTTCGGTGGCCAGCGGCGTGCGCTGCAGGCGCCCGCCAAAGGCGACATGGCCGATCTCGATGCTGCCGTGTTCGGGGACGATGCTCATCAGGCTGAGCTGCCCGAGGGCGCGACCGTCGCGGGGATCCACCACGACGTAGAACAAGGGATCACGACCCTGGGCCAGACCGGCCAGCCAGCTGTCGAAGGCGGCCCGCTCGGCGAAGGGGCCATAGGGCAGATAGTCCCACAGGGCCGGGTCCTGGTCGTGCAGGGCCTTCCAGAGATCGGCGCCATGGCGCGGCGGGTCCAGGGGTTCCAGGCGTACAAGGCGACCCTGCAGCAAGCGGGGCTGGGGCGGAAGGGCCGGGGTCCAGTCGAGCGGGGTCATGATCTGTCTCCCAGCAGGTGGCGGTACTGGATGAAGCCGGAGCGGGTGGCGATGCGATCGTAGAGCTGGCGTCCCGCATAGTTGGTCTCCTGGGTCAGCCAGTGCACCCGGTCGCAGCCGTCCGCTTCGGCGCGGGCATAGACGTGCTCGATCAGGGCGCGGCCCAGACCGCCGCCGCGATGGCCCTTGGCGACATAGAGATCCTGCAGGTAGCAGTAGTCGCTCTCGGTCCAGCAGGAGGGGTGATAGATGAAGTGCACCAGGCCCAGGGGCCGCTCGCCGTCCCAGGCCAGGGCGCCATGCAGGGGCTGGGCGGGATCGAGCAGGCGTTGCCAGGTGCGGGCATAGGTGGCCTCCGGCAGCACGGTCTCGTAGAAGGCCAGGTAGGCCTGCCAGAGGTCGTGCCAGACGGCGTGATCGGCTTCGCTCAGGGGGCAGATGGTCATGGGTGGCTCCAGGGTCAGGCGGGAGAGGGGATCAGGGCGGCCAGGGCCTGGTCGCCGGGTACCGGGCTGGCGGCCAGACCCTGGCGGACGCCTTCGCGATCGGCGGCGTTGCGATTCTGGCTGAGCTTGGCGAGGCCCTGGAGGCTGTCGAGAGGCAGGCGCAGGCCGCGGATGGCGCGCAGCATGCCCTGGACATAATCCGCCGGTGCATCCGCGACCTGCCAGGGGCGGGCACGCCCGGCTTCGTGCTGGTCGGTGAGGCGCTCCAGCAGCTGCAGCAGGCGCTCGGGGTCATCGAACACCTCGACGCTGCCGCGGGCGTGCACCGCCTGGTAGTTCCAGGTCGGCACCACGCGCCCATGTTCGGCCTTGCCGGGATAGAAGGCCGGGCTGACATAGGCCTGGGGACCCTGGAACACCGCCAGTGCGACAGGGGCCTCGACCAGTGCCTGCGCCTGTGGATTGCTGCGTGCCAGGTGGCCATAGAGGGTGCCATAGGGACCCTCGTCGGGCGCCAGCCAGAGCGGCAGATGACTCACCAGCGGACCGGCCTCGGTCTGGCTGACCAGCAGCGCCAGGGCGTGATCGCGCAGGTGCTGGTGCAGCCTGGGCAGGTCGTCGAAACAGAAGGCGGGATTGGGATACATGGGCAGGAACTCCAGCGACGTCCGGCCATGCTAAGGTCGCCTTTGGCTCCCTGTAAGAGCCAATTTCCATAACTTTCAGGGTGCCAATCCATGCTGGGATTCGAGCCGTCGGGGCTGTTGCTGGAGCCGGGTCAAGGGCTGGCGCGCCAGCTCTACCAGGGCCTGCGTGGGCGTATCCTGGCCGGTGAGCTGGCCGCCGGGGTACGGCTGCCGGCCAGTCGCGAACTGGCGCGATTGCTGGGGGTTTCGCGCAATACCGTGACCGCCGCCTACGAGCAGTTGCTGGCCGAGGGTTTTCTCGACAGTCGCCCGGGTGACGGTACCTATGTCGCGCCCGTGACCCGGGCGCTGGCCGCTCCCGAAGCCACGACCAGGGCGGCCCCTGTGCCCCTGGCCAGCGTGCCGCCCGGCGCGCCGTGCGCCTTTCGGGTCGGCCTGCCGGCGGTGGATCTGTTTCCCTTCGCCACCTGGGCGCGGCTGCAGCAGCGCTTCTGGCGTCAGCCGGAACCGGCGCTGCTGGGCTATCGCGAACCCGGCGGCGAACCGCAGCTGCGCCGCCTGCTCTGTGCCTATCTACGCCAGGCGCGGGGCCTGGTCTGCGCACCCGAGCAGATCCTCATCACCAGCGGCGCCCAGCAGGCCATCGAACTCTGCGCCCGGCTGCTGCTGGCGCCGGGCGCCCTGGCGGCCATGGAGGATCCCGGCTATCGTGCCGCGGGCCTGGCCCTGCAGAGTGGCGGGGCGCGGCTGCAGGGAATCGCGGTGGATGCGGCAGGGCTGGTGGTGGAGCAGCTGGCTGGCCAGCGGGACTGCCGACTGGTCTATGTCACCCCTTCGCACCAGTATCCCACCGGCGCGGTACTGTCCCTGCCGCGCCGCCTGGCGCTCTTGGACTGGGCACGGCAGGCGGACGGCTGGATCGTCGAGGACGACTACGACGGCGAATACCGCTACCAGGGCGCGCCGCTGGCGCCCCTGGCCGCCCTGGATCGCCACGATCGGGTGCTCTATGTCGGCACCTTTTCCAAGATCGCCTTTCCCGGCCTGCGCCTGGGCTATCTGGTGGCTCCGCCTGCGCTGGTGCCGGCGCTGCTGGAGCTGCAACGGGCCGGCATCCGCCATCTCGACAGCGCCACCCAGACGGTCATGGCCGATTTCATCGAGCAGGGTCATTTCCAGCGCCATATCCGGCGCATGAGGCGGGCCGCGCGCAATCGCCGCGATGTGCTGCTGGCCGGCTGGCCAGAGGTTGCCGGCTGCGCCCCGCCCGGTGTCCCGGTTGCCGGCCTGCATCTGTGCCTGCCGGTCACCCGCCTGGCCCGCGAAGCCGAGCTGGTAGCGCGGGCGGCCGCGGTCGGGGTGGAACTCAATGCGCTGTCGCGCTATTGGCTACCCGAAGGCCCGACCCCGCCCGACGCCCGCGCCGGACTGGTGCTGGGCTTCGCGGCGGTGCCGGAGGCGCGGATCAAGGAGGCATTGGCCAGGCTGCGGGGGGCCTGGGCCTGAGCGCTGCCGTCAGAGGCTTTTCGACTCCAGGTTGAGGCGGTCCAGCAGGCCGGCGGCGCCGGCGGGATCCAGGGCCGCGGTCAGGGCGACTTCCAGGGTATCGCTCAGACGCACGCGTTCCTTGGGCGCAAGGCTTACCCGCAGACCGTCTTCCTCGCCGGCGGCCAGATCGACCAGACCCTTACAGAGGTCCTTGCCGCGCGCGCCCAGACTCTGGAACTCCTGCAGGCAGTCGTTGCGCTGCTGCTGGTGCTCCGCGGCCAGGGCCCGGTCCCGCTGCTTGTCGAAGTCGCCCGCGGTAGGGTCGAGCGGCAGATAGCGGCGGGTCAGGGCCAGGCTGCGCTTGAAATAGCCCTGATCCGTGACATCCACCCGCAAGCCCTTGAGCTCGGCGCGTTGCGCGCTCTGTTGCAGCTTGCCCAGCAGACCGAAGGATGACAGCAGACCGCGCTGGCCCATCTGCTGGCCATTGTCGGCCAAGTCACTCAGGTCTTCGGCCAGGCGGCGGACCTGGGCCAGCGACAGGCTCGCATCCACGTCCAGCAGCTCCGGCAGGTCCAGGGTCAGGCCGATGTCCGCCAGCTCGTCCTCGACGTTCCATTTCAGCCGGCCGGAAAAGGGCGCCAGTTCGGCACGTCCGCTGGCGAGCAGCAGATCGCCAACCAGGGGCAGGCGCAGCGCCGTCGAGCGGCCCTTGGCGTCGGGCGGAAACGCCACGCCTTCGAACTGGACATCGGCCCGGCGGTGAGCGGGTTCGTCCTTGAGGTCGGAGAGGGTCAACTGGGCGATGCTCGGCCCATCGCTGATGCGCACCTCGTGCAGCTTGATCGTGCCGCCCAGCGGTGAGGAGGACAGCGACTGCCAGCTGATCCTGTCCTGCAGGCGGTGTTCGAACAGCCAGTCGCGCAGACGTCCGTCGGCGACATGGGCGGCGTAGGCCTTGAGACCGAAATAGCCACCGACCACCACGACCAGCGCCGCACCGGCCAGGAGTTTGACGTTGAGAGTCCGTTTCATCAGAAGCGCTCCTCGCCGAGACCGGCATCCTTGAGCTGTTGGCGGGCCGCCTCGGGGGTCCAGGCGGGGTCTTCGAATTGCACCCGTGCCAGCGCCAGGGGATCGCGCAGGTCGCTGCAACCTTCGCTGGTGCAGGGCTGCACGACCTTGGCCGTCAGGTGCGTCAGGGGCAGGTCGTCGGCGTCACGCGCCTTCGGATCAAGCTGCAGGGTCCCGCTCAGGACATACCAGCCGGTCTTGGCCGAGGTGCCGGTCAGTACCTGCGCCTGGATCGGATAGGGATAGTCGAGGGTCCAGCCATCGCTATTCGTCTTGGTCACCCGGGCGATCAGGCGTACGGGATGGGTAGCGCCACGCACCAGGTCGCCATAGTCGCCACCACTGCCCGGCGCGTAGTCCACATCGTTGACCTGCCGTGCCAGCAGCGCCTGGGGATTGCTGCGCGCTTCCCGGGTCAGGCGCTCGTAGGTGTCGAGCTGATCACGGGCACGAGCCGCCTGCTGCATCCGTGCCTGCCGGGCTTCGCGCTCACGCTCGCGTGCGGCCTGCTCGCGCTGGCGCGCCTGCTTCTCGTCCCACATGAACAGGTAGTTGGTAGCCTGCTCGGGGTTGAACTGCCAGGCCTTGCTGCGCCAGTTGCGGTCGACATTGACACGATACAGCCAGAAGTCCTGACTGGATTCGTTGCTGTTCCAGGGGCGGGGAAAGATGCCCTTGGTGAAATCGCGCACGGCCAGGAAGGTGAAGTGCGGGATCATCGTACCCAGGTCGTCGAGCTGTTGCTGGGTCTTGGCGATGATGGGACGGATCTGATCGAGCTGACGGAATTGCTCGCTGTTACCGGTCACAAACAGCACATCCGGCGCATTGATCGACCACTGGCCGCGATAGCTGTAGCCGAGGCGCAGCAGGCTGTAGCTGGCGGTCGCCGGATCGCTGGCCAGCAGGAACAGCGCCTGCTTCTGGCTATCGAAGCCGACAAAGCGCAGCGGCGGCAAGGGCTTGTCCAGCGGCAGTCCGTTGAGGAAGAAACCCTTCCAGCGCTGCAACTGCTTGCCGTCGCTCCGCTCCAGAACGAGTTCACCCTCGCCCTGGGCCAAGCCGTTCTCGCACCGGATACCGCTGGAGCGAACCTGGAGGTAGCGGCTGTCTTCCTCGGCCTTGAAAGGGACGCGGAAGGCGCAGCCCTGGCTGTCCTTGAGGATGGTCATGAAATCGCTCTTGGCCAGTTCGGCCTCGCCATCGCCCGGGCGCCAGCCGGCGACATCGAAATCGGTGGCGATCTGACCGGCAGGGGCCTTGGCTGCAGGTGCAGGTGCAGGCTCGACCTTGGCCGGCGCGACAGGTGTCGATTCGGCGACCGGGGCCGCTGGCGCTGCGGGTGCCGGTGTCTCTGGGACTGCTGGAGGAGTGGCGGGCTTGGCCGTTTCAGGCACCGCCGCAGTGGGCGCCTCGGCAGGTGGCGCCGCCTTGGGCGGTTCGACGGCGGCCGGGGCAGGAGCTGCGGCAACGGCAGCCGGATTCTGTACCTGCGCCGTCCAGGCCGTGGCCTTGGTGGCCGTGCCGTTCAGCCGGGCGTCGGTGCTACCGGTCGCCGTCCAGGTCAGGCGTTCGGCCTGGTCGCACTGTTTGCCGAGCAATGCGCCGATCTTGGGCATCAGGCGTTCGACGGCCACTTCCTCGGCGGGCTTGCCATAGACGAAGCGCAGCGCCAGGTCGGGCGCGCACCAGGCGGCTGCCGCGTGGTCGACGAAGACCTCGACGTCTTCGGCCTTGGAATAGGCAAGGCGGGTGCTTTCGGCCTGGGCAGCCGTGGCCGTGGCCAACAGCGTCAGGGCCAGCAGGGTGGGTTTCATGGTCATCCTTCCTTAGATCAGTTCCCAGGCACCGTCAGCGGCCTGGCAGGCCTTGGTGGTCTGCTGATCCTGCTGACCGTCCTGGCTCAGGCTGTAGTTCAGGGTGCGGCAGGTGGTCTTGGCGGCGACCTTGTCCTGCACCGGCGCGGCATCGAGATCGGCGGCGTCGAGGTCCACGCCCTGCTGCTTGGCGCTGGCCACGTCCAGGGTGTCCAGATCCACCGCCGGTGCCGGTTGCGCCTTGGTCTTGCCAGCGGTCGCCACCGTGGCAGCGGTCGCCGGCGTCACCAGGGGCGCGTAGACATAGCCGATGGTGACGCCCTTGCGGCCCACGGCGATCCAGTCGTTGCCGGTACGACCCAGGGCGGTGAAGCGCGTACCCGTGGGCAGCCCGCCGACCTTGGCGGCATTGTCGTTGGGCGCGGCGCGCAGGTTGGCCGACTTGATCGACTGGTAGGGCTTGTTGAGCAGGGTCAGCTGCTCGACCTTCTGCACCTTGGGCGTGCGCTTGACCGCCACCTGGCGGGCTTCGGTCTCGGTCGCCACCGGCACGATGCGGGCGGTGGCGCCACTGTGGTCGGAGGTCCAGGTGGTCACCTGACCGTCCTGGGCGTGCTCCAGCGCCTTCTGCGTCTGCACGGCCAGGGCCTCGCGATCACGCTGGTCGAGCTTGGCCCCCAGGGTCTTGCCCAGGGCGCCACCGGCGAGGGCGCCGGCCAGCATGGCGGCGGTACGGCCACTGCCACCACCGATCTGGCTGCCGATGAGGATGCCAGCCGCCGCACCGACCACGGTGCCGACATTTTCCTGATTGAGCCACTCGTTCTGCGACATGTTGGAGCAGCCAGTGACGGCGAGGCTGCCACCCAGGCAGAGAACGGCAAGGCGATGACGAGGCTTCATGGTGAGTCCTTTCCGAAGCAGGAATTTAGGAGGAGGGAATGGTAGAGGCTTGATCCGGAGGTGTTGTGATCGGGCTCACCAAAATCCGGTTTGGTATCAAAGGGCTAGCACGATCCAGCGGGAACATCGGGAGACTCTACCGCCCCCGATACGCCTTCCCGTAGTGCCGCTCCAGGCGCGACTGCATGAATTCCATGGCCAGGGACATCAACCAGTAGAGCACCGCCGCGGTGGTCAGCAGTTCCAGATAGCGATAGCTGGAGCGGCCATAGGACTGGGCGAGGAACATCACTTCCCAGACACCCATCACCGAGACCAGGGAGGAATCCTTGAGCATGGAGATGAACTGGCTGGTGGTGGGCGGGATGATGCTGCGCATGGCCTGGGGCAGGGTGACGCGCCAGAAGGTCACCCGCGATGACAGGCCCAGGGCCTGGGCTGCCTCGCGCTGACCGGCGGGGACGCCGAGCAGGCCGGCGCGAAAGATCTCGCTGAGGTAGGCGCCATAGTTCAGCGACAGGGCGAGGATGCCGGCGCTGATGGCGCCGGGCACCACGCCGATCTGCGGCAGGCCCAGGTAGATCAGCAGGATCTGGATCAGCAGCGGGGTGCCGCGAAAGAAGGAGGCGTAGAAGGTCGCCACGCCATAGGCCAGGGCGCTGGACGACAGCCGGCCCAGGGCCGCGGCGAAGCCCAGCAGCACCGACACCAAGATGGAGCTGAGGCTGAGAAACAGCGTCAGGGCCGCGCCCTGCAGGAAGCCGTTGGGGCCCAGGCGCCAGCCCACCAGGTTGGACAGGCGCGGCCAGACGCTGGCGAACTTGAGATCGAAGCCGAGCACGAAGACCACGCCCCCGGCCAGCAGCGCCAGCCAGGTCAGCCAGACACGGGTGCGAAAGCTCAGCAGGGGGCGGCGCTGGTCTGGGGGCGGTAGCGGACTCATTGGCTGATGTCGGCACCGATCCACTTGTCGGAGATCCGCTTCAGGGTGCCGTCCTGGCGCAGCCCGTCGATGATCTCGCGCAGCGTGGCGGCGAATTCCGGGTCACCCTTCTCGATGGCCACGGCGTTGGGCTCGGCATAGAGCGGTGCGCCGGCCAGCTTGAACTTGCTGTCCTGGGCCAGGCGCGGCTGGGCGGTCACCAGGTTGGTCAGCACCGCGTCCAGGCGCTTGCCGGCACCCAGGCCGAGGTCCTGGAAGGCGACGTTGTCGTCGGGGAAGGGCACCACCTGGACGTCGTCGAAGGGGTAGCTCAGCGGCTTGTCCTCCTGGCCCTCGATGGTCAGGTCCTTGTTCAGGTAGCTCTCGTAGGAAGAGGCGCTGGTGACCCCGACCTTCTTGCCGGAGAGGTCCTTGGCGCCGTAGATGCGGTCGTCACCGGCGTTGACCACGATCACCGCCGGCGAGGCGTAGTAGTTGACCGGGAAATCGAACACCTGGGCGCGCGCCTGGCTGGGCGTCATGGAGCAGATGCAGACATCGTAGCGACCGCTCCAGCGACCAGCAGCGATCACGTCCCAGGAGGGGGTTTCCAGGCGCAGCTTGACGCCGAGCTTGTCGGCCACGGCCTTGGCCACGTCCACGTCGAAGCCCTCCAGCTGGTTCTGGGCATTGAGCTGGGAGAAGGGCGGATAGCTCTCCATGAGCACGTTGACCAGCTCGCCCTTGGCCTTGATGCGATCCAGGGTGGCGCCGGCTGAGGCCGAGGTGGCGACCAGCGCCAGGGTCAGGCCGAGGGCCGATAGCAGAGCGGTTCTCATGGGGGCGTCCTTTGCAAAGGGTAAGAGGGCCTGGTATTAGAGAGATATGAGAACCGATATTGAACTCTGTTTTGGTTATAAGGAAAAGTGAAATAGCTATATGGCCAACATGAATCTTGTGCTTCTCGACGGTGGCATGGGCCGCGAGCTACAGCGCCGCGGCGCGCCCTTCCGTCAGCCGGAGTGGTCGGCCCTGGCCCTGAGCGAGGCGCCGGAGCAGGTGGAGGCGGTGCATCGTGCCTATATCGAGGCCGGCGCCCAGGTGATCACCAGCAACAGCTATGCGGTGGTGCCCTTCCATATCGGCGAGGCGCGCTTCGCCGCCGAAGGCGAGGCCCTGGCGGCGCGTGCGGGTGAGCTGGCGCGGCAGGCGGTGACGGCCAGCGGTCAGCCGGTGCGCGTGGCGGGGTCGCTGCCGCCGCTGTTCGGCTCCTATCGTCCCGATCTGTTCGAGCCGGCGCGGGTGGACGAGGTGCTGCAGCCGCTGATCCGCGGCCTGGCGCCCCATGTCGATCTCTGGCTGGCGGAAACCCAGAGCTCCCTGGCCGAGGTGCGCGCCATCGCCGCCGGGCTGCCCAGAGACGGCAAGCCGCTGTGGCTGTCCTTCACCCTCAAGGACGAAGACGTCGACGAGGTCCCACGGCTGAGATCCGGCGAGCCGGTGGTCGAGGCGGCGCAGCTGGCGGTGGAGCTGGGCGCCGGAGCCCTGCTGTTCAATTGCAGCCAGCCCGAGGTGATGGCCGCGGCGCTGGATACCGCGCGGGCGACCTTTGCTGCGGCAGGGATCGAGATTCCATTTGGCGCCTATGCCAACGCCTTCCCGCCCCAGCCGGAAGAGGCCACCGCCAACGACGGCCTCGACCCCCTGCGGCCGGATCTGGATCCGCCCGGCTACCTGAGCTTCGCCCAGGACTGGCAGGCACGTGGCGCGAGTCTGATCGGCGGCTGCTGCGGTATCGGCCCGGAGCATATCGCCGTACTCAACACACGACTGCGCGGCTGACGCCCGCATTAGGTTGGCAAAAAAGCGGACAGCGCCCCGGGCGCTGTCCGCTTTTTTTCTTGCCATCAGACGCCGTTCAGACCTGCGCCTGGCCAGCATCGGCGAACAGCTTGGCGCGTAGCCGACCGACCAATATCCAGGTGCTGCTCGATTTCTTCGTCGACCACCTGAGCATCCCGGGCTGGCAGCGGGCCGAACAGCCCCGTCCGTGTCGGCTTCGTGACATCCGGCAACATCCACTCGCCACCACGCAAGGCTGGCGAAAGGTTGACCTCTTAGGATCCGCTCAAGACCCGCCCCCGTGAGCGGGCGACGTGCCTACAAAAATAACCAGGATTCTTGCCATGTCGTATCTGTCCTTCCAGGCGTCCCCGCGCGCCCCTCTCCCCTGGATTTTCGCCCTCTCCGCGCCGCTGCGCCGCGGCTGAACCCTCCTTCTCTTCGCGAAAATTCAGAGGTATCCCCATGCTGACTTTCCTCGGCTTCGCCATGGTCATGACCTTCATGTACCTGATCATGACCAAGCGCCTGTCTCCGCTGATCGCCCTGACCATGGTCCCGATCGCCTTCGCCGTGCTGGCCTGGGCGCTGTCCAGCGAATTCGCCAGCCTCGGCCACGTCAAGCTCGACGCCCTCGGCCCGATGATGCTCGACGGCATCCGCAAGCTGGCGCCCACCGGCGTGATGCTGCTGTTCGCGATCCTCTACTTCGCCGTGATGATCGACACCGGCCTGTTCGATCCGGCGGTGCGCTGGATCCTCAAGCTGGTCAAGGGTGATCCGCTCAAGGTGGCCATGGGCACCGTCTTCCTGACCCTGGTGGTCTCCCTGGACGGCGACGGCTCGACCACCTACATGATCTGTGTGGCGGCCATGTTCCCGCTGTACCGGCGCCTGGGCATGAATCCGCTGATCATGACCTGCCTGATGCTGCTCTCCAGTGGCGTGATGAACCTGACCCCCTGGGGCGGTCCGACCGCGCGCGCCGCCAGTGCCCTGCACGTGGATCCGGCCGACGTCTTCGTGCCCATGATCGCGCCCATGCTGCTGGCCATCGCCTGGCTGTTCTTCCTGGCCTACCTCTATGGCCGCAGCGAGCGCGCACGCCTGGGCATTCTGCAGATCGGCGAGACCGAAGGCGCCGACGTCACCGTCTCCCAGTGCGCCGAGGCCCGCCGCCCGCACCTGCGCTGGTTCAACGGCCTGCTGACCCTGGCGCTGATGGCTGCGCTGATCATGGGCGTGCTGCCGATGCCGGTGCTGTTCATGATCGCCTTCGGCATCGCCATGACCGTCAACTACCGTTGCCTGAACATGCAGAAGCAGCGCATCGCCGCCCATGCCGAAAACGTCCTGGCGGTGGTCTCGCTGATCTTCGCCGCGGGCATCTTCACCGGCATCCTCTCGGGTACCGGCATGGTCGACGCCATGTCCAAGGGCCTGCTGGCGGTGATCCCGGACGCCCTGGGCCCGTACATGGCGGTGATCACCGCCCTGGTCAGCCTGCCGTTCACCTTCTTCATCTCCAACGACGCCTTCTACTTCGGCGTGCTGCCGGTGCTGGCCGAGGCCGCCGCGGCCTATGGCATCAGTCCGGTGGAGATCGCCCGGGCCTCCATCGTCGGTCAGCCCGTGCACCTGCTCAGCCCGCTGGTGCCCTCGACCTACCTGCTGGTGGGCCTGGCCAAGGTGGAATTCGGCGACCATCAGCGCTTCACCCTGAAGTGGGCCACCGTGACCTGCATGTTCCTGCTGGTCGGCGCTTTGTTACTGGGTGTGTTTCCGCTGTACAGCCGCTAGAGTTTTGCCAGAGCTACGACTAGCCTTGCCGGCTGTTCGAAAACGGCGCGTCGCCCGATGCGCCTTTTCCATTAGAGCGCGCGCCCGAGCGCGCCTTAGCTACGAGAGGATTTGCAATGGACTGGTTGACCAACCCGGAAATCTGGGTCGCCTTCTTTACCCTGACGGCCCTGGAGATCGTCCTCGGCATCGACAACATCATCATGATCTCCATCCTGGTCAGCCGCATGCCCAAGCACATGCAGGCGCGGACCCGGTTCTTCGGCCTGGCCCTGGCCATGGTCACCCGCATCCTGCTGCTGCTGTCCATCACCTGGGTGATGCGCCTCACCGCCGACCTGTTCTTCGTCTTCGGCCAAGGCATCTCCGGCCGTGACCTCATCCTCTTCTTCGGCGGCCTGTTCCTCCTGTGGAAGAGCAGCGCCGAGATCTACCACGGCCTGGAAGGCGAGGAAGAGCAGGACGAAGACGCGCCCACGAAGAAGGGCAGCGGCTTCATCGGCACCATCATCCAGATCGCCATCATCGACATCGTCTTCTCGCTGGACTCGGTGATCACCGCGGTCGGCATGGTCAGCCACGTGCCGGTCATGGTCGCGGCGATCATCGTCGCGGTGCTGGTGATGATGCTGGCGGCCGGCGCCATTAGCACTTTCATCGACAAGCACCCGAGTCTGAAGATGCTGGCGCTGTCCTTCCTGATCGTGGTCGGCACCGTGCTCATCGCCGAGGCCTTCGAGGTCCACGTGCCCAAGGGCTACGTCTACTTCGCCATGGCCTTCTCGCTGGCGGTGGAAGCCATCAACATCCGCCTGCGCGGCAAGGCCAAGGCCCGCGAAGCGGTCAAGCTGCGCAAAGAGCAGATCTGAGCCCAGCGGCGGAACCCACCCGGCTCTCCGCCGCCTAATCCAGCAAGTCCCCACGAGCCCGAAGGTGCCCTGCCTTCGGGCTCGTGCGTCTGTGCAGAACGGTCATTACGATTTTGTGACAAGCTCGCCAGGAGCTCTTGGACACGCGCCGGGAGGGCGCCACGATGCTGACACTGCTCAATCTGCTATCCGCTGTGGCCCTGCTGGTGTGGGGCACCCATATCGTGCGCACCGGCATCCTGCGGGTATACGGCGCCAGTCTGCGCCGGGTGCTCAGCCGCAGCATGCAGCGCATGCCGCTGGCCTTTCTTTCCGGTATCGCCGTCACCGCCCTGGTGCAGAGCAGCAACGCCACGGCGCTGCTGGTGACCTCCTTCGTCGCCCAGGGCCTGGTGCCGCTCACCCCGGCGCTGGCCATCATGCTCGGCGCCGACGTGGGCACCGCGCTGATGGCGCGGGTGCTGACCTTCGACCTGTCCTGGCTGTCGCCGCTGCTGATCTTTCTGGGCGTGGTGTTCTTTCTCGGTCGCAAGCAGACCCGCGCCGGCCAGCTCGGCCGGGTCGCCATCGGCCTGGGGCTGATCATCCTGGCGCTGCAGCTGATCGTCGAAGCCGCCTCGCCGATGACCCACGCGGCCGGGGTCAAGGTGCTGTTCTCCTCGCTGACCGGCGACCAGCTGCTTGATGCCCTGACCGGCGCGGTCTTCGCCATGGTCTCCTATTCCAGCCTGGCTGCGGTGCTGCTGACCGCCACCCTGGCCGGCTCCGGGGTCATCTCGCTCAAGGTGGCGCTGTGCCTGGTGGTGGGCGCCAACCTGGGCAGCGGCGTGCTGGCGCTGATGGGCGCGGCCAAGCAGGGCGTGGAGGCACGGCGGGTGGCGGTGGGCAGCCTGCTGTTCAAGCTCGCCGGCTGCATCCTGGTGCTGCCCTGGATCGGCCTCTTGGCCGACTGGCTGCAGGGCTACGACTTCAATGACGCCGAGGTGGTGATCGGCTTCCACGTCGCCTACAACCTGGTGCGCTGCCTGCTGTTCCTGCCGCTGACCGGGCCCCTGGCGCGCTTCTGCACCGCCATGCTGCCGGCCAAGGACAGCGCCGAGACCATCCTGCGGCCGCGCCACCTGGACACCGCCGCCCTCGACACCCCGGCCCTGGCGCTGACCAATGCCTCCCGCGAGCTCCTGCGCATGGGCGACGTCATCGAGCAGATGCTGCAGCACCTGCTGGTGCTGATCAACGCCGGCGACAAGCAGCTGGCGCGCGAGGTGCGCCGTCTCGATGATGACGTCGATGCCCTCTACACGGCGATCAAGCTGTACCTGGCGCGCATGCCGCGCGACGACCTGGACGAGCGCGACAGCCGGCGCTGGGCCGAGACCATCGAACTGGCGATCAACCTGGAGCAGGCCGGCGATCTGATCGAGCGCATGGCCAGCGACGTCGACAGCAAGAAGATCGCCGCCCGCCGTTCCTTTTCGGCTTCCGGGGTGGACGAACTTTCCGCCCTGCACCGGCTGCTGGTCGACAGCCTCAAGCTGTGCCTGTCGGTCTATCTCTCCGGCGACCTGGACGCGGCGCGGCGCCTGCGTCGGCTCAAGCAGCGCTTCCGCCTGCTGGAACGGCGCTATGCCCATGCCCACGTCGAGCGGCTGCACCAGCAGGTGGTGGAGAGCTTCGAGACCAGCTCCCTGCACCTGGGCCTGCTCAGCGACATGCGGCGGGTCAATTCGCTGTTCTGCAGCATCGCCCACGGCGTGCTGGAGGCGGCCGACGCCGGCTACGCCACCGAGCACGAGCTGCCGGTGGAAGGGCGCGAGGAATCGGGTGGGGCCTGAGGTTGGGTTTCGTGGATGAGGCTGCGCCGTCATCCACGCGACTGATCTGATCTTGTCAGCGCCAATGAAGTTGAGCGCCACTTCGGATGGCCCTCTCCCCTGGGGAGAGGGCTGGGGTGGGGGAGCCCCCTGCTGCGAACTCCCAGTGGAAAAGGCTGCGCCGTCATCCACGCTACGGCTGCCGGTGAAAGGACGCGAGTAATCGGGCGCGGTTTGGTGGATGAGGCTGCGCCGTCATCCACGCTACGGGTTTCTAGTTGATCGCGGCCCTGGCGGTCCGCCGAGGCGGCCGCTCCTACAGATGACTGTCTGCTCGCATTATCGCGGCCATGGGCCGCTCCTACAGAAGCATCACACCCTGTAGGAGCGGCCCATGGCCGCGATTGTGGTACCTCACTGCACCCGGCTATCGAGCTTCTGCAAGATCCGCCACGCCGTCTCGATCCGCGCCGGGATCGGATAATTGCGGTTGGCCAGGATCACCAGGCCGAGCTGGCGCTCCGGGATATACAGCGCATAGGCGCCGAAGCCGTTGGTGGAGCCGGTCTTGTTCAGCAGGCGGGCACCGCTCGCCGGCAGGGGCGGGTGTTGCCAGTCCACCGGTTGCGGCTCCAGGGCCATCGCCGGGGTGTTGCCGGCCAGCAGCTGGGTCTTGGCCAGCGGATAGGGGTAAGCCTCCCAGCCCAGGCCCTGGGTCAGGGGACCACTGCGATAGTAGCCCTGCTGGGTGGCGTCGAGCGCCTTGGCCAGGGGGCCCGGCAGCCGACCGGGATTGAGATTCGCCTCGACGAAGGCGAGCAGATCGCCGGCGGTGGTCTTGATGCCATAGGCCTCTTCGGCATAGACACCCGGATTGACCCGCAGCGGCTGATCGTTCTTGCCATGGCCCCAGGCATAGTGGGCCTGCTCGGCCGCCGGCACCTGCAGATAGGTGTGATCGAGTCCCAGGGGCTTGAGCACGTGGCGCAGAAGCGCCGTGGCGAAGGGCTCGTCGAGCCGCTGGGCCGCCAGGGCGCCGAACAGGCCGATGCTGGGATTGGCGTAGAGGCGGCGGCTGCCGGCGGGGAAGGGCGGCTGGAAGGCGCGGTAGAAGGCCGTCGCCTGATCGTCCGTGGTGACGCTATCGGGAAATTGCAGCGGCAGGCCGCCGGCGCTGTAGGTGGCCAGTTGCAGCAGGCTGGCCTGGCCGATGGCGCTGCCGGCCAGGGCCGGGCGGACCTGAGCGGCGGACTCGTCCAGCCGCAGGCGACCGGTCACCGCGGCGTAGCCACCCAGGGTGGCGGTGTAGGTCTTGCTCAGGGAGCCGATCTCGAACAGGGTGGCGGCGTCCACCGGCTGGCCGCTGCGGCGGTCGGCGGTGCCGAAGTAGTAGAGCCGGCGCAGGCCCGGGGCGCTGACGCCTATCGCCAGGCCCGGGATGTCCTGCTCGGCCATCACCGCGCGAGCGGCGGCGCGGACCTCGTCGTCGAGGGGATTGGCCGCGTTGGCCAGGAGCGGCAGGGCCAGGCCCAGGCCGAGCAGCAGGGAAAGACGCGGGAAAGCCGACATGCGGGAGCCATTCCTGAAGAGGGGAGGCCAGGAGTCTAGCCGAGCGGTGCGGCACCGGTATGAGACGCGGCCAGCGTTGGAAGGTTTTCCCGCCGCTGCTGTCCATGGCTGGCTGGAGCCCGGTCCTCGACTGGACTACAGTCGCCTCTCACCTTTTCCAGGAGTCATCCCATGTCCGCTGCCCTCCTCGTCGAACAGATCCAACTGGGTCAATTGCCCGTCTGGCGCATCCGCGTCGGCCAGGCCGAAGCCCTGGTGGCCTGCCAGGGCGCCCATGTGCTGCGCTACGGCTTCGACGGCGAGCCGGACATCGTCTGGGGCAATCCGGAAGCCGTGTTCGAGCCCGGCACCCCGATCCGTGGCGGCATCCCGGTCTGCTGGCCCTGGTTCGGCGATCTGCTGAAAAATCCGCCCGCGGTCCAGGCCATGTGCACCACCACCGCGGACGCCCCGGCCCACGGCCTGGCGCGGCAGGTCGCCTGGCAGGCCGGCGGCGTCGAGGTGGACACCGACCGGGTGCGCCTGGACTTCCACCACCGCACCTCCGCCGAGACCACCCCGGGCTGGCCCCATGCCACCGAGCTGACCCTGAGCCTGAGCGTCGGTGAGCGCCTGGAGCTGACCCTGAGCGTGCGCAATCTGGAAGATCATCCGCTGGTGCTGAGCCAGGCGCTGCACACCTATTTCGCCGTGAGCGACGTGCGCGAGGTGGGTATCGAAGGCCTTGCCAATGCCGACTACTACGACTGCCTGGACGGCTGGACCCGCAAGCGGCAGAACGGCGAGCCCACCATCACCTCCGAGACCGACCGGGTCTATGTCGGCCTGCCGGCCCGCCTGGCGATCCGCGATCCCCAGTGGCAGCGCCGGCTGTTCGTAGAGACCCGCAACAGCCATTCGGCGGTGCTGTGGAATCCCTGGATCGACAAGGCCGCGCGCCTGAGCCAGTTCGCCGACGACGCCTGGACCGGCATGCTCTGCATCGAGACCGCCCGGGTGATGGACGACGTCCTCACCGTGGCACCGGGCGCCTCCGCCGAGATGGCGGTGAGCCTGTGGCGCGAGGCGCTGTAAGGGACTGAGCGGGCGCCTGGGTCGGCCCTCACCCCGACCCTCTCCCGCAGGGAGAGGGGGCGCTTAAGGGGGAATTTGGTGCGAAGGGCTTGGGGCTTGGAGCTGTTGGGCTTCAAGCGCACCCTCACCCTGGCCTTCTCCCAGAGGGAGAGGGGATGCTCCGATAGGCTTTGGCGTGCTGGGTATTGGCGCATGCGCAGGGCTCACGCCTGGCGTGGCAGGGTCACTGCCGTGCTGCGGCGTATATCCAAACGCCCCCCTCTCCCCCAGGGAGAGGGCCGGGGTGAGGGAGCAGCCACCCCTCAGGCGACGATCACAACTCCTCGCACAGATTCCGCCCGATCCACTCGGCCACCGCCGCGCGCTCCAGGCCGCAGCCGAGCAGGGCGTGCAGTTTGCCCAGGGCGGCTTCGCGGGTCATGCCGCGACCGGAGATGACCCCGGCGTCGGCCAGGCCGCTGCCGGCGGCGTAGGTGCCCAATTCCACGGTGCCACGGGCACCCTGGCTGAGGGCGACCACGGGGACCCCGGCGTCGCGTAGTTCAGCGAGGGCGGCGAGAAAGTCGGCGTCGTCCGCCGGCCCCGTGCCGCTGCCGTAGCACTCCAGCACCAGCCCCTGTACACCACTGCCCATCAGGCCGCGCAGGACCGCGCCATCGACCCCCGGAAACAGCGGCAGCACCGCCACCCGCACCGGCTGGCGCGGCTGGTTGAAGCGCAGCGCGGCAGGTGCGGCGACGAGGGCGTCACCGCTGCGCGGCCGGGCGCTTGCCACGAAGGCCTTCCAGCCGCTGCTGGCCTGCTTGGTGCAGCGCGCCGCGGGCAGGCGTTCGCCATGGAATTGCACCTGGACTCCTGGCGCCAGTCCGCTCGAGAAGGCCGCGAAGCTGTCGGCCAGGTTGCCGTCGGCATCGCTGTCCGGCACGCCGGCCGGCAGCATGGAACCGGTCAGCAGCACCGGAATGGTCAGGCCCAGCAGGCGGAAGGCCAGGGCGGCGGCGCTGTAGGCCAGGGTGTCGGTGCCGTGCAGCACCAGCACGCCGCGACAGGCCGGATCGGTGGCCACGGCCATGATCGCCTGGGCCATGCGTTCCCAGGCGGCGGGGGTCATGTTGGCGCTGTCGATCAGCGGCAGCAGTTCCTGCAGTCGCCAGGCCGGATTCCCCAGCTCCGGACGGCTGGCCAGCAGGGCCTGGATGCGCGCCTCGAAACCGGCGGCTGGAGCCAGGCCGGCAGCGGTCGCCTGCATGCCGATAGTGCCGCCGGTGTAGAGGATGTGCAGGTAGGGTGAGCTCATGAGGGACTTCCTGATAAGACTGCCCCCACACGGGGTGGGGGCAGGAAAGCGGTCGCGGTCCGGGTCAGCGCGACCCGGTGGCGGCGGTCAGTGCGCCTGGCGCGGCTGGGCGGCGCGGGCTTCGGCGACGGTCTCTTCCAGACGCTCCAGCGCCGGCCAGGCCTGGCGATCCAGGTCCAGGTCGCGGAACTGGTCGGCGTCGAACACCGGCTGGTCGACCCCGGCACGGCGCTGGGCGTCGTAGTCGTTGAGCACGCGCATGCCGACCTTGATCAGCATGGCCAGGGCGATCAGGTTGACGAAGGCCAGGCAGGTCATGGTGATGTCGGCGAAGGCGAACACCGTGGTCAGGTTCTGCATGGAGCCCCAGCAGATCAGCACCAGCACCAGGCCGCGATAGCCGAGCAGCACGGCCTTGCCGCGGCCGAGCAGGTAGCGCAGGCCGTTCTCGCCCAGGTAGATGTTGTAGAGGATGCAGGTGAAGACGAACAGCGACAGGGCGACGCTGATGAAGATGCGACCCCAGTCACCGACCACCGCGGCCAGGGAGTTCTGGGTCAGGACGATGCCATCGCCTTCGAAGCCCGGGGTGTAGAAGCCCGACAGCAGGATCAGCAGCGCGGTGCAGGTGCAGATGACGAAGGTGTCGAGGAAGACGCTGAAGGCCTGCACCACGCCCTGGGCGGCCGGGTGCTTGACCGCGGCCACGGCGGCGACGTTGGGCGCTGCGCCCAGGCCGGCTTCGTTGGCGAAGACGCCACGCTTGACGCCCATGGTGATGGCGGCGCCCAGCAGGCCGGCGAAGGCCGGTTCCAGGCCGAAGGCGCTCTTGACGATGGTCAGCAGGGTGCCGGGGACCAGGTCGATCTGGGTGACGATCACATAGAGGGTGACGGCGATGTAGGCCAGGGTCTTGACCGGCACCAGGATGTCGGAGACCGCGGCGATGCGCTTGATGCCGCCGATGAACACCAGGCCCAGCAGGATGGCCAGGGCGATCCCGGTGTACTGCACCGGCAGGCCGAAGGCGTTTTCCAGCGAATGGGTCACGGTAAAGGACTGCAGGCCGACGAAGGCGAAGCCGTAGGTCACCAGCAGCAGCGCCGAGAAGGCCAGCGCCATCCAGCGCTTGTTGAGGCCGTGCTGGATGTAGTACGCCGGACCGCCGACATAGAGGCCGTCGCCGTCGGCGCGCTTGTAGACCTGCGCGAGGGTGCACTCGAAGAAACTGCTGGCCATGCCGACCAGGGCGGTCACCCACATCCAGAACACCGCGCCGGGGCCGCCCAGGGTCACGGCCAGGCCCACGCCGGCGATGTTGCCGGCACCGACGCGACCGGCCAGGCTGAGCATCAGCGCCTGGAAGGAGCTCAGGCCATCACCGCTGTTGCGCAGGGAGTCCTTGAACACGGTGAACATGTGCGGGAAATGGCGCACCTGCACGAATCGCGAGCGCAGGGTGAAATAGCTGCCCAGGCCGACGATCAGCACGATGAGCACGTGGCCGGACAGGAAGTCGTTGAGCATTTCTAGGTAGTGCATGAAGAATCCTCGAGCATGCTAGTGATGCTCCAAGGCCGGCTCGCAAGCCTTGGGGCTATTATTGTGGAATATCCCGCCCGGGTCTGCTCCCGTCGTGGGGAGACGACGGCAACAGGCGCTGGGACGGGTCGGTCCGGGTGGAACGGGCAGTAGGTCGGACCGGGCGCCTAGATTCGGCTATCCCACCGGCGTGAACAATTCCGCGCCTCGCTTCAAAATGGCGCGACTTGATGCTAGTTTTCTGGCCGTCTGTCAAGCTCGGGCCGGACTCATGAGCGACTTTTCCGCCAATTTGCAGCTGCTCTGCCAGCGCCACCGCTCGATTGCCGCCGTCTGTCGCGCCGTCGGCATCAACCGCGCCCAGTTCAATCGCTACCTCAACGGGCAGAGCCGTCCGTCGCCCTACAACCTGCAGCGGCTGGCGGAATTCTTCGGCCTGCCGGTGGGCGATCTGCAGCTGCCACAGCGGCAGTTCGCGGCGCGCCTGGGCGCGCCGGTCGGCCAGGAAACGGGGTGGGCCGGGCAGGCCCTGGCCCTGTTCGGCGAGCGTCAGGAAGGCCTGGCGCGCTACCAGGGCTACTACCACGAATACTATCCGTCGCTGTCGACGCCGGGCGTGGTGCTCTGCGGACTGGTCTGGCTGTTCGCGGAAGCGGGCGTCTTCCGCTACGTGCGCTTCGAGCGCCTGCGTCGCCGCGGCGAGACCACCAGCCAGGCACGCTTTCGCTACCTGGGCCTGGCCATGAGCCTGGAAAGCCGGCTGTTCTTTACCGACTACGAATCCCTCACCGGCAACGAGCTGTCGCAGACGGTGCTGCTGCCCAGCGCGCGCAACCGCATCGATCGCCTCAACGGACTCAAGCTGGGCGTCAGCGCCTCCGACCGGCGCGAGCCGGCCTGCACCCGGGTGGTCTGGGAGTACCTGGGCACCCGGCCGCCACGGGGTCGGGCCTATGCCCGCATCGGCCTCTACGACTGGCAGGATCCCAGCCTGGACGACGATCTGCGCCAGCGCCTGGCCAGCATGGTCCTGATCGATCGGGTCTATCGCCTGGGCTAGAGGGATTCTTCCATCGCTGGGTGGCAGCGATCGCAGTCCTCGAGGATGGCGCGGTCGCGCCCGGCTTGCTTGGCCCAGTAGAGCTGGCGATCGGCGGCTTCGATAAAGCTCTCGGCAGAGTCGTGATCCGGCCGCGCACAGGCGCCGCCAATGCTCACGGTCACCCGCGGACCGGCCTGGGGCCCGAGGTGGGGGATCTCCAGGCGCCGTACCGCGTCGAGCAGGCGCTGCGCCAGCTTGGCGGCATCCTCTTCGCGCGACGGCGTGCAGAGGATGGCGAATTCCTCGCCGCCGTAGCGGGCCAGGCAATCGCCGGCGCGCAATTCGGCGGCCAGGGCGCTGGCGACCTGTTGCAGGCAGCGATCGCCCGCCGGATGCCCATAGCGGTCATTGAAGGCCTTGAAGTGATCGACGTCGATCATCAGCAGGAGTAGCGGCCGGGGCGGGGGATGGGCCAGGGCGGTGGCCAGGGCCTGCATCAGCGCCCGGCGATTGGCCACGCCGGTCAGGGGATCGGTGGCGGATTGCTGCGCCAGGAAGCGGTTGGAAGCGGTCAGCTCTTCGTTGCGCAAGCGGTCGCGCAGGATCAGTAGATAGCCCTGACGGCGGGCGCGCTCCATCCAGAAGTTGTTGAGCAGGGTAAAGCTCGCGGTGGCGAACGCCAGGGTCATGACCAGCGACGCCTCCAGGGCCGGCAGGGTATGCATCTGGGTGGCCAGACCGATGGCCAGCAGGGCGATCAGGGTGTGGACCGCGGCCTGGCGCAGGGGTGGCGCGATGCAGCTGTTGGTGAAGAGCGTCATCAGCGGCATGGTCGCCAGCCAGAGGGCGCGATGCGCGGCATCGGTGGCCTCGACGTCGAGCAGCGGCGGCGCATAGGCCAGCAGGCAGGGCAGGATACCCAGCCACTCGCGCGCGGGATGTTCGGCGGGTATCAACCCGAGCGCCAGCAAGACCAGCCCGCCGCCGATCACCACCAGCGCGCTGAGCAGGCTGATGAGCCAGAAGGCATCGGTCATCAGGATCCAGTCCCAGATCGAGAAGCTGGCGTAGGCGAGGATGGCCACGGTCAGGCTGATGCGCAGGTGCCGCCGGCGCGAACGGGCGATGTCGTGCTGGTAATGCCGTTCCAATACCGGTTCGAAGCGCAGGGCCCAGAAAGGCCGAGCCAGCGCTCGGGTGAGGGCGAGACTGAGGGACATGACGCCGTACCTGGCAGGTAAATCCAATGGGTCACTTCAGCACAATAAGTCCCTTAGCGCGATAGAGGGTTCCCGGACGCGGGGATGTAACTGCCGAATGGTAGCCATTGGCTACCATTCGGATGATCGTGGAGGATTCGACCTTCAATTACCGGCCTTGATGCGACTCCAGGCACGGGTGCGGACCCGCTCGATGGGCTGCGGCAGCGGCTGCACCACATAGAGCTTCTTGAGCATCTCCGGGGTGGGCACCAGGTCGTGGTTGTCGCGGATGGCGGCGGTCACCAGCGGCATGCCCGGCTTGTTGGCGTTGGGGTAGCCGAGGTAATCGCTGATCCCGGCGATCACCTTGGGCTCGAGCAGGTAGTTGATGAAGGCATGGGCCTGGTCGACATTGGCGGCACTGGCCGGAATGGCCCAGGTGTCGAACCAGATGGGCGCGCCCTCGCGTGGCAGACGCCAGTCCACCACCACGCCGTTGCCGGCTTCCTTGGCGCGATTGCCGAACTGGTAGAAGCTGCCCGAATAGCCCACCGCCACGCAGATGTCGCCGTTGGCGATATCGGTCATGTACTTGGTGGAATTGAAGTAGGCCATGTAGGGGCGGATCTTCAGCATCAGCGCCGTGGCCTTTTCGTAGTCCTTGGCGTTGGCGCTGTTGGGATCCAGGCCCAGGTAGTGCAGCACCACCGGCAGGATGTCCGAGGGCGAGTCCAGCATGGCCACGCCGCAACTCTTGAGCTTGGCCATGTTCTCCGGCTTGAACACCAGGTCCCAGCTGTCCACCGGTGCGTCCGCCCCCAGCGCCGCCTTGACCTTGGCCGGGTTGAAGCCGATGAGGATGGTGCCGTACATGTAGGGCACGCCGTACTGGTTGCCCGGGTCGTTGACCTCCAGCAGCTTGAGCAGCTCGGGATCGAGATTCCGCCAGTTGGGCAGCTTGCTCTTGTCCAGCTTCTGGAATACGCCGGCCTTGATCTGGGTTTCCAGGAACTGGTTGGAGGGAATCACCAGGTCATAGCCGGAGCGGCCGGTGAGCAGCTTGGCCTCCAGCGACTCGTTGCTGTCGAAGGTATCCCAGGTGACGCGGATGCCGGTCTGCTTGGCGAAATCCTTGGGCGTCTCGGGCAGGATGTAGTCGGCCCAGTTGTAGACCCGCAGTTCGCCGGGATCGGCGGCCTGGACGGCGGTGGCGAGCAGGGCGCCACCGAGCAGGGCGGTGAGCGGACGCAGGAGGCTGTGCATGGTCGGATTCCTCGCGATAGGGATCAGGCGCCGTCGAAGGCGGCCAGGACGTTCACCGTGTTGGTGCCGATCTCCGCCACGGCGTAACCGCCTTCCATGACGAACAGGGTCGGCAGGCCGAGCCGCGCCAGGCGTTCGCCCAGGCGCAGGTAGTCGTCGCTCTCCAGCTTGAACTGGGAAATGGGATCGGCCTTGAAGGTATCCACGCCCAGGGAGACCAGCAGCAGGTCCGGGGCATAGTCCTGCACGCGCGCCAGCGCTACCTCCAGGGCGGCGCTCCAGCTGTCCCAGGCGCTGCCGGCGGGCAGCGGCAGATTGAGGTTGAAGCCCTGGCCCGCCCCGCTGCCGGTCTCGTCGGCATAGCCGAGGAAGAAGGGGAATTCGAAACCCGGATCGCCGTGCAGCGAGAGGAACAGCACATCGTCGCGCGCATAGAAGATGTCCTGGGTGCCGTTGCCGTGGTGGTAGTCGACATCGAGGATGGCCACCCGCCGGGCGCCGCCGTCGAGGGCGGCCTGGGCGGCGATGGCGGCGTTGTTCAGATAGCAGTAGCCGCCCATGACATCGGCGGCGGCGTGGTGGCCCGGCGGGCGGCAGAGGGCGAAGGCGCTGCGTGCGCCCGCAGCGACCTCGGCTCCGGCACTCAAGGCCACCTGGGCGGCGCTGTAGGCGGCCTGCCAGGTGCCGGCGGTGATGGGCGCGCCGCCGTCGAAGCTGTAGTAACCCATGCGCCCGTGCAGGCTGGTGGGCGGCAGTACCTGGCGCAGGGTGCGCGCCGGCCAGGTATAGGGCAGCAGGTCCACGGTCTCGCCGCGGGCCGCCCATTCGTCCCAGGCGCCGGCGAGAAAGTCGAGATAGGCCGTGCTGTGGATGCGTGCCAGTGGCGCCCGGCCGAAGTCCTTCGGCGGCACCACCTCGCCGAGCTGCCTACGGTGACACTCGGTGAGGATGAATTCGACGCGCTGGGGCTTTTCGAAACAGGGCTGCAACTGGCCATCGATCAATTCGCAGCGGCCGTGATGCAGGGCGTGATCGGGACTGTGGTGGATGCGCATGGCGACTCCGGGCGGCGGGCTCTCTCCAGATTCTTGCCAGCCCGGCGGCCCGCGACGAGAGGCGCTGCGGCCAAAAGGGGATAGATCCGGCCAGATTGCGCCCGGCGGCGGCCATCAGCCGCCCTTGGCTTCGTAGACCACGAAGCGCTTCAGGGTCGGCTCCAGCACCTCCCAGGTGCCCTGGAAGCCGCGCGGCACGACAAAGCTGCTGCCGGGCCCGAGACGGGTGGCGTGGCCCTGGTCATCGGTGACCAGATTCACGCCTTCGAGGATCTGGCAGTACTCCTCCTCTGTGTAGTTCACCCGCCACTTGCCCACCTCGCTGTGCCAATGGCCGACGGCGAACACGCCGCTGCCATCCTCGTAGTCGAGCCAGAGGCTCTGCAGCGGATCGCCCTCCAGGCGTTTTTCCGCCGGCAGGCGGTATTGATCGGTGGGTTGGCCGCGGTCCGCGAGCAGGGTCAGCGAGGGCATGGGGAATCCTCCATGGGGACGGGAAGCGCTCAGCATACGCCGACCGCTAGAGTCGATAACCCCGCGGCGACCGGCCGCTCCAGCGGCGGAAGGCATGGCGGAAGCTGGCTGTCTCGCTGAAACCCATCGCCTCGGCGATGCGATAGATGGGCAGCCGCTCCTGGGCCAGCAGATCGCGCGCCCGCGCGAAGCGCAACTCATCCAGCAACCGTTGATAGCTGCTGCCGCCGGCCTGCAGGTGGCGACGCAGGCTGCGCGGTGCCATGCCGAGGTGGCCGGCCAGGGCCGCGAAGGAGGGTGGGGCCGCCAGATCGGCACCCAGCAGGGTGCGGATGCGGGCGAGCAGGGCGCGCTGGCGATCCTGTTCGGGGGCGAGGCGGCCACACTGCTCCAGGGCGTCACGATGGGTCACTGGATCGGCCAGTGGCAGCCCGCGATCAAGCCAGGCAGCGGGAAAGGCCAGGCCGTTGAAGGCGGCGGCGAAGGCCAGGGGCGTGGCGCCGAAGCAGTCGGCATAGCGCGCGCGATAGGCTGGCTCGGGGTGCCGGAAGACTACCTGCACCAGGGGCAGGGGCGTACCCAGGAGGTCGTAGCAGATCGCCAGGAGCGAGGCCAGGCAGCACTCGGCGTTGCAGCGCTCCAGCTCCGGCGCGAAGGGATGGTCGTCGGCCCTGAGCCAGGCCAATTCGCCGTGGCGCTCCAGGCGCAGGGTGAAATAGGCACCCAGCAGGCTTTGGTGGGCCAGGGCCGCCTGCAGCGCGGCGCCCAGGGTCGGGGCGCTGAGCAGGGCATAGCCGAGCAGGCCGTAGCCGGAGACGCGCAGCCGCCAGCCCAGGAGCAGCCCCAGTTCGGGCGGTGCCATCGGCAGGGCGTTGGCGATGACCCGCTGTTCCTGGGCCAGGGTGATGAGCCGATGGGGCTGTTCGAGATCGTCCAGCCGCAGGCCGCTGCCGGCCAGCAGGGGCGCCGCCCGGGCGGGCGTGTCGGCCGCCAGTTGCTGGAGGACCAGGGACACCAGGTTGAGATTGATCAGACCGGACTGACGCATGCGAAAACTCCCCGGGGCGGTGGCAGCCTTCCAAGCAAGAAGGATACCGCGCCCGCGGGGAGTTGCCGTCGGTTACCGCTCAGGTCTGGCGTGTGGGACTCAGACCTTGGCTTTCAGCGGTACGAGTCGCGGGGCGATCATGTTTTCCGGGCGCAGGATGTCGTCCAGGGTCGCCTCGTCCAGCAGATTCTCCTCGCGCACCAGCTCCAGCACGCCGCGACCGGTTTCCAGCGCCGTCTTGGCGATGCGGGTGGAAGTCTCGTAGCCCAGGTAGGGGTTGAGCGCGGTGACCAGGCCGATGGAATGCTCCACCTGGCGGCGGCAGTGCTCGACGTTGGCGGTGATGCCGGTGATGCAGTGCTCGCGCAGCATGTCCATGGCGCGCTGCAAGAGGCGGATGGAGTCGAAGATCTTGTAGGCGATCAGGGGCTCCATGACGTTGAGCTGCAGCTGGCCACCCTCGGCCGCCAGGGTCAGGGCCAGGTCGTTGCCGATGATCTCGAAGGCCACCTGGTTGACCGCCTCGGGGATCACCGGATTGACCTTGCCCGGCATGATGGAGCTGCCTGGCTGGCGCGGCGGCAGGTTGATCTCGTTGATGCCGGTGCGCGGGCCGCTGGAGAGCAGGCGCAGGTCGTTGCAGATCTTCGACAGCTTCACCGCGGTGCGCTTGAGCATGCCGGAGAACAGCACGAAGGCGCCCATGTCCGAGGTCGCCTCGATCAGGTCGGCGGCGGGCTTGAGCGGCTGGCCGCTGATCTCCGCCAGGCGCTGCACGGCCAGCAGCTGGTAGCCGGGATCGGCGTTGATGCCGGTGCCGATGGCGGTACCGCCCAGGTTGACCTCGGTGAGCAGTTCCGGCGCCAGGCTCTTCAGCCGCGCCAGGTCTTCGCCCAGGGTGGTGGCGAAGGCATGGAATTCCTGGCCGAGGGTCATGGGCACCGCGTCCTGCAGCTGGGTGCGACCCATCTTCAGCACCTCGGCGAATTCCACGCCCTTGGCGGCGAAGGCGGTGATCAAGCTGTCCAGGCTGGCGAGCAGGGCGTCATGGCCGAGCAGCAGACCCAGGCGGATGGCGGTGGGGTAGGCGTCGTTGGTCGACTGCGCCATGTTGACGTCGTTGTTCGGGTGCAGGTGGCGATACTCGCCCTTGGCGTGGCCGAGCAGCTCCAGGGCCACGTTGGCGATCACCTCGTTGGCGTTCATGTTGGTCGAGGTGCCGGCCCCCCCCTGAATCATGTCCACCACGAACTGGTCGTGGAATTCGCCGCGAATGATGCGCGAGCAGGCGTCATTGATCGCCTGGTGCTTTTCCGCGGGCAGATGGCCCAGTCGGTGGTTGGCGTCGGCCGCCGCCTGCTTGACCATGGCCAGGGCCACCACCAGCTTGGGGTAGTGACCGAGGGGTACGCCGGAGAGGCGGAAGTTCTGCACGGCGCGCAGGGTCTGGATGCCGTAGTAGGCATCGGCGGGGACTTCGAGGGTACCGAGGAGATCTTTTTCGAGGCGGACGGATGATGCAGAGTCGGACATGATAGCGTTGGGCTTCGATCGAGCGGCGGGCGCCGCGATGCCCTAGAATCTAGGCTTGCCAGCCGATCTCGGCCAATGCCGATCCGCCAAGCCTCATGCCGGATCGGCATAACTCGGGTTGTGACCTCACGAGATCAGATGACGTATGGGTGCCATGAACATCGAATTCAAATGGCTGGAAGACTTCGTGGCCCTGGCGGCCACCTACAGTTTTTCCCAGGCCGCCGAAAAGCGTTTCGTCACCCAGCCCGCCTTCAGCCGGCGCATCCGCGCCCTGGAGGAAAGCGTCGGCCTGACCCTGGTGGACAGATCCCACACCCCGGTCAGCCTCACCGAGGCCGGGCAATTGTTCCTAGTCACGGCGCGCAGCGTGGTGGAGCAGCTGGGCGAGACGGTGCGCCACCTGCACCACCTGGAAGGCGGGCAGGGCGAGGTGCTGCAATTCGCCGCCGCGCACTCCTTGGCATTGGGCTTCTTTCCGCAGTGGATCGCCGGCCTGCGCGGCCAGGGCCTGGCCCTGGCCAGCCGCCTGGTGGCCACCAACGTCGGTGATGCCATCCACGCCCTGCGCGACGGTGCCTGCGACCTGATGCTGGCCTTCCACGATCCCGATGCCGCCCTGCAGATGGATCCGGAGCTCTTTCCCTCGCTGCACCTGGCGCACACCGCCATGCTGCCGGTCTGCGCCACCGATAGCGAAGGACGACCCCTGTTCCAGCTCGACGGGCAAAGCAGTGTGCCGCTGCTGGCTTACAGCGCCGGCGCCTTCCTCGGTCGCTCGGTGAATCTCCTGCTGCGCCAGCGCAAGTTGCGCGCCGTGACCCTCTATGAAACCGCCATGGCCGACAGTCTCAAGACCATGGCGCTGCAGGGCCTGGGTGTGGCCTGGGTGCCGCAGCTGTCGGTGGCCGCGGAGCTGGCCCGCGGCGAACTGGCCATCTGCGGCGATGCCGCCTGGCAGGTCGGCCTGGAGATCCGCCTCTACCGCTGTGCCCTGTTGCGCAAGCGGCTGGTACAGCAGGTCTGGCGGCATCTCGAAAAGCAGGGGCCCTCAAGCTGAAAATCTAGCCCTGATTGTGCTGATATCGGCTTTTGTCTAGCCGACGTCCTGCAAGCCTTTTGTGCCGATCTGCGCGACACTGGCCTCTCTCTCACGGAGGTCAGCCATGCAGCGCATCCGCGTCATCGACTCCCACACCGGCGGTGAACCCACGCGCCTGGTGCTGGATGGTTTTCCCGAGCTCGGCCACGGCAGCATGGCCGAACGCCGCAGCCGTCTGGCCGGCGAGCACGACGCCTTCCGCCAGGCCTGCATGCGCGAACCGCGTGGCAACGAGGTGCTGGTCGGGGCGCTGCTCTGCGAGCCGGTATCGCCTGCGGCCAGCGCTGGCGTAGTGTTCTTCAACGAGGTCGGCTATCTGGGCATGTGTGGTCACGGCACCATCGGCCTGGTGGTCTCCCTGGCCCATCTCGGCCGGATCGGCCCCGGCGATCACCTGATCGAGACCCCGGTCGGCGACGTCACCGCCACCCTGCATGACGACGGTAGCGTCAGCGTGCGCAACGTTCCGGCCTATCGCTATCGCCACGCCGTCCGGATGGAGATTCCCGGCCATGGCCCGGTCACCGGCGACATCGCCTGGGGTGGCAACTGGTTCTTTCTCTGTGCCGATCACGGCCAGCGCATCGCCGCCGACAATCTCGACGGCCTGCTTACCTTCAGCCTGGCCCTGCGTGGCGCCCTGGAGGCCGCCGGCATCACCGGCGAGCAGGGCGGGCACATTGATCACATCGAACTCTTCGCCGAGGATCCGGACGGCGCCGACAGTCGCAGCTATGTGCTCTGCCCGGGCCGTGCCTACGACCGTTCGCCCTGCGGCACCGGCACCAGCGCCAAGCTGGCCTGTCTCGCGGCCGATGGCGACCTGGCCCCTGGCGCCGTCTGGCAGCAGGCGAGCGTCATCGGCAGCCGTTTCGAAGCCCATTATCAGCCCGGCGACGAAGGCCGTATCCTGCCGGTGATCCGCGGCCGCGCCCATGTCATGGCCGAAGCCACCCTGCTGCTGGCCGCGGACGATCCCTTCGCCTGGGGTATTCCGGGGTGAAGCAGGTGGCGGACGTCCTCGTCGTCGGCGCCGGCATCGTCGGGGCCAGTTGCGCCGCGGCCCTGGCCGCGCGCGGCTGTCGCGTGCGGGTGCTGGACGCTGGCCTGCCTGGCGCCTCCGCCGCCGGCATGGGCCACCTGGTGGTGATGGACGACGACCCCGTCGAATTGACCCTGAGCGCACGCTCCCTGGCGCTCTGGCGCGAGCTGGTGCCCCAGTTGCCAGCCGCCGCCGACTACCGTAACTGCGGCACCCTCTGGCTGGCCCGCGATGCCGCCGAGCTGGATTTGATCGAGGCGAAGCGCCAGCGTCTGGACGCCCAGGGCGTCGCCAACCAGCCGCTGAACGCTGCGGCGACCGCCGCGGCGGAACCGGCCTTGACCGCCCTGGCTGGTAGCCTGGAGGTGCCCGGCGACGGCCTGCTCTATGCACCCGTGGTGGCCGCCTGGCTGCTGCAACGCTCGCCGCTGATCGAATTCCAGCGTGCCCGGGTAAGCGCCGTCGAAGGCAGACGGGTGCGCCTGGATGACGGGCGGTGGCTGACCGCCGACGCCGTGGTGCTCGCCGCCGGCCTGCAGGCCGCCAGTCTCTGCCCGGACCTGCCGCTGGTGCCCAAGAAGGGCCATCTGCTGATCACCGACCGCTATCCCGAGCAGGTCCGCCACCAGCTGGTGGAGATCGGCTACGGCGCCAGCGCCCATGCCAGCAGTGGTGCCTCGGTGGCCTTCAACGTCCAGCCGCGCCCCACCGGCCAGTTGCTGATCGGCTCGTCGCGCCAGTTCGAGCGTCCGGACATGGCCGTGGAACCTGCGGTGGTCGGCCAGCTGCTGCGCCGCGCCCTGGATTTCCTGCCCGGTCTGACCCATACCTCGCTGATCCGCGGCTGGACCGGCCAGCGCGCCGCCAGTCCCGATGGCTTGCCGCTGATCGGCGCCCATCCCGATCAGCCCGGTCTGTGGCTGGCGGTCGGTCACGAGGGCCTGGGCGTCACCACCGCGCCGGCGACCGCCGAAGCCATCGTCAACGGACTGTTCGACGAGGGTTCCACGTTCCACGTGGAACCCTTCGCACCGGCTCGCTTCGCGACCACCCCGAGGAGCCTGGCATGCTGACCCTGTTCATCGATGGCGAGCGCCTGGAGATGCGTCCCGGCAGCCTGCTTACCGCGGCCCTGGCCAAGAGCGGCAATCCCGCCGCGCGCCGTTCGGTAGGCGGAGAAGCCCGGGCCCCTTTTTGCGGCATGGGCATCTGCCAGGAATGCCGGGTACAGGTCGACGGCGTGCGCCGCCTGGCCTGCCAGACGCCGTGCCAGGACGGCATGCAGGTGGAGCGCCTGTCATGAACGCCACGCGCTGCGATCTGCTCATCATCGGCGGCGGCCCGGCCGGTCTCGCCGCCGCCCGCGCCGCCAGTGGTCGGGGCCTGAACCTGGTGCTGCTGGACGACAATCCCTTGCCTGGTGGTCAGATCTGGCGCGCTCGTGCGGGCCAGGTCGCCGCCGAAGTCGGTCAATTGCCGGCAGACGTCACCCTGCTTATCCAGACCCGCGTCGCCGCGGTCCTGGGCTCACACCAGCTGCTGCTGGAAGACGCCCACGGCAGCCGTACCCTGGATTTCCACACCCTGATCCTCTGCACCGGTGCCCGCGAACTGCTGTTGCCGTTCCCTGGCTGGACCCTGCCCGGAGTGACCGGCGCGGGTGGTCTGCAGGCGCTGATCAAGGGTGGCGTGGAGGTGGCCGACGAGCGCCTGGTGGTCGCCGGTACCGGTCCGCTGCTGCTGGCCAGCGCCGCCACCGCGCGCCAGGCGGGTGCCCGGGTCGCCCTGGTCGCCGAACAGGCCGGGCGCCGAGCGGTACTCGAGTTCGGTCTGCAGCTCTGGCGCTGGCCCAACAAGTTGCGCCAGGCGCTGACCTTGGCCACCCCCCGCTATAGCCCCGGCAGTTGGGTCGAGGCGGCGCTCGGTACCGACCGTCTCGAAGCCGTACGCCTGCGCCAGGGCGAGCGTCGCTGGGAGATCGCCTGCGATCGCCTGGCCTGTGGCTATGGCCTGGTGCCCAATGTCGAACTGGCCCAGAGCCTTGGCTGCGCGACCCTGGATGGTGCGGTGGCGGTGGATGACAACCAGCGCAGCAGCCAGCCGCACATCCTGGCCGCCGGCGAATGCACCGGCATCGGCGGCAACGAACTGGCCCAGGCCACCGGCCGTATCGCTGGTCTGGTCGCCAGCGGCCGCCTCGACGCCATTGCCAGTGTGCAGGCCGAAGCCCGGGCCTGGCGCCGCTTCGCCGCCCGACTGGCTCGCACCTTCGCCCTGAATCCGGCCATTGCCCGGCTGGCCCAGCCGGATACCCTGGTCTGCCGCTGCGAAGACGTCGCCCTAGGCGCCCTGGTTGGCCATGCCGACTGGACCCAGGCCAAGCTGCGCAGCCGCTGCGGCATGGGCGCCTGCCAGGGCCGCATTTGCGGCCAGGCCACCCGCGTCTTGCTGGGCTGGACGCCCCCGGCGCCGCGCTTTCCCCTGCAACCCACCCGTATCGACAGCCTGTTGGCCCTGACCGAGGACGAGAGATGAACGCCGCCGCCCACCTGGACGCCCTGAACCGCGCCCGGCCCGCCGACCTGCCCGCGCTGCTCGCCAGCCTGAGCCTGGTGGCGCCGCTGCTCGACGCCATCCCCGGCGTGGTGTTCTTCGTCAAGGATCTGGAGGCGCGCTATGTGCTGGTCAACCTGACCCTGGCCCAGCGCTGCGGCTTCGAGGACGTCAGCGAGTTGCTCGGCCGGACCGCCGAGGAAGTCTTTCCCGCCCCCCTGGGCGGCGCCTACGCCGAACAGGATCGCCGCGTGCTGCGCGAAGGCCTGGCGCTGGACGATCAACTGGAATTGCACCTCTACGCCGGTCGTACCCCGGGCTGGTGCCTGACCCGCAAGCTGCCGCTGCACGACGCCCAGGGGCGGCTGATGGGCATGGCCGGCATCTCCCACGATCTGCAGGCCCCGGCCGCCGATCATCCGGCCCACGCCAAGGTGGCCGAGGTGGATCGCTATCTGCGCGAGCACTACGCCCAGCCGCTTTCGGTAGGCGAACTGAGTCAGAGGGTCGGCCTGTCGGTCTCCCAGCTCGAACGCCAGTGCAAGCGCATCCTGCGCCTCACGCCCCAGCAGTTGCTGCACAAGGCCCGGCTCGACGCCGCCTCGCGCCTGCTGGCCCGCGACCTGCCCGTCACCGAGGTGGCCCTGGCCTGTGGCTATACCGACCACAGCGCCTTCAGCCGTCAGTTCCGCCGTCTCACCGGCCTGTCGCCCCGGCAATACCGCGACTCTCTCAAGCCCCGTTCCCGTCTGGAGGAAACCCCCGCATGAGCACTCCCCGCGTCAACTGGAGCGGCGTCTTTCCCGCCGTCACCACCCAATTCAACGACGACTTCTCGGTCAACCTGGAAAAGACCCATGGCGTGATCAGCAACCTGGTGCGCGATGGCGTCTCCGGCCTGGTGATGTGCGGCACCGTGGGCGAGAACACCTCCCTGACCCTGGAAGAAAAGATCTCCCTGGTGGAGGTCGCCAAGGACGCCGCCGGTGGTCGCGTACCGGTGATCTGCGGCGTGGCCGAATTCACCAGCCTCAATGCCACCCGCACCGCCCAGGCGGTGGGTCGCGCCGGCGCCGACGGCATCATGCTCATGCCGGCCTTGGTCTACTCGGCCAAGCCCCACGAGACCGCCGCCCACTTCCGCAGCGTGGCCAGCGCCCTCGACCTGCCGCTGATGGTCTACAACAACCCGCCGATCTACAAGAACGATGTCACCCCGGACATCCTCATCTCCCTGGCCGACGTCGACAACATCGTCTGCTTCAAGGATTCCTCCGGCGACACCCGTCGCTTCATCGACGTGCGCAACGAGGTGGGCGACCGCTTCGTGCTCTTCGCCGGTCTCGACGACGTGGTGCTGGAAAGCATCGCCGTGGGCGCCGAGGGCTGGGTCTCGGGCATGTCCAACATCTTCCCCACCGAAGGCGAAACCATCTTCCGCCTGGCCAAGGACGGTCGCTTCGCCGAGGCCATGCCGCTCTACGAATGGTTCATGCCGCTGCTGCACCTGGATGCCCGCCCGGACCTGGTGCAGTGCATCAAGCTCTGCGAAGAACTCGCCGGCCGCGGCAGCGCCCTGACCCGTCCGCCGCGCCTGGCCCTGCCCGACGCGGACCGCGCCTTCGTCGAACGCCTGATGGCCAAGGCCCTGGAAACCCGCCCGCAGTTGCCTGACGTGGGGATCTGAGGCAAGGCCTTATCGCGGCCATGGCGGTACGCCGACGCGGCCGCTCCTACAATCGTGTCTGAACCTGTAGGAACGGCCCATGGCCGCGATAAAAACCACCCCTCACGCCGCGCCAATCCGCCCCCTCTCCCGCTTGCGGGAGAGGGCTGGGGTGAGGGCGCTCTTCAGGGCGATCCCACCTCAAGCGTCCAGGCATCTAGCCCGCACCTCTCGCCCCACACCACCACCCATCCCATGAGCGCCACAGCCTGTCCTCCAACCGACAGGCGATACCCGGCGCAGGGGCACGCTCCGCCCCGCTTTCGTCTATACTAGGCCGCTCATTTCCCAAGCCACGTCCATCGCGTGGCTTCTTCATTTCAGAGGCACGACGATGAGCGCACTCGTAGGCGTGATCATGGGCTCCAAGTCCGACTGGTCCACCCTGAGCCACACCGCCGACATGCTGGACAAGCTGGGCATTCCCCACGAAGTGAAGGTGGTCTCCGCCCACCGCACCCCCGATCTGCTGTTCCAGTACGCCGAAGAGGCCGCCGGGCGCGGTATCGAGGTGATCATCGCCGGTGCCGGTGGCGCTGCCCACCTGCCGGGGATGTGCGCCGCCAAGACCCACCTGCCGGTGCTGGGCGTGCCGGTGCAGTCGTCCATGCTCTCGGGCGTCGACTCCCTGCTGTCCATCGTGCAGATGCCGGCCGGTGTACCGGTCGCCACCCTGGCCATCGGCAAGGCCGGCGCCATCAACGCGGCCCTGCTGTCCGCCAGCATCCTCGGCGGCAAGTACCCCGAATACCACGAGCGGCTCAACGCCTTCCGCGAAGAGCAGACCCGCACCGTGCTGGACAACCCCGATCCGAGGGAGCAGGCATGAAGATCGGCGTCATCGGTGGCGGCCAGCTGGGCCGCATGCTCGCCCTGGCCGGCACGCCGCTGGGCATGAACTTCGCCTTTCTCGATCCGGCGCCTGACGCCTGCGCCGCCGCCCTGGGCGAACACCTGCGCGCCGACTACGGCGACCAAGATCACCTGCGCCAGCTGGCCGACGAGGTCGATCTGGTGACCTTCGAATTCGAGAGCGTCCCGGCCGAGACCGTGGCCTTTCTCTCGCAGTTCGTGCCGGTCTATCCGTCCGCCGAAGCCCTGCGCATCGCCCGTGACCGCCTGTTCGAGAAGTCCATGTTCCGCGACCTGGGGATCCCCACCCCGGCCTTCGCCGACGTCCTCTCCCAGGCCGACCTGGACGCTGCCGTGGTCCGTATCGGCCTGCCGGCGGTGCTCAAGACCCGCACCCTGGGCTACGACGGCAAGGGCCAGAAGGTCCTGCGCCAGCCGGAAGACGTCACCGACGCCTTCGCCGAACTGGGCAGCGTGCCCCTGTTGCTGGAAGGCTTCGTGCCCTTCACCGGCGAGGTCTCTCTGGTCACGGTGCGCGGTCGTGATGGCGAGGTCGCCTGCTACCCGCTGGTGCACAACACCCACGAGAGCGGCATCCTTCGCCTGTCGGTGGCCAGCTCCGACCACCCGCTGCAGGCGCTGGCCGAAGACTATGCCCGCCGCGTCCTGGAGCAGCTCGACTACGTAGGCGTGCTGGCCTTCGAGTTCTTCGAGGTCGAGGGTGGGCTGAAAGCCAACGAGATCGCCCCGCGCGTGCACAACTCCGGGCACTGGACCATCGAAGGCGCCGAGTGCAGCCAGTTCGAGAACCACCTGCGCGCCGTGGCCGGCCTGCCGCTCGGTTCCACCGCCAAGGTCGGCGAGAGCGCCATGGTCAACTTCATCGGCTCGGTACCGCCGGTGGCGGCCGTCACCGCTCTGGAAGACTGCCACCTGCACCACTACGGCAAGGCCTTCAAGGCCGGACGCAAGGTCGGTCACGCCACCCTGCGCAGCGCCGATGCCGCGACCCTGCAGACCCGCATCGCCGCCCTGGAAGCCCTGATCCAGGATTGATGCCAGACGGCTTCCGCACACGGAAGCCGTTTTCCCCTGAACCTCGACGGATCACCGGTGGTCGGAGACTACAACGACGCCTGCTGACCGGCGTTGTCTTACCAGCACTCAAACAGGGGATTCTTCACATGGGCATCATCGCAACCATCATCATCGGTCTCATCGTCGGCCTGGTTGCCCGCTTCCTGAAGCCGGGCGACGACAGCATGGGCTGGATCATGACCATCATCCTGGGCATCGTCGGCTCCGTGGTCGCCACCTACCTGGGCCAGGCTCTGGGCATCTACCGTGCCGGTGAAGGCGCAGGTTTCATTGGTGCCGTGGTCGGCGCCATCATCGTGCTGTTCATCTACGGCATGGTGACCAAGCGTCGCTAAGACGCCGCTTCGCCTCGGCGAAGCCAAGTAGCACAGCGTTTTCGCCCCTGGTGTCGCCCGTCGACCCAGGGGCTTTTTCATGGGCGAGGCTCTGCTTTGCGGCCTGGAGACTGGACCCCCGACCTGGCGCGCCTCACACTCGGACTTTTGCGTCCGACCTGCCGACCATGCCCAGACTGCTCATCGCCCTGCTGCTCGCTAGCCTGCCGCTGCTGACTCACGCCGCCAAGGGCGAGCCCCCGGAAACCAACTGGCTCGATCTGCTCACCGCGGAGGATCGCCATGCCCTGGAAACCATGCCCGAAATCAGCCACAACAGCCCCGAGGCCCCCGGTGGTTTCGGCTCACCGGGCGGGCTCAAGCAGAAGGACAGTGGCCTGCCCGAGGTGATGCACTCCACCCGCACCGTGGCCACCCTGGATGGCCAGAACGTGCGCCTGGGCGGCTTTCCAGTGCCGCTGGAAACCGACGCCAAGGGCAATTTCCGCGAATTCTTCCTGGTGCCCTATCCGGGCGCCTGCATCCACGTCCCGCCGCCCCCGCCCAACCAGATCGTGCTGGTACGCTACCCCAAGGGCGTGCCGCTTCCCGACATCTACGAGCCCTACTGGGTCATCGGCACCCTGCACACCGAGGCGGTCGACAACGCCCTGGCCGAGGCGTCCTATACCCTGGACGCCAGCAAGGTCCGCAAGGTCGAAGAAAGCGATCTCTAACGATCGTAGGTTGGGTTGAGACAGCTCCACCGTCGCAGCCCAACAGCCAGAGGCAGCCCCGTAGCGTGGACAACGGCGCAGCCTTGTCCACCAACGATCACACGCAGACCCTAGGCCGGCTGCCGCTCGCCGTAGCGCTGCTCCAGATAGGCGATGATGTCGTCCGACTCGTACATCCACACGCTCTGGCTGCCTTCGTCGATCCGCAGGCAAGGCACCTTCACCCGGCCACCACCCTGTTCCAGCTCGGCGCGCAGTTGCGGGTCCTTCTTGATGTCCTTGAGGCGGATCGGCAGGTTCAGCCGATGCAGCGCCCGGCGCGTCTTCACGCAGAAGGGGCAGGCTTGGAACTGGTAGAGCGACAGATTCGCCAGCTCCGCCTCGATGGCAGCCTGAGCCTGCTCAGTGCGCTTGAGCTTGCGTGGCCGGGTCACCAGATCCAGGCCGACGATCACCTGGCCGAGGCCGTTGCGTAGCAGATTGATCAACGCGATTCACCTTGAGGGTCGTTCGAGCCGGGCAGTTTACCCTATCGCTCCCGGGCTGCCGCTCCGCCAGTCGTTACGGAACGTCACCCGCGGGGCAGGGCTCTACTAGAGGGATTAATTCCTTGATGGAGACCTGTTGCATGCCGCTGTCTTCCGCAGAGCGCGAAGCCTTTCGCCAGCTCGCTGCCGATCTTCCGGGTGTCGATCTTCCGGTCTATGAACAGTTCGCCAAAGACCCGCTGGACCCCATCATTGGTCTGGGCGATCCCGATGCGCCGCTAGGCTTCTTTGGTCGCGATCCAGGGCGGGACGAGGTGAAGTACGGCGAACCCTTCATCGGCAGCGGCGGCCAGATCGCCCGCAAGGTCCTCTATACCCACCTGTACGGCCAGCCCCCGGCCGATTTCGAAGCCACCCGCAGCCTGAGCCAGCAATTCTTCTGGGCCAACACCGTGCCCTACAAGCCGCTCGGCAACAAAGCCTGGTCGGAACGGGTGAAAAAGACCTTTCACCCCCTGATGCGCCGCCTGCTGATAGAGCACTGGCACGGCACCCAGCTCATCACCCTCGGCCGTGAAGCCTTCCTCTGGTTCGGCATCGGCCAAACCAAGGAAGAACGCGCCCGCCTGGAAGCTTTCTGGAAAAGCGAAGAGCGCTTCGAAAGTAGCATTGAGGTCACCCTGGAAACGGAGGAGGGCATCCGCAAGACGCTAACGCTTTACCCTCTGCCGCATCCTTCGCCGTTGAATCAGACTTGGTATACGAGGTTTCCGGGGTTGTTGGAGAGCAGGATTAAGAAACTCGTATAGTCTTATAAGACATTCCTAGCCAGATTGGATATTGCAATGGAAGAGTTCTGGTCGTTCATATGCTCTATATTTGGGGCGGGACTAGGTACTTTCCTTGTAGGTTTCTTAGGAAAGACTTGGGTGGAGAATCGGGTAAAGGCAAGTATAGATCACGAGTATGCTAAAAGTTTGGAACGAATCAAGGATGAGATAATTAGAGATCAAGCTAGATCATTCGAAGAGTTAAAAAGAGAGCTCCAGATAAGAGATAGAGCGGCAAAGATCGCAGATCTAATTTCTGAATGGTATTCCTGGCTGAAGAGCCAAAAGCAGCTTGACCTATTGACTTTCGAAGCTTTTTTGTGGCTTCCCGATGAAATTCTAGAAGATCTCTCTGCAGTGCTTTCACATTCTCCCGGTGCGCCTGATGTTAGGTAGGTATTGAGTAAGGTTAGAAATCATTTGATAGGTGAGACTAACTTAGATCCGACGAAATTTATTATTTTTACGGAAGAAGCTATCAAGCGTTCTCACGAACGTAATTCCTCTTGGAAATCTTATTCGAAAGGTGTTCCCACTGGAGTGCCATCGCAAGATAGCAGTACGTAGTTCCTAAATAGTCTTAGAAGCCTAAAGCCAACCATATTCCGCCATCGACAAGGGCTCCCCATCCCCCTGAAATGACCCCCAAATGTTGGACAGGGTTGGTTTCAAGCAACGAGCACTGGTCTGAACGGGAACTAGAGAGGTGGCCTCTGCGAGATCGCCTCACGCAAGGTATCAAACGATGCTTCGCTAGGACTCACCAACGCAAAGTTGTAGCCCTGTCCTGACCAATAGTCAGCCGTAACATCGCTTTCCCTACGAGATCCGTGGCCAACGTCGCGCTGGCTGTTGGGATGCCGCACATAGAAGATCACTTGGCGCCCTTTCGTATCCCGGTAGAGCACCATCGCGGCGGCGCCGGTGTCCGTGGCCATGAGACGACCACCCACTGGGATCAAGCCGAAGCGCTCCAGGTTAGGGAGGGCGGGCGCCTGCACAAATGTCCTTTCAAGCCAATGCTGAATCGCACCGTCCTGGCCGGTTACATCGACTGGCGGCCGCCCCTCGGCGCTCGCAAATAGTCGATAAGCCTCCACGGCATCCGCCATTGGAACGTGCGCCCGCCGCAGCATCGATTCCCGTGCCTGCCACCCTAAGCCGCTACCCAGGCCTAACGTCAGCACTAGCGAAGCGAGATAAGTCATACGTCTTTTACGTCTGGCGACTATCCGGTGTCGCACGACTGCTGGCATAAGGTGTGTCGGTAAAGGCTCAAGCACGGGAGAAAAAATCAGCCGTAGCCGACGATTCTGCTCGCGGATATCAGCTACCCGTGCGGCATCTTCCGGATGGGTTGCAAGATAGCGCATCACCTCCTCGTGCCGCAGCGCATCCAACTGATTGTCGGCATAAGCCATCAACTCTTCAGGAGTAGGAGGTCGATACATCATTTCAATACTCGCAAAGCGGCGGTAGCCAAAGGACTTTCGTGGATCTGTCTCAAGGCCGCGCGTGCCCGCGCCAAACGAGACATGACGGTTCCCAGTGGAATGCCAAGCGCCTGTGATACATCGCGATAGCTCATGCCTTCCACCGCGACCAACAGCAGCAGGGCACGCTGTTCGTCATTGAGTCTCTCAAGATTCGTCAACGCTTCTTGATCCAGATAGATCGTCTCAGCCGAAGGCTCAACCGGGACCTCTTGGAATCCCAGCCACTCCAACAGACGACCATAGCGGCGCTCACGACGTCGGCCATCAACGAATTGGCGGTACAGGATGGTGAACAGCCAGGCTCGCACATCACCGGCGGGACAGCGCGTGTTCCCATGCGTAAGCGCCCGTTCTAGACAACTCTGGACCAAGTCATCGGCGCTGGCTTCGTGACGAGTAAGCGATCTTGCGAAGCGACGCAGAGACGGTAGTAGCTGAGAAAGCATGGCGTCATCAAGCATGGACATTCCCCTGGTATCGCTGACAGACGCTTGAGCTGACCTTTTATTCCCCACAATTTTTATTTTTGTAGGTATGGAATAACCCAGACCGTACAAACGTCTGCATTGGAAACTCACCAGTCTGCTGGAGCGCCACGTGTTTTCAGTCAAACACCCGTTGTTGGCAGTCACCCTTCTGGTGCTCGTGCTTCCCATTGCCTGGGCCGAACCTGATAGCAGCGCCGCCACGGCGCAGGCCGACAACCGCCAGGCCATGGATCAGATGATGGCCGCGATGCACAAGCCCAGCAGTGGCAACGTAGACCGCGACTTTGTGACCCAGATGACGGCACATCACCAGGGTGCGATCGAAATGGCACGGATCCAATTGCGGTATGGCCATAACGAACGCCTACGCCGTCTGGCCCAAGAGATCATTGTCACCCAACAACAGGAAATCGCCGTCATGCAGCAGGCGCTTTCTGAATTGCCCGCCTCTCCAACTCGGTAATCCTCATGCCTCGATTGTCGCTCACCCCGCTCGCCGCTGTGTTGTTAGTAATCTCCTGCACCGCTTCAGCCGGTCAAGTTCCGCGTGCTGCTGCACAACCGGACATCACGATTAGTTCCCAAGACCGTGTGTATACGGCGGAGCAGTTCTCCAACACGGTATCGGTGATTGATCCCAGCACGGAAAAATTGCTCGGCGTCATCACCCTAGGCGACAGCCAACCCAAGAACTTGAGTCCTTTGTACAAGGGCGAGCTACTGGTGCATGGCTTGGGATTTTCGCCAGATGGGCGAACCTTGGCCGTCGTAGCGATAGGCTCGAACTCCGTGTCCTTCATCGACACCGCCAACAACCAGGTGAAGGGTAAAACCTATCTGGGTCGCGCGCCTCATGAAGCCTTTTTCACCCCTGACGGCAAAGAGCTCTGGGTCACGGTACGGGGCGAGGACTATATCGCCGTGATCGACCCGGTGACTTTCAAAGAGAAGACGCGAATTGGCGTACCGCCAGGCCCTGGCATGCAGATCTTCTCCCCTGATGGCCGCTATGGCTACGTCTGCTCCTCGTTCACTCCGGAAACCGTAGTGGTTTCGGTTGCCGAGCATCGAATTGTTGGCCGCGTCGCTCAGGCGAGTCCCTTCTGCCCCAACATCGCTGCGTCTGCAGATGGCCAACAGGTCTGGCTCACCCTAAAAGATGTCGGTAAGACCCAGGTGTTCGCAGCCAAACCGCCGTTCAGCTTGATTAAGACGCTTGATACTGGCGCGATCACTAATCACGTCAACTTGGTTCGCAATGCCCGCGGAAGCTTCGCCTATGTAACGGTAGGCGGAGAAAATCGAGTCAAGGTCTTCCGAACCGATGATTTCAGCCAAGTCGCCAGCATTCCTGTTGGCGCTTTGCCCCACGGTCTCTGGCCGTCAGGAGATGGCACGCGGTTGTACGTGGGACTAGAGAATGCTGACAGTGTGGCCGTCATCAATACGCTGACCAATAGCGTTGAAACCACTGTACCCGTGGGGCAGGCGCCCCAGGCTTTGGTCTACGTTCCCCGCGCCGCTACCCAGGGCGCTGGGCTGGCAAATCTTAAGCCGTTAGGGAGCGCCGCCAAGAGTATTCAGATCGCCCTGGCTCCGCCGGGTCAACACGAACGTCATACCACTCAGGTGACACTTTTCGACCAGGGCTTGACTCAGGTCCTGCAGGCCTCGGTTACGGGCCTGGTGGCCAAGCAGCCCTATGTACTAGCGTTGGCTCGTCATGCAGACGGTAGCGGCGCTCTTGAGTCTCTCGCCGCTTTTCAAACCAATCCCGCCGGCGCAGCTATCGTGAATGCGGTAGGACCGATACGCCAACTGGTTCAGCAATCCCAGGCGGATGAACAGCGCTACCTCGTCATCGCACCTGGTGCAGCCGATGCGCCAGGTGCTCCCGTGCAAGTGCAAGTGCTCCAATCGAAATACTAATAACCAATAACCATCGAGGTCCAGCATGCTCAGACAAGTGTTGATTGCCACTGCCATTTTCTCCATGACAGGGCTGGCCGTGGCGGCCACGCCCGCCAAGGTTGGCGACACCACCTTGGGTAAGGTGCTTGTGGATGAAAAGGGTATGACGCTTTACACCTTCACCAAGGACAGCGAGGGTAAGTCCGCCTGCAACGGCCCGTGCGCCAAGAACTGGCCGCCGCTGATGGCACCGGCAGGGGCCAAGAGCGGTGACGGCTATACCGTAGTACAGCGTGAGGATGGTAGCCAGCAATGGGCCTATAAGGGGCAGCCACTCTATACCTGGGTAAAGGACAGCAAGCCCGGTGAAACGACCGGTGAAGGTGTCAATCAAGTCTGGCACGTCGCGAAGCCTTGATCGTGGAGCAGTCCCTGCGGACAGCGGGGACTGCTTATCTATTTAGTAGATTACTTTTTATATCATATTCAATTTTTCAGATAATCGAGCCGGGCTAGACTGTTTGCATTCCTCAGCGGAGCTCACCTCATGACATTAAAGGATGCTATAGCCCTGCGCACCGGCGGCAAGCCGCTCAGCCAGCTCAAGCAGCCGCTCGAAGTCGTTCGCCAGTTCACCCCCAACTGGTTTGCGGCAACGATGGGCACCGGTATTTTGGCAATCGCCTTAGCGAGTTTTCCCGCGTCGGTACCCGGCTTGCGTCTGATCGCCGAAGGACTGTGGCTGTTCAACATCTTGCTTTTCGTTCTATTCAGCGGCTTGTATGCCGCTCGCTGGATCTTGTTCTACAACGAAGCCAAGCAAATTTTTGCCCACTCCACCGTATCGATGTTCTTCGGCACCATTCCGATGGGGTTGGCAACAATCATCAACGGGATGCTGATCTTTGGGCTGCCACGATGGGGTGAGGTGGCTGTCACGATTGCCACCGGACTTTGGTGGGTCGATGCGGCCATGGCACTGGTTTGCGGAGTAGCGATTCCGTACCTGATGTTTACTCGTCAGCAGCACAGCATCGATCAAATGACGGCGGTATGGTTGCTACCTGTGGTAGCCGCCGAAGTGGCCGCTGCCAGTGGCGGGCTGTTGGCACCGCACCTAGCCGATGGCGGGCACCAATTCACCGTGCTGGTGACCAGCTATGTGCTTTGGGCCTATTCGGTACCTGTCGCCCTAAGTGTCCTCGTGATCCTGCTATTGCGGATGGCACTGCACAAGCTGCCTCACGAGAACATGGCTGCATCGAGCTGGTTATCGCTTGGCCCCATTGGTACAGGTGCGTTGGGTCTGCTCGTGATGGGCAGCGACGCGCCGGTCATCTTCGCTGCTCACGGTATGGCCGGAATTGGCGCCGTCGCGCAGGGGCTAGGCGTAATTGGCGGGATCCTACTATGGGGACTCGGCTTGTGGTGGATGAGCCTTGCCATACTGATCACGCTGAAGTACGCGCGCCACGGCATCCCTTTCAACCTGGGATGGTGGGGTTTTACTTTTCCACTGGGCGTCTATGCCGTCACGACGCTACGTTTGGGAAGCACGCTTGGGTCAGGTTTCCTTACCGTCTTCGGTGCCTTTTTGGTCGTCGCCTTGACTGCTCTGTGGGCGGTGGTCGCGGGACGCACCCTAGCCGGTGCCTACCGCGGGACGCTGTTCGTCTCGCCTTGCATTGCTCATCTGCAACCACGCAAATGAGGTCGATTAGGTGGCGCCTCGCTGAGCAACGCTACCAAGCTAGGACCATCAGCCCACTCTCTACGACGAGTGAGCTGATGAGTCCGCAAATGGGGCTCAGTGAAAGCCATCCCTTGATGCCGTTGGTTACCGCGGCCGCCTTAACCGATTCAAAGGTGCGTCAGCTCAGGACGAGGATGACTCTGTCTCTTGGGAAGGGCGGTGGCGTCCTACCGTGCCAATCTCGGCAGGCGTCTTGATGTAGAACAGTGCCAAGTCTTCCGATTCGAGGCGTTGAAACAGCATGTCGTGTTGAATTTGAGTCAGCGCCATCGTTACCTGGATGGGCTGATCGGCAAGCTCAAAAAAATGAGCGGAGTGGCGTTTTCCATCTTGGCCAAAGCCTTCAGCCGCCACTGACAACGTTGCGCCACTTAGGTGAAGCTCTTTAGCAAGATCCAGAAGCCAATCTCCAATCTGCTGATGTTCATGGCGACGATTTTGTTCGGTATAGAACGTAACGAGATAGTCGTTCATGCTATTGCCTTTAGCGTGGGTGCAGCAGGTTGATGGTCAAGATACCCAGGGCTGTCATGCACAGGGACCCCACGACATGAACGCTGATTGCAGTCAGCGCCATGAGCAGCCTTCCTTGCTGGATTAGCATCAGTGTCTCAGCAGAAAACGTCGAGAAGGTGGTTAAGCCGCCGCAAAATCCGGTGATCAGAAACAGCCGCCATTCAGGCGCAATCCCGGGCCAAGCAGCGAAGATGGCTACGGCCATTCCGATGATGTAGCCACCTACAAGATTCGCAACGACCGTCCCAGGCGGGAGCGACGGGAACCAGGCATTTAGCTTCAAGCCCAGTATCCAACGGAGCCAGGCACCCAAGGTCGCACCGAGTGCGATGGCTATGAGCGGCTTCAGCATGGAACGTCTCCCAAGGGGAATGGAAGACTAGGGGCCGGGGAGGGATATGGTCGGTGCATAGCGCTGTCCTCGAAAAAGACAGGGCGCACCTACGCACCCTGCCAAGGGGTTACGTAGGCATCATCAGCACGAGGCGGTTTGAGGAGGAATGCCATCTCCTTAGCGGATCATAGCAGCGCAGCAGATGACTTTGAAGATGGCTCGTTCTTGAAGCCGACATGCCTGCCACTGCTTATTGAGACCCGGAGCATGCCTGCACTCCTCAAACGCCGAGGGTCTAGAAACCGATCGACTCTGCGGTAGCTATGAGGCAAACGTCCTATTCGTCACAGGTATTCACAGCTTTCGCTATTGCCAGACGATATTCAGCTGGACTGCGCCCACCCAGTGCCAATTTGATTCGCTCCTTATTGTAGTAGTCGATATAGGCCCGAATTGCTACTGCCAGCTCCTCTACGCTTGAGAACCTGTTGCAGTGGAAAAGCTCAGATTTTAGTACTGCAAAAAAGCTTTCCATTGCCGCATTGTCGAGGCAATTGGCTCGCCTTGACATACTCTGAGTCAGTCCATGCTGACGGATCAGCTGTTGGTAGGCAGGGTATTGATAGTGCCAGCCTTGATCGGAATGGATGAGCGGTTTCTCATGAGGCCGAAGGGTCTTCAATCCGTCTTTCAACATACGTAAGACCATCTCGAACGATGGGCGCTCACTTATCTCGAAAGCCACAATTTCCTTATTGAAGAGGTCAAGAATCGGTGACAGGTATAGCCGGTTTTGATTGACACGAAACTCCGTTATGTCAGTCGCCCACCGCTGATTGGGCTGCGGTGCGGTAAAGCGGCGTTCCAGCAGGTTAGGCGCCACGCAGGACTCCGGCCCTGTGAATGGACGATAGCGACGGCGTCGCAGCGTGCACTTTAACGACATTTCGCCCATCAGCCGCTGTACTGCCTTGTGATTGATCTGCTGCCCCTGATTGCGTAGCGCCTGCGTGATGCGGCGATAGCCATAGCGACCCCGATGATGCGCGAACATCGTCCGGATGCTCTCTTTGCGGGCACCTTGTTTGTCTGGTTGGCGAGTGACCTTGAGGTGGTAGTAGAAGCTGCTTCGAGGAAGACATGCTCCCTGAAGAAGCGCATCAAGTGGATATCGTGACCGCAACTCCTGCACGATAAGTGCTTTCTGCTGATTGTCCAGGTCACTGTCCTTGAGACCCAAGCTCATGGCTTTGCGCAGAAAGGCGTTTTTGACCTGCAGATAGGCAACCTGCTTTTCCAGCTCTCGGACTGGGTTTGCGATGTGGGGCTTGAAAGCGGATGGATCTGGAACGGGAAGAAGGGGCAAGGAGTCACCTCTGCGTTTGCTGGCCAACCCCTCGATACCATACCTCTGCCACGCATCGACCCAGCGCTGCATTTGGGAGCGATTGAGACTAAATCGCTCACTAGCCCGTCGGATTGATAGGCCTTCGACGATCTGTCGCACCACCTCGATCTTGAAATCGATGCTGTGATAACGATAACGCTTTTGTAGAGCCGCTTTTCCGTGATTGGCATAGGCGCCAATCCATCCTTTTACCTGCACCACGCTGACGTCATGCACCCTAGCGAGGTGGCCGTAGCTGCAATCGCCCTTTTGGTACTGAGCGACGATCTTCAATTTGAACGCTAGAGAGTACTTGGGCATGGTACGCCTTCAAGGCAGCGTCCAACTTTCGGGGGTCATTTCACCCCACGATGAAATGATCCAGCACCCGCACATCGATCAGCACCAGGGCGTCCTTGAGTCGGGTGGTGAGCAGGCGGTCGGCCTGGCTGGGTTCGGCGATGCCGGAAGGGTGGTTGTGGGTGAGGATGACGGCAGCGGCGTTGTGGGCGAGGGCGCGCTTGAGCACCTGGCGGGGGTAGACGCTGGCGCCGTCGATGGTGCCGTGGAACAGGGCTTCGAAGGCCAGCACCCGGTGGCGGGTGTCGAGGAACAGGCAGCCGAAGATCTCGTGGGGTTCGTGGCGCAGGCGGGCCTTTAGATAGTCGCGGACCTGCTGGGGGCTTTCGAGGGCCAAGTCGCGCTTGAGGCCTTCGGCCAGGTGGCGGCGGCCCATTTCCAGGACCGCCTGCAACTGGCTGAACTTGGCCGGGCCGTGGCCGAGGTGAGCGCTGAAGGCGGCGAGATCGGCCTCCAGCAGGGCCCTCAGGCTGCCAAATTCCCCGAGCAAGTGGCGGGCGAGGTCCACCGCGCTTTTGCCGGCTACGCCGGTGCGCAAGAAGATCGCCAGCAGTTCGGCGTCGGTGAGGGCCTGGGCGCCTTGTTCCAGCAGTTTCTCCCGCGGCCGTTCCTGGGCCGGCCAATCCTTGATGCTCATGGACGCTCCTTGTCTGGCGGGGCGCCTGCGTCCGGCAGGCGCTGTGCTATCTTAACCGGATCATTCGCGGGTGCGCGCAGGCCTCGATTGGCCGTGCGATGCCCGCTCTAGACGGTTTGAGAACGGAAAGGCTATATGCAGCGGCTCCATCGTAAACGCATCGTGCTGGGCGTCGGAGGTGGCATCGCCGCTTACAAGAGCGCCGAGCTGGTGCGCCGACTCAAGGATCAGGGCGCCGAAGTGCGGGTGGTGCTGACCCGCGGCGGTCGCGAATTCATCACGCCGCTGACCCTGCAGGCACTGTCGGGTCTGCCGGTGCATCTGGATCTGCTGGACCCGGCCGCCGAAGCGGCCATGGGGCATATCGAGCTGGCCCGCTGGGCCGATCTGGTGCTGGTCGCGCCGGCCACCGCCGATGTCATGGCGCGCCTGGCCCAGGGCGTGGCGGATGATCTGCTCACGACGATCGTGTTGGCCACCGATGCCCGGGTCGCCCTGGCACCGGCCATGAATCAGGCCATGTGGCGCGATCCGGCCACCCAGGCCAATGCCGAGCTCTTGCGCAGCCGTGGCATCAAGCTGTTCGGCCCGGCCAGCGGCAGTCAGGCCTGTGGCGACGTCGGCCCCGGCCGGATGCTGGAGGCCACCGACCTTGCCCAGCTCGCCGCCGACTGCTTCCAGCGCCTGGACCTGACCGGTCGCCATGTGGTCATCACCGCGGGGCCGACCCAGGAAAACATCGATCCGGTGCGCTACATCACCAACCACAGCTCCGGCCGCATGGGCTTCGCCCTGGCGGAAGCGGCGGCGGAGGCGGGCGCGCGCGTCAGCCTGGTGAGCGGCCCGGTGCATCTGCCGACCCCCGATCGCGTCGAGCGTATCGACGTGATCAGCGCTCGCGACATGCTGGCCGCCTGCGAGGCGCTGATGCCCTGCGACGTGCTCATCGCCTCGGCGGCGGTGGCGGACTATCGCCCCGAGGTCATCGCGCCGCACAAGCTGAAGAAGGATCCCACCCGCGGTGATGGTCTCCTGCTGGAGCTGGTGCGCAACCCGGACATCCTCGCCACCCTGGCAGGGCGCCCGGATCGCCCCTTCAGCGTCGGCTTCGCCGCGGAAACCCAGAATCTGCTGGAGTACGCCCAGCGCAAGCTGCGCGACAAGAATCTCGACCTCATCGTCGCCAACGACGTGGCCAATCCGGCCATCGGCTTCAACAGCGAAGACAACGCGGTTACCGTGATCGACCGTGGCCTGCACGAGATCCGCTTCGAGCAGACCAGCAAGGGCAAGATCGCCCGGCAGCTCATCGCCCTGATTTCCACCCACCTGAAAGACACCACCCAGAACCATGCATAGCCTTCAAGCCAAGATCCTCGACCCGCGCCTGGGGCGCGATTTCCCGCTGCCGTCCTACGCCACCCCCGGCTCGGCCGGCCTCGACCTGCGCGCCATGCTGCAGGAGGATCTGGTGCTGGAGCCGGGGCAGACCGCGCTGATTCCCACCGGGCTCGCCATCCATGTGGCCGATCCGTCGCTGGCGGCGCTGATCCTGCCGCGCTCGGGCCTGGGCCATAAGCACGGCATCGTGCTGGGCAATCTGGTCGGCCTGATCGACTCGGACTACCAGGGCGAGCTGATGGTCTCCTGCTGGAATCGCGGCCAGACCACCTTCACCGTGAGCGTGGGCGAACGTATCGCCCAGCTGATGCTCGTACCTGTGGTGCAGGCGCACTTCGATATCGTCGACAGCTTTACCGAGACCGAGCGGGGCGCTGGCGGCTTCGGCCACTCCGGTACCCGCTGACGCCAGACACGCAAGGCGCGCCGTGACATAAAGGAGAAGAACGGCATGGCAAGGGGCAAGAACGACAAGGATGTGCGCAAGGCGGCTCCCCGGGTCGCTGGCTTGCCCGGCATGGGCGCGGGACTGCTGCTGGCGCTCGCCGGCCTGCTGCTGGCCGCGCTGCTGCTGTGGTTCCTGGTGTTGCAGCCGCAGGGCGCGCGCAACCAGGAGCAGCAGGCGGACCAGGCGCTGCAGGCGCAGGCGACCTCTCTCAATCAGCTGCTGGTCGGCCTGACCCGCCGGCTGCAGGGTGTCGCCGGGGATGCCCTGGTGCTGCAGGCCCTGCAGGGCGACGATCCGGCGGCGCGCGCGGCGGCGGAAAGCCAGCTGCGCGAGCGCCTCGGCGTGGTCGACGTGCTGGTGGTGCCAGCCGGCATGCGCCAGATCGAAGACGATCGTCCCGGCCCCCTCAACTATGCCGCCCTCGATCTGCTCAAGCGCCTGGAAAGCGGCCAGCGGACCCCGCCGGAAGCCTATCGACTGGGCAATCGCTGGCTGGTCTACAGCGCCCAACCCATCCGCCGCGGCGATCAGCTGCTTGGCAGCGCCGTGCTGGTGGAAGAACTCCCGGCCGTCTTGCAGGGCTGGGCCACGCCACCGGCGACCGTCGGCCAGTGGCGCCTGCTGCAGCAATTTCCCGGGGGCAGCATGCAGGTGCTGGCCAGTGGCGGCAGCCCCGGTGATCCGGCGCTGATGCGGCGGCTCGCCACCGGCAGCCCGCTCTGGACGCTTGAGTTGGCACCTGCCGCCGAGGCCGGCGCCGATACACCGCTGGGCATTCCCTTGGTGGCGCTGCTGCTGGCGCTGTTTGGCGTGCTGGCGGGCTTTTGGCTGTTTTCCCGGGAGCTGTCACGCCGGCTCCGTGACGACGTCCGCAGTCTGACGGCCTATGCCGAGGAACTAGAAGCCAATCAGATAGCCAAAAGCCCGACTTTGCGCCTGGCGGTAATGGAACCCGTGGCCAAGTCGACGGCCCGATTGGCCAGCCGATCGGCCGGGTCGTCGCCGGACCTGTACGCCACCGCTCCCAGCGATGCGGTGGCCAAGACCCTGGCGGAGTTTGCCGACAGAGGCCGCTCTCAGCAGAGCGAGCCGCTGTTCCAGACCACCGACATCCTCGATATCAGTATCCTCGACGAAGACCAGGATCTCCTGGGATTGGAGAAACCCCCGATGAGCACTACCTCGCAAGCCCCCCAACTCAACGCCAGCATCTTCCGCGCCTACGATATCCGTGGCGTGGTGGGTGACTCCCTGACCGCCGAAGCCGCCTACTGGATCGGGCGCGCCATCGGCTCGGAGAGCCTGGCGCGTGGCGAGCCCAACGTGGCCGTCGGCCGTGATGGCCGCCTGTCCGGCCCCGAGCTGGTCGCCCAACTGATCAAGGGCGTGGCCGACAGCGGCGCCAATGTCAGCGATGTCGGCATGGTGCCGACCCCGGTGCTCTACTACGCCGCCAACGTGCTCGAAGGCAAGTCCGGCGTCATGCTGACCGGCAGCCACAACCCGCCGGACTACAACGGCTTCAAGATCGTCATCGCCGGCGAGACCCTGGCCAACGAATCCATCCAGCGTCTGCGCGAGCGCATCGAGACCGGTGACGTGGCCAGCGGCCAGGGCCAGATCAAGCAGGTCGACGTGCTCAAGAGCTACGCCGACTACATCCGCAACGACGTGGTGCTGGCCAAGAAGCTCAAGGTGGTGGTGGACGCCGGCAACGGTGTCGCCGCGGTCAACGCGCCCCAGCTGATCGAGTCCCTGGGCTGCGAGGTCATCCCGCTGTTCTGCGAGGTGGACGGCAACTTCCCCAACCACCACCCGGATCCGGGCAAGCCCGAGAACCTGGAAGACCTGATCGCCAAGGTCAAGGAAACCGGTGCCGACCTGGGCCTGGCCTTTGACGGCGACGGCGACCGCGTCGGCGTGGTGACCAACGAAGGCAAGATCATCTATCCCGACCAGCTGCTGATGCTGTTCGCCAAGGACGTGGTCTCCCGCAACCCGGGCGCCGACATCATCTTCGACGTCAAGTGCACCCGCCGCCTGAACAACCTCATCGCCGGCTACGGCGGTCGTCCCATCATGTGGAAGACCGGCCACTCGCTGATCAAGAAGAAGATGAAGGAAACCGGCGCGCTGCTGGCCGGCGAGATGAGCGGCCACGTGTTCTTCAAGGAGCGCTGGTTCGGTTTCGACGACGGCATCTACAGCGCCGTGCGCCTGCTGGAGATCCTCAGTCAGGAGAAGAACAGCGCCCAGCAGGTGTTCGATACCTTCCCGGTAGACATCTCCACCCCGGAGATCAATATCCAGGTGACCGAAGAGAGCAAGTTCGGCATCATCGAAACCCTGCAGCGCGACGCCCAGTGGGGCGATGCCCAGATCACCACCCTGGACGGCGTCCGCGTCGATTACCAGAACGGTTGGGGCCTGGTGCGTGCGTCCAACACCACGCCGGTGCTGGTGCTGCGCTTCGAGGCAGAAACCCTCGAAGAGCTGGAGCGCATCAAGACGGTGTTCCGCAAGCAGCTGCTGGCGGTACAGCCGGATCTGAATCTGCCGTTCTGACCTTGGGTCAGCGGTAGCACAGAGGGCGCCTAGGCGCCCTTTGTCTTTTCTATGTCGACCTTGAGAGGTGAGCCATGACCCTGAGCCGCGAGGATGCCTCGCACGTCGCCGAGGTGCTGTCCGAGGCGCTGCCCTATATCCGCCGGTTCGTCGGCAAGACGCTGGTGATCAAGTACGGCGGCAACGCCATGGAGAGCGACGAGCTCAAGGCCGGTTTCGCCCGTGACATCGTGCTGATGAAGGCGGTGGGCATCAACCCGGTGGTGGTGCATGGCGGCGGTCCGCAGATCGGCGACCTGCTCAAGCGCCTGTCCATCGAAAGCCACTTCATCGATGGCATGCGCGTCACCGACGCCCAGACCATGGATGTGGTGGAGATGGTGCTGGGCGGCCAGGTCAACAAGGACATCGTCAATCTGATCAACCGCCATGGCGGCAAGGCCATCGGCCTGACCGGCAAGGACGCGGGCCTGATCCGCGCCACCAAGCTCAAGGTCAGCCGGCAGACGCCGGAAATGACCAAGCCGGAGATCATCGACATCGGCCATGTGGGCGAGGTCACCGGGGTCAACACCGACCTGATCAACATGCTGGTGCGTGGCGACTTCATCCCGGTCATCGCGCCCATCGGTGTGGGTCCGGACGGCGAGTCCTACAACATCAACGCCGACCTGGTGGCGGGCAAGGTGGCCGAGGCACTCAAGGCCGAGAAGCTGATGCTGCTGACCAACATCGCCGGTCTGATGGACAAGCAGGGCCAGGTGCTCACCGGGCTGTCCACCGAGCAGGTCAATTCGCTGATCGCCGACGGCACCATCTACGGCGGCATGCTGCCGAAGATCCGCTGCGCGCTGGAAGCGGTGCAGGGCGGCGTGCAGAGCGCCCACATCATCGATGGCCGGGTGCCCAACGCGGTGCTGCTGGAAATCTTCACCGACGTCGGCGTCGGTACCCTGATCTCCAACCGCAAGCGCTGAGCGCTTTCGGTCGGACCAGAAACGGCGCCCCAGGGCGCCGTTTCTATTGCTGGCCCGGATTCAGGACTCCCAACTGGCCTTGGGCAGGGTCAGGCCATGCTGGCCGTTGTAGGCCGCCCGCTTGGGCGATTCCCAACCCTGCAGCAACGCCTCCTCGACCCGGTAGATCTCCACGCCCAACGGGCGGCAGACCTTGAGCGGGTCCTCTGCGTCAGGACCCCACATCGCCAGGGACAGATCGCCGCCCGGGCAGGTGGACAGGGCGCAGAGCACGTCGATCTCGGCGAAGAATTCCAGGTAGTCGCCGGGTTTGGCCGGGCAGGCCTTCATGAAATACAGGTCGTCATGGTTGAGCCCGGTGCACTGGAAGATGTTCAGCACATCGTGGACATCGAACTCGGTGAGACCGTGGGGCAGCACCGCGCGGGTCAGATTCGAGTGGCAGTGGTGGTGGAAGTCCTCGCCGGTGAGCATCTTGTTGACGTAGGGATCGCAGCGGGTGCCGAGCAGATCGTGCAGGCGGCCGCCGTGTTCGTCGATGCCGTAGCCGGCCAGGCTGTCGTCGGTGATGGTCAGCAGCGGACGCAGGAAGGGCAGGTTCGACCAGAGGCGGTCGTAGGTGCTGACGTGGGCCCCCTGCAGTTGCCGGGTACGCGCGGCCCACATGCGTTCGCGTGGGTCCTCGGCGTTCCAGACGTTGAAGTCGCCCACCTGGGGACCGTGCGGGGTGGTGACGCGGAACAGATGGCCCGCCGGGACCTTCCAGGCGCGACCGGTACGGATCGGGATCTCGAATTGCTCGATCAGGGTACGCGCGTCCTTGTCCTCGCGCAGGCGATCGTAGAAGGCCTGGTCGACCTGCAGGGCGGAACCCTGGGTGGACTGGTAGGCGGCGGGGTAGTCCTTGTACATGGGAGGTCTCCTCGGTCAGAGCGGCCTGGCTGCGCTCAGCAGATCCAGCAGCCGGTTTTCGGAATCGTCGAGATAGCTGGCCATGGCCTCGGCCGCCGCCTGGCGCTGTCCGGCGGCGAGCAGGTCGTGGATCTGGCGGTCGCGGATGATCCAGGGCCGCTGGAAGTGCTCCTCGTCGGGCGCGAGGGAAAACAGCAGGCGTATCTGGGCGGCGACGGTGGCGAAGAATTCATCGAACAACGGACTGCCCAGCAGGCCGACGATGTGCTGATGGAAATGCAGGCCATGGGTGCCGAGGGCGCGCCAGTCTTCACGCGACTGCGCCAGTTCGGCGGCCTCCAGGGCGTCCAGCATCCGATCGGACTGGTATTCGCGCAGCGGGCGGCTGGTGAGGATGGCCTGCAGTTCCAGGGTGCGGCGCACGGTAAAGAGGTCGCGCACCTCGGCCAGGCCCAGGCGCCGCACCATCACCCCCTTGTGCCGCACATAGGTGGCCAGGCCCTCGCGATCCAGCTGGTGCAGGGCTTCGCGAATGGTGTTGCGCGAGGCGTTGTAGGCCTTGACCAGTTCAGCCTCGACCAGCGCCGTACCGGGTAGCAGGCGACCGCCGATGATGTCCTCGCGCATTTCCTGCAGCAGCTGAGCCCCCAAGGACAGCGCGCCTGCGTCTTTGCCGCTCATAGGTCTTCAAGCCCGATTGTTCAACAATACGTAGAAAATCGAACTGCACGGTACGTGCCAGAATATGGCGTGAAGAGGCGGCAACCTTGTCGTGCCGCCCAGCATGCCATCGGCGGAGGGGGCCGCCGGCAGTGAACGCAGAAAGGCTAGCGATCCGTGGCCTGAGCCGCTTCTAGGCGCTGCATGCGCGCACGATCGGCGTCGAAGGCTGCGCTGGTGCTGGTGCGCAATTGGGCGTAGCGCTGCAGATCGGCCTGCAGACGCACCTGATCGGCCGCCGCGGCGTCGAGGCGGGCCTGAAGGTCCGCCGGCAGCGCCTGGCCATTGCGCTGCTGCACCGCCGCCTGCTCCATCAACTGGCTCTGCAGCTGGCGTGCCGCCTCAAGGTTAGCCTTCTTGATCTGCATCAGGCCATCGAGCTCTGTCAGCTTGCGCGCCTTGGCGCGGTCGACGTCCTCGACATTGCTGTAGAGCTTGCGCAACTGGCCATCGACGACCGCCTGCTGGCGCTCGCGCGCCTGGCGGTCGAGTTCGGCGGCGGGCAGGGCTGGGGCGACCTTGCGGATCACCCGGCCCTGCTCGTTGAGCACGTCATAGCCCTTGCCAGCGTATTCCGGCGGCACGCCCTGGCGGTCGATGACCAGGGTGCCGTTGCGGTCCAGATAGCGGTACAGCTCGGCCGCCTGGCCGGCCAGGGGCAGGGCGATGAGCAACAGGCTGGCAGCGGCGCGACGTACGACCATGGCTGTCTCTCCTGGGGCTAGATGCCGTATTGAGCGCGATAGTCCTGGACGGCGGGGAGGTGACGCTTGAGCTCGGCGTCCTCGGCCAGGTATTCGAGCACCTGATCCAGCGCCACGATGCTGAGCACCGGAATGCCGTAGTCGCGCTCGACTTCCTGGATGGCCGACAATTCGCCGCGGCCACGCTCCTGGCGGTTCAGGGCGATGAGCACCCCGGCCGCACTGGCGCCCTGGCCTTCGATGATCTGCATGACCTCGCGGATGGCGGTGCCGGCGGTGATGACGTCATCGATGATCAGCGCCCGACCGGTCAGGGGCGCGCCCACCAGCAGGCCGCCTTCGCCGTGGTCCTTGGCTTCCTTGCGGTTGAAGCACCAGGGCACGTCGCGGCCGTGGTGATCGACCAGGGCCACCGCCGTGGCCGCGGCCAGGGGGATGCCCTTGTAGGCCGGGCCGAAGAGCACGTCGAAGGGCAGGTTGGCCTGCACCAGCGCATCGGCATAGCAACGGCCGAGCTGGGCCAGGGCCGCACCGCTGTGGAACAGGCCGGCGTTGAAGAAATAGGGGCTGATACGACCCGATTTCAGGGTGAATTCACCAAAGCGCAGAACTCCGCGCTCGATGGCGAAACGAATGAAATTACGCTGATACGCCTGCATATAAGTCCTTGCGCGGCTTGTATTTAGCTAAACCGGTTTAGCTCGGGTATCATACATCCACGATTTTTTGGGGGCCATTTATGCGGATCATCAGCTTGAACGTCAATGGTATTCAGGACGCTGTGGAGCGGGGCCTGTTGCCCTGGCTTAAGGCGCAGAATGCCGACGTGATCTGCTTGCAGGATACGCGCGCCTCTTCTTACGACATGGACGATCCGGCCTATGCGCTGGAGGGTTACATCCTCTATGCCTGCGACGCCGAAGTGCCGTCCCAGGGCGGGGTGGCACTCTATACGCGGGTCCAGCCGAAGGCGGTGATCAGCGGCCTGGGCTTCGAGTCCTGCGATCGCTTCGGTCGCTACCTGCAGGCGGACTTCGACAAGGTCAGCATCGCCAGCCTGCTGCTGCCCTCGGGTAAGCGCGGTGACGAAGACCTGAACATGAAATTCAAGTTCATGGACGACTTCACCCACTACCTGAACAAGCAGCGCCGCAAGCGTCGCGAGTACATCTATTGCGGCTCGCTGTACGTGGCTCACCAGAAGCAGGACGTGAAGAACTGGCGCGACTGCCAGCAGATCCCCGGTTTCCTGGCGCCCGAGCGGGCCTGGATGGACGAGGTGATCGGCAACATGGGCTATGTGGATGCCCTGCGCGAAGTGAGCCGCGAAGGCGACCAGTTCAGCTGGTGGCCGGACAGCGACCAGGCCGAGCACCTCAACCTGGGCTGGCGCTTCGACTACAACATCCTGACCCCGGGTCTGCGCCGCTTCGTCCGCTCGGCGCGCCTGCCACGGCAGCCGCGCTTCTCCGAGCACGCGCCGCTGATCGTCGACTACGACTGGACCCTGAGCATCTGATCCAGACGCTGCTCCAGAACGAAAAAACCAGCCCGAGGGCTGGTTTTTTGTTGGGCGACTATTTCACCAGGATCACCGGCAAGGGCACCTGATGGACCACGCGATGGGCCACCGAGCCGAGCAGCAGGCCGCTGAGCGAGCCCAGGCCGCGGGTGCCCATGACCACGGTGTCCACCTGCAGGCGCCGCGCCGTCTCGCCGATGGTCTCGGCGATGCCGCCGAAGCCCACGTGGGTCTGGGCCTCGATACCGGCTTCGAGCAGGGCCGGGCGCGCCCGGACGAGGATGTCTTCGGCCTTGTCCTGCAGGCTGCCGCGCCATTCGCGCAGGATGCGGTCGTCGAAGGGCGCGCCGTAGATCTCCGGCTCGTTCTGGACGTTGAGCAGGTGCAGCTCCAGCGACAGCCCGGCCTTCACCAGGTCGAGGATGTAGCGCAGGGCGTTGTCGGCGCTGGGGGAACCGTCGTAGGCGACCAGGACATTGTGCATGGGGCATCTCCACGAGAGGGGTATGCCTTCATGCTAGACCCTGGCTGTCAGGGACGCTTGATCCCAATCAAGGCCGCGGCCTCAATGCCCCACCCAGTTGCGCGCGCCCTTGGGAATCACCTCGGATTCGTCCAGCTTGCTGGCGAACATGCTCACGGCTTCCACGGCGTCGCTGGCCCCATCGCGGATCTGCACGATCACCGCACCGGCCTGGTCGGCCAGCTCGACGCCCTTGACCGCTCGACCCTGGGTGCTTTCCATGCTGGCGACCGCCTGCTGGGTCTCGCTCAGGATCCGCCCGATCATCTCGGCGATTTCCGCCGTGGCGCTGCTGGTACGTCCCGCCAGCTGGCGGACCTCGTCGGCGACCACGGCGAAGCCACGCCCCTGGTCACCGGCGCGCGCGGCCTCGATGGCGGCGTTGAGCGCCAGCAGGTTGGTCTGGTCGGCGATGCCGCGGATGGTGTTGACGATGGCGGTGATCTGCTCGGAGCGCTGTCCCAGCTGGCCGATCACCTCGGCGGAGGCGCTGACGTTGTGGGCGATCTCGCGCATCTCGCCGGCGGCCGCCTGGATGATCCGGGTGCCGTGCTCGGCGACCTTCTCGGTCTCGGCGGAGATGTGATAGGCCCGCGAGGCGCTGCGGCTGTCGCTTTCGTGCTTTTCCACCCGCTCGCTTATGTCGCTGGCGTACTTGACCACCTTGTATAGCCGACCGGTGGCGTCGTACACCGGGTTGTAGCTCGCCTCCAGCCAGACCACCCGGCCGTGCTTACCCAGCCGCTTGAACTGGCCGCGAAAGAACTCGCCGGCATTGAGGCGGCGCCAGAAGTCGGCGTATTCACTGCTATTGACCAGGGCCGGCTCGCAGAACAGGCGATGCTGCTGGCCCTGGATCTCCTTGAGGCTGTAGCCCAGGGTGGCCAGGAAATTGTCGTTGGCCGTGAGGATGCGCCCGTCCAGGTCGAATTCGATGCGCGCCAGGGCGCGGTCCAAGGCCTCGAGGTTGCTCTGGGCTTCGCTGTCGCGCTCGACCTGGGCGGTGACGTCGAGGGCGTACTTCACCACCTTGGCGATCCTGCCGCTGCTGTCGGGCACCGGGTTGTAGCTGGCTTCCAGCCAGAGGGTACGGCCCTGGGCGTCCAGGCGGTGGAAGGTGCCGGAAACGAAATCGCCGCGCTTGAGGCGGGCCCAGAAATCGCCATAGTCGCGACCCTGCACCACGTTGGCCGGACAGAGGCGGCGATGGTGCTGACCGACCAGGGTGTCGGCACTATAGCCGGTCAGGCGGAGAAAGTTGTCGTTGGCACGCAGGATGGTGCCGTCGGGATCGAACTCGATCACCGCCATGGACCGCTCCAGCGCCTGGGTCAGGCCCTGGTTGGCGTGCAACTCGGCCTCCAGCCGAGCGATGGTCTTCTTGTGGTGCGCATTGAACATGGCAGAACTCGCTGGCCGGGGGAGAGGTAGTCAGCCTATCGGCGCGGATCGGGGCGACTTGATTGCACGCGGCGAACGGCAGAACTCGGCCGTTGAGTGGCTGTCGCAAACGCGCCGGCCCGGGGCGTAAACAGGCATCTTGGGGTCTGGGGCCGGGCCTACCATCGCGGCCAAGGGGGTGGTTTTCACCGCCACAGACTTTAGGAGCGCCGCGATGTTCAGCAAGCAGGACCAAATCCAGGGCTACGATGATGCGTTGTTCGCCGCCATGGGCGAGGAAGCGCGGCGCCAGGAGCATCACCTGGAACTGATCGCGTCCGAAAACTACACCAGCCAGCGCGTCATGGAAGCCCAGGGCAGCGTGCTGACCAACAAGTACGCCGAAGGCTATCCGGGCAAGCGCTACTACGGTGGCTGCGAGCATGTCGACAAGGTCGAGCAGCTGGCCATCGAGCGCGCCAAGCAGCTGTTCGGCGCCGACTACGCCAACGTCCAGCCGCACTCCGGTTCCCAGGCCAACTCGGCCGTGTACCTGGCGCTGCTGCAGCCTGGCGACACCATCCTGGGCATGAGCCTGGCCCACGGCGGTCACCTGACCCACGGCGCCAAGGTCAGCTCCTCCGGCAAGCTCTATAACGCCGTGCAGTACGGCATCGACACCGACACCGGGCTGATCGACTACGACGAGATCCAGCGTCTGGCCGAAGAGCACAAGCCCAAGATGATCGTGGCGGGTTTCTCCGCCTACTCCAAGACCCTGGACTTCCAGCGCTTCCGCGACATCGCCGACAGCGTGGGTGCCCTGCTGTTCGTCGACATGGCCCACGTGGCCGGTCTGGTCGCCGCCGGGGTCTACCCCAATCCGGTGCCCTTCGCCGACGTGGTGACCACCACCACCCACAAGACCCTGCGCGGCCCCCGAGGCGGCCTGATCCTGTGCAAGGCCAACGCCGACATCGAGAAGAAGCTCAACGCCGCGGTATTCCCGGGGGCCCAGGGCGGTCCGCTGATGCACGTCATCGCCGGCAAGGCGGTGTGCTTCAAGGAAGCCCTCGAGCCGGGCTTCAAGACCTATCAGCAGCAGGTGATCAGGAACGCCCAGGCCATGGCCGGCGTGTTCAAGGCCCGCGGCTTCGACGTGGTCTCCGGTGGCACCGACAACCACCTGTTTCTGGTCAGCCTGATCAAGCAGGGCATCACCGGCAAGGACGCGGACGCCGCCCTGGGGCGCGCCTGCATCACCGTGAACAAGAACGCCGTGCCCAACGATCCCCAGTCGCCCTTCGTGACCTCGGGTCTGCGCATCGGCACTCCGGCCCTGACCACCCGTGGCCTGGGCGTCAGCGAAAGCGAACGCGTCGCCGGCTGGATCTGCGACATCCTCGACCACCTCGGCGATGCCGATGTGGAAGCCCAGGTGGCGCGCCAAGTGGCCGCGCTGTGCCGCGACTACCCGGTTTACCGCTAGTCGCCGCGCGCCTGACGCAACCCTTATCCAACCCCTTTCCCCCTTTGCGGAAAGGGGCGTCGTCTGCAGGAGTCTCCAGATGCAACGCTATTCCGGCTTCGGCCTCTTCAAGCACTCCCTGAGCCATCACGAGAACTGGCAGCGGATGTGGCGCACCCCGACGCCCAAGCCGGTGTACGACGTGGTCATCGTCGGCGGTGGCGGTCATGGCCTGGCCACCGCCTACTACCTCGCCAAGCAGTTCGGCGTGAAGAACGTCGCGGTGATCGAGAAAGGCTGGCTGGGCGGCGGCAACACCGCGCGCAACACCACCATCGTCCGCTCCAACTACCTGTGGGACGAATCGGCGCACCTCTATGAGCACGCCATGAAGCTGTGGGAAGGCCTGTCCCAGGACCTCAACTACAACGTCATGTTCTCCCAGCGCGGCGTCTACAACCTCTGCCACACCCTGCAGGACATGCGCGATTCCGAGCGCCGCGTCAGCGCCAACCGCTTGAACGGCGTGGACGGCGAACTGCTCGACACCCGTCAGGTGGCCGAAGAGATTCCCTACCTGGACTGCAGCAAGAACACCCGCTACCCGATCTTCGGTGCCACCGTGCAGCGCCGCGGCGGCGTGGCCCGTCACGATGCCGTGGCCTGGGGCTTCGCCCGCGCCGCCGACGCCCTGGGCGTCGACCTGATCCAGCAGACCGAGGTCACCGGCTTCCGCAAGCAGGACGGCAAGGTGATCGGCGTGGAAACCAACCGTGGCTTCATCGGCGCCCGCCGCGTCGGCGTGGTCACCGCCGGCAACTCCGGGCACATGGCCAAGCTGGCCGGCTTCCGCCTGCCGCTGGAATCCCACCCGCTGCAGGCGCTGGTGTCCGAGCCGATCAAGCCCATCATCGACAGCGTCATCATGTCCAACGCGGTACACGGCTACATCAGCCAGTCCGACAAGGGCGACCTGGTGATCGGCGCCGGTATCGACAGCTGGGTCGGCTACGGCCAGCGCGGCTCCTACCCGGTGATCGAACACACCCTGCAGGCCATCGTCGAGATGTTCCCGATCCTCTCGCGGGTGCGCATGAACCGCCAGTGGGGCGGCATCGTCGACACCTCGCCCGACGCCTGCCCGATCATTTCCAAGACCCCGGTGGAAAATCTGTTCTTCAACTGCGGCTGGGGTACCGGCGGCTTCAAGGCCACCCCCGGCTCGGGCAACGTCTTCGCGGCGTCCCTGGCCTCCGGCGAGATGCATCCGCTGGCCAAGCCCTTCTCCATCGACCGTTTCCACACCGGCGCGCTGATCGACGAACACGGCGCAGCGGCCGTCGCGCACTAAGGAGCCCGAGCATGTTGTACATCCATTGTCCCCACTGCGGGGAACTGCGCTCCGAAGAAGAATTCCACGCCGCCGGCGAGGCGCACATCCCGCGTCCGCTGGATCCCGAGGCCTGCAGCGACGCGGAGTGGGGCGATTATATGTTCTTCCGCGACAACCCGCGCGGCCTGCGTCACGAGCTGTGGGTCCACGCTTCGGGCTGCCGCCAGTACTTCAACGCGACCCGTAACACCGAGACCTACGAAATTCTCGAAACCTATCCGATCGGCGAGCAACCCCGCTTCACCGCCGAGCGAGGAGAGCGCACATGAGCCAGGTCCATCGACTCACCCAGGGCGGTCGCCTGGACCGCAGCCAGGCCATCACCTTCACCTTCAACGGTCAGACCTACCAGGGCTTCAAGGGTGACACCCTGGCCTCGGCCCTCCTGGCCAACGGCGTCGACGTGATCGGCCGCAGCTTCAAGTACTCCCGGCCGCGCGGCATCGTCGCCGCCGGTGCCGAAGAACCCAACGCCATCATGCAGATCGGCGCCACCGAGGCCACCCAGGTGCCCAACGTGCGGGCCACCCAGCAGGCGCTGTACCAGGGCCTGGTCTCCGCCAGCACCAACGGCTGGCCGAGCGTCAACAACGACCTCATGGGCATCCTCGGCAAGGTCGGCGGCAAGATGATGCCGCCCGGGTTCTACTACAAGACCTTCATGTATCCGCAGAACCTGTGGATGACTTACGAGAAGTACATCCGCAAGGCCGCCGGCCTGGGCCGGGCGCCGACCCAGGTCGATCCGGATACCTACGACAACTTCAACCAGCACTGCGACGTGCTGGTGGTGGGTGGTGGCGCCGCCGGCCTGGCCGCCGCCCTGGCCGCCGGTCGCAGCGGCGCCCGGGTGATCCTGGCCGACGAACAGGAAGAATTCGGTGGCAGCCTGCTGGACAGCCGCGAGCGTCTCGACGGCGCCCCGGCCGCCGACTGGGCCGCCAAGGCCGTGGCCGAGCTGCAGGGCCTGGACAACGTGGTGCTGCTGCCGCGCGCCACGGTCAACGGCTACCACGACCACAACTTCCTCACCATTCACGAGCGACTCACCGATCACCTGGGTGATCGCGCGCCCCATGGCCAGGTGCGTCAGCGCCTGCACCGCGTCCGCGCCACCCGCGTGGTGCTGGCCACCGGCGCCCACGAGCGGCCGCTGGTGTACGCCAACAACGACCTGCCGGGCAACATGGTGGCCGGCGCCGTGTCCACCTACATCCGTCGCTATGCGGTGGCCCCAGGTCAGCGCCTGGTGCTGTCCACCAACAACGATTACGCCTACCGCGTGGCCCTGGACTGGCTCGAAGCCGGTCGCCAGGTAGTGGCAGTCGCCGATGCGCGCCCCAATCCCCGCGGCGCCTGGGTCGAGGAAGTGCGCAAGCGTGGCGTGCGCGTCATGGGCGGTACCGCCGTCAGCGAAGCCCGCGGCAATACCCGGGTGACCGGCGCCAAGATCGCCACCATCGATCTGACCGCCTTCCGTACCCTGGGTGGCGGCGAGTGGCTCGATTGCGACCTCATCGCCACCTCCGGCGGCTACAGCCCGGTGGTCCACCTGGCCTCGCACCTGGGCGGTCGTCCGCTGTGGCGCGATGACATCCAGGCCTTCGTGCCCGGTCCGGCGCCGCAGAAGCGCCTCTGCGCCGGTGGCGTGAATGGCGTCTTCGCCCTGGGCGATGTCCTGGCCGACGGTTTCGAGGCCGGCGCCACCGCCGCGGCCGAAGCCGGTGCCAAGGTGGTCAGCGGCGAGCTGCCCCAGGCCGAATTCCGTCAGGAAGAGCCGAGTCTGGCGCTGTTCCAGGTGCCCCACGACAAGCCGTCGTCGCGTGCCCCCAAGCAGTTCGTCGACCTGCAGAACGACGTGACCGCCGCCGGCATCGAGCTGGCCTGCCGCGAGGGCTTCGAGTCCATCGAGCACGTCAAGCGCTACACCGCCATGGGCTTCGGCACCGACCAGGGCAAGCTGGGCAACATCAACGGTCTGGCCATCGCTGCCCGGGTGCAGAGCAAGGCCATCCCGGAAGTCGGCACCACCATGTTCCGCCCGAACTACACGCCTATCACCTTTGGCGCCATCGCCGGACGGCATTGCGGCCACCTGTTCGAGCCCAAGCGCTACACCGCGCTGCATGCCTGGCACCTCAAGCAGGGCGCGCTGTTCGAGGACGTCGGCCAGTGGAAGCGTCCCTGGTACTTCCCCAAGGCGGGCGAGGACCTGCACGCCGCGGTCAATCGCGAGTGCCTGGCCGTGCGCCGCAGCGTCGGCCTGCTCGACGCCTCGACCCTGGGCAAGATCGACATCCAGGGCAAGGACGCGCGGGAATTCCTCAACCGCGTCTACACCAACGCCTGGACCAAGCTGGACATTGGCAAGGCCCGCTACGGCCTGATGTGCAAGGAAGACGGCATGGTCTTCGACGACGGCGTCACCGCCTGTCTCGCCGACAACCACTTCCTTATGACCACCACCACCGGCGGCGCCGCGCGCGTCTTCGAATGGCTGGAGCTCTACCACCAGACCGAATGGCCGGAACTGGAGGTGTACTTCACCTCGGTCACCGACCACTGGGCGACCCTGACCCTGTCCGGTCCCAACAGCCGCAAGCTGCTGGCCAAGCTGACCGACATCGCTCTGGACAACGCCGCCTTCCCCTTCATGGCCTGGAAGGAAGGCCAGGTGGGCGGGGTACCGGCGCGGGTATTCCGTATCTCCTTCACCGGCGAACTCTCCTACGAGATCAACGTGCCGGCCAACTACGCCATGGGCGTACTCGAGCAGGTGGTCGCGGCGGGCAAGGAATTCGACCTGACCCCCTACGGCACCGAGACCATGCACGTGCTGCGGGCGGAGAAGGGCTTCATCATCATCGGGCAGGACACCGATGGTTCGGTCACGCCCCAGGACCTGGGCATGGGCTGGGCGGTGAGCCTGAACAAGAGCTTCTCCTTCATCGGCAAGCGCGGCATGCATCGCCAGGATTGCGTCCGCGAGAATCGCAAGCAGCTGGTCGGCCTCAAGCCCCTGGATGCCCGCGACGTCCTGCCGGAAGGGGCGCAACTGGTGTTCGAGCGCAACCAGCCGATCCCCATGGACATGGTCGGTCACGTGACCTCCAGCTACCACAGCGCGACCCTGGGCTACGGCTTCGCCATGGCCATGGTCAAGGGTGGCCTGGGCCGCATGGGCCAGACCGTCTACGCCCCGCTGGCCGATGGCCGCTACATCGCTGCCGAGATCGTCTCGCCGGTGTTCTACGACCCCAAGGGTGAGCGGCAGAACGTCGCCTAACGAGGATAGCGCCCCATGAACAACATCAATGTCTACGACCAATACTCCGCCACGGCGCGCGCCGAATCCCCGCTGTTCCACGCCGAGCTGAACAAGCTCGCCGGCCGCGGCCCGGCCACCGCCGGGGTGACCCTGCGCGAGCGGGCCCTGCTGGGGCATCTGGTCCTCCGTGGCGACGCCCATGACGAAGGCTTCACTGGCGCGGTGCAGAGTGTGGTCGGCCTGGAAGTGCCCGGTCCGCTGGCAATCACCCAAAAGGGCGAGAGCTCGCTGCAGTGGCTCGGCCCGGACGAGTGGCTGCTGGTGGTGCCTGGTGGCAGCGAGTTCGCCACCGAGCAGGCCCTGCGCCAGGCCCTGGGCGAGCGCCATGTCGCCATCGTCAACGTCGGCGGCGGCCAGACCCTGGTCGAGCTCAAGGGCCCCAAGGTGCGTGAAGTGCTGATGAAGTCCACCTCCTACGACGTCCATCCGAGCAACTTCCCGGTGGGCAAGGCGGTGGGGACGGTGTTCGCCAAGTCCCAGCTGATGATCCGCCATACCGCGGAAGACACCTGGGAGCTGGTGGTGCGACGCAGCTTCGCCGACTACGTCTGGCTGTGGCTGCAGGACGCGAGCGCCGAGTACGGACTGCGCATCGAGGCCTGATCGGTCGCTGCGTCCAGTCGTTCTCTCGAACCCGACCTGCGTGAGGCGCAGGTCGGGTTTTGTGATTCTGGCTTAATCTCCATGCAAAGGAATTCATCATGAGCCGCACGCCCGATACCTGGATTCTCACCGCCCAGAGCCCGAGTCGCCTCGGCACCGTGGACGTGGTCACGCGCTATCTGTTCGAGCAGGGCTGCTATGTCACCCAGCACCACAGCTTCGACGACCGTGAAGCCCAGCGCTTCTTCATCCGGGTGGAATTCCAGGTACCCAGCGACTTCAACGAAGGCCTGTTCCGCGTCGGTCTGGACCTGCGCTTCACGCCCTTCGACATGACCTTCGAACTGACCCCACCCGGCTATCGTGCCAAGGTCGCCATCATGGTCTCCAAGGCCGACCACTGCCTCAACGACCTGCTCTATCGCCAGCGCATCGGCCAGTTGCCCATGGACGTGGTGGCGGTGATCTCCAACCACCCGGATCTGGAGCCCCTGGCGGCCTGGCACGGCATTCCCTATCACCATTTCCCTCTGGATCCCCAGGACAAGCCGGCCCAGGAGGCCAGGGTCTGGCAGGTGCTGCAGGAGACCGGTGCCGAGCTGGTGATCCTCGCGCGCTACATGCAGGTGCTGTCGCCCGAGCTGTGCCGTCGCCTCGACGGCTGGGCGATCAACATTCACCACTCGCTGCTGCCCGGCTTCAAGGGCGCGCGGCCCTATCACCAGGCCTATGCCAAGGGCGTCAAGCTGGTGGGCGCCACGGCGCACTACATCAACAACGACCTGGACGAAGGCCCCATCATCGCCCAGGGCGTCGAGTCGGTGGACCATGCCCACTACGCCGAGGACCTAGTGGCCCGCGGCCGCGACATCGAGTGCCTGACCCTGGCTCGGGCGGTGGGCTATCACCTGGAACGCCGCGTTTTCCTCAACGCCGGGCGGACGGTGGTGCTCTAGGGTTTTCCACTACTTCTCCAGGCAGGCTGCGAGAGCGCCGAGGCGCTCGCAGCCCGCCTGCCTTGTATTACCTCGATCATCTCCTGGTCGCTCGGCGGCACCGTCAGGCGTTGCCGGGGAAGGCGTCTGCGCGTCTGTTGGCCAGGGTCAAAGGCGTAGCTCAGGGGCACGGGAGGCGGGAGCCTGTCAGGCGAGCCTGCTGGCTCTGCCGGCGATGGAGCAGGAGAGGGGCGCACCCGCCTCTGCAGCGGAGAGGCGGGTGGCGGGGCGGGCGGTCAGCCCGCCTGGGACAGGGTGGAGCGGACCGCGGGCGGGGCGACGTCTTCGCCGGCCTTTTCCAGGTTCTTGCCCAGCAGGGCGTGGTAGAGCTCCTTGTCACCAAGGATGCCCACGGCGCGGCCATCGGTCTCCAGCACCAGCTTGTGCCCGGTGTGGTAGCGGATCTCCAGGGCGTCGCGCATACGGATATCGGCCGGTGCCAGGGTCGGCTGGCGTTGCAGGCTGTTGATCGGCATGCCCGGGGTCCAGCGTTGCAGGGCCAGGCTCTCGCCGCCGCGGCGCAGCGCCTTGACCGTCTGGTTGTCCAGTGCCAGCCAGATGTCGTGGCTGCGCTCCAGGCAGATCTCGTTGCCCTCGCGGCCGCACTTGTCCAAGCCGCGCATCAGGCTGTAGCCGCTGAGCACGTTGAGCGGATTGGTGTGGGCGACGAAGGTGCGCACGTATTCGTCCGCCGGATTGAGCACGATGTCCTCGGGACGACCGTGCTGGATGATGCGACCGTCCTTCATGATGGCGATGTTGGTGCCGATCTTGAGGGCTTCGTCGAGGTCGTGGCTGACGAAGACGATGGTCTTGTTGACCTTGGCCTGCAGTTGCAGCAATTCGTCCTGCAGCTGCTGGCGGATCAGCGGATCGAGAGCGGAGAAGGGCTCGTCCATCAGCAGGATGTCGGCGTCCATGGCCAGGGCGCGGGCCAGGCCGACGCGCTGCTGCATGCCACCGGACAGGGAGTCGGGCTTCTTGTTGCGCCATTGGGTCAGGCCGACCAGCTCCAGCTTCTCCTCGACCAGCTTCTTGCGCTCGGCGGCCGAGCGGCCCTGCATCTCCAGACCGAAGCCGACGTTCTCGGCCACGGTCAGCCAGGGCATCAGGGCGAACTTCTGGAACACCATGGCGATGCGGGTGGTGCGCATGTCCTTGAGCACCGCGGGCGAGCAGTTGGCGATATCCACCTCGCTGCCCTTGTGCTCGATCAGCAGCTTGCCGCGACTCACGGTGTTGAGGCCGTTGATGCAGCGCAGCAGGCTGGACTTGCCCGAGCCGGACAGGCCCATCAGCACGCAGATCTCACCCTTCTGGACCTCCAGGCAGGCGTCTTCGACACCCAGCACCTGGCCGGTCTCCTGGAGGATCTCGCTGCGACCCTTGCCCTGGTCGAGCAGCTCCAAGGCGCGCTTGTTCTGCTTGCCGAAGATGACATCGACATGTTCGAAACGTATGGCGGTCATGATTTACTTAACCTCGCGAGGGGCGGGTTGCTTGCACACCCGGTCGAGCAGGATGGCGATCAGGACGATGGACAGGCCGGCTTCGAAGCCCAGGGCGATGTCCGCGGTGTTGAGGGCGTTCACCACCGGCTTGCCGAGGCCGTCGGCACCCACCAGGGCGGCGATCACCACCATGGACAGCGACAGCATGATGCACTGGGTGATGCCGGCGCCGATGCTGGGCATGGCGTGGGGCAGCTCGATGCGGGTCAGCAGCTGCCAGCGCGAACAACCGAAGGCCTTGCCAGCGTCCATCAGCTCGGCGGGAACGTCCTGGATGCCCAGGCAGGTCAGGCGGATCGGCGCGGCTACGGCGAACACCACCGTGGAAATCAGCCCGGGCACCACGCCCAGGCCGAACAGGGTCAGGGTCGGAATCAGATAGACGAAGGTGGGGACCGTCTGCATCAGGTCCAGGACCGGGCGCAGGCCGGTGTAGAACCAGGGCTTGTGCGCGGCGACGATGCCCAGCGGTACGCCGACGGCGATGCACACCAGGGTGGCGAAGACCACCTGGGCCAGGGTTTCCATGGTTTCCTGCCAGTACCCCAGGTTGAGGATCAGCAGCAGGGAGACGAGGGCGAAGATCACCAGGCCGATGCTGCGTTGCAGCAGATAGACCCCTACCGCGACCAGGGCAATGAAGGCCAGCGGGTTGAACCACATCAGGCCGGCGGTGAGGCCGTGGATGAGGCCGGACAGCACATCGGAGATCTTGTCGAAGACGCTGGCGCCATGCAGCGTCAGCCAGTCGATGAAGTCGGCGATCTGCTGACCGAGAGGGAGCTTGTGGTCGGTAAGTAACATAACGGTGCCCGTCAGGTAGGAGTGGACAGGTCGAAGCACGAGAACCGCGGATTCGTGCTTCGGCTGTGGCAGTACCCGCCCGAACTGGCGCGGGACAGTCGAATGTTATTGTTCTATCAAGGGGCCAGGGTGGCCTTGGCCGCTTCCAGCGCAGGCTTGCCATCGCGGGTGGTCACGCCGGCCAGCCATTGGTCGAGCACCTGCGGATGGGCCTTGAGCCAGGCCTTGGCGGCGGCGCTCGCGGCTTGTTTTTCGTTGAGGACCTTGTCCATCAGCTGGTTTTCCATGTCCAGGGTAAAGGACAGGTTGGTCAGCAGCTTGCCCACGTTGGGGCATTCCTGGACGTAGCCCTTGCGGACGTTGGTGTAGATGGTGGCGCCGCCGAAGTTGGGACCGAAGACGTCGTCGCCGCCTTCGAGATAGGCCATCTTGAAGCGGGTGTTCATCGGATGGGGTTCCCAGCCGAGGAAGACCACCCACTGCTGGCGGCGCTCGGCGCGCTGGATCTGCGACAGCATCCCCGCCTCGCTGGATTCCACCAGCTTGAACTTGCCCAGGTCGAAGGTGTTCTTGTCGATCATGCCCTGGATCAGGCGATTGCCGTCGTTGCCCGGCTCGATGCCGTAGATCTTGCCGTCGAACTTGTCGGCGTTCTTGGCGATGTCGGCGAAGCTCTTCACCCCGGCGTCGTAGACGTACTGGGGCACGGCCAGGGTGTACTTGGCGCCCTCCAGGTTGGCGCGTACGGTCTCGACACTGCCGTTGTCGGCATAGGGCTTGATGTCCGCCGCCATGCTCGGCATCCAGTTGCCGAGGAAGACGTCGATGTCCTTGTTCTGCAAGGACTTGTAGGTGACCGGTACGGAGATCATGTTGGTCGTGGTCTGGTAGCCGAGGGCGTGCAGCACCTCGCTGGTCACGGCCGTGGTCACGGTGATGTCGGTCCAGCCGACATCGGCAAAGCGCACCTTGGCACAGGAAGCCGGCTCGGCTGCCTGAACAGCGAGTGGCGCCAGCAGGGCAGCACTCAAGAGCCAACGGGAACAACCTTTCATGGACACATCTCCTTGCGTTTGGCGGGGTACCTTTCGGTGCGCCCCACGTGTATTTATCTGTAACCCATCCCCCCAGGCTCGCCTACCGCCTGCGTCGCTACCAGTGTACGCGGCGTCGTAACCAGAAGCGGAGATGTCGTATCCAGCGTGAGCCCCAGGGCACGTCCGCGCCCGGAGCGTTGCGGCAGAGCGAGAGAGGCGGGCAGCAGCGTCCATCGCCGTAGCGGAACGCTGGCCAGAGGCGTTGGCGTCGGCCGGAGCGGCCTTGGATCAGTTGGCCAGACTGGCCTTCACCGCCACGTTACCCGGCGCGCCGCTGCGGGTGGCGACGCCCTTGAGCCAGGCGTCGAGGCGTTCGGGATTGTGCTTGAGCCAGTTGCGCACGGCGCGGCGCGGATTGTCCTTTTCGTTGAGCACCCGATCCATCAGCTGGTTTTCCATGTCCAGGGAAAACACCAGGTTGCCCAGCAGCCGGGCCACGTTGGGGCACTGCTGGGCATAGCCCTTGCGCACCACCGTGTAGACCGTCGCCCCGCCCTGGTTCGGCCCGAAATACTCGTCGCCACCGTCGAGGTAGGCCAGCTTGTGCCGGACGTTCATCGGATGGGGTTCCCAGCCGAGAAAGACGATCCACTGGTGGTCCAGCAGTTCCTTCATCCGCACCTGGGTGAGCATGCCCTGCTCGCTGGATTCATCGAGCTTGAAGTCGCCCAGGCCGAAGGCGTTGCTGGCGATCATCTTCTTCACTAGGGCATTGCCGTCGTTGCCGGGCTCGATGCCGTAGAGGGTGTGATCGAAGCGCTCGGCGAAGCGGGCGATATCGGCGAAGTTCTTCACCCCGGCGTCATAGACGTACTGGGGGACCGCCAGGGTGTAGCGGGCCCCTTCCAGGTTGGCGTGCAGGCGTTCGACCGCACCCGCATCAACCCGCGGCTGACTGAGCTTGGCCTGCGCCGGCATCCAGTTGCCGAGAAAGACATCGGCTTCGCCCGCGGCCAGGGCGTCGTAGGTCTGCGGCAGGGACAGGCGCAGCACCTCGGTCTCGTAGCCGAGGGCGCTGAGCAGATAGCGGGCCGTGGCGTTGGTGATATTGAGATCCGACCAGCCGACATCGGCCAGGCGTACTTGCTGACAATTCTCGGCTTCGCCTGCCTGTACGGCAGCGCTCAGCAACAGACCGGACAACCACAGCGCTGGGGAGATTTTCATCCTGAACTCTAGGGGTCGCGAGGGGAAGGGCCGCTGGCCGCTGCACGTACCGGTCCGTCTGACCCGGGGCCTGGTGGCTTTTCGCCATAAGTGGCCAGAAGGGCGACGGACGGTCGTAGGGCCTGACCTACAACCGTGCCCGTTGAGTCGCCATGCCACATTTTGGCGCGCGTCGGTTACGTCCCGGTGTTACCGATGGCGTTTATCTGGCGAAGTGCCATCGGCAAAGGGTCGGTCTCGGATCAGAAAGGTCGCAAATAAAAACCCTAGCTAATCAACGTCATTGAGCGCTGCTGAATGGGTTGTTCGTGCCAGACAGCTTGCCTGGACAGGGGTTCACCCAGTTTCGGCATGGGAATTGCGACATGACTTATGCGTCCGCGACACATCTTTCGCCCAACGTTGTCCGCCGCACCTCATTAGAGCCCAGCCAAGGGCCCCAGCCTGCGTGAAGGAGATTCAAACCATGTCGCCCATTCCCACCTCGTCACAGGCCCGTGCGATCCAGTCCATCGGCTTTCTGCTGCTGGACAACTTCACACTCATTTCCCTGGCGTCGGTGGTGGAGCCGCTGCGCATGGCCAACCAGCTGTCGGGACGGGAACTCTATCGCTGGTGCACCCTGAGCCTGGACGGCCGACCGGTGCGGGCGAGCGATGGCCTGCAGATCACCCCGGAAAGCGCCGTGAGCGCCGCCCCGGTGATGGACATGGTGATCGTCTGCGGCGGCGTGGGCATCCAGCGTAGCGTGTCGCGCGAACATTGCACCTGGCTGCAGAGCCAAGCGCGCCAGGGCCGCAAGCTGGGCGCGGTCTGTACCGGCAGCTGGGCCCTGGCCCGGGCCGGCCTGCTCGACGGCTACGACTGCAGCGTGCACTGGGAAACCCTGGCGGCCCTGCAGGAAGCCTATCCGCGCGTGGTGCTCAGCACCCGCCTGTTCACCATCGACCGCAATCGCTGCACCGCCTCGGGCGGCACCGCGCCGATGGACATGATGCTGCACCTGATCGGTCGCGAGCATGGCCGCGAGCTGTCGGCGGCGATCTCGGAAATGTTCATCTACGAGCGCATCCGCAACGAGCAGGATCACCAGCGCGTCCCTCTCAAGCACATGCTGGGCACCAACCAGCCCAAGCTGCAGGAAATCGTGGCGCTGATGGAAGCCAACCTCGAAGAACCCATCGACCTCGACGAACTGGCGGTCTACGTGGACGTGTCCCGACGCCAGCTGGAGCGGCTGTTCCAGAAGTACCTGCACTGCTCGCCGTCGCGCTACTACCTCAAGCTGCGGCTGATCCGCGCCCGGCAGCTGCTCAAGCAGACCACCCTGTCGATCATCGAGGTGGCCTCGGTGTGCGGCTTCGTCTCCACTCCGCACTTTTCCAAGTGCTACCGCGAATACTTCGGCATCCCGCCGCGTGACGAGCGCCAGGGTCCGACCATCCAGCAGCCCATTGCGCTAATGCCGCTGTCCCAGGAATTGTCGCTGATGCCGGCCTCGTCCGCGCTGGCGGCCCTGAGCCAGGCCCAGGGCGAATCCACCTTTGCCAGCGTGCGGCTGTAAGCCGCCTGCGGCCGCCTAGCGACCGCTGGGCAGGCTGAGCAGCAGCGCCGCCGTCTGCAGATCCGGCTGGCCGTCGAAGCGGCCCGGCCGGTACTTCATCTGGAAAGCGCCGATCACATCGCGGGTGGCCGCATCGAGCACGCCAGTGCGGGGCACCGTATAGCCGATCCGTGCCAGCTGATCCTGGAACCAGGCCGGGGGTGGCAGCACGCCCCCCAGGCTGGCCTGGCGCTGGGCGACCACCGCCGGATCCGGCCAGTTGATCAGGCCCGCGGCGGCCAGGCGCGCCCAGGGAAACAGCGGACCCGGATCCTGCTTGCGCCCCGGGGCGATGTCGCTGTGGCCAACGATGGCGCGGCGATCCAGGCCGTGGCGTTGTTCGATGTCCTTGAGCAGCGGGATCAGCGCCTCGATCTGGGCTTCGCTGAAGGGATACCACTGGCGTCCGGCCGGGGTGTCGCGAAAGCCCAGGTTGACCATCTCGATGCCGATGGAGGTGGAATTGAGCCAGGTGCGGCCTTCCCATTCGCTCACGCCGGCATGCCAGGCGCGGCGATTCTCGTCCACCAGGCGATAGATGGTGCCGTCGGTATCGATCAGGTAGTGGGCGCTGACGCCGGCCTGGGTCAGCAGCTTGAGCGACTGCTTGGAATCGGCCGCAGTGTAGTGCAGCACGATGTACTGCACCCGACTGTCCTGATCGCGGGCGGTGTAGTCGTCATTGATGCGCGGACCGCTGGAACAGCCGGCCAGGAGCAGGCCGCAGAGCAGCCAGGGGAGGAGCTTGAAGGGCTTTCGCACGATTACCTCGCGAACGTGGAAGGGGTCAGGCCACGTCCAGGCGATCGCGTCCGGCGCGCTTGGCGCGGTAGAGCGCCTGGTCGGCACGCTCGAATACGGTATCGGCATCCTCGCCCGGCGCAAAGGCCGCGAGACCAGCGGACAGGGTGATCACCACCCGTTCGCCCTTGAAATGGAAGGGGCAGGCGGCGACCGCGGCACGCAGCTGCTCGATCAGGGTGACCCCGCCGGCGACCGGCGTGGCACCCAGTAGCATGACGAATTCCTCGCCGCCGAAGCGGGCGATGAAGTCGGTCTTGCGCAGGCGACGCTGCAATTCGCTGGCGATGATCTTGAGCACCTTGTCACCGGCCAGGTGGCCGTAGCCATCGTTGATGCGCTTGAACAGATCGACGTCGAGCACCGCCAGCAGCAGGTCGCCGCCGTGGCGCTGCCAGCGGGCCACCTCCAGCTCCAGGCGCTCGCTCCAGGCGGCGCGATTGGGCAACCCGGTGAGGGGGTCGCAGAGGGCTTTCTGCCGCTGTTCTTCCAGATGGCCGCGATACTGCTGGGCCTCGCGCTCCATGCCGGCGACGCGCTCGGTGAGAGCGCTGAGTCTTTCGCTGGCTTCCTGCTCGCGGGTCTCGCGCTGGCTCTGCTGGTCGGCCAGGCTGGTCAGCAGGCCTTCCAGGCGGCTGTCGAGCGACAGCTTGAGGCTGTCCAGGTCGGTCGCCTCCTGCACCTCGTTCTGCAATTCATTGACCTGGCCACGCAGGGCGTCGCCAAAGGCGCGCTCCTGGGTCTGGCCGTCCTGGCGCCCGACATGGACGTCCTGCAAACCGGTCTGGAAGGCGGCGAGGCGCTCGTTGAGGCGGCGCAGGTAGAGCTGGAATTCGCTCTGCCCGGAATGGTTGAGCGCCAGCACCAGCACCGACAGATCGTCGAGCACCGGCACCAGTTCGTACCAGTTCAGACTGCCCTGGATGCGCTGGCGCAGGTGCTCGGCCTGGGGCTTGTGGCTGTCCGGCAGCGCCAGGTCGTCGAGCAGCCGCAGCAGGGTGGCTTCCAGGTGCGGGGCAATGGCGCTGTAGCCGGGTTCGGGCACCGGGGGCAGGGCATAGGCCGGATCGGCCTGGACTGCCAGGGGCTCTACAGGGGCTTCAGATGGCGCAGCGGCTATACCTTCGACCGGCAGCGGCGGCGGTTCGGGCGTTGCCAGCGCCTCCGTCGCTGGCGAGGCTACTGGCGCCGGCGAGGCGTCTGTAGCTAGCGGACTCGACGCGGTCGCCGGCGCCTCTTCCGCCGCCTCGCCTCGACCGCCCAGCAGGCGCTGCAGGAAACCGGCGCGGGCGGGCTGTTCGGGGTGCAGCTGACTCAGCGCCTGTTGCTGCAGACGGCTGAATTCACCGAGCAGCGCGGGCAATTCACCCGGTTGGTCGGCCGCGGCCTGGGCGCGCTTGGCGAAACCCTTGAGCGCCTTGCGCTGGTCGCGCGGCAACTCCAGGGTCTGCAAGAGCCGGCAGAGTTCGGCAAAGGCCTCGGCCACCTGGCGCGCACGCAATTCCCGGCGCTGCTCGGAGTCGAGCACAGTGCGCTCCAGGCGCGGAATCAGCTTGGCGAGGTCGGCGTCGCTGTCGTCACGGCGGAGGATGTCGCGCAGTTCGACCAGGCAGGCGTCCACCGCCGCGTCGTTGCCTTCGGCGGCCAGGCTGCTGCGCACGAGGCCACGACGCACCAGGTCCAGGCGGTTTTCCCACCGGCTTTCCAGGCGTTCGAGATTCTCGAGGCTCTCCAGGTATTTGCTTTTCCAGCGTTCGACGTCCGCGCGCTCCATCCGCCCGCTCCAAAGGCTTGAGGGTGGCCAGCAGGCAGGCACGACGGGGCGGCCAGCCGACTTGATAGTGGCTAGGGTATCGGCGGTTTCGGGGAAAGTTTGAGCAGGACGACCGGAGGCCGCTTGAGAGGGACGAGCTGAGGAGCCGCCGCCGCGGGACGCGGCGGCGGGTAACGCTTACTTGGCGGCGCGTTCTTTCTGGATCAGGAAGTCGGCGACCTTCAGGGTCTCGTCCGGACCACCCGAGGAGCCCAGGTCGAAGCGGTACTTGCCGTTGACCACCATGGTCGGCACGCCGGTGATCTGGTAGGCCATGGCCAGTTTCTTGTCCTTTTCCACCTGACCCTTCACGGCGAAGGAGTTGTAGGTGCTGAGGAACTTGTCACGATCCACGCCTTGGGTGGCGAGGAAATCGGCCATCTCTTCGGGGGTGGCCAGCTTCTTGTGCTCCTTGTGGATGGCGGCGAAGACGGCGTCATGCACCTTGGCTTCCACGCCCATGGCTTCCAGGGTCACGAACAGCTGACCGTGGACGTTCCAGATGCCGCCGAACATGGCCGGCACGCGCTTGAAGGCGACGTCATCGGGCAGCTTCTTGGACCAGGCGTTGAGGGTGGGCTCGAAGGCATAGCAGTGCGGGCAGCCGTACCAGAACAGCTCAACTACTTCGATCTTGCCGGGTTCGGACACCGGAACCGGACTGCTCAGTTCGGTGTACTGCTTGCCGGCCTGGATGTCGTCGGCATGGGCGGCCGCGCCGAACAGACTGGCGGCGGCGAACACGGCGGAGAAAAGCAGGTTGCGCATGGGACTACTCCTGGAAGAAGGCACGCCCACCAACCGGGCATGACGGATTGCGGGCATTGTAGCCGGGTGCATCGCCGCGCCTAGTCGCCGGCGCGCCCGAGGCCGGCCATGTTCAGGCTTCGTTCAGGTTGCCGGGGGCACGGCTCTCGCCCGGCGCATCCGATATACTGCTGGCTTTGCCGCGCGCTCGCGAGTACCCCCATGTCCAGCTTCAAGAATCCCATCGTCGGTCTGTGCCAGCAGGCGTCCTTTCTCATCAGCGCCGCCAAGGTCGATCAGTGCCCGCTCGACAGCGGCCTGGAAGTGGCCTTCGCCGGTCGCTCCAACGCCGGCAAGTCCAGTGCGCTCAACACCCTGACCCACGCCAATCTGGCGCGTACCTCCAAGACGCCGGGGCGGACCCAGCTGCTCAACTTCTTCAGCCTCGACGACGAGCGGCGCCTGGTGGACCTGCCCGGCTATGGCTACGCCAAGGTGCCGATTCCGCTCAAGCAGCACTGGCAGGAGCACCTGGAGGCCTATCTGAGCAGCCGCAATTCGCTCAGCGGCGTGGTGCTGATGATGGACATCCGCCATCCGCTGACCGAATTCGACCGCCTGATGCTGGACTGGGCCCAGGCCAGCTCCATGCCGCTGCACATCCTGCTGACCAAGGCCGACAAGCTGGCCTTCGGCGCCCAGAAGAATGCCCTGCTCAAGGTGCAGCGCGACGTACGCCAGGGCTGGGGCGATACCGCCAGCATCCAGCTGTTCTCGGCGCCCAAGCGTCAGGGCGTGGAAGACGCGCAGCGTGTGCTGGCCCGCTGGCTGGGCCTCGACGAGCCCGTCGCCGAGGCATAAAAAAACTCCGGACTTCCATCGGGGGAGGGGAGAAGTCCGGAGTTCAAGACTGGACCGCCAAGCAGGGGTCCAGCATCTGCCAACACTAAACAGCAAAGGAGCAGAACGGCTATCCAAACCGTTCAGCAGTTCAGACGGGGCGCCAGGAAAAAGGTTCGCCCCGTCCGAGCAGAAAGCCGGCGCCCTGACTAGCGGCCGCTGGCGAGCCCCAGACCCTCGTCGGCGCCCAGGTGCACGTTCATGCACTGGACCGCAGCACCTGCCGCGCCCTTGCCCAGGTTGTCCAGGCGCGCCACCAGCGTCATCCGCTCGGCATTGCCATAGACGAAGAGATCGGCGCGGTTGGTGTCGTTGCTGGCCTGGACGTCGAAGAAGCCATTGTCCAGCTCCTCCTCGGCGGCCACCGGGGCCACCCGAATGAAGGCTTCGCCGTCATAGTGACGGGCCAGCGCCGCCTGCAGGTCGGCAGCGGTGGTGCCCGGGCGCAGCTGGCTGGCATGCAGCGGAATGGTCACCGCCAGGCCCTTGAGGAAGGGGCCGACGATGGGGCTGAACACCGGCGCGGCGGCCAGACCGCTCTGCACGCGCATTTCCGGCAGGTGCTTGTGGCCCTGGCCCATGGCATAGGGGCGCGGACTCAGCAGGCGCGCATCGCCGCCGGCTTCGTAGGCGGCGATCATCTGCTTGCCGCCACCGCTGTAGCCGGTCAGGGAAAAGGCCGACAGCGGGGTGTCCGGGGCCAGCAGACCGGCATCCACCAGCGGCCGGGCCAGCAGGATGAAGGCGGTGGCGTGGCAACCGGGGTTGGCGATGCGCTTGCTGGCGCGCAGCGCTTCGCGCTGACCGGCCGCCAGTTCCGGCAGGCCGTAGGTCCAGCTGCTGTCGGTGCGGAAGGCGGTGCTGGCGTCGATGATGCAGGTGTTGGGATTGGTCACCAGGCTGACCGCTTCGCGGGAGGCGGCATCGGGCAGGCAGAGGAAGGCCACGTCGGCGGCATTGAGGAAGCGCGCACGCTCGGCCGGATCCTTGCGCTTGCTCTCGTCGATGCGCAGCAGTTCGATGTCCGAACGGCCGGTCAGGTAGTCCAGCAGACGCAGGCCGGTGGTGCCTTCCTGGCCGTCGACGAAAACTTTGAAGCTCATGGCGGTGCCTCTCGCGGATGGGCGCTGAAAGCCTCGATTGTAGCGACTCGGACAGATCAGGCATACGCCGCAGGCAGGTGATACAGCCGTATCCCGTCCGACCGGCGCAGTGAGCCGTGCCAGAGTGGTTCGGACAGGAGTGACAGGTACAGATCCGAGATTTGGAATTTTGTACGGATACAGTATTCTTTAGCTGTAAGTGGTCTGGTTCCACGTCAGCGGCGAAGCTGAGTCTCCTCTGCCGCTTCGCTGGATATCGCCATGGATCGCCTTTCGCCCGACAGTGCCATTGCCCGCTCGGTCTCCCCTCGGCGCGGATGCCGCGCCCTGTTCGCGCTGCTCGTCCGCTGGCGCCTGCGTGCCCTGGGCCGGCGGCAATTGCAGCAGCTGGACGGCCGGGCGCTGGGCGATCTGGGTCTGAATCTGGCGGATCAGCGGCGGGAAGGCGACAAACCCTTCTGGCGGGAGTGAAAATCTGCGCCGGGATGCGACTTCCTCGGGCTGACGGTAGTCTCACTCAGGCCTATCCAGACGGGAGTCCCCCATGAAAACCCTGCACCTGGGCGCCGCCGCGGCGCTGTTCTGCCTGTCCACCGCCGCCTCGGCGTCGAGCTTCTATGTCACCACCGACATCATCGTCAACGCCATCGATGCGACCTCGGACACCACCTCGTCCATCACCGGCTCCTTCAAGAACGACAAGCTGGTCCAGGAAGCCCGTGACGATGCGGCCACCTACGTCGGCAGCGCCGGCGACATCCGCGGCGTACGCCTGGAAGCGGCGCTGGACCACCTGCGCAGTCAGGCGCCCGAACTGCGGCAGGCCAGCGATGACCAGCTGGCCCAGGCGATTCTCGCCATCTGACGCGCAACACCGCGATACCCCCCGTACCCCGTGGCTGCTAGCCCGGAGCGGGGGGCTGCGTTAGCCTTGGCGACCATCTGCCACCGGAGGGTCGTCATCCATGCATATCCGTCGTTCTGCCGCGCTGTTGCTCGGCCTCTGTCTCGCCACGCCGGTCCTGGCGTTCGACTCCACCACCGAGGGTCTGGTGAAGACCATCTACGGCACCAGCCAGCTCACCACTGGCCCCTTCCAGAACAAGCTGGTCCTGGCGGCGCGTGACGATGCCGCGGCCTTCGTCGCCACCGACGGCGCCCTGCGCGGTGCTCAGCTGGAGGAAACCCTCCGCGCCCTGCGCGCAGCCGATCCGGCACTGCACGCCTCCGACCGGGAACTCGCCCAGGCGATTCTGAGTCAGTAGTCCGTTTCAATTCCGTGACATCCCTGGAGTATCCATGCGCCGTTCCCTGCTTATCGCCGCTGCCCTGACCCTGGGCGTTTCGAGCCTGGCTCAGGCCCAGACCCTGGTGGCCACCAGTAACATCGTGGTGCGGGCGCTGCAGCGCAGCATCGACTTCACCTCCGATACCACCACCTCCATCCGCGACGCCAAGATGATCCAGGCCGCGCGCGGCGATGCCGCCAGCTTTGTCGCCACCGACGGCGACATCCGTGGCGTCCAGCTGGAAGAAGCCTTCCGCAGCCTGCGCGACCAGTTCCCGGCCGCGCGCCAGGCCAACGACCTGCAGCTGGCCCAGGCCATCCTGGCACTGTGAAGAACCGCGCCGGCCGGCTGCGGCAGTGGCTGGCCGGCCTCGCGGCCGGCCTGGCTCTCGGTGGGGCCCAGGCCGCCCTGCACCTCGAACTCGATACCCAGGGCCTGACGCCCGCGCAGATCCAGGCGACCCAGCAACTGCTGGATGAAGGCCAGGCCCTGCTGCCACCCAGATTCAAGGCGGCGCTGGACGAGCGCATCCCGGTGCGCTGGAGCAGCGAGCTGCTGGAAGAGGCCTATGGCGAAGCGGATCGGCGCAATCTGCTGCTCAATCGCCGCCTGCTGCCCAGCCTGGTCGACGGCAGCGACACCCGCATCCAGACCGGCCGGCCCCATGGCACCCAGCACCGCGAGCTGCTGGCCACGGTGCTGCACGAGCTGACCCACTTCTATGACCGCGAGCGCGTCTGGACGCCCGCGCAGCGCCAGCTGATCCTCTCCTGCGGCGGCCTGGGGCTGACCTCCGACCAGCTGCCGGTGAAATGCCAGGGCCAGGCCGGGCGCAGCTATACCCTGTCCGACGATCCACGGCTGCTGGACCTGGCAGGCTGGCAGGTGAAGACCCGCAAGCACGGCAATCGCGAGTCCAAGAATCTCTTCATCGCCCGCAGTCCCGATCTCTATGAAGTCACCAACCCGAAGGAATTCGTGGCGGTGAACATGGAGTACTTCCTGCTCGACCCCAGCTACGCCTGCCGGCGGCCGGCGCTGCAGCGCTACTTCGCCGAGCACTTCGGCTGGTCGCCCGAGCACGATGCCTGTCCGGGGCGCTATCCCTATCTCAACGCCGGCAACGACTTCGGCGAGGCGCCCCTGGGCTGGCTCGATCCGGAGCGGGTCTATGCGGTGGACTACCTGCTGGCCGAGGGCAACGAGAAGGTCATGAGCCGCTGGGGGCACAGCATGCTGCGCCTGGTGGTCTGCGCGCCCGGCCGGCCGCGTGGCCCGGATTGCCGACTGGATCTGCAATACCACCTGGTGCTGTCGTTCCGCGCCTTCGTCAACGACGTCCAGCTCTCCAGCTGGCGCGGCCTGACCGGCTCCTATCCGTCGCGGCTGTTCGTGCTGCCCCTGGCCCAGGTGGTGGACGAGTACACCAAGGTGGAGCTGCGCGGCCTGCAATCCGTGCCGCTCAAGCTGACCCGTCCGGAGATCGCCGACTTCCTCGAGCGAACCGCCCAGGTGCACTGGAGCTATGACGGCCAGTACTACTTCGTGACCAACAACTGCGCGGTGGAGACCTTCAAGCTGCTGCACGACGGGGTGCCGCGCCTGGCCGATGCCCAGCTCGATGTCATCACCCCCACTGGGTTGATGGATGCGCTGAGGTTCAAGGACCTGGTGGACACCTCGGTGCTAGACGATCCACGTGAGGCGCTGCGGCTGGGCTATCGCTTCGACAGCTTCCGCGAGCGCTTCCAGGCGATGTTCAAGGTGGCCCGAGAGCGCCTGAAGCTGCCCCAGGCGGATGTCGAGGCCTGGCTGGCACTGACTCCGCAGCAGCGTCGCGAGCAGTTCCAGCGCGCCGACCTGCGCGCCAGCGCCGCCTTGCTGCTCTTGGAGCAGGCGGCCTATCGCCGGGCGCTGCTGCAGGCGCAGACCGAGCTCAAGGATCGCTACCTGGGCCAGGACGCGGTGGACAAGGCGCGTTTCGGCAAGGCCGGTGGCGCCCTGGAGCAGATCCTCAAGGACAGCGGCTACCTGAGCCGTCCGGCCGAGCTGCTCGGCACCGACGGCTATGGCCTGCCGCAACCGGGCGAGTGGGAACAGTTGACCGCCGAGAGCCAGAAGCGCCAAGCGCACCTGCGCAGCCTCCGGGACACCCTCAACAACGAGGTCCGCCAACTGCTCTCGCCGGAGGCCCGCGATGGCCTGGACCTGACCGAAGCCAACCTGGACCTACTCGGCAAGCACCTGCGTGAGCTGAACAAGGCCAGTGGCGGGTTAGAGCTCAAGTAAGGCGGTTAAAGCGTTGGGCTTCGCGTTGCTCAATTCAACCTACGAGATTGGTGACGTAGGTTGAATTGAGGCGGCTCTATCGCCGAAGCCCAACAGCCCAAGCATCCGCTAGCGCTTCGGCGCCTTACCCTGGGGTTTGGCGGGTGCCGCGGGTTGCGGGCGCTCCAACAAGGCCAGCAGCTGTTCTGGCGGGACTTCCTGGCCGTTGAGCAGCAGCCGCCCAGCGCTGTAATTCAGGGTAGCCACCAGATCCTCGCCTTCAGCCTTGAGCAGGCCGCTGTTCAGGCCGATGCCGGCCAGCGCTTCGGCGGTGGCCTGAGCCTGCTGCTGCATGGCCGGCTGGGTGCGCTGGGCGCCCGCCTGGAACAGCACGCCATCCACCAGGCTGCCCCGCGCGACCGACAGGCGCGCATCGAGACCGGCCAGCATCTGGGCCGCGAGTTGCTCGGGCGGCAGATCGTAGGTCGCCGGCTTGGCCAGGGTCAGGTCCAGGCGCAGGTGGTTGCTGCCGCCTGGGGTGTCGAGACGCAGATCATCCACCACCAGCTGGGGACGCGCGGCGAGCACATCGCCGAGATGCTGCTGCAGGGTAGCCTGGGTGGTGGGGTCGAGACCTTGCTCGGTATCCAGCTGCAGGTGCTGCAGCAGGGCATTGAGCTGAGCCAGGGCCGGGCTGTCGAGATTGCTGTAGTGACTGCTCAGGGTCGCCTTGCCCAGGGTCTGGCCGGCGATATTAAGCTGACTGAGGCTCGCGTTGAGCGTACCTGCCAGTTGCTGGCCCTGTTGCCGGGTGTCGCCCTGAATCTGCAGATCCCGCAGCTCGACTGCGGGCTTACCGGGCATGGCCAACAGCAGGCGGCCGAGACGCAGCTGCCCTGGACCAAGCCAGAAGCCATCGGCATTGCGACGGTTGTCGCCGGTCAGGCCGAAGCCTTCGGTCTCCAGCTTGGCCCAGCCATCCGGCGTGCGCACATTAAGGCTGAATTGCCCGACGGTGCTGTCCAGGCGCAGCCGACTGGCTTCCATGTCGGTATTGAAGGTGGCAGTCAGGCCGGAGAAGGCCACCGCGCCCTGGGGCTGGTCCACGTGCAGGGCGGCCAGGGCGAGACCGCCATCCACCGCGCGGTCGTAGCCCAGGGTGGCGTCGAGCTGTACAGGTTCGGCGCCCTTGGCCAGGGTGAAGAGATCGGCCGTGACCGGCGTGCGCGCCAGGGTGAAGCGGTTGACCGCCATGACCGGCGCCAACTGCAGGGACTTAAGGCGGGTCAGGGGGAGGGGGCCATGCTGGATGTTGTCGAGCACCCGCAGCACCTCTACGGGCGGCCGATCCTCGGCCTGTACGCTCAGACTGAAGGTGGCGGTGCTGCTGAAGATACCCCGCTGCAACTCGACCAGCTGGAGCTGCAAGGGGTACTCGGGGAGTTGCGCCTGCAGAGCCAGCTGGGCCTGGCTCGCGGCCTGGCGCAATTCGCCTTCCAGCCGAGTGCCGGTGTACCAGGCGCCACCCACGGCTGTGCCGACGGCGACCAGGGCCACACCGGCGAGGGTGGTAAGTAGCGGTTTCTTCATGGTGACCAAATCCTTTTGTATGAGGCTCACGGCGGCGCGCGGCCGATAGGAGGCGGAGTGTACGAGAGCGCCGGGTGGATGCCGAGGGGGAGCAGCCGGTATCGGCTCGCCGGGCTGCAGACTGTGATGGCTTTCCGACCATGCCGGCGCCGAGTCGACGACCAGCTCCGCTGGGTGCTAGCGTGCCGCGATCCCCACTGCCGGAACCTCCGCCATGACCGCTCTCCTGTGCCTGCCTGCCATTTCCATCCTTGCGCTGCCGGGGGTGCCGGCATGAGCAGTCAGCGTCCGGTCGAGGGCCTGCAACTCCCCGCTGAACTCCTGGCCCGCGCCGAGGCGCTGCTGGCCCAGGGTGGACGTCGCCTGCTGGGTATCGCCGGTACTCCCGGCGCGGGCAAGTCGACCGTCGCTGAACTCTTGGCCGCAGCGCTCGGCGAGCGCGCCGTGGTGGTGCCCATGGACGGCTATCACCTGGCCAATCGCGAGCTGGCGCGTCTGGGCCGCGCCCAGCGCAAGGGCGCGCCGGACACCTTCGACGCCCGCGGCTATCGCGCCCTGCTGCAGCGGCTGAAGGCGCCGGTGGCCGGCGAGACCGTCTATGCGCCGCTGTTCAATCGCGAGATCGAAGAGCCCATCGCCAATGCCATTCCGGTCCACGCCGAGACCCAGCTGGTGATCAGCGAGGGCAACTACCTGCTCTTGACCCAGGCGCCCTGGAGCGATGTCGCCGAGGTGTTCGACGAGTGCTGGTATGTGCGTGTCGATCCTGAAGAGCGTCGCGAACGGCTGGTCGCCCGCCACATGCACTTTGGCCGCAGCCGTGCGGACGCCGAAGCCTGGGTGGAAAGCACCGATGAGCCTAATGCACGACTGATCGACGGCGACCGGGCGCGGGCGGATCGGGTGGTGGAATGGCGGGATGGGGCGGCTGCCGGGAAGGCCTGAGCCTGTGCCCGCTGCCATTCGGTCGGGCTCGCGCCGGTGATGCGGCGAAAGGCGCGGGCCAGGGCCGAGGGACTATCGTAGCCGACCTCGTCGGCGATCAGCGCCAGGGGGCGGCGCTGCTGCAAGCGCTGATGCGCACGCGGGCGAATCATCAGCATGAGGCTAGGCTCGACCAAGTCCCGCCGCTCGCCCCGTGCGGTTTCGAAGCTCAGGCGTCCGCCGCGCAGCAGATGGACCTGGCCCGCACCTACCGGCCTAGAGCTCTGGCCCTAGCAGAGGTCAGATCAATGACTCGAAGTTGGAGAGATGCTTAACGAGCTCGGGGAGCTGCTGCTTAAGCAACGTATCGAGTAGCTCGCAGGGCGTATGGGTAGGGTTCTTCAAAGAAGCACGCTGTCTTCGGGCCGCTTCAAGCACAGCTGCTTGATCCAAGTCCCAGATGTCGGACAGGAAGACGTCGGGATGCAACGCCTCGATCTCGAAGCACTTGAGGATTTCAGCAGGAAAATCCCTGAGGTTATAGGTGACGATGACCGAAGCACCGCATTTGATGGCAGCGGCTAATACATGCCGGTCGTCTTCGTCTGGTAGGTCGAGCCCTTTCACCAAAGGCTCATAGTCCTTCACAAGACAGTCAGGAACTGCCCGATTCATGAGTTCGACAGTGCGATCGAGCTGCGCGCTTGTCAGGTCGGGACGGTTCTTCAGCACGTTTCTCGTCCACTCATCATGGATCTGCTCGGACCAGCGCGCTCGATACGCTCCAGTGAGGGCCAGTTGCATCAGCAAATCGCGCAGAGGTGCGGGGTACAGAACACAGGCATCGTAGATGACAGTGAACGGTGAATGTCTCATCAATACCCCATGTTAAGCGCTTGGGCTTGCGCAGCCAGTTCTTCCATAGCGTCCTGACTCGCCCTATCACGGTCAGCTTTGTAGACCATGAGGTCGGTGAACCTAATACGTCGATGGCTACCGGTTTTGGTGTGCGGAATCTGGCCTTCGTCCAGCAGCTTAACGAGATGAGGGCGCGAGACATTGAGCATGTCGGCACATTCTTGGGTCGTCAGCTCTGCATGAATCGGCACTACCTTCACGGTGTTGCCTAAGGCCAATTCGCTGAGTATGTCCCCGAGCAACTTAAGCGCGAGCGTAGGTAGTTCAACAACCTGGCGTTGCTGGGCCTCATCAACCAGTTCAATACGCTGAGTATCTAGCTTCGTTGAAACGAAAGCAGCGATCTGACGGCTTGATTCAGTAGCCGTAGCGATTGCTTTTTCATCCGGGAGAATGGTTCGAGCAAGATCGGCGGTGGTCATGATGTATCTCCCAAAGGCAACGCACATTCCTGGCGTCTCATACGCCACTAGCGTTTATAGTCGAAATAAACGAAACGTGCAATATTCGAAATAAACGAAAGAACGTTGATGCCTACTTATCACTGCTGGAGTGACATGCACGTCGACCACTGATACCTGCCGACCGCGGGAGGCGGCCGGCAATCTTGGTCAGGCAACGGGGATGGGGTTGTCGGCCAGTGCCTGGTTGAACCGGTTGATCAGCGCATGCTCCTGCGGGCCGGCATTGGCCCGCAGCGGCACCACACGATCCACTAGCACCTCGGTCTCGGCAGTGACCAGCTTGTCCAAAGTCTAGGAGACGAAAGCGTCCAGTGGCATGGCGCGGCTGTCGCCAGCAGTTGCTGGTGGAGACTAAGCCCTGGCCATCGAGCCGTTGCTCACACTGCTGGATTTCGTCCGCTTGGCCGGCGCCCAGGCGCGCCGCACAGCGGGGATCTGTACCTGTGGCTTTGCGCTGGTCGCGGCCGGTCTACTCCACCGGCGCCGGGCTACCACCTATTGGTCCTTCGCACGGGCCATGCAGGATCGCTATCCACAGATCCGTGTCGAGGAGGACCGCATCTTCATCGTCGACGGCCCCGTGTGGACCACCGCCGGCCTGGACCTGGCGCTGGGCATGGTGGAAAAGGCTTGGATATGGAGGTAGCGCGCTCGGTGGCGCATCGGCTGGTCATGCAGCAATTCCGCTCTGGCGGCCAGACTTAGCATTCAGAACTGCTGACCCTGATGCCCAAATCGGATCGGATTCAGACCGCGCTCGCATACGCCCGGCAGCACCTGGGCCGCCCCCTGAGTGTTGAGAAGCTGGCCGAGGTGCCTCACCTGAGTCCGCGGCAATTTAGTCGGGTGTTTATCGCCGAGACGAGGTAGTCACCGGCAAAGGCCGTCGAGGGGCTGCGCCTGGAGACGGCACGTTTGATGATAGAGCAGCCCCGTCATTCCCTGGAAACGGTGGCGCGGGAGACCGGCTTTCGCAATCACCGCCATCTGCGCGGATTGTTCATGCGCGGCTTCGGCGTGCCGCCACAGATGATCCGACGCGACGCCCGTCGTCTGGCCTAGCCCAGGCCTTAAACGTTTCACGTGGAACCTGGCAGGTAGCGTTGAAATGGCCTATCCGCATGCGCTATTCAGGCTGCGACTTAGCTTAGAGCCCCTTACGCGCGCTTAACAGGAGGCTTGATCTGCCACAGCTTGAGCGGCCTGAAAGGCGAGATCTCCCAGGATGTCTGCGTGCGCTTCCTGGCCGCTCATCATGTACAGCATCTGTGTCCAGAGCACATCGTAGCTTGAGAGCCAGGTGAGCAGCTCCGGATCCAGCACGTGGACGTGGAGCAGTGCGGTGGCCGCGGCTTGTAAGCGATAGGGCCGCTCATCCGGATAGTGAACGCGATAGGGGCGCTGCAGCGGGCCCTGCCAAGGCCGCCATGGTGTTCCGTCATCGTGTTCTACGCGGAGATCAACGACCAGCTTACCCAGATCCTGCAGCAGCACGGCGTAGACCACCGCGGCCGTCCAGGCTTCGGCTTGCTCGGCCTGCTCCTCGGGTGGCGCGCCGGCAGGTAACAGGCAGGCCTGGCGCAGACGAAGTGCGCAGATGACGCGGTGAAGCGCCTGATCGAGCATGCCTCCGGCGTACCGGTAGTGCCCGTCCTGTGAAGCGGGAAATTCCTGAACCAAATGGGCGTACCGCTGCAGGGGAGCGAGGTACAGCTGTGCGAATTGCTCGCGCGAGACCGCGGTGCGCTGCCAGATTTGTTCGACCAGGACAGTGCGCGCAGGACGCGCCAACAAGACGTCTCCTGGCAGGGGGTGACGTAGGCGTTGAGCCGAATCTGTCGTAGGGCCTGGATCAGGCGGAGAGGCGTCGGTGCGACGATTGAGCCAATGTCTGAGCAGGCTGAGGTCTCTGGTGGCTAATCGCATCACCTGATGGAAAAAGCGTATGTGCTGGTTCACGGGTGGTACCTCGTGCGTCAGGAGTAAGCCTTTACTGCATCCCTTGTCGCAGCGCTTGGGTTCCCTTGCCGCCTGCGCCTCGTGCATCTTGGGTGGCCGTTGCCAGCGCCTGAAGGGCCGCACCGGCCCGTAAGCCTGCCCAGGTCAGAGCCGTTATCCAGAACGTTGGAAAGGCGATGAACATGGTGGCCATGACGAAATTCAGCAGGAGGTCACCGAAGGCGTTGTTCAGGCCGATCAGTGGATCGAAATTTCGATGGGGACGTCCGGCGCCAAAGCCCCAACCATAGAGAGCATCCAGGATGGTGCTGTCTAGCCAACGGGCCAGCTGAAACCAGAACTCCACGAAGAAGAGCGCAAACTGCACGGTGCTAAGCGTCAGCGTGGTCTTGAGGTCGTAGGTGCCTATGACCAGCAGCAAGGGAAGGCCAATCACCAGCGCCATCTTCAGCAGTGACAGCACCATCGGCAGTGCCTGACGCACGACGTCCATGGCTGGAAAGAACCCCAGGGATCCCAAGGCTAATCCCGTGTCGCCCGCCAGGCGTGCGGCCATGTTGGGCAGCGACATATCCACCTGACCACCATAGTCGCTATAGACCTGTCCCTGATTGAGCTTCTGCTGGCGCGGCGCGACGACAGTGCGTATGACCGCATCGTCTACGGTCTGCCGGGAGACAAAGCCTGCCCAGTGTGCCAAGCGGTTCAGCAGTCCAGCATCGACCTGGGTCAGCAATCGCTCGCGCAGCCCGCGCCCCGGATCGGACCACCATTGGCGACAGGTTGGGTAGCCCGCGCCATTCGCGCCCGGTGCCAGGCCCGCATCACGGGTGGGCTCGTAAGGCCAGGCCTGGCGAGGGGTGCGTGCGCGGTCAGTGTCGTAAAAGCCAGGTGAGTTGAGAAAATAGCGAGAGCCGATCCAGGTGACGTCATAACGCTGATCCGCAGCCAGGCCCGGGCGCTGCATGAACAGTCGGGCGCGCGAGGGGCCGTAGCACTCACGGGTAAAGTCGGCTACTTCCTGCGCGAGCAGTGGATCGGCAATGCGTGTGGCATCGAGCTCCATACGGATCTGTCGCAAGTCCGTACCGCAGGGAATGGCCGCGATGGCCGCGCCGGTGACGGCCTTGGACAGCCCATGCACGAAGAACCACCAGACCGGTATCAGGGCCTGCTGTCCATTGAGCTGGGTATAGCTCAGGGCCCAGCCCGTCTTGGAAGGGGCTGCCACATCGACCTGGCATTGGCGGGAGCGGGTCATATCAAACTGAAGGGTGTTTAGCGATACCGGGATCATGGGAATCGCTGCAAAGGCGATGATGCCGATCGCCAGGAGCATGCGGCTTTCGATGCGTCGGGTAGAGAGCAGGCTCTGCTGACTTTCATCCGCACTGATGGTGCGGGTGTGCAGCCATTCCTGGATCACGATCAGCAGAAAGGGCAGCGCAAAGAGACCGCTGGCCAGCAACAGATTCCAGATGCCGTTATGGATAAGCCAGCCGACCAGGGTGAGGTAGTACTCGAGGTAGTCCGTGGTGTAGAGCGTCATGGCAGGGTGTCCTCACTACACGGCGTGGGTCCAAAGGCGCCATTCCGCAGCCGCCAGCGTCGACAGGGCGAGGCCTTCCAGCAGGTACAGACGTACCAGCTCACGCGATGACCTTTCGCGGGCACGTACCCGTTGGTGCAGCCCATACCAGCCCCACGCCGTGAGGCCATACAGGCACAGCCGCCACAGCAACAGGAGCATCGCGTGCGCCTCCAGCCAAGCGGTCCAGGCCTGTAGTCGGTCTAGGGAGGGTTGGCCGAATTGTGGTGCCAGGAGGAACACCACCAAGAGCACCAGCGCGGCCAGTGAGCGACGCCGCAGGCATTGTTTGCGGACCGCACGCCAAATGAGTTGCCTCATGGCGCATCCTCCTGAGGAGCCTGAATCACATCCAGGCGGCGGGGCGTGGCATCACCCTGGAAGATGCCGCCTGAGCGAGCGGCGCGTTCGCGTTGGCGATCTACCACACGCGACGCCGCATTGGTCGTCAGCGTCCTGCGCAGCTCCAGCTCGGTCTTCAGGTTACCGACCTCCTGGGTCAGGGTTTCCTGCTCGGTACGAAGGGTGCGCGTGGCGATCTCATTTGCGGCGACGTTGGGCTCCTTGAGCCCGGTCAGCAGCAACCGCTGGAGCAACAGTGCTTGCTCCACAACGCGTGACAAGGCCACCTCGGAGGCAAGACGCTCGCTTAGTACATCTCGGTCCGGCTCATCGCGTAAGGCCTCGATGACACCTCGGGTGACGGGCAGTGCGCGGCTACCCGCAGCGGCAAGCTGCTCGGAGGTGGTGGGCGTGGTGCCTGCCACGAGGTCGCGCAGCGCGCGCAGGACCTTGTCGTACTCCTCCTGGATCAGCGGCGTCAGGCCTACGCCGGGTGTGGTTTGGGTCTTGGTGCACTGCGTACAGGTTCTGAGTTCGCGCTCTCCCAAGACTCGATTGGCCCAGGCTGTCGCGGCGTGGGGCGACGGCCAGACCTGACAGATCAACCGGTCGTGGCACTGCGCGGGGTCCAGGTCGGTGGTCTCCTGAGCATTTCGCCCGTTGAGCAGGTTGTAGCCTGCCCGGGTGACATCGCTAATCAGGCGGATCGGGGGCTGATCACGTCCTCCCGCTGGCGCGCCGGCCACCCAGGGCACGCCCTGCTGACCCCCGCGGGTTTCAGCCTGCTCGACCGCGGACACTCCGTCGCGACTGGCAAGGGTTTGCTTGAGCGCCATGCCTTCGGCCAGCTGATCCCATCCGGCGCTTCCGCCTGCAAGATCTGCCATGCGACCGGCCAGGGCGCGGCAACTGGCCTTGGAGCGATCGAAGTCCAGGCGCGCCTGCAGGATGCCGTTGGTGAGGAGGTTATACAGGGCAGGATCTGCCCGCTGGATGATGAGCGCGGGCAGTGAGGCCACCGCGCTGGTGGCGTTCTGGATGACGTTGTTCATCAGGCTATGAAAGCCGTTGGTGACGCCATTGAGCTGATTTTGCACCGTGGTCGACAGGCTCATGTCGCCACAGACCAGGTTGCTGTTCCAGCCAACGCCCACACCCAGGCTCTCCATGTTGCCCGCCGGGCTCATGGACACCGCCCGGCCGCCGCCGATGCTGTAGAACACCTCGTCACTGAAGATTGGTCCGCTGAGGTTGATGCCTGTGTTATCCAGGCGAAGTGATTGCGCGCTACTGGTGGTGAGCAGCAGCATGCCTGTGACGAGGTGCAGAGCCCGCCAAAGGCCCATTCGATGAGAAGGGGTCATGGAGATACCTACTGAGATCGCTACAGAAAGTCCTGGCTGCCCAGCAGCACCTGGCCCTGGCGCTCACAGCAGGCATAGGGGCGCCACAACGCCCAGGCGTAGTCGCCCTGCATGGCCTGTGGCCCTGCTTGGTCATGCGGGAACACCACGCAGGTGGACGAAAGCCGAGGCGCCAAGGGCTGCCACCTACCGGTTTGGGCATCGCCCTCTTTGAGCGGGCCGGCGGGCCAGTAACCCGGTTGCGGCTGCGCCCGCAGCGGCTGGTAGACGTGGGGCTGTCCCTCGCGTGTGACGATATCGCCTGCGCGCTGGGCGATGACGGCAGCGCCCTTGTAGTCATCGGCTTGATGCACAAAGCCGGTCCGGGGATAGACGGTGCCCCAGAGGTTGGCTTGCGCGCGGGTGCCAATCTCCCGTAGGCCGGGTGACACCGCTTCAGGATAGGCGCGCTCGGGTATGCCATATCGCCAGGCCAGGGTATCGAGCGTGCTGAGCAAATAGGGTTTGAACGGTGTCCCGGCGCCACCGCAGGTGTAGCCAAACTGGCCGGCATACTGACCCAGGGCGGCAGCGCCGGGATGACCGATCACATCCGCATTCTTGAATAGGGCAAGGTTGTTTTCATGCACCTCGGCGCTGGTTCCTGCGCCGCCTGAGCGTGCCATGGCAGTCGCCGGACTCAGTGCACGCAGGGCCTGCCACGGGTTTTCACCGGTGTTCGAATAGCTGGCAACGACGGCGTCCGGAACGTAATGCCTGACCTTGAGCGAGGTGCGGACGCTACAGCCGCTTAAGGTGCAGTAAAGCCAGTAACAGATGCCGACAACGCGGTACTGCAGGCAGTCGGGTGAGGCCACCGAAGCCACGATCGCCGGGGTATCCAGCGCCAAAGCCGCGGTCGTGCTGGCAAGGGTGCCGGCCAGCAGCAAAGGGCGCAGGCGAGCAGAGCGCTTCATGGCCGGCGGCCCAGCTGGCGTTCGATACGTGCCACGGCCCGGGCCACGTTCGTATCGCCATAGACGACGTAGCGGTGATCAACCACTACGGCCGGCAGGTGAGTAAGGCCCAGATGCCAGGCCTGTAGGAGGTCTTGGTAGGCATTGGCCAGTTGCGGGGCGAGGGCCGGCGTCTGTTCCAGACGATGGCGAACCCTTTGTTCAGCAGTCGTAAGGTTGGGTGGTAGGTCTCGAGAAAGCGCTTCTTGCAGCCACGAGGCCTCGTCGAGCAGAACGACACGGGCACCTTGAGTCTGGGTAAGTGGATGGTGGCGGTCCGTATAGGCCACAACGTCCACAGCCTCTGCGCGAAGGCAGGCTAGCCCCAGGACCAAGGGTCCCAGACAGGTAGGGCGATACCGGGCATTACGATGGGTCATGGCGGCAGTCGTCTCCAGGCGCGGGGATATGCCTAGTTCAAAAGACGACGAAGCCGAGTACCAGAAAGAATAGGGAAGCGGGCCTTACCGGATTTTTTAGCGACGTTTTTGCTTGAGCGCGCATGCGGTCAGCACCGGAGAACATCCTTTGTGAGCTGCAGTGATCGACGCTCAACGAAAATTCAATTGGCAGCGGGTCTGGACCTCACTGCCCCATGCTGCGTTGTAAGGCTGAAATGAGCGCCAGGCCAGCGCGCAATCGCTCGTAGGTATAGTGCGTTATGCGCCAAACGGCGGTAGTGTATGCGTCAAATGACGCTGGAGGATTTTGTCATGACTACTGTCACCAGCCGGTCGACCAAAGACTACAACCTAGCCAAGCCGACATGGTTTCTCATCCATGTTGATGCTGGCCAGCTTAGTGATTACGACATCTACAAACGCACTACAGAGGGCTTTTACCGTCACGACGTAGATGCATTGATTTCGGCATATCAGCCTCTGGCGCACAAAAAGATCACCAGCCGCATCATTGGCAAATCGATCCGTACGCTGCAACGCCAGAACAGCGCAGGCCGCTCTGAAAGGCTGGATGCTCTTCAAAGCGCTATCGCGTTCCAGTACGCCAAGGTGCTAGAGGACGCGATCAATGTGTTCGGTGACCAGCAGCTTGCAGAGCAGTGGTTGAGTCGGCCCTGTAAGTATCTCGACGGAGACATTCCTTTAGATGTCATCCATAACCCGATGGGGTTTCAGGCGGTCGAGGACTATCTAGAGCGGATTAAGTACGGGGTCTATCAGTGAATGCTTTGCCTTGGTCGGGAGCGTGGCATGCCTGGCGCCTCGATCGTGCTGAGTTTGCGGACACATGGGACAAAGGAATCGGAGCTCATAAGGTGGGTGGCCGATGGAATCCGCCGGGGCGCCACGTTGTGTACGCGGCTGCGGATCCTGCTACCGCGATCTTGGAAGTCGCGGTCCACACCGGGTTTGACCTGCTGGACATCGTCCCGCATGTGCTGACTTGCTTCACTGTGCTTGATCCAGACCTGATCAAGGTCGTGCAACTCGAGGACGTTCCTAACCCCAATTGGTTAACAGGTGCCCGGCCTTCCTCGAATCAGTGTCAGTTCGGGGACAACCTGTTAGATAAGCATCCGTTTGTTCTCATCCCCTCCACGGTATCTCGACACTCGTGGAATCTGCTCATGAGCTGCGATTTGGCAGAAGGCTCATACCGGTTGGAAAGCCAGGAGCGGTTTGGCCTCGATACGAGATTGCTTAAAAAAGTGAGCGAAGAGTAGAAAGATCAAAAGCGTTGCTAACGCAAACCCATAACTCTGATTTGCGTTTCGCATGCTTTCGGGTGGATTTTCCAGCGTGAAACCAGCCTTACGGATGTGAAGCACCGCTCCTGCTGACGGTAAATTACCGCCTCGCTTGGATAAATCGATTTGGCCACGCTTGGGTGGAGCATGCAGATTGGGGTAGGCGTTTTCTAGAAAGCCTATGGCAGCGCGGCGACTGATCATCCCTGCGGATAATGAGCGACAGGTCTGCCTGAGCGCCCGCTCGTTCAGTTAGGCGGCGGCCTAGGAGGGTCAAGGAGGGCCGTGGTAATGCCACGCTGCTGGTCAAGCGCCTCTGCCATCTTGAACGCTGCGTCCAACTCGCTGAGCCCGTCCTGTTGCACATAGCGGTAGCGCTCAGCTTTTTCTTCCGGGTCGGTCATGGCCAAGGCCAGAACCAGGCTAGGTGGTATCACGCGAAAGAGCGTTTCCATCGACTTGGACAGGATGACTCCTTCGCTAAACTTGCCGGCTTCCTTGCGTGCCGAGCGCATCAAGGCCTTCTGAGCAGGCGTTAGCTCGCGAAAGCGGGCGATCTTCTCGACCTCATCGGGCGGCATCGACAGGCAGATCCACCACTCGATCATGTTGAGCATGGGTTCAGCCGCCGCTGGCAAATCGTCCAGATTCTGAGTGGCCAGCCAGAACCAGGCGCCGAGCTTTCGCCACATCTTGGTGATCTTGACCACATAGGGTGCCAACAGTGGGTTCTTGGTGATGATGTGTCCTTCGTCGGTGACGTTGATCAAGGGACGCCCCAGGAACTGATCGCGCTCAGCCAGGTTGTTCACGGCGTTGATGAGGCTGACGTAGGCCACGGCAAGCTGCGCGCCATAGCCCTCCCGGGCAAAGGTCGCCAGATCCACCAGGGTGATGTCAGCCTCAGGCCACGGCGTGCCAGGGCGATCAAAGAGTTCGCCGTCGCTGCCCTGACAAAACAGGCTCATGGCTTCGGCCATGTCCAAGAGGCGGGCGCGTCGAGGTTCGGGAAGGGCGTCGTCGCGCGCCTGTTCGCGTAACGTGGCGCAAAGATCGCGGGTCAGCACGGGCTGTCCCTGCGCTACACAACGTTCGGCGGTCGCCAATAGGCACTGACGCAGCAGGCTCCGGTCTGCGCGGGTCATGCGTGCGTCCTCGCGTGGATCTCCGCCGGTGATCATCAGGCGCGCGATGATCTCCAGTTCGCCCAGGACATCACGCTGCTCATCCGACGCCTCTGACTGATTACCCTCTGTACTGTCGAGCGCTTTGGGGGAGGTCGGTGTGACCAGCCGCCAGGCATCGGCGAAGGGTGCCAGGCTGATGCCGCTGCCCGGTGTGAGGGTTACGCGGTGAACGGACAACCCCAGGCGGGCGGCGAAGTCGGCAAACAGTCCAAAGGAGTTACCGGCCTCGACGATGAATAATCGAGGTCGGTACAGCGCGGTCACCTGCTGCAGCAGGTAATTCAAGGTCGCGCTCTTGCCCGACCCGGTTGGACCGAACAGAAACAGGTGGGCGTTCATCTGGCGATCAAGGCGGCTCAGCGGGTCGAAGGTCACCAGACCTCCACCTCGATTGAAGAAGGTGATGCCGGGATGACCCGTTCCCGTACTACGGCCCCAGACAGGGGCCAGGTTCACGGCGTGCTGCACGAACATCAACTGGGTATACCAATGCCGGCGGTCGGCCGCAGGATCAAAGACTGCGGGTAGCCAACGAAGGTAGCTGTTAAGCGGCGCCACCTCCGCGTCTTCGCGTACCACCTGCAGGCCTGCCGTCAGCAGCACGTTGTTAAGCGTGTGGCAGCGTTGGCGCAGACTCTCCATCGCCGGTGCGCGCACATAGAACGCCAGCGCGCCTCGATACAGCTTGTGCTGTCCGCCAATCAGGGCGCGGGCCTGCTCGACGTCCTGGCGGGTGTGCAGGGAGGCCAAAGTGTCGCCCACGGCCTTGCGTGCCAGCGTATTGAGCTGCGCTTCCAATCCATCCTGTGGCGTTGCGACTACCGTCAGGCACATCACCGTGCCCGCTGGTAGCTGATCCATTACCGCGTTAAGAGCCTCACCATGCCGCATCTCACCGCTCAGGTGGCCTGCTTCCGGAGGCTGACGCAGTCGATCAACCACCAGGACGCGATGAGGCTGATCGTCGAAGTACCACACCCCTGTTGTTCGGTCTGAGCGAGGTGGCGTGAAGAAAAGGCGCTGCGCAAAATCGGTCCCGCTGGCCAATTCCAGGGCGTCGGGTGGTGTCGTGTCCGGATAGCGGGTCAGGGTATAGAAGCGTGCCTTGTCGGCGTCGGTATGGCCCAGGTGAGTGGGATCGGGATTGAACCAGCGGAGCAGCCAATCATGGATGGCGGCAGCGTCCAGGCGTGTGCTGGACACACCCGCGCTGGCGAGCGCCGCTGTAAGGCGGTCGCAGGTTGCATTCAGATCCTGCTCAGGCGCTGACACAGGGCTGCGGCGCGTGGTGGCGGGAAGGCGCCGGTAGACGACCATCCGGGTACGGCGGTGCTGCCCACGCCAGGGCAACTGGGTCACGGTGGTGTCGTCGAACAGTCCGCCGGGCGTGCTGACGGCCTGCAGGTGGCGGGCGGTCAGGCCCAGGTAGTAGTCCGTGAAGACGCTGTGACGTGCGAGAGGGCGGACGTAGTCGGACAGTGTGTTTAGGTAAGTCTCGAAGGTGGGCTCGTCCTGGGCATAGAACTGTACGACCCAGGGGCTCTCGTCGTGCTCATCGAGTGTTTCCTGCAGAGCGGTTTCTACGGCGTCGCGCGCTTGCGCGAACCAGTCAGGCTCGCGTCCTTCTGTCGCCAGTGGTTGCAACTCGAAGAAGGCCGCCACCGAGCGGCCATCGTCCAAGAGCATGCACTGCGCATCAGGCAGGTATTCCACCCACGGCAGGAGATCGACGAACGAGGGCACCTGGCCGTACAGCCTGTCCTGATCCGCCTGGGTAGCAGGCCGGCGTTTGGACGGGTCCAGGCAGGCGCCCGGGGCGGCCAGCCCGTGCTTGGCTAGCCGCATGACATGGGCCTGCCAGGCATCCGGCGAGTGAGGATCCAGTGTCGTCTGGCGCAGGCGCGGCCAGCGGAGCCAAACGCGGCGCATCAGTAGTCCTCCACGCGCTCACCGGGCAGGGCGTAGGGTACGTGTCGATAGAGCGGAAATACTGTGCTGTAGCCTGGTACCGGAACCGACTCCTCGCCGGCCAAATGCGGGAAGACATACATCACCAGGTCAGGGTTGGGCAGGCGGGGAAATTGCTGGTTGAGTACCTGAGCGCGCTGGCGCAGGTCCGCACGCGTGCCGCTGGAGGGGTGCTCATCTGCGACGGACAGTGGGCGACGCACCTGCTGCCGGGCCTCGCTCAGGCGAGCCTCGGCGCCCTGGACACTGCTTGTGTAGGTACGCCAGAGGTCGAGCATGGTGTGATCACCGGGCGGCAGTAGCTTGTCCTTGCTGGCGCAGCCTGCCAGCACTAGGGCCAGCAGCGGAGTGGCAAGCGCGAAGGTCACGTCAGTCCAAGGGCGCTGCATGGAAGCCTCCTGTCAGGTGATGAACGCGTCGCCCCTGGGGGGCGTGATCCAGCGTGACGGGCCGCTCCAGGTGAACGGCAACCTGGGCGCCGGGTTTGACGTACACCGCCGCGAAGGCCTGGCCATAGAACCGATTGACCCACTGCGACAGGTCCTGCATGCCACTGGCCAGGATCTGGTTGAGCGCCCCCTGTCCGGACATGCGGGTGGTGCCGAACGTGCCGGCGCCGCTGAAGACGGCATGCGTGCCCTTGTCGGCTGACAGGAGCGATGCCGCGCCAGCACCTGCTGCGGTCATCAAGGCCTGCGAGCCCAGGTACTGGGCCGCATTGCTACGCCGCTCACCCGCTACGCAGGGAATGCCCTGGTCATCGCTGATCCAGCCCAAAGCGTTGTCTGCCGACTCACCGCGTCGGGCCTGGCCGCTGGGCGGGTCATCGTCAGGTAGGGTGCGGATCGTGCCGTCGGTAAAGACAAAGGTCAGGCTGCGGATCTGTCCGCGGATGCAGGACAGAGTCCAGTCACCGGAGGCCGTTCCGCTAACCACGGCGCCGGCCACGTCGGGTAATTCGATGCCGTTGGCGGTCAGGTTGTTTGGGCCGATCAGCACCTTGAAGGGGTAGGGGTCATTCACCGTGCCGTCGACGGGGACGCGGCCGATCAGGGCCGTCATGGCGACCGAGCCCACCAGGGTGGCATTGGCCGGCAAGGTATAGACCGGTTTGGCCGGAGCATCAGGTGCGTGGCTCATTCGGTCGTCAGGGGCTGGCGCAGGTGGCGACTCAGGGGCTAATCCCAGCTGCAGTGGGTGCGCCTGGCTCTTGCTGGACGCAGCGTCAGGCGGCACATCGCTTGGCTCAATCCAGCGCAGTGGTACTTCAGTCGACGCCTCTTGGGTGGGCTCCAGGCCGAGCCCTACCGGCAGCGCCGTGGCATCGTCCTGTGCGGGGGTGTGCAGGCGCTGCTTGACGTCGTTGAGCAGTTGTTCGGTCTGCTGCCGTTCACGCGCCAGCTGCTCCTGAGCCTGCTGCAGCTGCGCCCGCTCAGCCTGCAGGGCGTGTTCGATTCGCTGATCAACCAGCGCGGTTGCATCCTCTGGACGGCCGGGCGCATGACGTGAGTGCTGCACATCGCGCGTTGCAGTCTCCAGCTCCTGACGCAGCTGCTTGACCTGCGCCACCAGGGTCGCGACGGTGTCCCGAGGGGAGTCGCCTTCAACCCCCAAGGCAGCGCGCTCCTCTTGGGTCAGCGCATTAGCGGTTTCGGGCTCAACATCAGACGTACTGGAGGACCCGGTGCATCGCGTAAGGCCAACGACAGTCATCATTCCGGCCAGGGGAATGGCTGCCCATTTGAGTAGGCTACTGATCTTCATCGACATTACCGTGGCGCAGCGCGGGCAAGACAGGAGGGCGAGGTGTGACGTCTGGGAAGGGCGTGACCCTGGGGAGCACGGCGCCCCGCAGTCCCTGGTGGCGAGTAACGAGATAAACCACTGTGGTATCGGTGGCCTGACCAGACGGGCCAAGGTCGGGGTGCTGGAAGGTGGCAGCCACAAAGTCGCCCTGTAGTGCCTCGGGCACCAACGCGATAGGACGTGCGCTTTGATTGCTCAGGCGAACTGCGGTGACTCGCAGGTGCTGCAGTTGCCAGGCGGCAAGGGCGTGTGCCCTAACCGGTAGCCCCGGCAACAGGCTGTCCAGCGGCAGCTCTTTCTCCACCGCGGCGGAGCGAATGCCCTCGACTGGCTCAAGGGTGCGTAAGGGGGCATAGAGACGCTGGGCGGCATAGCGGGTCAGGGTCATCGCCAGGGCCGCGTCCGGAGCGCTCTGAGCAGTACCGGCTTCGGGCGTAGTCGACGCGGGCGACGACTCTTCGCCTGGCGCATCCAGAACGATTCGAATCGGCTCCGCTGGCGGTTGACCCGATTTGGCCGGCTCTGCGGCGATGTCGAGCAGGATGATCATGCCCGTCTGCACATCCTGTACCTGCAGCCGCGTGGGCGGAAGCACGGTGCTGGCGCGCAGGTACAGCGCGCCGCCGGTGCTTTGGATACGCAAGCGATCACTCAGGGCTGTAGGGACGCCAACGCGCACCTTGCGATCAAGGAACACGACACGTTCCTGGCCTACCGTAAGCGGCACCGCGAGGGGCAGGCGCTTCCAATGCAGGATCTGTGTGGCATGACCGGGTGCTGCCACACCGAGCCCAAGGAACAGCGCGGCGAGCAGGGATAGGGGCTGGCGAGTCATGTGGCGGCTCCTGATTCTTGAGCAGGCGTCGGGTCCGGATGGGGGTCGATGCGTTGTGGCGGCTGGGCATAGCAGTCCAGCGCAAGGCCGAACGGGTTGTGCTCGGGGTCTTGATCCAGCCGTACGACCTTGAGCTGGTAGCGCACCAGCGCCCGCTTGATCTGCTCGCTGCTGTAGTACTCATCCGCCGTCAGATCCAGCGTGACGACCCAGTCGCGAGCCGAGATCACCCTGACCCTACGCGCCGGGTCCTCGCCGTAGCCGCGTCCTGGGATTTCGTAGAGGCCCCGGACACGTAGCCGCAGCTCGCCGTTGGCGCGTCGACGCTGATAGTCCTGCTCGAGGAAGGCCTGGCAGGCGGGCGTGAGGTAGGCCGAGAGGGTTTTGAGGTTGCGCGGGTAATCCGCCTCGCCATCGCTGGGCCAGCGCTGCAGCTGCTGCCAGATGTAGAAGGCGAAGGCATAGACGTTTTCGGGCGGTACGTCCCACCAGCGTCGAGTGCTGCCTGAACGCAGGTCAGGCGGTATATGGATGGTCAGATCCCGCGGCGCGCTCCACCAGCCGAGGCCCAGTAGCAGCGCCAGTAGGGCCAGGGCACCGGCGGCCAGGCGAAGGGTGCGTATGTGCGCCTGCAGATGCACGATTTCGTGGCGAAAGCGGCTCATGACCAGCGCTCCCCTTCACGCAGGACCGGCCGGGAGCGTCGTGTGCTCCAGGTGCCTGAGCGAAGGATCAACGCCTGTCCGCCGACCCAGGCGGCCAGGAAGGGGAGGCGGGTTGCTACCTGCCATTGCAGGTGCCGATGCAGCCAGGTATCAGGTCGTCCGCGCTTGAGGGTCTGCAGCAATCCGCTGCTCAGGTAGAGCCCAACCGCCAGGGTGATGAGGATGCCGGTGGGCAACACCGCCAGCTGCCCAACCACAACCGCCAGCGGCAGACTCAGCCCTAGCCCGATCAAAGCAAACAGCGTGGTGGCAAACCAGAGTTCGTCCGCGGTCAGGCCTCGAACAACGGCCGGTTGGCGATTGAGTCGATGGGGCAGGAACAGAACCTGGCCGTCTTCGGCGCGTACGGTCTCCATGTTAAGGATCGGCTCCGCGCGTCAGAGCACACCGATGGCGGTGGTCAGCAGCCAGATCCCCACGACCAACAGCATGGCGCCTACGGCCACGGTGAGACCAAATTGCCCCCAGGTGGCGCGGCCAGTGTGGATCTCGGAGTAGCGGGTATAGGCGTGGTAGCACACGCCGATAAACATGGACGCCACGACCAGCAGCGCAACCAGCATGACGATGTCGTAGCCGTAGTTCTGCAGGGTTTGTAGGATGCCGGTGCCCTGGCCACGGGTGGGCGCTTCCATCTTGGGTAAGCCAGCGGCGTAGGCGCCTTCAATCAGCCCGATACCACTGACGGCCGTCAGGGATTGAGCAAGACGGCGAGGGCAGATGCGCAGCAGCGACGTAGACACGTTCAGGTCCTCCACAAGTCAGGAGAGCAGTAGAAAAATCAGGGCCAGGTACAGGAAGAAAAAACGCACCGCGACGCCCAGCAATTGGCGTTGGGTCATGCGGTGTTCGGCCCAGCTCACGAAGGCCGTACGCAGGGCCCAGACGCCCCAGAGCTGAAAGACGGCAAAGACCAGGCTCAGCACCACCGTGGAGACGGCAGCAGGGGTGAAGCCACCGCTGGCCTGAAAGGCGGTGCTCTGTGCGGCGGAGAGGGTCATAGCGAGGACGCCTCATGTGGATCGACCTCGCGGGCGTAGTCACCTGCCAGCTGCTGCAGATCCCTGGGCTGGGCACGGGACGGTGTCAGGTAGTGTTCGATGCCCTGGCGGATGCGCTGCAGGTCTTGCTGCAGGCGGGCATAGTCGAAGTGGTAGCGGGTGCCTGCAGGGGCTGCGTGCGCAGCGGTCTGAACGGCCAGGTGTTCAGAGATCGTCAATTGCCGGATGACGGCAGCTAGCTGCTCACGTTCAGCGTCACCGTCGCCCGCCCATGCATGGGGGGCGCTTAGGGCAACCGAGAGCGGTGTGAGGAGGAGTGCCCACTGAAGTAGGGCGAGGCCTTTGCGCGTTGCCATCTTGCTCGCGTCCTGAGCGATTCGATGGCGCGAAGGTGCCGTTTACGGGAGCGTCACGCCGCAGAAAATCCGATTCAGCGCGTACCCGGTTTTTTGTAGACGGTGGCCTCACCGAGAAAGCGGAGCGCACGCCAGCCGGTTTGTTGGTTGCAACCGGTAACCGCGAACGTTAGATTTTGGCTGTCGTGGTCAATCCCGCGACCGGGCGTGAGAACCTGGAAGTTGTCCAAGGCGCGGTAGCGTCATAGTGCTTAGCCAGTATTTGCATGCTGCGCTAATGCTCCTCTATGGCGGGCCGTGTGAGGCAGGCTTTTGCCTGGCCGGTTCCCTTGGACGCCGGATTCTCACCCTTGCACGGTCCGCCTCCTATGCTCGTGAGAAGGCTGGTAGGCGGTTCCTTAACCTGTCCAAGGAGTAAAAGGAAAATGCCTCGTCCTCCTTTCAAGCCCGGGCTCCGCCTGGCACATCCGACTACGTGTCTTACCTCTCGCATGGAGGTGCGCCATGACTAGTCGCACTAGCACCATAGTCCCTTTTCCAACGCCTCTGCTTCGAGCGCGCCAGCCAGACTTCGAGTCGGATACGCCGGAAGCCGAAGCTGAGTTGCATATTTCAGTGCTGAACGATCTGCTGGATCAGTTGGCGTCTGAGTCGGTAGAGAACGGAGAACTTCGTCAGCAACTGCTTGCGTCGATGATGCGCGAGTTGCTTAACGATGTTGTCGTGCTTTACCGCCAAGCCCTGACAGAAGCACGACGTTAACAACCCTCTTGAGCAATGACGCTGCACCTGTCAGATAAGGTAGAGCTGGCAGGTGCGCTACTGTCCTTGCCAAGAAGACAGGTTAATACGTGCTAGTGCTTTGGTAGAAAGCCGGCGGCCTGAAGTTGCTTCGCTCAGCGAAAGATCAACGACTGGTGAGCTGCGCCACCTGTGCGAGCACCGTCGCCGACCGCGATCGCCACGTTACCGGCAGCCACTGCCGCATCTCCGCAGGCAAACACGCCTGCCACGCTGGTTTCCCGCATCTGATCTACTGTCAGGAAATCGCCTAAGGGACCGCTTTCAACGGCAAGGCCCAACTGCTTGATCAGGGGGTTGTTCAGATGCGTGCGTGGTTGGACGAACAGGCCTGCAAGCGTAATCACATGACCACTGGCCAGTGTCACTTCCAACCGCTCCCCACCAATAGAAACAACCTGCTCTTGCTCGAGCAAAACGCCACGCTGTGCAAGCTTCTCGCTTTGCTCTGCATCGGGCTGGAAGGCGCCGTTGAGGAATAAGGTTGTTGCTCCCCAATCAGGCAGCATCAGGGCCTGATGGATAGCGAGTGGTGAGCTGGCCAGGACACCGATGTTTCCTTTGTCCAGCTCATACCCATGGCAGTAAGGGCAGTGGAAGACCTGTCGCCCCCAGCGCTCAGCCAAGCCAGGAATATCTGGCAGCTCATCGGTGACGCCGGAAGCCAGAATCAGCCGACGGGCATTGAAGGTGAGGCCATCGCTTGTAGCGATAGAGATCACATCGGCCTGTTTCTCTACTGCAACCGCAGACGCGTCATGCCAGGTGACGGATGGGTAGGCGAGTAGTTGCCGACGTGCTTGGTCAGCAATTGCATCTGGGCTGTTGCCGTCTTGCCCCAGGAACCCATGAGACATGGCAGCAAATCGATTACGGCGTTGCGCAGCATCAATCACCAACACAGAACGGCGCGCCCTGGCCAGTTGCATGGCAGCGGACACGCCGGCGTAGCTACCCCCCACAACGATCACATCGTAGATCATGGAATTTCCCTCGTGAATTTCAGGAAACAACATAAGTTACGTGATGAGCGAAAGTCTAGATCTTGTAACTTTTCCTGTGTCGAGAGATGCTGGCCGGCTGGAATGAGGCTTTTGAGCTATGAGAAATGACACGCGCCTATCGCGGATGCTGCATACGCTGATTCACATGGCTCGCCATGAACAGCCTGCGACGTCTGACACGTTGGCGCAGATGCTGAGTACTAATCCGGTAGTCGTGCGCAGGACGATGGCCCTGCTCAAGGAGCAGGGGTACGTTCGCTCTGAAAAGGGTCATCGGGGAGGATGGATGCTGGCAAAGCCCCTTGCAGAGATCACACTGCTAGATATCCATCAGGCGCTCGGGTCGTCGTCGATTTTCGCCATAGGTTTGGCGACCGATCATCCCGAATGTCTGGTTGAGCGAGCCGTAAACAATGCGCTGACCGAGGCATTCGATGCCGCGCAGGCTTTGCTGCTGACGCGCCTACGAAGTATCACGCTGCAGCAGCTAGCGGATGACTTCGAACAGCATGCTGAGCTACTCGAGACGACCAGAGCGTAACGTCTTCGTGCGATTCGGGTTGATCCTTAAAGCCCTGCCTGGGAGCAGCTTCTATCCATCAGGTGGTGAAGTAAAAGGACCGCTCGTTGGGCGGCTTATCGTGCTTGGCTTGATGAGCGAACAGCTGGAGAACTGCTAAGGGTTATAATCTGGGCCCGCACGATCAAAAGACAGTGCAGGGTTCCACGTGAAACGTGTCGTAGCCCGGCTGGCGATTACTGCCCTAGATGTCTTGCTTAGACGGAATAGCCGAAGCTGTTCGTCAGAGATGCTTCTTGAATGATCCAATGGCGATTGCGGCCATCAGTCCGGACAAGATCGCACTCACAATCGCAAAGCTGGCAATAGACAGACTGATGGGCAGCACCAGGTACATGAACCCTGGCAGCAGCGTGAGTGGAACGAAGAGGGCCTTCGCGCGGTGATGGAGATAGCCCGATTCACGTTGTACGTTAAAGCGGCGCACCTGCCGTTGGACCAAGCCGTCTACGGTGCCGACGAGCGCGCTCAGTATCAGCAAAGGAAGCGCCTGAAGCAGCAGTAGGCTTCGCATGCCAACGCTCAGCGCGCTATGCCGGGCTGCAGATAACGCCTCTTTTACCCCCGAACGTTCTTTTGCCCAAGGCAGGCTCGGCGTTCTGTGGCCAAGGAGGCTGGGTACGGCTGGGAGCCTGCCCTGCAGCTCGATCCATGGGTTGGATAGCGCCATGAGCTGTACTGAGCGTTGGGTATCTCGCCACATACGAGAAATCGACTGCCATCGATCCGGCCAAGGCGTGCGGGTGAGATCGCGTCGATCCTGCTCGTAAAGGATCTGCGCGTGCAGATCGCGGTTATCCGGCCAAACGAACAGCATGCCGAAACCTTCCAGCAAAAGCCGAAGGAGCAGCGCGGCGCACAGCAGGCCCAGGACGGTAAAGGGCAGTAGCAGAAGCTGGGTAAACCCTCCGTAACGACGCGGCCGGGCGTCTACAGCTTCACTCATGAGGAGATGCCTCAGCAATCGAAGTCACCGGTGGCTCTGGGGCGGTCGGGAGTGGTGAGTCTGGTTCGCCAGATGGCTCAGCCGTCTTGGGTCTGAACGGGCGCCGACGCATGGCAGCGGTCAACGCGCGAAGATCAGCCGGTAAATCATCATCGGTGTCTGGTAGCGGTAAGGGCATGCGAACCTTCCACAGCGCACCGCCTTCAAGCAGCGCAAAGCACTGCCCCTTGGGCAACGCGACGAGATGAGCAGGCTCAATCAGAGGCCGGCGGCTGCCCACGAGCTGATCTTGGGTGCTGGAGGTGAAGGCACTGGCGGCCTGTGGATCAGAGGTATCGGTGACGCTACTGGATTGCGCGGGTGTATAGACGTCGACCTGTGGGAGCTGGCGGGTCAGCAGTTCGGCTGTGGCTGTTTCGCGTACCCTCAGCATGAACAGGTTGTTGAAGTTGCCAATCACCTGACCTGCCTTGGCGCGATTACCTAGCCGTGCCTCGATATCCGACAGGGTCTGGGTATAGGCCGTCACCTGAACGCCAGCGCCGCCGCCCTTGTTGACCAGGGGGATAAACTCATCACCCATCAGTTCGTTGAATTCATCGGCGTGCAGATTAATGGTGGGCTTGGTGCCTGGCTTGCCGCCGGGTAATCCGCTGTCGACGCCGAACTTGTAAAGGTGTCCGGCCACCGAAACCAGATCTGCAAACATGGAATTGCCTACCGCTGCGGCGACCTCGGCATCGGACAGGGCATCCAAGCCCACATAAACAATGGCGCGTTGGCGAACGACTTGTAGCCAGTCGAAGATCGGCCGCGGATCCTGCAGATCCTCGTAGTCAGGCGAGAGCAACTGGACGATCTTGCCGGTGGTGAGCTTCTCCAGCAGGGGCAGGAGGGATGCCACAATCTTGTCGAAAAAGCTGCGCTCGTAGCGCACGGCGCTGCGCAGGCCATCGAGCACCGGATCGAAGTGATGCGTACTGGAAAGGTACTGCTCGAGGGCAACGACTCGGATCTCCCGCCCAATCATGTGCCGCGGCAGATTACGGTTGTTCAATCCCGCCTCAAGCTTGAGGATCGCCTCCCACGCGTCGGGCTCACGTGTGGCGAAGTAGTGTTCGGCATACTGAATAAACAGCGCATCGATGTTGATGACATAGCGCTGGATCAACCGATAGTCAGGGCGCTGACCCAGCTCCACCAGCGCGCGCGCAATAATGTTGACGAAGCGCCAGGCAAACTCGCGAAAGGCGGCGCTATCGCCTTCACCGGAGAGTTGCCCGGCAAGACGAGTAGCCACCTCGGAGATACGACCAAAACGGCCGACGGCGTTGTACCGAGCCGAGCTGTCGGGCCAGCCCAGGTGGAACACCAAAAACTCCTGCTCACGGCCGGCGCGTTTGGCTTCGGCGTACATCCGCTTGAGCAGATCTGCATCGCCTTTGGGATCGAACACGATGACCACTTCATGCTCGCCCTGCGCATTGCGACGGCGGATGTCCTGCGCGATGAAGAGCTCGGCCAGCCGCGTCTTGCCGACCCGCGTGGTACCCAGTACCAGCGTATGGCCCACACGCTCGTTCAAGGGTAGGCAGACGTCTTGTTCGTCAGGCTCGACGCCATGCAGGCGAGGCAAGCCGCCAATGGCGGCTTGAGTCAGGGGAGCGCGCCGCGAAGACTGTTTGAAAAGGTGTTGGATAAAGCGGCCATACCGGCCTGGCTCGACATAGCGGCGGCACTGCGGCAAATAGGTCTCGAGCAAGCGTTGGGTATGCCGCGCCTCCCAGCGAAACCCACGGCCGATGAACAGCGTTTGCGTGCTGACCGGTATCGCAGCGCTGGACAGGGTGTAGGCAGGCAGCCGCCGAAGATTGCGTCGGTAGCGCAGGATGCGATAAGCCTGATACAGCCGTGCGGCGGCGAGGCATAGGAATGCCGTTGTGGCGAACGAGGCCATTGGGGCCGAGAGCCCGAGCGTTTCGGGAATGAGTGCAACAAGGCCAGCCGCTAGCATGCAGGCGCCAACGCTGTACAACTCCACGGCTGGACGAAGCCAGCGCTCATAGCCGGTCGGATGGGACATGGCCTGCGCTACCTGTCATCCGCCATTGGCACGAGCAGCACAGGGTAGTGGTGCAGCCCCAGGCGTTGGGCGAGGTCATCCCCCGACGTTGGAATGAGGGTGAGGTCGGGGGCCAGGCGCCGAAGTTTTGCCAAGGCCGCGGCAGTGTCGATATTTACCACCAGGCCAATAGCCTGCTGGTCCTTCAGCTGCCGCCGCTGCTGGCGCAGCCAATGACGTGAGTACTCATCATCACCGATGAGAAATAGGGGGCTAAGCCCAGGTGCTTGGAGCGCTCGTGTCGAGGCTTCGCCAGGAAGCAGTCTTTGTGACCGCACCGGTAGCATTGCGGCCTCAGCCTCATGAGCATCGGCAGGAAATGGGGTCACAGTAGACGTACGTGGTGGAGCTGTCCGCTTGAACGGCTCGAAGTACGGCTGGGTGGAAACACCTCCCTCGTGCCCCACCACGATGAGTGGGTCCGCCATTGCCTGCAGGGATAGCCATCCCGTACCAAGTACGAACAGTGAGCGTCTTCCGAACCCAGGTCTCACGGCAGCTCTCCCACCTGCAGTCCACTGGCTACCTGACCCTGTAGGCGATCCAGATGCGCCTGGACGAGGCGCTGATAGCGTGCGGCAAGGGCGCCGCCGGCCGGGCGGTGGTAGCGGCCGATGGCGGCTGGCCAATCAGGAGCGGCTGCGCGCTGCTCGACGAGGATTGCAGCGGCAATCGCAAGGTTTTGATAGGGGTCTAGCAAGTCACACGGATGAGTGACGCGATGGCGGTGGTAACCCAGGTTGATCTGGCCGAGACCCACGTCGATTTTGCGGTCTGGGGTAGTGTCCATGGCCTGCAGCAGGCCGGTGCATGCCGTATGGCGATTGGCAAACCGCTTGGCCTCGCCAGCCACGTTCAGGGTCCAGGGCCACGGTACTGACCGTCCTTGCCAGCGTCGCCCGCTTTCCTGCAGTGCTATGGCGTACAGAACCAGAGAGGGAACGCCGGCTTGCTGGGCTGCAAGCTGATAGGCCGGTGGCGGCAGCTGAGCCTGCGCCCAGGTGGCGACGCTGACCAAAGCCGACAACAAAAACGACAGTCCAGCGACTGCTCGACGGCGCCTTGTTGGCGTGGCTACTGTCGCTGCCATTGTCCATTCACCCGCTGTGCGACGACGGGCAATTCGCCGGCAAGACCTAGCGACTGAAAGCGGCCATTGTCATGGTTGAGGGTGATGGTCCGCTGCTGAACCCGCATCGGATCCAGGCGCGCCTGACGCGCCCAACGCCGGAGTCGTGCGTCATCGCCTTTACTATCCACCAGGTACAGGTCGAAGGCCCGACCTTGTGCCTGCAGCTGCCGGACACGTTCAAGGCAGGGCGGGCAGTCCGCTTTGACGAACACGGAAAGGCGCGCTTCCTCTACCACCTTGGCATCCTCGAGCGTGACCCGCTGCAAGTCAGGTGCAAGGCGCTGCCAGGCAGCGTCGTAGGCGCGCTGATAGGTCAGCAGTTTCTCGACGCGTCGGGCCTCGGCTCTGACCTGCAACTCCGCAAAGCGCGCACGCTCTTCGTCACTGCGTGCCTCGATACCCAGGGCGGTCAACGGGTCCAGGTGCGGCGCGTAGATGCCTAGCGGACCCTGCATCAGCTCGCGATAGCGGACCCAGTCACTGGCCTGCAGACCCCAGGCCCGGGCATGTGCGTCCTCGCTCAGCATGAGTCGGCTGTGTTGGGTCTCGCTCCAACGCGTCTGGTCGTGGGAGGCGGGCGCAGGAGATGCCTGAACAGCCTGAATAGAGCCAAGGATCAGACTGAGCAACGCGGTAGCAGGTAACCGTTGTGTCATCGCGTGTCTCCTCCAGGCAGCGGCAGACGCCGCACCTGGCCACCCACCTGAAATGTCGCGGTGTACTGGGTCAAGCCGGTGAGCTGCCATTGGCCCAAGAACTCGCCCACGCGGAGCAGCGTGACGGCGTTGAGCCCTTGCTGATGAGCAGGTAACAGGGACAGAAAGGTGTGGCCGCCACGTTGTTCTGCACCGAGTAGCTGAAAGGGCGGTTTGGACGCCTTGGCCTTTGGCGCAGGTCGTGCCGGTGTTTGGCGCTTCTCGCGAGGCGCCGTTGCCTGGTGCATCAGGGTCTGCAACCGAGCTTCAAGTCGGTCAGTGCGTTGTTGCAAGGTCAGCACGTCCGCGGTCTGGGCATGCTTTTCCTGCTGATGAACAACAGCGGCCAATCTGGCTTCAAGGTCCTCGCGTACCGCGCTTAGCTCGGTCGGGCTGACCAGGCGCTCTGGCGTTGGCAGGGCATCCAGTCGGGCGCTGAGGGTGACCATGTCCGCCTGCAGTGCATGAAGGCCCGGTTGGTCATCGTGTTGCGCTAGCTGCTGATGCAGACGCGATTGGCCCCTGTGGTCATGCACGATCAGGATGCTGAGCGCGAGTAACCAGGCAGCGCCGCCCAGGCGTTGTAGACGATCAGCACGCATGGCCAGAAAAGGCGCTCGCACCCTCACGATGGCCGGCCCTCGATTGGATGGGTGGGCGCAGGTGCAAAGCACACACGCCGAGCGAGCGAATCAACCTGTAGCGTCCAGGCAGGGCCTGCCAGGGTCTGCAGGGCGTCACGCAGCGGCAGCGGTCCCAACTGCAGGTGTGCGGCCGGCAAGGGCAGCGCATAGAGCCGAGCCGCCTCTGGCGTCTCGCACAGCGAAAAGCCGGAGCGGATCAGCACGTAGCGCAGGGCATCGCCCACGGTACGGTCGGCGCCGGTGGGGATGGAAACGCCCACAACCTGACGCATCAGGTTGCGTTGAGCGAGTTCAGGTCCTTGCTCGACCAGGGTGTAGCGTCCCTGGCGGACAACCAAAAGATCCTGTTCCGGTACGGGCGCTGGCGAGCGCACAGGAGGGGTGTCAGACAGCGCGCTTTCTGGGTCGGATGGCAGTGGGGTGCAGCCTTGGAGCAGTAGGCCTAGGGCCGCCCCGGCGCAGGCGGGTATGAGGCAAGCGGTGGCGTAGGGTGCGCGCATGGAAGACTCCCGAGAAGGCGAGTCGCTACTTTTCAATGCAGAGCCGTCTTGAGGCTGCGATTAAGGCGTACTGGGGCTGAACCCGTTTTCGCTAAGTGTTAGCTAAACGCGTCGGTTGCGAGCCGTGTGATAGCTATCCCCTGGGGATAGCTTCGGGAAAAGCCTCACTGGGCTAGGCGACGTTGATCCAAGACGTGTGATTTATCTTGGGTCCCGCCACCTATCCCCAGGGGATAGATCAGGTCCGCAACTGGACGGCAGCCCATGCAGGAAGCCAAGACAGTGAGAGGTCTGCATCCAGCATGAGTCCTGGAGCTATCCCCTGGGGATAGCTCAGCAAGGAGGCGCGTGGTCGGTCATGCCATGACCGTTTTTGTTGATCTGCCCATATGCGGGATGACCTGTGCCCTTGGTCGATGCGCTATCCCCTGGGGATAGCGTCCCGCGGAGGAAGGCGCAGCGCTGATCGCAGTTGATCCAAGTGAACCCGACCTACCTCAGGATTTCGTGACGTTTGGCGCGCGCGTGCCGGTGACGATTCGGCAGGAATGATCGGTGTCGGCTCAGGCGGCAGCGGTGGTGGGGTTGGGGTGGACGCTGCAGCGCGATTGAACTCGCCACGCAGGGCTTTCTGGATGATGCCGAACAGATAGCCCGCTGGATTGCGAACCGCGGAGCGCTCGCAGCGGGCCGCCCATTCATCAAGAATCGCCTGTCGCTGTGCAGGCTCCACGGGCTTGAGGGCCGCCAGGGCGCCGGACCGTTGCTCATGGTCAAGGGCGAGAAAACGTGGGGGTAGTACGAGCTCGTTAGACACAGTCGTCTTCGTACGTAATAATTCTTTATCTACTTTACGTACAGTACGGTCTGCCTTCGGATTCCGAAGGGCGTCGTCAGAATCAGGGATTGCACCTGCTTCGGAATCCGAAGACGGTGCGGGCGTACTGTCTTCGGATTTTGGGATTTCAGGGTCCGTTACCGCCAGTACGCCTTTGTCCGTCCAACCCTGCTGAGCGAGACGTTGAGCAATGATCTGCAGGCGAGTGGGAAGGCTCCGCTGGTTGACCTGCGGATCTTCAGTCACCTCCTTTAGCACCTGTCGCGCGACCACCTGCACTGTCTTCGCTGCGTGGCTCAGTGCTTGGCTCACCAGCTTCAGATAGTCCGGATCCAGCTGGATTGCTTCGAACGGCGTGAGGGGCTCATCGTGCAGGACATAGAGGTTGCCCTGGATACGGCCGGTCTGAGGATCACGTTGTCGCCGGACAAGACTCAGCCACCGCGTCAGTCGGAGGAGGGCCAGGGCGCGGGCCACGGTTTCGTTGGACGCTTGTGTGGCGCAAGGCATGACCGCCAAGTACGGACGGAGCCGCTCGTAGGTCGGAAAGGCTGTCAGGCCGCTGCGATCCAGCAGCACGTGCAAAACCTGCCAGGCGTTGCGCTCTAGCGGCGTCAGGCGCCGATCAAGCAGGAGCGCGCGCGGTAGGCTGTCGTGGCGGTTACCGCTGTAGAGGAAACCATCCTGGGGCGTGCCGTCCGCCTTTGGGGATGGTTTGAGGGTGCGCAGGACGTCATTGAAGACAGCTGTCAGGGGCGCGGGAGTCGCGCGCCGCAACGCCTCGTGGGCCATGCCTACGCTCCCTATTGACCGGTCCAGCGACGAACCGACGACCATAGAACGGCCAGCGGTACTTCATGCGCCTCAGCGAGCTCCATGGCCAGCTCAAGCATGGCGGTCTCGTCGTCGGTTGATAGCCCTCGCTGCGCTACCTCGGTTTTCCATTGCCGCCAGAGTGCGGCGTCCTGCGCATCGTCCAGCGCGGGATAACGGCCTTTGCGCTTGGGTAAGCCCAGCACCTTGCGGCGTAAGGCAACCTCTTGGTGGGTGAGCCCGAAGCGGTGACTGACCATCTCGCTGCTACTGCCCAGGCGCAGCATGCGATCAATCTGCGCGATTTCCTGACTCACATCGGCAGATTGTCCAAGCAGACGTTTGATCACGTCGCGATTGATCGACACCGTGCACCATGAGACTGGCGCGTTTACCAGAAGGCTGACCAGGTCTGGCTGCTTCAGGGCGGCCAGCTCCTCCTCGTCAAATCCCATCGCTTGGCAGCGGCGAAGCTCGCCGTGATGTAAGTGATGCAGGGCTTGGGTCAGTACGGCTTGGTTCAGAGGGTGGCTGGTCGGCATGACAGAGGTTCTCGGAACAGTGCACAGGATCAAGAGAAAGAACCGGCCTCTAGGCGGTTGAGGCGACGGGTGTGGCGGATGAGCCGGAATAGCAGTGAGAGCGAAGATCCACTTAGTGGGGCAATCTCGCCCGCCTGACCCTGCAAGAGCGCGCCGAGTCCATCGGCAAGGGCTGCGCGGTCAACCAGGGGTAGCGTCTGAGCGGTGCCGTTGAGCGCGTGCAGCAGGAGCAACACGGTACGCGCTGCGGGCTGCAGGGCATGGGCACCGGTTGGCCACGTACAGGAGAAGCCTAGATGACTGGTATGGACGCTCACGTAGGGCTCGACACCTGCGTCTCGAGCCAGCTGCTGCGCAAGGTGTGCAATCTGCTCCCGCAGGTGCTCAGGTTGGGTGCGCACCGATTCAGGGGGCGTCGCGTGGTCGATGGATTCATCCCTGCCCAGAGAAGGTTGAGCCATGTGGGACTTGTTTCCCGGCTGCGCAAAGGGCTCACCGGTATGGCGGGCAATCAACTGCTGAATGGCCATGAGCCGTGAAGTGGTACCCGAGCCGGTCTCATTGGGTGTGTGCCCCGGTGCGTGCGAACCGAGCGGTGGCGTTTGCGAGAGCGCACGTTGGCGCGTTTCCTGATGATCGATGTCCAGTGCCAGCACCTCGTAATGCATCCCGAGCGCTGCGGCCATTTGTGCGATCAGCTCGTCCTGTACGCGTCGTGGGCAGAGGTGCTCGCCCGCAGAATCAAATTGCGCCAATACGTGTTGGAACAATTCGGCAAAGGTGTGGCGCTCGCGGTGGTTTGCCAGACGCTGCCAGGTGCGTTCGCACGCCCGTCTTAGAATCGCGAGGCGTTCCACCTGGTGCCGCCCAAGGCCGGCGTACAGCACGGTGGGTATGGCAGGGAGCAGATAGCGCAACGCTTCCTGCATGCGACTGATGTGGGATTGGCGAACGGGATAGCCATCCGCGTTGAGGCGCCGTGCCAGTTCGGATTGGGAGAGGGTGCGTCCGGCTTCTTGCTCGTAAAGCGCTTGCGCCCGTTGGATGGCCTTGGCGCGTTCGATAAAAGTGAGGCCGCCACGGAGTTCATTTTCGGCTAGGTGGCCCGTCAGTGCCTCCAGCTCGCCACGCTCGGTCCACGGACGATACCGGCAAGTCAGCCGGGAAAAGCGCTCTTCGCCAGTTTCGGCATAGAGCTCGCGCAGGATCGACAGGCGCGTATTACCCCCGCTGTAGATGATGTAGTGAGACTCGCCAGTACGCCGTGTGATGACAGGTACGCTGTCCAGACCACGCTCGCGGATCGAGGCCTTGATCTCGTCATAGGCCGGATTCCTTACCGTACGGGGGTTATGATCAAAGGGACGCAGTTCGTCGAGGGTGACAATCCGTAGTGACTCGTAAGCCGTTCCTGCCTTGTACGTTTCGGGCTCGAGAAGAGAATCTTCTACCTGGCCAGCTTGCTGAGCCTTGGCGGGAGCACCCTGTCGAGAAGAATGGGATTCGGCATCGCCGGAAACTGATCGAGCCAGCGGGTCAAGCGAGTCAGGTTTGATCGGCTCGTCAGAGCCGGTGGCTTCATGAGGATACGTGTGCATGGCAGACGTAAGGTCAATTGAGTGGGGGTGAATAGGTTCGGTCTCCGTGGCTCCTGCAAACGGTGCCTCCGTCGGTGGAAACGCCCTCATAGCGCACGACCAACAGGAGATACCAGGGTTTATTCGCTTCTGGCGCTCTCCCTAAACCGACTGCTCGATATGCAGTCGTGCCGCTGCCCGGGCTGCATGACGTTTTTCTGCGATGGCGATGAAACAGCGTAAGTGGCGCAGTTCCACCGCCTTTCTCCTTTAGTCAGTGTTTAGAATCGAGATAGGTGTGATGGGATGTCGTGCCTTTCTGGCGTAGCAGAAACAGTTGGGCAATGGCGCCAAGCGCGGCTACGCCGGCAGCGTAGAGCGCTAGATTCCCGACCGGTTGTTCGAGCAGTAGAACGAACCCGCCTGCAGCCGCACCAAGAGCGCTACCCAAGTACAAGGCTGATTCATTCAAGGCCACTGCAAGGTTGCCGTCACCATGGTGTTGGCGCGCCTGGATCAGCTCGTTGTTCTGCGGTACCTGCAGGGCCCAGCCGACCGCGCCCCATGCGGCAATGGGCAGCATGACAAGCCACTGATTCCACTGTGCGGTTTGAGGAAGGAGAAGCAGAGACACGGCCAGGATGACCATGATCACCAGCGTCAGTACCGCACTACGAAAGTGATCAACCAAAGGGCCAATCAGAAAGCTTCCTAGTACACCGCCGATACCCCATACCCAAAGGTAGGGCGTAACAGAGTGGATACCACCGTAGGCAGGGTCGGACAGCAGAGGGGCGATGAAGGTATACATGCCGAGGCTGGATACGGCCGCCAGCAACGACACGAGCAAAATGGTCAGGACTCGGCCATCGCTGAGCATGGCGAGTTTTTGGCCAAGGGAGCTGGCGGTCGCCTTGGGTAGCGCTGGCAGACGCAGGTAAAGGCCCGCCCAGCTCACAGCGCCCAGGAGCGTGATCAACCATAGAGCTGCTTGCCAGCCCCATTGGTCAGCCAATAGCAAACTCAGCGGTACACCAAGGACCACACCGCTGGCCATGCCGCCCAAAATTACGGCGATACCTTTGCCGCGGCGCTCTGGAGTAGAGAGCGATGCGGCGGCAGCAATGCCCATGGCGAGGTAGACACCGGCACCAATACCGGCGATTGCGCGGCAAACTACAAGCGTCAGAAAGCTATCAGAAAGGGCGCTTCCTGCGTTCGCAAGTACGAAGACCAGTAGGGCGAGTAACAGTCCAGCACGTTGCCGGTTGGGCGGCACAAGGGCGACGAACACGGGCGAACCGATGCCATAAGCAAGGGTAAAGGCGGTAACCAGTTGGGCCGCCATGGCCACTGACACTGAGAGGGAGCTTTGGATGAGCGGGATGAGCCCTGCTGTGACATAGGAGGCCATCCCAAGGGCGAATGCGCCCAGGGCGATGAGATAGGTGGGAGAAGTACGATTTGAAGGCATGACAAAGTCCTCACGGAGGTGAGTCAGTAAATAGGAAGTGAAGGGGCGACGCGGCGGTCGCCCAACTAGCTAGAAAAGCTCGACGCTGACGTCGTACTCCCGCAGCCAAGTATCAAGCCCGACCGCGAGCTCCATACCCATGCGGTCATACATAGGCGAGTGGGTGCCAAGGGGCCTTTCTAACGCTGCCTCTACACGGGTGAAGTTGAGGAAAGGGCGGACGGGCGCATTCGAGTCATCCCGGATAGCGGCTAGCGCTCTGCGTAGCCCCTGCTCGTAGGCGGGATCTTGCGTCGAGGGGTAGGGGCTCTTTACGCGCTCGATGATGGACGCTGGCAGAAGGTCGCGTGTCGCCGCGCGCAGAATGCTCTTTTCTCTACCGTCGAAGGCCTTCATATGCCAAGGAATGTTGAACGCATATTCGACCAAGCGGTGGTCACAGAATGGCACCCTTACTTCTAGTCCAACCGCCATGCTCATCCGGTCCTTGCGATCTAGTAGCGTCTGTACAAAACGGGTCAGATTGACGTAGCTCATCTCCCGCATCCGACGATCCCCGGCGGCCTCGCTCGGCAAGCCAGGCGCCTCAGCAATAGCCTGCGAATAGCTGTCCTGTAGGAAACTCTGCATATCCAGATGTTTTAGTAAGCCTGGATCGAACAACGTCTTGCCGTCGAAATATTTCTCCGTCACGGAAGTCAGCCAGGGAAAAGTATGCGCTTGGATGGCAGCTGGATCGTGGAACCAGCGATAGCCACCGAACACTTCGTCTGCGCTTTCCCCGGACAAGGCGACAGTAGAATGCTGTCGGACCTCTTCAAAGAGTCGATAGAGAGACGGCCACATATCGCCCCAATAGGCTGGCGGTAGGTCCAACGCTCGGATAACCTGCGCCCGCAGCTGCGGATCGGCAAGTTCCCGACTGTCAAGGACGACCTCGCCATGGTGAGACTGGATCCGCTGCACTAAGTCTTTCACAAAGGGCGCATCGGGCGTGCCTCGAACAGCATCGCTTGCGAAGCCTTGGCCATGATCAGCGAAATCCAACGAGAAAGAGCGGATGTTCTCTTTCCCCGCTGCAAGCAGCTTGCGCGATGCCAGCGATGTGATGATAGAAGAGTCGAGTCCGCCTGAAAGCAGACTACACAAGGGCACATCCGAAACCACCTGACGCTCAACTATGTCTTCGAGTAATTCGCGCGTGTGGCCGATGGTCTGGTCCAGCGAGTGCTCGTGCTCCCGTGCTTCAAGCTTCCAGTAACGATGCCGTTGCAGACCACTGCGGGCAATCCTGACCCATTCGCCGGGTAGCACTTCGCGCATGCCCGCAAAGATGGCCTGCCCTGGAGTTTTTACCATCTCAAGGATTTCACGCAGACCGTCTGCTTGAATCTTGCGAGGTACAAGAGGGTTCGCCAGCAGGGCTTTGGACTCGGAGCCAAAAATTACGCCATCGTCCGTTGGAAAGTAGTAGAGCGGCTTGACCCCCATCCGGTCACGGACTAGTAGTAGTTCTTGCTTGCGTCTGTTCCAGATCGCGAAAGCGTACATGCCATTGAGTCGTTCGACGAAGTCATAGCCCCACTCCAGATAGGCATGCAGAACTACCTCGGTGTCGCTGCGAGTTTCGAACTGATGTCCGAGCACTTGCAGATCACGCCGGAGGTCCTGGAAGTTATAGACCTCACCGCTGTAGGTGACGGCTACCGCCTCAGGGTCGCTGCCGAAGCCCACCGTCATTGGCTGGCGACCGCCTTCAAGGTCAATTATGGAGAGGCGTCGATGTCCGAGCCCAATTGGTCCATCAATCCATAGGCCGCCCGCGTCAGGTCCTCGTCGCGTCATGGTTTCGGTCATGCGCTGCAAGATAGAATGCTGAAATTTAAGATCTTGGCTGAAAGACAGCCAGCCAGTAATGCCGCACATTGGCAGTCTCCTTTGAAATCAGCCCAGAGTTTCCAGGTCACTCGTTTCCGGCAGCAGGCTGCGGTTCCCGTAAGGGACATAGCAGGCCGGAGCGGGGCAACGGGCGGAGGTCTCAATTAAGTTAAGCTGGTGCTGTAGAGCGATAGCCGTTTGCAGGCCGGCAAAGGGCTGTGAGGGCGTTTCGCGAATAGATACCCATCGCACTACTTGGCGACAGAGGCGACTCAGCTTATGCAGGGTTTCAAGTCCGGGTTGGGCCGGGCTGAAACACTGTTCATCGATCAGTTGCTCCTGCCCTTGATCATCGCGCGTCCAAATTCGCAGGTGATCCTGATCCCAGGACGGCGTATCGAAAACCAGGCGCGCCTGAATGACTCGCTGTTCTTGATCGATGAAGCTGAAGTCCACTGTGCGCTGACGCACGATGTTCACGAAGCTGGCATAGCCTGCGAGTGTGGCCTGGCCCAACGTTCCGGTGAGAGAGACGGTATCCAGCACGGAATGTCCGGAAATCGAGAAGTCCGAACGTACTCCGATCACATCGTGAATCTGCAAAGGATCAGCGGAGGAACAGATCCACGACACCAAATCCAGCGCATGGATGACTTCACTGGTGACACCGCAGGTAGGGCGGTAGTCATTGAGCCGGTCCTTACCCCAGTGAAAGCTGGCTCTCACCAGCGACCAACCCTGTGCGCTGATCTGCCGACGCAGAGATTGTGTGGCGGGTGAGTACCGTTCTACCAAGTCCAAGGCAAAACCACTTACCTGACTTAGCTGCTCGGCAACAAGTGTCAGGTCGTCAGCGGGAGTAACGAGTGGTTTCTCGCACAGCACGAAGCCACGATATCCGCTTAGCTCCGTCAAGATTCGTGCATGACTTTCATCGTTGACGCTGACCACGACGATGTCGGGCTCGAAGTGATGAAGCGCGGACGCCACCGTAGGAAAGAATGGCAGTTCTGATGCCTTGGGTTTCCGATCAACATACGCCAAGCGCAAGGGCATGCCAGTACTGACGGACAGGTGTTCAAAGGCACGCCAAAAACGGTGACCGGCATAGCCCAGACCGATGATCAGGACGTTCATGGCCGGCCCTCCGCACGTACCAATAGAGCTTCGCCAGTCGAGGCGAATCCGAGCCTCTGGTAGAGCGAGGTAGCAGCAGGCGTAGTTTGTAGAGCGACTGAGTTCACTTGGCGCGTCCTGAACCAGTCTAGAAGCCGCTGCATGAGTGCCTTTGCGATACCGCAGCGGCGTAGCTCAGGCACTACGGCAACCGATTGAACCCAACCCGATCGGCCATTAAGACAGTCGGGAGCCGGGGCACGGTCATCAATGATGCCTGTGGCGCAGCCGAGTATGGCTTGGGTGTACTTATGCTCAGCGCACAGGATGAGTACCCGATCTGACCCGTCAAGACAGGTGGCCAGCCAAAGCGGGTAGGCCCTGCGCCAACGCTCAGTGTCTGTGGGTGTACGGCTGGCGTAAGGCGCTCCGCCGGCATCGAGTAGATGGGCTCTGAGCTCGATGAGCGCAGGGATGTCGTCAGGCGTAGCACGACGGATGTCGTAGGAGATGCTCATCACGCAACCTCCGCACCAACCCGCTGGGAGGCAAAAGGAATGGCGAAGTGCTCGAAGGTTTCTCGTAGGGCAAGGGCCAATTGCTCGATCTGCTCATCGCTATGATTGGGCGTTGCGTTAACGCGGAAGCGTTCCGTGCCTACGGCGACCGAAGGAAAATTGATCGGCTGGAGATAGATGTGATGGGTTTGCAATAGGCGTCCTGCAGCCGCTTTGCAACGCTCGGCATCGCCGATCAATACCGGCAGTATGTGAGTGCGTGAGCAGGGCATAACGGGGATGTCCTGCTCCAGAAGCTTGCCACGCAGTTTTGCGGTACGCGCGTGCAGCCGCTTCCGTTCTACGTCACTACGCTTGAGGTGTTCGATACTCTTAAGGCAGCCCGCTGTTACCGCAGGCGGCAGAGACGTGGTGAAGATGAAGCCCGTTGCAAAGGAACGTACAGCATCAATAATGACGGAGTTTGCGGTGATGTAGCCACCGATTACACCGATGGCCTTGGCCATAGTGCCTTGAATTATGTCTACCTGCTCCGCTACGCCTAGTTCGGCAGCAACACCGGCGCCCCGAGGCCCGTACATGCCTACCGCATGTACCTCGTCGAGGTAGGTTAGAGCGTTGTATCGCTTGGCCAGCATAACAATTTCTTTAACGGGTGCGACATCGCCGTCCATGGAGTAGATCGACTCGAAGACAATGATCTTGGGTCGGTCAGGGGAGTAGGTTTGTAGCAGTTGCTCCAAGTGCTCGAGATCGTTGTGCCGGAAGATATGGCGCTCATTCGAAGTTGAGCGGATGCCGTTGATGATCGAGGCATGGTTACGCTCATCACTGATCACCACGCATTCGGGCAGCTCCCGCAGCAGACACTGCAGGGTGGCATCGTTGGATCCGAAGCCGGTAGGAAACACCAGTGCCGCTTCCTTACCGTGCCAGTCGGCCAAGCTTTGTTCTAATTGTCCGTACAACGCATGAGAGCCCCCAATGTTGCGCGAACCTCCCGAACCTGCACCGTAGGCATCCAAGGCCTCGTGCATGGCGCTCCGTACCTTGGAATGCTGGGACATGCCCAGGTAGTCATTGCTGCACCACATCACGACTGGCGATTGTGAGCCGTCGGCCAGGCGAGCCAGAGGGTAGCGGCCACATAAGCGGTCCAAGGTTGTAAAGGTGCGGTACTGGTTGGCCTGTTTGAGGGCTTCCAACTTCTGATGCAAGAGCGTGTTGTACATCCGTTTGACTCCTAGACAGTAATAGCAAGCGCGTCTGTTCCTCCTCGCGCGACAGCCCTGACATAAGGCACTCGGCGCCAGGACGCGCTATTCTTCGCACCCTTTTAAGCCTGTTACAATTTGGTTGCTTATACTGTTACTAGGAGTAATGGCATGCCGGCGGCACGGTCTTTGGAACGTTCTCGGATTGAGCTTGCAGAGTTTCTAAGAAGTCGCCGGGAGCGGCTGACGCCTGAAGAGGTTGGGTTGCCTTCCGGCGGGCGACGGCGGACACCTGGGCTACGGCGTGAGGAGGTAGCGACGCTGGCACGAGTGGGTCTCAGTTGGTACACCTGGCTCGAGCAGGGTCGAGAAATCAGCGTGTCCTCGACTTTTTTGGACAATCTATCCCGTGCACTCAAGCTCGATGCCACGGAGCGTCGTCATCTCTATCTACTCGCCCAACAGCGGCCACCGTGTGAGCCCGGCAGGACGTGGTGCGTAGTTCCGCCCCTGATTATTCGGTTGATTGAGGATTTGGATGCTCGCCCGTCCTACGTTTTGAACCTGCGCTGGGATGTGTTGGTTTGGAATGGCGCGGCCGACCGACTGTTTGGCTTTTCGGAGCAGATTCCTGAGCGACGTAATTTGCTTTGGATGCTGTTTACGTCCAAGCGGCTACGCCAGCTTCTCGACCCGTGGGAGAGCCAGGCAGTCCAGATCTTTTCGAGCTTCCGGCGCGATTTTGTTCAGGGAACCCAAGATGCAGACATTGTGGGACTGGTAAAGGACTTGGAGCGGGTAGCCCCGGAATTTTGTGACTGGTGGAATCGCCAGGATATCCATGGGCCCTGCCAAGGCATTCGGTACTTCCAACTGGACGGGATAGGCAAGGTGGTCTTCGAACACACGACGCTCACTGTCGATGTGGACCGCCATCTACGGCTGGTTTACTACGCTCCACAGACGGATGGAGCACAGGGTGCGACGTTCGAGCGCTGGCTGAAGGAAGGGTAGAAAGAAGCTCAAGTCACGAAGCCAAGTGACCTGGCTGCAGAGTATCCATGACCAGGTCGCGTCTCGACTACAGATTTGCAGCCTACGTTGACGAAAAAGCGGTGGTAGCGGCTTAGAGACATCTCGCCAAAGCCCATAGGCTTTTCTAGCCGTCATAATCTCATGGACAGCTGAGCGCCACACGAGCGACGCTCAGCTGTCTCCTCCCCTAGGGGTGACGAGCCTCTGATAACGCTCTGCGATAGAGCGTCACCATTTCATCGAGTAGATCTCGAGCCATATAGGCCGAAATTCGCTGACGTAGGTCTGTTGGGCTATCCGCATTACCCTCATCGTTGGCTAGGCGATCCAATAGGTCGCTGAGCACTGAAGCCCGTATATCCGCGTCTGCCTCTGGCGACTCCCGGGTGAACTCAGGCTGTCGTAACGAGGCTGGGGTGACGGGGGAGGGAAGGATCGCACCTTTCGTATCAGCCATTGTTCACCTCCACCATGGAGGTACGACGCAATGGGCTAGGACAGGGGAGGGGCGCGAGCTTAAAAGGAAGACGATGCATGTTCATGCTGCTCCTTGGTTCGGTTAAGGAGCCGCCACCACCGTTGCTACGCGGTATGGAGGCGGACCGTACGGGGGTAGCAAACCGGGAACCAAGGGAACCGGCCAGGCCGAAGCCTGCCCCGCACGGCCCGCCATAGAACGCGCGCAACCAGATGCTAAGCATTGGCTGTGAGCTATGACGCTGCCGCGCCTTGGTTTGTCAGGTTGCTACACCCGGCCACGGGATTGACCGTGACCCGTAAAATTTAACGTTTAGGCCCAGCGACTGCAAATAGTTGGCACGGATCACGCGCCCGTTTTCGCAGTGTCTACTGTGGCTTGGTCTTCCCGCCTTGCTCGTCCAGCACACGGGGTCTTGGGTGTCGATAGAGCCTCACCTTCTACCTCGCCATTTACTGTCATCGCAGAAGGTGTGTCCCCCCACGCTTGCTAGTGGGTGTCCATGGACTGCGCAGACTGTCCAACCAGCACGACGCCGGTTTGAGCGAAGGCCCTGCCAGACCCTGGCAGGCAGCCACGATGCTCACCAAACTCGATCCAACCGATTGGCAGCTCATCCACCTGCTGCAACAGAACGCCCGCACCTCCTACGTCACCCTAGCCCGCCAGTTGGGCCTGGCGCGCACCACCGTGGTGACCCGCCTGGCGCGGCTTGAGCGTGACGGCATCATCCAGTGCCTGGGCTCCGAATTGGAACAGGCCACCGTCCGCGCCTACGGCGCCATCATCGCCCTGCCGCGCAGCACCGCTGGCGTCATCCGCGTGCTGGAAAGACGGTCGAAGTCGAGGAGTTCTCCTCGGCCAGTGGCCAGCTCGACTACCTGGCCTTCCTGCGCTGCATCACCTACGAAAAGCTCGGCGAGCCATTCAAGTGAATCAGTAATCTCGAGGAGGTGAAGCAGGCCCAAACGGCGATTATCCTGAGTCGGAAGATCAATCGGCGGGGCGGGGGCGCTTAAGCGAGTTCCGTCAGGATTGTCGGCTACGGTATTCGGCGCTGCCTTTAATGGCTGTAGCGACATCGTCCAGCGTCATGGCACCGCTGGTGACCTGAGACATCCAATTGTTCAGGCCACCCGCGTCGGCCTCTCGGCTAAGGTAGTTTCGATAAAGCTGCTGGATCATTGATTGAGCGTAACCCTGGCCTTCCGCACTGCCGGCGATGGAGGCTTTCACCGCTGCAACAGTCATCACTCCGTCAGAAATCTGCTTCGCCCAAGTACTCAGGCCTGACGGGTCGGCATTGCGTCCCAGATAGGAGATGTAAAGCTGATTGACCGTATTTTGCAGGTTGCCTTGATACTCAGTGCTGCCAATCAACGCTGCAGCGATGGAATTGATCGTCATGGCGCCGCTGTTTAGTTGACCTGACCAATAGCTGAGGCCTGCGCTATCGGCGCTACGCCCGAGGTAGCTTTGGTAAAGTCGCTCCACGGCCATACGATTCTGATACTCGGCACTACCCATAATGGCATTGATAACGCCCGCCAGGTTCATGCTGCCATTGGCCATCTGGGTAGACCAAAACGTCAGCCCGGCCTGGTCGGCGTCTCTTCCCAGGTAGTCACGATAGACGCCGGCAACGGTACCGGCATAGCTTGCGCTGTCCACCGCTGTAGCGGTTTGATTCGTGCTGGATAGAGGACCGATTTGGGCACAGCTCGAATCGTCAAGATAGGCCTTCAAGGTGGGCCATTGGGGGCGATCCACGCCGTTAATAGGTTCGACGGAAAGATTGTAGTTGGCCCAGCCAGGTCCGGCCGCCCAGTAGGTCGCCGGCATGCAATTCTGCTTCAGGTAGGCCAGGGTGCGGCCCATGATCACATTCCAACGAGGATCGCTGTCCGGGACCCCGAATTCACCGATCATGCCGCGTTTGCCGTTCTTCTTTAGCCAATCGACAAAAGGCTTCACCCGCTGGACACCGTAGTCGTCCGGATAGGCACTGGCACTGGTCACCGCGTAGTTACCACCGCCTCCCTCGCCATCGAAGTAGGTATGCGCCTGGAAGATCAGGTTGTTGGCCGGATCCTTCAAGGCAAGCAGGGAGTCGTTCCATTGTGGCCAACGGGTCGCTTCCGCCCAACCATTGCCTTCGATCATGATCGGCCGGGTCGAATCGACTGAGCGAACGCCGTTGATGCCGTACTGGGCGGCTACAGACCACTGAGCCACGGCGTCGTGGGGTTCGTTCATGATGTCGTAGGCATACAGAGACGTATGCGAGCTCCAGCGCTGAGCGATACGTGTGAGGACGTCTTGGTATTGAGCATAGGCAACGTTGCCCGTTCCTATCACCACCCCGCGGTAGCGCATGTAATTATGCAGATCGAGGATGATCTTCATGCCGTACTTGTCGGCGTAACCGAAGGTGCGATCGATGAGGGCTGCGTACGTCGGATCCAGAGCGCCTCCCAGGGTCGGCTGCAAGCGCTCCCAGATGATTGGGAAACGAATCAGCTTCACACCGCGAGCGCTCCACTGGCTGAAGTAGGCTTCGCTTGGGAAAATGTAATTCGTGCCGTTGATCCCAGGCAGTACCTGCGAGGCGAATCCGGCCCCGGACAGATTGAGGCCGACAAGGCTGACCGTTTGCGCCCATGCCGTGCCGGAGCAGGAGCCCGCGGTGATGCCAAGCAAAAGGGCGAGCTTCATGACCCCCCGGTGAGAACGCCAGCTATTGACCATATCGAACCACTGCATCGATTTGAGGTGCATTGCCTTCGTGCAACCGCTATTGGTTGAACGCGCCAGAAAAGGAACTAAAGACGTATCTGGCGTCGGCGAGCTTTCTTGAGTCGCGACCGATGAATGGCGCCTTGGGTGACGGCAGCCAGGGGTGACGGCGGGGGTCGCAGACCGCGCTGTCCCCAAGCGCTAGGCGACGAGAAGGGGTTTCCTGGCCGGCGGGGCGCTCGATCAGTAGGCCGGTCAAAGCGTCGTCGTACCCATTGCGAGATCCAAATTTGGATTCCAGACGGTGTTAATTGATATCGTAGCGCCCGGCTTGGCCGCAGATCCGCCTTGCCAGCGCCCAATCGAGGATTTTCAGGCTGTGCCGGTGAAGCAACGTGCCGATCGGAACCGCTGCCGAAGGACTTAGGCCAGGAGACTGGTAACGTCTTGCTCCAAGACGCAATACTGCCTCTTGGATTCTTCTGTAGGAGAAATGATGTTTGGTTTGTTGAGAGGTATATGGAGTTATCGTCACTTCATAACGTCGTCTATCAAAAATGATTTCGTATCACGTTTTGCGCGGAGTCGTCTCGGTGGGCTCTGGATGATCATAAATCCGTTGGCCCAAGTCGCTATCTACGCTCTTATTCTCTCCAATGTGCTCGCGGCCAAGTTGCCGGGCGTGGATAACAAGTATGCCTATGCGCTCTACCTCATGGCAGGCATCCTGGGGTGGAACTTGTTTTCCGAAATCGTCAGCCGGTGCTTGGGTTTGTTTATCGAGCAAGGCAACCTGATGAAGAAAATGCGGTTTCCGCGTATCTGTCTACCCGTTATCGTGACGGGATCTTGTCTGGTCAACTATTTCTTCCTGCTACTTTCCATGCTCCTGGTGTTCGCTCTTTTGGATTCGTTTCCGGGTATAGAGCTACTCTGGCTGATACCGCTCACACTAGCGGCGTTAGCGTTGGCATTGGGTGTCGGGTTGATCCTAGGTGTCCTGAACGTGTTCGTCCGCGATATCGGTCAAGTCGTACCCATTCTCTTGCAGATCTGGTTCTGGTTCACTCCGATCGTCTATCCGGTGCACATCGTTCCAGAGTCGGTCAGGGGCTTTATTAGTTATAACCCAATGTATCCGATAATTACCGGCTTTCAAAATGTGCTGGTTTATGGGCAGGCTCCCGACACCGGGGCCATTGCCATTACCCTGGGCATTTCATTACTTCTCCTGCTACTCGGATTGTTCATATTTCGTCGAGCCGCTCCCGAAATGGTGGACGCACTATGAGCCTGCTCAAGGTTTCAGGCGTCGGAAAATCCTATCGGACCTATTCTTCGGAATGGTTCAGGTTCGCCCGTTGGTTTGGCTTCAAAGGTGGCGTTCTCGAAGAAAAATGGGTGCTACGAAATATAAATTTCACGATCGAACCCGGTCAGGCCATTGGGATCGTCGGACAAAACGGCGCTGGCAAAAGTACGCTTTTGAAAATGATCACCGGAACCCTTCAGCCCACTGAAGGAAGCATCCAGCTCAACGGTAGGATTTCGGCGATTCTCGAGTTGGGCATGGGCTTCAACCCAGAGCTGACCGGTCGACAAAACGTAATGCATGCCGCTGGCCTGATGGGCTTCGGGGGCGAGCAGGTACAACATGAAATGGCCAACATTGAAGCCTTCGCTGAGATTGGTGACTATTTCGACGAACCGGTCCGTACCTACTCCAGCGGTATGCAAATGCGAGTTGCCTTCGCTGTCGCCACCGCCTTCCGCCCAGAGATTCTCATCGTCGACGAAGCCCTCTCGGTAGGCGATAGTTATTTTCAGCACAAGAGCTTTGCCAAGATTCGCGAGTTCCAACAGCAGGGCACGACGCTGCTGATCGTTTCCCACGACCGAGATTCCATCCAGGCATTGTGTGATCGTGCGATCCTCTTGGAACGCGGTGGCATCATAAAGGACGGTGCTCCGGAAGAAGTGATGGACTTCTATAACGCGTTGATTGCCGAGAAGGAGAACTCGACGGTACAGACCAAGACGCTCGAGGATGGCAAGGTCCAGGTGAGCTCCGGTACCGGCGAAGCGCGCGTCGAGCATATCGCCCTCTACAATGATGCAGGCCAAGTCGTAGAGCATCTGAACGTTGGGGAGTCGGCACGTCTTCAAGTCAGCGTAAGACTATTCAGCGATCTCGATACGCTGGTTCTGGGCTACGGCATCAAGGACCGGCTTGGTCAGGTTATGCACGGCACCAATACCTGGTATACCCAGCAATCCATTGAACGTCCCCGTTCAGGTGAGCTGTACATCTTCGACATTTCCTTCAAGGCGAATCTAGGTCCCGGTAGCTATTCCGTACAGACCGCATTGGTAGATAGGGATACTCATCTGACGGCGAACTACGAGTGGCGTGACTTGGCTCTTGTGTTCACTGTTTCAAATTTGGACAAGGTTTATTTTGCCGGTTGCAACTGGCTAAATCCGGACATCGAGATCTCCAAGGCATGACTTTTATTTCGTTTGCGCAGAATAGAGAAGACGTATTGCTCTGGCGTGCGCTTGGCCATGTGGAAACAGGTTTTTACATCGATATTGGAGCCAATGATCCGGTCGAGCATTCCGTCACCAAGGCCTTCTATGACCGAGGCTGGAAAGGCTTGAACGTCGAACCCGTTCGGCAATGGTTCGATAAGCTGATTGCTGCGCGGCCGCGCGATATAAATCTTCAGATCGCCGCTGGCGCCGAGCAGGGGGTCATGACCTTGTATGAGGTTGCCGATACCGGCCTGTCGACCTCGCGCAAGTCAGTTGCCGAACGCCATGGCGATAATGGCTTCGCGCACGTCCCGGTACAGGTTCAGGTCGATACGGTTTCTAACCTTTGCGCCCTGTGGAAAATCGAAGACGTTCACTTCCTCAAGATTGACGTCGAGGGGGCGGAGCGTGAAGTACTCTTGGGCATCGACTTTACTAAGCTCCGGCCTTGGATCGTTCTGGCAGAATCGACCGAACCGCTTTCGCAGCAAGGCAGCCATCAGGAGTGGGAGGAGCTGATTACTGACCACGACTACACCTTCGTCCACTTCGATGGCTTGAATCGTTTCTATCTGGCCAACGAGCATGCTGATCTTCGTCAGCATTTTCAGGCACCGCCCAATGTGTTTGACGACTATCTGACTAATGGGCAGCTCTCCGCATTGGAGAGGGTCAATGAGCTATCTCAGAAAAATGAGGAGTTGTTACAACATAACGGGGAGCTTGCTAAGCGAAATGAGGAGCTGGCTTCTCGATCTGCGGAAGCTTCTGCGGCTGTTGTCCAGGCGGAGAAGCATTGCGCTCAAGCTGACCACCGTGTGCTTGCCGCTGAGAATGACTATCTTCGCCTCGAAGTGGAACATCAAAAGTTGCTGCTGAGCCAAGAAACATTCAGGCATCGAATGGAGCTTCAACTTGCCGAGCGAGACAAAGATATCGCCAGGCTGGAACAAGGTGAACAAGAGCAGGTGACACGCTGGCAACTACTAAGCGAACGGTTTCCTATGCTGGCGTCCACTGGCGATCTCGCCCAAGGCCTGCGTCAGATCAATGATGAACGCGAGCAGCAAATGGTCAAGTTGTCCGAGGCGGCACTGGTTGCCGATGCGCAATCTCGGCACTGGCAGAATGAAGCTGCAGATACTCAAAGACGTCTGGATGCAGTGGTACATAGCCTGTCTTGGCGTTTGACCCAACCGCTACGTGAAGCAAACAAGACGGTGCGAACCACTCGGCTATCACCGGCTCGCCTGGCAGCAAGCGGGAAAAGGTTAGCAAAGGTGGCTGCCTACCCTTGGATAGTCAGGGCTCTCCGCAAGGTCTTGGCCAATCCAACGTATAAGCGTCGGGCGGCTCGCGTCGTCGGTCGTTATCCCAAGCTATACGACAAGCTATTCCGCGTTGCCAGAGGGGCGGGACTGTTCACGCCCAATGCCCCGGTCGAGGAGCGGCCAATCTACAATCCGAACACGTTCATTCAAGGCACCGAACCCGACTTGTCCGATCTCAGTACCAGTGCACAGCATTTTTATCAAGAGCTCAAGGCCGCCATCGAAGCCAAGCACGGAGGGTCGCACTAATGCGTATCGTGTTGGATTTGCAAGGCGCGCAAACAGAAAGTCGATACCGTGGCATCGGTCGTTACAGTCTGTCCCTCGCACAAGGGATAGTCCGAAACCGAGGTGAACACGAAGTTATCATACTGTTGAATGGCCAGTTCGGGGATACCATCGAACCCATCAGAGCGGCATTCGAAGGGTTGCTGCCAGTCGATCGCATCCATGTATGGTACGGCCCTGCCCATACCGCGGAGTGCCTTTCCGGAAATGACTGGCGACGCTTGGCTGCCGAAACATTGCGCGAGGCCTACATAGCCTCCCTGAATGCCGATGTCGTACATATCAGTAGCCTTTTCGAAGGTACTGCCGATGACGCGATCGTGACCTTGGGAGGTATCAGCAGCGAGACACCCGTCGTTGTCACCTTGTACGATCTTATCCCATTGATGAATCCAGAGGACTATCTAGATCCTCACCCGAATTTCAAAAACTACTATCTGAATAAAATTGCTCATCTGAAGAGCGCGCAAGGCTGGTTGGGTATTTCGGAGTCAGCCTGTCGCGAAGGCATCGATGTTGCAGGTCTTCCGGCAGACCGCGTGGTCAATATATCCACCGCCGCAGACTCGATTTTCGTTCCCGCGCAGATGTCGGCCGAAGACGAATCCTTCCTCCGGGAAAAATTTGCCATTCGCGGTGCCTTTGTACTCTATACAGGGGGCGCTGATCCGCGTAAAAATCTCGAGCGCATGATTGAGGCCTATGCGTCTCTTGATAGACACATCCGCAGTGAGCATCAGCTGGTTTTGGCCGGTAAGATGCCGGAAAACATAATTGCCGGTCTGCGCGCTTCGGCGAGCTCTTTTGGTTTGAAAGAGTATGAGTTGGTATTCACCGGCTATGTGACCGACCAAGAACTGGTGGCGCTTTACAGCACCTGTAAGGTATTCATCTTTCCGTCTCGTCACGAGGGATTCGGGCTACCAGCGCTGGAGGCGATGAGCTGCGGAGCACCGGTCATAGGTTCAAACACTTCCAGCGTGCCCGAAGTGATTGGCACCGTTGAAGCATTGTTTGATCCTTTCGACCTTGATTCGATGCGGCAGTCACTGTCACGGGCGATTACCGATGAGGAGTTCAGAAAACGCCTCATTGCCCATGGGAAAGAGCATAGTAAAAAATTCTCTTGGGATAGAAGTGCGATTGCCGCTCTTGCGCTGTTCGAGCGCGTGGCCGGAAAGGCTACGTCCAGTGTTGCTCCCGACAGGAGTCGGCTGATTACCCTGGCCGAGGAAGCCATTGCGTCGATAGTCTTGGAAAAGCCTACGTTTAACGATATCAAGCAGTGTGCAGCTGCTTTTGCTCAAAACTTCAGGCCGGAGCGAGAGAAAAAACTCTTCATCGATATATCACAACTTGTGCATGTCGATTCGAAGAGCGGCATTCAACGGGTAGTAAGAAGCGTCTTGCAGCAGCTGCTTTCAACGCCTCCGGCAGGTTATTCTAGCGAACCGGTATATGCCACCATGGATAGCCTCGGCTATCGTTATGCTAGCGAGTTCTTGAAAAAGAACTTTCCAGCATTCGCTCATGCAGACCGCGATATCGATACCGCCATCGATTACGCCAGTGGTGATGTGTTCTTGGGCCTTGACCTACAGCACCATGTCGTTATCCGTCAGCAAGCAGCGCATGAGGCGATGCGCAACGCGGGTGTAGAAGTGTCGTTTGTAGTTTACGATCTGCTGCCGGTTCTCATGCCAGAGGTCTTCCGTGACTTCATCGGTGACCTGCACCATGAGTGGCTGCAAGCAATCTCACAGAACAATACGTTGCTGTGCATTTCTGCGGCCGTTGCCCAAGACATGCGTGATTGGTTGGATGCCCATCCTGTTGCAAGACATAAGCAGTTGCGTATCGAGTGGTTCCACCTGGGGGCGGATGTTGAAAGCTCGATGCCTACAAAAGGCCTTCCGGATGATGCGGGCCAGGTGCTGACCCAGTTGGAGGAACGAGCGACTTTCCTGTCCGTAGGCACTATTGAACCGCGCAAGGGACACGATCAAACCCTTGCCGCTTTTGATTTGCTATGGCGTGAAGGGTTGGACGTGAACTTGGTATTGGTAGGTCAGGCAGGCTGGAATACCGAAGATCTCATCGCCAAGTTGCAGGGCCACCCTTTGTTGGGGAAAAAGCTGTTCTGGTTGAAAGGGATCAGTGACGAATATCTTGAGCGTATCTACGAGGCGGCAGATTGTCTGGTCAACAGCTCGAAAGGCGAAGGTTTTGGCTTGCCGCTCATCGAAGCTGCCCAAGCCGGGCTTCCGATCATCGCCCGAGACCTGCCGGTTTTCAGGGAAGTCGCTGGCGATCATGCTCTCTATTTCGAGGGTAGCTCAGGCGAGGCGCTCGCGGCGACCGTCAAGCGCTGGTTGCCCATGCATACGCGGGGTGAGCATCCTCGTTCCGAGGACATGCCTTGGTTGACGTGGGAGAGCAGTACCAAGCAGTTGATCCAAGTACTGCTGAAGCGCAAGAGTGAGGCGGGCATCGCGGGCTAGACAGCGCCGCAATTCATGGCCGCATGCGCTAGGGCGGTTGTTGCTTAAGCTACAATCGCCCACTGCAGACCGCATTAGGCTGTCATTTTACTAAAGAGACGAGAAACACATGAAAGCGATCATCACCGGCATCACCGGCCAGGACGGCGCCTACCTGGCCCAACTGCTGCTGGAAAAAGGCTATACGGTCTATGGCACCTACCGCCGCACCAGTTCTGTCAATTTCTGGCGCATCGAGGAGGTCGGGGTCGCCGGCCATCCCAATCTGCACCTAGTCGAGTATGACCTGACCGATCTGTCTGCCAGCATCCGTTTGCTGCAGACAACCGAAGCCACCGAAGTCTACAACCTGGCCGCCCAAAGCTTTGTGGGTGTGTCCTTCGACCAGCCGGTGACCACCGCCGAGATCACCGGCGTCGGTCCGGTGAATCTGCTAGAAGCCATCCGCATCGTCAATCCGAAGATCCGCTTCTACCAGGCGTCCACCTCGGAAATGTTCGGCAAGGTCCAGGCCATTCCGCAGATCGAGAGCACCCCCTTCTATCCGCGCAGCCCCTATGGCGTGGCCAAGCTTTATGCCCACTGGATGACCATCAACTACCGCGAGTCCTACGGCATCTTCGGTACCAGCGGCATCCTCTTCAACCACGAATCCCCGCTGCGCGGCCGTGAGTTCGTGACCCGCAAGATCACCGACAGCATCGCCAAGATCAAGCTGGGCAAGCTGGACGTGCTGGAGCTGGGCAACCTCGACGCCAAGCGTGACTGGGGTTTCGCCAAGGAATACGTCGAAGGCATGTGGCGCATGCTGCAGGCCGACAAGCCCGACACCTACGTGCTGGCCACCAACCGTACCGAAACCGTGCGTGACTTCGTTAGCCTGGCGGCCAAGGCCGTGGATATCCAGCTGGAATGGAAGGGCGAAGCAGACAAGGAAGAAGGCTACTGCACCCGCAGCGGCAAGAAGATCGTCGCCGTGAATCCCAAATTCCACCGTCCGGCGGAAGTTGAACTGCTGATCGGCGATCCCGAGAAGGCCAAGCGCGAACTGGGCTGGGAGCCGAAGACTACCCTGGAGCAGCTGTGCCAGATGATGGTCGAGGCTGACCTGCGTCGTAATGAACAAGGCTTCTCGTTCTAACTAAGGGGATAGGCATGCCAACCGCTCTGGTCACAGGCGCATCGGGTTTTACCGGACGCTATCTGATCCATGCACTCAAGGCCCGAGACTTCAAGGTCATCGGACTTGGTAGCGGCTCTACCGATGCGGATGTCACCTTGGCATGCGATCTCACCGACAAGGCGGCCGTCGCTGCCGCCGTGGCGCAGGCGCAGCCGGATTGGGTCATCCATCTGGCGGCGCTGGCCTTCGTTGGTCATGCCGATCAGGAGGCCTTTTACCGGGTGAACCTGTTCGGCACCTTGAACCTGCTGGAGGCACTGGGTTCGCTCGAGCGGCAACCCCAGCGAGTGCTGATTGCCAGTAGTGCCAACATCTATGGCACGCCTGGTATCGAGGTGATCGACGAATCTGTTTGCCCGGCGCCCGTCAACCATTACGCCTGCAGCAAGCTGGCCATGGAGCACATGGTCGCTACCTGGTATGACCGCTTGCCCATCGTCATCACCCGGCCATTTAACTACACCGGGCCGGGGCAGGATGAGCGCTTCCTGATTCCCAAGATCGTGGGGCATTTCGCCCGCGGTGAACGGGTAATAGAACTAGGCAATCTGGATGTGAGTCGAGACTTCTCCGATGTCCGTGATCTGGTTCAGGCCTATATCGGTCTGCTGGATAGCACTCACCGTTCCAGTCCGGTCAACGTTTGCTCCGGGCAGGCTACTGCGCTACGTACCGTCATCCAGATGGCTGAGCAGATCGCGGGTTATGCGATCGAGGTGCGTGTGAATCCGGCGTTCGTCCGTGCCAATGAAATTCCCGTGTTGCGAGGAGACGATGCTCGCCTGAGAGGAATCGTCGGTCCACGGGATCTGATACCGCTCCAGCAAACCCTGAGCGACCTTTTCGGAGCCATGGGCAGCGGTGCTCGACGGACGTGAGACTCGGCCTGGGCACTACCGTCTGGTCTCGCGGGACCGCCTTGGGACATCTTGACGGCATCGGCATCTACAGTGAGGCGCTCTGGCAGGCGCTGTCACGTTGTCCTGAGCTGCGCATAAGCTCGTATGTCCTCGATGGTGAGCCGCAGTCATTGGCCTGCGGAACACCCGTAGGACTGGCCAAGAGCTTCCCCGGTCTGGTACTTCGAAGCGCGCTGCTGGGCGCGGATCGTAGCATCAGCCGCCGACTGGCGGCGGAGGTCGAGGTTTTTCACGCGCTGGATCATCATATCCCGCGACTGAAAGACATACCCCTGGTCGCTACCGTCATGGATCTGATTCCGCAACTGCATCCTGAGTGGGTCACTCCCAGGTTGCGTGCATTGAAGAGCAGCCTGTTCAACCGGAGCGTCCGCTGGGCTGATCAGGTCATCACCATCTCCGAAAGCAGTCGGTTGGATATCATCCGAATCCTGAAACTTCCCGAGGACCGGGTTCACGTAACCCCCTTGGGCGTAGATGCGCGTTATTTCAGCCGGCAATCCACGGCCGCGCGGCTGGAGGTGCTGACGCGACATGGCCTGGAGCCTGGCTTCTTTCTATTTGTTGGAACGCTGCAACCACGCAAGAATCTCACCGCCGTTCTTGCGGCCCATGCTCGATTGCCGGAAGTACTGCGTAAACGCCATCCGCTGGTAGTCGTTGGCCGCAATGGTTGGCGTGCCGAGGCGCTGGTCGCCGAGTTACGCGCGCTGGAGGCCAGAGGCGAAGGGAAGTGGTTGGAGTATCTACCGCAGAACGAGGTGATCGCCCTTCTGCAGAGTGCGGCGGCGCTGGTATTCATGTCGTTGTTCGAAGGTTTTGGTTTGCCAGCGATCGAGGCTTTCGCCGCGCGTTGCCCGGTGATCTGCTCCAACACCACGTCGCTGCCAGAAGTCGTGGGTGAGGCGGCTTTGCAGGCCGACCCGCGTGAGCCTGGGGCTATCGCCCAGGCGATGCAGCAGGTTCTGGACGATCCCCTGGGCGTTCAGCAGCGGGTCGACGACGGCGAGCGACGCGCTCGCGGCTACACCTGGGACGCCTGTGCCGCCCGAACGCTCGAGGTCTATCGCCTAGCCCTGATAGGACGTTAGGCGATCCGGTTCAACCAAGGGCTTCGCGATAGACCCCGATCAGTTCGGCAGCCATGATCTCGCTGCGAAAGTGCGTGTCGAAGCGCGCCCGAGCGGCCTGGCCATAGCGGGTCCGTAGGTCGGCATCCTGCCAGAGCGTGATCAACCCCGCACGCAGGGCAGCAGGCTCGGGCGGTACGCCGATCCCGGTCTCGCCGTCGAGATTGATCTCGCTCATGCCCGAGCCGATCTCGCAACTGAGCATGGGCTTGCCGTACATGGCCGCTTCCAATAGCGCCATGCCAAAGGCCTCGGAGCGCAGGTGCGACGGGAAGACGAAGCTTTCGCAGCCGGCATAAAGCGCTGCCAGGTCTGCTTCGCTCTGACGTCCCAGGAAATGGCAGTTCTTCAGACCCAACTGCTCGCACTGCGCGTGAAGGGCTTCGCCTTCCGGTCCGTCGCCGACGATGGCCAGCGGATAGTCGAGCCCCTGAAGCGCTTCGAGTAGCAGGTGCAGCCCCTTGTAGTAGCGCAATACCCCCACGAACAGCAGATAGCGGGGGCCGAGACGCTCGCGCCAGCTCGCCACGCGCCGTGGATCCGCCTCGGGATAGCTGGCTGGATCCAGGCCATAGGGAATCACCCTTACCTTGCTACCCAGGCGTTGCAGGGTAGGGCTGGACCGGCGATAGGGCTCGGTTGCCGCTATCACGCGAGACGCCTTGCCCAGGAAGCCGTGCATCAGCGGTGAATAGAGCTTGAGCAGATGGCGCTGCTTGACGATGTCCGAGTGGTAGCTGACCACATAGGGCTTGCCTGGCCGTATCACCAGTTGCAGGACGTCCATGAACGGCCAGGGGAAGTGAAAATGCACCAGGTCGACAGCGCGGCTTTCCTCGGCGAAGGCGCGGAAGGCAGCCAGGGAAAGTCCGGTCGAGGCGAGGTCGAGGTCCTGCTTCACCCGGCGGACGGGTATGCCGTCCACCTCGAGCCGTTCGGGGTCGGGATGCTTGCTCAGCGTCAGGACCCGATGCTCGATCCCGAAGCTTCTTGTCGCCAGACACATCTGGCGAATGACATGTTCGATCCCACCATGGGTATCGGGTAGATACGTCTTGAAGACATGCAAAATGCGCATGAGCGAGGCTGGCCCAAAAAGTACGCACCCTAGCACAGGTGTCTAGTATGCAGGTTTAACGCAGCATGATAGGAATGGCCAAATTGGGCAGTAGTCTGCCTTTTATGTGGCAATTTGCTATCAAAGCGATTGAACTTTCTTGCCGAACGGTAGACTGGTATTACGATTTTCGATTGAGATTCGACGAAATTCTTCTATCCTGACCTCGTCAAGAAGCTGGCATCGTCACAGTTAAAGTGTGATAGTGTTGGCACTTGACCAAGGCTCGGGTGTGCGCATCCGGGACTTTTAAGGATATCGGTCACGGGCGCAATGGATCACATGGACGATTCACCCTTCACCTTCAAGACTCGGCTGCTCACTCTCGAGCCCGGGATGTATATCCTCAGATATGCCTCCCAGGACAACGCCGAGCAGCCCTGCCTCATCAGCCTGCAGCCTGCCCCCATCGGCAAGAGCTCGGTCGATTTCTTTCCAGGCGAAACCGTCGTCCGCAATACCCTCTCCCGTCTGGGTGACACCCTGATCGTGCGCGTCAAGAACGGCGCCGGCACCCTGCTCATCACCGAATATCAGCGTGCCGATCTGCCGGTACGCAAGGTCGACCTGCGCGTCGATCGGATCGATACCTCCGTCGACATCATTCGTCCCGAACAGCAGCAGGCTCCCGTCGTCGCGAGCCAGGCGCTGGAAGCGGCAGCGCGGGCCGAGCGGCATGGCAGCCCCCTGCTGCTCGAGCTCCTCGGTCATGTTCAGGCCAAAGGGGACGTCACGGCCCACGAGTGGGTGGGCAATACCGAACAGGAAGCCCGCCTCGAAGGTTTCGCCATCATCTGGCCGAACAAGCCCCAGGGTGTGGATATCGCCTACAGCTGCAAGGTCGCCGATGTCTTGCAGCCCGCTGTGCTCAGCGGCAATTTCTCCGGCTCGCGCGGCAAGCGCGCGCCCATCACTGCGGTGGCCATGGCCCTGGTCGGGCCACGCCGCGCCGAATACGTTCTGGATGCCCAGGCGGTCTTTGCCGGATGTGATCCGCAAGACCTCGTGGACGGCCAGGAAGTTACTGCCCAACAGGGGCAGGCCAAGCTCGTCGCTCTACATGTATCGATCACCCCCCGCATCGAGATGAACGCTGCCCGCTACCAGTCTCCCAGGGAAGATCTCACCCAAATCCCGCTTCATTACGCGCAAGTCACCACCTGACGCGCGACCTAGGAGATTCTTTTCATGCAATACGATGCCGCCATTACGTCCGCTGCTTTCACTACTGCTCTGGCCGCCACTTCGCTGAACGTCACCACCAAGAGCGTCATTGCCGACCTCCTGGACCTGGACGTGTCCAACTCCACCGTCACTGCCGCTGGCTACAACGGCAAGTCGCTGAGCCTGACCGTCGACCCGGTCACTGGCGCTCTGCAGACTCCTGAATTCGTCTCCCTGGATGTGGCTGGTGCTGCTGGTACCGACGTTAACATTCCGGTTGGCCCGACCTTGGCCAACGCCTCGGTGTTCCTGATCAACTCGGCCGCCAACGTCACCTTCACCGTGGGCAACGCCGTCACCACTCAGGCCACCGTCGATGCCAGTGGTATCAATCGCGCGATCATCAGCGGCTCGGGCAATGACATCATTGCCGTGACCGATAACGTCAACACCCTGGTGGATGCTGGCGCGGGTAATGACAAGATCACGACTGCTGGTGGTAATGATGTCGTCATCCTCAATGGTGGCAACAACACCGTCAGCACTGGTGCCGGCGCCGACCTGATCTATACCGGAAATGGCAACGACATCGTGGACGCTGGTACCGGCTACGATGTGGTCAGGGTCAGTGGAAGCCTGGCGGATTACACCGTGACCTCGACCAGCAACTCGGTGGTACTGACCAGCAGCACGGGTACCGTGACGCTCAGCAACGTGCAGTTCGTGACGGATACTTCGGGCACCAGCTCTGTCGCTATTGCGTCGTCGCAGTCCGAAGCGACTGTTCTGCGGCTGTACGAAGGTCTGTTCAATCGCAACGCCGATGCCAGTGGTGCTCAGGCTTGGACTGAGGCGTTCGCTGGCAACGGCGGTGATCTCAAGGCCATCGCTAACGGCTTCCTCGGTTCTGCCGAATTCGCCAGCCTGGGTAACTTGAGCGATGCCCAGTACATCCAGAGTTTGTACAGCAACGTTCTGGACCGTACCGCTGACGCCGAAGGTTTGGTCACCTGGGCCCAGTTGCTGGCTACCGGTGGCACCCGCGCCGATGTCGCTATCGGCATCGTGGGTTCCGCGGAGGCTCAGACTCACGACACCAGCGTCATCTTGGTCACCGGCCAGGTCTAACGGCGTTTCGTTGACCTGAGACAAGACTTCCGGCCCTAGGGCCGGAAGTCTTTTTCAAACCAGTAGCCTTCTGATCCACCTGGCTTTTCGCGGAGACCGCTGCCCATGAGCCAATCGACACTCATGGAGCACTATCAGGCTCTGCTCCAGGCCGGACAGTCAGACGAGGCTCAACGTCGTCTCGAGCTGGCACTCCAGATTCCCGATCAGCGCCCGGTAGCGCTGGTCTCCGCCGGTCTTGCGGCGCTCAACAGAGGCGCGCTGGATCAGGCTTTCCTGACCCTGGCCGAAGCCAACGCCAACGCCAGCCTGGCACGGCAGGGCGAAACGGCAGCATTGCTCGCCCACGTGCTCCTGCAAAAGGGCGAGTCCCAAGCCGCCTACGACTTTCTCGCCGACCCGGCCAATCCTGCCCGTAATACCCCTGCGGTTCGGCTATTACGCTTGCGTGCACTCATCGCGCTACCTGGCGTCAAACCGGCGCGACTGGTCGAGCAACTGCCCTACGTCAACAGCGCCGACGAACTCGCCGTGCTGTTGCAGCAGCTACCGCCTCGGCGTTGGGGACACGTCGAGTTCGATCCGGCCACCCAGGAAATCCGTGGCTGGGTGCTGGATACCCGGCATCCACAAACGCCGGTCAAACTCACGTTGAAACTGGGTGATCGTCAACAGACCATCGTCGCCAACCTACCCAGTCCGTTACTGGCCAAGTCGATCAATGGCGGGCGTCATGGTGGCATTCGCCTCCGTCTGCCTGCTCCGCTCGGCCGTGTGCGCCTGTGCTGGGCGGATGGCAGCGAGGTTCTGGGCAGTCCGCTGGCGGCCGTCGAAGCGCTACGGCCCATTCCGGTTGAAGCGCCGGTGGAATCCATCGACCCCGTCGTGGATGTGCTCATTCCCATTTTCCGGGGGCGCGAGGCATCGCTCGCCTGTATCCAGGGCGTGCTCGATAGCCTGGACGCCAACCAGACCCCGATGAACGTGGTGGTACTGGACGACGAAAGCCCCGAGCCCGAGCTGAGCCAGGCGCTGCGCGAATTGGCCGAGGCGGGCCGGATCGAACTCCATCGCAGCCCGGCCAACCTGGGCTTCATCCGCAACATGAATCGGGGCATGGCCCTGCATCGTGCGCGCGACGTGGTATGGCTGAACGCCGACGCGCGCGTCTGCGATGACTGGCTGGACAGGCTGCGTGAAGCGGCCTACTCCGCAGCCGAGGTAGCCACCGCGACACCTTTCAGCAACAACGGCGAGCTGCTCAGCTTCCCGGAAAGCCGCAAGAGCCACGTCATGCCCACGCTGGACGAACAGCGTGCCCTGCATCGCCAGGCGGCCAGCGATCTCTCGGCACCGCCCGAGATCGAAGTAGGTTGTGGCTTCTGCTTCTATATCAAGCGTCGCGCTCTGGAGCAGGTCGGCCTGCTCGACGAGATCCAGCTCAAGCGCGGTTATGGCGAGGAAACCGATTGGTGCCTCAGGGCCAAGGCCCAGGGCTGGCGGCACGTGGCGGCGCAGCGGGTCTTCGTCGCGCACCGCGGCGGCGTTTCCTTCGGTGCGGAAAAGCTCGAGCGGGTAGCCTTCAACAACGCCATCCTGCGCCAGCGTTACCCCGGCGCGGAACGTGCCTTCGAGCGTTTCTATCGTCACGATCCGCTCAAGCCCTATCGCCAGCGGCTCCAGCGCGAGCGACTCCCTGAGCTCGGCGCCCAACTGGCGTCGGCCAACACCCGCGCGACGATCATCGCGGCCGACCGGCTCGATCTTCTCGCAGCGCTGGGTGGCGACGAACCTGCCTTTGTCCTCGCCTTTCGGCAGACGGATGCCGAGCTGGGAGTCAGCCTGCGGGTTCACGGCCAGGGGCTGCCGGTGCTCCTTGACTACCGTCTACCCCTGGAAATGGAGCAGCTGATCACGGACCTGCAACGGTTGCGGCCTAGCGCCTTGGATTACATTCAGCCCGAGCGCTGTCCTGCATTGCTGCAGACCCTGCCCGCGCGGCTCGACGTGCCCTATCGCCTGATCGATCCGGCCGCCGATACCGGCTTCCCAGCCACTGGCTTTCGCGAGGCAGCTAGCGAGCAGCGCGTGACCTTCGCCGCGCTGGCCACCGCGCTGCTGATGAGCAATCCCCAGGTCCCCGTTGCGGCGAGCGCGTCTTTTGCGTCGCTCGACCAGCCACCGACCCCGCGCCTGGGCAATATCCTGATCGCTGATTCCCTCGCGGATCCACGACTGGCCCAGGCGTGGTTGCAGCTGGTTCGTCTGAGCCGGCGGCAAGGCCTGGCCTGTCGCTTCCTGCTCCTAGAGCGCACGCCCTGGGAAAGGAGCCTGGTCGCCAGTGGCAATGTCAGCCCCCTGATCGAGTTACCTGGTATCGCCCGGTCCCGGATACCTGCCTTGGCCGGCTGTACCCTGGTCTTGAGTCTCGAGGCCGCACCAGCCAGTGCCTGGTTCGCACCTCAAATTGCCCGGCATACCGCCTTGCCCCTTTATGCACCCGCAGGGGTGGTCGCGACCGAAGTGGGCGCCCATCCCCTCGGTCTGCTGCCCGCGCCCCTGAATGCCCTGCTAGGCGACGCCCTTCCCGACAGGTTTCTCCATGACTGAACTCTCCAAAGCTCCCGCCCTGGTCACCGTGCAAGGCCAGATCCAGGGTCTTCACGGCAACGTGCTCGAGGGCTGGGCCTTCGATCCTGCCCAGCCCGATCTGCGTCTGGCGCTGGAAGTCGTCATCGATGGGGCGTGCGTGGCCTTGGTACGTGCGGACACCTATCAGCACGATCCGCTGGCTGGTGACGGCTTTCATGGCTTCGCCCTCCAGTTGCAACCGGCCTGGCTCAGCGGGGCTCGGCGTATCGCCGTTCGGTTGGCCAACGAGGGCCCCTGGATCGGCGAGCCCTTGGAGCTACCCAACGAGAAGCCTGTCAAGGGCGAGTCCCAGGTGCCGGGTAGTCAGGTCTGGTACGGCGGTGGCCTTGTCGTAGCGGGTTGGATCTGGGATGACACCACCCCGGGACGTCACGTCGAGGTACGGGCGCGCCTGGGCGATCAGATCGTCGCCCGTTGCCTGGCGGATCTGCACCATCCGGCACTCATCTATCGCGCCGATGCCGATCATGGCTATAGCCTGGAGCTGCCCTGGCAGTTCGGCGACGGCGAGCGCCGCGAGGTGCATATCGAAGACGATCAAGGCCGACCGCTGCACGGCAGCCCCATCACCGTCTGTTGCCACGCCGAAGGACTCGGCGCCCTGGTGGCCGCCCATTGGCCGGAGCAGGCCGACCCGGCACCCCGCGACCTGCTCATTCGCCTGGCGCGCGATTACGACCAGCGCTGTCCGCGTAGTGCCGGCTTCGGCCATTACCCAGAGTGGTTCGCTCACTACCAGCGCGCCCCTGAGTACCCACAAGCCGTGACGGGTCGCAGGATCGCCGTTCTGCTCCATGGCGAAGCCGGTGAAACCGAGCGGCAGGCGTGCCTGGACAGCCTGAGTCAACAACGCCTGCGGCCCTTCGCCCAGGCTGTTGCCGACCCCGCTGACGTATCCACCTCCTTGCAGCTGCTGCTGGAGGAGGGGGCCGACGCCGTGCTGCTCCAGCCACTGGATAGTCGTCTGCTGCCCCACGCCCTCGACCAACTGGCGCTGGCGCTGCAACCGAAGGAGGCAGGCAAGCAAGTGGCCTGGGCCTTCGCCGATAGCGATCAGGACGCAGCGGATGGCCAGCGTAGCAACCCCTGGTTCAAACCGAGCTGGGATCTGGACCTCTACCTGGGCGCCGATCTCTTTACCGCCGGTGCCCTGTTTGGCCGCGACATCATCCAGCGCGCCGTCCGATTGCTGAACGCAGCGCCCGAGCTGCCACGCGATCAGGAAGGGGTGCTCGCCGCCCTTATCCTGGCCACGGAGCAAGACAGGCTGGGCGTTGCTCGCGTGACCCAGGTGCTCAGCCATCGCAGTGCCAACAGTCCCGCTACGCCGGCCGGCTGCGATGCCGGCAAGCCGCAGCGCCTGGAGCGCCTGACCTGGCTGGTGGACAAGCTGCGTCCGGGTACCCGTCTGAGCCGTCAGTCCAAATTGCCCGGTACGCTACGCACCCACTGGCCACTGCCCGAGCGTCTGCCCAAGGTCAGCCTGATCATCCCCACCCGGGATGCCTACCAGCTCCTGCATGCCTGCATGGAAGGCCTGCTGACCCAGACCGACTACCCGGACCTGGAACTCATCATCGTCGACAACCAGACCAGCGATCCCGAAACGCTCGCCTACTTCGACGAACTCAAGGGGCGCGGCGTTCGCATCCTGCCGCATCCCTATCCCTTCAACTACGCCACCCTGAACAATGTCGGTATCGAATTCGCCACGGGCGAATACATAGGGCTCATCAACAACGACATCGAGATCCTGCATCCCGACTGGCTCAAGGAAATGCTGAGCCTGGCCGTACGCCCCGACATTGGCGCGGTAGGCGCCAAGCTGTTGTGGAAGAACGACATGGTCCAGCACGCCGGCGTCGTCATCGGCATCAACGGCCTGGCTGCCCACACGGGCAACAACTGGATGCGCAACGATCCGGGCTACCTGGGCTTCAACCACCTTGTCCGCCGCCAGAGCGCCTGTACTACCGCCTGCCTGATCCTGCGGCGTGATCTCTATCTGCAGATCGAAGGGATGGACGAGGTCCGGCACCCCGTCGCCTTCAACGACGTGGACATGTGCCTGCGCATCAATGAGCTCGGCCTGAAGATTCTCTGGACGCCATTCGCTGAGTTGATTCATGCGGAATCGGCGAGCCGGGGGAAGGACTCCTCGGCGGACAAGGCCGCGCGATCCAAGAGAGAGCAGCAGTTGCTGCTGGATCGATGGGGAATCAAATACCAGTTTGATTTCTGCTACAGCCCTTCCCTGAACGCCGATTGGGCCTTGGGTACTTATAGCGGAGTGAGCACTGGTCGTAAGGCGTCTGATGCAGACTAAAGATATGGACCCGGTCACGCTACTCTTTGACATCCGTCCCGATCTGATAGATACGTTCGCAGTCGTTCACAGTGAATGGTCTACAGAATTTTTGGCATGGCTAGTATTCAATGGTGTCAACGAGTACCCATCGCTAAAGCGTAGCAATAGCCTCAAAAGAAAGCTTTTAGAAAAAAAGCCAGAGCCTTGCGGGTTGACGCATCTCGAGGAAGTCGTATACGCCTCAAGGCGTGATCTTCAGGATGTCTTTCCTTTGCCAAGCCGCAGGGCGGAGCTTCTTCTGTGGTTTTCCCATCACTTGCTGAAGGAGTACGACTTCGGCTGGTTGTACGAGGCCAAAAAAGAAGAAAAATGCGTCGGCCCTAAAAGAAAGGGCGTGAATGTGTTTGGCTATGCATATGGTGCTTCAGGTATAGGTGAGGATTTTCGAACCACCTATAAAGCGCTCAAGGAGTCCGGTATTTCTGTTGCCGGAGTAAATTTCGATCCTGGCCCAAACCATCCGCAGGATTTTAATGAGTACTCTGAGCCAGACGCTTACGATCCGTCATTGGCGGTCAACATTTTTTGCATGACCGCTCCAGAAACAGCCAGACAATTGGTGTCTTCCGAAAAAGATACTTTTTCAGGTCACTATAATGTGGGCTATTGGCCATGGGAGCTTGAAGCCTGGCCAGTGGCATGGTTGAAGTATATCGATCTCGTTGACGAGATTTGGGTGTCATCTAGATATATCTACGATGCAGTAGCCCATACTTCAAAGAAGCCTGTCATGATAATGCCTTTGGCCGTGACAATTCCCGAATATAAGAAAGTATCTCGTGACGATTTTGGTCTCCCAAGTACGGCATTTTTATTTGTTTTTGTATTCGATCTGGGCTCATCATCCTATCGGAAAAATCCCAAGTCTTGCTTGGAAGCCTTTTGGGCAGCTTTTCCTCCGTCTTTATACTCTCCAGGCGAAGTTGGGTTGGTCATAAAGGTCCATGCTCCAAAAGTGTTTGATCAAATGTGGGAGGACGTAAAGTCGGCTGCTAGTAGCGACAAAAGAATCTTCATAATAGAAGAGACGTTCACTAAGGGACGCCTGTGCCAGCTTTACAGGAGTTGTGACTGCTTTTTATCATTTCACCGAGCTGAAGGTTATGGAAGAAACGTTGCGGAAGCGCTACAGCTAGGATTGCACGTCATCGCGACAGGTCATTCTGGCAATATGGAGTTTTGTAACTCTGAAAATACTATATTTCCTCGTCATACCTTTGAGCCGGTAAAAGAGGGTGAATATGCCTATGCTCTTGGGCGCTGGGCTGAGGTTGATGTGCTTGATGCTGCACAAAAGATGAAGGATTTGTTCTTCGAGGGTGTTAAGAAAGACACCAGCGTCGGCGAGCTGCCGTTTTCGTTGAGTCAATGTAAAGAGCGCTATAAGAAGCGCCTGGAATTTATCTTTAATAATTTAGCTATGGGGGTTAATTATGAGCAATAAGTACTATGGACATGTCGATGGTTATTCGGCTGGCAAGGTCACCGGTTGGTTGGTAAATAGAAGCGATTTGGAGTCTTCCTGCATAGTAGTGGCGAAGAAAAATGGACAGATCTTAGCCAATGTAGAGGCAACCATATTTCGTCAGGATTTGAAAGATAGTAATATAGGGTCTGGATCATACGGCTTTGAATTGCCTATTCCTTCTAATCAGCTGTCTGGTCGAATTGACATTGTAGAAAAAAACTCAGGTTATATTTTGAACGGCGGATCGCTTGAGTTTGCTGTTGGAAGCTCCGGAGCGCCTTTGTCCGGTGTCTGCTTTGATATCAGTGATCTTGTCCAATACTTCCAGCACAATAGAGCGCCAACGGGAATTCAGCGAGTTCAAATCGAGGTTGTGAGTGCTCTTATCGAGGATTCGAAAGTTTCGATAATTTCCATGCAGGCAGATGGCGCTAATTGGAAGTCGATTCCGAAAGAACTGTTCAAAGAAATGACCGTATTGGCAGGCACTTCATCTGATGTGGATGATCCCGCTTGGCGAGCCATCCTGAATAAATTAGAAAATTATTTGATGCGGATAAAGGAGGCTTCTTTCGAAAAAGGAGCCGTGGTGGTGAATCTAGGGACATCTTGGTGGATTCCTAGTTATTTTTCGACTGTGGCAGAGGCCAAGCGAAAATATAATATAAAATACGTTCCTTATATCCATGATATTATTCCGTTGAAGGTGCCTGAGCATTGCTCAGAGGGTTTGGTAAAAGATTTCATATCTTGGATTCATAACGTCATCTTGTATGCCGATGACTTTTTGGCAAATTCCAAACAAACAGCTTCCGATTTGAGCGCTCTGGCGCTACAAGTACATGGACGTAAAATATCGCCTCACGTCTGCACGCTAGATGCGATTCCTATTTTTTTGGAGCAAACACAAGAAAAAAACATAGTGTGTTCCGACGTAATTATGGAAATTTTGGAAAAGCCCTTTGTTCTTTTCGTGGGTACTATTGAAAGTCGAAAAAATCATCTATTTGTTTTCGATGCTTGGCTTGAGATGGTAAGAGGCCTAGGAATTGACAATGTTCCTAATCTGGTTTGCGTCGGCAAGATTGGCTGGCTGAATGAAGCTGCGATGTCTAGGCTTGGAAACAGCGAGATACTTCAGCGCAAAGTACGCGTTCTTTCCAATATCGGCGATTCAGAGTTGGCTGTGCTTTATAAAGCCTGCCGATTTACAACCTATAACTCTTACTATGAAGGGTGGGGATTACCAGTCAGTGAAAGTTTGGCTTGTGGTAAAGTCCCATTGGTTGCGGATAACACCTCGCTCACCGAAGCAGGAGGTGAGCTTGCTGTCTACTTCGAGTCAGGTAATAAATCTGATTATATTAATAAATTTAAGTCTCTGCTTGAAGAAGACTTTTTGCAGGAGAAAGAAGCATTAGTCATTTCCGAATTTAAAAGGAAAACTTGGCTTGATGTCGCATTGGCTATTCTAAACCCCTTAAAGGACATTGCATCTTCAGCTGCTATATCTCCTAAGGATTTGGTAGTGGCGGAGTTCGGTTCTGTATATAGTTTTCGGAAGAACTCGAAGCTGTATTTTGACAAGTATATTTTGGATAGCAGTGTTTTTCGCTCAGGTCAGGGTTGGGGAGCTCTTGAGGATTGGGGTATTTGGAGTTTGCAAAAAAAGGTAGCATTGAATGTACCGATAAACCCTACCGAAAAAGATTTAGCTGTTTATATTCAATGTACGAGGCCTTCTGAAAGTACTAATTTCAGCGTTCGGTTAAATGGTCGAGAATTCGCTCAGACAGCATTCTCTAGAGGTAAAGAGGTTTTTAAGTTTGTTGCTCCGAAGTCGCACGGAAATTTTCTGTGTATTGAATTTATCAATCATAAAATGACCGACTTGAGCTTGGAGAGCAATAAAGCCGACTCGAGAATAATAGGAATTGGCTTGATTTCTATTATGATTTGCGAGAACGACGATTTATTATCTCGGCTCGAATATGTAGAGTCGTTCGGTAAGGTTACTAAGGTAAGTCGACCGGATGTCAGGAGCTTTTGATGAAATTGTCGAGAGAAGATGCCATTTATCTTTATAGGTGCATTTTAGGTCGTGAGCCTGAAAACGAGCAGGCTATTGACCAGCTTATGAATATGAGCTTTGACCTGGCCCGCATCAGTGTTTTGGGATCTGAAGAAGCTCTGGGAATATTTGGTAATCTTCTCTCGACAAAAAAGTGGGAAATGAAACCTAATGAGGCTGATATATTTTTGCTCTATGATCTTTTTTTAAAAAGGCCGCCAGAAAGTCAACATGTGATAGATGAAAAGTTGGCTTCGAAAAGTTTGTTGTCTAATGTCGAAGATTTTTTGGCCGCTGACGAGTTTTTTGAGAGGCTATATAGACAGAGACTTGTTGACCGTATTGATAATCAAGTGGCCTCGCTTGGTGATAAAGTTCCTTTAAGAAAAGGTGTCCTTTTGTTTGGTGCTTATGGGAATGGAAATCTCGGAGATAGCGACCAAGCTCAATTTTTGGCTAACTATGTATCAACCCTCGGATTTGATTTTGATCAAATATATTCCGTGTCTTGGCAAGCCGTAGGTGATTATAGCTTCAAGGGTAAAAAATTACCTCGCGAGGCAATTTGTGATCTTGATTTTTTAGCTTCTTTTCAGCTGATTTTAATTGGTGGGGGCGGGCTTTTTGGTGTTGAGCATTTCCCTTTAGCTGATATTCGTTGGATCGATGCTTTGATTGCTACAAAAACGCCTTATGCTTTGATGTCGGTAGGAGCTAGCACTGAACATACGGGCGATGAGAGTTTTAATTTCGCATACGACGCACTTTTGCGCGGATCTTGTGTTGCTACTGCAAGAGATGAAGAGTCCGTGCTGGCATTAAGTAAATACAAGTGCGGCGTGACTAAGCTTTGCGATCCCGTGATCTATTACTGCATTCAGAACTCATCAGTTCAAGTCAATAGGAAAGAACGCTTGGATATAGTTTTGAGGTATCCGTTAAATGAATCTCATCAAGAATTCATTGACGGTATCTCAAGACTTTATTCTGCGGCTAACAAAGAGTGCTTTAGAGTCATTTTTTTGGAGCCTCATCATCCTTTAGAATCGTCTGTTATCGAAGAGTTTCCTGGCTGCATAATTTGCACTACAACTGAAGATTTATATTCTCTTATATTAGATAGTGCTGCTTTGATAAGTATGAGGTTTCATGGTTGCGCGGCAGCTATTAAGGCAGGTGTTCCTATAATTGGATACGGATCAAAGAAGATAAAGGACTTTTTGTGTGAAGGAGGTTTTTTTAACTCTTATTGGTCAGGGACGAACAATGAGTTGTTGACTTATATTGCATCTGAGAAGTGGCTGAGTCTTACGCCTTTAGTGTTTTCAGATGAATTAAAAAGTGACCTCCGCCGACAGTATAATGAAGTTTCTCAGTTACTGTTGCCCTATTGCTCTTAAGGTGAATCTATGACTGGAAATGACTTTAAAAAAGATTTTATTTCTCAGTTGTATTTGAGCGTTTTAAATAGAGAGCCTGATGAATCAGGCTTCAGTAGTAATATGCTATCGATTCAGGATCCACTGGACGCAAAACGATTAGCCGAAGTTGCGGGAGACTTTGCCAGGAGTGAAGAGTATCGAAAATATGTAATCAATGACTTCTTAGTCGGCCTTGCGTCGACATTGCACAATAGTAGCTATAGCTATTTCAGCATTGGTGACCATTGTGCAACTGCGAGTATCTTGAAAAAATTTAATCAAAGAAAGTGCTCTACTCCGTTTGATTGGATTTTTTCAAGTTTAGATATGGTTTCACACTGTGTTGAGGATGATTTTTCAACTTTTTTAGATGGAAGCTACTATCGTTCTGTGGGGGCTGATCAAAGGTCAGAAAAAGATGCTAACTTGTGTGATCATCAATTTTATCTGGAAAATTTTGGTGTAAAGTTTGTTTTCAATCATCATGATCCATTGATTGAAAAAGATTATGCCTATTTTGTGCGGTGTATTGAAAGATTTAGGTTGGCTCTAAATAATTCGGATGCTAGGCTAATATATTTAGGTCGGAATCCTTCGGGTGAAGAAATTTCTCGTTTAGATAATGCGCTTCAAAGAAAAGCTTGCCGTGCTATAGTTTTCAATCTACACAGAAATATTGCTGCATCTCTTCCATATTTTGAGGTCGCCAAAAAATTTGCCAGGGTAACAGTTGTCGATTTTTTTGCTCGAAGTGATGTTGGTGCAATAGGATTTAATGATCCATTTGATGATTTTATGTTTTCTCATGTGGTCAGTAAACTGTCTTCTTGTCTAGCATAAAGCTTATCGTTTAGATAGGGATAGTGCTTAGCTTATTTGGTGTGTAATGATCAGGAAAAACAAAACGGAATTAGAGAAGGCGTTGTTTTCTTCGAAGACCAGCTTCTTTTATGTTGGCTTTTTTAGCTTGTTTGTAAATTTGCTTTTGCTAGTCCCTTCGTTCTACATGCTCGAGGTTTATGATCGTGTAGTTAGTAGTCGAAGTGTTACAACTTTGATCATGCTGACACTTATTGTCGTATTTTTAATGTCGGTATATGGAGCGCTGGAATGGATTCGCTCCCGGATAATGATCCGCATTTCTACAAGGTTGGATCTTTTGTTAAGCGAGCGCGTTTTCAACGCAAGCTTCAAGCAGTCTTTGTATACCAGCGGTGTAGGCATTTCTGCACAGCCAATGAGTGATCTCGCTGGTTTGAGGCAGTTCCTCACTGGTAGCGGTTTGTTTGCGTTTTTTGATGTTCCTTGGATTCCGATATATGTAGGGCTTATGTTTTACTTCCATCCATGGTTTGGATGGTTAACGGTTATAGGTGCAGTGGTAGCAGTGATTTTCGCCTTCGCTAACGAGTGGGCAACCAGTAAACAGTTGCTCGAAGCGAATCGCGAAAACGGTGCAGCTCTGGGGATGATGAGTGCAAGTCTGCGCAATGCCGAAGTGATCAACTCTATGGGCATGCTGCCCAGTCTGCTACGGCGTTGGAAAGTTCGGGGATACAAGGTGCTTTCTCTACAGGCTCAGGCCAGCGAGAAAGGGGGGGCTATTTCAAATGCTTCTCGTACTTGGAGGATGCTGCTTCAATCATTTGTGCTCGGTTTGGGCGCCTATTTGGTCATAAATAACGAAATTACCCCTGGGTTGATGACCGCTGCTTCCATTCTTGTCGGTCGAGCCTTGGCACCTATCGATCAAATGATTGGAAATTGGCGTGGCTTCGTTGCTGCCCGCGGGCAATATGCTCGTCTGAATGACGTGCTCCAGCAAATACCAGCAGATCCAGAGCGGATGCCTCTACCTGTTCCGAAAGGTGATCTTTCCGTAGAACAGATCATTGTCACCCCGCCCGGTGCTCACTCACCGGTCATCAAGGGCATCAGCTTTCGTGCACCACCTGGAGCTTCAGTAGGCGTACTAGGGGCTAGTGCTGCGGGTAAATCGACCCTAGCCCGCGCCCTCCTTGGCATCTGGCCTGCTCAAAGTGGCAAGGTGCGGCTGGATGGAGCCGACATGTTCCATCTGGATCGCGCTGCCGTGGGGTCGCACCTTGGTTATCTACCTCAGGACATCGAACTGTTCGAAGGCTCTATCGCCGACAACATTGCCCGCTTCGGAGAAGTGGACGCCACCAAGGTCGTAGAGGCCGCACAAGTTGCAGGCGTTCACGAGATGATTCTGCGTCTACCCCAGGGCTACGACACCGTAATTGGTGCCCATGGCGGTGCGTTGTCCGGTGGGCAGCGGCAGCGGATAGGTCTTGCACGTGCCATTTATGGCGATCCCAAGCTGGTGATCCTCGATGAGCCCAATTCGAATCTTGACGATGCGGGTGAGCGAGCACTAGGCGAAGCCTTGATCAAGCTCAAGCAGAAGGGCACTACGCTTTTCATCATTACCCACAGGGTAAGCGCCCTGGCCTATGTGGATAACCTCTTGGTGCTGAGCGAAGGCCAGATCGTGATGTCTGGAGCCCGTGATCAGGTGCTCGCCCAACTCAAGGCTCAGCAGTCTGGGGCGCCCCAGCCGGTAGCTAATCCTGCCTCGGTTACTCCTTTGCCTCCCAAACCCGGTAGTGCAGGAGGAGCCTCTGTATGAAAGATGTCTACTTGGAAGCCGAGGCCGCAGGCCTGAAGGTCAACGATGCCCCTGTGCGTCGACTGGGCTTTATTATTCTCTTCGTGGTATTTGGAGTTGGCGGCGGTTGGGCAGCTCTGGCGCCGCTAAACAGTGCCGCTGTCGCTACTGGCGTAGTGGCCGTAGATAGCTACCGCAAATCAGTCCAGCATCTTGAAGGCGGTATCGTCCGTGAAGTGCGCGTACATGACGGCGATGAAGTGAAGGCCGGGGACGTGCTGATCGTGCTGGACAGCACCCAGGCGGGTTCGGAACTGGAGGCGACCCGTGGTCAGCTGATTGCCGCCCAGGCGCAAGAGGCACGGCTGATCGCCGAGCGCGACGATGCCAATGACATCACCTTTGGCGCGAGCGACTTTCCAACCGCGGACAAGCGTGTCCAGGAGGCCAGGGCCAGTGAGCGGCAGATCTTCCTGGCCGGGCGGGATGCTCGCCGTGGTGAGATCGACGTCCTGAAGAATCGTGCCGCTGAACTCGAACAGCAGATCCGTGGCTACAACGACGTCATCGTCAGCAAGGAGAGCCTGGCCAAATCTTATGCCAGCGAGATCAAGGACCTCACCGGGCTGCTGAAGGAAGGCTTCGTCAGTAACGAACGCCTTCGCGATCAGGAGCGCAACCTCTCCCGTTTGCAGGCGGAGATTGCCGATAGCCGTTCTTCCATCGCGCGGGCCAAGGTTCAGATCGGCGAGACTCGTCTGCAGATCCTGCAGGCCACCCAGAAATTCAAATCGGACGTGGCTGGTCGGCTGGCCGATGCTCAGTCGCGGATCTATGAGGCCCGTGAACGGGTGGGTGCCTTGCAGGACAAGTACAACCGGACCGAGGTCAAGGCACCGGTCAGCGGGATGGTGATGAACCTGGCGGTGCATACCATCGGGGGCGTCGTTCAGTCAGGCACCACTCTGCTCGATATCGTGCCGGATGCCGCCAAGCTCATCGTCGAGGTGCACATCGAACCCAAGGATATCGACCGGGTGGAGTTGGGGACCAAAGCGGAAGTGCGCTTCAGTGCCTTCAGCAATGCCACCACGCCCATCATCGAGGGCGAGTTGATCTATGTGTCGGCCGACCGCATCACCAATGAGCGTGACGGTACGCCCTATTACCTGGGCCGGGTGAAGCTGACCGACCAGGGTCGTAAGGATCTGGGCCATCGCGAACTGGTCGCGGGCATGCCGGCCGACGTGCTGATCAACACCGGGTCCCGCACCATGCTGCAATACCTGCTCAAGCCAGCGCGCAATGCGATGGCTCGCTCGCTGATCGAGGAGTAGGGCAGCCATGAACGGTAAACGTATCGCTCTGGCCTTGCTGTTGAGTGGCTGTAGCTTGGCACAGGCACAGACGTCCGAGGGACCCGGCGCGCAGGACTATATCGATCTCTGGAAGCTCTACCAGGACAGTGCCGTATCGGACCCGCGCATTCGCGGAGCCGAAGCTCAGGTGAAGAACCTGGAGGGCCAGGAGCGTTCCGCGTTTGGCCAGGTTCTTCCGCAGCTGAGTGGTGGGGCTTCCACCAGCCGGGTTCGACGCGAAGAAGGCCTGCAGACGCTCAATTACAATGGCGAGAGCTACAACCTCAGCCTGAGCCAGGCGCTGTATAACGCGGCCGCCTGGCGCGGCTTCAAGCGCTACGAACAACTCACCGAGCAGTATCGTGCCCAATACGCGGATGCCAAGAGCCAATCGGCTGCGGATCTGGTGCAGCGTTATTTCGCTGCCTTGGCGGCGGAAGATACCCTCGAGTTGGTCACCGCCGAGCGCAAGGCGACCCAGCGTAATCTGGATCGTGCCCAGGCCCTGTTCGACAAGCAGATGAGCACCGTCACCGACGTGCTGCAGATCTCCGCCAAGGTGGATAGCCTGAAGACCCAGGAGATCGAGGCGCGCAACCAGATCCAGGTGACCCGCGAGGCCTTGGGCGAATTGATCGGCCGTGCGGTCTATCAACCGCTCAAGCGACTCAACGAAAAAGCCCAGCTGGCCATGCCGCAGGGTGACGAAGAGCAATGGGTGAATTCCGCTGTGGCGAACAATCCCGCGCTGGAGGCCAAGCAGCGTGCGGTGGATGCCGCCAACTACGGTATCTCCGAAGCCAAGGCCGGCCACCTGCCGACGCTCAGCTTCAATCTTGGTGCCCAGCGCAGCGACTTCGCCTATGACAACGTCATCGCCTCGTCCGCCATCAACACCTATTCCGCCACCATAAGTGTGCAGATTCCACTCTACAGCGGCGGCTCGACCAGCGCCCGCGTCGCCAGCTCCTATGGCTCGCGCGATGCCGCTGAGCAGGAGTACGAATCGATCCGCCGGCAGGTGGTGAAGGAAACGCGCACAGCCTATATGAAGAGCGCCGCCGACCTGGCCAAGATCGGCTCTTCGCATAACGCCCTGGATTCGGCGATAAAGTCGCGCGCCGCCAGCGAGCGCTCGCTCGGCCTGGGCGTGGCGACCGCCGTCGATGTGCTCAATGCGGTGCAGCAGGAATACAGCGCCCGGCGGGATTATCTGCAGGCGCAGTACGATTTCGTCACCAATCAGCTGGTACTGCTGCGCTGGAGCGGCGGCTTCCGCGACACCGACATCCAGAAGATCAATGGTTGGCTGGCGGTGCCGACGCCGGGCGAGGAGCGCAAGACCGGAGTGAAGGAAGGGGAAGTGGCAAAAGGATGATCCGCGTCCTGGATAAAAAGAACCCGCCATTTGGCGGGTTCTTTTTAACTAGCCACTAGACCCAGTCACTTTGTCCGACGATCTGGATGAAACCATTGGCTCCTTCCGTGAGGAGCTGATTTTCCTGAGAGTTGGTGAAATTGATCATTGCATCGCTACGACTCAGGCCAGCGTCGAGCTGTTGCGTCCAGTGAGCGAGGCCGGCCGCCTCGCCATCTCGCCCGAGAATCGTCTGGTAGAGTTGATTGGCGAAGCCCTGATTGTCCACGGCGTTATAGCGTAAGGCGAACTCTTGTGACTGCGCAAAACCATTGGCAATGCTGGTGAAGTTTGCGCCGTGGCTATTGGCGTTCAGCCAGTTTTGCAGACCATCGAAATCAGGTACCCGATCGAAGACCGTATAGAGACGTGCAATCTGTGCCTGGGCATCAGTCAGTACGAAGACGTTCTTGTCCGTGAAGCTCAACATGTTTATGTCGTTCAGTAGCATCCGGTCGCCTGAGCTGACATTGCTCAAGCTGAGAGTATTGGGACTAGCGAGGCTACGCTGATAGCCATTCGAGGCGCCTTCCAGGTAAAGGATGTCGCCACCTTGGTAGCCATACAGCTCAGTACTATTGCCTGCATCGAAATAGAGCTGATTCTCATGAATCCGGTCGTTGTACTGGCTACCGAACGCAACGCCGTTCTGGATGACCGTATCGGTATCGGACCAGGCGCTATGGCTGACAATCTTGATGAATCCATCGCTGCCGGACGTTCGATTGATACTTTCCTGGGAGTTGGTGAACGCAACCATGGCGTCACCGCGACTCAGGCCTTGATTCAAGGCCTGAGTCCAATTCGCCAGACCGGCGCTGTCCGCTGTACGCCCCAGGATGGTGCTATAGAGTTGAGAGGCGAACCCCTGATTATCTACGGCATTGTAGTGGTTAGCGAATTCTTGCGATTGCGAGAATGTAGAAGCGATGGTATTGAACGAAGTACCATGTTCATAAGCGTTTACCCAATTCTTCAAGCCGCTGAAGTCGGGAGTACGCCCAAAGACCGTATAGAGCCGCGCAATCTGTGCCTGGTCTGAGGTCATGAAATAGACCACCCAGTCTTGGAAGGCCAGCGCGTTGACATCGTTCAGTGACAGCTGCGTTTGATCGGCGAGATTGGTGACATGCACCTGGCCGCCATCGACCGAGTCCACGGTGATCTGGTAGTTGCTGTAATAGCGATCCATCAACAGCGCATCGGCACCTTTGTATCCATATACCGAGGCAGAGCTGTTGACATAAGAGAGTTGATACTCGTACATCAGGTCATCGTGGTCGCTACCACTGGTGACACCGGCCCCGACCGGGCGATGCAGGTACCCTTCTAGCAGTTGGTTATCGTTCCCAGATACGCTCTGGGCATACCAGGCCGCATTCTGTCCGCCGGTGGATGCATAGTAAGAACTGGTGCTGTCTCCTGCGGAAAGAACGCCATCAATGACAGGTGTTCCCGAGCTCGTATCCAGCAGAGGGCCGCCGGAGGCACCTGGCCCGAGAGCCGCCGACACGTCATAGGCCGAGGCATAGGGATAGACGGACGTGGCAGATCCGGTGGTCTGCATGAGGCCGTGTTGACTCCCCGGATAACCCAACAGGGTGGCTTGGAAGCTGCTGGTAGAATTTCCTACGGTCAGAACACCCCCCGTTGCCGCCGCGATGTCGACATCGAATCCAATCAGGGCAAGGTCCTGACCGGATTCCTTGATCGTCAGCAAATGGTCACCATCGGTATCCCAGTTGGTGGTCCGACCAACCCAGTTGCTCGCCGAATAGGTTCCGAAAGGCGCTGAGAAGCTGCCGTCACTGTCGTCCACGAAGGCGCCAGGCGTGACCATCACCTTGGTTGCCCAACCACCATGGGTGTCATCGAACACGACATGCAGGGCGGTGAGGACATCGTTGGTCCCTACGACGCTGCCCGAGCCCCTGGTGACGGTGCCATCCGGAAAGTAGGTTTGGATGTAGCAGACTTGTTTGTAGGGAGCGACCGAGCGGTCCGTGATCAACTGCATCATGGTTCATCCATGAAATGATAGGAAAGGCCCATGATAGCGAGGTCGGACAGCTATGGCGGGGCACTCGAACCCCTGAAACGGCAGCTCGTCGCTGTGTATCCAGCGGGATAAGAACGTTGATCACCTCTCCCGGCACTCAGGTCCAACTATTGTTACCGATCAACTGGATGAATCCTCCGTCGCCCTGCGTCAGATTTTGATTTTCCAACGAGTTGGTGACGGCCATAAAGGTGTCGAGGCGGGTCGCACCACGCTCCAGGCTATCCACCCAATGGGCGGCGCCCGTTGCCTCGGCCTCACGGTGCAGCACGGTGAGATACAGAGCGTTGACGAAATCGGTGTTGGTCAGGTTGCCGTAGCGTGTGGCGAACTCGGCGGACTGCATGAAGCCTTGAGCGATGGTGGCGAGACCTTCTCCCTGATGTGCCACGCCTAACCAGCCATGCAGTCCTTCCATGTCAGGTGTCCGATCGAATGCCGTATAGAGCCTCGCCACCTGAGCCTGGTCACTCGTAAGCGCATAGACATTACCGTCGGTGAAATTCAGTACTTCGACGTCATGAGCAGATATTGCCGCCCTTGTGGCCGCGGAAGTGAGCGTGAAGCTGGACTCGCCCGGCAACCCGGATGTCCTCGTATAACTGCCTGCTGGACCGGTGAGATGTAGAACGTCGAGTCCGCTATAGCCGAACACCTGCACGGCGTCCTCGTCTGTCTGGAGTAAGTCGACTTCGTAGAGCTGATCGGAGAGCGTTGTACCCAGAACGAGATTGGGCTGGATCGACACGTCGTATGCTGACCAGGCGCTGTGAGTGACCACCTGCAAATAGCCTGAATCGCCTTCGCTACGTTGGCTATTTTCGAGCGAATCAGTGAAGAACCGCATGGCCTCCTGCCGACTGAGCCCTGCTTCGAGATGAGCGATCCAGTGGGCCGCTCCTGCGCTGTCTTCTGCCCGATCGAGTACGGTGCCGTACAGGAGCGATACGAACTGGCTATTGCTGGTGTCACCGTAATGCGCAGTAAATTCGGCGGATTGCGCGAAACTGGAGAGGATGTTTTGAAAGCTCATGCCGTGCGCATGGGCGTTCAACCAGTTTTGTAATCCGTCAAAGTCGGGCGTTCTGCCTAGACCACTGTACAGACGCGCAACCTGTGCCTGTTCTTCACTCACGACATAGAGTGTTCGATCCTGAAAAACCAAGGCATTGACGTCATATAGTGAAAGATGGGCACCATTGTAGTGGTCCAACACCTGCAATCCTGCGCCCCTGGCGGTAAGGGTGTAATCTGCGTAAGCGCCACGCATGATCAGACTATCCGCCCCTTTATAGGCGTAGACGGAGGAGGAGTTGGACGAGTCGTAAGCGAGGCGAGTCTGTATCAGGCGGTCATCTTGATCGCTACCACTTGAAATGCCGGCTCCCATTGGCCGGTACGTACTGCTGGCATCGAGCAAGGCATCGTTGGCAGCAGCGGCGGTCTGACACCAGTTCAGATTGGCACCGGTCATCGCTGCGTAGATCGCATAGGTATAGGCACTGTCTCCCGCGGATAGCACACCGCTGACGGTCGGATTACCCTGGCTGGAATCGACGAGCGCCCCGCCTGAAGCTCCCACGCCAAGAGCACCATCGACCCGAAAGACGGATTCATTGGACAGGTAGGTGGCGTTTACCTGCTCCTGCATTAGACCGTTGCCCCGTACGGGATAACCAACGATGGTCCCGTTGAAATTCTGTTGGGCATCCGTGACCGCCAAACTGCCTGTCAGATTGGCCAGATTCAGATCGAAATTTAGCAAGGCGAGATCATGGCCGGATTCGGCGAGACTGGGAGTGCCGTCGTTGTTGGTGTCCCAGTTCGAGGAATAGCCCGTCCAGCTGGCTGCGGAGTAGGTGCCTAAAGGTGCCGAGAAACTATTACCGTTGACCAAGGCCCCCGGTGTGACTATGACCTGGGTCGCCCATCCACCGTGCTCCGTGTTGTAGATCACATGTAGCGCGGTGAGAACGTCATTCGTACCTACCACCGTGCCCGAACCACGCAATACGGCTCCGTCAGCGTAGATCGCTTGGACGAAGCAGCTTTCTTTGTAAAGCGGGGATGTACGGTTGATTACTTGAGCCATGGTCGGGTCCGCTTTTGGCAGTGACCATGAATGATAGGAGGCAACTGTAGGGCGGGATCGGATGGATCCGACGAAAGGAGAGCCGATGCGGGTGATCAGTCGACATGGCGAGGATCGGAGATGGTGCCGGCACCAGGAGTCGAACCCGGGACCTACTGATTACAAGTCAGTTGCTCTACCAGCTGAGCTATACCGGCAAGGGGGAGGCCATTATAGCCATGGAAAAGCCCTTGTAAACCAAGGATGTGCGGCGGTTAAGGCTAGCGTAAGGCAGCGGCGGCTAAAATAGGGTGAAGAGCTTGTTAGGAGCCACCCATGAGAACGAAGACCCTGGCCATCCTGGCCGCTGCTCTGGCGGGTTGTACCAGCCAGGCGAACCTCGAGCGCAATCCGCCGATGGAGTTGCGGACGGGCAAGAATGCCGAGGACTATCGCGGCTGCCTGGTGACCGGCCTGGAGAAGGATGGTCGGCACGTGCTGGTCCAGCCGCAAGGCAGCAGCGGGCAGCGCGTGCTGGTGGACAGCAAGGTGCCGGGCGCCACGGCGGCGATCATCGACATCGGGTCGGCGTCGCGCGGTACGCGGATCCAGTTGCGCGAGCAGATGGCCAACAATCCACTGCGGCCGCGGACCATTCTGACGGCGGTGAAGGATTGTCTGTGAGGTGAGGGGCTGGGCGGCCCTCTACCAAGGGGAGAGGGGAAAGAGCGGGCTGTCTTGCCGAGCCCGTTGCCAGACGATTCGAAGAGCCAGATACAAGAAGGGCGCCCGCGGGCGCCCTTCTTGCGTTCGGCTGCCTGGGATCAGGCGGCCGGCTGGTTGCGGCGCTGCGGGACCGGCTCGGCGGCGCGCTGACCGTTGACGTCACGCAGCGGGGTACCCCGTACCGGGGCGCCGTTGGCGACGTAATAGGCAGCGTTGCTGCGCGGCAGCGGGGCGCGACCGCGGATTTTGTCGGCGATCTTCTCGGCGATCATGATGGTCGGGGCGTTGAGGTTGCCCGTCGCGATGATCGGCATGATGGAGGCGTCCACCACGCGCAGGCCTTCCAGGCCGTGCACGCGACCGGCGCCATCGACCACCGCCATGTCGTCGGTACCCATCTTGTTGGAGCAGGACGGGTGATAAGCGGTCTCGGCGTGGGAGCGCACGAAGGCGTCCAGCTGGGCGTCGGTCACGCAATCGCGGCCCGGGTTGATCTCTTCGCCACGATAGGGATCCAGCGCCGGCTGCTGCATGATCTCGCGGGTCAGGCGGATGCCGTCGCGGAATTCGCGCCAGTCCTGCTCGGTGCTCATGTAGTTGAACAGGATGCTCGGGTGCTGGCGCGGATCGCGCGAGGTCAGTTCGATGCGGCCACGGCTGGGCGAGCGCATGGAGCCGACGTGGGCCTGGAAGCCATGGGCCTCGATGGCGTTGGTGCCGTTGTAATTGATGGCGATCGGCAGGAAGTGGTACTGGATGTTGGGCCAGTCGAATTCTTCGCTGGAGCGGATGAAACCGCCCGCCTCGAAGTGGTTGCTGGCGCCCAGGCCGGTGCCCTTGAGCATCCATTCCAGGCCGATCTGCGGCTGGTTGTACCACTTCAGCGCCGGGTACAGCGAGACCGGCTGCTTGCATTCGTACTGCAGGTACATCTCCAGGTGGTCCTGCAGATTCTGGCCAACGCCCGGCAGGTCGTGGACCACCGGGATGTCGAAGCGCCGCAGCAGCGGTGCGGGGCCGACACCGGAGCGTTGCAGGATCTGCGGCGAGGCGATGGCGCCGGCGCAGAGCAGGACTTCACGGCGGGCGCGCACGGTGATGGCTTCCAGCGAATCGCCCTTCATGTAGGCCACGCCATTGGCGCGCTTGCCCTCGAAGAGGATGCGATCGGTGGTGGCGTGGGTGACGATGGTCAGATTCGGACGACCCTTGGCCTGATCCAGATAGCCGCGTGCGGTGCTGGAGCGACGGCCGTTCGGGGTGACGAAGCGGTCCATCGGGCCGAAGCCTTCCTGCTGATAGCCGTTGAGGTCTTCGGTGCGCGGATAGCCCGCCTGGACACCGGCTTCGACCATGGCTTCGAACAGCGGATTGGTGTTCGGCTTGGCGGTGGTCACCGAGACCGGGCCCTCGCCGCCGTGCCAGTCGTTGGCACCGGCGTCACGCTTCTCGGCCTTGCGGAAGTAGGGCAGGCAGTCGAGATAGGTCCAGTCGTCCAGGCCGTCGAGTTGCGCCCAGTTGTCATAGTCCAGGGCGTTGCCGCGGATGTAGCACATGCCGTTGATCAGCGAGGAGCCGCCCAGGCCCTTGCCGCGGCCGCATTCCATCCGGCGGTTATCCATGTGCGGCTCGGGCTCGGTCTGGTAGGCCCAGTTGTACTGCTTGCCCTGCAGCGGGTAGGCGAGGGCGGCCGGCATCTGGGTGCGGAAGTCCAGGCGGTAGTCGGGGCCGCCGGCTTCCAGCAGCAGGACGGTGACGTCCTTGTCTTCGGTCAGCCTGGTGGCCAGGACGTTGCCGGCCGAGCCGGCGCCTATGACGATGTAGTCGAATTCGTGTGCCATGAAAAAGTCTCCTCCTGACGGCGGGTGGGGTCGGGCCCCAGCCCCGGACCCTCTCCAGCGGAGAGGGGAGAACAGCGCTGCCTGAGCGGCTTAGAAGATCGAGGCGTAGTCGCCCAGCTCGACCTGCACCGACTTGATGCGGGTGTAGTGGCCGAGGGTGGTGAGGCCGTTTTCGCGACCGACGCCGGAATGCTTGTAGCCACCCACCGGCATCTCGGCGGGGGATTCGCCCCAGGTGTTGATCCAGCAGATGCCGGCTTCCAGGCGATGGATCATGCGGTGGGCGCGAGCCAGGTCACGGGTGACCACGCCGGCGGCCAGGCCGTATTCGGTGTCATTGGCGCGACGCACCACCTCGTCTTCGTCGGCATAGGCCAGGATGCTCATGACCGGGCCGAAGATCTCTTCGCGGGCGATGGCCATGTCGTCACGGCAATCGGTGAAGACGGTGGGGGCGACGAAGTTGCCCTTGGCCAGTTCGCCCTGGGTGACGCGCTCGCCACCGGTGAGCAGGCGGGCGCCTTCGGCCTGGCCCTGGGCGATGTAGCCCAGCACCTTTTCCATGTGCGGGGTGCTGACCAGCGGACCGAAGTTGGTCTCGGCGGCCAGGGGATCGCCCAGCTTGATGCGCTTGACCCGCTCCACCACCTTGGCCTCGAAGTCGGCCTTGAGCGCTTGGGGCACGAAGACGCGGGTGCCGTTGGTGCAGACCTGGCCGGAGCTGAAGAAGTTGGCCATGACGGCGATGTCGGCGGCGCGCTCCAGGTCGGCGTCGTCACAGACGATCAGCGGCGACTTGCCACCCAGCTCCATGGTGACTTCCTTAAGGGTCGAGCCGGCGGCGCTGGCCATGACCTTCTTGCCGGTGGCGACGCCGCCGGTAAAGGAGATCTTCTCGATGCCGGGCTGCTCGGTCAGGGCCACGCCGACTTCCGGGCCGACGCCATTGATCACGTTGAAGACGCCATCGGGCAGACCGGCCTCGGTATAGATCTCAGCCAGCTTCAGTGCGGTCAGCGGGGTGACTTCGCTGGGCTTGAAGATCATGGCGTTGCCGGCGGCCAGGGCCGGGGCGGACTTCCACAGGGCGATCTGGATCGGGTAGTTCCAGGCGCCGATGCCGGCGACCACGCCCAGCGGCTCGCGGCGGGTATAGACGAAGGAGGTCTCGCGCAGCGGGATCTGCTCGCCTTCCAGGGCCGGCACGAGTCCCGCGTAGTACTCGAGCACGTCGGCGCCGGTGACGATGTCGACGGCCTGGGTCTCGGACAGGGCCTTGCCGGTGTCGAGGGTTTCCAGCAGCGCCAGCTCGTCGTTGCGCTCGCGGAGGATGTCCACGGCCTTGCGCAGGATGCGCGAGCGCTGCATGGCAGTCATCGCGGCCCAGACCTTCTGGCCGGCGGCAGCGGCGGCCACCGCCTTGTCCACGTCGGCGCGGCTGGCGCTCTGCACCGTGGCGAGCACCTCCCCGGTGGCGGGATTCAAGGTTTCGAAGGTGGTACCACCGGTGGCGGCAACATAACGGCCACCGATGTACAGCTGCTGTTCGGCGAAACGGGCCATGGACGTTCTCCCAAGCTGGGCGGGCGCCGTGGCACCCGCAAGGAACACAGGGGGCGCGAAAGAAAGGTTTCTCTGCGCCAGCGATAGATCCAGTCTACTTAATTTTTATTGAACGTTCAATCAATGAAAAATTCACAGGCGTGCCGAAACGGGGCGATGGGCGGCCCAGAGCGGTTCTGTCGAAGCGGGGGAGGGAGCGGGAGACGCGGGAGGAGAGCCCCGCGCCGAGTGGACAGGGCGGGGCCTGGGAGGAGAGAGAAGGTCAGGCCTTGGCCATTTGCAGGTCCAGGTAGTCGTAGGCGATCTGCAGGGCTTGCTGGGTGTTGAAGGTGTCGCCGGAAAGGGCGCCGCGCAGCCAGAGGCCATCGATGATGGCGGCCAGGCCGCGGGCCGAGGCACGGGCCTGCTCGTGGGGCAGGAGGCGGCGGAATTGCCAGCAGAGGTTGGAGTAGAGACGCAGGTCGTTGATGCGTTGCAGCCGGCGCAAATTGGGCTGGTGCATGCTGGTGGCCCAGAAGGCCAGCCAGGTCTTCATGGCCGGGCCGCTGACCTGGGTATCGTCGAAGTTGCCCTGGATGATGGCGCGCAGGTTGGCAGCGGGGTCGTCACCGGGCAGGGCGGCACGGCGTTCGCGCACGGCCTGGCGCAGGGCATTCATCAGATGCCGCATGGTGGCTTCGAGCAGGCCGTTCTTGTCCTGGAAGTAGTGGCTGATGATGCCGTTGGAGACCCCGGCCTTGCGGGCGATAAAGGCGATACTGGCGTCGCCCATGCCGACTTCGTCGACGGCTTCGAGGGTCGCGGCAATGAGCTGCGAACGGCGGATGGGCTGCATCCCGACCTTGGGCACGAGGCATCTCCTGGACAGAGCGGAAGGAGCCTCAGAGGGTAACTATTTTTTATTGAACGTTCAATCAATAAAAACGGTCACGACCTTCTGGATTGTGCCCTGGCCACGGCGGCAATACCAGTCCTGACGGGTGGTTACTTTTAATAACCGCCCGAAAGGCGTAGGCTGGAAGCCAGTTCTGCTTCGAGGATCGCCATGGACGCCGTGGTCAGTCGTATCTCCAGCCGTCGCCGCCTGCATGCCCACGCCTGTCCGATCAGGGACGTGCTGGACCGGATCGGCGATGCCTGGTCCCTGCTCACGCTCTTTACCCTGGAACCCGGTCCGCTGCGCTTCAACGAATTGCGCCGGCGGGTCGACGGCATTTCCCAGCGCATGCTCAGCGTGACCCTGCGCCAGCTGGAGCGCGACGGCCTGGTGTCCCGCACGGTGACGCCGACCAAGCCGCCCCAGGTGGAATACGCCCTCACCGAACTGGGCCAGAGCCTGATGGTGCCGGTGGGCGCCTTGGCCGCCTGGGCCTCCGCGAAGCAGCCTCTCATTCAGCGCCACAGGGCGGCCTACGATCAGGTCGCCGAGGAGAACCCTGATGACCCGTCTCGCTAAGACCGCCCTGTCGGTCCTCGACCTCGCTCCCATCCGTGACGATGGCGATGCCGCCCAGGCGCTGCACAACGCCCTGGACCTTGCGCGCCATGTGGAGCAACTCGACTTTTCCCGCTACTGGGTCGCCGAGCACCACAACATGGACGGTATTGCCAGTTCGGCGACCGCCGTGCTGCTGGGCTATCTGGCCGCTGGCACCAGCACCCTGCGGCTGGGTTCGGGCGGCATCATGCTGCCCAACCATGCGCCGCTGGTGGTGGCCGAGCAGTTCGGCACCCTAGCTTCGCTGTATCCGGGCCGCATCGAACTCGGCCTGGGTCGCGCGCCGGGCTCGGATCAGCGCACCGCCTATGCCCTGCGCCGTGATCGCCTGGGCAGTTCCGACGACTTCCCGCGCGACGTGGAAGAGCTGCAGCACTATTTCGGGCCGCAGCAGCCCGGGCAGGGCGTGATCGCCATGCCGGGTGCGGGCACCGAGGTGCCGATCTGGCTCCTGGGTTCGAGCCTGTTCAGCGCCCAGCTGGCGGCGGCCAAGGGCCTGCCCTATGCCTTCGCCTCGCACTTCGCACCGCGCTATGTGCACGAGGCCATCCGCCTCTATCGCGAGAACTTCAAGCCGTCCAAGGTGCTTGATCGCCCCTATGTGATGCTCGGGGTACCGCTGGTGGCGGCCGACAGCGACGACGAAGCCAATTACCTGGCCACCACCGTCTACCAGCGCATCCTCGCCCTGTTCCGCGGCGACAGCCTGCGCCTGCAGCCGCCGGTGCGCAGCATGGAAGGGGTCTGGTTGCCCCATGAGAAGGAATCAGTGTCGAGTTTCCTCGGCATGGCGGTGATCGGCGGCCCGGACAAGGTCCGCGAGCGCCTGGAGCTGTTGCTGGAAAAGACCGACGCCGACGAGCTGATCTTTACCTGCGACGTCTACGAGCAGGCGGATCGCCTGCGGGCCTTCTCGATCCTGGCGGATCTGAAGGGCGGTTGATGGGAGCTGGGCCTGTTGGGCTTCGCTGCGCTCAACCCAACCTACGCGAGCCCGTAGGTTGGGTTGAGACGGCTTCATCGTCGAAGCCCAACAGGCCCGAAAACAAAAAAGCCGACCCTTTCTAGCGGTCGGCTTTTTCATGTCTGCAGGAAGGCGGCTGCTGCCCCTTGTTGGACTTCGCTGCGCTCAACCCAACCTACGCCTGCGTAGCGTGGAAAACCGCGCCAGCGTTTTCCACTGGCGGCTACCGGTTCGCACTGTGGATAAGGCTGCGCCGTTATCCACGCTACGCAGGTCTGCGTTACAGGAAGGTGAACACCTGCTCGCGGGTCAGGCGGGACTTGGGCAGGGCGGCGTTGAAGTCGCTTTCGCCGCGATAGCCCAGGCCGACCACCACCAGGGCGGTGTAGCCCTGTTCACGCAGGCCCAGTTCCTGGTCCAGGCTGTTGGCGTCGAAGCCTTCCATGGGGGTGGCATCGATGCCCAGGGCGGCGGCTCCCAGCAGCAGGGTGCCCAGGGCCAGGTAGGTCTGCTTCTCCATCCAGTGCTGCACGTCCTTGCGCTCATACCGATGCAGGTCGACGAAGTGACGGCGGGTACCGTCCTGGGTGGCGCGCGCCTCGGGCTTGGCGAAGCGGCCGTCCTGGGCTTCCTGTTCCAGCACCTGGGCCAGATGGCCCTCGGTCATTTCCAGGCGGGTGCAGAGCACGATGACGTGGGAGGCCGGCAGCACCTTGGGTTCGTTGTAGGGGCTCTGCATGCCCCGGGCGATGCGGGCCTTGGCCTCGGCGCTGGCAGCGACCACGAAGTGCCACGGCTGGGAGTTGACCGAGGAGGGCGCCTGGCGCAGCAGCTCCAGCAATTCCTCGACCTGTTCGGCCGGGATGCTGCGGGAGCCGTCGAAGGCCTTGGTGGTGTAGCGGGTGCGGGCGATCTGGGACAGCTGCATGGATAACTCCTGATCGGATCAGTGGGTAGGGGCCGGTTGGGCGTCGATCTTGACGCGGAACAGGCTGTAGGGCTTCTGGCGCAGGTCCTGGCCGCTGTGGAACTGGGCCTGGCGATGGAGCTGGTTGGCGGTGAAATAGAGGTAGCCGTCCGGACCGATGCTGAAGGTGTCGGGCCAGAGCACACGGGGATCGTGGACCAGGGTCTTCCAGCTGCCGTCGGCCTGGCGCTGGCGCACGGCGTTGTGCTCGTAGTCGCCGGCATAGACGCGACCCTGGGCATCGGCTTCGAGGCCGTCGGAGGCACCCTTCTCGCCGAGATCCTGCACCCCGGCGCGCACCTGAGCCTCGCTCGCCTTGGGATCGCGCAGCAGGGCGGTGGGCACGGCATAGAGATGCCGGCTGGACAGCGGGCTGAAGTAGAGGGTGCCGCCGTCCGGCGACAGGGCGATGCCGTCGCTGGCGATGGCCGGTCGGACCTTGCTGCCATCGGGGCGCTGCATCAGCAACGGTTCGCCTTCCACCACCGGGGCGAAGCTGGGGTCGACGGTGGCCTGGGTCGCGCCGGTCAGGCGACGCTGGGCCTGGCCGGTGGCAAGGTCAAGGATGATCAGCCCACCGGGAGGCGCCGAATCGGTGACATAGGCCACCCCGGCGCGACCGACGCGAAAGTCGAAGCGCACGTCGTTGACGTAGCTGTTGGGTTCGAGCACCGCGGCCGGGAAGACCAGGGTCCTGGCGACCTTGTTGGTCTTGAGGTCGATGGCCACCAGCTTGGCGCCGCCGGCCTTGGGCGCGGCGAAACCCGGCGCGGCGGTGTCCAGCACCCAGAGGTTTCCGCGACCATCGGCCACCACGCTCTGCACGCTGATGAAGCCCTTGCCCGGCTGGCCGGGGGTCTCGACGTTGAGCGCGGCGTCCGGGTAGGGCACCGCCTTGCCGTCCTTGAGTTCGGCCACGGTGAAGGGCACTGCGTCGCCCCAGCGGGGATAGTTGACGAAGATCCGCCCGGTCTCGCTGACGGTGACACCGGTGGGCATGGCGTCCTGGAAGGCGAACACCGGCTCCAGCTGGCCAAGGGTGCGCTCCTGGGGCAGCGGCGCGGCCTGGGCGGTCAGGCTACCCACGGCCAGGGCGACGGCGAGGGTCAGGGCACTGAGGCGGGGCATCAGAATCCCTCCAGCACGAGCTTGCCGCGGGCCTGATGGCTTTCCAGTTGGGCATGGGCGCGGCGCAGGTTGGCGGCATCGATCCGGCCCAGGTGCTCGCCGAGGGTGGTCTTGAGGGTGCCCTGGTCGATCAGACCTGCGACGCGTTCGAGAATCTCGTGCTGGCGCACCTTGTCCGGGGTCTGGAACAGCGAACGGGTAAACATCAGCTCCCAGTGCAGCGACAGCGACTTGGCCTTCATCGGCACCACGTCGAGTTGCGCCGGATCGTCGATCACACCCAGGCGACCCTGGGGCCGCAGGACATCCACCAGCTGGGTGAAGTGCTCATCGGTATGGGTGAGGCTGGCCACCAGGGTCACGCCATCCAGACCCAGGGCTTCGAGCTGGGGTCGCAGCGGCTGGTGGTGGTCGATGACGTGGTGGGCACCCAGCTGGCGCACCCAGTCCTGGGTTTCCTGGCGCGAGGCGGTACCGATCACCGTCAGCTCGGTGAGTTGGCGGGCCAGCTGCACCAGCACGGAGCCGACGCCGCCTGCCGCGCCCATCACCAGCAGCTGCTGGCCGGCGCCGCCGCCTTCGGTCGCGCCGAGACGGTCGAACAGCAGTTCCCAGGCGGTGATGGCGGTCAGCGGCAGGGCCGCGGCCTGGGCGTGATCCAGGCGCTTGGGCTTGTGCCCGGCCAGGTGCTCGTCGACCAGGTGCAGTTCGCTGTTGCAGCCGGGGCGGAACAGCTCGCCGGCGTAGTACACCTCGTCACCCACGGCGAAGCGGCTGACCGCGCTGCCCACGGCGCGGACCACGCCGGAGACGTCCCAGCCCAGTACCTTGGACTCGCGCTGCACCAGGCCCTGGCGCACCTTGGTATCGACCGGATTGACCGACACGGCGCGGACTTCCACCAGGAGGTCATGGGCCTCGGGCGTGGGGTCGGGCAGCACCGCGTCCTGCAGGGCACGGGGATCGCTGGCGGGCAGGGTGGTGTCACCGTGGACGATGGCTTTCATGGGCGGGTTCCTTTGTACGATAAGAAGACGTGGGCCCATGGTCGTCTTCATGCTCGACCGGAAAAAGCGGCAGAATCGGATAGCACCTTCACTGCAGGAGTGAAAATGATCCGCTTCGACGACCTCGGCCTCTTCGTCCGCGCCGCCGCCCTCGGCAGCTTTTCCCGCGCCGCCCGCGAGGCAGACCTCTTGCCGGGGCAGGTGAGCGCCGCCATCGGCCGGTTGGAGCGCGAACTGGGCATCCGCCTGTTCGCCCGCTCGACCCGCAGCCTGCGCCTGACCGCCGAGGGCGAGGCCTATCTGCCCTATGCCCGTGAGGTGCTGGAGACCTTGCGCGAAGGGCGCGAGCGGTTGCAGGGGGAGAGTCCGGAATTGCGTGGGGTGCTGCAGGTGGCGGCGCCTTCGGATCTGGGGCGCAATCTCCTGCTGCCCTGGCTGGCCGAGTTTCGTCAGCGCCATCCCGGCCTGACCCTCAGGCTCTACGTCTCGGACCAGCAGGCCGACGTCTATCGCGATCCGGTGGACATCGCCATCCGCTACGGTCGCAGCCAGGACGACAGCCTGGTGGCCCTGCCGCTGGCCCCGGACAATCGCCGGCTGCTGGCGGCGGCGCCGGCCTATCTGGCCCGCCAGGGCGCGCCGCGCAGCCTGGACGACCTGTCCAGGCACGCCTGCCTGCTCTACCAGCTGCATGGGCGCACCTATGACAAGTGGAGCTTTCCACAGGCCGACGGCAGTCTGCGCCAGGTGGCCGTCAGCGGACCCCTGCAGAGCGACGATGCCGAGGTGGTGCGGCGCTGGGCGGTGGCTGGGGAGGGCATCGTCTACAAGTCCTGGCTGGACATGCGCGACGACCTGCAGCGCGGTCGGCTGGTGCGGCTGCTGCCCGAGCAGCCCGGCGAGCCGTTGCCGCTGCAGCTGTTCTGCCCGCACCGGCGGCAATTCTCGCCGGCGGTGCGGCAGCTGCACGGCTGGCTGGCGGAACGCTTCGCGGCCCTGGGCGAGCAGCCCTGAAACGTAAAGGGGATGGCGCCGCGAACGGAGCCACCCCCTTGGGTACCGCGCCTGCCTTACTGCAGGTGCTGCTTGAGCAACTGGCCGGCCTGGGTCAGCGCAGCCTGGACCTCGGGTACCTTGGCCAGGGCGTTGAGCAGGCCGTAGTCGTGGATCATGCCGTTGTAGCGCACCTGGACGACATCGACGCCGGCGGCGTTGAGCTTGCGGGCATAGGCCTCGCCCTCGTCTCGCAGCACGTCGTTCTCGGCGGTCTGTACCAGCGCCGGCGGCAGACCCTTGAGCTGGGCCTCGCTGGCCCGCAACGGCGAGGCGTAGACGTTGGCGCGCTCGGCTTCGCGGGTGGTGTAGTTGTCCCAGAACCACTTCATCATGTTGCGGGTCAGGAAGCGGCCCTCGGCATAGGCCTGGTAGGAGCCGTTGTCGAAGCTGGCATCGGTCACCGGCCAGAACAGCACCTGGTAGCGCAGCTTGGGCGTGCCCTTGTCCTTGGCCATCAGGCTGACCACCGCGGCCATGTTGCCGCCGACGCTGTTGCCGGCCACCGCCAGGCGACTGCCGTCGACATCGATGTCCTTGCCGTGCTCGGCCACCCACTGGGTCGCGGCATAGGCCTGGTTGATGGCCACCGGGAAGTGGGCTTCCGGACTCGGGGTGTAGTTGACGAACACCGCCGTGGCGCCGGAGGCCACCACCAGGTCACGCACCAGGCGCTGGTGGGTGGGGAAGTCGCCCAGCACCCAGCCGCCGCCGTGGAAGAACATGAAGGCCGGTGTCTGCCCCTTGGCGTTCGCCGGGCGGACGATGGTCAGCTGCAGCGGCTTGCCGTCGACCTGGATGGTCTTTTCACGGGTCTTGACCCCCGAGAGATCGACCTTGGCGCCGGACTGGGCGCCGGCCAGCACCGCGCGGGCGTCCTTGGGGCTCAGGGTTTCCAGGGGTTTGCCACCGCTGCCGTTCAGGGCATCGACGAAGCCCTGGGTGGTGCGCTCCAGATGCGGATCGGGCTGGGGCGCGGCGAAGGCGCTGCCCAGAGCCAGGCTGAGCGCGGAAAGGCCAAGCAGGCGAGAGACGGTACGCATGACAGATGACTCCTCGAACGGGAAGGACCGGGCGCCTCGGCGGAGGCGCCAGGGTAATACCGCGACCTTTAGGCCAGGGTCAGGCGCACGTCCACGTTGCCGCGGGTCGCGTTGGAGTAGGGGCAGACCTGGTGGGCCTTCTCGACCAGGTCTTCGGCCACGGCACGCTCCAGGCCCGGCAGGCTGATGACCAGCTCGACGTCCAGGGCGAAGCCGGTGGGGATCGGGCCGATGCCGACCTGGGCGGTCACGCTGACGTCCGCCGGCACGGCGATCTTTTCCTTGGCGCCGACGAACTTGAGCGCGCCGATGAAGCAGGCCGAATAGCCGGCGGCGAAGAGTTGCTCGGGATTGGTGCCGGCACCGCCGGCGCCGCCCAGCTCCTTGGGCGTGGACAGCTGCACGTCCAGGACCTTGTCGCTGCTGATGGAACGGCCGTCACGGCCACCGGTGCTGGTTGCGGAAGCGGTATAGAGGATGTTCATGGCGTGCTCCTGTTTAGGTATCGCGATAACTGATCGTTCGGACGTTAACCGAAGGAATCGTCCGGGTACGGATTTAAGTTATCGCGATATTCGTTATCGCGCAAATATATTTTCAGGAGCAGCCGACCAGCGGCAGCGAAGGAGGCTAACGCTCCAGCTTGGCTCTCAGGGTCATCAGGTTTTCGCGCAGGGCATTCATCTGGGCATCGCCCAGCGCGCAATAGCTGCTGATGGTGCCGTTGATCTCCCGGGCCCGCTCGCGCAGGGCACGGCCAGACTCGGTGAGTTCGATGGACAGGTTGCGCTCGTCCTCGGCATTGCGCTGTCGGGTCACGTAGCCCTCGGCTTCCAGGCGCTTGAGCACCGGGGTCAGGGCGCCGGAGTCCTGGTGCAGCCGGCGCGCCAGCTCCTTGAGCGGCAGCCGATCGTTTTCCCACAGCACCAGCATCATCAGGTACTGCGGATAGGTCAGGCCCACCTCTTCGAGCAGCGGCTTGTACACCTTGGTCATGGCCAGCGAGGTGGAGTACAGCGCGAAGCACAGCTGCTGATCGAGAAGGAGGGGGTCTTTGTTGTTCATCGCGTTCCCGCCTGGGTAAATGAGAAATGATTCTACCCCGAGCATTTGGGTAGCATTAGTCCTTTCGCTCTCAGACCCCAGGGTTTCCATGCGTATCCATGTGTCGTTCATCGATCGTGTCGGCATCACCCAGGAAGTCCTGGCGCTGCTCGGTGCCCGCAATCTCAACCTGGACGCCGTGGAGATGGTGCCGCCCAACGTCTACATCGATGCGCCGACCCTGAGCGCGACGGTGCTGGAGGAATTGCGCGCCGCCCTGCTGACCGTGGTGGGGGTGGAGGCGGTGCGGGTGGTGGACATCCTGCCCGGCCAGCGCCGCTCCCTGCAGCTCGACGCCCTGCTCGCCGCCATGGCCGATCCGGTGCTGGCGGTGGACGGCGAGGGCCGCATCCTGCTGGCCAATCCGGCCTTTGCCGCCCTGGCCGGGGAAGGCGCCGGCAACACCCTGGCCGAACTCTTCAATGACGGCGAATTGTCCGCCGAACTGCTGGACCAGGGCTTTCGCCTGCCCCTGCGCGAGGTGGTGCTGCGCGGCCAGGCACTGCTGCTGGACGCCACCCCCATCGGCGAACCGGTGGGCGGCCTGGCCGGTGGCCTGCTGACCCTCTACGCCCCCAGCCGTATCGGTGGCCGCCTCTCGGCGCTGCGCCACGACACCCCCGAGGGCTTCGATTCGCTGCTCGGCGACTGCGCCGCCATCCGCACCCTCAAGGCCCGCGCCCAGCGCCTGGCCGCCCTGGAGGCGCCGCTGCTGATCCTCGGCGAGACCGGCACCGGCAAGGAACTGGTGGCGCGCGCCTGCCATGCGGCCAGTGCGCGGCGCGAGGCGCCCTTTCTGGCGCTGAACTGCGCGGCTCTGCCGGAAAGCCTCGCCGAGAGCGAATTGTTCGGCTATGCCCCGGGCGCCTTTACCGGCGCCCAGCGCGGCGGCAAGCCGGGCCTGCTGGAACTGGCCGACCAGGGCACGGTGTTTCTCGACGAAGTCGGCGAGATGTCGCCCTATCTGCAGGCCAAGCTGCTGAGATTTCTCTCCGATGGCACCTTCCGCCGCGTTGGCGGAGCCCAGGAAACCCAGGTCAATGTGCGCATCCTCGCCGCCACCCATCGCGATCTGCAGGCCATGGTCGCCGCTGGCACCTTTCGCGAAGACCTCTTCTATCGCCTCAATGTGCTCAGCCTGCAGGTGCCGGCACTGCGCGAGCGGGGCCAGGACATCCTGCTGCTGGCACGGCACTTCCTGCAGCAGGCCTGCGCTCAGATCGGCCGACCGCCGTGCCGCCTGGCGCCGGCCACCTATGGCGTGCTGCTGGGCAACGCCTGGCCGGGCAACGTGCGGCAATTGCAGAACATCCTCTTTCGCGCCGCCGCCATCAGCGAGAGTGGCCAGATCGACGTCGACGACCTCGACCTGGCCGGGACGGCGGTGGCGGGGCAGGTCGAGACCGAGGTCAGCACCCTGGAGGCCGCCGTCCAGGGTTACGAGGCGGCGCTACTGGAGCGGCTCTACCCACAGTACCCGTCCAGCCGCCAGCTGGCCGCGCGGTTGCAGACGTCCCACTCGGCCATTGCCATGCGCCTGCGCCGTTATGGTATCCCCCGGCGAGACTAGCCCCGCCGCTTCAAGTTTCGTCACGGCAGCCCGATAACGTCAGACGACATCACGCTCGGACGGGGGGAGGGCTTCGTGACGAGCAGCTTCTTGCATTGGCTGGTTCTCGGTCTGGTGCTGGTGTGCACGGGCGTCCGTGCCGGCGCACTGCAACTGGTGACCGAGGACTATCCGCCGTTCAGCGTGGTCCAGCCGGATGGCCGGGTGACCGGCTTTTCCGTCGAGTTGGTGCGGCTGCTGTTGGCCCGGGCCGAGCTTGCGGCCGAGCCGCAGGTCATGCCGTGGGCGCGGGCCTTCGCCCAGGCCCAGGGCCGGCCCGATGTCCTCGTCTTTTCCATGGCGCGTCTGCCCGAGCGCGAGGCGCTGTTCGAGTGGGTGGTGCCCCTGACCAAGACCACCCTCTGCCTGTTCAGCTGGCGGGACCGCGTGCGTCCCTTGGCCAGCCTGCAGGCGGCCCGCGGCCTGCAAATCGCTACGGTCAACGGCGATGCGGGAGAGCGCATCCTGCTGGAGCAGGGCTTCACCGTCGGACGGGAGCTGCAATCCGGCACGCATTACAGCCTCAACCTGGAGAAACTCAAAGCCGGTCGGGTCGACCTGTGGATCGCCAACCGCGCCGTGGCCGATCACCTTGCTCGCCAGGCCGGCTACGATCCTCAGGGCGATCTGCGGCAGGCCTACTGCGCCGCCCCCTATCCGCTGTATCTGGCGGCCAGCCTGGGCACCGCTCCCGAGGTGATGGCACGGCTGCGGGCGGCCTTCGTGACGTTGCAACAGGACGGTACGCTGGCCGAACTCCAGCGGCGCTGGCTATGAGGGGCGTGCTGAAACGCCGCTCGCTCGGTAACCGCCTGGCCTTGCTGACGGTGGCGTTCTGTCTGCTGTTTTCCGCGGCCACGGCAGGGCTGCGCACCTGGAATATCTGGGAACAGAATCGCCTGGGTATGGATACCGAGCTGCAATTGCTGGAGCAGGTGTACCAGTCGACCCTGACCAAGGCCATCTGGGAACTGGACAAGCCCGCGGTGCAGGCGCAACTGGACGGGGCGTCGCGCATCGCCTCGGTCGGCCGTATCGAGCTGCGGCTGACCGGCCACGGCCAGGAGTCCGACGTCCAATCCCGTCAGCAGGCCGACTGGGCGCCCTCGAGCCTGGCGCCGAGTCGAAGCTCCACGCTGGTCTACAGTCCCTATCCGGGCGGTCACGAGGTGCTCGGCGAACTCCTCATCCAAGGCAATGAAGCCCTGCTCTGGCGTGAATTGCGCGACAGCGTGGCGAGTACCCTGCTGACCCAACTGGCACTCGCCCTGCTGCTCGCCGGCCTGGTCAGCCTGGCCTTCAATCGGCTGGTGACCCTGCATGTCCGTCGGATCGCCCGCCACCTGTCCCGGCTGACGGCCGCCACCCTCGCCGAGCCCCTTCGACTGCGGCGGCCCACCCGCCAGGACGAGCTGGATCTGCTGGTGAGTGGCATCAATACCCTGCAGGGCAACCTGGCGGGCTACCTGGCCCAACAGCATCGCCACGAAGAAGAGCTCGCCGCGCATCGCGATCTCCTGGCGGAGCGAGTTCGCGAGCGCACGGCAGAGCTCGAGGCCTTGGCGACGGCGCAGCAAACCATCCTGAGGCTGTCCAACCAACTGATCCATGCGCCTTACGCGGACTTCGACCGGCATTGCCAACTCTGTCTACAGGAGGTCGCACAACGCTTGCGCGCGCGTCAGGCCTTCTGGTTCAAGCGTGACACCCGGGATGCGCCCTATCGCCTTTACCAGGGCTGGTTCCGCGACGCCGAGCCGTTGGCCGCCGGTCTGACACTGCCGCCGCCCTGCGCCCAGGTGCTGGAAGCCCTGCTGGAACCCGAGGTCCCCCGTACCTTCGCGACGCGCGAGGCGCTCGTGGCCGCCTTCGGTGACGCGGCGGAGCCGCTGTTGGCACTAGGTAACAAAGCCCTGGCGCTGGTCCATCTGCGGATCGCCGAGGACGAAGACGGTTTGCTGCTCTTCGGCTGCAATCTGGGTGGCGAGTGGCGCACCGATGAACGCGCCCTCATCAACATGACCACCCAACTGCTCTTGCATGCCTCCCATCACCAGTTGCAATTGCGCGACCTGCTGACGTCCCAGGAGGCGTTGCGCAGCGCCAACGCGCGGCTGGAGCAACTGTCGCGCAGCGATCCGCTCACCGGGCTGCCCAATAGGCGCTGTTTCGACGAGGCCGAGGAGGTGGAGTTTCGCCGCGCGCGACGCTCCGGGGAGCCCCTCGCGCTGCTGCTCTGCGATGTCGACTTTTTCAAGCGCTACAACGATACCTATGGGCATGCCCAGGGCGATGTCTGTCTGCAGCAGGTAGCGACCGCCATGCAGCAGGTCGTCACGCGCCCAGGCGACCTGGTGGCGCGGATCGGCGGCGAAGAGTTCGCGGTTCTGCTGCCCGCGACCGATCTGGCGGGCGCGGGGGCGATGGCCGAGCGCTTGCGCCGGGCCGTCGCCGCGCTGGAAATCACCCATGCCGGCTCGGAGGCTGCTGGCCACGTCACCCTGAGCATCGGCTATGCCACCCTGAGTACCGATATGCACGATTTCGCCAGCCTGCTGCGCCAGGCCGACCGGGCGCTCTACCGCGCGAAAAGCCTGGGGCGCCATCGCAGCTGTCATCTGCCTGAGGAGCCGCTGCCATGAAGCGTCATCTGTTGTTGGCCCTGCTGGCCTTGCTGGGGCCGGGCGTGGAGGCCGCCACGGTGCGCGCCGTGACGGAAGAGACGTCCTTGAGCTGGAGCGTGGACGGTCGGGTGGGTGGGCCGGCGACCTCGGTGGTGGAGCGTACCCTGGCCCAGGCGGGTATCACCGACTACCGCCTGGAACTCTATCCCTGGGCTCGCGCCTATGATCTGGCCCTGCACGAGCCAGGGGTGCTGATCTATCTGATCGCCCGCACGCCGGCTCGCGAGACCCAATTCCAGTGGGTTGGGGAGGTCATGCGCCTGCGGTACTACTTCTATCGGCTGGCGAATCGCGACGACGTGCGTATCGAGCGTCTCGACGACGCCCGCGCCTATCGGCTGGGCGTGATGCGCGACGATGTGCGCCACCAGTATTTGCAGTCGCTCGGCTTCCAGCAGCTGGTGGTGTCAGGCCAGCAAAAGGACAACTTCAGCCGCTTGCTCAATGGTCAGGTGGATGCCGTGCTGCTGCCGGAGCAGGATGCCATTCGCTTCTGCCAGGACGCGGCTAGCGCCTGTCCGGGATTGCGCCGCCTCGCCGCCCTGGAGGATCTCGATACCCCGCTGTACATGGCGTTCAGCCCGACCACGCCGGCGCCGCTGGTAGCCCGGCTGCGCACGTCGTTCGCGCAGCTCAAGGCCAGTGGCGAGGTCGCTCGGCTGCTGGAATAGCCGAGCGACCCCCGGCCATCAACGCAGCACGTTGGTCTTGGCCAGGTCCAGCACCTCGCTGCCGCGCCCGCTCATCACCGCGCGCAGCATGTAGAGGCTGAAGCCCTTGGCCTGGGCCGCTTCGATCTTCGGCGGCAGCGACAGCTCCTGCTTGGCGATGCGCACGTCCACCAGCGCCGGGCCGGGGTGGGCGAACGCCTCTTCCAGGGTGGCGTCGAGCAGGCTGGCCGATTCCACCTTCCAGCCGCGCACGCCGCAGGCCTCGGCCACCTGGGCGAAGTCGACGGCGGCGAGATCCGTGGTCTCGTCGATCATGCCGGCGGCCTTCATCTCCATGGCGACGAAGCCCAGGGTGGCGTTGTCGTAGACGATGACCTTGACCGGCAGCTTCTCGCTGGCCAGGGTCGCCAGTTCGCCGAGCAGCATGGACAGTCCGCCGTCGCCGGCCAGCGCCACCACCTGGCGGTCGGGATAGGCCGCCTGCAGACCCATGGCCTGGGGCAGGGCATTGGCCATGGAGCCATGGGTAAAGGAGCCGGCCAGCTTGCGCTCGAAATTCATCGCCAGGTAGCGCGCCGCCCACACCGTGGGCGTGCCGACGTCGCAGGTGAAGAGGGCATCCGCTGCGGCCAGTTCGCTGACGCGGGTGGTGAGGTACTGCGGATGCAGCGGCTCGCCATCGGCGGTGGCGGTGGCCAGTTCGTCCAGCTCGGCGCGGGTCTTGCGGTAGTGCTGCTGGGCCTTTTCCAGGAAGCGGCTGTGGCTGTTGGGCTGGAGTCGCGGCAGCAGGGCGTCGAGGGTGGCGCGGACATCGCCCACCAGGCCCTTGAGTAGCGGGGTGCGTACGCCCAGGTGGGCGCCGCGCACGTCGATCTGCACCACGCGGCCGTGATCCGGGAAGAAGTTGCGATAGGGGAAGTTGCTGCCCAGCATCAGCAGTAGGTCGCACTCCTTGAGTGCGTGATAGCCGGACGAAAAGCCGATCAGGCCGGTCATGCCCACGCCATAGGGATTGGAATACTCGATGTGGGCCTTGCCGCGCAGCGCATGGACCACCGGGGCCTGCAGGCGCTCGGCCAGGGCCACCACCTGGGCATGGGCACCGGCGCAACCGGCGCCGCAGAGCAGGGTGATGCGCTTTTCCCCGGCCAGCAATTCGGCCAGGGCATCCAGCTCGGCCTCCGGCGGCACCACCACCGGACGCACCGGCTCGCTCCACTGAGCTTCCTTGATCGGCGCCTCGGCCAGGGCCACGTCGCCGGGAATCACCACCACCGACACCGAACGATTGAGGATGGCCGAACGCATGGCGGTCTCGAGGATGCGCGGCAGTTGCTCGGGATGGGAGACCACCTCGCAGAAGTCGCTGCAGTCGCGGAACAGGCGTTCCGGATGGGTCTCCTGGAAATAGCCCAGGCCGATCTCGCTGGAGGGAATCTGGGCGGCGATGGCCAGCACCGGCGCACCGCTGCGCTGGGCGTCGAACAGGCCATTGATCAGGTGCAGGTTGCCCGGGCCACAGGAGCCGGCGCAGACCGCCAGACGCCCGCTGGTGTCGGCCGCGGCACTGGCGGCGAAGGCCGCAGCTTCTTCGTGCCGCACGCCACGCCAGCGGATGCGCTCACGCTTGCGCAGGCTTTCGGTGAGGCCGTTGAGCGAATCGCCCGGCAGGCCCCAGATGGTGTCGACACCAGCCGCTTCGAGGGTGGCGACGAGCAGATCGGCAACGGTTTTCACAGCCATGACAAAGACTCCAGACAAGGATGGAAGAGGGCAAAGCCGCTTGGCAGAGGTCTTGTTGTGCCTTGTTGGTCCGACGAAGCGGGGCGGAAGTTCGCGGCGGGTGCGCTTGTCCGAATCTTGCCACGAGCCGATGACATTTCCGCCTCCGGCGTCTTTCCCAAGGCTTCACCAGGTGTCATCCGCGCGAAGAGCGCTATGCCAGCCGTGATGCCTGATGCCGCGAGGGTGCCGATTGACAGATCCAGCCTTGTCCCTAATATGGGATATACATCCGATATATCCCGGAGGTCGATCATGGATCAAGGCGCCGTATTCCAAAGCAATCGCAGTCAGGCGGTGAGACTGCCAAAGGCGGTTGCCCTGCCCGCAGACGTGAAGCGCGTCGATGTGGTCGCGGTCGGTCGCACGAGGATCATTACCCCGGCCGGGGAATCCTGGGATTCCTGGTTCGAGGGGGAGGGTGTCACGGCTGATTTCATGGCGGAACGGGACCAGCCCGCCGAGCAGGAGCGCGAGGGCTTCTGATGCTCAAGTTCATGCTCGACACCAACACCTGCATCTTCACCATCAAGAACCGACCGACGTCGGTTCGCGAGGCCTTCACCCGGCACCAGGGGCAGTTGTGCATCAGTACGATCACCCTGATGGAGCTGATCTACGGTGCGGAAAAGTCTTCCAGCCCGGAGCGCAACCTGGCGGTGATCGAGGGCTTCGCCGCGCGGCTGGAGGTGTTGACGTACGGTCCCGAAGCCGCAGCCCATACCGGGCAGTTGCGCGCCGAACTAGCCCGAGCGGGTCAGCAGATCGGTCCTTACGATCAGATGATCGCGGGGCATGCGCGCTCTCTGGGCCTGATCGTGGTCACCAACAACCGTCGCGAGTTCGATCGGGTGCCAGGCCTGCGCGTTGAAGACTGGGTCACCGCGGCAGGAAATTAGCGCGCAAGGCGCTCTATCCGCCTCTGTCTGCAGCACGGTGATAAGGAACAGCAGGGCCCTGGCGTACAGCCCAGCTGTCGGACCCAGGAGCCTGGCTAATATCGTAACGATTTCAATACGACGTTTGTAAATCGATACGAGTGTGGCGGGCTGGGGCGTCAATCGTAACGATTTCGCTACGGCGCAATAGGGGTTCTTTAGCTAAACCCCTGAAAACACTGGCCTTTGTTCCTGGCATCACCCTTGCACTCCCAGACCCATCTATCCATCAGGACAAAGGTCCGCAGGAGTCTGGCAATGGGTCTGCGCTATACCGAAGAACACGAATGGCTGCGTCAGGAAGCCGATGGCAGCATTACCGTCGGCATCACCGACTATGCTCAGGACTCCCTGGGCGACCTGGTCTTCGTGCAATTGCCGGAGCTGCGCAGCTACGCCCAGGGCGATGAGGTGGCGGTGCTGGAGTCGGTCAAGGCCGCCAGCAACATCACCATGCCGCTGGACGGCGAGGTCCTGGCGGTCAACGAGGCGCTGAACGATGCGCCCGAGACCATCAACAGCGATCCGCTGAACGCCGGCTGGTTCTTTCGTTTCCAGCCCGCCAATGCCGAAGCCTTCGCCGCGCTGCTCGACGAAGCCGCCTATCAGCAACTGATCAAGGGGTAAGACCGCCATGTCGCTGCACGACACCCTCAGCACCGCCGACGAATTCGTCCCGCGCCACATCGGTCCGCGCGAGCTCGACGAGATCGCCATGCTGAATCTGCTCGGCTATGAATCCCTGGACGCCATGACCGCCCAGGTGATCCCCGAGAGCATCAAGGGCACCAGCGTGCTGGACCTGCCCGCCGGGCTGTCCGAAGCCGACGCCCTGGCCGAGCTGCGCGCCATCGCCGGCAAGAATCGCCTGCTCAAGAGCCTGATCGGCCAGGGCTACTACAACACCCATACCCCGGCGCCGATCCTGCGCAACCTGCTGGAAAATCCGGCCTGGTACACCGCCTATACGCCCTACCAGCCGGAGATCTCCCAGGGTCGCCTGGAAGCCCTGCTCAACTTCCAGACGCTGATCGGCGACCTCACCGGCATGCCGGTGGCCAACGCCTCGCTGCTGGACGAGGGCACCGCCGCCGCCGAGGCCATGACCTTCTGCAAGCGCCTGGCAAAAAACAAGGCCAGCGCCTTCTTTGCCTCCGTGCACTGCCATCCGCAGACCCTGGACGTCCTGCGCACCCGTGCCGAGCCCCTGGGCATCGAGGTGGTCGTGGGCGTGGAAACCGAGATCGAGGACCACGGCCGCTTCTTTGGTGCGCTGTTCCAGTACCCCATGACCACCGGCGAGATCCGTGACTACCGGGAGAGCATCCAGGCCTTCCAGGCCGCCGGTGCCCTGGTGGCCATGGCCGCCGACCTGCTGGCCCTGACCCTGCTCACCCCGCCCGGCGAACTGGGCGCGGACGTGGCCATCGGCACCGCCCAGCGTTTTGGCGTACCGCTCGGTTTCGGCGGCCCGCACGCGGCCTACTTCGCGACCCAGGACAAGTACAAGCGCGACATGCCCGGGCGCGTCGTCGGCGTGTCCATCGACCGCCACGGCAACCCGGCCTATCGCCTGGCGCTGCAGACCCGCGAGCAGCACATCCGCCGCGAGAAGGCCACCAGCAACATCTGCACCGCCCAGGTGCTCCTGGCCAACATCGCCAGCATGTACGCGGTCTACCACGGTCCCGAAGGCCTGACCCGCATCGCCACCCGGGTGCAGCGTCTGACCAGCCTGCTGGCCGCCGGACTGCAGCGCCTGGGCCACGAGACCCAGCACACCGCCTTCGACACCCTGACCCTGGTGTTCGGGGCGCGCACCGCCGCCCTGCACGAGGCCGCCCGTGCCCGTGGCTACAACCTGCGCGAAGTCAGCGCCGAGGCCCTGGGCGTGTCCTTGGACGAGACCAGCACCCTGGCCGACGTCCAGGCGCTGCTGGAGATCCTGGCCGACGGCAAGCCCGCGCCCCAGGTCGCCGAGCTGGGCGATGCCCAGGGCGTGGAAGTGCCCGCAGCGCTGCAGCGCCAATCGGCCTTCCTGACCCATCCGGTGTTCGCCAGCCACAGGTCCGAGACCGAGCTGATGCGCTACCTGCGCAAGCTGGCGGACAAGGACCTGGCGCTGGATCGCACCATGATCCCGCTGGGCTCCTGCACCATGAAGCTCAACGCCGCCAGCGAGATGATCCCGGTCACCTGGGCCGAATTCGGCGGTATCCACCCCTTCGCCCCGGCCGACCAGGCCGAGGGCTATGCCCAGCTCACCACCGAGCTGGAAGCCATGCTTTGCGCCGCCACCGGCTATGACGCCGTCTCCCTGCAGCCCAACGCCGGTTCCCAGGGCGAGTACGCCGGCCTGCTGGCCATTCGCGCCTATCACGCGAGCCGCGGCCAGGGCGAGCGCGACGTCTGCCTGATTCCGGCCTCGGCCCACGGCACCAACCCCGCCACCGCCAGCATGGTCGACATGCGCGTGGTGGTGGTGGCCTGCGACAAGCGCGGCAACGTCGATCTCGACGACCTGCGCGCCAAGGCCGAGCAGCACAGCGAGCGCCTGGCCGCGCTGATGATCACCTACCCGTCCACCCACGGGGTGTTCGAAGAGGCCATCCGCGAGATCTGCCAGGTGGTCCACGACCACGGCGGCCAGGTCTATATCGACGGCGCCAACATGAACGCCATGGTCGGTCTCTGCGCCCCGGGCCAGTTCGGCGGTGACGTCTCCCACCTCAACCTGCACAAGACCTTCTGCATCCCCCACGGCGGCGGCGGTCCGGGCGTCGGCCCCATCGGCGTCAAGGCGCACCTGGCGCCCTTCCTGCCCGGCCATGCCCGGCTGGAGCGCAAGGAGGGCGCGGTCTGCGCGGCGCCCTATGGCAGCGCCAGCATCCTGCCGATCTCCTGGATGTACCTGAAGATGATGGGCAGCGCCGGTCTGACCCGCGCCTCCCAGGTTGCCATCCTCAGCGCCAACTACATTGCCCGCCGGCTGGAAGAGCACTACCCGGTGCTCTACAGCGGCACCGGCGGCCTGGTGGCCCACGAGTGCATCCTCGACCTGCGCCCGCTCAAGGACAGCAGCGGCGTGACCGTGGACGACGTGGCCAAGCGCCTGATCGACTTCGGCTTCCATGCGCCGACCATGTCCTTCCCGGTGGCCGGCACCCTGATGATCGAGCCCACCGAGAGCGAGTCCAAGCAGGAACTGGACAGATTCTGCGACGCCATGATCGCCATCCGCGAAGAGATCCGCGCCCTGGAAGCCGGCACCCTGGATCCCCAGGACAACCCGCTGAAGAACGCGCCCCACACCGCGCGCGAATTGGCGGGCGAGTGGACCCACCCCTACAGCCGCGAGCAGGCGGTCTTCCCGCTGCCGAGTCTGGTGGACGGCAAGTACTGGCCGCCGGTGGCGCGCATCGACAACGTCTACGGCGATCGCAACCTGGTCTGCTCCTGCCCGCCGATCGAAGCCTACGGCGAGGCCTGACCCTCATCCCCGGCCCCTCTCCCAGGGGGAGAGGGGAGGAGAACGGTGGCCCCGCTGCAGTCCCGCGCGAGCCGCCCGCTCTTCCCCCTCTCCCTCAGGGAAAGGGCCGGGGTGAGGGCTGACCCCATCACCCACGTCGCGACCCCATAGCCCAGCGCTGTCCCGTTCCCCTTGCCTGGGGCGACAGCCGCCACCCGACACGGAGCCCCACCATGTCCCTGCTCAAGACTTCGTTGCACGCCCTGCACCTGGAACTCGGCGCCCGCATGGTGCCCTTCGCCGGCTACGAGATGCCGGTGCAATACCCGCTCGGCGTGCTCAAGGAGCACCAGCACACCCGCGCCCAGGCCGGGTTGTTCGATGTGTCCCACATGGGTCAGGTCCTGCTCGAAGGCGAAGAAGCCGCCGAAGCCCTGGAGTCCCTGGTGCCGGTCGACATCATCGACCTGCCCAGCGGCATGCAGCGCTATGCCCTGCTGACCGACGACAACGGCGGCATCCTCGACGACCTGATGGTCGCCAACCTGGGTGACTGCCTCTATCTGGTGGTCAACGCCGCCTGCAAGGAAGCCGACCTCGCCCACCTGGAAAAGCACCTCGGCGATCGCTGTCAGGTGCTGCCGCAATTCGATCGCGCCCTGCTGGCCCTGCAAGGACCGGCCGCCGCCGCGGTGCTGGCGCGCCTGGCGCCGGAAGTGGCCGAGATGACCTTCATGCAGGTCCGTCGCGTCAAGCTGCTGGACCAGCCCTGCATCGTCAGTCGCAGTGGCTACACCGGCGAAGACGGCTACGAGATCTCGGTACCCAGCGCCGCCGCCGAGGCCCTGGCCCGCCGCCTGTTGGCCGAGCCGGAGGTCGAGGCGATCGGCCTGGGCGCGCGCGACTCCCTGCGCCTGGAAGCCGGCCTCTGCCTCTATGGCCATGACATGGATGCCGGCACCTCGCCGGTGATGGCCAACCTGGGATGGGCGCTGTCCAAGGTGCGTCGTGAAGGCAACGGTCGCGCCGGCGGTTTCCCCGGTGCCGAGCGCATCTTCACCGAGCAGCGTGAAGGCGTGAGCCGCAAGCGCGTCGGCCTGCTGGTGCAGGAGCGGGTGCCGGTGCGCGAGGGTGCCGAGCTGGTGGACGCCAATGGCGCCAGCATCGGCCGTGTCACCAGTGGCGGCTTCGGCCCGACCCTGGGAGCGCCGGTGGCCATGGGCTATGTCGACAGCGCCTTCGCCGCCCTGGATACCCAGCTGTTCGCCGTGGTGCGCGGCAAGCAGGTGCCGGTCAAGGTCGCCAAAACCCCCTTCGTGCCGCAGCGGTATTATCGCGGATAAAGATCGGGCCGGCTGATCCTAGCTATGGCGGTCCGCCGCTGCGGCCGCTCCGGTGACGAGGATTGACCGTTTTATCGCGGCCATGGGCCGCTCCAACAGGGTCTCGTAGGAGCGGCCCATGGCCGCGATGCTTTTCCGTCACGCCAGCGGGTAATCGCGAAACACCGACAGCGCCTCCGCCTCGGCGGTCAGGGCCTCCAGCGTCGGGTAGTTACGCCGCTCGATCAGCCCCGGGAGGGCGAAATGCAGGAAGGTCCAGGCCACCGCCGTGTCGATGGCGTCCTGGCCGATACTGTCTTCACCCAGCGGCGGACGCGGGCCCAGCCAGGCCTTGTCGAGGGCGCCACAGGCCGCACGCAACTGACCTTCCACGCGCTGCTGCCAGGGCGCATGACGCTTCTCTTCCGGTCGCAGATCACGCTCGTACACCAGCTGCACCGCCTTCTCGGACAGGGCCAGCGCCAGGCCGCTGCGACTGAGGGCGGTGGCCCGGGCCGCGTGGCCGCTCGGCCGCAACTGCCGACTGCCACAGGCGAGATGCTGGGCATAGTCCAGAATCAGCGACGAATCCATCAGCCGCTGACCGTCCAGGCAGATCAATGTGGGTGCCTTGAGCACCGGATTGAAGCTGCGAAAGCGCTCGACCTCACGAAACAGCGAGATCTGGCGCAGCTCGAAGGGCAGAACCAGCAGGCGAAGGGAGATCGCGACCCGCCGCACATAGGGGGAGTCGAGCATGCCGATGAGTTGCATGGGGGCGTCCTGTCAGAAAGAGTGAATCCTGTTTCACGTGGAACGTCATCCTGGCCGCGTGTTTCACGCCAGGTTCCGCTCTGGACAAGACATTAAGGATTCAGCGAAGCTGCTTCCAGCGAGAAATTCTGACCGGACCGTTAAGGAAAGCTTACATGTCCCGTGTGCCGCCGTTGAATGCCCTGCGCTGCTTCGAAGCGGTTGCCCGCCTGGGCAGCGTGACCCGCGCCGCCAATGAATTGCACCTCACCCATGCCGCGGTCAGTCAGCAGGTGAAGGGCCTGGAGCATCAGCTGGGCATGGTGCTGTTCGAGCGCCAGGGGCGCGGGATCGAGGTCACCGGCGACGGTCGCGTCTATGCCGAGCAGGTCCGCCAGCTGCTCGAGGATCTGGGCGAGGCGACCCGGCGACTGCAGGCCCGCCCGCGGCGCAACGAGCTGGTATTCGCCACCTTTCCCTCCTTCGCCACCCACTGGCTGCTGCCGCGGCTGCCGCGTTTTCGCGCCCTGTACCCGGACTATCGCATCCGTATCCAGACCAGCCTGGATTTCCAGGATCTGCGCCAGGGCATGGTGGATATCGGAGTGCGCATGGGCGAGGGCCAGTGGGATGGCCTGACGGCGCTTCGGCTGTTTCAGGACGATGTGCTGCTGGTGGCGGCACCTGGTTACAACGGTGGGCAAGTGCCGTGCAGCCTGGACGAGGCTCTCGCGCAGCCGCTATTGCACACGGAGGAAACCTGGCTGCACTGGGGCGAAACGGCTGGTCTAGGCGAAGCAGCACCCAATCGCGGCATCAGCGTGAATGATTCCAACGTGGTACTGGAGGCGCTACGCCTTGGTCAGGCGCTAGCGCTGGAGCGGCGCAGCCTGGTGCAGGCGGCGCTGGACGAGGGGCGTCTGGTCCAGCTCAGTCCGGTAACAGCGCCCTATCCCTATGCCTACTGGCTGGTCTGGCCGGAACGCGCCGAATCGGCGGAAAAGCAGGAGCGCTTCAGTGCCTGGATCCAGGCCGAGGTCGCGACCTACCTAGCCGCGCTGGAGACGCCGACGCCCGCCTAGGGCGTCGGGCGGGAGGTCTTAGCGCAGCAGCAGTTTGCGACGGCCGTCCGGCCAGACTTCCCAGAGTTGATCGTTGATGCGCTGCACCTGGCTGGTGGTCCGGCGCATGGCCGAAATGCTGGCCCGCAGGGCCTGGCTGCTGGCGGTGTCGACGATATTTCCGGCGCCGGTGCTCTCGGCCGTGGCGCGATCCATAGCTACAGTGTTCATTGACGCCTCCCAGAGCTCGGCTAAAGACGGCGAAAGTGCCGTAGCCCAAGGACTGCCCAGTCACGGCAAGATTCCGCGTCCGCGGCGGCCGCCGTTCAAGCTGTGATCCACGTCCTGAGCACGCTGTGGCCCACTGGGCGAATTTGCGCAAAGACCGCTTTCTGTACGGATATACAGATTAGGCCTTGCTCCGCTCGCGCAGGCTTTGCATCCTGTGGCGATTCCCCTCGTGCGACGCCCGCCATGCAGCTGTATCTCTGCGAAAAACCCTCCCAGGCCAAGGACATCGCCCGCATCCTCGGCGCCACCCGCCGCGGCGAGGGCTGCCTGCAGGGCCAGGGCGTGACCGTGACCTGGTGCATCGGCCACCTGCTGGAAACGGCGCCACCGGACGCCTATGACGTCCGCTACAAGCGCTGGTCGCTGGACGACCTGCCCATCGTTCCCGAGCAGTGGAAGCTGCAGGTCAAGAAGACCACCGGCAGCCAGTTCAAGGCGGTCAAGCGCCTGCTGGGCGAGGCCAGCGAACTGGTGATCGCCACCGACGCCGATCGCGAAGGCGAGATGATCGCCCGCGAGCTGGTGGAGCATTGCCGCTATCGCGGGCCGATTCGCCGACTGTGGCTGTCGGCGCTGGATGACGTCTCCATCCGCCGCGCCCTGGCCGCGCTCAAGCCCGGTGCCGAGACCTATGGGCTCTATCAGTCCGCCCTGGGACGCTCGCGCGCCGACTGGCTGATCGGCATGAACATGAGCCGGCTGTTCACCCTGCTGGGGCGTCGCTCCGGCTATCAGGGCGTGCTTTCGGTCGGACGGGTGCAGACGCCGACCCTGCGCCTGGTGGTGGACCGCGATCGTGCCATCGCCGCCTTCGTGCCGGTGCCCTTCTGGACCGTGGAGGCGACCCTGGACGCCTCCGGCAGTCGCTTCCAGGCCCAATGGCAACCGCCAGAGGACGTCTGCGACGACCAGGGCCGCTGTCTCAAGCCCGAGGTGGCCCAGGCGGCGGCGCGGGCCATCGAGGCGGCTGGGCAGGCGCGGCTGGTCAAGCTCAAGACCGAGCGCGTCCGCGAGGCGGCGCCCTTGCCCTTCGATCTGGGCACCTTGCAGGAGGTCTGCTCCAAGCGCCTCAACCTGGGCGCCCAGCAGACCCTGGACGTCGCCCAGGCGCTCTACGAGAAGTACAAGCTGATCACCTATCCGCGCAGCGATTGCGGCTACCTGCCGCTGTCCCAGCACGCCGAGGCGCCGGCGCTGCTGGCCGCCTTGCTGGGCGCCGACAGCAGTCTCGCCCCCTTGCGCGACCATCTGGACGCCAGTCGCCGCTCGCGGGCCTGGAACGATGCGAAGGTCAGCGCCCACCACGGCATCATCCCGACGCAGGTGACCCGCGACCTGGGCCGCCTGAGTCCCCAGGAGCGCAACGTCTATGGCCTGATCCGCGCCCGTTACCTGGCGCAATTCCTGCCGCCGCACGAATTCGATCGCACCCAGGCCGATTTCGCGGCGGGCGGCGAACGCCTGCGGGCCACCGGCAAGCGGCTGGTGGAACCGGGCTGGCGGCGCGCCCTGCCCGAATCGCTCACGCCGCCCAAGGGCCGCGAGGCACCGCCGCCCCAGGCGCTGCCCGAGTTGCGCGAGGGTGAGTCCTATCCGGTGGTGGAGGTGCGCTGCAAGGATCAGCTGACCCAGCCGCCCAAGCCCTTCACCGAGGGCGATCTGATCAAGGCGATGAAGAACGTCGCCAAGCTGGTGGAGGATCCGGCCCTCAAGCAGAAGCTCAAGGATACCACCGGCATCGGCACCGAAGCGACCCGCGCCAGCATCATCCAGGGCCTGCTGGACCGCGGCTACCTGGTCAAGCAGGGCAAGGCCCTGGCGGCGACGCCGGCGGCCTTCGGCCTGATCGACGCCGTGCCCCGGGCCATCGCCGATCCGGGCACCACGGCGCTCTGGGAGCAGGCGCTGGATCGGGTGCAGGAGGGCGAGCTGAGCCTGGCCGAATTCGTTACCAAGCAATCGGCCTGGATGGGCAAGCAGGTGGAGCGCTGTCTCGGCCTGACCCTGACCATCAGCGGACCGCCGCCGGCGGGCAAGGGCGCGCCCTGGAAGAAGAAGCGGCGTACCGGTGGGAGCAAGGCCAAGGCGACGGCGAAGACGAGTGGCGCACCGCCGCGCGTGCGCAAGCCGAGGGTCAAGCCGGGCTGAGGGCAGTGTGGAGATCGGGAGGTGTAGTTACCGGAGCTGTCCTTGGCCTGGGTGTCGCTAATGGCTGTCGCGGTAACACTGAAACAACATAGAGGCCCACGTCTGGAGGAAGAGCCCGCTACCGCTCCAGACCGCGCCCTCTCCCTGGGGGAGAGGGTTGGGGTGAGGGCGCAGGGCCCTCCGGCGAGGCTTACTTCTTCTCGAACGCCGCGGCGGCGGTGGCGTAGGCCGCTTCGTGATAGTCGAATTCGGCGGACTGCACCAGCAGGGTTTCCTCGTCCTCGGTGAAGGCGATCACCGGGCGATAGGAGAGGCCGTCGGCCTTGATTTCGGCTTCGTCGATGAGCTTGGAAAGATCGAAGGCGAAGTCGCCGCAGATGGCCTTGGCCTGGGCGTCGGTGATGCCGTGTTTCTTGAGGGCATCGCGCAGCAGGGTGCTCCACTGGTATTGAAACTGGATACCCAGTTTGGCGTAGCTGGGACCGTAGTCGATTTCCATGAGTGTGTAACCGGGGCTTGGGAGGAGGGGGCGAACTCGCCACAGCGGTCAGCGAAATGACCGTTGTGGACGCTGCCGGTGGCACTACGATGGCGTGCCACAAAGCCCAGGCAAAGGGGGGCGGGCCGGACGGCCAAATCTAATGACCGAGAGGCCCGCACCCAGGGACGAGCGGTTATTCGTGGACGATGCGCGAGTGATCGCGGGTGTCCTTCATGAAGACGTAGACCAGCAGCGAGCAAGCGATGCAGCCGGTCACGTACCAGTAGTAGCCGCTCTCCATGCCGATGCTCTTGAACCACAGCGCCAGGTATTCGGCGGTGCCGCCGAAGATGGACACGGTCAGCGCATAGGGCAGGCCGACGCCCAGGGCGCGGATCTCGGTGGGGAACAGCTCGGCCTTCACCACGGCGTTGATCGAGGTGTAGAAGCTGACGATCACCAGCGCCACCATGATCAGGCCGAAGGCGCCCCACCAGGAGGTGACGCTGCCCAGGGCGGTGAGGATCGGGTAGGTGAACAGGGTGCCCAGCACACCGAAGGCGATCAGCACCGGCCGCCGGCCGACGCGGTCGGAGAGTGCGCCGACCACGGGCTGCAGCAGCATGAACAGGAACAACGTCGCCGCCGAGATGGAGGTGGCGTCGGTCTTGCTCATGCCCACCGAGTTGACCAGGTACTTCTGCATGTAGGTGGTGTAGGTGTAGAAGGCCAGGGTGCCGCCCATGGTCAGGCCGACCACGGTGAAGAATTCCTTGGGATGGCGCATCAGGGTGCGCATCAAGGATTCCTTGGGTTTTTCCGCCTTCTTGAAGGAGCTGGTCTCTTCCATGCCGCGACGCAGGTAGAGCGCGGTCACGGCGCAGGCGGCGCCGATCAGGAAGGGAATGCGCCAGCCCCAGCTTTCCAGTTGTTCGACAGTCAGGGTCTGCTGCAGCACGATCAGGGTGGCCAGGGCCAGCAGCTGGCCGGAGATCAGGGTGACGTACTGGAAGCTGGAGTAGAAGCCGCGGCTTTCCTTGGTCGCCATCTCGCTCAGGTAGGTAGCGGAGGTGCCGTATTCACCGCCCACCGAGAGGCCCTGCAGCAGCCGCGCCAGCACCAGCATGATGGGGGCGGCGACGCCGATGGTGGTGTAGCTGGGGGTGAGGGCGATGATCAGCGAGCCGGCGCACATCATGATCACCGAGACCATCAGCGCGGACTTGCGGCCGGCCTTGTCGGCATAGAGGCCCATCAGCCAGCCGCCGATTGGGCGCATGAGAAAGCCCACGGCAAAGATGGCCGCGACGTTGAGCAGCTGCGCGGTCTGGTCGCCCTTGGGAAAGAAGGCTTTGGCGAAATACAGCGAGAAGGCGGCGTAGACGTACCAGTCGTACCATTCGACCAGGTTGCCGACAGAACCGCTGAAGATGGACTTGATGCGCTGCGAGGTGGTCTTGGGCGCGGTCTGGCCAGCCGCGAGGGTAGCGGTGCTATCCACAGGGGTATTCCTCTTGTCGTTGTTATTAGGGCGCTCGAGGCGTCGACAAGGGCTATAGCAGGGCGCGTGCCAGGTCGCGAAGCCGCGTCCTGAGTGGGTTTTGCAGTGGCGGATCGGCGAAAGATCGCCGAAAGGCGGTGAGCAATGAGCGGATTTCCGCCTATTGCCTTTCAATCCTCGTCGCGGAAGTCGGCCCGTACCAGGCCATGCCGCTGCATCTTCTCGTTGAGGGTGCGCCGTGGCAGTTGCAACTCGTCCATCACCGCCTTGATCTCGCCGCCGTGGCGGGCCAGGGCGGCGCGCAGGCACTGGGCCTCGAAGGCTTCCAGCTGATCGGCCAGGGAGTGGCCCGCGGCCGCGGTGGCGGGTGTACCCAGGCCGAGGGCCTCGCGCTCGGCGGCATTGGCCAGCTCACGGACATTCCCCGGCCAGCCGTGACCCAGCAGCTGGGCCAGGCGCGCCGCGCCGGGCGGGGTGACCGGCCGGCCCAGGCGGGCACCGGCCTCGGCGAGGAAGTGATCGAACAGCAGCGGGATGTCTTCACGCCGGGCGCGCAGCGGCGGCAGGTGCAGCTCGGCGACATTGAGGCGATAGGCCAGGTCTTCGCGAAAGCGCCCGGCGCGGGCTTCTTCCAGGAGATCCGGCTTGGTGGCGGCAACGATGCGCAGGTCCAGGGCGATGCTCTGGTTGGAGCCGAGGCGCTCCAGACGCTGCTCCTGCAGCACCCGCAAGAGCTTGACCTGCTGCGCCAGGGGCATGCTCTCGATCTCGTCGAGAAACAGGGTGCCGCCGTTGGCGTATTCCAGCTTGCCGATGCGCTTGCCCTGGGCGCCAGTGAAGGCACCGCTCTCGTGGCCGAACAATTCGCTCTCGAACAGCTGCTCGGGGATGGCCGCGCAGTTGAGGGCGACGAAGGCCTTGCCGGCGCGGGGACCGAAGTCGTGCAGGCAGCAGGCGACCAGTTCCTTGCCGCTGCCGGTCTCGCCGCGCAGGAGCACGTTGACCGGTGTCGGCGCCAGGTCGAGGATCTGCTGGCGCAGGCGGACGATGCCGGGCGAGACGCCGAGCAGGCGGCGGGCGAGCGCGCTCTGGTCGTCGACCCGGCGATGCAGCTGGCGGTTCTCCAGCACCAGCCGGCGCTTTTCCAGGGCGCGGCCGAGATCGCCGAGCAAGGCCTCGGGGCTGAAGGGTTTTTCCAGGAAGTCGTAGGCGCCCTGGCGCATGGCGCTGACCGCCAGGGCGACCTCGCCGTGGGCGGTGAGCAGGATCACCGGCAGGTCGGCATCCAGCGCCTGCAGCCGTTCCAGCAGGGCCAGGCCGTCCATGCCGGGCATGCGCACGTCGCTGACCACCACCCCGGCGAAATCCGGGGTCACTGCCGCCAGGCAGTCTTCGGCGCGGGCGAACAGCCGCACCTGATGCCCCGACAGCTCCAGCCACTGGCGCACCGCTTCGCGGATGCTGGCTTCGTCGTCGACCAGATAGACCTGAGCTTGCATGGGAGGCGTCCTCTCGCGGCCGGTGCGCCGCTACCTTGCCCGAAGGCCGGCGACGGGTCGAGTCCCTAGCCGGGTCCCGGCAGCACCGGCAGGCCGAGACGGGCACAGGCGCCGCCCTCCGGGCGGTTGCCCAGTTCGATGCGTCCACCCAGGTGCTGGGCGACGGTCTGGACGATGGACAGTCCCAGGCCGGCGCCGTTGGCCGCGCCGCTGCTGTAGAAGCGCTCGAACAGCCGCGGCTGGATCTCCTCCGCGATGCCGGGGCCCTGGTCGAGAATCTGGATCTCCGCCCAGTCGGCGGTGACCTCCAGGCGGATGCGGATCTCGCCGCCGGGAGGCGACACGTTGACCGCATTGGTCAGCAGATTCTGCAGGGCGATGCCCAGCATGGCGCTGTCGCCATGGACCTGCACCTGGCTGGCTTCGGCGTCGAGGCTGAGGTCCAGGCCCTTGTCGAGAATCCAGGGGCCCAGTTCTTCCAGGGTGGCGCTGAGGGCGGTGCGCAAATCGAAGCGCTGCTCGGCGCTCCAGCTCGGCCGGGGTTCCAGACGGGCGAGGATCAGCAGCTGGTTGACCACCCGGGTCAGCCGATCGGTGCCGCTGACGACGAATTTCAGCGCCTCGTCGCGGGCCGCCGCGGTCTGCGCGGACAGGGCGTTCTGCGCATGCAGGCGCAGCACCGCCAGCGGCGTGCGCAACTCGTGGGCGGCATCGGCGATGAAGCGGCGTTCGCGCTGCAGCAGTTGCTCGATCTGCAGCAGCAGCCGATTGAGCGCCGCCTGCATGGGTTCCAGTTCGCGCGGCAGGGGATCGAGCTGCAGCGGTTGCAGGGATTCCGGGTCGCGGTGGCGGATCAGCCCGGCCATGCGCCGCAGCGGTTTCAGGCCCCAGCCAATGGCCAGCCAGGCCAGCAGCGACAGCAGCACCAGGCCGATCAGATGCGGCGTGAGGGTGTGGCGCAGGATGCGGCGGACCAGATCGGCGCGCACCTCTTCGCGCTCGCCGACCCAGAGCATCAGGTCGTGCTCCGGGTCGGGCAGCAGGAAGCCATACCAGGCCTCGCCCTCCAGGGTCTGCTCGGTGAAGCCCGGGGTCGTCGGCATGCTGAAGATGGGCGCGCTGGGCGAGCGCATCAGGGGGATGCCGCGGGCGTTCCAGGCCTGGAAGGCCATCTTGGCCTCGTATCTGTGGCCATAGGGACTCTCCGTGGCTTCGGCCAGGGCCTGGGTGACGCTGGCATGCAGCGCCAGGCGGCCTTCGCCGCGGGGGGCGGCGCGCAGCATGCCCTGCAGGATGCGCGCGCTCTGCGCCAGCTGGGCATCGTAGATCTCGCCGATCTCGCGCTGGCTGTCGTGGACGTTGGTCAGGGCGATCAGCAGGGTGCCGATCAGCAGCAGCGAGAGCACCAGGCCGACGGTGCGGCGGCGGATGGAGGTCATGGACATTCGAGGCGGTAACCGATGCCCCTGACCGTGCGGATCAGGTCGGCGCGCAGCTTCTTGCGCAGGTTGTAGATGTGGACTTCCAGGGTGTTGCTTTCCACCCCCTCGTCCCAGCCGTAGAGCAGCCCCATGAGGCGGTCGCGACTGAAGATCTTGCCCGGATTGGCCAGCAGTTCGTGCAGCAGCTGGTATTCGCGCGGGGTGAGGTTGACCGGCTGGCCATCGAAGGTGACTCGGCGGGTGGCCGGATCCAGGGCGATGCCGCCGCCTTCGAGCTGGATCTGCGAGGGACCGTTGCGCCGCCGCAGCAGGGCGCGCAGGCGGGCCTTGAGTTCCTTGATATCGAAGGGCTTGACCAGGTAGTCGTCGGCGCCGGCGTCGAGGCCGGCGACTCGGTCCTCGGTGTCGTCGCGGGCGGTAAGGATCAGCACCGGCGTGGTCAGGCCGTTGGCGCGACTCTGGCGCAGCACCTGGATGCCGTCCAGGCGCGGCAGGCCGAGATCCAGCACCACCAGGTCGAAGCCCTCTTCGCGCAGGGCGTGGACGGCGCTTTCGCCGTCCTTGAGCCAGTCCAGGGTATAGCCCTCTTCCCGCAGACTGGTGCGGATGCCCTCGCCGAGGTCGGGATCGTCTTCGATCAGCAGCACGCGCATGGAGGCCTCGTCACTTCAGCTTCTGGTCGACGTCCTTGAGCAGCGCGGCGATCTCGCCCCGCCGTCCCTGGTCGGCCAGTTCGCGTCCGGGCCGCGGGGCGGCCTGCTGCGCCTTGAGCAGGGCGGCGCGGGCTTCGGCATAGCGCTTCTGGCGATACAGGTGGTCGCCCCAGAAGTATAGGGTATCGATACCGGTGGGGTTGAGGGCGAGGGCCTGCTGCAGCAGACGATCGGCTTCGCTGGCGTCACCAAAGGCGATCGGCCAGCCGGGGACCCGGTCGTAGAGGGCGGCGAGACTGGTGTAGGCGGAGCCCTGCAGCGCCGTGGGATCGAGCTTGAGCGCCTGTTCCAGGTCAGTGCGGGCTTCCTTGACCTTGCCCAGCGCCCCCAGCCCGCCCTGGGCGCCGGCCCAGCTGCTGAGCACGATGCCCTGCCAGATCAGCGCCGGCGCCGACTGGGGGGCGGCCTCGGTGAAGGCGCGCGCCTCGCCGGCCAGCTGTTCGAAGGCAGCGGGCTTTTCGGCGCTGGGCAGGCGGTACTGGATCTCGGCCCAGCGCTGCTGGATCTGGGCCAAACGCTGGCCATCGTCGGCCAGGGCAAAGGGGCTGGCGAGCAGCGCGGCGAGCAGCAGGCCGAGGGCCTTGCGCGGGGTCGTCATGGGTGTTTCTCCGGGGCGAAGGCGGGGTCGATGAAGCGGCGGATCACCGGCAGCTGGCGGCGCAGGGCGCGATCCACCAGGCCGGGCAGCAGGCCGTTGAGGCGGACGAAGAGCTTTTCCGGCCAGCCGAGATGGAGCTCCTGGCGATCCTCGACCAGGGCGCGGATTACCGCGCCGGCGACCACGACGGGGTCGTCCACCTGGCTCTTGAGCGCCTGGTTCACGGCCATGGCCGCCGGGCTGTTCATCGCCGTGCGGGTGGCGCGGGGCGCCACGTAGAGCACTCGGATGCGGGTATCGGCCAGCTCCCGGCGCAGGGCCTGGGTGAAGCCGCGCAGGGCGAACTTGCTGGCGCAATAGGGCGCATAGCCGGGATAGCCGATGGAGCCCAGGGTGGAGCCGACATGGGCGATCACCGCGCGCGGCTGGCGGCGCAGCAGGGGCAGCAGCAGGCGGGTCAGCTGGATGGCCGCGCCGATATTGATCGCCAGCAGGTTGTCGATGGCGTCGTCGTCGAGGGCTTCGAGCAGGGCGAAGCTGTTGCTGCCGGCGGCGTTGAGCAGCACGTTGACGCCCTGGCCGCGGCTGGCTTCGGCCAGCACCGCCTGGCGATCGGCCCGGCGGGTGAGGTCGGCATCGAGCAGGCGCAGCCGGCCGCCCAGGCGCTCGGCCAGGGACTGCAGGGCACTGGTATCACGGGCGACTGCCAGTACCTGGGCGCCACCGGCACAGAGCTGTTCCACCAGCGGCAGGCCGATGCCGCCGCTGGCGCCGGTCAGCAGGATGCGGCAGTCAGGCAGCTGCATGGCGCTGCTCCGGTTGCTGGCCGGCGCCGGGCAGGGCGCGGAACATTTCGGCATAGAGGCGGTAGACCACCTTGGACACGCGGATCACCGCGGCCTGGTCGGCCGGATCGTCCAGGCGATCCATCAGCTGGCGGTAGGTCGCCATGTGTTCCTGGTCGAGGCTGCCGTGGGAGTCCAGGTAGCTGAAGGCCGTGGCCGGCAGGCCCAGCTGGCCGCGGATGGCGCCGGCGGCCTGGGTGGCCAGGGCGATGCTGGTGCCCTCGAGCACATTGACCATGCCGAACAGGCCGACCGGATTGTCGCGGGCGATGAAGTCGTAGAGATAGGCCACCATCAGCTCGATGGGCAGTTCGGGGCGGCTGGCGCGCACGGCTTCGGCATCGCCCCCGCAGGCGGCGATGTCATTGAGGATCCACTGGTCGTGGCCGTATTCCTCCTCGATGTATTCGCAGACCGCGCCGCGCAGCCATTCCAGTCTCGCCGGCAGGCGGGCGCCGCAGGCCATCATCAGCGGTGCGGTGTGGCGGACGTGGTGATAGGCCTGGCCGAGAAAGGCGACATAGCTCTCCAGGGCGACGTTGCCGCTCAGGGCGGCGCGGATGATGGGCACCTCGAACAGCGCCTGGCGTTCTACGGCGGTTTCGGCTTGCAGGGTGGCGAAGAAACTCATGCTGGTATCTCCAGAAGGTGCGAGAGCAGGACCGCGTGATGCGCCTGGATGGCGTCGCGGCGAAGGCGTCCGGTCGCGGTGAGCAGGCCGTTGGCGGGGGTGAAGGGTTCGGCGAGGCGGTGCCAGGCGCCGATGCGGGCATAGTCGGGCAGGCGCTGGTTGAGGCGGGCGACCTGATCGGCGAGCACGCTGTCGGGCAGGTCCGGCTGCCGCGGCCAGAGCAGCGCCACCAGGTGCCGGGCACCTTCGCCCTGCACATAGGCCTGGGCGAGGGCGCCGCGCTGGGTGAGTTCGGCCTCGATCCAGCCCGGATCGACATTGCGTCCCGAAGCCAGGCTGAACTGGTGTTTCTTGCGGCCACGCAGGTGGAGATAACCGTCGGCATCGAATTCGCCGAGATCACCGGTGGCCACCTCGTCGGTGGTGCTCGCGGGTTCGCCCAGATAGCCGGCGAAATCGACGCCGCCGACCAGGATCTCGCCATCGGCGGCCAGGCGCAGGCGCACATGGGGCAGGGGCTGGCCGACGCTGCCCGGGCGGTTGGCCTCAGGGAGATTGAGGGTCACCACCGAGGCGCACTCCGACAGGCCATAGCCCTGGAACACCGGCAGGCCCAGGGCGCTGGCGCGGGTCAGCAGCGCCTCGCTCAGCGGTGCCCCGCCCACGGCGGCGAAGCGCAGCCCGTCCAGGCGCAGCAGCCCGCGTTCGCCCAGCTCCACGAGTCCCTGCAACAGCTGGGGCATGAGGATCAGACTGTGTGGCTGGCGCTCCTGCAGGCAGGCGGCCAGCTGGGCCCAGTCGATGCCGGCAGAGCCGCGGACACCCTGGTCCTCGGCCTTGAGCACCACCACCTCGGCACCGGCCAGCAGTGCGGCATAGACCCCGAGATTTTCCAGCAGAATGCCCAGCGACAGGAGCACCTGATGGCGTCGGGGCGCCAGGGCGCCGCTGGCGGCTTCCAGGCTGGCGGCCACCCGCAGCAGCTGTCCGGCCTTGAGGCAGACGCCCTTGGGGGTGCCGGTGGTGCCGGAGGTGTAAGTGAGCTTGGCAGTGCCCGCCGGCAACGCGGTGGCTGCCGCGGCCGGACGCTGCCAGCCGTGGGGCCCCTCGCTGAAGCCTGCCGCGGTCCATTCCGCGGCGCGCTCGGGATTGCCCAGCAACAGATCGGCGCCACAGTCCTGCAGGACATGGGCGCGCTGCGCGGGACTGAAGAAGTCCGGCAGGATCACGCAGGGCAGTCCGGCGCGCAGGGCGGCCAGGTCCCAGGCCAGCAGTTCGGGACCGTTGGGCAGGTCCAGCGCCAGGCGCCGGATCTCATGCTCGCGCAGCCAGGCGGCGCGGGCGGTGACCTCCTGCAGCAGCCGGGCATAGCTCCAGGTCTCGTGACTGCCGGTCAGCGCCGGCCGGTCGCCGTGCCAGGCGTGGCGCTCCAGGGTGGTGAAGAAGTCGACGACAGGGCAGGTTTCAAGCGACATGGCAGTCTTCCTCGCCAAGGGTGGTGAGGCCCAGGCGGGCGAAGATGCCGGCCTGCAGCAACTGTTGATAGCCCTGCTGGATGTCGCCGGCGCAGACCTGGGGATCGTTGGCGTAGTAGGAGCCCCAGCTCTCGCGTTCGGCGCCCAGGCAGGCCGGATCGGCCGTGCCCAGTACCTGCGGCGCCAGACCGAGGCGATGAAAGCTGTTGATCAGGCGAGTGGGGCCGGTAAAGGTCACCCAGCGCCGGCCACTGCGGGCCAGCAGCCAGGTGGTGACGACGATCAGCAGGCGCGCCTGGCCCGGGCCCAGCGCCGCCAGATTGCCGACCTCCACCACCTCCGCGCGATCGATCGGCCGGCCGAGCGCCGCCGCCACCTGGGTCTCCACCGGCTGAGGCAGATAGCGTTCGAGAAACAACGGCTGGTCCAGTGCGGAGCGGATCCCCACCGCCGCCTGCAGCACACCCTCGGCATCGCGCAGGGCGAGCAGCAGCGGCAGGAAGTGGCTGATGCGGGCGCCGTACTCCAGGGCGAAACGCGCGCCGATAAAGGCTTCGGTTGCCTGCCGGCCGGGTGCTTCGAGCGGCTCCAGGCGGGCCAGCAGCGAACCGCTGCGATCGGCCAGGGTAAAACCTTGCAGGGACTGCCAAGTCACGTCGAGCATCGCGACCTCTCCGGGTGAATACGAGGTGCAGTCTTGGCGGTCAAGCTGAAGGCAATCTGAAGCGCCGCTTCATCGCAGCTTCAGGTTGCCGGGCTAGGGTCGCGCTCTGTATCCCCCGGCGGAGCCCTGCCATGTCCGAAGAAGAGCCCCTTGCTGCCGCTCCCGAGGAGTCGGCCGACAGCCACTGGCCATTGGTCAGGATCCTCGCCGGCGTCCTCGCCAGCGCCCTGATCGGCGGCGTTGGCCTGCCGCTCCTGGATGCCACCCGTGGTCCCTGGGATGCGGCGACCCTGCTGGTGACCGGGCTGCTCGGCTGGGGCTTCGCCCTGCTGGTGACGCTCTGCGTGCGCTAGGCCGCTGACTCCGGCGCGGCCGGCAGCCGCAGGGCAAAGACTGCGCCCTCGGCGGCGTTGCGCGCGGCCAGGCTGCCGCCCTGGGCCTGGACGATGGCCGAGGACACCGCCAGGCCCAGTCCCAGGCCTTCGCCCACTGGCTTGGTGGTGAAGAAGGGATCGAACACCTGGTCCAGGTGCTCGGCGGCGATGCCGCCACCGTTGTCGGCCACCTCCAGCAACCAGCTGTCCCCCTCCCGCGCGAGGCTGACCCGGACCTGCGGCCGGGGTCGCTCCGCCACGGCGTCGAGGGCGTTGCGCAGCAGATTGACCAGTACCTGCTCCAGGCGGATGGGATCGCCCAGCAACCAGGCCGGGCGCGGCAACTCCAGGATCAGCTCCACGGCCAGCTCGGCACGGCGGGCCTCCAGCAACTCCAGCGCCTGATCCACCACCCGCGCCAGATCGACCCGCTCGCGCAGGCCGGCGGGGGTCTTGCGCGCATAGGTCTTGAGGTGGGCGGTGAGACCGCTCATGCGGGTCAGCAGGCCATCGAGACGTTCCAGGGCGGCGCGGGCCTCGTCCAGCCGACCGTGATCCAGCAGCAGGCGCAGACTCGCCAGGTGCATGCGTTGGGCGGTGAGCGGCTGGTTGAGTTCGTGCACCAGGGCCGCCGACATCTGCCCTAGGGCGGCCAGCTTGGCGGCCTGCACCAGGCCGTCCTGGGCGGTGCGCAATTCGGCGGTGCGGGCCTCCACCAGCTGCTCCAGCTCCAGGCGGCTGCGCTGGCGCAGGCGTTGCAGCCGGCGCCGTTGCGCCCAGAGGAGACCGGCGCAGACCAGCAGCAGCCAGACGCAGACGGCGGCCAGGGCCGCACCCGGGCCGCCACCCTGCAGGTCGCGGGTGGGCCGGAGCAGGTGCAGGGTCCAGCCTTCGCTGGGCAGCGGCAGGCTGTCCCAGAGGTAGTCGGCGCTGCCTTCGGGGGCCTGGATGTGGGCCACCTGGCGCTGCTCGCCGAGCACCCGTTCCTGGCGATAGGGCAGGGGCTGCAGGGTGCGCCGGTCGTACTGGCGGGTGGTGGCCAGTTCCGCGCGATCGGCCGGGGTCAGCTCGCGCAGCAGGCGATAGCGCCAGGCCGGGCGATTGGCGGCAAAGACCACGCCGCGGGCATCGCTGACCAGCAGTACCTCGGGGTGCTCGCCCCAGCGCGCCTCGATGGCGGGGAATTCCAGCTTGACCACCACCGCGCCGAGAAAGCGCCCCTGGGCGTCCAGCACGGCGTGGGAGAGGAAATAGCCGGGGATGCCGGTGGTGACCCCCACGGCATAGAAGCGGCCGCTGCCGCCGGCGAGGGTCTCGCGGAAATAGGGTCGGAAGCCATAGTTGTGGCCGACATAGCTGGTTGGCAGCCGCCAGTTGCTGGCGCCGATGGCCAGCCCCGTGCGATCCAGCAGTTCCAGGGTCGAGGACTGGGCGGCCGTGTTCAGGCGCTCCAGCTTGAGATTGAGGCGCTCGGTGGCGGCGGCGTCGGGCGGGGTGGTGAGGGCGGCGATCAGCTCGGGGTCCTGGGCCAGCACCGCCGGCAGGGCGCGAAAGCGGTCGATCAGGGTCTGCAGGCCGCTGGCGTGGAGGCGCAACTGCTCCTGGCCGAGCAGGCTGGCCTCGGCCAGGCTCGCCTGCTCGGCGCGGTGCCAGGCCTGGCTGCCCAGCAACAGACAGCCGATCAGGGCGAGCAACAGGACCGGCAGCAGGCGCAGGGCTGGGGGCATGGCAGGAGACCGTGGCAGGGATGGCCGGACGATAGCACGGCGGGGAGGGGACGGCTCAGGCCGAGGCGGCGGTGCGCTGGGCGATCTGTTCGGGCTGGAAATCGCAGGTGAAGCAGCTGCCCTCGCCAGGCACGCTGTGGATGTCCAGGCCGCCGCGATGACGGATCAGCACGTGCTTGACGATGGCCAGGCCCAGGCCGGTGCCGCCGGTGCTGGAGGCGCGGCTGGCGTCGAGGCGATAGAAGCGTTCGGTCAGGCGCGGCAGGTGGCGGGCGTCGATACCGGGACCATTGTCCTGCACTGCGACATGGGCGCCTGCGGCGTCCTGCCAGGCACGCACCCGCACCTCGCCGCCTTCGGGGCTGTACTTGACCGCGTTGAACACCAGGTTGGAAAAGCAGCTGCGCAATTCGGTCTCGCTGCCCAGCAGGGCCAGACCCGGCTCGCATTCCAGGCTCAGGCGATGGCCGACGGCGCCGGACAGGGCGCGACCGTCCTGCAGGATGGAGGCGAGCAGCGGCTCCAGGGCCACCGGGCGGTTGTCGGCGGGATAGTCGGTGGCTTCCAGGCGCGCCAGCAGCAGCAGGTCGTCGATGGTGTGCTGCATGCGTCCGGCCTGCTGCTGCATCTGCCCCAGCGCCCGCCGCCAGCGTGGAGTGGCGTGGTCGGCGTTGTCCAGCAGGGTCTCCAGGTAGCCGGTGATCACCGTCAGCGGGGTACGCAATTCGTGGGAGACGTTGGCGACGAAATCCTTGCGCATCTGTTCCAGCTGATGGACGCGGGTCACGTCGCGCACCAGCAGCAGCCGGTCGCCTTCGCCGAAGCGGGTGACCAGGATGTGCAGGTACTGGTCGTCGTTGAGTGGGGAGGCCAGTTCCAGCGGCTCGCCATAGTCGCCGCCGAGAAAATAGTCGGAAAAGCGCGGATGGCGCACCAGGTTGGTGATGGGCTGACCGAGGTCCTGGGGCTGGCGCAGGCCCAGCAGGGTTTCCGCGGCGCGGTTCCACCATTCCAGGTTGCCATGGCGATCCACCAGGATGATGGCGTCGCGCAGGGCCTCGGTGGAGGCCTGGGCGCGACCGATCACGGCGAGCAATTCCTCGCGCTGGCGCTGTTCGTGGCGCTGGCGCCGATAGAGCCGGTCGAACACCTCGCCCCACAGGCCCTCGGCTTCCGGCGGCGCGCCCGGGGCCTCGCTCAGCAGCCAGGCCTGCAGGCGCAACAGGTGCCTCAGGGTGACCGCCAGATAGACCGCCAGTCCCAGGGCCACCGCCAGGCCGACATGGCCGAAGGGCCAGCCGGCCAGGGCGCAGCCGGCGACCACGGTCGACAGCTGGGTGGCCAGGCGGGAGCGCCAGTTGATGTTCACGGCGGCGGTGATCCCGCGTCAGAGTTTGGTGGAAAAGCGATACCCGGTGCCGCGCACCGTCTGTACCAGGTTCTCGTAGGTCTCGCCGAGGGCCTTGCGCAGGCGGCGGATGTGCACGTCCACGGTACGTTCCTCGACATAGACGTTGCCACCCCAGACCTGATCCAGCAGCTGGCCGCGGGTATAGGCACGCTCCTGGTGGGTCATGAAGAACTGCAGCAGACGGTATTCGGTGGGGCCCATCTCGGCGGGCGCGCCGTCGATGGTCACCCGGTGGCTGATCGGATCGAGGATCAGGCCGTTGACCTCCAGCGGACCGTCGTTCTCCAGGTGCCCGGTGCGGCGCAGCACGGCCTTCAGGCGCGCCACCAGCTCGCGGGGCGAGAAGGGCTTGGTGATGTAGTCGTCCGCACCGGTCTCCAGGCCTTGGACCTTGTTGTCCTCGTCACCCTTGGCCGTGAGCATGATGATGGGGATGGCATCGGTCAGCTCGTCGCGCTTGAGGCGGCGGGCCAGTTCCAGGCCGGAGGTGCCGGGCAGCATCCAGTCGAGCAGGATGAGATCGGGCTTGCGATCGACGATCAGGGCGTGGGCGTCCTTGCTGTTGTCCGCCTCCAGGCATTCATAGCCCGCCATTTCCAGGGCCACGGCGATCATCTCGCGAATGGGCGCCTCATCGTCGACGATCAGGATGGATTTACCCGTCATGGAGCGCTCTGCCTCTCGAGTCCTTGCAATGTGCCGTGCATTAGATAGCGCCAATATTGCAGCTATGTGACAAGGCTGTCATATCTAACTTCTATCCCAACATATGGGATGACGTATCACATATTGAGATTTGTCGAAGAGGCTTCTAGAGTGAAGGCCATGAATGACAACAATTCCAACAAGGGCGAAGCGCCCAGCGGGGCCCAGGCCCTGTTCCGCGGCCTGGCCGTGCTCGAAGCCGTGGCCGCCGGAGCCGACAGCCTGGCGCAGGTTGGCGCCGCCATCGGCTGCACCCGCAGCACCACCCATCGCCTGGTCGCCGCCCTGACTCAGGCCGGCTACCTGCGCAGCGATGGCGGGCGGCTGATCCTCGGCAGCCATCTCATCGCCCTCGGCTACCAGGCCCGCGAGCAGCTGCCGCTGACCGGTGTGGCCCGGCCCCATCTGCAACGCCTGGCCCAGCACTGTGGCGACACCGTGCACCTCGGCGTGCGCGAGGGCGGCGATGTCCTCTATCTCGACAAGCTGCCCGGCAGCCGTGGCCTGGAGATGAGATCCCGGGTCGGGCTGCGCATGCCGTTGGCGCTGACCGGGGTCGGCAAGGCGCTGATGCTGGATCTCGCCGAGGGCGAGTGGGAAGCCCACTATGGCGAAGGCGTGGCCCGGCGCACCGGCCAGCCCGGGCTGCGCGAGGATTTCCTGCCCTGGGCGGACTACCGTGCGCGGCTGCGGCGCCACGCCGCCGAGGGCTATGCCCTGGATCTGGAAGAAAACGAACTGGGCATCCGCTGCGTGGCCGCGCCCATCCGCGGCGCCGACGGCGCCATCGTCGCGGCCCTCAGCGTGGCCAGTGCCATCCCCTACATGCCCGAGGCGCGGCTGCACGAGTTGCAGCCCGAGGTCACTGCCTGCGCCCGGGCCATTTCCCGCGAACTCGGCTGGAGCCCTGCATGATCGCCACCCCGCACCTCATCGGCCTCGACTGGGGCACCTCGTCCCTGCGGGCTCAGCTGTTCGACGCCCAGGGCGCCGTGCTGGAAACCCGCAGCCGGCCCTGGGGCATCATGCATGTGCCCGACGGCGACTTCGCCGCGGCCTATCGCGCTCTGGTGGGCGACTGGCGCGAGGCCCAGCCGGACCTGCCCGCCATCGCCTGCGGCATGGTCGGTAGTCGCGGCGGCTGGCGTGAGGTGCCCTATGCCGACTGCCCGGCCGACGTCCACAGCCTGGCCGCCGGCCTGCTGCGCCTGGACACGGGCTGCGGCGACCTCCATCTGGTTCCCGGAGTGATGCAGCGCGGCGCCTTGCCCAACGTCCTGCGTGGCGAGGAAACCCAGGTGTTCGGCGCCCTCGAACTGGAGCCGGACCTGGCCGCCGAAGCCCTGCTGGTCCTGCCCGGCACCCACAGCAAGTGGGTGCGGGTGCGCGACGATCGTCTCACCGACTTCGCCACCTACATGACCGGCGAGTTGTTCGCCGTGCTGCGCGAGTGTTCCATCCTGGGTCGCCCAGCCGCCGAGGCCGGTCCCGAGGCCAGTGCCGAGGCTTTCCGCCTGGGTCTCACCACCGCCCGCGACGCCGGCGCCGAGGGCCTGTTCGGCCGCCTCTTCACCGCCCGCAGCCGGGTCCTGGCCGGCGAAATGGGCGCGGCGCACAGCCTCGACTACCTCTCCGGCCTGCTGATCGGCGAAGAGCTGCGCAGCCAGGTCGCCGCCCTCGCGGGCGCCACCTGTCCACCCCTGGTGCTGATCGGCGACGCGGCGCTCTGCCAGCGCTATCGCGACGCCCTGGCGCTATTCGACATCCACCAGGTCCGCCTGCTGGAGCAGGCCACCCGGGCCGGGCTCTGGCGCCTGGCCCAGGCCGCCGGCCTGCTCCCCACCTCTGGAGGCTCCCATGCTTGATACCTATCTCAAGGACCTGCCGCTGATCGCCATCCTGCGCGGCGTCACCCCGGACGAAATCGTCGCTGTCGGCCGCGCCCTGCATGACGCCGGCTTTCGCGTCATCGAGATCCCGCTCAATTCGCCGCAGCCCTACGAGAGCATCCGCCGGCTCACCGCCGAGCTGGGCGAGAGCTGCCTGATCGGCGCCGGCACGGTGCTCACCGAAGCCCAGGTGGCCGAGGTGGACGCTGCCGGCGGCCGGCTGATCGTCTCGCCCAACGCCAACCTGGCGGTGATCCGCGCCAGCAAGGCCGCCGGCCTGGTCAGCGCCCCGGGCGTGGCCACGCCCTCGGAGGGCTTCGCCGCCCTCGACGCCGGTGCCGACAGCCTCAAGCTGTTTCCCGCGGAGCAACTCGGCCCGGCGGTGGTCAAGGCCTGGCGCGCGGTCTTTCCCAAGGAGCTGGCGCTGCTGCCGGTGGGCGGCATCACCCCGGACAACATGGGCCCCTACGTGGCCGCCGGTGCCAACGGCTTCGGCCTCGGCTCGGCGCTGTACAAGCCGGGCCTGAGCGCGGCGCAGGTGAGCGCCAATGCCCAGGCCTTCGCGGCGGGGTGGCGCGCTCTTTCCTGATCTGATCGCGGTCATGGCGGTTCGCCGTCGCGACCGCTCCTACAGGGGCATCCGTAGGAGCGGTCCATGACCGCGATTTGCCCAATCCCCTCGATTCCAATAATTACCGTCGAGATTCCCACACCATGAAGATCACCAAACTCACCACCTATGTCGTCCCGCCGCGCTGGTGCTTTCTCAAGATCGAGACCGACGAGGGCATCCACGGCTGGGGCGAACCCGTGCTGGAAGGCCGCGCCCACAGCGTGGCGGCGGCGGTCGAGGAACTGGCCGACTACCTGATCGGCAAGGACCCGCGCAACATTGAAGACCACTGGACGGTGCTCTACCGCGGCGGCTTCTATCGGGGCGGCGGCATCCACATGAGTGCCCTGGCCGGCATCGACCAGGCGCTGTGGGACATCAAGGGCAAAGCCCTGGGCGTGCCGGTGCACGAACTGCTCGGCGGCCAGGTGCGCGACAGCATCCGCGTCTATTCCTGGATCGGCGGCGATCGCCCGGCGGAGACCGCGGCCCAGGCCCTGGAGCGCCAGGCCAAGGGCTTCACCGCCATCAAGATGAACGCCAGCGAAGAGATGCAGTTCGTCGACACCTACGACAAGGTCGACCAGGTGATCGCCAACGTCGCCGCCATCCGCGACGCCTGCGGTCCGCACTTCGGCATCGGCGTGGACTTCCATGGCCGGGTGCACAAGCCCATGGCCAAGGTGCTGGTGAAGGAGCTGGAGCAGTTCCGCCTGATGTTCATCGAGGAGCCGGTGCTCAGCGAGCACCACGAGGCGCTCAAGGAGATCGCCCTGATGAGCAACACGCCCATCGCCCTGGGCGAGCGGCTTTACTCGCGCTGGGACTTCAAGCGCATCCTCCAGGAAGGCTACGTCGACATCCTGCAGCCCGATCCCTCCCATGCCGGCGGCATCACCGAGACGCGCAAGATCGCCAACATGGCCGAGGCCTACGACGTCGCCATCGCCCTGCATTGCCCGCTCGGTCCCATCGCCCTGGCGGTCAACCTGCAGCTGGACGCCAACTGCTACAACGCCTTCATCCAGGAGCAGAGCCTGGGCATCCACTACAACCAGGGCAACGACCTGCTCGACTACATCAAGAATCCCGAGGTGTTCGACTACGCCGATGGCCACGTGAAGATTCCCCAGGGGCCGGGGCTGGGCGTCGAGGTCAACGAGGAATTCGTCAAGGAACAAGCCGCCATTGGCCATCGCTGGCGCAATCCGATCTGGCGGCACAAGGACGGCAGTTTCGCCGAGTGGTGAGAGACGCCCTCACCCCAACCCTCTCCCGAGGGGAGAGGGGGCAAGAGCAGGAGCGCGGAGTTTCGCTCTCGTTCGGACCGTCCCCTCTCCCTCTGGGAGAGGGCCAGGGTGAGGGAAAGCCGGACCACCGCCGCTGACCCCTCACCCCAACCCTCTCCCAAGGAGAGAGCTAGGGTGAGGGCCGCCCCAGCAGCCTGACCCCAGACATCGACAACGCTCGCCACAACGTCAATTACAGGACCCGAGCCATGCCCACTTCCACCCACGCCTCCCCGGCGGCGGCCGCGGCCGCGCCGACCCTGGCCAAGCCCAGTCGGGCCCGCTTCTTCATCATGATGCTGCTGTTCGTCACCGTGGTGATCAACTACCTCGACCGCAGCAACCTCTCCATCGCCGCGCCCCACCTGGCCCAGGACCTGGGCATCGAGCCGGTGCACATGGGGCTGATCCTCTCGGCCTTCGGCTGGACCTATGCCGCCATGCAGATCCCCGGTGGCTGGCTGGTGGACAAGGTCGCCCCGCGCATCCTCTATCCGGTGGCCATCGCGCTCTGGTCGCTGGCCACCATCGGCCTGGGCTTCGTCGGCAGCTTCATCGGCCTGATCATCCTGCGCCTCGCCGTGGGGGCCCTTGAGGCGCCGGCCTATCCGATCAACAACCGGGTGGTCACCACCTGGTTTCCCGAGCGCGAGCGGGCCACCGCCATCGGCTTCTACACCTCCGGCCAGTTCGTCGGCCTGGCCTTTCTCACCCCGGTGCTGATCTACCTGCAGCAGACCTTCGGCTGGCATATGGTCTTTGTCGTCACTGGTGGCGTCGGCATCCTCTGGGCGGCCATCTGGTACCTGGTCTATCGCGAACCCAAGGACTTCCGCGGTGCCAATGCCGCCGAGGTCGCGCTGATCCAGGAGGGCGGTGGCCTGGTCGACCTGGAGCAGAAGAACCGCAGCCGCGCCGCCTTCCAGTGGCGTGACCTCTGGAGCGTGCTCAACAAGCGCAAGCTCTGGGGCATCTACATCGGCCAGTTCTGCCTCAATTCCACCCTCTGGTTCTTCCTGACCTGGTTCCCCACCTACCTGGTGAAATACCGCGGCATGGACTTCATCAAGGCCGGCTTCCTCGCCTCGCTGCCGTTCCTGGCCGCCTTTCTCGGCGTGATCTGCTCGGGGCTGCTGTCGGACTGGCTGATCCGTCGCGGCGCCTCCGTGGGCCTGGCGCGCAAGCTGCCGATCATCGGCGGCCTCCTGATCTCCACCAGCATCGTCGGCGCCAACTTCGTCGACTCGCCCGCGCTGATCATCGCCTGCCTGGCACTGGCCTTCTTTGGCAACGGCCTGGCCTCCATCACCTGGTCGATGGTCTCGGCCATGGCGCCGGAGCGGCTGATCGGCCTCACCGGCGGGATGTTCAACTTCATCGGCAACCTCTCGGCCATCTGCGTGCCCATCGTCATCGGCTTCCTGGTCAAGGACGGCAGCTTCGCTCCGGCCATCGCCTTCATCGGCGTGACCGCACTGATCGGCGCCCTCTGCTACGGCCTGGTGGTGGGCAAGGTGGAACGTCTGCCCGAATAAGGGCGACTAAAGGAGCGCCTTCCGCTCTGGTTGCGGAGGCGCTCTGCCACCGGCCGTGCCGGACCCATAACGACAACAAAGGAGTCTCCCCATGCCACTCGCCCGTCGCACCTTTCTTGGCGTGTCCCTGGCCGCCTCGGCCGGTCTGGTCGCCAGCCGCGCCCTGGCCGACGACAAGTTCGGTCTCACCCGCAACTGGGAGGGCAAGCCGCCCATCGTCATGCCCGATCCCGCCTGGGAGATCCACGATGCGGCCTTCAAGGGCCGCCTGGGCAATGCCTTCGTGGAACGGCTGTGGTCCGGCGGTCTCTGGACCGAAGGCCCGGTGTGGATGGCCGACTGGCGCTGCCTGCTGTTCAGCGACATCCCCAATGCCCGGGTGATGCGCTGGAGCGCCGACGACGGCCATGTCAGCGTCTATGACGACCAGTCCCACAACGCCAACGGCCACACCCGCGATCGCGAGGGTCGGCTGATCAGCTGCGAGCACGACAGCCGCCGCGTGACCCGCCGCGAGTTGAATGGCAGCGTCACGGTGCTGCTCGACCGCTTCGACGGCAAGCCGCTGAACGCCCCCAACGACGTGGTGGTCGGCGCTGACGGCGCCATCTGGTTCACCGATCCGGGCTACGGCATCCTCGGCGCCTACGAGGGCCACAAGGCCGAATTCGAGCTGCCCACCAACGTCTATCGCATCGATCCCCAGGGCAAGGCCACGGTGGCGGTGGGTGACTTCGGCCGCCCCAATGGCCTGGCTTTCGCGCCCGACGGCAAGCGCCTCTACATCAGCGACACCGCTGGCGGCGGCAATCCCGGCAAGCCCAATCACCTCAGGGCGTTCACCGTGAAGGACGACGGCACCCTCGGCGGTGGCGAGGTGCTGATCGACGCCAAGGAGCAGGGCGTGATCGACGGCTTCCGCGTCGACAGCGACGGCAACCTCTGGTGCAGCTGGGCCGGCTCGGCCGAGCAGAACAGCGTGCGGGTCTTCACGCCAGGCGGCCAGCCACTGGCCACCCTGCACCTGCCGGAAACCGTCTCCAACGTCGAATTCGGCGGCCTCAAGGGCAATCGCCTGTTCATCACCGGCGGTGGTTCGCTCTATGCCACCTATGTGAACGCCCAGCCCGCGCGGCTCTGGTAGGGGCTTCTCATCAGCCGAACCAAGGGTCGTTGGACAGGTCTGTAACAAACGGATACGGAACGACCCGCGACAACAAGATCGCCCACAAGGCGAGCGAGGAGCCTCAGTCATGAGCAACACCACTACCCACGCCGACGGTCACGTCACCGAAAAGGCGCAGCCCAAGGCGATCTTCGCCTGCCTGATGGCCGCCCTGGCCGGCCTCATGTTCGGCCTCGACATCGGCGTCATTTCCGGCGCCACCAAATTCATCCAGCAGGAATTCCAGATCTCCGATCAGGTGATCGAGTGGATCGTCTCCAGCATGATGGCCGGCGCCGCCCTGGGCGCGCTGGGCGCCGGTTCGCTGTCGGCCAAGCTGGGTCGCAAGAAGTCCCTGATGCTGGGCGCCATCCTGTTCGTCATCGGCTCGATCCTCTGTGGCCTGGCCACCTCGCCGACCATGCTGATCTTCGCCCGCTTCCTGCTCGGCCTGGCCATCGGCATCGCCTCCTTCACCGCGCCGCTGTACCTGGCCGAGGTCGCCCCGGAAAACATCCGCGGCTCGATGATCTCGCTGTACCAGCTGATGATCACCGCGGGCATCCTGATCGCCTTCCTGTCCAACACCGCCTTCAGCTACTACGAGGCCTGGCGCTGGATGCTCGGCATCATCGCCATCCCCGGGGTGCTGTTCCTGATCGGCGTCTTCGCCCTGCCGGACAGTCCGCGCTGGCTGATCATGGCCGGGCGCAAGCAGGAGGCCATCAAAGTCCTGCACAAGCTGCGCGGTGACGAAAAGGTCATCCAGCAGGAAGTCGCCGAGATCGAAGAGCAGCTCAAGGTGCCGCAGAAGGGCTGGTCGCTGTTCAAGGAGAACGCCAACTTCCGCCGCTCGGTGGGCCTGGGCGTGCTCTTGCAGGTGGTGCAGCAATTCACCGGCATGAACGTGGTGATGTACTACGCGCCGCGCATCTTCGAAGGCATGGGCTACGACACCGCTGCCCAGATGTGGTTTACCGCCGCGGTCGGTCTGACCAACGTGCTGGCCACCTTCATCGCCATCTTCCTGGTCGACAAGTGGGGCCGCAAACCCATCCTCTATACCGGCTTCGTGGTCATGGCCGTGGGCCTGGGCGTGGTCGGCACCATGCTCGGCATGGGCAACCTGAGCCACGGCCAGCAGACCTTTACCGTGGTCATGCTGCTGATCTTCATCGTCGGCTTCGCCATGTCGGCCGGTCCGCTGATCTGGACCCTGTGCTCGGAAGTCCAGCCGCTCAAGGGCCGCGACTTTGGCATCGGCTGCTCCACCTTCACCAACTGGATCGCCAACATGATCGTCGGCGCCACCTTCCTGACCATGCTGGGCACCTTGGGGCAGGGCACCACCTTCTGGATCTATGCCGGTCTGAACGTGGTGTTCATCTTCCTGGTGTTCCTGCTGGTACCGGAGACCAAGGGCGTCACCCTGGAGCGCATCGAACGCAACCTGATGCAGGGCAAGCGCCTGCGCGACCTCGGTCAGTAGGCTCGAGCGCACAGGAAAACGCCCGGCATAGCCGGGCGTTTTTCATTACCGATCCCAGTGCTTGTGTCGGTGCTTGGCGTGCTTCCAGCCCTTGCCGGGGTGGTCGCGATAGCCCCGATAGCCGCGATCGTCGCGTCCGCTGTCGCCCAGGTTGTTGCCCAGGGCACCGCCGGCACCGCCACCCAGGGCCGCGCCGACCAGGCCACCGGTGCTGCCACCGACTCTATTGCCGATCACGTTGCCGCCCGCCGCGCCCAGACCGCCGCCGATGGCGGCCTCGGTTCTATTGCGCCGGTCAGCGCCCAGTACACCACCTGCTGCACCGCCGACGCCGGCACCGATGGCCGCACCGGTGCTGCCGCCGACCTGCTGGCCGACCAGAGTACCGAGTACGCCACCCACGGCGCCGCCGAGTCCGGCTTCGGTATTGCCCGCATACGCCGGGGCAACGCCCGCCAGGGCAAGCAACAAGAACAGGGCTGAAGGTTTCATGGAGTCCACTCCGTGGTAGAGACGAGCCGATCCTCGGCAAAAATCGCTGCCCTGGCAAGTACCGAACGGTCGTTTGAATGGTAAAGGTTGTCTTTACCCATTCCTTTGATTTCCTTGAACAAACCTATACGGAAATCGTCGGTCTCGCGCCTTTTCAGGGTCTGGAACGAGGTCTGCAGCCGGGCCCAGGCTGGTCTAGACTCAAGGCGATCGCGCCGCCAAGGGGACTCCATGATCCATGCTCGTCTGCTGTCCGGCTGTCTCCTGTTCCTTGTCAGCGCCAGCGCCTCGGCCTGGGAATACACCCTCATCGCCCCCGACAAGCCGGTGCAGAACTGGAGCATCAGCAGTGATCGCCTGGGCCTGCGCGATGGCCTGGCCTTTGCCGTCGGGGTACACCGCCTGAGTGGCGGACGCCAGGAAGGCTCGGTGCTGATCGAGATCGACACCGGCGCCCTGCAGCTCACCGTGGTGGCGACCCGCGGCATGAACGTCCTGCGCGCCCAGGCCGGCACCCTGCGACTGGGCTGGGATTCGCCGGTGCGCGAGGTGGTCAATCCGGCCTTCGTCAACCTGGAGAGCCGCAATGGCCTGGGCTGGCTGGAAGGCTTCAACGAACTGGTGGCGCGCGCCGGCTTCGAGTGGGTCGGCCACCCCGGAATGGACCGGGGGCAATTGCTGACCCTGCACGGTCGGGCCAGCTACCTGCCGGCCAGCCAGGTGGTGCTGACCATCGACGAACAGCCGCCGCACCGCATCAGCCTCAAGGGCGTGCTGCACGAGGAGGCCTTCAAGCAGGCCAACTTTCGCATCGACACCGAACTGGTCACTCACGCCGGGGCCACCGGCTTCACCCTGCACGATCGCCTGACCAACCAGGGAGCGCACGCCGCCGAGTACCAGGTGCTCTATCACAGCAATTTCGGGCCGCCGCTGCTCGGTGAAGGCGCGCGGTTCGCCGCGCCGGTGCGGGAGGTGTCACCCTTCGATGCGCGGGCGCGCCAGGAGCTGGCGGATTGGCAGACCTATCGCGCGCCCACGCCGGGCTATGGCGAGACGGTCTACAACCTCTATCCCTGGGGCGACGATCAGGGGCGCAGCCTCGCGGTACTGCACGATCGCAGTGCCCACCAGGGCGTGGCGCTGGCCTTCAATGTGCGGGAATTGCCGGTCTTCACCCTGTGGAAGAACACCGATGCCAAGGCCCAGGGCTATGTCACCGGCCTGGAGCCGGGCACCAGCTTTTCCTACAACCGCAGCCAGCAGCGAGCCCTGGGGCTGGTGCCGCGCATGGAAGCCGGCGGCACGCGCGACTTCACCCTCGACTATCGGCTGCTGGCCACCGCCGCCGAGGTCCGGCAGGCGCTGGAGCAGGTCGAAGGCATCCGCCACGGAAGGCCGACCCAGGTGCGCGAGGCGCCGCTGGCCCGGGAGCCCTAGCGGCAAGGCCGGCGGGTGCTAGCGCCGCGCGGGCAGGGGGCGGGTGCGGCCGCTGCCATCGATGGCCACGAAGACGAACACCGCCTCGGTCACCTTGCTCCACTCGCTGGACAGCGGATCGTCGCTCCAGACCTCGATGAGGATCTGGATGGAGCTGCGGCCCACCTCCAGGGTGTTGGTATAGAAGGAGAGCTGTGCGCCCACGGGCACCGGTGTCATGAAGGCCATGCGGTCGATGGCCACGGTAGCCACACGCCCGGCGGCCAGGCGACTGGCCATGGCGCTGCCGGCCAGGTCCATCTGGGCCACCAGCCAGCCGCCGTAGATGTCGCCGAAGCCATTGGTCTCGCGGGGCAGCGCAGTGATCTGCATGGCCAGGTCGCCCTGGGGGATGGGATCTTCTTGTTCGAGCTCTTCGATCATGACAGGGCCCTCGGGAGCCCGGATAGGTAGGTAACGTTCAGCATCTGCACGCAAGAATGCTGCCAATCTCTCGGCGGAGATCGTTAGGGGGCTACAGTATAACGCCTGGGGCAGGGCGGCTCGACCGCTTTTGCACCAGGATGGAACAGCCATAGCTCGGCAGATGAGCCCTGAATGGGCACTGAATGAATAGCGGAAATTCCTTGCAGATTTGCTATCGTGGAGACCGTGCACGGCCAGGCAATCCAGAGGGCCCTGCACGTCCGATGATCAGGTAATGATCGGTAGACCTGCTGTTGCCGTGCTCCAAAAGAGCGCAGGCGGCGCGGTGCAGGTCCGGCGCCCATCCGGCGACCCGCCCGATCCCTGCCAGCCGCTCCAGGCGGACGGTCACTCGGGGCCGCGTCTTGTCCGCTACACCCGGAGGGATGCCAGAGGCCGAATTTCCTTTGCGCTCCTCTCTTGTCCGGGATCCTCGATGAAACTGCAATCCGCCTCTGCGCCGCTCACGTCGCGCCCTCTGGGCCGCAACGACTACAAGACCCTCTCGCTGTCCGCCCTGGGCGGTGCGCTGGAGTTCTACGACTTCGTCATCTTCGTCTTCTTCGCCGCGGTGGTGGGGAAGCTGTTCTTTCCCGCCGACATGCCCGACTGGCTGCGACAGATGCAGACCTTCGGCATCTTCGCCGCGGGCTATCTGGCACGTCCGCTAGGCGGCATCATCATGGCCCACTTCGGCGACCTGCTCGGGCGCAAGAAGATGTTCACCCTGAGCATCTTCATGATGGCCCTGCCGACCCTGGGCATGGGCCTGATGCCCACCTACGCCCAGATCGGCGTGGCCGCGCCGATCCTGCTGCTGGTGCTGCGTATCATCCAGGGCGCGGCCATCGGCGGCGAGGTGCCCGGCGCCTGGGTGTTCGTCTCCGAACACGTCCCCGGCAAGCACGTCGGCTATGCCTGCGGCACCCTGACCGCCGGTCTCACCTTCGGCATCCTGCTCGGCTCGCTGATGGCGACCCTGATCAACACCGTCTTCACCCCGGTGGAAGTGGCCGACTACGCCTGGCGCTTTCCCTTCCTGATCGGCGGCGTCTTCGGCCTGTTCTCGGTCTACCTGCGCCGCTGGCTGCACGAGACGCCGGTGTTCGCCGAACTGGCGATCCACAAGTCGCTGGCCGAGGAAGTGCCGCTCAAGGCCGTGCTGCGCGACCACCGCAGCAGCGTGATCCTGTCCATGCTGCTGACCTGGATGCTCACCGCCGGCATCGTGGTGGTCATCCTCATGACCCCGACCCTGCTGCAGACCCAGTACGGCTTCTCCGCCGCCCTGGCGCTCAAGGCCAACAGCCTGGCCATCGTCTTCCTGACCCTGGGCTGCATCGTCTCCGGCGCCCTGTCCGATCGCTTCGGCAGCGGCCCGGTGTTCATCGGCGGCGGTCTCATCCTGGCAGTGGCCAGCTGGGCGCTCTATGCCGGTCTCAAGGTCCATCCGGAATGGCTGTTCCCGCTCTATGCCCTGGCCGGCGCGGCGGTCGGCGTCATCGGCGGCGTGCCGCGGGTGATGGTGCTGGCCTTCCCGCCCAAGGTGCGCTTCTCGGGGCTGTCGTTCTCCTACAACGTGGCCTACGCCATCTTCGGCGGCCTGACCCCCATGGTCGTCACTCTGATGCTCAAGCAGCATCCGCTGGGCCCGGCCTGGTACGTCATGGGCCTGGCCCTGCTGGGCGTGGGCATCGGCTGCTACCTGCTCAGCCGCGAGCGCCGCGCCGCCGCCCTGGCACCCGCCTGATCCCGGCCGGTCATGCCGCCCGCCGTGGCGGCGTGACCGGGTTCGCGAGGCCGACCCGCAGGGGCGACCTCGGCATCGCCAAAAACGCCATCCCCACAGACGCCGCGCTTCGCGAGGACTAGGCTCGAACCGCTAGAGCCAGTCCAACAATAACAGCGAGGTGCAACATGTCCGGTAATCGTGGCGTCGTCTATCTGGGCGCGGGCAAGGTCGAGGTGCAGACCATTCCCTACCCGAAGATGGAAACCCCGCAGGGCAAGCGTATCGACCACGGCGTCATCCTGCGCGTGGTCTCCACCAACATCTGTGGTTCAGACCAGCACATGGTGCGCGGCCGGACCACTGCCCCCGAAGGCCTGGTGCTCGGCCACGAGATCACCGGCGAGGTCATCGAAGCGGGTCGTGACGTCGAGACCCTCAAGGTCGGCGATCTGGTCTCGGTGCCCTTCAACGTCGCCTGCGGTCGCTGCCGCACCTGCAAGGAGCAGGACACCGGCGTCTGCCTGACCGTCAATCCCTCGCGCGCCGGCGGTGCCTACGGCTACGTCGACATGGGCGGCTGGGTCGGTGGCCAGGCCGAATACGTGCTGGTCCCCTATGCCGACTTCAACCTGCTCAAGCTGCCGAATCGCGACGCGGCCATGGAAAAGATCCGTGACCTGACCTGCCTCTCCGACATCCTGCCCACCGGCTACCACGGTGCCGTCACCGCCGGCGTCGGCCCGGGCACCAGCGTCTATGTCGCCGGCGCCGGCCCGGTCGGTCTGGCCGCGGCCGCCTCGGCCCGCCTGCTGGGCGCCGCCGTGGTCATCGTCGGCGACGTCAACCCGGTACGCCTGGCCCACGCCAAGGCCCAGGGCTTCGAGATCGCCGACCTGTCCCAGGATACCCCGCTGCACGAGCAGATCGCTGCGCTGCTGGGCACGCCGGAAGTCGATTGCGCGGTCGATGCCGTCGGCTTCGAGGCCCGTGGCCATGGTCACGAAGGCGCCAAGAGCGAGGCCCCGGCCACGGTGCTGAACTCACTGATGGGCATCGTGCGGGTGGCCGGCAAGATCGGCATTCCCGGTCTCTATGTCACCGACGATCCGGGTGCGGTCGATGCCGCCGCCAAGCAGGGTGCTCTGAGCATCCGCTTCGGTCTGGGCTGGGCCAAGTCCCACAGCTTCCACACCGGCCAGACCCCAGTGATGAAGTACAACCGCCAGCTGATGCAGGCGATCATGTGGGATCGCATCAAGATCGCCGACATCGTCGGTGTGCAGGTGATCACCTTGGACGAGGCCCCCCGCGGCTACAGCGAATTCGATTCGGGCGTCCCGAAGAAATTCGTCATCGATCCGCACAAGCTGTTCAGCGCGGCCTAGCTATTGCACTAAGGATTTTGTCCGAGACTGCTGGCCATTTGGCATTTCTCGGGCAAGCCGTGCAGTCGTTTGTCGTACCAGAGGGTCTACCTCCGCAGCGTCCACCTCGGGCGCTGTTTTTTTTGGTGCCACAGACGAGGCCAACATGACCCCGAATGTCCTTTCGACCCTTCGCCGTATCCTTCCCTCCCTGCTCATGGCGGCCCTGTTGCTGCTGGGTAGCAACCCAGCCCGCGCCGAGGGCGGAGTGTCCTTTCGCTTCGCCGAAGAAGGACAGGGCTGGATGCTGCGCGGCCCGGTCGATGTGCTCAAGTGGCCCTTCGTCTACGACCGCAGTCGTGAGCGCGCGCGCAACACCCTGACGCGGCTGGACGGCGACACCCAGGTGCGGGTGATCGAGACCCGTTCCTTCCAGCGCTGGAAGCGCATCGAGGTGCAGCAGGAGGGTCGTACCCTGCTGGGTTGGGTCGAGAGCTACAGCGTCCCCGAAGCCGTGCGGCTCGACTGATCGGGAGCAAAAGGCCACTGCCGCCAGTCACACCTCTGACAGTCATCAATCTCAGAGGAGCGACGCATGTCCGCGATCACCCGTCTTCAGCTCAACGACGGTCACCACATTCCGCAATTCGGCCTGGGGGTCTGGCAGACCCCGGCCGAAGAGACCGCCCAGGTGGTCAAGACCGCCCTGGACCTCGGCTATCGACACATCGACACCGCCGCCATCTACGGCAACGAAGAGGGCGTCGGCCAGGCCATCGTCCAGGCCGGTCTGCCGCGTGACGAGCTGTTCGTCACCACCAAGCTGTGGAATGCCGACCAGGGCTACGACAGCGCCCTGCGCGCCTTCGACACCAGCCTGGCCAAGCTGGGTCTGGAGCATGTCGACCTCTACCTGATCCACTGGCCGCTGCCGGAAAAGGGCCTGTTCCTCGACAGCTGGAAGGCGCTGATCGAATTGCGCAACCAGGGTCGGGTGAAGTCCATCGGCGTGTCCAACTTCCGCCAGGCCGACATCGAGACCCTGCTGACCGAGACCGGCGTGGTGCCGGTGGTCAACCAGATCGAGTGTCATCCACTGCTGCAGCAGCAGGAGCTGCGCGACTTCAACACCTACAAGGGCATCGCTACCGAAGCCTGGAGCCCGCTGGCCCAGGGTGGCGAACTGCTGGGCAGCCCGGTGCTGCAGCAACTGGCGGCCAAGCACGGCAAGACGCCGGCCCAGGTGGTGCTGCGCTGGCACATCCAGCTCGGCAACATCATCTTCCCCAAATCCAAGACGCCCAAGCGCATCGAAGAGAACATGCAGATCTTCGACTTCGCCCTGGACGACGAGGACATGCGGCAGATCGCCGGGCTGAACCAGGACAAGCGTCTGGGTCCGGACCCCGCGACCTTCAACGGCTGACGTTCAGGGGGCGCCGCGATGAGCGGCGCCTCTGTATGCCTGGCGCGCAAGGCGCCAGTGCCTGTATGCTGCGCGGCCCTTTCGGGACACCTCATGCCGGATCGGCATAGGGCAGGCGACAGCGGCATTAGACATACCCCGTTACCCTCTGGCAAAAGTGTGACGCCTTGGTGCTCCCAGTCCTTTTCGAGCACCGTTTCCGCAGCCTGAACGCACCCTCTCGTTGGCGTTGCATGCGCTTCGCGCATCACGACCCGACACGGTGACGTTCGTCCCGAACTCCATCCAAATAGAACAAAGGTGTCGGTACATGACCAAGCCCAAGCTCAGCCTCGCGTGGCAGATCCTTATCGGCCTCGTGCTGGGGATCGCCGTCGGCGCACTGCTCAACCACTTCAGCGCCGAGAAAGCCTGGTGGATCTCGAACGTCCTCAAGCCGGCCGGCGACATCTTCATCCGGCTGATCAAGATGATCGTGGTGCCCATCGTCATCGCCACCCTGGTGGTCGGCATCGCCGGCGTCGGCGATTCCAAGAAGCTTGGTCGCATCGGTCTCAAGACCATCCTCTACTTCGAGATCGTCACCACCCTGGCCATCGTTGTCGGCCTGTTCTTCGCCGACAGCGTGCAGCCCGGTGCCGGCATCGACATGAGCACCCTGGGCACCACCGATATCTCCCAGTACCAGAAGACCACCGCGGAAGTGCAGCATGACCACGCCTTCATCGCGACCATCCTCAACCTGATCCCGTCCAACGTCTTCGCCGCCGTCGCCCGTGGCGAGATGCTGCCGATCATCTTCTTCGCGGTGATGTTCGGCCTGGGCCTGGGCGCCTTGCCGGAAGCCACCCGCGAGCCGGTGGTGCGGGTCTTCCAGGGCATCTCCGAGGCCATGTTCAAGGTCACCCACATGATCATGAACTACGCCCCCATCGGTGTCTTCGCGCTGATCGCGGTGACCGTGGCCAACTTCGGCTTCGCCTCCCTGCTGCCGCTGGCCAAGCTGGTGGTGCTGGTCTACGTCGCCATCGGCTTCTTCGCCCTCGGCGTGCTGGGCCTGGTGGCCAAGCTGTTCGGCTTCTCGATCTTCCGCATCATCCGCATCCTCAAGGACGAGCTGATCCTGGCCTATTCCACCGCCAGTTCGGAAACCGTGCTGCCGCGCATCATCGAGAAGATGGAGGCCTATGGCGCGCCCAAGTCCATCACCAGCTTCGTGGTGCCCACCGGCTATTCCTTCAACCTGGACGGCTCCACCCTCTACCAGAGCATCGCGGCGCTGTTCATCGCCCAGCTCTATGGCATCGACCTGTCGCTGAGCCAGCAGCTGCTGCTGGTGCTGACCCTGATGGTCACCTCCAAGGGCATCGCCGGCGTGCCGGGCGTGTCCTTCGTGGTGCTCCTGGCCACCCTGGGCAGCGTCGGCATTCCGCTGGAAGGCCTGGCCTTCATCGCCGGTGTGGATCGCATCATGGACATGGCGCGCACCGCCCTGAACGTGATCGGCAACGCCCTGGCCGCCCTTGTCATCGCCAAGTGGGAAGGTCTCTACGACGCCGAGAAGGGCGCCGCCTACTGGGCAGCCCTGCCGCACCTGAAGAGCACCGCCAAGGTCGAGGAGCGTCCTCAGGCCACCCGCGGTGAAGCCCTGCGCGACTGAGTGGCTGGCTAGCTGAGAACGGAGCCCGGCCCTGTGCCGGGCTCCGTCGTTTCAGCCGGCGAGAATGGCCGCGTAGCCCTCGCGATAGCTGGGGTAGCGGGGCGTCCAGCCCAGGGCCCGGGCGCGGGCGTTGCTGCATCTCTTGCTGCCGGCGCGACGCAACTGGGCCTCGTCGGACCAGAAGGTGATGCCCAGCCGTGCCCGCAGCCAGTCGACCACCTCGTCCAGCGGCGCCGGATCGTCGTCCACGCCCAGATAGAGATCATCCAGGGCGACCCCTTCGCGATCCCGCTGCAGCAGCAGCGCCAGCAGGCCGGCGGCGTCCTCGACATGGATGCGATTGCCATACAGCGGCGGTTCGCGGGTCACTCGGGAGCCCTCGCGCACCTGGCGCAGCAGCGCCTCGCGTCCCGGGCCATAGATGCCGGTCAGGCGGACCACGCTGGCAGGCAGGCCGCTGCCCAGCGCCAGGTCTTCCGCCTCGCGCAGGATGCGTCCGGAAAAGCGCTCGGGTTCGGCAGGGGTGGTTTCGTCGACCCAGGCGCCATCGCCCTGGGCATAGACGCCGCTGCTGGAGACGAACAGCAGACGCTGCGGACGCTGGTCGCAGGCGGCCAGCCAGCCGAGCAGGTGGCGCAGGCCCTCGACATAGGCGGCGCGATAGCCGGCTTCGTCATGGTGGGTCGCGGCGGTGGCATAGACCACCTGGTCGAGGGGTTCGCGCGGCCAGGCGGCCGGCGGCGTGGCCTCGGCGAGATCGCCTGCGACCGGCAGCAACTCAGCGGGGAGGGCGGCGACAGTGCGCCTGAGGCCGAAGACCCGGTGGCCCTGGGCGACCAGTTGCAGGCCGAGACGGCTGCCGACATCGCCGCAACCGGCGATCAGGATGGTGCTCATCGGTGTTTCCTTCTGCAAAGGCCGGGACAGACGGCCAGGGTAGCCTGCGCCTGGCCGTGGTCCAACCTGGGAGCGCAGGCTGCTGCCCGTCGCGCTTGGCCGTTGATAGAGACAGCCGCTAAGATTGGCCGGCACCCCATGGAATTTGACTATGACCCTGACTGAACTGCGCTATATCGTCACGCTCGCCCAGGAACAGCACTTTGGCCGAGCTGCCGAGCGTTGCCACGTCAGCCAGCCGACGCTGTCGGTGGGCGTCAAGAAGCTCGAGGACGAGCTGGGCATTCTGATCTTCGAGCGCAGCAAGAGTGCCGTGCGCCTGACCCCCACCGGCGAGGGCATCGTCGCCCAGGCGCAAAAGGTGCTGGAGCAGGCCCAGGGCATCCGCGAACTGGCCCAGGCCGGCAAGAACCAGCTCACCGCGCCGCTGAAGATCGGTGCCATCTATACCATAGGGCCCTATCTCTTTCCGCACCTCATCCCGCAGCTCAACCGGGTGGCGCCGGAGATGCCGCTGTACATCGAGGAAAACTTCACCCACCTGCTGCGCGACAAGCTGCGCACCGGTGAGCTGGATGCCGTCATCCTCGCCCTGCCGTTCAACGAGCCGGACGTCCTGACCCTGCCGCTGTACGACGAACCCTTCTATGTGATGATGCCGGCGCGGCACCCCTGGACCAAGCTCAAGGCCATTCCGCAGAACCAGCTCAGCGACAAGAGTCTGCTGCTGCTGGGCGAGGGCCACTGCTTCCGCGATCAGGTCCTGGAAGCCTGTCCGACCGTGCGCAAGCACGAGGAAAACAAGAATTCCACGGTGGAGTCCTCTTCGCTGGAAACCATCCGCCACATGGTGGCCTCCGGCCTGGGCGTCTCGGTGCTGCCGTTCTCGGCGGTGGAGAGTCACCACTATGCGCCGGGAATCATCGAGGTGCGCCCCTTCGAGCGGCCGGTGCCCTATCGCACCGTGGCCATCGCCTGGCGCGCCAGCTTTCCGCGGCCCAAGGCCATCGAGGTGCTGGCCGACTCGGTCCGTCTGTGCTCGGTGGCGCGGCCTGAAGCCAAGGGCGTCGTGCAGCCGGCATGAGTGAACTGGCCGCGACGCCGGTCACCGCCCTCAAGGGGGTCGGCGCCGCCCTGCAGGAGAAGCTCGCGCGGGTCGGCCTGGAAACCCTGCAGGACGTGCTCTTCCACCTGCCGCTGCGCTATCAGGATCGCACCCGCATCGTGCCCATCGGCGCCCTGCGGCCCGGTCAGGACGCCGTGGTGGAGGGCATGGTCGCCTCCGCCGAGGTGCTCATGGGCCGGCGGCGCAGCCTGCTGGTGCGCCTGCAGGACGGCAGCGGCACCCTGTCGCTGAGATTCTTCCACTTCAGCCAGGCGCAAAAGGATGGCCTCAAGCGCGGCACCCTGCTGCGCTGCTATGGCGAGGTGCGCCCCGGCGCCTCGGGCCTGGAGATCTACCATCCCGAATACCGCGCCCAGGACGAGAACGCCCCGGCGCCGGTCGAGCAGACGCTGACGCCCATCTACCCGACCACCGAAGGCCTCACCCAGCTGCGCCTGCGCCAGCTCAGCGCCCAGACGCTGGAGCGACTCGGGCCCGAATCCCTGCCCGACTGGCTGCCGCCGGAGATGGCCGCGCACTATCGCCTGGGTCCCCTGGCCGATGCCCTGCGCTACCTGCATCGACCGCCGCCGGACGCGGACCTGGAAGAGCTGGCCGAGGGCCGGCACTGGGCCCAGGAGCGACTGGTCTTCGAAGAATTGCTCACCCACCAGTTGTCCCTGCAGCGGCTGCGCGAGACCCTGCGCGCCCAGCGTGCGGTGCCCCTGCCGGCCGCCCGCCGGCTGCCACATTTGTATCTGGACAACCTCGGCTTCACCCCCACCGGCGCCCAGCAGCGCGTCGGGCGCGAGATCGCCCATGACCTGGCCCAGCCCGAGCCCATGCTGCGGCTGGTGCAGGGCGACGTCGGCGCCGGCAAGACGGTGGTCGCGGCCCTGGCCGCCCTGCAGGCCATCGAGGCCGGCTACCAGGTGGCGCTGATGGCGCCCACCGAGATCCTCGCCGAGCAGCACTTCCTCAACTTCCAGCGCTGGTTCGCCGCCCTGGACATCGAGGTGGCCTGGCTGGCCGGCAAGCTCAAGGGCAAGGCCCGCGCCAGTTCCCTGGAGCGCATCGCCGCCGGGGCGCCCATGGTGGTGGGCACCCATGCGCTGTTCCAGGACGAGGTGCGTTTCGCCCGCCTGGCGCTGGTGGTGATCGACGAACAGCACCGCTTCGGCGTGCAGCAGCGCCTGGCGCTGCGTCAGAAGGGCGTCGACGGCCGCCTGGCGCCACACCAGCTGATCATGACCGCCACCCCCATCCCGCGCACCCTGGCCATGAGCGCCTATGCCGATCTGGACACCTCGGTGCTCGACGAACTGCCGCCGGGACGCACGCCGGTCAATACCGTGAGCGTCACCGACAGCCGTCGCGAGGAAGTCGTGGAGCGGGTGCGCGCCGCCTGCCACGAAGGGCGCCAGGCCTACTGGGTCTGCACCCTGATCGAGGAGTCCGAGGAACTCACCTGCCAGGCGGCCGAGACCACCTACGAGGAATTGCAGCTGGCCCTGGCCGAATTGCACGTCGGCTTGATCCATGGACGCATGAAGCCGGCGGAAAAGGCCGCGGTGATGGCCGAGTTCAAGGCCGGCAACCTGCAATTGCTGGTGGCCACCACGGTGATCGAGGTGGGGGTGGACGTGCCCAATGCCAGTCTGATGATCATCGAGAATCCCGAGCGCCTGGGTCTCGCCCAGTTGCACCAGCTGCGCGGCCGGGTCGGGCGGGGCAGCGCCGTCAGCCACTGCGTGCTGCTGTTCCATCCGCCGCTGTCGCAGATCGGTCGTGAGCGGCTGGCTATCATGCGCGAGACCAACGACGGCTTCATCATCGCCGAGAAGGACCTGGAGTTGCGCGGCCCGGGCGAGATGCTGGGGACCCGTCAGACCGGCCTGCTGCAGTTCAAGGTGGCCGATCTGATGCGCGACGCCCATTGGCTGCCGGCGGTGCGCGATGCCGCCCAGGAGTTGCTGGCCCGCTGGCCCAGTCATGCCGGTCCGCTGCTGGAGCGCTGGTTGCGCCATGGCCAGCAATACGGCCAGGTTTGACAAAGCTTATACAGACGACGCTACCTACGGAGCCGAATGGTTATACTCCAGGGCGTACGTGAGGAAGAAAATGCCATGACCGATGTAGCGCTCGCTTCGCCCCTCCCTGAGGTTCCCCCTTCGATCCAGCAGTTGCTCGCCCAGTTGAACCTGGCCTATCGGCCGATCCCGGCGACGACGCGCCTGCCGCAGGCGAATCGGGTACACACGGTGCTTCTGAGCGACAGCGTCGGCATGCTGCTGGTGCTCTTGCCCGAGGATCAGCTGCTGGACCTGCGCCGGCTGGTGGAATTCACCGGGCGGCAGCTGGCGGTGGTGGCGCCGGAGCGGCTGATGCGCACCCTGGAGCGCTACGAACTGGATGTCCTGCCGGGGCTGCCGTCGCTGACCAATTCCCCCTGCCTGTATGACGAGCGACTGCTGGAAGCGCCGCGCCTGCTGCTGGAATCCGGTGAACGCTCGCTGCTGCTGGAAGTGGAAACGTCTGACTATCGCCGCCTGCTGAATCAGGCCACCGCGGGCAGCTTCGGCATCCCGGCGGCCGGTATCCAGCCCAATCTGCGGCAACCGGAACGCGACGAGGCGGAGATCCTGCATGCCGCCACCGCCTTCACCGCGCGGCGCATCCGCCAACGCCTGGAGGAGACGCTGGAGATCCCGCCGCTGTCCAAGACGGCGGAAAAGGTCATCAAGCTGCGGGTCGATCCCGAGGCCACGGTGGACGATCTGGCCAACGTGGTGGAGACCGATCCGGCCCTGGCGGCCCAGGTGATCAGCTGGGCCGCCTCGCCCTACTACGCCGCGCCCGGCAAGATCCGCTCGGTGGAAGACGCCATCGTGCGGGTGCTGGGCTTCGACCTGGTGATCAACCTGGCCCTCGGCCTGGCCCTGGGCAAGACCCTGAGCCTGCCCAGCGACCAGGCCCAGCAGGAAACCCCCTACTGGAAGCAGGCCATCTACACCGCCGCCCTGATCGAGGGCCTGGCGCGCTCCATGCCGCGCGCGGAGCGGCCGGAGATGGGCCTGGCCTATCTCGGCGGCCTGCTGCACAACTTCGGCTATCTGGTGCTGGCCCACGTCTTTCCGCCGCACTTCTCGCTGATCTGCCGCCACCTGGAAGCCAACCGCCAGCTCGATCACCAGGTCATCGAGCACCACCTGCTGGGCATCACCCGCGAGCAGATCGGTGCGGCCCTGATGCGCTGCTGGGAAATGCCCGAAGAGGTGGTGACGGCGCTGCGCTTCCAGGGCGATCCGGGCTACCAGGGCGAGCAGGCGGTCTATCCCAACCTGATTTTCCTGGCCGTGCAGCTGCTGCGCGCCGAGGGCATCGGCAACGGCCCGGCCCAGCCGATTCCCGACGAGCTCTATGCGCGGCTGAGCATCGATCCGGCCAAGGCGCGGGAGTGCATGCAGAAGATCCTTGGCGCCGAAGCCGCCCTGCGCGAGCTGACCGGTCAATTCAAGTAGCGGGCCGAGCGGCCTCCGGCGCCCCGGGCGCCGGAGCTGCCGGGCCGGACGCCAGACAACAAAAAACCCGCCGAGGCGGGTTTCTTGTTCAAGGGGGCGATCAATTACTTGATCTTGCCTTCCTTGTACATGACATGCTTGCGCACGACCGGATCGAATTTCTTGATTTCGATCTTTTCGGGCTTGGTGCGCTTGTTCTTGTCAGTGGTGTAGAAGTGGCCGGTGCCGGCACTGGAAATCAAACGGATCAATTCACGCATGACGAATCCCCTTAGAATTTTTCGCCGCGGCTACGCAGCTCGGACAGTACGGTTTCGATACCGCGCTTGTCGATGATACGCATGCCCTTGGCAGAAACGCGCAGACGCACGAAGCGCTTCTCGGATTCTACCCAGAAACGGTGGTGCTGCAGATTCGGCAGGAAACGACGACGGGTTTTGTTGTTAGCGTGGGAAACGTTGTTCCCAGTAATCGGACCCTTACCGGTTACTTGGCAAACTCTCGACATGGCTCAGCCCTCATAAACCTCATGCCAAACCCGGCATGGGTTGGCCGCTTGTAACTGTATTGATTCCTGTTTTGACGGGGAGAGCCGGCAAACGCCGGGGACCTGAAGCGGCCATACCCCGAAAAAAGAGCGCTGTTTTATACCAGAAGTACTCGGACATAACAAGGTAGGGCGACGGATGAAATGCCCGCGCACCGGGCGCTGTGCGGGCCCGGCCGGAATGCCAACCGTTCGTCGGTCGGAAGCATTGTGACGGACGGACGGGTGGTCTAGTTTAGAGCGACTGCCAAACTCAATCCACGCCCGCCAGACGACCGCCCTGTCCGCCGTTGCCAGTCATCCGTGCGCCGTCTGCCCACTTCGGCTCTACAAGGAATCGTTCTATGCGTTTCGCCGCCTTGCCACTGCTCTTCGCGCCCCTGCTGGCGCAGGCCGCCACGCTCAGTGTCTGTACCGAAGCCAGTCCGGATGGATTCGACGTGGTGCAGTACAACTCTCTGACCACCACCAACGCCTCGGCCGACGTGCTGATGAATCGCCTGGTGGAATACGATGCCAGCGAAGCCAAGCTGGTGCCGAGCCTGGCGCAGAGCTGGACGATCTCCAACGACGGCCTGACCTACGACTTCGCCCTGCGTCCGGACGTGAAGTTTCACCAGACCGACTACTTCACCCCCAGCCGTACCCTGACGGCCGACGACGTGGTGTTCAGCTTCCAGCGCATGCTGGACAAGGACCATCCCTGGCACGGGGTGGCCAAGAGCGGCTATCCCCATGCCCAGTCGATGCAGTGGCCCAAGCTGATCAAGAGCGTGGAAAAGACCAGCGACCTCGGTGTGCGTATCGTGCTCAACAGCCCGGACGCCACCTTCCTGCCGACCCTGAGCATGGGCTTCGCCTCCATCTACTCGGCCGAGTACGCCGAGCAGCTGCTCAAGGCCGGCAAGACCGAGCAGCTCAACGACGAGCCCATAGGCACCGGTCCCTTTGTCTTCAAGCGCTACCAGAAGGACGCCGTGGTGCGTTACGCCGCCAACCCGGACTACTTTGGCGGCAAGCCCAAGCTGGACGGGTTGATCTACGCCATCACCCCGGATTCGGCGGTGCGCCTGCAGCGACTCAAGCGCGGCGAGTGCCAGATCGCCCTGTCGCCCAAGCCCCAGGATCTGCAGAGCGCCCATGAGGACAAGAGTCTGCAGGTGCTGCAGACGCCGGCCTTCATGACCGCCTTCGTCGGTATCAACACCAGCCATCCGCCGCTGGACAACATCAAGGTGCGCCAGGCCATCAACCTGGCGTTCGACAAGCAGAGCTATCTCAAGGCGGTGTTCCAGGACACCGCGGTGGCCGCCGACAACGTCTATCCGCCCACCACCTGGGGCTATGCCAAGGACGTGCCGGCCTATCCCTATGACCCGGCCAAGGCCAAGGCGCTACTGGCCCAGGCGGGCCTCAAGGACGGCTTCAAGACCACCATCTGGACGAGACCCAGCGGCAGCCTGCTCAATCCCAATCCGCAGCTGGGCGCGCAGATGCTGCAGGCCGACCTGAAGAAGATCGGCGTCGATGCGCAGATCCAGGTGATCGAGTGGGGTGAACTGATCCGCCGCGCCAAGACCGGCGAGCACGACCTGCTGTTCATGGGCTGGGCCGGCGACAACGGCGATCCGGACAACTACCTGACGCCGCAATTCTCCTGCGCCTCGGTGCAGTCGGGCCTGAACTTCGCCCGCTATTGCGACAAGACCCTGGATGGCGCCATCAGCAAGGGCAAGACCCTGTCCGACCAGATGGCGCGGGCCACGGTGTACCACCAGGCGCAGCGCATCATCCACGACCAGGCGCTGTGGCTGCCGCTGGCGCACCCGACGGTGACGGTGCTGGCCAAGAATGGTGTCGAGGGCTACCAGCCCAATCCCTTCGGCCGCCAGGACTTCAGCAAGGTCAGCGGCGGTCGCTAGCAGCGCGTGCGGCGCGGCCAGCCCTAACGCCAGGGTTGGCCGTCGGTGCGCTCCACCTGCTTGACCTTCTGCTGGATGGCGGCGCGCGCCAGCATATGGGCGCTGACCGGCGCGGTGATGAAGATGAACAGGGCGATCAGCAGCTCGTGCAGGCTGAGGCCCTCGCCCTGGACACTGAAGAACAGCATCGAGGCGATGATGGTGCTGCCCACGCCCAGGGTGGTGGCCTTGGTCGGCCCGTGCAGGCGCATGAAGAAGTCCGGCAGCCGGTACAGGCCGATGGCGCCGATGAGGGCGAAACTGCTGCCGATGAGCAGCAGGGCGCAGATCAGGAGTTCGAGCCAGAAGGGCATGGGATAGCGCTCCGTTAATCGATGATTTCGCCATGCAGCATGTGCTTGCCCAGCGCCACGGTGCCGACGAAGCCGGTCACGGCAATGAGCAGCGAGGCCTCGAAGAAGACGTCGGTGGCCAGCCAGATGCCGAACAGGATGATGATCGCCAGGACGTTGATATAGAGGGTGTCCAGGGCCAGCACCCGATCCGGGATGTCCGGTCCCTTCACCAGGCGATAGACGTTGAGCACGGCGGCCACGCCCATCATCCCCATGCACAGCAGGGTCACGTAGGTGAGCATTCGAAGATCTCCTTGAGTGGGGCCTCATAGCGCGTCTTGACCTGGCGGATCACCTCGTCCTTGTCGGCGACATCGAGACCGTGCAGCAGCAGGGTCTTGCGATCGCCGCTGAGGCCTGACGACACGGTGCCGGGGGTGAGGGACACCACGCAGGCGAGCAGGGTGAGCAGGAATTCGTCCTCGATGTCGATGGGGACCTCGATGAAGGCGGGCTTAAGCGCCTCGGTCCGCCCCAGCACCAGCCGTGCGACGTGCAGGTTGGCGACGATGATGTCGTACAGCACCACCAGCATGTAGCGCAGCAGGAGCAGGGGGCGGCGCAAGCGGGGGGCGTGCAGCAGGAAATCCTGGCAGAGCAGCGGGATGCCCCAGCCGAGCAGAAGGCCCAGGAGCAACTGGCCCAGGCTCAGGCTGTTGTTGAGCAGCAGCCAGGTCAGGGTCAGCAGGACGGTGAGCAGTGGGTGCGGTAGCCAGCGCTTCATGGGCCAACTCCCCGGACGATATCGAAGTAGGGTGCGACGTCCAGCAGTTGCCGGGCGGTCTCCAGGGCGTAGCCATGCAGCGGCGCCGCCAGCGCCATCAGCAGCGGGCTACCCAGCAGCAGGCCGAGGGTGGCGGTGAGCTGGATGGGATCGAGGCGGACGTCCAGGGCCGCGCCTCGGCCGCGCCAGAACAGAGTGGTCCCGGCGCGGGACAGGGCGATGATCATGCCCAGCCCGCCGAGCAGTACCACCGGCCAGATGATCAGCGCCGGCCAGGCGGTACCGGTGGCCTGCAGCAGCATCACCTTGCCGAGAAAGCCGGGGAAGGGTGGCAGCCCGGCGACGGAGACCGCGCCCAGAAAGAACAGCCCGCCGAGCAGCCGGGGGTGCGTCAGCGACGGACCGCTGCCGAGGGTATCGCCCAGAGCACCGCGCTGCTGGGCGATGAGATCCGCCAGCAGGAACAGGGCGCCGGCGATCCAGGTGCTGTGCACCAGATAGAAGAGACTGGCGGCGAGTCCGGCGACGCTGCCCAGGGCCACGCCGGTCAGCAGCATCCCCACCGAGATGACCACCAGATAGCCGAGCAGGGTCTTGAGGTGATGGGCCGCCAGGGCGCCGAACACCCCGGCGGCCAGGGTGACCGCCGCCAGCGGCCAGAGCCAGGGCAGCACGTAGTGGGCGAGGGGACCGGCGGCGGCGCCGAACACCAGCAGAAAGACCCGGACGATGGCGTAGAGCCCGACCTTGGTCATGATGGCGAACAGGGCGGCGACCGGCGCACTGGCGGCGGAATAGGCGCTGGGCAGCCAGAAGTACAGCGGCAGCAGCGCACCCTTGAGGCCGAACACCACCAGCAGCAGGAAGCCGGCGGCGGCCAGCAGCGGCGCCTGCGCGGGATCGGCGTTGGCCACCCTCAGGCCCAGATCGGCCATGTTCAGGGTGCCGAGCAGGCCATAGAGCAGGCCGATGCCGATCAGGAACAGCGCCGAGCCCACCAGGTTGAGCACCACATAGTGCAGGCCGGCGCGCACTCGGGCCGGTCCCGCGCCGTGCACCAGCAGGGCATAGGAGGCGATCAGCAGGATCTCGAAGAAGACGAAGAGGTTGAACAGGTCGCCGGTGAGAAAGGCGCCGTTGATGCCCAGCAGCTGGAATTGGAACAGCGCGTGGAAATCCGGACCGCGGTTGTCGTCGCCGCGGCAGGCGTAGAGCGCCGCGCCGGCGGCCAGTACCGCCACGGTCGCCAGCATCAGCGCGGCCAGGCGATCCAGCAGCAGGACGATGCCGAAGGGCGCCGGCCAGTCGCCCAGGGCATAGACCTCCAGCTGGCCGCCGTTGGCCCGCTGCAGGAGCAGCAGCGCCAGCGGCAGCAGGGTCGCGGTGGCGAGCAGCGACAGCCCGCGCGCGGTACGGGCGGACAGCCGCGGCCGCATGAGCAGGAAGGCACCCATGAACAGCGGCACGAGGATCGGCAGGATGATCAGGTGCTTCATCGGCGCGGCTCCTCGCCATCCACGTGGTCGGTGCGCAACTCGCCCAGGGCGCGCAGCGACAGGGCGACCACGAAGGCGGTCATGGCGAAGCCGATGACGATGGCGGTGAGCACCAGCGCCTGGGGCACCGGGTCGGCCTGCTCGGCGGCCTGGCCGATCACCGCCGGCACGCCGGTGCGCAGGCGACCCATGGCGAACAGGAAGAGATTGACCGCATAGGAGAGCAGGGTGAGGCCGAGCACCACTGGATAGAGACGCGCCCGCAGCAGCAGGTAGACGCCGCTGGCGGTGAGCACCCCGAGGGCCGTGCAGAACAGAATTTCCATGCTAGAGCACCTCCTGGCTGGAGCCGTCCGTGTCCTTCTCGTCCCGGCTGACGTGGCCCAGGTTGGAGAGGATCAGCAGGGTGGCGCCGACGACGGCGAGGTAGACCCCGAGATCGAAGATCAACGCGGTGGCCAGTTCGGTCTTGCCGATCAGGGGGATGGCGAAGTAGTCGAAGGCGGTGGTCAGGAAGGGCCGGCCGAACGCCAGCGAGCCCAGCCCGGTGAGGGCGGCGATCAGTACCCCGAGGCCGCAGAGCGCGTGGTAGCTGATCGGCAGGCGCCGCTGGGTCCAGGTCACGCCGTGGGCCACGTACTGCAGGATCAGGGCGATGGCGGTGATCAGACCGGCGATGAAGCCGCCACCGGGCAGGTTGTGGCCACGCACGAAGATGAAGGCCGACACCAGCAGCGCCAGCGGCAAGAGCACTCGCGCCACGTTGTTGAGGATCATCGGGTGGCTGTCGCGGGACCAGGGCGTGCCCTTGGGATCGACCAGCGGATGCGGCAGGTGCAGGTGCTTGAGCAGGCCGTAGACGCCCGCCGCGGCGATGGCCAGCACGGTGATCTCGCCGAGGGTGTCGAAGCCGCGGAAGTCCACCAGGATGACGTTGACCACGTTGTAGCCACCGCCACCGGACACCGAGTTGGCCAGGAAGAAGTCGCCGATGCCCTCATAGGGGCGGGTCAGCACGGCATAGGCCAGCAGCGCCACCAGCAGCCCCAGGCCGCCGGCCAGCAGCACGTCGCGCAGGCCGCGCAGGCTGCTGGATTCGATGGGGGTGCGATCGGGCATGAAGAACAGCGCCAGCACCAGCAGGATGATGGTCACCACCTCCACCGACAGCTGGGTCAGCGCCAGGTCCGGCGCCGAATAGCGGGCGAACAGCAGGGACACGATCAGGCCCACGGTGCTCAGGGTCATCAGCGCCTTGAGGCGGTTGCGGTGGAAGAACACCGTCAGCACCGCGGTCAGCATGAGGATGCCCAGGCCCAGGGCGGTGAGCGGATCGAAGGGCGACAGGGCAACCGGGCCGTGGAGGCTGTCCAGGCCGGACAACGCCGCCACCAGCAGCACCAGGGTGGCCGTCAGCATCAGGGCGATATAACCCTGCAGCGAGCCGCTCTCCAGGCGCCCGGTCAGGCGCTGGGCGAAGCCGATCAGCCGATTCAGGCCCTGTTCGAAGACCAGCCGCGCATCGACGTCGGGCAGGCCTTCCTGCCAGCGGAACAGCGGCTGACGGAAGGCATAGACCAGCACCCCTCCGACCATGGCCAGGATGCTCATCACCAGGGCGGTGTTGAAGCCGTGCCAGATGGCCAGGCTGTAGTCGGGTAGGCTGCCGCCGAGGGCGGCGCTGGCGCCGGCGGCCAGCAGCGGCGCCACGGTGTAGCCGGGCACCACGCCCACCAGCAGGCAGAGCAGCACCAGGATCTCCACCGGGATCTTCATGTAGCGCGGCGGTTCGTGGGGCGGATAGTGGGGTAGGTCGCGTGGCTCGCCGTTGAAGAAGACGTCATGGATGAAGCGCAGCGAATAGGCCACCGAGAAGACCCCGTAGAGCACCGCCACCGCCGGTACGATCCAGCTGAAGCTGCCGAACAGGCCGTGGTTGAGGGTCTCGTTGAAGAACATCTCCTTGCTCAGGAAGCCGTTGAGCAGGGGCACCCCGCCCATGGCCGCGGCGGCGACCATGGCCAGCACCGCGGTGTGCGGCATGTAGCGCCAGAGGCCGGCCAGGCGGCGCATGTCGCGGCTGCCGGTCTCGTGGTCGATGATGCCGGCGGCCATGAACAGCGAGGCCTTGAAGGTGGCGTGGTTGAGGATGTGGAACACCGCCGCCACGGTGGACAGCTGGGTGTCGAGGCCGAACAGCAGGGTGATCAGCCCCAGGTGGCTGATGGTGGAATAGGCCAGCAGGCCTTTGAGGTCGTGCTGGAACAGCGCCAGGATGGCGCCCACCACCAGGGTGGTGAGGCCGGTGAGGGTGACGATGTAGAACCACCACTCGGAATCGGCCAGGGCCGGATAGAGGCGCGCCAAGAGGAAAACCCCGGCCTTGACCATGGTCGCCGAGTGCAGATAGGCCGAGACCGGCGTCGGCGCGGCCATGGCCTGGGGCAGCCAGAAGTGGAAGGGGAATTGCGCGGACTTGGTGAAGACGCCCAGCAGCACCAGGATCAGCGCCAGTGGATAGAGCGCATGGCCGGTGATCAGCGGGCCGGCGGCGAGGACGTCGCTCAGCTCGAAGCTGCCGACGATATGGCCGAGCAACAGGATGCCGGCGAGCAGGGCCAGGCCGCCGCCGCCGGTGACGGTCAGCGCCATGCGTGCGCCCTGGCGGGCTTCCCTGCTGTGGCTCCAGAAGCCGATCAGCAGGAAGGACGACAGGCTGGTCAGCTCCCAGAACACCATCAGCAGCAGCAGGTTTTCCGCCAGCACCACGCCCAGCATGGCGCCCATGAACAGCAGCAGGTAGGCGAAGAAGCGCCCGACTGGTTCGTCCTTGCTCAGGTAATAGGTGGCATAGAGGATCACCAGCAGGCCGATGACCAGGATCATCAGGGCGAACATCAGCCCCAGGCCGTCCAGACGCAGGCTGAGATTCAGCCCCAGCGCCGGCAGCCAGTCGACCCGGTGCAGCAGCACGCTGCCATCGAGAACCGCCGGCAGTTGCGTGGCCAGCAGGGCCAGGGCCAGGGCGGGGGCCACGGCGGTGCCCAGGGCGCAGGCGCGCCGGCCGAAGTGATCGGTCGCCAGCGACAGCAGTGTTCCCAGGAAGGGCAACGCGATGATCAGCGCCAATACCATGCCTGCATCCTTTAGCTGAGCCGCCTCACGGCGGTTGGTAGATGGGGCTCCCTAGAGGCCTCGAGCGGCATTCGATCCCCGCGCCGGGACGCTTGCCGGGACGGCAAGGGGCGCGCGAAGCGATCTCTGAGTTTCGTACAAGAACCGGCGGTTTAATAACCTAAGGTGATAATAAAAGAGAGACCACAGATTCCTAGGCCTGTCTCCCTTACAAAATATTAGGAAACAGCCGCAAGGCGTCCAGCCTGGGGGGCAGGCACCGGCTGGCCGGGGCCCGGACCTCTTTGAGACCTCTGCAGCGGGCTTTTGCTCGCGTCGCCGGGCAGGGGGTGCCCCGCTGCGGTGCCAGAGGCGTCGCAGCGGGGCGGGGGGAAGAAAAAAACCGACACGCCAAAGGAGCAGGGGAACACGCGTGCCGGGGGTAAGCGCCGGCGTCAGAGCGCCGGCGCGGGGGAAGCGTTGCCCTGGGCGAGACGCGCGGGTTGCACGTCCCAGCCGCCACCCAGGGCCTTGTAGAGGGCGACGATGCCGCGATAGAGCTCGATCTCGCCCTGGGCCTGCTGGTCCTCGGCGGCCAGGCGTTCGCGCTGGGCGTCGAGCAGCACCAGGAAGTCGGTGCCCCCTTCGCGGTAGCGGATCTCGGCCTGGTCGGCGGCGGCGCGGCTGGCCACCGACTGACGGATCAGCGCCTGCAGGCGCTCCTGGCGACGGCCGTAGTCGCTGAAGGCGTTGGCGCTCTCTTCCAGGGCGGTCAGCACCTGCTGCTCGTAGTTGGCCAGGGCTTCTTCGGAGCCGGCGCGGGCGCCGCGCAGGCGGGCACGGACGCTGCCCAGGTCGAAGGCCGGCCAGGTGATGCTCGGGCCGAGTCCCCAGGCCCGGGCGGCGCTGCTGCCGATCTGCGAACCGCGCCCGGCGGTGAAGCCGAGAAAGCCCGAGAGGCTGACCCGCGGGAAGAGATCGGCGGTGGCCACGCCCACGTCGGCGGTGGCGGCGGCCAGCCGGCGTTCGGCGGCGGCCACGTCCGGACGGCGGCGCAGCAATTCGCCGGGATCGCCGATGGGCAGGCGCTTGGCGATGGCCGGCAGGGCCTTGGGTGAGAGATCCACGCTGAGGGCATCCGGGCGCTGGCCGAGCAGGGTGGCGATGCGATTGCGCGCGCGGGTGGCCTGGGCCTGGAATTCCGGCAGGCTGGCTTCGGTGGCCGCCAGCCGCGCTTCGCTGCGCTGCACGTCCAGGTCGCTGCCCATGCCTTCGTCCCTCAGGGTCACGGTCAGGCGGCGCGCTTCGCGCTGGTTGCCGAGGTTGTCGCGGGCGATGCGTTCGCGCAGCTGGGCGCCGCGCAGATCGCCATAGGCATCCACCAGCTCGGCGATCAGGCTGACCTGCAGCGCGGCGAGATCCGACGCCGCGGCCTCGGCGCGGGCATCGCTGGCTTCCAGGGCATGGCGGACCCGACCGAACAGGTCCAGCTCCCAGGCCATGTCCAGGCCCAGGTCGTAGCGGTCGCTGTTGACCCGTTCCTCGGTGAAACCGGGTTGCTGGGCCTTGCCGAGCTGGCTGCTGGCACGGCTGGTGACCGTCGGATAGAGGTCGTTGGCGTCGTCGTCGCGCAGGGCGCGGGCGGCGCGCAGCCGGGCGAAGGCGGCGCGCAATTCGCGGTTGCCGTCCAGGCTGCTGGCCACCAGGGCGTTGAGGGTCGGGTCCTCGAACTGGCGCCACCAGAGCGCCTCGAAGCGGCCCTGGTCGTAGGCGCTGGGCTGCTGGCTGGCCTTGAGCTGGACGGGTGCCTGCTCAGGCGTCTGGTAGTGCGGGCCGACGGCGCAGGCGGAGACCGCCAGCGCCAGCAGCAGGGGAGCGAAAGCCTTCATGCCTGGGCCTCCTGGGCAACGGCGGAGCGAGCCTGGCGACGCTCCACGAAGGCGCGTACCAGCACATAGAAGAGCGGCGTGAGCAGCAGACCGAAGAAGGTCACCCCGAGCATCCCGGAGAACACCGCGACGCCCATGGCGTGGCGCATCTCGGCGCCGGCGCCGGTGGAGGTCACCAGGGGTACCACGCCCATGATGAAGGCGAAGCTGGTCATCAGGATGGGTCGCAGCCGCAGGCGGCAGGCCTCCAGCACCGCGGCGACGCGGTCCTTGCCGGTGGCCTGCTGGTCCTTGGCGAACTCGACGATGAGGATGGCGTTCTTGCACGCCAGGCCCACCAGCACGATCAGGCCGATCTGGGTGAAGATGTTGTTGTCGCTGCCGGCCAGGATCACCCCGGTGATGGCCGAGAGCAGGGTCATGGGCACGATCAGGATCACCGCCAGCGGCAGGCTCCAGCTCTCGTACTGGGCGGCCAGCACCAGGAAGGCCAGGAGCACGCAGAGCGGGAACACCAGCAGGGCGGTATTGCCGGAGAGGATCTGCTGGTAGGTCAGCTCGGTCCATTCGAAGGTCATGCCGTTGGGCAATTCCTGCTTGAGCAGCCCCTCGATGGCCGCCTGGGCCTGGCCGGAGCTGTAGCCCGGCGCCGGCGCGCCGTTGATCTCGGCGGTGAGGAAGCCGTTGTAGTGCATCACCCGGTCGGGACCGGCGGTATCGCTGACCTTGACGAAGGTGGACAGGGGCACCATCTCGCCGCGGTCGTTGCGCACCTTGAGCTGGCCGATCTGCTCGGGTTCCAGGCGGAAGCGCTGGTCGGCCTGGACGTTGACCTGGAAGGTACGGCCGAAGCGGTTGAAGTCGTTGGCGTAGACCGAGCCCAGGTAGGCCTGCAGGGTGTCGAAGATGGCGTCGATGGGCACCCCGTGAGTCTTGGCCTTCTCGCGGTCAATGTGGGCATCGATCTGCGGCACGTTGACCTGGTAGCTGGTGAACAGCGACTCCGGCGCCAGTTCCGGCAGCTGCCGGGCTTTGGCCAGCACGCTCTGGGTCTGGGCGTAGAGTTCTTCGTAACCCAGGTTGCCGCGGTCCTCCACCTGCAGGCGGAAGCCGCCGATGCTGCCCAGTCCCTGCACCGGCGGCGGCGGGAAGATGGCGATGATGGATTCCTGGATGGCGGCGAATTCGCCGTTCAGCTGGGCGGCGATGGCACCGGCGGACAACGAGGGATCACGGCGCTCCTCGAAGGGCTTCAGGGTCACGAAGACGATGCCGCTGTTGGGGCTGTTGGTGAAGCCGTTGATGGACAGGCCGGGGAAGGCCACGGTGCTTTCCACGCCCGGATGCTTGAGGGCGATGGCCGACATGCGGCGGATGACCTCTTCGCTGCGATCCAGGGTGGCGGCATCGGGCAACTGGGCGAAGGCCACCAGGTACTGCTTGTCCTGGGGCGGCACGAAGCCGGTCGGCGTCTTCACCAGGCCCAGGCCGGTCAGGCCGAGCAGCACCACATAGAGCACCAGCACGATGGAACCGCCGCGTAGTACCCGGCGCACGGCGCCGACGTAGCCGTGGCTGGCTTTCTCGAAGAAGCGGTTGAAGGGGGCGAACAGCCAGCCGCCGAACAGCCGGTCAAGCAGTCGCGAGAAACGGTCCTTGGGTGCGTCGTGGCCCTTGAGCAGCACCGCGGCCAGGGCCGGCGACAGGGTCAGGGAGTTGAAGGCCGAGATCACCGTGGAGATGGCGATGGTCAGGGCGAACTGGCGATAGAACTGGCCGGTGAGACCGGAGATGAAGGCGGTCGGCACGAACACCGCGCAGAGCACCAGGGCGGTGGCGATGATGGGCCCGGTCACCTCGCCCATGGCACGGCGGGTGGCGGCCACCGGATCGAGGCCGAGGCCGATGTTCCGCTCGACGTTTTCCACCACCACGATGGCGTCGTCCACCACGATGCCGATGGCCAGCACCAGGCCGAACAAGGACAGCGCATTGAGCGAGAAGCCGAAGGCGTGCATCACCGCGAAGGTGCCGATCAGCGACACCGGCACCGCCGCCAGCGGAATGATGGAGGCGCGCCAGGTCTGCAGGAACAGGATCACCACCAGCACCACCAGGATGATGGCTTCGAACAGGGTGTGCACCACGGCTTCGATGGAGCCGCGTACGAAGATGGTCGGGTCGTAGACGATCTCGTAGTCCATGCCCTGGGGGAAGCTCTGCTTGAGCTCGGCCATCTTGGCGCGCACCTGGTTGGACAGGTCGATGGCGTTGCTGCCGGGGCGCTGGAAGATCGGGATGGCCACCGCCGGCTGGTTGTTCAGCAGGGACCTCAAGGCGTACTGGTTGGACCCCAGTTCGATGCGGGCGATGTCGCGCAGCCGGGTGATCTGGCCGTCGCTGCCGGCGCGCACGATGATGTTGGCGAATTCTTCCTCGTCCACCAGGCGGCCCTGGGTGTTGATGGCCAGCTGGAAGCTGGTGCTGCCCGGGGCCGGCGGCGCGCCGAGGGCACCGGCGGCGACCTGGCGATTCTGCTCGCGGATGGCGGTGACCACGTCGCTGGCGGTCAGGCCGCGCGAGGCCACCTTGTCTGGATCGAGCCAGACGCGCAGGGAATAGTCGCCCATGCCGAACAGCTGGACGTCGCCCACGCCGTCCAGCCGCGCCAGCTCGTCCTTGACGTTGATCAGGGCGTAGTTGGACAGATAGAGCATGTCGTAGCGCTGATCCGGCGAGGTCAGGTGCACCACCATCGCCAGGTCCGGCGAAGCCTTGTCGGCGGTCACGCCGAGGCGCTGCACCTCTTCCGGCAGCTTGGGCAGGGTGCGGGTGACGCGATTCTGCACCTGCACCTGGGCGGTATCCAGATTGGTCCCCAGGGCGAAGGTGATGGTCAGGGTCAGCTTGCCGTCGGCGGTGGACTGGGACGACAGGTAGAGCATGTGCTCCACGCCGTTCATGGCCTGCTCCAGGGGCGCGGCGACGGTCTCGCCGATCACCTTGGGGTTGGCGCCGGGGAAGGTGGCGCGCACCACCACGGTGGGCGGGACGACCTCGGGGTATTCGCTGATCGGCAACTGGAACAGCGAGATGGCCCCGCCGATCAGGATGATCAGCGAGAGCACGGCGGCGAAGATCGGCCGGCGGATGAAGAACTGGGAGAAGTTCATCGGGCTTTCCTTGGGCAACAGGCGGCCGTCGCGTCCATCGCGGCCATGGGCCGCTCCTACGGTAGGAGCGGTCCATGGCCGCGATAGACGCGATGCCTGGACGGTGAAAGTCTGAAATGGGAAGAAGGTTGAGCCTGGGGTCTAGCGACTACCCACCTTGAGCGGCTGGGTGGGCGCCGGCAGGCTGGCGAGGACCGCGTCGCGCTGGCGCTTGAGGGCGGCCAGGGTGGTGGCATCGGCCATGGGCACCGACTGGGCGTCGACGGTCATGCCCGGACGCACCCGCTGCAGGCCGTTGACCACGATGCGATCGCCGGCTTCCAGGCCCTTGCGCACGATGCGCAGGCCTTCCAGGCGTGGGCCCAGATCGACGTTGCGATAGGCCGTCTTGCTCTGGCCGTCCACCACCAGCACGAATTTCTTGCCCAGGTCGGTGCCCACGGCGGCGTCCTGGATCAGGGTGCCTTCGTAGGTGCCGCTGCCCACCAGCCGTAGCCGGGCATAGAGTCCCGGGGTGAAGTGGCCGTCGGCATTGTCGAACACGGCGCGGCCGTGGATGGTGCCGGTACGCGGATCGAGCTGGTTGTCCATGAAGTCCATGTGGCCTTCGTGGGAGAAGTCGTCTTCGTTGGACAGCGCCAGGTAGACCGGGCTGGCCGCGCCGCGCTGACCCTGGCGGGCGAGGGCCTGCTGCTTGAGGAAGACGCGCTCGTCGGCGTCGAAATAGGCATAGACCTTGTCAGTGGAGACCAGGGTGGTGAGGCGGGTGTCTCCGGCGTTGACCAGGTTGCCGGCGGTGACCTCGGCACGGCCGACACGCCCGTCGATGGCGGCGCGGACCTCGGTGAAGCCCAGATTCAGGCGCGCGGCGTCCAGTTGCGCCTGGGCGGCAGCGACGCTGGCCTTGGCTTCTTGGGCGGCGCTGCGGCGGGCCTCGACGATTTCCGCGGAGATGGCGTTGCTGCTGCGCAGGCGTTCGCCACGGGCGGCTTCGTCGGCGGTGCGACTGGCGTTGGCGCGGGCCTGTTGCAGCTCGGCTTCGAGGCGCTTGACCTCGGCCTGGAAGGGGCGCGGATCGATCTGCAGCAGCAGGTCGCCGCGCTTGACCCGGGCACCCTCGTGGAAGAGCACGCGGTCGACATAGCCGGAGACGCGGGGACGTACCACCACGGACTCGGGCGCTTCCAGGCGGCCGGTCACCTCGTCCCATTCCACCACCGGCTGGCGCAGCACCTCGGCGGCGCTCACCTTGGGCGCGGGCGGTGCCGCACTGGCCTGGGGATGGGAATCGCCGCAGGCTGCAAGGAACAGCGTGGAGGTCAGGGCCAGGGGGCCGAGGGTTTTCGCGAAGAGATCCATGTTCGAGTCCGCCCGAGGTGGAAAGAGGTCAGGGAGGCGAGTCTGCCGCCGGGGAAGGGCGCCGACGAATCGAAGGGCTCGAACTCATTTATCGATGATGATGATGGTTTTGCTGTAGGTATCGCTGGCGGTGATGGCGCTGAGCGTAGAGCGGCGATCTAGAGCCCTTCAGCTCGGCGTCAGCCCTGGGCTAGAGTTGGGGCTGCAGACCCTGTCCTTGCCCAAGCGCGCCGCGGTGGTCGCCAGGCCCCGGTCGAGACCCCCGCCGCAGGAGGATGACGATGTCGCTATCCCGCCACACCTTGGTACTGATCACCGCGCTGCTGGCCAGCGCGGCAACGGTCGCCCAGCCGTTCTTGCCGACGCCTGTGCCCGCCCATTCCGAATACCTGCTCCTGGCCGGCAACGGAGGAGCCGGCGGTGCGGGTGGCGCAGGCGGTAGCGGCGCGCTACCGGGCAAGGGCGGCAGCGGGGGCCAGGGTGGTGCCGCCGGACCTGGCGGCGTTCCCGGCGCCAAGGGTGCGGACGGTGCCGAGGGCGCCGTCATCCCTGAGCGTCGGACGCCTCGCGGCGATCAGGGGCCCGACGCCGACAAGCGCTAAAGACTGTCCGGATCGCCAATGAACATCTGGATGCGCGACCTCAGCCAGCGCTCGCCGGGGTCGTGATCCTGGGCGCCGCTCCAGGCCATGGGCAATTCATGGCTGCCGTCGCGCAGCTCTTCTGGCGGGTCCTCGTACCTCAGGCCACCGGTGCTGGCCAGCAGGCGCGCGGTGTAGTCCGGCACCATCACCAGCAGATCGGTTTCCGCCAGCAGCGAACCCAGGCCGTTGAACTGGGGCACCGCCAGCACCACCCGGCGCTGGCGGCCGAGCTTGTCGAGCAATTCGTCGATATAGCCGGTGAGGTCGCCGGCATAGGACACCAGGGCATGGGGCCGCGCGCAGTATTCGTCCAGTGTCAGGCGCCCGGGCTTGCTGTCGGCGCGCAGCACCTTGAAGCCGAAACGCCGCACCGGCCGCCGCTTGGCATTGGCCGGCAATTCCTCGGTATAACCCACCGCCACGGTGATCTCGCCGGAGGCCAGCATGCCGGCGGCAGTCAGGTAGTTCATCCGGCGCACCACCAGGGTGGTGCCCGGCGCCTCGATGCGGATGCGCCTGAGCAGCGGCGGCAGGAGGGCGAATTCGACGTCGTCGGAGAGGCCGACGCGAAAGACCCGGTCGGCGCTGGCCGGCTCGAAACTCTGGGTCCGGCTCACCGCGCTGGAGATCTGGTCCAGCGCCGGCGACAGCAGGGCGGCGATCTCCTGGGCCCGCGGCGTGGGTTCCATGCTGCGCCCGGTGCGGACGAACAGCGGATCGTCGAACAGGGTGCGCAGCCGTGCCAGGGCCGCGCTGATCGCCGGCTGGCCGAGAAACAGCTTTTCCGCGGCACGGGTGACGCTGCGCTCGAGCATCAGGGTCTCGAACACGATGAGCAGGTTGAGGTCGACGCGACGCAGATCGGTACGGTTCATTCGGGCCCCGGCAGGGAGTGGATCGATACCCCCGATGTCCATTATCGATGGGGATGCATAGAATCCTAAGGGAAGGCTGGTTAGAGTCCTAGTCATAGCAGTCCGCCTCGGCACACGTCCCGGGGTTGGCATCAACGCGAGGTAATGCCATGTCCCGCCTGATCCAGTTCACCGAATTCGGCCCGCCGGAGGTGCTCGCCTGCATCGACCGGCCCACGCCCATGGCGGGGCCAGGCGAGGTGCTGGTGCGGGTCCAGGCCATTGGCGTGAGCTGGTACGACGTGCTCTGGCGGCAGAATCTGGCCCCCGAGCAGGCCGTGCCGCCGGCCGGTCTCGGCTGCGAGCTGGCCGGGGTGGTCACCGCCCTAGGTGAAGGCGTGGCCGACCTGGCGGTGGGCGATCGCGTGGCCAGCTTCCTGGGTCACGATATCAATCGCTATCCGGCCTATGGCGATGACCTGGTCTATCCGGCCACCTCCCTGGTGCGCTACCCGGACGTGCTCACGCCGGTGGAAGCCGCGGTGCACTACAACCCGCTGCTCACCGTCTATACCGCGCTGATGCACCAGGCTCGGCTGCAACCGGGCGAATGGGTGCTGATCACCGATGCCAGTCGCTGCTGCGGTCCGGCCTCCATCCAGCTGGCCAAGGCCCTGGGGGCCCGGGTCATCGCCAGCACCCATGACGCCGGCGACCGTGACTACCTGCGCGAACTGGGCGCGGAAAGGGTCATCGCCGCCGAGGAAGAGGATCTGGTCAGCCGTATCGCCAGCATCACCGACGGTGTCGGCGTGCACGTGGCCCTGGATGCCCTGGGCGGTCCGCAACTGGCCCTGCTCGGCGAGGCCATGGCGCCCCGCGGTCGGCTGCTGCTCTACGGCCTCAATGGCGGCAACCAGACCCCGCTGCCGGCCTGCGCGGCCTTCAAGAAGAAATTCAAGCTGTACATCCACTGCGTCCAGGACTTCACCGGCCAGCCGGAGATGGGTCTGGAGGCGGATTGCGCCGCGGTGCGCGAGGCCCTGCAGCACATCGACCAGTTGACTCGCGATCGCCTGCTCAAGGCGCAGATCAAGCAGGTCTTTCCCTTCGAGCAATTCGTCGAGGCCCACCGCTGCATGGAGCAGTGCCCCACCCGGGGTCGGGTCGTGCTCAGCGTCGACTGATCCGCCAGATAATGAAAAACCCACGCCAAGGCGTGGGTTTTTTATGGCGGGTCGTCCGAGCCGGGCGCCTAGGCGGTGGCTTTCTTCTGCAGCGGCGGCGTAGCCCGATTGACCCGGGTCTTGGCGCCAAAGAAGGCCACGCTGAGGAAGTGCAGCGGACTGATGCGTTCCAGCACCAGCTTGAGCGCCACCGGCAGGAACAGGCCCATGACCATGCTGACGGTAAAGACCACCCAGACGTCATGCACCTGCAGCTTGTTCAGCACGATGCGGGCACCGGCGGTGCCGAAGACGTGGAACAGGTAGATCTCGAAGGAGAAATAACCCAGCCAGGCCAGCGGCTTGAAGTAGAAGCGGCGGGCGATCAGCAGGCTGATGGCGGCCAGGCCCAGGGCGGTGCCGACCACGGCCATGTCGTTCTCGTCGAGATCCACCAGTTCGAACAGATAGGCTTGGTCGATGATCACCAGGATCGCCAGGGCCACGGCCATGGTGGTGACGTTGCGCTGGGTGATGAGTTGCGCGCCGAAGCGGTAGAGACCTAAGCCGAGGAGGAAGAAGGGGAACAGCTGCACCGCCTTGTAGAGGCTGAACAGGTCCGGGAAGCTCTCCCAGGCGAAGGACGCCGCCAGGGCCACGGCGAACACCAGGCCGAAGTTGCGCAAGGTCAGCAGCAGGCCGGCCTTCTCCAGCAGGGCGATCACCACGAAGATGCAGAAGATCGACTGCAGGAACCAGAAGTGCGCATAGCTGAAGAAGTAGATGCTGAAGATGTCGGTCAGCTGCGGCTTGTAGTTGGTGTTGGGCACGGCCATCTGCAAGGCGAAGAACAGCGTCGACACCACCAGCAGGGGAATCCCGATGCGTTTGAACTTGCCTTGGTAGAAGCGCGACAGGTCGCTGCCGGTATTCACCGGGCGCAAGGCATAGACGTAGCCGGAGATGGCGGTGAACAGCGGCATCCGGACATAGACGAGCGAATCGTAGAGATAGCGCAGCACGGAGTCGTCGGGCACCTTCATGCCCAGGGTCGACGAACTGCCGATGACGTGGCCCGCTACCATCAGAAACAGCGCCAGGCCGCGAATCGTCTCGATGCGCAGATCCTTTTCAGGCGTGGTCTTGGTCATGCTGAGTCCTCTGTACTAGCTAAGCGAGACAGCGTTTCCACAGGAGTGGGAAAGGATGTCGGCGCATCAGATCATCTGAGCCCGGTGAGCTTAGGCTAGTTCGTTAGCTTCCTTGCGGTAGCGCCGGGAAAACTCGGGCTTTTCTTGCGCTGCATCACTTTTCTGTGAAGCGATTCCTAGAAGTGTGAACTTGCAACGGCTGCGAACGGCGTTGATTAAGGTGGCATTTTGCCAGGTTTAAGGGATTCTTAAGCCAATTCGCGGTAGGGCGGAGGCGGCCGGTCAGGCCGCCCTGGAGAGCACCTAGACGAACGCCTTGCCGTCCAGAATCGCCTTTCGCCAGCGGGTGATGCGCACCTCGCCCGGCAGTCCGGCACTGGTGAAGGGATCGCGGGCGATGAAGGCTTCGGCTTCGGCTCGGGTTTCCACATCGACGATGTAGACGCTGCCGGTGGCGGTCTCGCCGTCGTCGCTGAGCTTGGCGCCGCAGGCCAGCAGCGCGGCGGCGTTCTCGCGCAGGAAGTCCAGGTGGGCCGGGCGATGCTGCTGGCGCAGGGCCAGGCTGTCCGGCTTGTCGAAGGTCTCGATCAGAAAAGGCATGGCAGGCTCCGATAGGGTCGGCGACCCCGGTGGTCGCCGCTGGCGCAGGGTGGCGCGATCCTGGGGCCAGCGTCAATCGGACCTTGGCTGGCCCTCGCTGCCTGGCCGGGCATAGCCTTAGCAGAGAAATGTATTAAACATTCGGGTCTAGATAGGCCAGGCTGACCTTTCCAAATGGAATATAAGGAAGGTCGCCATGTTTCGCTCCTCTCTTCGACGCTGGCTGGCGCGGGGCGCCGTTCTGTTGCTGGCGCTCGGGATGCTCGCCCCGGTCCAGGCCGCCGACCAGGCGCTGCGCATCGGCTATCAGAAAGGCGGAGGTCTGCTGGCCGTGCTCAAGGCCCAGGGTACCCTGGAGCAGGCCCTGGGCGCCCAGGGCTACCAGGTGAGCTGGCGCGAATTCCAGGCCGGGCCGCAACTGCTGGAGGCGCTCAATGCCGGCAGCATCGACGTCGGCTATACCGGCTCGCCACCGCCGATCTTCGCCCAGGCGGCCGGGATCGACCTGGTCTACCTGGGCGCCGAACCGGCCAGCGAGGCGGTGGAGGCCATCCTGGTGCCAACCGCCTCGCCGATCCGCGACGTCGCCGGCCTCAGGGGCAGGAAGGTGGCGGTGCAGAAGGGATCGAGCGCCAACTTCCTGCTGGTCGCCGCCCTGGAAAAAGCCGGGCTGAGCTTCAAGGACATCCAGCCGGTGTATCTGCCGCCCGCGGATGCCCGCGCCGCCTTCGTCAATGGGTCGGTGGACGCCTGGGTGGTCTGGGACCCCTATCTTGCGGCCATCCAGCAGAGCCAGCCGGTGCGCGTGCTCGCCGACTACAAAGGACTGCTGCACGCCAACAGCTTCTATGAGGGCTCCCGCCGCTTCGCCGACGCCCATCCCGAGGCGATCCGCCTGCTGCTGGCGGAACTGGCCAAGGCTGGTGCCTGGGCCAATACCCACAAGCCGGAGGTGACACGCATCCTGGCCGAGCAGATCGGACTGCCGGAAGCGGTGATCGCCACCTGGCAGGCGCGTACCGGTTATGGTGCGACGGCGCTGACGCCGGCGATCATCGCCACCCAGCAGCAGACCGCCGACATCTTCAAGGCCCAGGGGCTGATCCCCCGGGCGGTGGACGTCAGCCAGGCGGTCTGGCAGGCGCCGCGCTAGAGCGCCTAGGCGCGGCGGGGCAGCAGATAGCCCAGCAGGAACATCCCGGCGGCGGCCACCACCACCGAGGGGCCGGCCGGGGTGTCCTGGTACCAGGACAGCGTCAGCCCCAGGCACACCGCGGCCATGCCCAGCAGGCTGGCGCCACAGGCCATCTGCTCGGGGCTGCGGGCGTGACGCTGGGCGGTGGCGGCGGGAATGATCAGCAGCGAGGTGATCAGCAGCACCCCGACGATCTTCATGGCCACGGCGATGACGATGGCCACCAGCAGCATCAGCGCCAGGCGGATCCAGGTCACCGGCAGGCCTTCGACCTGGGCCAGTTCCTCGTGCACGGTGATGGCCAGCAGCGGCCGCCACAGGCAGGCCAGGGCGACCAGCACCAGGGCGCTGCCGCCAAGGATCCAGCGCAGATCGCCGGGACCCACCGCCAGCAGATCGCCGAACAGGTAGCTCATCAGGTCGATGCGCACCTCGTGCATGAACGACAGCGCCACCAGCCCCAGTGACAGGGTGCTGTGGGCGAGGATGCCGAGCAGGGTGTCGGCGGCCAGCCCCCGACGACGCTGCAGCACCACCAGCACCACGGCGAGGGCCAGGCAGCCGACGGTGACGGTCAGGGTCGGGCTGACATCCAGCAAGAAGCCCACGGCGACTCCGAGCAGGGCGGCATGGGACAGGGTATCGCCGAAATAGGCCATGCGCCGCCAGACCACGAAGGAGCCGAGGGGACCGGCGACGAGGGCGAGGGCGAGACCGGCGAGCAGGGCATACAGCAGAAAATCAGCCATGCTTGCAGTGGGCTCCATGGACATGCGGGGTCTTGACCACGCCGCCATGCAGGTCGTGGGCGTGATCGTGGTGGTGGTGATAGACCGCCAGGTTGCGCGCGCTCTGGCCGAACAGCGCCTGATAGGCTGGATCGCCGCTGACCTGCTCGGGATGGCCCGAGCAGCAGATGTGCCGATTCAGGCAGATCACCTGGTCGGTGGCGCCCATCACCAGGTGCAGGTCGTGGGACACCATCAGCACGCCGCAGCCATGGCGCTCGCGCAACTGGCCGATCAGCCGGTACAGCTCGCTCTGGCCATTGATGTCGACGCCTTGCACGGGTTCGTCGAGCACCAGCAGCTCGGGCTGACGGAGCAGGGCGCGGGCCAGCAGCACCCGCTGCAACTCGCCGCCGGAAATACTCTGCAGAGGGCTGTCGATGACGCCTTCGGCGCCCACTTCGCCGAGGGCGGCCAGGGCACTGGCGCGATTCACGCCCGGCACCAGGCGCAGGAAGCGCAGCACCGACAGCGGCAGGGTGGCATCCACCTGCAGCTTCTGCGGCATGTAGCCGATGCGCAGCCGCGGGCGACGCCAGACGCTGCCGCGATCGGGCGTCAGCAGCCCGAGCACGCTGCGCACCAGGGTGGTCTTGCCGGCGCCATTGGGGCCGATGAGGGTGACGATGCGGCCGGGATCCAGGGTCAGGCTGACCTGCTCGAGCACCGGCTGGCCGGCAAAGGTCACGCCGACCTCCTGCAGCCGGATCAGCGCCTCGCTCATGCCTGCTTCCGGCAGGCGGCGCACTGACCGACCACTTCCACGGTCTGGCCTTCGACCTGGAAGCCCACGGCGCTGGCGCCGTCGAGGATCGCCTGGTGCACGGCCGGCTGTTCCAGCTCGATGCTCACCTGGCAGCTGCGGCAGATCAGGAACTGGCCCTGGTGGGCCTCGCCGGGATGGTTGCAACCGACGAAGGCGTTGAGGGAGGCGATGCGGTGCACCAGGCCGTTCTCGACCAGGAAATCCAGCGCCCGGTAGACGGTGGGCGGGGCAGCGCGGCGGCCGTCCTGCTCGCTGAGCACGGCCAGGATGTCGTAGGCGCCGAGCGGCTTGTGGCTTTGCCAGACCAGCTCCAGCACCCGCTTGCGCAGCTCGGTGAGGCGCACGCCGGCGCGGCTGCAGAGGGCGTCGGCCTCGGCCAGCGCGTGGGCGACGCAGCGCGAATGATCGTGGGGCCGAAAGGCCAGGGGGGCGTCGGTCATGAAACAGTACCTTGGGAGCCAGGACGTTATTATATTGCACCTCTCTTAAGAATCGGGATTTTCACGTGCCGCGCCTCCTACCCCTCGTCGCCTCCCTGCTGCTCGCCTGCACCCTGCTGCCCGCCCAGGCCGAGGTGAAGGTGCTCACCAGCATCAAACCCCTGCAACTGATCGCCGCCGCCATCCAGGACGGCGCCGGCCAGCCCGCCGTGCTGCTGCCGCCGGGTGCCTCGCCGCACCACTACGCCCTGCGGCCCTCGGACCTGCGCCAGGTGCGCGAGGCCCGGCTGGTCTACTGGATCGGCCCGGATCTGGAGGCCTTCCTGCCGGCGGTGCTCAAGGAGCGCCAGGGCCCCAGCCTGGCCGTCCAGGAGCTGCCTGGCTTGCACCTGCGCCGCTTCGGTGCCGAGCATGCGGACGCCCATGACGACGATCACGGCGACGAGCACGAGCACGAGCACGAGCACGAGCACGAGCACGAGCACGAGCACGAGCACGGCGAGGAGCAGGGCGGCGAGCCCGAATACGCCCACGACCACGATCATCGTCCGGGCAGCCTGGATGCCCACCTCTGGCTGAGCCCGGCCAACGCCCGGGTGATCGCCGCCCGCGTGGCCGCCGACCTGAGCCAGGCCGATCCGGCCAACGCCAGTCGCTATGCGAGCAACCTCAAGGCCTTCGAAAGCGGACTGGCCGCCAAGGACCAGGCCCTGCGCACCCAGCTGGCGCCGCTGGCCGGCAAGCCCTATTTCGTCTTCCACGAAGCCTTCGACTACTTCGAGGAAGCCTATGGCCTGAGCCATCGCGGCGTCTTCGCCCTGGGCGCCGACGTCCAGCCCGGCGCCCGCCACGTGGCCGCCATGCGCGACGAACTCAAGGCCGCCGGGCCGACCTGCGTCTTCACCGAGCCGCCGCTGCAGCCAAAGATCGCCACTACCCTGAGCAGCGGCCTGCCGGTGACCCTGGTGGAACTCGATCCCCTCGGCGCCCGCATCCCGGCCAACGCCGGCAGCTATGCCCAGCTGCTGCAGAACGTGGCCGACACCCTGGGCGGGTGCCTGGGCAAGCTGCCCTGAGGCCTCGTCCGGCGGCGGATCGGCCGAGGCCACCGTCCGTCGCTCTCGGGCCACTTCGCGGCCGTTCAGCTAGCGTTCAGGACGAGTTCAGGCAGCGTTCAGGGCCATTGGCCTAATCTGCAACTGTCAGATCAGCAACGCCGAGGTCGCCCGGATATGTTCACCCTAGCGCAGCTCCCGCTACGGCAGATCGTCCGGACACTTCGACCCGACCTGGCGATGTTCATCCTTGTAACTCCACTACAGGGTCACCAAGTCAGCTCTGGTCCCCTGTAGCCGTCTCGCGACGGAGCCGTCCCCCAACGGCAGTTTCCGATCCCCATGAAGTGCTCCTTACCTCTCCAACTGGAGAGGTTTTTTTTGCCCGGAACAAAGTCAGTGATCCCAGCCATTCCCTTCCCGCTCTCGCCGCCGGCCGGCTCCAGGCGCCATAATCGGCACCAGGGCGCCGCTGCGCGAAGCACGCGACAGGCGCAGTCGCGGCCAGAGAACGTCTCGTTAGCTGTTCAGGAGTCTGCATGAAGATCCTCGTCGTCGAAGACGAAAACCTGCTGCGCCACCACCTCAAGGTGCGTCTGGGTGAAGCCGGTCATGTCGTCAATGCCGTGGCCGATGCGGAAGAAGCGCTCTACAGCGCCCGCGAATTCCATCACGATCTCGCCATCATCGACCTGGGCCTGCCCGGCATGAGCGGTCTCGATCTGATCCGCCAGCTGCGCAACCAGGGCGCTACCCTGCCGATCCTCATCCTCACCGCCCGCGGCAGCTGGCAGGACAAGGTCGAGGGGCTCGGCGCCGGGGCGGACGACTATGTGGTCAAGCCTTTCCAGTTCGAAGAGCTGGAGGCGCGTCTCAACGTGCTGTTGCGCCGTTCGGCGGGTTTCGTCCAGCCGAGCATCCGCGCCGGTTCGCTCAAGCTCGACCTGGGCCGCCAGCAGGCCTTCAACGAAGAGCAGCCGCTGCAGCTGACCGCCTACGAATACCGCCTGCTGGAATACCTGATGCGCAACCACCAGCAGGTGATCACCAAGGAGCGGCTCATGGAGCAGCTCTACGACGATGACGGCGAGCACGACAGCAACGTCATCGAGGTGCTGGTGGGCCGCCTGCGGCGCAAGCTGGAGGCCAGCTGCCAGATGCAACCCATCGAAACGGTCCGGGGCCGCGGCTACCTGTTCACCGAGCGCTGCCAGTGATCCGTTCCTTTCGCGTGCGGCTGCTGCTCAGCGCGGCCCTGCTGGTCAGCGTCTGCCTGGCGCTGATCGTGCCGGCGATCCGCAACGCCTTCGACCGCACGGTGGAAAACTTCGTCGCCGCGCGGCTGGAGGCCAACGCCAACACCCTGATCGGTGCGGCGCGCGCCATCGACGGCCGGCTGGCGATGCCGGAGATGATCGCCGAAGAGGTTTTCGACCGACCCGGCTCGCCGATCCTCGGCTATGTCTACGACCAGAACGGCCGCCTGCTCTGGCGCTCGCGCTCGGCGATCAAGGAGCGGCCCAACTACAAGCCGACCTTCGACGGCGGCGGGGTCAAGCTGGTCAAGGCCACCGACGACCAGGGGCAGGGCTTCTTCGTCTTCGATCGCGAGGTGCTGCTGGGCAATCCGCCGGTGGCGGGCTTCAGCGTGGTCACCATGCAGCCGGCCGAGGAATACGAGCGGCTGCGCGCCACCTTCCTGCATCAGGTGATCCTCTGGCTGGTGGGGGTGCTGGGCGCCCTGCTGCTGCTGCTGGCGCTGGTCATGCAGTGGAGCCTGCGTCCGCTGCGCCGCCTCAGCCAGCAACTCGATGCGGTGGAGACCGATCAGCGCGAGCTGCTCGACGAAAACAACGTGCCCAGCGAGATCAGCCGGCTGATCCGCTCGCTCAACCGCCTGCTCGATCATGAACGGCTGCAGCGCGAGCGCTATCGCGATACCCTCGGCGATCTCGCCCACAGCCTCAAGACGCCGCTGGCGGTGCTGCAGGGAGTGACCGAGGAATTGCGCCGCCGGCCGCAGCTGGACCAGGAGGTCGGCACCCTGCAGACCCAGATCGAGCGCATGAACCAGCAGGTGATGTACCAGCTGCAGCGGGCCACGCGCCAGGGCGGCGCGGTGCTCAGCCGGCCGCTGGAACTGGCGCCGCTGCTGGAGTCGCTGTTCAGCACCCTGGACAAGGTCTATGCCGAGAAACGCGTCCAGGCGGACATGGACCTGCCGCCGAATCTGCGGGTGCAGGCCGAGGAAGCCGCCATGCTGGAGGTGTTCGGCAACCTGCTGGAAAACGCCTATCGGCTCTGCCTGACCCAGGTGCGGGTCAGTGCCCGCCGGCACACCGAGCACTGGATCCTCGACATCGAGGACGACGGCCCGGGGATTCCCGCCGAGCGCCGCGAGAGCGTGCTGCGCCGCGGCATGCGCATGGACAGCCGGCACCCCGGGCAGGGCATCGGCCTGGCCGTGGTGCAGGACATCCTCGAAGGCTATCGCAGCAGCCTGACCATCGACGAATCGAGTCTGGGCGGCGCCCGCTTCCGCTTCCGCCTGCCAGCGGCCATTTCCCCGGAGCGGCCTTCCTTGGTGCACAATGGCGCCAGGACGTGACCCATGGGTCATGGCTTGCGTCTGCTCCTGATAGTGAAATTCTGTCTGTAAGGACCCCGGCATGAGCCGCGACTGCCGTCATCTCGAATCCCTGTTGCACCACGATATTCCCATCACCAAGGCCCTGGGCCTGGAAGTCCGCGACTGGAGCGAGCAGCGCCTGCAGCTGCATGCCCCGCTGGACGCCAACATCAACCACGCCAGCACCATGTTCGGCGGCAGCCTCTATTGCGTGGCCGTGCTGGCCGGCTGGGGCTGGCTGTACCTGCGCCTGCGCGAAGCCGGCATCGAGGAAGGCCATATCCTCATCCAGGAAGGCCAGATCAGCTATCCGCGACCCATCACCACCGATGCCCTTGCCTATGGCGAGCCGCCCGAGGCGCGCGCCTGGGAACGCTTCGAGACCACCTTCCGCCGCCGCGGTCGTGCGCGTATCACCCTGCAGTCGCGCATCGTCAGCGAGAGTGGCGAGGACGGGGTGCGCTTTACCGGTCAGTACGTGCTGCACCGCTGAGAGCGGACGCGGCATAGAAAAAGGGCGACCCTGGGGTCGCCCTTTTTCGTTTCCGTCAGCCGCTCAACCGTGGGAATGCGGTTCGGTCTTGGCCTGCTGGGCGGTATTGGTGTCGGGCAGGTTGTCCGGCGGCACGGCCAGGGCGCGCAGGGCGCCGGACATGATCTCGCTGAAGGTCGGCGCCGAGACCAGGCCACCGAAGTAGCCTTCCTTGGTCGGGGTATCCAGCATCACCGCCAGCACCAGCTTGGGATCGGCCGCCGGCGCCATGCCGACGAACAGCGAGCGATAGGCGTGCTCGGTGTAGCTGCCGGAGCCGGCCTTGCGCGCGGTCCCCGACTTGCCAGCCACGTGATAGCCGGGCACCCGGGCGCGGATCACGCCGCCTTCGTCTTCCACCACGTGGTTGAGCATGGCGCGCAGGCGCCGGGCGATGGTTGGGTCCATGGCCTGGACGCTCTGCTGCTTCTGGTCCTTAAGCAGGGTCAGGGGGGTCAGCAGGCCGTCGTTGGCGATCACCGAATAGGCCTGGGCCAATTCGGCGACGTTGACCGCCAGGCTGTAGCCAAAGGACATACTGGCCGTGGCGATCTGCGACCACTTGGTGTGGCCGGGCAGGTAGCCGGCGTTCTCGCCGGGAAAGCCCAGCGCCATGGGATTGCCGAAACCGACCCGGCTGAGCTGTTCGTAGATGGGCAGCGGGCCGATCTGCAGGGCCACCTTGCTCATGCCGATGTTGGACGAGTTGAGCAGCACCCCGGTCATGGTCAGCACGCCGCGCTTGGCCACGTCGTGGATGGTGTGACCGTCGATGGTCATCCAGCCCGGCGCTACGTCCACGGTGCTGTTCTCGTTGAACTTGCCCGAGGCCAGGGCCACCGACATGCTGAACGGCTTGATCACCGAGCCGGGCTCGAAGGCGTCGGTCAGGGTGCGGTTGCGCATGTTGGGGATCTGCAGGGTGGCGCGGTTGTTGGGGTTGTAGGAGGGGAAGTTGGTCATCGCCAGGATCTGGCCGGTCTTGGGATTGACCAGCACGGCCGACCCGGACTGGGCGCCGAACTTCTCCACCGCCGTCTGCAGGGCGCGATAGGCGATGAACTGCAGGCGCAGGTCGATGGACAGGGCCACGTCCTTGCTCGGTTGCGGCTGGCGCACCACGCGGATGTTCTTGACCACCGAGCCGCGCGGATTGATCAGTACCTCGCGCACCCCGCCGCGACCGGCCAGCCAGTCTTCGAAGCCCAGTTCCAGGCCCTCCTGGCCATGGCCGTCGATGTTGACCATGCCGATCACCTGGGCCACCAGGTCGGAGCTGGGGTAGTAGCGCTTGTACTCCTTGATCTGGCGCACCCCGGGCACGCCGAGGGCCATGATGTTCTCGCCGTCGATGGGCGACAGGGCCCGCGCCAGGTAGAGGAAGTGCTTTTCCGGATGGCCGAGGATCAGGTTGCGCAGTTCGGCTTCCGGTTTGTGGATGGCCTGGGCCAGGCGCCCCAGCTGGTCGGCGCTGTCCTGCATCTCGGACGGATTGCACCAGATGGTCACCACCTCGGTGGAAACCGCCAGGGGCGCGCCGTTGCGGTCGGTGATCATGCCGCGGGTCACCGGAATGGCGATGTGGCGCACCGAGCGGCGATCGCCCTGGTCACCCAGGAAGGCGGCATCGAACAGCTTGAGGTAGGTGATGCGGCCGGCGACCACGCAGGTCAGCAGGACCAGCACGACGACCACGACATAGAAGCGATAGCGGGGTGCGGCCGTCATGGCGGCTCCTGCGCGAGAAGAGGGCTTGGGCATGGTCACAACTGGTTACAACCGTCAGGGACGCGCATGGTAACTGCTCCAGCCATCGGCCGGAAACCGCTGGGCGGTCGGGGGCGGTACACTGCGCACATGAGCGACATCCCCCTGCACGATCTTTCCACCCCAACCGTGACCTGCGAGAGCTGTCAGGCCTGGTGCTGCCGCCAGGAAGTCCTGCTGTTCGACGACGCCGGCGTGCCCGCCCGCTACATCGAGGAAGACTGGACCGGTACCCGCATGAAGCGCCTCGACGACGGCTGGTGCGCCGCCCTGGATCGCGAGCAGATGAATTGCAGCATCTACGAGGTGCGGCCCTGGGTCTGCCGGATCTTCGACATGGCCGGCCCGGAATGTCTGGAGGAGCGGGAGGATATGAAAAGGGCGATGGAGAGCGGTGATTTCTGAGCGACTCGCCTGAAAGGCTCGGCCGCCGGGAAGTCTTATCGCGGCCATGGGCCGCTCCTACAGGAGATGAGGCTTCTGTAGGAGCGGCCCATGGCCGCGATAGTCCAAGCCAGAGCGGTCGCTACGGCGCACCGGCATGGCCGCGATCAGGGATTCAACGCAGCTTCTGCGGCTTGTAGGCGCAATACCCCGGGCGCGGGCCGACCCTTGGGTGGTTGCGGCAGGTTTCCGGACGCTGGTCGTAAATGGTGCACAGCCGCGTCTTGGGATGCAGATAGACGCAGTCGTTGTTGGACAGCCGCACCAGGGTGAACAGCCCGGTCTTGGCATTGAGGCGCTCGACCACGCCGTCCTTCTTGAGTCGCTTGGCGATGTCCTTGAGCGGCTCGCCCTTCTCGAATTCGTCCACCACGCCCATGCGGATCAGATCGGACAGGCGGGCTTCCACCGGCAGGGTGCAGCAGCTGGACACGCAGTCCAGGCACATGGCCTTGTCGTAACGGATCCAGGTTTCGGTGCGATCGAGATCGGCCCCGAGAATGCGCAGTATCTGAGCCATGGCTTACTCGGCGAAGGTGACCTGACCGTCGGCCAGGGAGGCGACGCGGGCCAGGGATTCGACGCGATAGCCCTGGGCGTCGAGTTCGGCGCGACCGACCTGGAAGGACTTCTCGATGACGATGCCTAGCCCTGCGACCTGGGCCCCGGCCTGACCGATGATGGAGATCAGCGCCTTGGCCGCCTTACCGTTGGCGAGGAAGTCGTCGATGATCAGCACCCGATCGTCGGACGAAAGGTGCATGGTAGAAACGGCGATCGTACTTTCCGTCTGCTTGGTAAAGGAATAGACGCTGGCCACCAGCAGGTTGTCGGTCAGGGTCAGCGACTGGTGCTTGCGGGCGAAGATCACCGGCACGCCCAGCTCCAGTCCGGTCAGCACCGCCGGGGCGATCCCCGAGGCTTCGATGGTCACGATCTTGGTGATGCCGGCGTCGGCGAAGCGGCGGGCGAACTCCTGACCGATGTCGCGCATCAGCGCCGGATCGATCTGGTGGTTGAGGAAGGCATCGACCTTGAGCACCTGCTCGGAGAGTACTTGGCCTTCGCTGCGAATCTTGGCTTTGAGGCGTTCCACGCGGACGGTCCTTTAACGGCAACGCCCGGGCCTGAGTGCAGGACCGGGTCTGGGAATACGGGAGGGCGGCGATTGTGCCCTATCTTTCAAGAAAGTCGTTAGTTTGCCGACAAATCGTCCTATAGCTATCCGCAACGGATAGCCGACGCTTGCCGGTGGCTGGCACAGGAGTGGTCGAACATGAGTGTTTTGTTGTCGCCGGGTATGCGCGTGCTGAGCCAGTTCGGCTTCGCCCGCAAGTTCGCCCTGCTGCTGGTGCTGTTCATCCTGCCGCTGGCGGTCAGTCTCTGGCTGCTGGGCGCCGATTTCCAGGCCAAGCTGGCCACTGTCAGTGGCGAGCGCAGTGGCGTGCGACTGCTGCAACGGCTCGACGCCGTGGAAGAAGAACTCACCCTCCGACGCAACCTGACCGCGCGCTGGAAGGCGATCGACACCAGTCGGCAGGAGACGCCGGCCGTGCAGGCCGCCATCGCCGCCCTGGAAAGTCGCAACGACAGTCGGCGCGAGCGGCTCGCCCAGCTCGGACAGCAACTGGAGAGCGAAGGGGCCAGCGCCGATGTGCAGGCGCGCTTCAAGACCCTGCAGCAGGCGCTCGCCGGGCTTGAGGTCAGCGATCTGCGCAGCCTGGGCTGGTGGCCGGACGGCTACGACAGATTCACCGCCGCCCTGGGGGCCGTGCAGGCGCTGCGCGAGGAGATCGCCCTGGAAAGCGGCCTCATCCTCGATCCCTGGATGGAAACCTACCTGCTGATGCAGATCGGCACCACCCAGTCGGTCGAGTTGTACGAGCGCCTCGGCCGCCTGGCCAGCGTTGGTCAGGCCAGTATGGTCTCCGGCCAGTTCAGCCTGCAGAGCCGCCTGCAGTTGCGCGACCTGCGCGCCCGCGTCGGCGATTCCAGCGAGAGCCTGGCCAAGGTCGCCGTGCTGCTCGGCAACAAGCTGCCCGCCGACATGGCCGGCTGGAAGGATGATTACCAGAAGCTCAGCAGCCAGCTGGACGCCAGTCTCAAGACCCTCGATCAGGGAGTGTTCGGCGGCGAGATCACGCTCAAGCCGGAGCAGTTCGAAACCACCCTGGACGGGGTCCTGCAGGGTCTGCAGACCTTCCGCCAGCAGACCCTGAAGAACCTGGACCAACGGCTGCAATACTATGGCGCCGATGCCGTGCGCAGCTTTGCCGCCATCGCCGCCGGCTTCGGTCTCCTGCTGGTGGTGACCTGCTACCTGCTGCTGTGCATGCAGGCCGCCATTCGTGGCAGCGCCCGGCGCATCACCACCCTGGCCGAAGGCCTGCGCGACGGCGACCTGACCCGTTCGGCCCAGGTGACTGGCCAGGACGAACTGGCCGAGATCGGCCGCGCCCTGGACCTGGCCGTGGTGCAGCTGCGCGGCAGTCTGCAGGCGGTCGAGCAGGAGAGTCGCCAGGTGGGCACGGCGTCCGGGGAGCTGGGTCAGCAGGCCGAGGCGGCGCTCGGCGCCGTCGAAGCCCAGCGCCAGCAGATCACCCAGATCGCCACCGCCGCCACCGAACTGGCCGCCACCGCCCAGGGCGTGGCCCAGAGTTGCGAAGAAGCCGCCGGGCGCGCCGAGCAGATGCGCGGCATCGCCGAGGCCAGCCAGAGTGACAGTCGCCAGACCACCGCCAGCATCCAGCGCCTCAACCAGCGCCTGGACGAGACAGCTGCGGCCATGGCCCAGGTCAATGCCCAGGCCGGGCAGATCCAGCAGGTGGTGGACGTCATCCGCGGCATCGCCGAACAGACCAACCTGCTGGCGCTCAACGCCGCCATCGAGGCGGCCCGGGCCGGTGACCAGGGAAGGGGCTTCGCGGTGGTCGCCGACGAGGTACGTTCGCTGTCGCAGCGCACCCAGGCCTCCACGGCGCAGATCGCCGGGACCGTTGGCAGCCTGAGCGGCACCGTGGCCCAGGCCGTGTCTCTGATGCAGGAGGCCTGCGGCCAGGCCGCCAGCGATGCCCAGTCGATCACCGGGCTGGGGCGGCGGCTGGAAGAGATCGCCGAGTCGGTGCAGGGCGTCTCCGACACCCTGGTGCAGATCGCCACCGCCGCCGAACAGCAGGCGGTCACCGCTGACCAGGTCAGTGGCAATATCCAGCAGATCGATGGGGCCGCGGCCGATCTGCTCGGCAATGCGCGCACGGTGCAGAGCACGGCGGTAGGTCTGGAGGCGGGCAGTCGCACCCTGACGGCCAACACCACCCGCTTCCGCCTGGGCTAGCACGCAAAAGGGGCGCCTTTCAGGGCGCCCCTTTTGCTCAAAGCTTTCTGATCAGGCCCGGGTATCGAGCAGCCGGCCCAGGGTTTCCTGCGAGGCCTGCATGACCTTGGTACCGGCCAGCGCCTGGTACTTGCCGACATCCAGATTGACCAGCTCGCTGGCCAGATCGGCCTGGCTGTTGGTGGTCGCGGCCAGGGCTTCCTGTACGTTGCGGGCCGTTTGGGAGGCGAGGGCGGCACCGGCCTTTTCGACCGTGCGGCTACCGTTCTGGTAGGCCTGCACCCCGGCATAGAGCGAATTGCTTGAAGTCACGTTCATGGACAGGGTCCTCGACGGTGATGTCAAAGGGCTATTGAAGCAGCTTTGACGCCAAAGAACCAGCAGTCCCTGTCACCGCCTGTGTCCGGCTATTGCTGGATCGTCGCCCGATTGCCCTGGCCGCTCTGGCGCAGGTCGAGGCTGTTGCCCGCACCGACCTGACTGATGGAGGCGTACTGGCTGGCGCCCTGCTGGCTAACGCTGACGCGCGCATCGCTGGCCAGTCCTGCCTGCAGCAGATGGCCATCACCCAGTTGCTCGACGCTCAGCTCGAGGTTGTCGCCCACCCAGACCGCACTGATCTCGTTGTCGTTGCCCTGGGTAGTCAGGGTCAGGCGCGAATCCTCACCGCCGATCAGGACGCCGGCGCTGTTGCGATAGCCCTGCTGTTGCAGCTCGAGGCGGTTGCCATTGCCGGTCAGATTCACCTGGACGGCATTGTCGTCGCCGAGTTGCCGCGCGCTGACGCGCTGGGGGCTGGCGTCGAGGCCGTTCTGCTGCACCGCCGCCTGGTTGCGGTTGCCGATCTGGATCAGCTGGACGTCCTGCTGCCGCGCGCCCTGGCGAGCGCCGGCCCGGTTGTCGTCGCCGCGCTGCTCGACCACCGCCCGGTTGGCGGCGCCACCCTGCAGCAGCTCGACCTCGTTGCGCGCGCCCAGGCTCAGCACGTCTTGGACGTGATCCTCGCCCACCTGCCTGAGTCGCGCCGCGCTGTCGCGACCGTCCTGGAACAGATTCAGCCCGTTGCGCGCGCCCTCCTGCTCGATGCGCAGCCGCTGGTCGTCACCGCCCTGGCGCACCAGGGCTTCGTCGAGCAGGCCGCGCTGGACGATCTCCACCGTATTGCGCTGGCCATGGCCCTGGTAGACATAGGCGTGGCTCTGGCTGGCTTCGCGCTGGTCGATGCTGACCTCGCGCGCACCACCGGCGGCCTGGGTGACATTGGTGAAGTTGCCCACGCCGCCCTGCTCGACGCGGGTACGGTCGCCCTGGGAGACGCTCTGGGTGAGATAGGCCTGGCTGGCACGACCGCTCTGGCTGACCTCCAGGGTGCCCTGGCGGGTATCCGGCGCCTGGCTCAGGAAGGCGCCGAGGCGCTCGCCGCGCTGCTCCACGCGGGTCTGGTTGTCCAGCGCCCAGGTGGTGCTGGTCAGGCCGAGCAGGCCCAGGCAGGTCAGGAACTTGAAGGTAGGCACTCGGGCGATCCGGCAGCGGCAGACAGGGCAGTCTGCCGCCGGCCTGGCCCACCGGCCATCGCCCGAAAGACTGATATCAGCCGGGCAGGCGCAGGTGCGCGGCGACCGCCGCCGGCGTGGCCGCGGCCAGGTACGGCACCGTGCCCAGGCAGGGCGCCGGCAGGCGTTCGTGCAGGGTGGCCAGGTTGTCGTCCAGGCGCAGGGTGGCCGGTGCCACCAGGTTGGCCACCCAGCCGGCCAGGGTCAGGCCGTCGGCGAGGATGGCCTCGGCGCTGAGCAGGGCGTGGTTGATGCAGCCCAGGCGCACGCCCACCACCAGGACGACCGGCAGACCCAGCTCGCGGGCCAGATCGGACAAGGACTCCCGGCCGGCCAGGGGCACGCGCCAGCCGCCGGCGCCTTCCACCAGGGTGAAGTCGGCCTGCAGCGCCAGGATCCGCCGCACCGGGGCGGCCAGGGCGGCGACGCTGAGGTCGATGCCGGCTTCGCGGGCTGCCAGATGCGGGGCGATGGCGGGTTCCAGGGCGATGGGATTGATGTCGGTGTAGTCGAGCGGCAGCGAGGTCTCGCCGAGCAGGGCCAGGGCGTCGCCGTTGCGCAGGCCCGCGGCGGTCCGTTCGCAGCCGGAGGCCACCGGCTTGACCCCGGCGGTGGCGAGACCCTGCAGCCGGGCCCGGTGCAGCAGGCCGGCGGCGATGGTGGTCTTGCCGATCTCGGTGTCGGTGCCGGTGACGAAGTAGGCGGACATGGGGGTCATTCCTTGCGCAGCAGGACGTGGATCACCTGGTAGGTGGCGGGCAGGCCGGTGGGCTCGCGCAGGCTCTCGTAGGCCTGGGTGAAGGCGGCCAGGCGCTGGCGACCGGTGAGGCCCTGGGGACGTCCCTGGTTGAGGTTGTGGGCGCCGATGGCCTTGAGGTGCTGGGTCAGGGCGCGCAGATCGGGGAAGTGCAGCCGCTCGGGCGCGACCTCCAGCGTCAGCCGCTGCAGGCCGCTGGCCTGGGCGGCGGCGACATAGGCCGTCTGGGGGCGGAAGCGATTGACGTGCACCTGGTCGTCCACCCGGGCCCAGCTCTGGCGCAGTTCGTCGAGGGTGCCGGCGACCAGGCTGCTGAAGGCCAGCACGCCACCCGGGCGCAGGATGCGCCGCGCCTCGGCGAGCACCCTGGGCAGATCCGGGCACCACTGCAGGGCCAGGCTGGAGACGATGAGATCGCAGCTCTCCGCGCGCAGCGGCAGGCGTTCGGCATCGGCGGTGAGGTAGTGCCGGGCACCGGCGCCCTGGGCGCGGGCGTGGCGGAGCATGCCGGGTGCCAGGTCCAGGGCCAGGCCTTCGGCCTGCGGATAACGGCGGGCCAGGGCGCGGCTGCAATAGCCGGTGCCACTGCCCAGGTCCAGCCAGCGTTGCGGGTCAAGCCAGACTTGCTTGTCTAGAGCGTGTAGCCGGGCGAGCAGGCCATCGGCGACCCGGCGTTGCAGCAGGGCGGCGCCGTCGTACTGCGCGGCGGCGCGGGAAAAGGACAGCGCCACCTGGCGCTTGTCGGGCAATACGTCAGCCATCGCGTCCTGCATAGATGAATTCACGGATACGGGTGGCCACCTCGTCCGGGCGTTCCAGGGGCAGGCCATGGCTGGCGTGCTCCAGGACCTCGACCTGGGCATTGGGCAGCTCGTCGCGCAGGGCCTGGGCCGCCGCGGCCGGCACCAGGGCGTCGTGGGCGCCGAACAGGTGCAGCTGGGGACCGCTGAAGGCCTGCAGGGCGGCGCGGGTGTCCAGGCGTGCCAGCAACTCCAGGCCGGCGATGACCACCTCGGGCTCGATCTCCGGCAGGGTCACCTGCAACTGGCGGGCGAGGGTGCGGCTGTCGCGGGCGCCCTGGGCCACCAGCAGGGTGAAGCGCCTGAGGGTCTGCTCGGCGTCCAGCGAGCAGGCCTCGAAGAAGTCGGTGAAGACGCTGCGCGCCATGGCGGTCTGCCAGCCGGCGCGGGCGACGAAGCAGGGATTGCTGGCCAGGGTGATGAGACCGTGCACGCCCTGGGGGCGGCGCAGGGTGAATTCGCTGGCGAGCATGCCGCCCAGCGACCAGCCGGCCAGCCAGCCGCCTTCGGCGATGCGGGCTTCCAGGTCGGTGAACCAGTCCTGGGTGTCGGCCAGGGCCGGCAGCGGCTCGATCAGCACGTCGAGAAAGGGTGCCTGCTCGACGAGTTCGTCACGCAGGGGCTCCAGCGGAGCACTGCCCAGGCCCCAGCCGGGCAGCAAGATCAGGGTATCGCGCATTGGTCGGTCACTTATCCGCGTCAGGCGGTAATTCGGCCATGGCCTGGGCCAGAGCGTCGAGCAAGAGGTCCACGTGCGCTTCGCGATGGGCCGCCGTCAGGGTCACCCGCAGGCGGGCACTGCCGGCCGGTACGGTGGGCGGTCGGATGGCGGTGACCAGGATCCCGCGTCGGCGCAGGGCGGCGGAGAGTGCGAGGGCGCGCGCGCTGTCGCCGACCAGGATCGGCTGGATCGGCGTGGCGCTGAGCATAAGGTCCAGGCCGAGGGCCGTCGCGCCCCTGCGGAATCTCTGGATCAAAGTGTGCAGAAGCTCACGGCGCCAGCCCTCCTCACGGACGAGCTGCAGGGCGGCGAGGGTGGCGCAGGCCACCGCCGGCGGCTGGCTGGTGGTGTAGATATAGGGGCGGGCGAACTGGATCAGCGTCTCGATCAGTTCCTCGCTGCCGGCGACAAAGGCCCCGGCGGTGCCGCAGGCCTTGCCCAGGGTGCCGACCAGCACCGGGACCTGGCCCTGGTCCAGGCCGAAGTGCTCGACGATGCCGCCGCCGCTGGCGCCCAGGGTGCCGATGCCGTGGGCATCGTCCACCAGGGTCCAGGCGCCATGGCGCTGGGCGACCTCGCAGAGCTCGGGCAGGGCGGCCAGATCGCCGTCCATGCTGAAGACGCCGTCGGTGACCACCAGGGTGTCGCCCTCGGCCTTGGCCAGGCGCGTGGCCAGGCTGGCCGGATCGTTGTGCAGATAGCGGCCGAAGCGCGCGCCGCTGAGCAGACCGGCGTCGAGCAGGGAGGCATGGTTGAGGCGGTCTTCCAGCACGGTGTCGCCACGCCCGACCAGGGCGGTGATGGCTGCCAGGTTGGCCATGTAGCCGGTGGAGAACAGCAGGGCGCGTGGCCGCCCGGTGAGGTCGGCCAGGGCTTCTTCGACCTGGTGATGCGGACCGCTGTGGCCGATCACCAGGTGCGAGGCGCCGCCGCCCACGCCCCAGCGCTCGGCGCCCGCGCGCAGGGCGGCGATCACCTGGGGATGATTGGCCAGGCCCAGGTAGTCGTTGCTGCAGAAGGCCAGCAGGGACTCGCCATCCACCACCACCTCGGGCCCCTGGGGCGCTTCCAGCAAAGGGCGGCGCCGATAGAGGTGCTCGGCGTGACGCTGGGCCAGGCGGGCGGCGAGGTCGAAGGCCATGGGGAGTCTCGGTAGCGTTGGAAGGCCCCTCACCCCAGCCCTCTCGCGAGGGGAGAGGGGGTGGTCTGGAGCGCGGGTTGGGCGGTGGTTTACCCTCACCCCGGCCCTCTCCCAGGGGGAGAGGGGAACGGCAGGGGTCAGGCGGTGGCGGCGTCGTAGAAGAGTTCGCCGTTGCGCTGCTCCACCAGGGCCTGCTCGATGGCGGCCTGGTGCACCTCGTCGGCGTGCTCTTCGCGGGCTTCGGGCTGGATGCCGAGGCGGGCGAACAGCTGCATGTCCTTGTCGGCCTGGGGATTGCCGGTGGTCAGCAGCTTCTCGCCGTAGAAGATGGAGTTGGCGCCGGCCAGGAAGGCCAGGGACTGCATCTGCTCGTTCATCTGCTCGCGACCGGCGGACAGGCGCACATGGGACTTGGGCATGAGGATGCGCGCCACCGCCAGGGTGCGGATGAAGTCGAAGGGATCGACGTCCTTTTCCTCGGCCAGCGGGGTGCCCTGGACCTTGACCAGCATGTTGATCGGCACCGACTCGGGGTGCTCGGGCAGGTTGGCCAGCTGGATCAGCAGGCCGGCACGGTCGTCCACCGACTCGCCCATGCCGAGGATGCCGCCGGAGCAGATCTTCATCCCGGCTTCACGAACGTAGGCCAGGGTCTGCAGGCGCTCGCCGTAGGTGCGGGTGGTGATGATGTTGCCGTAGAACTCCGGCGAGGTGTCCAGGTTGTGGTTGTAGTAGTCCAGGCCGGCGTCGGCCAGGGCGCGGGTCTGCTCCTGGTCCAGGCGGCCGAGGGTCATGCAGGTCTCCAGGCCCAGGGCCTTCACGCCCTGCACCATCTGCAGCACGTAGGGCATGTCCTTGGCGGAGGGATGCTTCCAGGCGGCGCCCATGCAGAAACGGGTGGAGCCGATGGCCTTGGCCTCGGCGGCCGCCTCCAGCACCTTCTGCACCTCCATCAGCTTTTCCTTTTCCAGGCCGGTGTTGTAGTGGCCGGACTGGGGGCAGTACTTGCAGTCTTCCGGGCAGGCGCCGGTCTTGATCGACAGCAGGGTGGAGACCTGCACGCGATTGGGATCGAAGTGCTGGCGATGCACGCCCTGGGCCTGGAACAGCAGGTCGTTGAAGGGCTGCTGGAACAGGGCGCGGACTTCGGCGAGAGTCCAGTCGTGACGCAGGGCGGTAGCGCTCATGTGAGATCCTCGATGCATAGGACGGCCGGGTGCCGGAGCGGGGCCGATGAATGCGGTCGACCTTAGCCGAAGTCCTGGTCGACTACTGCTCATAAAATGAGCAATTGCCGGATTTTTCGCAGGGAGATTGATGGAGTCGCAGGTTGGGCTGGAGCGCCAGCGAAGCCCAACGGGACTGGCACGGTGGTGGTTGCTGGGCTTCGACGGTGGAGCCGTCTCAACCCAACCTGCGAGCTAACCCCCTCTCCCCCCGGGAGAGGGTTGGGGTGAGGGCGAAGCCTAGAGCATCCGCTCCAACCCCACCGCCTTGACCACCCAGGCGTTGAAGCGGCGCCAGGCGCTGCCGGGTTCGTGGTGCAGCACCCGCGGCTGGCCGTCGCGTTCGCTGACCCACTCCAGCCGTACCTGCCCGCGATCCTCGACGCGCTTGACGGCGTAGGAGACGCTCGGGTCCATGCCCTGCAGCATCAGCTGGCGCAGGCGGCCGGTGAGGACCGGGCTGTCCACCAGGATGCCGACCTCGGTATTCCACAGCACCGAGCGCGGATCGAAGTTGAAGGAGCCGATAAAGGACCAGCGTCCGTCGATGGCCATGGCCTTGCTGTGCAGACTGGATTCGGATTCGCCAAAGCTGTAGGGCAGCGCGGATCGCTTCTGGTCCGGGCGGGCGCGCAACTCATAGAGCCTGACCCCCTGGGCCAGCAGCGCCGCGCGATAAGGCGCGTAGCCGGCGTGCACGGCGGGCACGTCGGTGGCTTCCAGGGCGTTGGTCAGCACCCGCACATCGACGCCGCGGGCGGCCAGGCCGCCCAGGTAGGCGACCCCCTGATTCATCGGCACGAAGTAGGAAGAGACCAGCAGCAGTTCGTGCTGGGCGCCGTCCAGGGTCGGTTGCAGCTGATGGGTGAGCAGCAGCTGCCAGTCCGGTTCGTCCTCGGCCAAGACCTTGCGCGGCGCATCCCAGAACGCCTGGGCGTGGGCCCAGGTCAGCTCCTGCAGCCAGCCGTCGAGCTGGGGCGCGGTGGCGTAGCGCCGCAGGCGGTGGTACAGCGCCAGGTCGCGGGTGCGTTCGCTGTCGAGGTAGTGATGCAGCCGCGCGCGCAGCCGCACCAGGGCGGTGGGTGAGGGGGCGAACCAGCGCAGTCGCCGGGCCGGCTGGCTCAGCGGACTGTTCCAGTACTGGTCGAAGCTGGTGCCCAGCTGGCGCGCCACCGGACCGGCGGCGAGCAGGTCGAGATCGGTGAAATTCATCTCCGGGCGGGCATCGAAGTATTCGTCGCCCAGGTTGCGTCCGCCGACGATGGCCACGCTGTCGTCGGCCAGCCACAGCTTGTTGTGCATGCGGCGGTGCTGGTGGTTGAGATCCACCAGCCGGCCCAGGGCCCGGGTCGGACCGGTGCTGCGACCCAGGTGCAGCGGATTGAAGACGCGGATCTGCACATTGGGATGGGCCGCCAGCACGGCGATCTGGTAGTCGTTGCCGTCGCTGCTGGTGTCGTCGATGAGGAAGCGGATGCGTACGCCGCGATCCGCCGCCTTGAGCAGTTCGTTGACCAGCAGTCGGGTGGTCAGGCCGTCGTGGACGATGTAGTACTGGATGTCCAGGCTGCGCTGGGCCTTGCGGATCAGCTCGGCGCGGGCGGTGAAGGCGTCGGTGCTGGTTTCCAGCAGGCGCAGTCCCGACAGACCCGGATGGGCGGCGCCGGCGGCGCGCACCTGGCTGTCCAGGGCGGTGCCGGCGACCGGCAGCACCTGGGAGGCGTGGCGCGGAATCGACGTGGCGCAGCCGGCCAGCAGCGCCAGCAGCAGGGGGACGAGCAGGCGGATCACAGGCTGTCCTTGAGGCGATACCAGAGCATGCCCAGGGCCAGCAGCGGCGACCTCAGGTGGCGACCGCCGGGAAAGCGCGCATGGGGCACCCGGGCGAAGAGGTCGAAACCGGCCGACTGGGCCAGGATGGCCTCGGCCAGCAGGTGACCGGCCAGGTGGGTGGCGTTGACCCCATGACCGGCATAGGCCTGGGCATGGAAGACGTTGGGGTGCTCGCGCAGCCGACCGATCTGCGGCAGGCGATTGGCGCCGATGCCGATCATGCCGCCCCAGGCGTAGTCCACCCGCACATCCACCAGTTCGGGGAAGACCTCCAGCATCTTCGGCCTCATGTAGCCGGCGATGTCCCGGGGATCGCGCCCGGAATAGTGGCAGGCGCCGCCGAACAGCAGGCGGCGGTCGGCGGAGAGGCGGAAGTAGTCCACCGCCACGTTCTGGTCGCAGACCGCGCGATTGCCCGGCAGCAGCCGCGCGGCGCGCTCGGCGGAGAGCGGCTCGGTGGCGATCACATAGCTGCCGGCCGGCAGGACCTGGGCGGCGAGGTCGGGTTGCAGGTCGTCGATATAGGCGTTGCAGCAGAGCACCAGGGTGTCGGCGCTGACCCGGCCGCGGGCAGTGTGGACGCGCACCCGGGGGCCGTATTCCAGGCGGGTGACCTGGCTGTCTTCGTGCAGCTGCACGCCCAGCGCCCGCGCCGCGGCGGCTTCGCCAAGGGCCAGGTTGAGCGGATGCAGGTGGCCGGAGCCCTCGTCGATCAGAGCACCCTGGTAGCGCTCGGAACCCACCACCTCCGCCAGGCGGGCCTTGGGCACCAGTCGCAGCGGATGGGGGTAACCCAGCGCCTGCAGCGCGGCATGCTCTTCCTGCAGGTGCCGCCAGTGGCGCGGCTTGTTGGCCAGGTCGGCGAAGCCCCAGGTGAGCGCGCAGTCGATGCCGTGGCGGGCGATGCGCTGGCGTACCCGATCCACCGCCTCGAAGCCCAGCCGCTTGAGTTCGCGTACCCCTTCGGCACCTATGACCGACTCGAATTGCTCGACGTCATGGCCGACGCCACGGATCAGCTGACCACCGTTGCGGCCGCTGGCGCCCCAGCCGATGCGGCGGGCTTCCAGCAGCACCACCCGGGCGCCCCGCTCGGCCAGCTCCAGGGCGGTATTGAGCCCGGAAAAGCCCCCGCCGACCACGCAGACATCCGCCTGGACCTCGCCCTCCAGGGGCGGAAAGTCCAGGTCCAGATTGGCGGTGGCGGCGTAATAGGAAGGCGCGTGGGGCTGCATAGGCGGCGTCTGATTTAGCAGGCGAAAGGGACGAGAGCCTGTTCAAAGTCTTGCGAGCTAGAGCCAGACAAGGAGAACAGACTTGAGGAAGCGGAGTTTACACAGAGTAAATGAGCATTCCGAAAGTCTGTTCGACGCGGTTTGGCCGACGCGCAGCTGACTTTGAATAGGTTCTAAGCCGTCGGGCGTTGGGCGACCAGGGTAAAGCTCATCGGCAACTGGGCGGTCTGGCCGATGTAGCCGTCATAGTCGGCCTCGCGATTGGAGTGCGGATGCTCTTCCAGCCGTTGCAAGCTCAGGCCGGCGTCCAGGCAGGCGGTGACGATGGCCCCCAGGGTATGGATATGCCAGTAGCTCGGCGCGCCCTGGCCGTGATCCAGGCCGTCGTAGGTGATGAGGTCCGCGCTGACCAGCGGCTCGCGGCGGAAGTAGCTGTAGCGCGGCACCAGCGGCTGGTCCGCATGGGGCTCGAAGACTTCCAGGAAGGGATGGGTCTCGTAGATCACCAGACGTCCGCCCGGTGCCAGCAGGCTCTGCACCGCGGCGAAGAAGGCCGGCAGGTCCGGCATCCAGTTCAGCACGCCGATGGTGATCAGCACCAAGTCGTGCTGGCCGAGCCCGGCGGGCAGGGCATAGATGTCGGCGGCCACCAGTCGCGGCGCCAGGCCCGCGGCTTTGGCCAGCTGCTCGCCCTGGGCGAGAAAGGCCGGCGACTGGTCGATGCCCAGGGCGGGCCGGGCGCCGAAGGCCGCCAGGGAAAGCAGTTCGCGGGCGTTGTTGCAGCCGACCTGGGCGCAACTCAGGCCGCGGATGTCCAGTGCGGTGAGGGTGGCGGTCAGGCAGGCATCGAGGACCGAGAAGCCGGGTTGGCGAGCCTGTTCCAGCAGGCGCTGCCAGTCCTCGCCCTGGGCATGCAGCGGCGCCGACACCTCCCAGGCTTGGCGATTGGCGGCGGTGATGAACTGACGCTGGTGGGGATCCATGGGCGGCCTCCTTGGCTGTCGATGCAAAACCCGCAGCCTAGACGGTGATCCCCGGGCTCGCCAGCCGTCAGTCCGGCACCGGCAGGCTCAGGGTCTCCTTGATCTCCTCCATCACGATGTAGCTCTTGGATTCGCGCACATGGGGCAGCTTGAGCAGGATGTCGCCCAGCAGCTTGCGGTAGGAGGCCATCTCGGAGATGCGCGCCTTGACCAGGTAGTCGAATTCGCCGGAGACCAGGTGGCATTCCAGCACCTGGGGCAGCTTGAGCACGGCGCGGCGGAATTCCTCGAAGGTGTCGCCGGACTTGTAGTCCAGGCTCAGCTCGACGAACACCAGCAGCCCGGCCTTGAGGTGCTGCGGATTGAGGCGGGCGTTGTAGCCCTGGATGATGCCTTCGCGCTCCAGCCGGCGGACGCGCTCGGTGCAGGGCGTGGTGGACAGCCCCACCCGTTCGCCCAGCTCGGTGAAGGAGATGCGGCCATCGTCCTGGAGGATGCGCAGGATGTTGCGGTCGATCTTGTCCAGCTCGCGTCTGGCCTGGTGATGGGTACGCATCGCGGGGGTCTCTGCCAAAGGGGTCTTTACCGGAAAATTACTCCGAATATAGGCAATTCTTCAGTGATTAGCACTGCGAGCGGCTTTCTATACTTGCCGTATCTGCCTTCATTCCGACGAAAGCCGGCGAAATCCTCTCACCGGCCAGGAGCTAGCGATGCGTGTACTGGTTTTGGGGAGCGGCGTCATCGGCACGACCAGCGCCTACTATCTGGCCCGTCAGGGTTTCGAGGTGGTCGTGGTCGATCGCCAGGCCGGTCCCGCCCTGGAGACCAGCCATGCCAACGCCGGTCAGGTCTCCCCTGGCTATGCCTCGCCCTGGGCCGCGCCCGGCGTGCCGCTCAAGGCGCTGAAGTGGCTGTTCCAGAAGCACGCGCCCCTGGCCATCCGCCTGACCGGCGACAGCAACCAGTACCTGTGGATGGCGCAGATGCTGCGCAACTGCACCGCGGCGCGCTATGCGGTCAACAAGGAGCGCATGGTGCGGCTGTCCGAATACAGCCGTGACTGCCTCGACGAGTTGCGCCAAGACACCGGCATCGCCTACGAAGGCCGCCAGCTGGGCACCACCCAGATCTTCCGCACTCAGCAGCAGGTGGAGGCCGCGGCCAAGGACATCGCCGTCCTGGAGCGTTCCGGCGTGCCCTTCGAATTGCTCGACCGCGACGGCGTGGCCCGGGTCGAACCGGCGCTGGCGGCGGTCAAGCACAAGCTGGCCGGCGGCCTGCGCCTGCCCAACGACCAGACCGGCGACTGCTTCCTGTTCACCAATCGCCTGGCCGAGGAAGCCCGCCGCCTGGGCGTGGAATTCCGTTTCGGCGCCGAGATCCAGCAACTCAGCGCCAATGGCGATCGCATCGACGGCGTCAGGGTCGATGGCGAACTGCTCACCGCCGACCACTACGTCCTGGCCCTGGGCAGCTATTCGCCGCAATTGCTGGCACCCCTGGGCATCCGCGCGCCGGTCTATCCGCTCAAGGGCTATTCGCTGACGGTGCCCATCGTCGATGCCGCCATGGCACCGACCTCGACCATCCTTGACGAGACCTACAAGGTCGCCATCACCCGCTTCGACGATCGCATCCGCGTCGGCGGCATGGCTGAGATATGTGGCTTCGACCTGAACCTGGATCCGCGCCGCCGCGCGACCCTGGAAATGATCACCGGTGACCTCTATCCTCGCGGTGGCGACCTCGCCCGGGCCAGCTTCTGGACCGGTCTGCGACCCGCCACCCCGGACGGGACCCCCATCGTCGGCGCCACCCGCTATCGCAACCTGTTCCTCAATACCGGGCACGGGACGCTGGGCTGGACCATGGCCTGCGGCTCCGGTCGCCTGCTGGCCGATCTGATCGCCCGCAAGCAGCCGCAGATCAGCGCCGAGGGTCTCGACATCTCCCGTTATTCCGCCACCCAGGAGTCCCCGCGCAATGCCCGTACAGCGTCTGCACACTGATCGCCGCCTCAGCGAAATCAATATCCACAACGGCACCGTCTACCTGGCCGGCCAACTGGCCGACGACTTTTCCGGCGACATCTATCAGCAGACCCGCGAGACCCTGGCCAACGTCGACAAATTTCTTGCCGAGGCCGGCAGCGACAAGCAGCACATCCTGGTGGTGACCATCTTCCTGCGCGACATCGCCCTGCACTTCGAGGGCATGAATCGCGCCTGGGACGAGTGGGCCGCCCAGGGCGCCACCCCGGGTCGCACCACCGTCGAGGCCAAGCTGGCCAAGCCGGACATCCTGGTGGAAATGAACGTCATCGCCGCCGTCAAGGCGTAAGACCGCTATTCCCCCTCTCCCCCTGGGAGAGGGCCGGGGTGAGGGCGTTGTCCAGCCCTCCTGTCCCTCACTCTTCCCCTGCCGAGACCTCCCATGCGTCCCGCCCGCGCCGTCATCGACCTCGCCGCCCTGCGCCAGAACTATCGCCTGGCACTTGAACTCTCCGACGCCCGCGCCCTGGCGGTGATCAAGGCCGATGCCTATGGCCATGGCGCCGTGGCGGTGGCCAGTGCCCTGGCGGGCGAGGCCGACGGCTTCGCCGTGGCCTGCATCGAGGAGGCCCTGGAACTGCGCGCCGCCGGGATCCGCGCGCCCATCCTCTTGCTGGAAGGCTTCTTCGGCATCGACGAGCTGCCGCTGATCGCCGAGCACGAGTTCTGGACGGTGATCCACGCCGACTGGCAACTGGAGGCCCTGGAGCGGACTGCCCTATCGCGACCGCTGCAGGTCTGGCTGAAGCTGGATTCGGGCATGCACCGGGTCGGCTTCTTTCCCCAGGACTATGCCGCCGCCTACCGGCGACTGCTGGCCAGCGGCAAGGTCAGCGGCATCGTCAAGCTGACCCACTTCGCCCGCGCCGACGAACCGGACAGCCCGGCCACCGCGGCGCAGATCGCCATCTTCCGCGCGGCCACCGAGGGCCTGCCCGGTCCCACCAGCCTGCGCAATTCGCCGGCGACCCTAGGCTGGCCCCAGGCAGCCGGCGACTGGGTGCGCCCCGGGCTGATGCTCTATGGCGTCTCGCCCTTCGCCACGGCCCAGGCCGCCGCCGAACGCCTGCAACCGGTGATGACCCTGACCTCGCGGGTGATCGCCGTGCGCGAACTGCCGGCCGGCGAGCCGGTGGGCTATGGCGCCCGCTACGTCACCGCCGGGCCGACCCGGGTCGGGGTGGTCGCCCTGGGCTATGCCGACGGCTATCCGCGCCATGCGCCCAATGGCACCCCGGTGGCCATCGAAGGGCGTCCCGGCCAGCTGATCGGGCGGGTATCCATGGACATGCTCACCGTCGACCTCACCGATCATCCCCAGGCCGGGGTGGGCAGCGAGGTGGAATTCTGGGGCCGCCAGGTGTCGGTGGCGGACCTGGCCGAGCGCTGCGACACCATCCCCTACCAGTTGCTGTGCAACCTCAAGCGGGTGGCGCGCAGCTATCGCGACTAGGCCCTGGACGGGGCCTTTGCCCGCTGCCGCCGCCAGGCGAGTGCCGCCCGGGGGCCACACGTCCGCCGTAGTGTTGTAAATCTCGAACAGCGTTGCCATGATGCTGAACACCGTGCCACGGCACGCCCTCAGCGCGTGGCCTGGCCACGTCTCACCCGCCTGCTCGAGGAGTCTTTTCCACCTTGGACGTCGGTGCCCGCCTGCAAACCATCCGTACCCTCAAGGGCCTGTCCCAGCGCGAACTCGCCAAGCGTGCCGGGGTGACCAACAGCACCATCTCGATGATCGAGAAGAACAGCGTCAGCCCCTCCATCAGTTCGCTGAAAAAGGTGCTGGCCGGCATTCCCATGTCGCTGGTGGAATTCTTTTCCCTGGACCTGGAGCAGGACACGCCGACCCAGGTGGTCTATCGCGCCAATGAGCTCATCGACATCTCCAGCGGCGCCCACACCGTGCGCATGCGCCTGGTAGGCCGCGCCCATCCCAGTCGCGCCCTGGCCTTTCTCGACGAGACCTATCCGCCCGGCGCCGACACCGGCGAAGAGATGTACGCCCATGATGGCGAGGAGGCCGGCCTGGTGGTGGAAGGCCGCCTGGAGCTGACCGTGGGCGGCGAGGTGCACATCCTCGAACCCGGCGACAGCTACTACTTCGAAAGCAGCCGCCCGCACCGCTTCCGCAATCCCTTCGAAGCCCCCGCCCGGCTGATCAGCGCGACCACCCCGGCGAATTTCTAAGCGCTTGCGCTATGGCGGTCGCAGGGTGGAAAACGGCGCAGCCTTTTCCACGTGGAAGCCGGTGCCTGGGGGCGCCCTCACCCCAACCCTCTCCCGGAGGGAGAGGGGGCTGTCCGAGTGGGCGTTTGTCCCCAGCGCTCCTGGACAGATTGCGATCGGCCGCCGCGCTAGGAATTTCAGCAGCGAATCGCGGCCATGGGCCGCTCCTACAGGGGTGATGCTTTTGTAGGAGCGGTCGCTACGGCGCACCGGCATGGCCGCGATAAAGACAGTTGCTTCTACAAAGCAGTCCCCCACAACGCCTCCTCATCGATCCCCAGCGCCGCCAACTCCGCCCGGCGTAGTGGTTCGTCCTGGGCGAGAAAGAATTCGTCCAGTTGCGGTGGCGCCACGCCGCTGGCCAGGAGCAGGGCGTGGGCCTGGCCGCGGTGGTGCAGCTGGTGTACGAAGAGGTGCTGCAGGGTGCGCAGTCGCCTTTCCCGGACCGGGCCGCTGGCGCGGGGCAGGGTGATGAGCTGGCTCAGTTGCGGCGGAGCGAGGCCGCGGCACAGCGCGATCAGGCGCTGGTCGCTGGCGGTCTGGGCTGCATGCAGCGTCGCCAGGTCGGGCCAGTCCGTGTCCTGGTAGGGCCGGGGCTGGTCGTGCAGGGCATCGAGATAGAAGCGATCCACGTCGAGCAGATGGCCGAGCAGGGCCCAGAGCGAGCCGAAGAAGGCGGCGGGTTGGGGCGCCCGCAGGGTTTCCGGTGACAAACCGGCGCAGGCCGCCAGCAGGCGATGGTTCGACCAGCGATTGTTGCAGGCCTGGGCCAGCAGCAGGGGAGCGGTCATGGGCAGGTCCTCGACAAGGCGCGCGGACACCTACTGTAACGCGCCTGGTTGTGCGGGGGATCGCAGCCTGGAGGCGTCCATGATTGAGGGGCTGTCGGCACTTTGCCATTCTCCGCCGCTCTGCTGCCCACCTGCAAGGATGCACCTGATGCCTCGAATGTTGCCCTGGTTCGGCCTGGTCGCCGCCCTGTGCCTGGGTGGCCCGGTCCGCGCCGCCGAATCCGTCGCCCTGCCCGAGCTGCCCTACATCCCCCTGGGCGTGGTCGGTCACGACAACAACGCCGCCTATCCCGATGCGCAGATGGAAAGGCGCCTGCAACTACTCGACCGCTACAACCTGCGCAGCTACCGCTCCGGCGAATTCCTGTTGCTGGATCAGCCGCGCATGGATCGCCTGGTGGCCCTGGCCCGCCAGTACCGCATCACCCTGCGACCGGTGATCACCCAGCAGCTGACCCAGGCCCAGGCCTATGCCCTGGCCAAGCGCTATGCCAAGGACATCAAGATCTGGGAGATCGGCAACGAGCAGGATCACTCGCGGGTCGGCGCGGGTATCCGCATCAGTCGCCTGGTGGACATCTACCGTGGCATCCGCCGCGCCTCCGACGAATTGGACGCCGGCCTCAAGACCACCATCAACGTGATGTCCTGCAATTCCTACGACACCGGGCCCAAGGCGCGTTGCCCGGGCGATCGCCTGGGCTCCATGTGGTTTCTCGATCAGGCCAAGGCGGCCGGCTTCGATTTCGACTACATCAGCTTTCACTACTACCCGCACTACCAGGATCGCGGCCACTGGATGGATCTCTACCTGGGGCAGATGCGCGCCATGGCGGAAAAGTACCGGACGCAGATCTTTTACAACGAGGTCAATTGCGCGGAGATCTACAAGGGCACCACCGACGGTGGCCGGCCGGGGGATCGCAGCTGTTATGACAGCCTCGAATACATCCTCTCCGAGCTCAATGGGCGCTATCGCGACATCGTCCGCGAGATCAACGTCTACGAGCTGCTCGACGAGCCGACCCATCCAGTTGCCCATGAGCGTCACTTCGGGCTGATGTACGACCTGGACCGGCCCAAACCGGTCATGGAACTGGTCCGTCGCTATGCCGGCACGCCCTGAGCCGCCAGAAAGCGGACAAACCTGACTTTATCGCTGGGACAGGTCTTTCGGGTGACCAGACGGTCACCGACGAACGGTAGACAAAGTGCCATCATCGGCACCGTACGTCTGGCAAAACGCTGCGTTTACCCCTGCTTCGTGATGGCACGGGTTCTTATTGGTCTAGCGCTTGCACTAGGCTTTGCAGGTGTTGGGGAAACGATCTTCCCCGGCAGTTTTCCTGCTGTACCGAGGTGGGATGCACGGATCGAATCGCGCACCTCGGCCTATCTGGTTCCTTTGCATGACAATCCTTAGCTCCATCTCCCGCCGCCTGCCGCGTCAGGCGCTGCTCTTGCCTGCCCTGTTCGCCACCGCTTCGCTTGCCACCTCCGCCCAGGCCGTTGACCTGGTCGGTCTCAACTTCTCCGGCGCCACCTTCGCCGCCCAGATCCTGCCCGGTGTCAACGACCGCAACTTCATCTTCCCGGCCGAGAGCCATTTCCAGCAGTGGAGCGCCAAGGGCGTGAAGCTGGTGCGCTTTCCCATTCTCTGGGAGCGCCTGCAACCGTCCATGGGGGTCAATCTCGACCCCACCTATGCCGGCCTGATCGATCGCACCCTGGGCTACGCCCAGAAGTATGGCGTCAAGGTCATCCTCGATCTGCACAACTACGCCCGCTACCAGGGCAAGGTCATCGGCGCGGGCGAAGTCCCCTACGAGGCCTTCCAGAATCTCATGACCCGCGTCGCCCAGCGCTGGGGCACCCATGCGGCGCTCTATGGCTACGACATCATGAACGAGCCCCACGACGCCGTGAGCAACTGGCCGACCGCTGCCCAGTACGGCATCGACGGCGTGCGCGTGGTCGATTCGACCCACCCGATCTTCATCGAAGGCAACGGCTGGGCCGACACCACCCGCTGGCCGCAGTGGAACGATGCGCTGCTCAAGCTCAAGGATCCGGCCAACAACCTGATCTTCATGGCCCAGGCCTTCTTCGACACCAGCCTGAACGTGGCGACCCTCTCGCCGAGCTATGGCGTCGAGCGCCTCAAGCCCTTCGTCTCCTGGCTCAAGACCAACAACAAGCGCGGCTTCATCGGCGGCTTCGGCGTACCTGACACCGATGCGCGCTGGTTGCCCATCCTCGACGGCATGCTGGCCTATCTGAAGCAGAACTGCATTCCGGCAACCTACTGGGCCGCCGGCCCGGGCTGGGGCACCTACAACCAGGCGGTCGAGCCGATCAATGGCAAGGAGCGTCCGCAGTGGGCGGTGCTGGCCAAGTACCTGGACAAGGACAGCTGCGCCGGCATCGGCCCGCAGGTGACTCCGACCGCTACCACGCCGCCCAAGACCGAGACCGCCACGGGCGGCGCGACCGCGGGCACCACCGGCGGGACCGGGGCCTCGGGCACGACCGGAGCCACCACCGGCACCACCACCGGCGCCGCGCCGGCCACGGGTAGCGGCACCACCGGCACCACCACGGGCGGTGCCACGACAGGCGCTACCACCGGTGCGGCCACCGGTACCGCCGTCAACGCCGCGACCTCGTCCAAGCTGACCACCGTCGAGCAGCTCTACCTGGCCTACTACGGTAGAGCGGCCGATGCCGGTGGCCTCAACTACTGGGCCTCGCGCCTGGCCAGCGACATGAGCGTCGAGCAACTGGCAGCCACCTTTGCCGCCAATGGCGAGTCGACCGCCCTCTATGGCGCGCTGAGCGGCGCCGCTCTGGTCAACAAGGTCTACCAGAATCTCTATGGCCGCAGCGCCGACAGCAGCGGCAGTGCCTACTGGAGCAGTCGCCTCACCAATGGCGTCAGCTCGCATGCCACCCTGCCGCTGGACGTCATGCGTGCTGCGGCGGGCGACGACAAGACCGCTTTCGACAAGAAGGTGAGCGCGGCGCTTGCCCAGGGCACTGCCACCACGACCACGCCGACCCCCGCGGCCAGCGTGCAACCGGTGCAGAACGTGGTCCAGCCGGTTACCGGTGGGACTGTTGCCTCGGCTCCGCTGAGCGGCTACAAGAACATCCCGCTGGGGGTGGTCGGCCACGACAACAGCGCGGCCTATCCGCCGGCCGAAATGGAAGCCCGCTTGCAGGTCCTGGCTGCGCGCAACCTGCGCACCTATCGCTCCGGCGAGTACCTGGTGATGAACCTGCCCGAGCTGGACCGCCTGGTGGCCCTGGCCCGCAAGTACAACATCACCCTGCGACCGGTCATCACCCACAAGCTGACCCAGGCGCAGGCCTATGCCCTGGCCAAGCGCTACGCCAACGACATCAAGATCTGGGAAGTCGGCAACGAGCAGGACTATTCCAAGGCGGGAGCGCAGGATCGCATCAACACCCTGGTCGGCATCTACCGTGGCATCAAGCAGGCCTCGGACGAGCTGGGCGCCAACCTCAAGACCACCATCAACGTGATGGCGTGCAACTCGGATGACCGCACCGCCACCGCCCGTTGCCCGGGTGATCGCAACGGTGCCATGTGGTTCCTCGATCAGGCCAGGGCGTCGGGCTTCAACTTCGACTACATCAGCTTCCACTACTACCCGTACTTCGATGACAAGGGCTACTGGATGGACATGTACCTGGGGCAGATGCGCGCCATGGCCACCAAGTACAAGACCAAGGTGTTCTTCAACGAGATGAACTGCGGCAACGTCTACCAGGGCAACACCGACGGCGGCCGTGACGGCGACCGGGCCTGCTACGACAGCGTCAAGCAGATGCTCACGGTGCTCAACACCAGCTACAAGGACGTGGTGGCCGAGATCAACGTCTACGAACTGCTCGACGAGCCGAGCCTCTCGGTGATCCACGAGCGCCACTTCGGGATGATGTATGACCTCAAGCGTCCCAAGCCGATCTTCGACATGGTGACCAGCTTCGCCAAGTAAGACCCCGGCGCGGCCAGACCACCGCCCCCGCTACCTGACCGGTAGCGGGGGCGGTGTCTTTTTGGGGGTTAGAAATGGGGGGAGGGTGTCAGTCCGGCCTGGGGCGGGCCCTCACCCTGACCCTCTCCCAGGGGGAGAGGGGATAGCTCGGTAGGGCGAGTCACCGGAGTAACTTCGGACGCCCCCTCTCCCTCCGGGAGAGGGCTGGGGTGAGGGTGTCAGTCTGGCGTGGGGCGGGCCCTCACCCTGACCCTCTCCCAGGGGGAGAGGGGATAGCTCGGTAGGGCGAGTCACCGGAGTAACTTCGGACGCCCCCTCTCCCTCCGGGAGAGGGCTGGGGTGAGGGTGTCAGTCAGGCATGGGGCGGGCCCTCACCCTAACCCTCTCCCAGGGGGAGAGGGGACTGATCGGCGTGGGGCGAAGCCTGGGATGACTTCGGACGCCCCCTCTCTCCGGGGGAGGGCCGGGGTGAGGGGACTGATCAGCATGGGGCGAAACCTGGGGTGACTTCGGATACCCCCTCTCCCTCCGGGAGAGGGCTGGGGTGAGGGAGCCACCCACTGGAGACCTTCCCCCTCAACCCCGCTTGAGCATCGCCCGCATCGCCGCCAGGGCATCGTTGCCGCGGGCGGCCTTCTGTTCCTGGGGCGCTTCTTCCAGACCTTCCCACTGCAGGTCCTCGGGCGGCAACTCATCGAGGAAGCGACTGGGGGTGCAGTCGATCAGCTCGCCGTACTGCTTGCGCCGGGTGGCATAGGTGAAGGCCAGGGTCTGGCGCGCGCGGGTGATGCCCACGTAGGCCAGGCGGCGCTCCTCCTCGATGGTGTCGGCCTCGATGCTGGAGCGGTGCGGCAGGATCTCCTCCTCCATGCCCATGATGAACACATAGGGGAATTCCAGGCCCTTGGAGGCGTGCAGGGTCATCATCTGCACCCCGTCGGCGCCTTCCTCTTCCTCCTGCTGGCGTTCGAGCATGTCGCGCAGGACCAGCTTGGCGATGGCGTCCTCGATGGTCATCTGGCCGTCTTCATCCTTTTCCAGGATGTTCTTCAAGGCATCCAGGAGGAACCAGACGTTGCCCATGCGGAAGTCGGCGACCTTGTCGGAGCTGGCGTTCTGGCGGATCCAGTTCTCGTAGTCGATGTCCATCACCATGCTGCGCAGGGCGCCGATCGGGTCCTCGCCCGCGCAATTCTTGCGTACCCCGTCCATCCAGCGCTTGAAGCGCCCCAGGCGCTCGGTGAAGCGGGCGTCCAGGTGCTCACCCAGGCCGATCTCGTCGGCAGCGGCGTACATCGAGCGATCCCGGCTGCCGGCATAGTTGCCGAGCTTTTCCAGGGTGGTGGAGCCGATCTCCCGGCGCGGCACGTTGATGACCCTGAGAAAGGCGTTGTCGTCGTCCGGATTCACCAGCAGGCGCAGGTAGGACATCACGTCCTTGACCTCCTGGCGGGCGAAGAAGCTGGTGCCGCCAGAGAGTCGATAGGGGATCTGGTGGTGCTGGAGCTTGAGCTCCATCAGCTTGGCCTGGTGGTTGCCGCGATAGAGGATGGCGAAGTCCGCGTAGGGCCGCTGGGTCTTGAGGTGCAGGGTGAGGATTTCCAGGGCGATGCGCTCGGCCTCGCCGTCCTCGTTCTTGCAGCGCAGCACCCGGATCGGATCGCCGTGGCCCATCTCGCTCCACAGCTGCTTCTCGAACACGTGGGGGTTGTTGGCGATGAGCACGTTGGCGCACTTGAGAATGCGACTGGTGGAGCGGTAGTTCTGCTCCAGCATCACCACCTTGAGCGAGGGGAAGTCGTCCTTGAGCTGCATCAGATTTTCCGGTCGCGCGCCGCGCCAGGCGTAGATCGACTGGTCGTCATCGCCCACCACGGTGAACTGGGCGCGCTCCTGCACCAGCATCTTCACCAGCAGGTACTGGCTGGTGTTGGTGTCCTGGTATTCGTCCACCAGCATGTAGCGGATGCGATTGCGCCAGCGCTCCAGCACCTCGGGGTGCTCCTGGAACAGCTTCACCGGCATCAGGATGAGGTCGTCGAAATCCACCGCGTTGTAGGCCTTGAGGGTGCGCTGGTAGTGCAGATAGACCACCGCGGCGGTCTGCTCCTTGGGCGTGCGCGCCTTTTCCAGGGCCTCGTCCGGCAGGATGAGGTCGTTCTTCCAGTTGCCGATGTAGTTCTTGATCTCGTCCAGGCCGTCGTCGCCCTGGTATTCCTTCTGCATGATGTCGGTGAGCAGCGCCTTGATGTCGCCCTCGTCGAAGATCGAGAAGCCGGGCTTGTAGCCCAGGTGCGCGTACTCGCGGCGGATGATGTTCAGCCCGAGGTTGTGGAAGGTGGACACGGTCAGGCCGCGGCCTTCGCCGGCCTTGAGCAGGCTGGCCACCCGCGCCTTCATCTCGCGCGCCGCCTTGTTGGTAAAGGTCACGGCGCAGATGTACTGGGCACGGATGCCGCACTGCTGCACAAGGTAGGCGATCTTGCGGGTGATGACGCTGGTCTTGCCGGAGCCGGCACCGGCCAGCACCAGCAGGGGACCGCTGATGTAGGCCACGGCTTCGGCCTGGCGGGGGTTGAGCTTGGACATGGCGGACCGGGGTGACGACGCTGGGCAAGAATTCTACCAGCGCCGGTCCCCGCGGTCAGAGCCTGATTCAAAGTCTGCTGCGCGTCGGCCAACCTGCGTTGAAAAGGCCTTCGGAATGCTCATTTACACTATGTAAACTCCGCTTCCTCAGGCCTTTTCGCATCGTTTGGCTCTAGCTCGCGAGACTTTGAACAGGCCCTTAGGGCTTGGGCGGTGGCGCGACGAAGGTCAGCTGGCGCGGATAGCCGTACTTCTCGCCGGGCAGCACGGGGCTGTCGAGAAACACGCCCATGCTGCGACCGAATTCGCTGACATGGGTGACGGCATAGTCCTGGCCATCGGCCAGGCGGACGATGGCGCCCGGCTTGAATTCCTCGCGATTGCGCTCGGTGACCGGGATGGAGATGCCGGCGGCCTTGCGGTAGATGCCCTTGAGCCAGTCCTGGTTGGTGAAATCGTTGATCGGGGTGTTGAAGCGACCCGGCAGGCGCTGCAGATGGCGTCCGGTGCCGGGGGCGTCATCCACCGCCAGGCGTCTGGGATAGCCCACGGTCTCGGCGTCCAGCGGCTTGCCCTCGACGAACACCGCCAGGTTGTCGCCGACCCGCTGGACCTCGGTGATGGCGCGCCATTCGCCATCGCCCAGCTGGACCTGGCGACCGCTGATGAAGCCTTCGACGTTCGCCGGGGTAGCCGGAATGGTCAGACCGGCCACCCGGCGCAGGACGCCGCGATCCCAGTCTTCGTTGCTGAAATCGTTGATGGAGCTGGAGAGCAGCGGCTGGGTGAGCGGAGCGCTGTGCGTCGCCTTGGCGACCTGGGCATGGGCCAGCGGCAGGCCCAGGCAGCAGGCGCAGAGCAGCAGGAGGGAGCGGGCCAGGCAGGTGGGCATAGGGGTCATCCTTAACGCAGGTTTCTTGTTGGTCCCGGGCCGGGAGTGGGCGATAGACCCCTGATGTCTCCCGACGTTTGGCGAGCGCGTCGCAAAGCGGCAATTTTTTACCCGCGCGGCGCCGAACGGCAAGGGCTGCGTTACCCTGGGGCTTTTCCCGCGGGAGTCCATCCATGAATTCGACCCTTGCCGCCGTCCCCCTGGCCAAGGCCTATCGGCTGCTGAACCACGGTCCCACGGTGCTGGTCAGCGCCGCCCATGCAGGCCGGCGCAACGTCATGGCCGCGGCCTGGGCGATGGCGGTGGATTTCGAACCGGGCAAGGTGGCGGTGGTGCTGGACAAGCAGACCTGGACCCGCGAACTGCTGGAGGCCGAAGGCAGCTTCGTGCTCAGCGTGCCCTGCGCCGCCCAGGTGGATCTGGTGCAGACGGTGGGCAACACCAGCGGCCGCGAGCTGGACAAGTTCGCCGCCTACGGCATCGAGACGCTGGCCGGTGAAGCGGTCAGCGCGCCGCTGATTGCCGGTTGCGTAGCCTGGCTGGAATGCCGGCTGCTGCCCGAGGCGCACAATCAGCAGGACTACGACCTGTTTCTCGGCGAGGTGGTCGCCGCCCGGGCCGATACCCGGGTGTTTCGCGAGGGGCGCTGGGATTTTCGTGGCCAGGACGGCCTGCGCACCCTGCACCACGTCGCCGGCGGCCATTTCCTGGTGATCGGCGACGGCATCCAGGGCCAGCTGCTGACGCCCAAGGCCTGAATCCGACGACGCCAGCGCCTGGCGTCGTCGCGAGCGGGGTCAGACGCGGAAGCGCGCGACCATCTGCTGCAGATCGCCGCCCAGGCGGGCCAGCTCGTTGACCGAGGCGGCGGCATGGGCGTTGGCAGTGGCCGATTCCTCGGCCAGGCCGCTGACCTTGACCACGTTGCCGTTGATCTCCTCGGCCACCAGGCTCTGCTCTTCCACCGCGGTGGCGATCTGCTGATTGAGACTCTGGATCTCCGCCACCGCCTGGTAGATGACCTCCAGGGCGCGCTCGGCGTCCTGGGCCAGGGTCACGGTGCCCAGGGTGCGGTCGCGACTGGCCTGCATCCGCGCACTGGCTTCGGTGGTGCCCTGCTGCAGGGTGGCGATGAGTTCGCCGATTTCCTGGGTGGACTCCTGGGTCCGTTGCGCCAGGGAGCGGACCTCGTCGGCCACCACGGCGAAGCCGCGGCCCTGTTCACCGGCGCGGGCGGCTTCGATGGCGGCGTTGAGCGCCAGCAGGTTGGTCTGCTCGGCGATCGCCTTGATCACGTCGATGACGCTGCCGATGCGACCGCTGGCACTGTCCAGGCGCTCCATGGCATCGCCCAGGCCCTGCACCTCTTCGGCGGCCAGGGTGATTTCCTCGGCCGCGCGCTTGACCGTGCGGCTGCCTTCGCGGGCCATGCTGTCGGCGTTCTGCGCGGCGCTGGAGGCGTTGGCGGTGTTTTGCGCCACGTTGTGCACCGTGGCCGCCATCTCGTTCATGGCAGTGGCCACCTGCTGCATCTCGTCGCGCTGCTGGGTGACGCCGCGGCTGGTCTGGACGCCAAAGGCCGAGAGTTCGTCGGCCGCGCTGCTGAGTTGCCCCACGCCATTGGCGATGCCCCCGACCAGCTGACGCAGGTCATCGGCCATGGCCTGGGTGGTGCGTTGCAGTTCGCCCAGTTCGTCGCGGCGGCTCACCTCGTTGCGCTGGGTGAGGTCGCCGGCGGCGACGCGCTTGAGCATGGCCATGGCGGTCGCCAGCGGCTGGGTGATCTGGCGGGTGATCAGCCAGGCGGCGGCGATGCCGATCAGCAGGGCGATCAGGCTGCTCAGCAGCAGCTTGAGCAGGGCGGCCTGGCGCTCGGCGGCGGCGGACTTGAGCTGACCCTCGCCCAGCTGATCCAGCAACTGCACCAGCTTGTTGCCCTGCTCCTGCAGACTGGCGACGGCGGCCTGGGCCTGACGGTTCTGGGCGACGATGGATTCGAAAAAGGCGCGATAGCGGGTCACGTCCTGGGTGGCGCTGTAGAGGCGGGCGGCGGTGTCGCCGTCGATCTGCTTCTGAGCAGTGGCCAGCGTCTTGAGCAGCTCGTCGATGACCTTGAGGGTCGCCTGGGACTTGCTGTCATCCGGGGTACCGAGGAAGCGACGGATGGCCAGACGCACACCGACCATCTGCGCCTTCATCTCGGCCAAGGCCTTGAGGTCGGCGGTGCTGTAGCTGCCACCCGGGGCAAAGACCAGCTCGAACAGCTGATCGAGGGTCTCGGTAACGGTGTCGGAAACCTGGGTCAGTTCCTTCTGCGCCCCGGCGCTGGTCTGGTTGGCCTGCTGCAGGGCGGCGAAGCGCTCCTGATAGGTTTTCATCTCCCGCTGGATATCCTGCAGGATGGCGACGTTGGCCGGGTTGGTCAGCAGGCTGAGGCCCTTGCCGATGTCTTCCGTCACGCCAGCCAGGGTGGCCTGTTGCCGGGTGGCATTGGCGGCGCTGGGATCGAGCAGATAGGCCTTTTCGTCGATCCTGACGCTGAGGACATCCGCCTTGAGCTGACCGCTGTAGCGCGTCTTGTTGATGCGCTCGAGCAGGGTATTGGCGGTGAAATAGCCGAACAGGGCCACCACCGTCACCATGACCAGCAGGGCGCCGAAGCCCAGGGCCAGCTTCTTGGAAATGCCGAGATTGCTCAGCCAGGAGGCTTTGGATACAGACATGGGGATTCCGGAAGAGAGTACGAAGACCCCCTTCATCGGCTGTCCCGATCGATACTTGAAAGCCGCACGTCAGAGCCGCCTGGTTGGCGGCTCCGGAACCGACGGCCGGTTCGCTGCGGGGTCCGAATCGGCCGGATTCAGGCGGTTTCGCGCGTGTTCACCGGCACGGGCAACTCCAGCTCCAGCACCGAGATCAGCGCATTCTGCTGACGCTCGTTGAGCTGGCGAAAGCGCTGCAGCAGCAGTTGCTCGCTGGCATTGAGCAACTCGTCGTCCGCGTCGACCTGCTGCTGTTCCAGGACCCCGTCCTGCACCAGGCTGCGTTCCAGCCAGGCGACGATCTCGGTGTTCATGCTGTGGCGATGGGAGCGGGCCACGGCGGCGATGCGTTCACGCATTCCATCGGGCAGGCGGACGACGAACTTTTCCGTGGGAATACCAGCGGGAGCGCGGTGGACGTAGGGCATGGAGGACCTCCAAGACGAATGGACTGACGTCAAAGCGCCGACAACAGCAGTCGACCGGCGAAGAAAACCAGCACCAGGCCCATGGTTCGTTCGAACCAGTGGCCCAGGCGCAGGAAGGTCTGGCGAACGCGCGGACTGGAGAACAGCAGGCTGACCAGGGCGAACCAGCCGGCGTTGACCGCGCACATCCACAGGCCATAGAGGCCCTGGACGGTCAGTGGCGTACTGCCGCTGACCACGGTGGTGAAGATGGCCAGGAAGAACAGGGTGGCCTTGGGATTGGTGGCGTTGGTCAGGAAGCCGGTGAGGAAGGCCTTGCCGGGCGACTGCCGCTGCAGATCCGCCTGCTGCCACTGGCTGTCGTCCAGCGGCGCGGCGGTGGGCTTGCTGCGGATCAGGTTGAAGCCCAGCCAGAGGATGTAGGCACCGCCGACCACCTTGGCGACGCCCAGCAGCCAGGGCGTGGCGTGCATCAGGGCGCCGATGCCGAGCAGGGTGTAGAGCACGTGCACCGAGATGCCGGCGCCGATGCCCAGGGCGGTACAGAGACCGATCAGGCGGCCGAATCTCACGCTCTGGCGCACGGTCACGGCGAAATCCGGACCGGGCGCCAGCACGGCGAGGAAGTGGATGGTCGCCAGGGCGAGGAATTCGCTCAGGTAGGGGGACATGTCAGCTCCAGTACGTGAGGGGTTCGGCCGCCCCGCGATAGCCGACGAAGCACGACAGCGACAGGCGCGGCTGGTCGTTGCCGGGGGTCACGGCGTGCATGCGGCGGGAATTGAAGAGGATCAGATCGCCCGGTTCGGGGCGGATGGTCAGGCAGGGCGGGCCGAGGCGGTCGGGTTCGATGCCGTAGCTGTCGCCGCGCATGGCGTCGAAGGCCTCCGGCGACAGCTCGCGCGACCAGAGCTGCAGTTCGCCGCCGACACTGGGCATGGTCAGGTAGACGTTGCAGGCCAGCTGGGCGACCAGACTTTCGGCTTCCTCGCTGCCCGGCGCGTCCTTGGCGAAGATGTCGTGGTGGGCGAGAAAGCGCACCCCCGGCTTCACCACCCGCGACAGGCCGACGTACATCTTGCGGCCCCAGAGGGTCTGCAGGCGGGCCCCGGCCGGCCAGACCTCGTCGAGGGTGCAGCGCACCAGGTCGATGGGATTGAGGTAGGGGCGGCAGCGGCGGCGCAATTCTTCCAGGTTGCTGGTGACGCTGGCGAAGTAGTCGTCCATCTGCGCGCGCTGGTGCTCCGCCTCGTAGAAGGCCATGCCGATGCGGCCGATGCTGGGGGCGTTGGTGTAGGTGGCGAAGCCGTTGCCGAGGATCTGCTGGCCGAGGTCGTCGGCCAGCGGACGCGGCACGAAGTGGCGCACGCGCACGGCCAGCAGGCGTTCATCGGTGAGACGGAGCAAACTCTCGGTGTCGAGAGCGTCGAGTTCGAGCAGCATGGCGCTTCCTTTCTGCGGGTGAGGTGAGCGGTTGATCAGGCGCCAGCCATGTCGTAGCTCACCAGCAGGCGTCCCTTCTTTTCCTTGACGCCCAGGGCGCTCAGGGCGCCGACCGCGCGCAGGGAGCGCACGTGGGTTCCGCCGCAGGCATAGCGCGCCACGTCCTCGCCAAAGCGCACCTGGCGCTGGCCATCGGCCTGCACCTCGATCTGCAGCGGCAGGTCTTCTTCCACCAGGGCGTCGAAGTGCGCCTGCAGGGCTTCGCTGTCCAGGGGCTGCGACGCCTCGCCCGGAATGAATTCGATGCGGCCTTCGCCCGGCCAGTGATGGGCCTTGACCGGCTTCCAGCCATGGGTCTCGCCGATGTGACCGAGCAGGTGCCCGGCCGAATGCAGCCGCGAATGCAGCTGGCGCCGGCCTTCGTCGACCCGGGCCAGCACACGGCCGGGCGTCAGCGGGCGGGTGGTGTGGTGCAGGATACGGTCGCCGTCCTGGACCACCCGGGTCACCTCGGCGGTACCGATCCAGCCGGTGTCGCTGGGCTGGCCGCCGCCCTGGGGATGGAAGGGCGTGGCCAGCAATTCGACGACATAACCGTCCTCGGCGGCGCTACAGGCGTGGACCTCGACCTCGGCGATCAGGCTGTCGCTCAGGAAATACAGGCGCTCGGTCATACGTCTACTACCTAGAAAACGAGAAACATCCTCATTCTAAAGAGCGCACGCAAGGGTGATAATCCACCCTCTCTCCAAAGGAATTTTGCGCTGTGAGCATAAATCTTCCCCTGCCGCTGCTCAGCGAGATGGCCATCTTCGTGCGGGTGGTGGAGAGCGGCAGCTTCTCTGCGGCGGCCCGTCAGCTGGGTCTAACCCCATCCTCCACCAGTCGCAGCGTGGCGCGCCTGGAGAAGGCTTTGGGCACCCGGCTGCTCAATCGCAGCACGCGCAAGCTGCGCCTGTCGGAGGCGGGGGAGGAGGTCTATCGGCGCTGCAGCGACATGGTCGGCGCCGCGCGGGCGGTGCTGGAGGTCAGTGGCCAGTTCAACCAGGCGCCGGCCGGCATCGTCCGGCTGTCGGTGCCCAAGGCGGTGGGGAGCACGGTGATCCATCCGCACATGGCCGACTTCCTGCGCCGCTATCCGGCGGTGGACGTGCAGTTGCTGCTGGAAGACCGCTATGTCGATCTGATCGACGAGAACGTCGACCTGGCCATCCGCATCACCGATCGGCCGCCGCCCGGGCTGGTGGGTCGTCAGCTGCTGACCATCGAGCACCTGCTCTGCGCCACGCCGCAGTACCTGGCCGAGCACGGTCAGCCCGCCCATCCCCGCGATCTGGCCGGGCACAGCTGCATCTACCTGGCGGAGGAACCGGCCGATTCACGCTGGAAGTTTCGCCAGGGCGCCAAGGTGGTCCACGTCAATGTGCGCGGTCGCTATGCCGCCAATCACACCGGGGTGCGCCTGGACGCGGTGCTCAACCACATCGGCATCGGCAGTCTGCCCCTGTTCACCGCCCAGGCGGCCCTGGCCCGTGGCGAGATCATCCAGGTGCTGCCGGAGTGGTCCTTTCTGCCGCACTACCACGGCGGCGCCTGGCTGCTCTATCCGGCGACGCGCCACCTGCCGCCCAAGCTCAAGGTGTTCATCGACTTCCTGGTCGAGCGCCTGGGCGATCAGGCGCTGCGCCCAGGGCAGGGCGCAGCGGCACTGCCCGAGCAGCGCTTCCAGGAACTGACCATCGGCAGCTAGCCGCAGCCGATCACTATTCGTGATGCTTTTCACAAGTCCTGTTACAACTGGCATCATTAGGTGAAACGATTCACCTAACGTTTCTCTGCCTGCCGCATCGCGCTTTTCCCTGGGCCATGCTCCCCCACGGCCCGCCCGCGCGGGTGGATCAGGTCGCCGCCGCGATCCTTGCCCTGGCAAAACAAGAAAGGATTTCCCCATGCTCGCTTCATCACCCTCGCTCGCCGCACCCGTGGCGGCCACCCCGCGCAAGGGGCTGGTCGTGCTCATCGCCGTGATCGCCGCCCTGGGCGGTCTGCTGTTCGGCTACGACACCGGCATCATCGGCGTCGCCCTGCTCGGCCTCGGCCGCGAATTCGCCATGGACGACACCGTCAAGCAACTGGTGACCGGCGCCATCATCTTTGGCGCCCTGTTCGGTTGCCTCGGCACCGGCCCGATCTCCGACCGCCTCGGCCGCCGCAAGACCATCATCGGCGTGGCCCTGGTGTTCGCCCTGGGCTCGGTGCTCTCGGCGCTGTCGCCCAACGTCACCCTCCTGATCCTGTCGCGCTTCCTGCTCGGCCTGTCGGCCGGCAGCTCCACCCAGATCATCCCGGTGTACATCGCCGAGGTGGCGCCGCCGGAGCACCGCGGCAAGCTGGTGGTGCTGTTCCAGTTCATGGTGGTGTTCGGCATCACCGTGGCCTATTTCACCGGCTTCGCCCTGGACGAACACTGGCGCTGGATGTTCGGCCTCGGCCTGGTGCCGGCGCTGATCCTGCTGGCGGGCATGGCGGTACTGCCGGAGAGTCCGCGCTGGCTGCTGGTCAAGGGTCGCGAGGGCGACGCCCTGGCGGTACTGGAACGGGTTCGTGGCGGCGCCGCTGCCGCCCAGGCCGAACTGGCCGAGATCAAGACCGTGAGCAACGCCCCGGAAGGCAACTGGAGTGACCTCTTCTCGCCCTGGGTCCGTCCGGCCCTGCTGGTGGGCGCCGGCATCGCCATGTTCTCGCAGATCACCGGCAACAATGCCCTGATCTACTACGCACCCACCATCCTCACCCAGGCCGGTTTCTCCGACCAGACCGCGGTGCTGGCCACCGGCTGCAGCACCATCCTGGTGGTGATCATGACCGTGGTCGGCAGCTTCCTGGTGGATCGCATCGGTCGTCGCCGCTACCTGCTGACGCTGATTCCCGGCTCCATCATCGCGCTGGCGATCATGGGCTACCTGTTCCAGGGCGCCGGTCCCCAGACGGACGTGGAGCGCTGGACGGTGGTGGCCTGCCTGGCCGCCTACCTGATGCTCAACTGCGGCGGCTTCGGCGTCTGCATCTGGCTGATCAATGCCGAGGTCTATCCGCTGTTCGTGCGCGGCAAGGGCGCCAGCGTCGGCGCCTTCAGCCACTGGGGCTTCGACCTGCTGGTGACCCTCACCACCCTGAGCCTGGTGACCAAGCTGGGCGCCGCCCATACCTTCTGGCTCTATGCCGGGATTTCCCTGGTGGCGCTGCTGTTCATCTGGCGCCTGGTGCCGGAGACCAAGGGCAAGAGCCTGGAGCAGATCGAGCACGACCTGCGCGAGCGGCGCTTCTTCCCCTATCAGCGGAAAGGCTGAACGCAGCTTCCGGTGCCAGGTCGCAACAGGAGCGGAGATAGAACTCCGCTCCTGTTCGCCTGTGCCGGAGTCCTGCCATGCGCCCCCTCACCCTCGACCTCGATCTGCTGGCTGCCGCTCTGGACAGCCGGGAGCGAGGTACCCACTTCCTCGACCTTGCCAGCGGCGCCCTGCGCCTGCTCGATCCGGACGATCTCAGTCTGGAAGAACGCGAGGAACTGGAAGATCCCGAACGCTACCTGCCGCTGCCGCGCCTGACCCAGGACGATCGCCTGGAGCTGCGCGAGGCCTTTCTGCACCAGCTGCGCCATCCCCACGCCCAGCCCTTGCTGCGCGCGGCCCTGGAGAGTCGGCGACCGATTCGCACCTTCGACTACGAACTGGAGCTCTTCCCCTCGGTGCGCGAGGCCTGGCAGGCCTTCGCCCTGAGTCGCCTCAAGGAGGAGGTGCTGGTGCTGCTGGACGAAGCCGGCCTGGAAGCCCTGCCGGCGGACGGGCGGATGCCGCTGCCGGACGATGTCCCCGAGGGCATCCGGCGACGGCTGGAGAAGGGGCGGAGCTAGGGCCTAGTCGTGCCCGTGGCGATAGAGCTTGAGCTCCACCATCAGGTCGTCGGTGAGGGTTTCCAGGTGGGCCTGCAGCGCCTCGAGTTCGAGGTCCGCTGGGAGCGCCAGCAGGGCGGTGGCGTGGAACAGCACCTCGCTGCTCATGGGTGCCGGGCGGGTCTCGGTGGACAGGCGTTCGACGTTGACCCCGACCTGGTGCAGCGCCCGGGTGATGTCGCGGACGATGCCGACCCGGTCATTGCCCAGGAGATCCAGCTGCACCAGAGGCGCACCCACCGGCGCCGGCTGGCCGGTTTCGCCGACCAGGATGCGCAGGCCGGGAATGGCCAGCTGCTGCAGCGTCTCCACCAGGCCATTGCGCAATTCCGGTTCCACTTCCACCGAAAGGATGCCGGCGAACTGGCCGGCCAGGTGGGCCATGCGGCTTTCCAGCCAGTTGCCGCCCTGGGCGGCCACGCAGTCGGCCAGGGCTTCCACCAGACCGGGGCGATCGGGGGCGATGACGGTCAGGACCAGGTGTTCCATGGCGGGCTCCAGGGCGGGCTGAGGGAGTCCCCAGTCTAGCCCGCCCGATCGCCGCGGGCCTACTGGATGTCTTCGGGCTTGACGATCACCCAGTGCTTGTCCGCATTCACCGCCACCCCGGCCTTGGCCTGGCCCTCGGCGTTGCTCTTCATCATCGCCTCGATCTGGGTGCGGTACTTGGACTTGCGGTCGATCCACAGGTGGATGCCGTTCTTGGCGGCGTCCACGCCCTGGAACAGCATGGGGCCGTCGCTGACCGGGGTGTCGCCGCCGACCAGGATGGGTTTCTTCCAAGGATCTATGTAGGTGAGGATGGCCGCGTACTTGCCGGCGAACCAGGTGGCCGGGGTCCAGAGGTAGGGCGTGACCTGCAGCTTCAGGTTGGCCTGGGGATCGTACTTGCCTTCGGCGATCTGCTTGCGGGCGGTGGTCAGGGCGCCGGTGGCCGGGTCCTTGAGCAGGGTGGTGACGCCAATGACGTTTTCCGGTTTCACGCCGTAGCCGTAGCGCGGATCGGACGCCACCATGCGCACCAGCTCCTCATGGGCGGCACTGATCACATAGACCTCGATGTCGTTCTCCATCAGCTTGTGATAGAGCTCCTGCTGGCCGGTGAAGGGCTTGGGCGGATTGATCTCCACCGTCTCCACCTTGTCGTCCTTGCCGTAGTAGGTGGCGGGGATCGGCTTGCCGTAGGCCATCAGCTCGTCGACGTAGCCCTTGAGTTGCTGCAGGGTGAAGCCGGAAAACACCTGGGCGACCCAGGGGTAGCAGACCAGGTCGTCGACCTCGCACAGCCGGTAGTAGTAGCTGTTGAGACTTTCCTTGTGGCCACCGACATCCTTGAAGGGAATCAGCTTGAGCGAAGGGTCGAGAGTGTCGCGGGTCAGCACGCCCTTCATCTCCAGGAAGGGCAGCAGGGCCTCTTCCAGGTCGTAGCGATAGCTGGTGTTGTCCATGTCGAACACCGCGTAGTTGCCCTGGTTGGCATTGGCGGCGATCAGGGCGTCGAGCTGGCGGGCGGCATCGGCCGGCCAGTGGGTCAGCTCGGTGGCGGCAGCGGTGAGGCTGAGCAGACCGCCGGCCAGGCCGGCGAGAAGGCGGGGAAGGGTGGACATCGGCGGACTCCGGCACGGCGACCGCGGTATGCGGTCATCTGGTCTAGACCATAACAAAAGGTCATGACAGTTCGATGCGCGGAGCGACCTGGGTGGACGCGAGAGCGGCAGGACCTGCCGCTCTGCGACAGGGCTGTCAGGCCGTGACGGTCTTGAAGCGCGGCTCGGTGTTGCCCTTGAACAGGGTCAGGGTCGCGACCAGGCCGAGGACGGCCGCTACGGTCAGCCACATGCCCGGGGCGGCCTTGTTGCCGGTCTCCTGGATCAGCCAGGTGCAGACCATCGGGGTGAAGCCGCCAAAGGTCGCGGTGGCCAGGCTGTAGGCCAGGGAGAAGCCGGTGGTGCGCACATGGGCCGGCATCACCTCGGTCAGGGCTACCACCATGCCACCGTTATAGGTGCCATAGAGGAAGGACAGCCACAGCTCGACCATCAGCAGGCGCGAGAAGCCCGGGGCGTGGGTCAGCCAGATCATCGCCGGGTAGGCGGTGAGGATGGCCAGTACGGTGGCGAAGATCAGCAACGGACGGCGGCCGATGCGATCGCTCAGGGCGCCCATTACCGGCAGCCAGATGAAGTTGGAAACACCCACGCAGGCGGTGACGATCAGGCTGTCCAGCGCGGTCAGGTTCAGCTCGTGCTTGCCGAAGGTCGGGGTGTAGGCGGTGATCAGGTAGAAGGAGGCGGTGGTCATGGAGACCATGGCTACGCCTGCCAGCACCACGCCGAAGTTCTGGCGGATGGAGGTCATGGTTTCGCCGAAGGTCGGGCGATGCTTGCGCGCCTCGAATTCCGGGCTCTCTTCCAGGGAACGACGGATGATGAACAGGAAGGGCACGATCAGGCAGCCGATCAGGAAGGGTATGCGCCAGCCCCATTCACCCATTTCGGCGGGCGACAGCCAGTGGTTGAGCAGCGCGCCCAGCACGCCGGCGAAGACCACCGCGACCTGCTGGCTGGCGGACTGCCAGGAAACGAAGAAGCCCTTGCGGCCGGGGGTGGCGATCTCCGACAGGTAGACGGACACGCCGCCCAGTTCGACACCGGCGGAGAAGCCCTGCAGCAGGCGGCCGAGCAGCACCAGCAGCGGTGCGGCGACACCCAGGGTGGCATAGCCCGGCACCACGGCGATCAGCAGGGTACCCAGGGCCATCAGCGCCAGGGTGACGATCAGGCCGTGGCGACGGCCGTGCTTGTCGATGTAGGCGCCGAGGAAGATCGCCCCCAGGGGGCGCATCAGGAAGCCGGCGCCGAAGGTGGCCAGCGACAGCATCAGGGAGGCGAGTTCGTTATCGCCGGGAAAGAACGTCTTGGCGATGGCCGTGGCATAGAAGCCATAGACCATGAAGTCGTACATTTCGAGGAAGTTTCCGCTGACTACGCGGAAGATGGATTTGGCTTTCGAGGTGGTGGCCATGACTGCTAGCTCGGATTGGGTTTGTTATGGAGACAGCTCGCGCAGGGCGCCCAGACCTCTCGCGGGTGGGTCGCGCTATTTGTAACCTTATGTGTTGCAAAAGCGCGCTGGCAAGCTGAATCGGACCAGAACCCCCGAATTTCATGGGTTTGAAAGGTTATTGAAAGCTTCGCGACATTACGTCTGGAAATTATTGTCCAGTTGACAAGATGTCGCAGCTCACGTCGAGAGCATTTGCCAGAAAGCCGCCCCCACCCCGGCCAGACTTTCCCCGGCGATGAGGCCGGCCGCGGCGGCCAGGGCGAAGCGTTCGGCCAGCCTCGGTGCCCGCCAGCGCACCAGGGCGGTGAGCAGTGCGCCCAGGGTCATCATCAGCGACACTGAGGCCGGCAGGATGAAGGCCAGGCCCAGGGCCGCCGAGCTGGGCAGCCAGTGCGCGCGGCGGGTCGGCAGCAAGGCTTCGGCCAGGCCCAGCAGCAAGCCGGCCAGGGCGCCCAGGACGATGCCCAGGCGCATGGCGCCATCGAGGGCGCCCAGGCCCTGGGTCAGGGTTTCCGCCACCGCCTTCCACTGGGCCACCGCCGGCGCCGGCCAGGCGGCGCTGAGCAGCAGTGCCTGGGGATCGGGAATCAGTAGCCGATAGGTAAGCACCCCGGTTACCGCACCGAGGGCGATGCCCAGGCACTGGGCGACCACCTGCTTGGCGGGGGTGGCGCCAATGGCCTGGCCGACCTTGAAGTCGTTCATCAGGTCGGTGCTCTGGCCCGCCGCCCCGCCCGCGGTATTGGCGCCCATGAGGTTGATGTTGACCTGCCCGGGGGCGGCCAGCCCAAAGGTCAGCTGCGACAGCTGGCCGATGGCGCCGATGGGGGGAATGCCGGTGGCGCCGACCACCCGCGCGGCCATGGCGGCGAGAAACAGCGCCAGGGGCAGGGCCAGCAGGGCCAGCCAGGGATCTATGCCGAACAGCCGCACCTGCAGCACCACCACCAGCAGAGCCGCCGCCAGCAGCAGCGCCAGCGGCCAGGCGCGCGGCCGCTGCCAGCCCTGGCGACGGCGTTCGGCGCGGGGCAGGGTGATCAGCCGTACGGCCAGCGCAGCCAGGGTGGCGCTGACCATCAGACTCACCCCGGACCAGAGCAGCCATTGCACCAGGAAGGCGTATTGCGGACCGCTGGCCTCCGCCGGCAGCGCGGCGACACCACTGGCCAGCAGCCAGGGCGCGACACCGCCCCAGGCCAGCAGGGTGCCGAGCAGCAGTGACAACCCGACCCTCAGGCCGATGATGCCGCCAAAGCCGAGCAGCAGCAGCGAGGGATCGAAGCTGAAGGTCAGGCGTTCCAGGGCTGGCTAGGGCGCGACTCGCGGCAGCGTCCAGGCGAAGGTGTCCACCAGCTTGACCGCCGCCGACAGCGTCAGGGCGCCCAGCAGCACCCGCAGGCGGGCCAGGGCTTCGGCGCCACTGGCATAGACCTGGCGCAGGGCTTCCAGGGTGGCCAGGCCCTCGGGGAATTTCAGGCTGGCATCGGCCAGCAGCAGGGGCCGGAGGTACCAGGCCACCCAGATGCCGAGAAAGCTCACCGCGAACACCCAGCCCATCAGCGGCAGAGTCGGCAATTCCTGGCCGGTCAGCAGCGTGTAGGCCGGGATGGGCGCGACCAGGCCGCCGGAGACGATGCTGGCCGCCGCCGAGGCCACGGTCTGATTGATGTTGCTCTCGTGCAGCGTCCAGCCCGGTTGCTGCAGGCGGCGCCCCAGGCGGTGCCAGAGACCGTAGCTCACCAGCAGGGCGATGATCGACATGTTGAACGACCAGCCGATCTTGAGGCCGGCATAGACATTGGCCGGGGTCAGCAGGATGCCCAGCAGCGCCCCGGTGAGCAGCGCCCGGGGGCTGAGTTCGCGCTCCACGGGCAGCGGCAGGTCGGATGCGGCGGCGTTGGCTGCGGGCAAGAGGGCCTCCTCGGTCAGGCGATCATGGCGTGGTCAGGGGACCCCCGGGCGCGGCGGTTGGTTCGCGCCCTCAGGGGTGGCGTCCGGTCCAGGTCTGGCGCAGGGCCTCGATCAACTGGCGCAGGCCGGGTGGCGGCTGGCGCCGACTCGGGTAGTAGATGCACAGCGGCGCGCCGGGCGAGGCCCAGTCCGGCAACACCTGCTCCAGGCGACCGTCGCGCAGTTCGTCGGCCACCCGCCATTCCAGGCAATAGGCCAGGGCCAGGCCGTCGAGGGCGGCCTGGATCGAGGTCTCGGTCTCGTTGACCGTGAGCGGACCTGGCACGTCGATCGTCCGGGTGCTGGCGCCACTGCCCAGCTCCCAGCGATAGAGGGCGCCGCTGCCCAGCCGCAGGCGTACGCACCGGTGGTCGGCAAGCTCCTCCGGCTGCTGCGGCCGGCCGTGGCGCGCCAGGTAGGCGGGGGCGCCCACCACGATCCAGCGCAATTCGTCGGTCAGCGGCAGGGCGACCATATCCTGGGGCACGGTATCGCCATAGCGGATGCCGGCATCGAGGCCGTCGGCGACGATGTCCACCGGGCGATCCTCGACGCTGATGTCCAGTTGCAACTGCGGATAGGCCGCCAGCAGCCGGGGCAGGGTCGGGGTCACCAGCAGCCGCGCCGCATCCCGCGGCACGCTCAGGCGCAGGCGGCCGACCGGGGCGTCGCGGTGCTGGTCCAGTTCGCCCAGCGCCTCGCCAATCAAGGCAAAGCCCTGTTCGAGTTTTTCCGCCAGCGCCGCGCCGGCCAGGGTCGGTACCACCGAGCGACTGGTGCGATTGAGCAGCTTGACCCCCAGGCGCGTCTCCAGCTGGCGCAGGGCGTGGCTCAGCGCCGAGGTGGTGACGCCCAGTTCGATGGCGGCCTGGCGAAAGCTGCGCCGCCGGACCAGGGCGACGAAGACGTTGAGATCGGCCAGTTCGCCGCGGTTGAGGGTCGGCATGTACAGTCCTCGCGCGATAAGAGCCTGTCCAAAGTCTGCTGCGCGTCGGCCAAACGGCGTTGAAAATGCCCTGGAAGGCCAGCCCCGTCGGAATGCTCATTTACCATTCGTAAACTCCGCTTCCTCAGGCATTTTCGCCTTGTTTGTCTCTAGCTCGCGAGCCTTTGAACAGGCTCTAAAGGTCAAGCGTTCGTTGAGCCCTATTCAACGCCTTTTGAATTAGCCTCACAAGGCTAACCCTTCCGACTGGCGTCTTCGCCTGGAGATCCTATGAGTGAAACCCTGCGTATCCCGGGTATCGATACCCCCGTTTCCCGCATCGGCCTCGGTACCTGGGCCATCGGTGGCTGGATGTGGGGCGGTACCGACGAAGCCCGTTCCATCGAGACCATCCGCGGCGCCGTGCATGGCGGCATCAACCTGATCGATACCGCGCCGGTGTACGGCTTCGGTCGGTCCGAGGAGATCGTCGGCAAGGCCCTGGAAGGCATCCGCGACCAGGCGGTGATCGCCACCAAGGTAGCCCTGGAGTGGCCCAACGAAGAGGTGCGCCGCAACGCCAGCGCGGCCCGCATTCGCCAGGAGGTGGAGGATTCCCTGCGGCGCCTGCGCACCGATCGCATCGATCTCTATCAGGTGCACTGGCCCGATCCCCAGGTGGCCCACGAAGAAACCGCGGGTGAGTTGGAGCGCCTGCGGCAGGAGGGCAAGATCCTCGCCATCGGCGTGAGCAACTATTCGCCCGAGCAACTGGAGGCCTTCCGCCAGTTCGCCAATCTGTCCACCGTGCAGCCGCCCTACAACCTCTTCGAGCGCGCCATCGAGGCCGATGTGCTGCCCTATGCCCAGCGTCACGGTCTGGTGGTGCTCGCCTATGGCGCGCTCTGCCGCGGCCTGCTGTCCGGACGTATGCATGCGCAGACGCAATTCGACGGCGATGACCTGCGCCAGGGCGATCCCAAGTTCCAGGCGCCGCGCTTCGCCCAGTACCTGGCCGCGGTGGAGGCCCTGACCGCCTTTGCCCGCGAGCGCCATGGCAAGTCGGTGCTGGCCCTGGCGGTGCGCTGGATCCTCGACCAGGGGCCGACCATCGCCCTCTGGGGCGCGCGCAAGCCCGAGCAGTTGCAGGGCCTGGACGAGGCCTTCGGCTGGCGGCTGTCCGCCGAGGACCTGGCGGCCATCGACGCCATCCTCGCCGAACACGTCAAGGATCCGGTGGGGCCGGAGTTCATGGCGCCGCCCTTGCGTTGATCGGCGCGGCCGGGGCACCCTGGCCCCGCCGCGTTGCCTAAGCTACTCAGCCACAAGAGGTGAGGATCATGGCCAAGCGCGACGATCTCGATCACAAGCCGGAAAACGCCGGCAAGGTCGGCGAGACCCACAAGGAACTCAACCAGGGCGGTGAAGAACAGCGCCCGCAGGACAGCAAGCGACCCGAGCAGCCCAAGGAGAATCCGGATCCGGGTTACTGATAGGGGCACGGAAAACGAAGGCGCCCGGGTGCAGACCCGGGCGCCTTCGTTTTTCAGGCCGAGGTCAGCGGCTGACCCCGGCCATCCTGCCGGTCAGAAGCTGCGTGGCGGGGTGGCCATGCCGCTCTCGTCGCCGACCGCGCCCGGGGTATTGCCGTTGGCCGCGGTACGGCCGACATTCATGCCCGCGGTCGCCTGGGTGGCGCCGAGGGTGCTGCCGGTACCTGCCCTCGGCGAGCCCGCCATGGACTCGACCCCGGCGTCGGGATCGTTGCCCAGATTTTTCGGCGCAGGAGTGCCCGCGTCCGCCGGCTGGCTGCGGTGGTCCTGGCTGGCCTGGCGCGCCTCTTTCGCCATGTCCTGGCCTGCCGCCTTGACCTGCTCGTAGCCACTGCTGGCGGCCTGCTTGGCCTTGGCAGTCAGCTTGTCACTGTGCCTGCCCAGGGCGCGGTCCTCGGTCTCGGTGCGTGGCAGGGCAGCGCCCAGCAGGGCGCCGAGGGCGATGCCCAGCGCACCCACCACCAGCGGCTGTTCACGCAGCAGGGTATCGAAGGTGCCCTTGAGCTGTTGCGCCTGGTCCGTCAGGGTGTCCTTGGCCTGCACCGCAGTATCGCTCAGCCGCTCCCCGGTCTGGGAGGCCTTGGCCGAAACGCTCTCGCCCAGGCCGGTCACCTTGTCGCGCACATCGTGACTGCCACGGTTCAGGGAGTCGCGGGTATGGTCGGCGCTGTTGGCGACCGAGTCCAGCGCACCGGACAGCTTGTCCTTGAGCGGAGTGCCCGTGGTGGCCGGAGCCGGCGTGCGATTCTGTCCCAGCGCCAGCCACAGCAGGCCCACCGAAGTCAGCACCGCCGGCACCGGATTGGCCTTGAGGGTATTGCCCAGGTTGTGGGCGAATTCGCCGCTGTGGCCCTTGGTGTAGGACAGTGCCTGATCGAACAGCTGGCCGGGCGACAGGCGGCTTTCCAGGGCGCCCACCAGGTCTTCGATACGCTCGCGCTTCTGGTCGATCTCGCGCTCGAGCTCGTCGGGATTCTTGCGGGATTCCTGATCGATCTGATCGGTGATGCTCATTGTGCGGCCCTCCGTACGGCGTCCTTGTCCTTCTGCAGGCTGTTGACGGTGCGATCAGGGGTGAAGTGGGACGGCTCGAACTGCTTCTTGCCCGACTGCACCATGATGAAACCGATCACCATGACCACGGCACCCACCAGCAGGGCGGCGGCCCAGGGCGTGAGGTACTGGGAGAGGAAATAGACGACGCCCATGAGCAGCACGATGAAGCCGGCCAGCAGTACGATGGCGCCTGCGGCGACGCCGGCCACGCCGGCCTTGGTGGTGCGCAGGGATTCGCCCAGTTCGGCCTTGGCCAGAGCCAGTTCCTTGGTGAACAGCGCCGGCACTTCCTGGACCAGCTGCTTGACCAGGCCGACGACCGAGGTGTCGCCCTCGGTGGGGCGCGGAGTGGGGTTGTCGTTGATCATGGTTGCTTGCCTCCGCTCAGGGTGGGTCGATCCAGCTGGCTGGATGAGGTGCCGGTGTTCAGGTTGCTGTCGCTGCGGGCCGGGTTGATCGCCGCGCCACCGATGGGATCGCCACCACGGGTGGTGGTCGGGGTATGGAGGTCGGGACCTTTGGGAATGTTGTTGGTGTGGATGACGTCGGCACCCGCCGCCGGCTCCACCAATTCGTTTTCCGCCGCGACCGAGGGGGTGGTCAGCGAGGGCACCGCATCCGCGCCGCCGACGCGCGCGCTGCTGCCGGTATCCGGCTGGCTGGAGGCCTTGAGAAAGCGCGACAGGCCAAAGCCGATGGCGATGCTGCCGGTCAGGAACAGCGCCGGGTTGTCGCGGGCCAGGGTGCCGGCCTGGTGCAGCAGCTGCTCGGCGTTCTTGCCGCGCAAATCCTCGGCCAGACCGGTCAGGCTCCGGGCCATGTCGCTGACATAGTGCGCCAGGCCCAGGGTGTCCTTGTCTTCCAGTTCGTCGGCCGCCGCCTGGGCGCTCTGGGCAATGGCACCCAGCTGGTCGGCCGCGGTGTCGCGGTAGTGCTCGAAGTGCGCGGCACCTTCCTGCTTGGCGTCTTGCACCGTGTCCTTGGCGACCTCTTTCAGGTCATGCAGATGGGCCTCTGCCGTAGAACCGTCCTTGGTCTGCGAGGGTTGTCCCTGGGCGGGATTGAGGGGCGTCGTCATACGCTGTTACCTGTGTGCAGAACCTTGTCGTGGCCGGCAGAGAGCTCTCGGCGACCGTTCGTGTGCCTTGCCTTTTAGGTGACCGGGCGGAACGAGCAGGGGTTCTTACGCGGCGTCGGTTTGCTGGCAAAGCTGACAAACGGTTTTACCTACACATCTAGCTACAAGCGCAGCGGCCGTGGCGAAAGAGGGCCTCTGGGACGGGCAATGAAACGCAGTCGCAACATAGGCAACCATTCGTCATGCCCATGGTGGCGATATGCAAATTCGATGAACGATTTTTCGTCCGGTGCGGTCGATTTCTGCAGACGTTGATGTTCGCGCCAATGCAAGCGAACCCCTTTTCCTCTTCACGTCCTGACAGGAGATCTCTCATGGCCGTTGCCAATGCCAAGCAAGAACTCAAGACCGTTTCCAGCGTCAAGCAGAAGGCCCATCAGGGCGAAGACGCCACCCTGCAGAACCAGCAGGCCGTCGGCGAAGCCCTGGCCGTGCTGCTCTCCGATGTCTTCGCGCTGTACATCAAGACCAAGAACTACCACTGGCACATGAAGGGCTCGCACTTCCGCGACTACCACTTGCTGCTGGAAGAGCAAGCCACCCAGCTGTATGGCATCACCGACCTGATCGCCGAGCGTGCGCGCAAGATCGGCCAGCCGACCGTGCGCTCCCTGGAGCAGATGGTGCAACTCAAGCGCCTGGCCAGCAGCGATGCCACCGATCTGTCGGCGGATCAGATGCTGACCGAGCTGCATGACGACAACCAGTCGCTGGCGGCCTACATGCGCACCACCCACACCCTGACCGACGACGCCAACGACGTCTCCACCACCAGCCTGTTGGAAGAGTGGATCGACCAGGCCGAAGAGCGTGCCTGGTTCCTGGGTCAGACCGTCGGCAAATAAGCCGCGGTAGCGACCTGAAAGCCCGTCTCCGGACGGGCTTTTTCATGGGCGTTCGCCAGGGGTCTGGGATTCGACTGGTACTGCCGCGGGGTGCAGCCGAACTCCCGGCGAAACACCGCGTGCAGATACTGCGCCGAGGTGAAGCCGCAGCGCCGGGCGACCTCGGCCAGGCTCGGCGCCTCTTCCTGCAGTGCCACGGCCGCGGCGGCCAGCTTGAAGCCGAGGATCTCGTCGTGGACGCTGCGCCCCAGCTCGCGGCGAAAGGACGTCTCCAGCGCCGAACGGGAGATGCCGACATAGCTGGCCACCTGCTCGGTCTTGATGCCCTGGCAGGCGTACTGGCGGATGAAGTGCAGGGCGCGCATCACCTGGGGATGGCGCACCGGCTGGTGACGACTGGAAGCCTGGACGTTGATCCCCTCCGGCGGAATCAGCACCCGTGGCGCCCCCAGTTCGACGCCGTGCAGCCGCTGGTGCAGCAGGCGCGCCGCCTCGCGGCCGATGGCCTCGGTACCCTGGATCACCGAGGTCAGGGGCACCCGGGTCAGGGTGCGCGCCAGGGGATCGTTGTCGATGCCCACCAGCGCCACCTGTTCCGGCACCGGGATGCCGGCGGTGAGGCAGGCCTGCAGGAGTTGCCGCGCCCGGGCGTCGGTGACGGCGAGGATGCCCACCGGCTTGGGCAGGGCCTCCAGCCAGGCGATCAGCTGTTCCACCGCCGTGTCCCACAGCGGTGCGCTGGTCTCCAGGCCGCGATAGATCTCCACCGGCAGGCCGTCGCGGCGGAGCAGGGCGGCAAAGGCCGCCTCGCGCTCGCCGGCCCAGCGATTGGTGTCGGCGGCGGGCAGGCTGAAGCAGGCGAAGCGGGTCAGCCCGGATTCGATCAGGTGGTCGTAGGCCAGGCGTACCAGGGCGGCGTTGTCGGTGGCCACGTAGGGGATGCCGGGCGGGTAGTCGTCAGGGGCCGCGTAGGAGCCGCCGACGGCCACTACCGGCAGCGCGCTGTGAGCCAGGGCGGCGCTCACCGCCGGGTCGTCGAAGTCGGCGATGATGCCGTCGCCCTGCCAGCGCTCGATGCCCTTGAGCCGGCAGAGGAAGTCTTCTTCGAGGAACAGATCCCAGCGCGCCCGGGTACCGCTCAGATAGTTGCCGATGCCGGCGAGGATGCCTCTGTCGTAGATCTTGCTGCCGTTGAACAGCAGGGCGACGCGGTGGACGGGCGGCTGGCTGGGCATGGCGGCGTTTCCGGCAGGAGGCGCGGGCGGGGCTCCAGACTACGACCGGCGCGTGCGCGCCTCAAGCGGCAAAATCGCACCTGGCTCTGGTGATTTTCACAATAGGCAGCCCGGGCAGCGGCGCTACCATCGACGCAAACCGGTACGCCGTATCGGGTGCGACAGATAAGAACAAGGACAACGCCATGGCTTATTTCCCCAATGTCGAAAAGGTCCGCTACGCCGGCCCCGACAGCGATTCCCCGCTTGCCTTCCGCCACTACGAAGCCGACCGCCTGGTCATGGGCAAGCCCATGCGCGAGCACCTGCGCATGGCCGTCTGCTACTGGCATACCTTCGTCTGGCCGGGTAGCGATGTCTTTGGTCAGGGCACCTTCCAGCGGCCCTGGCAGGCAGCCGGTTCGCCCCTGGAGCAGGCCCGCGCCAAGGCCGCCGCCGCCTTCGAATTCTTCAGCAAGCTGGGCGTGGACTACTACTGCTTCCACGACACCGACGTCGCCCCGGAAGGCGCCAGCTTCGCCGAGTACCGCGAGAACTTCGCCCGTCTGGTGGACGAGCTGGAGCGCCACCAGAGCGACACCGGCCTCAAGCTCCTGTGGGGCACCGCCAACTGCTTCAGCCACCCGCGCTATGCCGCCGGCGCCGCCAGCAATCCCGATCCGGAAGTCTTCGCCTGCGCCGCCACCCAGGTCTGCACGGCGATGAACGCCACTCACCGCCTGGGCGGCGAGAACTATGTGCTGTGGGGCGGCCGCGAAGGCTACGAGACCCTGCTCAACACCGACCTTGCGCGCGAGCGCGAGCAACTCGGCCGCTTCATGCAGATGGTGGTGGAGCACAAGCACCGCATCGGCTTCCAGGGCGATCTGCTGATCGAGCCCAAGCCCCAGGAACCGACCAAGCACCAGTACGACTATGACGTGGCCACCGTCTTCGGCTTCCTGCAGCAATTCGGGCTGGAGAAGGAGATCAAGGTCAACATCGAGGCCAACCACGCGACCCTGGCCGGGCACAGCTTCCAGCACGAGATCGCCAGCGCCGTGGCCCTCGGCGTATTCGGCAGCATCGACGCCAACCGCGGCGATCCGCAAAACGGCTGGGACACCGACCAGTTCCCCAACAGCGTCGAGGAAATGACCCTGGCGATCTACGAGATCCTCAAGGGCGGCGGCTTCACCCGCGGCGGCTTCAACTTCGACGCCAAGGTGCGCCGCCAGAGCCTGGACGACGTCGACCTGTTCCACGGCCACGTGGCGGCCATGGACACCCTGGCGCTGTCGCTGGAACGCGCCGCGGCGCTGTTGCAGGACGACCCCCTGGGCAAGTTCAAGGCCGAGCGCTATGCCGGCTGGGATCAGTCCCTCGGTCAGCGCATCCTCGGGGGCCAGCTGAGTCTGGAGCAATTGGCCGAGCACACCTTCAGCCAGGGCCTGGCGCCCCAGCCGGTGAGTGGTCGCCAGGAGCTGCTCGAAGGCGTGGTCAACCGTTACCTGTATCGCTAGCGACCGCGAGCGGGTCGGCAGAAAAGCCTGGCTGACCCGCTTGTGCAAGCGCGCTGAATCGTTACACTCAAATCCGTTCTCTCGCTCCACAACAACAATAACCAAGGACGCCACCATGACTTTCAAGACGACCCTGCTCGCCGGTCTGCTCGCCCTGTGCACCACCGGTTTCGCCCAGGCCGACGCCCAGCATCCCAAGATCGGTTTCTCCATCGACGACCTGCGCCTGGAGCGCTGGGCCCGTGACCGCGACTACTTCGTCGCCGCCGCCGAGCAACTCGGCGCCAAGGTCTATGTGCAATCCGCCGACGCCAACGAGCAGCGCCAGCTGTCGCAGATCGAGAACCTGATCTCCCGCGGCGTGGACGCCATCGTCATCGTGCCCTTCAACGCCACGGTGCTGAACAACGTGGTGGCCGAGGCCAAGAAGGCCGGGGTCAAGGTGATCTCCTATGACCGCCTGATCCTCAACGCCGACATCGACGCCTACATCTCCTTCGATAACGAGAAGGTCGGCGAGATGCAGGCCGGCGGCGTGCTCAAGGCCCAGCCCAAGGGCAACTTCTTCCTGCTCGGCGGCGCACCCACCGACAACAACGCCAAGATCCTCCGCCAGGGCCAGATGAAGGTCCTGCAGCCGGCCATCGACAAGGGCGACGTCAAGATCGTCGGCCAGCAGTGGGTGAAGGAGTGGAACCCGACGGAGGCCCTGGCCATCGTCGAGAACGCCCTGACCGCCAACGACAACAAGATCGACGGCATCGTCGCCTCCAACGACGCCACCGCCGGCGGCGCCATCCAGGCCCTGGCCGCGCAGAAGCTGGCCGGCAAGGTCGCCGTGTCCGGTCAGGACGCCGACCTCGCCGCCATCAAGCGGGTGATCGCCGGCACCCAGACCATGACCGTCTACAAGCCGCTCAAGCTGATCGCCTCCGAGGCGGCCAAGCTGTCGGTGCAACTGGTGCGCAACGAGAAGCCGGGCTTCAACTCCAGCTACGACAACGGCACCAAGAAGGTCGACACCCTGCTGCTCACCCCCACCGAGCTGACCAAGGCCAACGTCGACCTGCTGGTCAAGGACGGCTTCTACACCCAGGCCCAGATCGACGGCAAATAACCACTGGCCACCGGCTGGCCGTCTGACGCCTGGCGTCGGGCGGCCCCTGGGCAAGGAGCGGCCATGGCCGACTATCTGCTGGAAATGCACGGCATCGCCAAGAGCTTTGGCGGGGTGCGGGCGCTGGATGGCATCGATCTCAAGGTGCGTCCGGGCGAATGCGTAGGGCTGTGCGGCGAGAACGGCGCCGGCAAGTCCACCCTGATGAAGGTCCTCTCGGCGGTCTATCCCCACGGCACCTGGGAAGGCGAGATCCGCTGGGACGGGCGACCCCTGGAAGCCCAGTCCATCGCCGAATCCGAGGCGGCCGGCATCGTCATCATCCACCAGGAACTGACCCTGGTGCCCGATCTTTCCGTGGCCGAGAACATCTTCATGGGCCACGAACCGCGCCGCTTCGGCGGGCGGCTGGACTATCCGACCATGCTGCAGCGCTCGGCCGAGCTGATGCGCCGGCTCAAGGTGCCGGACATGAACGTGGCCCTGCCGGTGTCCCAGTACGGCGGCGGCCTGCAGCAACTGGTGGAAATCGCCAAGGCGCTGAACAAGAACGCCCGGCTGCTGATCCTCGACGAACCGACCTCGGCGCTCACCACCTCCGAGATCGCCGTGCTGCTGGACATCATCCGCGACCTCAAGGCGCAGGGCGTCGCCTGCGTCTACATCTCGCACAAGCTCGACGAGGTGGCGGCCATCTGCGACACCATCACGGTGATCCGCGACGGCAAGCACATCGCCACCACGCCCATGGCCGAGATGGACATCGACCGCATCATCACCCAGATGGTCGGCCGCGCCATGACCAACCTCTACCCGCAGATCCCCCATGAGATCGGCGAGGTGATCTTCGAGGCGCGTCACTTCACCTGCCTGGACGTCGACAATCCCCAGCGCAAGCGCGTCGACGACGTCTCCTTCGCCGTGCGCGCCGGCGAGATCCTCGGCATCGCCGGGCTGGTGGGCGCCGGACGCACCGAGCTGGTCTCGGCCATCTTCGGCGCCTACGACGGCCGCTACGAAGGCGAGGTCTGGCTCAATGGCCAGCGCATCGACACCCGCACCCCGCTGAAATCCATTCGCGCCGGCCTCTGCCTGGTACCGGAGGATCGCAAGCGCCAGGGCATCATTCCCGACCTGGGCGTGGGCTCGAACATCACCCTCACGGTGCTGGACCGATTCGCCCACCTGAGTCGCATCGACAGCGAGGCGGAACTGTCCTGCATCGACACCGAGATCGCCCGGCTGCAACTCAAGACCAGCAGTCCCTTCCTGCCCATCACCGGCCTCTCCGGCGGCAACCAGCAGAAGGCGGTGCTCTCCAAGATGCTGCTGGCGCGGCCCAAGGTGTTGATCCTCGACGAGCCCACCCGCGGCGTCGACGTTGGCGCCAAGTTCGAGATCTACCGACTGATCGGCCTGCTCGCCGCGGAGGGCGTGGCCATCGTCATGGTTTCCTCGGAGCTGGCCGAGGTCCTCGGCGTCTCCGACCGGGTGCTGGTGCTCGGCGAAGGCCGGCTGCGCGGCGATTTCCCCAATGAGAATCTGACCCAGGAGCGGGTACTGGCCGCGGCCCTGGGCACCACCGAACGGGCGGTCGCCCAAGCCCGGGAGCACTTCTGATGCACGCCGTGAAACAGCTGTTCACCCGTTACAAGATGCTCGCCCTGCTGATCGCCGTGGCCCTGATCTGGCTGTTCTTCAGCTGGCAGACCGAAGGCGGCTTCGTCACCCCGCGCAACCTCTCCAACCTGCTGCGGCAGATGTCCATCACCGGCATCCTCGCCTGCGGCATGGTGCTGGTGATCATCGCCGGCGAGATCGACCTCTCGGTGGGTTCGCAACTCGGCCTGCTCGGCGGGGTGGCGGCGATACTCGACGTCACCTACCACGTGCCCCTGCCGATCACCCTGCTGGCGGTGGCCGCCGGTGGCCTGCTGATCGGCCTGATCAACGGCTACCTGAGTGCCTATCGCGGGATACCGTCCTTTATCGTCGGTCTTGGCGGCATGCTGGCCTTTCGCGGCGTGCTGCTCGGTCTTACCGGCGGCGTCACCGTCGCCCCGGTGTCGCCGGAACTGGTCTACCTCGGCCAGGGCTATCTGCCGCCGGCTGTGGGCAGCGCCCTGGGCGTGCTGCTGTTCGCCGTGGCCGTGGTGCTCACCTGGCGCCAGCGCAGCAAGCGCAAGACCCTCGGCCTGACCCTCGCGCCGCTGTGGCGCGACGTGCTGCGGGTGGTGGTGATCGGCGTGGTGCTGGCGGCCTTCATCCAGACCCTCAACCGCTATGACGGCATCCCGGTGCCGGTGCTGATCCTGCTGGTGCTGCTCGGGGTGTTCAGCTACATCACCAGCCAGACGGTATTCGGCCGGCGCATCTATGCGGTGGGCAGCAACCTGGAAGCCACGCGGCTGTCGGGCATCAACGTCCAGGCGATCAAGCTCGGCATCTTCGGCCTCATGGGCGTGATGTGCGCCCTGGCCGGTCTGGTCAACACCGCCCGCCTGGCCGCCGGCTCGCCGTCGGCTGGCACCATGGGCGAACTGGACGCCATCGCCGCCTGCTTCATCGGCGGTACCTCGATGCGCGGCGGCTCGGGCACCGTCTACGGCGCCCTGCTCGGCGCCCTGGTGATCGCCAGCCTGGACAACGGCATGTCCATGCTCGACGTGGACAGCTACTGGCAGATGATCGTCAAGGGCGGCATCCTGGTCCTGGCCGTCTGGGTCGACGTCAGCACCCGCACCAGCCGGCGCTGAGCGGGATGACCAGGCGTGGATGAGGCTGCGCCGTCATCCACCCTACGGCAAAGCCCCCATCTCACTCCAAACGCCCCCCTCTCCCTCAGGGAGAGGGCCGGGGTGAGGGCGCAACCAACACCCACCCTCTCCGGCAAGCCCCGTACGTAGCGTGGAAAACCGCAAAGCGTTTTCCACTGGCTGAACTCGGGATCCGAGGTGGATGAGGCCGCGCCGTCATCCACCCTACGGCAAAGCTCCCTCTCACTCCCTCTCACTCCGTATCGCCCCCTCTCCCTCAGGGAGAGGGCTGGGGTGAGGGCGCAACCAACGCCCACTCTTTCTGGCAAGCTCCCCAGGTAGCGTGGAAAACCGCAAAGCGTTTTCCACTGGCTGACTCGGGATCCGAGGTGGATGAGGCTGCGCCGTCATCCACCCTTGTATCTCGACTACAGCCTCCTCAGGAGGTCATAGTCCCCGACTGATCATCGGGGGAGGATGGCAAGCCGCGTCCACCCTTAAGCCTTTGAGCTTGCAGCGTAGATAGGCTGCCTCCTCCACACTCATCCCCAAGTCCGAACGGTATCTGGAGCCTCAAGAGCTCGTATTACGCAAGGTTGGACGGGATGACGTGATCGTGACGCATCTGAAGGAGGAGACATCATGGCCGTAGTAGTAGGCGTTGATATCGCCAAGCGCAGCTTCGACCTGGCCGTCCTGCAGTCCAACGGCAAGTACCGGACAAAGGGCAAGCTGAGCAACGATCAGGCAGGCTTCGCGGTCTTTGCTGACTGGCTGCAACAGCATGCCGAGCCAGGCGCTTGGATCGTGATGGAAGCCACGGGCATCTATCACGAATCGCTCGCCGGGCACTTCCATGCGTTGGGCTACCGAATCGCGGTGCTCAATCCAGCACAGATCGCCCGTTATGCGCAAAGCCAGTTGCAGCGCAGCAAAACGGACAAACTCGACGCCAAGCTGATTGCCACCTATGGCCAGCGGCATGAAGATAGTTTGCGAGCCTGGCACCCGGAACCTGTTTCCATCCGCACGCTTCGCGCGCTGACCCGGCGCCTGGAGGATCTCCAATCGCTACGGCAGATGGAGCTCAATCGGCTCGAGATCAGTCCGGAAAAAGTCCAGGACTCGATCCGGGCAGTCTTGCAACGGCTCGATGAGCAGATCGCCTGGACGCTCGAACAGATCAAACGCCATATCGACGACGATCCGGACTTACGTGGTAAGCGCGACCTGCTGGTGAGTATCGATGGCATCGCTGACAAGACCGCCGCCCTGATCCTGGCGGAGCTCGGCGATATCGACCGCTTCGCCGATGCCCGCGCCGTTACCGCCTTTGCCGGCTTGAACCCGCGCCTGCAGGAGTCCGGCCTCGCGCGCGGCCATACCTGCATCTCGCGCATGGGATCAGTCCGCTTACGAAGTGCGCTATACCTACCTGCTGTCGTGGCGCTGACCTATAACCCGGCTATCAAGGCGCAAGCCGAGCGCCTGAAAGCCAGGGGCAAGAAAGGTAAACAAACCGTCTGCGCCGCCATGCGTAAGCTGCTGACCATCGCCTATGGCGTGCTCAAATCGGGCAAGCCTTTCGACCCTGCTTTAGCCATTGCACACTGAAGGGCGAAGACGGTATCTACGGCAAAGCTCCCTCTCACTCCGTATCGCCCCCTCTCCCTCAAGGAGAGGGCCGGGGTGAGGGCGCAGCCAACACCCACCCTCACCGGCGAGCTCCGTACGTAGCGTGGAAAACCGCAAAGCGTTTTCCACTGGCTGACTCGGGATCCGAGGTGGATGAGGCCGCGCCGTCATCCACCCTACGACAAAGCCCCCACCTCACCCCGCTCAACTCTCGAACCGCTGCACCCGCGGACCGCGCTGGCGCAGGTCGGCGAGGCTTTCCGGGCTCAGGGTGCCGATCGCCCGATCGAGGTCGCGCTGCAGGTCCTTGATCACGGTGGCCAGGGTGGCGGTGCATTCCAGGCTGCATAGGGGAATGGCCTTGGTGACCGTGACCGCGCAGGCGGTGTCGGTGACGGTGAACAGCAGGGTGCGATCGGCGCGACGGGGGACCGCCAGGCAGGAGTGCGGACTGAAGGCGGTGATCAGCATGTCGATGGCGTCTTGCATGGGCAGTTCGTCCTTGGCGTGACCGTGAAAGCGTCCGCGTCAGACGCCTTCCGTCCATGAAAGGTTCATTCCAGAGCGCCTGCATTAAGGTGGGGTCATGCCAAGGCGTACGGCACGTCGGCTCGCCCAGCTGCAAGCGACTCGCGCCAGGCGCCGCCAGGGCTTTTCCACCCGCCCGCGGCAGCGGCCATGGTGGATAAGCCGTACGCCCCGCCATCCATCCCCGGCCTTTGACGCCCGCGCCGGGCTGCGGCAGAGTGCGCGCCCCTTTGGTGGTGCGGAGTCGGCGATGAATGCGGTGGTGGTGGCGGTAGGACTGATGCTGGTCCTGAGTCTGGCGCGGGTGCACGTGGTGGTGGCGATGATCGCCGGCGCCGTGGCCGGTGGTCTGATCGGCGGCCTCGGGCTGGAAGGCACCCTGCTGGCCTTCAACGCCGGCCTGGGCAATGGCGCCAAGGTGGCGCTCTCCTATGCGCTGCTGGGCGCCTTCGCCGTGGCCATCAGCCAGTCGGGGCTGGCGCACATGCTGGCCGATCGCGCCCTGGCGCTGATGGAACGCCAGGCGGCCCAGGGCGGACGCTCGCTGCGCTGGGCGCTGCTCGGCCTGCTGCTGGCGGTGTCCATCGCCTCGCAGAACATCCTGCCCATCCACATCGCCTTCATCCCGCTGCTGGTGCCGCCGCTGCTCTATGTGCTGACGCGCCTGGAGCTGGATCGCCGGCGGCTGTCCTGCGTCATGACCTTCGGGCTGATCGCCCCCTACATGTTCCTGCCGGTGGGCTTCGGCAGTCTCTATCTGCACGACATCCTCCTGGCCAGCGTGTCCCGTGCCGGGGTGGACGTCAGCGGCGTGGACCCCAGTCGCGCCATGCTGCTGCCGGCCCTGGGCATGGTGGTCGGCCTGCTGCTCGCGGTCTTCGTCAGCTATCGCCGGCCGCGACAGTACGATCTCAACCTGGTGGCGCGCACCGAGCGGGCCGACCGTCCCTACAATGGCCGCACCCTGCTGGTGGCGCTGATCGCGGTGATCGCCGCCTTTGGCGTGCAGCTCTGGCTGGACTCCATGATCCTCGGTGCCCTGGTCGGCTTCGTGGTCTTTACCGCCACCGGCGTGGTGCGCTGGCGCGAGGCGGACGACCTGTTCAGCGAGGGGGCGAAGATGATGGCGGTGATCGGCTTCATCATGCTCACCGCCGGCGGCTTCGCCGAGGTACTGACCGCCACCGGCCAGATCAAGGACCTGGCCGCCACCGCCGCCGGCCTGATCGGCGACAACCGCGCCCTGGGCGCGCTGCTGCTCCTGCTGCTGGGCATGCTGGTGACCCTGGGCATCGGCTCATCCTTTTCCAGCGTGCCCATCCTCGCCGCCATCCTGGGGCCGCTGTGCCTGCACCTGGGCTTTTCGCCGCTGGCCATCGTCTGCCTGATCGGCACCGCCGGCGCCCTCGGCGACTCGGGTTCGCCGGCTTCGGATTCCACCCTGGGCCCCACTTCCGGCCTCAACGTGGACGGCCAGCACAGCCATATCTGGGACACCGTGGTGCCGTCCTTCCTGCACTTCAGCCTGCCGATGCTGCTGTTCGGCTGGGCCGCGGTGCTGCTGCTGTAACCGGCGATTGCCGCCCGGGCGCAAAGCCCCGGCCGGGCGGGTCCAAGGCCTACAGCCAAGGAGTCGCCCCATGTCCACCCCCGCCTTCAGTGTCGAACCCCTGACCGCCGCCGACCTGCCGGCCACCACCGAGGTGGTGCGCCTGGCCTTCGCCACCTGGATGGGCGCCGCCGAACCGGGCGAATTCTGGAACGACCGCGACTATGTGCGCAGTCGCTTCGCCGCGCCCCACACCGCCTGGTTCAAGGCCCTCGACGGCGCGCGGCTGGTCGGCGCCATCTGCGTCACCCGCTGGGGGCGCCACGGCATCCTCGGCCCGCTGGCGGTGCATCCGGACTACTGGGACGCCAAGGTGGCCAAGGCGCTGATGGGCGCCGCGGTCGCGCAGCTCGATGCCTGGCAGCTGGTCCATGCCGGACTCTTCACCTTTCCCGACAGTCCGCGTCACCTGGGGCTCTACCAGGGCTTCGGCTTCTGGCCGCAGACCCTGACCGCGGTGATGGCGCGGCCGGTGCAGGCGCAGGCCGCGCCGCCGGCGCTGCGCTTTTCCCTAGCGACCGAACCCGACCGGCTGCTGGCGGCCTGTGCCGACGTGGGGCGGGCCAATGCGCCGGGGCTGGATGTCTCCGCCGAGATGGCCGCGGTGCGCGCGCAGGGGCTCGGCGAGAGTCTGCTGCTGCAGGATGCGCAGGGCCGGGCGGAGGGCTTCGCCGTCTGCCACTTCGGGCCCCACAGCGAGGCGGGTACCGGGGTCTGCTATGTGAAGTGCGCGGCGGTGCTGCCCGGCGCGGGCGCGGAGGCGCGCTTCGCCCGGCTGATCGCCGCCTGCGACGGCCTGGCCCGGGACCACGGTCAGCAGCGACTGCTGGCCGGCGTCAATACCGCTCGCCGGGGCGCCTACCAATGGCTGCTGGCTCAAGGCTTTCGCAGCGAGATCCTGGGCATCACCCTGCACCGGGGCGAAGCCCATTACGATCACCCCGAGGTCTGGCTGCTGGACGACTGGCGCTAGGCCTTGGTGCTGTCTTCAGGGGTCTTCTTGCGCGAGCGGCTGCGCGGCTTGGGTGCCGGCGGGGCGACGCTGCTCTGGATGCCGCCGACCTGGGTCAGGTTGTCGTCGGGTTGGTCTTCCAGTTCGCGATTGGCCTGGAACCAGTGCTCGAAATCCTGGCCATGGGGACGCCCTTCGCGTTCCCAGATTTCATAGGCGCGCTGGCGGATGCGTTCTTCGAGGGTCATACCGGTAACTCCAAAGGGGCAGGGGAGAGCGGCCGGCAGCGCCGGCGCTCTTCCTGACTAGGCCCGAGGCGACCGGAAAAAGTTTCTCCGAGGCTTGCGGTGAGTCAGGCGCCGTTGCCGCTTGCCGGGCTCTGGCAGGCCGCTTTTGCGGCCAGGACCGTTCGTCGGGCCCTGGCTAGCCCTGCCAGGCGCGGCGATAGGCGCCTGGCGCCACGCCGTAGGCCTGCTTGAACTGGCGAGTGAGATGGCTCTGGTCGGCAAAGCCCAGCTGCAGGGCTACCTCCAGGGGCGCCCAGCCGGCGCGCAGCAGGCCCTGGGCGCGGGTCAGGCGCTGCTGCTTGAGCCAGGCGTGGGGCGGCAGGCCCGTCGCGCGGCGGAACACCCGCAGGAAATGAAAGGGCGACAGCCCTACCGCCTGGGCCAGTTCTTCGAGGCTGGGCGGTTGCTGCAACTGCTGGCCGAGCAATTCACGGGCGCGCTGCACCGCCAGGGGTTCGCGGCCCGGTTCCGCCAGGGCGCCCAGGCGGGCATGGCGGCCGAACAGCAGGAGCAGCGCCTCGCGCCAGGCGGTCTGCTGCTCCAGGGCCTCGGCGCCGCCATCGGCCAGCCGATGCAGCTGGCTGAAGGTCGCGCTCACCTGAGGGTCGTGCAGCACGCTGGTGGCGAAGGCCGGGGTGGCGTCCAGCGGGCGTCCCAGCTCGGCGAACACGGGGCCCAGCTGCACCAGCGTCGGATAGAAGCCGCGGTACTGCCAGCCTTCCTCGACCGCCGTGGCCCCGGTGTGCAACTCGTCCGGATTGATCAGCACCATGCTGCCGGCCGCGGCCAGGTGCTCGGCGCCGCGGTGGCGAAAGCGCTGGGCGCCGCGCTCGATCACGGTGAACACATAGCCTTCGTGCACATGGGGCGCAAAGCGCTGGCGGCGATAGCGGGCATGCAGCAGCTCGACGCCGCCCAGGCCGCGGGCCGGCCAGAGGCGGGCGTTTTCTTGTTGTCCGTTCATGGCTCTCTCGTGGCCCCGACGGGTTCCACCTTCGGGCTAGAGGAGCCAGCGTAGCAGGTAGAACACGCCCATGCTGAGGATCACCGTGGTCAGCACCCGTCGCGTCCAGAGCATCAGCCCCACCGCGGTCAGGGCCGCCAGCGGGTAGGGATCGACCAGGGTCGCGGCAAGCGACGTTTCGCCGGAGAACAGGATGGGGCCGCAGATGGCGGTGAGCATCCCGGGCACGGCGAATTCCAGGAAGGTGCGCAGGTTGCGGCCCAGGCGCAGCGGCAGGCGCGGTTCGAGAAAGAGATAGCGATTGCAGAAGACCAGGGCGGCCATGCCGAGCACGGTGGCGAGGATCATGGCAGGCGCTCCCGCAGGCGGCGGACCAGAAAGCCCACGCTCATCCCCGCCAGGCCGCCCAGCACCAGGGCGCCCTGCCAGTGCAGGTGATGCAGCCACACCGACACCAGCAGCGCGGTGAGCACGCAGGCCACGGTGGCCAGGTCGCGCACCAGGGGCACCACCAGGGCGATGAAGGTGGCGGCGATGGAGAAGTCCAGGCCCAGGGCACCCAGGTTGGGCAGCACCCGCCCCAGCAGCAGCCCGGTCAGGGTGAAGAGATTCCACAGCAGATAGAAACTCAGGCCCATGCCCAGGGCGCGCCAGCGGTCGAAGCTGGCTGGTTGCTCGGCATGGTTCAGGGCGAAGAATTCGTCGGTGAGCAGGAAACCGAAGCCCAGCCGCCAGGGCAGTGGCTGGGGCGCCAGGACGCGTCTCAGGTGCAGGCCATAGAGCAGGTGCTGGGAGGTCAGCAGCAGGGTGGTCAGCAGGATGGCGGCGAGGCCCGCGCCGGCCTTGAGCATGCCCAGGGCCACCAGTTGCGCCGCCCCGGCGAACACCAGCAGGGAAAAGGCCTGGCCTTCCAGCACGCTGAGTCCGGTCTCGATGGCCAGGGCGCCGACCAGGATGCCCCAGGGCGCGCAGGCCAGCGACAGCGGCATGATCTGCCAGGCGCCCTGGAGGAAGGCGCGGCGGCGGGAAGCGGTCATCGGCAGGGCTCCGGAGGGCAGGGGATGCCCAGGGTGCCGCGCCGCGTCGCCGCCGTCTTGAACGTTCTTGCGCTGGGGCGCCTTCAGCCTTCCAGCAGGGCGAACAGTTCCAGGTACTGCCGGGTCAGCTTGTGGCCCGGGTCCAGGTGGATCAGCGGGCGATGCTGCTGGTGGGATTCGCGCATCTTCACCGAAGACATCAGCGGCGCCGCCAGCACCGGCAGGTCGCGCGCCTGGAGTTCCTCGATCAGCTGCCGCGGGGTGCTGGCCTGGGCGTGGTACTGGTTGATGACGATGCCCTCGACGGCGAGCTTTTCGTTGTAGTCCTCGCGGATCTCCTCCAGCTCCTCGATCAGGTCGTAGAGCGCCTGCTGGGCGAAGACATCGCAGTCGAAAGGGATCAGGCAGCGATCGGCGGCGATCAGCGCCGAGATGCTGTAGAAGTTCAGCGCCGGCGGGGTGTCCAGGTAGATGCGGTCATAGTCTTCGCCGAGCTTGTCGAGGTACTTGGCGAGCTTCTGGATCTTGTACTTGGATTCGAGCTTGAACTGCAGCTCGGTCAGCTCGCCCGAGGCGGCGATCAGATCCAGATTCGGCCAGGCGGTGGCGTGGATGTTGGCCTGGGCCTTCTTGCCGCCGCTCAGGGTCTGCTTGAAGAAATCGGCGATGCCATGGGGCAGGTCGTCGCCCACCTCGCCGGTGAGGTACTGGCTGGAGTTGGCCTGGGGATCGAGGTCCACCAGCAGGGTGCGATAGCCCTCGTGGGCGCTGATGGCCGCCAGGTTGCAGGCGATGCTGGACTTGCCGACACCGCCCTTCTTGTTGAAGACCACGCGGCGCAGGGCATGACCGGAGGGAGAGCTGTGTGCGTTCATTGAGTCGTCCCGACAGTGAGAGGAGCCTGGGTGCAAAGGTGTGGCTGTGGCGTTTCGCTTATACCGAAAGGCCAGGCGCGGACGATGACGAATTTATGGCCGTTGCATGACATTCGTATGACGAGCCTAGCGCAGCGGTGGAACCTAGGCGTCCGCCCGGGCTTCGAACTCGGCAAGCTCCCGTCGAGAATGCGCCATGACCCTCCGTCGACTCCCCGCCTTGCTGCTGCTCGCCTGCGCTCCACTGGCCCAGGCCGCCAACGACACCCAATCGCCGGTCCCGGTGCCGGGTGCCCCAGCCCAGACCGATACCCGGATGCTCGAAGCCGGGGCCGATGTCCTGCAGCGCAAGCCGCCCATCGCCGCCCTCAACACCTACCTGGACGGCTTCCACTTCTACAACGGCCATCCCCACAGCCAGATGGAGGCCCATCACTATTGCAGCGTCCTGGGCGAAGAGATGTTCCAGTGCGTGATCTACGACGGCAATGTCGCCGATGCCAAGCTGATGGGCGTTGAGTACATCATCAGCGAACGGCTGTTCAAGACCCTGCCCGAGGCCGAGAAGGCGCTCTGGCACAGCCATGTGCACGAGGTGAAGTCGGGCCAGCTGGTCGCGCCCGGCGTACCTCAGGTCGCCGAGCACCGGCTGATGGACAAGCTGGTGCACACCTACGGCAAGACCTGGCATACCTGGCATACCGATCAGGACCTGGAGCTGCCCCTGGGCGTGCCCCAGCTGATGATGGGCTTCACCGCCGACGGCCAGCTCGATCCCAAGCTGCTCGCCGAGCGTGATCGCCGCCTGGGTATCTCGTCCAGCGAGACCAGGGCCGCCCGTGCCGATCTGCCGACCCCCGCGGTCGCCCCCGGCGCCAATGCCTGGCAGCAGGGCCAGGTCATCCAGCTGCAGGACCCCACCGGCCAGTTGCACAAGCACGACGGCGAGCACACCGAAAAGGGCGTCAACACCAGTTCGAACAAGCCCTGAGGCCTGCCATCAAGGCGCGCCCGCCAGACTTCGCTCGGACCCACGCGCCGCCGTGCCACAGGCGTGGCAGAAATGCGCGAAGGCGCTCTTGCGCGTCTGGCAGGCGCCGCAGTGGTCGTGCAGGCCGATGCCGCAATGGGGGCAGAAGTCGATCCCCGGGTCCTTGAGGTCCACCGGTCGCTCGCAGCCCGGGCAGACGCCCTTGGCCAGGCGCGCCAGGGCGGTATCGTAATGCAGCTCTTCGCGTCGGACGGTGTCCGGCTGGGCTTCCTTGAGCGCCAGGCGGGCGCGATAGTCCTGCAGGGCGCGGATGGCGTAGCGCCCGCCCAGGACCGTCAGCAGGATGCCCACCAGATAGCGCACATAGCCGCCATAGCTGGGCAGATAGGGCACCAGCTCGACGAAGAAGGCGAACAGCGCGAAGAAGATGAAGCCCCAGACGAAAGGCCACCAGGTGCTCTTGCGCTGGCGGACAAATAGCCAGGCGGCGACCGCCAGCAGGGGGAGCGTCAGCGCCAGGCGATAGAGGAAGACCCGCAGTTCGGCCTGCTGGCGGGCGTCGAGCCAGGCCTGCTGGGCTGCGTCGCTCAGCTCGGCCAGGCTGCGCGCGGCGGCGGCCGCGTGCTGCTCGGCATCCAGCAACGCCTGTTCCTGACGTTCGACCTCCTGCTCGGCGGCGCGCTCGCCGGCCTTGAGCGCGTCCAGGGCGCGGCTGCGGGCGATCAGCTCGGCGTCCTGCTCGGGGCGCTGGGTGGTCTGGCGGGTCGCCAGCCAGTTGTCGAAGGTCTCGCGATTGGCCGTGTAGCTGCGCGCCGCCGCGGCCTGCTGCAGCTGGGCCTGGTCGAGGGCGTCCTGGGCCGCGCGCCGGGCCTGGTTCGCCTGGCGCTGGTCCGCCCGCGCCGCGGCGGTGGCCGCCGGATCCATGAAGTCTTCCAGACCCTGCTGGCGCTCCACCTGGGGCAGATCGCCGACCAGGGTGCCGCCCAGGCCGATGAGAAAGCCGGCGAACACCAGCGCCAGCAGCCAGAGGCCGCGATTGAACCACTTTTCCGAGAGTCGCAGCGATTTGCCCATGGGTCCCTCCAGGTCGAAAGAAGGCACAGCTTAGCCGCTCCCCGGGCGCCCCGCTCAGGCCAGCTTGATCGCCACCACCCCGGCGACGATGGCCAGGCCGGCGCAGACGCGCCCCAGCGGCAGACTCTCGTGCAGCCAGAAGACCCCGATCAGCAGGGCGAACAGCACGCTGGTCTCGCGCAGCGCCGAGACCAGGCCGATGGGCGCCTGGGTGGTGGCAACGATCACCAGGCTGTAGGCCAGCATCGACATGACCCCGCCAGCCAGCCCGGCGCGCCAGTGCGGACCGAGGCCGGCAAAGGCCGAGCCGCCACGACTCAGGCGCAGCACCAGCGCGGCCACCACGCCGTTCACCGCGAACAGCCAGAGGGCATAGGCCACCGCATCATCGCTGGCGCGCGCGCCCAGGGCATCGGCCAGGGTGTAGGCGGCGATGAAGCTGCCGGTGGTGAAGGCGCAGACCAGCAACGCCAGGCTGGGCGGCGTGCCGCGCCGGGCCCCGAGCAGCGCCATCAGGGCGAGACCGGTCACCAGCAGGCCGAGGCCGAGCAGGGCGGGCGGCGACAGCACTTCGCCGAGGGCGAGAAAGGCCACCCCGCTGACCAGCAGCGGGGCGCTGCCGCGGGAGAGCGGATAGACCTGGCCCAGGTCGCCATAGCGATAGGCGCGGGCGAGAAAGGCGTTGTAGCCGATGTGCAGCAGGGCGGAGAGGGCGATCCAGGGCCAGGCCGCGGCCGCGGGCAGGGCCACGAAGGGCAGGGCCAGCAGGGCGGCGACGCCGGCGCCGATCTGGATCAGGCTGGCGGTGAGAAAGCGATCGAGGCCGATCTTGAGCAGGGCGTTCCAGCCGGCGTGCAGCAGGGCGGCGAGCAGTACCAGGGCGAACAGGGGCGTGGTCACGAGGCCTCCGGCCAGGCGGGTCCATCAGTCTAGCCCAGGGCGCCTTCCGGAGCGTCGCCCATGGCGTCGGGGCGCGTCACGTCGCACACTGATGGCCGTCTTTTTTCGCTCAGCCAGGATGGCTGCCATGCACACCTCTTCCCCCCTTCCACCCGCCGCTCTGCCGGTCGCGCCGCGCCACGGCGCGGTCGGCCTGGCGCTGGTCGCCGGCCTGTCGCTGCTGGCCGGCATGACCGATGCCATCGGCTTTCTCGCCACCGGCGATTTCGTCTCCTTCATGAGCGGTAATACCACCCGTCTAGCAGCCGAGGTGGCGGCAGGCCGCTGGGCTGCGGCGGGGCACCTGGCGCTGGCCATCGGCACCTTCGTGCTGGGCAATGCCGGCGGCGTACTGCTGCAACGGCTGACCCGCCAGCGCGCCTGCCTGCTGCTCGGCCTGCTGGCCCTGCTGCTGGCGCTGGCGGCCAGTCTGCCCCTGAGCCCGCTAGCGCTGCTGATCGGAGTGTTCGCCATGGGCATGGTCAATGCGGTGGTGGAGCAGGTCTATGGCCTGCCCATCGGCCTCACCTACGTCACCGGCGCCCTGTCGCGCTTCGGGCGCGGTCTGGGTCACTGGCTGCTGGGCGAGCGGCGACGCGGCTGGCGCATCCAGCTGGTGCCCTGGCTGGGCATGCTGCTCGGCGGGGTGCTCGGCGCTGCGCTGGAAGCGGGACTGGGCCTGGCGGCCTGGTACGCCAGCGCGGCCCTGGCCGCGACCCTGGCGGTGATCTTTCGCCTGATCCCGCGGGCCTGGCAACTGGGTTATCTGGCGTCATGAGCGCCGCGACCCAGACCCTGGGGGTCAGCGCCCGCGATCCCGAACTGGGCCAGGCCAAGGTTCGGCTGGCCTTCATCCTGCCGGCCTCGACCTACATCATTGGCGCCTGGGCCTGGGGGCTGTTCGACACCGCCATCCTGCTGGCCAACCTGCTCTGCTACGCCCTGTTCGCCGTGGCGGCCATCGGCCTGTTCGTCGAGGTCCGGCGGCGGCCGGGGGTCAAGCCCTGGCGACGGCTGCTGGCCATGAGTCTGGACTTCAGCGCCATCACCTTTTCCTCCATCACCAGCGGCGAGGCCCTGCTGCCGCTGTTCGGCGTGCTGCTCTGGGTCACGGTGGGCAATGGCCTGCGCTATGGACGTGGCTACCTGCTGCTGGCCACCGGACTGTCGCTGACCGCTCTCGCCGCCATCATTGCCGGGATGCCCTTCCTGCAGCGCTATCCGACGGTGGCCCTGATGATGCTGGTGACCGCGCTGCTGGTGCCCGGCTACGTGCATTTCCTGCTGACCCGCATCCAGGATTCGCTGTGCGAGACCCAGGCGGCCAACCTGGCCAAGGCGCGCTTCCTGGCGCAGGCCAGCCATGACCTGCGCCAGCCGATCCATTCCATCGGCCTGTTCACCGCCTGCCTGCGCGACGGCCAGCTGAGCGCCGATCAGGGCCGGCTGGTCGACAACATCGACCGCTCCCTGCTCGGCGTCGAGCAGCTGTTCCGCTCGCTGCTGGACATCTACACCCTCGATCAGCAGCAGGTCAGTCCGCGGCGCACGGTGGTGGACCTGGATACCCTGTTCGGCGACCTGGTGCGGCAGAATGCCGAGGCGGCGCGCTGGGCCGGGGTGGAGATCCGCTGGCGCGCCTGTGGGCTGCAGGTCTACAGCGACCCGGCGCTGCTGCTCACCTCGCTGCAGAATCTGCTGTCCAACGCCCTCAAGTACGCCCCGGGCAAACCTCTGCTGCTGGCGGTGCGCCGGCGCCAGGGCCAGCTCGCCCTGGTTGTCTACGACCAGGGACCGGGCATCGCCGCCGAGCACCTGCCGCACCTGTGCGAGGAGTTCTACCGGGTGCGGGAGACGCGCGATCGCGACATCGAGGGCGTCGGCCTGGGGCTGTCCATCGTGCAGCGCATCGCCACCCTGCTCGATCTGCAGCTGACCATCCGTTCGCGCCCCGGCCGCGGTACCGCGGTCAGGCTCCAGGGCCTGCCGCTGGCCACCTTGCCGCTGGAAGCGCGGCCACGGCCGGTGAACGGCCCCCAGCACCTGCTCGCCGGTTGGCGGGTGCTGCTCATCGAGGACGATGCCAACGTGCTGCTGGCCACCGCGACCCTGCTGCGCAGCTGGGGTTGCGAGGTCACCACCGCCACCAGCATCCCCGCCGGCGCCGTGAGTTGCGACCTGGTGATCACCGATTTCGATCTGGATCGCAGTGCCTCGGGCGCCGACTGCATCGCCTATCTCAATCGGCTGCAGGGGCGGCGCATCCCGGCCATCGTGGTGACCGGGCACGACATTCCCCAGGTCCAGCAGGCGCTGGGCGACGCCGAGATCCCGGTGCTGGCCAAGCCGGTGCGACCGGCGGAATTGCGCGCCCTGCTGCTGGCCTTTCGCGTCGCGGCTAGCTGAGCGAGCGCTGGGCGCCGAGGCCGGCCTTGGCGCCAAAGGCGGCCGCCGCCGCGCGGGTGCCGACGCCCAGGGTGCGCAGCAGCGCGGAAACATGGATGCGCACGGTAAAGGGCGAGATGGCCAGGATCCGGGCGATCTCCTTGTTGCTCAGGCCCTGGGTGATCAGGCCGAGCACCTCCAGCTGCCGCGGCGTCAGCGCCTGCAGCCGGTGGTCGGGCGCCAGACTGGCCGGAGCCAGATTCGGCATGGCATAGCGCACCACCGGTTGTCCGGCGAGGCAGTCGGCGATCGCCTCGGCCATGGCCGCTGGCGGCAGCGCCTTGCCGATGAAGCCATCCACGCCCGCCGCCAGGATATGCTCGATCACCGTGGCGTCTTCCAGCATCGAGACCACGATCAGGGTGCTGCGCTTGAATTCCTGGCGCAGGGCGCGCAGCGAAAAGCTCAGGTCCTGGCCAGGATAGAGCAGGTCCAGCAGCAGCCCACTGGGCGGCTCGCCCTGGCGTGCCAGTTCCAGGACCTGTTGCAGACTATCGGCCTGCTCCACCTGCGCCTGCGGCTGCAGCTGGCGCAGGATGCGCACCAGGCCTTCACGAAACAGCGGATGGTCGTCGGCGACGATGAAACGTTGCATCTCTGGCTATCCTGGGGGCCCTGGACACCGGGCGCTACGCCGGGGTGGCCCAAAGCGTCTAGTCTAGCGCAGGCCCCAAGGGCGGACCACTTGGTAAAACGCTTGGGCCGCCGCAGCGCTCAGCCGTCTTGCGCCAGGCCACGCGGCGCGGCCAGCGGCTCCGGCAGGTCCTGCACGGCACCTGCGCCCAACTGCCGCCGCATCAGCCACTCGAAGGCGCCGGTCAGCAGCAGCGCCGCACAGGCCAGGCCGAATGCCAGGCCCCACCAGACGCCATGGGGGCCGATACCCAAGCGGACGCCCAGCAGCCAGGCGCCACTGGCGCCGATCAGGCAGTAGCAGAGCAAGCCGCCGTAGAAACCCAGGCGCGCCTGGCGGATGCCGCGCAGTGCCCCTTGGGCGATGCTCTGGGTGCCATCGAAGATGACGAACACCGCCGCGATCAGCACCAGCTGCCGTGCCAGCTCACTGACCGGGCTGTGGCCATCCGGCAGAAACAACCCCACCAGCCAGGTGGGAAAGCTCCAGAACAGCAGGGCGATGCCCAGCATCACCACCGCGCCGCCGCCGATGGCCAGCCGCCCCACCAGCAGGGCTTCGCGCGGCCGCCCGGCGCCCTGGTGCTGGCCGATACGGATGCTGGTGGCGTAGGAGAGGCCGGCTGGCAACATGAACACCAGATACACCAGCTGATTGGCGATCTGATGGGCCGCCAGGGCGGTGGCGCCGAGGGCGCCCATGCACAGCGCCGCGGAGAGGAACAGGCAGGCTTCCACCGCATAGGTACCGCTGATCGCCAGGCCCTGGCCGAGGGTGTCGGCGAGGGCACGACGATCCGGGCGGCGCAGATAGCGGCGCAGGGGATAGGCGGCATAGGCCGGATGGCGGGCGATATACAGCGCCAGGCCCAGGGCCGCGCCATTCATCACCACCGCGGTCACCGCGCCGATGCCCGGCAGCCCGGGTTGCGGCAGGCCGCCCCAGCCGTGCAGCAGCGCCAGGTTGAACAGGGCATTGAGCACCGCCGCGCCGAGCACGATGGTCAGTACCGGTCCGGGGCGCTCCAGGGCGCTGGTGAAACCCCGCAGGGTCATGAACAGCAGATGGCCGGGCAGGGCGAAGGCCAGGCAGCGCAGGAAGACGCCGGCCGCCTGGCGACTCTCTTCCGGCTGGCCGGCCAGGGCCAGCAATGGCTCGATATGCCACAGCAGGGTGCCGGCCAGCAGTGCCAGCACCGCGGCGATCCAGATCCCGGCCGCCGTCACCGCCGCCACGCCCTCGGTATCGCCCGCGCCCCGGCGCAAGGCCGCCAGGTTGGCCACTGCGGTGATCACCCCCACGCAGATCACCGAGACGAAGGAATAGACCGCCGCCCCCAGGCCGCCACCGGCCAGGGCGGCCGGGCCCAGGCGGCCCATCATCAGGGTGTCGGTGAAGACCATGGCCACATAGGCCAGCTGCGCACCGATCAGGGGCAGGGCGAGGCGCAACAGCGCGAGCAACTCGTGACGCGGCAGAGACATGGGTGGATCTCGCTGAGCAGGGCCGACTTTGACAAGAACTCATTGTTGGATGCGGTCGCGCCTTCCACAATCGGAAAATAGCCATGCCATCCATGAGTCAGAGTCATGCCCGACGTCCCCTCGCGGCTGCCGCCGCTGTATGCCCTGCGCGCCTTCGAGGCCGCCGCTCGCCATGGCTCCTTTACCCGCGCGGCTCAGGAGTTGTCGCTGACCCAGAGTGCGGTCAGTCGCCATGTGCGGACGCTGGAAGAGACCTTTGGCTGCCGCCTGTTCGAGCGCGCCGGCCGTCAGCTGGCGCTGACCGAGCCCGGCAAGCTGCTCCTGCCGGGCCTGAGCGAGGGCTTCGAGGCGCTGGCGCGGGCCTGCGGCAATCTCGCCGTGGCCGAGGGCACCCTGAGACTCAAGGCGCCTACCACCCTGTCGCTGCGCTGGCTGCTGGCGCGGCTGGCGCGCTTTCGCCAGCTCAGTCCGCAACTGGACATCCAGCTCACCAGCGTCTGGATGGCCAGCGACCGGGTCGACTTCGTCCACGAGCCCTTCGATTGCGCGGTGCTGCTCGGTGATGGCCGCTTCCCGGCGGACTGGGAGGTGGTGCCGCTGTTCGAGGAGTGGCTGGTGCCGGTCTGCTCGCCGGCCGCCGCGCGTGAAGGCGTCTGGGACCCGGCGCGCCTGCAGCGCGAAGAGCTGCTGCATCCCACCTTCGACCGCCGCGACTGGCGCCGCTGGCTGCAGGCCATGGGCCTGACCCAGGCGGTGCCCCTGACGGGTGGCCAGGTGTTCGACACCCTGGAGCTGGGCATGGCCGCTGCCGCGCGGGGCTACGGGGTGTCCATCGGCGATCTGGTGATGCTGGCCGAAGACGTGGCGGCCGGACTCATCGCCTTGCCCTGGCCCGAGGCGGTGGCCAGCGGCGATGCCTATTACCTGGTCTGGCCGCGCAATCGCCGGGGGCAGGCGCGCTTTCGCCAGCTGGCTGACTTCTTGCAGCGCGAAGTGGCGTCCCAGAGCCTTCCGGAGGTCATTCGCCATAAATAAGGCGCCAGACTGCTGTCATTGGCTTTAGTTCATCGTACCTCTGCCGATAAGATAACAGTTAACCCCTAAGAAGACCGCCCTAGAGCGGTCGGTCGCCTGATATAGCCCTTGCCCTCAAATTCGTACTGCCCTACAGGGATGTAGGCGCTTTGGAGCCCCCTATGGTCATTTCCCCGCGTCGTAGTATCGCCCGACAACTTGCCTTGGCCCTCAGTCTGGTACTGATTGTCGTGATCGCCGGCAGTTGTCTGTTCGCCCTCCATGCCCTGAGCGTGTCCATCGAAGGCACCCAGCGCAAGCACCTGGGCAGCGAGGCCCGACTGCTCTCCGATCAGCAGCAGACCTTTCTCAGCACCCTGAAGATCAGCACCCAGCGCCTGGCCAACCTGTTCGAGCGCCGCTTCGATGGCGGCCTGAGCCTGGCCGGCGAGCGACTGCCCCTGGGCAGCGCCACGGCCCCCGCGCTGCTGTTCGCCGGTCAGGCGCTGAACAGCGACTTCAGCCAGGTCGACGACTTCACCCGGCTGACCGGTGGCGTCGCCACCATCTTCGTGCGCGATGGCGACGACTTCACCCGTATCACCACCTCGCTGAAGAAGCAGGACGGCAGCCGCGCCATCGGTACCCAGCTCGATCGCAAGCACCCGGCCTATGCCGGTCTGCTGCAGGGCCAGAACTACGTCGGGCGCGCCCAGTTGTTCGGGCGCTCCTACATGACCCAGTACACCCCGGTCCGCGACGGCGCCGGCAAGGTCATCGCCGTGCTCTTCGTCGGCTTCGACTACACCGACGCCCAGGCCCAGCAAATGGCCCAGCTGACCCAGCTGCGCATCGGCGAGACCGGCTCCCTGGCCCTGCTCGACGAGCAGGGCAACTGGCTGGTGCCGCCGGCCAATGCCAAGCAGGCCAACGAGCTCCTCGCCGCCCTCAAGAACGATCCCAAGCAGCACGAACACACCTGGCAGGACGGCAACGAGGACTTCCTCAGCGTCAGCGCGCCGGTCGCCGGCGAAGGCTGGACCGTGGTCGCCACCCTGCCCAAGGCCGAGCTGGACGCGCCGGTGCACGCCGTGGGCCTGCGCCTGGCCATCGGCAGCCTGATCGCCCTGGTGCTGGCGGTACTCGCCTCGGTCGTCCTGTTGCGCCACAAGCTGAAGCCGCTGGGCCAGCTGGTGGAGCGGGCCCAGGCACTGGGTCGCGGTCAACTCAGCGTGCGGGTCGAGGCGCGCAGCCACGACGAGATCGGCGAACTCGCCCGGAGCTTCAACCAGATGGCCGATGCCCTGGCCTCCACCGTCGAGCAGGTCCGTGGCTCTTCGCGCGCGGTCACCGAGCGCTCCCAGCAACTGAGCCAGCTGTCCGACCAGACCCTGAGACGCTCCGCCGAGCAGTCCAGCCAGATCGACAGCATGGCCAGCGCCGTGGAGGAATTCAGCGCCACCGCCCAGAACATCGCCGACGGCATGCAGCGCACCGAGCGTCTGGTGCAGGAAAACGCCCAGCAGACCCGCACCGGTACCCAGGCCATGCAGGGCGCCTCGGGCGCCCTGGAGCAGATCGCCGATTCCCTGGCCAGCACCGCCGAACTCATCAAGGGCCTGGACGGCCGCTCCCAGCAGATTGGCGGCATCATCGGCGTTATCAGCGGGATCGCCGAGCAGACCAACCTGCTGGCGCTCAACGCCGCCATCGAAGCCGCGCGGGCCGGTGAGCAGGGCCGCGGCTTTGCCGTGGTCGCCGACGAAGTCCGGCAGCTGGCCGGTCGCACCAGCGAAGCCACCCGCGAGATCTCGCAGATGATCGGCGCGGTGCAGGGCGAGACCCAGCGCGCCATGGGCGCCATCGATGAAGGCAATCGCCTCATGGAGCAGGGCCTGGCGCGCAACGCCGACGTGGCCCAGGCGCTGCGCAGCATCGACCAGCAGGTCGCCGAGGCGGTGGAGCAATTCTCCGGCATCGCCCAGGCCACCGCCGAGCAGAGCACCACCGCCACCGCCCTGAGCCGCAACATCCAGGCGATCGCCGTGGACAACGCCGCTCAGCGCGATGCCGCCGAGGTGCTGGCCGGTACCGCGGGCGAGCTGCGTCATCTGGCGGAAGACCTGAGCGCCGAAGTAGGGCGCTTCAGCTGACCGGACCTTTCCGGCAGCAGCGAAAGGGAGGCTCAGGCCTCCCTTTTTCATTCCTGCGCACCTTGGCCCTTGCCTGGCCGCAATACTCTGACTACTGTATGCAAATACAGTATAAGAGGAGGGGTGTCATGGGCGTATCCAACGAGGCGGTGCAGGCTGTCGAACGCATGCTGACCACGCTGCGGGCGGAGCGGGACGACTATCGCGAGCTGGCCCACCAGTGGCGGGCCATGTGCTTCGAGCTGGCGCAGGAAAACCAGGCGTTGCGCGATCGCCTGCAGGAGCCGCCACGCCACTACGGCCCGCCTGCCGGCGCCTAGTGACTCGCCCGATACTGCAGGGCTTCCGCCAGCTGCGGTCGCTGGATCTCGTCCTCGCCGGCGAGATCGGCCAGGGTACGGGCCACCTTGACCACCCGGTGCAGGGCGCGCAGGGACAGGTTCAGGCGTTCCCCCGCACCTTCCAGCCAGCGCTGATCGGCCTCGCCAAGGGCACAGACCTGGTGCAGCTGATCGAGACCGAGCAGGGCGTTGGGGCGACCCTGGCGCGCCAGCTGGAGGGCGCGGGCGTCGGCCACCTGGCGTGCGACCTCCGCCGTGGTGAGTTCGCTGACCACTGAAGCGCCCAGGCGCAGGTGCTCGCGGGCCACGGTCAGGTGCAGGTCGATACGGTCCAGCAACGGACCGGAGAGCTTGCCGCGATAGCGCTGGATCTGCTCCGGGCTGCAGCGACAGCGGCCGCTGGGATCGCCCAGATAGCCGCAGGGGCAGGGATTCATCGCCGCCACCAGCTGGAAGCGCGCCGGAAAGCGCACCCGCTCCCGCGCCCGGGCGATGACGATCTCGCCACTCTCCAGGGGCTCGCGCAGCACCTCCAGCACCTTGCGATCGAATTCCGGCAACTCGTCGAGAAACAGCACCCCGCGGTGGGCCAGGGTGATCTCGCCGGGACCGGGACGGCTGCCACCGCCCACCAGCGCCGGACCGGACGCCGAATGATGCGGCTGGCGAAAGGGTCGCTGCGGCCAGTGTTCAAGCGGCTCGGGGCCGGCCACCGAATGGATGGCGGCCACCTGCAGCGCCTCTTCTTCGTCCAGGGGCGGCAGCAGTCCCGGCAGGCGACTGGCGAGCAGCGTCTTGCCGGTTCCCGGTGGGCCGGCCAGCAGCAGGTTGTGGGCACCGGCCGCGGCCACCACCAGGGCGCGCTTGGCCGCCTGCTGGCCCTGGACCTCGGCGAGATCGGGATAGGGCAGCGGGGTGCGCAGCAGGCCGCTGGGCTGATAGGGGGCCAGTACGGCCTGGCCACTCAGGTGACCGGCGAATTCCAGCAGGTGATCGACCGCCAGCACCCTGAGGCCACTGGCCAGGCAGGCTTCCTCGGCATTGGCGCAGGGCACCACCAGGATCCGCCCGGCGGCCCGGGCCGCCAGCGCTGCGGGTAGCACGCCGCGCACCGCCCGCACCGCGCCCGACAGGGCCAGTTCACCCAGGCACTCGTAGCCGTCGAGGCCCTGTGCCGGCAACTGCCCGCTGGCGGCGAGGATGCCGATGGCCAGGGCCAGATCGAAACGCCCGCCGTCCTTGGGCAGGTCGGCGGGCGCGAGATTGAGGGTGATGCGGCGACTGGGGAATTCGAAGCCGGCATTAAGGATGGCGCTGCGCACCCGATCCTTGGCTTCGCGAACGGCGGTTTCCGGCAGCCCGACCAGGGTGAGGGCGGGCAGGCCGTTGGCCAGGTGCGCCTCGACGACCACCGGCGGCGCTTCCACGCCCACCTGGGCGCGGGTATGAACGAGGGCAAGCGACATGATCTCTCCTTGATCGTGATTCGCCAGACTCAGGGCTGCACCATCCTGGCGCGCCCTTGGGGATCAGTCGGCGGGCGCGACGTCCGTGGCCGGGGTAACCGGCGGCTTGACCTCGGCGGTTTGCGGCTTTTCCAGCTCGGTGAGGCGCGCTTCGAGGGCTTCCAGGCGCGCACGGGTGCGGGCCAGCACGGCCATCTGGGCATCGAATTCGTCGCGGCTGACCACATCGAGTTTGCTCAGGGCGCCTTGCAGCAGTGCCTTGAACTGGCTTTCGATCTCGGCCTTGGGCAGCGGCGAGTCCTGACCGAACAGCCGGCTGGCCTGCTGAGTCAGGGAATCGAACAGCGAACGGGTCGTGGACATGGTTATCCCCTGCAATGGATCAAAGCTCGAGTGTAGCACAGCGGGCTTCCGGCCCTCCGGCAGCGGCCTTGCACTGCTTTGGTGCCTGACCCGGCCCAGAGCTGTTCGCTGTTGGTGCAAAAGCCTGCCCGCAGGGCCAGGTCCTGCCCCTTCAGGAGGCGCGCCAGCCGGGCTGGCGCTCGAAATCCGTACGCCTTCACAAACCTGGCAAGCTTTCTGCTACTGCCGATGCAGAGACGGGCGTCAGAGGGCGCCTGGGGTGGAGGCGCGCTCTAGCCGCTTCTGCCGTGACCGCGGCGATTACCACGCCAACGGTTAAACAGACGGTCACTGCGCTAGACTTGGACCGGGGTTTGTTTTCCTGGGGCCAGTCAACTCAATCGGGAGAAGTTCATGAAACTAGTCACCGCCATCATCAAGCCGTTCAAGCTCGACGACGTGCGTGAGTCGCTGTCCGAGATCGGTGTGCAAGGCATCACCGTTACCGAGGTCAAGGGCTTCGGCCGTCAGAAGGGCCATACCGAGCTCTATCGCGGCGCCGAATATGTCGTCGACTTCCTGCCCAAGGTCAAGATCGACGTCGCCATCGCCGACGATCAGCTCGACCGCGTCATCGAGGCCATCACCAAGGCCGCCAACACCGGCAAGATCGGTGACGGCAAGATCTTCGTGGTGAATCTCGAACAGGCCATCCGCATCCGCACCGGCGAAACCGACACAGACGCCATCTGACGCCTTAACCGACCGCCCAACCCCACACGAGCCCCAGGAGAAACAACGATGACTCTGCGCACCTACGCAGGGCTAGGAGCCCTCATGTCTTTCGTAGCGCTGCCGGGCCTGGCCATGGCCCAGGAAGCGGCTGCGGCACCAGCCATCAACAGCGGGGATACGGCCTGGATGCTGGTCTCGACGGCCCTGGTGCTGTTCATGACCATCCCGGGTCTCGCGCTGTTCTACGGCGGCATGGTGCGTGCCAAGAACGTCCTCTCGGTGATGATGCAGTGCTTCGCCATCACCGGTCTCGTCAGCATCCTGTGGATGGTCTACGGCTACAGCCTGGCCTTCGACACCACCGGCATGGAGAAGGGCGTCACCAACTTCAATTCCTTCATCGGCGGTCTGGGCAAGGCCTTCCTGTCCAGCCTGCAGCATGATGCCGTGACCTCGGCCACCGCCCTGTTCCCGGAAAGCGTCTTCGTCACCTTCCAGATGACCTTCGCCATCATCACCCCGGCGCTGATCGTCGGTGCCTTCGCCGAGCGCATGAAGTTCTCCGCCATGCTGGTCTTCACCGGCCTGTGGTTCACCTTCGTCTACGCCCCCATCGCCCACATGGTCTGGAGCGGCGACGGCGGCCTGATGTGGGACTGGGGCGTGCTGGACTTCGCTGGCGGCACCGTAGTGCACATCAACGCTGGTGTGGCCGGTCTGGTCGCGGCCCTGGTCCTGGGCAAGCGCAAGGGCTATCCCACCACTCCCATGGCGCCGCACAACCTGGGCTACACCCTGGTCGGTGCCGCGATGCTGTGGGTCGGCTGGTTCGGCTTCAACGCCGGTTCCGCCGCCGCCGCCAACGGCACCGCCGGCATGGCCATGCTGACCACCCAGATCGCCACCGCAGCTGCCGCCCTGGGCTGGATGTTCGCCGAGTGGATCACCCACGGTAAGCCGAGCGCCCTGGGCATCGCTTCCGGCGTGGTCGCCGGTCTGGTCGCCATCACCCCGGCCGCCGGTACCGCCGGCCCCATGGGCGCCCTGATCATCGGCCTGGCCGCTGGCGTGATCTGCTTCTTCACCGCCACCAGCCTCAAGCGCAAGCTCGGCTACGACGACTCCCTGGACGCCTTTGGCGTGCACGGCATCGGTGGCATCGTCGGCGCCCTGCTGACCGGTGTCTTCGCCGCTCCGTCCCTGGGTGGCTTCGGCACCGTTACCGACATCGGCGCCCAGCTGTTCATCCAGTTCAAGGGCGTGGCCTTCACCATCGTCTACACCGGCATCGTCACCTTCGTGATCCTCAAGGTGCTGGACGTGGTCATGGGTCTGAGAGTCAACGAAGAAGAGGAAACCGTGGGTCTGGACCTCACCCTGCACAACGAGCGTGGCTACAACCTGTAAGCCACCACTCTGGAAAAAGGCGCCGCGAGGCGCCTTTTTCATGTCCGCCATACGGCTGGAACAACCGCCATCCTGCTGTGTCTAGACTGCACGCAAGCGGTGTGCAATCACCGCTTTGCTTTTCCGATCGTCGCGCTAGAATGCGCGCCCAGTCAGTCGGCGGGGGTTGTTCATGTGGCTGCAGCGGAGCTTTTCCCTGCGCGCGCGGGCGCGTGGTTTCCATCTCGTCACCGCTGAGGTGCTGGAGCAGCTGCCCGAGCTTGGCGAGTGCCGGATCGGCCTGCTGCACCTCTGGCTGCAGCACACCTCGGCCTCGCTGACCATCAACGAGAATGCCGATGGGGCGGTACGCCGCGACTTCGAGCGGTTCTTCAACCAGCTGGTGCCCCAGGGACAGGCCGGTTACGAACACGACTATGAAGGGCCGGACGACCTGCCTGCGCATTTCAAGAGCAGTCTGCTCGGCTGCAGCCTGAGTCTGCCGGTCCAGGCGGGTCGCCTGGCCCTGGGAACCTGGCAGGGCATCTACCTGGGCGAGCATCGCGACCAGGGTGGCGCACGGCGACTGATCGCGACGCTGCAGGGCGAATAGCCAGGAATTTTTTTTAGGAGGCCGCGTCAAAACGCGCGGTCCGATTTTGCCAAAGTGTGTGGAGGCGGTTTATGAGCGACGAAGATCTGGAGCAGGACGACCTGGAGACAGGCGCGGAAGAAGAGGGCGATAACGAAGACTTCGCTGCCGCAACCGACGACGCCGAGCAAGAGGAAAGCGGGGACAGCGAAGCGCCCGCGTCCGGGAGCAAGGCCAAGAAGAAGCGTGAAGCCGAGCCCGAGGAATTGCCTTCGGTGGAAGCCAAGCAGCGCGAGCGGGATGCGTTGGAAAAGGCCATGCAGGACTTTCTGGCCCGCGGTGGCAAGGTGCAGGAAATCGACGCCAATGTGGTCGCCGATCCGCCGAAGAAGCCCGACAGCAAATATGGCAGTCGTCCCATCTAGGACCGTGCCATACCGCCTTCGAAACCCCGCCTCGGCGGGGTTTCGTCTATCTGGCGATCACAACAGCGCCATCACCATGATGAAGCCGGTGAAGGCTGCAGCCATGGTCGCAAGGCAAGCCATGCAGATTACATCATCTCTCTCATACATGTTGGCAGCGCCCTAAAGCCTAATGGGTGATGGCATTCTGCTCCTCTGGCAAACATCTCCCTGTGTGGCTCATCGCAAAAGGCCATCATCTCGCCGTCGTGATGCCAAGCAGTTCACCAATGGCGCGGGGGCCCGTAATAGGGACGGGGTTCATAGGCCGGCTGGTAGGGGTAGTAGCCCGGTGGCGCCGGCCGCCAATGGGGCGCGGCATAGCCGGGCTGCGGATAGGGCTGGTAATAGCTGTAGGGATAGCGATCCCTGCGGTAATAGGGGTGGTGCCGGTGATGCCGTCGAAATTCGCCCGCCGGCAGGAATTCGCCGCCCTCGGCGACGGCTGCGGGGCCGCCTGCCCAAGGTTGCCCACGCTCGGGGCCCTCGTAGGCGGCGGCCAGGCCGCTGGCGGTCAGGGTGGCGGTCAACAGCAGAATCAACGACGCTCGCGATGCCATGGTGCTCTCCTCGCGGCGCTCGATGGGCCGCGTCACCATGAAACACCTTTGGCGGTCAGCGGACGTCAGGCCAAGTAAAGGTCTGGTAAGGCCGCCCGTGGGCTCAGGCCCAGTCCAGGCCCTGCATGCCCACGGCGACGATGAGCGCCATGGCCAGCAGGCCGATGCCGCACATCAGGATGGTCAACTCCAGTTGATCCAGGCGCCGCTTCATCCCTGCCACCAGTGCCATAGGGTAAAGCCGATCAGCGCCATGACCAGGCTGAGAAACAACCGGTTCAACCAGAGGCTGACGCCACTCAGGAGTCTGAGCCAGAAGGGTGCGGCGGGCTCGACGGCGCGCGGGTCGGGTTGAGCGGCGGCGTCCTGGGGGAGAGCGCCGGGCAGAGCGGGAGCGACGAGGGGAAGCGAGGGAATGGGCATGCAGCGAGCGCCTCCGTGCGCCTGGTGCGAAGTCCGACTGACCACAGCGGTCAGCCAAGGTCGAGCGGCACCCTGGACGGGCTGCCACTGCTGCGATCGATCATCGCCGAAATCCCCTGCAGCCGGGAAACGACCTCCTGAAACCGTCGGGCGGATCGCACTCCTGACCGCAAATAGCCGCGGACCCGGTGGCCTGGCCGCGGGCTCCGAGTGCGGAGGAGCCCTGCGCGGCTTGAGCGCCCGTGCGGACCGGTGCAGGCTGGATGACCTCGGCGCCCTGGCGCCAGCCCCGGAGGGAAAACGTCATGAGCAATCTGTTTCGCGACCTGCCCGATGCCTCTGTGGCGGAGGTGTTCACGGCCCTGCTGGAGCGGCCCGGCTGTCGTATAGAGCGGATCGTCTCCCAGGGCCAGACGACGCCGGCAGCGGCGCCCTGGCGGCAGGCCCATGAGGAATGGGTGCTGCTGCTGAAGGGCGCCGCGCGGATCGCCCTGGAGGGGCGGGAGGTGGCACTCGAACCGGGCGATACGCTGTTCATCCCGGCTGATGTCGAGCACTGGGTGACCTACACCGATCCCGCGGTCGCCACGGTGTGGTTGGCGATCCATCTCGGTGCGGTGGACGAGGCTTCAGCACCCGCGTGAGCAGGGCGGCACCGAACTCTTCAGACCAGGCGCCCGCAGCGCGAGTCGTTGCAAAGACGTCCTGAGCGGCAGGGAAGGGACGCGCCCGGGGTTTGGACGCGAGCGGGTAGGAATCGCAGGCACAAAAAAACCGGCGCTAGGCCGGTTTCTCTGATTTCCACATCCCGCAGGATTCGGAAGCTTGTCTTGGTGCCCAGGGACGGAATCGAACCGCCGACACGGGGATTTTCAATCCCCTGCTCTACCAACTGAGCTACCTGGGCAACGGGGCGCATTAAAAGCGTTTCTCGACCTTGTGTCAACAGTGAGCCCAAAAAAATTTAGATTTTTCGGGCGCTTAGCCGTCGACTCAGGCGCTGGGGGGTACGTAGCCCTCGGCCTGGGCGTAGTCTTCACCGGACAGGAACTTGTCCATCTCGGCCTGCAGGAACTTGCGATCCTCGGTGTTCATCATGTTCAGCCGACGCTCGTTGATGAGCATGGTCTGGTGCTTCTGCCACTCTTCCCAGGCCTGCTTGGAGACGTGCTGATAGATGTCTTCGCCCTTGGCGCCAGGATAGGGCGGACGATCGAGGCCAGGCAGCTCCTGCTTGTGCTTGCGGCACATCACGGTGCGGGTCATGCGGGTTCTCCTTTGAGCGCCTGCTCGGCGCGCTTGAGCAGTTTCTGCACCGGGGCGGCAAGGCCCAGGCGCGGCGGGGAGGCGAGGTTATACCAAAGCCAGTCGCCCTCGGCCACGCGGTGCTGGCGGTGGTCCACCTGGACCAGCCAGGGTTCGATGGCCAGCTGGAAGTGACTGAAGGTGTGCACCAGGCCGGGCAGCGCCTGGCGTTCGTCGATGACCAGGCCCTGGCGTTCGGCGAGGGCTTCGAGCTCGGCCACGTCGGCCACCTCCGGCGGGCCCCAGAGACCGCCCCAGAGACCGGTCGAGGGGCGGCGCTGCAGCAGCACGGCATTGGCGTCGTTGACGAACAGCGGCATCAGCGTCTGCCGCTGGGGCAGCGTCTTGCGCGGCTTGGGCGTGGGAAACTCGGTTTCCTGGCCCAGCAGGTGGGCGCGGCAGCCCGGCTTGACCGGACACAGCAGGCAACTGGGCTTGCTGCGGGTGCAGAGGGTGGCGCCCAGGTCCATCATCGCCTGGGTGTAGGGGCCGACCCGCCCGCGGGGCATCAGCCGGTCGGCCACGTCCCAGAGGCGGCGGGCCACGGCGGGTTCGCCGGGATAGCCGGCGGTGGCGGTGTAGCGGGCCAGGACGCGCTTGACGTTGCCGTCGAGAATCGGCGCGCGGATGCCCATGCTCAGGCTGGCGATGGCGCCGGCGGTGGAGCGACCGATGCCGGGCAGCTCGGCCAGGGCCTCGACGCTACGGGGAAATTCGCCGCCATGGCCCTCGACCACGGTCTTGGCGGCCTTGTGCAGGTTGCGCGCGCGGCTGTAGTAGCCAAGACCGGTCCAGAGGTGCAGGACCTCGTCTTCCGGGGCGGCGGCCAGCGCCTCGACGGTGGGCAGCGCCTGCATGAAGCGATCGAAATAGCCCAGCACGGTGGCGACCTGGGTCTGCTGGAGCATGATCTCCGAGACCCAGACCCGATAGGGCGTCACGGCCTGTTGCCAGGGCAGATCCTTGCGACCGTGCAGGTCGTACCAGGCCAGCACGGCGGTACCAAAGTCGTCATCAGTCATCGACGTTGCAACAGCCCTCGGATGGCGTTCTGGATGTCGGGACTGATCTTATCACCGAGCTTCTCTTCGATTTTTTCGTTCAGACGATTGCCGGCGGCGCGGGCGACGATCTGGCCCATGGCTTCGCGATCCAGGCGACAGGCCTTGGCGCCCAGTTCCAGGGGGCCGCGGCACTGCAAGGGCCACTCGATGTCGGCATAGCGCTCGCCGACCTGGCAACCGGGATCGGCGGCGGCATTGGTGTCGCCCTGCACGGTGATGCCCAGGCGGTAGTCGAGACCGAGGGTGCGCAGGTCGATGTCGCCCGCGCCCTTTACCGCAAGGCCGGGCACGCTGACGCTGAGGTCCTGGTTGCGGGCCACGCCGTTGACGATGCTGAGGCTGCCGCTCAGCTGGCGGAAGGGGGTGTTCTGGCCGCCATGGGGCAGCTCCAGCGGCTTGCGATTGAGCAGGGCGATGCCCTGGCACAGCTGGCTTTCGACATTGGCGTCGATCAGCTGGCCGTTGCGCAGGGCGAAGCGCGCGGTACCGCCCAGGTTGTCGATCAGGCTGCGCTGGCTGGCGCCCGAACTGCGCAGATCGGCGTCCAGGTCGAGCAGCCCTTCCACCGGCGGCTTCTGGCCCTGGGCCTGGAGGATGCGCTCCACCGGTACGCCCTTGATGCGCTCGCGGGCGGTCAGTTGCGGCTGGACGCCCCGCACGTCGAGGGCGCCCTCGGCTGCGAAGCGCCCGCCGAACAACTCGCCTTCCAGGGCGCTGAGCTGCAACTGGCCATCGGCGGCCCTGGCCTTGAGTCTGGCGCCTTCGAAGGGCAGGCGATTGAGGGTCAGGTGCTGCAGGCCGAGATCGACCTCGGCGTCCAGGCTGCGCAGGCGCTCCACCGGCAGTAGGGTCTCCTGGCTCCAGGCATGCTGGGTCGGGGCCTCCGGCAGCGGCGAATTGCCCTGGGTGGCGATGGCATCGACCTGGGCGACCTCTTCCTGGCGTGCGCCATTGGCCTGGCGCGCCGCGGCGGCCTTGGCCGGCAGGTAGCGATCCAGGTCCAGGCGGTCGCCGCTGAGCTGGACGCGCAGGGCGCGGCGGGCGATGTCGGCTACCGCGACCCGGCCCTTGAGGGTGCTGTCGTCCAGCTGGAAATTGAAATCGTCCAGCGCCAGGGCGTTGCGGCTGGCCTGCACCTGGGCATTCATCTCGAAGCGCTGCAGGGTCTTGGCATCGGCCATGGCTGGCAATTCGACGCCGATACTGTCGAGGAAGGCGCGCAGGTCGAGGCGAGCGATGGAGACGCGCCCGGCCAGCTGCGGATCGCTTTCCAGGCCGGTGAGCTTGAGATCGCCCAGGGCCTTGAGGTCGTTGGCGGTGAGCTTGAGGCTGGTCCACTCGGCGGTCTGGGCGCGGCGGTCGACGGCCAGTTGGCCGCTGGCGGAATAGTTGACCAGCTTGCCGTTGAAGGGCTCGCCGCTGGCGTCGCCGGTCAGCTGGAGGTCGTCCAGGGCGTACTGCTGGCTGGCGGGATCGAAGCGGAATTTGCCGTTGAGCAGCACGGTGGCGTTGACCGGCGGCTGGGTGGTGCTGGCGGTGCCGGCCAGCTTGATGGGAATGGACGTGCCGGCGTAGATGGCACCGGTCTCCAGGTCGATGCCGTCGAAGGCATAGCGCGCGCCGCTGCGGGCGTCGCTGTATTCGACCCGCGAATTGCGCACGGTCAGGCTCTCGACGTTGAGCTTGAGCGGCTGGCGACCCGCGCTCGGCTCGCCTGGCGCGGAGGTATCGGTAGGCGCGGCGCCCGTGTCCGCCTTGGGTGCCGGGCGGCCGATCTCGGCCCAGTTGGTGCGGCCCTGCTCATCGCGACTGGCGGTGAGGTCCAGGCCGTCGATCTTGATGTCGCTCATCTCCAGGTCGCGCCGCAGCAGCAGCGGCAGCAGGCGGACCGAGAGGATCAGCCGCTGCACCTGGGCCAGCTGACGATCCGGGGTGGCGGCGCTGGCCAGGGTGGCGTCGTGCAGTTCGACGCCCAGCCAGGGAAACAGACTCCAGCCGATGTCGCCCTTGAGTTGCAGGTCGACGTTGGCCTTGTCGCGCGCCAGTTGGCGGATCTCGTCCTTGTAGTCGTTGGGATCGACCAGGTGGGTGAGGGCGAAGCCTACGGCGACCAGCAGGAGCAGCAGGCCGACGAGGACGATACCCAGCACTTTGGCGAAAGCTTTCATGACGAGGAAATTCCTGTTCCGGCGGGCGATGGCGCGACTGGCCAGTATAGGGGCTCGGCCGGCCCCGATGACATCGAGGTGTCGGCGCTGTGACAGCGGTGGTACTCGCCCGTTTCGTCGGATGACTGATGCCGCCCGTACCCTGGTAAATCAGCAGGGCTGGCAGTTGGCCAGGGTGCGCTTTAATGTCGCGCACCTCTGGTCGGTTGGCGCCGTTTCTTTGACTCGTTTAAGGGGAAGCGCGCAGGGAATGTCCACCGGCCTGGACGCTATACACTAGAAAAGGGCTGAACCCATGAGCACTACTCTCACTGCTGGCGGTGTCGCTTCGGCACGTCCGGCTTTCCTTTCCAAGGAGCGCATCGTCGCCCGGCCCGGTTTCAACCGCTGGCTGGTCCCGCCGGCCGCCCTAGCCATCCACCTGTGCATCGGCATGGCCTACGGCTTCTCGGTCTTCTGGCTGCCGCTGTCCAAGGCGATCGGCATCACCGCCGCCGTGGCCTGCCCGGTCGAGATGGGCTTCTTCGAGCAGATCTTCAGTGCCACCTGTGACTGGAAGATCTCCCAGCTCGGCTGGATCTACACCCTGTTCTTCATCTTTCTCGGCTGCTCGGCCGCCCTCTTCGGTGGCTGGCTGGAACACGCCGGTCCCCGCAAGGCCGGGGTCGTCTCGGCCCTGTGCTGGTGCGGTGGTCTGCTGATCTCCGCCCTGGGCATCTATACCCACCAGATCTGGATGCTGTGGCTGGGTTCGGGCGTGATCGGCGGTATCGGACTCGGTCTGGGCTACATCTCGCCGGTGTCGACCCTGATCAAGTGGTTCCCGGACAAGCGCGGCATGGCCACCGGCATGGCCATCATGGGCTTCGGTGGCGGCGCCATGGTGGGTGCCCCCCTGGCCGACCTGCTGATGCGCCACTTCGCCTCGGCGACCGAGGTCGGCGTCTGGCAGGCCTTCCTGGTCATGGCGGTGGTCTACTTCGTGTTCATGATGAGCGGTGCCCTGGGCTATCGCGTACCGCCGACCGGCTGGAAACCCGCCGGCTGGACGCCTTCGACCAAGAAGGCGCAGAACGCCATGATCACCAATCGCCACGTCCACGTGAGCAAGATCTGGGGCATCCCGCAGTTCTGGCTGGTCTGGGCCGTGCTCTGCCTGAACGTGACCGCCGGCATCGGCATCCTCGGCATGGCGTCGCCGCTGCTGCAGGAAGTCTTCGGTGGTCGTCTGCTGGGCAACGGCCTGGCCTACGGTGAACTCAGCGCCGATCAGCTCAAGCAGATCGCCGCCATCGCCGCCGGCTTCACCGGTCTGCTGAGCCTGTTCAACATCGGCGGTCGCTTCTTCTGGGCATCCTTCTCCGATTACATCGGCCGCAAGATGACCTACTTCGTCTTCTTCACCCTGGGCTTCGTGCTCTATGCCATCGTGCCCTGGACCGGTCACCTCGGCAGCGTGGCGCTGTTCGTCTTCGCCTTCTGCCTGATCCTGTCCATGTACGGCGGTGGTTTCGCCACCGTGCCGGCCTACCTCGCCGACCTGTTCGGTACCCAGATGGTCGGCGCCATCCACGGTCGCCTGCTCACCGCCTGGGCCGCCGCCGGCGTCTTCGGTCCGGTGCTGGTCAACTACCTGCGCGAGTATCAGCTGAGCATGGGCATCCCCCGCGCCCAGGTGTACGACATCACCCTGTACATCCTGGCCGGTCTGCTGGTGCTGGGCTTCATCTGCAACCTGATGGTGCGTCCGGTGGCCGACAAGCACTTCATGACCGAAGCCGAACTCGCCGTCGAGCGCGCCAATGGCCACGACAGCAACGCCGGCAGCGCCCAGGTGCTGGAGTGGAGCGCCGATCCCAAGACCAAGCCGCTGGCCATCGCCGCCTGGCTGGCCGTGGGCATCCCGCTGGCCTGGGGCATCTGGATCACCCTGCAAAAGACCGCCGCCCTGTTCAGCTGAGTCACAGCCGAACCGGACGGTAACGGGGCGTCCCCAGGCGGGCGCCCCTCGCGGTGGGACGCCTCGTCCCGCCGCGCTTTCGATCCAGCCCCCGCGCCCCTATAATATCGGCCCTTTCGCCCACCGATTTTCGCGGAGCAGGCTATGGCCGAACGCAAGGCAACCGTCGAGCGCAACACCCTGGAGACCCAGGTCAAGGTATCCCTGGATCTGGACGGCACGGGCGCAGCGCGCTTCGACACCGGGGTCCCCTTCCTCGAGCACATGCTCGACCAGATCGCCCGCCACGGGCTGATCGACCTCGATATCCACTGCCGCGGCGACCTGCACATCGACGACCACCACACGGTGGAAGACATCGGCATCACCCTCGGCCAGGCCTTCGCCAAGGCGGTCGGCGACAAGAAGGGCATCCAGCGCTATGGCCATGCCTATGTGCCCCTGGACGAAGCCCTGTCGCGGGTGGTCATCGACTTTTCCGGCCGGCCCGGGCTGCACTGGAACGTGCCCTTCACCCGCGCCACCGTGGGTCGCATGGACGTCGACCTGTTCCTCGAATTCTTCCAGGGCTTCACCAATCACGCCCAGGTGACCCTGCATGTCGACAACCTGCGCGGCGTCAACAGCCACCACCAGATCGAGACGGTGTTCAAGGCCTTTGGCCGCGCCCTGCGCATGGCCCTTGCCGAAGACCCGCGCATGGCCGGCGTCATGCCCTCCACCAAGGGGTGCCTGTGATGCAGACGGTAGCCGTCATCGACTATGGCATGGGCAACCTGCACTCCGTGGCCAAGGCCCTGGAGCATGCCGGTAGCCACCAGGTACTGGTGACCGGCGATCCCGCGGTGATCCGCGAGGCGGACCGCATCGTCCTGCCCGGCGTCGGCGCCATCCGCGACTGCATGGCCGAGATCCGCCGCCAGGGCATCGATGAGCTGGTCCGCGAAGTCAGCCAGGACCGTCCCTTCCTCGGCGTCTGCGTCGGCATGCAGGCGCTGATGCAGCGCAGCGAAGAGAACGGCGGCGTGGATTGCATCGGCCTGTTCCCCGGCGCCGTACGGCGTTTCCCGGGCGGCATGCAGGAAGAGGGCGAGACCCTCAAGGTGCCGCACATGGGCTGGAACGAGGTCAGCCATGTGCTCGACCATCCGCTCTGGCACGGCATCCCCGATCGCGCCCGCTTCTATTTCGTGCACAGCTTCTATGTCGAGGCCGGTAATCCGCGCCAGGTGGTCGGTCGCGGCCACTATGGCCTGGATTTCGCCGCGGCGCTGGCCGACGGCTCGCGCTTCGCCACCCAGTTCCACCCCGAGAAGAGCGCCGACTGCGGCCTGCAGCTCTATGCCAACTTCCTCGCCTGGGACGGCCGCTGGTAATGGCGCGCAAGCCGCCCGCGCCGCTGGTGACGCTCGATCCCGAGCAGAGCCAGCGCCTGGTCACGGCCTTGCAGACCCTGCTGGACGACCGCTTCGAGGTCCGCCTGGGGCGGTTCGAAGTCGAGGAACTGCTGGATTTCTTCGCCCGCGAGTGCGGGCCGCTGTACTACAACAAGGCGGTTGCCGACGTGCAGACCCTGCTCAGGGAGCGTGTCGACAGCCTGGAAAGCGACATCTGGGCGCTGGAAAAGCCCTAGATCGCCCTCACCCCGAGCCAAGGTATTGCCATGCTGATCATCCCCGCCATCGACCTCAAGGACGGTGCCTGCGTCCGCCTGCGCCAGGGGCGCATGGAAGATTCCACCGTGTTCTCCGACGATCCCGTGGCCATGGCCGCCCAGTGGGTCGACGGTGGCTGCCGCCGGCTGCACCTGGTGGATCTCAACGGCGCCTTCGAAGGCCAGCCGGTCAATGGCGAGGTGGTGACCGCCATCGCCAGGCGCTATCCCGGCCTGCCGATCCAGATCGGCGGCGGCATCCGCTCGCTGGAGACCATCGAGCACTATGTCCGCGCCGGCGTCAGCTACGTGATCATCGGCACCAAGGCGGTCAAGCAGCCGGAATTCGTCGCTGAAGCCTGCCGCGCCTTCCCCGGCAAGGTCATCGTCGGCCTGGACGCCAAGGACGGCTTCGTCGCCACCGACGGCTGGGCCGAGGTCAGCGAATTGCAGGTCACCGACCTGGCCCGCCGCTTCGAAGCCGACGGCGTCAGCGCCATCGTCTACACCGATATCGCCCGCGACGGCATGATGCAGGGCTGCAACGTGCCGGCCACCCGCGCCCTGGCCGAAGCCACCAGCATCCCGGTGATCGCCTCCGGCGGCATCCACAACCTGGGTGACATCCAGAACCTGCTCGACGCCCGCAGCCCGGGCATCATCGGCGCCATCACCGGCCGTGCGATCTACGAGGGCACCCTCGACGTCGCCGAGGCCCAGGCGCTGTGCGACAACTTCAAGGTCTGAGGGCGCGGCGGTGATCGAATGCTCTTCGCTCGATGAGGTCCGCACGGCGATCGACGATCTCGATCAGCAGATCGTTCAGCTGCTGGCGGCCCGTGGCGCCTATGTCAGCCAGGCCGCGCGCTTCAAGAAGGACGATGACGCCGTGCGTGCGCCACAACGCGTCGAGCAGGTCATCGCCAAGGTCAAGGCGCTGGCTGCCGAGGCAGGCGCATCGCCTGTGGTGGTCGAGCAGGTCTATCGGGCAATGATCGCCGCATTCATCGAGGCTGAGCTGGCGGAGCACGCCACCTTGCAACGTACCTGACTTCGTTTTCTGGAGAGCAACATGGCGCTGGCGAAACGCATCATCCCCTGCCTGGACGTGGACAATGGCCGCGTGGTCAAGGGCGTCAAGTTCGAGAACATCCGCGATGCCGGTGATCCGGTGGAGATCGCCCGCCGCTACAACGAGCAGGGCGCCGACGAGATCACCTTTCTCGACATCACCGCCAGCCACCAGGGTCGTGATACCACCCTGCACACCGTGGAGCGCATGGCCAGTCAGGTGTTCATCCCGCTGACCGTGGGCGGCGGCGTGCGCACCGTGCAGGACATCCGCAACCTGCTCAATGCCGGGGCCGACAAGGTCTCCATCAACACCGCGGCGGTCTTCACCCCGGAATTCGTCGGTGAAGCCGCGGCGCGCTTCGGCTCCCAGTGCATCGTGGTCGCCATCGATGCCAAGCGCGTCAGCGGCCCGGGCGAGACGCCGCGCTGGGAGATCTTCACCCATGGCGGACGCAAGCCCACCGGCCTCGACGCCGTGGCCTGGGCGCAGAAGATGGAAGGCCTGGGCGCCGGCGAGATCCTGCTCACCAGCATGGACCAGGACGGCATGAAGAACGGCTTCGACCTGGGCGTGACCCGCGCCGTCAGCGAGGCGGTGGGCATCCCAGTGATCGCCTCCGGCGGCGTCGGCAATCTGCAGCACCTGGCCGACGGCATCCTCGAAGGCAAGGCCTCTGCGGTGCTGGCGGCGAGCATCTTCCATTTCGGCGAATGCACCATTCCCGAGGCTAAACGGTACCTGGCCGAAAAAGGGATTGTGATACGCTCCACAAAATCTTAAGCACCGGCGGTGCCGGCAGGGAGAGGGGCGTGCGCAAGGGAATCTGGGCCTGCTTGGCCGGTTTGCTGCTGGTATCGACGACTGCGGTCAGGGCGGAGCTACCGGCGGGTTATCAGCTGACGCTGCTGACGGAAAACTTCCCGCCCTACAACTTCTCCGTGGATGGCAAGAACTTCGCCCGCGAGGGCGAGCTCAAGGGCATCGCCGTCGACATGGTCCGCGAGATGTGCCAGCGCGCCGGCATCTCTTACAACCTCACCCTGAGATTTCCCTGGGAGCGGATCTACGGCATGGCCCTGGATCAGCCCGACCACGGGGTCTTCGTCACCGCGCGGCTGCCCGAGCGCGAGGGGCTGTTCAAGTGGGTCGGTCCCATCGGCCCGGACGACTGGGTGCTGCTCGGGCGCGCCGACAGCCACCTGCAGCTGCGCAGCCTGGACGACGTCCGCAAGCAGCAGCTCAAGATCGGCGCCTACAAGGGCGACGCCATCGCCGAGAGTCTCGCCCAGCAGGGCTTCCAGCCTGATCTCGCGCTGCGCGATCAGGAAAACGTGCAGCGCCTGGTCAAGGGACAGATCGATGTCTGGGCCACCGGCGATCCCGCCGGCCGCTACCTGGCCCGCCAGGAAGACGTGACCGGACTCAAGATGCTGCTGCGCTTCAACAGCGGCGAGCTGTTCCTGGCGCTGAACAAGCAGACCCCCGACGAGGTGGTACAGAAGCTGCAAAAGGCCCTCGACGAGATGCGCCAGAGCGGCGCGGTTCAGACCATCTTCAATCGTTATCTGTGATCCCGGCGGGCCGAGCGATCGGCGCGGACGGTCGCCTGAGGAGAGAGCTATGCGCAAGTCCTGGTTGGCCATCGCCGCCGTACTGTTGAGTTGCACCCTGGGCCTGGGGACGGCCCGGGCGGAATTGCCAGCGGGCTATCGCGTGGTGCTGCTGACCGAGAACTTCCCGCCCTTCAACATGGCGGTGGACGACAAGAACTTCGCGCGTGACGATGCCATCGACGGCATCAGCGCCGATCTGGTGCGCGAAATGTTCAAGCGCGCCGGGATCGACTACAACCTCTCGCTGCGCTTTCCCTGGGATCGCATCTACAACCTGACCCTGGAGAGCCCCAACTACGCGCTGTTCTCCGTGTCGCGCACCGAGTCGAGGCTGCCGCTGTTCAAGTGGGTCGGGCCGCTGGGCAAGACCCGCAAGGTGTTCATGGCGCTGTCCGGCAGCACCCTCAAGGTGCCGGACCTGGCCACGGCGGCCCGGCTGCGCGTCGGTGCCTACAAGAATTCCGCGGTGAGCCTGATGATCCAGGAGAAGGGCATCGTTCCCATCGATGCCCTGCGTGATCAGGAGAACATCGCCAAGTTGCAGAAGGGCGAGATCGACGTCTGGGCCACCACCGACGTGGTCGCCCGCTACCTGGCCAAGCAGCAGGGCGTCAGCAATCTGCAGACCCTGCTCAGCTTCCAGGAATCCGACCTCTACCTGGCCTTGAACAAGGACACCCCCGACGAGGTGGTGACCCGCCTGCAGCAGGCGCTGGATGCCATGCGCCAGGAAGGTCTGGTCGATAGCATCACCAACAACTATCTCTAGTGCGCCGCCTGGCGGTGGGCGTGGACGCAAGGAATTCCAGATCGGCCAGGCGGCTAGACCGGGATCGACGCAAGACTGACGACCGCGGCGCAGCCAGCGGCAGTGAGCACTGAATGTTGTAAAGGGATATTCGACGAAACCTCGGAAATGCGGCCGTGCGTCGCCAGGGAGTTGCAATGCAAAAGCTGTGGTTGCGTCTTGCAGGTGTGGTGTTGGGTTGCACCCTGGGTCTGACCCAGGCCCGGGCCGAGTTGCCGGATTACTACCAGGTCGTGCTCCTGACCGAGAATTATCCTCCCTTCAACATGTCGGTCGATGACAAGAACTTCGCCCGCGATGACGCCATTGACGGTATCGCCACCGATATCGTCCGCGAGATGTTCAAGCGGGCCGGCATCAAGTACAGCCTTTCGCTGCGCTTCCCCTGGGACCGCATCTATCGGCTGACCCAGGAGACGCCCAACTACGGCCTCTTCTCCGTGGCCTACACCGAGGCGCGCAAGGATCAGTTCAAATGGGTGGGCCCTTTCGGCCGCTCGAGCTGGACCCTGCAGGCGCTGCCTGGCAGCAAGCTGGACGTCAAGACGCTCAAGGACGCCGCCCGCTATCGCATCGGTACCTATCGCAACGATGTGATCAGCAAGACGCTGACCGCCCAGGGCATTCCGGTCATCGACGCCCTGCGCGATCAGGAGAACGTCGACAAACTGGTGAAAGGCCAGATCGACATCTGGGCTACCGCCGATCCTGTCGGCCGCTATCTCGCCAAGCAGCAGGGGGTGACCGGCTTGCAGACGCTGCTGCGCTTCAACGAGGTGGATCAGTATCTGGCGTTGAACAAGGACACCCCTGACGAGGTGGTGATACGCCTCAGGGCGGCGCTGGAGCAGATGCGCAAGGAAGGAGTGATCGACAGCATCACCAACAACTACCTCTGACGCCTGGAGGCCGCTCGCTAGCGATAGCGACCGGCGCGGCCGTGCCCGGGCATGGCCTGGTTGGCCCGCAGGGCGATCATCTGCGGCAGGTCGATGACCTCCACGCCCTGAGCCTTGAGCAGCGGCAACTGCTGGGCCAGCACCGCCAGGGTCGCCGGGTGCGGATGGCCGATCAGCACCGCGCTGCCCTGGCGCTGGGCCAGGCGCACGCCTTCGGCCAGCTGGGCCGCCACCGCCGCCGGGGTGGCGTCGTTGTCGAGAAAGACATCGCGCGAGACGCTGGCCAGGCCGATCTTCTGGGCTTCCGCCGCGGCCACGGTGGCCGCGCTGGTGCGGCTGTCGAGAAACAGCAGGTGACGCTCCTGCAGGACCTGCATCAACTCGGCCATGGCGGGGCGGTCCGCGGTCATGCGACTACCTTCATGATTGTTCACCCCATCCGCCTCGGGTACCCGTTCCAGCGCCCGGTCCAGGCGTTGCAGGCGCTCGGCCGAGGACATCTCCGGATGCCAGGCATAGGGACCGCCGGCCGGGTCCATGGGCAGGTGCAGCAGCACGGTGCGTCCGGCGCGGTGGGCCGCGGTGGCCAGTTCGGCGGCGTAGCGGGTCTCGGGGATGATCGCCAGGACCACCGGCGCGGGCAGGGCCAGGACCTGCCGGTCCCGCGCCGGATTCTGCCCGAGGTCGTCGATGACGATGGTCAGCTGCGCGGTGGCGGCCTGGGCGAGGGTACCGACCAGGGCGAGCGCCCCGGCCAGTAGCCAGCGTCCCGCCCTCACGGGGTATGGGTGACGTTGAGTCCCTTGAGCAGCGACAGCGCCTGGGAGAGCTGGAAGTCGTCATCCTGCGGCCGCGGACTCTGGTTGGGCGCCTTGCTGCCGGTGGGCCGATCGGCGCCGCCATTGCCATTGCCCAGGTGACCGGCCAGATCGGCTTCGCGGAAGTATTCGTCGCCGCCGCTCTGCGGGGTGACCTTGGCCGGCGCCACGGCGATGTCCGGGGTGATGCCCTGGGCCTGGATGGAGCGCCCGCTCGGCGTGTAGTAGAGCGCCGTGGTGAGCTTGAGCGCGCGGTCGTTGTTGAGCGGCAGCACCGTCTGCACCGAACCCTTGCCGAAGCTGTCGGTGCCCATGAGGATGCCGCGCTTGGAATCCTGCAGGGCACCGGCGACGATTTCCGCGGCCGAGGCGCTGCCGCCATTGATCAGCACCACCAGTGGCACCTTCTCGCTGGGATCGGCGGCATCGGCCGAGAAGCGCAGCTCGGAGTTGGGCAGGCGGCCCTTGGTGTAGACGATCAGACCGTGGGTCATGAAGGCATCGGCCACCTCGACCGCCGACTGCAGGACCCCGCCCGGGTTGTTTCTCAGGTCGAGGATCAGGCCCTTGAGCTTGCCCTTGTTCTCCTGACGCAGCTTGCCGAGCGCCTTGACCGTCTCTTCGCCGGTATTGACCTGGAACTGCGAGATGCGCAGCAGGCCGTAGCCGGATTCGAGCAGCTGGCTCTTGACGCTGTTGACCTTGATCACCGCCCGCGCCAGCTTGACGTCGAACGGCTGGCCGCCACCGCGGACGATGGTCAGTACGATGGGGCTGCCCGGCTTGCCGCGCATCTTGTCGACGGCTTCGTTGATGGCCTGGCCCTTGGTGGGCTGGCCGTCGATCTTGACGATCAGGTCGCCCGGTTGCAGGCGCGCCTTGGCCGCCGGGGTGTCGTCGATGGGCGAGACCACCTTGATGAAGCCGTTCTCCTGGCCGACTTCCAGGCCCAGGCCGCCGAATTCACCGCTGGTGGTTTCCTGCAGTTCGGCGAAGTCCTTGGGTTCCAGATAGGCGGAATGCGGATCCAGGTTGCTGAGCATGCCCTTGATGGCGTTCTCCAGCAGGACCTTGTCCGACACCGGCTCCACATAGGCGGCCTTGATGCGGTCGAACACCTCGGCGAAGGTGCGCAGCTCGTCCAGCGGCAGCGGAGCACTGGCCGGGGCCGCGGGCGCGGCGCCCGGTGCGACCGGCGTCACCGCAGCCGGCGTGCTCTGCGACGATTGCGCCTGGACGACTCCGACGCCGCTGAACAGCAGGGCGAGGACCAGGACGGTGGGACGAAAGCGATGCGGCATGTGCAGCTCCTAAACCGAGGTGTGTCGCACTATCCCTGAGCACGGCACCAGATGACCGGGTCCGTCGGGCGGCCCTGTTGGCGGATGGCGAAGTACAAGGCGGAGGCTTCCTGACCGCCGCTGGCGCCGACGGTCGCGATGGCATCCCCGGCCTTGACCACGTCACCCGCAGACTTGAGCAGGCTCTGATTATGTCCGTACAGGCTGAGATAGCCATTCCCATGATCGATGATAACCAGTTGGCCGGCGCCTCTTAGCCAGTCGGCGAAGACCACCCGGCCATCGTGCACCGCCTTGACCCGGGTACCGGCTCCGGCTGCGATCAGGACACCGTCCCATTTCGCGCGGGGGTCGTCGCCGCGGGCACTGCCGAAACGCGCCACCAGACGGCCATCGACCGGCCAGGGCAGCTTGCCGCGGGCATTGGCGAAGGCGCCGCCATAGGCAGGTGCTGCACTAGACACCGCCAGTTCCGGGGCGTTCGAGGGGCGCGGGGCTTTCGGCTCGCTTTGCGCCTGGCGCAGTGCCGCTTCCCGTGCTTCGGCGGCGCGGGCTTCGGCCAGTTGCCGCTGACGGGCTTCCTCCGCTTCGCGGGCCTGGCGCGCGAGGGTTTCCTCGATGGTCTTGAGCACCTTGTTCAGCGCGGCCTGATCCTGCTCGCGGTTCTCGATCTCGCGACTCTTGTCGCGGTAGTCCGCGTTGATCTTGGCCAGCGCCGCCTGGCGCTCCTTGCGTACCTCGGCCAGCTCCGCCTGACGCTTTTCCAGGTCTTCGCGACGGGCGACCAGGTCGCTCTGCTCCTGCTGGATGCCCTGTTCCACCTCGCGGATCTCGCGCAGGGTGTCGTTGAAGGTGGCGAGCTGATCCAGCCGGGTGCGATTCAGGTAGTTGTAGTAGGTGAGGGTGCGGCTGACCTTTTCCGGATGCTCCTGGTTGAGCAGCAGCTTGAGGTATTCCTGGCGTCCGCTCTGGTAGGCGGCCCGCACCTGCACGGCGATCAGCTGTTGTTGCTCAGCGCGAGACTGGTCGAGCTTCTTCTTGCGCCCGTCCAGCTCTTGCAGCTTTTTTTCGCCGTTCTCCAGCTGCTTCTGCAGCGAGTCCACCTGCTTTTCCAGCTCGCCCATCTGGGTCTCGGTGCCCTGCAGCTGCTTCTGCACGCCGGACTTCTCGGCCTGCACCTGCTTGAGGACCTTCTGCATCTCCTGGATTTCCCGGCGGGTCTGCTCGATCTGCCGCTGGGTATCGGCGCGATCGTCGGCCAGGGCGGGAGCGAGAACGCTGGCAAGCAGGAGAAGGGCGAGAACACGGCGCATGCGAGGTCGTACGTTTCTAGGGCGAAGCGCCTAGTATGCCCGTCACATCCGGCAAAAAAAACGGCAAGGCACGCCGTTCAGCGTTCACGGCCCGACCAGGCGGCCAGGCTGCGAACGAGGGGGCATTTCCGTTTCAGTAGCCGACGGTGAAGCGGGTACGGTGATGAACGGGACGTTCGACCTCGTCGAGCAGGGCCACGGCGAAGTCTTCGTAGGAGATGTGGCTGTCCCCGGCCGCATCGAACAGCAGGGTATCGTCGCCCAGGCGGAAGCGGCCCGTGCGGGTGCCCGGGGCGAAGACCATCTGCGGACTGACGAAGACCCAGTCGAGGTCGCTGACCCCGCGCAGGGCGTCCAGGGTAGCGATACCGGCCCCGGCTTCGCTGCGGTATTCCGCGGGAAAGGCCGGCGCATCGAACAGTCGCGAGCCGTCCGGCAGCTTCAGGCTGGCGGCGCCGCCAACGATCAGCAGGCGCGGGATGCCAGTGGCTCTGGCGAAGTCGATCAGCGTATCCGGTGCGATGTCGGCGAATCTCAGGCTGCTGACCAGCACGTCATGGCCGGACAGCGCCTTGGCCGCCTGCGGATCCTTGACGTCTCCGGCAACCACGTTCAGGTCGGCACGGGACGCCAGGCGCGCGGGTTCCCGCACCAGGGCGGTGACCCGGTGGCCACGGGAGAGGGCTTCATCGAGCAAGCGACTGCCGACGTTACCGGTGGCGCCGAGCAGGGCGATGGAGGTCATGGCTGGATTCCTCGGAAATGAAGGGAAGCCAAGCCTAGGCAGAGCGACGGAAGCCGCCAAGGAGGCAGTTCGGGATGAGCTGGTTACCTGCGGATAACCCGGGGGCGGCGAGGGTATGGCGCCATCGGGGGGCTGTGTATACTGGCCAGCATTTTTAGCCCTCCTTGGATAGTTCTTTCATTATGGAATTTCTCGGTCGGGTGGTCGAATTCGCCACCCATCATCCGCTGCTCGTCGCCGCCTTCCTCGCCATCGTCGCCCTGATGCTGTTCAACGAGACCCGTCGGGGCGGGCGCAGCCTGTCCACTGGCGAACTCACCAATCTGGTCAATCGCGAAGAGGGCGTGGTGCTCGACATCCGCCCGAGCAAGGACTTCGCCGCCGGGCATATCGTCGGCGCGTTGAACATCGCCCAGGAGAAAGTCGCCAGCAGCCTGTCTCTACTGGAGAAGCACAAGGCCAAGACCCTGATCGTGGTGGACAGCGCCGGCCAGCAGGCCGGCGCCGTGTGCGGCGATCTGCAGAAGGCCGGCTTCACCGCCGCTCGGCTGAACGGCGGCATCGCCACCTGGCGTGCAGAGAATCTGCCCCTGGTGAAGTGAACCCCTAGCGTGGCCGCCTCATCGGCCACTGGAGACCGCGCATGTCTGACGTCGTCATCTATACCAGTGCCTGGTGTCCCTATTGCCATCGTGCCAAGCACCTGCTCGATCGCAAGAACGTGGCCTACCGGGAAGTCTCCGTCGACGGCCAGCCGGCGCTGCGCAGCGAGATGGCCCGCAAGGCCGGTCGCACCAGCGTGCCGCAGATCTGGGTCGGCAGCACCCACGTCGGCGGTTGCGACGATCTCTATGCCCTAGACCGAAGCGGACGTCTCGATCCGCTGCTGTCCGCCTGACCAACACTCATCACTCAAGGCCCTACCATGACCGACCAAGCCAATGGCGCCCAGGAAGACGGCGCTCAGTTCTCACTGCAACGCATCTACATCCGCGACCTGTCCTTCGAAGCGCCCAAGAGCCCCGAGATCTTCCGTCAGGACTGGCAGCCCAACGTCAACCTGGACCTGGCCACCCGCCAGAAGACCCTGGGCGACGACTTCCACGAAGTGGTGCTGACCCTGACCGTGACCGTCAAGAACAACGAAGAGACCGCCTTCATCGCTGAAGTGCAGCAGGGTGGCATCTTCCTGATCAAGGGCCTGGACGCCGCCTCCATGGCCCATGCCCTGGGCGCCTTCTGCCCCAACATCCTGTTCCCCTACGCCCGTGAAGCGCTGGACAACATGGTGGTGCGTGGCTCCTTCCCCGCGCTGATGCTGCAGCCGGTGAACTTCGACGCCCTCTACGCCCAGGAACTGGCGCGCATGCAGACCGCCGGCGAAGCCTGATCGGCGCCGCAGCGGTGACGAACGCCCCTTGAGAGGGGCGTTCTGCTATCCGGCCTTCAGCTTGCGACTGGCGCGCCAGAGATCGAAGCTGAACACGGCAAGGCCCGTCCAGATGCAGATGAAGGCGAACAGCCGCTCGCGGGGGAAGGGTTCGTCGTAGAGCCAGACCGCCTGGATCAGCACCAGGGTCGGCGCCAGGTACTGCAGGAAGCCCAGGGTCGAATAGGGCAGCTTGCGCGCCGCGGCATTGAAGCACAGCAACGGGATCAGGGTGACCGGCCCGGCCAGCACGATCAGCAGGCCTAGCGAGGATTGCCAGGTCTCCGCCTGCAGACTCACCCCCGGGGTCAGCAGCGGCAGCGCGACCAGGGCGATCGGCACCAGCATCCAGCTCTCCACCACCATGCCCGGCAGCGCGGCTACCGGCGTCTGCCGCCGCACCAGGCCATAGAAGGCGAAAGTCAGCGCCAGCGCCAGGGAGACCCAAGGCAGTTGCCCCAGGGTCCACAGTTGCTGGGCGACGCCGAGCACCGCCAGGCCCACGGCGATCCACTGCAGCGGCCGCAGGCGTTCACCGAGGATCACCAGGGCGAGCAGGATGTTGACCAGCGGATTGATGTAGTAGCCCAGGCTGGCCTCGACCACATGGGCGTTGTTGACCGCCCAGATGTAGACCAGCCAGTTGCAGGCCACCAGGGCGCCGGACAGCGCCAGCCAGAGCAGCCGTCGCGGGTGGGCGCGCAACTCCGCCCACCAGCCGCGATGGCGCCAGACCAGCAGCAGCAAGGCGCTGAACAGGGCGGACCAGAGGATGCGCTGGAACAGGATTTCGGTCGCCGGCAGGGCCGCCAGCAGCTTGAAGAACAGCGGAAACAAGCCCCATAGCCCATAGGCGGTGAGGCCCAGGGCATAACCCTGGCGCAAGGCAGACATGAGAGGTCCTTAGGCAGGCAACGTTCTTGTCCGGGCAGGATAGCCTAAGGGGCGGTGTGATGTGGGAGTGACGACAGCAAGCGTTTGCCTGCTGCGCCACTGCGCTATCGCGGCCATGGCGGCCCGCCGATGCGGCCGCTCCAACAGGTTTGATGTAACCGTAGGAGCGGCCCATGGCCGCGATCAGTGCTGTAGCGTGGAAAACGGCACGGTCTTTTCCACTGAAGAGCTCATCGCGGGTCCTACCCTCACCCCCGCCCTCTCCCAGAGGGAGAGGGGGTATCCGAGCCCGTAGCGTGGAAAACGGCGTAGCCTTTTCCACTGAAGAGTTCATCGCACGGCTTACCCTCACCCCAGCCCTCTCCCGGAGGAAGAGGTGGTATCCGAGGCCATAGCGTGGAAAACGGCGCAGCCTTTTCCACTGAAAAGTTCATCTCGGGCCTACCCTCACCCCCGCCCTCTCCCAGAGGGAGAGGGGGTATCCGAGCCCGTAGCGTGGAAAACGACGCAGCCTTTTCCACTGAAGAGTTCATCGCGGGTCCTACCCTCACCCCAACCCTCTCCCGGAGGGAGAGGGGGTATCCGCGCCTGTAGCGTGGAAAACGACGCAGCCTTTTCCACTGAAGAGTTCATCGCACGGCTTACCCTCACCCCAGTCCTCTCCCGGAGGGAGAGGGGGTATCCGGGCCTGTAGCGTGGAAAACGGCGCAGCCTTTTCCACTGAAGAGTTCATCGCACGGCTTACCCTCACCCCAGCCCTCTCCCGGAGGAAGAGGGGGTATCCGGGCCCGTAGCGTGGAAAACGACGCAGCCTTTTCCACTGAAGAGTTCATCGCACGGCTTACCCTCACCCCAGCCCTCTCCCAGAGGGAGAGGGGTATCCGGGCCTGTAGCGTGGAAAACGGCGCAGCCTTTTCCACTGCGTCGCAGCAAGCCTAGAACAGCCGCAATGGCGCCTCGTCCAGGGCGGCGCGTTGTTCGCGCAGGGTGAGGATCTGGTCGCCCCAGTAGCGTTCGCTGCCGAACCAGGGAAAGCTCTTGGGAAAGGCCGGATCGTCCCAGCGACGTGCCAGCCAGGCGCTGTAGTGCATCAGCCGCAGGGTGCGCAGCCCCTCGATCAGGGCCAGTTCGCGCGGCTGGAAGTCGTGGAATTCCTCGTAGCCGTCCATCAGCTCGGACAGCTGCGTCAGCCGCTCCTGGCGATCGCCGGCCAGCAGCATCCAGAGATCCTGCATGGCCGGACCGTGGCGGCAGTCGTCGAGGTCGACGATATGGTAGGCGTCATCGCGGCAGAGCAGGTTGCCCGGATGGCAGTCGCCGTGCAGGCGGATGACGTCGTAGCTGACGCTTTCGAAGAGTTCGTCGAGACGCTGCAGCAGGTCGCGCGCCACTGATTCATAGGCTGGCAGCAGGCTCTGGGGAATGAAGTTGCCGGTCAGCAGCGTGTCCAGCGAGGCATGGCCATAGCCCTGGACGTCCAGCGTCTCGCGGTGCTGGAAGGGGCGGCTGGCGCCCACCGCGTGCAGGCGACCCAGCAGCTGGCCGAGTCGATGCAGCTGATTGAGATCACCCGGCTCCGGCGCCCGGCCGCCGCGGCGGGGAAAGAGCGCGAAGCGAAAGCCGGCATGATTGAACAGCGTCTGGCCGTCGCGCTGCAGGGGCGCGACCACCGGCACCTCGCGCTCTTCCAGTTCGGCAGAAAAGGCGTGCTCTTCCAGAATGGCCGCGTCGGTCCAGCGATCCGGGCGATAGAACTTGGCGATCAGCGGGGTCTCGCCTTCGATGCCGATCTGATAAACGCGGTTCTCGTAGCTGTTGAGGGCCAGTACCCGGGCATCGCTGAGATAGCCCAGGCTTTCGATGGCGTCGATGACGAGGTCGGGACTCAGATTTTCGAACGGATGAGACATGGCGCGCTCCTCGGTCACGGGGGACGATGGCGATTGCCACCCTGCATCCGGGAGATGCTAGCGCATGCCCGAGCCCCATGGCGAAGGCTCGAGCGCTATCCGCTCGCCGGTCAGGCGCCGATCACACCACCGTCTTCGCGGCTGATGACCATTACCGAAGAGCGTGGCTGGCCGTTCGGCTGGGCCTCGGGAAAGGTCGAGCCCCCTTCCTCGCCCGGGTGCTGGATGCCGACGAACATCGTCTTGTAGTCCGGCGAAAAGGCCAGGCCGGTGACCTCGCAGCCGACCGGACCGACCAGGAAGCGGCGCATCTCGCCGCTGCGCGGATCGGCGCAGAGCATCTGGTTGTTGCCCATGCCCTCGTAGTCACCCTTGTTGCTGTACTTGCCGTCGGTGAGCACCCACAGCCGGCCGGCGGCGTCGAAGCCCAGGCCATCGGGGCTGTTGAACATGTTCTCGGCGTTGATCTGCTGGGAGCCCGCTTCCGGCTTGCCCGGGTGCACCTTGGGATTGCCGGCGATGACGAACAGATCCCAGTCGAAGCTCAGGGCCGCGGCATCGTCGCCGCTCTCGCGCCAACGCACGATCTGGCCGTAGAGGTTGTTGGCGCGGGGATTGGGGCCGCCCACCGACATGCCGTCCTCGCCGCGCTTGGTGTTGTTGGTCAGGGTGCAATAGACCTGGCCGTCCTTGGGGCTGACGGCGATCCACTCGGGTCTGTCCATGCGCGTGGCGCCGACCTGGGTGCCGGCCTGGCGGGCGTGGATGAGCACCTCGGCCTGGCTGGCGAAGCCGTTGGCGGCGGTCAGGCCGTTCTCGCCATGCACCAGCGGCAGCCACTGGCCGCGACCCTTGGGGCGGTTGGGATCACGATCGCCCTCGTCGAACCGGGCGACATAGAGGGTACCGTGGTCGAGCAGATCGCGATTGGCCTTGGGATCGTCCTGCAGGGGCTCGCGGCTGACGAACTTGTAGATGAATTCGCCACGTTCGTCGTCGCCCATGTAGACCACCACGCGGCCATCGCGGGTGCGGGCGAGGGCGGCGTTCTCGTGCTTGAAGCGCCCCAGGGCGGTGCGCTTGACCGGCTTGGCCTGGGGATCGAAGGGATCGATTTCGGTGATCCAGCCGTGACGATTGAGTTCGTTGGGATTCTGCGCCAGGTCGAAGCGATCGTCGTGCAGGTGCCAGTCGTTCTCCACGCTGGCGTGCTTGACGCTGTAGCGCTTCTGGGCGGCGTCGAACTTCAGGTTGGCATCGCGACTGCCGAAGACGTCGGTGAAGTTCTCTTCGCAGGTCAGATAGGTGTGCCAGGGGGTGGCGCCGCTGGAGCAATTCTGGAAGGTGCCCAGCACCTCGCGTCCGGCCGGGTCGGCGGCGGTCTTGAGCAGGTCATGGCCGGCAGCCGGACCGCTGACGGCGATGGGCGTGTTGCCATGCACGCGGCGGTTGTAGGGCGAGCCCTGGACGAAATGCCACTGGCCGTCCACGCGCTTCACCTCGATCACCGAGACGCCCTCGGCGGCCTGGGCCTTGCGGGTGTCTTCCAGGGACTTGGGCGGCGTGCCGTGGCTGAGCAGATAGCGGTAGTTGGTGTATTCGTTGTTGATCGCCATCAGCGCCCGATCCGGATCGTCCGTAAAGGGGTAGAAGGCCATGCCGTCATTGTTGTCGCCGAATTGCACGGCCTGGTCGGCGGCGCTCGGGCTGCCATCGGGGCGGAAGGCCGGACCGTCGGCGTGCAGCGGCTGACCCCAGCTGATGAGCACGCTGGCGCGATAGCCGGGCGGCACCACCAGGGTGTCGGCGGTGGAGGCGGGGATGTTGGCGAAGCCGATCAGTGGATTGCCCGAGGCTTCGCCGACGGCGTCGGCCAGGGCGCTGCGACCGAGCAGGCCGCCGCCCAGGAACAGGGCGGCACCGGCCAGGGCGCCGGCACCGATGAAGCGCCGGCGGCTCAGTTGGACGAGGCGTTCGAGATCGGTCTGGTCGTTGTGCATGCTGATGGCTCCCTCACGGTGTGCAGGCGAGGCTAGTCAGACTAAATGACGGTTTGGTGACAGCGCTACTCGCCGGGTGGCGGCGTCCGCGCCAGGCAATAGACATCCACCCGCCGGGCGCCCGCGCGCTTGAGCAGGCGCGCCAGGCTGTCGGCGGTGGCGCCGGTAGTGAGGACGTCGTCCACCAAGGCCAGATGGCGACCCTCCAACCCGGCGTCCTGCACCAGGGCGAAGGCCTGCCGGAGATTGCGCCGCCGCTCGCTGGCGCTCAGGCCCTGCTGGCTGTGCTGCTCCTGCACCCGCTGCAACAGTCCGCCATCCACCGGCACCTTCAAGGACTTGCCGAGCCAGCCGGCCAGCAGCGCGGCCTGGTTGAAGCCGCGCTGGCGCAGGCGCAGGGGCGAGAGAGGAACGGGCAGCAGGCACTCCGGGCGCGGCTGGCCTTCGTCGAACAGGTGCTGCAGATGCCGCGCCAGCAGCGCCCCGGCCAGACGGCCGAGACTGCCGTGATCGCGGTGCTTGAATCTGTTGATCAGGGTGTCGACCGGAAAGGCATAGCGCCAGGGCGCCAGCACCTGGTCGAAGGCCGGCGGCTTGGCCAGGCAGCCGCCGCAGAACAGGCCGTCCACCGGCAGCGGCAGGGCGCAGCCCTGGCAATGGGGGCCGAGCCAGGGCAATTCGCTGTCGCAGCCTTCGCACAGGGGCAGTCCGGCCGGCAGCCAGGCGGCGCAGAGAACGCAGCTGGTCCCGGGCCGCAGGCGTTGCCAGTGGCGCTTCAAGGCCTGGGAAAGGGGTGGGGTCATGACGGCGTCCGTGCCGAGCGAGAGCCCTACTGTGCCAGGCGATCCGCCTGGCGACCAGTCAGCCGCGGATCAGCCAGCTCATCACCATCAGGCCGAGAATCAGCCAGATGACGCCGCCCACCACCGAGCGCGCCATGAAGGCGCGTACCGCGGCGTAGAGCAGCAGCAGGCCGATGGCCAGGACCACGAAGCTGATATAGGAGTCGTCCATGCCGATGGAGCGGGCCATGCCATGGAGAAAGTCGTGCACGGCGTCGGCGAGGCCGCCGAGCACCGAGCCGAACAGATCGATGATGAAACGGATGACCTGGCCGAGCGCGGCGCCGAGCCAGTCGAAGAAGCCTTCAGTACGCATGGATGTTTCCGGATCCTTGGCAATGTCCCTTGGAACCCGCGAAGCCCACGGGGTTCGCTGGTGATCCGCGCTACACTGCGCGTTTTCCGCAGTGTCTCTCAAGTCCTTAGTGATGACCGCTACCGATACCCTTCCGCTGATCCTGCTTCCCGGCCTGCTCTGCGACAGCCGTCTCTGGGCCGCTCAGGCCGCCGACCTGGCCGACGTCTGTCCGGTGCTCATTCCCGACCTCACCCGCGACCTGGGCATCCCTGCCCTGGCGCGCCGGGTGCTGGCCGAGGCGCCGCCGCGCTTCGCCCTGGGCGCCCTGTCCATGGGTGGCTACGTGGCCTTCGAGATCCTGCGCCAGGCGCCGGAACGGGTAGCGCGGCTGGCGCTGTTCGACACCATGGCCAGCCCGGATGCCCCGGAGCGCGCCGCGCAGCGCCGCGCCATGCTCGAACTGGCCGAGCGCGGGCGTTTCCTCGGTATCAGTCCGCAACTCTTGCCGCGGCTGATCCACGCCTCGCGCCTGGGCACGCCGGTGGCCGATACCGTGCTGGCCATGGGCAAGGCGGTGGGCAAGGAGGCCTTCCTGCGCCAACAGCAGTCGATCATCGACCGCCCCGACTCACGCCCGACCCTGGCAGGGATCCGCATCCCGACCCTGATCGTGGTGGGCGCCCAGGACCAGCTGACCCCGCCGGCCGAAGCCGAGCTGATGCACGCCGGCATCCAGGACTCGCGTCTGGTGGTGCTGGACGACTGCGGTCACCTGCCGCCGCTGGAACTGCCGGAGCGCACCTCGGCGCTGCTGCGGGAATGGCTGGCCTGACCCCTCGTCGCGGGCGCTGAACCCGGGCACCAGGCGGGCCTCCATTGGCAAAGCCCCGAGGGAGTCCCGCATGCCGCATCGTCCGTCTCTGTCCGTCCTTTCCCTGGTGCTGGGCCTGGCGCCCGCCGCCCTGGCCCTGGCCGCGCCGGTGGGTGCCGGTCAGCCCGAACAACTGCATTTCGCCGACGATGGCGTCATCCCCAACAGTCGCCTGCCCGTATTGCTCTATCGCCAGGTTCCCCTGGCCGGCTCCGACCGCGCCGCCGCCCTGGAGCGGCTGTTCGCCGACAACGCCTGGCCGCCGCAATGGCGCTATGGCGTCTACGATTATCATCACTATCACCCCAATGCCCATGAAGTCCTTGGCGTGGCGCGCGGCCAGGCGCGGCTGCGGCTGGGTGGCGAGCAGGGGCAGGATGTGGAGGTGACCGCGGGCGACGTGGTGGTGCTGCCGGCGGGGACCGGGCACCGCAACCTGGAATCCAGCGCGGACTTCCTGGTGGTGGGCGCCTATCCGCCCGATCGGCAGGACTTCATCACCCAGCGCGCCGATCCGGCCGCCCATGCCCGTTCAGTCGAACTGATCGCCCAGGTGCCTGTGCCACTGACTGATCCGGTGACCGGACGGGAAGGGGCGCTACCCGAGCTCTGGCGCTAGCAGAGTCGCGTCAGGGTGGCTTCGTCCGGCTGGCCGGCGAAAAAGGTCTTCAGCGCCTGGCGAAAGGGTTCGGGGTCTTCGGCCACGGCGGCGAAGAGGGTCAGGCAGGAATGGAATTTGAGATCGTCCGGCTGGCCGAACAGCGCCGTGGCCGACAGCTGCGGATGCTCCAGCGCGGCGGCGGTGATCTCCCGCAGGCGCGGTCCCAGCAGCGGATGCGCCAGGTAGGCACTGGCCTCGTCGCGGGAGGCGATGGCGTAGCGCTGCGCCGTCTCGCTGCGGCCCAGCCCCTGGATCTGCGGAAAGATGAACCACATCCAGTGGCTGCGCTTGCGCCCGGCGCGGATCTCCGCCAGGGCGGTGGCATAGGTGTCGGCCTGGGCGTCGAGGAAGCGTTGCAGATCGTGAGCGGCGGGCATGGCGAAACTCCGGGCCTTTTGCCTATCGGCAGATGGACCCGGAGGAAGTGCCGGTCAAGGGACGAGCGGTCTAGCCGCGCACCGCGCGATAGGCCGTTTCACCGCCTTCGCTGACCTCGTCCAGATCGATGCGCGAAGTCTCGGGCAGACTCAGGCCGCCGATCAGACCGAGCAGGGCGATCATGATCAGGTAGAGCGCCGGCGAGAGATTGCTGCCGGTGGCGCCGATCAGCCAGGTCGCCATCAGCGGCGCGGTGCCGCCGAAGATGGTGTAGGCCAGGTTGTAGGTGATGGCCCCGGCGGTGTAGCGCGTGCGGGTGGGGAAGACCTCGCTGAGCAGCGGCGCGGTCACCACGTTGCACAGCACCGCCCCGGCGCCCAGCAGCAGCGAGCCCAGCAGGGCGCTGCCGAACTGGCCGCTGCTGGCCAGCAGCAGCGCCGGATATACGCCTACCGCCAGCACCAGGCTGGCCAGCACCGTGGTCATGCGTCGACCGATGCGGTCGGTGACGCGTCCCAGCACCGGACAGGCCGCCGCTGCCGCGAACAGGGTGATCAGGCTGATGGCCAGGGCCGCGGCCCGGTCGAAGCCGCCGGCCAGTTGCAGGTAGGTGGAGAAGTAGGTGGTGAACATATAGAAGGACAGCGCCGTCAGCGAGATGAAGGCGCCCAGGCGCAGGATCGAGCGACCCTGCAGTCTGAGTGTCTCGCCCAGCGGCGAATGGCTGACCTCATGGTCTGCTTCCAGCGCCTGGAAGGCCGGGGTCTCGTCCAGCTTCAGCCGCAGATAGAGACCGATCAGACCTAGCGGCGCGGCGGCCAGGAAGGGGATGCGCCAGCCCCAGTCGGCCATGGCTGCCGCGCCCAGCAGTCGCTCCAGGCCCCAGGCGGTCAGGGCCGCGCTGGCAAAGGCGAGAAAGGTCGAGACCGGTACGAAGCTGCCATAGCGCCCGCGGCGATCGCGCGGTGAATGCTCCATCACGTAGGCGCAGGCCCCGGCGTATTCGCCGCCGGCGGAAAAGCCCTGGGCGCAGCGGATCAGCGTCAGCAGGATCGGCGCCCAGATGCCGATGGTGGCGTAGCTGGGCAGGATGCCGATCAGGGCGGTGGCGCCGGCCATGATCAGGATGGTCAGGGCCAGGGTGCGCTTGCGGCCGATGCGGTCGCCCAACAGGCCGAAGACGATGCCGCCCAGTGGCCGGAAGGCAAAGGCCACGGCAAAGACGGCAAAGGTCTTGAGCAGGCCGGCGGTGGCGTCGCCACTGGGAAAGAAGTGCGCCGCGAGCAGGGTGGCGAGAAAGCCATAGAGGGCGAAATCGAACCATTCGACGAAGTTGCCGATGGATGCGGCGGAGATGACCTTGCGCAGGGTGGCGGGTGAAACGGAAGTCGCTGTCTGGCTCATGGCGGGCCTCGGGAAAGGGCGGAGACGGAGGCAGAAATGGAGCGCCTTGTTTTATTGTCATGACATCGGGGCGTACCGCAGGATCGACCCTAGTCCTTTTCCCGTGACCGAGCAGTCCCGCCAGCGACTTGTCCACCGTTGGAACCGACTTCAGGAGCCCCGCCATGACCATGACGACCACCTATGCGGAAAAGGAGCCCGCCCGCGCTGATGTCGACGCCCTGCCGGGTGTCACCCTGCTGGAGTTCGGCGCACCCTGGTGCGGCCACTGCCGCGCCGCCCAGCCGCTGCTGGCCACGGCGCTCGCGGACTACCCCGGCGTGCGCCATCTCAAGATCGAAGACGGTCCCGGCCGCCGCCTGGGACGCTCCTTTCGCGTCAAGCTCTGGCCCACGCTGATCGTCTTCAAGGACGGCCAGGAACTGGCGCGGCTGGTACGTCCGGCGACGGCGGCGGCCCTGGACGAAGCCCTGGCCATGGCGGACTGACCGGTCGTTCCGCTCGTCCTCGCCACGCTTGACAAGGCCAGGCCTGGAACATTAGTTTCAAACGACTGTTTAAACGCCCTGGCGGTAGGTCCGCAGCGACGCCGCCGCCACCCTCGACAACAAGCATTCGCAAAGAGGTAACAGTCATGCCCGATTACAAAGCCCCCCTGCGGGACATCCGCTTCGTCCGCGACGAACTCCTGGGCTATGACGCGCACTACCAGAGCCTGCCCGGGTGCGGCGACGCCACTCCCGACATGGTCTCCGCCATCCTCGAAGAAGGCGCCAAGTTCTGCGAGCAGGTCCTGGCGCCGCTCAATCGCATCGGCGACCAGCAGGGCTGCACCTGGAGCGAAGACGGGGTGAAGACCCCCGATGGCTTCAAGGAAGCCTATGCCCAGTTCGTCGAAGGCGGCTGGCCGAGCCTGGCGCACAACCCGGCCCACGGTGGCCAGGGCCTGCCCGAGTCCCTTGGCATCTCTCTCTCGGAAATGGTCGGCCAGGCCAACTGGTCCTGGGGCATGTACCCCGGCCTGTCCCACGGCGCCATGAACACCCTGGAGCAGCACGGCACCGACGAGCAGAAGCACACCTACCTGGAAAAGCTGGTGACCGGCGAATGGACCGGCACCATGTGCCTGACCGAACCCCACTGCGGTTCCGACCTGGGCATGCTGCGCACCAAGGCTGAGCCGCGTGCTGACGGCAGCTACGCCATCACCGGCACCAAGATCTTCATCTCCGCCGGTGAACACGACATGGCCGAGAACATCGTCCACATCGTGCTGGCCCGCCTGCCCGACGCCCCCGCCGGCACCAAGGGCATCTCGCTGTTCATCGTGCCCAAGCGCCTGCCCGACGCCAGCGGCGCGGCCGGCGAGCGCAACGCCGTGCACTGTGGTTCCCTGGAACACAAGATGGGCATCCACGGCAACGCCACCTGCGTGATGAACTTCGACGGCGCCACCGGCTTCCTGATCGGCCCGCCGAATCGCGGTCTGAACTGCATGTTCACCTTCATGAACTTCGCCCGCATCGGCACCGCCCTGCAGGGCCTGGCCCATGCCGAGGTGGCCTTCCAGGGCGGTCTGAAGTACGCCCGCGAGCGTCTGCAGATGCGTTCCCTGACCGGTCCCAAGGCGCCCGAGAAGCCCGCCGATCCCATCATCGTGCACCCCGACGTGCGCCGCATGCTGCTGACCATGAAGGCCTTCGCCGAAGGCAGTCGGGCGATGATCTACTACACCGCCAAGCTGGTGGACATCCTCAAGTACAGCCAGGACGAAGAGCAGAAGCAGCAGGTCGAGACCCAGCTGGCCTTCCTCACCCCCATCGCCAAGGCCTTCATGACCGAGGTGGGTTTCGAGGCGGCGAGCCACGGCGTGCAGATCTACGGCGGCCACGGCTACATCGCCGAGTGGGGCATGGAGCAGAATCTGCGCGATGCCCGCATCGCCATGCTCTACGAGGGCACCACCGGCATCCAGGCCATCGACCTGCTGGGTCGCAAGGTGCTGATGACCCAGGGTGAATCCCTCAAGGCCTTCACCAAGGTGGTGCACAAGTTCTGCCAGGCCAACGCCGAGAATGCCCAGCTCAAGGCCTTCGTCGAGCCGCTGGCCAAGCTGAATAAGGAGTGGGGCGAGATCACCCTCAAGGTCGGCATGGCCGCCATGAAGGATCGCGAAGAGGTGGGCGCCGCCGCCGTCGACTACCTGATGTACTCCGGCTACTGCTGCCTGGCGTACTTCTGGGCCGACATGGCCCGGGTCGCCGCCGAGAAGCTGGCCGCCGGTACCGAGGAGGCCGCCTTCTACCAGGCCAAGCTGGCCACCGCGCGCTTCTACTATGAGCGCCTGCTGCCCCGTACCCGCGCCCATGCCGAGGCGCTGCTGGCCGGCGCCGGCAGCCTGATGGCCCTGGCCGAGGAAGACTTCGCCCTCGGCTACTAAGGCGTCGTCGCTCCACTGAAAACCCCGCTCCGGCGGGGTTTTCGTCTTTTCGCGGCCGCGAAAAAACCACCAGTAGCAGACCTCCGATCGGCTGACCATCGGGTCAGATCATGAACCTATGTCTCCCTTCCGGTTCGGTCTTACACTCGGGTCATACCGACAAGAACACCTTCCGAGGAGACTCGACATGGCCGACTACACCCCGCCGCTTCGCGATATCCGTTTCGTGCTGGATGCCGTCCTCAAGGTCAAGGACCGCTGGAGTCAGTGGCCCGCCCTGGCCGAGGTGGTGGACGGCGAGACCGCCGATGCCATCCTCGAAGAAGCCGGCAAGCTGTGCGCCCAGGAACTGGCGCCGCTCAATCGCAATTCCGATGAAGAAGGCTGCCACTGGCAAGCCGGTGAAGTGACCACGCCCCAGGGCTTCCGCCAGGCCTACCAGGCCTTTGCCGAAGGCGGCTGGGTGGGGGTTGGTGGGGATCCCGAATACGGCGGCATGGGCATGCCCAAGGTGCTCACCGCCCAGGTCGAGGAAATGATGCACGCCAGCTGCCTGGCCTTCGGTCTCTATCCGATGCTTAGCGCCGGCGCCTGCCTGGCCCTGCACGCCCATGGCAGCGAAGCCCTGAAGCAGGCCTACCTGCCCAATCTCTACAGTGGCCAGTGGGCCGGCTCCATGTGCCTGACCGAGCCCCATGCCGGTACCGACCTGGGCCTGATCCGCACCCGCGCCGAGCCCCAGGCCGACGGCAGCTACCGGGTCACCGGTACCAAGATCTTCATCACCGCCGGCGAGCACGACCTCACCGAGAACATCATTCACCTGGTGCTGGCCAAGCTGCCCGATGCGCCGGCCGGTTCCCGGGGCATCTCGCTGTTCCTGGTGCCCAAGATCCTGGTGGACGAGGCGGGCGCCCTGGGCGCGCGCAACGCCGTGGCCTGTGGCTCCCTGGAACACAAGATGGGCATCAAGGGCGCCGCCACCTGCGTGATGAATTTCGATGGCGCGGTCGGCTATCTGGTGGGCGAGGTCAACAAGGGCCTGGCCGCCATGTTCACCATGATGAACTACGAGCGCCTGGGCGTCGGCATCCAGGGCCTGGGCTCGAGCGAGCGCTCCTACCAGAACGCCCTGGCCTATGCCCGCGAACGCCTGCAGAGCCGTTCTCCGGCCGGCATCCAGCAGGCCGCCAAGAACGCCGATCCCATCATCGTCCACCCCGATGTACGGCGCATGCTGCTGACCATGAAGGCCCTGAACGAAGGTGGCCGGCTGTTCTCCAGCTATGTGGCCCTGCAACTCGACACCGCCAAGTACAGCCCCGAGCCGGCCGAGCGCGAACGCGCCGAAGCCCTGGTGGCGCTGCTCACCCCGGTGGCCAAGGGATTCCTCACCGATCTCGGCCTGGAACTCTGCGTCGCCGGCCAGCAGGTGTTTGGCGGCCACGGCTATATCCGCGAATGGGGCCAGGAGCAGCTGGTGCGCGACGTGCGCATCACTCAGATCTACGAAGGCACCAACGGCATCCAGGCCCTCGACCTGGTCGGCCGCAAGCTGGCCGGCAGTCGCGGCGCCCTCTATCGGCCCTTCAGCGAAGAGGTCCATGGCTATCTCGCCAGCCTGCCGGCGGACAACGAATTCGCCGCGCCCCTGCGCCAGGCCCTGGATCAGCTGGACGGCGCCACCGAGTGGCTGCTGCAGGCCGGCGCCAGCGACCCCCATGAACTCGGCGCCGCCTCGGTGGACTACCTGCACCTGTTCGGCTATGTCGCCTATGCCTATCTCTGGGCACGGGCCGCGGCTGCCGCGGCGGAGCAGGACGCGGCCTTCGCCGAAGCCAAGCTGGCCACCGCACGCTTCTATTTCGCCCGCCTGCTGCCGCGCACCCTGAGCCTGGCGGCCGCCGTGCGCAGCGGCGCCCAGCCGCTCTACGCCCTGGCCGAGGAGGCCTTCTAAGCCGTTGACAGAAAAGGTGAAAAGCCATGTCGTGTAAGCTTTGGCTTACATGACGTCGCCGCGATAAGCCATCGCCTACACCCGGGTAGCTGCGTAATCTACACCCATCGGATCGCGGTACAGGATGTACCCAGCGCTCCAGATGACTTCAAGGAAATGTGGCCAGGATGGCCCCCCGGCAAGGATGTCGGGCAGAGACTTACAGGGATAGATGGCCAAGGATTGGCGGCCCGACAAGGATGTTGGGTCAAGTCTGCGAAACCCCGCTTCGGCGGGGTTTTTTATTGCCTGCCGGAACCTGATTCAGGCCCTGTCAGTCTTAGAGGCATCTTCTTGCCTGCCTGCTACTGGAGCCTGAAATGGACCTCATCCGCCTCATCTTCGCCATCATCCTGCCGCCCGTGGGCGTCTTTCTCCAGGTCGGCTTCGGCGGCGCCTTCTGGCTGAACATCCTGCTGACGCTGCTGGGTTACATTCCGGGTATCATCCATGCCGTCTGGGTGATTGCTCGTCGCTGAACCCACGGCCGGATCGCGGCCCCGGTGCCGCAATCGACTGGCTGACCCAGGGGTCAGCGCCAACCGAAGCGGCAGGGGCTTGAGGGCAAGAGGTCCGCGCTAGGCGAGGGCGCTTCCTGCAGCCCTGTTCGAGGCCTGCCGGCCCACCACACCGGTATCCTTGATCGACCGCCGGTGGTGCCACGGTCAGTGACGACACCCCTCCGCAGGCCGAGGCTTTGCCGTCGCCGACCGTTTTGTCCCGTACAAGGCTTTCAGACCCCATGAATCGCGAGTCGCCCCTCGATCAGAAGCACTTCAGCCAGATCCTCAAGCGCAACCTCTCCCTGCCTCTGAGCATCGGTGTCTTCAGCGCGATCTTCTTTATCGCCATCATCTATTACCTGCTGAAGGTCACCCAGTGGGTCGAGCACACCGACCGCGTCATCAGCGAGGCCAATGCCAACTTCCGCCTGGTGGTCGACCTGGAAACCGGGATGCGCGGCTATCTGCTGAGCGGCAATACTGCCTTCCTGCAGCCCTATGAACGCGCGCTGCCCAATGTCGAGCCGCAGCTCGATGAGTTGAAGAATCTGGTCAGCGACAGTGCCGTGCAGATCCGGCGCCTGGAACGGATCGAAGCGGTGCATCGCGAGTGGCGCGACTATGCGAGCCGGGTGATCGATGCGCGGCGGTTGGGTGGCGATTTCCAGACGCCGCTGAACGATGGCCAGGGCAAGAATCGCATCGACAGCATCCGCCGCGACTACACCGATTTCATCGCCTACGAAGAGCAGATGCGCGCCGAGCGCACCGAGACGGCCAGTCGCATGACGGTGATCTTCGTCGCCGCCTTCCTCATCGTCAGCCTGCTGCTGTCGGGCATCATGGCCTTCTTCGGGCGCCGTGAGCTCATGCGACTCTCCGCGACCTATACCCGGCTGCTCGATCAGCAGGCCGAGCACACCGACAATCTGGAACGGCAGAGCTGGTTCCGTTCGGGCCAGAATCAGCTGTCGGAAGCCGTCATCGGCCAGGCGTCACTGGCGCCCTTGGGGCAGAGCATCCTGCAATTCCTGGCGCGCTATCTCGGCGCTGCGGCCGGCGCCCTCTATGTGCGGCTCGACGACGGCAGTCTGGAGCGCGTCGCCGACTACGCCCTGGACGACGAGGGCCGTCGTCGGCGCCAGCGCCTGGCGCCGGGCGAGGGGCTGGCCGGTCAGGCGGTGCTGGACGGTCGCGTCATGGCGCTGGAGCAGTTGCCCGCCGACTACCTCAAGGTCAATTCAGCCCTGGGTGAACGCCAGGCCAGCGCAGCGCTCATCGTGCCCATCGAGAACGACGGCCGGGTCAATGGCGTGGTCGAGCTGGGCTTCCTGCGTGCCCTGCGCCCGCAGGACGAGGAACTGCTGACCCTGATCGCCGATTCCATCGGCTCCTCGGTGGAAGCCGCGCGCTATCGCCAGCGCCTGCAGCAGGTCCTGGCGGAAACCCAGCAACTCAACGAAGAACTCCAGGTGCAGCAGGAAGAACTGCGCACCGCCAACGAAGAACTGGAAGAGCAGTCCCAGGCGCTCAAGGAATCCCAGGTCCATCTGGAGCAGCAGCAGGCGGAGCTGGAGCAGACTAACGAGCAGCTCTCCGAACAGGCCCAGGAACTGCTGCAGCAGCGCGACGTGCTGGACGACCGCAACAATCGCCTCAACGAAGCCCAGCAGATGCTGGAAGACCGGGCGCGCGAGCTGGAGCGGGCCAGTCAGTACAAGTCCGAATTCCTGGCGAACATGTCCCACGAACTGCGCACGCCGCTGAACAGCTCGCTGATCCTCTCCAAGCTGCTGGCCGACAACCCGGCCGGTAACCTCAGCGGCGAGCAGGTGCGCTACGCCGAATCCATCTATTCGGCGGGCAATGACCTGCTGACCCTGATCAACGACATCCTCGACATCTCCAAGGTCGAGGCCGGCATGCTGGAGATCCGCCCGGAGCAGATGTCCGTGCGCCGCCTGGTGGAAGCCCTGAAGACCGCCTTCGAGCCGGTGGCCCAGAACAAGGGTGTCGCCTTCGTGGTGGAGCTGGACGCGCGGATGCCGCCGGCCTTCTTCAGCGATCGCCAGCGGGTCGAGCAGATCCTCAAGAATCTGCTGTCCAACGCCTTCAAGTTCACCGAGCACGGCCAGGTGACCCTGCGCCTTTCGCTGGAAGACGGCCAGCCCAGCTTCGCGGTGAGCGATACCGGCATCGGCATCGCCGCCGAGCAGCAGGAGCTGATCTTCGAGGCCTTCCGCCAGGCGGATGGCGCCATCACCCGTCGCTATGGCGGCACCGGCCTGGGGCTGTCGATCTCCCGTGACCTGGCACTGCTGCTGGGCGGCACCCTGAGCGTCACCAGCCAGCCGGGGGAGGGCAGCACCTTCACCCTGCGCCTGCCGCTGGAGTATCAGGAAGCCGCTGCGCCTGCTCTACCCATCACCCCGGTTACCGCCCCTGCCGCGAACACCGCGCCGGCCGCGGCATCCGCGCCCCTGCCGGCCCTGGCCGCCACCCCGCGTCCGCCGGCTGCACCGCCGATCACCGAGGCGGCGGCTCCCGTGGGAGCGGCCTTCGCCGACGACCGGGACGACTGGCCCTATCCGGATCGCCGGGTCCTGGTGATCGAAGACGAGGTGCCCTTCGCGCAGATCCTCTTCGATCTGGCCCACGAGCTGAAATACAGCTGCCTGGTGGCCCATCGTGCCGAGGAAGGCTTCGCCGCGGCCCTGGAATACCGTCCGGACGCCATCCTGCTGGACATGGGCCTGCCCGATCATTCCGGTCTCACGGTGCTGGAACGGCTCAAGGAAAACCCGCTGACCCGCCACATCCCGGTGCACGTGGTCTCGGCCTCGGATCGCATCGAGACGGCCATGCACATGGGCGCGGTCGGCTACGCCATCAAGCCCACCACCCGCGACGAACTCCGCGAGGCCTTCAATCGCCTGGAAGCCAAGTTCGCCGCCGGCATCAAGCGGGTGCTGCTGGTGGAAGACGACGCCCTGCAGCGCGACAGCATCGCCAAGCTGATCGGCGACGTGGACGTGGAGATCACCGCGGTGGAGATGGGCAGCCAGGCCCTGGAGCTGCTGCGCGACGAGGTCTACGACTGCATGGTCATCGACCTCAAGCTGCCCGACATGGAAGGCGGCGAGCTGCTCCAGCGCATGGCCAGCGAAGACATCTGCTCCTTCCCGCCGGTGATCGTCTACACCGGGCGCAGCCTGACCCGCGACGAAGAGGCGGCGCTGCTCAAGTATTCGCGCTCCATCATCATCAAGGGCGCGCGCTCGCCCGAACGGCTGCTCGACGAGGTGACCCTGTTCCTGCACAAGATCGAGGCCGACATGCCGCTCGATCGCCAGCGCATGCTGGAAAGCGCCCGCAGCCGCGAGAAGGCCTTCGACGGCCGCACCCTGTTGCTGGTGGACGACGACGTGCGCAACATCTTCGCCCTCACCAGCGCCCTGGAGCAGAAGGGCGCCAAGGTGGAGATCGCCCGCAACGGCCTGGAGGCGCTGGAAAAGCTCGACAACAGCGACACCATCGACCTGGTGCTGATGGACATCATGATGCCGATGATGGATGGCTACGAAGCCATGCGCGAGATCCGCAAGCGACCGCACATGAAGAAGCTGCCGATCATCGCCATCACCGCCAAGGCCATGAAGGACGACCAGGAGCGCTGCCTCGCCGCCGGCGCCAGCGACTACCTGGCCAAGCCCATCGACCTGGACCGGCTGTTCTCGCTGATCCGCGTCTGGATGCCGTCGCTGGAGCGGCTGTAGGTCATGAGCGAACGGCTGCAGGACATCGAGCTGAGGTTGCTGCTGGAAGGCATCTTCCTGAGGTACAGCCACGACTTCCGCAACTACTCCAAGGCCTCGCTCAAGCGCCGGGTGCTGCAGGCGCTGACGCGCTTCGACTGTCCGAGCATCTCGGCGCTGCAGGAGCGGGTATTGCGCGATCCGGCGCTGTTCGCCGAGTTGCTGCAATTCATCACCATCCCGGTCAGCGAGATGTTTCGCGATCCGGGCTACTTCCTTGCCCTGCGCCAGCAGGTGGTACCGGTCCTGCGCACCTATCCCTCGCTCAAGGTGTGGATCGCCGGCTGCAGCACCGGCGAGGAAGTCTTCTCGATGGCCATCCTGTTCCAGGAGGAAGGGCTGCTTGACCGCACTCTGTTCTATGCCACCGATATCAATCCGCGCTCCATGGAAAAGGCCCGCCAGGGCATCTTTCCGCTGGAGCGGATGCGCGCCTACACCGCCAGTTACCAGAAGGCCGGCGGCACCCGGGCGTTTTCCGACTACTACACCGCGGCCTACGACGGCGCGCTGTTCGACAAGTCGCTGATCGCCAACGTGACCTTCGCCGATCACAGCCTGGCCACCGACAGCGTCTTTTCCGAGACCCAGCTGGTGTCCTGCCGCAACGTGCTCATCTACTTCAACAAGAATCTGCAGAATCGGGCGCTCGGGCTGTTCCACGAGTCCCTGAGCCACCGCGGCTTTCTCGGCCTGGGCAGCAAGGAGTCGCTGGACTTCTCCGCCTATGCCAACCACTTCGAGCCGGTGGTGAAGCAGGAACGGCTGTTCCGCAGGCTCTAGCATGTTCCCGCCCCGCAAGCCGTTGCGCCTCATCGTCATCGGAGCCTCTGCCGGCGGGCTGCAGGTCCTGCTGCGCCTGCTCTCGACCCTGCCGGCCAGCTACCGCCTGCCGCTGGCCGTGGTGCTGCACCTGCCGGACGATCGCACCTCGCGCCTGGCCGAGCTGTTCCAGGCGCGCTTGGCCCTGCGGGTGCGCGAGGCCGAGGATAAGGACGCTATACTGCCGGGCACCCTGTATTTCGCGCCGCCGGGTTATCACCTGCTGGTAGAGGATGACTTCACCCTGTCGCTGTCCCGCGACGAGCCGGTGCAGTTTTCCCGGCCGTCCATCGATGTCCTGTTCGAAAGCGCGACCGACGCCCTGGGCGAGCAGGTCTGCGGCATCCTGCTGACCGGTGCCAACCATGACGGTGCCAGTGGCCTGCACGCCCTGGCGCAGAACGGTGGGGTCACCGTCGTCCAGTCGCTGCAATCGGCCGAGGTGCCGACCATGCCCGAGGCGGCCTTGAAGAGATTCCACCCGGATTTCGTGCTGGATGTGCCGGGCATCCATCTATTGCTCATCGAGCTGGAACGCGACCATGGCTGAAGTACCCGTCGAACAGGCGAAGCTCCTGCTCGTAGACGACCTGCCGGAAAATCTCCTGGCGCTGGAAGCCCTGCTGCGCAGCGAGGCGCTGGAGATCTTCCAGGCCAGCTCCGCCGAGGCCGCGCTGGAGCTGCTGCTGATGCACGAATTCGCCCTGGCGATCCTCGATGTGCAGATGCCGGGCATGAACGGCTTCGAACTGGCGGAGATGATGCGCGGTCTGGAAAAGACCCGGCACATCCCCATCGTCTTCGTCAGCGCCGCCGGCCGTGACCTCAACTATGCCTTCAAGGGCTACGAAAGCGGTGCGGTGGATTTCCTGCACAAGCCCCTCGATGTCCATGCGGTGAAGAGCAAGACCCGGGTGTTCGTCGACCTCTACTGGCACCGCAAGCGCCTGGCCGAGCAGCTGGTGGCCCTGGAGCAGAGTCGCCAGGAGCAGGAGATCCTGCTGGCCGAGTTGCGCCAGACCCAAGTCGAGCTGCAGCAGGCGGTGCGTACCCGTGACGACTTCATGTCCATGGTCTCCCACGAACTCAAGACGCCGCTCAACACCCTGATGCTCGAAGCCCAGCTGCGCCGCATGTACCTGGACAAGGGCAAGCTGGAAGCCTTCACCCCCGACAAGCTGGCCGGCATGGCCGAGCGCGACGAGCGGCAGATCCAGCGCCTGGTGCACCTGATCGACGACATGCTCGACATCTCGCGCATCCGCACCGGCAAGCTGTCGATTCGGCCCTCGCAGTGCGATCTCGCCGCCCTGGTCAACACCGTGGTCGACAGCTTCGCCTCGCAATTCGCCGCGGCCGGCTGTCCGGTGGAGTTGCACGCCGAAGGCCCGGCGCCCGGTTACTGGGACGAATTCCGCATCGAGCAGGTGATCACCAACCTGCTGACCAATGCCATGAGATACGGCGCCGGACGTCCGGTGGAGATATCCCTGCGCAGCGACGGCGCCGACGTGGAGCTGAGCGTCAAGGACCATGGCATCGGCATCCCCGTGGAGCACCAGGCGCTGATCTTCCGCCAGTTCGAGCGCGCCAGTGGCACCGAGAACATCGCCGGTCTGGGCCTGGGCCTCTATATCGCCGACCAGATCGTCAAGGCGCACCACGGCAGCCTGCACGTGGAAAGCATCGCCGGGCAGGGTGCGACCTTCCGCCTGCGGCTGCCCTGTCTGCCGGCCTAGGTAGCATTGACAGGACCCCGGGCGCCCGCGAGAATCGCGAAAAGAGGTGAGATGTCGTACCTCTTGCCAGATAACTCCATAAGAAGGCGCCCGCTCATGTCCGAAGTCTCCTCGTCACCCTTCCATCGACTCCTGCTCACTGGTGCTGCCGGTGGCCTGGGCAAGGAGTTGCGCCAGCGGCTCAAGCCCCATGCCGAGATCCTGCGGCTGTCCGACATCGCGCCGATGGCTGCGGCCGAAGGCCCGGCGGAAGAGGTGGTGACCTGCGACCTGGCGGACAAGGCCGGCGTTCATGCGCTGGTGGAAGGCGTCGACGCCATCCTGCACTTCGGCGGGATTTCCACCGAGCACGCCTTCGAGCCCATCCTCGAAGCCAACATCCGTGGCACCTTCAACCTCTATGAGGCCGCGCGGCGCCACGGGGTGAAGCGCATCGTCTTCGCCAGCTCCAACCATGTCATCGGCTTCTATCGCCAGGATCAGCGCATCGACGCCAGCGTGCCTCAGCGTCCGGACAGCTACTACGGCCTGTCCAAGGCCTTTGGCGAGGACCTGGCGTCCTTCTATTTCGATCGCTATGGCATCGAGACGGTAAGCATCCGCATCGGCTCCTCCTTCCCCGAGGCGCAGAATCGCCGCATGCTCGCCACCTGGCTGAGCTATGAAGACCTGACCGACCTCATCCTGCGCAGCCTGACCACGCCGGACGTCGGCCACACCATCGTCTATGGCGCCTCCGCCAACCGTGACAGCTGGTGGGACAACCACCTGGCCGCGCACCTGGGCTTCCAGCCCAAGGACAGCTCCGAGCCATTCCGCGCCAAGGTCGAAGCCCAGCCCATGCCGGCAGCGGACGATCCGTCGATGGTCTACCAGGGTGGTGCCTTCGTCGCCACCGGTCCCTTCGACGATTGAGGAGGGCCGCCATGACTGCCGAATTACTCGTCGATGCCCGCAACGCCACCGGTGAGTGCCCGGTCTGGCAGGTCGCCGAACAGGCGCTCTACTGGGTCGATATTCCGGCCAAACGGCTGCACCGCTGGACCCCGGCCGGTGCCCTGGACAGCTGGAGCGCACCGGAAATGCTCGCTTGCATCGCCGCCCGCGAGGGTGGCGGCTGGCTCGCCGGTCTGGAAAGCGGGCTCTTCGCCCTGCAGGCCGAGGCTTCCGGCCAGCTGAGCGGCGAACGCCTGGTCGCCCTCCACCATGCCCAGCCGGCCATGCGATGCAACGACGGTCGCTGCGATCGCCAGGGCCGCTTCCTGGTGGGCACCATGGTGCAGGACATGGCCCAGGGCGCGCCGGCTGGACGCCTCTACAGCCATACCGCGGGCGAGGGCGCCCGGCTGCTGCTGGACGACCTTATCGTGCCCAATGGCCTGGCCCTGAGCCCCGATGGCCGCACCCTCTATCTGTCCGACTCCCATCCCAGCCGCCAGCTGATCTGGGCCTTCGACTACGATCCGGATACCGGCACACCCAGCAACCGGCGGCTGTTCGTCGACATGAACGCCCGTCCCGGCCGACCCGATGGCGCCGCGGTGGATGTCGACGGCTGTTACTGGATCTGCGGCAACGACGCCGGCCTGATCCACCGCTTCACCCCCGACGGCCGCCTGGATCGCTCCCTGAGCGTACCGGTCAAGAAGCCGGCCATGTGCGCCTTTGGCGGGCGCAATCTGGATACCCTGTTCGTGACCTCCATCCGTCCGGGGGGCGATCTCAGCGATCAGCCGCTGGCGGGTGGACTCTTCGCCCTGGATCCCGGGGTTCAGGGGTTGCCGGAGCCTGCGTTCGCCGGGTGAATCAATCCCGGTTCAGGGACCGCAGGGCTTCCAGGCTGCGGAGTCCTGAGCGGTGCATGGCGACCTTGGGAAACCAGTTGTCATGCTTTTGTCATGAAGATCGGCAGGGGTCCTGCCCGGGCGGCTTATAATCAGATTCTATCCGCCGTAATTCGCCGCCATGACCTCTTCAACCGAAAGCCGCCCCACCGCCCGTTACTACGGCCTGGAATGGCTGAGATTCCTCATGGCGCTGTACATGGTCGTCTACCACCTGGGCGGGCTCTACAGCGATCTGCCGGACGCCTTCCGCCGGCTGGCCGGCATGGGCTTCTTCGCCACCAGCACCTTCTTCCTGCTGTCGGGCTTCCTGCTGGCCCATGTCAGCCTGGATCGCCAGGGCGCGCTCAAGGGCAGCTCCCGCGGCTTCGTCCTGCGGCGGCTGTGCAATCTCTATCCCATCCACCTGCTGACCCTGCTGGTCGCGCTGGGGCTGTCCTACTGGCTGTCCCAGGATTCCTGGCTGGAACACGGGGTGCCGGTCTACTACAACCAGCACCCCTATCTGCAGCTGGAAGAGGGCAGCGAGCTGGACGAGATGCTGCCGCTGTCCTGGCTGGCCGCCACCACCCACGTGCTCCTGCAACTGCTGCTGTTGCAATCCTGGGAGCCACGCTTCCTCTGGCTCAACGGCGCCGCCTGGTCGATCTCGGCGCTGCTGTTCTTCTACCTGCTGTTTCCGCTGCTCGGTCCGCGGCTGATGCGCCTGCGCCGCTGGGCCCTGGCCGCCGCCGCGCTCTGGGGGCTCTATCTGCTCGGTCCGCTGGTGGCCACCTGGGCCCAGGCCTTCGATACCGTGACGGTGGGCGTCATCCACCGCAATCCGCTGATCCGCCTGCCGGAATTCCTGCTCGGCATCCTGCTCTATCGCGCCGTTCAGGAGCCCTGGGTGGCCGAGACGACCCAGCGCCTGCGCCTGCCGCTGCTGCTGTTCGGCCTGACCGGCCTGTGGCTGGGCGCCCTGCTGCTGGAAGGCGATGGCCGCCGCTGGTTCTACCTGGTCCACAACGGCCTGCTGACACCCTTCCAGGCCGCGGTGCTGCTGGCCTGCGCCACCTTCGGCGAACCCGGTCGCGCCGGTGTGCGCCGCCTGGCCCAGCGTCTTGGCGAGGCCTCGCTGTGCATCTTCGCCGTCCACACCCCGCTGATCGGCGTGCTCGAACCCTGGACCCGCACCCTGCTGGGCTGGATGCACCTGGCCGGCGACAGCCTCGAAGACCTGGCCGAAGACGTCGGCGAGGCGCTGGCGCTGCCCATCCCCATTCCCGGCTGGATGCTGCCGCTGCACCTGGTGCTCATCGTCCTGCTCGGCCTGGCCATGCAGCGCTGGGTAGCCGGTCCGCTGCGACGTTGGTTGCAGGCGCGCTTGCCCCAGTCTTAAGGAGGCGTTAAGTAGACCCGGCTAGCCTCGCCGCAGGAATCCGCAGCGGAGCTGAGCCTTGTCCAGCGAATACGAAGTCCACGGCCCCCACGACCATGAGGTGGAACACGCCGCCCATGGCGCCCATCGTCGCGACAGCCTCACCGGCCGCATCGCCGTCACCACCGCCATCCTGGCGACGCTAGGCGCCCTCTGCGCCTACCAGGGTGGCAACGCCGAGAGCCTGGCGCTCTACTACAAGAACGAAGAAGCCATCGCCAAGACCGAAGCCGCCAACCAGTGGGGCTACTACCAGGCCAAGGGCGAAAAACAGAACCTTGCCGACCTCGGCGCCGCGCTTGTGACCAACCCCGACACCGCCCAGCGCTTCATCCAGGACAGCCAGCGCTACGCCCAGCAAAAGGCCGAGATCCGCACCAAGGCCGAAGCCTTGGAAGCCAAGGTCGACGCCAACGAAGCCCTGAGCGAAACCCAGCTCCACCGCCACCACCGCTGGGCGCAGGCCACAATGCTAATGCAGGTCGCCATCTCCCTGGCCGCCATCACCCTGCTGACCCGGCGGCGCTGGCTGCAGGCGGCGGTGTATGGGGTGGCGGGGGGAGGAGTGGCGGTTGGGGTGTTGGCGTTGCTGCACGTCTAGCCATTCAGGTGATGCCAGAGAGCGACCACCAGGCACGCAAAAGGCACGTCTTGCCACAACGATAGAATTGGCTTTACTGGAAGCTTCAGGTTCCGTATACGTTACAAACCATCAAATTTGTTACGTATGCAGAACATGGATAGCGAGCTGATCAGCCAACGTCTCGGCAGCCAACTCCGCCAGCGGCGCCTTAATCGAGGCCTTACGCAAGCAAGCCTCGCCGAGCTGGCAGGCCTTACCCGGCAAAAGATCATCGCCGTGGAGCGAGGAGACTCCCGTGTCGGTATGGCAGCCTACGCACGAGCGCTCGCAGCCTTGGATTGCGAGCTGGCAATAATCCCTGCCGCCTTGCCGACCTTGGACGAGATTCAGGGGGTATTCGACTGATGAAGACTCGGCTGCGCGTCGCAACCCCTGCAGGCGGGAGCGGAGCGCTCATGGCTCAGGATGGCGACTACCTGTTCCGCTACCAGGACGATGCTTCGGCAAGGGCTGCCATCAGTCTGCTGATGCCGGTGCGCCTGGATGACTATCGCCGCCGCGAACTGCATCCGATCTTCCAGATGAATTTGCCGGAAGGCTATGTACTGGAGCAGCTACGCAACAGGTTGGCCAAGCTGGTACCTCTGGATCCCATGGCTCTGCTGGCCCTGACAGGCAGTAGTTCGCCCATCGGTCGCGTGACGGTGACATCGCCTGAGATCGATACACTGCTGGAGCGCCAGCGCTTTCCAGGCGAACGGCTCAGCGAGATTCTCGCCTGGGATGGCACGGAAGACCTGTTCGTCGAGTTGGTGGATCGCTACATCCTGCGCGCCGGTATCTCCGGCGTACAGCCCAAGGTCCTGGTGCCCGAGCGGGAGGATGCCCGCTTCACCTCGAGAACCGCCGAGTTGATCATCAAGAGTGGTCGAGACGAATTTCCGGGCCTGGCGATCAACGAATACCTCTGCATGTCCGTGGCCCACGAGTCAGGCATTCCGGTGCCGGAATTTCACCTTTCCAGCAACGCCAAGCTATTCGTCATGCGCCGGTTCGACCGCGACGAACATCTTGAACCTCTCGGCTTCGAAGATATGGCTGCCCTGATGGGGCTGGCAGCAGAGCAGAAGTACAGCAAGAGCTATTCGGCGATCGCCAAGGCCATCCGCCTGTTCTGTGCGCCCGAACATGTCCGCTCTTCGCTGGCGCAACTCTTCGCCACGGTGAGCCTGAGCTGCATCCTCGGCAATGGCGATGCGCATCTGAAGAACTTCGGATTGCTCTATGCCGACCCTACCCAGCGCGATGCACGGCTGGCGCCCGCCTACGACATCGTCAACACCACCGCTTACCTTCCCGAGGATGTTCTGGCGCTGGAGTTGATGGGCAACAAGTCGCTGTTTGCCTCGCGCCAGGGTTTGCTGGATTTTGCGGAAGTCTGCGATGTGGAGCGACCAACCGAGATGATTCGCTCCCAGTTGGAGGCGCTGGAGCGGGTCCTAATGCGTGCAACTGACCTTTGCGAGCAGGCGCCACAGATCGTCGCTGCCATCCGGCACAGCGCTGCGCCCTTCGTGCAGACGTTCGGCTAAAGCACGAGGACTCGGAAAAGGCAGGGCAAAAGCCCAAATCCAGGCACAAAAAAGCCGCGCAACGCGCGGCTCCTGAAAGCTGGTGGGCCCACACGGACTCGAACCGTGGACCAAAGGATTATGAGTCCTCTGCTCTAACCAACTGAGCTATAGGCCCTATAGCGCGGTGGAGTATACCGGGGGTGGCAGGGATCGCCAAACCCTTGTCGGACATAAAAAAACCGGAGCCTGGGCTCCGGTTTTCTGTGCTGCGCTGGCGCCTTACTCGTCGAGGAAGGAGCGCAGGTGTTCGCTGCGGGACGGGTGGCGCAGCTTGCGCAGGGCCTTGGCTTCGATCTGGCGGATACGCTCGCGGGTGACGTCGAACTGCTTGCCCACTTCCTCGAGGGTGTGGTCGGTGTTCATGTCGATGCCGAAACGCATGCGCAGGACCTTGGCTTCACGGGCGGTGAGGCCGGAGAGCACGTCGCGGGTGGCTTCCTTGAGGCTTTCGCTGGTGGCCACTTCGATCGGGGACTGCATGGTGCTGTCCTCGATGAAGTCGCCCAGGTGCGAATCCTCGTCGTCGCCGATGGGCGTCTCCATGGAGATCGGTTCCTTGGCGATCTTGAGCACCTTGCGGATCTTGTCCTCGGGCATCTCCATGCGCTCGCCCAGCTCTTCCGGAGTCGGCTCGCGGCCCATCTCCTGCAGCATCTGGCGGGAGATCCGGTTCAGCTTGTTGATCGTCTCGATCATGTGCACCGGAATCCGGATGGTGCGCGCCTGGTCGGCGATGGAGCGGGTGATGGCCTGGCGAATCCACCAGGTGGCATAGGTGGAGAACTTGTAGCCACGGCGGTATTCGAACTTGTCCACCGCCTTCATCAGACCGATGTTGCCTTCCTGGATCAGGTCGAGGAATTGCAGACCGCGGTTGGTGTACTTCTTGGCGATGGAGATCACCAGACGCAGGTTCGCCTCGACCATTTCCTTCTTGGCGCGGCGGGCCTTGGCCTCGCCGATGGACATGGCGCGGTTGATGTCCTTGATCTGCGAGACCTTCAGCTCGTAGTCACGCTCCAGCTCGGCCAACTGGGCCTGCTTGGCCTGGATGTCGGCCTGGAAGCGCTCGAGACCCTCGGCGTACTTGGGCTTGCCCTTGAGCAGGCCGGCGGTCCACTCGGTGTTGGTCTCGTTGCCGGGGAAGTGGCGCAGGAAGTCGGCACGCGGCATGCGCGCATCGCGCACGGCCAGCTGCATGATGGCGCGCTCGAGGCCACGCACGCGCTCCAGGGACTCGCGCACGCGGGTCACCAGGGCTTCGTACTGCTTGGGCACCAGCTTGATCGGCGAGAACAGCAGCGCCAGGGCGACGAATTCTTCCACGGCGCGATCGTCGTCGCGGCCGTGCTTCTTCAGCACCTTCTGGGTCTTTTCCAGCTGCTCGGCGACCGCGCCGAAACGCAGGCGAGCCTCTTCCGGATCCGGACCGCCGTCGCCTTCTTCCTCGGCGTCGTCGTCGCTCTCTTCTTCGTCGTCCTTCTCGTCGTCCACGGCCTTGGCATCGGCGGCCTTGTTCGGGACGGGCAGCTCATCGCTCTCGTTCGGCAGGCTGCCGTCGTCGGGATCGATGTAGCCGGCGAGGACGTCGGACAGGCGACCGCCTTCGGTGGTGACGCGGGTGTATTCGCTGAGGATGTAGTCGACGGTGCCCGGGAACTGGGCGATGGCGCCCATGACTTCGCGGATGCCTTCCTCGATGCGCTTGGCGATCTCGATCTCGCCTTCGCGGGTCAGCAGTTCCACGGTACCCATTTCACGCATGTACATGCGCACCGGGTCGGTGGTGCGGCCGACATCGCTCTCCACGGCGGCCAGGGCGGCAGCGGCTTCTTCGGCGGCGGCTTCGTCGGTATCCGTCTCGGCCAGCAGCAGGGCATCGGCGTCCGGCGCGGTCTCGAATACGTTGATCCCCATGTCATTGATCATGCGGATGATGTCTTCCACCTGTTCCGGATCTGAAATATCCTCCGGTAGGTGGTCATTGACCTCCGCGTAAGTCAGGTAACCCTGCTCACGACCGCGGGCGATCAATTCTTTCAGACGGGATTGCTGTTGCGCTTTTCCGGACATAGGTACCCTTCCACTGAAGGCTTAGGCGGGCAAAAATAGCTGAACATTATAGCCGGTTAGACGGTTGTCGTGCCAGTTAGGTCACGGACCCCGCCGGACGGCTGAGGAGTTCGCGTAGGCGGTCCTTGTCTTCGGAGCTCAGTTCGCTCTGTCGCGCCTTGCGTAGGAGTTGCTCCAGCAGGCGATCACGCTGGCTGGCGGCTAACCTCGTTATGGTGTCGAAAAACTGTTGTTCAAGGTTGTCCCCAGCAATCAGCCATTCTTTTTCCGCCAGAGCGCGCAGCAGTCGACCCTGTTCGGTGCCGTGCCAGCGGGCGATGAGCGCCAGGGTGCTCTGCCCGGGCTTCTTCTGCAGCGCCTCGACCAGGGCAACCAGCAACTGGGCGTACTGATCGCTTTCCTCGGCCAGGTTGCGGGCGTCCTGCACCGCCTGGGCCAGGGTCGGGTGGTGCAGCAGGCTGCGCAGGGCGGCCAGCACCGGGGTCTCCACCTTGACCGGTGGCTGACGGGGAAGGCGCTCGCCGCCACCCTTGCCGTTGAAATCCTTTTTCCAGCCCTTGCCGTCACGCCCCCCCTTGCCTTCGCGGCGGGGCGTCCACTGCTGCTGCGCCGGGGCTTCCTCGGCCTGGGCATAGGCGTAGTCGCCATAGTCCGGGGGCGGGGCGTCCTGCGGCGGGGCGGACGGCGTCAGCTGGCTCAGGGCATCGTTGCCGAGGCCGGTGAGTTCGCTCAGGCGCTGGCGCATCAGCAGGCGCAGGTTGTTGCCGGGGATCTTCTCGATCAGCGGTGCCGCCAGGGTGGCCAGGTGCGCCTTGCCTTCCAGGGTCGCCGGGTCCGCTTCGATCATCAGTTGCTGGAAGAAATACTCGGCCAGCGGCTGGGCCTGCTGGACGAAGCGCGCCTGGAAGGCGTCCGCCCCCTCGGCGCGCACCAGGGTATCCGGATCCTCGCCCTCGGGCAGGAACAGGAAGCGCACCCGGAAGCCGTCCTTTAGCACCGGCAGGGCCGATTCCAGGGCGCGCCAGGCGGCGCTGCGACCGGCCTGGTCGCCGTCGAAGCAGAACAGGATGCTCGGCACGATGCGGAACAGCCGCTTGATGTGCTCTTCGCTGGTGGCGGTGCCCAGGGTGGCCACGGCATTGCGGATGCCTTGCTGGGCCAGGGCGATGACGTCCATGTAGCCTTCCACGACGAGGATCTCGTCCAGGTCGCGGTTGTGCTTGCGCGCCTCGAACAGGCCGTAGAGTTCCTGGCCCTTGTGGAACACCGGGGTCTCCGGCGAGTTGAGGTACTTGGGCTTGTCGTCGCCCAACACTCGGCCGCCAAAGGCGATGACCCGGCCCCGGCTGTCGCGGATCGGAAAGATCACCCGGTCGCGAAAACGATCGTAACGCTTGCCGCTTTCGGCGTTCTCCACCAGCAGGCCGGCGTCCAGCATGGCCTTCTGCTGCAGGTCGTCGCCGCCCAGGTGCTTGCCCAGGTTGTCCCAGCCCGGCGGGGCGAAGCCCAGGCCGAAATCGCGGGCGATCTCGCCGGTGAGGCCGCGCTTCTTCAGGTAGTCGACCGCCGCCTGGCGCTTGGGGTGGTTGCGCAGCGCCAGGCGATAGTATTCGGCGGCGGCGGCCAATAGCGGGTAGAGCGGGGAATCCGTGGGTTGCCGCGGCTTGCGTCGACCACCGCTCTCTTCGCGCGGCACGTCCACGCCGGCCTTCTTGGCCAGCTCCTCGACCGCCTCGGGGAATTCGAGGTTGTCGTGGTCCATGATGAAGCCCAGGGCGTTGCCGCCGGCGCCGCAGCCGAAGCAGTAGTAGAACTGCTTGTCGGGGCTGACGCTGAAGGAGGGCGTCTTCTCGTTATGGAAGGGGCAGCAGGCCATCCAGTTCTTGCCGGCCTTCTTGAGCTTCACCCGCGCGCCCACCACCTCGACGATGTCGGTGCGATTGAGCAGGTCGTCGATGAAGCCTTGCGGGATAAGTCCGGCCATGGTCAGCGTCTGGATAGAAAGGCGAGGAGCGGAGGATGGAGCGAGGAGGGCAGTCTAGCGCCAGAGTGCGCCAGGGCGAAGCGGGAAGGCCAGAAACAGACAACCCGACCAGAGGTCGGGTTGTTTGATGACGCCAGAGGAGCGCTGTAACTCAGTACAGACGCTCGCGACGGCGCTGCTCGCGCTGTACTTTCTTGGCGTGGCGCTTGACCGCGGCGGCAGCTTTACGCTTGCGCTCGGCGGTGGGCTTTTCGTAGAACTCGCGGCTACGAACTTCGGCCAGTACACCGGCCTTCTCGCAGGAACGCTTGAAACGACGCAGCGCTACGTCGAAGGGTTCGTTTTCTTTGACTTTGACGTTGGGCATCCAGGTCGTACCTTCAAATTTACCGAGGTTTAATCCAACGCTAGCGGCAAAAGGGCACGGGAAGCGTCGGTTTTTAAGGGTTGCGGATAGTAACGCTTCAACTGCCCCGCTGCCAAGCCCCGGCGGACGAAAAGCGCTGGCCGGTGCTGGAAGCGGCGCTTATCATGCGCAGCCTGACATTCTATACCCTCGAAGGCTTATCTCCATGCGTGTTCTGGGACTGGAAACGTCCTGCGATGAAACCGGCGTCGCCCTCTACGACAGCGAGCGCGGCCTGCTGGCCGATGCGCTGTTCAGCCAGATCGATCTGCACCGCGTCTACGGTGGCGTGGTACCGGAGCTCGCCTCGCGCGATCACGTCAAGCGCATGCTGCCGCTGATCCGCGAAGTGCTGGACGCGGCGGGCAGCCGTCCCGCGGACGTGGACGCCATCGCCTACACCGCCGGCCCCGGCCTGGTCGGCGCCCTGCTGGTGGGCGCGGCCTGTGCCCAGGCGCTGGCGCTGGCCTGGGGCGTGCCCGCCCTGGGCGTCCACCACATGGAAGGTCACCTGCTGGCGCCCATGCTCGAAGAGCAGCCGCCGCAATTTCCCTTCGTCGCCCTGCTGGTCTCCGGTGGCCATACCCAGCTGGTGCAGGTCGATGGCATCGGCCGCTACAGCGTGCTGGGCGAGTCCCTGGACGATGCCGCCGGCGAAGCCTTCGACAAGACCGCCAAGCTACTAGGCCTGAGCTATCCCGGTGGACCGGAGATCGCCCGCCTGGCCGAGCGCGGCGTGGCGGGGCGCTTCGTCTTTCCGCGCCCCATGACCGATCGGCCCGGCCTGGAATTCAGCTTCAGCGGCCTCAAGACCTTTACCCTCACCACCTGGCAGCGCTGCCGGGCGGCCGGTGACGACAGCGAGCAGACCCGCTGCGACATCGCCCTGGCCTTCCAGACGGCGGTGGTCGAGACCCTGGCGATCAAGTGCAAGCGCGCGCTGAAGCAGACCGGGCTCAAGTCGCTGGTGATCGCCGGTGGCGTCAGCGCCAACCGCGCGCTGCGCGAGAACCTGGAGCAGATGCTCGGCGAACTGGGTGGTCACGTCTTCTATGCGCGGCCGCGCTTCTGCACCGACAACGGCGCCATGATCGCCTATGCCGGTTGCCAGCGGCTGCTGGCCGGCCAGCAGGAAGGCCCGGCCATCGCCGTCAAGGCGCGCTGGCCCATGGAGCAGCTGGCGGCGCTCTGAGACGGGCGGAGGGCGCCAGCGGGCAATCCCCGGACGGCGCCAGGGTCAAAAATGACGCTCGGTCCCCTGGCGCAGGGCGCGCAGGTTGTGGCGGTGGCGAATCAGGATGAGCAGGGCGAGCAGCAGCATCGGCGCCAGCAGGTCCGGACGTTGCCAGGCGAACAGCGGCAGGATGCCGAGCACCGCGACCAGGGACGCCAGGGAAGCGATCCTCAGGCTGGCGAATACCGCGGCCCAGAGCACCAGCCCTAGCAGCGCCGCTGGCGGATAAAGGCCGAGCAGCAGCCCGGCCGCCGTGGCGACGCCCTTGCCACCGCGGAAATGGAAGTACAGCGGATAGAGATGGCCGACCACGGCGGCCAGCCCGATCCAGGCCTGCTGCAGGGGTGCGAGCCCCAGTTGCTGGGCGATCAGTACGGGGATCAGGCTCTTGCTCAGGTCGCCGGCGAGGGTCAGCAGGGCCAGCTTGCGTCCGGCCAGGCGCAGCATGTTGCTGGCGCCGGGATTGCCGGAGCCGTCGTGACGCGGGTCGCGGGTGCCGAACAGGCGACTGAGCAGCACGGCGAAGGACAGCGAGCCCAGCAGATAGGCCAGCAGGAGCAGCAGCCAGAACATGGTAGGGTTCCGCGCCAGGAGAAGGCTCGATTCTACCGACAGCCCGCCGCCCGACGATAGGCCGGCGGTGACGATCACACAGAGCACGACAAAGGTGCGAGGCAAAGGCAGTGGACAAGGTTTTCATCGAGGGACTCGAGGTCGACACCGTGATAGGGGTGTACGACTGGGAGCGTGACATCCGCCAGTGCCTGCGCATCGATCTCACCATGGGCTGGGACATCCGCGCGGCGGCGGCGAACGACGAACTCGAACATACCCTGAACTACGCGGCAGTGGCCGAGCGCATCACCGCCTTTGCCCACGAGACCGCCTTCGAATTGGTCGAGACCTTCGCCGAGCGCCTGGCCGCCCTGCTGCAGGCGGAATTCAAGCTGCCCTGGCTGCGCCTGCGCATCACCAAGCCTGGCGCGGTACCGACCGCCCGTGGCGTGGGCGTGGAGATCGAGCGGGGGCAGGCGTGACCCGGGTCTATCTGGGGCTGGGCAGCAACATCCAGCGCGAGCAGCACCTGGGCATGGCCCTGGACGAACTCGCCGAGCTGCTGACCGATCTGCACTGCTCGCCAGTGTTCGAAAGCGAGGCAGTAGGCATCCGCAGTGCGCCCTTCTTCAATCTCGTCGTAGCCGGCGACACCGACCTCGATCCCGCCACCTTGAGTCAGAGACTCAAGGCCATCGAAACCCGCAGCGGGCGCTATGCACCGGATCGCCAGGGTCTGCCACTGGACATCGACATCCTGCTGCACGGCGACCTGACCGGCGAGTTCGCCGGCCTGACCCTGCCGCGCGCCGAGATCCTGCGCAACGCCTTCGTGCTCTGGCCACTGGCCCTGCTGGCCGGCGAACGACGGCATCCGGACAACGGTCGGCGCTTTGACGAGCTGTGGCAGGAGATGCGTGGCCAGACCACCCAGGTGCTGCGACCGGTAGCTTTCAGCTGGAAGGGTATGGAACTGACGCCAGACGCGTTGCTGGGCGCCGATCGGGTGTAACGCGGCGGTCGTTGGGCTTCGCTGTGCTCAACCCAACCTACGGGAGCTCTTCCCCCTCTCCCTTTGGGAGAGGGCTGGGGTGAGGGCACGCCTCGCGAAGGCTCCCCAGTGGAAAAGGCTGCGCCGTTTTCCACGCTACGGCTCTAGCACAGGCTTCGCTTCGCTCGGACAACCCCCTCTCCCTCAGGGAGAGGGTTGGGGTGAGGGTCGCTGGGGAAGAGCTGCGCTGTGCTCAGCGCCAACCTACGAAAGCTGCGCCAGGGCCTCGATGCGGGCTTGCTTGAGGGCCTCGCCCAGGGCGGCACCCTTGAAGCCCTGGGCGACCAGCGGCTGGACCGCGACCCCGCGCACTACCTCGGCCGCCTGACGCAGCAGCGCCAGCGGTGGCTCGCCCTCGGCGGGCCTGACCGCTGCGGCACAGGCGCAGGCCTGGAGGAACTCCTCGAAGCGCGCCGGGCGGCGCAGCACGTCGAAGCCCTGCAGCAGCTCGAACCAGGCCTCCGGGGTCAGCTGTCGGGCCTGCAGCGCCGTGGGCCAGTGGCGCGCCAGCAGCAAGGCCAGCTCGGCGGGATCACGTGGCACCTTGAGGCGGGCGTTGAGGGCGGCGTGCTGCTCTGCCGGTACGTCCAGCAGCAGGCAGGCCCAGCGCACGTTCAGCGAGGCCTGGACCTCGGCGCTCTGGCGCAGGATGGCATAGATCCGGGCACCCGGCTCGGGCTGCTCGCCGGCGAAGCCGGCAGCCACCTCCGGCAGCAGCGCGGCCAGGGCGCCGCAGTCGTGCAGCACCCGAATGAAGACATCGGGTCGCTCTTCGAGCAGGGCGCGGGAGATTTCCTTCCACAGTCGCTCGGCGGTCAGGGCATCCAGCTCGCCACTGGCGACCATGTCCTGCATCAGCAGCAGCGTCTCGGGCGCCACCTGAAAACCCAGGCTGCAATAGCGGGCGGCGAAGCGGGCGACCCGTAGCACGCGCAGCGGATCCTCGGCGAAGGCGGGAGAGACGTGGCGCAACAGGCGCGCCTGGAGATCCGCGCGCCCGCCATAGGGATCTATGACCTGGCCGTGGTCGTCTTCGGCCATGGCGTTAACGGTCAGATCGCGGCGGATCAGATCCTGCTCCAGGGTGACATCGGGCGCGGCGTGAAAGGTGAAGCCGCCGTAGCCACGCCCGCTCTTGCGTTCGGTGCGGGCCAGGGCGTATTCCTCGCCGGTCTGGGGATGCAGGAACACCGGGAAGTCGGCGCCCACCGGGCGATAGCCCTGGGCAGCGAGGGCTTCGGCGGTGGCACCCACCACGACCCAGTCGACCTCCGTTACCGGGCGACCGAGCAGGCGATCCCGTACGGCACCGCCCACCTTGTAGATTTGCATAGAAAAAGACCTCCTTGCGGAGGTCTAGGATAGCCCGAAAGATCGGCTCGACTCAGATCGGCGAAGCCAGATCCAGACGCCGGTCGTGATCGCGGCTCTCGTGGCGGGGTGGAACCTGGAAGCTCTGGGCCACGTCGTCGCCCCTCATGCTTTCCAGGCGGATATCGAAACCCCAGAGTCGGTGCAGGTGCTTGAGCACCTCGTCGGTGGAGTTGCCCAGCGGCTTGCGGTCATGCTGGAAGTGGCGAAGGGTGAGCGAACGATCGCCACGCCGGTCCACGTTCCAGATCTGCACATTGGGCTCGCGATTGCCCAGGTTGTACTGAGCGGCGAGTTGCTCGCGGATCAGCCGATAACCGCCGTCGTCGTGGATGGCCGCCACCTCCAGTTCGTCGCGCTGGTCGTCATCGAGGATGCTGAACAGCTTGAGGTCGCGGATCACCTTGGGCGAGAGATACTGCAGGATGAAGCTCTCGTCCTTGAAGCTCTTCATGGCGAAGGTGACGGTGGCCAGCCAGTCGCTGCCGGCGATCTCAGGGAACCAGCGGCGGTCTTCGTCCGTGGGGTCCTCGCAGATGCGGCGGATGTCGCGGAACATGGCGAAGCCCAGGGTGTAGGGGTTGATACCGCTGTAATAGGGGCTGTCGAAGCCCGGCTGGTAGATCACCCCGGCGTGGGATTGCAGGAATTCGAACATGAAGCCTTCGGTGACCAGGCCCTCGTCGTAGAGATCGTTGAGCAGGGTGTAGTGCCAGAAGGTGGCCCAGCCCTCGTTCATCACCTGGGTCTGGCGCTGGGGATAGAAGTACTGGGCGATCTTGCGCACGATGCGGATCACTTCGCGCTGCCAGGGCTCCAGCAGCGGCGCGTGCTTTTCCACGAAATAGAGGATGTTTTCCTGAGGTTCACTGGGGAAGCGCGCCCCTTCGTCGTGGGCTTCCTTGCCGGCCATCTTGGGAATGGTCCGCCAGAGGTCGTTGACCTGGCGCTGCAGCTGCTCTTCGCGCTCCTTCTGCCGCTGGCGTTCCTCGGCGGCGGAAATGGGATAGGGCCGCTTGTAGCGGTCCACCCCGTAGTTCATCAGCGCATGGCAGGAATCCAGCAGTTCTTCCACGGCATCGATGCCATGGCGTTCCTCGCACTGGGTGATGTACTGCTTGGCGAACACCAGGTAGTCGATGATGGAGCTGGCATCGGTCCAGGTGCGGAACAGGTAGTTGCCCTTGAAGAAACTGTTGTGGCCATAGCATGCATGGGCGATCACCAGCGCCTGCATGGTCATGGTGTTCTCTTCCATGAGGTAGGCGATGCAGGGATCGGAGTTGATCACGATCTCGTAGGCCAGCCCCATCTGGCCGCGGCTGTAGTGCTTCTCGGTATGGAGGAAGTGCTTGCCATAGGACCAGTGGTTGTAGCCGATGGGCATGCCGACGGAAGCGTAGGCGTCCATCATCTGCTCGGCGGTGATCACCTCGATCTGGTTGGGATAGGTGTCCAGCGCATAGCGCTTGGCGATCCGGGCGATCTCCCGGTCATAGGTCTGGATCAGCTCGAAGGTCCATTCCGAGCCGGTGGAGATGGGCTCACGTTTCATGACACGAGTCTCCGCTGGAACAGTTCGCGGAACACGGGATAGATATCCCCCGCCGAGACGATCTGCTGCTGCGAGAAGGAATCCGGGAAGCTGCCCCGGACGTTCTCGTATTCGTACCACAGCGCCTGGTGCTCGCGCGGGGTGATTTCCACATAGGTGTAGTACTGCATGAACGGCAGGATCTGCTTGGTCAGGATCTCCCGGCAGATGGGCGAGTCGTCGTTCCAGTTGTCGCCGTCGGAAGCCTGGGCGGCATAGAGATTCCATTCGTTGACCGGATAGCGCGCGGCCATGACTTCCTGCATCAGCTTGAGGGCGCTGGAGACGATGGTGCCGCCGGTTTCGCGGGAGTAGAAGAACTCTTCCTCGTCCACTTCCTTGGCGCTGGTGTGGTGGCGGATGAACACCACCTCGATGCGCTCGTAGTTTCTCTTGAGAAAGAGGTAGAGCAGGATGTAGAAGCGCTTGGCGATGTCCTTGGTCGCCTGGGTCATGGAGCCGGAGACGTCCATCAGGCAGAACATCACCGCCTTGGAGCTGGGGCTGGGCTGCTTGGAGAGCAGGTTGTACTTGAGGTCGAAGGTGTCGAGGAAGGGCACCTTGTCGATACGTGCGCGCAACCGCTCGATCTCGGCCTCCAGCGCCTGGATGTCACCGAGGTTGTCGGGCTCTTCCACCCGCAGCCGCGCCAGTTCGGCCTTGGCTTCGCGCAGCTTGTTGCGGCTGCCGCCGGAGAGGGCGATGCGCCGGGCATGGGAGGCACGCAGGGTGCGGATGATGTTGATGCGGGCGGGGTTGCCCTCGTTGCTGATGCCGGCGCGGACCGTCTTGAAGGTGTCGGTGCCGGTCAGCTGCTTCTTGACCAGGTTGGGCAGCTCCAGATCCTCGAACATGAAGTCGAGGAATTCGTCCTGGGTGATCTGGAAGGCGAATTCGTCCATGCCTTCGCCGCTGTTGCTGGCCTTGCCCTGGCCCTGACCACCGCCGCCGCCCTGGGGGCGCGGGATGCGTTCGCCGCTGATGAATTCCTTGTTGCCCGGGTGGACGATGGTCTGGCGTCCGCCCTTGCCCTGGTACAGCGCGGGTTCGTCGATGTCGCGGGCAGGAATGCTGATCTGCTCGCCGTGCTCCATGTCGGTGATGGAGCGCCGACTCACGGCTTCCTCGACCGCCTTCTTGATGTGCTCACGATAACGCCGCAGGAAACGCGTGCGGTTCACCGTGCTCTTGTTCTTGCCGTTTAGACGCCGGTCGATGACATAACTCATACAGGCCCTCCGGGCTATTGCAGGACGCCACGACGACGCGGCAGGCGCGTCGTCGCGGGTTCAGCCTCAGGCTGCCTTACTGCGACTTGCGCACCCGTGAATACCACTCGGACAGCAGTCGCACCTGCTTCTCGGTGTACCCGCGCTGGACCATGCGGGTCACGAAGTCGCTGTGCTTCTGCTGGTCTTCCTTGCTGGCCTTGGCATTGAAGCTGATGACCGGCAGCAACTCCTCGGTGTTGGAGAACATCTTCTTCTCGATCACCGCACGCAGCTTCTCGTAGGACAGCCAGCTCGGATTCTTGCCGTTATTGTTGGCACGGGCGCGCAACACGAAGTTGACGATCTCGTTGCGGAAATCCTTCGGATTGCTGATGCCGGCCGGTTTCTCGATCTTTTCCAGTTCCTCGTTGAGGGAGGCGCGATTGAGGATCTCGCCGGTTTCCGGATCGCGGTATTCCTGGTCCTGGATCCAGAAGTCGGCATAGAGCACATAGCGGTCGAAGATGTTCTGGCCGTATTCGCTGTAGGACTCGAGGTAGGCGGTCTGGATCTCCTTGCCGATGAATTCCACGTAGCGCGGCGCCAGGTATTCCTTGATGAATCTCATGTAGCGCTCGCGGGTCTCGGCCGGGAATTGCTCGGCTTCGATCTGCTGCTCCAGCACATAGAGCAGGTGCACCGGGTTGGCCGCGATCTCGTTGGCGTCGAAGTTGAACACCCGCGAGAGGATCTTGAAGGCGAAGCGGGTCGAGAGGCCGTTCATGCCCTCGTCGACGCCGGCGCTGTCGCGGTATTCCTGGATCGACTTGGCCTTGGGATCGGTGTCCTTGAGATTCTCGCCGTCATAGACGCGCATCTTCGAATAGATGTTGGAGTTTTCCGGTTCCTTGAGGCGCGAGAGCACCGAGAACTGGGCCAGCATCTTCAGGGTATCCGGCGCGCAATGGGCGCTGGCCAGGGAGCTGTTGACCAAGAGCTTGTCGTAGATGTGGATCTCGTCGGAGACGCGCAGGCAGTAGGGCACCTTGACGATGTAGATCCGGTCGATGAAGGCCTCGTTGTTCTTGTTGTTGCGGAAGGTGTGCCACTCGGATTCGTTGGAGTGGGCCAGGATGATGCCGCTGTAGGGCAGGGCGCCGAGGCCTTCGGTGCTGTTGTAGTTGCCTTCCTGGGTCGCGGTCAGCAAAGGGTGCAGGACCTTGATCGGGGCCTTGAACATCTCCACGAATTCCATCAGGCCCTGGTTAGCCCGGCACAGGGCGCCGGAATAGCTGTAGGCGTCCGCATCGTTCTGCGGGTATTCCTCCAGCTTGCGGATGTCCACCTTGCCTACCAGCGCGGAGATGTCCTGGTTGTTCTCGTCGCCCGGTTCGGTCTTGGCGATGGCGATCTGGTTGAGGATGGAGGGGTAGAGCTTGACCACCCGGAACTTGCTGATGTCGCCGCCGAATTCCTGCAGGCGCTTGGCCGCCCAGGGCGACATGATGCTGCGCAGGTAATGACGGGGGATGCCGTAGTCCTCTTCGAGGATCTGGCCGTCTTCGTCGGGATTGAACAGCCCGAGGGGCGATTCGAATACCGGCGAGCCCTTGATGGCGTAGAAGGGTATCTTCTCGATCAGGTGCTTGAGTTTCTCCGCGAGGGACGACTTGCCGCCGCCCACCGGGCCGAGCAGATAGAGGATCTGCTTCTTCTCTTCCAATCCCTGCGCCGCATGGCGGAAGTAGGACACGATCTGCTCGATGCAGTCTTCCATGCCATGGAAGTCGGCAAAGGCCGGATAGCGGCGGATGACCTTGTTGGAAAAGATGCGCGACAGGCGTGAATCACTGGTGGTGTCCACCAGTTCGGGTTCGCCGATGGCCATGAGCATGCGCTCGGCGGCACTGGCAAAGGCGGTACGATCCTTCTTGCAGATCTCAAGGTATTCCTGAAGGGAATACTCTTCCTGGCGAGTCGCTTCAAAACGCCCCTGGAAGTGACTGAAAATGCTCATGACGTCTCCTCGCTGGATACCCTGGACCAGCTTGGAATCGATGCCTGGAGCCTTGCCTTGCTGCCGGTGGGGAGCGGTCATGCCGGGCGACGAAAGATAACGTCTCTAATACCTTCGCGGTCGTCTTGCCTAATCGATCCTTACACGCCTGCAGAATAGGGTTGGGTTTCGAGAGACGCACGAAGGAGACCGATGGAAACGGTCCCCCTGGAATTCCCCCGAATCTCCAGTGGTTACACCGATGGTCCAAAGCCGGTTATCGAGCCCGCCGTTTCCGGAGGGCCTGATTCCAGAATAGTCCTATCTGCGAGATGTGGAAGAGCCAATTCGGTTTATTCTTGTAACGACAGCGTCAATCGGCTGTGCTAGAGGCCCGCTCAGGCCTGGCCGCTGGCGGTCTCGTCGGGATAGCGGGTGCGCCAGTTTTCGAAGCCGCCGTCGACGCTGTAGACCTGGCTGAAGCCCTGGCCGGCCAGGAAGGCGGCCGCACTCTGGCTGGAGTGACCGTGGTAGCAGAACACCAGCAGCGGCGCGTCCAGATCGGCGGCGGCGATGAAGTCGTGGATGTTCTGGTTGTCGAGCCGCTGCGCCCCGGCGACGTGCAGGGAGGCGTAGCTGTGCGGATCGCGGATGTCGACGATCTGGGCGCCCTGGCTGCGCAGCTCCAGGGCCCGCTCGGGGGAGATACAGGTGAATTCGCTCATTTCTTCTCCTTGCAACTACAGAGATGACGGCGGTTGCCGTCGACGTCGAGCAGGGTCATGTCGCCGCCCCAGACGCAGCCGCTGTCGAGGGCCTCGACATTGGGCGCCGCGCAGCGACCCTTGAGCGCGGCCCAGTGGCCGAACAGGATGCGCACGTTGCGGGTCAGCCGGTGCTCATGGCTGAACCAGGGGGCGAAGCCGGCCGGTGCGCTGTCCAGGCCTTCCTTGCTCTTGAATTCCAGACGACCTTCGGCGCTGCAGAATCTCATGCGCGTCAGGTAGTTGGTGATCAGGCGCAGGCGTTCCTGGCCTTGGAGATCATCTTGCCAGAGCGCCGGCTCGTTGCCATACATCTGCTCGAGAAAGGGCACATGGGCCTGGTCATCGCGCAGCACGGCTTCGACTTCGCCGGCCAGACTCAGCGCCTGACCCAGCGTCCACTGCGGTGGCAGCCCAGCGTGGACCAGCACATAATTGCGCTCCGCATCGTGCTGGATCAGCGGCAGATGGCGCAGCCAAAGCAGCAATTCGTCGCGATCGGGGGCGGCGAGGATGTCGCTCAGGGTGTCCTGTTTCTTCAGCCGGGCGCCGCCCAGGGCCACCGCCAGCAGGTGCAGGTCGTGGTTGCCCAGGACGCTGACCAGCGAATCGCGCATCGCGTACAGGTATCTCAGGGTTTCCAGGGACTGAGGTCCGCGGTTGACCAGATCCCCTACCAGCCAGAGGCGGTCCTGCGCGGGATCGAAGCGGACCTCGTCGAGGAGGCATTTGAGCGGGTCGAGGCAACCTTGCAGATCGCCAACGGCGTACAGCGTCATCGGGACTCCTAGTGCAGCGAGCCGGGTACGGCCAGGCGGAAGGTGGGGATGGCGGCTTCGAAGAGATGGCCATCGCTGGCGACCATCTGGTAGCTGCCCCTCATGCTGCCGACCTGGGTCGGCATCAGGGTGCCGCTGGAGTAGCTGTGGGTTGCGCCTGGGGCGATCAGCGGCTGCTCGCCCACCACGCCCGGCCCGCGCACTTCCTGCGCCTCGCCGTTGCCATCGGTGATGATCCAATGACGGCTGAGCAGCTGCGCCGGCAACTGGCCGTCGTTGCGGATGCTCACGTCGTAGGCGAAGGCGTAGCGCTCCTGGCTGGCACTGGATTGCTCGGGCAGGTAGCGGGTGGTGACCTGCACGGTGATGAGATAGCGCGGATCGGGCTCGGTCACGGGAGAATTCTCTGCGGAGGCGGGTGGAAAGGCTTCAGCTGGACGCCAGCTGGTTGGCCAGGCGCACATAGGCGGCCAGGTCCAGCTGCTCGGGGCGCAGCCCCGGATCGACGTCGGCGGCCTCGATGGCGGCGCTGTCCAGGGTACCCTTGAGGGTGTTCCTGAGGGTCTTGCGGCGCTGGCCGAAGGCCTCGCGGACGACGCGCTCCAGCATGACCGGATCGCGGGCCACATGGGGCCGCTCGGTATGGGGCACCAGGCGCACGATGGCCGAATCCACCTTGGGCGGCGGATTGAAGGCGCCCGGGCCGACATTGAACAGGTGCTCCACGCGGCAGTGGTATTGCACCATGATCGACAACCGACCCCAGTCGCCATTGCCCGGCACCGCGGCCAGGCGTTCCACCACTTCCTTCTGCAGCATGAAGTGCATGTCGGCGATGATGTCGGCGAAGCTGAGCAGGTGGAAGATCAGCGGCGTGGAGATGTTGTAGGGCAGATTGCCCACCACCCGCAGTCGATCGCCGGCGGCGATGCTGGAGAGGTCGTATTTCATGGCGTCACCCTGGTGCAGGGTGAACAGCGGATTGAGGCCGAACTTGAGTCGGAGCAGGGGAATCAGGTCCTGATCCAGCTCGATGACGTCGAGCCGGGCACCGCTGCCGAGCAGGCCCTCGGTCAGGGCGCCCTGGCCCGGACCGATTTCCAGCAGGCGCTCGCCGGGTCGCCCGTGGATGGCGCGCAGGATGCGATGGATCACCCCGGCGTCGTGCAGGAAATTCTGGCCGAACCTCTTGCGGGCGCGGTGTTGGTAGAGCTCGGTCATCAGGTGCTCCGGCGCAGGCAGCGGGCCTGCGATTTCAAGACGGCAAAGACCCACCAGTTTAGCAGACCCTTGGCCGTCACCGGAGCGCTCAGGTCACCGAACGGCGATGGGCCGCCATGCTGTAGGCGGTCTCCAGGGCCACCTTCAGACTGCCGGTGTCGATGCGTCCGCTGCCGGCCAGATCGAGGGCGGTGCCATGGTCGACCGAGGTGCGGATGATCGGCAGGCCCAGGGTCACGTTGACCGCCGCGCCGAAACCCTTGTGCTTGAGCACCGGCAGGCCCTGGTCGTGGTACATGGCCAGGACGGCATCGCAGTGCTCGAGGTGCTTGGGGGTGAAGAGGGTGTCGGCGGGCAGCGGTCCGACGAGATCAAGGCCTTCGGCGCGCAGGCTGTCCAGCGCCGGCTCGATGATCTCGATCTCTTCCCGGCCCAGATGACCGCCCTCGCCGGCATGGGGATTGAGACCGCAGACCAGGATGCGCGGCCGGGCCACGCCGAAATAGCGCTGCAGATCGCCATGCAGGATGCGGGTCACGTCCAGCAGCGTCTGGTGGTCGATGGCATCGGCCACTTCGCGCAGCGGCAGGTGGGTGGTGACCAGGGCCACTCTCAGGCCGGCGGTCGCCAGCAGCATCACCACCTGCGGGGTGTGGGTCAGTTCGGCGAGGAATTCGGTATGGCCGGAAAAGGCCACGCCCCCGTCGTTGATCACGCCCTTGTGCACGGGCGCGGTGATCATGCCGGCGAAGGTGCCGTCGAGGCAGCCCTGGCCGGCGCGCGTCAGGGTGTCCAGGACATAGGCGGCGTTGGCGGTGTCGAGCTGGCCGGTCACCACCGGCGCACCCAGCGGGGTGTCCCAGACATAGAGGGCACCGGCGGGTGCCGGGCGGTCGGGCCAGGCCGCGGGGGCGACCTTGATGAGCTCGATGGCGAGTCCCAGTTCGAGCGCGCGGGCGGCCAGGAGGTCGCGGCTGGCGATGGCGATCAGGGCGTGGGGCTGGGCCACGCGGGCCAGCAGCAGACAAAGGTCGGGACCGATACCGGCGGGCTCACCGGGGGTCAGGGCGAAGCGCAGGGCCATGGCGGGCTCCGGAAACAAGAAGGCCGCAGGGGGTGCCTGCGGCCTCGGGGTTACTGCTTGATCTCGACGTAGGCTTCGTCGCGGATCTGCCGCAACCAGGTCTGCAGCTCCTGGTCGTACTTGCGGCTACGCAGGAGATTCAACGCCTGCTGCTCGCGGGCCTGCTGGGTATTGTCGGTGGCCCGACGACCCAGGACTTCCAGGATGTGCCAGCCGAAGGCGGTGCGGAACGGCTGCGACAGCTGGTTGACCGGCGAGTTGTTCATGACCTCGCGGAATTCCGGGACCAGGGATTCCGGATTGATCCAGCCCAGGTCGCCGCCATTGAGCGCCGAGCCCGGATCTTCCGAGAAGCTCTTGGCCAGGGTGGCGAAGCTCTCGCCGTTCTGGATGCGCTCGCGCAGGCGCGCGGCCAGACGCTGGGTCTCGGCATCGCTGCGCACGGCATTGGGCTTGAGCAGGATGTGCCGGACGTGCACCTCGTCGACGATGCTGGCCTCGCCTCCGCGCTTCTCTTCCACCTTGAGGATCACGAAGCCGCCAGGTACGCGCACGGGCTGGGTGATGCCACCGACGCCGACACTGCCGATCAGGCGGTCGAAGGGCGGGGGCAGTTGGGCAGCCTTGCGCCAGCCGATCTCGCCGCCGTCGAGGGCGTTGTCCCCGGCCGAGCGGGCGATGGCCAGCTGGTTGAAGTCGGCGCCCTGACGCAGCTGGTTGTAGGTGTCCTGGGCCTGGCGCGCGGCGGCGTCGAGACCGGCATTGCCGGCGTTGTCGGCCACCGGGATCAGGATGTTGGCCAGCCGGTATTCTTCGGACAGCTGCAGCTTGCCCAGGTCCGAGGCGAGGAAGTTCTGCACCTCCTGCTGGGTGACCTGCACGCGCTGACCGACCTGGCGCTGGCGCACCCGGCTGATCATCATCTCGCGACGGACCTGCTCGCGCGCGGCATCGTAGGAGAGACCGTCGCGGGCCAGGGCCTGACGGAATTCGGCCACGCTCAGGCCATTGCGCTGGGCGATGGTGGCGACGGCCTGATTGAGTTCCTCGTCGGAGATCTTCACGCCCATGCGGCCGGCCAGCTGCATCTGGATGTCTTCCAGGATCAGCCGCTCGAGCACCTGCTGGCGCAATTCGCTTTCCGGCGGCGCCGCGGCGCCGCGGCGGGTGATGTTCTGCTTGACCTCGTTGAGTCGCTGATCGAGCTGGCTCTGCATGACCACGTCGTTGTCGACGATGGCCACGACCTTGTCCAGCGGTACCACGGCAGCCTGAGCCAGGGGGGTGAGGGCGAGCGCCGCGCCCAGGGCGAGCGGGCGCAGGGCGTTACATAGCTTGGTCTTCACGTTCACGATAGCCTTGAATGCCTCTGTCCAGGAAGCCTTCGGTCTTGCCGCCGAAGACGTTGCCGAGTCCCTTGAGCACGATCTGCAGGAAGATCCCGCGATCGGCTTCGGAGCTCTGGGCGGTGTAGAAGACGTCGTCTTCGCTCTTGAGCCAGTAGCGGCTGATCAGGCGCAGCTTCCAGCAGCAGTTGTCGTACTCGAAGCCACCGAAGGCTTCCAGGGTACGGCTCTTGTTGTAGTCGAACTGCCAGCGGGCGATGGCGGACCACTGGGGCACGATCGGCCAGATGAAGGAGATGTCGTGCTGGTCGACCTTGTAGTCGTCGCTGTTGTAGGTGAAGCGGCCGAAGTTCGGATCGAACACCCGGACGTTGTCACGATAGCGATAGCCGACGTTGAGGATCTTGCCCGGCTCGGCTTCCGGCTGGTAGTGGAACATGACGCTGCCGGAGTCGGTCTGGTGCAGGGTCGGATCCCAGTTGAACTCGCCGTTCACGCGCCAGTCGCGGTTGAAGCGATACATGCCAGCCAGGGCATAGGGCGAACGCGAGGTGGTGGCCTGGGGATTGTCGATGTTCTGACCCAGGCTGCGGGCATAGGCCAGGTCGTCCTTGGTCAGGCCGGGCAGCTGGACATCGCGGTCACGGAAGTAGAACAGCTGGCCGAAGCTGACGTTGGCGCGCTCGAAGCCGTTGGGCTCGATGAAGCGGCTGGTGGCACCCAGGGCCAGCTGGTTGGCGTCGCCGATGCGGTCGCGACCGGTGAAGCGGTTGTCGCGCCACAGCGAGCTGTAGCTGAAGGTGTATTCGCCGGTATCGAACACTGGCAGATCGTCTTGGTCGCGATAGGGTACATAGAGGTACTTGGCGCGGGGTTCCAGGGTCTGCTTGCCGCCTTCGCCGAACAGATTCGAGGTGCGGTCGAAGTAGAGGCCGCTGTCGAGACTGAAGATCGGCACCGAACGGGTCGGGCTGTCGTTGAAGCTGGTCACGCTGGAACCGGCCGAGGCGCGACGACCACCGCCGACCAGCGGCGAATTCAGGTCGTTCTGACCGGTGCTGTCCAGGTCGAGGTCGTAGCGCGTGTAGGCATAGCGCACCGACGGCGTCAGGAAGCCCCAGGACGCGGTCATCGGGCGGGCGATGCCCGGCTCGACATGGTAGCGATTGCCTTCGGCGCGGGTCAGGCCGAAGAGATTGACGTCCGGGCGGTTGCGCACGTTGGTGCGATTGCCGTTGTCGTCCAGGTCGAAGTAGGTGTTGTCGTCGAAGCTGCGGGTGAAGCGCACCGCCTCGGTGTCGTAGGTGAAGTCCAGGCCGCCCGGGTTGTAGGGCAGGGCGCCGGTCAGGGTCAGCTGCGGCAGGCGGTTGTAGGGCGTCACGTCGGAGACCGTGGCCAGCTGGTAGGCCTGGGCGTTGAGGCCGGCGACAAAGGTGTCGCCACGGTAGGTCAGGCGGCCCTGCTGGTTGACGTAGGTCGGCTTGTTGATGCCGAGGTCGGTGTCCAGGTCCTGGAAGTAGTAGGGATCGCTGATGCGGGTGTAGTCGACCTCGGCCATCAGGCGCGAATCCAGGCCGCTGCGGTTCTTCCAGCCGTACAGCCAGCGGTTGTCGGTGGCTTCCGGTTCGCCCTCGTGCTCCGGATCGGTGTCCTTGAGGTAGGAACCGTAGACCTCGCCTTCGCTGCTGCGGGTCAGGTAGCGGAAGTCACCCTCGGTCTGCAGGCCATGCTTGGCCATGTAGCGCGGATAGAGGGTGGCGTCATAGTTGGGCGCCAGGTTGAAGTAGTAGGGCGTGGTGATCGCGAAGCCGGTGTCGCTGGAGGTGCTGATCGAGGGCGCCAGGAAACCGGACTGCCGACGGTCGTCGATCGGGAAGTAGATGAAGGGCGTATAGAGGACCGGAATGTCCTTGACCCGCAGCGTCGCGTTGGTCGCATAACCCAGGCCGGTGGCCGGGTTCAGGGTCACGGTGTTGCCCTTGACCTGCCAGGCGTTGCTGCCCGGTTCGCAGGTGGTGTAGGTGCCATCCTTGAGGCGGATGATGGCGTCGTCGCCACGCTTGGCATAGAGCGCGCTGCCGCGGGCGCGGCTCTGGTGCATGACGAATTCGGCGTTGTCGACCTGGACCTGGCCGTTGTCCAGCTGCAGATCGGCCTTGTCGCCGACCATCAGCAGGCCATTGTCGCGGAATTTGACGTTGCCCTTGAGCTCGCCGCGATTCTCCAGCTGGTGCAGGTTGGCTTCCTGGGATTCCACCTGCATGCCGCCCTGCCGCAGTACCACGTCGCCGGCCAGGGTGGCGACCTGCTGCTCCTGCTCGTAGCGCGAGGCCTTGGCCGAGACGTAGGTCGGGGCCTTGGACGTCGGGGTGTCGTCGTACATGCCCGGGCGCTGCGGCTCGACATAGGCGCCACTGCAGTAGGGGCCGGTCTCGGCCAGCTGGGCCGGGGTCAGCTGATCGCGCGGGACCCAGTCCAGGTGGCTGTAGTCGGCGCTGCGGGACTTGAGGGCACGACCCTTGCTCTCGGTCACCAGCACGGCATCGTCGCCCTTGCGTGCGGCCGGCTCGGCGGCGACGCCCTGGGTCTCGCCCTTGCTGGGACGGGGCGGGATGGCCGCGGTCGGTGCCTGGGTGTTGCACGACCAGCCACCACCGGCGCCGGCACTGCAGCTGAACTGCTCGGCGGGTGCGGCGATAAGGGCGGTGACGGGCTGCATGGCGAGCAGGCTGCCGGTTACCAAGAGGGGGAATTTTCTGCGAAACGCGGGGGTTTTCACGGCCATCCTTAAAGTCGTCCTGCACGCCGGCCATTAAGGGGCCGCGGCCTCTCGATGGGCTCAAAAAGATAGCGGATAATAAAACATGACCTGCGCATCGGCTAGGGCCGGGGGATCCGCTGTAAATGACTGAAGATGTTCGCTTAAACCAGATAGAAGACTGGCTGACCACCGTTCTACCGGAAATTTTCCGGGAGCAGGCCTGGGGTGAGGTGCCCGTGGGCAGCCTGACCGCGGCCAGCAGCGATGCCAGCTTTCGCCGTTATTTCCGCTGGGCGGGCGAGGGCCGCAGCTTGATCGTGATGGATGCGCCGCCGCCACAGGAGGACTGCCGTCCGTTCATCCAGGTGGCCGCGCTGCTGGCCGCCGCCGGGGTCCATGTGCCGCGCATCCTGGCCGAGGATCTGGAGCGGGGATTCCTGCTGCTGAGCGACCTCGGCACCCTGACCTACTTGGAGGTGATCAATGCGGCCAATGCCGACGATTATTTCCAGGCGGCCATCGACGCCTTGCTGGCTTTTCAGGGCAGGCAGCCGACGAACGGCAGCCTGCCGCTCTACGACAGGGCTCTGCTCGCCCGCGAGTTGAGTCTGTTTCCGGAGTGGTACGTGGGCCGCGAGCTGGACACGACCTTGAGCGCCAGCCAGCTCGATCGCTGGCAGGCCATCTGCGAGGTGCTGATCGACAACGCCCTGGCGCAACCCCAGGTGCTAGTCCATCGGGACTTCATGCCGCGCAACCTGATGCTCAGCACGCCCAATCCGGGGGTGCTGGACTTCCAGGATGCGGTCATCGGCCCGGTGACCTATGACATCACCAGCCTGTTCAAGGACGCCTTCCTCAGCTGGCCGGAGCCGCTGGTGCAGCGCTGGCTGCTGGGCTACTGGGAGCAGGCCCGCGCCGCCGGCATTCCGGTGCAGGCCGAGTTCGCCGATTTCCAGCGGGCCTCGGACCTGATGGGCGTGCAGCGCCATCTCAAGGTAATGGGCATCTTCGCCCGCATCTGGCACCGCGACGGCAAGCCGCGCTATGTCGCCGACACCCCGCGCTTTATCGCCTATATCCGTACCGTGGTGGCACGCCGCCCCGAGCTGGCCGGCCTCGGCGCCTTGCTCGACGAGCTGCATGCCGAGCGGGCCGAGGCATGAAGGCCATGATCCTGGCGGCGGGCAAGGGCGAGCGGATGCGACCCCTGACGCTGAGCCTGCCCAAGCCGCTGATCGAGGTGAACGGCCGGCCGCTGATCGAGCACCACATCCGGGCCCTGGCGGCGGCGGGCATCACCGAGCTGGTGATCAATCACGCCTGGCTGGGCGCCCAGCTGGAAGCCGCCCTGGGCGATGGCAGTCCGCTGGGGGTCGCCATCCGCTTCTCCCCCGAGGGTGAGCCGCTGGAGACCGGAGGCGGCATCTTCCGTGCGTTACCGCTGTTGGGCAGCGCGCCCTTCGTGCTGGTCAACGGCGACATCCGTACCGACTTCGTCTTTGGCAGCCTGACCCTGCCGGCCGGTTGCCTGGCGCATCTGGTGCTGGTCGACAATCCGCTGCATCACCCGAGCGGCGACTTCGGCCTGGTGGACGGGCGGATCACCCTGGACGCCCCGGAGAAGCTCACCTACAGCGGCATCGCCGTGCTTCATCCGCACCTGTTCGCCAGTTGCACGGCCGGAGCCTTCAAGCTGGTGGACGTGCTGCGGCCGGCCATTGCCGCCGGGCAGGTCTCGGGCCAGCGACTGGACGGTCGCTGGGTGGACGTCGGTACCCTCGAGCGGCTGGCGGAAGCGGAGCGGCTGTTCGAGGCGGCTTCTTGAAGATCTGGTTCTGGCCGCTGACGCTGCTGGGTTTCCTGGCCGGCTGGGCGGTGGCCAGCATTCCCGGTGCGCTGCTGGTGGCGCTGCTCGCTCATGCCGGCGAGCGGCAACTGGGGCTGACCTCCCTGGCGGGCTGGAAGGCGCGCTGGCAGGGGCGCCCCGGGCGCTTCGAGCACCAGGCGCAATTCCAGATGCTCGGCCGGCTGGCCAAGCGCGGCGGGCGGGTGCTGACCGCCCACATCCGCCAGGCCGAAGGCGAGATCGAACGTCTGGGGCTGGGCGCCGACGACCGCAAGAAGGCCATCGCCGCCTTCGAGCAGGGCAAGGGTGGCACCCTGCCGTCGACGGCCGATCTGCAGCGCCTCAGCGAGCGCAGCGAAGGCATCCTGCGCGCCTGCTGGCGCATGGTCTGGATCAGCGGCAGCGTGCGCCCCGGCGATCGCGACGAGATCCTCGGCTGGGGCCAGGCGATGGGCCTGGCCGAAGCCCAGGTGCTTGCCTTGCAGCCGCCGGTACAGACGGCGCCACGCCAGCCCAGCAATGAAGAGAAGTATCGCAAGGCGCTGCAGTTGCTCGGCGTCACCGATGACGCCGACGCCGCTACGGTCAAGCAGGCCTATCGGCGGCTGCTCTCGCGCCATCACCCCGACAAGAAGGCCGGCGCCGGGGCCGGCCAGTCGGCGGTCTATGCCGCTGCCCAGCGCACCGCCGAGCTGCATGCCGCCTACCAGGTGATCAAGACGCGGCGGGGCTTCCGCTAGCGGCCGGTGGCAGCCGATCCAGCCAGGCGCGCAGGCGGCGGACGGTCTGTTCCTGCTCGGCGGCCCGGTCGCCGGGAATCACCGGCAGATCGATCTGCCGATAGCCCTTGTTGGCCTTTTGCGCCGCGCGTTCCTTGCGCCGCTGGGCGGCCGCTCCGGGGGCGTGCACCAGGTCGGCGATCTGCAGGTCGGTCTTGCCCATGGTGGCGTCCAGCCGCGGCGGCATGCCCTGGGGTTCGCGGGCGTCGATGAGCACCAGTTGCTTGACCTCGGCCGGTTCCTTTTCCGCCAGATAGCGCGCCGCCCAGTAGGCGCCGGTGCCGTGACCGACCAGCACGATGGGGCTGGCGCCCTGTTGCAGCGCCAGGTCGATGCCGGCGGCGATGCGCGCCAGTACCCGGGTGGCCTGGGCATTGGCCGCGGCTTCGGGATCCACCGGTGCGACCGCCGCCTGGGCCGGTTCGCCGCTGCCGGCTTCGGCCTGGGTCGGGGCGGCGGGCGCCGTACCGCTGCCGCCGGTCACCGGCGGTGCTGCCTGCTCGCTGTTGGCCTGGGCGTCGGTGTCCGCCGGCGCGGTGTCCCGCTCGATCGCCACCACGGGGTCATAGGGATCGGGCAGGCTCAGGCTGATGGTCTGCCAGCCGAAGGTGGGCAACTGCTGGCGCACGGGCGCCACCACATTGGGCCAGTCGGCCGATTCGCCATCGCCCGGCACCAGCACCACCGTTCCGGCGGCCTTGGCCCGGGCGGCGGGCACTAGCAGGGTGAGAAAGGATTCGTCGCCAGCCTGCAGGGTCTTCTGCTGCTCGGCGGGCAGTTGCCGCATCAGCGCCTGCTGCTGCTCCTGGCTGCGCTCCAACGCCGGGGCCACGGCGGCCGGCGCCGCCGGCGTTTCCGGTGCCGGGGTGGGCGCCTCTTCGGCAGGCACCGGGGCGGCAAGGCCGAGCAGGAGGAGGCAGAGCGGCAGCAGGGCGGGCGACGACATCGACGGGAATCCTCGACAGGGGGACGGTTGACCCTGGCGAGCCTACCGCCGTTCGCCCCGTCGGGGCAGCGGGAACGCCCGAGCCGCAGACGGATCTCCGTTACAATGCCGCCACTTAACCTTCGCCGAGGCTATCCCATGCAACCCTTCGCCATCGCTCCCTCGATCCTGTCCGCCGATTTCGCCCGCCTGGGCGAGGAGGTCGACAAGGTCCTCGCCGCCGGTGCCGACATGGTCCATTTCGACGTGATGGACAACCACTATGTGCCCAATCTCACCATCGGCCCCATGGTCTGCAAGGCGCTGCGCAACTACGGGGTGACCGCGCCCATCGACGTGCACCTGATGGTCAAGCCGGTGGATCGCATCATCGGCGATTTCATCGAGGCCGGCGCCACCGACATCACCTTCCACCCCGAGGCCTCCGAGCACATCGATCGCTCGCTGCAGCTGATCAAGGACGGCGGTTGCCGGGCCGGCCTGGTGTTCAATCCGGCCACCTCGCTGGATGCCCTGAAGTACGTCATGGACAAGATCGACATGGTGCTGCTGATGAGCGTCAACCCCGGCTTCGGCGGCCAGAAATTCATTCCCGGCACCCTCGACAAGCTGCGCGAGGCACGCGCCCTGATCGACGCCTCGGGCCGGCCGATCCGCCTGGAGATCGATGGCGGGGTCAACGTCAAGAACATCGGCGAGATCGCCCGTGCCGGGGCCGATACCTTCGTCGCCGGCTCGGCCATCTTCGGCCAGCCCGACTATGCCGCGGTGATCCAGGCGATGCGCGCCGAACTGGCCAAGGCCCGCTCGGTATGAGCGCCCTGGTACGCCTCGGTGGCGGGCATCCGCCCGCCCTGGTGATGTTCGACCTCGACGGCACCCTGCTGGATTCGGCGCCGGACCTGGCCGCCGCGGTGGATGCCATGCTTGAACGCCTGGGCCGCGCGCCGGCGGGACTGGACAAGGTGCGGCTGTGGATCGGCAATGGCGCCCGGGTACTGGTACGCCGGGCACTGGCGGATGACATGCGGCATGACGCGGTGGACGATGCCGCCGCCGACGAGGCCCTGGCGCTGTTCATGGCGCTCTATGGCGGCAGTCACGCCCTGACCCGCGTCTATCCCGGCGTGCTGGACAGCCTGGCGCTGCTGCGCACCCTGGGCGTGCGCCTGGCGGTGATCACCAACAAGCCGGAACGCTTCGTCGCGCCGCTCTTGGCCGACATGGGGCTGGGCGACTTCGACTGGATCGTCGGCGGCGATACCCTGCCGCAGCAGAAGCCCGATCCGGCGGGCCTGCTGTGGGTCATGCAGCAGGCGGGGGTAGCGGCCGGCCAGGCCCTGTTCATCGGCGATTCGCGCAACGACATCCGCGCCGCCCGGGCCGCCGGGGTGCGCTGCGTGGCCCTGAGCTACGGCTACAACCATGGCGAGCCCATCGCCAGCGAGCAGCCGGATCTGGTCGTCGACGATCTGCGCGAACTGTTCATCTAGCCGCCGAAGTGGCCGGCCGGTTGCCATGCCGCGCCGGCTAGGCTAACGTGGCCCTTCAACCCCCGCCCCAAGAGCAAGAGATCGCATCGTGGTGGTCACCCGCACAGGCTCCTCGCGAGCATGGATGAAAGTCATCAAGGCCCTGGCCCGTTGGCGCTGGCGCGCCTGATTTCGTCCCTGCCGGTATCAGACCGGCACGCTGTGCACCCGACCTTTCGTTTTCCTCGCCACGAGGCTGATCATGACCCGCGACGACTTCCTGCGCCTGGCCGCTCAAGGCTATAACCGCATTCCCCTGGCCTTCGAAACCCTGGCCGACTTTGACACCCCGCTGTCCCTCTATCTCAAGCTGGCCGATGCGCCCAACTCCTATCTGCTGGAGTCGGTGCAGGGCGGTGAGAAATGGGGCCGCTATTCGATCATCGGCTTGCCCTGCCGGACCCTGCTGCGTGCCCGCGGGTACGAGGTCACGGTGCACGAGGGCGAGCGAGAGCTCGAGGCGGCCACCGTCGAGGATCCGCTGGCCTTCGTCGAGGCCTTCAAGGCCCGCTATCGCGTGCCGGTGGTGCCCAATCTGCCCAAGTTCGATGGCGGCTTGGTGGGCTACTTCGGCTATGACTGCGTGCGCTATGTCGAGAAGCGCCTGGGCGCCAGTCCCAATCCCGATCCGCTGGGCACCCCGGACATCCTGCTGATGGTCTCGGACGAAGTTGTGGTCTTCGACAACCTGGCCGGCAAGCTGCACTGCATCGTGCTCGTCGATCCGAGCCAGCCGAACGCCTATGAGCAGGGCCAGGCCCGACTCGCGGCGCTGCGCGGGCGCATTCGCCAGCCCATCGCCCCGCGCCTGGGCCTGGACTTCGCCGCGGTAGGCAGCGGCAGCGAACCGGCCTTCCGCTCCAGCTACAGCCGTGCCGACTATGAAAACGCCGTAGAGCGGATCAAGGACTACATCCTGGCCGGCGACTGCATGCAGGTGGTGCCCTCGCAGCGCATGACCATCGATTTCCAGGCTGCGCCCATCGACCTCTATCGGGCGCTGCGCTGCTTCAACCCCACGCCCTACATGTATTTCTTCAACTTCGGCGACTTCCATGTGGTGGGCAGTTCGCCCGAGGTTCTGGTGCGGGTGGAAGACGGCGAGATCACCGTGCGCCCCATCGCCGGGACCCGTCCACGTGGTGCCACCGAAGAAGCCGATCTGGCGCTCGAGCGCGACCTGCTGGCCGATGCCAAGGAGCTGGCCGAGCACCTGATGCTGATCGACCTGGGCCGCAACGACGTGGGCCGGGTCTCCACCACCGGCAGCGTGACCCTGACCGAGAAGATGGTCATCGAGCGTTATTCCAACGTGATGCACATCGTCAGCAACGTCACCGGCCGGCTCAAGCCCGAGCTCTCCGCCATGGACGCCCTGCGCGCCATCCTGCCGGCCGGCACCCTTTCCGGGGCGCCGAAGATCCGCGCCATGGAGATCATCGACGAACTGGAACCGGTCAAGCGCGGCATCTACGGCGGCGCCGTGGGTTACCTGGCCTGGAACGGCAACATGGACACCGCCATCGCCATCCGCACCGCGGTGATCAAGGACGGCGAACTGCACGTGCAGGCGGGCGGCGGCATCGTCGCCGACTCCCAGCCGGCGGCGGAGTGGGAAGAGACCCTCAACAAGCGTCGCGCGATGTTCCGCGCCGTCACCCTTGCCGAACAGTCCGTCTGAGGAATCCACCATGCTGCTGATGCTCGATAACTACGATTCCTTTACCTACAACCTGGTGCAGTACCTGGGCGAGCTGGGCGCCGAGGTCAAGGTGGTGCGCAACGACGAGGTGCCGGTCGAGGCGCTGGACGACCTGGCGCCGGAGCGCATCGTCGTCTCCCCCGGTCCCTGCACGCCCAACGAGGCGGGCATCTCCCTGGCCACCCTGGAGCGCTTCGCCGGCAAGCTGCCGGTGCTGGGCGTCTGCCTGGGCCATCAGAGCCTGGGCCAGGCCTTTGGCGGCGAGGTGGTGCGGGCGCGCGAGCCGATGCACGGCAAGACCAGCCCGGTCTACCACAACGGCGAAGGCGTCTTCGCCGGCCTGCCCAATCCCTTCACCGTGACCCGCTACCACTCGCTGGTGGTCAAGCGCGAGACCCTGCCCGAGTGCCTGGAGATCACCGCCTGGACCCAGCATCCGGACGGCAGCATGGACGAGATCATGGGCCTGCGGCACCGCGAGTTCATGATCGAGGGGGTGCAGTTCCACCCCGAGTCCATCCTCACCGAGCATGGGCACGACCTGCTGGCCAACTTTCTCCAGCAGCAGGGAGGACGGCGCTAGATGGACATCAAGCAGGCCCTGAACCGCATCAGCGGACAACTCGACCTCAATGTGGCGGAAATGCAGGCGGTGATGCGCCAGATCATGACCGGTGGCGCCGACGAGGCGCAGATCGGTGCCTTCCTCATGGGCATGCGCATCAAGAGCGAGACCATCGACGAGATCTGTGGCGCGGTCAGCGTGATGCGCGAACTGGCCACCCCTGTGGTGCTGCCGAGCCTCGATCACGTGGTCGACGTGGTGGGCACCGGTGGCGATGGCGCCAACATCTTCAACGTCTCCTCGGCCTCGGTGTTCGTGGTCGCGGCGGCCGGCGGCAAGGTGGCCAAGCACGGCAATCGCGCGGTGTCCGGCAAGAGCGGCAGCGCCGATCTGCTGGAGGCCGCGGGCATCTACCTGGAGCTGACGCCCGAGCAGATCGCTCGCTGCGTCGAGCAGGTGGGCGTCGGCTTCATGTTCGCCCAGTCACACCACAGCGCCATGCGCCATGCCGCCGGGCCGCGTCGCTCCCTGGGGCTGCGCACCCTGTTCAACATGCTCGGCCCTCTGACCAACCCGGCCGGCGTGCGCCACCAGGTGGTCGGGGTGTTCAGCGCCGCGCTGTGCCGGCCGCTGGCCGAGGTGCTGCAGCGCCTGGGCAGCCACCACGTGCTGGTGGTGCACTCCCGCGACGGCCTGGACGAATTCAGCCTGGCCGCGGCGACCCAGGTGGCCGAACTCAAGGACGGCAGCATCAGCGAATACCAGGTGCTGCCGGAGGATCTGGGCATCAAGAGCCAGACCCTGGTCGGCCTGACGGTGGACGGCCCCGAGGCCTCCCTGGCGCTGATCCGCGACGCCCTCGGCCGACGCAAGACCGAAGCCGGGCAAAAGGCCGCCGACATGATCGTGCTCAACGCCGGCGCGGCGCTCTACGCCGCGGATCTCGCCCATAGCCTGCATGAAGGGGTACTCTTGGCCCACGACGCGCTCTACAGCGGCCTGGCCCGGGAAAAGCTGGACGAGCTCGCCCATTTCACATCCGTCTATCGCGAGGAGGGTCGCCCGTGAGTGTGCCAACCGTGTTGCAGAAGATCCTGGCCCGCAAGGCCGAGGAAATCGCCCAGCTCAAGGCCCGGACCAGCCTGGCCGAACTCGAGGCCCAGGCCCGTGCCGCCGACGCCCCGCGCGGCTTCGCCCGCGCCCTGCAGGCCCAGGTGGCGCGCAAGGAGGCGGCGATCATCGCCGAGGTGAAGAAGGCCTCGCCGAGCAAGGGCGTGATCCGTGAACACTTCGTGCCGGCCGAGATCGCCCACAGCTATGCCCTGGGCGGGGCCACCTGCCTGAGCGTGCTCACCGACGTGGACTTCTTCCAGGGTGGCAACGCCTATCTGCAGCAGGCGCGCGCCGCCTGCCAGCTGCCGGTGATCCGCAAGGACTTCCTCGTCGATCCCATCCAGGTGGTGGAAGCCCGGGCCATCGGCGCCGACTGCATCCTGCTGATCGTCGCCGCGCTGGACGACGGCCTGATGGGCGAGCTGGCCGCCACGGCCAAGGACGTCGGTCTGGACGTGCTGGTCGAGGTGCATGACGGCGCCGAGCTGGAACGCGCCCTGACGGTGCTGGACACCCCGCTGGTGGGGGTCAACAACCGCAACCTGCACACCTTCGAGGTCAGCCTGGAAGCCACCCTCGATCTCTTGCCGCGCATCCCCCAGGATCGCCTGGTGATCACCGAGAGCGGCATTCTCAATCGCGCCGACGTGGAGCTGATGGAAACCAACGAGGTGCGCGCCTTCCTGGTCGGCGAAGCCTTCATGCGCGCCGACGAACCAGGCCAGGAGCTGCAGCGTCTGTTCTTCCCGGATCGCCGCTTCCCGCTCAGAGACGCCTGAGACCAAGGTCGTCCGCACGAGGCCCCGGGACCACCCCGGGGCCTTTTTCTTTCCACAGGGTGATCCAGGTCGACTCGCGCCCACCCCGGGCGGCGGGAACGACCTCCGTGTGCCCGCTGCCGACGCAGGGCTTTGTTTCTGTAGGGATAAACCCGGTTAATGGCCTCCGACTCGTTGCACCGTGGCGAGTCGCGGAGGCGGCTGGCCGTCGCAGGACGAGCCAGGACTCCGCCGCACCAGGCCATCCATAACCAGGGCATGCGAGAACCATGGCAACGGAAGAAAAAAGCGAAACACTCGATATCAGCGTCACCGATCCCTCCCGGACCGAGGAGGCGCGACGGGATCGGCGACTCGCCGGCACCACCGACTGGGTGGTCTTCGGCGTCACCAGCATCGCCGCGCTGGCCTTCGTGATCTGGGGCTTCGTCAGCCAGGCCAGTCTGGCCAGCAGCGCCTCGACCGCCCAGGGCTGGGTGATCACCCATTTCGGCTGGCTGTTCGTGCTCACCTCCACCGGCTTCGTGGTCTTCGTCATCTGGCTGGCCGCCAGTCGCTATGGGCGGATCCCCCTGGGGCGCGACGACGAGCAACCGGAATTCCGCACCCTCTCCTGGGTGGCGATGATGTTCAGCGCCGGCATGGGCATCGGCCTGATGTTCTTTGGCGTCGCCGAGCCGCTGTCGCACTATCTCAATCCGCCGCCCGGCGGCGCCGCGGGACAGAGCAGCGCCGCCCTGCAGGTGGCCATGGCGACCACGCTGTTCCACTGGACCCTGCACCCCTGGGCCATCTACGCCGTGGTCGGCCTGGCCATCGCCTATGGCACCTATCGCCGCGGCCGCTGCCAGCTGATCTCGGTGGCCTTCCGCCCGCTGATCGGCGAGCACGCCAACGGCCCCCTCGGCCGCGTCATCGACATGATGGCGATCTTCGCCACCCTGTTCGGCTCGGCCGCCTCCCTGGGCCTGGGCGCCCTGCAGATCGCCGGCGGCCTGGAGCACAACGGCTGGATCGATCAACCGGGAAAGATGCTCTACATCAGCATCATCACGGTTCTGACGGTGGCCTTCGTCATCTCCGCCGTATCCGGGGTCGAGAAGGGCATCCAGTGGCTGTCCAACACCAACATGGTGCTGGCGGTGGCCCTGGCCGTGTTCGTCTTCGTCGTCGGTCCGACCCTGCTGATGCTCAACCTGCTGCCCACCGCCATCGGCGACTACATCGACCTGCTGCCGGAGATGATGGCGCGCACCAGTGCCAGCGGAGGCGAGGCCATGGGCAACTGGCTGTCCAGCTGGACGGTGTTCTACTGGGCCTGGTGGATCTCCTGGACACCCTTCGTCGGCATGTTCATCGCCCGCATCAGTCGCGGCCGCACCATCCGCCAGTTCGTCACCGGGGTCCTGCTGGTGCCGAGTCTGGTCAGCGTGGTCTGGTTCGTCATCTTTGGCGGCGCGGCCATCGATGCCATGCGCCAGGGCGCCTTCACCCTGGTCGACGGCGCGGTGAACAGCAACTTCGCCCTCTATGACCTGCTGGCCAGCTATCCCTGGGTCTCGGTGACCTCGGTGCTGGTCATGGTGCTGGTGGCGATCTTCTTCGTCTCCGGCGCCGACGCCGCCTCCCTGGTGATGGGGACCCTGTCCGAGCGCGGTACCACCGAGCCCTCGCGGCGCACGGTGATCTTCTGGGGCGCCCTCACCGGCGCGGTGGCGGCGATCATGCTGGCCATCGGCGACCCGGGCAATCCGGGCGCGGCGCTCAACGGCCTGCAGAATCTGACTATTGTGGTCTCGCTGCCCTTCGTGGTGGTGATGGCGCTGCTGTGCCTGGCGCTCTATCGCGATCTGCGCAGCGATCCGCTGATGCTGCGGCATCTGCGCGGTACCGAGCTGATCGAGAAGGCGGTGCTCTATGGCGCGGTCAAGCACGGCGAAGAATTCCATTTCGTCGTGGGTGAGCCCAAGGCCAAGGGGAGCGAAGAGAAGACCGTCGACGGGAAGGCCACGGTGCGGGTGGAAAAGGTGTCGCGCAAGGTCGAGAGCTGACGCTCTGGACGGGCGGGGGCCGTGGCCCCCGCCTGCAGGCAGGGGCTAGCGGACGGGCTCAGCGGGTGCCGAACACCACCATGGTCTTGCCCTTGACGTGGACCAGACCCTGTTCTTCGAGGGACTTAAGGACCCGACCGACCATCTCGCGGGAGCAACCGACGATGCGGCCGATCTCCTGGCGGGTGATCTTGATCTGCATGCCGTCCGGGTGGGTCATGGCATCGGGCTGCTTGCACAGGTCGAGCAGAGTGCGGGCCACGCGACCGGTGACGTCGAGGAAGGCCAGGTCGCCGACCTTGCGGGTGGTCTGGCGCAGGCGCTCGGCCATCTGGCGACCCAGGGAGAACAGCATGTCCGGATCCTGCTGACTCAGTTCGCGGAACTGGCTGTAGCTGATCTCGGCGACTTCGCACTCGGTGCGGGCGCGGACCCAGGCGCTGCGCTCGGGCTCGCTGCCTTCCTTGGAGAACAGCCCCATCTCGCCGAAGAAGTCTCCGGCGTTGAGATAGGCGATGATCATTTCGCGGCCTTCATCGTCTTCGATGAGGATGGTCACCGAACCCTTGAGGATGAAGAACAGGCTTTCGCTGTTGTCGCCAGCGTAGATGATGGTGGTTTTTGCCGTGTAACGGCGACGCGAGCAATGCGCTAGCAGCTTGTCGATGTGCTGTAACTTCGCGGGTGGGATGATAGCGGCCATGCTGATTCCTGAGGTTGAAAGCTAACCTGAGTCGGGGGCACCGATGTCCGAACCGGTGCATGCACAGGCTGCGCCGGTTCCAATTCAAAGACCGGATAAGAACATGCGCAGCTTAAATGCGAGCTGAATAACCCTTCACTGCTTACCAGTTTACGCCATCCAGCATGTTAAGCTGATCACCATTTGTATATATAAGTAGGACGAAAGCGATGAAAGCGCGCATCCAGTGGGCAGGCGAGGCCATGTTCCTCGGTGAATCCGGCAGCGGCCATGTGGTGGTCATGGATGGCCCGCCGGAAAGCGGCGGGCGCAACCTCGGCGTACGGCCGATGGAAACCGTGCTGATCGGCCTGGGCGGTTGCGCCAGCTACGACGTGGTCAGCATCCTGCGCAAGGCGCGGCAACCGGTGGAGAGCTGCGAGGCCTTTCTCGAAGCCGACCGCGCCGACACCGAGCCCAAGGTGTTCACCCGCATCCACCTGAAGTTCGTGGTCAAGGGCCGCGGCCTCAAGGAAGCCCAGGTCAAGCGCGCCATCGAGCTGTCGGCGGAAAAGTACTGCTCGGCCTCCATAATGCTCGGCCGCGCCGGCGTCGAGATCAGCCACAGCTACGAACTCGTCGACCTCGCCTGACCCCCGCCCGCGACGCCCGCCCGGGCGTCGCTGTCCGCCTCGTCTCCCTCCCGCCGACATCAATTCATCACCTGGGCCCGGCAGACTCTGGCCCCAACCGCTGCCGATCTGCATAATGCGCCGCTCTTAAGGGGCAAGGGCCCCGAAAGCACAGCCAATCGCCATCGCGAAGAGGTGTTCGCCGCCCTACGCAGCTTGCGCAATCCGCAACTGACGGGCATTCAGGACCGCGGTCAGAGACCGCACGACGGGAGCTTTACCACCGTGAAAAGCAAACTCAGGCTCCATGGTTTCAATAACCTGACCAAGACCTTGAGCTTCAACATCTACGACATCTGCTACGCCGAGACGTCGGAAGATCAACAGGCCTATGTCCAGTACATCGACGAGGAATACGACGCCGAGCGTCTGACCCAGATCCTGACCGACGTGGTCGACATCATCGGGGCCAACATCCTCAACATCGCCCGCCAGGATTACGATCCCCAGGGTGCCAGCGTGACCATCCTGATCTCCGAGCAACCGGTCGAGCCGACCGAGAGCCAGATCGAGGAGTCGCCCGGTCCGCTGCGCGAGACCATTCTCGGCCACCTGGACAAGAGCCACATCACGGTGCACACCTATCCGGAGATCCATCCGGACGACGGCATCGCCACCTTCCGCGTCGATATCGACGTCTCCACCTGTGGCGTGATCTCTCCGCTCAAGGCCCTGAATTACCTGATCCACCAGTTCGACTCGGACATCGTCACCGTGGACTACCGGGTGCGCGGCTTCACCCGCGACATCGAAGGGCGCAAGCACTTCATCGACCACGAGATCAATTCGATCCAGAACTACCTGTCCGAAGACACCCGCGCGGCCTACCAGATGACCGACGTGAACGTGTACCAGGACAACCTGTTCCACACCAAGATGCTGCTCAAGGAATTCGAACTGGACAACTATCTGTTCGGCGACGCCTCCCGCAGCCTCTCGTCCGAGCAGCGTCAGCAGATCACCCAGCGTCTCAAGCACGAGATGCGCGAGATCTTCTCCGGCCGCAACCTGCCGCGCTGATCGCTCGGCTGTTGCGCAGAGAACCCCGCCACGGCGGGGTTCTTTCGTTTTGGGGTCAGTGGTGTTCGTCGCGCGCGACCGGGGCGCCGCCGGTGACGCTCTTGACCACCCGGCCGATGGTCAGGCCCTGGCCGAGGATGGAGACCAGCACCACGATGTAGGTGAGAGCCAGGATCAGATCCCGCTCCGGACCGGCCGGCAGACTCAGCGCCAGGGCCACCGAGACACCGCCACGCAGCGCGCCCCAGGTGAGGATGCGCGCCGTGCCCCGGGTCATGTTGCGCCAGTGCGGGCTGAGCAGCACCACCGGCGCCACGCTGATCCAGCGGGCGAAGAGGATCGCCAGGGTCACCAGCAGCGCCGCGCCCAGGTGGGTCCAGCTGAAGGGCAACACCAGCAGCTCCATGCCGATCAGGGCGAACAGCAGGGCGTTGAGGATCTCGTCGATCAACTCCCAGAAGCCGTCCAGGTAGCGCCGGGTGAAGTCGTTCATGGCCTTGGTCCGGCCCAGGTTGCCGATGATCAGACCGGCCACCACCATGGCGATGGGACCCGAGACGTGCAGGTGGCTGGCCAGGGTCGAGCCGCCGATCACCAGGGCCAGGGATAGCATCACCTCGATTTGGTGCTGCTCGATGCTCAGCATCAGCCAGTAGCAGACGAAGCCGATCAGCAGGCCGAACAGGATGCCGCCGCCGGCTTCCTCGACAAACAGCCAGAGCGCCGCGTTGACCGTAGGCGTCTCGCCCAGCTGGATCACCCCCAGCAGCACCGAATAGACCACCACGGCCACGCCGTCATTGAACAGCGCCTCGCCGACGATGGTGGTCTCCAGCGACTTGGGCGCCCCGGCCGAGCGCAGGATGCCGAGTACGGCGATGGGATCGGTCGGTGAGATCAGGGCGCCGAAGATCAGGCAGTAGAGAAGGTCGACGTGCCAGCCCAGCCAGCCGAAGATCCAGTGGCTGAGATAGCCGATCAGCACCGTCGAGATGATCACCCCGAGGGTGGCCAGACCGCCGATGGCCCATTTGTAGTCGCGCAGGTCCTTGAGATTGACGTGCAGGGCGCCAGCGAACAGCAGGAAGCCGAGCATCCAGTTCATCAGCAGATCGTTGAAGTCGATCTGCCCGAGGAGTTCGCCGATGCGGTGTTCCAGACCGGGAAAGCCCAGCCAGGACAGACTCTGCAGACCGACCGAAAAGATCAGGGCGATGACCATGACGCCGATGGTCGGCGGCAGGCCGATGAAGCGGTAATTGAGGTAGGTGAGCAGGGAGGTGAAGCAGATGAAGGCAGCAGCGAGTTCAAGCATGGGCGTTCCAGATCCATCAGACAGCGAGTCCCTGCGAACGCAGGGCCTAGAGGTAGGATGGGGCGGACGCCGCAAAAGTTACATGTTCGATAGCTGCCTAGCCAATCGTTCGCGCAAGCGGCGCCGTGAATCGCCCTGGCCCGCCGCTGAACGGGCGGTGCCAGGATGATCCGCAAGACCAGCGGTCAGGGCGGGGTGAGGCCTAGAGCGGCGCGGCCAGGCCTGTCGCCGCTTCGCGCAGGGGCAACGGATGGGGTGCGGCGATGCGCGCCTCCAGTGTCGCGACATAGCTGCGGGCATCGGCTTCGCTGAGAAAGGTGATGGCCTGCTTGTCGATGCAGACCTGCCAGGCACTGGTGGTGGACTTGCGCAGGGGACGAACCACGATCTTCATGCTGATACCCTCGGGGACAGACGAAAAGTGGAAGCCCGAGTCTAGAGCGGTTTTGATTACAGTGCAGTGACATTCGTCGGTCAGGGCGCTAGGCGCGCGCCTTCTGCCGTTCGGCGTACCAGACCTCGAACTCCTCCGGCGGCAGCGGTGGGCTGAACAGGAAGCCCTGGCATTGCTGACAGCCCAGCTTGCGCAGGATGTCCCACTGTTCGGTGGTCTCCACCCCTTCGGCCAGGACGTCCAGGTCCAGACCCTGGCCCAGGGCGACGATGGCCGCGGCGATGGCCTGGCTGCTGTGGGTACCGCTGTCACTGCGCAATTCGTGCATGAAGCTCTGGTCGATCTTGAGCTTGTCCAGCGGAAAGCGGCGCAGATAGGCCAGCGAGGAATAGCCGGTGCCGAAGTCGTCCACGGCGATGCGCACCCCCAGGGTCTTGAGGGTCGCCAGGGACAGCAGCGCCTCCTCGACATTGCCCATCAGGGTGCCTTCGGTGATCTCCAGTTCCAAGTGCTCGGCCGGCAGGCGACTGCGCGCCAGGGCGCGGGAAATGGTGCTGGCCAGGTCGCGCTTGGCGAATTGCCGGGGCGAGATGTTGATGGCCAGGGTTTCCAGTTCCAGTCCCTGGGCCAGCCAGCTGTGCATCTGCTGGCAGGCGCTCTCGATGATCCAGTCGCCCAGGGGCACGATGAGCCCGGTTTCCTCGGCCAGCGGAATGAATTCGGTGGGCGGGATGAGACCCAGCTCCGGATCCCGCCAGCGCACCAGGGCTTCCACGCCAATGGTCTGGGCGGTGCTGACGCTCATCAGCGGCTGGTAGTAGAGGACGAAGTCGCCGCGCTTGAGCGCCGTACGCAGCCGCGACTCCAGATTCAGCCGCCGGCGCGACTGCTCGGTAAGGGCCTGGGTATAGAAGCGGAAGGTGTCGCGGCCCTGATCCTTGGCCTGGTGCATGGCCGTGTCGGCATTGCGGATGAGGTCATCGGCGGTGGCGCCATCGTCGGGAAAGAGGCTGATGCCGATGCTGGCGTTGAGATAGATGTCGTGTTCGCCGAGGTGGAAGGGCTGTTCCAGCTTGCCGAGCATGGCTTGGGCGATCTGGGCGGCGAATTCGGGTCGATCCAGCCGCTCGATGATGACCAGGTACTCGTCGCCACCGATGCGCGCCAGGGTGATGTCCTCGCTGAGCAGGGCGCGTAGCCGGGCGGCGAATTCCACCAGCAGTTCATCGCCCAAGGCATGGCCATGGCTTTCGTTGACCGTGCGGAAGTAATCGAAGTCGAGGATCAGCACGGCGACCAGGTATTCCTGGGGCTCGGCCAGGGCCAGGGCGTGTTCCAGGTGGGTGCGCGCCAGCAGGCGATTGGGCAGGTCGGTCAGCGGATCATGATGCGCCAGATGACTCAGGCGCGCCTCGCTCTCGCGCAGGCGGGTGGTGTCGCTGACGGTGACCGTGTACTGCCGGGTCTCCCGGGGGTAGAGGGTGTCGATGGCGGTCCAGGCCGGAAAGGTGCTGCCGTCGAGGCGCGGCCAGAGCAATTCGCCTTCCCAGCGGCCCTCGCGGCGCACGGTGCGCCAGAGATCGCGATAAAAGCGCTGGTCCTGGCGACCGCCACCGGGCAGTCCCAGGCGCTGGCCGAGCAGGATGCCTTCCTGGGTGCCCAGCAGGCGGGCGAAGGCCGGATTCACCGCCAGGATCCAGCGGCGCTCGTCGAGCAGCAGCAGGCCGTCGCGACTGTTCTGGAACATGGCCGCGGCCTGGCGCAGGCTTGACTCCTGCTGCTTGCGCAGGGTGATGTTCTGGGCGGTGCTGATGAAGTACTGGGGCACTCCTTGATCGTCGCGGATCAGGCGGGTGGTGACGTTGGTCCACACTGGCGTGCCGTTGCGGTGCAGATAGCGTTTTTCCAGGGTGTAGCGGTCCTGGCCGGTGTCGACCAGCTGCTTGCGCAGGGCGGCGCCCAGGGCCCGCTCTTCCGGATGCGTCACCGAGGCGGTGTCCTTCTGCAGCAACTCCGGTTGCGAGTAGCCGAGCATCTGGCAGAAGTGGTGGTTGACGCTCAGCCAGCGGCCCTCCAGATCGCTGAGCATGATGCCGGTATAGGCCTGCTCGAAGATGCCGCGGTAGCGCGCCTCGCTGGCGCGTTGCGCCTGGACCACGCGCTGTTGCCGGATGGCCAGCACCGCCAGGCGGGTGAATTCGGTGATCAGCGCCTGGGTCTCCGCTTCGGGCAGTCGCGCCTCGCCGTAGTAGATGCCCAGGGCGCCCACGGCGCGCTGCTGCTCGTCCTGCAGCGGCAGGGCCCAGGCGCCGCGAATGCCGGCTGCCTGGGCGACCGGCAACAGCGGCTGCCAGGCCGGATCCAGTTCGACATCGATGGTGAACACCGGGGCATTCGCGGCGACGGCGCTGCAGCAGCCCTGGTCGTGGCGACTGCGCGTCACGCTTTCCAGCGCTGCCTGGAAGGCGGGGGGCAGACTGGGCGCCGCGGCGACCCGCAGATGCTCGCCTTGGTCGTCCAGCAGCAGGGCGACGCGCATCTCCGGGTAGATACGCTCCAGCCGCAGGGCGATGCCCTGCTGGATTTCCGCCAGCGGCAGGCCGGTGAGCAGGTCGTCGAGGACATCGCTGCGGGCCTGCTGCAGTTGCTGCGCCTGGTAGTCGTGGTGGATGTCGGTCAGGGTACCCTGGATCTCGCCATCGAGGCCGGCGCGTAGCTCCATCTGCATCCAGCGATGACTCTCCACCGACAGCCGCAACCGCACCACGCCGTTCCAGTGCAGGCGCTGACCCGCGGCGAATTCCGCCACCAGCTGGCGCAGTCGGGCGCCGTCCTGGGGATGGAAGGCCTGATCCAAGGGATGGTTTAGGGGTTGGGTGGCGGGTTGGCCGGTCAGGGCTTCCCAGGCCGGATTGAGAAATTGCCAGCGACCACGGTGGTCGCTGGCGAACACCACCAGTGGCAGGTGCTGGACCAGCTCGCGATAGCGTCGCTGGCTGTCCTGCAGTGCCTGTTCGGCCAGCTTGTAGCTGGTGATGTCGACCAGGGCGCCACGAGTGATGCCGGCTTCGTCGAAGTCGCTCTGCCAGTTGAGCCAGCGCCAGCTGCCCTGGCCGTCGTCGAAGTGCGCGGAAAAATTCAGCGGGCCCTGCATGTGCTGCAGACGCTCCAGCATGCTGCGCACATGGTCACGGTCGTCGACGCGAGCGCAGGCGGCGATGGTGGCGAAATCCAGCGGATCGCTGCCCTTGGGCTGGTGCAGCATCACCAGGGTGCGTTCGGAGCAGAGCAGACGGCCATCGTCCAGCAGCTGCCAGTCACCGGTATTGGTCAGCCGCTGGACGAAATCCTGGGTGGCGCGCTGGTTCTGCAGCTCGCCGATGAAGCCTTCGCGATAGCTGGCCTCGCGCCGCAGCAGGCCATAGAGCACTAGCGACAGCAGGCTCATGAAGGCCAGGCCCTTCAGGGTGTGCCACAGATAGGCATTGTCCCGATCGCTGAGCAGCAGATACAGCAGCCCATCGCTGCCGATCACCCAGACGGCGCTCAGCAACAGATAAACCAGGGCAATGCGCGCGGGAGAAAGAGGCCGCATCCCGGATCCTCAAGGCCCGATCGCAGGTGTCGGGTTCAATTCAGCATTGACCGGATAAAGGTACGGCAGTTCGGGTCGGGTCACCTGGAAACCTACTTCTTTCGTCCGCCTTTATCGGCTTTGGCACCCTGGACGAAAACGCGTCCAGGCTCGGGCTCAAGAGTCGTCTGACCTCGTGCAAATTACCAGGGCTATTCGCCAGGAAGTTGCATTTTGCCCGCCCTTCACTCGCGTCGAATTTATATAAGTCATTGATTTTTAAAGTCTTTAACAAGTCTTGGAATTCGGCGCAGCCGTTGCGCTCTACATCTAGGTCGCTGCTGCCAGGACCTGGGCGCAGTACAACCAAGGAAAACAGGAGTCATCTCATGAAAAAGACTTTCGGTACCTTTGCCCTCGCTGCCGTCACCGCTTCCGTACTGAGCCTGCCGCTGGCCGGCGGTGCCTTTGCTGCCACCAGCCAGAACATGACCCTGGCCGCCAACAACACCGTGGACAAGACCGAAGAAGCCGCGTCCGACACCTGGATCACCAGCAAGGTGAAGGCGTCCTTCCTGGCCGACGAACACATCAAGGGCACCGCCATCAAGGTCGAGACCAACAAGGGCGTCGTGTCCCTGTCCGGCACCGTGGCGACCGAAGCCCAGCGCGACCTGGCGATCAAAGAAGCCAAGGCCATCAAGGGCGTGAAGGCCGTATCGGCTGACGCCCTGAAAGCGGCTCAGTAACGACGCCCGCTAATACCCGGCACGATGGCGGCGCCCGACGCCGCCATCACGCCTTGCCCTTCGCCCCGGAGAACTGCCATGACCAGCACGACCGAAACCCTCAACGATCTGATCGAGATCGCCCGTGACGGCAAGAATTTCTACGAGCACGCCCTCACCGAAGTGAAGAACCCCGAATTGAAGGCCCTGTTCACCGAGATCGCCCAGAGCAAGGCCGAGATCATCAGCGCCCTGAGCAGCCAGGTGTCGGCTGCCGGTGAGAAGCCCGCCGAGCAAGGCACCTTTGCCGGCAGCTTCCGCAAGTACTACACCGACGTCAAAACCTCCTTTGCCAGCAAGGAACAGGAAGAGGTCACCTACGTCAGCGAACTGGAAGAGCAGGAAGACCGCCTGCTGCACGCGCTGGAGCGTGCCGTCAACGAACACGCCACGCCGGATGCCCAGGCCAACCTGCGCAGCCAGCTGGAAAAGGCCCGTGCGACCCACGATCGCATGCGTGACCTGAAGCACCGCATGCAAGCCGCCCACTAAGGTCGGCAGCAGCAAAAAGCCCCGCCTAGGCGGGGCTTTTCTTTGGGTCCCCGGCTAGCCGTGCGGGGCGCGATTGAGGCGGGCGTCGATCAGGCTGTCGACCACCGACGGATCGGCGAGGGTCGAGGTATCGCCCAGGCTGTCCAGCTCGTCGCAGGCGATCTTGCGCAGGATGCGTCTCATGATCTTGCCGGAGCGGGTCTTGGGCAGCGCCGGCGCCCATTGCAGGAATTCCGGCTTGGCGAAGCTGCCGATCTGGTCGGCCACCTGCTGGCGCAGTTGCGCCTTGAGTTCGTCGCTCGGCGTCACCCCGCCCTTGGTGGTGACGAAGGCATAGACCGCTTGGCCCTTGACCTCGTGGGGGCAGCCCACCACCGCCGCCTCGGCCACGTCCGCATGCTCGGTGAGCACGCTTTCCACCTCGGCGGTACCGATGCGGTGGCCGGAGACGTTGAGCACGTCATCCACCCGCCCGGTGATCCAGTAATAGCCGTCTTCGTCCCGGCGCGCCCCGTCACCGGTGAAGTAGTAACCCGGGTAGGCGCTGAAATAGGTGTCGATCAGGCGCTGGTGATCGCCATAGACGGTGCGGATCTGGCTTGGCCAGCTGGATTTGATCGCCAGCACGCCACTGCCGGGTCCGTCGATTTCCTGGCCCTGCTCGTCCAGCAGCACCGGCTGGACGCCAAAGAAGGGCAGGGTGGCCGAACCCGGCTTCAGCGCCAGGGCGCCGGGTGGCGGGGCGATGAGGATGCTGCCGGTCTCGGTCTGCCACCAGGTGTCGACGATGGGGCAGCGCCCTTCGCCCACCACCCGGTGATACCACTCCCAGGCCTCGGGATTGATCGGCTCGCCGACGCTGCCCAGCAGCTGCAGACTCTTGCGCGAAGTGCGCTGTACCGGGCCGTCGCCTTCGCGCATCAGGGCGCGCAGGGCGGTGGGGGCGGTATAGAAGATGTTGACCTGGTGCTTGTCCACCACCTGCCAGAAGCGACTGGCATCGGGATAGCTCGGTACCCCTTCGAACATCAGGGTGGTGGCGCCATTGGCCAGGGGGCCGTAGACGATGTAGCTGTGGCCGGTGACCCAGCCGACATCGGCGGTGCACCAGAAGACCTGACCCTCGTGATAGTCGAACAGGTACTTGAAGCTCAGGGTGGCCCCCAGCAGGTAGCCGCCGGTGGTGTGCAGCACGCCCTTGGGTTTGCCGGTGGAGCCGGAGGTGTAGAGGATGAACAGCGGATCCTCGGCGTCCATGGGCTCCGGCGGGCAGTCGGGCGAAGCCGCGGCCACCGCCTGGGCATAGGGCAGGTCGCGCCCCTCCTGGCGGGCCACGGCGGTGCCGGTGCGCTCGACCATGACCACGGTATGGACCTCCGGGCACTTGGCCAGGGCCTTGTCGACATTGGCCTTGAGCGGGACGCGCTTGCCACCGCGCACGCCTTCGTCGGCGGTGATCACCACCCGGCAGTCGGAATCGAGGATGCGGTCGCGCAGCGCCTCGGGCGAGAAGCCGCCGAACACCACCGAATGCACCGCGCCGATGCGGGCGCAGGCGAGCATGGCGTAGGCCGCCTCGGGGATCATCGGCATGTAGAGGCAGACGCGGTCGCCCTTCCTGACCCCACGCTCCTTGAGCACGTTGGCCAGGCGGCTGACGTGCTCGTGCAGCTGGCGATAGCTGATGGCCTGGCTGTCGGCGGGATCGTCGCCTTCCCAGAGGATGGCGGTCCGCTCGGCCCGGGCCCCCAGGTGGCGATCGATGCAGTTGTAGGCGACGTTGAGCTGGCCGCCGCTGAACCAGCGGGTCTGGCCCTTGCGCATATCGCCGCTATGGACTTCGTCCCAGGTGCGCGACCAGTCGAGCAGGGCGCTGGCCTGTTCGCTCCAGAAGCGTTCCGGCTGCTCCACCGAGCGCTGGTAGAGCTCGCGATAGCGGGCTTCGTCGAGGTGGGTACGGGCACTCAGGCTCTCGGGCACGGGGTAGCGTTGGCTCATGGCCGGCTCCTTCTTGGTGTTGTTGTGCTCCCAGTTTAGGCCGCGGATGCCCTGCCGGGGTTCAGCGAGGCGACAAAACGAAAAAGCGCCGCAGAGCGGCGCCTTTCGGAACGGACCGGAGACGATCAGCCGCGATGACGACCGCGGAAGTAGTCGATCAGGCCCTGGGTGGAACCGTCGTCGGCCTTGCCTTCGCTGCGGCCGATGATGTGCTGGTAGACGTCCTTGCCCAGCTCCTTGCCCAGCTCGACGCCCCACTGGTCGAAGCAGTTGATGCCCCAGATGACGCTCTGCACGAACACCTTGTGCTCGTACAGGGCCACCAGCGCACCCAGGCGCCGCGGCGAGATGCGCTCCAGCACCAGGGTGTTGCTCGGGCGGTTGCCCGGGATCACCTTGTGCGGCGCCAACTTGGCGATCTCGGCTTCGCCCAGGCCCTTCTCGCGCAGCTCGGCCTCGGCTTCTTCGCGGGTCTTGCCCAGCATCAGTGCCTGGCTCTGCGACAGGCAGTTGGCATACAGCCACTGCTGGTGATCGGCCACCGGGTTGTGGCTCACCACCGGCACGATGAAGTCGCCGGGGATCAGCTGGGTGCCCTGGTGCAGCAGCTGGTGGTAGGCGTGCTGACCGTTGCAGCCGACGCCGCCCCAGATCACCGGGCCGGTCTCCAGGCTCACCGGCGAGCCGTCCTGACGCACGCTCTTGCCATTGGACTCCATGTCCAGCTGCTGCAGGTGCTTCACGAAGTTACGCAGGTGGTGGTCGTAGGGCAGGATGGCATGACTGGTCGCGCCCCAGAAGTTGCCGTACCAGACCCCGAGCAGGCCCAGCAGCACCGGCATGTTCTCTTCGAAGGGAGCGCTGGTGAAGTGCTGGTCCATGGCATAGGCACCGGCCAGCAGGTCCTTGAAGTTGGACATGCCGATGGCCAGGGCGATGGGCAGGCCGATGGCCGACCACAGCGAATAGCGACCGCCGACCCAGTCCCACATCGGGAAGATGTTCTCTTCGGCGATGCCGAATTCCACCGCCACCTTGACGTTGCTGGAGACGGCGATGAAGTGCTTGTGCAGCTCCGGCTCCGGGCAGCCCTGGGCCAGGCACCAGGCACGGGCGGCCTGGGCGTTCTTCAGGGTCTCCAGGGTGCCGAAGGACTTGGAGGAGACGATGAACAGGGTGGTGTCGGCGGCGAGCTTGGAGGTCACCTCGCGGAATTCGCTGCCGTCGATGTTGGCCAGGTAGTGGCAGCGCACGCCGCGCTGGGTGAAGGGCACCAGCGCCTCGGAGACCAGCTGCGGACCGAGGAAGGAGCCACCGATGCCGATGTTGACCACGTCGGTGATCGGCTTCTCGGTGTAGCCGCGCCAGAGGCCGTTGTGGATGCGGGTGACCAGCTGGGTCATCTGGTTCAGGACCCGGTGCACCTCGGGCATGATGTCCTGGCCATCGATCCGGACGCTGTCGCCCACCGGGCGGCGCAGCGCGGTGTGCAGGGCGGGGCGGTGTTCGGAGGAGTTGACGTAGGCGCCATCGAACAGGGTGCGGATGGCCCCTTCCAGCCCCGCTTCCCGGGCCAGATTCACCAGCAGGTCACGGGTCTGCTCGGTGATGAGGTTCTTGGAGTAGTCGAGGAACAGACCACTGCTGCTCAGGGAGAACTGCGAGAAGCGCTGCGGATCGGCGGCGAAGGCATCGCGCATGCGGAAGTTCTGCATGGCCTTGCGGTGTTCCTGCAGGGCTTTCCAGGAGGCGAGCTGGGTCACGTCGAGGGGGTGTTGATAGTACTCCATGGCTAGGCTTTTCCTTGGTGGCTCTTGTTTGCTGTTGTGCCCCACAAGCCGCTGGCTTGCAAGAGAAAGTCGGTGACCGCGAGACGCCGGTCGTGGCGCCGCGCTTCGAGCATGAAAAAGCCCGGTATGTTCCGGGCTTCCAGGGTTCAGGCAGGGTCGGGTGAGCTAACCTTCGGTTGCGTCACACTCGGGCCCTGCGGCGAAAGCTCAGATTGTCGATCAGGCGGGTCTGGCCGAGGTAGGCCGCCACCAGCAGGACCAGCGCGGTGGTGTCCGGCCCGGCCGGTTGCAGACTCAGCTGCTCGCGCAATTCCAGATAGTCGACCTTGAGCCCCTGAGCGTGCAATTCGGCGACACCGGCGGCGAGGGTCGGCTCGACCGCGGCGCCGGCGGCGAGCTGATCGGCGAGGCGCCTGAGCAGGCTGTACAGGCAAGGCGCACTGGCCCGCTGGTGGTCATCGAGATAGCCATTGCGCGACGACAGCGCCAGGCCGTCGGTGGCCCGTACCGTGGGCTGGGCGACGATCTCGATGGGCATGTCCAGGTCCTGGACCAGCTTGCGGATCACCGCCAGCTGCTGATAGTCCTTTTCGCCAAACACCGCCACGTCCGGTTGCGCCATCTGGAACAGCTTGGTGACCACCGTCGCCACGCCTTCGAAATGCCCGGGCCGGCGCGCACCGCACAGGCCTTCGGACACCACGGGGACATTCACCCGGGTCAGGCCGTCCATGCCATTGGGATACATCTCGGCCACCGCCGGCGCGAACAGCAGGTCGCAGTGGGCCTCGTTCAGCTGGCGACTGTCTTCCGCCAGGGTGCGCGGATAGGTGTCCAGATCCTCGGTGGGACCGAATTGCAGCGGATTGACGAAGATGCTCGCCACCACGAAGTCGGCGTGACGCCGCGCGGTGTCGACCAGGGCGATATGCCCGGCGTGCAGATTGCCCATGGTGGGCACCAGGCCGATGCGCAGGCCCTGGCGGCGCGCGGCGGCGACGGCGGCGCGCAGTTCGCGGACGCTATGGACCGTTTTCATGCGGAGAATCCGTGTTCGGGAGCGGGAAAGCTGCCGTCCTTGACGGCAGCGACATAGGCCGCCAGGGCAGCCTGGATGCTGTCCTGACCGGCCATGAAGTTGCGCACGAATTTCGGCGTGCGCCCGCGCAGGGCCAGGCCGAGCATGTCGTGCAGCACCAGTACCTGGCCATCGGTGGCAGCCCCGGCGCCGATGCCGATCACCGGCACCCGGGCGGCCCGGGTGATTTCCTCGGCCAGCGCCGAAGGCACGCATTCCAGCAGCAGCATGGCCGCGCCGGCTTCCTCCAGCTCACGCGCCGCCTCGCGCAACTGCTGCGCCCGGGCCGGATCGCGCCCCTGTACCTTGAAGCCGCCGAAGACGTTGACCGACTGGGGCGTCAGGCCCAGGTGGGCGCAGACCGGCACGCCATTGGCGGCCAGGCGGCGAATGGGTTCGGCCAGCCAGGCATCGCCCTCAAGCTTGACCATCTGCGCGCCCGCCTGCATCAGGCGACCGGCGCTGGTCAGGGTCTGCTCCAGGGTGGCATAGGTCATGAACGACAGGTCGGCGACGATGAAGGCACCCGCGTGGCCGCGCTTGACGCAGGCGGTGTGGTAGACCATGTCGTCGAGGGTCACCGGCAGGGTGCTGTCGTGACCCTGCAGCACCATGCCGAGGGAATCGCCGATGAGCAGCATCTCGACGCCGGCCTGACTGGCGGCCTGGGCGAAAGTGGCATCGTAGGCGGTCAGCATGGCGATCTTTTCGCCGCGCTGCTTGAGCCCCTGAAGGGTCGTGAGGCTGATATCAGGCATGCAAGGGGTCCTCGTGGGACGGCGCTATGGTTATTGTCTGGGCGCCGCGGGCGCGGGGTGGCCGCGCGCAAACGGCTGCTATAGTCCCGGCGCATCCGGCACAAGTCAATGCTCGGTGTTACGGCTGTGTTACCGCGTGGATGACGACGGTAGCAGCCGCTCCAGGCCTTCGAAAGGGCAGGCGGACAGCAGGTCCGGCAAGCGGCGGCCATCGGGCAGGTGCAGCGCGGGGGCGAGATCGGCCAGCGGATAGAGGACGAAGGCACGGGCCTGGAGGTGGTAGTGCGGCACCTGCAGGCGTGGCTCGTCGATCAGTCGTTCGCCGAATAGCAGGATGTCGATGTCCAGGGTCCGCGGACCCCAGCGTTCATCCTTGCGCACGCGGCCCTGCTGCTGCTCTATGGCCTGGGTGGCGTCGAGCAGCGCCAGGGGCTCGAGCCCGGTGTCCAGGGCGGCGACGGCGTTGACGTAGCGCGGCTGATCGGGTGGTCCCAGGGGATCGCTGGCATAGAAGGCGGAGACCGCCACCAGCTCACTGTGGGGCAGCTGGGCCAGGGCCTCGAGGGCCGCGTCCAGCTGGCGCCGCGGCTCGGCCAGGTTACTGCCCAGGCCGAGATAGACCCTTTCCATCATTCGTCGCCGGCGGTGGGCGCATCCGAGGTGCGCCGCTTGCGATTGCTGCCGCCGCGGCGGCGCCGCTTGGCCGGTGCGCCTTCGTCGCGGCTGAGGTTCTTGATCATCTCGCGCCGCTGGCTGTCGCCGACCTCCTGGTAGCGGGTCCACCAGTCGCCCAGGCCACCGGTTTCCTCGCCGGCGCTCTCGCGCAGCAGCAGGAAGTCGTAGCCGGCGCGAAAGCGCGGATTCTCCAGCAACTGATCGGCGCGCTTGCCCTGGCGGCGTGGCAGGCGTTCCTGCATGTCCCAGATCTCGCGCATGGGCATGGTGAAACGCTTGGGGACGGCGGTGCGCTGGCACTGCTGCTGGGTGAGGTCGTGGGCGGCTTCCTGCATGGCCGGAATCGGCGGCAGGCCGAGGTCCTGATGATGACGGACGCGCTCGGGCAAGGCCGGCCAGAGCAGGGCGGCGAAGAGGAAGGCCGGGGTGACCGGCTTGCCTTCGCGGATGCGGGCATCGGTGTTGGCCAGGGCCTGGCGGATCAGGCTGCCGGCGTAGTCGGGATCGCGTTCCAGGGCTTCGCCACTGGCCGGAAACAGCGGGGCGAACAGCCCGTACTGGCAGAGCAGCTCGAAGGTGCGCTCGGCCTTGCCACCCAGCAGCAGCTTGATGACCTCGTCGAACAGCCGCGGTGCCGGAATGTCCCGCAGCAGCGGCGCCAGGCGGCTGATGGGTTCGGCGGTGGCGGCCTCGATCTCGAAATCCAGCTTGGCGGCGAAGCGCACGGCGCGCAGCATCCGCACTGGATCTTCCAGGTAGCGCTGCTCCGGATCGCCGATCAGCCGGATCTGCCGCAGGCGAATGTCCTGGGTGCCGTTGGCGTAGTCGAGGATGCGTTCGCCGCTGGCGTCGTAGTAGAGCGCGTTGATGGTGAAGTCGCGCCGCTGGGCATCCTGTTCCTGGTTGCCATAGATGTTGTCGCGCAGGATCCGGCCGCTTTCATGGCGCGAGCCCTGGGTCTCGTCCTCGGCATCCCCGGTGGGGTGATTGGCGCGGAAGGTCGCGACCTCGATGATCTCGCGGCCGAAATGCACATGGACCAGCTTGAAGCGCCGCCCGATGACCCGCGCATTGCGGAATTCGGCCCGCACCTGCTCGGGCGTGGCGCTGGTGGCGACGTCGAAGTCCTTGGGCTCGAAGCCCAGCAGCAGGTCCCGGACGCAACCGCCCACCAGGTAGGCCTGATAACCCGCCTTTTCCAGCCGGTCGACGACACTCAGGGCGTAGCGACTGATGCGCTCTCGTTCCAGAGCATGCTGACTGCGGGGCAGTTCGATGGGCAAGGCAGGCGCGGGCGGAGTACGCCGCAGGGGCGAGCGCAGAGTCTGGATCAGCTTCTTCAGCATGCGAGTTTCTGTTCGGAGAGACGGCTATACGCAATCTGGACCACAGCGGGAGCCGTTGCGCAATAGATAAGGAGGGGATCTTGAACGAGGGAGGGGAGGCTGTCAAAGGCACTGGGGGAGCCGAAGCTCCCCCCCAAAGTGGTACGTGCTTTGTTTTTATTGTCTATCCAGACCTCTTGTTTTTCTTGTGTGGTCTGTCCCGTGCGGTTACCGGCCGCCGGAAAGGCTCTGAAGTCTAGAGCCAAGAGCAAACGGATTACTTTGGAAGCTGATGTCGTCAGGATCATTCCTGCTCTGCCTGGTACGGGTGCTGCCTCGGGGCAGTTTTATTGTTCTCTGGCCTGACATCGCGGGACCATCCCGCAAGACGACTCTTCTCCAAAATGATCAGTTAGCTACGCCTCCGCCTGCTTGTTCTTGTTGTGCTGGAGTCGCTACGTCTTGTTTTTGTTATGGAGGGGGTACGTTTTTATTGTTCTTGTGCCAGAACATAAAGCAGATGCCGTGCCAGTTTTGAAAAATCCTTTTATTTCAGTGGCTTAAGAAAAATGTAGCCTTTTTGCCTGGTGGCTACAGGGAGATTTTCGTTACCGCTGAACCCGCCTCCTGTTACGGCGGTAACACATTGCAAAGGATGGGGAGGCGAGGCGGGAGGGTGTTACCGCGGGACGTGCAGGGCTGCCGCGTCCCGGCGTGGATCAGCTGGCGTCGCTGCTGGCGCTGGCCTTGCGTCGCGGAATGCCCAGGCGCTGGCGACGTTCCCACAGGCACTTGCGGCTGACGCCGAGCTTGCGCGCCAGTTCGGTCTCGGTCATGTGATCCTGGTGCTCGAGCACGAAGTGCTGGAAGTAGTCCTCCAGCGAGAGGTCCTCGGTGGGCTCGTGGGCGCCGTTGCCGTTCCCCAGGCCCGCGCTGGGCAGCGGATCCAGGTAGCTGTCGGCCAGCTCCAGCTCGCCGAGCTCGACGTCGATGCCCAGCTGGTCGGCATTGATCTCCTGGCCTTCGCTGAGGATCACCGAGCGCTCGATGGCGTTCTCCAGCTCGCGCACGTTACCCGGCCAGCTGTAGTGGCGGATGGCGGCCTCGGCTTCAGCGCCGAACTTGAGCCCCGGGCGACTCATGCGCGCGGACTGACGGGCGAGAAATACCCGGGCGATCTCCATGACGTCGCCACCGCGCTCGCGCAGGGCCGGCAGGCGCAGGGAGATGACGTTGAGGCGATAGAAGAGGTCTTCGCGGAACTGACCGATCTTGGCCAGGCCCTTGAGATCCCGGTGGGTCGCGGCGATCAGGCGCACATCGACCTTTTGCGACTGCACCGAGCCGACCCGGCGGATCTCGCCTTCCTGCAGCACGCGCAAGAGGCGCGCCTGGGCTTCCAGCGGCAATTCGCCGATCTCGTCGAGAAACAGGGTGCCGCCGTCGGCCGCTTCCACCAGGCCGGTACGGCTGGCGCTGGCGCCGGTGAAGGCGCCCTTCTCGTGGCCGAAGAGTTCGGATTCGATCAGGGTTTCGGGAATGGCCGCGCAGTTGACCGAGATCAGCGGTGCCTTGGCCCGGCGCGACAGGTTGTGCAGCGCCCGCGCCACCAGTTCCTTGCCGGTGCCCGACTCGCCCTGGATCAGCACGGTTGAGTCGGTGGGGGCGACCTTGCGGATCTTGCCGAAGAGGTCCTGCATTGGGGCGCAGTTGCCGATGATGCCGATCTCGCCGGTGGCCGGCGGCGGCGCGACGCTTTCCTCGACGGCGGCAGCCGGCTGGCGCTGTTCACGCTCGACCAGGATGCGCGCCACGGCCTGCAGCATCTCGTCGTGATCGAAGGGCTTGGCGATGTAGTCCACCGCGCCCTGCTTCATGGAATCGACCGCCGATCTCAGGCTGGCGTAGCTGGTCATGATCAGCACCGGCTTGCCCTTGGCGAGATCGATCATCTCGGTACCGGGGGCGCCGGGCAGACGCAGATCGCTGATGACGAGATCGAAGCTCGAGACATCGTAGAGATCCTGGGCTTCCTGCACGGAGCCGGCTTCGCTGACGCGGAACTGGTTGCGCTCCAGCAGACGGCGCAGCGCCGAACGGATGATCTTCTCGTCTTCGACAATCAGGATATGGGCCATCAAGTGCGCTCTCTTACGGGAAGGCAAGACGACCCACGCCAGGCAGCGTGTCTTGTCGCGGTCGTCTGGACTTCCGAATGCTTTAGCAGATCCATCCAGCAGGCGGATGGGTCCGTCACGGCGCCTCCGGCAACCCGAGATAGCGCGGCAGCAGTACCCGGATGCGGGTGCCCTGGCCGGTCACGGGGTCGGTAGGACTATCGATCATTATCTGACCATAATGCTCTTCTACGATGGAATAGACCAGCGCCAAGCCAAGCCCCGTCCCCTTGCCCGGATCCTTGGTGGTGAAGAAGGGTTCGAACAGCCGGCTGACGATGGCCTTGGGAATGCCGCTGCCCTCGTCCTCGACGCTCAGGGTCACGGTCTGGCCCTGGGCCTCGCTGCGCACCCGGATCGGCGCACCGGGTGGCGAGGCGTCCCGGGCGTTGGACAGCAGGTTGATCATCACCTGCACCAGCCGCTGGGGATCGCCCTGCACCAGGTGTTCGGGATCGCAGAGATTGAAGAAGTCGACGTCCACGCTCTGGCGGTTGAGGGAGAGCAGGGCGATGGCCTCCTGGGCCGCCTCGGCCACGCACACCGGTTCGTGGGCCTGCTGGCGACCGCCGGCATGGGCGAAACTCATCAGCGACTGGACGATGCGGGTGATGCGCCGGGTCTGCTCGACGATCTGGCTGCTGATCTCGTCGATCTCTTCGTCCGCCTCGCGCTCCTCGCGCAGGTTCTGCGCCAGGCAGGCGATGCCGGTGACCGGATTGCCGATCTCGTGGGCGACGCCCGCGGCCAGCCGGCCGATGGAGGCCAGGCGCTCGGAGTGGATCAGGCGGTCTTCCAGCAGCTGGGTCTCGCTGATGTCTTCCACCACCAGCACCGTGCCGTTGCTGCCCACCGCCAAGGGTTCGTCGATGGTCGCCTTGTGCAGGTTGAGCCAGCGCTGCTCGTGTTCCTGGGGCAGCCGCTGCTTGTAGAGGTGCTGTTGCGCCGGTTCGGCGAGAAAGCGCTCGAACAGGTCCTGCCAGGGATCGGGCAAGGCGCTCAGGCGCGAACCCACCACCCGGGCGCCGTCGATGCCGGTGAGTTCTTCCATGGCGCGGTTCCACATGAGGATCTCGCGGTCACGCGCCAGGGAGCAGACGCCCATGGGCAACTCCTGCAGGGTCTGGCGGTGATAGCGGCGCAGGGCGTCCAGCTCGGCGGCCAGGCCGGTCAGGCGCGACTGGTAGTCTTCCAGGCGATTCTCGATGAAGTGGATGTCTTCGGTGGCATAGGCCTCGCTTTCCGCCTTGAACGGCAGAAAGGTCTCGACGATGTCCTGGGCGACCCGCGGACCCATCAGGCCGGAGAGGTTGGCCTCGATGCGATCGCGCAACCGGCGCAGGGCATAGGGGCGGCGTTCGTCATAGGGCAGCAGCAGATCGGCCAGGGCGCGCTCGACTTCCTTCTGCGCGGTCTTGGCGCCCAGCGGCTTGGCCAGCTGGGCGGCGAAGTCCTGGGGCGAGCTGGCCGCCAGTTCGCGGCGCTGCGGACGGCGGACGTTGTCCACGGCGCAGGCCTCGGCGGCGCTCTTCTCTTCTTCGCTGGCCTCGGTGAAGAGCGAGACCAGGGCGAACACCAGCACGTTGACGGTCAGCGAGGCCACGGCGGCGAGGTGCCAGTTGCTGGCGCTGATGCGATAGCTGAAGACGCCGATGTGCAGCGGATTGATGTCGGCCACCAGCGGCATGAGCATGCTCAGGAACCACAGGCCCAGGCCGCACAGCAGGCCGGCGATGAAGCCCTTGCGATTGGCCGTCTGCCAGTAGAGCACCGACAGCGCGCCGGGCAGGAATTGCACGGTGGCGACAAAGGAGACGATGCCCAGGCTGGAGAGATCGCCATGGCCCTGCAGCAGGCGATAGAAGCCATAGCTGCCGAGGATGATGGCGGCGATCAGCATGCGCCGGGTCATGCGCAGCCAGCGATAGATGTTGCCGTCGGTGGGCGGCTGGTAGAGCGGCAGCACGATGTGGTTGAGCAGCATGCCCGACAGCGCCATGGTCACCACGATGATCAGGCCGCTGGCCGCCGACAGCCCGCCGACGAAGGCCACCAGCGCCAGCAGCGGATTGTCCAGCGCCAGGCCCACGCCCAGGGTGAAGTACTCCGGCGGCGTCGGCGAACCCAGCGCCAGGCCACCCCAGAGAATCGGCGGCACCGCCAGGCTGATCAGCAGCAGGAACAGCGGCAGGCCCCAGCTGGCACTGACCAGCGCCTGGGGACTGAGATTCTCGGTGAAGGCCATGTGGTACATGTGCGGGGTGACGATGGCCGCGGCAAAGAACACCAGCAGCAGGATCCGCCAGGGACCTTCCTGCAGCGGGGTGTGCAGGGTGGAGAGGGCGCTCTGGTTCTGCTGCAGCCAGGTCTCCAGGCCGTTGGGTCCGCCGAACACGGTATAGAGGGTGACGCCGCCGACGATGCCCAGGGCCAGCAACTTGACCAGGGACTCGAAGGCGATGGCCACCACCAGGCCTTCATGGCGCTCCTTGGAATTGATCTGGCGTGCGCCGAAGAGCATGGCGAACAGGGTGATCAGCAGGCAGAAGCCCAGCGCCGGGGCGTCCTGGGCGCGGGCCTGCACCAGGATGCCGGTGCTGGTGGCCACCGCCTGGATCTGCAGCGCCAGCAGCGGCAGCACGGCGATCAGCATGCCCAGGCTGGTGAGGGCGCCGGCCCAGGTGCTGCGGAAACGGAAGGCGAAAAGATCGGCCAGGGACGCCAGCTGGTAGGCACGGGTCAGGCGCAGGATGGGATAGAGCAGCACCGGCGCCAGCAGGAAGGCGCCGCACAGGCCCAGGTAGTAGGCGAGAAAGCCGTATCCGTAGTCGTAGGCCAGGCCCACGGTGCCATAGAAGGCCCAGGCGCTGGCGTAGACGCCCAGCGACAGGGTGTAGATCAGCGGATGGCGCACCAGCCGGCGCGGCACCCAGCCCTTCTCGGTCATCCAGGCGACGCCAAAGAAGATCAGCAGGTAACCGGCGCTGATCAGCACCAGTTGGGACAGACTAAAGCTCGTCGGCATCGCGCTGGCTCTGCAGGATAAAGGTCACCACGATGAGGATGAGCCACAGCAGGTAGGGGCGATACCAGGCGCCGCTGGGAGCGATCCACCAATCCATGATGGCGGGGGAGAACAGATAGATGCCTACCACGAGGAGCAGGACCAGCCGGTAGATGTACATGCGCGGTTCCCGAACGGCGATGGCGCCATGGTAATGCAAAAGCGCTGTACCCCGGAGAGGGAGGCCTCTACCGTGAAGGCTTCTTTCCCCGCCGGAGTTCGTCGATGACCAGGCCCCGTCTCGCCGCCGTGCTGGAAACCGCGCTCTATGTCGCCGATCTGCCCCGGGCCCGGCGCTTCTATGAAGAGCTGCTGGGGCTCACGCCGATGTTCGCCGACGAGCGCCTGGCCGCCTATGCGGTGGGCGCCAGCGTCCTGTTGCTGTTCCAGCGGGGCACTACCGAACAGCCCGTCAGGCTGCCGGGCGGCTGCATTCCGCCCCATGGCGCCCAGGGCTTTCAGCACCTGGCCCTGGCCGTCGCAGCGGATGAACTGGAAGCCTGGGCCGCACAGCTGGTGGCTGCCGGGGTCGCCATCGAAGAACGCACCCGCTGGCCGCGTGGCGCGATCAGCCTGTATTTCCGCGATCCGGACGGACATCTGCTGGAACTGGCCACGCCCGGCCTCTGGCCCAACTACTAGTCCGGCAGCCGGGCTTCGGCCAGGTGCGGCACCCGCGGGATCAGCGCGGCATCCCAGTGGGCGACGCCCCAGGCCAGCACCCTGGCCGGGGTTTCCCGGGCCAGCTCCGCATGCGTCGGCTGGCCCAGGGTGCGCAGGGCGCGCACCAGCAGGGCGCCGGCCTGCTCGGGTGGCAATGGCGGCGAGCGGTAGCTCTTGCCCAGCTTGTGGCCATCGGGCTGGATCAGCAGCGGCACGTGCAGATAGCGCGGCGCCGGATGACCGAGCAATTCCTGCAGATAGAGCTGGCGGGGCGTCGAGTCCAGCAGGTCGGCGCCCCGCACCACGTCGGTCATGCCCTGCAGGGCATCGTCCATCACCACCGCCAACTGGTAGGCGATCAGGCCGTCGCGGCGCTGGATGACGAAGTCGCCCACCTCGCGGCCCAGGTGCTGGCGGAACTCGCCCTGCACCCGGTCGACGAAGCGGTAGTCCAGCTCAGGGACACGGATGCGGATGGCGGCGTCCGTCGCCGGCAGGCCGCGATTGCGGCAGTATCCGGGGTAGAGGCCGCCACTGCCTTCGAGCTGCTTGCGCGAGCAGTCGCAGGCATAGGCCAGGCCGCTGGCCAGCCACTGCGCGATGACCGCGCGGTAGGCGTCCAGGCGCTCGCTCTGGCGCAGCACCGGGCCGTCCCATTCGAAGCCGTAGGCCTCCAGAGTGGTGAGGATGGCCGCCTGGGCGCCGGGGACCTCGCGCGGGGGGTCCAGGTCTTCCATGCGCACCAGCCACTGCCCGCCCGCGGCGCGGGCATCCAGGTAGGAGGCGAGGGCGGCAACCAGCGAGCCGAAGTGCAGATAGCCGCTGGGCGTGGGGGCGAAACGGCCGACATAGGGGCGCCTGGACATAGCTCATCCTGTGAATGCCGGAAAATCCGAAGTCTGGAAAGAACAAAGGGCGCCGTAGCGCCCTCGTCGGTGAGGCAGCAGGACTCAGGTCCCGGTCTGCTTCTCGCGGATCTCGGCCAGGGTCTTGCAGTCGATGCACAGGCTGGCGGTCGGACGGGCTTCCAGGCGACGGATACCGATTTCCACGCCGCAGGAGTCGCACCAGCCGTATTCGTTGTCTTCGATCAGCTGCAGCGTCTCGTCGATCTTCTTAATCAGCTTGCGCTCGCGGTCGCGGGCACGCAGTTCCAGGCTGAATTCCTCTTCCTGGGTCGCGCGGTCGGCCGGGTCGGCGAAGTTGGCCGCTTCTTCCTTCATGTGGTGCACGGTGCGATCGACTTCTTCGCGCAGTTCCTGCTTCCACTTGTTCAGAATGCCGGTGAAGTGGGCGCGCATGCGCTCACTCATGTATTCCTCACCCTTGGCAGGCTGGTAGGGTTCGTAGCCACGGGCCAGATGATTGTTCTGCTGATTTGCTTCGCTGGGCATGATTGACCCTCTCACTTTCGCTGATCCTGTCCACAGGCTGGATGCGTTTCCAGGCCTCTCCATGTTGGAACGCCCGGGGTCTGTGGCTGCCGATGGCGTCCCGCGCAATGCCGACGCCAGGCTGAATATGTTCTCGACTGGCCAGTCGCCCTGCGGATGCAAGCCGGCGAACTTACCAGAAGCTTCCAGGGGGCGCTACTACTGGCCTCCCGCTCCTTGCCGACGCGGCGGATGCCGGTCTGCGAAGCCTTGGTTAGAATCCCGCCTTCGCCACAAGTTCGGACCCCCTCCATGTCCAATTCCTACAGCGCGCGCAGCCAGGCCATCGAGCCCTTCCATGTGATGGCCCTGCTGGAGCGCGCCAACCAGCTCCAGGCCGCCGGGCATGACGTCATCCACCTGGAGATCGGCGAGCCCGATTTCACCACCGCCGCCCCGGTGGTCGCGGCCGGCCAGGCCGCGCTGGCGGCCGGTCAGACCCGCTACACCGCGGCCCGCGGCCTGCCGGAGTTGCGCCGCGCCATCGCCGCCTTCTATGGCGAGCGCTACGGCGTCGACCTGGATCCGGAACGGGTGCTGATCACCCCCGGCGGTTCGGGTGCCCTGCTGCTGGCCAGCGCCCTGCTGGTGGATCCCGGGCGTCACTGGTTGCTGGCCGATCCCGGCTATCCCTGCAATAGACACTTCCTGCGCCTGGTGGAAGGCGCGGCCCAGCTGATCCCGGTCGGCGCCGAGACCCGCTACCAGCTCACCCCCGAGCTGGTCGCGCGGCACTGGCAGGCGGACAGCGTCGGCGCCCTGGTGGCCTCGCCGGCCAATCCGACCGGCACCCTGCTGGATCGCGACGAACTCGCCGGGCTGTCGGCCGCCCTAAGGGCGCGCGGTGGTCACCTGGTGGTGGACGAGATCTACCACGGCCTGACCTACGGCCTGGACGCCCCCAGCGTGCTGGAGGTGGACGACTCGGCCTTCGTGCTCAACAGCTTCTCCAAGTATTTCGGCATGACCGGCTGGCGCCTCGGCTGGCTGGTGGCGCCGCGCGCCGCGGTGCCGGAGCTGGAGAAGCTGGCGCAGAATCTCTACATCAGTGCCTCCACCGTGGCCCAGCAGGCGGCCCTGGCCTGTTTCACCCCCGAGGCCATGGCCATCTTCGAGGAGCGTCGCGCCGAATTCGCCCGCCGTCGCGACTACCTGTTGCCGGCGTTGCGCAACCTGGGCTTTGAGATCGCCGTCGAGCCCCAGGGCGCCTTCTACCTCTATGCCGACATCGCCGCCTTTGGCGGCGACGCCTATGCCTTCTGCCAGTTCCTGCTGGAGACCGAGCACGTCGCCATCACCCCCGGCCTGGATTTCGGGCGCCACCGCGCCGACACCCATGTGCGCTTCGCCTACACCCAGTCGCTGCCGCGCCTGGAAGAGGCCGTCGCCCGCATCGCCCAGGGATTGCAGCGCTGGAGCGCCCGGTGAGATTCGAGCCGCCCTTGGAAGAGGGTCGCCTGCTGCGCCGCTACAAGCGATTTCTCGCCGACATCGAGACCGCCAGCGGCGAGGTGCTGACCCTGCACTGCCCCAATACCGGCTCCATGCTCCACTGCCAGCCGGCGGGCGCCCGCGTCTGGTTCAGCCGCGCCAATGGTCCCAAGCGCAAGCTGCCCGGCACCTGGGAGTTGGTCGAGACGGATCACGGCCGGCTGGCCTGCATCAATACCGCCCGTGCCAATCGCCTGGTGGAGGAGGCCTTGCTGGCCGGTGGCATTCCCGAGCTGGCCGGCTTCACCGCCCTGCGCCGGGAGGTGGCGTACGGGCTGGAGAACAGTCGCGCCGATTTCCGCCTGGAGTATCCCGCGGGGCCGCTGTACCTGGAGGTCAAGAGCGTCACCCTGGGCTTTGCCGACACCGCGATCGCTGCCTTTCCCGACGCCGTGACCACCCGTGGGGCCCGTCATCTGCGCGAGCTGGCGGCCCTGGCCGCGGCCGGTGAGCGGGCCGTGCTGCTCTATTGCGTCTTGCTCGACGGCATCGAGGCGGTACGCCCGGCCGCGGAAATCGATGCCGCCTATGCCCTGGCCCTGGGCGAAGCCCGTCGCCAGGGTGTGCAGGTGCTGGCTTATGGGGCACGGCTCTCGCCCGCGGGCCTGCAGCTGGACCGACCGCTGCGCCTCGCTGACCAGGCAGTCACAAAAAGCTGATCGCCCGGACAGGATCTGGCAGGCGCCTTGCTTACGGATATCGCCCATCGATCGCCGCTATCGGGCGATCCTGTCAGGAGTCTCTTGATGATCTCTGTGTTGGGCATGCTGTTGCTGGTGGCCATCGCCATCCTCTTTTCCCGCCAGCGGCGCGCCATTCGCGTGCGTACCGTGCTCGCGGCCTTTCTGTTGCAGGCGGGGCTCGGCCTGTTCGTCCTCTACATTCCCTGGGGCCAGCAGGTGCTTGGCAGCGTCTCCGGCGCCGTCTCTTCGCTGCAGCTCTATGCCGACAAGGGCATCGAGTTTCTCTTCGGCGGTCTCGCCGGACCGAAGATGTTCGAGTACTTCGGTAACGGTGGCTTCGTCTTCGCCGTGCGGGTGCTGCCCCTGATCGTCTTCTTCGGCAGCCTGATCGCGGTGCTCTACTACCTGGGCATCATGGGCTGGATCATCCGCCTGGTGGGCGGCGCGCTGCACGCCCTGCTCGGCACCAGTCGGGTGGAATCCACCACGGTCACCGCGACCCTGTTTCTCGGCCAGTCGGAAATGCCGCTGGTGGTGCGGCCCTTCATCGCCGATCTCACCCGCTCTGAGCTGTTCGCCATCATGGTTGGCGGTTTCGCCGCGGTGGCCGGTTCGGTGCTGCTGGGCTACGCCGGCATGGGCGTGGAACTCAAGTACCTGATCGCCGCCAGCTTCATGGCCGCTCCGGGCGGACTGCTGATGGCCAAGCTGATGGAGCCGGAGACCGAACAGCCGCGCGACCAGGCCATGAAGACCCTGGGGGAAGGGGAGGAGCGCCCGGCCAACGTCATAGACGCAGCCGCCGAAGGCGCCCAGGTCGGGCTGCGCATCGCCCTGGCGGTCGGTGCCATGCTGCTGGCCTTCATCGCCCTGATCGCCCTGCTCAACGGCATCCTCGGCTGGTGCGGCGCCTGGTTCGGCGTGCCGCAACTGAGCATGCAGCTGGTGCTGGGCTATCTGCTGGCGCCGGTGGCCTTCCTTATCGGGGTGCCCTGGAACGAGGCGGTACAGGCCGGTGGCTTCATCGGTCAGAAGCTGGTGCTCAACGAATTCGTCGCCTATGCCGACCTCTCGACCTATCTGGACCCGGTCAAGTCGGCAGCGGCGGGCGTCCAGCCGCTCTCGGCGCATACCCAGGTCATCGTCACCTTCGCCCTCTGCGGCTTCGCCAATCTCTCTTCCATCGCCATCCAGCTCGGCGGCCTGGGCGGCATCGCGCCCCAGCGGCGTCACGAACTGGCTCAGCTGGGCCTGCGCGCCATGCTCGGCGGCACCCTGGCCAACCTGATGAGCGCGGCCCTGGCCGGCTTCTTCATCGGCCTCTAGCTCGATGTCGATTGGACCATCCGGTCCACTTTATGGTGCACCGCTGGCCTGGGTGCGCCAAAACGTAACAGCGGATGACCGTGGCGTGCGCCTGCTTCGCCGCCACGGGTTGTCCGCGGCTTCTCAAGGCTTTCGCTCAGGAACCCTCCTCATGACGTTTTCCCGCCTCCGTCGCGTGCGCTTCGGCGCGCTACCGCTCCTGTTCTGCTGCAGCGCCCAGCTGTTGGCCGCTCCCGCCGTCGCCACTGACAGCGCCCAGGGCGAGACCGCCAGTCCCGCCGCGCAACAGACGGACAGTCGCTCGCCCTATCTGTCGTCCTGGTACAACCAGGATCTGACCCTGATCGGCAGCAAGGACATCAGCTTCGGCCCGCAGCCCGTGGACGACGTCTATCTGGAGTACGAGTACTTCGGCCGCAAGGGGCCCTTCGAACTCTATGGCTACATCGACGTGCCCAGGGTACTGGGCATCGGCAACAGCCATGACTCCGGCGTCTGGGACCGCGGCTCGCCCCTGTTCATGGAGCACGAACCGCGTATCTCCATCGATCAGCTCAGTGGTCGCTCGCTGGCCTTCGGGCCGTTCAAGGAGTGGTACCTGGCCTTCGACTGGATCTATGACCACGGCAGCAGCCGGGCCAGTCGACAGAACACCCTCTACGCCGGCTTCGGTACCGATATCGAGACCCATACCCCGGTGCTGCTGTCCGCCAACCTCTACGGCCGCCGCCAGTGGGAAAACTATGGCGCCGCCAACGAGAATTCCTGGGACGGCTATCGGGCCCAGCTCAAGTACATCTGGCCGCTGGCCAAGTTCGACAACGGCGCTTCCCTGACCTATGTCGGCTTCACCAACTTCGATTTCGGCTCGAAGCTGGGCGACGAGCCGGGACGTACGGCCAATGCCACCGTGTCCACCAACGTGCTGCTCTATGCCTTCACCCACCTGCGCTTCATGTTCGCTGCGCGGCATTTCCACAATGGCGGCAACTGGCGCGACGGCACCGAGCTGAACTTTGGCGAGGGCGATTTCGAGGGCCGCTCCAACGGCTGGGGCTACTATGCGGGGGTGGGTTATCAATTCTGATCTGGAGACTGTCATGAGCACCAACCTGCCTGCGCACCTGGCCGCACTGCTTCCGCAAGCGGTCGCTGCGGCCGAGCGCGCCTACTGTCCGCATTCGGAATTTCCCGTGGGCGCCGCCCTGCTGACCGCCGAGGGCGAAGTCATCCATGGCTGCAACGTGGAAAACATCTCCTATGGCCTGACCAACTGCGCCGAGCGCAGCGCCCTGTTCGCCGCCATCAGCCGGGGCCTGCCGCCGCGCAGCTTCACCGCCATGGCCATCCATGCGCCGGGCGTTCCCCTGATCAGTCCCTGTGGTGCCTGTCGCCAGGTGCTGCTGGAGCTGATGGCGCCCGACGCGACCATCGTCTGCAGCGGCAGCGAACCCGGCCGTACCCGCACCTGGACCCTGGCCGAGCTGCTGCCCGGCGCCTTCGACGACTTCTAAGGAGTCCGCCCATGTGGCTTGCCCAGGAGGTGATCCGCCAGAAGCGCGATGGCCTGGAACTCACGGCTGCGGATCTCCAGCGACTGGTCCGCGGCATCGTCGACGACAGCCTTAGCGAAGGCCAGATCGCCGCCTTCGCCATGGCCACCCTGCTGCGCGGCATGACCGCCGCCGAGCGCACCGCCCTGACCCTGGCCATGCGCGACAGCGGCCAGGTGCTGCACTGGGAGCTGCCCGGGCCGGTGGTGGACAAGCATTCCACCGGCGGCGTGGGCGATCTCACCAGCCTGGTGCTGGCGCCGCTGCTCGCCGCCTGTGGCTGCCACGTGCCGATGATCTCCGGGCGCGGCCTGGGCCACACCGGCGGCACCCTCGACAAGCTGGAGAGCATCCCTGGCTATCGCATCCGGCCTGGCCTGGCGCGCTTTCGCCAGGTGGTGGCCGAGGTGGGTTGCGCCATCGTCGGTCCGGACGCCGATCTGGCCCCGGCCGACCGCCGCCTCTATGCCATCCGCGATGTCACCGCCACGGTGGAATCGGTGGACCTGATCACCGCCTCCATCCTGGCCAAGAAACTGGCCGCCGGCCTGGACGTGCTGGTCATGGACGTCAAGACCGGCGGCGGCGCCTTCATGGCCGAGCGCGACGCGGCTCTGCACCTGGCCGACAGCATCGTCGAGGTCGCCGAAGCCGCCGGGGTCCGGACCCGCGCCCTGGTCACCGACATGGGCCAGCCCCTGGCGCGCAGCGCCGGCAACGCCCTGGAAGTGGAGGAGGCCATCGCCCTGCTGGCGGGCGAGGTACGCAGCGAGCGCCTGTGGCAGGTGATCCGGGCGCTGGCCGAGGAAACGCTGCAACTGGCCGGACTGGCCAGGGACGCCGCCACCTCCGAGCGCCTAGTGCTGGAGGCCTGGCAGAGCGGCGCCGCCCTGGCGCGTTTCGCGGCGATGAACCTGGCTCTGGGGGGGCCGTCCGACCTGACCGAGCGGCCCTGGCAGCATCTGCCCCGGGCTCCGGTGGTGCGCGCCGTCCATCCGGCCCGCCCGGGCTGGGTGCGGCAGGTGGATACCCGCGCCCTCGGTCTGCTGGTGGTCGAACTGGGCGGCGGGCGGCAACGTCCGGAGGATGAAGTGGATCCGGCGGTGGGTCTGGCCGGCCTGGCACTGCCCGGCGAGTGGGTCGACGCGCACCGGCCCCTGGGGGTGATCCATGCCGGCGACGCCCAGAGCGCCGCGCGGGCTGCCCAACACCTGCAGCTGGCCTATGGCCTGGGGGAGGAGCGGCCGGCCGATGCCGTGCCCGTCGTGCTGGATCGGCGCTAGCGCCGGATTCCAGACAAAAAAAGACCCGGCAGAGCCGGGTCCAAAACCGTGATTAGCCTGATGAGGAGATAACCCGAAAGACCAACTGCTGGACCTTCAGTTATCGACCGGTCTCGCGACCGGCTGAGTTGAATAATAACAATTCTCATTCCATCGTCAAGCGTATTCGAGAATATTTCTTAATTACCGCTGGCAGGTCGCTCCGGGGCACCGCGCAGGCGGGTGACCTCCTTGTTCAGGGTGTCGATATGGCGCGCCATGTTCTCGATCAGGCTGTGGGCGATGCGCGGGGTGGTCTCCATCAGGGAAACGAACTGATCCTGGGGGATCACCAGCACGGTGCAGACGGTCTTGGCGATGACGCTGGCGGTACGAGGCGTATGGGTGAACACCGCCAGGGCGCCGACGATCTCGTCCTGGCAGACCTCGCCGACCTTGCAGCCATCGACCCAGGCCTCGGCATGGCCTTCGGTGATGACGAAGACATGCTCGGCGGAATCGCCCTGACGGATGATGACCTCGCCGGCGGCATAGCGACGAAAGCCGGTGGCCGGCTGGGTGACCGGCGGCTTGAGCCGGATCAGCGCCTGGGCCAGCAGCGATTGTTGACCCAGCATGTACCTCAGCAGGGCATCGCGCTGGACCGGCGTGGCGGTGGCCGCCGCGAGAAAGGTCTCGCGGTCGTAGGGCAGCACCCGCACGTCGGCCTCGCTCTCGTAGTTGAGAGTCGGCAGATCCAGAGTGCGCCCCAGGCCGATCAGGTCGCCCTCGCCGAGCTGGAACAGCGCCCGCTGATCCAGGACCACCCGCAGCGGGCCACGCTGGATCAGATAGACCTCGTCATTGCGCATCCAGTCCTGCAGCAGGGCAGCGGGACTCAGCTGCAGGGGCTGCCGACTCGGCGCCACACCACTGACCAGTCGCGCCGGAATGGCCTGCAGCGCCTGACGCAACTGATCGACATAGGGAGGCTGATCGCCGATGAGGTACATGGTGCCAATTCCTTCTTGTTACGCAGAGGTTGTGACGTGGGTCGCACGATAAGCCGCTCGTCGGCGACCGTAAATCCACAACTCCACGAGCTGTGACGGAACGCTTGTTCTGCCCCCCAGGAGGTCGTGGTCAGGCCGGGGCGCGACCCAGGCGACGCAGCAGGCGAGCCGGCAGGGCCTCCAGCTGTCCGGCGCGACCCAGCTCCACCACCAGCGCCCGATCCTGCTCGGCGGGTTCGAGCGGATCCTGGGCCTGGCGCTGGGCTGCCACCACCGCGAGGGTGGCCTCGGAAGGATCGGTCCCCTCGGCCTGGCGCTCCTGCAGCCAGCGGGCGATGAGTTCGTCGTCCGCCTGGCAGTCGATGATCAGCAGGGGGGCGGCCTGGGCTTCGGCCAGGGCCTGGGCCGCGGCGCGCTGGGCCTGCTTGAGGTAGGTGGCGTCGAGCACCAGCGGATAACCGGCCGCCAGCACCTGGGCGCCGATCTCGTGCAGGCGCGCATAGGTGGCTTCGCCGGCTGCGGCGCTGTAGCGGGTGGCCTCGTCGCTGTCGGCATAGAGGCGCTGGCGCTCGACATCGGATCTCAGGCGAATGGCGCCGAGCGCCTCGACCAGGGCCAGGGCCACGGTGCTCTTGCCGATCCCCGACACCCCGTGCATCACCGCCGCGAAGGGCTGGGGCACCTGGGTATAGCCTTCGGCCAGGGCCGTGTAGCTGCGATAGCTGGCAAGGATCTCGGCCCGCAGCGCCGGCTCCTCGGCCTGGCCGAGGCGGAAGAGGGCGATCTTGGCGCGCACCATGGCGCGATAGGCCTTGTAGAAGTCGAGCAGGGCGAGGCCGCTGTAGTCGCCGGTCGCCTCAAAGTAGGCATTGACGAATCTGTTGCTCAGGGCCTTGAGGCCGCGATCTTCCAGGTCCATGGCCAGGAAGCCGGCATCGCCCATGGTGTCGGTCAGGCGGAAGGGCTCGTTGAATTCGATGCAGTCGAACAGCACCACCTCGCCGTCGAGCAGGGTGGCGTTGGCCAGGTGGATGTCGCCATGGCATTCGCGGATGAAGCCGTCACGGCAACGCGCCTCGAACAGCGGCAGCAGGCGCGCGTAGCTGGCTTCGGCCCAGGCTTCCAGCTGGTCGAGCTGCCGGAGATCGGCCGCTTCGCCGAGCATGGCGCGGATCTGCTCGAAATTCTGCCGCACCGGCGCCATGGCAGCGTCCGGGGTGCACAGCGGATGCTCGGTCCCTACCTGGGGTGCGGCCAGGTGGAAGCGGGCGATCTGTGCAGCCAGGGCGTCGATGTGCGCCTCGGTCAGCTCGCCGCGCTGCTGCACCTCGCTGAGCAGCTGGCTCTGGGGGAATTCGCGCATGCGCAGGGCGTATTCGATCACCGGACCGCTGCCGCCCAGCTCGGGAGCGCTTTCGCTGCCGGTGATGGCCACCACGTCCTGGTAGAGATCGCGGGTCAGGCGCTGGTTGAGGCGCAGCTCCTCGCGGCAGAAGTGGCCACGGGCTTCCAGGTCGGTGAAGTCGAGGAAACCGAAATTCACCGGCTTCTTGATCTTGTAGGCGACCTCGCCAGTCAGCACGACCCAGGAAATATGGGTTTCGATGACCCGGAACGCCGAGGTGGGATGGGGATAGAGCGCCGGGTTCTGCAGGGCGGAAATCAGGAGCTGGCTCACGGGCGGTCCTTGTAGGGAATGGATGGCGGCATTATCGCTGCCAGGGCGGTCCACGCAAGCCGCGACACCGGGAAGGGGCGTCCTTGAACCCCAGCTGACGAAGCGCTGGCAGGCCGCTGTCGGCCACCGGGCAAGTGCGTATAATGCGCCGCCATGAAGCGACCCCGATCCTCTCGTTCCCGCAAGCGCAAGACCTTTGACTGGCGCCGCCTGTCCGGCTGGGCAGTCAAGCTTGGTCTGGTCGCGCTGGTAGCCCTGGCTGGCCTATGCATCTATCTGGATGCCGTGGTCCAGGAAAAATTCTCCGGCAAGCGCTGGACCATTCCGGCCAAGGTCTATGCCCGGCCGCTGGAATTGTTCAATGGCGTCAAGCTCAGCCGTGACGACTTCCTCACCGAACTCGATGCCCTCGGCTATCGCCGCGAGAAAACCGTGGACGGCCCCGGCAGCGTCTCCGTGGGCGCCTCCACGGTCGAGCTGAACACCCGCGGCTTCCAGTTCTACGAAGGCGTCGAGCCGGCGCGGGCGATCCGCGTGCGCTTCGCCGGCGGCACCGTCTCCGGCGTCAGCGCCCTGGATGGCAGCAATCTGGCCGTGGCCCGCCTGGAACCGCTGATGATCGGCGGCATCTATCCGGCACATAACGAGGATCGCATCCTCATCAAGCTCGACCAGGCGCCGCCGCACCTGGTCGATGGCCTGGTGGCCGTCGAGGACCGCGAGTTCTGGCATCACCACGGCGTCTCGCCCAAGTCCATCGCCCGGGCGGTCTGGGTCAACGCCACCAGCGGCCAGGTGCGCCAGGGTGGCAGCACCCTGACCCAGCAGCTGGTCAAGAACTTCTACCTCACCAACGAGCGCAGCATCACCCGCAAGGGCACCGAAGCCCTGATGGCGCTGCTGCTGGAGCTGCACTACAGCAAGCAGGAGATCCTCGAGGCCTACCTCAACGAGGTGTTCCTCGGTCAGGACGGCTCGCGCGCCATCCACGGCTTCGGTCTGGCCGCCCAGTACTTCTTCGGCCAGCCCTTCAGCGAGCTGAAACTGCACCAGGTCGCCCTGCTGGTCGGTCTGGTGAAGGGCCCGTCCTACTACAACCCGCGCCGTTATCCCGAGCGCGCCATGACCCGCCGCAACCTGGTGCTCGACCTCATGGCCGAGCAGGGCGTGGTCAGCGCCACCGAGGCGGAAGCGGCCAAGGCTCGGCCGCTGGGCATCACCAAGGCCGGCAGCCTGACCAACAGTTCCTTCCCGGCCTTCGTCGACCTGGTCAAGCGCCAGCTCAAGCAGGACTACCGCGACGAAGACCTCACCGAAGAAGGGCTGCGCATCTTCACCAGCTTCGACCCCATCCTGCAGACCAAGGCCGAAGCCGCCATGGGCGAGACCATGAAGCGCATCGACGGCCGCAAGGGTGCGGAAAACGTCGAGTCGGCCATGGTGGTGACCAATCCGGAAACCGGTGAGGTCCAGGCGCTGCTGGGTGGCCGCGATCCACGCTTCGCCGGCTACAACCGCGCCCTCGACGCGGTGCGCCAGGTCGGCTCGCTGATCAAGCCGGCGGTCTATCTCACCGCCCTCGAGCGCCCCAGCAAGTACACCCTGACCACCCTGATCCAGGATGAGCCCTTCTCGGTGAAGGGCGCCGATGGCCAGGTCTGGCGGCCGCAGAACTACGAGCACAAGGCGCACGGCACCATCTTCCTCTATCAGGGGCTGGCGCATTCCTACAACTTGTCCACCGCGCGCCTGGGCCTGGATCTCGGGGTCCCCGAGGTGCTCAAGACCGTCGCGCGCCTGGGCGTGAGTCGCGCCCTGCCGCCCTATCCGGCGACCCTGCTCGGCGCCGGTGCCCTGACGCCCATGGAAGTGGCGACCATGTACCAGACGCTGGCCAACGGTGGCTTCAACACGCCGCTGCGCAGCATCCGCAGCGTGCTCGACGCCAATGGCGAGCCGCTCAAGCGCTATCCCTTCCAGATCGAGCAGCGCTTCGATACCGGCGCCATCTACCTGGTGCAGTACGCCATGCAGCGCGTCATGCGCGAAGGCACCGGGCGCTCGGTCTACAACCAGATCCCCACCAGCGTGAACCTGGCGGGCAAGACCGGCACCACCAACGATTCCCGCGACAGCTGGTTCTCCGGCTTCAGCCAGGATCTGCTGGCGGTGGTCTGGCTGGGTCGCGACGACAACGGCAAGACGCCCCTGACCGGTGCCACCGGCGCCCTGCAGGTCTGGAGCAACTTCATGCGTCGCGCCGATCCGGTCTCCCTGGACATGCCGGTGCCGGACAACATCACCCAGGCCTGGGTCGATGCCACCACCGGGCGCGGCACGGATCCCTCGTGTCCCAACGCCGTGCAGATGCCTTATATTCGCGGCAGTGAGCCGCCACCGGGCGCCTCCTGTGGCGCGCCGGCCGCACCCGCTGCCGGCGGCAACGGCAACGGCGGCAATCCGGTCATGGATTGGGTCAAGGGTTGGTTGAATTGAGAGGTCCCAAGGTGACGAAAGCAGTCTGGCCGGTGATGATCGCCGGTGTTCTCCTCGCCGGTTGCGCCGCGCCGCAGCGTGGCGCCATCCCCGTGGTCGATTCCGGCGGTCCGGTGTCCAACGGCGAGCTCTATCGCCAGGGCAACAACAGGCCTCTTCCGGCGCAACGTCAGGCCCCCGTGTCCGCCGCGCCCAGCGCGCCGGCCGATTCCGGGGTGACCGTCATGGTGCCGGGCGGTAGCTCCGCGCCCCTGGAAACCTATGCCGCACCGGCGGCCTCGGCGCCGCTGATCACCTCGTCCAGCCCCAGCGCACCGCCTGCCCAGGCGCCGGTGCAGCCGAGCTATTCGCAGCCGGTCTATCCGCCCGCCACCCCGAGTGGCTCCGCGGCCGCCAGTACGGCGCCGACCGGCATTCCCTCCACCGGCAATTCCAGTGGTGGCGGCCTGGCTGCCGACGAACAACTCGACGGTCCGGTGCTGGCCCTGTTGACCACCGCCCAGCAGCAACAGAGTGGTGGCGATCTCAACGGCGCCTCCTCGAGCCTGGAACGCGCCCAGCGCATCGCCCCGCGCGAGCCCCAGGTGCTCTATCGCCTGGCCCAGGTGCGCCTGGCGCAGAACGATCCGGCCCAGGGCGAGCAACTGGCCCGGCGCGCCCTGACCTACGCCAATGGCCGTCCGGCCCTGCAGGCCAGTCTCTGGCAACTGATCGCCCAGGCCCGCGAGGCCCAGGGCGATGCCTCCGGCGCCGCCCTGGCCCGGCAGAAGGCGCAGGTGGGTACCTGATGGACGAGCGCCTGCCCGCCCTGGCCGATCAGCTGCTGCAGATCGAGCGTGAATTGCGCCTGCTCGGCTGGTGGTCGGCGCAGGCGCCCAGCGCCGAAGCCCTGGCCAGCCAGGAGCCCTTCTGCGTCGATACCCTGAGCTTCGCCCAGTGGCTGCAATGGATCTTCGTGCCGCGGATGAAGCTGATCATCGAGAGCGATGCGGTCCTGCCGGCGCGCTCGGGCATCCGGCCGATGGCCGAGATGGTCTACCAAGGCAATCTCGACCCGGTCCTGCCCCTGCTCGCGTCCCTGGCCGAATTCGACCGCATCATCGAAAGCGCCTGAGTTACTTGCCGCAGTTCTGCTCGATGGACAGCTGGGTCTCGGCCAGCCGCTGCTGACGCTCCTCTTCGCTCAGCCGCCGCGTCTCGCCCCGCCCGGACTGCACCAGGATGCGCGGATTGTTGCGCAGCTGCGCCAGATTCTGGCGCGCCTGATCGCACTGCTCCTTGAGCTTGTTCTGCTCCTCGCGCACCTGCGCCTTCACCCGGCGATCCAGTTCCTGCTGCTGGGCATCGTTGGACACCGATGGCTGCTGGGCACCGTTGGGCATCTTGTAGGTGGGTGCAGTGCCACTGCCATTGATCTGCGGCGCCGTCTTCACGTCCACCTCGTTGGCCTTCTGGCCCTCGGGCGGCTGGGCACTGAAGTGGGTGACACCCTTGTCATCGGTCCACTTGTAGACCTGCGCGGCCTGGGCGGACAGGCTGCAGGCGAAAGCCAGGGCGGAAAGCCAGAAGATCGAGCGCATGGGAATCCTGGAAGGGGAGAGGACAGGACTTCACTATAAGAGGAGACGTCGACCTTTTCATCACGACTGATCGCCGACGACCGATTGCGCCCGGTTGCACCTTTCGGCTTGACTTGCACGGGTCGAATGCGAACAATCCAAAGTTCGCTGTAGCGAGTCGGCCCAAAGCTGACTGCTCGGCAGACCATGAGGTGCCTACCCGCGCCGCCACAGTCAAATACCCTGCACCGCGTTACCTCGCGTCGGGTGGAAGCTCCAGCATTCATCGGAATCTTCCAACAAGGCTTTCTAGGCAGCTGAATCGTCGGTGACCACCGTCGCCCATGCTCTGCCTTGCAGTCAACCGAACCTTGAGCGTCCACCGATGGGCGCTCGCCATGCGTGGAATGAGGTGATACGTGGAGCTATTAACTGGCGCTGAGATGGTCGTCCGCTTCTTGCGCGACGAGGGCGTGAAACACATCTACGGGTACCCGGGCGGTGCCCTGCTGCACATCTACGACGCCCTGTTCAAGGAACCGGCGCTCAACCACATCCTGGTTCGTCACGAGCAGGCCGCCACCCACATGGCCGACGGCTATGCGCGCGCCACCGGCAAGGCCGGCGTGGTCCTGGTGACCTCCGGCCCCGGCGCGACCAATGCCATCACCGGCATCGCCACCGCCTACATGGACTCCATCCCCATGGTGGTCCTGTCCGGCCAGGTGCCGAGCAACATGGTGGGCACCGACGCCTTCCAGGAAACCGACATGGTCGGCATCTCCCGGCCGATCGTGAAGCACAGCTTCATCATCAAGCACCCCTCCGAGATCCCCGAAGTCCTCAAGAAGGCCTTCTACCTCGCCGAGTCCGGGCGTCCTGGTCCGGTGGTGGTCGACATCCCCAAGGACATGGGCGATCCGACCAAGAAATACGAATACGTCTATCCGAAGAAGATCAAGCTGCGCTCCTACAATCCGGCGCAGCGCGGTCATTCCGGGCAGATCCGCAAGGCCGTCGAGATGCTGGTGGCGGCCAAGCGCCCCATCCTCTATGCCGGTGGTGGCGTCATCCTCGGCGGTGCCTCCGCGGCCCTCACCGAGCTGGCGCGCCTGCTCAACCTGCCGGTCACCAATACCCTGATGGGTCTGGGCGCCTACCCGGGCAGCGATCGCCAGTTCCTCGGCATGCTCGGCATGCACGGCAGCTACCAGGCCAACCTGGCCATGCACCACAGCGACGTCATCCTCGCCGTGGGTGCGCGCTTCGATGACCGCGTCATCAACGGTGCCACGCGCTTCTGCCCGAACGCCAAGATCATTCACGTCGACATCGACCCGGCCTCGATCTCCAAGACCATCAAGGCCGACGTGCCCATCGTCGGTCCGGTCGACAGCGTCCTCGCCGAGATGGTCGCCGTGGTCCGCGAACTGAGCGAGAAGCCCCGTGCCGAAAACCAGGCCGCCTGGTGGAAGCAGATCGAGGAGTGGCGCGGCGGTCGCGAGATGTTCCCCTACGACAAGGGCGACGGCAGCATCATCAAGCCGCAGACCGTCATCGAGACCCTGTACGACGTCACCGCGGGCGATGCCTACATCACCTCCGACGTGGGTCAGCACCAGATGTTCGCTGCCCAGTACTACCGCTACGACAAGCCCAATCGCTGGATCAACTCCGGCGGCCTCGGCACCATGGGCTTCGGCTTCCCGGCGGCCATGGGCGTCAAGCTCAACTTCCCGGACGCCGACGTCGCCTGCGTCACCGGTGAAGGCAGCGTGCAGATGAACATCCAGGAGCTCTCCACCTGCATGCAGTACGACCTGCCGGTGAAGATCGTCTGCCTCAACAATGGTGCCCTGGGCATGGTCCGCCAGTGGCAGGACATGCAGTACAGCAGCCGCTACTCCCACTCCTACATGGAATCCCTGCCGGACTTCGTCAAGCTGGCCGAGGCCTATGGCCACGTCGGCATGCGCATCGAGCGTCTGGAAGACCTCAAGCCGATGATGGCCGAGGCCTTCGCCATGAAGAATCGCCTGGTCTTCCTCGACATCGCCGTGGACAACACCGAACACGTCTACCCGATGCAGATCAAGGATGGCGCGATGCGCGACATGTGGCTGAGCAAGACGGAGCGGACCTGAACATGAGACACATCATCTCCCTGCTGCTGGAAAACGAGCCCGGCGCCCTGTCCCGCGTGGTCGGCCTGTTTTCCCAGCGCAACTACAACATCGAAAGCCTCACGGTCGCCGCGACCGAGGACCCGACCCTGTCGCGCCTGACCCTGACCACCATCGGCCAGGAAGAGACGGTCGAGCAGATCACCAAGAACCTCAACAAGCTCATCGAGGTGGTGAAACTGGTCAACCTGTCCGAGAGTGCCCACATCGAGCGCGAACTCCTGCTGATCAAGGTCAAGGCCACCGGCGCCCAGCGCGCCGAGGTCAAGCGCACCACCGATATCTTTCGCGGCCAGATCGTCGATGTCGGCAGCAGCGTGTATACCATTCAGCTGGCGGGCACCAGCGAGAAGATCGACAGCTTCATCCAGGCGATCGGCGCCGCGTCCATCCTCGAGGTGGTGCGTAGCGGCGTGACCGGAATTTCCCGTGGCGACAAAGCCCTGAGCATCTGATACCCCCTTTTCCAGGAGAACCTGCAATGCGCGTTTACTACGACAAAGACTGTGACCTTTCCATCATCCAGGGCAAGAAGGTCGCCATCATCGGCTACGGCTCCCAGGGCCACGCCCACGCCTGCAACCTGAAGGACTCCGGCGTCGACGTCGTCGTCGGTCTGCGCAGTGGCTCGGCCACCGTGGCCAAGGCCGAAGCCCATGGCCTGACCGTCAAGCCGGTCAAGGACGCCGTCGCCTCCGCCGACGTGGTCATGATCCTGACCCCCGACGAATTCCAGTCCAAGCTGTACAAGGACGAGATCGAG
>NZ_AP043687.1:4352500-4420000 GCF_055393275.1 Pseudomonas sp. Pso3 | reverse complement strand
CTTATTTTCAGTGGCGAGCTTAACCGAATAGGGGAGGCGTAGCGAAAGCGAGTCTTAATAGGGCGTCTAGTCGCTGGGAATAGACCCGAAACCGGGCGATCTATCCATGAGCAGGTTGAAGGTTAGGTAACACTGACTGGAGGACCGAACCCACTTCCGTTGAAAAGGCAGGGGATGACTTGTGGATCGGAGTGAAAGGCTAATCAAGCTCGGAGATAGCTGGTTCTCCTCGAAAGCTATTTAGGTAGCGCCTCATGTATCACTCTGGGGGGTAGAGCACTGTTTCGGCTAGGGGGTCATCCCGACTTACCAAACCGATGCAAACTCCGAATACCCAGAAGTGCCGAGCATGGGAGACACACGGCGGGTGCTAACGTCCGTCGTGAAAAGGGAAACAACCCAGACCGTCAGCTAAGGTCCCAAAGTCCTGGTTAAGTGGTAAACGATGTGGGAAGGCTTAGACAGCTAGGAGGTTGGCTTAGAAGCAGCCACCCTTTAAAGAAAGCGTAATAGCTCACTAGTCGAGTCGGCCTGCGCGGAAGATGTAACGGGGCTCAAACCAGGCACCGAAGCTACGGGTATCACCTTTGGTGATGCGGTAGAGGAGCGTTCTGTAAGCCTGTGAAGGTGAGTTGAGAAGCTTGCTGGAGGTATCAGAAGTGCGAATGCTGACATGAGTAACGACAATGCGAGTGAAAAACTCGCACGCCGAAAGACCAAGGGTTCCTGCGCAACGTTAATCGACGCAGGGTGAGTCGGTCCCTAAGGCGAGGCTGAAAGGCGTAGTCGATGGGAAACGGGTTAATATTCCCGTACTTCTAGTTACTGCGATGGGGGGACGGAGAAGGCTAGGCCAGCTTGGCGTTGGTTGTCCAAGTTTAAGGTGGTAGGCTGATCGTTTAGGTAAATCCGGACGGTCTAGGCCGAGAGCTGATGACGATCCTTCTTTTAGAAGGAGAAGTGGTTGATGCCATGCTTCCAAGAAAAGCCTCTAAGCTTCAGGTAACTAGGAACCGTACCCCAAACCGACACAGGTGGTCGGGTAGAGAATACCAAGGCGCTTGAGAGAACTCGGGTGAAGGAACTAGGCAAAATGGCACCGTAACTTCGGGAGAAGGTGCGCCGGTGAGGGTGAAGGGTTTACCCCGTAAGCTCATGCCGGTCGAAGATACCAGGCCGCTGCGACTGTTTATTAAAAACACAGCACTCTGCAAACACGAAAGTGGACGTATAGGGTGTGACGCCTGCCCGGTGCCGGAAGGTTAATTGATGGGGTTAGCGCAAGCGAAGCTCTTGATCGAAGCCCCGGTAAACGGCGGCCGTAACTATAACGGTCCTAAGGTAGCGAAATTCCTTGTCGGGTAAGTTCCGACCTGCACGAATGGCGTAACGATGGCGGCGCTGTCTCCACCCGAGACTCAGTGAAATTGAAATCGCTGTGAAGATGCAGTGTATCCGCGGCTAGACGGAAAGACCCCGTGAACCTTTACTGTAGCTTTGCACTGGACTTTGAGCTTGCTTGTGTAGGATAGGTGGGAGGCTTTGAAGCGTGGACGCCAGTCTGCGTGGAGCCATCCTTGAAATACCACCCTGGCAACCTTGAGGTTCTAACTCTGGTCCGTTATCCGGATCGAGGACAGTGTATGGTGGGCAGTTTGACTGGGGCGGTCTCCTCCTAAAGAGTAACGGAGGAGTACGAAGGTGCGCTCAGACCGGTCGGAAATCGGTCGCAGAGTATAAAGGCAAAAGCGCGCTTGACTGCGAGACAGACACGTCGAGCAGGTACGAAAGTAGGTCTTAGTGATCCGGTGGTTCTGTATGGAAGGGCCATCGCTCAACGGATAAAAGGTACTCCGGGGATAACAGGCTGATACCGCCCAAGAGTTCATATCGACGGCGGTGTTTGGCACCTCGATGTCGGCTCATCACATCCTGGGGCTGAAGCCGGTCCCAAGGGTATGGCTGTTCGCCATTTAAAGTGGTACGCGAGCTGGGTTTAGAACGTCGTGAGACAGTTCGGTCCCTATCTGCCGTGGACGTTTGAGATTTGAGAGGGGCTGCTCCTAGTACGAGAGGACCGGAGTGGACGAACCTCTGGTGTTCCGGTTGTCACGCCAGTGGCATTGCCGGGTAGCTATGTTCGGAAGAGATAACCGCTGAAAGCATCTAAGCGGGAAACTTGCCTCAAGATGAGATCTCACTGGAGCCTTGAGCTTCCTGAAGGGCCGTCGAAGACTACGACGTTGATAGGTCGGGTGTGTAAGCGCTGTGAGGCGTTGAGCTAACCGATACTAATTGCCCGTGAGGCTTGACCATATAACACCCAAACAATCTGACCGCGTGTCAGAGCGTGAGGAAGACGACGCCGAAAACGGGCGCGTGGGTTCGCAAGACCCCAAAGACGACACGTCTACTTCGATCACAGACCCAATTGGGCCAGCCAGGCAGCTCCATCGCCTGGCCAGCCAACCGAATTGCTTGACGAACATAGAGCATTGGAACCACCTGATCCCTTCCCGAACTCAGAAGTGAAACGATGCATCGCCGATGGTAGTGTGGGGCTTCCCCATGTGAGAGTAGGTCATCGTCAAGCGCCTAACACCCAGCACCCCCGCTCAGTTCACTCTGGCGGGGGTGTTGTCTTTGGGGCGGGAAAAGTTTGGCTTGGCCTCGGGGCGCCTAGGCGCTGGGGGGCAGAGAATTGGCCAGCGAAGGCCTGGGGCTGCGTAGCTGAGGTGGCCCTCACCCTAGCCCTCTCCCGGGGGGAGAGGGGACCAGGAGCGGAGTGGTAAAGAGTTTGGAGTAGGGCCTGCTAGACGGGCGCTGCTGGCATTTTGCAAAGAGCAAAAGACCCACAACAGCCCGGCTGCGCCCGGCTATTGTGGCCATGGCGGTCCGCCGATGCCGCCGCTCCTACAAGGAGGCATGCCGTAGGAGCGGCCCATGGCCGCGATAGAGCAGCGACTCACCCATAAAAAAGCCCGGCATATGCCGGGCTTTTTGCCTTCAAGTCGGTGCTCGAGATTACTCCCGGTCACGTTCCAGCAAGGGCTTGAGGAAGTAGCCGGTGTAGGACTTCTTGTTTGCCGCGACCTCCTCGGGTGTGCCCGTCGCGATGATCTGACCACCCTTGGAGCCGCCTTCCGGACCGAGGTCCACCAGCCAGTCGGCGGTCTTGATGACATCGAGGTTATGCTCGATCACCACTACGGTATTACCGTGATCGCGCAGTCGATGCAGCACATCGAGCAATTGCTGGATATCGGCGAAGTGCAGGCCCGTAGTGGGCTCGTCGAGGATATAGAGCGTCTTGCCGGTATCGCGCTTGGACAGCTCCCGGGCCAGCTTCACACGCTGAGCCTCACCCCCTGACAGCGTCGTGGCGCTCTGGCCGAGACGGATATAGGACAGGCCGACATCAATCAGCGTCTGCAGCTTGCGCGCCAGTGCAGGGATGGATTCGAAGAAGGCATGGGCTTCCTCGATGGTCATGTCCAAGACCTCGGTGATGGTTTTGCCCTTGTACTTCACCTCCAGGGTCTCGCGGTTGTACCTCTTGCCCTTGCAGACGTCGCAGGCGACGTAGACGTCCGGCAGGAAGTGCATTTCCACCTTTATGACCCCATCGCCCTGACAGGCCTCGCAGCGGCCACCCTTGACGTTGAAGGAGAAGCGCCCCGGGGTGTAGCCGCGAGAACGGGATTCCGGAACGCCGGAAAACAGCTCGCGGATGGGGGTGAAAAGCCCGGTATAGGTCGCCGGGTTGGAGCGTGGAGTCCGGCCGATGGGGCTCTGGTCGATATCCACCACCTTGTCCAGGTGCTGCATGCCGTCGAAGCTGTCGTGGGCAGCGACCTCCAGGGTCGTCGCGCCATTGAGCGCCGTGGCGGTCAGCGGGAAAAGGGTGTTGTTGATCAGGGTCGACTTGCCGGAGCCGGATACCCCGGTCACGCAGGTCAGCAGGCCAACCGGGATCTCCAGATTGACGTTCTGCAGGTTGTTGCCGCGGGCACCCTTCAGCTTCAGCAGCTTCTTCTTGTCCCGTGGCGTGCGCTTGGCGGGCACCACGATCTTCTTGCGGCCCGACAGGTACTGCCCGGTCACCGAGTCGGGATGCCGCATGACTTGGTCGGGCGTGCCTTCCGCGATGATCTGGCCACCGTGCACCCCCGCACCCGGGCCGATGTCGATGACATAGTCCGCCAGGCGGATGGCATCCTCGTCGTGCTCGACGACGATGACGGTGTTACCCAGGTCGCGCAGGTGAGTCAGGGTGCCCAGCAGCCGCTCGTTGTCGCGCTGGTGCAGGCCGATGGAGGGTTCGTCGAGGATGTACATGACGCCCACCAGGCCCGCGCCGATCTGGCTGGCCAGGCGGATACGCTGCGCCTCGCCACCGGAGAGGGTGTCAGCGCTGCGATCCAGGGTCAGGTAGTCCAGGCCGACGTTGACCAGGAACTGCAGGCGCTCGCGGATCTCCTTGAGGATCTTGTCGGCGATCTGCTGCCGCTGACCCTTGAGGGTGAGGTCCTGGAAGTACTGGGTGGCATCGCCCACGGGCAGACGGGTGACCGCCGGCAGGGTCTTGTCGCCGACCCAGACGTGGCGTGCTTCGCGCCGCAGGCGGGTGCCATTGCAGTCCGGGCAGTGCTGGGTGCTCAGGTACTTGGCCAGCTCTTCGCGCACGCTCTGGGATTCGGTCTCGCGATACCGCCGCTCCAGATTCGGCAGGATGCCTTCGAAGGGGTGGGCGCGCTTGACGATGTCGCCGCGGTCATTGAGATAGCGGAAGTTGACGCTTTCGCGCCCGGAGCCGTTGAGCACCGCCTTGCGATGCTTGTCGTCGAGGCTCTTGAAGGGGGCGTCGAGGCTGAAGCCATAGTGACTCGCCAGCGAGCCGAGCATCTGGAAGTAATAGACGTTGCGTCTGTCCCAGCCGCGGATGGCGCCTTCGCTGAGGCTGAGCTCCTCGTTGACCACCCGGCGGGCGTCGAAGAACTGCTTCACGCCCAGGCCGTCGCAGGTAGGGCACGCGCCGGCGGGATTGTTGAAGGAAAACAGTTTGGGTTCCAGCTCGCCGATGGAGAAGCCGCAGATCGGGCAGGCGAAGCGCGCGGAGAAGACGATCTCCTCACCCTGCTCGCCTTCCATGGGGGCGATGATGGCGATGTCGTCGGCCAGCTTCAGCGCCGTCTCGAAGGATTCCGCCAGGCGCTGCTGGAGGTCTTCGCGCACCTTGAATCTATCCACCACCACTTCGATGGTGTGCTTCTTCTGCTTGTCGAGCTTGGGCAGCTCGTCCATCTCGTGCAGTCGCCCGTTGACGCGGACGCGGACGAAACCCTGGGCACGCAACTCCTCGAACACCGACAGGTGCTCACCCTTGCGCTCGCGCACGATGGGGGCGAGCAGCATCAACCGCTGGCCTTCCGGCATGGCCAGCACCTGGTCGACCATCTGGCTGACGGTCTGGGCTTCCAGGGGCACATCGTGCTCCGGGCAGCGCGGCGTACCGACGCGGGCATAGAGCAGGCGTAGATAGTCGTAGATCTCGGTGATGGTGCCCACGGTGGAGCGCGGATTGTGCGAGGTGGACTTCTGCTCGATGGAAATCGCTGGCGACAGCCCTTCGATGGTGTCCACATCGGGCTTTTCCATCATCGACAGGAACTGGCGGGCGTAGGCCGACAAGGATTCCACGTAGCGGCGCTGGCCTTCGGCATAGAGGGTGTCGAACGCCAGCGAAGACTTGCCGGAGCCGGACAGTCCGGTGATGACGATGAGCTTGTCCCGGGGAAGGGTTAGGTCGATGTTCTTCAGATTATGGGTGCGGGCCCCACGGATGAGGATTTTATCCACGTAGACTTCTGCCTCGTTTTGGCGGCGCTTCACTAGAAAAGAGGTCTCGTCCCGGGCTGCGGCTATCTGCCGCGCCTGTGAGAGAGGGGGTAAGGCTGGTAAAATTAACGGCCCGACAGCGGTGATCGGGCGTTCGTGATCCTGGCGGTCGGGAACGTTCGGACGAGCGCTCGGCTATCTTCACCGCTTCCTCCCTAAATGGTCATTGTCACGACTGTTTTAAAGCTGTGTGGCGACGTAAAAGCCTGTCGCCGACGAGAGGATTATCAATGCTCGACAAGCGCAGTGAAGCCATGAACGGCGTCGAACGCCGTGCCGCCTTCGGGCTGGCCCTGGTCTTCGCCTTTCGTATGCTCGGTATGTTCATGGTGCTCCCGGTCCTGGCGACCTATGGTCAGGAGTTGGCGGATGCCACCCCGGCGCTGATCGGCCTCGCCATAGGTGCCTATGGTTTGACCCAGGCGGTCCTGCAAATTCCCCTGGGGACGCTGTCCGATCGCATCGGTCGACGCCCCATCATCATTGGTGGACTGCTGGTCTTCGCCCTTGGTGCCGCCATTGCCGCCAATGCCCACTCGATCTGGGGCGTCATCGCCGGGCGTGTCGTCCAGGGTGGCGGCGCCATTTCGGCGGCCATCATGGCGCTGTTGTCGGATCAGACCCGCGAGCAGCATCGCACCAAGGCCATGGCCACGATCGGCATGAGCATCGGCGTGTCCTTTGCCGTGGCGATGGTGGCCGGCCCCTTGCTGACCCGTGCCTATGGTCTCGCCGGGCTGTTCTGGGCCACCTGCGGACTGGCACTGGTCGGTTTGCTGATCGTGCTGTTTCTGGTGCCGCACCAGGCTTCGCCCTTCGCCCATCGGGAGTCGAACCTGGCGCGCCAGGCGCTGGGCGCGACCCTGCGCAATCGCGACCTGCTGCGGCTGGACTTCGGCATCCTGGCGCTGCACGCCGTGCTAATGGCCAGTTTCGTCGTCCTGCCACTGGCCCTGGCCGAACATGCCGGGCTGCCCAAGGAAGAGCACTGGTGGGTCTATCTCACCGCGCTGGTGGTCGGCTTCTTCGCCATGGTCCCCTTCATCATCTATGGTGAAAAGAAGCGGCGCATGAAGCGCGTGCTGGTGGGCGCCATCAGTGTGCTGGTGCTGTGCGAGCTGTACTTCTTCTTTTTCAGCAACAGCCTGGTGGCCCTGGTCATCGGCATCGTGGTGTTCTTTACCGCCTTCAACCTGCTGGAGGCCTCGCTGCCGTCGCTGGTGAGCAAGGTGGCCCCGGCCGGTGGCAAGGGCACCGCCATGGGGATCTATTCCACCAGTCAGTTCCTTGGTTCCGCGTTGGGCGGTATCCTCGGGGGCTGGTTGTTCCAGCATGGTGGCCTGTCCACCGTCTTCCTGGGTTGTGCGGCGCTTTGCCTGGGATGGGCGGTGGTAGCTGGTACGATGCGGGAACCGCCCTATGTCACCAGTCTGCGTTTGCCGGTTACGCCCGCGCTAGTCAACGACCAGGGATTGGTCGGACGCCTGTTGGCCCTGGCCGGAGTGACCGATGCGGTAGTGGTGGCGGAAGAGCAGGCCGTCTACATCAAGATCGATACTAAAATCGTCGATCGGGCGCAATTGGAGCGACTGGTTAGTCAAACACCGGTCGCCGCTTGATCGACAGCCTCATCAGGAGATTCATATGGCCCGTGGCGTCAATAAAGTCATCCTCGTCGGCAATGCCGGCGCCGATCCCGAAACCCGTTACATGCCCAACGGCAATGCGGTGACCAACGTCACCCTGGCCACCAGCGAAAGCTGGAAGGACAAGCAGACCGGTCAGCAGCAGGACCGCACCGAATGGCACCGCGTGGTGTTCTTCGGTCGTCTCGCCGAGATCGCCGGCGAGTACATCCGCAAGGGCTCCCAGGTCTATGTCGAGGGCACTCTGCGTACCCGCAAATGGCAGGGCCAGGACGGTCAGGATCGCTACACCACCGAAATCGTGGTCGACATCAACGGCAACATGCAGTTGCTGGGTGGCCGTGGTGGCAATGCCGGTGGCAGCGACGAATACAACCAGAGCGCGCCTGCGCCCCAGCAGCAGCGTGCCCCCCGTCCGCAGCAGTCGGCCCCGCAGTATGACAACGGTGGCAATGGCGGCAGCGGCAACAGCCGTCCCCAGCAGCAGCCGCAGTCCCGTCCGCAGCAGCAGCCGGCTCAGCAGGACTACGACAGCTTCGACGACGACATCCCGTTCTAAACGACGGGCAAAGAAAAAGGGCAGCCAGTGGCTGCCCTTTCTTTTTGGTGGAGGCGGGGGGATTTGAACCCCCGTCCGCCAGCTCTCCGCTATCGGTTCTACATGCTTAGCCCTGTCTACTGAGTTAACCCATTGCGGCCCGACGGGCAGGGTGCTTTGGGCGAGCTGTATAAGTTTTAGCCGTTACGTCTACAGCGAACTTGGCGGCGATCCTGTTCTATCTGACAGTCGTTTCGGGTTTACAGGCATCCCCTAGCGACTGCTAGCCGCATTAAGCAGCTAGAGCGTAGTTGTCGTCGTTGGCAACTATAAGTTTGCAGCAGCGAATTTACGAGTTCTGCTACCAGCTCGGCATGCCCCTCAAGTTTCGTTACCGGCGTCGAATCCTAATCGCCCCCAAAACTTGCTGGTCGTTCACTATAGGAATTCCGGCCGTCCGACGCAAGTCATTGCTGACGAAACGTTTTTCGGCCGCTTGGCTATTTGGCGTCCTTGCGGATGGCGCGCTGGATCTCGCGGTCGGAATCGCGCTCGCGCTCGGTCGCGCGCTTGTCGAATTCCTTCTTGCCCTTGGCCAGCGCGATCTCGCACTTGACCAGGTGCTTCTTCCAGTAGAGCGACAGGGCGACGCAGGCGTAGCCCTTCTGCTGCACGGCGCCAAACAGCTTGCCCAGCTCGCGCTTGTTGAGCAGCAACTTGCGGGTGCGGGTCGGGTCGGCGATGACATGGGTGCTGGCGGTCTGCAGCGGGGTGATATGGCTGCCCAGCAGCCAGGCTTCGCCGTCCTTGAGCAGCACATAGCTGTCAGTCAGCTGCGCCTTGCCGGCTCTCAGGCTCTTGACCTCCCAGCCTGCCAGGGAAACACCCGCCTCGAAGCGGGTGTCGACGAAGTATTCGTGAAGCGCCTTTTTGTTCTGCGCGATGCTGCCGGGGGAGACTTTCTTTTGCTTGGCCATGATTCCAGGGTACAGCGAGTCAGGGGAAATGTCGCCACGCGCTTGAGCGGGTATGAGCAAACACGGACAATACCGCGGTTCTGGACTGCGGCAGGCTGGTGCGGGAGTAAAATGCGTGCGCCGCCCTCAAATTCAAGGTCCGACACCGATTTCGCTATTCTACGAGGTTCCGATGAGCACGCACATCCAACGTTCGGCGTTGCTGCCCTATCCTGCTTCAGCACTCTATGCGCTGGTTAATGACGTGGACCGTTATCCGGAGTTCCTGCCGTGGTGCTCGTCCGCCCAGATCCTGGAGCAGGACGAAGGCCTGATGCGCGCCGGTCTCACCGTGGCCAAGGGTGGTCTCAGCCAGCAGTTCACGACCCGCAATACCCTGGTGCCGGACGAGTCCATCACCATGGATCTGGAAAAGGGTCCTTTCAAGCAGCTGCACGGCGTCTGGACGTTCAAGGCGCTGGGCGACAAGGCCTGCAAGATTTCCCTGGATCTGTCCTTCGAATACGACAGCGCCATCGTCCGCGCGACCCTGGGCCCGTTGTTCAATCAGGCAGCCAATACCATGGTGGATGCCTTCTGCCAGCGTGCTCGAGCCCTCTATGGCTGAGTGTCTCGCCATCGAGGTGGCGCTGGCGTTGCCGGAGCGGCAATGGCTGTTGAATCTGCAGCTCGAAGAGGGCGCCACGGTCGAGCAGGCGGTGCGGGCGTCGGGGCTGCTCGAGCAGTTGCCACCCGAACAGCGCGAAGCCTTTCGGGTCGGCATCTTTGGCAAGCTGGTAGCCAAGCCGAACGAGCGCAGGCTGATGGCGGGTGACCGGGTGGAGATCTATCGCCCGCTGCTTGCGGACCCCAAGGAAAGTCGCAAGCGGCGCGCGGAAAAGGCCAAGTCCAGGACTGGCCTCTAGCCAGGGATCACTGACCGTCGGTGCGGATGCGATCGGGAGTCGGCACGGCGGCCGGACGGGCGCTGTCGATCTCTTTCTGGATGTTGTCTTCGGTCGAGCCGGGTACGGCTGGCGTTTCCGGTACGGCAGCGGGTGCCGAGGGTTGCGCCGGGGCGGTGGGATCCACGGTGGTGCCGCTGTCGGTACCCATGATCTGCTGTTCGCGGCTGGTGCCGGGCATGAAGTCGCCGGCCAGGCCGCTCAGTTGATTGTCGCCGTTGAACACCAGGCTGACACGCTCCTGCTTCCGCTGACCGCCGGCGGCTTGCAGGCTGTACAGATAGTCCCAGCGATTGGGATGGAAGGTGTCTTGGATCAGCGGCGAACCCATGATAAACCGGACTTGTTGTCGGGTCATTCCGGGGCGCAACTGGTCTATCATGTCCTGGGTGACGACGTTGCCCTGTTGGATGTCGATCTTGTAAACCCCCGGCAGAGAGCAGCCGGCGAGCATGGCTAGGCCCATCAGAGAGAGCCCGGTCAGCGTTTGCTTGAGGTTTTGCATCGGTGGGAGACTTCCACTATCTTGCTGGGCAACGAAGCACCGATCATACCCGTATTCCCGAGGGCTGCGAAAGCACTCGGCACCGAGAAAGAGCATGGTAGAGAACAACGAACTCCGCAAAGCGGGTCTGAAAGTGACCCTGCCGCGCGTCAAGATATTGCAGATGCTGGACACCACCGAGCAGCGCCACATGAGCGCCGAAGACGTTTACAAGGCGCTCATGGAAGCGGGCGAGGACGTGGGGCTGGCAACGGTCTATCGGGTCCTCACCCAGTTCGAAGCGGCCGGTCTGGTGGTGCGCCACAATTTCGACGGCGGCCATGCCGTGTTCGAGTTGGCCGACACCGGCCACCATGATCACATGGTGGATGTGGATACCGGCGAAGTCATCGAGTTCACCGATGCCTCGATCGAAAAGCGTCAGCGCGAGATCGTCGAAGAGCATGGTTTCGAACTGGTCGATCACAACCTGGTGCTGTACATCCGCCAGCGCAAGTGAAGACCCGGACATGAAAAAGGCGACCTTCGAGTCGCCTTTTTCATGTCCGGTGGCTGCCTGCGTCTAGCGGCTCACCACCAGCTTGCGAGCGTGGGCCAGGGATTCACGGGTCAGGTCGACACCACCCAGCATGCGCGCCACCTCTTCCACGCGCCGTGCGCGGTCGAGCTTGGCCACCGCGGTACGCGTCTCGTCGGTGCCGCGCTCCTTGTGCACGAACAGGTGCTGATGACCCTGGGCCGCCACCTGGGGCAGGTGGGTCACCGTCAGCACCTGGCCCCGCTCGCCCAGTTGCCGCAGCAGCTGGCCGACCACCTCGGCGGTGGGGCCACCGATACCCACGTCCACCTCGTCGAACACCAGGGTGGGTGTGCGCGAGGTCTGGGCGGTGATGACCTGGATGGCCAGGCTGATACGCGACAGTTCACCACCGGAGGCGACCTTGGCCAGCGGGCGCAGGGGCTGGCCCGGGTTGGCGCTGACGCGGAATTCGACGCCCTCGTTGCCCAGCGGCTGGGGTTCGCCGGTACTGCCTGGCGTGAGGGTGATGCTGAAGCGGCCACCCGGCATACCCAAGCGCTGCATCTCGGTCTCGACCGCGGCCGCGAGCTCCGGCGCCCGTTGCTCGCGCAGACGACTCAGTTCGCCGGCCTTCTCCTGGTAGTGGCGCTCGAAGGCCGTCAGTTCTTCCTGCAGGCGCTCCAGGGCGACGTCGTCGGCGTCCAGGGATTGCAATTCGTTGCGCAGCTGTTCGTGCAGCTCCAGCAGGGCCTCGGGCTGGACCCGGTGCTTGCGGGCAAGGCTGTAGACACTGTCCAGGCGCTCCTGCACCGCCTGCTGGCGCTCCGGGTCGGCTTCGAAATGATCGACGAAGCGATTGAGTTCGTTCATCGCCTCCTCGATCTGGATCTGGGCGGAGGCGAGCAGGTTGCTGGCCTCCTGGATCTGCGCCGGCGGGCGGTCGAAGGCGGTCAGGCGCGCCACGCTGGCATTGAGCGCCGACAGGGCATTGCCCTGCTCGTTTTCGGTACAGAGGTCCAGGGCCTGGCGGCAGGCCAGCAGGATGTGCTCGGCACTCGCCAGATCGCTCTGCTCCTGTTCCAGGGCCTGCAACTCGCCCTCGGCCAGGGCGAGGTTGTCGAGTTCTTCGAGCTGGTAGCTGAGCAGCTGATGGCGGGCGCGTTGCTCGTCGCCGTTGCGGGTCAGGCGTTCCAGGGTCTGGCGCACCTGGCGCCAGCGCTGGGCCGCGAGCTGCACCTGGCGGACCAGCTCGCCCGCGCCGGCGTATTCGTCCAGCAGGCGGCGATGGGTGTCGAGGCCGAGCAGTGACTGGTGCTCGTGCTGGCTGTGGATATCGATCAGCAGTCCGCCGAGGGTCTTGAGATCGGCCAGCGGGCAGGGCGAGCCATTGATATAGCCGCGCGAGCGCCCTTCGCGGGTAATGACGCGGCGCAGCAGGCAGGGGCCGTCCTGCTCCAGGTCGCGCTCGGCGAGCCACTGGCGCGCTTCGGGGATATCGGTGGTGTCGAAGCTGGCCAGGACATCGGCCTTGTCGGCGCCGGGTCTGACCGCATCACTGTCGGCGCGATCGCCCAGGGTGAGGCCGAGGGCGTCCAGCATGATGGACTTGCCGGCGCCGGTTTCACCGGTGATCACGGTCATGCCGCGCTCGAGGTCGAGGTCGAGGTGTTCGACGATGGCGTAATTGCGGACGGACAGATGCACCAGCATGCGACGATCTCCGAAGGCGGTTTTCTGGTTGTTTATACAGTGCCTCTCGGGCACTGGCAATCCATACAGCTCTTGAAGCGCCGGCCGGCGGCCCCATATAGGCGCCATCGATCAAGGCGATGTCCATTAGAGGGCGCGCCCACCGGCAATATCACAGGAGGACTCCATGGCCGACGAACAGAACTCCCAGACCCCCGAGCACGAAGCCGCCCAGGGCGACGTCCAGCACGAGGATCTCGCCGCCCGCGTCGCCACGCTCGAAGAGCAGCTCGCCGCGGCCCAGGACCAGTCGCTGCGCAGCGTCGCCGAACTGCAGAACGTGCGTCGTCGCGCCGAGCAGGATGTGGAGAAGGCGCATAAGTTCGCCCTGGAAAAATTCGCTGGCGACCTGCTGCCGGTGCTCGACAGCCTGGAGCGTGGCCTGGAGCTGTCCAACGCCACCGACGAGACCCTCAAGCCCATGCGTGAAGGCATGGAGCTGACCCTGAAGATGCTGCAGGACACCCTCAAGCGCTATCAGGTCGAGGCCGTCGATCCCCACGGCGCGCCCTTCAATCCGGAACACCACCAGGCCATGGCCATGGAGGAGAGCGCCACCGCCGAGCCGGGCAGCGTCCTCAAGGTGTTTCAAAAGGGCTATCTGCTCAATGGTCGCCTGCTGCGGCCGGCGATGGTGGTCGTCAGCAAGGCACCTGCAGCGCAGCAGCCGAGCATCGACGAAAAGGCTTGAAATTCTTTCGCTCGGCCCCATCTGGTAGGCAAGCGAACATCAAAGGCCCCCTGAGCGGGCCGCGCGGAATCTGAGATTTCTGGAGAAGACTACATGGGCAAGATCATCGGTATCGACCTGGGGACCACCAACTCCTGCGTCGCGATCCTCGAAAACGGCAACGTCAAGGTACTGGAAAACGCCGAAGGCACCCGTACCACGCCGTCCATCATCGCCTACACCAACGACGGCGAGACCCTGGTTGGCCAGCCAGCCAAGCGCCAGGCGGTGACCAATCCGCAGAACACCCTGTACGCGGTCAAGCGTCTGATCGGCCGGCGTTATGAAGAAAACGTCGTGCAGAAAGACATCCAGATGGTCCCCTACAAGATCGTCAAGGCGGACAACGGTGACGCCTGGGTCGAGGCCAAGGGCCAGAAGATGGCGCCGCCGCAGGTGTCTGCCGAAGTCCTGAAGAAGATGAAGAAGACCGCCGAGGACTACCTGGGCGAAGCCGTGACCGAAGCGGTCATCACCGTCCCGGCCTACTTCAACGACAGCCAGCGCCAGGCCACCAAGGATGCCGGTCGCATCGCCGGTCTGGACGTCAAGCGCATCATCAACGAGCCCACCGCGGCTGCCCTGGCCTATGGCCTGGACAAGGCCAAGGGCGACCATACCGTGATCGTCTATGACCTGGGCGGCGGTACCTTCGACGTCTCGGTCATCGAGATCGCCGAGGTCGACGGTGAGCATCAGTTCGAGGTGCTGGCCACCAATGGCGACACCTTCCTGGGCGGCGAAGACTTCGACATCCGCCTGATCGACTACCTCGTCGAGGAATTCAAGAAAGAAAGCGGCATGAACCTCAAGGGTGACCCGCTGGCCATGCAGCGCCTGAAGGAAGCTGCGGAAAAAGCCAAGATCGAGCTGTCCTCGGCTACCCAGACCGACGTCAACCTGCCCTACATCACCGCCGATGCCAGCGGTCCCAAGCACCTGAACGTCAAGGTCTCCCGCGCCAAGCTGGAGTCCCTGGTGGAAGAGCTGGTCGAGCGCACCATCGAGCCCTGCCGCACGGCGTTGAAGGACTCCGGTCTGGACGTCTCCGACATCCACGAGGTCATCCTGGTGGGCGGTCAGACCCGCATGCCGCTGGTGCAGAAGCGCGTGGCCGACTTCTTCGGCAAGGAAGCGCGCAAGGACGTCAACCCGGACGAAGCCGTCGCCATCGGTGCCGCCATCCAGGGCGCCGTGCTGGCAGGTGACGTCAAGGACGTGCTGCTGCTGGACGTCACCCCGCTGACCCTGGGCATCGAGACCATGGGTGGCGTGATGACCGCGCTGATCGAGAAGAACACCACCATCCCGACCAAGAAGTCGCAGGTGTTCTCCACCGCCGACGACAACCAGGGCGCCGTGACCATCCACGTGCTGCAGGGCGAGCGCAAGCAGGCCGCGCAGAACAAGTCGCTGGGCAAGTTCGACCTGGCCGAGATCCCGCCGGCGCCGCGTGGCGTACCGCAGATCGAGGTGACCTTCGACATCGACGCCAACGGTATCCTCAACGTGTCCGCCAAGGACAAGGCTACCGGCAAGCAGCAGTCCATCGTTATCAAGGCGTCCTCCGGTCTGTCCGAGGAAGAGATTCAGCAGATGGTGCGTGACGCCGAGGCCAATGCCGACGAGGATCGCAAGTTCGAAGAGCTGGCCGCGGCCCGCAACCAGGGTGATGCCCTGGTGCACGGTACCCGCAAGATGCTGACCGAGGCGGGCGACAAGGCTACCGCGGAAGAGAAGAGCACCATCGAGAAGGCCATTGGCGAACTGGAAACCGCCGTACGCGGTGACGACAAGGACGCCATCGAAGCCAAGATGAATGCCCTGTCCCAGGCCTCCGCGCCGCTGGCCCAGAAGCTCTATTCCGAGCAGGGCGCTGGCGCCGGTGCCGAAGGCGCATCGGCCAAGGCGGACGGTGATGCCAAGAAGCCCGGCGACGACGTGGTCGATGCCGAGTTCGAGGAAGTGAAGGACAACAAGTAAGCCCCGTGCTTACCGCACCTGGCGGGCTTCGGCCCGTCGGATCCGCCACGCGGGAGCCTGCTCCCGCGTTGGCGTGTCTGGAGGGTGAGAAAATTTAAGGTGCAGAAAGTCTATGGCCAAACGTGATTACTATGAGGTGCTCGGGGTCGAGCGCGGCGCCAGCGAAGCCGAGCTCAAGAAGGCCTACCGACGCCTGGCGATGAAATACCACCCGGATCGCAATCCGGGGGACGCGGCTGCCGAAGAGCAGTTCAAGGAGGCCGCCGAGGCCTACGAAGTGCTGTCCGATGCGGGCAAGCGCTCGGCCTACGACCAGTACGGCCATGCTGGCGTCGATCCGAGCATGGGCGGCGGCGGTTTCGGTGGCGCGGCGGGTGGCGCGAGCTTCTCCGACATCTTCGGCGACGTCTTCAGCGACTTCTTCGGTGGGCGCGGTGGCGCCGGTGGACGCGGCGGCCCGCAGCGCGGTGCCGACCTGCGCTACACCCTGGACCTGGATCTGGAAGAGGCGGTGCGTGGGACCACGGTCACCATTCGCGTGCCCACCCTGGTCGAGTGCAAGGTCTGCGATGGCAATGGCGCCAAGCCGGGTACCTCGGCGTCCACCTGCCCCACCTGCGGTGGCATCGGCCAAGTGCGCATGCAGCAGGGCTTCTTCTCGGTCCAGCAGACCTGCCCGCGCTGCCACGGCAGCGGCAAGATCATTCCCGAGCCCTGCAACGCCTGTCATGGTCAGGGGCGCGTGGAAGAGCAGAAGACCCTGTCGGTCAAGGTGCCCGCGGGCGTCGACACCGGCGACCGCATCCGCCTGACCGGCGAAGGCGAGGCTGGAACCTTGGGTGGCCCCAGCGGCGACCTCTATGTCGTGGTCAATGTGCGCGAGCACTCGATCTTCCAGCGCGACGGCAAGCACCTCTATTGCGAGGTGCCGATCAACTTCACCGACGCCGCCCTGGGTGGCGAACTGGAAGTGCCGACCCTGGATGGCCGCGTCAAGCTGAAGATTCCCGAGGGCACCCAGACCGGCAAGATGTTCCGCCTGCGCGGCAAGGGCGTGACGCCTGTGCGCGGTGGCGGCGCCGGCGACCTGATGTGCAAGGTGGTGGTGGAGACTCCGGTCAACCTGAGCCGGCGCCAGCGCGAGCTGCTCGAGGAGTTCCGTAACACCCTGCAGAGCGACAGCTCCCATTCGCCCCGGGCCAGTGGCTGGTTCGACGGCATGAAGCGCTTCTTCGACGACCTCTAAACCGGCAGGGGCGCCGTCGCGAGGCGGCGCCCGGCCAGCAGCCTGGAGCTGATGATGCGACGTATAGCTGTAATGGGCGCCGCGGGGCGCATGGGCAAGACCCTGATCGAAGCGGTCCAGCAGACCCAGGGCGCTGCCGGTCTCACCGCCGCGGTGGATCGCCCGGAAAGCAGTCTGGTAGGTGCCGACGCCGGCGAACTCGCCGGTATCGGCCGTAACGGAGTGATGCTGTCGGGCGATCTGGCGCGGGTGCTGGATGATTTCGATGTGCTCATCGACTTCACCCATCCCAACGTGACCCTGCAGAATCTGGCGCTCTGCCGCAAGGCCAGGAAGGCCATGGTGATCGGCACCACCGGCTTCACCGCCGAGCAGAAGCTGACCCTGCTGGAAGCGAGCAAGGAAATTCCCATCGTCTTCGCCGCCAACTTCAGCGTCGGCGTCAATCTCTGCCTCAAGCTGCTCGACACCGCCGCCCGCGTGCTGGGTGACGAGGTCGACATCGAGATCATCGAGGCGCACCACAGGCACAAGGTCGATGCGCCTTCGGGGACCGCCCTGCGCATGGGCGAGGTCGTTGCCCAGGCGCTGGGTCGTGACCTTGAAGAAGTGGCCGTCTATGGCCGCGAGGGCCAGACCGGTGCCCGCGACCGCCAGACCATCGGCTTCGCCACCGTACGCGCTGGCGACGTGGTGGGCGATCACACGGTGCTGTTCGCCAGCGAAGGCGAGCGGGTCGAGATCACCCACAAGGCCTCCAGCCGCATGACCTTCGCCAAGGGCGCGGTGCGCGCGGCCCTCTGGCTCAAGGACAAACAGCCGGCGCTATATGACATGCAGGACGTGCTGGAGTTGCGCTGATCCCCTTGCGGGGGTGCCAGCCGTGATCAATTCGTGTACAATGCAGCTTTAGTGTATCCACTAAAAGCTAGCGCAGAATGAAATCACAACATTAAAACGGGATGACTCTTCGAGATGTCATCCCGTTTTTTTGCACCCTGCGTTTGCCCGCCAAGGCTTGATTTTCGGAGGTCTTCTTGACTAAGCCAGCCATACTCGCACTTGCCGATGGCAGCATCTTTCGCGGTGAATCCATCGGTGCCGACGGCCACACGGTCGGCGAAGTGGTGTTCAACACCGCCATGACCGGCTACCAGGAAATCCTGACCGATCCTTCCTATGCGAAGCAGATCGTCACCCTGACCTATCCGCACATCGGCAACACCGGCACCACGCCGCAGGATGGCGAGGCCGCCCAGGTGTGGGCCGCCGGGCTGATCATCCGCGACCTGCCGCTGCTGGCCAGCAACTGGCGCAACAAGCAGTCGCTGCCGGACTATCTCAAGGAGAACGGCACCATCGCCATCGCCGGTATCGACACGCGTCGACTGACCCGCATCCTCCGCGAGAAGGGCGCTCAGGATGGCTGCATCCTTACCGGCGAAGACGCCACCGAGGAGCGCGCCCTGGAACTGGCCCGCGCCTTCCCCGGCCTCAAGGGCATGGACCTGGCCAAGGAAGTCAGCGTCAAGGAGCGCTACGAGTGGCGCTCCGGCGTCTGGTCGCTGGAAACCGACAGCCACGCCGAGATCCCGGCCGAGCAGCTGCCCTATCACGTGGTGGCCTTCGACTATGGCGTCAAGCTGAACATCCTGCGCATGCTGGTGGCCCGCGGCTGCCGCATTACCGTGCTGCCGGCCCAGACCCCGGCCAGCGAAGCCCTGGCGCTGCAACCCGATGGCATCTTCCTAGCCAATGGCCCGGGCGATCCCGAACCTTGCGACTACGCCATCAAGGCGATCCAGGACGTCCTCGAAACCGAGATTCCGGTGTTCGGCATCTGCCTGGGCCACCAGTTGCTGGCCCTGGCTTCCGGCGCCAAGACGGTGAAGATGCCCAACGGTCACCACGGCGCCAACCATCCGGTGCAGGATCTCGACAGCGGCGTAGTGATGATCACCAGCCAGAACCACGGTTTCGCCGTGGACGAGGCCAGCCTGCCGGCCAATGTGCGGGCCACCCACAAGTCGCTGTTCGATGGCACCCTGCAGGGCATCGAGCGTACCGACAAGGTCGCCTTCAGCTTCCAGGGTCACCCCGAGGCGAGCCCTGGCCCGCACGACGTGGCGCCGCTGTTCGACAAGTTCATCCAGGCCATGGCGGCACGCCGCTAAGACGGGAGGAGGGTAGCGCTCATGCTGGCGAATCTGGGTGTCATCGACTTCTGGACCTATGTGGTCGGGACCCTGTTCGTCATCCTGTTGCCCGGCCCCAATTCCTTCTTCGTGCTGGCCACCAGTGCCCAGCGCGGCATTCGCAGCGGTTACCAGGCGGCCTCGGCCGTGTTCCTCGGTGACGCCGTGCTGATGCTGCTCTCGGCGCTGGGCGTCGCCTCGCTGCTCAAGGCCGAACCGCTGTTCTTCCAGATCCTCAAGTATCTGGGCGCGGCGTACCTGTTCTACCTCGGCTGGGGCATGTTGCGCGGCGGACTCAAGTCCTGGCGCAGCCCGGCCCAGGGCCAGGCCGAGGCGACCCTGCGCGAAGACGTCCACCAGCCGTTCCGCAAGGCGCTGCTGCTGAGCCTGTCGAACCCGAAGGCGATCCTGTTCTTCGTTTCCTTCTTCATCCAGTTCGTGGACCCCGGTTATGCCCATCCGGCGCTGTCCTTCCTGGTGCTGGGCGCGGTACTGGAAGCGATCAGCTTCTGCTACCTGTCGTTCCTGATTTTCTGCGGCGTTCACCTGGCGGCTTGGTTCCGTCAGCGGCGTCGCCTCAGCGCGGGCGCCACCGGTGGCGTCGGCGCCCTGTTCGTGGGGTTCGGTGTGAAGCTGGCCACCGCAACCCTGACCTGATTACCTGCATTCGAGAAGCCCATGCCTAAGCGTACAGACATCAAGAGCATCCTGATCCTCGGGGCCGGCCCCATCGTCATCGGCCAGGCCTGCGAGTTCGACTATTCCGGCGCCCAGGCCTGCAAGGCCCTGCGCGAGGAAGGCTTCCGCGTCATCCTGGTGAACTCCAATCCGGCCACCATCATGACCGACCCGTCGATGGCCGACGCCACCTACATCGAGCCGATCAAGTGGGCCACCGTGGCCAAGATCATCGAGAAGGAGCGCCCCGACGCCCTGCTGCCGACCATGGGCGGCCAGACCGCGCTTAACTGCGCCCTGGATCTGGAGCGGCATGGCGTGCTGGCGAAATTCGGTGTCGAGATGATCGGCGCCAACGCCGACACCATCGACAAGGCCGAGGATCGTTCGCGCTTCGACAAGGCCATGAAGGACATTGGCCTCGCCTGCCCGGTCTCGGGTATCGCCCACAGCATGGAAGAAGCCTACGGCGTGCTGGAGAAGGTCGGCTTCCCCTGCATCATCCGGCCGAGCTTCACCATGGGCGGCACCGGTGGCGGCATCGCCTACAACCGCGAGGAATTCGAGGAAATCTGCACCCGTGGTCTGGATCTGTCGCCGACCAACGAACTGCTGATCGACGAATCCCTGATCGGCTGGAAGGAATACGAGATGGAGGTGGTCCGCGACAAGAAGGACAACTGCATCATCGTCTGCTCCATCGAGAACTTCGATCCCATGGGCGTGCACACCGGTGACTCCATCACCGTGGCTCCGGCCCAGACGCTGACCGACAAGGAATACCAGATCATGCGCAACGCCTCCCTGGCGGTGCTGCGCGAGATCGGGGTCGAGACCGGCGGCTCCAACGTCCAGTTCGGCATCTGCCCCAACACCGGGCGCATGGTAGTGATCGAGATGAACCCGCGGGTATCGCGTTCCTCGGCACTGGCCTCCAAGGCCACCGGCTTCCCCATCGCCAAGATCGCCGCCAAGCTGGCGGTCGGCTATACCCTGGACGAGCTGCAGAACGACATCACCGGCGGTCGTACCCCGGCGTCCTTCGAGCCGGCCATCGACTACGTGGTCACCAAGATCCCGCGCTTCGCCTTCGAGAAATTCCCCAAGGCCGATGCCCGTCTGACCACCCAGATGAAATCCGTGGGCGAGGTCATGTCCATCGGCCGTACCTTCCAGGAATCCCTGCAGAAAGCCCTGCGTGGCCTGGAAGTCGGCGTGGTCGGCTTCGATCCCAAGCTGGATCCGGCCGATCCCGAAGCCGACGGCACCCTCAAGCGCGAGCTGACCGTGCCGGGCGCCGATCGCATCTGGTACATCGGCGACGCCTTCCGCCAGGGCTACAGCCTGGACAAGGTCTTCGAGCTGACCCGCATCGATCCCTGGTTCCTGGTGCAGATCGAAGACCTGATCAAGGACGAGGAGCGCATCAAGACCCTGGGTCTGGCCGACCTCGACTACGACCTGATGCGCAAGCTCAAGCGCAAGGGCTTCTCCGATGCGCGCCTGGCCAAGCTGCTCGGCGTCACCGAGAAGAACCTGCGGGCCCATCGCCACAAGCTCAAGGTGCTGCCGGTGTACAAGCGGGTGGACACCTGCGCCGCCGAATTCGCCACCGATACCGCCTACCTCTACTCCACCTACGAGGAAGAGTGCGAGGCCAAGCCCAGCGGTCGCGACAAGATCATGATCCTCGGCGGCGGTCCCAACCGCATCGGCCAGGGCATCGAGTTCGACTACTGCTGCGTGCACGCGGCCCTGGCCATGCGTGAAGATGGCTACGAGACCATCATGGTCAACTGCAACCCGGAAACCGTCTCCACCGACTACGACACCTCCGACCGCCTGTTCTTCGAGCCGGTGACCCTGGAAGACGTGCTGGAGATCGTCCGCGTCGAGCAGCCCAAGGGCGTCATCGTCCAGTACGGCGGCCAGACCCCGCTCAAGCTCTGCCGTGCCCTGGAAGAGGCCGGTGTGCCCATCATCGGCACCAGCCCCGACGCCATCGACCGCGCCGAAGACCGCGAACGCTTCCAGCAGATGGTGCAGCGCCTGAACCTGCGTCAGCCGGCCAACGCCACCGCGCGCAGCGAAGACGAGGCCCTGGCCCTGTCCAAGAACATCGGCTATCCGATGGTGGTCCGTCCCTCCTACGTGCTGGGCGGCCGGGCGATGGAGATCGTCTACCAGGAAGAAGAACTCAAGCGCTACATGCGCGAAGCGGTGAAGGTGTCCAACGACAGCCCCGTGCTGCTCGACCACTTCCTCAACTGCGCCATCGAGGTGGACGTGGATGCGGTGTGCGACGGCCAGACCGTGGTGATCGGCGCCATCATGCAGCACATCGAACAGGCCGGCGTGCACTCCGGTGACTCCGCCTGCTCGCTGCCGCCCTATTCGCTGCCCAAGCACATCCAGGACGAGATCCGCGAGCAGGTCAAGAAGATGGCCCTGGAGCTCGGCGTGATCGGTCTGATGAACGTGCAGATGGCCGTGCAGGGCGAAGACATCTACGTCATCGAGGTCAACCCGCGCGCCTCCCGTACCGTGCCCTTCGTCTCCAAGTGCATCGGCGAGTCCCTGGCCAAGGTGGCCGCCCGGGTCATGGCCGGCAAGACCCTGGCCGAAGTCGGCTTCACCCAGGAGATCATTCCGCCGTTCTTCAGCGTCAAGGAAGCGGTCTTCCCCTTCAACAAGTTCCCCGGCGTCGACCCCATTCTCGGCCCGGAGATGAAGTCCACCGGCGAGGTAATGGGCGTTGGCGACAGCTTCGGCGAAGCCTTCGCCAAGGCCCAGCTGGGTGCCAACGAGATCCTGCCGAACTCCGGCTGCGCCTTCATCAGCGTGCGTGACGACGACAAGCCCGAAGCCGTGCAGGTCGCTCGCGATCTGGTCGGCCTCGGCTTCGAGGTCGTCGCCACCGCCGGTACCGCGCGGGTGATCGAGGCGGCCGGTCTGCCGGTGCGTCGCGTGAACAAGGTGACCGAAGGCCGTCCCCATGTGGTCGACATGATCAAGAACGACGAGGTCACCCTGATCATCAACACCACCGAAGGCCGGCAGTCCATCGCCGATTCCTACTCGATCCGCCGCAACGCGCTGCAGCACAAGCTGTGCTGCACCACCACCATTGCCGGCGGCCAGGCCATTTGCGAAGCTTTGAAATTCGGCGCCGAGAAGACCGTGCGCCGGCTGCAAGATCTGCATGCAGGAGTTAAGGCATGACCAAGTACCCCATGACCGTCCAGGGCGCCCGTGCCCTGGAAGACGAGCTCAAGCACCTCAAGACCGAGCTGCGCCCGCAGATCACCCAGGCCATCGCCGAAGCGCGTGAGCTGGGTGACCTCAAGGAGAACGCCGAGTACCACGCCGCCCGCGAACAGCAGGGCATGGTCGAGGCGCGGATCCGCGATATCGAAGGGCGCCTGCAGAATGCTCAGGTGATCGATGTGACCGCCCTGCCGCACACCGGCAAGGTGATCTTCGGTACCACCGTGGAGATCGCCAACACCGAGACCGACGAGACCGTGACCTACCAGATCGTCGGTGACGACGAAGCGGACATCAAGCAGGGCAAGCTGTCGGTGGGTTCGCCCATCGCCCGCGCCCTGATCGGCAAGGAAGAAGGGGACGTGGTGCTGGTGAAGACCCCGGGTGGCGATGTCGAATACGAAATTGTCGCCGTCCGTCACGTCTGATCGTCGCGCCGGAGGCTGGCTCGCCAGGCTGCTCGCTGCAGCCTGGCAGCTGGCCCAGGTGTTCTGGGTCGGCCCGCTGGTCGCCCTGCACCTGTGCATCCCCGTGGCGCTCGCCCAGGCGGGCTGGGCACCGCTGCTGATCCAGTCCGGGCGTGAAGAGTTGCTGCGCATGATGCTCAGCGCCGCAGGCGGTGGGGTCTTTGCCCAGATCGTGGTGCTGGTGTGGTGGGCCGGCGTGGGCGCCCTGTGGCGCGATCTGCGCGGCCAGCTGCTGCTGGCCAGTGCGCTGGCCGTCGTGCTGCAGAACGAACTGGCGCGCTTCTGGACTGGGCCGACCGCCCTGGCCGGCTACCTGGTCCTGCTGCTCTGCGGTCTGATCCTGGTGCTGCAGCCCGTTCCCGGGCGTGCGCCGGACAGTCAGACGGTATAGCGCACCACGTTGGAGAGATTGCGATTCTGCTCGCGCGCCTTGCGGTAGATCAGCGCCATCTTGCCGATGACCTGCACCAGCTCCGCCTTGCTCGACGCGCACAGTTCGTCGATCAGGGCCCGGCGGTCTTCCCGCTCCGTGACGGCCAGCTTGATCTTGATCAGCTCGTGATCGTTGAGCGCACGGTCGAGCTCGCCCAGCACGCCTTCGCTCAGGCCGTTCTCGCTGATGGTGACCACCGGCTTGAGTTGATGACCGATCGCCTTGAACCGCTTTTTAAGCTCGTTGTTGAGCGCCATAATTCACCCCGGATAAAAGCCGGACAGTTTATCCCAGCTGCCACGTGCCGCCCAGCGATACGCGAAAACTTACCAGCGCGCCAGGCTTGCCCGCGCGCCCGGCAACGCCTGCCTGGTCGGCTCAAGGAACACCGCGACGGGCCTCCGGTCAAGTCGGTGCGCCAGGAAGACCTCGTCGCGAGCATCGAAGGGCCTTGTTATTTTTCATGGGGCCCCCATATGAGCGAGCTGAGTGCGACGGATCGATCCAGGGGCCTGCGGGACGAAGATGGCATGAGTCCTTCGAACAGGGCTCTGGCGCCGCCGTCCGCGTCGCGGGACCAGATCGCGCCAGCAATATCTATTGGGTCGCGGTTTTAGGGGCAATTGAGAGAATTGATGGCCGCAACGTCTGCCTTGCCCTAGAGTCAAAGGCAGAAGACTCATATAGCGTTACAGACGATGTCTGCCGTGGGCCAGGCTTTGTGTAGTAACTTACCGGTCACTGCCGGTTTCGCTTCGAACGGTTTACCCACGAAACCGGCGCAGAGGGTAGTCAATTGAACGACATGGCAAAGAATCTGATCCTGTGGCTGATCATCGCCGCGGTGCTCGTCACCGTGATGAACAACTTCTCCAGCCCCAACGAACCCCAGACGCTCAACTACTCCGACTTCATCCAGCAGGTGAAGGACGGGCAGATCGAGAGCGTGACCGTGGATGGCTATGTCATCACCGGCAAGCATCGTGATGGCGATCCCTTCAAGACCATCCGTCCGGCGATCCAGGACAATGGCCTGATCGGCGACCTGGTCAACAACAGCGTCACCATCACCGGCAAGCAGCCCGAGCAGCAGAGCATCTGGACTCAGTTGCTGGTGGCCAGCTTCCCGATCCTGGTGATCATCGCCGTCTTCATGTTTTTCATGCGCCAGATGCAGGGAGGCGCCGGCGGTCGCGGCGGTCCCATGAGCTTTGGCAAGAGCAAGGCGCGACTGCTGTCGGAAGACCAGGTCAAGACCACCTTCGCCGATGTCGCCGGTTGCGACGAAGCCAAGGAAGAAGTCACCGAGCTGGTCGAATTCCTCCGTGATCCAGGCAAGTTCCAACGCCTGGGTGGTCGTATTCCCCGTGGCGTGCTGATGGTCGGCTCGCCGGGTACCGGCAAGACGCTGCTGGCCAAGGCCGTGGCCGGTGAGGCCAAGGTGCCGTTCTTCACCATTTCCGGTTCGGACTTCGTCGAAATGTTCGTCGGTGTCGGCGCCAGCCGTGTCCGTGACATGTTCGACCAGGCCAAGAAGCACGCGCCCTGCATCATCTTCATCGACGAGATCGATGCGGTCGGTCGCCACCGTGGCAACGGCATGGGCGGTGGTCACGACGAGCGCGAGCAGACCCTGAACCAGCTGCTGGTCGAGATGGATGGCTTCGAGATGAACGATGGCATCATCGTCATCGCTGCCACCAACCGTCCTGATGTGCTCGACCCGGCCCTGCTGCGTCCCGGCCGCTTCGATCGCCAGGTGGTGGTCGGTCTCCCGGACATCCGCGGTCGCGAACAGATCCTCAAGGTGCACATGCGCAAGGTGCCGGTCGGCGAGCGCGTGGACGCCGGCGTCATCGCCCGCGGTACCCCGGGTTTCTCCGGTGCCGATCTGGCCAACCTGGTCAACGAGGCTTCGCTGTTCGCCGCCCGTGCCAACAAGCGCATCGTCGATATGCGCGAGTTCGAGCTGGCCAAGGACAAGATCATGATGGGCGCTGAGCGCAAGACCATGGTCATGTCCGAGAAGGAGAAGCGCAACACCGCCTACCACGAAGCGGGTCACGCCATCGTCGGTCGCCTGGTGCCCGAACACGATCCGGTCTACAAGGTCTCCATCATTCCTCGTGGTCGCGCACTGGGCGTAACCATGTTCCTCCCCGAGGAGGACCGCTACAGCCTGTCCAAGCGTGCGCTGGAAAGCCAGATCTGCTCGCTGTTCGGCGGCCGTATCGCCGAGGAAATGACCCTGGGCTTCGAGGGGGTGACCACCGGTGCCTCCAACGACATCATGCGCGCGACCTCCCTGGCGCGGAACATGGTCACCAAGTGGGGCCTGTCCGAGAAACTCGGCCCGCTGCTGTATGGCGAGGAAGAGAACGAAGGCTATCTGGGTCGTTCGGGTGGTGGCGGCGCCGGCAACATGTCGGGCGAGACCGCCAAGCAGATCGACCTGGAAATTCGCCGGATCATCGACGACTGCTATGGCACGGCCAAGCGTCTGCTGGACGAGAACCGCGACAAGCTCGAACTCATGGCCGATGCCCTGATGAAGTACGAGACCATCGACTCCGATCAGATCGACGACATCATGGCCGGCAAGGTCCCGCGTGAGCCGCGTGATTGGCATGACCGTGGCGGTCCTACCGGTGACGCTCCGGCGCCGCAGAGTGGTAGCGATCGTCCGGAAACCCCCATCGGTGGTCCGGCCGGAGAACACTGAAACACCCATGTTCAATCCGCTGCCTTCGACCCGATTGCCTTGCGGCAATCGGGTTCTTGTTTTTGACGCGCCCAAAGTCATGGGCATCCTCAACGTCACTCCCGACTCCTTTTCCGATGGTGGTCGCTATACGGCGGTCGAGAGCGCCCTGCGCCATGCCGAGGGAATGGTGTCGGCGGGTGCGGCCATCATCGATGTCGGGGGCGAGTCCACGCGCCCGGGGGCGCCCGCGGTATCCGAAGCGGAAGAGCTCGATCGGGTAGTGCCGGTGATCGAGGCGATCGCCCGCGAGCTCGATGTCGTGATTTCCATGGATACCTCCACGCCCGCGGTCATGCGCGAAGGCGCCAGGGCGGGTGCCGGTCTGATCAATGACGTGCGCTCGCTGCGTCGGCCCGGTGCCCTCGAGACGGCGGCCGCGACCGACCTGGCGATCTGCCTGATGCACATGCGCGGCGAGCCCGGCACCATGCAGCAGGCGCCCGTCTATGCCGATGTCGCAGGCGAGGTAGGCGCCTTTCTCGCCGAGCAGGTGGCCCGCTGCGAAGCGGTCGGCATCTCCCGTCAGCGGCTGGTGCTGGATCCAGGCTATGGCTTCGCCAAGACCCTCGAGCACAACCTCGAACTGTTCAGGCGACAGGCCGAGTTGCTCGCGTTTGGGCTACCCTTGCTGGTGGGTGTCTCGCGCAAGAGCATGATCGGCGCGGTCACCGGGCGGCCTGTGGAAGGTCGTCTGGCGGGCGGTCTGGCCCTTGCGGCCCTGGCACTGGTAAAGGGCGCGCAGATCCTCAGGGTCCATGATGTGGCGGAAACGGTGGACGTGGTGAAGATGATCACCGCAGTCGAAGGCTTCAGGCAGGAACAGAACTGATGGCAAGAAAGTATTTTGGAACCGATGGCATTCGCGGCAAGGTCGGGACGTATCCCATTACCCCGGATTTCATGCTCAAGCTGGGCTGGGCGGCCGGTATCGCCTTTCGCAGCCGCGGTGGTTGCCGGGTCCTGGTCGGCAAGGACACCCGCAACTCGGGCTACATGTTCGAATCGGCACTGGAAGCCGGGCTGTCCGCCGCCGGCGCCGACGTCATGCTGCTCGGTCCCATGCCCACGCCAGGGATCGCCTACCTGACGCGGACCTTCCAGGCCAGCGCCGGCATCGTTATCAGTGCGTCGCACAATCCCTACTACGACAATGGCATCAAGTTCTTTTCCGGCGCCGGCACCAAGCTGCCCGATGAACTCGAGACCATGATCGAGGAACTGCTCGATACGCCCATGACCGTGGTCGACTCGGCGCGTATCGGCAAGGTCTCGCGCATCAATGATGCCGCCGGGCGCTACATCGAGTTCTGCAAGAGCAGTGTGCCTACCGGGACCAGCTTCGCCGGCATGAAGATCGTGCTGGATTGCGCCAATGGCGCTACCTACAAGATCGCGCCCAGCGTCTTCCGCGAACTGGGGGCGGACGTCAGCGTGCTGGGCGTGCAGCCGGACGGACTCAACATCAACAAGGATTGCGGCTCCACTCACCTGGAAGGGCTGCAGCAGGCAGTGCTCGACCAGCATGCCGACATTGGCATCGCCTTCGATGGCGACGGCGACCGGGTGCTGATGGTGGATCACACCGGGGCGGCGGTCGATGGCGACGAGCTGCTCTATCTGATCGCTCGCGACCTCAAGCGCTGCGGCCGCCTCGAGGGTGGGGTGGTGGGCACCCTGATGAGCAATCTCGGACTCGAGCTGGGCCTGGCCGAGCTGGATATTCCCTTCGTGCGCGCCAAAGTCGGGGATCGCTATGTGATGGCCGAACTACTGGAGCGCAACTGGGTGCTGGGCGGCGAGAATTCCGGGCACGTGGTCTGCTGCCAGTACACCACCACCGGAGACGCCACCATCGCCGCGCTGCAGGTGCTGATCGCCCTGCGCAATGCCGGCCAGACCCTGGCCCAGGCGCGCATGGCGCTGCGCAAGTGCCCGCAGGTGCTGATCAACGTGAGATTCGGTGGCGGCCAGGATCCCCTGGAGCATCCACGGGTCAAGCAGGCCAGTGCCGAGGTGACCGAGAAGATGGCCGGCAGGGGGCGGGTGCTGCTGCGCAAGTCCGGGACCGAGCCGCTGTTGCGGGTCATGGTCGAGGGCGAGAACGAACGAGAGGTGCGGGCCCATGCGGAAGCCCTCGCTCAGTTGATAACCGAGGTATGTGCTTGATTTGCTTGCATGCCTGTTTTCGATTGAGTAACATCTGCGCCCACTTCGCTCCCTGAGGTAAAACGCATGCGTCGTTCCCTGGTTGCCGGTAACTGGAAAATGCATGGCTCGCTGCAAGGCGTGTCGGCGCTGGTCGCAGGCTTGAAAGGGTTGGATGGCGCAGCGGGTGTCGATGTCGTGGTGATTCCGACATTGGTGCATCTGCCAGGGGTGGCTGAAGCGTTGGCGGAAACGTCGCTGATGGTGGGAGCCCAGACCTGTGCTCCCGTCGCGGGCGAGAAGGCTCTGACTGGCGAGGTGTCCTCGACCCAGTTGGCAGAATTCGGTTGCCGCTACGTACTGGTGGGGCACTCCGAGCGACGTGCGCTGCTGGGCGAGGATGATGTGGTGGTGGCGAAGAAATTTGCGGCCATTCAGGAGGGCGGGATGATTCCCGTGCTCTGCGTCGGTGAAACCCGTGAAGAGCGGGAGGCCGAGCGCACTCTGGACGTGGTGGGTGGCCAGCTGAAGGCGGTCATCGATGCGGTTGGAGTGGCAGCGTTCGCCAATGCCGTCGTGGCCTACGAGCCGGTCTGGGCGATAGGTACGGGGCTCACGGCGACGCCGGAGCAGGCGCAAGAGGTTCATGCGGCGATTCGCGCCCTGGTGCGCGAGGCCGATGCTGGGGTCGCTGAAGGCCTTCAGTTGTTGTATGGCGGCAGTGTCAAGGCCGCCAACGCTGCCGAATTGTTCGGCATGCCGGATATCGATGGGGGGCTGGTAGGTGGAGCCTCCCTGAATGCTGAAGAGTTCAGTGCGATTTGCCGCGCTGCAGGACGTGGATAATGTTGGAAACTGCAGTTGTCGTGATCCACTTGCTGATGGCGCTTGGCCTGATCGTGCTGGTATTGATGCAGCAGGGCAAGGGTGCCGAAGCCGGTGCATCCTTTGGTGCGGGCGCCTCGGGTACCGTATTCGGTAGCCAAGGTTCTGCTACCTTTCTGAGTCGCTTTACTGCTATACTAGCCGCGGTTTTTTTCGCGACTAGCCTGGGTCTGGCGTACTTCGCCAAGAACCATGCGCTGAGTCTGCGCGAAGTGGGTCTGCCCACTCAGCCGGTCCAGCAGGCTCCTCAGCCGAAGCAGGATGGTAACGATGTTCCCCTGAGTCAGCCTAGCGCTGCCCAGGGTGGTACTTCCGGGGACGTGCCCCAGGAGTCCAAGTAGGTTTCAAAGGTTTCATGCCGAAGTGGTGGAATTGGTAGACACGCTATCTTGAGGGGGTAGTGGCCACAGGCTGTATGGGTTCGAGTCCCATCTTCGGCACCAAATAGCAAAGACGTCCTGCAGGACGCGGCGAGAGAGTAGGTTGACTCCTAGAGTTCAGTTGAATATAATCTCGCTCCAGCTTTGACGCGGGGTGGAGCAGTCTGGTAGCTCGTCGGGCTCATAACCCGAAGGTCGTTGGTTCAAATCCAGCCCCCGCAACCAGTTTTTTAAAGCCCCTTTATAGGGGCTTTTTGTTGGCTGGACAGTTCGGGTCGCGCTTTCTTGCGCAGACCTCTTAGGGATGGGCGTAATGCCCATTTTTTATTCTCAAAAAACGCGAGGCAACCAGGTGTCGAGCAAGCTAGAACAGTTGCAGGCCTTGCTGGCCCCCGTCGTCGAGGCGCTTGGCTATGTCTGCTGGGGTGTCGAGTACATCTCCCAAGGGCGGCATTCGCTACTGCGTGTCTATATCGATCATCCCAACGGCATTCTCGTCGAAGATTGCGAGGCCGTCAGTCGCCAGGTAAGTGGCGTACTCGATGTGGAAGATCCCATCACCAATGAATACACCCTCGAGGTGTCTTCCCCCGGTATGGATAGACCGCTGTTCACGCTGGAGCAATTCGCTGCCCACGCCGGTGAACAGGTCAAGGTCAAACTTCGGTCGCCCTTCGAAGGGCGACGTAATTTCCAGGGTTTGCTGCGCGGTGTGGAAGACCAGGACGTCGTGGTGCAGGTGGACGAGCATGAGTATCTGCTGCCCATCGAGATGATCGACAAGGCCAACGTCGTTCCCCGTTTCGAGTGATTTGAGCGCGAGACCGCGGATCCCAAGGATTGCGAATACGAGGCGTAAGATGAGCAAAGAAGTTCTGCTGGTAGTGGAATCTGTTTCGAACGAGAAGGGTGTTCCACCCGGCGTCATCTTCGAGGCACTGGAGTTGGCTCTCGCCACGGCTACCAAGAAGCGCTACGAAGAAGATGTGGATCTGCGGGTGTCGATCAACCGACACAACGGCAGCTACGAAACCTTCCGTCGCTGGACCGTGGTGGAAGACGAAGACTATCAGCTGCCCGATTCGCATCTGACGGTGGAAGACGCCCAGGAAGAGCATCCTGGCGTCAAGGCCGGTGAAGTGATCGAAGAAAAGATCGAGTCCATCGAATTCGGTCGGATCGCCGCCCAGACCGCCAAGCAGGTGATTGTGCAGAAGGTGCGCGAGGCCGAGCGGGCTCAGGTGGTGGACGCCTATCGCGAGAAGGTCGGCGAGATCATCTCCGGTACCGTCAAGAAGGTCACCCGTGACAGCGTGATCGTCGACCTGGGCAACAATGCCGAGGCGCTGCTGCCGCGCGAGCACATCATTCCCCGCGAGACCTTCCGCATGGGCGTGCGTCTGCGTGCCCTGCTCAAGGAAATCCGCACGGAGAACCGCGGTCCGCAGCTGATGCTGTCGCGTACCGATCCGCAGATGCTGATCGAGCTGTTCCGCATCGAGGTGCCGGAAATTTCCGAGCAGCTGATCGATGTCATGGCCGCCGCCCGGGATCCGGGTTCGCGGGCCAAGATCGCCGTCCGTTCCAAGGACAAGCGCATCGATCCCCAGGGTGCCTGCATCGGCATGCGCGGTTCGCGCGTCCAGGCGGTATCCGGTGAACTGGGTGGCGAGCGGGTCGATATCGTCCTCTGGGACGACAACCCGGCGCAGTTCGTCATCAACGCCATGGCCCCGGCCGAAGTCGCCTCGATCATCGTCGACGAAGACAGCCGTACCATGGACATCGCCGTCGCCGAGGACAACCTGGCCCAGGCCATTGGCCGTGGCGGTCAGAACGTGCGCCTGGCCAGTCAGCTGACCGGCTGGACGCTCAACGTGATGACCGAGGCGGACATCAACGCCAAGCAGCAGGCCGAGACCGGCGACATCATCCAGCGCTTCATCGACGAGCTGGATGTCGACGAGGAGCTGGCGCAGGTGCTGGTGGAAGAAGGCTTCACCTCCCTCGAGGAAGTGGCCTACGTGCCCATGGAAGAGATGCTCAACATCGATGGCTTCGACGAAGACATCGTCAACGAGCTGCGTACCCGGGCCAAGGATCGCCTGCTGACCCGGGCCATCGCGACCGAAGAACAGAAGAGCCCCAGCGAAGATCTGCTGACCCTCGACGGCATGGACCCCCAGCTCGCCAGCGCGCTGGCCCAGCGTGGCGTGGTGAATCGCGAAGAGCTCGCCGAGCAGTCGATCGACGACCTGCTCGACATCAACGGCATGACCGAAGAGCGTGCCGGCAAGCTGATCATGGCTGCCCGTGCCCATTGGTTCGAGTAAGCGGCGCAGTCTGAGGAGAGAAGTGCATGACGCAAGTCACGGTGAAAGAACTGGCCCAAACGGTCAATACGCCGGTGGAACGTCTGCTACAGCAGATGCGCGAGGCAGGTCTGACGCACAGCAGTGCTGAGCAGCTGGTGAGCGATGCGGAGAAGCAGGCCCTGCTGACGCATCTCAAGGGGACGGCGCAGCTCGACGAGCCGAGCAAGATCACCCTGCAGCGCAAGACCCAGACCACGCTGAAAGTGGCCGGCAGCAAGACAGTCAGCGTCGAAGTGCGTAAGAAGAAGACTTTCGTCAAGCGCAGTACCGCTGAACTCGAGGCCGAACAGCGCCGCGAGCAGGAAGCCCAGCGCGCGGCCGACGAGGCTGCGGCCCAGGCACGTGCCGAGGAAGAAGCTCAGCGCGCCGCCGAAGCGGCTGCCCAGCAGCAGGCCGAAGCCGCTGCCCAGGCCGCGCAGCAGCAGGCGGTCGCCGCCGAGGCTGCGGCGCCTGCCGCGTCGGAAGCCCCGGCCGTGGCGGCCGAGCAGCAACCCGCTGCCGAGGCTGCCGCCGAGGTCAAGAAGGCGGATCCGGCCGGCGAGCGCAAGCGCGAAGAGCCGCGTCGTCCCGTGCATCCTGCGCCGAGCAGCAAGCGCGACGAAGACGAGCGTCGCGAGCGCAAGAACGCCCAACATCGCCCGTCGATCAAGGACAAGGTCGCAGCTCCCCGTACCGTGCGCAGTGGCGACGACGAGGAAGAAGGCTTTGGCCGGCGCGGTGGTCGCGGTGGCAAGTCGCGACTCAAGAAGCGAAACCAACACGGGTTCCAGAGCCCGACAGGACCTGTAGTGCGCGAAGTCAATCTAGGCGAGACCATCACCGTCTCTGAGCTTGCTCAGCAGATGTCGGTGAAGGCCGCCGAAGTCATCAAGTTCATGTTCAAGATGGGGTCTCCCGCCACCATCAACCAGGTGCTCGACCGCGAGACGGCGCAGCTGGTGGCCGAAGAGCTGGGCCACAAGGTCAAGCTGGTCAACGAGAACGCGCTGGAAGATCAACTGGCCGAGTCCCTCAAGTTCGAGGGCGGCAAGGCCCTGCACCGCGCGCCGGTGGTGACCGTCATGGGTCACGTCGACCACGGCAAGACCTCGCTGCTGGACTACATCCGACGCGCCAAGGTCGCGTCGGGCGAAGCCGGTGGCATCACCCAGCACATCGGTGCCTACCACGTGGAAACCGAGCGTGGCATGGTGACCTTCTTGGATACCCCTGGCCACGCCGCGTTCACCGCGATGCGTGCCCGCGGTGCCAAGGCCACCGACATCGTCATCCTGGTCGTCGCGGCCGATGACGGCGTCATGCCGCAGACCGAGGAAGCCATCCAGCACGCCAAGGCGGCGGGTGTGCCCATCGTCGTCGCGGTCAACAAGATCGACAAGCCCGATGCCGATCCGGATCGCGTCAAACACGATCTGGCCGGTCGTCAGGTGATCCCGGAAGAGTGGGGCGGCGACACCCAGTTCGTGCACGTCTCGGCCAAGGCCGGTACCGGCGTGGACGAATTGCTCGAAGCCATCCTGCTGCAGGCCGAGGTCCTGGAACTGACCGCCACGCCGGAAGCACCCGGCCGCGGCGTGGTCATCGAATCGCGCCTGGACAAGGGTCGTGGTCCGGTGGCTACCGTGCTGGTGCAGAACGGTACCCTGCGTCAGGGCGACATGGCCCTGGTCGGCGTCAACTTCGGCCGCATCCGCGCCATGCTCGACGAGAACGGCAAGCCGATCAAGGAAGCCGGTCCGTCCATCCCGGTCGAGATCCTTGGCCTGGACGGCACCCCGGATGCCGGTGACGAGCTCACCGTGCTGACCGACGAGAAGAAGGCCCGCGAAGTGGCGCTGTTCCGTCAGGGCAAGTTCCGCGAGATCAAGCTGGCCCGCGCTCACGCCGGCAAGCTCGAGAACATCTTCGAGAACATGGGCCAGGACGAGAAGAAGACCCTCAACATCGTGCTCAAGTCCGATGTGCGGGGCTCCCTCGAGGCGCTGCAGGGCTCGCTGTCCGGTCTGGGCAACGACGAAGTCCAGGTGCGGGTGGTCGGCGGTGGCGTCGGTGGCATCACCGAGAGCGATGCCAACCTGGCGCTGGCTTCCAATGCCGTGCTGTTCGGCTTCAACGTCCGGGCCGATGCCGGGGCGCGGAAGATCGTCGAGCAGGAAGGCCTCGACATGCGCTACTACAACGTCATCTACGACATCATCGAAGATGTGAAGAAGGCGCTGACCGGCATGCTGGGCAGTGACGTCCGGGAGAACATCCTGGGTATCGCCGAGGTGCGTGACGTCTTCCGTTCGCCCAAGTTCGGCGCCGTCGCCGGCTGCATGGTCACCGAGGGCATGGTGCACCGCAACCGTCCGATCCGCGTTCTGCGCGAAGACGTGGTCATCTTCGAAGGCGAGCTGGAATCCCTGCGTCGCTTCAAGGATGACGTGGCCGAAGTCCGTGCCGGCATGGAATGCGGTATCGGCGTGAAGAGCTACAACGACGTGCGCGTCGGCGACAAGATCGAGGTGTTCGAGAAGGTTCAGGTCGCCCGTTCGCTGTAACGACGACCCTGCACCAGGACGGCAGGTCGCGGACCTGGCAGAACCCTGCCAGGTCCGGACTTGCCGTTCGCGTTTCCAAGGTTCATGGCTGGCAGGCCTGGTGTCTGCGGCCTTTCGTACGAGAGTTTCGACATGGCCAAAGAATTCAGCCGTACCCAGCGCATCGGTGATCAGATGCAGCGTGAACTGGCACTGCTGATCCAGCGCGAGATCAAGGATCCGCGACTGGGCATGGTGACCATCACCGGTGTGGACGTCGCGCGCGACCTGTCCCATGCCAAGGTGCACATCACCGTCCTGGGCAAGGACGACGATGCCGACGCCATCAAGCAGAACATCGGCATCCTCAAGGACGCCGCCGGCTTTCTGCGCCAGCAGCTGGGCCGGGCGATGAAGCTGCGCACCGTTCCGCAACTGAGCTTCCAGTACGACGAGAGCATCCGTCGCGGTGCCCAGCTGTCGGCCCTGATCGAGCGAGCGGTCGCCGAAGACCGTCGCCACGAAGGGGAGGAATAGGGGTGGCCCAGGTCAAGCGTATTCGCCGCCAGGTGCACGGCGTGCTGGTGCTGGACAAGCCGCGCGGCTTCTCCTCCAACGCCGCCCTGCAAAAGGTCCGCTGGCTGCTCAATGCCGAGAAGGCCGGACACACCGGTAGCCTGGATCCCCTGGCCACCGGCGTGCTGCCACTGTGCTTCGGCGAGGCCACCAAGTTTTCCCAGTACCTGCTGGATGCCGACAAGGGCTACAGCACCGTGGCGCAACTGGGCGTCACCACCACCACCGGCGATGCCGAGGGTGAAGTGCTGGAGCGACGGGCGGTCGCGGTCGATGAAGCGGCCATCCAGGCGGCGCTGCCGGCCTTCCGCGGCCAGATAGAGCAGATTCCGCCGATGTATTCGGCGCTCAAGCGCGACGGTCAGCCGCTGTACAAGCTGGCGCGTGCCGGGGAAGTAGTGGAGCGCGAGGCGCGTTCTGTTACTATTGCCCGTCTGGAACTGCTGGCGTTGCAGGAAGATCGCGCGACGCTGGAAGTGGCCTGCAGCAAGGGCACCTATGTGCGTACCCTGGTCGAAGACCTCGGCGCCCGTCTTGGCTGTGGTGCCCATGTGGCCGAGTTGCGCCGCACCCAGGCCGGCCCCTTTGGCCTGGCGCAGGCCATCAGCCTGGAAGAGCTGGAGGCGGCGCACGCCGAAGGCGGTTCCGAAGCGCTGGATCGCTTCCTGCTGCCGGTCGACAGTGGCCTGGAGCACTGGCCGCTGGTGCAGTTGACGCAGCACAGCGCCTACTACTGGTTGCACGGTCAGCCCGTTCGGGCGGCCAATGCACCGAAATTCGGCTTGATGCGGGTGCAGGACGACCAGGGTCGTTTCATCGGCATCGGCGAGATTGACGACGAGGGGCAGGTTGCTCCCCGTAGACTGATTCGGTCCTAGACCGATACCGAGGGTGGCTGTCAGCAGGCACGGTCACACCTCTTTCCTTAAGCACGGGATCCATCCCGGCCTGTTCCTCAGAGGAGCCCTATCATGGCACTGAGCGTTGAAGACAAAGCCCAGATCGTAAACGAGTTCAAGCAGAGCGAAGGCGACACCGGTTCCCCGGAAGTGCAGGTTGCCCTGCTGTCCGCCAACATCGACAAGCTGCAAGGTCACTTCAAGGCCAACGGCAAAGATCACCACAGCCGTCGTGGTCTGATCCGCATGGTCAACCAGCGTCGTAAGCTGCTGGACTACCTGAAGTCCAAGGACACCTCTCGTTACAGCGCACTGATCGCTCGCCTGGGCCTGCGTCGTTAATACGATGCAGACCTGCTGCAAGCAGTCTGAAGCTGGAGGTCGGCTCGCGCCGGCCTCCGGCTTTTTTGCTTGAGAGGCCGACAGAATCGGCCTGCGTCACCCGGAGATCAGCGAGGGTCCGAATCCCTCTGGTCGCCCCCGTTTCCCCCAAGGCAATAAAGAGAAGGAAAGACTGTGAATCCAGTAATCAAGCAATTCAAGTTCGGTGAGCAGACCTTCACCCTGGAAACCGGCCGCATCGCGCGCCAGGCGACCGGTGCCGTGCTGGTCTCCACCGAAGACGTCAGCGTGCTGGTCACCGTGGTCGGTGCCAAGCAGCCCGCCGTCGGCAAGGACTTCTTCCCGCTGTCCGTGCACTACCAGGAGAAGACCTACGCCGCTGGCCGCATCCCCGGTGGCTACTTCAAGCGTGAAGGCCGTCCTTCCGAGAAGGAAACCCTGACCTCGCGCCTGATCGATCGCCCGATCCGCCCGCTGTTCCCCGAAGGCTTCCTCAACGAAGTCCAGGTGGTCTGCACCGTGGTCAGCACCAACAAGAAGTCCGATCCGGACATCGCCGCCATGATCGGCACCTCCGCCGCCCTGGCCATCTCCGGCATTCCCTTCGCCGGTCCCATCGCCGCTGCGCGCGTGGGCTACCACAGCGAACTGGGCTACCTGCTGAACCCCAGCTACGAGCAGCTGCAGAGCTCCAGCCTGGACATGGTCGTGGCCGGTACCCGTGACGCCGTGCTGATGGTGGAATCCGAAGCCGACGAGCTGACCGAAGACCAGATGCTGGGTGGCGTGCTGTTCGCCCACGAAGAATTCCAGGTGGCCATCGAGGCCATCAGCCAGTTCGCCGCCGAAGCCGGCAAGCCGACCTGGAACTGGCAGGCACCCGCCGAGAACACCGCCCTGGTCGAGGCCGTCAAGGCCGAGGTCGGCGAGGCCGTGTCCCGTGCCTACACCATCACCATCAAGCAGGACCGCTATGCGGCCCTGGGCGCCCTGCGTGACCAGGCCATCGCCAAGCTGGCCGGCGAGAACGGTCAGTACAGCGAAGCCGAGGTCAAGGAGACCTTCGGTCTGCTGGAATACCGCACCGTGCGCCAGAACATCGTCGACGGCAAGCCGCGTATCGACGGCCGCGACACCCGCACCGTTCGCCCGCTGCAGATCGAAGTCGGCACCCTGAAGAAGACCCACGGTTCGGCGCTGTTCACCCGTGGCGAAACCCAGGCCCTGGTCACCGCGACCCTGGGTACCGCCCGCGATGCCCAGCTGCTGGACACCCTGGAAGGCGAGCGTCGTGACAGCTTCATGCTGCACTACAACTTCCCGCCCTTCTCGGTCGGCGAGTGCGGCCGCATGGGCAGCCCGGGCCGTCGCGAGATCGGTCACGGCCGCCTGGCCCGTCGTGGCATCCAAGCCATGCTGCCGACCCAGGAAGCCTTCCCCTACAGCATCCGCGTGGTCTCCGAGATCACCGAGTCCAACGGCTCCAGCTCCATGGCCTCGGTCTGCGGTGCCTCTCTGGCGCTGATGGACGCCGGTGTGCCGGTCAAGGCCCCGGTTGCCGGTATCGCCATGGGTCTGGTCAAGGAAGGCGAGAAGTTCGCCGTCCTGACCGACATCCTGGGTGACGAAGATCACCTGGGCGACATGGACTTCAAGGTGGCCGGTACCGCCAAGGGCGTTACCGCCCTGCAGATGGACATCAAGATCAACGGCATCACCGAAGAGATCATGGAGATCGCCCTGGAGCAGGCGCTGGAAGCGCGTCTGAACATCCTGGGTCAGATGAACCAGGTGATCTCCGAGTCCCGCGCCGAGCTGTCGGAAAACGCCCCGACCATGCTGGCGATGAAGATTGACCAGGACAAGATCCGCGACGTGATCGGCAAGGGTGGCGCCACCATCCGTGGTATCTGCGAAGAGACCAAGGCTTCGATCGACATCGAAGACGACGGCACCATCAAGATCTACGGCGAGACCCGCGAAGCGGCTGAAGCGGCCAAGCAGCGCGTTCTGGGCATCACTGCCGAGGCCGAGATCGGCAAGATCTACGTCGGCAAGGTGGAGCGCATCGTCGACTTCGGCGCCTTCGTCAACATCCTGCCGGGCAAGGACGGTCTGGTGCACATCTCGCAGATCAGCGATCAGCGCATCGAGAAGGTCACCGACGTCCTCAAGGAAGGTCAGGAAGTGAAGGTACTGGTGCTGGACGTGGATAACCGCGGTCGCATCAAGCTGTCGATCAAGGACGTGGCGGCGGCGGAAGCCTCCGGCGTCTGAGACGACCCCGCATGAGAAAAACCCGGCTTCGGCCGGGTTTTTTCGTTTGGGGTACGGGTGCCGGGTACCTTTGTATCGCGGCCATGCCGGTGCGCCGTAGCGACCGCTTCTCCAGGGGGGGCAACTGTCCTATCGCTATAGGAATACACCCGTAGCGTGGAAAAGGGCGCAGCCTTTTCCACTGAAGAGTTCATCGCGGGTCCTACCCTCACCCCGGCCCTCTCCCAGAGGGAGAGGGGGTTATCCGAGCTGGCATTAGCCCCGGCAAGATCGCGATAAACCGGCGTGCCTCCCGCTGTAGGAGCGACCCATGGCCGCGATTGGCCCAGGCATTACGCCTTCTCGCGAATCCATTCGATGAAGCTGCGCACCTTGGGTACCTCGGCCATCTGTTCCGGATAGGCCAGCCAATAGGCGTGGGGGCTGGCCAGACGATGTGGCCAGGCGAGCACCAGGCGGCCGGAGGCTAGTTCTTCGGCGACCAGGAATTCCGGTAGCAGCGCTACCCCGCAGCCTTCCTGGGCGGCGCGGGCGCAGAGGGTGAAGGTGTCGAAGCGCGGGCCGTGATGGCTGTGGACTTCTTCGCGGCCGAGGCTGGCGTACCAGTCGTGCCAGGACTCCGGGCGGGTGGTGTTCTGCAGCAGGACGAAGTCCACCAGTTGCTCCGGTCCGGCGATGCCCTCGGTGGGCAGCAGGTCCGGCGCGCAGACCGCGACCATATGCTCGTGCAGCAGCAGTTCGCACTCGGCACCCGGCCAGCTGCCGTGGCCATAGAACAGCGCCACGTCATGGCGGGGATCGCGGAAGTCCACCGGTTCCAGGGCGCTGGAGACGTCCAGGTGGATGTTGGGAAAGCGCAGGCGCCAGCCCTTTAGCCGTGGCACCAGCCAGCGTTCGCCGAAGGTCGGCGGGGTGGCCACGCGCAGCACCTCGGTCTCGCCGCCATAGGATCTCAGGTAGCGCGCCGACATCTCCAGCTGGTTGAGGATCTTGTCCACCTCGGCCAGGTAGAGCGCGCCCGCCGGCGTGAGTTGCAGGCGACGGCGGACCCGGCGAAAGAGGCTGTGCTGCAGCAGGTCCTCGAGCTGGGCGACCTGCTTGCTGACGGCGCTCTGGGTCAGGGCCAGTTCGTCGGCCGCGCGGGTAAAGCTCAGGTGACGCGCGACCGCCTCGAAGCACTGCATGGCGGTGATGGACGGCAGGTGGCGACGTTGCATGAGCGGACTCGCGGCATGAAAAAAGGGAATGATATGCCGAGCAAAGGTCGGTTGTCCGGCGCCGCTGGGCTGACCATACTCAGGGACGATTCCCACTCTGCGGAGACCTCAGCATGAGCAAGGCCCTGTTGGAACGCCTCGGCGTTCCTGCCCAGCACTACACCCAAGGCGAGCACCGGGTGCATTCCCCCATCGATGGCAGCCAACTGGGCAGCGTCGCCCTGGAAAGCGCCGCCGAGGTGGAGCAGAAGATCTCCCGTGCCGAGCGGGCCTTCCAGGCCTGGCGGGCGGTGCCGGCGCCGCGGCGTGGCGAACTGGTGCGGCTGCTGGGTGAAGAGCTGCGCGCGCACAAGGCCGATCTGGGCGAGCTGGTGTCCTGGGAAGCCGGCAAGATCACCCAGGAAGGCCTGGGCGAAGTCCAGGAGATGATCGACATCTGCGACTTCGCCGTTGGCCTGTCGCGTCAGCTCTATGGTCTGACCATTGCCTCCGAGCGCCCTGGTCATCACATGCGTGAATCCTGGCAGCCGCTGGGGGTGGTGGGCATCATCAGTGCCTTCAACTTCCCGGTGGCGGTCTGGTCGTGGAATGCCGCCCTGGCCCTGGTCTGTGGCAATCCGGTGATCTGGAAGCCCTCGGAAAAGACCCCGCTGACCGCCCTGGCCTGCCAGGCGCTGTTCGAGAAGGCCCTGGCGCGCTTTGGCGATGCTCCGGCCGATCTGAGTCAGGTCATCGTTGGCGATCGCGCCGCCGGTGAAGCCCTGGTGGACGATCCGCGGGTGGCACTGGTGAGCGCCACGGGTAGCACCCGCATGGGTCGCGAGGTAGGACCCCGGGTTGCGGCGCGCTTCGGCCGCAGCATCCTCGAGCTGGGCGGCAACAATGCCATGATCCTCGCACCGAGCGCCGATCTGGACATGGCGGTGCGTGCCATCCTGTTCAGCGCCGTCGGCACCGCCGGCCAGCGCTGCACCACCCTGCGCCGGCTGATCGCCCATCGTTCGGTCAAGGACGAGATCGTCGCCCGACTCAAGACCGCCTATGCCAAAGTCCGCATCGGTCATCCGCTGGAGGGCAACCTGATCGGTCCGCTGATCGACGCGGCCAGTTTCCAGGCCATGCAGGGCGCGCTGGAGCAGGCGCGTGGCGAGGGTGGGGTGGTCTACGGCGGCGAGCGCCAGCTGGCCGACAGGTATCCCGAGGCCTACTATGTGGCGCCGGCCATCGTCGAGATGCCCGAGCAGAGCGAGGCGGTGCGTCACGAGACCTTCGCGCCCATCCTCTATGTGCTGACCTATGACGATTTCGACGAGGCGGTGGCGCTGAACAACGCCGTGCCCCAGGGCCTGTCGTCCTGCATCTTCACCACCGACGTGCGCGAGGCCGAGGCCTTCATGTCGGCGACCGGCAGCGACTGCGGCATCGCCAACGTCAACATCGGACCGAGCGGTGCCGAGATCGGTGGCGCCTTCGGTGGCGAGAAGGAAACCGGCGGTGGCCGCGAATCCGGCTCCGATGCCTGGAAGGCCTACATGCGCCGCCAGACCAACACCGTCAACTACTCCCGCCAGTTGCCGCTGGCCCAGGGCATCGTCTTCGACTGAGTGGATCCGCCAGGAGCGCAGAGAATGCAGTTGCGTGAAGAGTGCCTATGGGAGCGGCTGTATCCGGCGGTGCCGGACGCACCGCTGCAGGGCGAGCGTGACACCGAGGTCTGCGTCATCGGCGGTGGTTACACCGGCCTGTCCACCGGCCTGCACCTGGCGCAGGCCGGGCGGCGGGTGGTGGTGCTGGAGGCCCATGGCGTCGGCCATGGCGGCTCCGGGCGCAATGTCGGGCTGGTCAATGCCGGCATGTGGATCCCGCCGGACGAGGCGGTGGCCACCCTGGGACCGGAGGTCGGCGAGCGTCTGCTGGGGGTGATGGGCGATGCGCCGAGTCAGGTGTTCGCCCTCATCGAGCGCTATGGCATCGACTGCCAGCCGCGCCGCGCCGGCACCCTGCACATGGCGCACAGCGCCAAGGGCCTGGCCGATCTTGGTCAGCGTGCCGAGCAATGGCAGCGCCGCGGCGCCCGGGTCGAGCTGCTGGAAGGCGAAGCCTGCTACAGCGCCTGTGGTACCCGCGACATCAGTGGTGCGCTGCTCGATCATCGCGCCGGTACCCTGGTGCCCATGGGGTATGCCCTGGGCCTGGCCAGGGCGCTGCGCCAGGAAGGCGGCGAGTTGTTCGAGCAGAGTTCGGTGCAGCGCCTGCAGCGGATCGGCGAACGCTGGCAGGTGGAAACCCCCCAGGGGCGGGTCACCGCCGACCAGGTGGTGATCGCCTCCAACGCCTACACCGAAGGCGAATGGACCACCCTGCGCAAGCAATTCTTCCCGGGCTACTACTACCAGGTGGCCTCGCGGCCCCTCGGCCCGGAGGCGGATTTCATCCTGCCCCAGGGCCGTGGCTCCTGGGACACCCGGACGGTGCTCAGCAGCATCCGCCGCGATGCCGATGGCCGTCTGCTGCTGGGCAGTCTCGGCAACATGGCGGGGCGGCCGGCCGGCTTCATCCGCGCCTGGGCCGATCGCATCCAGCGGCACTATTTCCCCGCGCTCGGACGGGTCGAGTGGGAATGCAGCTGGACGGGCCGCATCGGCTTCACGCCCGATCATCTGATGCGACTGTTCGAACCGGCGCCGGGCCTGCTGGCGGTGACCGGCTACAACGGACGCGGGGTTACCACGGGCACGGTGGTGGGGCAGGCCTTTGCCCGCTATCTGTGCAGTGGCGATCGCCACGACCTGCCGCTGCCCCTGGCGTCGCTGGATGCCAATCCGGTCGGCCAGTGGCGCAGCCTGATGTACGAAGCCGGCTTCACCCTCTATCACGCCGGGCAATGCCTGCGCGTGGTGCTCTAGCGACCCCGCCATACCTGCTGTCACCGGCCCTCGGGCCGGGCGATAACACGCCGAAGCGGCCGATTTGCGCATCCCGACCCGTGCAAGTCGGCCGCTTTTTTTCTGCTGTCCACCACTGCAAGCAGGTCGAGAGAACGGCCGATCCGCCCGGGGCCTGCGACCGCAGGATCATGGTTACTTTAGTGGCACAGTGTGGGGCCGGTGTTACGTTTTGGTGCGAAACAGGTGCAACCGGGTTGCTATCTGGTAACAAACCGCTGGGTTTCAACCCTCCCGCTGCTACCGCTTCGCCGAATTATCCAGACTAATGAGCCGCTTACGACAAAAGTCTAAAGGGCGGTCCGCTCCACTGGCTGCGGCCCTCGCCGCAGGCTGTCGGCGGTTTTGGCTCATCGCAGTAGCGGCAAATGGCCTTTGCGCCCGGTACACAACTGGCTGATGGCACAGGCTTTGCTCCGGCGAAAAGGCCAACCACCCTCTGGAGCAAACCTCCCATGTCGAAGATTTACAGAAAAGGCATTCTGGCTCTCGCTATCGGTTCTGCGTTCACTCTCTCCTCCCTGGCGCATGCCGACGTCGTGATCGGTGTCGCCGGTCCCTTCACCGGGGCCAGCGCCGCCTATGGCGAGCAGTTCTGGAAGGGGGCTACCCAGGCCGCGGCGGACATCAACGCCGCCGGTGGCATCAATGGCGAGAAGATCAAGCTGGTGCAGGGCGACGACGCCTGCGAGCCCAAGCAGGCCGTGGCCGTGGCCAACCGCCTGGTGGACTCCGAGAAGGTCAAGGCCGTGATCGGCCACTTCTGCTCCTCCAACACCATGCCCGCCTCGGAGATCTACGACGAAGCCGGCATCATCTCCATCACCCCGGCGTCCACCAATCCCAAGATCACCGAGCGTGGCCTGACCGGCGTGTTCCGCATGTGCGGACGTGACGACCAGCAGGGCATCGTGGCCGGCGACTACATCGTCGATACCCTCAAGGCCAAGAAGGTCGCCATCATCCACGACAAGGACACCTACGGTCAGGGCCTGGCCGACGCCACCAAGGCGCAGCTCAACAAGCGCGGCGTGAAAGAGGTGCTCTACGAGGGCCTGACCCGCGGCGAGAAGGACTTCAACTCCCTGGTCACCAAGATCCGCGCCTCCGGCGCCGACGTGGTCTACTTCGGTGGCCTGCACCCCGAGGCCGGTCCGCTGGTGCGGCAGATGCGCGAGCAGGGCGTGACCGCCAAGTTCGTCTCCGGCGACGGCATCGTCTCCGCCGACCTGGTCACCACCGCCGGTGGCGCCCAGTACACCAAGGGCGTGCTGATGACCTTCGGCGCCGACCCGCTGCAGAACCCCGCCGGCAAGACCGTGGTGGAAACCCTGCGCAAGTCCGGCTACGAGCCCGAGGGCTACACCCTCTACTCCTATGCCTCGCTGCAGGCCGTGGCCGCCGCCTTCAACGGCATCAAGGGCACCGACGGCGCCAAGGCCGCCGAGTGGCTGAAGTCCCACAGCGTCAACACCGTCCTGGGTGAGAAGAGCTGGGACAGCAAGGGCGACCTCAAGGTCTCCGACTACGTGATGTACGAATGGGACGACAAGGGCAAGTACCACCAGCTGCCCTGATCCTCGCGTGAATCCGCCCGCCGCCGCCTCGTCTCCGCCCCAGGACGAGGTGGCGGCCGGCGGCCCTCGTCATCCATCCAGCGCGAGACTGCAAACGTGGACGGTATCTTCCTGCAACAACTGGTCAACGGCCTGACCCTGGGCTCGGTCTACGGACTCATCGCCATCGGCTACACCATGGTCTATGGCATCATCGGCATGATCAACTTCGCCCACGGCGACGTGTACATGGTGTCGGCCTATCTCGCCGCCATCGGCATCGCCCTGCTGAGCGTGTTCGGCCTGCATTCCTTCCCGGTGCTGATCCTCGGCACCCTGATCTTCACCGTGGTGGTCACCTCCGTGTACGGCTGGGCCATCGAGCGGATCGCCTACAAGCCGCTGCGCAACTCCACGCGCCTGGCGCCGCTGATCTCGGCCATCGGCATGTCGCTGATCCTGCAGAACTACGTGCAGCTCGCCCAGGGCGCGCGCCAGCAGGGGGTACCGACGCTGCTCGACGGCGCCCTGCGCCTGCACATCGGCGACGGCTTCGTGATCATCACCTACACCAAGATCTTCATCATCCTGGCCTCCATCATCGGCATGGGCCTGCTCACCTACGTGATCCAGAAGACCACCCTCGGCCGCATGTGCCGGGCCACCCAGCAAGATCGCAAGATGGCGCAGATCCTCGGCATCAACACCGACCGGGTGATCTCCTACGTCTTCATCATCGGTGCGGCCATGGCGGCGCTGGCCGGGGTGCTGATCACCCTCAACTACGGCACCTTCGACTTCTATGCCGGCTTCATCATCGGCATCAAGGCCTTTACCGCGGCGGTGCTCGGCGGCATCGGCTCGCTGCCCGGCGCCATGCTCGGCGGCATCATCCTCGGCATCTCCGAAGCCCAGTTCGCCAGCCTGGTGAACTCGGACTACAAGGACGTCTTCAGCTTCTCGCTGCTGGTGGCGATCCTGATCTTTAGGCCCCAGGGGCTGCTCGGCAAACCCCAGGTCACGAAGGTGTAATCCATGAGTCAGACGTCTTCCTCCTTCGACCTCAAGGTCGTGCTGCGCGACACCCTCATGGTGGGCCTGGTCTCGCTGATCCTGTTCGGCCCCATCGTCGGCATCGTGCTCGACGGCTACGGCTACAACCTCGAGCCCGGTCGCGTCGGCATCATGGTCGCGGTGGTCATGGCCGGCCGCTTCCTGCTCAGCCTGTTCGGCCAGACCGCCAAGGGCCGTGACTGGATCGAGTCCTTCAAGCGCAACGACGGCGGTGTCCATGTGCTGCCGCCGGGGCACAAGTCCAACCTGAGATTCATCCTGCCCATCGTCATTCTGGTGGCCATCGCCTTTCCCTTCCTGGCCACCAAGTACTGGCTGACGGTCATCATCCTCTGCCTGATCTACGTGCTGCTGGGCCTGGGCCTGAACATCGTGGTGGGCCTGGCCGGTCTGCTCGACCTTGGCTACGTCGGCTTCTATGCCATCGGTGCCTACGGTCTGGCGCTGGGTTACCAGTACCTCGGGCTGGGCTTCTGGACCATGCTGCCGCTCGCGGCGGTCATGGCGGCGGTGGCGGGAGCGATCCTCGGCTTCCCGGTGCTACGCATGCACGGGGACTACCTGGCCATCGTCACCCTCGGCTTCGGCGAGATCATCCGCCTGGTGCTCAACAACTGGCTGGAAGTGACCAAGGGCCCCAACGGCATCGCCGCACCTTCGCCGACCTTCTTCGGCATCGAATTCGGCCGCCGGGCGAAGGAGGGCGGGGTGCCCATCCACGAACTGCTGGGCATCAGCTACAACCCCAACGCGACGATGATCTTCATCTATACCGTGCTGTTCCTGGTGGTGCTGCTGGTGCTCTACATCAAGCACCGCCTGACCCGCATGCCGGTCGGCCGCGCCTGGGAAGCCCTGCGCGAAGACGAGATCGCCTGCCGCGCCATGGGTCTGAACCATGTGCTGGTCAAGCTTTCCGCCTTCATGATCGGTGCCTCCACCGCAGGCCTGGCCGGGGTGTTCTTCGCCACCTACCAGGGCTTCATCAACCCGGCCTCGTTCAACTTCTTCGAGTCGGTGCTGGTGCTGGCCATCGTGGTACTGGGCGGCCTGGGCTCCACCGTCGGGGTGGTGGTCTCGGCCTTCGTCATGACCCTGCTGTTCGAGCTGCTGCGCGAATTCGGCGACATCCGCATGCTGGTGTTCGGCGTGCTGATGGTGGTGATGATGATGTGGCGGCCGCGTGGCCTGATCCGTATCGCCCGCAGTGGCTTCGCGATTCGCAAGGGAGTGGCGCCGTGAGCGACAACATTCTGACCGTCAGCGGTCTGGGCATGAGATTCGGGGGTATCAAGGCCCTCTCGGACGTGTCCTTCGATATCCAGCGACACTCCATCACCGCGCTGATCGGCCCCAACGGCGCCGGCAAGACCACGGTGTTCAACTGCCTGACCGGCTTCTACAAGGCCACCGATGGCGAGATCCGCCTGGATACCGCCGATGGCCGTTCGACCCGCGTCGGCAAGATCATGGGCGAGCGCTTCCAGGCCACCGACTTCGTCAATCCGGTGCAGTTCGGCAGCCGGCTCTGGTACAAGATGTTCGGCGGCACCCACCTGGTGAACCGCGCAGGGCTCGCCCGCACCTTCCAGAACATCCGCCTGTTCAAGGAGATGTCGGTAGTGGAGAACCTGCTGGTGGCGCAGCACATGCAGTGCAACCGCAACCTGATCACCGGCATCCTCAATACCCCCGGCTATCGCCGTGCCGAGGAAAAGGCGCTGGATACGGCCTTCTACTGGCTGGAAGTGGTGGACCTGGTGGACCACGCCAATCGTCTGGCCGGCGAACTCTCCTACGGCCAGCAGCGCCGCCTGGAAATCGCCCGCGCCATGTGCACCCGTCCGGAGATCGTCTGCCTGGACGAACCCGCCGCCGGTCTCAACCCGGCCGAGACCGAGGCGCTGGCCGGGATGATCCGCCTGCTGCGCGACCAGCACCGCATCACCGTGGTGCTGATCGAGCACGACATGGGCATGGTGATGAACATCTCCGACCACATCGTGGTGCTGGATCATGGCCAGGTCATCGCCCGCGGCCTGCCGGCCGATATCCGCAACGATCCCAAGGTCATCGCCGCCTACCTCGGCGCCGAAGAAGAGGAGGTGGCATGACCACGCCGATCCTGGAATTCCGTAACGTCGACGTCTTCTACGGGCCGATCCAGGCGCTGAAGAGCGTCTCCCTGTCCATCAACGAGGGCGAGACGGTGAGCCTGATCGGCTCCAACGGCGCCGGCAAGTCCACCCTGCTGATGTCCATCTTCAGCCAGCCCCAGGCGCGCAACGGGCAGATCCTCTACCGGGGCGAGGACATCACCCGCAAGAACGCCCACTACGTGGCCTCCAACGGCATCGCCCAGTCACCGGAGGGGCGCCATGTGTTCCCCGACATGACGGTCGAGGAGAATCTGCTGATGGGCACCATTCCCATCGGCACCCGCTGGGTGGACGAGGACATGCAGCGCATGTTCGAGCTCTTCCCGCGGCTCAAGGAGCGTCGCAACCAGCGCGCCATGACCATGTCCGGCGGCGAACAGCAGATGCTGGCCATCGCCCGGGCGCTGATGGCGCGACCCAAGCTGCTGCTGCTCGACGAACCCAGCCTGGGGCTGGCGCCCATCGTGGTGAAGCAGATCTTCCAGATCCTGCGCGAGCTGGCCCAGAGCGGCATGACCATCTTCCTGGTGGAGCAGAACGCCAACCATGCCCTGCGCCTGTCCGACCGCGCCTATGTGATGGTCACCGGCGAGATCCGCATGAGCGGCAGTGGCCAGGAATTGCTGGCCAATCCCCAGGTGCGCGAAGCCTACCTGGGCGGCCACTAGCGGTGGCAGCGGTCCGCGGTCGCTGTCTGGTCGCGGGCCATGCCCGGGGACGCCTGGCCTGGGCGCCCCTGGGCCTGAGTTTCTGGGGTGGCGTCGATCCGGCCAGCGGTCGGGTGATCGATCGCCACCATCCCCTGCACGGCCTGGAACTGGCCGGACGCATCCTGGCCATTCCCAGTGGACGCGGTTCCTGCACCGGCAGCGCCGTGCTCTTGGAGCTGTTGCTGGCGGGACGCGGACCGGCAGCGCTGGTACTGGCCGAGCCGGACGAGATCCTCAGCCTGGGTGCCATCGTTGCGGAAGAACTCTTCGGTCGCTCCCTGCCGGTGGTCAGCCTGGGCGCCGAGGCCTTCGCCGCACTCGCCGCGCAGGATGAGATCGCGGTACACGATGGCTGGGTCGGCGCGCCGGGAGAGTTCTTTCCCGACTCCACTAGCGAGGCCCCTGCCGACCTGCAGCTGAGCGCGACCGACCAGGCCAAGCTGGCGGGCGCCGAGGGTCAGGCCGTCCAGGCGGCGATGAAGATCCTGGTGCGCATGGCACACCTGCAGGGTGCCCGCGAGCTGCTCGACATCACCCAGGCCCATATCGACGGCTGCATCTACACCGGTCCGGCCAGCCTGGCCTTCGCCCAGCGCCTGGTGGAGTGGGGCGGTCGGGTACAGGTACCTACGACTCTCAATGCGGTATCGGTGGATCAACGCCGCTGGCGCGCGCAGGGCGTGGCGCCGGCGTTGGGTGAGCCGGCCTCCGCCCTGGCCGAGGCCTATGTGGCCCTAGGCTGCCGTCCCACCTTTACCTGTGCCCCCTATCTGCTGGACAGCGCCCCGAGCCTGGGCGAGCAGGTGGTCTGGGCCGAATCCAATGCCGTGGTCTTCGCCAACAGCGTACTGGGCGCGCGCACCCAGAAGTACGCCGACTTCCTCGATATCTGTACCGCCCTGACCGGTCGGGCCCCTCTGGCCGGCTGTCACCTGGACAGCGGTCGCCGCGCGGCCAAGGTCTTGCGGGTCACCGTACCCGAGGGCCATGACGACGCCTTCTACCCGCTGCTCGGCTACTGGATCGGCCTGCGCTCGCCTACCCGGATTCCGGCGGTGCTGGGGCTGGAAAACAGCCAGCCCAGTCGCGACGATCTCAAGGCCTTTGGCGCCGCCTTCGCCACCACCTCGGCGGCGCCGCTGTTCCATCTGGTCGGGGTGACGCCCGAGGCGCCGACCCTGGCCGCGGTGGCCGCACCCGAGCTGGAGATCGAAGACATCAGCCTGGCCGATCTGCGCCAGGCCTGGGCCGAACTGGACAGCGCCGTCGCGCGCGAGGTGCAGCTGGTGGCCCTGGGCAATCCGCATTTCTCCGCCGAGGAGTGCCAGCGCCTGGCCGAACTCTGTCGCGGGCGGCAGCGGCATCCCGAGGTGGCGCTGGTGATCACCCTGGGCCGCGAGGTGCGCGCGGCGGCCGAGCGCTCTGGCAGCCTGGCCGAACTGGAAGTCTTCGGCGCCCAGCTGGTCGGGGACACCTGCTGGTGCATGCTTGGCGAACCCCTGGTGCCGCCCCAGGCCCGCACCCTGCTGACCAATTCCGGCAAGTTCGCCCACTACGGCCCGGGCCTCACCGGGCGCGAGCTGCGCTTCGCCGGCCTCGCTGCCTGTGTCGAGGCAGCCTGCACCGGACTGGCACCGGCCGAACCGCCTGCCTGGCTCGTGGCAGCGGACTTATCCACTTGAAGCCCGGTCCGAGTTCTGTACAGGAATTCCGTGGATCGTCCTGTGGATAAGCTTGGCATAGCCGGGCGTGAGGCCCAGGGCGCCTGGCCTGGCGAGAACTGTTCAAAAATTCGCCAGTGCGCGGAAAACCCTGCAATACCAAGGCGTTATAACTGATCCGCTGGATTTGTGGCGATCTGGGTATTCGCCTGACCAATGCCCCTGAGCTATCGTGGGCCTCGGCCAACCTCCCTCGCAGAAGGAATCTTTCATGTCTTCGATCTTCATCACCGGCGCCACCTCCGGCTTCGGCGCCGCCACCGCTCGCCGCTTCGCCAAGGACGGCTGGTCGATCGTCATCACCGGTCGCCGCGAGGATCGCCTGCACGCCCTGGCCGAGGAATTGTCCGGTCAGGCCAAGGTGCTGCCGCTGGTGCTGGACGTCCAGGATCGTGCCGCCGTGGAAGCCGCGGTCGCCGGCCTGCCGGAAGAATTCAACCAGTTGCGCGCCTTGGTCAACAACGCCGGTCTGGCGCTGGGCAACACGCCCGCCCAGAGCTGCGACCTGGACGACTGGGACACCATGGTCGATACCAACATCAAGGGCATGCTCTATTGCACCCGCCTGCTGTTGCCGCGGCTGATCGCCCATGGCGCCGGGGCCGGTATCGTCAACCTGGGCTCGGTGGCGGGCGACTATCCCTATCCGGGCAGCCACGTCTATGGCGCCACCAAGGCCTTCCTCAAGCAATTCAGCCTGAGCCTGAGATCCGACCTGCTGGGCACCGGGGTGCGGGTGACCAACATCGAGCCGGGGCTGTCCGAAAGCGAATTCTCGGTGGTGCGCTTCGGGGGCGACAAGGCCAAGGCCGATGCCGTCTATGCCGGCACCGAACCCCTGACACCGGACGACATCGCCGAATCCATCCACTGGACGCTGAACCAGCCCAAGCACGTCAACATCAACCGCATCCAGTTGATGGCGACCTGTCAGGCGTTCAGCAATTTCAACATCCACCGCAAGAGCTGAGACGTCGGCCTAGAGCACCTTGACCGCCCGGCCGATGAACTGGATCGGCCCGGTGGGTCGGCCGGTAGGCGAGCCGCCCTGGTCTTCCAGGGTGAGCTCGAACAGCTGATTGGCTTCCAGCGGCGGCAGCTGGTCCAGAGGCACCTGCAGGGTGCGTCCCGGCTGTACCAGACCCAGGGATACCGGACCCTGCCAGGCGTCGGCCTTGGTCCAGAATTGCAGCGTCTTGCCGCTCGGCACGGCGTCGCGCCCCAGGGGAATCAGCTGCAGGTCATGGGCGCTGGCGGTCTGGATCACCCAGCCGGGCGTCCGATCGCTGGGCGCGGCCAGCACCACCAGGTAGCTTGGCGTGGGGACCGGACGCATCAGCAACAGCACCGCGAGCACCAGGCTGGCAGCCAGCCCTGCCGCACTTAGGCCCTGCCAGAGTGCCAGGCGGTGCCACAGCGACTCACGCCGGGTGGTGGCCTTGGCGTCGGCCTCACCCAGACTGCGCTCGATGCGCGGCCAGAGATTCGTGCCGGGTTCGACGGGCTGCACCCGCTCGGCCAGCGGCTGCAGCCGCGCCTCCCAGCGCGCCACCGCAGCGGCCAGTCGGGCATCCGTCGCCAGCGCACCTTGCACGCGACGGCGCTCCCTGGCATCCAGGGTACCGAGCACGTATTCGCCGGCCAGGCGTTCGCGCTCTTCGTCCGGGGGCAGGGGGGTATCGCCGTTCATGTCATGCACTCCCTGAGCGCCTTGAGGCCGCGCGTGATCCAGCTCTTCACCGTGCCCAGCGGTGCCTGCAGGCGCTGGGCGATCTCGCCATGGGAGCAGCCGTCCAGGTAGGCGGCCAGGATGGCCTCCCGCCGCGGCGCTTCCAGGTTCTGCAGGCAGCCCTCCAGCCGACGGCCGTCGGCCTCTCGCGCCGGATCGGCCGACTCGGCCAGGGGTTCCCACCCGTCCGCCAGGGGCACCAGGCGCTGGCGATCGCGCAAGGCGTTGAGCGCCAGGTTGCGCGCGATGCTGCACATCCAGCCGCGGGCCGTACCGCGCTCCGGGGCGAATCCGGCGGCGCCGCGCCAGATGCGCAGAAAGGCGTCGTGGAGGATGTCCTCGGCCAGTCCGCGATCGCGCACCAGGCGCAGGACGATGCCCAGCAAGAGCGGCGCCTCGTTCTGGTAGAGCCGCTGCAGGGCGGCGCGCTCGCCCCGGGCACAGGCGGCGAGCAGGGCGGCTGGATCAGGGGAGCGGTCGGTCACGAGGGCGCGCCAGGCTGGGGACGCCAGGGTGGCGACCGGATCAGCCGAGCCTAGCCGATCCGCTCCTGGCTGTCCCCTGGACCTTAGCCCTTCTTCCAGAACAGATAATCCGCCTGGTAATTCACGGTCTGCCGTTCGCCCTTGTTGGCCGAGGTGCAGGCCTTGGCCGGCGCCACGCCACCCTTGAGCGCGGTGCGCTGGATGTAGGTGGTGCCCTGGAAGGCGCCCTTGCCTTCGGCGGGCGCGGCCTCCACCAGCTGATAGGGCAGGTTGCCGCTGCCGGCGGGGGCGATCGCCAGTTGCTTGCCGACCACCTTGGAGCCGTCGCTGGCTTCCCAGGTAGCGGGCGGACCGTAGTAGCGACCCACCTGCTTGCCCTGGCGATCATGCAGGTCGGCCTTGGGACCGACAAAGAACCACTCGGTCTGGCCGGGCATGTCCTTCTTGTCGCGGCACTCGTAGACGATGGTGCCCTTGCCTACGGTTTCCAGCATCAGGCTGTTGCCGGCGGGGACGCGGACGGCTTCGGGCAACTCGCCTTGCGCCAGCAGCGGGGTGCTCAGCAGGGCGGTGAGGGCCAGGATGCTGCAACGGCTATAGGTGTTGTTCATGCGCTTGCTCCGGATTGAGAGGGGCACAGTCGACTGGACTGTAGGGGCTATACCCGGCAGCCGACGCCCTGGATGCAGCTGTCATGAAAAATTTTCAATGCAGCGGCATAGTCGCCACCGCCTCGCGGCCGAACCGCTCTGTCCTGCGGCTTCTGTCAGCCTGCCGTCAGCCTGGTTTCAGCGATCCCTAAGGTTGTTCGGCGATAGTGGCGCCGGGTCGCGAGCCCGTCCTTCCCAGCCTGCCGGAGTCCTGCCGCGTGTCGTCCATCCCGAGTCCGGCGCGCCTGCGCCTCGAAAGCCTGGCGCTGTGTCTGCTGGCGGTGCCGCTGTTCACCCTGGGTCTGTGGGAGCAGCCCTTCATCGGCTTCGACGGCCGCTTCGCACTCTTCGCCCAGGAGATGTTTCGCCACGGCGCCAGTGCCTTCCCGACCAGCTACGGACAGCCTTACCCCGACTACCCCGCCACCTCCACCCTGCTGATCGACGTCTTCGCCCAGCTGTTCGGCGAGGTCAATCGCCTGGCCACGGTAATTCCCACCGCCCTGGCCTCGGCGGCCATCGTCGGGCTGCTCTATCGCCTGCTGGCCGAGCGGTCCCGCGCCTGGGGCCTGCTGGCGGTGCTGGTGCTGCTGCTCACCAATGGCTTCCTGGCCAAGGCGCGCTCCATCTGCCTCGATCAATTCGTCACCCTGGCGGCACTGGGCTGCTTCTATCTGCTGTGGAGCGCCGACCAGCGCGGCTTGTCCTGGCGGCGCGGCCTGGTGTTCCTGTGCATGGCCGCCGGCTTCGCCGTGCGCGGGCCGCTGGGCCTGATCGAGCCCTGTGGCGTGGTCTGCGTCTACTGGCTGGTGCAGGGCGACTGGCGGCGCAGCTTCGGCTACGGCCTGGTCGGCGCCTTGGTGCTGATGCTGTGCTGCGCCCTGCTGTTCGGCCTGGCCTGGCGTACCGGTGGTATGCCCTTCGTCGAGGACGTGATCCGCATGCAGGTCTCTGGCCGGCTGGACGACACCGACGGTGCCGGCTATCCCTGGTGGTACTTCCTGCAGCTGGGCCTCTACCGCTACGCCCCGGCCTTTCCCCTGGCGCTGCTGGCCCTGCCGACGCTGAGACACCACTGGCGGCAGCGCCAGGCGCAGGCGGACAGTCGCCTGCTGCTCCAGCTAGCCGGCTTCGCCGCGCTGATCGTGGTGGCCCTGTCGATTCCCACCTTCAAGAAACCCTATTACATCCTGCCGGCCATTCCGGCCTGCGCGGCTCTCGGCGCCTGGGTGCTGCTGCAGGGGCAGGGCGCCCTGGCCTGGGTACGGCGGCTGTTCCTGCCTTTGCTGGTGATCTTTCCGCTGGTGCTCGGGGCGCTGGTCAAGCTGCAGCAACCCCGGCTGCAGGCCGCCGGCTGGTGGCCCGAGCTGGACCTGCGTTTCCTGCTGGGTGCCTTCGCCATCCTGGCGCTGTTCGCCCTGGTGGCCACCTGGCGCGAGCGCGGGGCTTTCCGCCTGGGCATGCCCCTGGCCGCGGCGGCCCTGGCGCAATGGCTGCTGGTGGTGCTGGCGCTGGATCCGATGCAGGCGCTGCGCTACGACACCCGCGCCTTCGTCACCCGCCTGGAAAGCCTGCGCCAGGGTGAACCGGGGCAACTGGTGTTCTTTGGCCTGGGCCAGGACACCAAGGCCTTCCGCTACCTGATGAATCTCGACTACGACGTGCCCCTGCCGACCTTTATCGATATCGGCCAGGCAGGGCAGCTCGCCCAGGTCACCCGACCCGCCTATGTGCTGCTCGATGCCGACAGCCAGGCGGCCCTGGCCGGCACGCCGCTGGCCAGCCGCCAGCCGGTGCTGGAAGGGCGCTTCAACGACAATCGCTGGCAGGCCTACTACCTGCCCTGAGGCCGCTGTGATGACCGATTCGCCCGATTTCAAACGTCGCCGGCTGTGCCTGGCGCTGGCCGGTCTGCCGCTGCTGGCCGCCTGCAAGCCGACCCAGCGCTACGGCCTGCCGGAACACCGCGCCCACTGGTTCGAGCGGCATGCCTTCGCTCCTCTGGCGCCGCTGCCGTCGCGCAGCAGCTTCGTGCTCGGCGTCCTCCCCGATACCCAGTACTACAGTGAGAACAACCACGAGATGCAACCCAACGGCCGGCGGGTGGAGCGCTATGGCCACCTGGGCTATCCACCGGCGCTGGCCTTTCATGCCCAGACCCATTGGCTGGCGCACAACGCCGCGGCGCTGAACCTGCCCTTCGTGGTGCACCTGGGCGATCTGGTGGAAAACGCCGAGCAGCGCGGCGAGTGGGCCCTGGCCAGTCACGCCATGGCACGCCTTGAACAGGCCGGGGTGCCCTACAGCGTCATGACCGGCGACCATGATGTCGTCGAGCTCTACACCGAGGACCGCCTGCGTGACGGTCGCGAACTCTTCACCCAGTATTTCGGCCGTGAGCGGGCGGCGCGCCAGGCCACCTTCATCGAACGCGACGTCACCGGTCTCAACGAGGCCCATCGTTTCTCGGCGCTGGGGCAGGGCTTTCTGCTGCTGACCCTGGACTGGTGCCCCTCGGACCAGAGTCTGGACTGGGCCCAGGGCATGCTGGATCGCTATCCGCACCTGCCGACCATCCTGGCCTCGCACAACATCGTCGACCTGGTGAACGGCCAGCCGGTGCTTTCCACCCGGCGCAACGACACCGGGGTACGGTTGTGGAATCGGCTGATCCGCCGCAACGACCAGATCTTCCTCACCCTCAACGGCCACAACCACGGCAGCGGTCACCTGCGGATGACCAATGACCTGGGCAATCCGGTGGATCTCCTGCTGATCAACTACCAGACCGAATACGCCGGCGGCAACGGCCTGCTGCGCCTATTGGAACTGGACCTGGCGCGGGGCCGACTGGAGGCCTTCACCTATTCGCCCTGGGTCGCCTATCGCCAGCAGAGTGGCGACCTGCCGGTGCGGCTGGGCAGCGATCCGCGCGACACCTATACGGCCGAGGTGCTGGCACCCCTGGCGTCGCAGCAGTTCGACAACAGATTCGTGCTCGAGGTGGATTTCGCCACACGCTTCGCCGGCTTTGGCGGCTATACCGCGCAACTGCCGGCGGTGGCGGAAGAGGGTGTGCTGGCGCGACTACGCCAGCAGCTGGGGATCGCCTGACGGATCAGGCGGCGAGCAGCCAGCCCCCGGCCACGGCCGTGGCGACGCCGGCGAGTCGCACGAGCGGCGTGGCCGCCTGGGGCAGGTAGCGCACCACGGCATAGCCCAGAGCATGCAGGGTGGCGGTGGCGGCGACGAAACCGGCGGCATAGGCCCAGGGATTGCCCATTTCCGGCAATTCCAGACCATGGGCCACGCCGTGGAACAGGGCGAAGGCGGCGGTCAGGCCGACGGCGGCGGCCACCGGCGGACGGGCGGCCAGGGCCACCAGCAGACCCAAGGACAGCACCGAGGCAGCGATGCCGGTCTCCAGCAAGGGCAGCTCCAGCCCGGCGAAGCCCAGCAGGCCGCCGATCAGCATGGTGCCGACAAAGGTGCAGGGCAGCGCCAGGCGCGCCTTGCCCTGCTGCTGGGCGGCCCAGAGTCCTACGGCGAGCATGGCCAGCAGGTGGTCGAGACCGGTCAGGGGGTGCAGCACCCCGGCGGCCAGGCCGTTCTCGGCATGACCCGGATGGGCGAAGGCCAGGGCCGGGGCGAGCAGCAGGGCGGCGGTGGCGAAGATCTTGGCGTGTTTCATGGGGGCTCCTTGGGATGGTTTCCTGGACTCAGGCGGCGGTCAGCAGACCCTGCTTCTCGATGAAGGCGATGATCTCTTCCAGTCCCAGACCGGTCTTCTGATTGCTGAAGACGAAAGGCTTGTCGCCACGCATCTTGCGGGTGTCGCGATCCATCACCTCCAGGGAGGCACCGACCTGCTCGGCCAGGTCGATCTTGTTGATCACCAGCAGATCCGACTTGCAGATACCGGGGCCACCCTTGCGCGGCAGCTTGTCACCGGCCGAGACGTCGATGACATAGAGGGTCAGGTCGGACAGCTCCGGGCTGAAGGTGGCGGACAGGTTGTCGCCACCGGATTCCACCAGGATCAGGTCCAGGCCGGGAAAGCGGCGGTTGAGCTGGTCCACCGCTTCCAGGTTGATGGAGGCGTCTTCGCGGATGGCGGTGTGCGGACAGCCACCGGTCTCCACGCCCAGGATGCGCTCGGGCGCCAGGGCCTCGTTGCGCACCAGGAAATCGGCGTCTTCGCGGGTGTAGATGTCGTTGGTCACCACCGCCAGGTTGTAGCGCTCGCGCAGGGCGCGGCAGAGGGCCAGGGTGAGAGCAGTCTTGCCGGAACCGACCGGTCCGCCGATACCGACGCGCAGGGGTTGAGTTGTCATCAGGGGATCTCCTAGGAACGGAACAGGCGGCTGTACTGCCGCTCGTGGGCCATGCTGCTGAGGGCCAGGCCGAAGGGGGCGCCGCCCCAGTGCGCTTCGGGCAGGTCAGCGGCCTGCTCGGCCACGGCGGTCAGGGTCGGCAGCAGAAGGGAGGTGAGGCGCTGGGCCGCTTGCTGGCCCAGCGGCAGGGTTTTCATCAGCACCGCCAGCTGATTTTCCAGCCAGGTCCACAGCCAGGCGTCCAGCGCCGCTCGCGGTGCGATCGCCCAGGCGCGGGCGGCCAGCGCCCAGCCGAGGGCAAAGGTCGGGGCCAGTTCGCCGAGCAGGCGGCGGCTACTGTCATCCAGCTCCGGCAGACCGAGCAGCAGTTGCGCCAGGGAATAGCCGGTCTGGCGACTTTCCAGCTGGAATTCCGCGGTCTCGCGACTGGCACGATGATGGTCGGCCAGCTCGCTCAGACGCGTCCAGTCGCCCGCCGCGGCGGCTTGGCAATGGGCCAGCAGCAGCGGCGCTTCGAAGCGCGCCAGATTGAGTTCGAGATTGTCGCGCAGCCAGACCTCGGCCTCCGCCGCGCTGCGGATCAGGCCGCTGTCGATGGCCAGTTCCAGTCCCTGGGAATAGCTGTAGCCGCCAATTGGCAACTGGGGACTGGCCAGGCGCAGCAGCGCGAAGGGCGAATTCACGTGCGCACGCCGAAGTGGTGCAGTTTGGGGGCGTAGTTGAAGCCTTCCTCGCCATGGTGCGAGTGATGGTGACCGCCGCCGTAGGCGCCGTGCTCGGGCTGGAAGCCGGCCTCGATCTCGCTGACCCGGGCGCCGAGCTGCTCCAGCATGGCCTTGAGCACATAGTCGTCCAGCAGCCGTAGCCAACCGTCGCCGATCTGCAGGGCGACGTGGCGATTGCCCAGGTGATAGGCGGCGCGGGTCAGTTCGAAGGCGCTGGCGCAGGTCACGTGCAGCAGCTTTTCCGGGCGGGCGACGACCCGCACGATGCGGCCATCGCGGGCTTCGAGGCAGTCGCCATCGGCCAGCGGCGGTTGGCCGCGTTCGAGAAACAGGCCGACGTCTTCGCCAGCGCTGGTGGTGGCTCTCAGGCGACTCTTGCTGCGGGCGTCGTAGGTGAGGTGGAGTTCGGCGTCCCAGGTATCCCGGGGCGCGCAGCGGCTTTGGACGACCAGCATGGCAGGACTCTTGGCAGTTTTGCCCAGCTCTACAGCAAGGTGCCTGCCAAGGCGCGCAAGTCGCCTGGTTCTGGGGCGCCATGAGTTAACCTGGCGTTCAGGTCGCTCTTATTTGGTGCGCCATTGCATCGGCTAGCAGAGCAACGCCCTCTTTTGGGGCGTTTGCGCGCTCGCCGCGCCGCCAATGCTTGCTGCCGATCAGGATCAGCTTGAGTTGCTGCACCATCTTCGCCGCCGGCCACAGCGGCGGCGGTGTGGTCAGGGGTGGGGGATCGATCAGCTCCGGCAGGGTGGCGAACACCGTCTTCACCACCAGGTCGGCGAGGACATCGATCTGCGACGGACTCAGGTGGGGCAGGCGACCCAGGGCGAGCAGGTCACGGGCCAGGTCCTGGGTGATGCGCTGGCGCAACTCGGCGATGGCCTGGCGCACGGCCAGGGAGCCGCCGTATTGCTCGCGGGCGAGAAAGAGGAATTGATCGCGGTTGTCGCTCACGGCGCCGAGAAAGATCTCCACCGAGGCCTCGATCATGCCGCGCTGCTGCAGTTCGTGATGACGCACCTGGCGCAGGGCGTCGCGAAAGGTGTCGCCCACCTCGGCTACCAGCGCCAGGCCAAAGCTCTCCATGTCGGCGAAGTGGCGATAGAAACCCGCCGGCACGATCCCGGCCTGGCGACTCACCTCGCGCAGGCTCAGGCTGCCGAAGCCGCGGCCGCTGTTCATCAGCAGGCGTGCCGATTCCAGCAGCGCCTGGCGCGTTTGCAGCTTCTGCTGGGCACGGATCGACATGGAGAGATCTCGGAAGACAAGGCGGCACTGTAGCAAAGGATGCCCCTGCTGACTCCAAGGGTTTTCCGTGACCGCCGGGTGGTAGTCTCTGGCCCGTGCCTTGCCTTGAGAGCGTCATGAATCTCGACAACCGTATCAAGTTTCGCCACCTGCTGTGCTTTCTGGAGATCGCCCAGCAGCGCAGCTTCGCCAAGGCCGCCGATGCCATCGCCGTGTCCCAGCCGGCCATCTCCAAGACCATCCGCGAACTCGAGGAAATCCTCGAGGTGCGCCTGTTCGAGCGCGGCAAGGGCGAGGTGACCCTGACCGAGGCGGGCCTGCTGTTCCTGCGCCACGCCGGTCCCTGCGTCCAGGCCCTGCGCGAGGGCATGCAACTGGTGCGTGGTGGCGAGGCCGGCGGCCTGGTGCGGGTCGGGGTCCTGTCGACGGTCGAAAGCCAGGTGCTGCCCGAGGTCCTGATGCGCCTGCATGACCGTCATCGCCAGCTGATCGTCAACGTCGCCACCGGTCCCAGCGCCTATCTGCTCGGACAATTGCGCGTCGGCGACCTGGATCTGGTGGTCGGCCGCATGACCGACAGCCCGGACATCCATGGCCTCGACTTCGAACACCTCTATACCGAGGCCCTGACCCTGGTGGTGCGCCCGGGACATCCGTTGAGCCAGGCGCTGCCGGCGGACCTGGCGACCCTGGCGCGCTATCCCCTGGTGCTGCCCTTGCCCGGGACCACCATCCGCCGCCACGCCGAGAGTCTCTTCGTCCAGTGCGGCATTCCTCTCAGTCCCCAGCGGCTGGAAACCCTGTCGCCGACCCTCAGCCGCCAGTACGTCCGCCAGAGCGAGGCCCTGTGGATCGCCCCGCTCGATGCGGTACGCCGCGACCTGGCCAGCGGCGAACTGGTGGAGGTGGAGCTTGGCGTGCGCGAAGCCGGGGGTTCGGTCGGCATCTGCCGCAATGGCAGCGTGCCCCTGTCGTTGGCAACCCAGAGATTCTGCGAGGTCCTGCGCGAGGTGGCCGGCGAGTTGACACTTAACCATTAGGTTATGGGTAAGGGCGCAGCTTTCAATTCAGCCAGGCGGCGCCCTGGGCCACACTGGGATCAGCCAGCCTTTGGCCCCGATCCTTCCGTGGAGCATTCCAATGCATAACAAGCCCCACGACGTTCGCTACGTCGCCCGTGATCGCACCTGGCATCCCCAGGCCTATACGCCCGCCTACAAATCCTCGATTCCCCGCTCGCCGCGCCAGGCGCTGGTCAGCCTGCAGCACCAGACGGCTTCCGAGCGCAGTGGCCCGGACTTATCGCGGCTGCCGCTGGGACCGCACGACAACGACCTGCTGCTAAACTTCGGCACCGGCCAGTTGCCCCAGGGCGAACGCATCATCCTGTTCGGTACCCTGCGTGACCAGTTCGGCAAGCCGGTGCCCAATTCCCTGGTGGAGATCTGGCAGGCCAACGCTGGCGGTCGCTATCGGCACAAGAACGACGTCTACCTGGCACCGCTCGATCCCAACTTCGGCGGCGTCGGCCGCACCCGTACCGACAGCCAGGGCAACTATGTCTTCCGTACCGTCCGCCCGGGTCCCTATCCCTGGCGCAACGGCAGCAACGACTGGCGTCCGGCGCACATCCACGTCTCGGTCATGGGGCCGGCCATCGCCACCCGGCTGATCACCCAGCTCTACTTCGAGGGCGATCCGCTGATCCCGCTGTGCCCCATCGTCAAGTCCATCGCCGATCCCGACGCCGTCCAGACTCTGATCGCCCGCCTGGACATGAGCATGGCCAATCCCATGGACTGCCTGGCCTATCGCTTCGACATCGTCACCCGCGGCGCGCGGCAGACGTTCTTCGAACACCACTGAGGACGCCGACATGACCCCCAACCGCCACGACCTGCTGCCGGAAACCCCCTCCCAGACCGCCGGCCCCTATGTGCATATCGGCCTGGCCCTGGCCGCCGCCGGCAACCCCACCCGCGAGGTCGAGATCTGGAACCAGCTGGCCAAGCCCGGCGCGCCGGGCGAGCACATCCTGCTCACCGGCCAGGTGTTCGATGGCAACGGCAACCTGGTGCGCGACTCCTTCCTGGAGTTCTGGCAGGCCGATCACCAGGGCCACTACGATCCGGTCTACGACGTGGAAAAGGCCTTCAACGGCTTCGGCCGCACAGCCACCACCTTCGATGCCGGCGACTGGACGCTGCACACCGTAAAGCCCGGCCAGGTCCAGGACCAGCGCGGCCAGCCCATGGCGCCGCACATCAACGTCACCCTGTTCGCCCGCGGCATCAACATCCACCTGCAGACCCGCCTCTACTTCGACGATGAAGCCGAGGCCAACGCCCGCTGCCCGGTCTACAACCTGCCGGAGCCGGAACGCCGGGCCACCCTGCTGGCGCATCGCTGCGAGATCGATGGCCGCCTGGCCTATCGCTTCGACATCCATCTGCAGGGCCCGCAGGAAACGGTCTTCTTCGACATCTAGTCGTCCGAACAGCAAAAAGCCCTGCCAAGGCAGGGCTTTTTCGTGGGCGCCAGCTGCAGGTCAGATACGGTAGGTGGTCTTGGTCATCACCTTGGAGACCAAGCTCATGCCGTATTTGACCGGCGCGGGGAAGCGCCAGCCACCGGCCGCCAGGGCATGTTCGGCGTGCTGCTCTTCGTCGCTGCGCATCTGTTCCAGCACCGCGCGGGACTTGGCGTCGGCCGCCGGCAGCTTGTCCAGGTGCTCGTCCAGATGGCGGCAGACCTGATCCTCGGTAGCCGCGACGAAGCCCAGGCTCAGGCGATCGCTGATCAGGCCGGCACCGGCGCCGATCCCGAAGGACAGGCCATAGAAGAGGGGATTGAGCAGGCTTGGACGCTCACCCAGGGCGCGGATGCGCTGCTCGCACCAGGCCAGGTGATCGATCTCTTCGTCGGCCGCCTTTTCCATTTCTTCGCGCACTTCCGGCAGTTTGGCGGTCAGCGCCTGACCCTGGTACAGCGCCTGGGCGCAGACCTCGCCGGTGTGGTTGATGCGCATGAGGCCGGCCGCGTGACGGCGTTCCTCGTCGCTCAGTTCGGCGTCCTTGAGCGGAATGGCCGGCGAGCTGCGGGTGGGAGCGCCACTGAAGGGCGTCAGGGTACGCAAGGCGGTATCCGCCTGGATAAGCAGTCGATCGAGGGGGGAGTAGAGGCGCTTGGATCTCAAGGTGATCTCCTTGGCGGGCGAAGGGAGGACAGAACGTGGCTCAGCCCGGAGGCCAGGTCATCTGCCGCTTGCCCAGCACATGCATATGGATGTGATAGACCGTCTGGCCACCCAGGGCGTTGCAATTCATCGCCACGCGGAAGCCTTCCTCGCAACCCTGTTCCTGCGCCAGGCGCTGGGCGGTGAAGAGGATATGGCCGGCGAGCTGCTTGTCATCGGCCTCGCTGAGGTCGTGCAGGGTCGCGATGTGCTTCTTGGGAATGACCAGGAAGTGCACGGGCGCCTGCGGGGCGATGTCATGGAAGGCCATGACCTGATCGTCCTCGTAGAGCACCTTGGCCGGAATGTCCCCGGCGACGATCTTGCAGAACAGACAATCCACGTCGATCTCCTGCTGGCTGAATAGACCCCGAGTGTACCAGCGGCTGCCGCCCGGGGTCAGGTGCCGCCGGCGGGATCACCCTTACGCGGGTTGAAAGAGTTTGCCGATCCGCACCGCGGCCGAACGCACCAGGGCGCGGGGGAAGAAGCGGGGCAGCAGACTGCCCAGGCGATTGCGCCAGCCCGGGACGATCACCGCCTGGCGTCTTTCCAGTCCGTGCACCGCGGCCAGGGCCACCTCTTCGGCGGACATCAGCAGCTTGCCCTGCTCCATGCGCCCGGTGTGCAGCCCGGCGTTCTTGAAGAAGGCGGTACGGGTCGGGCCGGGGCAGAGCACCGACACCGACACCCCCCGCTTCTTGAGTTCCTCGCGCAGGCCCTCGGAGAAGTGCAGCACATAGGCCTTGGTCGCCGCATAGCTGCTCATGTAGGGAATGGGCTGGAAGGCCGCGGTCGAGGCGACGTTGAGGATCTGGCCGCCCCCCTGGATCGCCATGTGCTGGCCCAGGGCATGGCACAGGCGGGTGAGCGCCAGGATGTTCAGCTCCAGCTGCTCCTGCACCCGCGGCCAGTCGGCGGCGAGAAAATCCCCGCCGCTGCCGATCCCGGCGCAATTGACCAGCAGGCCGATGGCTCTCTCGCTCTGCTCCAGTTCGTGCAGCAGACCGGTCAGGTGCAGCGGCTCCGCCAGATCGCAGACCCGGTACAGCACCTCCACGTCGAAGCGCTGGGCCAGTTCGGCGGCGATGCTCTCCAGCTTGTCCTTGCGCCGCGCCAGCAGGATCAGCGGCTGACCCCGCCGCGCCAGGGCCTCGGCCAGGGCCAGGCCGATCCCGCACGAGGCACCGGTTACCAGGGCATAACGCTGCATACTGCTTTCTCCAGGAAAACGCCGGTCGCCGGCGGATCTACCGCGCACCTAGTAGGGTTTGACCACCACCAGGATGACGATGGCGATAAGCACCAGAACCGGTACCTCGTTGAACCAGCGATAGAACACATGGCTGCGCTTGTTCTCGCCGCGCTCGAATCTCTTGCGCATGGCGCCGCAGACATGGTGATAGCCGATCAGCACCACCACCAGCGCCAGCTTGGTGTGCATCCAGCCCTGGGTCAGCCAGCTCGGGTTGATCACCAGCAGGCCGATGCCGAACACCAGCGTCAGGATCATCGCCGGCAGCATGATGCCGCGGTACAGCTTGCGCTCCATCAGGCAGAAGCGCTCATGGCTCACGGCGTCGCTGCTCTGGGCGTGATAGACGAACAGGCGCGGCAGATAGAACAGGCCGGCGAACCAGCAGACCAGGGCAATCAGGTGGAAGGCTTTCAACCAAAGATAGAGCATCGGGGCGTTCTCCTTATCAATCGGCGTCATCGGGCGGCGCGATATTAGAGTGGCGCTGCCGGCAAGTCATTCACTCCGGCCATCTCGGCCAGGCTCCCGTGGTCGTGCAATAGTTGACCCTTTTGCTCGGGCAAGCGGATAATTTCCTGACTGAATTGTGTTCGGCGCAAGCCGGGAGACTACGGCAATGACCATTGAAACCTTCACCCCGACCCCCCTGCAGTTCACCCTGGGCGCGGCCAGCAAGGTGAAGAACCTGATCGAGGAAGAGGGCAATCCCCGCCTGAAGCTGCGCGTCTTCGTCACGGGTGGCGGCTGCTCGGGCTTCCAGTACGGCTTCACCTTCGATGAAGATTCCGCCGATGACGACACCGTCATCGAGCGCGATGGCGTGCACCTGGTGGTGGATCCCATGAGCTTCCAGTACCTGGCCGGCGCCGAGGTGGATTACCAGGAAGGCCTGGAGGGTTCGCGCTTCGTCATCAAGAACCCCAACGCCGCCACCACCTGCGGCTGCGGTCAGTCCTTCTCCATCTGACCTTGCACAGCCTCTGGCCTAGTGCGGATAGAGCGCACCCAGGACACGGAGGCCGCGGGCGCCGGTGACTTCCGGGCAGTTGCCGGGCAGGCGCTCGCAGAAACGCTGGGCCAGCCAGGCAAAGGCCATGGCTTCCATCCAGTCCGGCGAGACGTCATAGGCTGCGGTGCTCTGCACCTTGGCCGGCGCCAGTAGCCGCGCCAGACGCGCCATCAGATCCCGGTTGTGCGCCCCCCCACCACAGACCAGCACCTCGTCCACCACCTGGGCTGCCAGGATGCTGTCGGCGATGCTGCGGGCGCTCAATTCGGCCAGGGTAGCCTGAACATCGGCCGAAGCCAGCGCCTCATGCTGGGCGAGATGCGCTTGCAGCCAGGGCAGGTTGAAATGCTCGCGCCCGGTGCTCTTTGGTCCGCTTTTCACGAAGAAGGGATCGCTCAGCAGCCCCTGCAGCAGCGCCGGTACGACCTGTCCCTGCGCGGCCCAGGCGCCATCGGCGTCGAAGAGCCGCCCCTGGCTGTGGTGGATCCAGGCATCCAGCAGCACATTGCCCGGTCCGCAATCGAAGCCTCGTACCGGCAGACCCGGCGCCAGCAGGGTCACATTGCTGAAGCCGCCGATATTGAGCACCGCGCGCGGGCGGTCCAGGCCGAAGAGATCGGCATGGAAGGCCGGGACCAGGGGCGCGCCCTGGCCACCGGCGGCCAGGTCGCGGCGGCGAAAGTCGGCGATGACATCGATGCCGGTCAGTTCGGCCAGCAGGGCGGCATCGCCGATCTGCAGGGTGTAGCCCTGCGCCGGCAGATGGCGGATGGTCTGGCCATGGCTACCCACGGCGCGGATATCCGCGGCCGTCAGTCCCTGCTGCGCCAGCAGTTCGGCGATACCCTGGGCAGCCAGCCCGACCCAGGCCTGTTCGGCCCGGGCGATGCGCTCGATCTCGTTGTCGCCGGGCGCGCACAGCGCCAGCAGCTCGCGGCGGAGCGCGTCCGGCATGGGCACGCCCAGGGCAGCGACGAAACGGGTCCGCTCATCCTGCTCGATCAGGGCGATATCCAGTCCATCCAGACTGGTGCCTGACATCACCCCCAGGTAGCGCTCCATCTCAGCGCTTGTTCATCGCGAGCAGCGACGCCCGCTCCTGGTCCATGCGGGCCATGAGCGGCTGGCTCTGGGCCAGGAAGCGCGAGATCTCGTTCTTGGCGATGGGATCGGCCATCGGCAGTTTCACCCCGAGTGGATCGACGTGGTTGCCATTGATGCGGAATTCGTAGTGCAGGTGCGGACCGGTAGCCAGCCCCGTCATGCCCACGTAGCCGATCACCTGGCCCTGCTTCACCGAGGCGCCGGCCTGCATGCCCTTGGCGATCCGGCTCATGTGGCCATAGACGGTGGTGTAGGTCTTGCCGTGCTGGATCATCACCACGTTGCCGTAGCCATTCTCGCGACCGGACTTGGCGATCTTGCCGTCGCCGGTGGCATGGATCGGCGTACCGGTGGGCGCGGCATAGTCGACGCCCTTGTGCGCGCGCATCTTGTTCAGCACCGGGTGGAAACGGCCCATGGTGAAGCGCGAGCTGATCCGCGAGAACTCCACCGGGGTACGGATGAAGGCCTTGCGCATGCTGCCGCCTTCCGCCGTGTAGTAGTTGGTGGTGCCGTTCTTGGCGGTGTAGCGCACGGCCGTGTAGGCCTTGCCCTTGTTGACGAAGCGGGCGGCCAGGATGTTGCCGTAGCCGACGTGCTTGCCGTTGACCACCTTGTCCTCGTAGACCACTTCGAATTCGTCGCCTTCCTGGATGTCCAGCGCGAAGTCGATGTCGTAGCCGAAGATGGTGGCCAGCGCCATGGTCATGTCATGGGACAGTCCGGCCTTCTGCGCCGAGGCGAACAGCGAACTGCTGATCCGACCCTGGGCATAGGCCTTGCGGATGTCCGGGGTAACGGTCTTGTGCTCGACCTCATAGCCCTGGTCGGACTTGACCAGCGACAGAGTCTGCAGCGCGGTGAGCTTGGTGCGCACCGCCAGCAGGTCACCTGAGTGATCACGCTGGAACTCGATTTTCTGGCCCACCCGCAGGCGGGTCAGCTTCTTGGCTTCCTTGCTGCTGGCCAGCACCTCGTGCACCACGGCAGCGGCAAGGCCAGCCCGCTCGAACAGGGTCGAGAGGGTGTCGCCCTTGCGCACGGTTTCGGTCTTCCACTGCGGCTCGACGCTCTCGGTGGCGGCAACTTCCTCTTCGGCAGGCGCTTCCTCGGCGGTCTGAGCTTCCGTCTGCTCAGGGGCGACCTGGGCAAAGGGGGAGGGGGACTGGGTGTCCGCGGCTTGAGTATCTGCGAGCACTTGCTCCCTCAGGTCATCCTGACCCTGCACGACGCGCCGGGCGTCCTGTTCAACATCCAGATTGATGGAAGTGCGTTTCGCCTCGACCTGCTGAGAGGGAAACACGAGCAAGGCCAGACTCAAGAGTGCGGCCACCCCGCTGGCGGCCACGAGGTGGCTTTTGGGGTAGAACGGACTTTTGGGGATTGGCTTCGTCATTTAGCTA
>NZ_AP043687.1:3912500-4347500 GCF_055393275.1 Pseudomonas sp. Pso3 | reverse complement strand
TAGACAGCTAGGAGGTTGGCTTAGAAGCAGCCACCCTTTAAAGAAAGCGTAATAGCTCACTAGTCGAGTCGGCCTGCGCGGAAGATGTAACGGGGCTCAAACCAGGCACCGAAGCTACGGGTATCACCTCTGGTGATGCGGTAGAGGAGCGTTCTGTAAGCCTGTGAAGGTGAGTTGAGAAGCTTGCTGGAGGTATCAGAAGTGCGAATGCTGACATGAGTAACGACAATGCGAGTGAAAAACTCGCACGCCGAAAGACCAAGGGTTCCTGCGCAACGTTAATCGACGCAGGGTGAGTCGGTCCCTAAGGCGAGGCTGAAAGGCGTAGTCGATGGGAAACGGGTTAATATTCCCGTACTTCTAGTTACTGCGATGGGGGGACGGAGAAGGCTAGGCCAGCTTGGCGTTGGTTGTCCAAGTTTAAGGTGGTAGGCTGATCGTTTAGGTAAATCCGGACGGTCTAGGCCGAGAGCTGATGACGATCCTTCTTTTAGAAGGAGAAGTGGTTGATGCCATGCTTCCAGGAAAAGCCTCTAAGCTTCAGGTAACTAGGAACCGTACCCCAAACCGACACAGGTGGTCGGGTAGAGAATACCAAGGCGCTTGAGAGAACTCGGGTGAAGGAACTAGGCAAAATGGCACCGTAACTTCGGGAGAAGGTGCGCCGGTGAGGGTGAAGGGTTTACCCCGTAAGCTCATGCCGGTCGAAGATACCAGGCCGCTGCGACTGTTTATTAAAAACACAGCACTCTGCAAACACGAAAGTGGACGTATAGGGTGTGACGCCTGCCCGGTGCCGGAAGGTTAATTGATGGGGTTAGCGCAAGCGAAGCTCTTGATCGAAGCCCCGGTAAACGGCGGCCGTAACTATAACGGTCCTAAGGTAGCGAAATTCCTTGTCGGGTAAGTTCCGACCTGCACGAATGGCGTAACGATGGCGGCGCTGTCTCCACCCGAGACTCAGTGAAATTGAAATCGCTGTGAAGATGCAGTGTATCCGCGGCTAGACGGAAAGACCCCGTGAACCTTTACTGTAGCTTTGCACTGGACTTTGAGCTTGCTTGTGTAGGATAGGTGGGAGGCTTTGAAGCGTGGACGCCAGTCTGCGTGGAGCCATCCTTGAAATACCACCCTGGCAACCTTGAGGTTCTAACTCTGGTCCGTTATCCGGATCGAGGACAGTGTATGGTGGGCAGTTTGACTGGGGCGGTCTCCTCCTAAAGAGTAACGGAGGAGTACGAAGGTGCGCTCAGACCGGTCGGAAATCGGTCGCAGAGTATAAAGGCAAAAGCGCGCTTGACTGCGAGACAGACACGTCGAGCAGGTACGAAAGTAGGTCTTAGTGATCCGGTGGTTCTGTATGGAAGGGCCATCGCTCAACGGATAAAAGGTACTCCGGGGATAACAGGCTGATACCGCCCAAGAGTTCATATCGACGGCGGTGTTTGGCACCTCGATGTCGGCTCATCACATCCTGGGGCTGAAGCCGGTCCCAAGGGTATGGCTGTTCGCCATTTAAAGTGGTACGCGAGCTGGGTTTAGAACGTCGTGAGACAGTTCGGTCCCTATCTGCCGTGGACGTTTGAGATTTGAGAGGGGCTGCTCCTAGTACGAGAGGACCGGAGTGGACGAACCTCTGGTGTTCCGGTTGTCACGCCAGTGGCATTGCCGGGTAGCTATGTTCGGAAGAGATAACCGCTGAAAGCATCTAAGCGGGAAACTTGCCTCAAGATGAGATCTCACTGGAGCCTTGAGCTTCCTGAAGGGCCGTCGAAGACTACGACGTTGATAGGTCGGGTGTGTAAGCGCTGTGAGGCGTTGAGCTAACCGATACTAATTGCCCGTGAGGCTTGACCATATAACACCCAAACAATCTGACCGCGTGTCAGAGCGTGAGGAAGACGACGCCGAAAACGGGCGCGTGGGTTCGCAAGACCCCAAGACGACACGTCTACTTCGATCACAGACCCAATTGGGCCAGCCAGGCAGCTCCATCACCTGGCCAGCCAACCGAATTGCTTGACGAACATAGAGCATTGGAACCACCTGATCCCTTCCCGAACTCAGAAGTGAAACGATGCATCGCCGATGGTAGTGTGGGGCTTCCCCATGTGAGAGTAGGTCATCGTCAAGCGCCTAACACCCAGCACCCCCGCTCAGTTCACACTGGCGGGGGTGTTGTCTTTGGGGCGGGAAAAGTTTGGTCGGGCCTCAGGGCGCCTAGGCGCTGGGAGCAGATGATCGGCCAGCGGACACCTGACGCTACGTAGCTGAGGTTGCCCTCACCCTAGCCCTCTCCCGGGGGGAGAGGGGACCAGGAGCGGAGTGGTAAAGAGTTTGGAGTAGGGCCTGCTAGACGGGCGCTGCTGGCATTCTGCAAAGAGCACAAGAGCCACAACAGCCCGGCTGCGCCCGGCTATTGTGGCCATGGCGGTCCGCCGATGCGGCCGCTCCTACAAGGAGGCATGCTGTAGGAGCGGCCGCATGCTGTAGGAGCGGCCCATGGCCGCGATCAGCTGGATGTTGGGCGTCGCTGCGCTCAACCCAACCTATCGCAGCGTTACAAGAGCAAGAAAAAGCCCGGCAGATGCCGGGCTTTTTGCGTTCTGGCAGGGGCTCACGCAGGTTCGGGCAGGGCCAGGTCGCGTTTGGCGATGTATTTCCAGTCGGCTTCGTCGATGTAGATGCCGCCGGGGCCGCTGCCGCCTTCGAGGTCGATGGCGACCTGGGCGCTGACCTGGGGTTTGACGCTTGCCAGGATGGGCACGAAGCCCAGTTGCTGGCTGGTCTCGATCAGCGCCTGCTGGTTGCGTTCGTCGATGTCGGCGGCTTCGTCTAGGTAGTAGGGCAGGCGGATCTTGGCGGCCTGCTCCCGGTCCATCAGGTGCAGCAACAGGTACATGTTGGTGAGCGCCTTGATGGTCATGGTGGTGCCGTTGGAGGCGGCGCCGTCGATGTCGGTGTGCAGGATCGGCTGGCCGCCCTGCTTGGTGATCTCGAAGGCCAGCTCGAAGAGGTCCTTGAGGCCGAGTTGGTTGCCGTTGGCGGCCACCAGGCGTGCCAGGTATTCCTTGGCGTCCTCGTTCTTCTGGTCCTGGCTGCTGTCCTGGGTGAGATCGAAGACCGACAGGGTTTCGCCTTCCTCATACTGACCGGCGCTGTGGATGATCTGGTCGATGTGCTTGAGCGCCTCCTTGTTCGGCGCCAGGACGATGCGGAAGCTCTCCAGATTGGAGACCTGCTTGCGATTGATCTCGCGATTGAACAGCTGCAGCTGGTGTTCGAGGTTGTCGTAGTCGCTACGGATGTTTCTCAGGGTCCGGGCGATGTCGGTGACGGCGGCGCGGCGGGCCTTGGCCAGGGTCAGGGCTTCGTCCTGGCGATGGGCGTAGGCGTTGACCAGCAGCTGCAGGCGGCGCTCGGGATCTTCCTCGTTGTCGAACTTGGCGACGCCCTTGAGGCGGACCTGGGCATAGAGCGCCTCGATCTGGGTGTCGGCGCGCTGCAGGGCCTGCCAGGTGTCCTGGTAGTCGTTGAGCAGCGGCAGCAGGTTTTCCAGAGAATCGTCGACCGCCTCCATGAAGGGCGTGCCCTGGGGCAGGTCGGTGGGCAGCAGCTGGCGGCGGCGCAGGGCGTCGGCCAGGGTGCGGTCCTTGGCTTCCAGGTCGGCCAGCTGGCGACCGATCAGCTGCAGCTTGGCGGAGAGTTGCTGGACGCGCTCGGTGAAGGCGTCGCCGGCGCGTCTCAGTTCGTCCTGGGCGGCTTCCAGCTGGGCCAGCTGTTCGAGCTTCTCGTTTTCCTCGGCACCGAGGGTCTGGCAGCGACGGAAGTCTTCCAGGGCCTTCTGGGCATCCAGGACCTGTTGGTAGAGGGCTTCGGCCTGGGCCTTGCTGGCCTGGCGGTCGAGACTGACACCCTGCTGCGCCTTGAGCTGCTTGAGTTCGCGCTCCAGGCGGTCCTTCTGGTCACGCAGGGCGGCGCGATCGGCGAGGGCCTGCAGGGTGGGTGGCTCAATGCCCGACAGGTCGAGGGACAGGCCCGGCAATTCGAGGCGATCGCCCTGGAAGCGCGCCAGGATGCTTTCGAAGGTCTTTACCCAGTTGCCGTCTTCGCTCAGTTCGACGCCCTTGGGGCCGAGTGGCAGGCTGAACAGCTGGCCATTGAACAGCCGCATCAGGCGGTCGACGTCGGCCTGGCTAAATTCCTCGCGCAGGCGGGCGTAGCTGTTGTTGTCGGCGTGGTCAAGTTGCTGGCGAATAGCCTTGAGGCGCTGCTCCAGTTCGCGGACGCGCTGGTCGAGGTCTTCGCTGCTGAACTGGCGGGCCTGGGACAGGGCGCCGGCCAGTTCGTCGTGGGCGTCCTTGGCGGCCAGCAACTGGGCTTCCAGGGGCGCGGTGGAGTCCACCAGGGCAAAGCGGTGCTTGAGCTGGGCCAGCTCGGCGAGCCAGCGCTGCAGGCCGCTGATCTCGCGCTCGCGGCGCATCAGTTCGCTAGTGCCGTCGCGCTGGCTCTGCTGCAGACCGTCCTGTTCCTGGCGGTAGTGTTCGGTCTGGGCCAGGAGTTCGTCACGGCGGTCCAGGGCGTAGTGCTGCCAGGTGCCGAGCAGACTGTCGAGCAGCGGCGAGAGGCGATGCAGCTTGCCCCTCAGGCGGTCGCGTTGCTCGACGCCATTGGCCAGGGCTTCGACCAGCGGGCCGGCGGCGACCAGCGACTGGTAGTCCTGCTCCATGCGACGCACGTCGCGGAAGGCTTCCTCGCAGGCGGCGATGTAGTCGACGCTGCCGGATCTCAGGCTGTGCTCGAAGGCATCGAGAAACAGCTGCTTGAGCTTGGCCGCGGTGATCTCGCGCATGTGCAGCAGGTTGATGAACAGGGCGCGGAAGGTCTTGAGGCTCTGTTCGCTGGTGGATCGCAGCGGGATCAGGGTCAGGTCCAGCGGGACGCTGGTATGGCCGCCAACCAGCAGGCGACGCAATTCCTCGGGTTTGACTTCATAGGCCTTGAGGCCGGCGCGCTCCAGACTGGCGAAGAGTTCGCGCTGGCGCAGGCAGGCGCCGTCGCGCTGGTAGTGGGCCAGGTCCAGTTCGCCGGCATAGGCGAAGAACTGGTGGCCGAAGCCGCCCCCCGGGCCGCGACCGGCCACGCCGATGACGTGGGGGCCGTGGGCCAGGCGCAGTTCGATGAGGATGTAGCTGGTGTCGGTGGCGAAGTAGAACTTGCGCGACTGCTCGTTGCTGTACTTGCCAAAGCTCATGTCGGAGAGCCGCGCCAGGATGGGGAATTGCAGGGCGTTGATCGAGGCGCTCTTGCCCAGGTTGTTGGCGCCGTAGACCGACAGCGGCTGTTCCAGCGGGAAGAGGCCGAGGCTGTAGCCGGCGGTGTTGAGCAGGGCGAAGCGGCTGATGCCGTAGCGGATCATAGGTCGAACTCCCGTTCTGCGGCGATGGCGCGGGCCAGGGCGGCCTCTTCGTCATCCTCGTCGGCGTCTTCCTGCTCGCTGCCGTCTTCGTCGCTGGCGAGGGTCGGTGCCGGCAGCGGCAGGTCGCTGGCATGCAGGCCTGCGGCCAGGTCGCGATCCTGCTGCACGGTCAGGCAGACATCGAGGAAGCGGTGCATGGGCGGCAGGAAGCGGTAGGTACCGTTGCTGTCCAGGGCGAAGCCGAGCTGGGTCAGGCGGCGCAGGATCTTTTCCTCCAGCTCCTCTTGGGTGGTGACCTCGGCCTGCAGGAAGAGGTCGCGGTACTTGTCCAGCAGCGCCGGCAATTCGTGCCGGCCCAGGGTGCCGCCGTCGAGCACGGCCAGGGGGTCGCGGCCCTGGTCGGCCAGGTGCTCGACCAGGATGAAGGTGAACAGCGCCAGGCGCTGGGCGGTCTTGTTGACCTGGGCGCCCATCTGCTCGGGCACGAAGTAGTAGAAGCCGCGCGGATCGCAGACCAGTTCGAAGCCGAGGGCGCGGAACAGGGCGCGGTACTGGTCCTGCTGCTGGCTGAGCTGGGCGTAGCTCTCGGGCTCGCTGCGGGACAGGTGATAGCCCTTGAACAGCTCGCGAAAGATGGGCGCGAGCTGGGTCATTTCGTTGAGATCAAGTTGCATGGGCGTCGCTCGCGAGAGATCGGGCTGTCAGGGCGTAGGAGCACAGGCTGACGCGGTGTTCGAGGGTGTCGTAGTGGCGGCGGTCCAGGCGCTGGCGCTGGAAGCGCGCATCGCGGGACAGGCGCGAGAACCAGTAGAGCAACTCGTCGGTGTCGCCGGCCGGCTCCTGTTCCAGCAGCCAGGCCATGAGATCCGGCAGCGGCAGGGCGTCCTGGCAGAGATCGAGCATCTCGCGGGCGGTACGGGGCGCGGCCGGGCGTTCGCTGTCCCGCGGGCGACTGCTCTGGCTGGGAAAGCGCGCCGGTTTGGGCTCGAAGCGCGCCAGGGCGTAGACATAGCTTTCCACCTGGGCGGTGGTGCCGAGAAAGACGCTCTGCGGCCGGCTGAACAGGGGCAGGGCGGCCTGGGGCACGGCGTCGAGGCCCTTGCGGCGGATGGTGGCCAGGGCCAGGGCGGCGCCGCGGGTCACGGCATTGTGCCGACGCGCTTCCTCGCGCAGCGGCAGCAGCAATTCGCGGGCACGTCTGAGCGCCAGCTGGGCAGCGTTGTGCATCTCCAGGATGCGCGCCTGGGTGCGCAGCAGCAGGTCGTCGTCGACCAGCTGGCCGAGGCGCTGCTGTTCGCCCAGCAGGTGCAGCAGTACCTGTTCGACGCGATGCACGCCGCGCTCGAAGGCGCCGTCGGCAGCGACCAACTGGATCATCGGCTCGACGTATTCGTCCCAGGTGGCCAGCACCTCGGCATAGCGCTGCCGTAGGGGGATCTGGCGATCACTGGTCTTGGCGCGCTCGGCGACGCCTTCCAGGGCGTGGCCATCGTTGGCCAGCTTCTTGAGGACGTCGCGCACGCGCATGTCCAGCAGGCGCAGCTGGCGAACGAGGTCGGGGCCGTCGCGGTTGTCGAAGGCTTCGCGGATGTGGCCGGCGAGGCGCTCCAGGTGGCGCAGGTAGGCCTCGATCTCCAGGCACAGGCCCAGCCGGTGTTCGCGCCTGAGATAGCCGAGGAAATCGTGGATCTGGCCATTGAGTTCGAAGCGATTGGGGCTCTTGGCCACCGGCACCAGGATGTCCAGACGGATCCAGGTGTCGAGCAGGGCGGTGAGGTCGGCCGGCGTGCGCTCGGGCAGCTGTTCGGCCAGGCGGGCACGCAACTCGGCCAGGCCCAGGGTGCCGCTGTCGAAGTGGGCGCACAGCGGGTCGATGAGGTGCCAGTGTTCGGCGAGGGTACGCAGGACGCGTTTGGGGTCGATCATGGCGGGGACCGCACCAGACAAAAGCGCCATTGTACTCCAGACGCCAGAGCCTTCGATGTGACCGCGGTGGGACCGATGGGCAGGGCGGCCTTTCGATCCGCGGCGATCCGCGCGACAATGCCGCCCCGCATAATCCTGCCGCGTGTCCGAAGGATCCGCCCATGTCCGACCCCGCCCCCTCCATCAGCCCCTCGCTTGCCGCCGAGGCGCGTCGTCGCGCCTATCTGCAGGCGTTGCAGCTGGATGTCTGGGTGCCGCGCACGGTGTTGCCCTTCGCCGCGCCTTCGCGGCCGGAAGCCCTGTGGGTCGAGGAGCCGGAAGAGGCGCCCGTCGCCGCCCGGGTGGTCCGCCCGGAGCCGGTGGCCAAGGCCGTGCCGGTCGCTGCGGCAGTCGAGGCACCGGCGGCGCATCGGCCGCGTATCGAGATCCCGCGACCCGCGGCGCTGAAGCCCGTTGCTACTCCGATGGCCGAGCCGGAACCGGAGCGGGCGCCGCTGCCACCGCGGGAGCCGGCGCCGCGCTTTGCCCTGCAGCTGCTCCAGGCCGGGCGTTGCCTGCTGCTGCTGGAGTTGCCCACCGGCGACACCCTGGGTTCGCGCGATCCCGCCTATCTGCTGCTGCGGGATCTGCTGCGCGCTGCCGGCCTGCCGGATACGCCGCGGATCGTCAGTGAAGAACCCATTCGCTGGCCGCTGCTCAACAGCGGCCAACTCGACCAGGGCCCGGCGGCGGCGGCCGAATTCGTGCAGAGCTTCGTCTCGGGGCACCAGGAGCGCCTGGGCGAAGGCCTGGGCCTCTGGCTGATCGGCGGCGCCGCGCGGCGCTGCAGTGGCATCGAGGATGCGCAGCTCACGGGGGTGGAGCAGGACACCGCCCTGGGACCGGCCTGGCTGGTGCCGGGACTGGATATCTTGATGGAAGAGCCGGCCGCCAAGGCCGCGCTCTGGCAAGCCATGCGCCCGTTGCGGCGCCGCTGGATGGAACAGCAATGAACGATGCGGTGAGCTTTCGGCGGATGACCGAAGCCGATCTGAACACGGTATTGAAGATCGAATATCAGGCCTTCAGCCATCCCTGGACCCGCGGCATCTTCAGCGATGCGCTGAAATCCTACGACTGCTGGGTTATGACGGCCGGCGAGCAGCAGGTGGGGCACGGGGTGATCAACGTCATCCTCGATGAGGCCCATCTGCTCAACATCACCATCAAGCCGGAAAGCCAGGGGCGTGGTCTCGGTCTGCGGCTGCTGGAACACCTGCTGCAGGAAGCACGCAAGGCCAAGGCCAACGAGTGCTTTCTGGAGGTGCGCGCCAGCAACCAGGCGGCCTACCGGTTGTATGAACGCTATGGCTTCAACGAGATCGGCCGCCGGCGGGACTATTATCCCGCGGTCGGCGGCCGGGAAGATGCGCTGGTGATGGCCTGTACGCTGCTCGACTAGGCCTTCAGCGGCCTCAGTGATCGGCGCGCTTTTCGTCCAGGTCCAGACCGGTGTCCCCGGCGAGGTCTTCTTCGTTCGCATCCAGATCGGCGTAGCGGGCGTCTCTCTGGGTCTCGGCTTCGTTGGGTTCGTCGGCTTCGCCGTCCCAGGCCTGGCCGTCCAGGGGATGACTGCGACCGAGTTCGGCTTCATCCTGGCCGGAGCCGCCGCCGATGTCGCTGTCCTCGACCACGCTCAGCTCCTTGTCGTTGGGCCAGGCATCGCCGTAGTCGGTTGGCGAGCGGGCACCCGTCTCGTCCAGCAAGGTCTCCGGACTGGCGTCGTCCATGGTCGGTTGATGATCCAGGGTCTCGCCACCGGTCATGCCGGCCTGGCGCACGCGCTCTTCGGGAAACTGGCCTTCGTAGTCGCGTTCATCCATCTCGTCGCCGGCACGGCCCTGACGCTCGTCCTTGCGATCGCTGAAGTCGAGTTCGCGCATGTCGCCCATGCGGTCCTGGATGTCGTCGATCTCTTCGGGGGTCTTGGTGATATCGGGCTTGTTCATGGTTGTCTCCAAAGGCAGGGCTGCTAGAGCATCTCCCTAAATCCGACTACGAGCCGGCAAGGGGAATTCCTCGGCACTGCCGGAAGGTGTGAACGAACCATACGGTGACCCGGCAGTCGTACCTTCCATGATCGACCTCGACAGCCTCACCTCATCGGGCCAGCCGCTGGCCTTCTTCTTCGATCTGGATGGCACCCTGGCAGAACTGCAGCCACGTCCGGAACAGGTTTTCATTCCCGCCGAAACTCTCGCTGCGCTCGAGCAGCTGGCGCGCCACCATGGCGTCGCCGTGGTCTCCGGGCGACCGCTGGCGGAGATCGACGGATTCACCAGGCCGCTGCAACTGCCGGCGGCTGGCGTACATGGTGCCGAATGGCGCGATCCCCAAGGCGAGATCCATCGGGTGACCCTGGACGCCGCGGTGCTGGCGCAGGTCGGCGCCCGCCTGGAAGCGGCCCTGGCCGACCATCCGGACCTGCTGCTGGAGCGCAAGAGCGTGGCCTTCGCCCTGCACTATCGCCAGGCGCCGGACAAGGAAGCCCTGGTGCGCGAACTGGCCGAAGGCATCGCCGCCGACCATCCCGAATTCAAGTTGCAACCGGGCAAGTGCGTTTTCGAACTCAAGCCCGCTGCGGCGAGCAAGGGCGAGGCCATCGCTCGTTTTCTCGAACTGGAACCCTTTGCCGGCTGCCTGCCGGTGTTTCTCGGCGACGATCGTACCGATGAAGAGGGGTTCACTGTCGTCAATGCGCGAGGCGGTCTGACCGTCAAGGTAGGAGAGGGGGAGACGGTCGCCAAGACCCGCCTGCCTTCGGTGGAAGCGGTAGCCCTCTGGCTGCAGCAGCTGAGCCGTGACCTCGCGCCACATTATAAGCAAGGAGATTAGGATGAGCCGTTTAGTGGTGGTATCGAATCGGGTGGCCCCGATCGAAGAAGGCAAGGCGACCGCGGGTGGTCTGGCAGTGGGCGTACTGGACGCCCTGCGCAAGTCGGGCGGCATCTGGTTCGGCTGGAACGGCGAGACGGTCAAGGAAAACGGGCCGGCCAAGACCCAGACCAAGGACAACATCGACTATGTGACCTTTGGCCTGACCAAGCGCGACTACGACCACTACTACCGCGGTTTCTCCAACGCCACCCTCTGGCCGATCTTCCACTACCGGATCGATCTGGCGCGCTACAACCGTGAAGAGTACGACGGCTATCGGCGCGTCAACATGGCCATGGCCGAACGCCTGAAGCCCCTGCTCAAGCCCGATGACATCATCTGGGTGCACGACTATCACCTGATTCCCTTCGCCGAAGCCTGCCGCATGCTGGGCATCCGCAACCGCATCGGCTTTTTCCTGCACATTCCCTTTCCGGCGCCGGAGATCCTCACCGCGATCCCGCCGCACAACGAATTGCTCAAGACCCTGTGCTTCTATGACCTGATCGGCTTCCAGACCGACACCGACCAGCTGGCCTTCCAGGACTACATCACCCGCGAGGTACGCGGCGTGCTGGAGAAGGACGGCAGCCTGACCGCCTACGGGCATAACTTCCGGGTGGGCGTCTATCCCATCGGCGTGATGCCGGACGTCATCCAGAAGCAGGCCGAGTCCTATCGCACGCGGCGCCAGTTCATCTCGCGCAGCATCGAGGGCGTGCCCTACAAGACCATTGTCAGCGTCGACCGACTCGACTACTCGAAGGGGCTGGTGGAGCGCTTCCAGGCGTTCGAGAAGCTGCTGGTGCATTTCCCCGAGCATCACCGGGCGGTGCAGTTCGTGCAGATCGCGCCCTCGTCGCGGGCGGACGTGGTCTCCTATCAGAACATCCGCCGTCAGCTGGAGAGCCATGCCGGCCATATCAACGGGCATTTCTCCGAGCTGGACTGGACGCCGATCCGCTACCTGAACAAGAGCTATGACCGGCGCACGGTGATGGGGCTGTTCCGCTCCTCCGACGTGGGTCTGGTGACGCCGCTGCGCGATGGCATGAACCTGGTGGCCAAGGAGTACGTGGCGGCCCAGGACCCGGAAAATCCGGGCGTGCTGGTGCTGTCGCGCTTCGCCGGAGCGGCGCGCGAACTCAACTCCGCGCTGATCGTGAATCCCTATGACCATGTCGGCATGGCCGAGGCGCTGGACCGGGCGCTGCGCATGCCGCTGGAAGAGCGCAAGTCGCGCTATGAGGACATGATGCGGGTGATCCGCCAGGCCGACCTGGCCTCCTGGCGCGACAACTTCCTGCGCGACCTGCGGGCCTTCAGCTCCAAGGCGCTGGTGCAGTCCATCGACACCCAGGACGCAGCGGCTGTGGAAGAGGTGGAGAGCAAGCAGAAGGTCGCGCTGTAAGCTGCTTGCGCGGTGATCGAGCCCGGCCTAGGCCGGGCTTTTTCATGGGCGGGGCTGAGGTTGGCGTGAAGGGGGCCCTCACCCTAGCCCTCTCCCGGGGGGAGAGGGGACGAAGAGCGGTGCCAGATGTGGCTTGGGGGAATTATCCGTGGAGGCAGGGCGTTCCCTCACCCTGACCCTCTCCCAAGGGGAGAGGGGACTAGAAGCGGTGCCACGGTGGACTTTTTCGTGGGCAATAAAAAAGGGCCAGCTTACGCTGACCCTTGAAAATAGGTGGTGGCTACGCAGGGACTTGAACCCCGGACCCCAGCATTATGAATGCTATGCTCTAACCAGCTGAGCTACGTAGCCATCCGAGGCGCGCATTATTGGCAAGGCGCCGGTGGCTGTCAAGCCTTCTGCTCAAGAAATTTCTGTTTGTCGATCAAGCGTTTGCGCGGCGCTGTCGGGGCCTGGCCGGCTGCTGCGTGCGGCCGCTCCCGGCTAGTCGTCCTCGTCCAGCGGCAGCTGGATCTCGTCCATCTTCAGCTCCAGGCGATAGCCCAGGGCCAGGAACAGCGCCTGGCACAGGCAGAGGGTGGCGCTCAGGGAGCGGAAGGCGAAGGCGCTGCCCTCGTTGACCAGCAGCAGCGAATCGGCGCGCTTGGCCAGGGGCGAGAGGTTGCTGTCGGTGATCATCAGCGTCTTGGCCTTGTGGTGCTGGGCGATGCGCACGCACTGCTGACTTTCCTTGCCATAGGGGCTGAAGCTGATGGCGATCAGCAGGTCGCCCTGGGCGATGCTGCGCATCTGCTCGCGATAGCCGCCGCCCAGGCCGGTGATGAGGTGGATGCGCTTGTTGGTGTGCTGCAGGTTGTAGACCAGGTAGTCGGCCACGGCGAAGGAGCGGCGCACCCCCACCACATAGATGTTCTCGGCGTTCACCAGCAGGTCGACGGCCTTGTCGAAGGCGGCGTCGTCCAGTTCCTCGGCCAGTCGATCCAGACCCGAGCGGGTGGCGTTGATGCATTCGCGGGCCAGATCGCCGCTGCTGGCGCGCTGGCTCTTGTTCGCGATCATGCTGCGGATGCGCTGCTGGTAGTTCTGTACCGGCGTGGTCTTGTGGGTGTAGGCCTCGCGAAACAGCGCCTGCATCTCGCTGAAGCCCTTGAAGCCGAAGCGCTGGGAGAAGCGCACGATGGCCGAGGGGTGCACCTCGCACTGCCCGGCGATGTCGCTGATGCGATCCACCATGACCCTGTCGCTCTGCTGGCTGACATAGGCGGCCACCCGTTTCAGCTGGCGCGGCAGGGCCTCGTAGTCACGGGCGATGCAGGCCAGCAACTGCTCGACGTTGCCGGGCGGATCGGCCAGCGGCACGCTGCTGAGGGGGTCGTCGGCCGGGGAGTCGGAGGACATGGGCTATCTCACGGTAGGGATTCTTGTGCCGGCAACTTAACCCATTCGCCGGGCGGCGTCGAAGTGGGGCGGCAGGAGCAGTGTACGCCAGTTATGGAAATTAAATTCCATAAAATCCCATGTGGAAAATTTGTTGATTTGTCCGCGGCGTCGTTCTAGCCTGAGCTCACTCACACGTTCGGCCCCTCGGGTCCGCGCGGTTGGCCGATAACAATAAGCAGGAGCCACCCATGGGTGATCATTTCTTCGCCAGCGGGCGCCAGTTGGATGTCATCTGCCTGGGGCGACTGGGCGTCGACCTCTATGCGCAGCAGATCGGGGCGCCGCTGGAAGACGTCAGCAGCTTCGCCAAGTACCTGGGGGGATCCTCCGCCAACATCGCCTTCGGCACCGCGCGCCTGGGGTTGAAGTCGGCGATGCTGACCCGGGTCGGCGACGACCATATGGGCCGCTTCCTGACCCGGACGCTGGCGCAGGAAGGCTGCGACATCCGCGGCATCCAGGTGGATCGCGAGCGCCTCACCGCCCTGGTGCTGTTGGGCATCAAGGACCGCGAGACCTTTCCCCTGGTGTTCTATCGCGAGAATTGCGCCGACATGGCGCTGGGCGCGGACGACATCGACGAGGCCTTCATCGCCAGCGCCAAGGCGCTGTTGATCACCGGTACCCACTTCTCCACCGAGGGGGTGTTCCAGGCCAGCAGCCGGGCCCTGGACTATGCCGAGCGCAATGGCGTGAAGCGGGTGCTGGACATCGATTACCGCCCGGTGCTCTGGGGGCTGACCGGCAAGGCCGATGGCGAGACCCGTTTCATCGCCAGTGCCGAGGTCAGCGCCCATGTGCAGCGCATCCTGCCGCGCTTCGACCTGGTGGTGGGCACCGAGGAGGAATTCCAGATCGCCGGGGGCAGCGAAGACCTGCTCACCGCCCTGCGCCGGGTGCGCGAGGTGACCGCGGCGACTCTGGTGGTCAAGCTCGGCGCCCAGGGCTGCACGGTGCTCCACGGTGCCATTCCGGCGCGTCTCGAGGAAGGCGAGATCCATCGCGGCATCCGCGTCGAGGTACTCAATGTGCTGGGCGCGGGCGATGCCTTCATGTCCGGCTTCCTGCGCGGCTGGCTGACCGGTGGCGACGATGCCGAATGCTGCCGGCTGGCCAATGCCTGCGGCGGGCTGGTGGTGTCGCGCCATGGCTGCGCCCCGGCCATGCCGACCCTGGCCGAACTGGACTACCTCCACCACAGCCCGGTGCCCATCACCCGGCCCGACCTCGATCCCGTGCTCACCCGCCTGCACCGGGTCAGCGTCCGTCGCCGCGCCTGGCAACAGCTGTTCATCTTCGCCTTCGATCACCGCTACCAGCTGGTGGAAAGCGCCCAGCAGGTCGGCGCCGATCCGGCGCGGATTCCGGCGCTCAAGCAACTGTTCGTCCAGGCCATCGCCGAGGTCGAGCAGGCGCTGGCGGATCAAGGCGTGGCGGCGGACGTCGGGCTGCTGGCCGACGAGCGCTTCGGCCAGGACGCCCTGAATGCCGCCAGCGGCCGTGGCTGGTGGATCGCCCGGCCGGTGGAGCTGCAGAATTCGCGACCCCTGGCCTTCGAGCATGGTCGCTCGGTGGGCAGCACCCTGCTGAGCTGGCCGAACGAGCAGATCATCAAGTGCCTGGTGCAATTCCACCCCGATGACGAGCCGCTGCTGCGCCTGGAGCAGGAGGCCCAGCTGAAGGGGCTGTACCAGGCGGCCCAGGCCAGCGGTCATGAGCTCCTGCTGGAGGTCATCCCGCCGAAGAACCATGCGTCCAGCCGGCCGGACGTTCTCTATCGCGCCATCAAGCGGCTGTACAACCTGGGCATCTATCCCGAGTGGTGGAAGATCGAGGCGCAGCCGGCCGCCGTCTGGAGGCAACTCGACCAGTTGATCGCCGAGCGCGATCCCCATTGCCAGGGCGTGGTGCTGCTGGGCCTCAACGCCCCGGCCGAGGAGCTGGCCGAAGGCTTTCGGCAGGCCAGTGCCAGCCAGCGCTGCCAGGGTTTCGCCGTGGGCCGGACCATCTTCGCCCAGCCGAGTCGGGCCTGGCTGGCCGGCGAGATCGACGACCGCGCGCTGATCGCGCAGATCCGCAGCAACTTCGAATTCCTGATCCAGGCCTGGCGCGACGCCCGCGCCTGATCGCCTCCTGACGAGCAAGGCTGACATGACCGCACAACAACAACTCAAGATCGGCATCAACCCCATCTCCTGGGCCAACGACGACCTGCCGGCCCTGGGCGGCGACACCCCGCTGGAAACCATCCTGTGCGAGGGCAAGGAAATCGGCTTCCAGGGCTTCGAGCTGGGCGGCAAGTTTCCCAGCGAGCCGAAGGCGCTGGGCGAGGTGCTCGGCGAGCATGACCTGGAGCTGGTATCCGGCTGGTATTCCAGCGGTCTGGCACACCGTGACGTCGAGGCCGAGATCGAGGCGATCCGTCCCCATTGCCGGCTGCTGGCCGAGAACGGCGCCAGGGTGCTCGTCTATGGCGAGGTGGCCGGCTCCATCCAGGGCCAGCGGATTCCCCTGATCGAGCGGCCGCGCTTCCACAGCGACGCCGCGTGGCAGGCCTATGCCGAGAAGCTCGATCGGCTGGCCGCCTTCACCCTGAGCCAGGGCTTGCGCCTGGCCTATCACCACCACATGGGCGCCTATGTGGAAGCGCCCGAGGACATCGCCCGGCTGATGGCGTTGACCTCCCCGGACGTCGGCCTGCTGTTCGATGCCGGTCACTGCTACATGGGCGGTGGCGATCCCCTGAGCGTGCTGCAGCAACATATCGACCGGGTCTGCCATGTGCACTTCAAGGACGTGCGCAAGGCCGTGGTGCAGCTGGCGCGCAACAACCAGTGGAGCTTTCCGGATTGCATCCTCAACGGCACCTTCACCGTGCCGGGGGATGGCGACATCGACTTCTCGGCGCTGCTCAAGGTGCTAGTGGCCGCCGGCTACCAGGGCTGGCTGGTGGTGGAAGCCGAGCAGGACCCGGCCGTGGCGCCGGCCTACGAATACGCCAAGAAGGGCTACGACCATCTGCGCCAGCTGGTGGCGCAGGCCACTGCCTGAGGAGACCTGTGATGAATCTGCTCGTCAAAGCCGACCGGAGCGCCCGCGACATCGTCAGTGTCCCGGCCGGTGCCCTGGATTATGTCGGCTTCGCCGCCCATCGCCTGCAAGCGGGCGAGTCCCTGCCGGTGCTGGCGGGTGACCTGGAGGTCTGCATCGTGCTGCTCAGCGGCGGCGCCAGTATCGAAGGCGGGCATCCGCAACTGGGCGACTTCGCCTGGCGCGGGCTGGCCGGGCGCCAGAGCGTCTTCGAGGACGTCTCGCCCTATGCTGCCTACCTGCCGCCCGGTAGCGAGGCGCGGGTGACCGCCGACAGCATCGCCGAAATCGCCGTCTGCACCTCGCCGGGCAATCCGGTGGTGGCAGACCGGCTGCCGCCGCGGCTGATCGAGCCGGCGAGCATGCAGCGATCCACCCGCGGCAAGGGCGCCAATACCCGTTATGTCTGCGACATCCTGCCGGACACGGCGGCGGCCCATTCGCTGCTGGTGGTGGAGGTGCGCACCCCGTCCGGGCATTCCTCCAGCTATCCGCCCCATCGCCATGACCGCGACAACCTGCCGGCGGAGAGTCTGCTGGAGGAGTCCTACTACCACCGCATCGATCCGGGACAGGGCTTCGTCTTCCAGCGCGTCTACACCGACGAGCGCGATCTGGACCAGGCCATGGCGGTGGAGGACCACGACGTGGTGCTGGTGCCGCGCGGCTATCACCCGGTCAGCGTGCCCTATGGCTACGAGTCCTATTACCTCAACGTGATGGCCGGCCCCAAGCGGGTCTGGAAATTCCACAACGATCCGCAGCACGAGTGGCTGCTGACGCGCTAATCCCTTTCGCACGCGCCGCAGCGGCGACCCCCAGGCCACCAGGAGCCAGAACATGAGCGACACCCCCGTCATCGGGCACTACATCAACGGCGCGGTCTCGACCCAGGCCGAGCGTTTCAGCGACGTCTTCAACCCGGCCGAGGGCGTGGTCAAGGCGCGGGTCGCCCAGGCCACGGTGCAGACCGTGGACCAGGCCGTCGCCGCCGCCAAGGCGGCCTTTCCCGAGTGGTCCGAGCAATCGGCGCTGCGGCGGGCGCGCATCCTGTTCCGCTTCAAGGAGCTGCTCGACCAGCACCACAGGGAACTGGCGGCACTGATCACCCGCGAGCACGGCAAGGTGCTGTCCGACGCCATGGGCGAGGTGACCCGCGGCATCGAGGTGGTGGAATTCGCCTGCGCCGCGCCGCACCTGGCCAAGACCAGCTACAGCGACAACATCGGCGGCGGCATCGACAACTGGAACCTGCGCCAGCCGCTGGGCGTGTGCGCCGGCATTACCCCCTTCAATTTCCCGGTGATGGTGCCGCTGTGGATGATTCCCATGGCGCTGGCCACCGGCAACACCTTCATCCTCAAGCCTTCCGAACGCGATCCTTCCGCCAGCCTGTTGCTCGCCGAGCTGCTCAAGCAGGCGGGGCTGCCGGATGGCGTGTTCAACGTGGTCCAGGGTGACAAGGTGGCGGTGGACGCCCTCCTGCAGCACCCGGACGTGGAGGCCATCTCCTTCGTCGGCTCCACGCCCATCGCCGAATACATCCACCAGGAAGGTACCCGTCGTGGCAAGCGCGTCCAGGCCCTCGGCGGCGCCAAGAACCACATGATCGTGATGCCAGACGCCGACCTGGACCAGGCCGCCGACGCCCTGATCGGTGCCGGTTTCGGTTCGGCCGGCGAGCGCTGCATGGCCATCTCCATCGCCGTGGCGGTGGGCGAGGTGGGCGATGCCCTGATCGAAAAACTGCTGCCGCGCATCGACGCCCTGCGGGTACGCAACGGCGTGGAAGCCGATGCCGACATGGGCCCGCTGGTGACCGGTCAGCACAAGGCCAAGGTCGAGGGCTACATCACCAAGGGGGTGGAGGAGGGCGCCAGGCTGCTGGTCGATGGCCGTAACTTCAAGGTGCCCGGCGCCGAGAATGGCTTCTTCGTTGGCGCCACCCTGTTCGACGGCGTGACCCCGGAGATGACCATCTACAAGGAAGAGATCTTCGGCCCGGTGCTGGGCATCGTGCGGGTTCCGGATTTCGCCAGTGCGGTGGCGCTGATCAACGCCCACGAATTCGGCAACGGCGTCTCCTGCTTCACCAGAGACGGCGGCATCGCCCGCGCCTTCGCCCGCACCATCAAGGTGGGCATGGTCGGCATCAACGTGCCCATCCCGGTGCCCATGGCCTGGCATTCCTTCGGTGGCTGGAAGAGGTCGCTGTTCGGCGATCACCACGCCTATGGCGAAGAAGGCCTGCGCTTCTACACCCGCTACAAGAGCGTGATGCAGCGCTGGCCCGACAGCATCGCCAAGGGCGCCGAATTCAGCATGCCCACCGCCAAGTGACCGGGGAGAAGCCATGAGCACCCAACGTCTGACCATGGCCCAGGCCCTGGTGAAATTTCTCGACAACCAGTACCTCAGTGTCGATGGCGTCGAGACCAAGTTCGTCGCCGGCGTCTTCACCATCTTCGGCCACGGCAACGTGCTCGGTCTGGGCCAGGCGCTGGAGCAGGAGGCCGGTGACCTGGTGGTGCACCAAGGCCGCAACGAGCAGGGCATGGCCCATGCCGCCACCGGTTTCGCCAAGCAGAAGCTGCGCCGGCAGATCTATGCCTGCACCTCCTCGGTGGGCCCGGGCGCGGCCAACATGCTGACCGCCGCGGCCACCGCCACCGCCAACCGCATTCCGCTGCTGCTGTTGCCCGGCGACGTCTATGCCAGTCGCCAGCCCGATCCGGTGCTGCAGCAGATCGAGCAATTCCACGACCTGTCGATCAGCACCAACGATGCCTTTCGCGCGGTGAGCAAATACTGGGATCGCATCAACCGCCCCGAGCAGCTGATGAGCGCGGCGATCAACGCCATGCGCGTGCTGACCGATCCGGCCGAGACCGGCGCCGTGACCCTGGCGCTGCCCCAGGATGTCCAGGGCGAGGCCTACGACTATCCCGACTACTTCTTCGCCAAGCGGGTGCACCGCCTGGATCGCCGGCCGCCGGTGGCCGCCGCCATCGAAGACGCGGTGCAGCTGCTCAAGCGCAAGCGCAAGCCGCTGCTGATCTGCGGCGGCGGGGTGAAGTATTCCGCCGCCGCCGAGGCCCTGCAGCGCTTCGCCGAGCGCTTCGAGATTCCCTTCGCCGAGACCCAGGCCGGCAAGAGCGCGGTCGTCTCCAGCCACGAACTCAATGTCGGCGGCATCGGCGAGACCGGCTGCCTGGCCGCCAACCTGCTGGCCAAGGAGGCCGACCTCATCATCGGCGTGGGCACCCGCTACACCGATTTCACCACCTCCTCGAAATGGCTCTACCAGCATCCCGAGGTGGAATTTCTCAACCTCAACGTGGCCGCCTTCGACGCCGGCAAGCTCGACGGCCTGGCCGTGGTGGCCGATGCCCGCGAAGCGCTCCTGGCGCTGACCGAGGCGCTGGGCGCCACCGACTATCGTGCCGGCTGGGGCGCCCAGGTGGGCGAGGCGCGTGAGCGCTATCGCCAGGAGGTGGAGCGGGTCTATGCAGTGGGCTACACCGGCGCCGACTTCGTCCCGGAGATCGACGACGACCTGCCACGGGCGGTGCTGGAAGAATTCGTTCGCCTGACCGGCTCCTCCCTGACCCAGAGCCAGGTGCTCGGCCGGCTCAACGAGCGGCTGGACGACGACGCCATCATCGTCGCCGCCGCCGGCAGCCTGCCGGGTGACCTGCAGCGCGCCTGGCAGAGCAAGGGCGTCAACACCTATCACCTGGAATACGGCTATTCCTGCATGGGCTACGAGATCAACGCCGCCCTGGGGGTGAAGCTGGCCGAGCCCGAGCGCGAGGTCTATGCGCTGGTGGGTGATGGTTCCTACCAGATGCTGCACTCGGAGCTGGCCACCTCCATCCAGGAGCGGCGCAAGATCAACGTGGTGCTGCTCGACAACATGACCTTCGGTTGCATCAACAACCTGCAGGTCGGCCATGGCATGGGCAGCTTCGGCACCGAATTCCGCTACCGCAATCCGGAGACCGGCCGGCTCGACGGCGACTTCGTGCCGGTGGACTTCGCCATGAGCGCCGCCGCCTACGGCTGCAAGACCTACAGCGTGCGCACCCTGGAGGAGCTGGAAGCGGCCCTGGCCGATGCCCGGCGGCAGACGGTTTCCACCCTGATCGACATCAAGGTGCTGCCCAAGACCATGCTGCACGGCTACCTGTCCTGGTGGCGAGTAGGCGGCGCCGAGGTCGCCACCAGCGAAAAGATCGCCGCCGTCGCCCGTGTGCTCAGGGAAAAAGCCGCCCAGGCCCGCCAGTACTGAGCGCCGCTCACTCCACAACAAGTCCAAATCGGAGAATGAAGTCATGACCTTGAACATCGGTGTCATCGGGACCGGCGCCATCGGCCGCGAACACATCCGCCGCCTGAGCCACACCCTGCTGGGCAGTCGCGTGGTGGCGGTGACCGACATCAACGCCGAACAGGCCGCCCGGGTGGTCCAGGAGCTGGGCATCGCCGCCGAGGTCTACCCGGACGGCCATGCGCTGATCGCCGCGGCGGACGTCCAGGCGGTGCTGGTAGCTTCCTGGGGCCCGACCCACGAGGAATACGTGCTGGCCGCCATCGCCGCCGGCAAGCCGGTGTTCTGCGAAAAGCCCCTGGCGACCACCGCCGAGGGCTGCCGGCGCATCGTCGAGGCCGAGCAGGCCCACGGCAAGCGGCTGGTGCAGGTGGGTTTCATGCGGCCCTACGACGCCGGTTATCGCCAGCTCAAGGCAGTGGTCGACGCCGATCGCATCGGCGCGCCGCTGATGATCCACGCCGCTCACCGCAATCCCACGGTGAGCGAGCACTACAGCACCGACATGGCCATCACCGACACCCTGATCCACGAGATCAATGTGCTGGCCTGGCTGCTGGACGATCACTACGTCTCCGCCCAGGTGGTCTTTCCGCGCAAGGCGCCGGCGGCGCGCGAGCACCTGCGCGATCCCCAGGTGGTGCTGCTGGAAACGGCCAAGGGCGTGCGCATCGACGTCGAGGTGTTCGTCAATTGCCAGTACGGCTACGACATCCAGTGCGAGATCGTCGGCGAGCGCGGCATCGCCCGCCTGCCGGAGCCGACCTCGGTGCAGTTGCGCAGCGAGGCGCGGCTGTCCAACGAGATCCTGATGGACTGGAAGGACAGATTCATCGCCGCCTACGACGTGGAGCTGCAGGCCTTCATCGACGACCTCGCCGCTGGCCAGCTGACTGGGCCATCGTCCTGGGACGGCTATATCGCCGCGGTCACCGCCGACGCCTGCATCAAGGCGCAGGACAGCGGCGCCATCGAGCCGGTGACCCTGCCCAGCCGGCCGGCCTTCTACGATTAGGTCACCCGCAGGGATGAGCTGCCTGCAGGGGAGGCTCCGCACGTGAGAATCGGACTGGTCGGCTACGACGGCCCCGGGCGCCTGCTGCAGGCGCCGCTGATCGCCAGTACCCCGGGTGCCCAGCTGGTGGGGCTGGTGACCGGCTCGCCGGCGCCAGGCGCCGAGCTGAGCAGGGCGTATCCCGGCGTCACCTGCCATGCCGACATGGCCGGTCTGATCGCTGCCGGGGTGGACAGCCTGGTGATCGCCACGCCCCTCGGCGAACGGGAGGCGCAGGTGCGGGAGGCGTTGCTGCGGGGCCTGCCGGTGGTCTGCGCGTCGCCGCTGGCGAGGACCCTGGCAGAAGCCGAGGAGCTGCTGGCGCTGGCCGAACGGCGTGGCGTCCCGCTCTGCATCCATCAACCGCGCCGCTGGGATTCGGATCTGCTTACCCTGGCCCGCCTGCTGCGCGAGAAGCGCCTGGGACGGGTACGCCTCTTCGAGTCGCGCCTGCAACTGACGGACCTGACCGCGGCGGGCCTGGGCACCGAGGCGGGCCTGCTCCTCGAACTGGGCAGCCATCTGGTGGACCAGGCGCTGCTGCTGTTCGGGCCGGTCGAACGGGTCTATGCCGAGGCGCAGTTCCCCCGTGGCGATCCCGCGCGGGAGCGGGAATTCTTTCTGTCCCTGCGTCATCGCTCGGGGGTGGTCTCGCACCTTTCGGGCAGCGGCCTGCAGCGCTGTCCGCAGCGGTTGCGGGTGGTCGGCGAGCGAGGCGTCTATAGCGTCGATGGCCTGGACGGCCAGGCCGCGGCCCTGCGCCAGGGGCGTACCCCGCGCAGCGAAAAGGGCAGCTGGGGCGCCGAGGAACATCAGCGCTGGGGCTGGTTGAGCGTGGGCGAGGAGCGCTCGCGGGTGCCGAGCGAACGGGGCCGCTGGGACCTGTTCTACGAAGGCTGGCTGGCCGCCCTGACCCAGGGCGCGCCCTTGCCGGTCACGCCGCGGGAAACCCTGGCCTGCCTGGCGATCCTGGAGGCGGCGCGGCAGAGTGCCCGAACGGGCGAAAGCCTGGCGGTAGAGGGCCGCGCAGAGACGGCGGAGCGGTCGCTGACAGGTGCCCAGGGACGCGCACGGCGGTCGTCCGCGAATGTCGAATGAAATTTCTATTTTGCTCTTGTTGTGGAATTAAATTTCCAATAGAGTCGAGAGCAGTTGCACACACGAGTCACCAGGGCCGTGCGCCCCGACAACAATAATAGGTGCCGTCACATGAACCACTCCACGCATTCCTTCCGTCTCGTCCTCGCCACCGTGCACCGCCTCAAGGTGCAGCGTCCCTCCCGGCTGCTCGCCTTGCTGGGCCGGCTGTTCTGCCACGAGCGCAGCGGCGCCGTGCTCTGCGCCTCGCCCGGCGCCGCGGTGTTCTACCGCCCCCACTGATCCCCACGCTGTCCGGCGTCCGCCCAGGCTCCGCCCGGTTCAAGACCGCGTGGCGCCCGAGGTGCGCCTGGCCGTTGCGTCTGCCTGATCCCCTTGCTGATCGTCACCCCACGAATGGAGCCTGAACCATGCAGAAAAAAACTCGCTTTGCCACCCTGGCGCTGTCGCTGCTGCTGGGCAGCAGCGCGGCCCTGGCGGACCTCAAGGTCGGGGTGACCATGTCGTCGTTCGACGACAACTACCTCACCTATGTGCGCGAATACATGACCAAGAAGGCCAAGACCGACGGCGTGCAGCTGCAATTCGAGGACGCCCGCAACGACGTGGTCAAGCAGCTCAGCCAGGTGCAGAGCTTCATCAGCCAGAAGGTCGATGCGGTCATCGTCAATCCGGTGGACACCGCCGCCACCCGGACCCTGACCGAGGCCGCCACCAAGGCCGGCGTGCCCATCGTCTACATCAACCGCCGCCCCGACGATCCCAAGTTGCCGGCGGGCGTGGTGGCGGTGACCTCCGACGACAAGGAAGCCGGCCGCCTGCAGGCTCAGTACGTGGCGGACAAGCTCGGCGGCAAGGGCCAGGTGGCCATCCTGCTGGGCGACCTGGCCAACAACTCCACCCACAACCGCACCGCCGGGGTGAAGGAAGTCCTGGCCAAGTACCCGGACATCAAGATCGTCGAGGAGCAGACCGCGGCCTGGCAGCGCGACAAGTCCATGGACCTGACCAGCAACTGGCTGCTGGCCGGCAAGGAGCTCAACGCCATCTTCGCCAACAACGACGAGATGGCCATCGGCGCGGCCATGGCCCTGCGTCAGGCCGGCAAGAAGGACGTGCTGGTCACCGGGGTCGACGGTACGCCGGATGGCTTGGCCGCCATCAAGCGGGGCCTGGTGACGGTCTCGGTGTTCCAGGACGCCAAGGGCCAGGCCGAAGGGGCCCTCGATGCGGCGCTCAAGATGATCAACAAGACCCCGGGCGAGCAGAATGTGTTGATTCCCTTCCGCCTGATCACCCCAGAAAACGTCGCCGAATTCCAGGCCATGACCAAATGACCTGAGGCGCCGCGGCTGCCCTGGAATGAGGGCACGGCGCCGCGACAGCACGGTTTTCCACACCAAACGGGCAGTCCGGCAGCGGACTGCCCGTTTCGTCTATTCGGGGCCTTTCCACCCGGCGCCAGTTGGGCAGGAAACCGGTGATCGTTATCACCTAAAAATTCCAAAAATATATTGACTGGAATTTATTTTCCAATAGAGTCGAGAGCAAGCCAAGACGTACAGCGGCACGCTTGCCTCGGCGAGCGCGCCCTTCAACAAGAATAAAAGGTGCCGTCATGCCATCCCGCTTCCTGTCCCTGCATGGGTCTCCGATCTCCTGTCCGCCGGGCACCTGTCAGCACCTGACGAATGCCGTCACGGCCAGCCCTGCGCCCCGCACCCCTCACTGACCAGCGGCCCGCGCCGCCCGGTCGGCGCCCGCGAGGAGATCGTGATCATGCTCAGTTCCGCCACCCCTGCCACAGCTCCCGCCCCTGCGGCCACGGCCGCACCCAGCGAATACCTGCTGGAAATCGTCGACGTCACCAAGGAGTTTCCCGGCGTCAAGGCGTTGTCCCACGTGCAGCTGCGGGTGCGTCCCGGCACCGTGCTGGCGCTGATGGGCGAGAACGGTGCGGGCAAGTCGACGCTGATGAAGATCATCGCCGGCATCTACCAGCCCGATGCCGGCGAGGTGCGGCTGCGCGGCGTGCCGGTGCGCTTCGAGACGCCGCTGCAGGCGCTGCAGTCGGGGATCGCCATGATCCACCAGGAACTCAACCTGATGCCCTTCATGACCATCGCCGAGAACATCTGGCTGGGTCGCGAACCGCTCAATGCCCTGCACCTGGTGGACCACGGCAAGATGCGTCGCCAGACCCAGGCTCTGCTGGACCGGCTGCGCATCGCCCTGGATCCGGAAGACAGCGTGGGCAGCCTGTCCATCGCCGGGCGGCAGATGGTGGAAATCGCCAAGGCGGTGTCCTACGACAGCGACGTGCTGATCATGGACGAACCCACCTCGGCCATCACCGAGACCGAGGTGGCGCACCTGTTTTCCATCATTGCCGACCTCAAGGCCCAGGGTAAGGGCATCGTCTACATCACCCACAAGATGGACGAGGTGTTCCAGATCGCCGACGAGGTCGCGGTGTTCCGCGATGGCCAGTACATCGGCCTGCAGCGCGCCGACAGCATGAACGGCGACGGCCTGATCGCCATGATGGTGGGGCGCGAACTGACCCAGCTGTTCCCGGAACGCACCGCGCCGCGTGACGAGGTGCTGCTGTCGGTGCGCGACCTGGGGCTGGACGGGGTGTTTTCCGGCGTCTCCTTCGACCTGCGCGCCGGCGAGGTGCTGGGCATCGCCGGGCTGATGGGCTCGGGGCGCACCAACGTCGCCGAGACGCTGTTCGGGGTGACCCCGGCCACCGCCGGCGAGATCCGCATCGATGGCCAGCCGGTGCGCATGAACGATCCCTGCCTCGCCATCCAGAAAGGCCTGGCGCTGCTTACCGAGGACCGCAAGGACACCGGCATCTTTCCCTGCCTGTCGGTGGGGGAAAACATGGAGGTGGCAGTGCTGAACGGCTTCGCCAGCGGCGGCTTCGTGCAGCAGCAGCGCCTCGATCAGCTCTGCGAGGAGATGCGCCAGCAGCTGCGGGTGAAGACCCCCTCGCTGGACCAGTGCATCGCCAACCTCTCCGGCGGCAACCAGCAGAAGGCGCTGATCGCCCGCTGGCTGATGACCCGCCCGCGCATCCTCATCCTCGACGAGCCCACCCGCGGCATCGACGTCGGTGCCAAGGCCGAGATCTACCGGTTGATCGCCAAGCTGGCCGCCGAGGGCCTGGCGGTAATCATGATTTCTTCCGAACTGCCCGAGGTCCTGGGCATGAGCGACCGGGTGATGGTGATGCACGAAGGCACCGTCACCGGCTTTCTCGATCGCGGCGAAGCCACCCAGGAGCGGGTCATGCACCTGGCCTCGGGCAATCCCGTACTGCACTAGCGCGCGTCACGCGCGGCGGGTGCCTGCCCGCCGCCTCCGGCCTATAACGAGGTAGAACAAGATGAGTGCCCTCCTGGACAAGAAAACCGCCGAGCTACCCACCGCGCGCCCACGGCGCCGCATCCCCACCGAACTGGGCATCCTGCTGGTGCTACTGGGCATCGGCCTGGCCTTCGAGGCCTTCGGCTGGGTGCTGCGCGACCAGAGTTTCCTGATGAATTCCCAGCGCCTGGTGCTGATGATCCTGCAGGTCTCGATCATCGGCCTGCTGGCCATCGCCGTGACCCAGGTGATCATCACCACCGGCATCGACCTTTCCTCCGGCTCGGTGCTAGCGCTGTCGGCCATGGTGGCGGCGAGTCTGGCCCAAACCTCGGACTTCGGCCGCGCGGTGTTTCCCTCGCTGACCGACCTGCCGGTCTGGGTGCCGGTCATGGCCGGCCTAGGGGTCGGGCTGCTGGCCGGTGCCATCAACGGCAGCATCATCGCCGTCACCGGCATCCCGCCCTTCATCGCCACCCTCGGCATGATGGTCTCGGCCCGCGGCCTGGCGCGCTACTACACCGAAGGCCAGCCGATCAGCATGCTGTCCGACAACTACACCGCCATCGGCGCCGGGGCCATGCCGGTGATCATCTTCCTGGTGGTGGCGGTGATCTTCCACATCGCCCTGCGCTACACCAAGTACGGCAAGTACACCTATGCCATCGGCGGCAACATGCAGGCCGCGCGCATCTCCGGCATCAACGTCAAGAAGCACCTGATCATCGTCTACAGCATCGCCGGCCTGCTGGCGGGCCTGGCCGGGGTCGTGGCTTCGGCCCGCGCCGCCACCGGCCAGGCCGGCATGGGCATGTCCTACGAACTGGACGCCATCGCCGCGGCGGTGATCGGCGGCACCAGCCTGGCGGGTGGGGTAGGGCGCATCACCGGCACCGTGATCGGCGCCCTGATCCTCGGCACCATGGCCAGCGGCTTCACCTTTCTCGGGGTGGACGCCTACGTCCAGGACATCATCAAGGGGCTGATCATCGTGGTCGCCGTGGTTATCGACCAGTACCGCAACAAGCGCAAGGCCAAGCGCTAGGGCTGGCGCTTTCCCCTTTCCCTGGGAGAGGACCGCGCCTGCACCCGACCGCTCTTCCCCCTCTCCCTGGGAGAGGACCGCGCCTGCACCCGACCGCTTTTCCCCCTCTCCCTCCGGGAGAGGGCCGGGGTGAGGGCGAGCCTGCACCCACCCTTCCTTTTACCCGGCCGGCTACTGGCTTGGCCGGCCGGGTCTTTCCATACCTCTGACGGAGAACGACATGCGCGACATCGGCATCGGTCTGATCGGCACCGGCTTCATGGGTCATGCCCACGCCCAGGCCTTCCATCATGCGGCGAGCAGCTTCAGTTTGCCGGTCCGTCCGCGGCTGGTGGCCCTGGCCGACGCCGATCCGGAACGCGCCGCCCGCTGCGCCGACGCCTGGGGTTTCGTCCGCAGCTGCGACTGGGAGCGCCTGATCGCCGATCCCCAGGTCGAGCTGGTGGCCATCACCACCCCCAACCTGCTGCACGCGCCCATGGCCCTGGCGGCCCTGGCGGCCGGCAAGGCGGTCTATTGCGAAAAGCCCCTGGCGGTGAGCCTGGAGGAGGCCACGCGGATGCGCGACGCCGCGCGCCAGGCCGGGGTGGTCAACCGGGTCGGCTACAACTACCTGCAGAATCCCATGCTCAAGCAGGCGCGCGAATTGATCCAGAGCGGCGAGCTGGGCGAGATCGTCAGCTTCAGCGGCGAATTCAGCGAAGACTTCATGGGCGATCCCCAGGGACCCTTCACCTGGCGTTGCGAGACCCGCCAGGCAGGCGGCGCCCTGGCCGACCTGGGCAGCCATATCCTGTCGCTGGCGCGCTTTCTGCTCGGCCCGGTGGCGGCGCTGTGCGCCGATCTGCACACCGCCCATGGCCAGCGGCCCCACCAGGGCGGCACCCGCACGGTGGAGATCGACGACCAGGCCCATCTGCTGCTGCGCTTCGCCAATGGCGCCCGCGGCACCCTGACCACCAGCTGGCTCAAGCACGGGCGCAAGAATCGCCTGGCCTTCGAGGTCTGCGGCACCCGCGGCACCCTCAGCTTCGACCAGGAGCGCCTCAACGAACTGCGCCTCTACCAGGTCGGCGACCGTCCGGGCCTGGCTGGTTTCCGTACCCTGCTGGCCGGTCCGCACCTGCCGGACTACGCCGCCTTCTGTCCAGCCCCCGGCCACCAGCTTGGCTACAACGAACTCAAGACCCTGGAGGTCCGCTCGCTGCTGGAGGCCCTGGGCGGCAACCCCGATCACACCGGCGTCGACTTCCAGGAGGCCTGGGAGGTGGAGCGCCTGGCCCAGGCCGCGCGGCAATCGGCGCAGGAGGAGCGCTGGGTCAGACTCTAGTCTGGGGTAGGATGCCGGGATCATCCCGCGCGAGGATTGTCCCCTTTCCATGACCACACTCTCCGGCGACGGCCTCACCCCGGTCCGGCGCATGAAGCTCATCGCGCTGCTGCTGCTGTTCCTGGCGGCGGCGCTGTACTGCTTGGCCACCGCCCTCGAAGCCCGCCATCCGGCCTGGGGCTACGCCGCCGCCTTCGCCGAGGCGGCCATGGTCGGCGCCATCGCCGACTGGTTCGCGGTGACCGCGCTGTTCCGCCATCCGCTGGGCCTGCCGATTCCCCACACCGCCATCATCCCGCGCAACAAGGCCGGGGTCGGGCGCAAGCTGTCGGACTTCATCTGCCTGCACTTCCTCGCCACGCCCCAGGTGCTGGCCAAACTGGAGGAACTGGACGCCGCCGGGCGCCTGGCCGGCTGGTTGCGTCAGCCGGACAACGCCGCCGCGGTGGCCAGCCAGGCCACCGGCGTGGCCCGCTATTCCCTGGAGGCCCTGCGCGAGGTGCGGGTGCAGGCCTTCATCCGGCGGGTGGCGGTGGAGCGGCTGCAGCGCCTGGACGTGGCGGCGCTGTCCGGCGAACTGCTCGACATGCTGACCGCCGACGGCCGCCACCAGGCGGTGCTCGACGAGGTGCTGCAGGAGATTGATCGCCTGCTGCAGGACGAAGACACCCAGGCGCTGATCGCCCGCACCATTGGCGGCGAACTGCGCACCCTCAAATACCTGGGGCTGGACGAGCGGGTCGGGCGCTGGTCGGCGATCAAGGTGGTGCAGGCGGTGTCGCGGCTGATCGGCGAGATCAGCCATGACCGCGAGCACGAGTTGCGGCGGCATTTCGATGGCTATCTGGTCGGCTTCATCGAGCGCCTCAAGGAGGACCCGGCCTTTCGCCTGCGCGGTGAGCAGTTGCGCGACCGGCTGCTGGAGCACCCGGCGCTGGCGGGTTATCTGCAGGAGCTGTGGGACGAATTGGTGAACTGGCTGCAGGCGGATCTCGCCGCGCCGGATTCGCGCATCCGCCGGCGCCTGGGCCGGCTGCTGGCCGAACTGGGCGAGACCCTGAGTCGCGACGAGGCCATGAGACGCTGGATCAACGAACAGCTGATGGCGGTGGCGCCGCCCTTCATCGACCGCAACCGCCAGCGCATCGGCGATTACATCGCCGAGCGGGTAGCCGCCTGGGACACCGACGAACTGGTCCAGCAACTGGAGCAGAGCGTCGGCAAGGACCTGCAATTCATCCGCATCAACGGCACCCTGGTGGGCGGCCTGGTGGGGCTGGTGCTGCATGCGCTGACGCAGTGGTTCGGGCCGGGGTAGGGCAGCCCGAGCACGCGTGGAAAAGGCTGCGCCGTTTTCCACCCTACCGCTGCCTGCTCTAACGGTGTGGTTGGGTCCGGGCTAGGAGGCTTGGGCGCATCTTCATCGCGGCCATGGGCCGCTCCTACAAGAGCCTCATCCCCTCTAAGAGCGGCCGCATCGGCGGACCGCCATGGCCGCGATAGTATCGATTCCCGTAGCGTGGAAAACCGCGCAGCGTTTTCCACTGGCTGCCGCCGCTCAAGCTGATACATCGAGAACGTCACCCCCCTTGCCATACCACCCCCTCTCCCTCCGGGAGAGGGTCGGGGTGAGGGCAAGCCCGAGCGCCAAACGCCAAGGCCCCCTCCACCCATCACCCCACCCGCACCCAAGCGGCGCCGCGCGGACTAATCCCTAGAGTCCCTGACCCGAGCGTCCCATGTATCGAATCGGCTTTGCCTGCATGTACCGTCACCCCGAGCGCAGCCTGTCGCTCAAGGAACTGGAGCAGGTCGAGCGGGCCTTCAACACCCGCACCACCACCCTGCGCTGGCTGGGCAGCGTCGAGCGCGCCGCCGCCGAGACCAAGTTGCTGGACGTGGTCACCCACAACCTCGATGCCCAGCTGAGATTCGTCGAGCACGTCGCCGACCTGCCGGACAATCTGCGCATGCTGCGCCTGAGCAGCGACCTGCTGCCCTTCTACAGCCACGCCGAATTCGCCTACTTCTATCGCTCCCAGGAATTGCAGGCGTTGCTGGAGGATCGCTTCGGCCGACTGGGCGAGCTGGCGCGCCGCCGCGATGTGCGGCTGTCGCTGCACCCCGGGCAATTCTGCGTGCTGGGCTCGGATCGCCCGGAGGTGGTGGAAAACAGCCTGAAGGAATTCGAATACCACGCCGACATGATCCGCCTGATGGGCTACGGCCAGACATTCCAGGACTTCAAGTGCAACGTGCACATCGCCGGTCGCCTGGGCGTGCCGGGCATCCGCGCGGTCTGGCCGCGTCTTTCCAGCGAGGCGCGCAACTGCATCACCTTCGAGAACGATGAAAAGACCTATGGCGTCGACGACTGCCTGCAACTGGCCGACCTCGCCCCGGTGGTGCTGGACATCCACCACTGCTGGATCCACGAGGAGGCCTACATCGATCCCTGGGAGCCGCGGGTGGCGCGCATCATCGACAGCTGGCGCGGGGTGCGTCCGGCCATGCACTACTCCCAGCCGCCGGAGGCGCTGATGGAAATGGGCGTCTCGCCCAGCGAGCGCATCGACATCAAGTTCCTGCTGCAGCAGATCAGCAAGCGGCTGCTCTATGCCCACAGCGACATGATGTGGAACGACTGGTGCAATCGCTACGCCTGCCAGTTCCTTGACCGCTTCGACATCATGTTCGAAGCCAAGCACAAGAACGTCACGGTGCGGGATTTCTACGACCGCTACCTGGGCGGCGACGGCAGCCTGCCACCAGCGGATCACGACATCCTTGCGGGCCAGGATGCCGCCAACCCGTAGCGTGGAAAACCGCGCAGCGTTTTCCACAGGTGTGCGCTAATGCCATTAGTGGACAAGGCTACGCCGTTGTCCACGCTACGGGAGCTAGCCACGTAGGTTGGTCTGGGACGGCTTCATCGTCGAAGTCCAACAGGGATGTCCAACCTTGGGCGGTGTTGGGCTTCGCTGCGCTCAGCCCAACCTGCAAGAGCGCCGCAACATGCCGCAATGAGCCGGGCGGGCGATCGGCCGGAAGAACCGCTTAACTCAAGGGTCACCTTTCCGAATCCGATCGTCGCGAGGCCCGCCATGCCGACCCGTCGCCATTTCCTGCAGACCACCACCGCCCTGGCTGCGGCCGTGACCGCCGCGCCCTGGTTGTGGCAGAGCGCCCAGGCCGCCGAGCCGTTGCTGACCCGCAAGATTCCGCGCTCCGGCGAGGCGCTGCCCGTCATCGGCCTCGGCACCTCGGGCAATCTCGACGTCGACCTGAACGACGCCACCCTGGCGCCGCTGCAGGAGGTGCTCAAGGAGTTGCTCGACGGCGGCGGCACCCTGATCGACACCGCGCCCAGCTATGGCAATTCCGAACGGGTGGCCGGGGAGCTGGTCAGGCGGGCCCAGGCCCGCGACGAGGTCTTTCTCGCCACCAAGATTTCCTCTACCGGCCGCGAACGCGGCGCGGCGCAACTGGCCGCCAGCTTCAGGGCCCTGCAGACCGAGCGCCTGGATCTGGTCCAGGTGCACAACCTGCAGGACACCGCCAACCAACTGGCCCTGCTGCGCGAACAGCAGCAGGCCGGCAAGGTGCGCTATGTCGGCGTCACCCACTATCGCGAAGCGGCACTGGACGATCTGCTCGCTACCTTGAAAAAGGAAAAGGTCGACTTCGTGCAGTTCAACTATTCCGTGGGCGAGCGCGAAGCCGAAAAACGCCTGCTGCCCTATTGCCGCGACCAGGGCATCGCCGTGCTGATCAATAGACCCTTCCAGCGCGGCAACCTGCTCGCCGGCACCCGTGGCAAGCCACTGCCGCCGCTGGCGGCCGAACTGGGCGCGACCAACTGGGCGCAGCTGCTGCTCAAGTTCATCCTCGCCGACCCGGCGGTGACCGCGGTGATCCCCGCCACCAGCAATCCGCGCTACATGGTCGACAACCTCCAGGCCGGACGCGGGCGGCTGCCCGATGCGCGCCAGCGCGAGGCCATCGCCGGGCTGTTCGCCTAGATGAAGGACTGGCTCGGTCGCGTCCTCGACGCCCGCGCCGGTGAATCGTCCGCAGCCCTGGCGGGCTTTGCGCTGTTTCTCTGCCTGTTCGCCGGCTACTTCATGCTGCGGCCGATCCGCGAGGCCATGGGCATCGCCGGCGGCGTGGAGAATCTGCAGTGGCTGTTCACCGCCACCTTTGTGGTGATGCTGCTCGCCGTGCCGCTGTTCGCCTGGCTCAATTCGCGGGTGGCGCGGATTTGCTTCGTCGACTGGGTCTACGGCTTCTTCGCCCTCAACCTCCTAGCCTTCGCCGCCTGCTTCGCCAGCCTGGGCGACAGCGTCTGGCTGGCACGCACCTTCTATGTCTGGATCTCGGTCTACAACCTCTTCGTGGTCTCGGTGGCCTGGAGTCTGATGGCCGATGTCTTCGACGGCGCCCAGGCGCGGCGGCTATTCGCCTTCATCGCCGCCGGGGCCAGTGTCGGCGGGCTGCTCGGGCCGGTGCTGGCCGCCGCCCTGGCGCCCCTGATCGGTGAAGCGGGCCTCGCGCTGCTGGCCGCCGCGCTGCTGCTCCTGGCGCTCAGGCTCAAGGCCTATCTGATGGGCTGGCGCGAGACCCGCGGTGCCGGACGCCCGGGTGCGCCGCCGACCGAAAGCCCACGTCGCCCGGTGGCCGGCAATCCCTTCAGCGGCCTGACCCGGGTGCTGGCCTCGCCCTATCTGCTGGCGGTGAGCGCCTTCGTCATCCTGCTGGCCACGGTCAGCACCTTTCTCTACTTCGAGCAGGCGCGACTGGTGGCCGAGCTGTTTCCCGATCGCGCTCGCCAGGTGCAGGTGTTCGGCCTGCTGGACTTCGTGGTCCAGGCCGGTGCCCTGGCCAGCCAGGTGCTGATCACCGGTCGCCTGGCCCAGCGCCTCGGGGTGCGGGTGCTGCTGGCCGGGGTGCCGCTGCTGATGTGCATCGGCTTCCTGGGCCTCGCGCTGCTGCCCACCTTCGCCATGCTGGCGGGGCTGATGATCGTCAGGCGGATCGGCGAATACGCCTTCATCCGCCCGGGCCGCGAGATGCTCTTCGCGCCGTTGGACGCCGAGACCCAGTACAAGGCCAAGAACTTCATCGACACCGTGGTCTATCGCGCCGGTGACGCTGCCAGCGGCTGGGCCAAGAGTCTGCTGGATCTGCTCGGCCACGGCGCCTGGCTGCCGGCGCTGGTGGGTGCCGGCTGCGCGGCGCTCTGGGCCTGGCTCGGCTTCTACCTGGGGCGGCGGGCGGATCAGGCGGCCCAGGCCGGCGAGGCGGAGTAGCGCTGAATGCCGGCTGAATCGTTGTAGCCGGAAACACACCGGGGCTCCGAGGGGCGACCGGCGGGGTGCTAAGGTAAGACCTCTTCCTCGCCTCAGGGCCCTCCATGTTCCGCTCCCGCGCCATGATGTATCTGGTTCTCTTCGCCCTGCACCTGTTCATCGGCCTCAGCGTCATCGGTGACCTCGGGCTGACGCCGGCCGCCCAGCTACCCTTCTGGGCCCTGCTGCTGCTGTCTTTCGTCCTGGTCCCCCTGGGCTTTCGTTCGCGGGACATGCAGTCGCGCCTGCTGGCCTGGGCGGCGCTGATCGCCATGGGCGTGTTCTCCAGCCTGGCGGTGTTCAGCCTGCTGCGCGGTCTGGTGGTGGCCCTGGCCAGCCTCATCGGTCAGCCGCTGGACGCCGCCTGGCGCGTCGGCAGTGCCTGGGCGGTGCTGGGACTGGTGCTGCTGGTGGCCCTGCGCAGCGTCTACAACGCCCGCCGCACGGCCAAGGTCAAGGAAGTGGAAGTGGCCTTGCCCAGCCTGCCCTCCGGCCTGGACGGACTGCGCATCGTGCAACTGAGCGACCTGCACATCGGCCCGACCATCAAGGCCGGCTATCTGCAACGCATCGTCAACCGGGTCAACGGCCTGGACGCCGATCTGGTGGCCATCACCGGTGACCTGGTGGACGGCAGCGTGGCTGAACTGCAGCACGAATTCCTGCCGCTGCAAGGGCTCAAGGCGCGCTTGGGCACCTACGCCATCACCGGCAACCACGAATACTATTCCGGCGCCGAAGCCTGGGTGCGCACCTGGCGCGACCAGGGCCTGACCGTGCTGCTCGACGAGCATCGGGTGCTGCAGCACCAGGGCACGCCCTTCGTGCTGGCCGGCATCACCGACTACTCGGCGCCGCTCTATGTGCCCAGCCACCGCAGCGACGCCGCCGCCGCCTTCGCCGGCACCCCGGAAGGCCTGTTCCGCCTGCTGCTGGCCCATCAGCCGCGCTCGGCGCCCAAGGCCGAAGCCGCCGGCGCCGACCTGCAGCTCTCCGGCCACACCCACGGCGGCCAGTTCTGGCCCTGGATGCACTTCGTGCGCCTGCAGCAACCCTGGGTGGCCGGCATCCACCGCCTGGGTCGACTGACCGTCTACATCAGCCGCGGCACTGGCTACTGGGGCCCGCCGCTGCGTTTCGGCGCGCCGAGCGAGATCACCCTGATCAGGTTGCGGCGGGGGTAGGGTTGGCTCTGACAGCGGCCTTGAACAGCCGCTGTTCGATGAAGTCGACGAACACCCGGACCTTGGGGGAAAGATGGCGGCTGGAAGGCCAGAGCGCCCAGAACTGGCCTTCGTCCTGGGTATAGGCATCCAGCAGCGTCTCCAGCCGGCCCGCCGCGAGGGCTTCTCGCACCAGGAAGTCCGGCATGAAGGCAATGCCATGGCCGTTCTGCGCCGCCATGAGGATGGCTTCCATGTTGTTGAGGACCAGGGTGGCCGGCAGGTGCAAACGGGTAAGCAACGGGTCGGCTGACAGGCTCCAATCCATGATCTTGCCGGTAGTCACGAAGCGGTAGCGCAGACAGTCATGCCGCTCCAGGTCTGCCGGGAAAGTGGGATGACCACGCCTTTGTAGATAGCCGGGTGCGGCGCACAGCAGGAAGCGGAAGGGGCCTAGGCGCCGGGCCATCAATTTGTTATCCGCCAGGCCACCGCTGCGGATGACCACATCGAAACCTGCGTCGATCACATCCACCAGCTCATCGTTGAAGTCCAGCTCCAGTTCGATCTGCGGATAGTGCTCTCGAAAGGGAGCGAGGTGAGGAAGCAGAAAACGATAGCCGATGGTTGGCAGGCTGACCTTGAGTCGGCCTTGGGGCGTTCGCGCCGTCTGGGAGAGCAGCGCCCGGGCCTCCTCCAGCTCATCCAGAACCCGCTTGCAGCGCTCGTAGAACAGGGCACCTTCCGGGGTGAGACTGACCTTGCGCGTGCTGCGATGAAACAGTCGCACCTGCAGCGAGGCTTCGAGCTTGGCCACGTTCTTGCCGACGGCGGACGCCGAGATGCCCATGGCCTGGCCGGCATTGACGAAGCTCAAGGCATCCGCGGTCTTCACGAAGGCGACCAAGCTGGTCAGGCTGTCCATTCCGATTGAGTCCTTTTGCTCCGTTATCAGTGGATGTTAGCCCTGTTTATCCCCGATTGCTTCCTGGTTATGGTGGATCAAAGCCCGTCGCGCGCTCACCCCGGCAGTCTGGCCCACTGCCGAATTCGCAGGACTCTCTTCATGTACAGGTCTCCAGCTGTGGCCATGCCCATGGCGCCCGCTCGTTATCCGATCGTCTTCGCCATCTGCCTGGCCGCCCTGGTATTGCCGCTGAGTTTCACGGGCGGTGCGGTGGCAACGCCTGCCATAGGCGCGGCGTTGCACGCCGATGCCGTGGCTATGGCCTGGATCACCAATGCCTTCATGCTCAGCTTCGGCAGCCTGCTCATGGCTGCGGGAACCCTGGCCGATCGCTATGGCCGCAAGCGACTCTTTCTCGCCGGTGTGGCGAGCTTCACCCTGGTCTCCCTGCTGCTTGCGGTGGCCCCTTCGATCCTCTGGTTCGATGGCTTGCGAGCCGCTCAGGGCGTGGCAGCCGCCGCGGCCCTGGCGGGAGGCAGCGCGGCCCTGGCACAGGAATTCGAGGGGGCGGCGCGCACGCGGGTCTTCAGCCTGCTCGGCACGACCTTCGGACTGGGGTTGGCCTTTGGTCCGTTGCTCTCCGGGATCTTGCTGGACGAGTGGGGCTGGCGGGCCATTTTCCTGGGTATCGCCTTGCTGGCCGGCAGTGCCGCGCTGGTCGCCTGGAAGTGGCTGCGGGAGAGTCGCGATCCGCAGGCGAGTCGGCTCGATGTTCCGGGGGTACTGTACTTCTCCGGTACGCTGATCGCCTTCACCTCAGCCATCATTCTGGGGCCGCACCAGGGATGGACGTCGCTCGAGGTGACGTCGCTGCTCTTGCTCACCGCGCTTGGCTTGCTGCTGTTCGTGCGCGGGCAGCTGAGGAGTCGACGCCCGATGCTGGAGTTGCGGCTGTTCCGCCTGCCGCGCTTTCTCGGGGTGCAGCTGCTGCCCATCGGGACCTGCGTCTGCTACATCGTCTTCATCGTCCTGTTGCCCCTGCGTCTGATCGGGGTAGAAGGCCTGGGGGCGACCCAGGCGGGTCTGATTCTGCTGGCCCTGACCCTGCCGTTGCTGGTGGTCCCGCTACTGGCGGCCTGGCTGACGCGTTGGCTGCCTGCCGGTTACCTCTGTGGCTTCGGCTTCCTACTCGCGGCGATGGGTCTGCTGGCGCTCAGCCGCCTCCCCGTGGGTGGCGAACTGCCGGCGCTGCTGCTGTGCCTGACCTTGATCGGCCTGGGGACAGGGTTGCCCTGGGGGCTGATGGATGGCCTGGCGCTCAGTGTCGTCCCCAAGGAGCGGGCCGGCATGGCCGCCGGTATCTTCAATACCACTCGGGTCGCGGGGGAGGGGGTCGCCCTGGCGATGGCCTTGGCGATCTTGAGCACCTTGATAGAAGGGCAGCTCGCCCAGGGGCTGGCCGACTGGTCCGCCCCGGCGAGGCTGGCGTTGGCTCAGCAAGTGGCGCTGGGCGATCTCGAGAATCTACCTCTGGCCACGTCCGCCGTGCTCCAAGGTGCTTACCTGCATAGCTTCGCTACCCTGCTGCAAGGCGCGAGTCTGGTGACCGCGCTGATCGGGCTGGTCACGCTGCTGATGCTCAGGCCCACACGCCCAAGCTAGAGCGATTCGGCAGGTTTGGCCAAGGGATCATCCAACCCGACGGTGCCTGGATGATCCCCTGGCCACCACTGTTCAGCAGGGCCGAATACCCCAAAGTTTCTAGCGTGAATCCGTGATCTACACGGAAAAAGTCCCTTGCCCTCATGGCGTAAGTTCTTATCCTCACCTCAACTTCACCAGGACGCGCCAGCGTCCAAGGACAAACTGCAACACGGATAAGGATGTATCGCCATGACGAGGACAGTGGCTTTCTTGCTGGTCCCCGAGGTGCTGATGCTGGATTTCGCCGGGCCGGTGGAGGTGTTCTCCATCGCCAATCGCTATCTGCCGGCGGCCGACCACTATCGCATCGTGACCATCGCCGCGGGGCGGCGGCGGACCCTGCGTTGTTCGAATGGCATGACGATACGCACGGAGCTCACCACCCAGCAGCCGCCGGGAGCCTACGACCTGCTGCTGGTGCCCGGCGGGCCGGGTGCCTATCTGGAGCCCCATCCCGACGTCGCGGCCTGGCTACGGCAGGTGCCCGCGCAGTGCCCGCGCTACGGGGCGGTCTGCACCGGCACCTTTCTGCTCGGCAGCGCCGGTCTGCTCGATGGCCGGCGGGTGACCACCCACTGGAATTATCGCGAACGCCTGGCGCGCCGTTTTCCCCGCGCCCAGGTGACCGCCGATGAGATCTACCTGAGCGACGGCCCGCTGCTCACCTCGGCCGGAGTCACCGCCGGCATCGACCTGGCGCTGGCGCTGGTGGCCGAAGACCACGGCAAGGCCATCGCCCGGGAGGTGGCCAAGGTGCTGGTGGTGGTGACCCAGCGGCAGGGCAAGCAGGCCCAGTTCAGTCCGCTGTTCGACGAGCCGGAGGCGACCACCGCCATCACCCGGGTGCAGCAGCATGTCGTAGCGAACATCGACCAGGCCTATTCGATCAGCCGGCTCGCCGAACTCGCCACCATGGGCACCCGCAACTTCGCCCGGGTGTTCAAGCGCGACACCGGCATGACGCCCCTGGAGTTCGTGCTCAGGGCGCGCATCGATCATGCGCGCGAATTGCTGGAGACCTCCGAGCTGCCGCTGAAGACCGTGGCCTTTCGCAGCGGCTTCGCCAGCGATCGCTGCATGCGCGCCGCCTTCCAGAGCCATCTGGGGCTGACCCCGGCGCAGTACCGCTACCAGTTCAGCTGAACGCAGCTGCGGATGGCGGTATCACGCCCATCGATGGCAGCTTCTGGCCGTAGATCGTCATACGCCTTGCCTGGGCAGCGGCCAGAATGGTCATACCTATCAGCAAGGAGAGGCGCCTACCGGCGAGGGGCTGCGGAGCCAGGTGCCCGCAGGACCCGCAGCGAGGGAGCGCGACATGGTCATGCAAGAGCCCAAGTCCCTGGAAGACGCCAGTGCCTTCCGCTTCTGCGGCCTGGTCCTGGATGCGCGCCGGCGCCTGCTGCTGGATGGCGAGCGGCCGCTGCCCCTGAGTGGGCGCGCACTGGATATCCTGCGGGTGCTGCTGGAGCACCCCGGCGAGCTGGTCGGCAAGCAGACCCTGATGGCCCGGGTCTGGCCCGGCGCCGTCGTCGAGGACATCAATCTGCGGGTGCACATCTCGGCCCTGCGCCGGGTGCTGCGGCCCTACAGCGATCGGGATCCCATTCTCAGCGCCCGGCAGCGCGGCTACGGCTTCGCCCTGGCGGTGGAGCGCCTGAACGAAGCGGACCTCACGCCGCTGGCCGAGACGCCGCTGCCCCTGACGCCCCTGGAGGGGCGCGACACCAGCCTGGTCGAATTGCGCCGTCTGCTCGCGCAACGTCGCCTGGTGTCGGTGGTGGGCACCGGCGGTGTCGGCAAGTCGCTGCTGGTCCAGCACCTGCTGCCCACGCTGGAAGACTTCGCTGACGGGATCCAGAGTCTCGATCTTGCGGCGCTGGGCCACATGATGGCGCTGGTGGACCGTCTCGCCAGTGACCTGGGCCTGGCCAGCGGTAGTGGCCTGCCGGCGCTGCAGGAGGCGCTGGCCACGCGGCGCCTGCTGCTGGTGCTGGACAACGCCGAGCGCCTGGTCGAACCCGCGGCCTGGCTGGTGGAAAACCTGCTGCAGGGCTGTCCGCAACTCAGGGTGCTGGTCACCAGTCGCGAAGCCCTGCGGGTGGAAGGCGAGGCCGTGTTGCGCCTGGCGCCGCTGCCGGTCGCGCAACCACCCGCGCGGCAACTGCGCGACGCCATGCGCGAGCCGGCCTTTCGCCTGTTCGTCCGACGTGCCCGGGCGCGCCTGCCGGGGCTGCAGCTGCGGCCGGCCGACGTGCAGCTGGTGGGCGAGATCTGCCGCCGCAGCGAAGGCGTGCCCCTGGCGCTGGAGATCCTGGCCGAGCAGGTGGCGGCGCTGGGCCTGGCGGGGGTACTGGCGCAACTCGACGGCGGCTATTACCTGAGCGTGGCCGGACGGCGCACGGCGGCGCAACGCCAGCGCAGCCTTGGCGCCATGCTCGACTGGAGTCTGCACAGCCTGAGCGAGTCGGAATTCGCCGTGCTGGCGACCCTGGCCGAGGCCGGCGAGCGCTTCAGTCGTCAGCAGGCCCTGCGCCTGGCGGCGCAGCGCGGGCTGGAGGAGGCCTTGTTCATCCCCCTGCTGGGGCAACTGGTGGACAAGTCGCTGATCCTGGTCGAAGGCAGCGGGGCGGCCCTAGGCTACCGCCTGCTGGCCATGCTGCGGCTGCACCTGCGCCAGTTCCGTCAGCAACCGCCGCTCCAGGGCCTGCTGTTGCCAGGCCAGCGGCGGGACCCCGACGGCGCGGGTGAACACCCGGCTCAGATGCGCCTGATCGAAGAAGGCGCACTCCAGGGCGATCGCCGCCAGGGGTAGTCGGTGCTCGGCGAGCAGGTGCCGGGCACGGTCGATGCGTTGCTGACGCAACCATTCCAGGGGGGCGAGTCCGGCGCTGAGCTTGAACTGGCGGGTGAAGTGACTGCGCGACAGGCCGCAGACGGAGGCGACCTGGCTGACGCTGATGCCGCGCTCCAGATGCTGCAGCAGGACTTCCTTGGCCAGCCGTTCCTGCCAGGCTGCCAAACCGACCAGTCGGGTACTGGATAGAGCCAGGGTGCTATCGACGGTCATGGACATGGCGCTCTCCCTATCAAACCAGCCGCGTGGCGCGACCGCCTGGATGAGAATGATTCCGTGCAGTTGTCTGACGTGCGAGTTGGCTATCGTTAATTAGCGTTAAGACGGCAACCGTCTAGGCGCAATACTGTCGCGACGGACTTGGCCGAGCGTGCCGGCGGGCCAGCAGGTGCCAGCCCAGCAGGGCGAGACCGAGCAGTCCGGCGAGCAGCAGGGGCGCCGGGCCATAGGCCTGGAGTCCGTCGAGCAGGGCCAGGATGTGCGCCTCGAACAGCCGACCCAGGGCCAGACCGGAGCCGATCCACAGGGTGGCGCCGCCCAGGTCGTAGGCCAGGAAGCGCCGCAGGGGCATGGCACTGGCCCCGGCGCTGAGGGTGGCGAGGGCCGCGGCGCCGGGAATGAACTTGGCCACCAGCAGCAGGCCGGGCAGGCGGGTGGCGGCCGGGACATGCCCCGGCAGATGGCGCAGCAGCCAGGCACCATGCCGCCGACCGGCCCAGTACCAGAGCAGATCGGCCACCCCGGTGACCGCCACGGTAGCCAGCAACGCCAGGAGCAACTCGGCCTCATCGGCCGCCGCGCCCATCACCACCAGCGAGGGATAGGCCGGTACCGGCAGGCCCAGCTGTTCGCCAAAGACGTTCAGCGTCAGCCAGAGGGTGGCGTTACCGGCCACCAGGGAGGTCAGGGCTTGGGTGCTCATGGCGCGTTCTCGGCAAGGGGAGGCCGACTGAGCGGCCTCCGGGCTTGGCGCCTGCTACTACCTAGGCGCAGACAGGGTCAGGGCATTTGCGGCAGTTCGTTGGGCCGCAGATCGAACACCAGCACCTCGGCGTCGGTGCCGTGGGCCAGTTGCAGCTCGCGCTCGCCGCGCAGCCTTGCGCCGTCACCGGCCTGCAGCAGGACGCCGTTCAGCTCCAGGCTGCCGCGGGCGACGTGCACATAGGCATGGCGCTCGGGGGCCAGTTGCAGGCGGGCGCTCTCGCTGCCGTCGAACAGCCCGGCGTAGACGCGGGCGTCCTGGCGCACTTCCAGCGAACCCTCGGCGCCGTCCGGCGAGATGATCAGGGCCAGGCGACCACGCTTGGCCTCGGCGCTGAAGTGCTGCTGCTGGTAGCGCGGTTCGGCGCGGCGCACGTTGGGCACGATCCAGATCTGCAGAAAGTGCACCCGCTCGCTTGCGGAGTGGTTGTACTCGCTGTGGCTGACGCCGCTGCCGGCGCTCATCAGCTGGACGTCACCGGGGCGGATCACCGAGCCGGTGCCCAGGCTGTCCTGGTGCTCCAGGGCGCCTTCGAGCACATAGGAGAAGATCTCCATGTCGCGATGCGGGTGCTCGCCGAAGCCCTGGCCCCCGGTCACGGTGTCGTCGTTGATCACCAGCAGGTCGGAAAAGCCCTGTTCCGCCGGATTGCGGTAGCTGGCGAAGGAAAAGGTGTGGAAGGACTTGAGCCAGCCGTGGTTGGCGGCGCCGCGATCGGAAGCTTTACGAATGGCCAGCATGATGAGGCTCCTTGTCTGAAGGGGGCGCGGTCTGTACCGACGCCATGGAAGTCATCCTACTGTGGCGCTGCGGTTTGATTAACGGGCTGGGAGGAGAATGGTCGTCCTATCCTGGTTGACGATGTCTCGGGCTGGGTGGCGTCAGATCCTGGTCCGCGATCACCGAACCGGGCGCGGACGGCCAGGCCAGAGCCGTACCGCCAGGGCCAGCAGGGCGGTGGCCAGCGCCAGGCCGGCGACGCCATTCCAGCCCAGCCGGGCCAGCAGCAGACTGCCCAGGGCCGCACCGCTGGCCATGCCGATGAACATGCCGGTGAAGAGCACCGCGTTGAGTCGGCTGCGCGCCTCGGGTTCCAGGCCGTAGACCTGGGCCTGGTGGGCGATCAGGGTGGCCTGGACGCCCAGGTCGAAGACCACCGTCGCCAGCGCCAGCAGCACCAGACCGGTCACGCCTGGTAGCCAGGGCAGCAGGAGCAGGCTGGCGAAGGCCAGGGCCGCCAGGCCGATGCCCAGCCGCGTTACCCACTCCGAGCCATGGCGATCCGCCAGGCGGCCGGCCCAGGGCGCGGCCAGGGCACCGGCGGCACCGGCCAGGCCGAAGGCGCCGGCGGCGGCGCTGCCCAGCTGGAAGGGCCCGGCGTGCAGATAGCGGGCGAGGGTCGACCAGAAGGCGCTGAAGCCGACCGACAGCAGGGCTTGCGCCAGGGTCGCCCGGCGCAGGGCGGCATGGCGGCGCCAGAGCGCGCCCAGGGAGCCGAGCAGGGCCGGATAGCTGAGTTGGGTGGTGGCGGCGAAGGCGGGCAGGCCGCGCCAGACCGCCACGCCGATGGCGGCGATGCTCAGGGCGGCGAACAGATAGACCGCCCGCCAGCCAAGCCACTCGCCCACCAGGCCGCTGACCACCCGGGACAGCAGGATGCCCAGCAGCAGGCCGGTCATCACCGTGCCGACGATGCGTCCGCGCTCGGCCGGCGGCGCCAGGGTCGCGGCGGCGGGCACCAGGTCCTGGGCCACGGTGGCGGCCAGCCCGGTCACCAGGCTGGCCAGCAGCAGCCCGTGCAGCCCGTGCAGCCTGGGCGCCAGGCTGGCGCCCAGCAGCGCCAGCAGCAGTACGGCCAATTTGGCCAGGATGATGCGACGGCGGTCGAAGCGATCACCCAGAGGTGCGAGCAGCAGCAGACCCAGGGCATAGCCGAGCTGGGTGAGGGTGGGTATCAGCCCGACGTCGGCAGCGGGCGCGGGCAGGGCAGTGGCCAGGGTGCCCAGCAGGGGTTGGCTGTAATAGAGGTTGGCCACGCTGAGGCCGGCGCCGGTGGCCAGCAGGCCGAGCAGGGCAGGGGACAGGCCGGTACGGTGCGCTGAGGTCGGGCTATGCGGGAGTGGAATATCGGTCATGGCGGTTCATCCGGTGGGAAGACGATGAGCGCATTCTCGACCAGAGCTGTCGCTACCTGTAGCCGAACGCCAGGTACAGGGGGTATACGTAGGCCGTATGAACAGTACCTTTTCCCACGACCGTCTCGACCTGCTGGAGACCTTCGTCCGCATCGTCGAGGCCGGCAGTCTGTCGGCGGCCGCGCGCCAGCTCGGCACCACCCAGCCCACCGTCAGCCGACGGCTGCAGGCACTGGAAGCGGCGCTGCAGGTGCGTCTGGTGCAGCGTTCGACCCACGCCCTGCGGCTGACCGAGGATGGTCAGCGCTGCTATCGCCAGGCCCAGCAACTGCTCGGCGACTGGCAGGCCTTCGCCGCCGCCCTGCACGGCGCCCATGCCGAGCCCGAGGGACGGCTGCGGGTGGTGATGCCCCATGCCTTCGGCCAGGAGCAGTTGCTCGATCCGCTGGAGACCTATCTGCGGCGCTATCCGGGCATGCAGGTGGACTGGGTGCTCAGCGACCGGGCACCGAATTTCGTCGCCGATGGCGTCGACTGCGCGATTCGGGTGGGGGCGGTGGAGGATCCGGACACCGTGGCGGTGCGCCTGGGCGATGTCCAGCGCATCCTGGTGGCGGCGCCGGACCTGGCAGGCACGCTGAGGGCACCCGAGGAGCTGACGGCGCTGCCCTGGATCGCCATGACCCAGTTCTACCAGACCGAATTGCGCCTGCAGCTGGGTTCTTCTGGCGAAAGCCGGCTGATCCCCTTGCGGGCGCGGCTGGCCACCGAGAGTCTCTTCGTCGCCCGGCATGCCGCGGTGCGGGGGCTGGGCTGCGCGGCGCTGTCGCACTGGATGGTACGCGAGGACGTCGCCACGGGGCGCCTGGTGCATCTGCTCCCCGAATGGCAGGCCGCGCCCCTGCCGATCTATCTCATCTATCCCTACGCCCGGGTCTATCCGGCGCGGTTGCGTCTGTTCCTCGAGCTGGTGCGCGAGGCCTGCGCCAGGATGCTGGATGTGACGGCGCCCGCCTGAACCCAAGGATCCAGGCGGGCGCAACGAGCGAGGGCGATCAGGCCAGCCGGGCCGCCCGCAGCGGTCGCCGGCCATCCAGGCTCAGGGCCCCGGCGCCGAAGGCCGCCACCTGCAGCAGGCCCCCGGCGATGGCGACGTTCTTGAGGAAGTGGATCAACTGATTCTGGTCGGCGAAGTGGCTGTGGAACACCAGGGCGGTGACCAGGGTGAAGGCGGCCATGGCCAGGGCCACCGGCCGGGTGCGATAGCCGATCAGCAGCAGGCTGGCGAGGCCCAGCTCCACCACCAGGGCGCCCAGGTAGGCGAGGTCCGGGAAAGGCAGGCCCATGGCGGCGATGTAGCCCTTGGTGGCGGCCGGGGCGAGCAGTTTGCCCACGCCACTGAACAGGAAGAGGCTGGCGAGCAGCAGGCGGCCGGTGGTGGCGGTGAGGGCTTGGGTGGTGTTCATCGTCAGCTGTCCTTTAAAGGTCTGGCATCCGGCTTGGATGCGATGGGCGCAGATTACTGTCCACCTTGAAATCGATTAAGTAGCTGGTCGGCGTTTTACCGTCACGCATGAGTTGACTGTTCGGCACGTTCAGGCCGCTGTTGTGACCTGAATCCTTTCACCTGCACGCCACAGCACAGGCGTACAAAAACCAGCACAGACGTCCAAGGCCGCTCCCCAGCGTCCGGGCGAAAGTCCGCCCCATCGACGGCGCGGGGCTTTTCTCGCAGCCGACTCTTTCACCAGGAGGATGGCCATGCGCGAGACGCGACTGGATCTGGGACTCTTGTTCCTGCGCCTGGGTGGCGCCGGACTGCTCCTGGCGGTACACGGCCTGCCCAAGGCGCTGCATTTCCGCCAGCAGCTCGGCCTGATCGAGGACCCGCTGCACCTGGGTGCCTGGCCGACCCTGGGTTTCGCCGTCTTCGCCGAGGTGCTCTGCCCGCTATTGATCGCCCTCGGCTGGGCGACGCGCCTGGCCTGCCTGCCGATCCTGGGGCTGCTGCTGATCGCCCTGCTGGTGGTGCATCCGCAGTGGTCGCTGGAAGAGGGTCAGTTCGGCTGGCTGCTGCTGGTGCTGTTCGGCACCCTGGCACTCACCGGACCGGGTCGCTACTCGCTGGAGGCGCGGCTGGCCAGGCGTCACGCCGCCCAGGGCGGATTCGCCAGGGCCCTGTCATGAGCACCGCGCTCGGGCAGGACCTGCACCAGGCGCACGGCCGCATCGTCACCCTGGTGATCCGCCACCAGCCCCTGGCCGGCCAGCACCAGGCCTATCAGCGCTGGTTGCAGCGCGCCGTCAGCGTCGCCCGCGCGGCCTGCGGTCACCTCGGTGTGGACGTCATCCCGCCGGCCGAGGAGGGCGCCGCCTTCACCACCCTGGTGCGCTTCGCCGACGTCGACCAACTGCAGGCCTGGCTGGCCTCGCCGGAGCGCCAGGCGCTGATCGCCGAGGTGGCGCCGCTGCTGCGCGAGGCCGATGCGCCCGAGGTGCATGCCGACGCCGAATTCTGGTTCAAGCCGCCACGCCCCGGCGTGCGTCCGCCACCGGCCTGGAAGCAGGCGGTGCTCACCTACCTGGTCATCGCGCCCCTGACGATGCTGATCCCGCCGCTGTGGCAGCCGCTGTTCGCGCGCTATCCGCTGCTGGCCGGACCGGTGCCCAGCAACCTGCTGATCACACTGTGCATCGTGCCGCTGGTGGTGTTCCTGATCATGCCGAGGGTGAGCCGCCTGTGCGCGCCCTGGCTCAACGCCCGCTCGGGCGCCTTTTCCACTCCCCCCACCGCTAGAGGCGAACAACCATGAGCACCTTTACCACCCGCGACGGCGTCGAGATCTATTTCAAGGACTGGGGCAGCGGCAAGCCCGTGCTGTTCAGCCACGGCTGGCCGCTTGACGCCGATATGTGGGACTACCAGATGCACCATCTGGCCGCCAACGGCTATCGCGCCATCGCCTTCGACCGCCGCGGTTTCGGGCGCTCCGGCCAGCCGTGGAACGGCTACGACTACGACACCTTCGCCGACGACATCAAGGAGCTGATCGAGCACCTGGATCTGCGCGACGTCACCCTGGTGGGCTTCTCCATGGGCGGTGGCGACGTCAGCCGCTACCTGGCGCGCCACGGTTCGGCGCGGGTCGCCAAGCTGGCGCTGCTCGGCGCCGTCACCCCGCTGTTCGGGCAGAAGCCGGATTTCCCCCAGGGCGTCGACCAGGGCGTCTTCGACGGTATCCGTGGTGGTCTGCTCAAGGACCGCGCCCAGTTCCTCGCCGACTTCGCCCCGGTCTTCTATGGCACCAACAAGGGCCAGGAGGTCTCCGCAGGCGTCTTCACCCAGACCCTCAACATCGCCTTGCTGGCGTCGCTGAAGGGCACCCTGGACTGCGTCACCGCCTTCTCGGAAACCGACTTCCGCCCGGACATGGCCAAGGTCGACGTACCCACCCTGGTGATCCACGGCGACGCCGACCAGGTGGTGCCCTTCGAAACCACCGGCAAGCTCGCCGCCGAGCTGATCCGCGGCGCCGAACTCAAGGTGTACGCCGGCGCACCCCACGGCTTCGCGGTGACCCACGCCGAGCAACTGAACCGCGACCTGCTGGCCTTCGTCGCCCGCTGAACCTTCCCGGGCGCCCTGCGCCCGGGCTTCTGACCCTGGTCCCGGAGGCCACATGCAACACGCCGATCTGATCCTGCACAACGGCAAGCTCCACACCGTCGATCCCGAGCGCCCCGAAGCGACCGCGGTCGCCATCAGGGACGGCGTCTTTATCGCCGTGGGCAGTGACAGCGACGTCATGGCCTATCGCGGCCCGGCCACCCAGGTGGTCGACCTGCGCGGGCGCCGCGCCATTCCCGGCCTCAACGACTCCCACCTGCACCTGATCCGCGGCGGTCTCAACTACAACCTGGAGCTGCGCTGGGAGGGCGTGCCCTCGCTGGCGGATGCCCTGCGCATGCTCAAGGACCAGGCCGAGCGCACCCCGGCGCCCCAGTGGGTGCGGGTGGTGGGCGGCTGGAACGAATTCCAGTTCGCCGAGCGCCGCCTGCCGACCCTGGACGAACTCAACCAGGCGGCGCCGGACACCCCGGTGTTCATTCTCCACCTCTACGACCGGGCGCTGCTCAATCGCGCCGCCCTGCGGGTCGTGGGCTACACCAGGGACACGCCCAATCCGCCAGGCGGCGAGATCCAGCGCGATGCCCGCGGCGAGCCCACCGGCATGCTCATCGCCCGGCCCAACGCCATGATCCTCTACGCCACCCTGGCCAAGGGGCCCAAGCTGCCGCTGGAATACCAGGTCAATTCCACCCGCCAGTTCATGCGCGAACTCAATCGCCTGGGGCTGACCAGCGCCATCGACGCCGGCGGCGGCTTCCAGAACTACCCGGACGACTATCAGGTGATCCAGGAACTGGCCGACGCCGACCAGCTCACCGTGCGCATCGCCTACAACCTCTTCACCCAGCGGCCCAAGGAAGAGCTGACCGACTTCAAGAACTGGACCAGCAGCGTCACCCTGCACCAGGGCACCGACTTCCTCCGCCACAACGGCGCCGGCGAGATGCTGGCCTTCTCGGCGGCCGACTTCGAGGACTTCCTCGAACCGCGCCCGGACCTGCCGCCCACCATGGAAGCCGATCTGGAACCCGTGGTGCGCCACCTGGTGGAGCAGCGCTGGCCGTTCCGCCTGCACGCCACCTACGACGAATCCATCTCGCGGATGCTCGACGTCTTCGAGAGGGTCAACCGCGACGTGCCCTTCAACGGCCTGCCCTGGTTCTTCGACCACGCCGAGACCATCAGCCCGCGCAACATCGAGCGGGTCAAGGCGCTCGGCGGCGGCATCGCCATCCAGGACCGCATGGCCTTCCAGGGCGAATACTTCGTCGACCGCTATGGCGCCCAGGCGGCCGAGCAGACCCCGCCGATCCAGCGGATGCTGGCCGAAGGCGTGCCGGTGGGTGCGGGGACCGACGCCACCCGCGTCTCCAGCTACAACCCCTGGACCTCGCTGTACTGGCTGGTCAGTGGTCGTACCGTCGGCGGTCTCGCGCTCTATCAGGAAGGTCTGCCACGGGCCACCGCGCTGCAGCTGTTCACCCAAGGCAGCGCCTGGTTCTCCTCGGAGCAGGGCAAGAAGGGCCAGCTGCGGGTGGGCCAGCTGGCCGACGTGGCGGTGCTCTCGGCGGACTTCTTCACGGTCGAGGAAGAGGCCATCAAGCACCTGGAGTCGGTGCTCACCGTGGTTGGTGGCCGCATCGTCCATGGCGCCGAGGAATTCGATCGTCTGGGTCCGCCGCCCTTGCCGGTCACCCCGGACTGGTCGCCGGTGGTCAAGGTGCCCGGTCACTGGAAACCCGGTGCGCCCCTGCAGGCCGCCGTGCATCAGTGCGCCGGTGCCTGTGCCGTGCATGGCCACGGCCATGAGCGGGCGCGCCAGAGCCGGGTGCCGGTGAGCGACTTCAGTGGCTTCTGGGGCGCCTTCGGCTGCTCCTGCTTCAGCTTCTGAGGAGCGCCGCCATGACCGCCGCCGCCGTGACTCCCAACGCCGCCTCGCCCTGGCAGCCGCTGCGCCAGCGCACCTTTCGCTGGTTGTGGCTGGCCAGCATCGCCTCCAACATCGGTACCTGGATGCACGAGGTGGGCGCCGGCTGGCTGATGACCTCGCTGTCCGCCAGCCCCCTGGCGGTGGCCCTGGTGCAGGTGGCGGGGGCGTTGCCGATGTTCCTACTGGCGCTGCCGGCCGGCGCCCTGGCCGACATCGTCGACCGGCGCCGCTATCTGCTCGGCGTGCAGCTGTGGATGGCCGCGGTGGCCCTGGCCCTGGCCGGCCTGACCCTGGCCGGCTGGATGACCGTACCGCTGCTGCTGGGCCTGACCCTGGCCATGGGCGTGGGCACCGCGCTGATGCTGCCGGCCTGGTCGGCGCTGACCCCCGAGCTGGTCGACAAGAGCGAGTTGCCCGCTGCCATCGCCCTGTCCAGCCTGGGCATGAACGTGGCCCGCGCCCTCGGCCCGGCCCTGGCCGGGGTGCTGGTCAGCCTGGCCGGTCCCTGGCTGACCTTCGCCCTCAATGCCGTCTCCTTTTTTGCCGTGATCGTCGCGCTCCTGACCTGGCGACGCCAACCTGCAGCCGCCGTGCTGCCCGCGGAGCGCCTGCTGGGCGCCGTCCGGGTCGGCTTCCGCTATGCCCGCAGCTCGCTCCAGCTGCAGGTGGTGCTGGCCCGGACCGCCGCGTTTTTCCTCGGCGCCAGTGCCGGCATGGCCCTGCTGCCCCTGCTGGTACGCCAGGCCCTGCAGGGCACCGCCCTGGATTTCGGCATCCTGCTCGGCTGTGTCGGCCTGGGCGCCATCGGCGGCGCCATGCTCCTGCCGCGCCTGCGTGAAAGACTCTCCAGCGACCTGCTGGTGGCCGGCGCCAGTGCCCTCTATGCGCTGGTCCTGCTCGGCCTGGCCTGGATCCGCGACTTCGCCTGGCTGTTGCCGGTGATGCTGGCCAGCGGCCTGGCCTGGATCGCCGTGCTCTCCAGCCTGCAGGTGGCCGCCCAGACCGCCGTACCCGCCTGGGTGCGCGCCCGCGCCCTGGCCGTCTATATCCTGGTGTTCTTCGGCACCAGCGCCCTGGGCGGCTTCCTCTGGGGCGCCCTGGCCAGTCATTTCTCCCTGAGCGTGGCGCTGAGCGCGGCGGCCGGGGTGCTGCTGGCCGGCATCGGGCTGACCTGGCGCCTGCGCCTGCCGGTCACCCCGGCGGCGGACATCGCGCCTTCGCTGCACTGGCCGGCGCCCATCCTCGACGACTCCCTGGACCGCGAGCGCGGCCCGGTGATGGTCACCCTGGAATACGACATCGCCCCCGAGCACGGCCCGGCCTTTCGCCAGGCCATGCAGGCGGTGGGCGCCATGCGCCGGCGCAACGGCGCCTTCTCCTGGGCGCTGCTGCAGGACAGCGCCGAGCCGCGCCGCTGGCAGGAATTCTTCTGCGACGAATCCTGGCTGGAACACCTGCGCCACCACCACCGCGTCACCCAGGGCGAACAGCGCCTGGAAGCGGCGGCGCGGCAGTACCAGACCCCCGGCGTACCCATCGCCATCCGCCATCTCCTGGGCGGCGCCTAGCGCAGCCCGTTACCTCATCAACCACCCCCCGAGGACTCCACCATGAGCAAGCCCTACAACCGTCTCGACAAGAACGATGCCGTCGTCCTGCTGATCGACCACCAGGCCGGTCTGATCTCCCTGGTGCAGGATTTCACCCCCAGCGACTTCAAGAACAACGTCCTGGCTCTGGCCAACAGCGCCAAGTTCTTTGGTCTGCCCACCATCCTCACCACCAGCTTCGAGCAGGGCCCCAACGGACCGCTGGTGCCCGAGCTGATCGAGCTGTTCCCCGAGGCGCCGTACATCGCCCGTCCCGGCCAGATCAACGCCTGGGACAACGAAGACTTCGTCGCCGCCATCAAGGCCACCGGCCGCAAGCAGCTGATCATCGCCGGCGTGGTGACCGACGTCTGCGTGGCCTTCCCGGCGCTGGCCGCCATCGCCGAAGGCTTCGACGTCTTCGTGGTGACCGATGCCTCCGGCACCTTCGACAAGACCGTGCAGCAGGCCGCCTGGGCACGCATGAGCGCCGCCGGCGTGCAGCTGATGAACTGGTTCAGCGTGGCCTGCGAACTGCACCGCGACTGGCGCAACGACATCGAGGGCCTGGGCGCGCTGCTGTCCAACCACATCCCCAACTACCGCAACCTGATGACCAGCTACGCCAAGCTGGCCGCCAAGTAAGGTAAACGAAGTCAGGCGCCTCTCCCGGCGCCTGACCTTCGCGGAGGGATGCCGTGAACCGCAACGACCTGCGCCGCATCGACCTGCACCTGCTGGTGGTGTTCGAAAGCCTGATGCACGAGCGCAACCTCACCCGCACCGCGGAAAAGCTCTTTCTTGGCCAGCCGGCCATCAGCGCCGCCCTGGTGCGCCTGCGACAGTTCTTCGACGATCCCCTGCTGGTGCGCAGCGGTCGCGCCATGGAGCCCACGCCGCGCGCCCTGGCCATTCTCGAACGGTTGCGTCCGGCCCTGGACGGCCTGTCCAATGCCTTGAGCGAGGTCGACGACTTCGACCCCGGCGCAAGTCGCGCGGTGTTTCGCCTGGGCATGTCCGACGACGTCGAGTGCGGCCTGCTGCCGCCGCTGCTGGCCCATCTGCGCGAGGTGGCGCCGCACTGCTTGCTGGTGGTGCGCAACGCCAACTTCCTGCTCCTGCCCGGGCTGCTGGCCAGTGGCGAGGTGTCCCTGGGCATCAGCTACACCACCCAGCTGCCGGCCAACGCCAAGTGCCGCACCCTGAGGCACATCCGCGCCCTGGTGGTCCGCGCCGACCGCGATCCCGCGCCCCTGACGCTGGACGACTACTGCGCCCGGCCCCATGTGCTGGTGTCCATGTCCGGCGATCTCTGCGGCAACATCGACGACGACCTGGCGCGCCTCGGCCGCAGTCGCAAGGTGGCCCTGGGCGTCCCCCACTTCAACGGCCTCGGCGCCCTGCTGGCCGGTAGCGAATTGCTCGCCACGGTGCCCGACTACGCCGCCCGGGCGCTGGCCGCCGGTGGCAGTCTGCGCCTCGAGGAACCGCCGTTTCCCATCGTCCCGGCCAAGCTGTCGTTGGTCTGGCGCGCGGCCCAGGACCAGGACCCGGGCGAGCGCTGGCTGCGCGGCGAGATCATCAGATTCATGGGCGAGAACCCCTAGCGCCGCGGCCATCAGCGTCGTCGATAAGCGCTATCCGCCGGTACGATTTATGGGGGAGGGGGTTGGCTTCTTAGGATGGCTCCATATTGTTTGGAGCCACTCCCATGAATCTCGCCGCCCTTCGTAATACCCTCCGCCTGCTGGCCTGCGCCGGCTTCCTCGCCCTGCTGGCCGGCTGCGCCAGCTCCCACAACGCCTACCTCAGGGATGGCAGCACGGCCTACCTGGTGCAGTGCAACGGGGTCTTCGGCAGCTGGTCCGGCTGCGCGGGCGAAGCCGCGGCGCGCTGCCCCACCGGCAGCTATCAGGTTCTCGCCCGCAACCACCTGGACGGCGCCAGCGAAGCCCAGGCCGAAGCCAGCGTCGCCGGCCAGTCCTACCCGGTGCGCAACCTGCTGGTGCAGTGCCAGGGCGAACAGCTGGCCTGGCGGGTGGGCAACTTCGTGCGCCAGCAGCCGGTCAGCGAGGGCTGAGGGTAGCTCCGCAGGCCGTCGAGCGTCCTGCCACGGCTGAACACCGGCTCGAATAACTCCCTCTCCCTCCGGGAGAGGGCTGGGGTGAGGGTACGCCCCGCACAACGACCTCACCCCTGGAAAAGGCTGCGCCGTTTTCCAAGCTACGGTTCAAATAGAGCTGAGCGCCTGCACGGCTAGCCCCCTCTCCCTCCGGGAGAGGGTTGGGGTGAGGGCGCTCCCCGCGCAACGGCGCCACCCCCGGAAAAGGCTGCGCCGTTTTCCAGGCTACGGTTCAAATAGAGCTGAACGCCTGCACGGCTAGCCCCCTCTCCCTCTGGGAGAGGGTTGGGGTGAGGGCGCTCCCCGCGCAACAACGTCACCCCTTTGAAAAGGCCGCGCCGTTTTCCAGGCTACGTTTCTGCGCGGGCTTTTAGGCGCGGCCGTACCGGCGGACCACCCGGCGGTCATTCCTCAAACATGCTCCAGGAAATTCAACAGCCTCCCACCAGGATCGCGGACAAAGAAGCGTCTCACGCCCCAGGGCTCCATCACCGGACCGTACTCCGGCACGTAGCCCGCGCCCTCCAATCGACGCAAGACCTCGTCCAGGTCATCGACCTCCAGCGACAACTCCGGCACCGGCGTGCCCGAGCCACCTTCCATCGCGAAGCTGACCTGGGGAGTGGTCTGGCCGGCGCCGACGAAGGTCAGGATCCAGCCATGGTCCATAGCCAGCGTCAGCCCCAGCAGCTCACCGTAGAAGACCTTGGCGGCGGCCAATTGCGCGGTGGCGATGTTCGGTACGATGCGCGTGATCTGCATGGCTGAAATCTCCGGCGGTACGGGCCTGACAGCTTAGCAAGGGCCGCTGCCAGGCTGTCACTCGCGTCTCGCGGCGGCCGACCGATGCGCGACAGCTAATCCGCCAGCGCCTCTTCCAGTACCTTGAGAAATTCCCGGGTCGCCGGCGTCGGCAGGGGCGACCAGATGGCGTGGACGTTACGCTGGGGCGCATCGCTGACCGGCACCCGGGCCAGGCCGGCAAAGGTGCTGGCGATACTCTGGGGCACCAGGCCGATCGCCAGGCCGCGGCGGACGAAGCGCTCCAGCAACTGCATGTTGCCCGTCTCGAAACGCACCCGATGGGGCAGGCCCAGAGCGGCGAAGGCCTCGTCGGTTTGCCGCCGCGCGCCGCTGCCCGCGGGCAGGTCCACCAGCGGCAGATCCACCAGCTCGTGCAGCGACAGCCTTTCTCGCCCCGCCAGGCCGTGCGCGGCGGGCAGCACCGCCACCAGTTCCTCGCTGAGCAGCAGGCGGCTGTCCACCGCTTCCAGGGCCACCTGGCGCGACAGCCCGATCAGCGCGAAATCCAGTTGCCGCTCGCGCACCGCCGCCAGCAGCGTCTCGCTCTTGTCCTGGCGCAGGCGGATGTCCACCTGGGGATGACGGGCATGGAAGGTGGCCAGCAAGTCGACGATATCCAGGCGCGGCACCGAGGAGATCAGGCCCAGCGTCAGGGTGCCGCGAATGGCGCCGACCGCGGCGGCCACGTCCTGCTGCAAGCGCTCCACCGCCGCCAGCGCCTGGCGCGCATGGACCAGCAAGGCTTCGCCGGCGGGGGTAATGCGCACCTGGCGCGGCAGGCGCTCGAACAGGGTGGCGCCCAGCTCGGCTTCCAGGCGGGCGATTTGGTGACTGAGCGCCGACTGCACTACATGGCAACGCTCGGCGGCGCGGGTGAAGTGGCGCTCCTCGGCCAGGGCGACGGCGAATTCCAGCTGCTTGAGATTCATGGTGCTATCTTGAAATGAGATCAAAGCCATCTTAACGATTCATTTAACCGATAGCTGCCGTTGTCCGATACTGGCCAGCCCCTCTCTTGCCGGACCCCGCGGATGTCGAACCCCACGCCTCCTCTCAGCCGCTGGCTGACCCTGCTCATGGCCGTCGCCACCGGCATCGCCGTGGCCAGCAATTACTACAACCAACCGCTGCTGCACACCATCGCCCAGCGCTTCGACCTCAGCTACACCCAGGCCGGCAGCATCGTCACCACCGCCCAGCTCAGCTACGCCGCCGGACTCCTGCTGCTGGTGCCCCTGGGCGACCTGCTGGAACGCCGGCGACTGATCGTCACCATGAGCGTGATCGCCGCCGCCGGCCTGGCCCTGAGCGCCACCGCCACCAGTCTGACCTGGCTGCTGCTGGGCACCGCCATGACCGGGCTCTTCTCGGTGGTGGCCCAGGTGCTGGTGCCCTTCGCCGCGACCCTGGCCGCGCCGGAGCAGCGGGGCAGGGCGGTGGGCACGGTGATGAGCGGCCTCATCCTCGGCATCCTGCTGGCCCGCACCGTGGCCGGAGCGCTCTCGTCCCTGGGCGACTGGCGCACTGTCTATGCCGTGGCGGCCGGTCTGATGCTGGCCACCGCCCTGGCCCTGCGCCTGGCGCTGCCGCGCTATCAGCAGTCGGCGGGCCTGAGCTATCCGCGGCTGCTGGGGTCGGTGTTCGAGCTCTTGCGCGACGAGCCCCTGCACCGGCTGCGCACCCTGCTGGGGTGCCTGGGCTTCGCCGTCTTCGCGGTGTTCTGGACGCCGCTGGCCTTTCTGCTCGCCGCCGAACCCTATGGCTTCAGCGACGGCACCATCGGCCTGTTCGGTCTCGCCGGCGCCGTGGGCGCCCTGGCCGCCAACCTGGCCGGACGCATGGCCGACCAGGGCAAGGGCAGTCTCGCCACCAGCATCGGCCTGGCCTCCCTGACCCTGGCCTGGCCACCCCTGGCCTTCGCCCAGCAGTCGCTGGCGGCGCTGCTGGTCGGCATCCTGGTGCTGGATCTCGCCGTGCAGCTCAGCCACGTGAGCAACCAGAACGTGGTCTATCGGCTGCGCCCGGAAGCGCGCAGCCGCCTCAACGCCGGTTACATGACCGGCTACTTCCTCGGCGGCTCCCTGGGTTCGTTGCTGTCGGCGCGACTCTACGAACACTTCGGCTGGACCGGCGTGAGCCTGGCCGGGTGCCTGCTGGCGGCCACGGCGCTGGCGGTCTGGGGCCTGTTCCTCATGCGGCAGCGTCAGGCGCGGGCCTGAACGCCATCATCAGCGCGGTCGATGATCGCTATCCCGAGGGACGATTTCTAGGCGCGGGGTGGGCTGGCGACAATGAGTCCACACCCACCCGACACAGGTACTCGCCATGAAAGCCCTCACCGCCCTCTTCGCCGCCACCCTGCTCACCACCGCCATCGCCCAATCCGCCCAGGCCGAGGAAAGCGCCCTGCGCCCCCTGGGTTCGCTGATTGAAAAGCACCAGCAGCAGGATCGTACTCTGGCTGAAAACGGCGCCGATCGCAGTCTGCAGCCGTCGATCCAGCGCCAGCAACAGCGTCTCGACCCGCGCCGTGCCCTGGCCGAAAACGGTGCCGATCGCAGCCTGCAACCCTCGATCCAGCGCCAGCAACAGCGTCTCGACCCGCGCCGTGCCCTGGCTGAAAACGGCGCCGAGCGCAGTCTGCAGCCCTCGATCCAGCGCCAGCAGCAGCGCCTGGACGGCCAACGCCTGGCCGCCGACGGCGCCGAGCGGACCCTGCAGCAGTGGCCCCAGCGTCAACCGACCCGCGGCGCCGCGGCGTGAGTCGGCTGAACCGTCAGCCGGTCGCGCAGATAGTCCGAGAACAGCTGGACGATGCGCGCCGACTGACGATGTTGGGGATAGACCGCATAGACCGCCGCGCTGGGCAGGGCGAAGTCTTCCAGCACCTGTACCAGCGCCCCTGAGGCCAGCGCCGCGCCGATGATGAAGGTCGGCAGCACCGCGATGCCCTGACCGGCGATGGCCGCATCCCGCACCACCTCTCCGTTGTTGGCCCGGAGCTGACCCTGCATGGGCAGCACCAGCGGTTTGCCCCCACGCTGGAAGCGCCATTCCACCTGGCGACCATGGCCATAGAGCAGACAGCTGTGCTCGGCCAGATCCTCCGGCTGCAGCAGCGGCGGCGCCTTTTGTAGATAATCCGGACTGGCACAGGTCACCAGTTGCATCTCGGTCAGCCGCTTGGCGATCAGACTGGAGTCGGCCAGAGTGCCGATACGGATCGACATGTCATAGCCCTCCGCCAGCAGATCCACCGCCCGGTCATTGAGATCCAGCTCCAGGCGGATCTGCGGATAGGCTGAAAGAAAATCCGGCAGCAGGGGACTCAGGTGCAGGGTGCCAAAGGTCATCGGCGCACTGACCCGCAGCACCCCCTGGGGCACCGTCCGCCGGCTGGAGAGCAATTCCTCGGTGTCGTTGACGTCTTCGAGGATCTTGACCGCCCGCTCATAGAGCAGCATTCCCAGTTCGGTCGCCTGCAGGCGTCGCGTGGTGCGATTGAGCAGCCGCACCCCCAGGCTTTCCTCCAGTGCCATGGTCCGCCGGCTGACGAATTGCTTGGACAGCCCCAGCTTGTCGGCGGCGGCGGTGAAGCTGCCCTCGTTCAGGGTGGTGACGAACAGGCGCAGGTCTTCGAAATTCATGGCGGCATCCAGGCAGCGGGAGACGTTTGACGACGGTTGAATCGCCGTCATTGTGCCAAATCGCCTGGCGTCCAGTGTCAGCCAGGCCGCTGGCGAGCGCGCAAAGAAAACCCCTCGCCACCTTGCGGTGGGGAGGGGGCTCTGGCCTTGGCCGTCGCTTAGACGTTGAAGCGGAAGTGCATGACATCACCGTCCTTGACGATGTAGTCCTTGCCTTCCAGGCGCCACTTGCCGGCTTCCTTGGCGCCGTTCTCGCCCTTGAAGGCGATGAAGTCGTCATAGGCCACCACTTCGGCGCGGATGAAGCCCTTTTCGAAGTCGGTGTGGATGGCGGCGGCCGACTGGGGCGCGGTGGCGCCGACGCGGACGGTCCAGGCGCGGACTTCCTTCACCCCGGCGGTGAAGTAGGTCTGCAGGTTGAGCAGTTCGTAGCCGGCGCGGATCACCCGGTTCAGGCCCGGCTCTTCCATGCCCATGGATTCGAGGAACATCTGCTTTTCCTCGTCGTCGTCCAGTTCGGCGATTTCCGCCTCGATCTTGTTGCACACCGGCACCACCACGGCGCCTTCTTCTTCGGCGATGGCACGGACCACGTCCAGGTGCGGGTTGTTCTCGAAGCCGTCTTCGGCGACGTTGGCGATGTACATCACCGGCTTGCTGGTCAGCAGGTGGAAGCTGCGCACCAGGCGCTTCTGCTCCTCGTCCAGGCCCTTCATCAGGCTGCGGGCGGGCTTGCCGGCCTCGAAGTGGGGAATCAGCTGTTCCAGCAGGGCCTTTTGCGCCAGGGCTTCCTTGTCACCGCCCTTGGCGTTGCGGGTCACGCGCTGCAGCTGCTTTTCGCAGCTGTCGAGGTCGGCGAAGATCAGCTCCAGGTCGATCACCTCGATGTCCCGCTTGGGGTCCACCGAGTTGGCCACGTGGATGACGTTCTCGTCTTCGAAGCAGCGCACCACGTGGGCGATGGCATCGGTCTCGCGGATGTTGGCGAGAAACTTGTTGCCCAGGCCTTCACCCTTGGAGGCACCCGCCACCAGGCCGGCGATGTCGACGAATTCCATGGTGGTGGGGATCACCCGCTCGGGTTTGACGATCTCCGCCAGGGCGTTCAGTCGCGCATCGGGCATGGGCACGATGCCGCTGTTGGGCTCGATGGTGCAGAAGGGGAAGTTTTCCGCCGCGATACCGGATTGGGTCAGGGCATTGAACAGGGTGGACTTGCCGACGTTGGGCAGGCCGACGATGCCGCAATTGAATCCCATGGTGTGTGTCCTCGCGGAAGAAAAGGAAGAGGGTAGGGTAGGTCAGGCCTTGCGGCTGTGCAGGCGTTGCATGGCGCGGGTCAGCTCGCCGTCCAGCAGCGCCGGTACCACCTCCAGGGCGGCCTCGATGCTGGTGTCGAGCAGGTCCTGCTCGCTGCGCGGTGCGCGGCCCAGCACGAAGTTGGAAACCAGGCTGGCATGGCCCGGATGGCCGATGCCCAGGCGCAGGCGCTGGAAGCCGTTCTGATTGCCGAGCTGGGCGATGATGTCGCGCAGCCCGTTGTGCCCGCCGTGGCCGCCGCCGGTCTTGAGGCGTGCGGTGCCGGGTGGCAGGTCGAGTTCGTCATGGGCCACCAGGATGGCCGCCGGCGGGATGCGGAAAAAGCCGGCGAGCGCCGCCACGGCCTGGCCGCTGCGGTTCATGTAGGTGGTGGGGATGAGCAGACGAACATCGTTGCCCGCGTGGCGAAAACGCCCCACGAGGCCGTGATACTTGCGGTCGACAGCCAGGCTCGCGCCCTGGGCGGCTGCCAGCCGCTCAACGAAAAGGGCCCCTGCATTGTGCCGGGTCTGGTCGTATTCGGGGCCCGGATTACCCAGGCCGACGATCAGTTGGACGGCAGTCATGTCAGGAGCCCTTCTCTTTCAGGCGTGCGAGAACTTACTCGGCAGCGCCTTCTTCGGCAGCGCCGTCAGCAGCTTCTTCACGGATGCGCGGCATGTGGATGCTGGCAACCGGCAGATCGCTGCCGTGGGCCAGGGACACCAGCTCGACGCCAGCCGGGACGTTCAGGTCGCTCAGGTGAACGATCTGGTCCAGCTCGACCTTGGCCATGTCGACTTCGATGAATTCCGGCAGGTCTTTCGGCAGGCAGGAAACTTCGACTTCGTTGATGGTGTGCAGGATCTCGCCACCTTGCTGCTTCACGCCCACGGAGGTTTCCTGGTTCATGAAGTGCAGGGGGACGTGGGCGGTCAGCTTCTGGCCGGCGATGACGCGCAGGAAGTCAGCGTGCATGACGTAGCCCTTGGAGGGATGACGCTGCAGGGCCTTGACCAGGACGCTTTCGTTGCTGCCACCGACCTTCAGGGTGATGACGCTGGCGAAAGCGGCTTCGCTTTCCAGCATCTTGGCCAGGTCTTTGCCGACCAGGGTGATGGAGGTCGGAGCCTTGTCGCCACCGTAGATCACGGCGGGAACGTTACCGGCATTACGACGCAGGCGGCGGCTCGCACCTTTCCCCAGGTCGGAACGCACTTCGGCATTCAGAGTGAAATCAACCATTGTGAATCTCCAGGATAAGGAATCGGCAGACCGAGACTTGCGACCAGTTCTACGGCCCTACCGACTAAAAAGCCCCGGTAGACCGTCACGGCCTTCCGGGGCGCTTCCAGAGCGGCTGTTCCTTAACGGAACATCGCGCTGATGGATTCTTCGTTGCTGATCCGGCGTACCGCCTCGGCCACCACCGGCGCGATGTCCAGTTGGCGGATACGGCTGCAGGCCTGAGCCGCGGCGGAAAGCGGAATGGTGTTGGTCACCACCAGCTCGTCCAGCACGGAGTTGTCGATGTTCTCGATGGCCCGACCCGACAGCACCGGGTGGGTGCAGTAGGCCAGGACCTTGGCGGCGCCGTGTTCCTTCAGGGCCTTGGCCGCGTGGCACAGGGTGCCGGCGGTATCGACCATGTCGTCGACCAGCACGCAGGTGCGGTCCTGGATGTCACCGATGATGTGCATCACTTCCGACTGGTTGGCCTTGGGACGACGCTTATCGATGATCGCCAGGTCCACACCCAGGCTCTTGGCCACGGCACGCGCACGCACCACGCCGCCGATGTCCGGGGAGACGATCATCAGATTTTCGAAACGCTGGTCTTCGATGTCATCCACCAGGGCGGGGGAGCCGTAGATGTTGTCCACGGGAATATCGAAGAAACCCTGGATCTGGTCGGCGTGCAGATCGACGGTGAGCACCCGATTGATGCCCACCACGGTCAGCATGTCGGCCACGACCTTGGCGGTGATGGCGACGCGCGCGGAACGCGGACGGCGATCCTGGCGCGCATAGCCGAAATAGGGGATGACTGCGGTGATACGAGTGGCCGAGGAGCGGCGGAAGGCGTCGGCCATCACCACCAGTTCCATCAGGTTGTCGTTGGTCGGCTCGCAGGTGGGCTGGATGATGAAGACATCCTTGCCCCGAACGTTCTCGTTGATTTCGACGCTGATCTCGCCATCGGAGAATTTTCCGACGGAGACGTCACCGAGAGGGATGTGCAGCTGGCGCACGATGCGCCGTGCCAGATCGGGGTTGGCGTTCCCCGTGAAGACCATCATCTTGGACACGCTGCAGTTCCTGCGGCTTGAGGTGGGTCTTGGAAGGAAAATGGCAGGGGCGGCTGGATTCGAACCAACGCATGGCAGGATCAAAACCTGCTGCCTTACCGCTTGGCGACGCCCCTGTATCTTGCAGAGTACTAGCTGTACTCATTCTCTGGTCAGACTTGCTAGCGCCCGGTGCAACATGGAAGTGTTGCTGCCTTTGGCTACGAAGCCTGGAAGTGATGCTGGTAGCTGGCTTGCTACTGTATCAGCTTCGGTCTTATTTGGAAAGCTTCCAAATATGCAACCTCCAGTGCCGGTTAATCTAGCTGAAACAAATTTGTTTAGCAAGATCAAAGCGTTACGAATTTCTGGGTAACGCCTTTCGACCGTACTCTGGCAGTCGTTTCGACCTGACCACTTGAGAACGGCGCAAACTTTAATGGCGGGAGTGTCCCGTGTCAACAGCGGATCTGAAAAAATTTCTGCTGTACTTACAGAGACTTGCGGCACGGCCACGAGATACCAGGGTTCCGGCGGTGCGACCGGGGTGAGCTTTTCGCCCACGCCCTCGGCGAAGGCGGCCTGGCCACGGACGAACACCGGTACGTCGGCGCCCAGGCGCAGTCCCAGGGCCGCCAGGTCGTCGAGGCTGGCGCCCAGACCCCAGAGGTGATTTAGGCCGAGCAGGGTGGTGGCGGCATCCGAACTGCCTCCGCCGATGCCGCCGCCCATGGGCAGCCGCTTGGTCAGCCAGAGATCGGCGCCCTGCCGGGTACCGCTTTCCTGCTGCAGCAACCGGGCGGCGCGCAGGATGAGATTCTGCTCGGGGGCGACGCCCGGCAGGCCGTCGTGCAGCTGCAATTCGCCGTCGTCGCGTCCGGCAAAGCCCAGATCGTCGCCCCAGTCGAGAAACTGAAACAGCGTCTGCAGTTCGTGATACCCGTCCGCGCGGCGCCCGAGGATGTGCAGGAACAGATTGAGCTTGGCCGGCGCCGGCAGGGTGAAGGCGGGCGCTGGGGTCATTTGCCCAGCTCGCGCGGCTGCCAGGTCTTCACCACCAGGATGACTTCCAGGTCCTTGCCGGTGAGCTTGAGACGCTCGGGCAGGGTGTAGCCGTTCTGCTCGGTGTAGCGGGTGTATTCCACGGTCCAGCCGTCCTGCACCAGGCGCGCCAGGTGGCTGTCGGCGTCCAGGGTCAGCTGGCTGCGGCTGTCCGGGGCCGGCAGGCCGCGCACCCACCAGAGCAGGTGCGACACCGGCAGGCGCCAGCCGAGTTGCTGTTCCAGCAGGGCCTCGGGGGAATCGGCCTGATAGCTGCCCTGGCCGGAGACGTCGAGGGTGACGGCGCCCGGACGCCCGGTGAGGCGGGTGGCGCCGCGCCCCAGGGGGCCGGCCAGACGGATGTCGTAGTAGTCCTGGCGTTGCAGCCAGAACAGGGTGCCGCTGCCGGAATCGCGCGGCGCGCGGATGCCGACCTTGCCGTCGATCTGCCAACCGTCGAGGGCGGCAATACGTTTTTTATGGGCCTGCCACTGGGCGGCGTTGCCCTGGCCTTCCACGGCCTCCTGGCGAGAGGTGCTGGCGCAACCGGCCAGCAGGGCGAGCAGCAACAGGGTGAAGAGGGTACGCAGGCGGATCATCGGAGGGTTTCGCTTCCAGTCAGGCGTTTGAGGGTACTGCGCAGGATGGCGTCATCGGCGTCGGCGTCGAGGCCCACGCGCCAGACCTTGCGCGCTTCGCTGCGCTTGCCCTGGGCCCAGAGCACCTCGCCCAGGTGGGCCGCCACCTCGGCATCGGGGAAGCGTTCGTAGGCCTGGCGCAGATAGCGTTCGGCGTCGGCCAGCTGGCCCTGGCGATAGCGGATCCAGCCCATGCTGTCGAGGATCGCCGGATCGTCCGGACTCAGCTGGTGCGCCTTGTCGATCAGCTGGCGCGCCTCGGCCAGTCGCGGAGTGCGATCGGCCAGGGTGTAGCCGAGGGCGTTGAGCGCCATGGCGTTGTCGGGGTCGTGGGCGATGATATAGCGCAGATCGGCTTCCAGCTGACCGAGATCACCGCGCTTTTCCGCCAGCATGGAGCGGACATAGAGCAGATTCAGGTCGTTGGGATACTGCTGCAAGGCCTGCTGCACGGTCTGGTCGGCGAGGGCGGTCTGGTCGGCACTGGCCAGGCCTTCGACTTCCAGCAGATAGAGCGGCACGGCGTATTCGCTCTGGCGCTTGCGGGCGTCGGCCAGGCGCTGACGGGCCTCGGCGATGCGCCCACTGCCCAGCAGGATTTCCGCCTGGCGCTGCTGGGCGGCCAGGTAGTCGGTGCCCGGTCCGACCTGGGCGTATTCGGCCAGCGCCTGTTCGGGCTGGTCGAGTTCTTCGTAGCTGCGCCCCAGGTTGAGGTGCGCGGCGTCCACATGGCTGCCGCGCTCGAGCAGTTCCTTGAGATAGATCTGGGCTTCGCGCCAGGCCTGGGCTTCCAGGCAGACCAGCGCCAGGGAGAATCTGAGGTCGTCGTCGTCCGGGAACTGGGTGACCAGCTCGGCGAATTCGCGCTTGGCCTGGTCCAGGCGATCCAGCTCCACCAGCAGCCGGGCATGGGCCAGGCGCAGGCGGCGATCTTCCGGGTGCTGGCGGATGCCGGCTTCGAGCAGCGGCAGGGCCTCGGCGCTGCGGTCCTGGCTCTGCAGCAGGCGCGCGCGCAGGAGCAGCGGGGCGACTTCGCGCTTGGCCGCCGGATTGCGCTCCAGCAGTTTCAGCGCCTCGTCGGCGCGGCCGTCCTGCTGCAAGAGCAGCGCCTTGCCGAACAGCAGCTGGCCGTTGCGCGGATATTTGGCCAGCAGTCGATCGAAGCTCTTGAGCAGCCCGGCGCGGGTGGTCTCGTCGGTTTCCGCCGCGGACAGGGCGAGGAAATCGAAGTGGGTGTCGCCCTGGCCCTGGAGCACGCGCTCCATATAGGCCATGGATTCGTCGTAGCGCCCGGCGCGGGCCAGCATGATGGCGGCGGCGCGCTGGGCATCCAGGTTGTCGGGGGCGTTGCGCGCCCAGATCTGTGCGGTTTCCAGCGCCGGGGTATCGGCGCCCAGGTATTCGGCGATGCGGAAGGCGCGCTCGGCGACCCCTGGGTCCTGGGTCGACTTAGCCTGCTCGACATAGTTGGTCAGGGCGATGTCGAAACGGTTGCGCTGACCGGCCAGCTCGCCGACCAGCAGGTCATAGAGGGTGTCTTCGCGAAAGGAGCCGGCCGGTTGCGGCGTACTGGTCTTGGCGGTGGGCGGCGGGATGGCGGCGGCGGGCGTCGGCTGCCGGCCGAGGTTCTGGCAGCCGGCGAGCAGCAGGGCGGTCGTCAGCAGCGCGAGGTATCTGGTCATAGGGTCAGGGCGGCCTTTTTACAGTCGGTCCATCATGCCACAAGAGTCGCCGTGGCCGCGTCGCACATGCGGAGCGGCGGGCCGAGAAGTGCGGTGGTCGAGGCTGTTGACGCCTTTTGCCCGGCAAGATTCATTCGCCCAGGCTATGACGGCGATTGTCCGACGTCTCGTCGCTGCTGGTTGTCGCCACCGCCCGCGCGTAGGACAATGTTCGGCTTTCCCAATCCGTTCGACTGCTTGCGTCCATGGCCTTTCTCGCGCTCGGCATCAATCACAAGACCGCCTCGGTTGAGGTGCGCGAACGCGTGGCTTTCACTCCAGAGCAGACGGTCGAGGCCCTGCGCCAGCTGGAGCAGGCCACCCACAGTCGCGAAGCGGCGATTCTTTCCACCTGCAATCGCAGCGAACTCTACCTGGAGCTGGAGCCCAGCCTGGCGGACGCCGTGCTGGCCTGGCTCGCCCAGTACCACCGGGTGCCTCTGGAAGACCTGCGCGCCAGCATCTATCTGCACCAGGACGAAGCCGCGGTGCGCCACATGATGCGGGTGGCCGCCGGGCTGGACTCCATGGTGCTGGGCGAGCCGCAGATCCTTGGCCAGCTCAAGTCGGCCTATGCCGTGGCCCGCGAGGCCGGCACCGTGGGGCCGCTGCTAGGCCGCCTGTTCCAGGCCACCTTCAACACCGCCAAGGCGGTGCGCACCGACACGGCGATCGGCGAGAACCCGGTGTCGGTGGCCTTTGCCGCGGTCAGCCTGGCCAAGCAGATCTTCAGCGACCTCAGCCGCAGCCAGGCGTTGCTGATCGGCGCTGGCGAGACCATCACCCTGGTCGCCCGCCATCTGCACGAACAGGGCGTGCGCCGCATCGTCGTCGCCAACCGCACCCTGGAGCGCGCCAGCCACCTGGCCGAGGAATTCGGCGCCCATACCGTGCTCCTGGCCGACATTCCCGACGAACTGGTCAACAGCGACATCGTCATCAGTTCCACTGCCAGCCAGTTGCCCATCCTCGGCAAGGGCGCGGTGGAACGGGCGCTCAAGCAGCGTCGGCACAAGCCCATCTTCATGGTCGACATCGCCGTGCCGCGCGACATCGAGCCGGAGGTGAGCGAGCTGGAAGACGTCTACCTCTATACGGTGGACGACCTGCACGAGGTGGTGGCGGAAAATCTCAAGAGTCGCCAGGGCGCGGCCCAGGCCGCCGAGAAGCTGGTGCTGGCCGGGGTCGACGACTTCATGCAGCGGCTACGCGAGCGCGCCGCGGTGGACGTGGTCCGCGCCTATCGTCAGCAGGGCGAGCAGATCCGCGACGACGAACTGGCTCGCGCCCAGCGCCAGCTGGCCAATGGCGCCGATCCCCAGGAAGCCCTGGCCGCCCTGGCGCGCAGCCTCACCAACAAGCTGATGCACGCACCGAGCGTGCAGCTCAAGAAACTATCCGCCGAGGGACGCGTCGACGCGCTGACCCTGGCTCAGGAACTCTTCGCCCTCGACGAGGGTTTGGACAAGACATGAAGACCTCTCTGTTGCACAAGCTCGACGGTCTGCAGGACCGCTTCGAGGAGCTGACCGCGCTGTTGGGCGACGCCGAAGTCATCAGCGACCAGACCCAGTTCCGCGCCTATTCCAAGGAATACGCTGAACTCGAGCCGGTCAGCCAGGCGTTCACCGAATACCGCAAGGTGCAGGCCGACCTGGAGGGCGCCCAGGCGCTACTCAAGGACAGCGATCCGGATCTGCGCGAGATGGCCGAGGAAGAGGTCGGCACTGCCAAGGCGCGCCTGCAGGAACTGGAAGACGAGTTGCAGCGCATGATGCTGCCGCGCGATCCCAACGACGGCCGCAACGTCTTCCTGGAAATCCGCGCCGGTACCGGTGGCGACGAGGCGGCGATCTTTGCCGGCGATCTGTTCCGCATGTATTCGCGCTATGCCGAACGCCAGGGCTGGCGACTGGAAGTGCTCTCGGAAAACGAGGGCGAGCACGGCGGCTTCAAGGAGGTCATCGCCCGGGTCGAGGGCGACAACGTCTACGCCAAGCTCAAGTTCGAGTCCGGCGCGCACCGGGTGCAGCGGGTGCCGGAAACCGAATCCCAGGGCCGCATCCACACCTCGGCCTGTACCGTGGCGGTGCTGCCCGAGCCCGACGAGCAGCAGGCCATCGAGATCAATCCGGCCGATCTGCGCGTCGACACCTATCGCTCCTCCGGGGCGGGCGGTCAGCACGTCAACAAGACCGACTCCGCGGTGCGCATCACCCACCTGCCCACCGGCATCGTGGTGGAGTGCCAGGAGGAACGCTCCCAGCACAAGAACCGCGCCAAGGCCATGGCCTGGCTGTCGGCCAAGCTCAACGACCAGCAGGACGCGGCGGCGCACAAGGAAATGTCCGACACCCGCCGGCTGCTGGTGGGGTCGGGTGACCGCTCCGAGCGCATCCGTACCTACAACTTCCCCCAGGGGCGGGTGACCGATCACCGCATCAACCTGACCCTCTATTCCCTCAGCGAGGTGGTCAACGGCGACGTCCAGCAGGTCATCGATCCGCTGCTGCAGGAATACCAGGCCGACCAGCTGGCGGCCCTGGGAGACTAAGCCATGGCCACCATCGGCGCCCTGGTGCGCGAAAGCCAGTTGCCGGATTCGCCCAGCGCCCGCCTCGACGTGGAATTGCTGCTGGCGGCCGCCCTGGACAAGCCACGCAGCTACCTGCGCACCTGGCCGGAAAAGCTGGTGCCGCGCGAGGCCCTGGCACGGTTCCAGGCCGATCTCGAACGCCGCCGGCAGGGCGAGCCGGTGGCCTATATCCTCGGCCAGCAGGGCTTCTGGTCGCTGGACCTGGAGGTCAGCCCCGATACCCTGATCCCGCGTCCCGACACCGAGGTGCTGGTGGAAACCGCCCTGGCGCTGCCCCTGGCCGACGAGGTGCGGGTGCTGGATCTGGGCACGGGTACCGGCGCCATCGCCCTGGCCCTGGCCCATGAACGACCGCGCTGGCAGGTCAGCGGCGTGGATCGCATCCCGGCCGCAGTGGAGCTGGCGCAACGCAACGCCCAGCGCCTGCGGCTGGGCAACGTCGGCTTCCAGCAGAGTCACTGGTTCGCCGCCCTCGCCGGACAGCGTTTCGAGCTGATCGTCAGCAATCCGCCCTATATCGCCGGCAGCGATCGCCATCTCGACGAAGGCGATGTGCGCTTCGAGCCGCGCAGCGCCCTAGTGGCTGGCGCCGATGGCCTGGACGACATCCGCGAGCTGATCGCGGCGGCGCCCGCGCACCTGCAGCCGGGTGGCTGGCTGTGGCTGGAGCACGGCTTCGAGCAGGCCGCCGCGGTACGCGAACTGCTGGTGCGCCAGGGCTTCATCGAGGTCGAGAGTCGCCAGGACCTGGGTGGTCATGCGCGCATCAGCGGAGGCCGCTGGCCATGCTGAGCGATGGCGAACTGCTGCGCTACAGCCGGCAGATCTTGCTGGCCCAGGTGGATATCGCCGGACAATTGCGACTGAAGGACGCCAGGGTGCTCATCGTCGGCCTCGGCGGTCTGGGGTCGCCGGTGGCGCTCTACCTGGCTGCCGCCGGCGTCGGCGAATTGCACCTGGCCGACTTCGACCAGGTGGACCTGAGCAACCTGCAGCGCCAGGTGCTGCACGACGAGAGCCGCATCGGCCAGGGCAAGGTGGATTCCGCCCTGCAACGCCTGGCGGCGCTCAATCCGGAGGTACGCCTGGTGCCGCTGCGCGAGGCGCTGGACGCCGACAGCCTGGCGGCGCGCATCGCCGCGGTGGACCTGGTGCTGGACTGCTCGGACAACTTCACCACCCGCGCGGCCGTGAACGCCGCCTGCGTCGCCACCGGGCGGCCGCTGGTGAGTGGCGCGGCCATTCGCCTGGAAGGCCAGCTCAGCGTCTTCGATCCGCGTCGTGCCGACAGTCCCTGCTATCACTGCCTCTATGGCGAGGGCAGCGAAGCCGAGCTCAGTTGCAGCGAAGCCGGGGTGCTTGGTCCGGTGGTGGGCCTGGTGGGCAGTCTGCAGGCACTGGAAGCGCTCAAGTTGCTGGCCGGCTTCGGCGAGCCGCTGGTGGGACGGCTACTGCTGGTGGATGCCGCGGGCAGTCGCTTCCGCGAATTGCGCGTCCGGCGCGATCCGGGGTGCCCGGTGTGCGGCGCCCGCCATGGCTGAGGAGGCGCCGGTCGGGGTCTTCGACTCGGGCGTCGGCGGCCTGTCGGTGCTGGCGGAGATCCGCCAGCTGTTGCCAGCGGAAACCCTGCATTACATCGCCGACTGCGGCCATATCCCCTATGGGGAAAAGACCCCTGCCTTCATCCGCGAGCGCTGCCAGCTGATCGCGGCGCGGCTGCACGCCCAGGGTGCCAAGGCCCTGGTGGTGGCCTGCAACACCGCCACCGTGGCGGCGGTGGCCGATCTGCGCGAACGCTATCCCCGCTGGCCCATCGTCGGCATGGAGCCGGCGGTGAAGCCGGCGGCCGCCGCCACCCGCAATGGCCGGGTCGGGGTGCTGGCGACCACGGGTACGCTGCAGAGCGCCAAGTTCGCGGCCTTGCTGGACCGATTCGCCCTGGGCGTCCAGGTCGTGACCCAGCCCTGCCCGGGACTGGTGGAGCAGGTCGAGCGCGGCGATCTGCACGGCCCCGAGACCCGGCGCCTGCTGCAGGGTTTTCTCGAGCCGCTGCTGACGGCAGAGTGCGACACCCTGATCCTGGGGTGCACCCACTACCCCTTCCTGCGCCCCTTGCTGGCCGAACTGGTGCCGCCAGAAATCATCCTGGTGGACACCGGCGCCGCCGTGGCCCGACGCCTGCAGAGTCTGCTGGCGCGGGACGCGCGCCTGGCCCGTGGACCCGCCGGCCCGACGCGGATCTGGACGTCCGGCGAGCCCGCCGACCTGGAGGCGGTACTGCCGCAACTCTGGCCGGCAGGTGCCGAGGTAAAGGCGTTCGTCTGACTTTTCTGCCCGGGTTTTGCTCGCCAAATGCCTGTCCAGCGACTAGCATCCGACCTTGTAGGTAAAAATGTCCCAGCCTGTGAACACCTTCACGACTTAGGGGTCAATGCTGGCGGTTCGTAAAAACTAGAAACATCCATAAGGGCACTCTCATGAACAAATTGCTTTCCCTCGCAGTAGCCGCCGCGCTTTCGCTGGGTGGCGTGGCAGCGGCACAGGCTGTGGAAATCACCGGGGCGGTCGGCGCCACCAGCCAGAGCGGCATGACCTACCGCATCGGTGCCGGCTGGAACTGGGACAAGAGCTGGTGGCAGAGCTCCACCGGCCGCCTGACCGGTTACTGGGATGCGGGCTACACCTACTGGGAAGGTGACAACGGCCATTCTTCCGACCAGCATTCGCTGTCCTTCGCCCCGGTGTTCGTCTACGAATTCGGCCAGGGCCAGGTGAAGCCCTTCGTCGAGGCCGGTATCGGCGTCTCGGTCTTCTCCAGCACCAAGGTCGGCGAACAGGACCTGGGTTCGGCCTTCAACTTCGAAGACCGCATCGGCCTGGGCCTGAAGTTCGGCGACACCCAGCGCGTCGGCATCCGCGCGACCCACTATTCCAACGCCGGCATCAAGCAGCCCAACGATGGCATCGAGTCCTATGCGCTGTTCTACAGCCATACCCTCTGATCCAGGGCTGCTATGAAAAAAGCCGGACCTAGTCCGGCTTTTTCGTTTCCGTCTTGCGCGCCATGCCGCGGTAGGCGGCCAGGGCGCGCTGGCGACTCTCGCCCAGGTCCACCAGCGGCGTCAGGTAGCGGCCCCCGGGGGTGTGCACGGCCTTGCCCTTGAGGTCGGCTAGCTCCGGTATCCAGGTGCGCACATAATCGCCCCGGGCATCGATCTTGAGCGCCTGGGTATGGGGATTGAACACCCGGAAATAGGGCACCGAATCGGTCCCGGTGGAGGCGCTCCACTGCCAGCCGCCGTTGTTGGAGGCCAGGTCGCCGTCGATGAGGTGCTGCATGAACCAGCGTTCACCTTCACGCCAGTCGATCAGCAGATTCTTGCAGAGAAACATGGCGGTCAGCATGCGCATGCGATTGTGCATCCAGCCGGTCTGCAGGAGCTGGCGCATGGCGGCATCGATGATGGGAATCCCGGTGCGCCCCTGCTGCCAGGCGTCGAGGCCTTCGCGGTCGTTACGCCAGGGCAGGGCGGCCAGGTCCCGGTTGAACGGCTGGTGCCGCGAAACCCAGGGATAGCCCACCAGTACGTGGCGATAGAATTCGCGCCAGAGCAACTCGGTGATCCAGGTGGCCGCTCCCTGCTTGCCACCGCTAAGCAGGCCGTCATTGGCGCGGACCGCCGCCTGCAGGCACTGCCGGGGCGTCAGCACGCCGGCGTTGAGGTAGGCGGACAACTGGCTGGTACCGGGTGTGGAGGGAATGTCCCGCGCCTGGTGATAGTCCTCCAGGTCGTCCTGGATAAAGGCCTGCAGACGCTGCAGGCCGGCCTCTTCACCGGCCGGCCACAGCTGTTGCACCTCGGGCGAGATGGCCGCAAAGCCGGCGACCGAGGTGGGCAGGTCATCCGCCTGGACCAGACTTTTCTTCTGCTTGCCGGGAGCGGGCAGGGGCGTCGGCAGACCGGTTTCCAGGCGTGCCAGGCAGGTCTTCCTGAACTGGCCGAAGACCTTGAAATAGCCGCCGCTCTTGGTCAGCACCGTACCCGGCGCGAACAGCGTCTGGTCCAGATAGCGATGGGCCGTCAGCCCCGCCGCTTCGAAGGCTTCAGCCACGGCGTCGTCGCGCGCGGCTTCGTTGACCCCGTATTCGTCATTGAAGTGCAGGTGTTCGAGGTCCAGTTCCCTGGCCAGCTCAAGCAGTACCTGGGGCGCCTGTTTCCAGCGCTCGGCGCTACGCACCAGCAAGGGAATACCGAGAGAACCGAGCGTCTTGCCCAGTTCGGCGAGATTGCGCAGCCAGAAATCGACCTTGACCGCCGCCTCGTCATGTTCCTGCCACTGGGCAGGACTCAGCAGGAAGACGGCCACCACCGGACCCTGTTCGGCGGCGGCGTGGAGAGCGGGATGATCGAGGGTGCGCAGGTCGGTACGAAACCAGACGAGCTGACTCATGCGTGGCGTTCCTGGCGCAGGAGGCCGGCACTCTGCAGGCGGTCGAAGGCCTCCCCCGGGCTGCGCGCCGGTGCGGCATCGGCGGTGAGGGATTCGCCCAGAGCGCCCAGGGTCAGGCAGGGGCGGGCATGGCGGTTGGCGAAGGTCTGCAGCTGGCGGCGCAGCTCGCTGTCGGGTCGACTGTCACGGCAGAGCACCAGCGCCCGGGGCTCCAGCTGCTCGACCAGGCGATCCAGATTGCCCGCGGGGACCGCCCATTCCACGATCTCGACCGGGCACTCGGCGGTGCTGATCAGCCAGGCGCAGAGCCACAGGGACACATTCATCGGCGTGTCGTCGAGATTGAGCAGCACCAGGGGGGCGCCTCTCAGGCTGTGCTGGCTGTGGTAGATCCGCGCGCCCAGCTTGCTGCGCAGCCAGGACTGGAAGAACACCTGTTGCAAGCGGCCATCGTCGGTGGCCTGGCTCAGGCGCTCCAGTTCCCGCAGCAGCGGCCAGAGCAACTGGTCCAGCAGCACCCGCGGGGGATAGAGCGAGGCGGCGCGATTGTAGGCTTCGTCCAGGGCGCGCGAGGCCAGCCGGCCGATGGCGTCCATCATCTCCTGATGGATGCCCTGCCAAGGCGTGTCGCTAGGTACCGCGGCGGGCCGCTGTTCGTCGAGCAGTCCCTTGACCTGGCTGACCGCCACGCCGCGGGCGATCCAGGCGAGGATCTGCTGCACCCGGACCACATGGGCCTCGCTGTACAGCCGATGGCCCTTGGGGGTGCGCTTGGGCACCAGCAAGCCATAGCGCCGCTCCCAGGCCCTCAACGTCACGGCGTTCACGCCGGTGCGCCGGGCGATTTCCCGGATGGGCAGCCAGCCCTCATGGAGAGCGGACTGGTAGTCCTGCTCTTCGGCGTTGGACGACGAAGGCAAGGGAGAGGCGCTAGATGGCATTTCGCAGACTCAGGCGTTCGGGGTGCGGTTGGAGATAGGCCTGCTCGTTCACATAACGATCCGGATGCTGGCGGAAGTGGTGCTTGAGCAGCGTCAGGGGCACGACCAGAGGAACGACGCCCTCGTGGTACTGCTCGATGAGCTGTTGCATTTCCTGCTTCTCGCTGTCGCTCAGGACCCGACGCAGATAACCGAATAGATGATAGAGCACATTGCAGTGAGTACCACGGGTAGCGCACTTTTTCAGTGCAGCCATCAGGCCACTGAAATACTCCTGTCCCAGCTCGTCCAGATTGCGCTGGCCGATGCTGCCGACCAACTGACCAAGCGCCCGGGCCCGGTGGGCATCATGGGCCATGAGTTGGTACTTGTAGCGCGAATGATAGGACAGCAGGGCACGTGCCGTCAGGCCTTGTTGCATGAGCTGCAGCCAATGAGCGTGGGCGAAGACGCGGGTGACGAAGTTTTCCCGCAGCACCGGATCATTCAGGCGCCCGGCTTCTTCCACCGGCAAGTCCGGTCGTAGACGCATGATGGCGGCGGCGAACAGGCCGCGACCGTCGGTTTCGCTGCCCTGGCCATTGGCGTGATAGACCTTGACCCTTTCCATGCCACAGGAAGGCGATTTCTGCATGAAGATGAAGCCGGACAGGTCGGTGAGCTCGCCCGCCATCTTTTCCCCGTAGCGGGTCAGGGCGGCGGTCACGTCCAGGCTGGGATCGACGGTGCCCACCGCGCGCGGCGCCTGGGAGTCGCCCACCAGGCGGATGGGTTCGCGGGGCGTGCCGAGGCCGATGGCCATTTCCGGGCAGACCCGGACGAAGTCGAAGTGCTCGGCGAAGGTCTGGCTGCAGAGCCGGGATTCCTTGTGTCCACCGTTATAGCGGACTTCGTCACCCAGCAGGCAGGCACTGATGCCCAGGCGCGGGCGGGGCAGGCTGGAGGAGGAGTTGGCAAGCATGGAGATCCCCTGTCGTGTATTTTCTTGTACAAGGTTTTCCTGTTTGTACAAGTTTGGTGCAACTTTCGACAGGGGGCTGCGGCAAAAGATTCGCCGCAGGTTACAGACGGCGTGCGCTTCGTCGCTTAATCCAGACTGCTCAGGAGCTGCTGCGCAGCCTCATGACCACTCAACCAGGCCCCTTCCACCCGCCCGCTGGAGCACCAGTCGCCACAGACGAAGACGCCCATGTCGGGGTCGGCCAGGGCGCCCCACTGGTGAGGTTGCGCGGGGCGTGCATAGAGCCAGCGATGGGCCAGGGTAAAGGCCGGCGCCGGCAGCGGACAGCCGATCAGCTCGGCGAAGGCGCCGTGCAGACGTTCGATCACCGCGTCCTTGGAGGCATCGATGTGCGCCTTGCTCCAGGCGCTGGTGGCGTGCAGCACCCAGGTGTCCAGGGTGGTGTCGCGCCCGGGCTTGCAGCGATTGCGCGCCAGCCAGTCCAGTTCGCTGCCCTGCACGAAGCAGCCTTCCACCGGGGTCTGCAGGGGCGTGGCGAAGGCCAGGGCCACCGACCAGGTCGGTTCCATGCTGACGCCGGCCACGGTGGCCGCCAGCTTGGGCACGCTGGAGAGCAGGGCGGTGGCCTGGGGCGCCGGCATGGCGATGACGACCTGGGCGAAGGGGCCGTGGGTCTCGCCGCTGGCGTCCAGCAGGTGCCAGTGCTGGGCGCCGCGAAAGACCTCGGTGATGCGGCAGTCGAAGGTGACCGGCAGATCGGCCAGCAGGTGGCGGGTGATGGCGCTCATGCGCGGCACCCCGACCCAGCGCGGCTGCTCGTCCTGGGAGGGACTCAGGCGCCCGTCGCGATACTGGTAGAGCACCGGATTCCATTCGGCCGCGCAACCGGCTCGCCGCCATTCGTTGAGGGCGTCGATGAAGCGCCGGTCGCGGGCGGTGAAATACTGGGCGCCCAGGTCCAGGGCACCGGCTTCGCTGCGCTTGCTGGCCATGCGGCCGCCGCTGCCGCGGCTCTTGTCGAAGATCTGGACCTGCTGCCCGGCGCGAATCAGCGTCTGGGCCGCGGCAAGTCCGGCTATTCCTGCGCCAACGATGGCGATGGGGGCAGTCATGATGGACCTCGCTTGTCTGACGACTCGCCCTTGTCGAACGTTTGCGCGCGCAAGGGCTCTACGGCTACGACTGGCAACCGTTCTGGATCTTTCGACCCACGACCATACCAAACAATCCTCTTCCCTTCGTTCAGATGCATACGGGCGGCAGGGCAATACGAGAAGGAAGTGACGACATGCATATCCTGCTGACAGGTGGCACCGGATTGATCGGCCGCGCGCTGTGCCGCCAATGGGCGGCTGCCGGGCACCAGCTCACCGTGCTCAGCCGCGACCCGGCGCGGGTAGCGCGCGAATGCGGACCCGGCGTGCGCGGCATCGCCCAGCTGGACGCGCTGGGCGACGAGCAGCTGGACGCGGTGGTCAACCTGGCCGGCGCGCCCATCGCCGACAAGCCCTGGACCCGCAGTCGCAAGGCCGAACTCTGGCAGAGCCGCATCGGCACCACCGAGCGCCTGATCGAGTGGCTGCGCGGGCGCCCGCAGAAACCCGCGGTCCTGCTCTCCGGCTCGGCCACCGGCTTCTATGGCGACAGCGGCGAAAAACCGGTGAGCGAGGCCGACAGCCTGGCCGGCCCCGACTTCGCTGGCGAGCTGTGCCTGGCCTGGGAGCAGATCGCCAACGAGGCCGAGCAACTGGGCATCCGCGTGGTCAACCTGCGCACCGGCCTGGTACTGGCCGCCGACGACGGCTTTCTGCTGCGCCTGCTGCCGCCCTTCCGCTTCGGCCTGGGCGCGCGCCTGGGCAATGGACGCCAATGGATGCCCTGGATTCATTTACAGGATCAAATCGGGGCCATCGATTTTCTTCTCAACCGAAGCGACGCCCAGGGTCCCTATAATCTCTGTGCCCCCCAGCCGGTCCGCAACCGCGAGTTCACCGAAGCGCTGGGGCGGGCCTTGCGGCGCCCGGCGCGATTGCTGATTCCCGCCTTCGCCCTGCGCCTGATGGGAGAGCTGTCCATCCTCCTGCTGGGTGGTCAGCGCGCCCGACCCGAGCGCCTGCTCGCGGCCGGGTATGTCTTTCGCTATCCCGAGCTGGACGCGGCCCTGGCCGACCTGCTCGCTGCCAAGGATTCACGATGACTACCAACGCTCTGCTGCTCGCCAACCTGGGTTCGCCCGATTCGCCCCACGTCCCCGACGTGAAGCGCTATCTGAACCAGTTCCTGATGGACCCCTATGTGGTCGATCTGCCCTGGCCGCTGCGCCGTCTGCTGGTGTCCCTGGTGCTGATCAAGCGACCCGCCGCCTCGGCCGAGGCCTATGAGTCGATCTGGTGGGACGACGGCTCGCCGCTGATCGTGCTCAGCCGCCGCCTGCAAGAGGCCGTGCGGCCCCTCTGGCGCCACGGTCCGGTGGAGTTGTGCATGAGATACGGCGAGCCCTCGGTGGAATCGGTGCTCAAGCGCCTGGCCAGCCAGGGCATCCGCGAAGTGACCTATGCGCCGCTCTATCCGCAGTTCGCCGACAGCACCACCACCACCGCCATCGTCGAGGCACGGCGGGTGATCGAGGCCCACCAGCTGCCGCTGACGCTGAAGATCCTGCCGCCCTTCTACGACCGTCCGGAATACCAGGCGGCGCTGGCGGCCAGCGTCGAGCCCTATCTCGAGGAGCCCTACGACCACCTGTTGCTGTCCTTCCACGGCCTGCCCGAGCGGCACATCCGCAAGCTGGTCAAGGATCGCAGCCACGACCTGCGCGCGCCCGACAGCAGCAAGGTCAGCGCCAAGGCCCTGGCCGTCTGCTATCGCAGCCAGTGCCAGCGCACCGCCGAGCTGGTGGCCCGGCGCCTGGGCATTCCCGATGGCAAGTGGTCGGTGTCCTTCCAGTCACGGCTGGGCAAGGACAAGTGGATCGAGCCCTACACCGAGGCGCGGCTGGACGAGCTGGCCAAGGCCGGCGTGAAGCGCCTGCTGGTGATGTGCCCGGCCTTTGTCGCCGACTGCATCGAGACACTGGAAGAGATCGGCGATCGCGGGCGCGAGCAGTTCATCGAAGCCGGTGGCCGGGAGCTGGTGCTGATCCCCTGCGTCAACGACAACCCGGCCTGGGCGCAGGCGCTGGTGGAACTGTGCGAAGAGGTGGCGGAGCTGCCGCCGCAGCCCATCGAGCAACCCAAGATGCCGGCCTAGGCCGGCATCTGGAGGGGTGCCGTCAGAGCAGCGGACGCTCAGGCGGCTCGGCGTCCTTCTTCCAGGCGTTGTGCCCGGGCAGGACCAGGTTGAGGCCGATGGCGATCAGGCCGCAGAGGGAGATGCCCTTGAGGCCGATCTCGCCGTTGCCGAAGACGATGCCGCCGATGCCGAACACCAGGGTCACCGAGACGATCACCAGGTTGCGCGCCTCGGACAGATCCACCTGATGGCGGATCAGGATGTTCAGCCCCACCACCGCGATGGAGCCGAACAGCAGGCAGAGAATGCCGCCCATGACCGGCACCGGGATGGTCTGCAGCGCCGCGCCGAACTTGCCGACGAAAGCCAGCACCATGGCGAAGCCCGCCGCCCACAGCATGACCCGCGGATTGTGGTTCTTGGTCAGCATCACCGCGCCGGTCACCTCGGCGTAGGTGGTGTTGGGCGGTCCGCCGAACAGGCCGGCGGAGGAGGTGGCCAGGCCGTCACCCAGCAGGGTGCGGTGCAGACCGGGTTGCTTGAGGTAGTTCTTGCCGGTCACCCCGCCCACCGCTATCACCCCGCCGACATGCTCGATGGCCGGCGCCAGGGCCACCGGGACCATGAACAGGATGGCGCCCCAGTGGAATTCCGGTGCGACGAAGGCCGGGATCGCCAGCCAGGGCGCAGCGCCGATGCCCTCGGTATGGACGATGCCGAAGACGAAGGCCAGCGCGTAGCCGACGAAGACCCCGGCGAGGATCGGCACAAGGCGGAACATGCCCTTGCCGTAGATGGCCACCAGCAGGGTGGTGACCAGCGCCGGCATGGAGATCATCATCGCCGTGGCATAGGGCACCAGCTGGGCGCTGCCGTCACCGGCCTTGCCCATGGCCATGTTGGCCGCCACCGGCGATAGGCCCAGGCCGATGGAAATGATCACCGGGGCGATCACCACCGGCGGCAGCAGGCGGTCGATGAAGCCCACGCCACGCAGCTTCACCGCCAGCCCCAGGAAGGTGTAGACGAAGCCGGCCGCCACCACGCCGCCCAGCACCGCCGGCAGGCCGAATTCGGCCTTGGCGGCGATGATCGGGGCGATGAAGGCAAAGCTCGATGCCAGGAACACCGGGACCTGACGGCCGGTGACCAGATGGAACAGCAGGGTGCCGAAGCCTGCGGTGAAGAGGGCCACATTGGGGTCCATGCCGGTGATCAGTGGCATCAGCACCAGGGCGCCAAAGGCCACGAAGAGCATCTGGGCGCCGACCAAGATCTCCCGCCAGAGCGGTTCCCGCGCGGTCACGCTCAGGCGTCCTTCTGCTTGGTGCCGAAGATCTTGTCACCGGCATCGCCCAGGCCCGGCAGGATGTAGCCATGCTCGTTGAGGCGCTCGTCGATGGAGGCGGTGTAGAGGCGCACGTCCGGATGGGCTTGCTCGACCGCGGCGATGCCCTCGGGCGCCGCGACCAGCACTAGGGCGCGGATCTCCTTGGCCCCGGCCTTCTTCAGCAGATCGATGGTGGCGATCAGGGAGCCGCCGGTGGCCAGCATGGGATCGATGATCATGGCCAGGCGCTGGTCCAGTTCACCCACCAGCTTTTCCAAGTAGGTGTGGGCCTGCAGGGTGGATTCGTTGCGGGCGAGGCCGACCACGCTGACCCGGGCGCTGGGGATCAGGCTGAGCACGCCGTCGAGCATGCCGATGCCGGCGCGCAGGATGGGCACCACGGTGACCTTCTTGCCGGAGATCTTTTCCACCTTGACGGTGCCGCACCAGCCCTCGATGTCCACCTCTTCCACCGGTAGGTCCTTGGTCGCCTCGTAGGTCAGCAGGGCACCGACTTCCTGGGCCAGTTCACGGAAGTTTTTGGTGCTGATGTCGGCGCGCCGCATCAGACCGAGCTTGTGACGGATGAGCGGGTGGCGGATTTCGTGGACGGGCATGGGATTCTCCAGAGACGGTAGGGCAGCGGATCGAGGGCGGTTTCGGTACGACCGGCGGCCCGAAGGCCTGCCGCAGGAAGGGCAGGCGCACAAAAAAACCGCGGTACATTAAAGCATCCGGCTCGAGGTGGGCAGTACCCTGCGACAATAGTAGCCGCCTGGCGGCGCTTGAGATCGGTCCGCGGTGTCTGTACCTTTGCCGCCTTTTATCCGCGCCAACCACCCCGCAGGCGCCCCGTCCCCCGGAGAAGCCCCATGTCCGCCGATCTCGCCCACATCCGCCAGGTCATGCAGGAAGCCGATTGCCTGTATGACGAAGCCCAGGTCGAAGCGGCCATCGACCGGATCGCCGCGGCCATCACCGCCGATCTCGCCGAGCGCAATCCAGTGGTCTTCTGCGTCATGAATGGCGGCCTGATCCTGACCGGCAAGCTGGCCACCCGGCTGAATTTCCCGCTGGAAATGTCCTATCTGCACGCCACACGCTATCGCAACGAGACCACTGGCGGCGAGCTGTTCTGGAAGGCCAAGCCCGAGGTGTCCTTCATCGATCGCGACGTCCTGATCGTCGACGACATCTTCGACGAGGGCCACACCCTCAAGGCCATCATCGACTTCTGCCGCCATGCCGGCGCCCGCGAGGTCCATACCGCGGTGCTGATCGACAAGACCCACGACCGCAAGGTCAAGGGCCTGCAAGCCACCTATGTCGGCCTGCCCTGCATCGATCGCTACATCTTCGGCTACGGCATGGACTACAAGGGCTACTGGCGCAATGCCCCCGGCATCTACGCCGTGAAGGGACTGTGACCGCCCGGCTGTTCGATCAGGCGCTGTTCGCCGACCTGCTCCGGCAGGCGGCGGCCAGTCCGCGCCGCCGTGCCCATCACAACCTGCACGCCATGGACGAGCCCTGCCACCGCCTGGTGGTGGGCATGTGCGAGGACAGCTACATCCCGCCCCATCGCCACCTGGATCCGCACAAGTCCGAGAGTCTGCTGGTGCTGCAGGGCCGACTCGGGCTGTTGACCTTCAGCGAAGAAGGGCAGGTGCTGCTGCGCCGCGAGTTGTCCCAGCGCGCCGGTTGCCCGGGCGTCGATCTCGCCCCCGGGCACTACCATGCGCTGGTTGCCCTGGAGGGCGACTGCCTGTTCTTCGAATGCAAGGCCGGGCCCTTCGTGCCTCTGGGCGAGGGTGAGCGACCAGGCTGGGCACCGCTGGAAGGCGCCGCCGATGCCGAGCGCTATCGCCGCTGGATGCGCGCTCAATTCGATTGAACTTTTGATCGGGGTCGCGGTATTGCCCTGGCTTTGTCACTGGCGGGCAGGCGAGGGGCGGGGTTAGAATCGGCCCTCTTTTCTCCAAAGAATCCCCCAGCACAGGTAGCCAAAGGATGCGCAAGGATAAAAAGCAGGTCATCGGTGAAGAGATCAGCGACGAGCAGATCAAGCTGTTTCTCGCGGTCGAGCCGGCGGACGATACCCCCGCGTCTCTGCACAAGCTGGTCAAGGCCTATCGCGGTCTGCGTCCGGACGATTTCGAGCGCTTCGTCGGCTTCTTCGTCGAGGCCGGCTACGATCTGGATGCCCGTAACGATCAGGGTGAAGACTTCATCGAGCTGATCCGCAGCCATCGCCAGGCCGAGCCCTATATCGACGCCCTGCGCGCCGCGCACGCCTGATCTGCCGCAGGCAAAAAGAAACCCCGCCAAGGCGGGGTTTCTTTTTGCCTGGAGTTTGGGCCGCCTGGGCGGCCCGCACTTCATCAGGCTTCGCGGTTGCGGGTCAGCAGCGCGGGCTTCTCGCTGCGCGGCCGGCTCGGCAGGTCTTCCAGCTGCTCCAGGGTAGGCAGGCGGTCGGCACGCGACGGCTTGTGCACGATCTTCGGTTGCGGCTTGCTCGATGCCCGCTCTTCCTGGGCATAGGCACGCGGCTCGCTGGGTGCGGCCTCGTAGGGGCGGGCGACGCGGGGCTGGCCATTCTGGCCACGGCGCTTGCCGGGCTGCTGCTGTTGCTGGCCACGCTGGGCGCGGGCAGCGCCCTGGCCCTGGCCTTGACCCTGACGGGGCTGCTGACCATTGCTGCTCGCGGCTGCCGGACGGGCACCGTTGCCGCCGTTGCCACGGCGCTGGCCGTTGCGACCCTTGCCCTGGTAGGGGCTGACGTAGTCGACGCTGTTACCGAAGTTGTCGTAATCGTCGTCCAGGAACTCTTCCGGATCGCGATTGCGCGGCTGCTGGGCCGCGGCCTGGCCGGGTTGCGCATTGGCCTGACCGGCGTCGTCGCGATCACGGCGGTCGCGACGATTGCGGGTACGGCCCTTGCGCTCGCCCTGGGGCTGGGCACCGGACTGCTCGCCACTGGCGGCCTTGCCCTGGCCCTGATTCTGGCCTTTGCCTTCGCTGCGCGCCGGCTTGTCAGCCTTCTTCTGGCGATTCTGCTGCGGCTTGCCACGCGGCTCGCGCGGGGCGCGCACTTCCGGCTGCTCCGGCGGCACGGACTGCGGATCGAAGCCCTGCATGTCGCCGTCGGGGATGCTCTGCTTGGTCAGACGCTCGATGGCCTTGAGCAGCTTCTCTTCGTCGGGCGAAACCAGGGAGATGGCTTCGCCGCTACGCCCGGCCCGACCGGTACGGCCGATGCGGTGGACATAGTCTTCCTCGACATTGGGCAGCTCGAAGTTGACCACGTGGGGCAACTGGTCGATGTCCAGGCCGCGGGCGGCGATGTCGGTGGCGACGAGGACGCGGACCTCGTTGCTCTTGAAGTCGGCCAGGGCCTTGGTGCGGGCGTTCTGGCTCTTGTTGCCATGGATCGGCGCGGCCGGCAGGCCATGCTTGTTCAGGTACTCGGCCAGGCGGTTGGCGCCGTGCTTGGTGCGGGTGAACACCAGCACCTGTTCCCAGGCACCCAGGGTGATCAGGTGGGCGAGCAGAGCGCGCTTCTGGTTGGCGGGGATGCGGAACAGCCGCTGCTCGATGCGCTCGACGGTGGTGTTCGGCGGGGTGACCTCGATCCGCTCGGGATCCTGCAGCAACTTGCCGGCGAGGTCGGTGATGTCCTTGGAGAAGGTGGCCGAGAACAGCAGGTTCTGGCGGCGGGCCGGCAGACGGGCCAGGACCTTCTTGACGTCGTGGATGAAGCCCATGTCGAGCATGCGGTCGGCTTCGTCCAGCACCAGGATCTCGACGGCGGACAGGTCGACGCTCTGCTGACCGGCGAGATCCAGCAGACGCCCCGGGCAGGCGACGAGCACGTCGACGCCCTTGGCCAGGGCGGTGACCTGCGGCTTGAGGCCGACGCCACCGAAGACGCAGGCGCTGCGCATGGGCAGGTCACGGGCATAGACCTTGAAGCTGTCGTGGACCTGGGCCGCCAGTTCGCGGGTCGGCGTCAGGACCAGTACGCGCGGCTGCTTGGCCACGTGCTGGCGGCCATCGGGATGACCATTGGGAAACAGGCGCTCGAGCACCGGCAGCGCGAAGCCACCGGTCTTGCCGGTGCCGGTCTGGGCAGCCACCATCAGATCGCGACCCTGCAGGACGGCCGGAATGGCGCGTTGCTGAACAGGAGTGGGATTCGTGTAGCCAGCGTCTTCCACGGCGCGGGCAAGGGCCTCGGAGAGACCGAGGGAAATGAAGGACATGCGGGGTTCCTGTCTCTGTCGGCGTCCCGCCGACGTGGGGGCGCGGTTGCGCTTCCGGTTGACGTCCAAAAGGTTTCGGACGTCTCGCCCGCCCTCGTCATCCTGCGCTGGATGAAGAGTCGGGCGATGACCGGTAGCGGTAATCACGATTGGGTGAAGTCGCCGCCAGTTCGCGTGGCCGACTTCAAAAACCGAGGTTTCGCCAGATGGCGATACACGGCTCCGCTTGGTTCAGGGTATAGAAGTGCACACCGGGTGCCCCGCCTTCGAGCAGTCGCTCGCAGAGGGCGGTCATGACTTCTTCGCCAAAGGCCTGGATGCTCTGGGTGTCGTCACCGTAGGCTTCCAGTTGCTTCCGCAGCCAGCGTGGCAGTTCAGCGCCACAGGCATCGGAGAAGCGCGCCAACTTGCTGTAGTTGGTGATCGGCATGATGCCAGGGATCACTGGGGCTTCGACTCCCAGTTTGCGGACACGTTCCACAAAATGGAAGTAGCAGTCGGCGTTGAAGAAGTACTGGGTGACCGCGCGGTCAGCACCGGCCTGCATCTTGTACACGAAATTGCGCACGTCGTCCGTAAAGCTGCGCGCCTGCGGATGGGTTTCCGGATAGGCGGCGACCTCGATATGGAAGTGATCGCCGGTTTCCTCGCGGATGAAGGCGACCAGATCGCTGGCATAACGCAATTCGCCACCACCGGACAGGCCCATGCCGGACGGCAGGTCGCCGCGCAGGGCGACGATGCGGTTGATGCCGGCTTCCCGGTACTGCTGCAGCAGCTCGCGCAACTTGGCCTTGCTGTCGCCGACGCAGGACAGGTGCGGCGCGGTCGGTACCCCGACCTCGTCGTTGAGCTGGCGCACGGTACGATAGGTGCCGTCGCGGGTGGAGCCGCCGGCGCCGTAGGTGCAGGAAAAGAACTCCGGCCCATGACTCGCCAGCTGTCGCGCGGTGGCGATCAGCTTCTCGTGGCCCGCTTCGGTCTTGCAGGGAAAGAATTCGAAACTCAGACTGGGTTTCACGGCGTCTCTCTCGTGAGCGGCCCCGCCCTTACGGGCGGGGCTGGCCATCAGTAGCGGTAGCTGTCGGGCTTGAAGGGGCCTTCCTGGGTCACGCCGATGTACTTGGCCTGAGCCTCGGTCAGGCGGGTCACCACGCCACCGAAGCCCTTCACCATTTCCAGCGCCACTTCTTCGTCGAGCTTCTTGGGCAGGACCATGACGGTGACGTTGGCGGTCTTCTCGGCGACCGGCAGGTCGGCGAACTTCTCCTGGTACAGGTGGATCTGCGCCAGCACCTGGTTGGCGAAGGAGCCGTCCATGATGCGGCTGGGGTGACCGGTGGCGTTGCCCAGGTTCACCAGGCGGCCCTCGGCCAGCAGGATCAGGTAGTCGTCGTTGGCCGGATCGACGGTCAGGCCGGTGCGGTGGATCTTGTGCACCTGCGGCTTCACCTCTTCCCAGCCCCAGTGCTGGCGCATGAAGGCGGTGTCGATCTCGTTGTCGAAGTGACCGATGTTGCACACCAAGGCGCGCTTCTTCAGGGCCTTGAGCATGTTGGCGTCACAGACGTTTACGTTGCCGGTGGTGGTGACGATCAGGTCGATCTTGCCCAGCAGGGCGCGATCCACGGAGGCTTCGGTGCCGTCGTTCAGGCCGTCGACATAGGGCGAGACCAGCTCGTAGCCGTCCATGCAGGCCTGCATGGCGCAGATCGGATCGACTTCCGAGACCTTGACGATCATGCCTTCCTGACGCAGCGAGGCGGCCGAGCCCTTGCCCACGTCGCCGTAGCCGATCACCAGCGCCTGCTTGCCGGACAGCAGGTGGTCGGTGGCGCGCTTGATGGCGTCGTTGAGGCTGTGGCGGCAGCCGTACTTGTTGTCGTTCTTGCTCTTGGTGACCGAATCGTTGACGTTGATCGCCGGGACCTTGAGGGTGCCGTCCTTGAGCATGTCCAGCAGGCGGTGCACGCCGGTGGTGGTCTCTTCGGTGATGCCGTGCACGCGCTCCAGCACCTGCGGATACTTGTCGTGCAGGATCTGGGTCAGGTCACCGCCGTCGTCCAGCACCATGTTGGCGTCCCAGGGCTGGCCATCCTTGAGGATGGTCTGCTCGATGCACCACTCGTATTCGGCTTCGGTCTCGCCCTTCCAGGCGAACACCGGGATGCCGGCGGCGGCGATGGCGGCCGCGGCCTGGTCCTGGGTGGAGAAGATGTTGCAGCTCGACCAGCGCACTTCGGCGCCCAGGGCCACCAGGGTCTCGATGAGCACGGCGGTCTGGATGGTCATGTGGATGCAGCCGAGGATCTTGGCGCCAGCCAGGGGTTGCTCGCCGGCGTACTTGCGTCTCAGACCCATGAGGGCGGGCATTTCCGATTCGGCGATGATGACTTCGCGACGACCCCAGTCGGCCAGGGAGATGTCGGCGACCTTGAAATCGTTGAAAGCGGCAGGCGTGAGGACAGCGCTCATTGAAGAGTCTCCATTCGTTAGGTGCGAATGGGCGCCGTTGATGCGTTCTGATAACGCTCCGCTCGAGCCTGACAACGTCTGGCGTCATGCCCGCCGAGGGTCCCGCGCCAGCGGCGGGTCGGCTAGGATGGGATAACGCAGCGTGCTGCAGCGCCCCTCGAACGGAAGGCGGGGCGGCCTGGTGGCCGCGATGCGCGGGCAGTATAACGAGGATCGCGATAAACCCAAAGGGTGGCGCTCTGCCTCATGTCGACCGGAATCTACCGCGCGCGCCCTGATCTGATGCCTCAAGACCCCGGGAATTCAAGGAGCCCTGATGAACTTCCATACCCGCAAGTGGGTGAAACCCGAAGACCTCAACGCCAATGGCACCCTGTTCGGCGGCAGTCTGCTCAAGTGGATCGACGAGGAGGCGGCGATCTACGCCATCGTGCAGCTGGAAAATCCCAAGGTGGTGACCAAGTACATCTCCGAGATCAACTTCATCAGCGCCTCGCGCCAGGGCGACATCATCGAACTGGGCATCACCGCCACCGAGTTCGGGCGTACCTCCATCACCCTCAGATGCGAGGTGCGCAACAAGATCACCCGCAAGAGCATCCTCACCATCGACAAGATCGTCTTCGTCAATCTCGACGAGGAAGGCAATCCGGTGCCGCACGGCAAGACCGAGATCACCTACGTCAAGGACAGGTTCAAGGAGTCGCCTTGAGGCCCGCGCGGGTCACGTCCAGCCGCCGTCGCTCGGCCCAGTAGAGCAGCAGTTCGCGCAGCTGCGAGAGTTCGATCGGCTTGCCCATGTGGCCGTCCATGCCGGCCTCCTGGGCGCGATCCTTGTGCTCGGCGAGGATATGGGCGGTCAAGGCCACCACCGGAGTGCGCGACCTATGATTCTGCTGTTCCCAGGCGCGTAGCCGGCGGGTGGCGCCGAAGCCGTCCAGCAGCGGCATCTCGCAATCCATCAGGATCAGGTCGTAGGTGTTCTGCTGGAGCTTTTCGAAGGCTTCCAGGCCGTTGCTCACGGTGTCGGGTTCGACGCCGAGCTTTTTCAGCATGCCGCGGATCACCTTGACCGAGATGCTGTTGTCCTCGGCCACCAGCACGCGGAAATCGCTGGGGATGCCGCTGGGCTGTTCTTCGGGCTCGGGTTCGCTGACCCGCTGGCCGCGGCGCGACAGCTCGTCCGCCAGGGTCGCCCTGAGGGTATAGCCGGCCACCGGCTTGGCCAGCACCCGCTTGATGCCGGCGTTGCGGGCGATGACCTTGCTCGGCGCATTGCTCAGGCCGGTGAGCATGATCAGCAGCAGGTCGTGGTTGAGATTCTCGTCTTCGTTGATGCGCGCGGCCAGCTGCATGCCGGTCATGCCCGGCATCTGCTGGTCGAGCAGCACCACGTCGAAGTATTCCCGCAGGTGCGACTGGGTGCGCAGCAGGGCCAGGGCTTCGCGTCCGGACGCGGCGGTCACCGCCTGCATGCCCCAGGCGCTGCACTGCTGCTGCAGGACCTTGCGGCAGAGCTCGTTGTCATCGACCACCAGCACCCGCACGTCCTGCAGCGGATAGTCGCTGTCGCCGCGCGACAGCACCAGCGCCTGCGCCGGGATGGGCAGGCTGATCCAGAAGCTGGAACCGCCCTCGGCGTTGTTCTGGATGCCGAAGTCGCCCTGCATCAGCAGCACCAGCTGGCGGGCGATGATCAGGCCGAAATCCAGGCTGTCGGTGTCGCTGGCGAGGAAGTCGCGGCGGTCGAGGTGGGTGGACAGCAGCTGGCGACTCAGCGCCGCATCCAGCGGGGTGCCGCTGTCCTGCACCGAGATGCGCAGGCGTGGCGGCTGGCCGGTGGCCTCTTCCAGGGAGATCACCAGGAGGATCTCGCCTTCCTCGGTGCGCTGGAAGGCGTTTTCCAGCAGGTTGAGCAGGATCTGGCGCAGGCGGGTCGGATCGCCGATGAAACGGCGGGGCACCTGGGGCTGGATGAAGCTGAGCAGTTCGACCCGGTGCTCCTCGGCGCGCGGCCGGAAGATGTCTAGGCAGTCGTCGAGCAGGGCATTGAGGTCGAAGGTGACCTCTTCCAGTTCGATCTGGCCACTTTCCAGACGGGTGATGTCGATGATCTCGTTGATCAGGTTGAGCAGTTCTGCACCGGCGCTGTGGATGGTCTGCACATAGTCGCGCTGCTTGGCCGACAGCGCCGTGCCCTGCAGCAACTCGGTCATGCCCAGCACGCCGTTCATGGGCGTGCGGATCTCGTGGCTGATGCGCGAAAGGAATTCGGCCTTGCCCTTGAGCTCCGCATGGTTGGCCGCTCTGTCACGGGTACGGGTGAAATGCTCTTCGCGCAGATAGCGACGGCGCTCCTCCAGGGCCAGGGTGAGCAGGATGCCGCTGAACATGCAGCTGGCGATCAGGCCGCGGCCCATCCACACCGGCGGATTGGCGTAACCGGCCAGGATCGGCAGGGCGATCAGCCCGGCCAGGGCCAGCAGGGCGCAGCTCACCACCAGCAGCCGCGCATAGCGGGCACCCTGGTGCCAGCGCTCAAGGGCGATGCTCAGGCAGGCGAACAGCGCCAGACCATTGACCGCCATGAGCCAGTCGCCGATATAGAACTCGCCGGCGGCGATGCGCACCACGGCGGCCAGGGCGACCAGCGCCAGCAGGCCCCTGAGCGTGCGGCGGATCCACAGCGGCAGTCGCCGCCAGCCAAAGAAGGCCCCCACGAAATTCAGCCCGGCGGCGCTGCAGGCCAGCACCGACAGATCGGTCAGCAGCGGCGTCTGGCCCTTGAAGCCGCCCAGGAAGAACTTGCTCAGCCCGAAGATGTTCAGGGCCACGCAGACCAGCATCACCAGCAGCAGGGTGAGGGCGCTGGTGGCGCGACTGCGGTGATAGAGCAGCTGGGCGCCGTTGTACAGCGCCAGCATGGCCAGGCAGCCGAGCAGCACGCCGAACATCACCAGCCGATGGGTGACCTCTGCTTCGGCACTGCTGCTCAGGGTCAGGGCGATCCGCATCGGCTGGGGCGATTCGAATCTCAGGAAGAGGTCGAGCGGCTGGTCGCTCTGCGGAATCGGAAAGACGAAGTCGCGACTGAGTTGCTGCGGATTGAGCAACGGCCGCGACAGGCCATCGCGGATCTCGCTGAGCAACTGGTCGTCGCGATAGGCGAAGAAGTCCAGATAGCCGACATTGGGCGAAATGATGCGCAGCAGGCGCTGCTGGGTGTCGGGCTGGATGCGGGTGTGCAGCCAGAGCGCCCCGGGGCCGGCGGGGCGGTGGGCGCGGGCGGTGGTCAGCGGCTTGAAGGCAGACAGCCGGTCACGGACGTCGTCGAGCGAGAATTCGCCGGTGGCGTCCTCGTATTGCGCCCAGCCCGCATCCGGCGAATTCTCGGCCTGCACGGAATTGGCCACCAGCAGCAACAGCAGCCAGCTGACCACAAAGCCTATGGCGATCCAGAGCCGGTGCACGAGAGTTCCCTTCGCAAATGCGGACGTCGAGTATAGATCAGCCCGTCACGTCTGTTGACGTAACAGTGTAACAGGCTGATCCCTTAGGCGAGCTTCACTGTCGCTCGCGGGCGATGGCGCGGTAGCCGATGTCGCTGCGGTAGAAGCAGCCCTTCCAAGAGATTTCCTGGGCCAGCGCATAGGCGTTCTGCTGGGCGGCGGAGACCGTTTCGCCCAGGGCCGTGGCGCACAGCACCCGACCGCCGGCCGTGACGACCTGACCATCGCGCAGGCTGGTGCCGGCGTGGAACACCTTGCCCGGCAGTGCCGCGGCGGCTTCGAGACCGGCGATGGCGTCACCCTTGGCGTAGTCGCCCGGATAGCCGCCGGCGGCCAGGACGATGCCCAGGCTCGGACGCGGATCCCAGCAGGCTTCGATCTTGTCGAGCGCCTCGGCCAGGGCGGCCTCCACCAGCAGCACCAGGCTGGACTGCAGGCGCAGCATCACCGGCTGGGTCTCGGGATCGCCGAATCGGCAGTTGAATTCGATGACCTTGGGCGCACCGCTCTGGTCGATCATCAGGCCGGCATAGAGGAAGCCGGTGTAGACATTGCCTTCGCTGGCCATGCCGGCCACGGTGGGCTCGATGATCTCGCGCATGACCCGCTCGTGGACCTCGGGGGTCACCACCGGCGCCGGGGAATAGGCGCCCATGCCGCCGGTGTTGGGACCGCTGTCGCCGTCGCCGACGCGCTTGTGATCCTGGCTGGTGGCCATCGGCAGGACATTCTTGCCATCGACCATGACGATGAAGCTGGCTTCCTCGCCGTCGAGGAATTCCTCGATCACCACGCGGGCACCGGCGTCGCCGAAGGCATTGCCGGAAAGCATGTCACGCACCGCGTCCTCGGCTTCGGCGAGAGTCATGGCGACGATCACGCCCTTGCCGGCGGCCAGGCCGTCGGCCTTGATCACGATCGGCGCACCCTGCTCGCGCAGATAGGCCAGGGCCGGCTCCACCTCGGTGAAGTTGGCGTAGGCGGCGGTGGGGATCTGGTGGCGCGCCAGGAAATCCTTGGTGAAGGCCTTGGAGCCTTCCAGCTGGGCCGCACCGGCAGTGGGGCCGAAGCAGGGCAGGCCGCGGCTGCGGAACAGGTCGACCACCCCGGCCACCAGCGGCGCCTCGGGGCCGACGATGGTCAGCTCGACGTTGGCGGCGGCGAAGTCGGCCAGTTGTTCCAGGGCCAGGACGTCCAGGGCGACGTTCTCGCACTTGGCTTCGGTGGCGGTGCCGGCGTTGCCCGGGGCCACATAGACCTTGGTGACCCGGGTGTCCTGGGCGACCTTCCAGGCCAGGGCGTGTTCGCGACCGCCGCTGCCGATGATGAGTACGTTCATGCAGTGTTCCTCTCGGGCGGCCGCAGGGTGGCGTCCGCACTTTGAATTGGAGCGACGGCGAGGCGCGTGCGGCCTCGCCGGGACGGGCCCTTAGTGGCGGAAGTGACGCATGCCGGTAAAGACCATGGCGATGCCGGCTTCGTCGGCGGCGGCGATGACCTCGGCGTCGCGCATGGAGCCGCCCGGCTGGATCACCGCGGTGATGCCGTTGGCCGCGGCGTTGTCGATGCCGTCACGGAAGGGGAAGAAGGCGTCCGAGGCCATGACCGCGCCGGCCACGGCCAGGCCGGCGTGCTCGGCCTTGATGGCGGCGATGCGCGCCGAGTTGACGCGACTCATCTGGCCGGCGCCGATACCCACGGTCTGCTGGCCCTTGGCGTAGACGATGGCGTTGGACTTGACGAACTTGGCCACCTTCCAGGCGAAGATCAGGTCCTGCAGTTCCTGCTCGCTGGGGGCGCGCTGGGTCACCACCTTGAGGTCGGCGGCGGTGATCATGGCGATGTCGCGGCTCTGCACCAGCAGACCGCCATTGACGCGCTTGAGGTCCAGGCCGGGCTTGCGCTCGGCGGGCCACTCGCCGCACTCCAGCAGGCGGACGTTGGCCTTGGCCGCGACGACGTCGCGGGCCTCGGCGCTGACGCGCGGGGCGATGATCACCTCGACGAACTGGCGCTCGACGATGGCGCGGGCGGTCTCGGCGTCCAGTTCGCGGTTGAAGGCGATGATGCCGCCGAAGGCCGACTCGCTGTCGGTGGCATAGGCCAGTTCATAGGCCTGGCGGATGTCGCCGGCCACGGCCACGCCACAGGGGTTGGCGTGCTTGACGATGACGCAGGCCGGCTCCTCGTAGCTCTTGACGGTTTCCAGGGCGGCGTCGGTGTCGGCGACGTTGTTGAAGGACAGTTCCTTGCCCTGCAGCTGGGTGGCGGTGGCCACGCAGGCCTCGCTGGCGTGCTCGACATAGAAGGCCGCCTGCTGGTGCGGGTTCTCGCCGTATCTCATGTCCTGCGCCTTGATGAACTGGGCGCTGAAGGTACGCGGGAAGGCGGCGCGGCCTTCGGTGGACAGGGTCTCGGCCCGCTGGTCGATGCTGCCCAGGTAGTTGGCGATCATGCCGTCGTAGGCGGCGGTGTGCTCGAAGGCCTTGAGCGCCAGGTCGAAGCGCTGGGCATAGCTCAGGCCGCCGGCCTTGAGGTCGTCGAGGATGGACGCGTAGTCGCTGGCATTGACCACGATGGCGACGTCCTTGTGGTTCTTGGCCGCGCTGCGGACCATGGTCGGACCGCCGATGTCGATGTTCTCGATGGCGTCGGCCAGGCTGCAGCCGGGCTTGGCCACGGTGGCGGCGAAGGGGTAGAGATTGACCGCGACCAAGTCGATCGGGCGGATGCCGTGCTCGCTCATGACCTCGTGGTCGATGCCGCGGCGGCCGAGGATGCCGCCGTGGATCTTCGGATGCAGGGTCTTGACGCGGCCGTCCATCATTTCCGGGAAGCCGGTGTAGTCGGCGACTTCCACCGCCGGGATGCCTTCGTCGCGCAGCAGCTTGTAGGTCCCGCCGGTGGACAGGATTTCCACGCCGATGGCCGCGAGTTCACGGGCGAAGTCGACGACGCCCGTCTTGTCGGACACGCTGATCAGCGCACGGCGGACGGGGAGGCGAGAGGTCTGGTCGGTCATGGTCATGTCCATCAGGAGGAGAGAGACCGCCGGTCAAGCCCCCTGGGCCGCCGGCGATGAGGCGGATCAGAGCAGGTCGTATTGCTTGAGCTTCTTGCGCAGGGTGCCGCGATTGAGCCCGAGCATCTCCGATGCCTTGGTCTGGTTGCCCTTGACGTAATTCATCACGCTTTCGAGCAGGGGTGCTTCCACTTCGCAGAGCACCATGTTGTAGACGTCGGTCACCGGCTGCCCATCGAGGTGGGCGAAATAGTTGCGCAGCGCCTTTTCCACGCTGTCGCGCAGCGTCTGGCCCTCCTGCAGGGGAGCGGTCAGGTGCTGCTTGAGGTCGCCGTTGTCACTCACGGGCGCTGTTCCAGTCAAAGTCTCGGTCATCGAATTCATGCCACCTGCTTCCCGATCGGGGGCTGCGCGAAGAACGCGCGAATGCTGGCGTGCTGGGCTTGGGTGTCTTGCAGTCGGTTGAACTGGGCGCGCGATTCCGCGGCGCCTGGCCGGTCGGCCAGGTACCAGCCGACGTGCTTGCGGGCGATGCGCACGCCCATTTCCGGGCCATAGAAGGCATGCAGGGCGTCGAGGTGCTCCAGCAGGATGGCCTCCACCTCGGCATCGCTCGGCGCCGCCAGGTGCTCGCCGGTCGCCAGGTAGTGGGCGATCTCGCGGAAGATCCAGGGGCGGCCCTGGGCGGCGCGGCCGATCAGCAGGCCGTCGCAGCCGGTGTGCTCGAGCACGCGCCGGGCCTTTTCCGGGCTGTCGATGTCGCCATTGGCGAACACCGGGATACCGACCGCCTGCTTGATCGCGGCGATGGTGTCGTACTCGGCGGCGCCCAGGAACCTGTCGTCACGGGTGCGGCCGTGCACGGCCAGTGCCTGGATGCCGGCGGCTTCGGCCAGCTGCGCGATGCGCAGGCCGTTGCGATTCTCGGGATTCCAGCCGGTGCGGATCTTCAGGGTCACCGGAACGTCCACCGCGGCCACCACGGCGGCGAGGATCTCGGCCACCAGGACCTCGTCCTTCATCAGCGCGGAGCCGGCGGCCTTGTTGCAGACCTTTTTCGCCGGGCAGCCCATATTGATGTCGATGATCTGGGCACCCAGTTCGACATTGCGCTGGGCTGCTTCGGCCAGCATCGCCGGATCGCCGCCGGCGATCTGCACCGAGCGCGGTTCCTGCTCGCTGGCGTGGATCAGGCGCAGCCGCGACTTGCGGCTGTCATAGAGCCGCACGTCACTGGTCACCATTTCCGACACGGCCATGCCGGCGCCGAGTGCCAGGCACAGGCGCCGGAAGGGCAGGTCGGTGACCCCGGCCATGGGCGCGAGAATCAGCGGATTGGGCAAGGTATAAGGGCCGATGCGTACCATCGACATATCTTTTTCCCTGGCGAATAGGCGCCTGTTCCGCCTGCGCCGGAAACCGGCCGCGGACAGGGGCTGCTGTGCTTGAAAAGGGTTGGGAATGATACCCGCTCGCCGCCTCCGGATAAAGCGCGAGTTGGCTAGTTTATGAGCAATTCGCCCTGGCGCTACTCCGGCGAGAAGAAGCTCAGGCTGTAGTTCACCGCGCGCGGACCGGGGTCGAGAATGTCCAGGGCGATGTGGATCGGCGTCTGCGGCGGCATCTCGTCCTGGCCCTTGAGCTCGCCGTTCAGGTACTCGCCGGGCTTGAAACGGCGGCTGGCGAGCAACTGGCCGTTGAGGTCGGCGAAGCGCAATTCCAGCAGCGGAAAAGGCTGCGAGAAGGGCGCCCGGTTGTAGAGGATGGCATCGACGCGCAGGGCCCCGGAAAATTGCGGATGGCTGCGCACCACCAGGTTGCTGCTGCGGATCTGCTGGACATCGACCTTGGACGGCACCTTGCAGCCCAGGCTGGCGCAGGCCTGGACGAACAGCGGACGATAGCTGTCCTGCCGCGCCAGTTCGTCGAAGTGGTAATAGACGTACTGGCCGGCCAGGCCGAGCAGCGCCAGCAGGCAGAGCAGGATCCACAGCAGGCGGCGACCCCAGTGCGGGCGCCGTGGCTGGCTGTCCAGCTGCAGCGGATCGTCGTGCAGGTCCAGCAGAGGATCGTCCTGCCATTCCGGTTCGCTGCGCAGGGCGGTCGTGGCCTTGGCCGGCAGCGGCTCGTCGTCGCCGTCGCGCGCGGCGCTGAGGGGTTCGGCAACGGGCTCCTGCCAGTCGTCGAGCCGACCCAGGCCGGGTTCGGCGCGTTCGTCGTCGTCGGCTTCGACCCGCCCGAGTGCCGGCTCCTGGCGTTCACGCGGGGGTGCGGTTGTGAGGGGCGCGGGCGGCGTGGCCGGGGCGGGCTTGAGCGGGGCGCGCGTGGCCGCGAGCGGTGCCACAGGTACGGCCGTCGGCACGGGAGCGATGTCCGGCTCCGGCCGGGCCTCCACGGCGGGCTCAGGCTCGGGCTCCGGTTCCGGCTCGGCGGCGGGAAGCGGCAAGGGGGCGGGCTGCGGCTCGAACTCGACCTCGGGTTCGGCCGGCAGGCGCAGGGATTCCGGCTCGGGTTCGCGCTCGGCGGAGGCGGCGCCGAGCGACGGCAGTTCGAAGGGGTCTTCGTCGTCCTGGGGGCGATGGGCTGCTAGGCCCTGGGCCGGTGCCGGTTCTTCCCGCGGCGCGGCCACGGCGGGCGGCGTTGCTGCTGCGGAAGGTGCTGCCGGCGCGCGGCGCTGTTCTTCCAGGGCGCCCAGACGGGCGACCTCGGCGTCCAGCTCCAGGTGGCTCAGGTCCAGTTCGTCATGGGGCCAGGCCGCTTCGCTGGGCGTCGGCGCCGGTTCGGCCACGGGCGCAGGTGGCACGGGCATGGGCTGCGGCGCCGTCAGGGGTGCGGCCTGGTTGCTGGCGTTGAACACTTCCAGGCAGACGCCACAGCGCACGTCGCCGTCCGCGGCAGCCAGGTGTTCCTGGGTGACGCGGAAGCGGGTATGGCAATGCGGACACTGGGCGACGAGGGATTCGGTCATGGCGAGGCGACAGCCAGGGAGTGAAGCGCGCTAGTGTACCCGAAGGCCCTGGCGAAAGAAGGGCCTCCACCGGGCCGCCGGGTGAGCGGACCGGTGGCGGTGCGCAGGTCAGCGACGACGGGTGCCGCTAATGCGTACCCAGCCGTCCAGGGTGGCGGTGGGTTCCAGGTCGAAGCAGCCGGCATAGGCGGCGCGCACGTCCTCGGCCTGCTCGGCGAGGATGCCGGAAAGGGCCAGGCGACCGCCGATGCGGGTCAGGCGGGTGATCTGCTCGGCCAGGCCGACCAGCGGACCGGCGAGGATGTTGGCCACCACCACGTCGGCCGGCTCGCCTGGCAGATCGGCGGGCAGGTACAGCGGAAAGCGTGCCGGGTCGATGCCGTTGCGATTGGCATTCTCCCGCGAGGCTTCCAGGGCCTGGACGTCGATGTCGGTGCCCACGGCGCGCTTGGCGCCCAGCAGCAGGGCAGCGATGGCGAGGATGCCCGAGCCGCAGCCGAAATCCAGCACCTGCAGGCCCTGGACCGGTTCGCCGTCCAGCCACTGCAGGCAAAGCGAGGTGGTGGGGTGGGTGCCGGTGCCAAAGGCCAGGCCTGGATCCAGCAGCAGATTGACCGCCTCGGGTTCCGGGGCCTCGTGCCAGCTGGGCACGATCCACAGTCGCTGGCCGAAACGCATGGGCTGGAAGTTGTCCATCCAGCTGCGTTCCCATTCCTGGTCTTCCAGGCGCTCCACCTCGTAGACAAGGCCGTTGGCCAGGAGCTGCACGCGCTGCTCCAGGGCGGCGGCGTCGGTATCGCCTTCGAACAGCGCCAGCAGGTGGGTCTGGGACCACAGCGGGGTGGTGCCGAGATCCGGCTCGAAGATCGGCTGGTCCTCGGCGTCCATGAAGGTCACCGAGACGGCGCCCAGTTCGAGCATGAGGTCTTCGTAGGTTTCCGCCTGGGCGGGGGTGAGGGCGAGGCGGACTTGCAGCCAGGACATGGTGGGCTACCTGAATCGGGTCAAAGCGGGGAGGGTAAATGAAAACGGGCTGCCCGAGGGCAGCCCGTTCGCTGAATCAGAGCTCGTCATACACTCAGTGGCGCAGGCCGAGCTTCTTCTCCAGGTAGTGGATGTTCACGCCGCCCTGGCCGAAGGCCTGGTCGCGGGTCAGCATCCGGTGCAGATCGGCATTGGTCTTGATGCCGTCGACAATCAGCTCGTCCAGGGCGTTGCGCATCCGGGCCATGGCCTCGTCGCGGGTCTTGCCCCAGGTGATCAGCTTGGCGATCAGCGAATCGTAGTTCGGCGGAACCTTGTAGCCGCTGTACAGGTGCGAATCCACCCGCACGCCGTTGCCGCCCGGTGCATGATAGTGCTTGACCAGGCCCGGAGAGGGCATGAAGGTCTTGGGATCTTCGGCGTTGATCCGGCACTCGATGGCGTGACCGGTGATCTTGATGTCTTCCTGCTTGATCGACAGCGGGTTGCCCGCGGCGATGCTGAGCATCTCCTTGACGATGTCGACGCCAGTGATCATCTCGGTCACCGGATGCTCCACCTGCACGCGGGTGTTCATCTCGATGAAGTAGAAGCGACCGTCTTCGTAGAGGAACTCGAAGGTGCCGGCGCCGCGGTAGCCGATGTCGATGCAGGCCTTGACGCAGCGTGCCAGGACTTCTTCGCGGGCCTTCTCGTCGATCTGGGGCGCAGGCGCCTCCTCGATGACCTTCTGGTGACGACGCTGCAGCGAGCAGTCGCGGTCATAGAGGTGCACGGCGTTGCCCTGGCCATCGGAGAGCACCTGGACTTCCACGTGACGCGGATTGCCGAGGAATTTCTCCATGTAGACCATGGAGTTGCCAAAGGCGGCGCCGGCTTCGGTCTGGGTCAGCTTGATCGACTTGATCAGCTCGGCCTCGTCCTCGACCACGCGCATGCCGCGACCACCACCGCCACCGGCGGCCTTGATGATCACCGGATAGCCGACTTCGCGGCCGATGCGCAGGCACTCGGCCTCGTCATCCGGCAGGGCGCCGTCGGAGCCCGGCACGGTGGGCACACCGGCCTGCTTCATGGCGTTCTTGGCGGACACCTTGTCGCCCATCAGGCGAATCACGTCGGCGGTGGGGCCGACGAAGGCGAATCCGGACTGCTCCACCTGCTCGGCGAAGTCGGCGTTCTCGGCGAGAAAGCCGTAGCCGGGGTGGATGGCGGTGGCGCCGGTTACTTCCGCGGCACTGATGATGGCCGGGATGTTCAGGTAGGACTGGGGCGAGGGGGCCGGGCCGATGCACACCGATTCGTCGGCGAGGGACAGATGCATCAGTTCGCGGTCGGCGGTGGAATGAACCGCCACCGTCTTGATGCCCAGCTCCTTGCAGGCACGCACCACGCGCAGGGCGATTTCCCCGCGGTTGGCGATCAGGACTTTTTCCAGCATCGTGGGCTCCACGGGCTTAGACAATGGTGAACAGCGGCTGGTCGAATTCGACGGGCTGACCGTTCTCGACCAGCACCTGGCCGATGGTGCCGCTGGCTTCGGCTTCGATGTGGTTCATCATCTTCATGGCTTCGACGATGCACAGAATGTCGCCTTTCTTCACCTGCTGGCCGACTTCGACGAAGGCCGGGGTGGTGGGCGAGGAGGCGCGGTAGAAGGTGCCGACCATGGGCGAGCGCGCCACGTTACCGGTCAGTTGCGGCGCGGCGGCTTCGCTGGCGGGTGCAGCGGCAGCGGCCGGCGCGGCAGCCGGGGCCGGGGCGGCGACCGGAGCGGGGGCAGCGGCGTAGACAGTCTGCATGCCCTGGCCGCGGCCGGTGTTGCGGCTGATGCGGACGGATTCTTCGCCTTCGCGGATTTCCAGCTCGTCGATACCGGACTCTTCCAGCAGCTCGATCAGTTTCTTGACTTTACGGATGTCCATTGGCGTTGGCTCTCCCCTCGGGTTCTGGTGATGTTCTGGATATTGAGTCGCGCTCAGCCGCGGGCGGCGAGCTGTTCGCAGGCGGCTTCCAGGGCCAGGCGATAGCCACTGGCACCGAGCCCGCAGATGACACCGACCGCCACGTCGGAAAAATAGGAGTGGTGGCGGAAGGCCTCGCGCTTGTGCACGTTCGACAGGTGCACTTCGATGAATGGGATGCTCACCGCGAGCAAGGCGTCACGTAGGGCGACACTGGTATGGGTGAAGGCAGCCGGATTGATGAGGATGAAATCCACCCCTTCGTCACGCGCGGCATGGATGCGTTCGATCAGCAGGTGCTCGGCGTTGCTTTGCAGGTATTGCAGGCGATGCCCCGCCGCAGTGGCACGGGCTTCGAGATCGGCGTTGATCTGGGCCAGGGTGGTGGCCCCGTAGACGCCCGGCTCGCGGGTGCCCAGGAGATTCAGGTTGGGCCCGTGCAGTACCAGCAGATGCGCCATAGCCACTTGCCTCGCGATTTCGCAACCAGATTGGCCGCGGACTATGCCGCAACCGGAGGTGACTGTCCAGTCGCTAGACGTTTGCCGGAAATACCCGCACGTTGGGCGAAATTCTTTTAATCGCTGGCGATAAGCCTTTTTGCTTCACCGAGTCGGGCAAGAAAACCCGCGGCGTCGATTTCGCCGACGATGCGCGCCTGGGTCTGCTCCTGGCCACTGCCGGCATAGAACAGGATCGCTGGCGGACCGAACAGCCCCTGCCGTTCCAGCCACTGCCGCTGTTCCCGGGTGCTTTGCGTCATATCGAAGCGGATCAGCGTGAAGTCGCGCAAATGCGCCTGGACCTCGGGATTGCCGAACACCTCGCGCTCGATCAGCTTGCAGCTGATGCACCAGTCGGCATAGACGTCCACCAGCACCGGTCGCCCCTGGCCGAGACGGCTGGCCAGGGCCGCCGGATCGCTGAGGCTGTGCATGACGTCCGCGCGGCCGGCCACGGCGGGCGCCGCGGCGTCGCCCAGCGGTCGCAGGGGATCGCTGGCCCCACGCAGGGCGCCGATACCGGCGGTCGCGCCGTAAACCACCAGGGTCAGGCCGGCCAGTTGCAGCAGCCGCTGACGGGGTGGCTTGGGCACGAATTCCAGGGCGCCGAGAAATAGCCCGACGCCGGCCGCCAGCAGGCCCCAGGCGGCCAGCGCCAGCGGCCCCGGCAGCAGCCGTTCGAGCAGCCACAGGGCTACCGCCAGCAACAGGACGCCGAAGGCATTGCGCATGCCCACCAGCCAGGCGCCGCTGCGTGGCAGCAGGGCGCCGCCACCGGCGGCGATGAGGATCAGTGGGGTACCCATGCCCAGGCCCAGGGCGAACAGCGCCAGTCCGCCGCCGAGCCAGTCGGCGGTGCTGCTGATATAGAGCAGCAGGCCCGCCAGGGGCGCCGAGACGCAGGGCGAGACGATCAGGCTGGAGAGCACGCCGAGGGTGGCCGCGCCGCCCAGGGAACCGCCGCGGGTGCCACTGGCCAGCTGCTCCAGGCGCTCGCGCAGGACCGCCGGCAGGCGCAGTTCGAAGAGACCGAACATGGCCAGGGCGAACAGCGCGAACAGCGCGGCGAAGGGAATCAGCACCCAGGCCGACTGCAATTGCGCCTGCAGATTGAGACTGGCGCCAAAGACGCCCATGAGCGCGCCCAGGGCGGCGAAGCTCAGGGCCATGGGCACCACGTAGGCCAGCGCCAGCAGCAGGCCACGTCCGGGGCGCGCCTTGCCGGCCAGAACCACCGCCGAGACGATGGGTAGCATCGGCAGGACGCAGGGGGTGAAGGTCAACCCGAGTCCGGCGAGAAAGGCCAGCAGGATCCTGTGCCAGCCGAGCTGATCTGGGACGGGTGCGGCGGCCGCCGGGGTCGCCGTGGTCGCCAGCGCAGGGCCGGCGATGTCCAGGGTGCGGGTTTCCGGCGGATAGCAGAGGCCGCGATCGGCGCAGCCCTGGTAGGTCACCTTGATCTGGCCGCCACGGTCGGGCGCCAGGGGCAGGGGGATGTCGACGCCGGCGTGATAGACCTGGACGTCGCCGAACCATTCATCGTGCTTGGGCTCGCCGGGCGGCAGGGCTACCGGCGCGGTGAGCAGGCCGGGGTCGGCGTCGAAGGCGAAGCGTTGCCGATAGAGGTAGTAGCCCTCGGCGATGGTGAAGCGCAGCTGGGGACGGCCCTCGGCGTCGCGGCGCTGCTCCAGGCGAAAGGCCTGATCCACCGGCAGGAATTGCTGACTGGGGCGCTGACCGTCCAGGCCCAGCGCGGCGCTCGGGCGCGGCGCATCGAACAGCCCGGCAGTGGCGGGCAAGGTCAGCAGCAGGGTGAGCAGGAACAGCAGGACACGCATGGGCTTCTCGGCGATCGGCAGCGGCCGATCATAGCAGAGGCATCTGGCTGGTCAGTCCTGGCCGTACTGGCGTACGCAATTGCGTCCCGCATGCTTGGCGGCATAGAGGGCTTCGTCCGCCTGTTTGGCCAGCGCGGGCATCTCCTGGCCGGGCTGCAGCTGCGCCACGCCGGCGCTGAAGGTGCAGCTGAGTTCCTTGGGCGGCGCCGGATAGTGGATCTCGGCGAAGCGCTGGCGGATCTCGTCGATCAGGCGGGTGGCGGTGGCCAGGTCGGTGTCGGGCAGCACGATGGCGAATTCCTCACCGCCATAACGGCCGATGTGGTCGGACTTGCGCAGGCGCTGCTTGAGGAACAGCGCCAGGCTCTTGATCACCCGATCGCCCATGGGATGGCCGTAGTGGTCGTTGACCTGCTTGAAGTGGTCGATGTCCAGCATGGCGAAGGTGATCGGCCGCTGGCTGCGCCGGGCGCGGAAGCAGGCGTCTTCCAGCAGCTGCAGGGTGTGGGTGTGGTTGTACAGGCCGGTGAGGCTGTCCTGGACGATGCGCGCCTGCAGGCTGCGCGCCCGGGCCGCGCGGGTACGCACCGTGGCGATCAGGTGGCGCGGCTTGATCGGCTTGGTGAGGAAGTCGTCGCCGCCCTCGCTCATGGCGTCCAGCTGCTTGTCGAGGTCGTCCTCGGCCGACAGGTAGATGATGGGCACGCTGACATAGCGCTCGTGCTGGCGGATGACCTTGGCCAGCTCGGTGCCGGTGCACTCGGGCATGTACATGTCGAGGATGATCAGATCGGGCACGAATTCGGCCAGGTGCGCCATCACCGCGCCGGGTTGCATCAGGGTGCGGGTGACGATGCCGGCGCTGTTGAGCGCCATTTCCGTGGCCATGGCCTGGGCGCGGGAGTCGTCCACCACCAGGGCGCGGATCGGATCGTAGTAGACGGTGCGGGTGAGGGTCTCGATCTTTTCCAGTAGCCGCGCCGAATCCAGGGTGCCGGTGTAGAACTCCTGGCCGCCGGCGCGCACCGCGGCCAGGCGAAAGGGGGTGTCGGCTTCCTGGTGGCTGTAGAACAGCACCGGCAGCTTGCGCTCCAGACCGGTCTGGGCCTCCAGCGCCAGCTGGATGCCGGCACCCGCGCCGCCGAAGTCCACGTCCATGACGATGACCGCCGGGTGCCGGCTGTCCATCATCGCGCGGAAGTCGTCGGCGCCGTGGATGATCTGGATGGTGACGCCGAAGTATTCCATCTGCTGCGCCAGGCGCTCGGCGCGCTCGGTGTCGAGCAGGGCGATGTAGATCGGCTTGCGCAGCGGCGGCAGGCTGGTGGTTTCCAGCTGGTCACCCTGGCGCAGTCCGGTGCGCGACAGGCTCTGCATGGCCAGGCTGAGTTCGGTGATGGCCTGGCTGTTGAGACGGCCGCGATTGGCGGCGACCTGGGCCAGGGAGGCGCCGATGGCCTCGGCGAGCTCGGCATGGCCCTGCTGCTCGAAGCGCTTGGCGTATTGCAGCAGGCGTGCGTTGGCGTCGGTCAGCTCGACCAGGCTGCCAGCCGTCCACTCGTCTCGTTGCAGCCGTTGCCAGATCTCCAGCACCTGGCGCGACTGGTGGATGACCCGTTGCGCGAAGTGCAGCTTGAGGCGGTCCCGGCTCGGATCATCTGGTTCGCTCACGAATTGTTCCGTCATTCTTGAGGTGGTGGCCCTATGCTACCAATTGCTGGCGGGCAGGGGAGAGGCGGTACCCTGGTTAGCGGCGGCTATGCCGCTCGCATGGACACTGTCGGTCGCTTCTGGAGTAGCGTCCGTCGCCTGTTACCCTAGTCTCGGAAGCGGCTGCCCGGGTGCCTGGCGCCCGCGTCGGCCGCCAAGGCTGCGCAACCGGCGCCGCGGGCAGGGGTCCAAGCGCCAACACCTTTGAAAACATTGCAAGGAATTGCCCATGCGGGAGTGGAACTTGAGGTCGGGATGGCTCCGGCTGGTGGCAGTGCTGGTCGCGCTCTACCTGCTGGTCACCCTGGCGATAGGCTGGTACTGGAGTCGCGAACCGGATTTCTTCCCGGTGCAGCAGCATGCCCAGGAGGCGGCCGCTGCCAGCGGGCGCAAGCTGGTGCTTGGCTACACCACGGTCGAGACCCTCAAGCAGGTGGCCGGTACCCTGCTGGACAAACCGGGTGGCTATCTCTCCAACGACATCTTCCCGCCGGGCCTCTGGCTCGACGACATGCCGTCCTGGGAATACGGCGTGCTGGTGCAGACCCGCGACCTGGCGCGCGCCCTGCGCAAGGACTTCGCCCGTTCCCAGTCGCAGTCCACCGAGGACGTCGACCTGGCCCAGGCCGAGCCGCGCTTCAATTTCGACAACCACAGCTGGGCCATGCCCTCGTCGGAATCGGAATACCGCGCCGGCATCGCCTCCCTGGACCGCTACCTGGCGCGCCTGGGTGGCCAGAATGCCCAGGGCCAGCCCACCGCCTACTTCTATTCGCGTTCGGACAACCTGCGCAACTGGCTGGGTGATGTCGAGACCCGCCTGGGTTCGCTGTCCCAGCGGCTGTCCGCCAGCGTCGGTCGGGTTCGCCTGGACGCCGAGGTGCGGCCGAACCAGGACATCCCCGCCGGCCAGGTGCCGGAGGTGCATGAGCAGCGCGTCGAGACGCCCTGGCTGCAGATCGACAATGTCTTCTACGAGGCCCGCGGTCAGGCCTGGGCGCTGTCGCACATCCTGCGCGCCATCGAGGTCGACTTCGCCGACACCCTGGCCAAGAAGAACGCCACGGTGAACGTGCGCGAGATCATCCGCGAACTGGAAGCGGCGCAGCAGCCGGTCTGGAGTCCGATGATCCTCAACGGCAGCGGCTTCGGCATTCTGGCCAACCACTCGCTGGTGATCGCCAACTACATCTCCCGCGCCAACGCCGCCATCATCGACCTGCGCCAGTTGCTGGAACAGGGCTGATGACGCCGGACGCTCGCGAAGCGGCGCATCGCGCCGCCTCCGACCAGGAAGGGGTGGTCTGGGTCGATCGCGACGACCGCATCCAGGGTGAATTGCCGCGGGCGGAACTGCGTGCCCGCGGCCTGATCGGTCGCTGCACCTTCATCCTCCTGTTCAATGACGCCGGCGAACTCTGCGTGCACCGGCGCACCCTGAGCAAGGCGCTCTACCCGGGCTACTGGGACGTCGCCGCCGGCGGCATGGTGGCGCCGGGCGAGAGCTATGCGGAGTCGGCCGCTCGCGAGCTGGCCGAGGAACTGGGCGTCAGCGGCGTGCCCCTGCGCGCCCATGGCACCTTCTATTTCGAGGAGCCGGGCAATCGCCTCTGGGGCGGCGTGTTCAGCGCGCGCTGGAACGGTCCGTTGCGGCTGCAACCGGAAGAGGTGCTGGAGGCGCGCTTCCTGGCCCCGGCGGCCATCCTCGATGACGCGCGTCAGCGACCCTATTGCCCGGATTCGCTGGAAGCCCTGCAGCTGGCGCTCAGCCGCGCGGATGTCGCATCCCTGCCTTAATTTCTCGCATTCGCGCCTTAGCATCCGCGGACGATGCTGCTACATTGCGCGGCCCCGGACCAGCGCGGCCCGTGCCGGCCGGCGCTGCGTCCAAGGCTTCCTCCAGGCGCCCGGCGCCTGAACCCGACTGGGAGGACCGTCCCTTGAGCAAGAAAACCTCGTCGCTGTCGGATCTCAGCCGGCTGGTGTACTCCACCGACGTCGGCCGCATTCGCCCGGAAGAACCCCAGGCCGCGGCTCCGGCGGGCGACGGCATCGCCCGGGTGCGCCGCGAGACCAAGGGTCGTGGCGGCAAGACGGTGACCACGGTCAGCGGCGTGCCCTTGGGCGAGGAAGCGCTCAAGGACCTGGCCAGCGCGCTCAAGCGCCGCTGCGGCACCGGCGGGGCGCTCAAGGATGGCGTCATCGAGATCCAGGGCGACCATGTCGACCTGTTGCTCGGCGAACTCGAAAAACGCGGCTTCAAGACCAGGAGATCGGGCGGCTAGGCCAGGCCTTCCAGCCCCCGCGTACAACTTACCGCCCCTGGCGGCGGTCCATCCAAAGCAAGATTCCCTACAGGAGATTCCCGCGAATGTCCCCACGACGCACGCGCAAAGATGACGGCAGCCAGTGGACCGTGGCGGACAGCCGCAGCGTCTATGGTATTCGCCACTGGGGTGCCGGCTACTTCGCCATCAGCGACGCCGGCAACGTCGAAGTCCGCCCCCACGGCCCGGACGGCCAGCCGATCGACCTCCATGTGCTGGTCGGCCAGCTGCGCGAAGCGGGGCTGTCGCTGCCGCTGCTGGTGCGTTTCCCCGACATCCTCCAGGGCCAGGTGCGCCACCTGACCGGTGCCTTCGATCGCAACATCGAGCGCCTCGACTATCAGGGCCGCTACACCGCCCTCTATCCGATCAAGGTCAACCAGCAGGAAGCGGTGGTGGAAAACATCATCGCCACCCGTGACGTCTCCATCGGCCTGGAAGCCGGCTCCAAGCCGGAGCTGATGGCGGTGCTGGCGCTGGCGCCCAAGGGCGGCACCATCGTCTGCAACGGCTACAAGGACCGCGAATTCATCCGCCTGGCGCTGATGGGCCAGAAGCTGGGCCACAGCGTCTTCATCGTCATCGAGAAGGAATCCGAGGTCCCGCTGGTGATCGAGGAGGCGGCCGAGCTCAAGGTCACGCCCCAGGTCGGCCTGCGCGTGCGGCTGTCGTCCCTGGCGTCGAGCAAATGGGCCGACACCGGTGGCGAGAAGTCCAAGTTCGGTCTCTCCGCCGCCCAGCTGCTGTCGGTGATCGAGCGCTTCCGCGCCGCCGGCCTGGAGCAGGGCGTGCGCCTGCTGCACTTCCACATGGGCTCGCAGATCGCCAACCTGGCCGACTACCGCCAGGGCTTCCGCGAAGCCATCCGCTACTACGCCGAGCTGCGCGCCCTGGGTCTGCCGCTGGACCACATCGACGTCGGTGGCGGTCTGGGCGTCGACTACGACGGCACCCACTCGCGCAACGCCAGCTCGATCAACTACGACATGGACGACTACGCCGGTACCGTGGTCGGCATGCTCAAGGAATTCTGCGACCAGCAGGAATTGCCGCATCCGAACATCTTCTCGGAAAGCGGTCGCGCCATGACCGCCCACCACGCCATGCTGGTGATGCAGGTCACCGACGTCGAGCGCCACAACGACAGCGTGCCGGCCAGCGAGCGCTTCGAAGGCAAGGCCGAGGTGGTGCAGTGGCTGGCCGAGCTGCTCGGCGACACCGATCCGGAGATGGTCACCGAGACCTACTGGCGCGCCACCCAGTACGTCAGCGAAGCCGCCGCCCAGTACGCCGCCGGCACCCTGAGCCTGAGCGACAAGGCCCTGGCCGAGCAGTGCTACTTCGCCATCTGCCGTCGCCTCTACAACCAGCTCAAGGCGCGCCAGCGTTCCCACCGCCAGGTGCTCGACGAACTCAACGACAAGCTGGCCGACAAGTACATCTGCAACTTCTCGGTGTTCCAGAGCCTGCCCGACACCTGGGCCATCGACCAGATCCTGCCCATCGTGCCCCTGACCCGCCTGGACGAGGAGCCGGTGCGCCGCGCCGTGCTGCAGGACCTGACCTGCGACTCCGACGGCAAGATCAAGCAGTACGTCGACGAGCAGAGCATCGAGACCAGCCTGCCGGTGCACGAGGTGCGCGAGGGCGAAGACTATCTGCTGGCGGTGTTCCTGGTGGGCGCCTACCAGGAGATCCTCGGCGACATGCACAACCTGTTCGGCGACACCGATTCGGTGAACGTCTACCAGGACGCCGACGGCAGTGTGCGTCACGGGGGCATCGAGACCCACGACACCATCGAGGACATGCTCAGGTACGTGCACCTCTCGCCCGAGGAGCTGATGACCTACTACCGCGACAAGGTAGCCAGTGCGCGCCTCACCGCGCGCGAGCGCACCCAGTTCCTCGACGCCATGCGCCTGGGCCTGACCCGTTCCTCCTATCTCGCCGGCTGACGAAGCGAACCCTGGCGGCCGGGCGGGCTCTATAGCCTTGCCGTCAGGATGGAGGAGCAGAGGTATGAAAGGGCGCTTGGCGCTGTTGCTGGTGGGCAGTCTGATGCTGGCTGGCTGCGGCAAGGTCAATCAGGAAAACTATTCCCGGCTCAAGGCCGGCCAGACCAAGGCCGAGGTGGAGCAGATTCTGGGTGCACCCACGGAATGCGCGGGTGCCCTGGGCGTCACCACCTGTACCTGGGGCGATCGCGGCTCCTTCATCAGCGTGCAGTATCTCAACGATAAGGTGGCGATGTTCGCCGGGCAGGGTCTGCGATGAAAACCTCTACCAAACTGCTACTGCTGGCGGGTGCCGCCGGACTGCTCGCGGCCTGCGCCAGCGGCCCGCGCGAAGTCCCGCCGCTCACCGCGGGCAATGTCGACCTGCAGCGCTACCAGGGACACTGGTACGAGGTGGCGCGGCTGCCGATGTTCTTCCAGCGCAAGTGCGCCCAGTCCGAAGCCAACTATCACGTCATGGCCGACGGCTCGGTCGCCGTGTTCAACCGCTGCCGTACCCTGGACGGCAAGGTGGAGGAAGCCACCGGCACCGCCACCCCCATCAAGCCGGGCGTGACCGATCGCCTGGAAGTGCGCTTCGATACCTGGTTCAGCGGTGTCCTGCCCAATGTCGCCAAGGGACCCTACTGGATCCTCTATGTCGACGACGACTACAAGACCGCCCTGGTCGGCAGTCCGGATCGCAAGTACCTCTGGTTGCTGGCGCGCAAGCCCGACATTTCCGCGGCGCAGAGCGAAAAGCTGCTGCGCATCGCCCGCGAGAAGGGCTACAACCTCAATCGTCTGGTCTGGCGCGAGACCGACGCCCACATGCCCTAGGCCACAGGAGCTCCCCGTGAAACTCTGGACCGATGCCTTTTCCGACAACGCCTTCATGCCCAAGCGCCACGAATTCGACGTGGCCGACTTCGGTGCCCACGGCGACAACATCTCGCCCGCGCTGCAGTGGTCCGATCTGCCGGCCGATACCAAGAGCCTGGCGCTGACCGTCTACGATCCGGACGCCCCCACCGGCAGCGGGTTCTGGCACTGGGTGGTGGTCAACATCCCGGTCGGTACCCAGGGCCTGGCGGAAGACGCCGGCCGCGCCGATGGCTCGGGTCTGCCGGCGGGCGCCCTGCAGCTGATCAACGACTATGGCACCCGCGGCTTCGGCGGCGCGGCGCCGCCCAAGGGTGACAAGCCGCACCGCTACATCTTCCAGCTGCATGCGCTCAAGGTCGATCAGCTGCCGGTGCCGGCGGACGCGACCAATGCGGTCGGTCGCTTCATGATCCACCTCAACCAGCTGGCTTCGGCGACCTACACCGGTCTCTACGAGATCAAGTAGGGCCGCGGACGGACGGGCTAGAGCACGTCCGTCGAGGTCGCCAGGCGGATGCCGGCGGCGCGCATCTCGGCGAGGAAGGCGTCGCCCTGGGCTTCGAAGCCCGGTACCGAATGACTGCAGTCGGTCAGCAGCACCAGGTCCTGGCGCCTCTCCCGCGGCCAGAATTCCAGCAGATCGCGAACGGTGCTGGCCACGCAGTGCGAAAGCGCCTCGCCGGCGATCAACAGGGTATCGGTCGCCTGGAGGCGGGCGATCAGGCCAGCGTCCACCGCGGTGCCCGGGTCCGCCGGATCCGGGACCTCGGCGCGCAGCGCCGAATAATGTTCGGTATGGGGATTGCTGCCCTTGGCGATGAAATCCACCAGGCGTCCCTGCTGCCGGCCCCAGGCATTGAGCGCCTGATGGACATCCTGCTGCACCCCATGGCCCCAGCCGCCCACCAGGCAGTGCTCCGGCCAGATCACCAGGCGATAGCGACCCCCGGCTTCCAGCGCCTGCACATAGGCCAGCGCCCGGGCACGTTCGGCTGGATCACGGGTCTGCCAGCGACCGCTGGCCACCTCGTCCGCACCGATCTGGGTAAAGGGCGCCGGTGGCTGGCCCTGGGCATCCTGCCAGCCGTGCGGATGGGCGATGTGCAGCGGCTGATGGGAGTCCAGGGTCACCTGCACCCCGCTGAGGCGGGCACCCAGGCGCTCGATCAGGGCCGCGACGCGCCGCAGTCCGGCCACCGCACCGGGCACCGGCAGGGCCGCACCCGGCAGGTCGCAGAAATCGTTTTGCGGATCGATCAGCAGCAACTGCAGCTTGGCATGGGACATGGCGATCTCCTCGGGCGACTGGCCGTCGATGGTGCGGGTGCCACTGGACGCGAAGCAAGCCCGGGTAGCGTGGAAACCCGGTAAGGTGCAGGTCTATGATGAAGGGGCCGACCCTGCCCCGCGGAGCGCGACATGCTGAATCTGTATCCGGAAATCAAGCCTTACGCCCGCCACGAGCTGGCCGTCGAAGCGCCCCATGTGCTCTATGTCGATGAGAGCGGCTCGCCGGATGGTCTGCCGGTGCTGTTCATCCATGGCGGACCCGGCTCCGGATGCGATCGCTTGAGCCGGCGCTTCTTCGATCCCAATCTCTACCGCATCGTCACCTTCGATCAGCGCGGCTGCGGTCGCTCCACGCCCTATGCCAGCCTGGAGAACAACACCACCTGGCACCTGGTCGAGGACATCGAGCGCCTGCGCGAACACCTGGGCATCGAGCAATGGGTGCTGTTCGGTGGCTCCTGGGGGTCGACCCTGGCGCTGGCCTATGCCCAGCGCCATCCCGAGCGGGTCAAGGCCATGGTCCTGCGCGGCATCTTTCTCTGCCGCCCGGTGGATCTGCAGTGGTTCTACCAGGAAGGCGCGAGCCGGCTGTTTCCCGATTTCTGGCAGGACTATCTGCACCCCATCGCCGAGGAAGAGCGCGGCAACCTCATCCAGGCCTACTATCGCCGCCTGACCGGTCCGGACGAACTGGCACAGATGTCCGCCGCGCGCGCCTGGTCCTGCTGGGAGGGGCGTACGGTGACCCTGAGGCCCAATCCCGACGTGCTGGAGAAATTCAGCGAGCACGCCCTGGCCATCGCCCGCATCGAGTGCCACTACTTCATCAACAATGCCTTCCTCGAGCCCGACCAGCTCCTGCGCGACATGCCCCGGATCGCCCATATCCCGGCGGTGATCGTGCACGGCCGCTACGACATGGTCTGCCCGCTGGACAATGCCTGGGCCCTGCACCACGCCTGGCCGGGCAGCGAATTGCAGATCATCCGCGACGCCGGTCATGCGGCCAGCGAGCCCGGTATCTGCGACGCCCTGGTGCGGGCGACCGATCAGATCGCCCGCCAGCTGCTCGATCTGCCCCAGGAGGCCGAGTGAAGGCGCTGCTGCAAAGGGTCAGCCGCGCCAGCGTCGAGGTTGAGGGCCATACGGTCGGCGCCATAGGCGCGGGCCTGCTGGTCCTGGTCGGTATCGAGCCGGCGGATGACGAGGCCGCCTGCAGCCGCATGCTCAAGCGACTGCTGGAGTACCGGGTGTTCGCCGACGGCGAGCAGCGCATGAATCTGTCCCTGCAGGACGTCGGCGGCGGCTTGCTGCTGGTCTCCCAGTTCACCCTGGCCGCCGATACCCGCAGCGGCCGCCGGCCGAGCTTTTCCAGCGCCGCGCCACCGGCCCAGGGCGAGCGGCTGTTCAACCATCTGGTAGGCCTCGCCCGCGACCTTCATCCCGAGGTCCAGACCGGTCGTTTCGGCGCCGACATGCAGGTTTCCCTGGTCAACGACGGACCAGTGACATTTTTATTGTCGATTTAGTGAGGGCGCCCCTTACAGCGCCCTGCCAAGTGTCTATGATTGCGCAGTTCGAGTTTGAACGGTCGTCCAACTGGGGAATCATTGACCCCTGCGGGAGTCGGACCTCTGCCTATCCGTTTCGCGACCACCCGTCGCCAAACGTATTCGTACGCTGATTTAGGAGGCTGCGTGTTATCTCATTCCAAAGTTAAGCCGGGCAAGCAGGGCTTCGCCCTGATCGGGCTCTCCGTCGCTCTGGGTCTGTTCAGTGCCCAGGCCCTGGCCTTCAGCCTGGACGACGTGGCCGCCAAGGCCAAAGAACTCTCCGGCCAGAAATTCGTCGCGCCCAAGAGCAACCTGCCCGCATCCTTCAGCGGCATGAAGTATGCCGACTATCAGCAGATCACCTTCAATCAGGACAAGGCCTACTGGAAGGATGCAAAGACGCCCTTCCGCCTGAATTTCTATCACGAGGGCATGCACTACAGCTTGCCGGTGAAGATCAACGAGGTCACCGCCAACAATGTCGAAGAGATCAAATACGATCCCTCGATGTTCAACTTCGGCAACCTGCAGGTCGACCAGGCCCAGCTCAAGGATCTCGGCTTCGCCGGATTCAAGGTGCTCTATCCGCTGAACAAGGCGGACAAGCATGACGAGCTGATGACCATGCTCGGCGCCAGCTATTTCCGCGTGATCGGCAAGAACCAGGTCTATGGCCTGTCCGCCCGTGGCCTGGCCATCGACACCGCGCTGCCGTCCGGCGAAGAATTTCCGCGCTTCACCGAATTCTGGGTCGAACAGCCCCAGTCGGATCGCCGCAACCTGGTGATCTATGCGCTGCTCGATTCGCCGCGCGCCACCGGTGCCTATCGCTTCGTGCTGACTCCCGGCAAGGACAGCACCGTCGACGTCGAAGCCAAGGTGTTCCTGCGCGACAACGTCAACAAGCTGGGTATCGCGCCGTTGACCAGCATGTACCTGTTCGGCCCCAACCAGCCGAGCGCCCAGGTCAACTATCGTCCGGCACTGCACGACTCCAACGGTCTGGCCATCCATGCCGGCAACGGCGAGTGGCTGTGGCGTCCGCTTAACAACCCGCGCCGCCTGTCGGTCAGCACCTACACCATCGAGAATCCGCGCGGTTTCGGTCTGCTGCAGCGTGGCCACGAGTTCTACAAGTACCAGGACCTGGACGAGCGCTACGACAAGCGTCCCAGCGGCTGGGTAGAGCCCAAGGGCGACTGGGGCAAGGGTCACGTCGAGCTGGTGGAAATCCCCACCCCGGACGAGACCAACGACAACATCGTGGCCTTCTGGACGCCGGACACCCTGCCGGAGAAGGGCCAGCCGATCGATGTCAGCTATCGCCTGCACTTCACCACCGACGAACCCAACCTGCACACCAAGGACCTGGCCTGGGTCTCCCAGACCCGTTTGTCCACCGGTGACGTGCGCCAGTCCAACCTGGTGCGCCAGACCGATGGCAGCCTGGCCTATATCATCGACTTCGAAGGTCCGAACCTCGATGACCTGCCCGAGGATTCGCAGGTCGGCTCCCAGGTCAGCCTGGATGCCAACGGTGAACTGGTCGAGAACTCTGTGCGCTACAACCCGGTTACCAAGGGCTATCGCCTGACCTTGAGACTCAAGGTCAAGGATCAGACCAAGCCGGTGGAAATGCGCGCCAACCTCGCCCAGGGTGACAAACCGCTCAGCGAAACCTGGACTTACCAGCTACCTGCCAATGAATAACACCACCCGCGATACCTCGGTCGCCGCTGCTGGCGACTACCTCGAACACCTGCCGTTGCCCGCCGGGCAACGGCAGGTGCTGGACCAGACGGCGGACGTCGAGTCGCTGCACCGGCAACTGGCCGGTGCCCGCGGCGAAGGCGCCCAGGGTGCCGAGGCGGTGATCGCCTCCACCGAAGCGCGTCTGGCCGCCGGTTGGGACGATACCCTGGAGGATGGCGAGCTGCTGGGCAGCGATGCCCAGGGTCGCGTCTTCATCAAGGCCACCCCGCCCATGACCCGCTCCATGATGGTGCCCGATCCCTGGCGCACCAATCCCGTGGCGCGGAGCTGGAAGCGGCTGCTCGGCCGCAAGGATCACAGCCGCTGGCAACCCGATCCCGAAGCCGATGCCCATGCGCACTGGCGCAAGGTCGGTTCCTTCCGGCGCTTCATCCTGCTGATCCTGATGCTGGTGCAGACCGGCATCGCCACCTGGTACATGAAGGCCGTGCTGCCCTATCAGGGCTGGGCGCTGGTCGATCTCGGCGAGGTCTACCGTCAGGGCTGGGGCGAGTCCATCCGCCAGGTACTGCCCTATGTGGTGCAGACCAGCATCCTGCTGCTCTTCGCCCTGCTGTTCTGCTGGGTGTCCGCCGGTTTCTGGACCGCCCTGATGGGCTTCTGGCAACTGCTCAGCGGCCGCGACAAGTACAGCATCTCGGCCAGTTCCACCGGCACCGAGCCGATCGATCCCCAGTCGCGTACCGCCCTGGTGATGCCCATCGCCAACGAAGACGTGCCACGGGTCTTCGCCGGTCTGCGCGCCACCTACGAGTCGGTCCGCGCCAGCGGCGAGCTGGAGCACTTCGACTTCTTCATCCTTAGCGACAGCAACGATCCGGACAAATGCGTAGCCGAAGAAAAGGCCTGGCTGGAGCTGTGCCGCGAGGTTGGTGGCTTCGGCCACATCTTCTATCGCCGTCGTCGTCGTCGGGTGAAGCGCAAGAGCGGCAACATCGACGACTTCTGCCGTCGCTGGGGCAGCCAGTACAAGTACATGGTGGTGCTCGACGCCGACAGCGTCATGAGCGGCGAATGCCTGGCCAGCCTGGTCCGGCTGATGGAAGCCAATCCGCGTGCCGGCATCATCCAGACCGCGCCCAAGGCGTCCGGCATGGACACCCTGTATGCACGCCTGCAGCAGTTCGCCACCCGCGTGTACGGACCGCTGTTCACCGCCGGCCTGCACTTCTGGCAGCTGGGTGAATCCCACTACTGGGGCCACAACGCCATCATCCGGGTCAAGCCGTTCATCGACCACTGCGCCCTGGCACCGCTGCCGGGCACGGGTTCGTTCGCCGGTGCGATTCTCTCTCACGACTTTGTCGAAGCGGCGCTGATGCGGCGTTCCGGCTGGGGCGTGTGGATCGCCTACGACCTGCCGGGCAGCTACGAAGAACTGCCGCCCAACCTGCTGGACGAACTCAAGCGTGACCGTCGCTGGTGCCATGGCAACCTGATGAACTTCCGGCTGTTCCTGGTCAAGGGCATGCACCCGGTACACCGCGCGGTGTTCCTCACCGGGGTGATGTCCTACCTGTCGGCGCCGCTGTGGTTCCTCTTCCTGGTGCTGTCCACGGCGCTCTTGGCGATCCACAAGCTGCTGGAGCCCCAGTACTTCTTCCAGCCCCGCCAGCTGTTCCCGGTCTGGCCCCAGTGGCATCCGGAGCAGGCCATCGCGCTGTTCTCCACCACCCTGATCCTGCTGTTCCTGCCCAAGCTGCTCAGCGTGGTGCTGATCATCGCCAAGGGTGCCAAGGAATTCGGTGGCGGCCTGCGGCTGTTCCTTTCCATGATGCTGGAGATGCTCTTCTCGGTGCTGCTGGCACCGGTGCGGATGCTGTTCCACACGGTGTTCGTGACCGCCGCCTTCCTGGGCTGGTCGGTGCAGTGGAATTCGCCCCAGCGGGACGACAACGACACGCCCTGGAGCGAAGCCTTCCGCCGCCATGGTTCGCAGATGCTGCTCGGTCTGATCTGGACCGCCGGCGTGGCCTGGCTGGATCCGCGCTTCCTCTGGTGGCTGTCGCCCATCGTGGTGTCGCTGATCCTGTCGGCACCGGTGTCGGTGATTTCCAGCCGGACCAACCTGGGTCTGGGCAGTCGCCGCCATCACCTGTTCCTGATCCCGGAAGAGTACGCACCGCCGCGCGAGCTGGTGGCGACCGACGAGTACCTGCACCTGAACAACCGCAACGCCCTGACCAGGGGCTTCCTGCGCGCCACCGTCGATCCGGTGCTCAATGCCCTGGCCATCGGCATGGCCCGCGGTCGCCACGGCAAGGTGGTGGAGCCGGCACGCCGGCTGCGCGAAGAGCGGGTGGCCCGGGTCCTGGCCGCCGGTCCCGAGAAGACCAAGGGCGACGACCAGTGGCGTCTGCTCAGCGACCCGGACGGCATGGCGCAACTGCACCTGCAGGTCTGGAAGGCCGAAGAGCACCGCAATTGGCGGGAAGCCTACGCTACCCTGCGGCCGCGCTCCCACAGCGACTCGGCCGCGGATGCCGCAGCCAGTCCGGCCAGCCTGACCCCGCGGCCCGCCTCCTGAGGCGGCGCTCCGCGCATTGAAAAAGCCCCGGTGTCGCGAGACGCCGGGGCTTTTTCTTGTCCCTGATCGGACTAAGACAGGCGGGCTAGAACAGGCGGGCGAGGAGGGCGGGTACGGCGTTCTCGACGCGCAGGATGCGCTCACCGAGCTGTACGGGCGCCAGACCCGCTTCCTGCAGCCTTTCGACCTCATAGGGTATCCAGCCACCCTCGGGACCGATCGCCAGCGTCACGGGCTCGCTGAGGGCGCGAGGGCAGGCTGGGTAGTTGCCCGGATGACCGACCAGGCCGCGGGTGCCGGCGACGAGCGCGGGCAGGCGATCCTCGACGAAGGGCTTGAATCGCTTTTCGATCAGCACCTCCGGCAGCACCGTGTCCCGGGCTTGCTCCAGTCCTAGGCGCAATTGCTCCTCGATAGCCGCGGGCTCCAGGAACGGGGTCTGCCAGAAGCTCTTTTCCACCCGGTAGCTGTTCAGCAGCACCAGGCGCGCGACGCCCATGGCGGACACCGTCTGCAGTACCCGGCGCAGCATCTTGGGACGGGGCAGGGCCAGCAGCAGGGTGAGCGGCAGCTTGGCCGGCGGTGGTTGGTCGAGGGTGACGGTCAGGCAGGCCTGGCCGGCGTCGAGGGACTCGATCTGGCCAGAACCCATCAGACCATCCAGCAGGCCGACGCGCATCCGGTCGCCGGCGGCCGCCTGGTGGACCTCGCGCAGATGGGCGAGACGGCGCGGATCGCGCAGCACGACCCGGTCAGCGGCCGTGAAGTCGGCCGCTTCGAGCAGGATCAGATTCACGGACGTTCGGCGGGCGGCTGGGCTTCGGGGGCGGCGTCTTCGTCGGCCAGCGGGCGCTCGCGCTTCTGCACGAAGCGGCCGAACAGCAGGCCGATCTCGAACAGCAGCCACATGGGTACGGCCAGCATGGTCTGGGAGAAGACGTCCGGCGGGGTCAGGATCATGCCGACCACGAAACAGCCGATGATGACGTAGGGGCGGATCTTCTTCAGGTAGGCCACATCGACCACGCCGATCCAGATCAGCAGCACGGTGGCCACCGGAATCTCGAAGGCGACGCCAAAGGCGAAGAACAGCGTCAGGATGAAATCCAGATAGGCGTTCAGATCCGGCATCATCATGGCGCCTTCCGGCGTGATGCTGCTGAAGAAGTGGAAGATGATCGGGAACACTAGGAAGTAGGCGAAGGCCATGCCGGCGTAGAACAGCACGATGCTGGAGATCAGCAGCGGGATGGCGACCTTCTTCTCGTGACGATAGAGCCCAGGCGCGACGAACCCCCAGACCTGGTGCAGGATCACCGGCATGGCGATGAACAGCGACACCACCAGCGTCAGCTTGAAGGGCGCCAGGAACGGCGAGGTGACGTCCGTGGAGATCATGGTCGCGCCTTCGGGAAGGACGCGGCGGATCGGCTCGGAGGCGAAGGCATAGATCTTCTGGGCGAAGTAGAACAGCCCGAGAAAGATCAGAAAGGTCGCCAGCACGCATCTGAGGATGCGGGTGCGCAATTCGGTGAGGTGCGAGACCAGGGGCATTTCCTGGTCATCGTGTTCGGAAGGCTTGTCGCTCATGGTGCTCTTGGCGGCGTCTGGGGCGGATCCTGCGGGCGTTCGGCAACCACGTCCTGGGGCATGGGCGGAGCAACGGCGGCCGGTGGGGTCTGGGCTTCCGGGGTGGAAGCGGCAGGCTTGGGCCGGTTGTCGCGCTGTTCCATGGACAGGATATGCTCGTTGCGCAGCTGCTGGCGAATTTCGTCAGCGCCGATCTCGCGCTCCACTTCCTGGCGGATGCTGTTGAAGCTGCGCCTCAGGCGACCGATCCACAGACCCGCGGTGCGCGCAGCACCGGGCAGGCGTTCCGGGCCCAGCACCAGCAGGGCGACGAACCCCACCAGCATCATTTCGGGAAAGCTGATTCCGAACATGGCGGGGCCTTAGTCCTTGCGCACCACCGGCTCTTCGACCTTGCGGTGCTCGGCATCGAAGGTCTGGGGACGATTCAGGGGCGCATTCGGGGTGGCCGTGCTGGCGGTGGGCGCCGGCTGTTCGGCCTTGTCGTCCTCGTCGGTGTGCATGGCCTTGCGGAAGCCCTTGATGGCTTCGCCCACGTCGGAGCCCAGATGCTTCAGGCGTTTGGTGCCAAAGACGATCACCACGACGAGCAGGATGACGATCCAGTGTTTCCAGTCGAAGATACCCATGGTCTTTCCTCGTTGCGAAGCTTGGGGTCAGGATTGAGTGCGGGCGGCCTTTTCGGCATGCCCGGAGAGGCCGAAACGACGATCCAGCTCGTCCAGCACGGCCTGGGGATGCTGGCCCAGGGCCGAGAGCATGATCAGGCTGTGGAACCAGAGGTCGGCGGTCTCGTAGATGACGTCGTCGTATTGCTGGCTGATGGCGGCGTCCTTGGCGGCGAGAATGGTCTCGACGCTTTCTTCGCCGACCTTTTCCAGGATCTTGTTCAGACCCTTGTGGTAGAGGCTGGCCACATAGGAGGAGTCCGGGGCGGCCTGCTTGCGTTCTTCCAGCACCTGCGCCAGGCGCGCGAGGGTGTCAGTCATGGCCGTGCCCTCCGGCATAGATGGCGCTGGGGTCCTTGACCACCGGATCGACGGTCTCCCACTGGCCTTCGCGCAACACGCGATAGAAGCAGCTTTCCCGGCCGGTATGGCAGGCGATGCCACCGAGCTGTTCCACCTGCAGCACCACCACGTCGGCATCGCAATCCAGGCGCAGCTCGATGACGCGCTGCACGTGCCCGGATTCCTCGCCCTTGCGCCACAGCCGGTTGCGCGAACGCGACCAGTAGACGGCACGGCCTTCGGCAGCGGTCAGGGCCAGGGATTCGCGGTTCATCCAGGCCATCATCAGGATGCGCCCCGAGGTGGGGTCCTGGGCGATGGCCGGTACCAGGCCATCGCTGTTCCAGTGGATCTCGTCTAACCAGTCGCTCATCGGTCTGTTCAGTACTACGAATTAGGGTACCAGCCTCGCACAAGACGCGGCTCGAATACAGCGGCAGGGCACCAGTGGCTGAGGGCGTGTATTTCGCCCGATAAAAATGACAGGACGGTTACAGCTTAAGGAGTTCAGCGCCTGATCACCAGAACCAGGCCGCCGACCAGCATGGCCCAGGCCGGCCAGGCATGGGGCTGGGGTTCGAGACCCAGCTGGGCGGCGCCCACCAGCAGCACCGCGCCTATGACGCGCACGATCCAGTCGTCGCGGCGATCCCCCCAGGGATTGGGCGGGTCCTTGCGGTGGGGCTGAGTGATGCGTTCCAGGGTGTCGCGGGCCATCTGCGCCAGATGCGGGATCTGCTCCAGTTGCTGCTGGATGTTGCGGGCGACCTGGGGCGGACTCAGCCGCTTGCGCATCCACTTTTCCAGATAGGGCTTGGCGGTGGACCAGAGGTCCAGGTCCGGATAGAGCTGGCGGCCCAGGCCTTCGATGTTGAGCAGGGTCTTCTGCAGCAGCACCAGCTGCGGCTGGATTTCCATGTTGAAGCGGCGTGCCACCTGGAACAGCCGCAGCAGCAGCTGGCCGAAGGAGATGTCCTTCAGCGGCTTCTCGAAGATGGGTTCGCAGACGGTGCGGATGGCCGCTTCCAGTTCGTTGACCTGGGTGTTGGCCGGCACCCAGCCGGAGTCGATGTGCAGCTGGGCGACCTTGCGGTAGTCGCGCTGGAAGAAGGCCCAGAGGTTGCGCGCCAGGTAGTCCTGGTCCTCGGGGGTCAGGCTGCCGATGATGCCGCAGTCCACGGCGATGTAGAGCGGATCCCACGGCTTGGCGGTGCTGACGAAGATGTTGCCCGGGTGCATGTCGGCATGGAAGAAGCTGTCGCGGAACACCTGGGTGAAGAAGATCTCCACGCCGCGCTCGGCCAGCAGCTTGAAGTCGGTGCCCTGGTCGCGCAGCGCGGCCAGGTCGGTCACCGGGATGCCGTAGATGCGCTCCATGACCAGCACCCGCTCGCGGCACCAGTCCCAGTACACCTGGGGCACATAGAGGCGCTCGGAGCCGTCGAAATTGCGTCTGAGTTGGCTGGAGTTGGCGGCTTCGCGCAGGAGGTCCAGTTCGTCGTAGATGGTCTTCTCGTAGTCGCTGACCACGTCCATCGGGTGCAGGCGGCGGGCTTCGGCGGACAGCCGCTCGGCCATGCGCGCCAGCAGGAACAGCCAGGCGATGTCCTGGCTGATGATGCCCTTCAGGCCGGGCCGTACCACCTTGACCACCACCTCTTCGCCGGTACGCAGCTGGGCGGCATGCACCTGGGCCACCGAGGCCGAGGCCAGCGGCTGGTGGTCGAAACGGGCGAAGGCCTGCTTGATGGGGACGCCGAGTTGCGACTCGATGAGCGCCACGGCCTTTTCCGGTGGAAAGGGCGGGACCTTGTCCTGCAGGAACATCAGTTCGTCGGCGATATCCTCGGGCATGAGGTCGCGACGGGTGGAGAGGATTTGGCCGAACTTGACGAACACCGGGCCCAGGCCTTCCAGCGCCAGGCGCAGGCGGGCGCCGCGCGGCAGGGTCTTGCTCGGCCGCGGCAGCCAGCGCCAGGGCAGCACATAGCGGGTGGCGCGCAGGTACCAAGGCAGCGGCAGGGCGTAGACGATGTCGTCCAGCCGATAGCGGATCACCACGAAGAAGATCCGCAACAGGCGGTTGAGGGCAGCGAACAGCTTCATTCGTCGGGGTTATCCCTGGCGTTGCGGGCGGTGCCCAGGCGGGCGAGACGGGCGTCGAGACGATCCACGTCCAGGCGCAGGGCATCGATCTCGGCGAAGCGGGCCTCGCCTTCCAGGCGGCCGACCAGCTGACGACTCTCTTCGTTCAGCCAATTGGACAGCGTCAGCTGCAGACTGTCACGACTCTGTTCGCCAAGGGCCTGGCCACGCCGGGCCAGATCGCCGAGCAGTGCCGCGGGCAGCGGGCCGAGCCAGCGACTGACCTCGTGCTGCCAGTCCAGCTCCAGCTTCTGCAGGATGTCGGACAGCTCGATCAGCAGGGTGCTGTCGCCTTCCAGGCGGACGTCCGGCTGGTGCAGCACCCGCTGCTTGTCGCGGGCCAGGGCCAGCTCGGCCAGGCGCGTCGCCGGGGCGCTCAGGGTGCAGTCGATGTCGCCCTCGTGATGGGCGGCGAAGTGCAGGCCGTCACCCGCGGGCAGGATGTAGAGGCGCAGCGCCGGTTGCCGGGTCTGGACCGCGATCACCCGGCCGGTCAGGCCGGCCAGTCGCGGCAGCGCCACGGGATCCAGCGCCAGCAGCGGATTCAGGCCACGCTCCAGCGCGGCCAGCAACGCCTGGGTGACGAGGGCCATCAGGGCTTGATGCCGCGGTGCAGGGCGACCACGCCGCCGGTCATGTTGTGGAAGGTCACCCGGGCGAAGCCGGTCTCTTCCATCATGGCCTTGAGGGTCTGCTGGTCGGGGTGCATGCGGATGGATTCGGCCAGGTAGCGATAGCTGTCGGCGTCACCGGCCACCAGCTTGCCCATCAGCGGCAGGAAGCCGAAGGAGTAGGCGTCATAGGCCTTGGACACCAGCGGATTGGTGGGCTTGGAGAATTCCAGCACCAGCAGCCGGCCGCCGGGCTTGAGCACGCGCAGCATGGAGGCCAGCGCCTGGTCCTTGTGGGTGACGTTGCGCAGACCGAAGGCGATGGTGATGCAGTCGAAGTGGTTGTCGGGGAAGGGTAGCTTCTCGGCATCGGCCTGAACGAAGCGCACGTTGCTGGCGACGCCTTCGTCGAGCAGGCGGTCGCGTCCGACCCTGAGCATGGAATCGTTGATGTCGGCCAGGACCACCTCGCCGGTGGGGCCGACCAGGCGGGCGAACTGCTTGGTCAGGTCGCCGGTACCGCCGGCGATGTCCAACACTCGGTTGCCGCGGCGCACGCCGGAGAGTTCGATGGTGAATCTCTTCCACAGCCGGTGGATGCCCGCCGACATCAGGTCGTTCATCACATCGTACTTGGCCGCGACCGAATGGAAGACTTCCGCGACCTTGTAAGCCTTCTGGCTCTCCGGAACGCTCTGGTAGCCGAAGTGGGTCTGGGATTCGGCCTCGGGGCCTTTGCGCGGATCGCTCATGGGGCTACACCTGGGACAGGGACAAGAGGGCATTCTAGCAGGGGGATCGCCCGGCTTGCCTGGCTAAAACCTGGCTGACCGCTCGGTTCTCGCGATTGGCGAGGTGCCGGGCCCTCGCTATAGTCAGGGCCCCTTATCCGGAGTTCCCCGATGTCCCAGATCACCATCGAACGCAGCCATTCGCTCGGCCTGGAAAGCGTTCGCCAGAAGACCGACCAGCTGGCGGAAAAACTCACGCGCGACTATGGGGTGGCCTGCGCCTGGGAAGGCGATACCCTGACGTTCACGCGCAGCGGCGTGGATGGGCGGATCGAGGTGGGTGAGGACCGGGTGCGGGTGCTGGCGACCCTGGGCATGATGTTCTCGATGCTCAGTGGCCAGATCGAGAAGGAAATCGAGCGCAAGCTGGACAAGGCCCTGGCGGCCTGAGTCCGCTCAGAGCATCAGCTTGACCGCGCTGACATGCGGGTCCCGCGTCTTGCCGGCGCGGGCCAGTTGTTCCAGGTAGTCGGCCCAGAGCGCGTCGCGGCGACTGCCCAGTTCATAAAGATAGTCCCAGCTGAACAGGCCGCTGTCGTGGCCGTCGTCGAAGGTCAGCTTGATGGCGTAGCGCCCGGCCGGTTCGACGGCGCTGATGCCGACCTGCTGCTTGCCCCACTGCAATACCGGATTGCCGTGTCCCTGAACCTCGGCCGAGGGCGAATGCACGCGCAGGAATTCGGCGGGCAGCTCGAAGGTTTCCGCGCCATAGCTGACGCTGAGGGTCTTCGAAGCCTTGTGGAGCTGGATGGCGGTGGGAGTACGCATGGTGAGGTTCTCTGAGCGGTTTTGCAGTCTTTGCCTCAGGCCATCGCGGCCATGGCGGTCCGCCGATGCGGCCGCTCCTACAGGGTTCGATGTCTCCTGTAGGAGCGGCCGATGGCCGCGATCACGAATGCACCAAACCTACCGTTACAGTATATAGCGCGACAGGTCTTCGTCCTGGGCCAGTTCGCCCAGGTGGCCGTTCACATAGGCCGCGTCGATGACGATGGGCTCGCCATTCTGCTGGCCGGCGAGGTCGGCGGCGCTGAAGGACACCTCTTCGAGCAGGCGCTCCAGCAGGGTGTGCAGGCGCCGGGCACCGATGTTCTCGGTCTTCTCGTTGACCTGCCAGGCGATCTCGGCGATGCGGGTGATGCCGTCGGCGGCGAAGTCCACGTGCAGCCCCTCGGTCTTGAGCAGCTCGCGATACTGCTCGGTGAGCGAGGCGTGCGGCTCGGTGAGGATGCGCTCGAAGTCCTGCGGGGTCAGCGCCTTGAGTTCGACGCGGATCGGCAGGCGGCCCTGCAGTTCCGGCACCAGGTCGCTGGGCTTGGACAGGTGGAAGGCACCCGAGGCGATGAACAGGATGTGATCGGTCTTGACCATGCCCAGCTTGGTGTTGACGGTGCAGCCCTCGATCAGCGGCAGCAGGTCGCGCTGCACGCCTTCGCGGGAGACGTCGGCGCCGCTGGTGTTGCCGCGCTTGGCGACCTTGTCGATCTCGTCGATGAAGACGATGCCGTGCTGCTCGACGGCTTCCAGGGCGCGGCCCTTGAGTTCTTCTTCGTTGACCAGACGGGCGGCTTCCTCGTCACGCACCAGCTTGAGCGCTTCCTTGACCTTGAGCTTGCGTTGCTTGGTCTTGCCCTTGTGCATGCCAGCGAAGAGATTCTGCAGCTGGCTGGTCATCTCCTCCATGCCGGGCGGGGTCATGATCTCGACGCCGGCAGGGGCATCGGCCACCTCGATGTCGATTTCCTTGTCGTCCAGCTGGCCTTCGCGCAGGCGCTTGCGGAACAGCTGGCGGGTGTTGCTATCGGTCGCCGCCGGCTGGGGTTCGTTGCTGAAGCCTACCGAGGGACGCGCCGGCGGCAGCAGGGCATCGAGGATGCGCTCTTCGGCGGCGTCTTCGGCGCGATGGCGGTTACGCACCATCTCCTGCTCGCGCAGCATCTTCACCGCGGCATCGGCGAGGTCACGGATGATGGACTCGACGTCGCGGCCGACATAGCCGACCTCGGTGAACTTGGTGGCTTCCACCTTGAGGAAGGGCGCATTGGCCAGCTTGGCCAGGCGGCGGGCGATTTCGGTCTTGCCCACACCCGTTGGGCCGATCATCAGGATGTTCTTGGGCGTGACCTCGGGGCGCAGCTCGACCGGCAGCTGCATGCGCCGCCAGCGGTTGCGCAGGGCGATGGCCACGGCGCGCTTGGCGTCGTCCTGGCCGATGATGTGGCGATTGAGTTCGTGGACGATCTCGCGGGGGGTCATGGACATGGGCAGTCTCTAAACCGGATCACGCCTGGGGCGCGTCCAGCTCCTCGATGGTCAGGTTGCGGTTGGTGAACACGCAGATGTCACCGGCGATATTCAGGGCGGTCTCGGCGATCTCGCGCGCACCCAGGTCGGTGTGCATGAGCAGGGCGCGGGCGGCGGCCTGGGCATAGGCGCCACCGGAACCCATGGCGATCAGGCCTTCTTCGGGCTCCACCACGTCGCCATTGCCGGTGATGATCAGGGAAGCGTCCTTGTTGGCGACCGCCAGCATGGCTTCCAGGCGGCGCAGGGCGCGGTCGGTGCGCCAGTCCTTGGCCAGCTCGACGGCGGCCCGGACCAGGTGGCCCTGGTGCTTCTCGAGTTGCGCCTCGAAGCGCTCGAAGAGGGTAAAGGCGTCGGCGGTACCGCCGGCGAAACCGGCCAGCACCTCGCCCCGGTACAGCCGCCGGACTTTCTTGGCGTTGCCTTTCATGACGGTATTGCCCAGGGAAACCTGGCCGTCGCCGCCGATCACGACCTTGCCGTTGCGGCGTACAGAAACGATGGTGGTCAAGGGAATCTCTCCGCGTTGCTTGGGGCAGTCAGCCCCGGTTACGCGGAGATATGGGGATGGCCGCGACGCCCTTCAAGCGCCGCGGCGAGGGATTGCTCCGATCAGTGACCGCGTCGCTGTTGTAGCAACAGATTCTTGAAGCCGCTGCCGGCGAGCTGTTTCTGCGCCTGGGTCAGCTGGTCGCGATCGCTGTAGGGACCGACCAGTACCCGGTACCAGGTGTCGTCCTTGACCTTGCCCGACTCTACCCGCACGTCCTGGCCAAGCATGATGATCTGGGCGCGGACCCGGTCGGCATCGGCCTGGGTGCGGAAGGACCCGGCCTGGAGGAAGAACAGCGTCACCGGCGGCTGGGCCTTGGTGGTGGCTTCCTTGGGCGGCGTGGCGGCCGGCTGGCCCGGCGTGGTCGCGGGCGTGGCCGGTGTCGCCGTGGCCGCCTGGCCGGGTTGCGCCGGGGTCGCGGCGGCATCCGGCTTGGCCGGGGTGGCCGGCTTGGCGGCCGGATTGCGCGGCACGGCATCCGGCGGCACGATCACCTCGGATTCCGGCAGCAGGGTATAGAAATCGTACTTGGGCTTGATCGGCGTGGGCGGCGTGCCCTCGGTCTTGCCAGCGGCGGTCGCGGCTGGCTTGCCGTTGCCCGCCGCGGCGGCCGGGCGACCCTCTTCCGGCTTGGCGCGCTGCACCGCCTTGTTGCCCGGTTCGAGCTTCATCAGGAACACCACGAAGGCCCCGATGGCCAGACCCGACGCGAGCCAGACCCAGCCGGGCAGGGGCTGTTTCTTGGGAGCCGAGGTGTTGCGACTGGCGCCGCGCTTGGGTGGGGCTTTCTTGGTGGCCATCAGGCGGTGATCCGTCTCTTACATGCGTTCCAGGGTGTGCAGACCGAGCAGTTCCAGACCCTGCTTGAGGGTGCGCCCGGTCAGGGCGGCCAGCCGCAGGCGGCTCTGGCGCAGGGCGGCGTCCTCGGCGGTCAGGATCGGGCAATTCTCGTAGAAGCTGGAGAACAGGCCGGCCAGGTCATAGAGGTAGCTGCACAGCAGGTGCGGGGTGCCCTTGTCGGCAACGCTGGCGAGGATCTCGCCGAATTGCGCCAGACGTCCGCCGAGGTCCTGCTCCTGGGGCGCGTCCAGGCGGATGCTGCCGGCGGGGTCGTTCTGCTCGGCCTTGCGCAGCACGCTGGCGACGCGGGTGTAGGCATACAGCAGATAGGGCGCGGTGTTGCCCTCGAAGCTGAGCATCTGTTCGAAGTTGAAGCTGTAGTCGCTGGTACGGTGCTTGGACAGGTCGGCGTACTTGACCGAGGCGATGCCCACCACGCGGCCGATGTGGCGCAATTCGTCCTCGCTGAAGGGCGCTTCGCCACGCTCGGCGCGACCGGCATTGCGCTCTTTGACCAGCTGGTAGGCACGTTCCTCGGCTTCGTCGAGCAGGTCGACCAGCTTGACGGTGCCACCGTCGCGGGTCTTGAACGGACGGCCGTCGGCGCCGTTCATGGTGCCGAAGCCCATGTGCTCGAGGTCCATGGCCGCATCGACGAAACCGGCGCGGCGCGCCACCTCGAAGGCCATCTGGAAGTGCAGGGCCTGGCGCTGATCGACGAAGTAGAGCGCGCGATCGGCGTGCAGCTGGCGGCTGCGATAGCGCATGGCGGCCAGGTCGGTGGTGGAATAGAGATAGCCACCGCCGGCCTTCTGCACGATCACCGGCAGCGGATTGCCCTCGGCGTTCTTGAATTCGTCGAGGAAGACGCAACGGGCGCCGTCGCTCTCGGTGAGCAGACCGGCGGCGTCCAGATCGGCCACCACCTGGGCCAGGTCGTCGTTGTAGGCGCTCTCGCCCTTGACGTCGGCCGGGGTCAGCTTGACGTTGAGGCGATCGTAGACCTCCTGGCAGTGGGACAGGGAGACGGCGTTGAATCGCTCCCAGAGCCGCAGGCAGTGGGCATCGCCCGCCTGCAGCGCCACCACCAGTTCGCGGGCGCGGGCGGCGAATTCCGGCGAGGCGTCGAAGCGGCCCTTGGCGGCGCGATAGAACACCTCGAGATCGGCCAGCTCGCCTTCGGCGGCCTGGGGCTGCTCTTCCATGTAGGCCAGCAGCATGCCGAACTGGGTACCCCAGTCACCCACGTGGTTCTGGCGGATCACCTCGTCGCCGAGGAATTCCAGCACCCGCGCCACGGCATCACCAATGATGGTGGATCTCAGGTGACCGACGTGCATCTCCTTGGCCAGGTTCGGCGAGGAGAGGTCCACCACCACGCGCTGACGCGGCTCGTGGCTGGGCATGCCCAGGTGCGAATCGGCGAAGGCCGCATCCAGCCGCGCGGCCAGTTGCGCATGATTCTGGAAGAAGTTGAGAAAGCCGGGGCCGGCGATCTCCACCTTGCTCACCGCCGGATCGGCGGGCAGGGCGGCCAGCAGCTTCTCGGCCAGGTCACGGGGCTTGGCCCGGGCCGGTTTGGCCAGCAGCAGGGCGACGTTGCTGGCGAAGTCGCCGTGGCTCTTGTCCTTGGTGTTCTCGACCTGGATGGCCGGGGCCACGTCGGCCGGCAGGGTGCCGTCGGCGATCAGGCGGTCGAGGGCGTGCTGGATGAGCTGGCGGATGCTGTCTTTCATGGTCTTTGGCCTTCGGCGTGCGCCGAGCGCGCACTGCGATGAAAACCCGGCATTATCCGTGGCGAGCCCGGCCTTGCCAATGGTAAGCCTATGCCACTAGAAGAGATCGATGGGATCCACATCCAGCGACCAGCGCACCTGGCGGGCTTCGGGCAGGCTTTCCAGCTGGACGACCCAGATGCCCAGCAGCCGGTGCAGGGGCGCGCGACTGCTGCTCTGCAGCAGCAACTGGGCCCGATGGCGACCGGCGCGTCTTTCCATCGGCGCCGGTACCGGACCGAGCAACTCCACCTGGGGCAGAGCGAGATTGACCGCCAGGCCCTCGGCGACGTGATAGGCCGCCTCAAGGAAATTCTCCACCTGATCCTGGCGATGGGCGTCGGCACGCAGCAGCGCCAGATAGGCGAAGGGCGGCAGGCCGGCGGCGCGGCGCTCCTGCAGGGCCTGGCGGGCAAAGGCCGGATAGCCTTCCTCGGCCAGCTGCACCATGAGCGGATGATCGGCCAGATGGGTCTGGATCAGCACCTGGCCCGGTTCCTCGGCGCGCCCGGCACGGCCGGCCACCTGGACGATCTGCTGGGCCATGCGCTCGCTGGCGCGGAAGTCGGCGGAAAACAGCCCGCTGTCGGCGTCCAGCACGGCGACCAGGGTCACCTTGGGAAAGTGGTGGCCCTTGGCGAGCATCTGGGTGCCGACCAGGATGCAGGGCGCGCCGCTGTGGATGGTTCTCAGCAGCTTGCCCAGGGCGTCCTTGCGCGCCGTGGTGTCGCGGTCGATGCGCAGCACCGGGACGTCCGGGAACAGCAGCTGCAGGCGTTCCTCGGCGCGTTCGGTGCCGGCACCCACCGGACGCAGGTCGAGCTTGCCGCAGGAGGGGCAGTGGCGCGGGGGCGTCTGGCGCTGATCGCAATGGTGGCAGCGCAACTCGCCGGAGCCGCGGTGATAGGTCATGCGGGCGTCGCAGCGCGGGCATTGGGCCAGCCAGCCGCAATCGTGGCAGAGCAGGGTGGGGGCGAAGCCGCGGCGATTGAGGAACACCAGCACCTGCTGGCCGCGTTCCAGGGTCGCGCCCATGGCCTTGAGCAGCGGTTGGGACAGGCCGCTGTCCAGGGGGCGACTGCGCACGTCCAGGCGCTCGAAGCGCGGCGGCTGGGCGCCACCGGCGCGGAGTGACAGACGCAGATGGGCGTAACGCCCCTGCTCGGCGTTGTGCAGGCTTTCCAGCGAGGGCGTGGCCGAACCCAGCACCACCGGTAGATTCTCGAAGCGCGCGCGGACCACCGCCAGGTCGCGGGCGTGGTACCTCAGGCCTTCCTGCTGTTTATAGGAGGCGTCGTGTTCTTCGTCGACGATGATCAGCCCGGGGTGTTTGAGCGGGGTGAACAGCGCCGAGCGGGTGCCCACCACGATGTCCAGTTCGCCATCGCGGGCGGCCAGCCAGATGTCCATGCGCTCGCGATCGGTCAGCGCCGAATGCAGCAGGGCGATGCGCGCATTGAAGCGCTGTTCGAAGCGACCCAGGGTCTGGGGCCCCAGGTTGATCTCGGGGATCAGCAGCAGGGCCTGACGTCCCGCTTCCAGGGTGGCGCGGATCAGCTGCAGATAGACCTCGGTCTTGCCGCTGCCGGTCACCCCTTCCAGCAGATAGCAGTGGAAGCCGCTGCCGGCGCGGACCGCTTCGTAGGCCAGGCGCTGCTCGCCGTTGAGCGGCAGTTCGGCCTGGGCGAGCCAGGCGCCCTGGTGCCGATGCGGCTGGTGATAGCGGGTCTCCACCTTGACCAGGCCCTTGGCCTGCAGGAGGTCCAGACTGTCCTTGACCAGGCCGAGCTGGCCGAGCAATTCGTGCAGCACGCCATGGGGGTGCTGGCGCAGGGTCTTGAGCGCCTCGCGCTGGCGCGGCGCCCGGGCCAGGCGCGGATCTTCCGGGCGGGCGTCGGGTTGGGCGATCCAGAAGCGCTGCAGCCGTCGCTCCGCCGGTTCTCCCTGACGCAAAAGGGCAGGAAGTGCCCAGCTCAGGGTGTCGCCGAGGCTGTGCTGATAGTACTGGGCGGACCACTGGCAGAGTTCGAACAGCGCGCTCGGCAGTGGCGGACGCTCGTCGAGCAGCTGCAGCGCCTTGCGCAGCTTGTCCGGCGGCACCTCGGTCTCCTGGGCGACCTCGATCAGGACCCCGATCACCTCGCGGCGGCCAAAGGGCACCCGCAGCCGCACGCCCGGGCGCAACTGCTCCTCGACCGCTCCCTTAGGCGGCAGATAGTCGAACAGGCGGCGCAGCGGGGAGGGCAGCGCCAGGCGCAGGATCAGGGGCACGGCAGGGCTCGCAGGAGGAAAGCCCGATGGTAGCAGACGGGCGGTGTGGGGGCTGCTTGCACCTCTTAGCTGCTCTGGTATGATTTGCAGCCCAAATCTGTGCGGTATCCGGCAATGGCGCCGGGTGGCGGCACAGCTAGACCCCGAGGATAGCCCCATGAAAGCTGATATCCATCCGCAGTACGATGCCATCGAAGCCACCTGCAGCTGCGGCAACGTCATCAAGACCCGCTCGACCCTGAGCAAGAACATTCACCTGGACGTCTGCTCCGAATGCCACCCGTTCTACACCGGCAAGCAGAAGGTCCTGGACGCTGGCGGCCGTATCGACCGCTTCAAGCAGCGCTTCGGCGTGTTCGGCAGCAGCAAGTAATGCGCTGCCGTCGACCATCTCCGCATGGTTCGACACTGAAGAAGGCGTCCCTCTGGGGCGCCTTTTTCGTTTGTGGCCTTACCAGCGCGCCCGCGGCCCTGGCGGCGTGCCCGCTGCTGCCTGGTGGCCAGGAGGTGATGGTCCGGCAGGTGGTGGATGGCGATACCCTGCGCCTGGTCGACGGCCGCTCGGTCCGGCTGATCGGCGTCAATGCGCCCGAGCTGGGCAAGTCCGGCGGTACCGCCCAGCCCTATGCCGAGGCGGCGCGCCGGCGCCTGCAGGAACTGGTCGCGGCCAGCGACGAGCGCCTGCGGCTGGTGCCGGGTAGCGAGGCGACCGACCATTACGGCCGCACCCTGGCGCATCTCTATGATCGCGAAGGCGACAATCTGGAAGCCCGGTTGATCGCCGAGGGTCTCGGCTATGCCGTCGCCATCGCGCCCAATATCCGGCTGGCCGATTGTCAGGCCGCCGCGCAAAGCCAGGCGCGCCGGGCGCGTCTCGGGGTCTGGAAGCAGGAGCCGACCCCCGCCACCCGGATCGCGGAAGGCGGTTTCGCCGTGGTGCAGGGGCGTCTGCTGGACGTCGAACGCAATCGCGGCGGCCTCTGGCTGCAGTTCGAAGGCGATCTGGTGGTCAATGTCCCCGAGCGCTTCGTCGAGGCCTTCGACGGCGTGCCGCTGCATCAATGGATCGGCCGCCAGCTTGAGGCGCGGGGCTGGATTTCCGATCGCAGCCGGCGCCAGGAAGCGGGGCGCGCCCGCTGGCAGATGACCTTGAGCGATCCGCACATGCTGGGTTTACAGGTTGAATCGTTTTAGCCGAAAGTCGTATTGCGATTGATTTCAGGCATATGGCCGATTGCTTGTGGCACCTTGAGTCTTTGCGTATTCTCGCCCGACCCAAGACCCACACCACGCGGATATACCAATAATGTCTGATCTCAAAACCGCTGCCCTCGAATACCACGCCCAGCCGCGCCCCGGCAAACTCAGCGTCGAGCTGACCAAGCCCACCGCGACCGCCCGCGACCTGTCCCTGGCCTACAGCCCCGGCGTCGCCGAACCGGTCCGTGAGATCGGTCGCGATCCCGAACTGGCCTACCGCTACACCGGCAAGGGCAACCTGGTCGCCGTGATCTCCGACGGTACCGCCATCCTCGGCCTGGGCAACCTCGGCCCGCTGGCCTCCAAGCCGGTGATGGAAGGCAAGGGTGTGCTGTTCAAGCGCTTCGCCGGTGTGGACGTCTTCGACATCGAGGTGGACGCCGAGAGCCCCCAGGCCTTCATCGATACCGTCAAGCGCATCTCCATCACCTTCGGTGGCATCAACCTGGAAGACATCAAGGCGCCCGAGTGCTTCGAGATCGAGCGCGCCCTGATCGAGCAGTGCGACATCCCGGTGTTCCACGATGACCAGCACGGCACTGCCATCGTCACCGCCGCCGGCATGCTCAACGCCCTGGAAATCGCCGGCAAGCGCCTGGAAGACGCCAAGATCGTCTGCCTGGGTGCCGGTGCCGCCGCCATCTCCTGCATGCGCCTCCTGGCCAGCATGGGCGCCAAGGTCGAGAATATCTACATGATCGACCGTCAGGGCGTGGTCCACAGCGGCCGCAACGACCTGAACCAGTACAAGGCGGCCTTCGCCACCGAGACCAGCAAGCGCACCCTGGACGATGCCCTCGAGGGTGCCGACGTCTTCGTCGGTCTGTCCGGCCCGAATCTGCTGTCGGCCGAAGGCCTCAAGCGCATGGCGGCCAACCCCATCGTCTTCGCCTGCTCCAACCCGGATCCGGAAATCACCCCCGAGCTGGCCCACGCCACCCGCGACGACGTGATCATGGCCACCGGTCGTTCCGACTACCCGAACCAGGTCAACAACGTCCTCGGCTTCCCCTTCATCTTCCGCGGTGCCCTGGACGTCCGCGCCCGGGTCATCAACGAAGAGATGAAGATCGCCGCCGCCCTGGCCCTGCGTGACCTGGCCAAGCTGCCGGTGCCCAAGGAAGTCTGCGAAGCCTACAAGGTCGACAGCCTGAGCTTCGGCCGCGAGTACATCATTCCCAAGCCGATGGATGCGCGCCTGATCACCCTGGTATCCGATGCCGTGGCCAAGGCCGCCATCGAGACCGGCGTGGCCACGCTGCCCTATCCGGCGAACTATCCGCTGAAGTCGGTGGATGACGTCTTCGCCAAGTAAGGCCTGAAGCAATAAAAAACCCCGCCGCGGCGGGGTTTTTTATTGGCTGGGATCAGAAGATGTCCATGGGCACGGTTTCGCTGGAGGGCAGCGGCGTGCCGGGCGCCACGCCAGGCGGCAGCTCGTCCAGGCTCGGCGGGGTGTCCTCGCTCTTGAACAGCTCGAAGTAGGCGTTGGGCGTGCCGGGCGGCGCGGCGCGACCGGTGGTGGGGTCCACGCGGATGGAAACGATGCCTTCCGGTTCCTTGAGCTGATGTGGCGGCTTGTCCTTGAGCGCCGCGCCCATGTAGCTCATCCAGATCGGCAGAGCCACGGTGCCACCGAATTCCTGGCGACCCAGGGTCTCGGGCTGATCGAAGCCGGCCCAGACCGTGGTCACGTAGTCGCCGTTGTAGCCGGAGAACCAGGTGTCCTTGGATTCGTTGGTGGTACCGGTCTTGCCGGCCAGGTCGTTGCGACCCAGTTCCAGCGCCTTGCGCCCAGTGCCGCGCTTGATCACGTCCTGCAGCATGCTGTTCATGATGAAGGCATTGCGCGGGTCGATGACCTGGGGCGCGAACACCGGCGCCGGATTGGCCGGATCGGCCGCGGCGGTATCGGCCGCTGGCGTGACCTCGACGCCGGGTGCGGCCTTGGCCTGCACCTGCTGGGGCACCCGCGGCGCGGCAGTGCGATAGACCACCTTGCCGTCGCGATCGGTCACGTGATCGACCACGTAGGGGGTCACCTTGTAACCCTCGTTGGCGAACACTGACCAGCCGGTGGCGACTTCCAGCGGCGTCAGGCCCGGGGTACCGAGGGCCAGGGACAGGTTGCGCGGCAACTGGTCGCGCTCGAAGCCGAAGCGACTGACGTAGTCCAGCGCATAGTCGATGCCGATGGCCTGCAGCACCCGGATGGACACCAGGTTGCGCGAGCGATACAGCGCCTCGCGCAGGCGGATGGGGCCGAGGAAGGTGTTGTTGTCGTTCTTTGGTCGCCAGGCTTCGTCGGGATTCTCGTCCATGAAGACGATGGGCGCATCGTTGACCAGGCTGGCGGCGGTGAAGCCCTTTTCTAGGGCCGCGCTATAGATGAACGGCTTGAAGCTGGAGCCGGGCTGGCGGCGGGCCTGGGTCGCGCGGTTGTAGTTGCTCTGCTCGAAGGAGAAACCGCCGATCAGGGCGCGGATGGCGCCATCCTGGGGGTCGAGGGAGACCAGGGCGCTCTGCGCCTTGGGGATCTGCGAGAACTTCAGGCTGCCATCGTCCTGGCGCTGCACCCGGATCAGGTCGCCGACCTTGACCACGTCGGCCGGACCGTTCGGCCGCGGCCCCAGGCTGTTGGCGCTGAGGTAGGGGCGGGCCCACTTCATCGAATCCCAGGAGACTGCCTCTTCCTTGCCCTCGCGGGTCAGGACCAGGATGCCGCTCTTTTCCACCTGGGTGACGATGGCCGGATCCTGGCCGCCGACGATGCGCTGCTTCTGGATCAGTGCGGTCCACTCGGCCCGGCTGCGGTTGGGCCACTGGGCCTCGGGTCCGCGGTAGCCATGGCGGCGGTCGTAGTCGGTCAGGCCGTCGCGCACGGCCTCGAAGGCGTCTGTCTGCAGCCGGCTGTCGATGGTGGTATAGACCTGGTAGCCATCGGTATAGGCGTCACCGCCATAGCGGCCGACCATTTCCGCCCGCGCCATCTCGGCGATGTAGGGGGCGTTGAGCTCGGGAATGGCGACATGGTGATAGGCCTCGAGCGGCTCGGCGATGCCGGCCTGGTAGGCCGCCTGATCGATATAACCGAGCTTGAACATGCGTTCGAGAATCCAATTGCGTCTTTCCAGGCTACGCTCAGGATTAGCGACCGGGTTGTAACGCGACGGCGCCTTGGGCAGACCAGCGATCATCGCCATCTGGGCAACGGTCAGGTCCTTGATGGACTTCCCATAGTAGACCTGGGCGGCGGCCTCGATACCGTAGGCGCGGTTGCCCAGGTAGATCTTGTTGACGTAGAGCTCGAGGATCTCGTCCTTGGTCAGTTGGCGCTCGATTTGCAGCGCCAGGAGGATCTCGGTGAATTTGCGCGAGAAGCTGCGTTCGCTGGTCAGGAAGTAGTTCTTGGCGACCTGCATGGTGATGGTGCTGCCGCCGGTCTGGATGTGTCCGGTCTTGACCAGCTGGCTCACCGCTCGCGCCAGGCTTTTCACATCCACGCCATAGTGATTGGCGAAGTTGTCATCCTCGGCGGAGAGCAGGGCATGGATGAAATCGGGCGGTATCTCGTTGAACCGCAGCGGCGAGCGGCGCATTTCACCGAATTCGGCGATGAGTTTGCCGTCCGCGCTGTACACCCGCAGAGGTATCTGCAGTTGCACGTTTCGCAGGGCGTCGATGGAGGGCAGGCTGGGGCTGAGGTAGAGGAAGGCACCGCTGAGACCCAGCAAAAGGCTGCAGACCAGGGCGACCAACGACCACCAGAAAAATTTCAGAACACGCATCAAGAGACTTTTCGAATGGAAAGAAGGAAAGGGCGACAGGTGAGGGTCAGCCTACACGGCGTCGCCATTATAGGCGCGTTTGGCGGTTGGCCGCTATTTGCTCGGGTGTCAAGTCTGTTATCTAATGCCCGTCCGCGGAAGACCACCGTCGCTCATAGGGAACTGATGTGCTAGGGCTATTCAGAAAGAAGGCGAATACGCTGCTGGGTATCGACGTCAGTTCGACATCCGTGAAACTCATCGAGTTGAGCCGTGCAGGCGGGCGCTACCGGGTGGAGGCCTATGCGGTCGAACCCCTGCCGGCCAATGCCGTGGTCGAGAAGAACATCGCCGAACTCGAAGGCGTGGGCCTGGCCATCGGCCGGGTGCTGGTCAAGGCGCGCACCTCCGCGCGCAGCGCTGCCGTGGCCGTCTCCGGCTCGGCGGTGATCGCCAAGACCATCGAGATGGACGCCGGTCTGACCGACGACGAGCTGGAAAACCAGATCAAGCTGGAAGCCGACCAGTACATTCCCTATCCGCTGGACGAGGTCGCCATCGATTTCGAGGTGCAGGGGCCGTCGCCGCGCAACGCCGAGCGCGTCGAGGTGCTGCTGGCCGCCTGCCGGAAGGAAAACGTCGAGGTCCGCGAAGCGGCCCTGGCGCTGGCCGGCGTCTCGGCCAAGGTGGTCGACGTCGAGGCCTATGCCCTGGAGCGCGCCTATCAGCTGCTGGCCAATCAGCTCGGTGGCCACGTCGACGACCTGACCGTGGCGGTGGTCGACATCGGCGCCACCATGACCACCCTGAGCGTGCTGCACAACGGCAAGACCATCTACACCCGCGAACAGCTGTTTGGCGGTCGCCAGCTCACCGAAGAGATCCAGCGTCGCTATGGCCTGTCGGTGGAAGAGGCCGGTCTGGCCAAGAAGCAGGGCGGGCTGCCGGACGACTACCAGAGCGAGGTGCTGACGCCCTTCCGCGAGGCGGTGGTGCAACAGGTGGCGCGTTCGCTGCAGTTCTTTTTCGCCGCCGGGCAATACAATGATGTGGACTACATCTTGCTTGCTGGAGGAACCGCGTCAATTTCCGGACTCGACCGTTTGATCCAGCAGAAAATCGGCACCCCCACGGTCCTGGCCAATCCCTTCGCCGACATGACCGTCAGCAACAAGGTCAACGCGGCGGCCCTGGCGGGTGACGCCCCGGCGCTGATGATCGCCTGCGGCCTGGCCATGAGGAGTTTCGACTAGATGGCCCGCATCAACCTCTTGCCTTGGCGGGAGCAGCTGCGCGAAGAAAGGCGCAAGCAGTTCCTGGTGATCCTGGGTGGCATCTTCGTGCTCTCCTGTGGCGCCGTGTTTCTCGGCGACCAGTACCTGTCCGGCGAGATCGCCCGCCAGGAGGCGCGCAATGCCTTCATCCAGCAGAACATTGCCCAGCTGGACGTGCGCATCAAGGAGATCAGCGAACTCAAGACCCGTCGTCAGCAACTGCTGGCGCGGATGAAGATCATCCAAGACCTGCAGGGCAACCGCCCGGTCATCGGCCATGTCTTCGATCAACTGGTGCGGACGCTGCCGGACGGCGTGTATTTCCGCGAGCTGAAGATGCAGGGTGACACCCTGTCGATCAGCGGCGAGGCGGAATCCAACAACCGGGTCTCCAACCTGATGCGTAACCTGGATGCCTCGGACTGGTTCGCCTCGCCTACGCTGATCGAGGTGAAGGCCACCACCGCGGGTGCGGTGGACCAGGCCAATACCTTCCAGCTCACCGTCAAGCAGACCCAGCCCGGCGCCCCTGCGACACCGGCCCCGCTCGCCCAGGGAGGCAAACCATGAGTCTCGCCGATTCCCTGGCCAGCCTGCGCAAGGTCGACATCAACGACCTCAATCTCGAGAATCTGGGTTCCTGGCCCAAGCCGGTAAAAGTCATCGCCTGCCTGCTGATCGTGCTGGTGGTGCTGCTGCTCGGCTATCAGTTCCACCTCAGCGACATGCAGGCCCAGCTGGACAGCCAGCGCAACCAGGAAGAGACGCTCAAGCAGCAATACGCCAGCAAGGCCTTCCAGGCCGCCAATCTGGATGCCTACAAGCAGCAGATGGTGGAAATGGAGGAGTCCTTCGGTGCCCTGCTGCGGCAACTGCCCGGCGACACCGAGGTGCCGGCGCTGCTGGAGGACATCACACGCACCGGTCTCGGCAGCGGCTTGGAGTTCGAGCAGATCAAGCTGCTGCCCGAGGTCACCCAGCAGTTCTATGTCGAGTTGCCGATCCAGATCACCGTGGTGGGCAGCTATCATGACCTGGCCACCTTCGTCAGCAGCGTGTCCAGCCTGCCGCGCATCGTCACCCTGCACGACTTCGACCTCAAGCCGGTGGACGACAGAAACGCCAATGGCGGCGGCACGGTATCCGGCACCGGTGGCAAGTTGCGCATGAATGTCCTGGCCAAGACCTATCGCTACAACGACAAGGGGCTCGGCAAATGAGGACGCCCCTGTTGTTATGCCTGCTGACCGGCGTGCTGGTCGGCTGCGGTTCCAGCGATACCAGCGATCTGCAGGCCTTCATGGACGAAACCCGCGCCAAGCCGCGTGGTTCCATCGAGCCGCTGCCGCAGTTTCGCGCCTACGAACCCTTCACCTATGCGGCTTCGGCCCTGCGCAGCCCCTTCCAGGCACCGGTACGCATCGATCCCACGGTGCGCCAGCGCGGAACCGGCAACATCAAGCCGGACGTGAATCGGCCCAAGCAGTTTCTCGAAGGCTTCAACATCGAGACCTTCAGCATGGTCGGCATCCTGGCCAATGCCAGTGGCCGCTATGCGCTGGTCAACGGCGCCGGGGGCGTGCATCGCGTCAAGGTGGGCGACTACCTGGGACGCAATGACGGGCGCATCACCAAGATTACCGATGGCGAGATCGACGTGATCGAAATCGTCCCGGATGGCGAGGGTGGCTGGCTGGAACGGCCGCGCACCATCACCTTGAAGGAAAAGACTTAAATGGGCGGGGCGAGCACTGTGAACACTACTATCGCGGGACGACTGGGGCTGGGCCTGGCCCTGCTGCTGAGCAGCCTGGCCGGCCAGGCTCTGGCAGCCGATCTGCAGGCCTTGAACGTCGCCTCCCTGCCCGGGGATCGCATCGAACTCAAGCTGACCTTCGATCAGCCGGTGCCGGTGCCCAAGGGCTACACCATCGAGCAGCCGGCGCGCATCGCCCTGGATCTGCCCGGCGTCGCCAACAAGCTCGGTACCAAGAGCCGTGAGCTGGGCAATGGCAATGCCCGCAGCGTGACGGTGGTCGAGGCGGGCAACCGCACCCGCCTGATCATCAACCTCACCAATCTGGCCAGCTATGACACCCGGGCCGACGGTCGCAACCTGTTCGTCACCATCGGGGGCACCGCCGGTCGCCAGACCGCCAGCGCCCAGGCCAACCTGACGCCCAACCTGCCGCGCGCCGCTGCGCCGACCACCGTGACCGCGCCGTCGTCCGCTCCCTTGCCCGGCGCGATCGCCCGCACGCCGCTGCCGCCGACCCAAGCCACCTCTACCGTGGCGGCCATGACTGCGCCGCGGCCGCAATTGCGCGGCAAGGCGATCCGCCATATCGATTTCCAGCGGGGGCCCCAGGGCGAGGGCAACGTGGTCATCGACCTGAGCGAGACCGGCATCAATCCGGACATCCAGGAGCAGGGCGGCAAGATTCGCCTGACCTTTGCCGGTACCCAGCTGCCCGAAGAGCTGCGGGTACGGCTGGACGTCAAGGATTTCGCCACCCCCGTGCAGTTCGTCAACGCCTCCGCTGACAGCAGCGGGGCGTCCATCGTCATCGAGCCGACCGGTACCTACGACTACCTGGCCTACCAGACCAACAACCGTCTGACCCTGAGCGTCAAGCCGCTCACCACCGAGGAAAAGGAAAAGCGCGCAGCCGATCGCTTCACCTATACCGGCGAGAAGCTGTCGCTGAACTTCCAGGACATCGATGTCCGCTCGGTGCTGCAGCTGATCGCCGACTTCACCAATCTCAACCTGGTGGCGAGCGACACCGTGCAGGGCAACATCACCCTGCGCCTGCAGAACGTGCCCTGGGACCAGGCGCTGGATCTGATCCTCAAGACCAAGGGGCTGGACAAGCGCCAGATCGGCAACGTGCTGCTGGTGGCCCCGGCCGACGAGATCGCCGCCCGCGAACGTCAGGAGCTGGAGTCCCAGAAGCAGATCCAGCAACTGGCCCCCTTGCGTCGCGACCTGATTCAGGTCAACTACGCCAAGGCCGCCGACATAGCCAAGCTGTTCCAGTCGGTGACCAGTGCCGACAAGACCGCCGACGAGCGCGGCTCCATCTCGGTGGACGAGCGCACCAACAGCATCATCGCCTACCAGACCCAGAATCGCCTGGACGAACTGCGCCGCATCGTCTCCCAGCTGGACATCCCGGTGCGCCAGGTGATGATCGAGGCGCGGCTGGTGGAGGCCAACGTCGACTACAGCAAGCAGCTGGGCGTGCGCTGGGGCGGGAACGCCAGTTCGGGCAACTTCGCGGTCTATGGCAAGGACGGCGCCACCACGGTCGACCCTACCACCGGACAGGCCTTCCTGCCGGGTACCAGTACCGTGGGTAACTTCACCTCTACCAACGGCGTCGCGCCCACGCCTTTCGTCGACATGGGCGTTTCTGGCAGCACCTCGGGTATCGGCATCGGCTTCATGGTCGGCGGCAAGATGCTCGACCTGCAGCTGTCGGCCCTGCAGTCCAGCGGCAATGGCGAGATCATCTCCCAGCCCAAGGTGGTGACCTCGGACAAGGAGACCGCCAAGATCCTGCGCGGTACCGAGATCCCCTACCAGGAAGCCAGCTCCAGCGGTGCCACCAGCACCAGCTTCAAGCAGGCCGCCCTGTCGCTGGAGGTCACGCCGCAGATCACCCCGGACAACCGCATCATCATGGAGGTCAAGGTCAACAAGGATGCCCCTGACTACCAGAACGCCCTCAACGGCGTGCCGCCGATCAGCAAGAACGAGGTCAATGCCAAGGTACTGGTGAGCGATGGCGAGACCATCGTACTGGGCGGGGTGTTCTCCAACACCCAGACCAAGTCCACCACCAAGGTGCCGATGCTGGGCGACATTCCCTATGTTGGCCGACTGTTCCGCCGGGATTCGGTCACCGACAGCAAAGTCGAGCTGCTGATCTTCCTCACGCCGCGTATCATGAACAACCAGGCGATAGCGGTTGGTCGATGACATAAGTGCGTAATCTGTTTCTCGTAGGACCGATGGGCTCGGGCAAGAGCACCATCGGCCGGCTCCTGGCGAAGGAATTGCGGCTGCCGTTCAAGGATTCCGACAAGGTAATCGAAGAACGTACCGGTGCCGACATCCCCTGGATCTTCGATGTGGAAGGCGAGCAGGGCTTTCGCGAGCGCGAACGCGCCGCGATCGCCGAGCTGTGCGCGGAAAACGGCCTGGTGATGGCCACCGGCGGTGGCGCCGTGCTGCGCGAGGACAATCGCCAGGCGCTCAAGCGCGGTGGGCGGGTCATCTATCTGCATGCCTCCATCGAGCAGCAGATCGAGCGCACCTCCCGCGATCGCAATCGCCCGCTCCTGCAGACCGCCGATCCCGCGGCGGTGCTGCGCACTCTCATGGCCATGCGCGATCCGCTGTACCGCGAAATCGCCGACATCATCATCGAGACCGACGAGCGGCCGCCCCGGCTGGTCGTGCTGCAGATACTCGACCGTCTGAAAGCCCTGGCACCGCATTAAAGCCGCAGGCGTTCTGCGCTATGCTAGGCGCCCTTTGAATCAAGGTGACGGCATGCGGACTCTTCACGTCGAGCTCGGTGAGCGCAGCTACCCGATCTACATCGGCCAGGGCCTTCTGGATCAGCCGGAATGCTTCCTGCCCCATCTCGCCGGGCGCAAGGTGGCGATCGTCACCAACGAAACCATCGCGCCGCTCTATCTGGAGCGCCTGCTGCGCACCCTGGGCGATCGCCAGGTCAGCTCGATCGTGCTGCCCGATGGCGAGGCGCACAAGAACTGGGAAACCCTGCAGCTGATCTTCGACGGTCTGCTGCAGGATCGCCATGATCGCAAGACCACCCTCATCGCCCTCGGTGGCGGGGTGGTCGGCGACATGGGCGGGTTCGCCGCGGCCTGTTATCAGCGCGGGGTGGACTTCATCCAGGTGCCGACCACGCTGCTGTCCCAGGTCGATTCCTCGGTGGGCGGCAAGACCGGCATCAACCACCCGCTGGGCAAGAACATGATCGGCGCCTTCTACCAGCCCAAGGCCGTGGTCATCGACACCGCCAGCCTGGCGACCCTGCCGGCGCGGGAGCTGTCGGCGGGTCTGGCCGAGGTCATCAAGTACGGCCTGATCTGCGATGAGCCCTTCCTCGGCTGGCTCGAGGAGCATGTCGAGGCGCTGCTGGCGCTGGACCAGCAGGCCCTCACCGAAGCCATCGAGCGCTCCTGCGCGGCCAAGGCCCAGGTGGTCGGCAGCGACGAGCGCGAGTCGGGTCTGCGGGCCATCCTCAACCTGGGGCATACCTTCGGCCACGCCATCGAGACCCACCAGGGCTATGGCGTCTGGCTGCACGGCGAAGCGGTTTCCGCCGGCATGGTCATGGCGCTGCAGATGTCCCTGCTGTTGGGCTGGCTCACGGCCGCCCAGCGCGACCGCGCCCTGCGCCTGCTGGTCCGGGCCGGGCTTCCCGTGGTACCGCCGGCCGACATGCAGCCGGCCGATTTCGAACGCCTCATGGCGGTGGACAAGAAGGTCCTGGATGGACAACTCCGGCTGGTACTGCTCAGTGACCTGGGCCAGGCCGTGGTGACCGCCGACTTCGCCCGCGACATTCTCGAGCAGACGCTGCGTACCGATTACCAAGCGCTGACCGCCCAGTAAGGAGAACAAGAGAGTCCCATGTCCAATCTGCACGCCGACGAAGCCTTCCTCGGTCACTATCAGTTCACTCACGACCCGTTCGCCGCCCGCGTTCCCGGTTTCAAATTCTTTCCGGCGCAGCGCAAGCCGGTGCTGGGTCAGTTGCATCACCTGGCCCGCTACAGCCAGTTGTTGCTGGTGGTCAGCGGTCCCGAGGGCAGCGGCAAGACGCTGCTGCGTCAGGCGCTGGCGGCCAGCACCAAGAAGGAAGCGGTGCACTGCGTGGTGATTTCCGCGCAGAACGGCGGCGACGCCCGCACCGTGCTGGCCCAGGTCGCCAAGGGCGTGGGCGCCGACAGCCAGACGCCGGCGGCCATTCTCGCGCAGGCGGCGGAAGTGCGCCTGGCGGGGCAGGAGGTCTACATCCTGGTGGATGACGCCGAGGCGCTGGCCACCCCCGCCCTGGAAGCCCTGCTGGAGCTGGCCGGTGGCGGCGAAAAGGAGCGTCTGCACGTCTTCCTGTTCGGCGAGGCGGAAGTGGTGATGCGCCTGGAGGACATCGCCCAGGGCGAAGAGCGCTATCACGCCATCGAATTGCTGCCCTACAGCGAAAGCGAGGCCGAGGAATATCTCGCCCAGCGCCTGGAGGGTGCCGGTCAGGGGCTGGAGATCTTTACCGACGAGCAACTCGCGACCATTCACCAGCGCTCCGGTGGCTGGCCCGGTCGGCTCAACGAGGAAGCCCGGGATGTCCTGGTGGCCGGCATGACCGCCCGGCGCAAGAAGGCCGCTGCTCCGGCGAAGGGCTCGCGCAATCTGCTGGCGGCGCTGCCGCGCAAGCATCTGGTCATTCTCGGGGTGGTGGTGCTGGCAGTCGGCGCCGCGGCGCTGTCGCTCAAGGGCGGCAAGAGCGAAACCCCGGCGACCGGCACGGCCGGGCAGGACCTGCCCATGGGCGGCCAGAACACCTCGTCCGTCGGCAAGGACGCCCAGGGGGCGCCCATCCAGTTCGATGGCTCTTCCAAGCCGCTACCCCTGCCGCTGGTGGGCGAGTCGCAGCCGGTCATCCGCGAACCCCTGGCGGAAGCGGCGGGAGGGCGTCAGGCTGGTACCGCTGCTGGCAACGACATGGGTGCGGGTGGCGTACCGCCCACCGTGACCACCGACGCCCCGCCCATCAGTGACGAGGACGAACTGCCCAGCCGGACACCGACACGCACGCCAGCGCCCAGCGCGCCGGCAGTGGCCGCTCCGGCGCCCCGGCATACCGCACCTGCGCCGACCCCCGCGCCGGCACCGGCCAAGCCGGCCCCGGCTGCTGCCCCTGCGCACACCGGTGGCGCTGCGGCGGGCTGGTACGGCAGTCAGGCGGGCAGCAAGTACGCCTTGCAGGTGGTGGGCACCAGCACCGAAAAGGCTGCGCAGGACTTCATCGCCGCCCAGGCCGACAGTGGCAACTTCCGCTATTTCAAGAAGAGCTACCAGGGCAAGGCGCTCTATGTGGTGACCTACGGCAACTTCACCAATCGGGCGGCGGCCGAGGCGGCGGTCAAGCAGCTGCCGGCCAAGGTACAGGCCAGCAAGCCCTGGCCGCGGACCTTTGCCAGCATCCAGCAGGATATCGCCACCAGTCGCTGATTCTTGCCTGGCACGAAAAGAAAGCCCCGGCGCTATCACGAGAGTGACGCCGGGGCTTTCTGTTTTGCGTCATCGAATTTTCATCAGGTGTCATCAGTGTTTGTCGTAAGCGATTTTTTCGCTACACTGGTCAGCCTTTGACTGTCCGAAAAAAGTTCAAATAAGCGGACCGTTTTGTGATGCCTTCGCAATAACCTGATTGCCGGTGAGAGCGCTATGAAAGCAGGCCTGTTCAATCCCGATAGCTTCAAGGACAACTGCGGCTTCGGCCTGATCGCCCATATGCAGGGCGAGCCCAGCCACGACCTGCTGGAAACGGCCATCGAAGCCCTGACCTGCATGACCCACCGGGGGGGTATCAACGCGGACGGCAAGACCGGTGACGGTTGCGGTCTGCTCATGCAGAAGCCGGACGCCTTCCTGCGCGCCATCGCCCAGGAACAATTCGGCGCCGAGTTGCCCGAGCAGTACGCCGCGGGCGTGGTGTTCTTCAACCAGGACGAGGCCCGCGCCGAACAGGCCCGCGCCAACATGAATCTGGAGATCGAGGCCGCCGGCCTGACCCTGGTCGGCTGGCGCAAGGTGCCCATCGACACCTCGGTGCTGGGCGAACTGGCCCTGGCCCGCCTGCCGCGCATCGAGCAGGTATTCGTCGCCGGTCCCGGTCTCGACGATCAGCAGTTCGGGGTCAAGCTGTTCTCCGCGCGCCGCCGTTCCTCGGTGCGCAATGCCGAGGACGCCGAGCACTACATCTGCAGCCTGTCGTCGCGGGTCATCGTCTACAAGGGCCTGATGATGCCGGCGGATCTCGCCGCCTTCTATCCGGACCTCGGCGATCCGCGCCTGGCCACCGCCATCTGCGTATTCCACCAGCGCTTCTCCACCAACACCCTGCCGAAGTGGCCGCTGGCGCAGCCCTTCCGCTACCTCGCCCACAACGGCGAGATCAACACCATCACCGGCAACCGCAACTGGGCCCAGGCGCGGCGGACCAAGTTCGTCAACGAACTGATCCCGGACCTCGACCAGCTCGGTCCGCTGGTCAACCGGGTCGGCTCCGATTCCTCCAGCATGGACAACATGCTGGAGCTGCTGGTGACCGGCGGCATGGACCTGTTCCGCGCCGTGCGCATGATCATTCCGCCGGCCTGGCAGAACGTCGAGACCATGGACGCCGATCTGCGCGCCTTCTATGAATTCAACTCCATGCACATGGAGCCCTGGGACGGTCCGGCCGGCGTGGTGCTGACCGAAGGCCGCTACGCGGTCTGCCTGCTCGACCGCAACGGCCTGCGCCCGGCGCGCTGGGTGACCACCAAGAACGGCTACATCACCCTGGCTTCGGAAGTCGGCGTCTGGAACTACCAGCCCGACGACGTCATCGCCAAGGGCCGGGTCGGCCCGGGCCAGATCCTCGCCGTGGACACCGAGACCGGCGAGGTGCTGCAGACCGACGACATCGACAATCGCCTCAAGGCGCGCCATCCCTACAAGCAGTGGCTGCGCAAGAACGCCATGCGCATCCAGGCGACCCTGGACGACAACGATCACGGTTCAGCCTTCTACGACCAGGATCAGCTGCGCCAGTACATGAAGATGTTCCAGGTCACCTTCGAGGAGCGTGACCAGGTCTTGCGCCCGCTGGGCGAGCAGGGCCAGGAAGCCGTGGGCTCGATGGGCGACGATACCCCGATGGCGGTGCTGTCGCGGCGCATCCGTTCGCCCTACGACTATTTCCGCCAGCAATTCGCCCAGGTCACCAACCCGCCGATCGACCCGCTGCGCGAGTCCATCGTCATGTCCCTGGAGACCTGCCTGGGCGCCGAGCGCAACGTCTTCGAGGAAACCGCCGAGCACGCCGATCGCGCCATCCTGAGCAGCCCGGTGGTCTCGCCGGCCAAGTGGCGGACCATCCTCAACATGCCCAAGCCCGGCTTCGAGCATGTCAAGATCGACCTCAACTACCCCGAGTCCATGGGCCTCGAGGCGGCGCTGCGCAACATCGTCGAGCAGGCCGAGGAGGCCGTGCGCGCCGGCAAGGTATTGCTGGTGCTGACCGACCGCCACATCGAGCCGGGCAAGCTGCCGGTGCATGCGGTGCTGGCCACCGGCGCCGTGCACCACCACCTGGTCAACCTGGGCCTGCGCACCAGCAGCAACATCCTGGTGGAGACCGCCACCGCCCGCGATCCGCACCACTTCGCCGTGCTGCTGGGCTTTGGTGCGACCGCGGTCTATCCGTTCCTGGCCTACGAGGTGCTGGGCGATCTGATCCGCACCGGCGAGGTGCTGGGCGATCTCTACGAGGTGTTCAAGTACTACCGCAAGGGCATCACCAAGGGCCTGCTCAAGGTGATCTCCAAGATGGGCATCTCCACCGTCGCCTCCTATCGCGGCGCCCAGCTGTTCGAGGCCGTGGGGCTGGCGGACGAGGTCACCGACCTCTGCTTCCCCGGCGTCACCAGCCGCATCAAGGGTGCGCGCTTCGTCGACTTGGAAGCCGAGCAGAAGCTGCTGGCCGGCGAAGCCTGGAACAACCGCAAGCCGATCCAGCCGGGTGGCCTGCTCAAGTTCGTCTATGGCGGCGAGTACCACGCCTACAACCCGGACGTGGTCAATCTGCTGCAGGCCGCCGTGCAACAGGGCGACTACGCCAAGTTCCGCGAATACACCGCGCTGGTGGACCAGCGTCCGGTGGCCATGATCCGCGACCTGCTCAAGGTCAAGACCAGCGACCAGCCCCTGGCCCTGGAAGAGGTCGAGCCGCTGGCCAACATCTTCACTCGCTTCGACGCCGCCGGCATCTCCCTGGGCGCTCTGTCGCCGGAGGCCCACGAGGCCCTGGCCGAGGCCATGAACCGCCTGGGCGGGCGCTCCAACTCCGGCGAGGGTGGCGAGGATCCGGCGCGCTACGGCACCATCAAGAGCTCCAAGATCAAGCAGGTGGCCACCGGCCGCTTCGGCGTCACCCCCGAGTACTTGGTCAACGCCGAGGTCTTGCAGATCAAGGTGGCGCAGGGCGCCAAGCCGGGCGAGGGCGGCCAGCTGCCGGGCGGCAAGGTCAACGGCCTGATCGCCAAGCTGCGCTATGCGGTGCCCGGCGTGACCCTGATCTCGCCGCCGCCGCACCACGACATCTATTCCATCGAAGACCTGTCGCAGCTGATCTTCGACCTCAAGCAGGTCAATCCCAAGGCGCTGGTGTCGGTCAAGCTGGTCTCCGAGCCCGGGGTGGGTACGGTGGCCGCCGGTGTGGCCAAGGCCTATGCCGACCTCATCACCATCTCCGGCTACGACGGCGGTACCGGCGCTTCGCCGGTGACCTCCATCAAGTACGCCGGCTCGCCCTGGGAGCTGGGCCTCGCCGAGGCGCACCAGACCCTGAGGGGCAACGACCTGCGCGGCAAGGTGCGGGTGCAGACCGACGGCGGCCTGAAGACCGGCCTGGACGTGATCAAGGCGGCCATCCTCGGCGCCGAGAGCTTCGGCTTCGGCACCGCGCCGATGATCGCCCTGGGCTGCAAGTACCTGCGCATCTGCCACCTGAACAACTGCGCCACCGGCGTCGCCACCCAGAACGACCGGCTGCGCAAGGAACACTTCATCGGCACGGTGGAGATGGTGATGAATTTCTTCACCTTCATCGCCGAGGAAACCCGCGAGTGGCTGGCCAGGCTGGGCGTGCGCAGCCTGGGCGAGCTGATCGGCCGTACCGACCTGCTGGAAATCCTGCCGGGCGAGACCGCCAAGCAGCAGCACCTGGATCTCACCCCGCTGCTGGGGAGCGATCACATTCCGGCCGACAAGCCGCAATACTGCCAGGTGGAAAAGAACCCGCCGTTCGACCAGGGTCTGCTGGCTGAGGAAATGGTGCGTCTGTCGCTGCCAGGGATCGAAAAGCTCGAAGGCGGTGAGTTCAGCCTGAGCATCGGCAACTGCGACCGCTCCATCGGCGCCCGGGTCTCCGGCGAGATTGCCCGGCGCCACGGCAACCAGGGCATGGTCAAGGCGCCGCTGACCTTCCGCTTCAAGGGCACCGCCGGCCAGAGCTTCGGCGTCTGGAACGCCGGCGGCCTGCATCTGTATCTGGAAGGCGACGCCAACGACTACGTGGGCAAGGGCATGACCGGCGGCAAGCTGGTCATCACCCCGCCCCAGGGCGCGGGCTTCAAGAGCCAGGAATCGGCCATCATCGGCAACACCTGCCTCTATGGCGCCACCGGTGGCAAGCTGTTCGCCGCCGGCACCGCCGGTGAGCGCTTCGGGGTGCGCAACTCCGGGGCCCACACCGTGGTGGAAGGCACCGGCGACCACTGCTGCGAATACATGACCGGCGGCTTCGTCTGCGTCCTGGGCAAGACCGGCTACAACTTCGGCTCGGGCATGACCGGCGGCTTCGCCTATGTGCTGGACCTGGATAACGGCTTCTATGACCGGGTCAACCACGAGCTGGTGGAAATCCAGCGCATCAACAGCGAAGCCATGGAAGCCTATCGCAGCCACCTGGAAGGGGTGCTGGCCGAATACGTGCGCGAGACCGGCAGTGCCTGGGGCAGCCATCTCCATGAAAACCTGGACGACTACCTGCGCAAGTTCTGGCTGGTGAAGCCCAAGGCCGCAAGCCTTGCGTCGCTGCTGGTCAGCACCCGCGCCCGTCCGGAATAACGACTTCGATGCCGGCTCCCCAGGGCGCCGGTTTCACCGTGATAGCTCGTGGCGCCCGGCAGAAAAGGGCGTCGCTTCAAGAGGTTTGGAAATGGCTGAACGTCTGAACAACGACTTCCAGTTCATCGAGGTCGGTCGCAAGGATCCGAAGAAAAAGCTGCTGCGCCAGCGCAAGAAGGAATTCGTCGAGATCCACGATCCCTTCAAGCCGCAGCAGGCTGCCGAGCAGGCGCACCGCTGCCTGGGTTGCGGCAACCCCTATTGCGAATGGAAGTGCCCGGTGCACAACTTCATTCCAAACTGGCTCAAGCTGGTATCCGAAGGCAACATCCTGGCGGCGGCGGAGCTGTCGCACCAGACCAACACCCTGCCCGAGGTCTGTGGCCGGGTCTGCCCGCAGGATCGCCTCTGTGAGGGTGCCTGTACCCTCAACGACGGCTTCGGCGCGGTGACCATCGGTTCGGTGGAGAAGTACATCACCGACACCGCCTTCGCCATGGGCTGGCGCCCGGACATGTCCAAGGTCAAGCCGACCGGCAAGCGCGTCGCCGTCATCGGTGCCGGTCCGGCCGGCCTGGGTTGTGCCGACATCCTGGTGCGCAACGGCGTGACCCCGGTGGTGTTCGACAAGCACCCCGAGATCGGCGGCCTGCTGACCTTCGGCATTCCCGAGTTCAAGCTGGAAAAGACCGTGCTCAGCCGTCGTCGCGAGGTCTTCGGCGGGATGGGCGTGGAATTCCGCCTTAACACCGAGGTGGGCAAGGACGTGACCATGGACCAGCTGCTCGAGGAATTCGATGCGGTCTTTTTGGGCATGGGTACCTACACCTACATGAAGGGCGGCTTCCCCGGCGAAGACCTGCCCGGCGTGCACGATGCCCTGGATTTCCTGGTGGCCAACGTCAATCGCAACCTGGGCTTCGAAAAGGATGCGGCCGACTTCGTCGACATGAAGGGCAAGCGCGTGGTGGTCCTGGGGGGTGGTGACACCGCCATGGACTGCAACCGCACCTCCATTCGCCAGGGCGCCAAGAGCGTGACCTGCGCCTACCGCCGCGACGCCGCCAACATGCCGGGCTCGCGCAAGGAAGTGAAGAACGCCAAGGAAGAGGGCGTGAAGTTCCTCTTCAACCGCCAGCCCATCGCCATCATCGGCGAAGACCGGGTGGAAGGCGTCAAGGTGGTGGAGACCCGTCTGGGCGAGCCCGATGCCCGCGGTCGTCGCAGTCCCGAGCCGATCCCCGGTTCCGAGGAGATCCTGCCGGCCGATGCGGTGGTCATCGCCTTCGGTTTCCGGCCGAGCCCGGCGCCCTGGTTCGAGCAATTCGGCATCGACCTCGACAGCCAGGGCCGCGTGGTCGCGCCGGGGCTGCACGAGTTCAAGCACCAGACCAGCAACCCGAAGATCTTTGCCGGTGGCGACATGGTGCGCGGCTCCGACCTGGTGGTGACCGCCATCTTCGAAGGTCGCAACGCCGCCGAGGGCATCCTCGACTACCTGGGCGTCTAATACCCGACGGCTGGACAAGAGCCGACCGGCGCTGAGCCGGTCGGCTTTTTTCTTGGGCGTCATCCAGGGGCAGGGCTGCGTTCTGGTGCAGTGATGGCAGGTAAGTGCGCTGCGGAGCCTGTGCCAGAGCGCTTTCTGTGTCTGGCACAGGGTCTGCAAAGATCCCGGTTCTCTCCTGCGAGGTACTGCCATGAACAAGCCCGAAATGACCGCCGCCATTCTCGCCGCCAAGCAGCGCCTGGGCCTGAGCTGGGCGGCGATCGCCGCCAGCCTGGAAATGTCGCCGGTCTGGACCACCTCTGCCTGCCTGGGCATGAACAGCATGGCGCCGGCGGTGGCGGAACGCCTGTGCCAGGTGCTGGAATTGCCGAGCGAGGTGTCCCTGGCGCTGCAAGCCTGTCCGCACAAGCAGTGGGACAAGGCCGTGCCCACCGATCCGCTGATCTATCGTTTCTACGAGATGATCAATGTCTACGGCGATACCATCAAAACCCTGATCCATGAAGAGTTCGGCGACGGCATCATGAGTGCCATCGACTTCAGCATGGACATCTCGCGGGTGGCCGATCCCAAGGGCGACCGGGTGCAGATCGTGCTCAACGGCAAGTTCCTGCCCTACAAGAGCTGGTAAGCCGATCGGTGCGATAGACAAAAGGCACGCCCCGGTGCCGTGCCTTTTGCCAGCCGCTTTGCGACAATGCCGGCACTTTTGCTGCCGGATGTCGCCATGACTGCCCTGAAGAACGACCGTTTCCTGCGTGCCCTGCTCAAGCAGCCGGTGGATGTCACCCCGGTGTGGATGATGCGCCAGGCCGGACGCTATCTGCCCGAGTACCGCGCCAGCCGGGCGCGTGCCGGGGACTTCATGAGTCTGTGCAAGAACCCGCAATTCGCCTGCGAGGTGACCCTGCAGCCGCTGGAGCGCTATCCGCTGGATGCCGCCATCCTCTTTTCCGACATCCTCACCATCCCCGACGCCATGGGGCAGGGCCTCTACTTCGAGACCGGCGAGGGTCCGCGCTTTCGCAAGGTGATTGACACCCCGGCCGACATCGAGGCGCTGCCGATACCCGATGCCGAATCCGACCTGGGCTACGTCATGGACGCCGTGCGCACCATCCGCACGGCGCTGGACGGGCGGGTACCCCTGATCGGCTTTTCCGGCAGCCCCTGGACCCTGGCCACCTACATGATCGAAGGCGGCTCCAGCAAGGATTTCCGCAAGGCTAAGGCCATGCTCTACGACACCCCCGAGGCCCTGCACCTACTGCTGGACAAGCTGGCCCAGGCGGTCACCGCCTACCTCAACGGCCAGATCCGCGCCGGCGCCCAGGCGGTACAGATCTTCGATACCTGGGGAGGCAACCTGTCCGCCGCGGCCTACCAGGAATTTTCCCTGGCCTACATGCGCAAGATCGTCGCCGGGCTGATCCGCGAGCATGAAGGACGCCGGGTGCCGGTGATCCTCTTCACCAAGAATGGCGGTCTCTGGCTGGAAAGCCTGGCCGACAGCGGCGCCGAGGCCCTGGGCCTGGACTGGACCTGCGACATCGGTGAAGCCCGTCGGCGGGTCGGCAGCAAGGTCGCCCTGCAGGGCAACATGGACCCCAGCGTGCTCTACGCCAAGCCGGCGGCCATCCGCGCCGAGGTGGGGCGCATCCTGGAAAGCTATGGCCAGGGCAGCGGCCACGTCTTCAACCTCGGCCACGGCATCACCCCCGAGGTAGATCCGGCCCATGCCGGTGCCTTCATCGAGGCCGTGCACGAGTTGTCGGGGCGCTATCACCAGGGCTGACTGTGCCGGGATCGGCACGACCGATCCCAAGTCGAGCGAGCGGGTCGTGGCCGGTTGCGGCATAGTCGGGGTTTTCCCAACGGAGCGCCGCCATGGCCCAGATGACCCCGGAAGACCTGCAGCACCTGGCCGAAGAGGTGCTCGCGGCCCAAGGTTTCAGTCAGCCGCAGGGCGCTGCCATCGCCGCCATGATGGTCGCCGGCCAGCGTGACGACTGCGCCTCCCACGGCATCTATCGGCTGCTGGGCATCGTCAAGACGCTCAAGGCCGGCAAGGTGGTGCCCGATGCCGAGCCGACGGTAGAGGACGTGGCTCCGGCCATCGTCCGGGTCGATGCGGGTGGCGGCTTCTCCCCGCTGGCCTTCGAGACGGGGCTGCCCCTGCTCGACGCCAAGGCGCGCAGCTGTGGCCTGGCAGCCCTGGCGATCAACAACTGCGTGCACTTCTCGGCGCTCTGGGTGGAGATGGAAGCCCTTACCGCCAGGGGCCTGGTGGCCCTGGCCTGCAATCCGACCCAGGCCTATGTCGCCCCGGCCGGTGGTCGTCGCCCGCTGTTCGGTACCAATCCCCTGGCCTTCGGCTGGCCGCGGCCCGAGGGTCCGCCTTTCGTCTTCGATTTCGCCACCAGCGCCGTGGCCCGCGGCGAAATCGAATTGCATCGTCGCGCAGGCAAAGCCCTGCCCGAGGGCTGGGGAGTGGATGCCGAGGGCGCGCCCAGCAACGATGCCCGCACCGTGCTGGAGGAGGGCGCCATGCTCACCTTTGGCGGTCACAAGGGCTCGGCGCTGTCGGCCATGATCGAATTGCTCGCCGGCCCGCTGATCGGCGATCTCACCAGTCCGGAGTCTTCCGCGGTCGACGCCGGTGCCGGCGGGCTGCCCTATCACGGCGAACTCATCCTGGCCTTCGATCCCCAGCGCTTTCTCGGTACCGCGGTAGCCGACTACCAGCAGCGCGCCGAGCAGCTGTTCGCCGGCATCGAAGCCCAGGGCGCCCGCCTGCCGTCGCAGCGTCGTTACCAGGCACGAGAACGCAATACCACCCGTGGCTGGTTGGAGGTGCCCGACGAACTCCTGGCCGACGTCCGGGCGCTGCTGCCCGGCTGAGCCAGGACGCGATCCGCATCACTTCGAAGAGGCTGCGCCAACGCAGTCTCTGAACCCCGCCCTGGACGCAGGGTCCACGACTGGCCCCCTTAGTGCCAGCCTGGGTCTTCATGTACGCCGACGACACCGATCGCCCCCATCATCGCGGCCTGTTGCTGCTGAGCATCACCCTGATGGTGCTGGTGTACTTTCTCGACAATCTCTCCATCGCCCTGGCCAACCGCTACGTATATGGCGGCCTGGGTATCGACCAGCGCAGCTACACCCTGGCCACCGCCTGCTACAGCGCCGCGGTCATCGTCACCAGCGCCCCGCACCAGTGGTTCGCCCAGCGCCTGGGCTATCGCAACCTGATCTTCGCCGCCGTCGGCATCCACCTGGTCGGCCAGGTGTGCTGCCTGGTGGCCACCGATCTGCCGACCTTCATCGTCGGGCGGGCGCTGATGGGCGCCGGTGCCGCCACCTTCTTTGCCGGGGCGCGGGTACTGGTGCAGATGTATTTTTCCGGCCCCCAGCTGCCGACCGGGATTCGCGCCTTCGCCTCGGGCGTGCCCCTGGGTGGTGCGCTGGCCTCCTTCACCACCGCGGAGCTGCTGGAAGGTCACCAGTGGCGCGCCATCTTCATGGTGCCGGCGCTGGCCTGCGCGCTGGTGGCCGTCTGCGTCTGGCTGTCGCTGCCGCGGCGCTCCCATCCGCTGCAGAATTCCGGGGCGCCGTCGCTGCTGTCCATGGTGCTGCTGACGGTGGGCAGTCTGCTGCTGACCACCACCACCCAGCGCTTGGCCTTCGACTTCTTCAGCGATGGTCCGTGGCTGGCCGTGGAGCTGCTGGTGGGAGCGGCCATCCTCGGACTCTATGTCTACTACGAGCGCGGCCTGGCGCGACCGACCCTGGACTTCAAGCACGCCATCACCCCGGGCTTTCTCGCCGGCATGCTGTTCATGATGCTCAACTACTTCCTGCTCGGCGCCTACAACTTCATCATCCCCCAATACGTGGTCAACGGCCTGCAACTGCCGGTCTATACCGCCGGGGGCGTCATGGCGCTGGGCTGGCTGTGCGGCCTTGCGCCGCTGCTGATGATCACCTCGGTGCGGTTGCGCGAGCGCTTTCCCTGGGGCGGCTTTCGCAAGTACCTCGTGGCGGGTTACCTGCTGCTGGCCGGCTACGGCTTCTGGATGGTGCGCCAGCATGCCGACGTGCCCCTCTACCAGCAGCTGGTGCCTGGGCTGATGATGCATGGCACCTACCTGATCGGCACCTTCGCGGTGATCATCATGTACACCTTCATGCGCGTCGAGCCGGCCTATTTCAGCCAGGCCTACCAGATCAAGAACATGACCCAGCAACTGGTCATGCCCATGGGCATCGTGCTGTCCAACGTCTTCCTGCAGTGGCGCGACGCCTTCCATGCCTCGGTGCTCAGCGCCGCGGTCACTCCCTATGCCCAGACCTACCAGGCCTATGGCGAGCGTTATCGGCTGGCCACCGGTGCCGACAGCGCCCTGGCGCAGATCTCCAGTCTGGTCACCCGCCAGAGCCAGGTGCTGGGCTATCTCGACTATTTCTGGCTGGTCGGCTGGATCGGTCTGGCGCTGGCCCTCTACATGGCCGTGCAACGGCATTTTCGCTAGGGCGCGACGTTTGCCGGCCCTTAAGCCGACGTTCAGCTAGCGACCACCATAATGCGGGCTTTTGCAGGCGGCGGCAGGTGCCGGACGCCTGCGCCGGTCGGCCGCGCCCCAGTCGGTCCGGAGCTTGCATTGCTGGGCTGTCGGGCTTTGTGGAACAATGCGGGCAACGACATTTTTCAAGGGTGGCAGCCGTGATCGACGCTGATGGTTTTCGCCCCAACGTCGGCATCATTCTCGCCAACGATGCCGGCCAGGTACTGTGGGCCCGCCGCATCAATCAGGATGCCTGGCAGTTCCCCCAGGGTGGGATAGACGACCGGGAAACGCCCGAAGAGGCGCTGTACCGGGAGCTGAACGAAGAAGTGGGGCTGAGCCCCGATGACGTCCGTATCCTGGCCTGTACCCGGGGCTGGTTGCGCTACCGTCTGCCGCAGCGCATGGTGCGCACCCACAGCCGTCCGCTGTGCATCGGCCAGAAGCAGAAGTGGTTTCTGCTGCGGCTGACCGCGGAAGAGCAGCGGGTGCGGATGGATGTGACCGGCAAGCCGGAATTCGATGGCTGGCGCTGGGTAAGCTACTGGTATCCGCTGGGCCAGGTGGTGACCTTCAAGCGAGAGGTCTATCGGCGGGCGCTCAAGGAGTTGGCACCCCGCTTGCTGGCCTGATTACCGGTTCGGCCGGTGCGAAAGAGGTGAGGAGAAGCTGTGGTCATGCAGGATGAACGACACGTGATGCACGCCGGCGGCTCCGCCGGACGTCGGCTGCGGAGGCGCTAGATGCTTGCAGTTCTGCGCAAGATCGTCCAGGAGGTCAATGCCGCCAAGGATCTGGGGTCGGCACTGTCCATCATCGTGCAGCGTGTCCGCGCGGCCATGCAGTCGCAGGTCTGCTCCGTCTATCTGCTGGATCCCGACACCAACCGTTTCGTGCTCATGGCCACCGAAGGCCTCAACAAGAGGTCCATCGGCCGGGTCAGCATGGCCCCCAACGAGGGCCTGGTCGGCCTGGTCGGCACCCGCGAAGAGCCGCTCAATCTCGAAGACGCCGCCAGCCACCCGCGCTTTCGCTATTTTGCCGAGACCGGTGAGGAGCGCTATGCGTCTTTCCTCGGTGCACCCATCATCCACCACCGCCGGGTCATGGGCGTGCTGGTGGTGCAGCAGAAGGAACGCCGTCAGTTCGACGAAGGCGAGGAAGCCTTCCTGGTCACCATGAGCGCCCAGCTCGCCGGGGTGATCGCCCATGCCGAGGCCACCGGGACCATCCGTGGTCTGGACCGGCAGGGCCGCGGCATCCAGGAGGCCCGTTTCGTCGGCATCCCCGGTTCGCCCGGGGTCGGCGTCGGCAAGGCGGTGGTGGTCCTGCCGCCTGCCGATCTGGAGGTGGTCCCGGACAAGACCGTGACCGACATCGACGCCGAGCTGCAACTGTTCCGCTCGGCGCTCGAAGGCGTACGGGCGGACATGAAGGCGCTGTCCAAGCGGCTGTCCACCCAGCTGCGCAAGGAAGAGCAGGCGCTGTTCGACGTCTACCTGATGATGCTCGACGACGCCGCCCTCGGTAACGAGGTGACCACCATCATCAAGAGCGGCCAGTGGGCCCAGGGCGCCCTGCGCCAGGTGGTGATGGAGCACGTCCAGCGCTTCGAACTCATGGACGACGCCTATCTGCGCGAGCGCGCCGCCGACGTGCGTGACCTCGGGCGCCGCTTGCTGGCCTATCTGCAGCAGGCCCACCAGGCCTGCCTGATCTATCCGGAAAACACCATTCTGGTCAGCGAGGAGCTCTCGCCGGCCATGCTCGGCGAGGTGCCCGAGGGGCGCCTGGTCGGCCTGATCTCGGTACTCGGCTCGGGCAACTCCCACGTCGCCATCCTGGCGCGTGCCATGGGCGTGCCGACCGTGATGGGCGCGGTGGACCTGCCGTATTCCAAGGTGGATGGCATCGACCTCATCGTCGACGGCTACCACGGCGAGATCTTCACCAATCCGTCGCCGACGCTGATCAAGCAGTATGGCGACGTGGTGGAAGAGGAGCGCCAGCTGACCCAGGGCCTCGACGCCCTGCGCAGCCTGCCCTGCGAGACCCTCGACGGCCACCGCATGCCGCTGTGGGTCAACACCGGCCTGATGGCCGACGTGGCCCGCGCCCAGCAGCGCGGCGCCGAAGGGGTCGGGCTGTATCGCACCGAAGTGCCCTTCATGGTCAACGAGCGCTTTCCCAGCGAGAAGGAACAGCTCTCCATCTATCGCGAGCAACTGGCCGCCTTCCATCCGGCACCGGTGACCATGCGCACCCTGGACGTCGGTGGCGACAAGGCGCTGTCCTATTTCCCGATCAAGGAAGACAACCCCTTCCTGGGCTGGCGCGGCATCCGCGTCACCCTGGATCATCCGGAAATCTTCCTGGTGCAGACCCGCGCCATGCTCAAGGCCAGCGAAGGCCTGAACAACCTGCGCATCATGCTGCCGATGATTTCCGGCGTGCACGAGGTGGAGGAGTCCCAGCATCTCCTGCACCGCGCGTGGTGCGAGGTGCGGGACGAAGGCGTCGACATTCCCATGCCGCCGGTGGGTGTCATGGTCGAGGTACCCTCGGCGGTCTACCAAGCCCGCGACCTGGCGCGCCAGGTGGACTTCATCTCGGTGGGCTCCAACGACCTGACCCAGTACCTGCTGGCGGTGGATCGCAACAACCCGCGGGTGGCCGATCTCTACGACTACTTCCACCCGGCGGTGCTGCAGGCGCTGCAACAGGTGGTCGATGGCGCCCACGCCGAAGGGGTGCCGGTGAGCATCTGCGGCGAGATGGCCGGGGATCCGGCGGCGGCGGTACTGCTCATGGGCATGGGCTTCGACACCCTGTCGATGAACGCCACCAACCTGCCCAAGGTGAAGTGGCTGCTGCGCCAGGTCACCCTGGAAAAGGCCCGCGAGCTGGTGCAGCAGATGCGCCAGATCGACAACCCCCAGGTCATCCACAGCGCCCTGCATCTGGCCTTGCGCAATCTCGGACTGGGTCGGGTGATCAACCCGGCTGCCAGCGTCCAGAGCTGAGCGTGCCCGGCGGGAAGGCCGCTTCCCGCCGGGCAGGCAGCGGCGTACCATGCCGCCTCCTGCGCCCGAGGTGATGATGGATCTCTTGCTCTTCCTGGTGCTCGGCGTCTGCGCCGGGCTGCTGGCCGGTCTGTTCGGGGTCGGCGGCGGCCTGATCATCGTGCCGGTGCTGGTCTACAGCTTTACCGCCCAGGGCCTCGATCCGGACATCCTCACCCACCTGGCGGTGGGTACCTCGCTGGCCACCATCGTCTTCACCTCGCTCAATTCCGTCTGGGCCCACCACCGACTCGGCGCCGTGCGCTGGCGACTGTTCGCCTGGATGGCCCTGGGCATCGTTTTCGGCAGCGCCCTGGGCGCCCTGACCGCCGCCGCCATCCACGGCCCGCTGCTGCAGAAGATCATCGGCACCTTCGCCATCCTCATCGCCATCCAGCTGGCGCTGGACCTGCGCCCCAGGGCCCAGGCCAGCGAACCCGGCAAGCCGGCGCTGACGGTGGCCGGGGTGGTGATCGGCTGGGCCTCGGCCATCTTCGGCATCGGCGGCGGCTCGCTCACCGTACCCTTCCTGATCTGGCGCAGCCTGAGCATGCAGCAGGCGGTGGCCACCTCGGCGGCCTGCGGCCTGCCCATCGCCCTGTCCGGGGCGCTGTCCTTCATCCTGGTCGGCTGGCAGGAGCCGGGCCTGCCCGCCTGGAGTCTGGGCTATGTCTATCTGCCGGCCTTGCTGGGTATCGCCCTGACCAGCATGTTCTCGGCCCGTTTCGGTGCGCGGCTGGCCCATCGCCTGTCGCCCCGGCTGCTCAAGCGCCTGTTTGCCCTGTTGCTGTTCGGCGTCGGTCTCAACTTCTTACTCTGATCCCTTTCAAGGAGGCACCATGCTGCCGTATCCGCAAATAGACCCGGTGGCCCTGTCGCTGGGGCCGCTGAAGATCCACTGGTACGGCCTCATGTACCTGGTGGGGATCGGTGGCGCCTGGTGGCTGGCCAAGCGGCGACTCAATCGCTTCGATCCGCGCTGGACCAGCGAGACCCTGTCCGATCTGGTGTTCTGGGTGGCGCTGGGGGTCATCGCCGGCGGGCGACTCGGCTACGTGCTGTTCTACAACCTGGCGGAATACATCGCCAATCCGACGCTGATCTTCGAGGTCTGGAAGGGCGGCATGTCCTTCCACGGCGGCCTGCTCGGGGTGATCCTGGCGGTCTGGTGGTTCGGCAAGCGCCACAACAAGGGCTTCTTCGAACTGATGGACTTCATTGCGCCGCTGGTCCCCATCGGTCTCGGTGCCGGCCGCATCGGCAACTTCATCAACGCCGAACTCTGGGGCAAGCCCACCGACGTGCCCTGGGCGATGATCTTTCCGCCCTACAGCGATCCGGCCCAGCTGCCGCGCCATCCCTCGCAGCTCTATCAGTTCGCCCTGGAAGGGGTAGCGCTGTTCGTGATCCTCTGGCTGTATTCGCGCAAGCCGCGGCCGACCATGGCCGTGTCCGGCCTGTTCGTGCTCTGCTACGGCATCTTCCGCTTCATCGTCGAATTCGTGCGGGTTCCCGACGCCCAGCTCGGCTATCTGGCCTGGGGCTGGCTGACCATGGGGCAGGTGCTCTGCGTGCCCATGGTGCTCGGCGGCATCGCGCTGATGGTCTATGCCCATCGCCGCGCGCCGCAGCCGGTCGTCCGCGCCGAATGACGTCTGAGGCCCGCCCGCATGACAAGTGCGGGCGGCCTGTTATAGTTCAGGGACCACCATCACAACCGCGCAAGGGATCAGCCGTATGAATCCGTTCCGTAGCCTGGCTGCCGTGCTGGCGCTGGCCCTGACGATGCAGGTCTTGCCGGCGCAGGCGCAGCAGGCTCAGGGTGAAGTCACCGAATATCAGACCGCCGACCAGGCGTTCGGTGAAGCCCAGGCACCCGCTGCCTTTTCCATGATCGGCGACCTGCTGATCGCGCGGCCGCTGCTGATCGCCGCGACCGTGATCGGTGCGGGGGCTTTCGTGGTCAGTCTGCCGTTCACCGCCGCCGGCGGTAACATCGGCAAGGCCGGCAAGGCGCTGGTGGTCGAGCCGGGCAAGGCGGCCTTCGTGCGCTGCCTGGGCTGTACCCAGAGCGGGTACGGGCGTACCGAATAGGCCCTGGCGCCGGGCCTGGCCGCTCAGGCCTGGCCGCTGATCTTCAGATACTTGTCGTGCAGCTGCTCCTTGGTCTCGACATGGTTCTCGTCGAGGGGGATGCAGTCCACCGGGCAGACCTGCTGGCACTGGGGTTCGTCGTAGTGGCCCACGCACTCGGTGCACAAGTTCGGATCGATCACGTAGATCTCCGCACCCTGGGAGATGGCGCCGTTCGGGCACTCGGGCTCGCACACGTCGCAGTTGATGCAATCGTCGGTAATGATGAGGGACATCGTCGGCTCCACGCTGCGCGAACGCGCAGCGATCCAAAAGTCAGGCGCGCATTTTGCCCCATCCGCGCGCCGGCTGCACCCGACAGTCCTTGGGGTTAATCAGCTGGCCGGGGCAAAACGCTCCAGCAGCGCCTGATGCACGGTGGGATGGACGAACTTGGTCACGTCGCCGCCGAGCGCCGCGATCTCCCGCACCAGGGTGGAAGACAGGTAGGAGTAGTGTTCCGACGGGGTCAGGAACATGCTTTCCGCCTGGGGCGCCAGCACCCGGTTCATGTTGGCCAGCTGGAATTCGAATTCGAAATCCGACACCGCGCGCAGGCCGCGCAGGATGATGGTCGCCTTCTGCTGCTCCACCAGGGTGGCCAGCAGGCAGCTGAAGCCGATCACCTCGACATTGGGCAGGTGCGCGGTCACCGCCTTGGCCAGCTCGACCCGGCGCTCCAGCGGAAACAGCGGATTCTTCTTGGGGCTGGCCGCCACCGCCACCACGACTTCGTCGAACAGCCGCGAGGCGCGCTCCACCAGGTCGCCATGGCCCTTGGTGATGGGGTCGAAGGTGCCGGGGTATAGCACTCGGTTCATGACGCTGTCCTGGGGGCGAAGCTGTTGGGGCTTGGATGGTAGCTCAGGGGCGGAGTGAGGCCAAGGCGACAGCCGCCGGGATCGCCGACCCGTGGGCGTTTATCGGCCGGATGGCGCTGCCCGCTGGCTGACCAGCCAGTCGGGGATGCGTCTTTCCAGGTAGTAGTCCGGATCGTGGAAGGGGCCGCCGACGAAGCCGACATGGCCGCCATGGGGCAGGCGCTCGAACAGGGTGTCGGGCGCCAGTTCGGCGCGGGCGGGCAGGGCGTCGGTGCCGATGAAGGGGTCGTCCTCGGCCTGGATCAGCAGCGTGGGGATGCGGATACCCCCCAGGTAGTAGCGGCTGGAGGCCTGGCGGTAGTAGTCCCGGGCATCGCGAAAGCCGTGCAGGGGCGCGGTGTAGCGATCGTCGAAGTCCCAGAAGGTCTTGAGTCCCTCGGGCGGCCCCAGGCGCGCGAGGATCTCGTGCTGTTCGGGATGAAGGTCGCGGTCGAACAGCGCCTGCTTGTCGCGCACATAGCGCGCCAGTTCGCGGATGAAGTGCCGCTGATAGATGCGCGAGAAGCCGATGCCGATGCGATCGGCACAGAGGTCCAGGCGAAAGGGTACCGAGACCGCAGCGGCCGCCTGCAGGCCGCTGTGCTCGCCCCGCTCGCCCAGGTACTTGAGCAGCACGTTACCGCCCAAGGAAAAGCCCACGCCATACAGTGGCGCGTCCGGACGACTGGTTTGCAGGTGGCGCACCACCGCGGCCAGGTCTTCGCTGACGCCGGAGTGATAGCCACGTGGCAGGCGGTTGGGTTCGCCGGAGCAGCCGCGCCAGTTGAGGCCGACGCTGGCCCAGCCGCGGGCGGCCAGGGCGAATTGCAGGCCGAGCACATAGTGGGAGCCGGAGCTGCCGGTCAGGCCGTGGGCGATCAGCACCAGCGGTGCCCGCGGATCCTCGGCGTTGTACCAGTCCAGATCGAGGAAGTCGCCGTCCTCCAGCCACAGTCGTTCCCGCGGCCGGGTGATGGGCGGCAGGCGGCGCCACAGTGAGCCCCAGAGGGTCTGCAGGTGCGGGCCGGGCAGCCAGCGCGCCGGCTTGAAGGGCGTGCTGGTCACGCCTGGCGGTGCCAGAGGGCGTAGTGGACGTTGCCGGTCTTCTTCTCGCGGTGCAGTTGCCAGGTCGCGGGCAGCGTCAGGCGCGAGGGCTGGGTCTCGCTCTCGGTGTAGATCCAGGCGTCCGCAGCCAGCCAGCCCTGGGCTTCCAGGGCCGCGCAGGCCGGTTCCAGCAGGTTTTTGCCAAAGGGCGGATCGAGAAACACCAGGTCGAAGGGCGCTTCCGCCGGCTTAACCAGGGCCTGCAGGGCGTCGGTCTGGCGCACCTCGGCCTGGGCACAGCCCAGGGTCTGCAGATGGCCGCGCAGGGCAGTGGCGGCCTGGGCATTGAGGTCGAAGGCCAGCGCCTGGCCGGCGCCGCGGGAGAGGGCTTCCAGCAGCAGCGCGCCGCTGCCGGCGAAGGGGTCCAGCACCCGCGCGCCTGGGGTGACGGCGGCCAGCCAGTTGAATAGGGTCTCGCGGACCCGGTCCGGGGTGGGCCTCAGGCCCAGGGCATCGGGAAAGGCGAAGCGCCGGCTGCGCCATTCGCCACCGATGATGCGCAGTTGGTTGGCGGTCTTCTGGGCCATGCTAGTGCTCCGGAACGCCGCTGGGCGGCAGGTTGGGAAGAGGGCGGGGGGGCGGTAGCGGCTGCTGGGCGACCCGCGGGCCGGCGCTGACCACGACGAGCTTTTCCGGATCCAGGTGGCGCTGCAGGGCCGCATGCACCTGTTCCACCGTCAGGCGGCGGACCTGCTGGAGGAAGTCGTCCAGGTAGCTGCTGGGCAGGTCGTAGAAACCGATGTTGCCCAGCTGGGCGACGATGGCGCCGTTGCTGGCGTTGGCCAGCGGGAAGCTGCCTTCGATCTGTCGCTTGGCGCGGTCCAGTTCGGCCTGGGTGGGACCCTGGGCCAGGTAGTCGCGCAGCAGGTCGCGGACCAGCGCCAGGGTGGCATCGCCCAGTTCGGCGCGGGTCTGCAGGCCGATGGTGAAGGGACCCGGCTGACGCATGGGGGTGAAGCCCGAGCTGACGCCGTAGGTGAGACCGCGGCGTTCGCGCAATTCGGTCATCAGTCGACTGCCGAAACCGCCACCGCCGAGGATCTGGTTGCCGACGAAGAGGGCGGCATAGTCGGGATCGCGGCGGGTGATGCCGAGCTGACCGAGTAGCAGGCGGGTCTGCTGGGCCGGGACCTCCAGTTGCACCCGCGCCGGCGCGGCGGGAGCCGGCACGGGCAGCGGCGGCAGGGCCGGACCGCGGGGCAGGGCGCGCGACAGCTGGGCGGCGATCTGCTCGGCGCGGGTCCGATCCAGATCGCCGGTAAGGGCGATCACGGCATTGCCGGCGGCATAGGCGCGGGCATGGAAGGCCCGGAGGCTGGCCGCGTCCAGGCGGGCCAGGCCAGCGGCCGTGCCCCGTGGCGAATGGGCATAGGGATGGTCGCCGTAGAGGCGTTCCTGCAGCGCCTCACCCGCCAGGTTCGCCGGTTCGCGACGGCTGGCGGCGATCAGCGTCAGCAGCTGGTCGCGGATGCGCTGGATGGCCTCGGCGGGAAAGGTCGGGCGACCTACCACGTCGGCCAGCAGCGTCAGGGCCGGTTCGCTGTGGGCCGGATCGGCGAGGGTGCGCAGGCCGGCCACCGCCTGGTCACGATAGGCGCCGTTGCTGAAGTCGGCGCCCAGGCGCTCGAAGCCATCGGCGATGGCGCCGGCATCGCGTCCCGGGGTGCCTTCGTTGAGCAGGCCATTGGTCAGCATGGCCAGGCCCGGGGTGGCGCCATCCTGGCTGCTGCCGGCGGCAAAGATCAGGCGCACGTCGAACATCGGCAATTCCGGCGCCGGCACGAACAGCACCTGGGCGCCCTCGGCGGTGCGCCAGCGCTGGATGTCCAGCTGGCGCCCCAGGGGCGGCGCGTCCTTGAGCGTCTTGAGACTGTCCACGGCCGGATAGGCGCGCGCCAGATCGCCGACCGGGGTAGGGGACTGGCAGCCCGCGAGCAGGCACAGCGACAGCCAGAGCAGCGGCTTCATGGACGATTCTCCGCGGTGGCTGCGGGCTCGAGCTGGGCCAGGGTCAGGCGCTCGCGGGTGAAGTAGGTGCGGGCCACCCGGCGCAGGTCGTCGGGGGTGACCCGGCCCAGTTCGTCGAGCAGCCGATCCCCCTGGCGCCAGCCGAGGCCGACGCTTTCCAGCTGGCCGATGCTGCTGGCCTGGGCGGTGATGGAGTCGCGGCCATAGACCAGCCCGGCCACCAGCAGGGCGCGGACCCGGGCCAGTTCCTCGGTGCTGGGCGGCTCGCGCTTGAGCAGCTCCAGTTGCGCCCAGAAGGCCGCTTCCAGCTGATCGAGGGTCTTGCCGCGCGGGGTGTTGGGGGTGCCGCTGAGCAGGAAGAGGCTGTCACCACGGGTGTAGGCGCCATAGGCGGCGCGCACGCTGCTGGCCACTTCCGCGCCGCGTTCGAGACGGCTGGGCAGGCGCGCCCCCGAACCGCCGCTGAGCAGGGCGGCCAGCAATTGCAGCGCATAGGCATCGCGCGGCTGGGCAGCGGTGGCCAGGCTGGGCACGTTGAAGCCCATCAGCAGGCTGGGCAGTTCGCGGGCCTGCAGGGCCAGGCGCCGCTCGCCCGGCGCCGGCAGTTCCAGCGGCCGCCGCGGCGCGGGCAGGTCGCTGCGGGGAATGCCGCCGAACCAGCGCTGCACCTCGGCGCGGATTGCCTGGGGTTCGACATCGCCGACCACCACCAGGGTGGCGTTGTTGGGTGCGTACCAGGTCTGGTACCAGCGACGCAGGTCGTCCACACCGAGGCGCTGCAGATCCTGGGGCCAGCCGATGGTGGGGTTGCGGTAGCCGCTGGCCGGGTAGGCGGCGGCCTTAAAGCGCTCGAAGGACAGCGCCTCGGGCCGGTCATCGGTGCGCAGCCGGCGTTCTTCCTTGATGACTTCCAGCTCGCGGCTGACTTCGTCCGGTTCCAGGCGCAGGTGCTGCATGCGATCGGCTTCCAGCTCCAGGGCCACGGGCAGGCGATCGCGGGCGAGCAGCTGGTAATAGACGGTGTAGTCGTCGGTGGTGAAGGCGTTTTCCTCGGCGCCCAGGTCGCGCAGCAGGTGCGAGGCCTCGCCGGCACCGAGCTTGCGGCTTCCCTTGAACATCAGGTGTTCCAAGGCATGGGACAGGCCGGTCGCCCCGGGCGCCTCAAGGCTCGAACCCACGCGGTACCAGAGTTGCACCACGGCGACCGGCGCCCGGTGATCTTCGCGGACCACCAGCTTGAGGCCGTTGTCGAGGGTGAATTCCTCGGTGTTCTGCCGGCTGGTCGTGGCCAGGGCGAAGGTGGGGAGCAGGCTGAGCAGGACGACCAGGGCGGTCCGACGGGAGCGGGAGGCGGGCATCGCGAGAGCAGGCCTTGTAGCGCGGTAGGGGACGAAGCGGCTGCGTCCTGGGGACGGTCGCGCGTTTTTCGCCGACGGGGAGGTCTTCCGCCCGGCAGGCTGCTAGGATACGCATCCCTTTTCCCGACGGCCATGCCTGACGGTCGAGCCCCGCCTGGCGGAGCTCCCGCAGCCGGTTCGTCCGTTCGATACAGAGCCCCGCATGTTTGGATCCGACGACAAGAAGTCTCCCCCCACGGAGAAGAAAGGCCTGTTCGGCTGGTTCCGCAAGAAGACTGCCGAACCCGTAGAGACGCCTGCCGAAGCCCCCGCGCCTGAAGCCGAGGAGCGCCTGCCCGAGCCGCTGGCCAGCGAGCCGGTGCAGCACCCGGAGCCGGTGCCCGAACCGCCGGAGGCGATTCCCTCGCTGACCCCGGTGCCGGTCGCCGAAGAGGAGGCGCCGTCGCCGGTGGCGCTCACGGCGCTGGTCGAGCCGCTGGTGGCCGATCCCATCGTGCCTCCGGTCGAGGTCGAGCCGGCTAGGGCGCCCGAGCCGGAGCCCGAGCCCGAACCAGTGGCTGTGCCGGTCGCGCCGCTGCCTCCGGTTATGCCGGTGCCTGAGCCTGCTCCCGCCCCGGTCGTACCCGTTGCGCCCGTCGCCCCGGTCCGTCCTGAGCCCGAGGTGGTTGCGCCCGAACCCGAACCCGCTCCACCCGCTGTCGCCGCCACCCCGGCCGAACCGGCCAAGCTGGGCTTCTTCGCCCGCCTGCGCCAGGGCCTGTCCAAGACCAGCGCCAGTCTCGGCGAAGGTATGGCCAGTCTGTTCCTCGGCAAGAAGGCCATCGACGACGACCTGCTCGAAGAGCTGGAGACCCGCCTGCTGACCGCCGACGTCGGCGTCGAGGCCACCGGCGTCATCATGCGCAACCTGACCCAGAAGGTGGCGCGCAAGCAGCTGGCCGACAGCGAGGCGCTCTATCAGGCGCTGCAGCAGGAGCTCACCGAGATGCTGCTGCCGGTGGAACAGCCCCTGGTGATCGATACCTCGCACAAGCCCTATGTCATCCTGGTTGTCGGCGTGAACGGCGCCGGCAAGACCACCACCATCGGCAAGCTGGCCAAGCGGCTGCAGAACGAAGGCAAGAAGGTCATGCTGGCGGCCGGCGACACCTTCCGTGCCGCAGCGGTCGAGCAGCTGCAGGTCTGGGGCGAGCGCAACCGCATCCCGGTGATCGCCCAGCACACCGGCGCCGATTCCGCCTCGGTGATCTTCGACGCCGTCCAGGCGGCCAAGGCCCGCGGCATCGATGTGCTGATCGCTGACACTGCCGGCCGGCTGCACACCAAGGACAACCTCATGGAAGAGCTGCGCAAGGTGCGCCGGGTGATCGGCAAGCTGGACGAGGCGGCGCCCCACGAGACCCTGCTGGTGCTGGACGCCGGTACCGGCCAGAACGCCCTCAACCAGGCCAAGCAATTCCACAACGCGGTGCCCCTGACCGGCCTGGCGCTGACCAAGCTCGACGGCACCGCCAAGGGCGGGGTGATCTTCGCCCTGGCCAAGCAGAGCGCCCTGCCGATCCGCTATGTCGGCGTCGGCGAGAGTATCGACGACCTGCGGCCCTTCGAGGCGCGGCCCTTCGTCCAGGCCCTGTTCGCGGAGCGGGGCGTCTCATGATCCAGTTCGACCGCGTCTCCAAGCGCTATCCCAACGGTCACGTCGGCCTGCAGGAACTGAGCTTCCGTGCCGAACGCGGCGAGATCCTCTTCGTCACCGGGCATTCCGGCGCCGGCAAGAGCACCCTGATGCGGCTGATCCTGGCCATGGAAAGGCCCACCGGCGGCAAGCTGACCCTGGCCGGCCAGGACATCTCGCGCATTACCAATGCGCAGATTCCCTTCCTGCGCCGGCAGATCGGCGTGGTCTTCCAGAACCACCAGCTGCTCTATGACCGCACCGTGTTCGACAACGTCGCCCTGCCGCTGCAGATCCTCGGCCTGTCCAAGCCCGAGATCGCCAAGCGCGTGGCCGCGGCGCTGGAGCGGGTCAGCCTCAAGGACAAGCTCGACGACTATCCGGCCGAGCTCTCCACCGGCCAGCAGCAGCGGGTCGGCATCGCCCGCGCCGTGGTGCATCGGCCGGCCCTGCTGCTCGCCGACGAACCCACCGGCAACCTCGATCCGCGCCTGGCCTCGGAGATCATGGGCGTCTTCGAGGACATCAACAGCCTCGGCACCACGGTGCTGATCGCCAGTCACGACCATGCCCTCATCGCCCGGCTGCACCATCGCATGCTGACCCTGCAGCGCGGCCGCCTGATCGGCGACGAAGAGGAGAGCCAGCCATGAGCGCCACCGAACTGCCCCGTGGCCAGGAACAGGGCGGCAAGCCCCAGCGTCCGCAGCGCCAGGCCCCGAAGAAACCCAAGAGCGACTGGCGCAGCCCGCTGCATGCCTACCTCGAAGCCCACCGCACCGGTCTGAGGGACAGCCTCAGGCGCATGGTGCAGCAACCCATAGGCACCTTCCTCACCTGCCTGGTGATGGGCATTGCCCTGGCGCTGCCCATGGGCGTGTCGCTGCTGCTGAAGAACGTCGAGCGCTTGGGCGGCTCCTGGCAGCGCGCGGCGCAGATCTCGGTGTTCCTCGACCTGCGCACCGGTCAGGACCAGGCCGAGGTGCTGATGAGCCAGATCAAGGTCCTGCCTGATGTGGCCGAGGCACGCTGGATCAGCCCGGACGACGCCCTGAAGGAATTGCAACAGGATGCCGGCCTCGGTGAGGCGCTGCGCGAATTGCCGCAGAATCCGCTGCCCGGCGTCATCGCCGTGACCCCCAAGGAAATCGACAAGAGTCGCCTCGACATGCTGCGCAGCCAGCTGGCCGAGATGAACGGCGTGCAGCAGGTGCAGCTGGACATGCAGTGGGTCGAGCGCCTCACTGCCATCCTCAAGCTCGGCGAGCGCTTCGTCTTCGGCCTGACCGTGGTGCTGGTGATTGCCCTGCTGCTGGTGATCGGCAATACCATCCGCCTGGCCATCGAGAATCGCCGCACCGAGATCGAGGTGGTCAAGCTGGTGGGCGGCACCGACGGCTACGTGCGCCGGCCCTTCCTCTACATGGGCGCGCTGTTCGGCCTGGGCGCCGGCATCGCCGCCTGGGCCCTGCTGGTGTTCGGCCTGAACTGGCTGAACGCGGCGGTGCTGGATCTGGCCGGCCTCTACGGCAGCGATTTCGCCCTGGGCAGCGTCGCCCTCGAGGACGGGCTGCAGCTGCTGATCGGCGCGGTGCTGCTCGGCTACATCGGCGCCTGGCTGGCGGTTGCCCGTCATTTGCGCGAACTCGCCCCGCGCTGACGAACGGCCGTTTCCGAAACCTCCGGAAACGGTCTAAACCCTTGATGGCACACGGCTTTCACGGTGGTTTTCAGTTGGGGTTAAGGGAACCTCGGCTAGTCTGGCGCTGTCCAAAAAATCAGTGCTAGACTGCCCAGTGCTTAGTGAATCGGAGGATTCGCATGACCACTTCGTTGCAACCTGTTCCTACATTGGTTCCCGGCGCCACCCTGGAAGCCTATGTGCATTCGGTGAACAGCATTCCGCTGCTCACTCCGGAGCGGGAGCGTGAACTGGCCGAGCGCCTCTTCTACAAGGAAGACGTCGAGGCCGCCCGGCAGTTGGTGCTCGCGCATCTGCGTTTCGTGGTGCATATCGCCAAGAGCTATTCCGGCTATGGTCTGGCCCAGGCCGACCTGATCCAGGAAGGCAACGTTGGCCTGATGAAGGCCGTGAAGCGCTTCAATCCCGAAATGGGCGTACGCCTGGTGTCCTTTGCCGTGCACTGGATCAAGGCCGAAATCCACGAATTCATCCTGCGCAACTGGCGGATCGTCAAGGTCGCCACGACCAAGGCGCAGCGCAAGCTGTTCTTCAACCTGCGCAGCCAGAAGAAGCGACTGGCCTGGCTGAACAACGACGAGGTCCATCGCGTGGCCGAAACCCTGGGTGTCGAGCCCCGGGAAGTGCGTGAGATGGAAAGCCGTCTGACCGGCCATGACATGGCCTTCGACCCGGCCAGCGATGCCGATGACGACGCGGCCTATCAGTCGCCGGCCCAGTACCTGGAAGACAGCCGTTACGATCCGGCGCGTCAGCTGGAGGAAGCCGACTGGACCGACAGCTCCACGGCCAATCTGCACGAGGCCCTGGAACGCCTGGACGACCGCAGCCGCGACATCCTCTACCAGCGCTGGCTGGCCGAGGAAAAGGCGACGCTGCATGAGCTGGCGGCCAAGTACAACGTCTCCGCGGAACGTATCCGTCAGCTGGAGAAGAACGCGATGAACAAGCTCAAGGGCAACATCGCCGCCTGATCCGGTTTGGAATCGAAAAGCCGCGCCCCAGCCAGGGCGCGGTTTTTTTATGGTCGTGATCCCAAGAATGCTGCCCAAGTGTCTGCCAGGGCGGCAAATTTCACAGCCTTCTCGAGCCGCGAACGCTCCAGCTCCGGGAGCCCGGGTCGAGGAGGGGATTCAGCGCTTGCTTTGCTAGGCCCCAGTCAGGCGCAGGTGCAACAGCGGAAAGGGCCGGCCCTGGCCGTCCAGTGGAGAGCGGCCCACCTGCTCGAAACCAAGGTGCCGATAGAATCCCAGGGCCTGGGGATTTTGCTCGTTGACGTCGACGTGGCGGATGCCCCGCTCAATGATGACCTGCTCCACCAATTGCCGCCCTATACCGGTGCCCCGGACCGCGTTGGACACGAACAACATCTCCAGGCGGTCGCCGTCGGTACCGGCGAAGCCCTGGATGACGCCCTGACCATCGCGGTAGACCCGCAAGTCCACTGCCGGCAGCGCGTGGTCGCGAACCAGGCGGCGCAACGAATCGATGTCCGCTTCATCGAGAAAATCATGAGTTGCCCGGACCGCCTCTTCCCAGACCTCTAGCAGGCGGTCGAAATCCGCCGGCGATCCCTGCTGAATTTGCCCCTGGTTCATTGCCCGGTCATCCGTCGCAGGTAGTCGCTGCCGCCCAGCTGGCGTTCCTGCTGGCGGATCCAGGCGGCGCGTTCGGCGACGTAGGCGCTGGGGCGGCTCGGGCTCCATTCGCGAGGATTGGGCAGCACCGCGGCCAGCAGGCTGGCCTGGCGGTCGGAGAGATAGGGCGCGCCTATGCCGAAATGGTGGCGGGCCGCGGCCTCGGCACCGAACACGCCGTCGTCCCATTCCACGCTGTTGAGATAGACCTCGAGAATGCGCTGCTTGGACCAGAAGGTTTCCAGCAGCACGGTGAACCAGGCTTCGAAGGCCTTGCGCAGATAGCTGCGGCCGCTCCAGAGAAAGAGATTCTTGGCGGTCTGCTGGCTGATGGTGCTGGCGCCGCGCAGGGAGCCGCCGGCTTCATTATGGCTGAAGGCCTGGCGGATCGCCGCCATGTCGAAGCCCCAGTGCTCGGCGAAGTGCTGGTCTTCACCGGCGATCACCGCCATCTTGAGATCGTCCGGCAGTTCCTTCCAGGGCCGCCAGTCGCGCTGCAGATCGATGGGCTTGCCGTCGATCCAGGATTCGACCTTGCGCTCCACCATCAGCATGCTGCCCGGCGGCGGGACCCAGCGCAGGATCAGCACCAGGGCGGCGCTGAGGGCGGCGAACCAGAGGGCGATACGCAGGAGACGGCGGAGGAGGGTGAGCAGCATCGGCTTGGTCTTTGGCGGTTAGCGGGCCATTATAACCAGCGCTTCTCTCCCATCGCCCGGTAAAACCCATGTTGCGTCTCTTCCTGCTGTTCGCGGCCCTGGCCGGCTTCACCGGTGTCGGACTCGGCGCCTTCGCCGCCCACGGACTCAAGGGCCGGCTCACCGCCGACTACCTCGCGGTGTTCCAGACCGGCGTGCTCTATCAGCTCATCCACGCCCTGGCGCTGTTTGGCATCGCCCTGCTGTCGCTGCACTTCCAGGGGCGCCTGGTGGCCTGGGCCGGTGGCTTCTTCATCGCCGGCATCCTGCTGTTTTCCGGCAGCCTCTATCTGCTGACGCTGACCGGCTTCTCGCGGCTGGGCATCATCACTCCCTTCGGCGGCCTGTGCTTTCTCGCCGGCTGGGCCTGCCTGGCCATCCTCGCCTGGCGTCTGAGCAGCATCTGAGCGCGCACTGGCCGTCGTTCCCGGCCCGGCGCCGCTGCAATGAACGCCCGACCGGCGTAGAATGCCGGCTCACCCCGTGACGATGCCTTTGCCATGCAGATCCTGTTGAACGGCGAATCCCTTGAATTGCCGGACGGTGCCACCGTCGCCGACCTGCTCGTGCGTCTCGACCTGACCGGACGGCGAGTGGCGGTGGAACGCAACCTCGACATCGTGCCGCGCAGCCAGCACGCCACCACCGCCCTGGCGGACGGCGACCGGCTGGAAGTGGTCCACGCCATCGGCGGCGGCTAGCCGCGAAAGAGGAATCCAGATGAAAGACACTCCCTTCACCCTGGCCGGGCGTACCTATGCCTCGCGCCTGCTGGTCGGTACCGGCAAGTATCGTGACCTCGAAGAGACCCGCGTGGCCATCGAGGCCTCCGGCGCCGAGATCGTCACCGTGGCGGTGCGCCGCACCAACATCGGCCAGACGCCCGGCGAGCCCAATCTGCTCGACGTGATCTCGCCCGAGCGCTACACCATCCTGCCCAACACCGCCGGCTGCTACGACGCGGTGGAAGCGGTGCGCACCTGCCGCCTGGCCCGCGAGCTGCTCGACGGCCACAACCTGGTCAAGCTGGAAGTTCTGGCCGACCAGAAGACCCTGTTCCCCAATGTCATCGAGACCCTCAAGGCCGCCGAAACCCTGGTCGCCGACGGCTTCGACGTCATGGTCTACACCAGCGACGACCCCATCGTCGCCCGCCAGCTGGAAGCCATCGGCTGCATCGCGGTCATGCCGCTGGCCGGTCTGATCGGCTCGGGTCTGGGCATCTGCAACCCCTACAACCTGCGCATCATCCTCGAAGAAGCCAAGGTGCCGGTGCTGGTGGATGCCGGGGTGGGTACCGCCTCCGACGCCACCATCGCCATGGAGCTGGGCTGCGAAGCGGTGCTGATGAATAGCGCCATCGCCCATGCCCGCGAGCCGGTGCTGATGGCCGAAGCCATGAAGCACGCCATCGTCGCCGGTCGCCTGGCCTATCTGGCCGGGCGCATGCCGCGCAAGCTCTATGCCACGGCGTCTTCGCCGCTGGATGGCCTGGTCAACTAGGACCTGGCGCCCTCCGTCACGCGCCCGGCCTCTGCCGGGCGTCTCTTTTTCCCACTATCGATAATGCCATGACCGATCATCAAGACGACCAGACCCCCGACCGCCCCCGGCGCACCATCAAGAGCTTCGTGATGCGCGCCGGCCGCATGACCGAAGGCCAGCAACGCGGTCTCGACCAGGGTTGGCCGCGCTTCGGTCTGGAGCTGACCGACGGCCTGCGGGATTTCGACCAGGTGTTCGAGCGCCAGGCGCCGCGCACCTTCGAGATCGGCTTCGGCATGGGCCATTCCACCCTGGAAATGGCCGCCGCCGCGCCGGAGCAGGATTTCATCGGCGTCGAGGTGCATCGCCCGGGCGTGGGCGCGCTGCTCAACGGTGCCATGACCCAGGGACTGACCAATCTGCGGGTCTACAGCTGCGATGCCCTGGAGGTGCTGCGCCAGTGCGTGGCCGATGCCAGCCTGGACCGGGTGCTGCTGTTCTTTCCCGACCCCTGGCACAAGAGCCGCCACCACAAGCGCCGTATCGTCCAGCCGGCCTTCGCCGAGCTGGTCAGGCAGAAGCTCAAGGTCGGCGGGGTGCTGCACATGGCCACCGACTGGCAGGCCTATGCCGAACACATGCTCGAGATCATGAACGCCGCCCCGGGTTACCGTAATCTCGGCGACGCCTCGGGCTATGTGCCGCGCCCCGAGGAAAGACCCATCACCAAGTTCGAGCGCCGTGGCGAACGCCTGGGGCATGGGGTCTGGGATCTCAAGTTCGAACGCCAGAGCTGACCGTGTATCGCTGACGAATCGAGCTTGAGCTGCCGAAGGGCAATTGGCATGATGGCCAATTGCCCTGCTGTGATGGCGGTTGCAGTCGAATTCACAGAGACATCTGGATGTCAGCCCTTCCCGAGAATGCCAACCGGCTCCGCGCCGCCCTTCGTGCAGGCCGGATCCGATGACGGACCTGGTACGCCCCGACTCGCCGGCGGCCGAATTGCACGCCGTACGGCGTTGGCTCGAAGTCGAACGCAGCGCCCGGCAGCGCACCGAACGCTCGCTGCACCTCATCGCCTCGGCCTTCGCCCTCTGCCGCGACGCCATGGCCGTGCTGACCGAAAGCGGTCAGATCATCGAAGCCAATGACGCCCTGCGCGCCCTGATGCTCAGCGCGGAGCGCAGTGTCAGCGGCCAGTACCTGTCGCACTACATCAAGTTGCCCGAGGCGGCCATCCGCACCTTCGAGCGCGACGGCTATGCCCTGTGCGAAGCCCAATTCCACGTCTCCGCCAAGCGCGTCACGCCGGTGGAGATCAGCCTGAGCCGCTTCGCCGGCGAGGCGGATCGCGAAGGTTATGTGGTCGCCAGCCTGAGGGACATCACCGAGCGCAAGCGCGCCGAGCAGGCCCTGGAACGCATGGCCCTGAGCGATGCCCTGACCCAGCTGCCCAACCGGACCTCCTTCTACCAGGCTTTCGAGACGCGCCTGCAGAAGCTGGAGGAGACCGGCAACCTGGCGGTGCTGTTCATCGATGTCGATGGCTTCAAGGAGGTCAACGACTCCCTGGGCCATGCGGCCGGTGACGAGTTGCTCTGCGCCCTGGTGCGGGAGTTGCGCCAGGTGCTGGGCGCCGGCGAGGTGCTGGCGCGCTGGGGTGGCGATGAATTCGTCGCCCTCCTGGACGTGAGCGATCGTGACCAGGCCCGCCAGGTGGCCGAGCAACTGGTGCAGGCGGTGGGTCGCCAGCAATGCATCGCCGGCCACGATATCCGCGTATCGGCCAGCATCGGCCTGAGTCTGGCGCCCGAAGAGGGGCTGGATGTGGAGACCCTGCTGCGCAACGCCGATGCCGCCATGTACGCGGCCAAGGCGGCCGGCAAGAGCCGGGTACGCTGCTACGATCCGCAGCTGACCAGCGAGGCGCGCAGCAAGGTGACCCTGCTGGCCCATCTGCATGGCGCCATCGAGGCCGAGCTGATCACCTTCGTGCTGCAGCCCAAGTTCGATGCCCGTCAGCGCATGATCAGCGCCGAGTTGCTGGCGCGCTGGAATTGTCCGGGCGTCGGCGCCGTGCCGCCCAATGTCTTCGTCGCCCTGGCCGAGCAGAACGGCATGGCCTCGGCCCTCGGGCGCCTGGCCATCCGCCGCGCGGCCGGTTGCGCCCGGGCCCTGCAGGACGCCGGCCTGCAGATCCCGGTGGCGGTCAACATCTCGCCGCTGCAGGTGGCCGATGATGAACTGGTCGAAGTCCTGGCGGCGGCCTGCGCCGAATTCGCTATTGCGCCCAGGGCCCTGGAGCTGGAGGTGACCGAGTCGGTGTTCCTGCAGAAGGGCACCCCGGAGCGGCGCCTGGCCCTGTTGCGCGAGCAGGGCTTTCGGGTGGCGATGGATGACTTCGGCACCGGCTATTCGTCGCTGGGCTATCTGCACCGCCTGCCCTTCGACACCATCAAGATCGACCGCAGCTTTCTGCTGGCGGTGGACGCCGACGACAGATCCCGGCAGTTGCTGGCCGGCATCGTCAGCCTGTGCCGCGCACTGGACATGCAGATCGTCGCCGAAGGGGTGGAAACCCAGGCCCAGTTCGAGTTGCTCAAGGACCTGGGCGTGGAAACCTTCCAGGGTTTCCTGCTGGGGCGCCCGCAATCCCTGGAGTGCCTGCTGGACGCTATCCGCGCCGCCGACCGCTAGCCGCGCCGCTCGGCCAGCACGCCCAGCAGGCAGACGCCGATCAGCAGCACCGGGGCCAGGGCGTAGTTGTTGAACTGCGCCAGGCCCTTGACCACCCAGGGGGTCAGGAAGGTCATGGCGGCGCCATAGATGGCCAGGCAGGCCAGGGCGAAGGCCGGGACCCGGACGGCGGTCGGCAGGCTGCCCAGGCGCGCCTGGATGAAGGCGTTGACCTGGCTGCCGAACAGCACCAGCAGGGTGGCGGTGACCGCCAGGGCCACCTCGTCCAGGTGGCTGCGACTCCAGCGGGAGAGGTCGGCGATATGGTCGAGTACGAAGTCCAAGGCAGAGCTCCTCGTCAGTCAGGCAGAAAGGATTGCAAGAGGTCGTTCAGGAACAGCTGGCCGCGGGCGGTGGGGCGCAGGCGCTCTTCGTCCTCGGCCAGCAGGCCGGCGCGGCGCGCCGCGGCCAGCGCCGGCGCCAGGCCGTCCAGCGACTGACCGGTCCGCTGCGGATACCAGGCGGCGGGCACCCCGTCGACCAGGCGCAGGGCGTTCATCATGAAATCGAAGGGCAGATCGGCCGGTTCCAGAGCTTTCGCGCCGGCCTGGAAGGCCTTGGCCGGATCCAGGTAGTCCTTGGGCAGGCGGGTCTTCCAGGTGCGCAGCAGGGTACCGTCCGGGGCGCTGAGCTTGGCGTGGGCGCCGGCACCGATGCCAAGGAAGTCGCCGAAGCCCCAGTAGTTGAGATTGTGCCGCGCCTGGCGCCCGGGCTGGGCATAGGCGGAGGTCTCGTATTGCCCGTAGCCGGCGGCCGCCAGCCGCGCCTGGCCGGCTTCCTGGATGTCCCAGAGGGTGTCGTCTTCGGGCAGCTCCGGCGGCTGGCTCCAGAACACCGTGTTGGGCTCCATGGTCAGCTGGTACCAGGACAGGTGCGTGGGCGCCAGGGCGATGGCCTGCTCCAGATCACCGAGGGCATCGGCCACGCTTTGCTCGGGCAGGCCGTGCATGAGGTCCAGGTTGAAGTTGTCGAAACCGGCGGCGCGCGCCCGGTCGGCGGCGCGGATGGCTTCCTCGCGCCCGTGGATACGCCCCAGGGCCTTGAGCTTGGCGTCCTGGAAACTCTGGATGCCGATCGACAGCCGATTGATGCCCAGGCCGCGATAGGCGACGAACTTGGCCTGCTCGAAGGTGCCGGGGTTGGCTTCCAGGGTGATCTCGATGTCCGGTGCGAAGCTCAGGCGCCGGGCCACGCCGTCCAGCAGGCGCCCCAGGGCCTCGGCGGAAAACAGACTGGGCGTGCCGCCGCCAAAGAAGATCGAGGTCAGCGGGCGGCCATGGACGTGGACCAGGTCCCTGTCCAGATCCGCCAGCAAGGCGTCGACGTACTCCGCTTCCGGCAGGCTCGGACCGGCCGCGTGGGAGTTGAAGTCGCAATAGGGGCACTTGCGCACGCACCAGGGGATGTGGACGTAGAGCGCCAGTGGCGGCAGGGCGAACACCTGGGTCACAGGCCGAGCCGTTGCTTGAGCTGGGCCATGGCGCGGGCGCGATGGCTGCGCTGGTTCTTTTCCGCCGGCGCCAGTTCGGCTGCGGAGACCGCTTCGCCATCGGGCTGGAACAGCGGATCGTAGCCGAAGCCATGCTCGCCCTGGGCGGCATGCAGGATGCGCCCGGGCCAGAGGCCTTCGCAGAGGATCGGCAGCGGATCGTCGGCGTGACGCACCAGCGCCAGCACGCAGACGAATTGGCCGGTGCGCTCGGCGTCGGGCACCTCTTTCAAGGCCTCGAGCAGCTTGGCGTTGTTGGCCGCATCGCCCTGGCCGTCGGCATAGCGCGCGGAATAGATGCCGGGGGCGCCGCCGAGGGCGTCCACCGCCAGGCCCGAATCGTCGGCCAGGGCCGGCAGACCGGACAGCCGCGCCGCGTTGCGTGCCTTGAGGATGGCGTTCTCGACAAAGGACAGCCCGGTTTCCTCGGGCTCCACCTGGCTGAATTCACCCACCGAGCGCACCCGCACCCGGTCGCCGAGCATGGCCTGGAGTTCCTTGAGCTTGCCGGCGTTGTGGCTGGCGAGCACCAGTTCGGTAAGGTCGGACATGGGAGACTCCGCGTCGCGTTGAGAAGGGCGGCGTATTGTACGCGAAGCCGTGCCCGGGCTGGATGCGCCCCCCGTGCCTTACGTCATATCGCGACGCGATGCTCCTGCAGGCGCGGCGCGCTGACCCGGTAGATGCCGATCTCGCCGAGCAGGTTGGGCCACAGCTTGCTGGCCCAGCCATGACGATGCAGGCGGTCCACAGCGAGGCGATCCAGCACCTGGGCGCGCTGTTCGCGGCAGAGGCGCTCGAAGTCCTCGAAGGTGCAGAAGTGGATGTTCGGCGTGTTGTACCAGGTGTAGGGCAGGAAGTCGGAGACCGGCATCCGCCCCCGGCCGCCCAGGTACAGCCGGCAGCGCCAGTGACCGAAGTTGGGAAAGGTGATGATGCACTGGCGACCGACTCTGAGCATCTCCTGGAGGATGCGATCGGGGTACTGCATGGCCTGCAGCGACTGGGTCATGACCACCACGTCGAAGCTGTCGCTGGCGAAGTTGGCCAGGCCGCCGTCGAGATCCTGCTCGATGACGTTGACGTCCTTGAGCAGGCATTCGGCGATCTTGTCCGGGTCGATCTCCAGGCCGTAGCCGGTGACCTGCTTGTGATCGCGCAGCCAGGCGAGCAACTCGCCGGTGCCGCAACCGAGGTCGAGGACCCGGCTGCCGGCGGGGATCCATTCCTGAATGATGTCCAGATCGGCGCGCACGGCAGCTATACCTCGATGCGGGTCATGTAGTGGGAGAAGGCCTGCAGATAGCGCGGGATGGGGATGAGGAAGGCGTCGTGACCCTGGGGGGCGTCGACCTCCAGGTAGCTGACGTCCTTGCGCGCGGCCATCAGGGCGTTGACGATCTCCTTGGAGCGCGCCGGCGAGAAGCGCCAGTCGGTGGTGAAGGAGACGATCAGGAAGCGTGCCTGCACCCCGGCCAGGGTCTTGGCCAGGTCGCCGCCATGGGCGTGGGCCGGATCGAAGTAGTCCAGCGCCTTGGTCATCAGCAGATAGGTGTTGGCGTCGAAGCGGCCGGAGAATTCCTCGCCCTGGTAGCGCAGGTAGCTCTCCACCTGGAATTCGACGCTGTGGAAGTCGTAGTTGAGCTGGTCGGTCTTGAGTTCGCGACCGAATTTCTCGCCCATGGCCTCGTCGGACAGGTAGGTGATGTGGCCGACCATGCGCGCCAGCATCAGGCCGCGCTTGGGGATCACGCCCTTTTCCTGGAAGTGCCCGGCGTGGAAGTCCGGGTCCGAGAGGATGGCCTGGCGCGCCACCTCGTTGAAGGCGATGTTTTCCGCCGACAGCTTGGGTGCCGAGGCGATGGCCAGGCAGTGGCGGATGCGCTCGGGATAGCTGATGGTCCACTGCAGCGCCTGCATGCCACCCAGGCTGCCGCCGATCACCGCCGCCCACTGCGCGATGCCCAGGCGATCGGCCAGCCGCGCCTGGCTGTTGACCCAGTCTTCCACGGTCAGCACCGGAAAGTCCGCGCCATAGGCGCGGCCGGTGTCGGGATTGGGACTGCTGGGACCGGTGGAGCCGTTGCAGCCGCCGAGGTTGTTGAGGGCGACGACAAAGAACTTGCGGGTGTCGATGGGCTTGCCCGGACCGATGCAGCTGTCCCACCAGCCCGGCTTGCGGTCGTCCAGGCTGTGGTAGCCGGCCGCGTGGTGATGGCCGGAGAGCGCGTGGCAGATCAGCACGGCGTTGCTGCGGCTGGCGTTGAGTTCGCCATAGGTCTCGACCATCAGGTCGTAGGCCGGCAGGGTGCGGCCACAGGCCAGGGCCAGGGGCTCGTTGAAGTGCAGCAGCTCGGGGGTGACCAGGCCGACGGAATCTTCGGGAATGACGCTGGGCATTGACGGCTCGTCCGGGGCGGGGGCTCGCCAGTCTAAAGAGCGTCGCCAGGAGCGGCAAGGGCAGCCGTGGCGCGGCGGTCAGGGGCCGCGCCTCGGGTGGCGGGTGGGGCTAGCCGACCCGTGCCAGCGGCAGGGCGACCACGTTGTCGTGGCGCTGGGAAGGGGCCGGCCGGCTGATCTGCTTGAGCATGTCGCTGACCTCGCTGAGCTGCCGATGCAGGACGTCTTCGTGCACCTGCAGGCGCCGCACCTGTTCCTGGCTGTTGAGGTTCTGCTGGGTGAGCTGCTTGAGCGCCAGCATGCTGGTTTCCAGCAGCTGCTTCTGCTCGCGGGTGTGCTGCACCAGCGGGGTCAGGGCGCCGTCGTTCCAGCGCAGCACCTGGGCATGGGCGCCCTCCTGCAGGGCCTGGACCTCCTGGGCCACGGTGGCGAAGAAGCGGCGGGCCAGGGCGCTCTGCTCGGTGAGCAGGGTCTTGACCTGACGCTGGACCTCCTCGGTCTTGAGTTGCAGCTGGCGCAGCTCGCGGACATAGGGGCGGATGCGCAGCCGCGGCGCTTCCAGGGGGTGCAGCGGATTCTCTACATTGTGCCGCTGGTAGACCGCGCCGAGCACCTTGTTGGCCCGGTCCGCCTCGTTGTCCAGGGCCAGCAGATCATGCTCGACCACGCGGAAGAAGCGGGCGATGGACTGGTTGATGCCGACGGTGGTCAGGCTGGTGCGGAATTCCCGGCGCGCGGTGTCCAGATGGGCGTCCAGGCGTTCCGGCGCGACCAGGTCGGTCAGCAGCTTGCGCTGCCCGGCCAGCATGTTCTGGGTGGTGCGCAGATCCAGCAGGCGGCGGTGATAGAGGTCGTATTCCTGGCGGGTGCGCGCGGTCTGCAATTCCAGGCCGGCACCGGGCAATTCCTCGTCGGCCAGTTGCGCGTACTGGGCGCGAATGGCTTCCAGGCGCTGCTCGATCAGGGTCCGGCTGGCACCCAGCAGGCCACTGGCCTGCTGCACGATGCGCTGCTGCAGCAGGCGCTCGCGGGCGCCGACGATGCGTTCGGCGAGCAACTGCTCGAGGCTGTCCAGCTGGCTGCGCGCGAGCAGTTCCAGATCGCCGCGGACCTTGCCCAGCAAGGCCTGCTTGGCCGACAGCGGCAGGATGTGCTCGGCCGGCAGCGCCAGTTGCCGGGCGCTGGCCTGGCGGACGTTTTCCAGGGACTGGGCGACATGGGCGACGCCGCCGAGGTCGTCCCAGAGGCTGTCGATCTTGTTCATCACCGCGAACAGTCGCTCCGGGGCATCGCCCAGGGACGGCTTGACGCACTGCTCCCAGAGCGCGAGGTCCGAGGCGGTCACGCCGGTGTCGGCACCGATGAGAAAGAGCACGGCCTGGGCGTGGGGCAGCAGCGACAGGGTCAGCTCGGGTTCGGCGCCCAGGGCGTTGAGGCCGGGGGTGTCGAGGATGCGCAGGCCCTGGCGCAGCAGCGGATGATCGATGCTGATCAGCGCATGGCGCCAGGCCGGGATGCTGACCAGGCCGTCGCTGTCGAGTTGTTCCAGTTGCTCGGGATCGAAGCCCAGTTGCACGGCGACGGCGGTTTCCACCTCGCGGGTCTCGGTGACCTTGGCCAGCAGGGCGGCCATGGCGTCCGCGTGGCTGTCGTCCAGGGCGAAGCGCTGCCAGGCCTCGGGCGCCTTGCGCCAGGCGGTCAGGCTGCGTTCGTCCAGGCGGCTGTCGATGGGCAGCAGCTGCAGATAGGGACCGTCGGCCCCGGCGTCGAAGAAGATCTCGGTGGGGCACATGGTGGTGCGCCCGGCCTGGGACGGCAGCATGCGCTGGCCGTAGTCGGCAAAGAAGAGGGCGTTGATCAGTTCGGTCTTGCCGCGGGAGAACTCGCCGGCGAAGGCCAGGGTGATGCCGTCGGCCTGCAATTCGCTCTGGCAGGTCGCCAGGGCGGCGTCCAGGGCCGGGGAGGCCAGACGATTACGCTGCAACCAGTCGCGGTAGCGGCCCAATTGGGTGTCGAGTTCGGCTTTCCACGCGGCATAGGCATCGACGTGGCGGAACAGGCGTTCCATAGGGGACTTCCTTGACCTGAACAGCAAAGGCTGGACGGTGCCCCAGCGTCCAGAGGACGTCAATGGCGCCTCCGCCACGACGCGGCGGGCGGTCGTGGCGGGTGCGCGAGTGGTGCGTCAGAGGAAGGGCGCGAGAATCTGCGGCATGCCGGTGGCCGCGGCCAGCTGGCCGATGACGAAGCGGTCCAGCAGGTTGATCACGATGAAGGCGAAGATCGGCGACAGATCCAGCCCGCCCAGGCTCGGCAGGATGCGGCGGAAGGGTGCCAGCAGCGGCTCGCAGATCTGGTTGACCAGTTCGGCGGCCGGATTGTGGGTCTGGGGCGCGACCCAGGAGAGGATGACGCTGACGATCAGGGCAAAGAAGAACACCTTGAGGAACAGCGAGGCCACGCCGAGCAGGGCCCAGATCAGCAGGGCGGGGAACAGGCCGCCGATGCTGGCGCCGAGCAGCACCACCACGACCATCATCAGCGCCAGCTGGACCAGCACGGCCAGCACCAGGGCCGCCAGATCGACGCCGCCGAAGCCGGGAATGATGCGTCGCACCGGCTTGAGCAGCGGCTGGGTGGCGCGCACGGTGAATTGCGACAGCGGATTGTAGAAGTCGGCCCGGACCAGCTGCAGGATGAAGCGCAGCAGGATGATCAGCAGATAGAGACTGCCGAGGGTCTGGATGACATAGACGAGAGCTTGCGCGAGAGCGGACATGGATACTCCTTATCGATCCGGCAACTGGGCCAGTTCCGCAGCTCGGTCGGCCGCGGCGGTGAGGGCTTCTTCCACCAGGTCCTCGAAGGCTCCGGCTTGGAAGGTTTCGATGGCGCGCTCGGTGGTGCCCTTGGGGGACATCACCGAACGACGCAATTGTTCGGGGCTGCGGTCACCCTGGCAGGCCATGGCGGCGGCGCCGCGGGCGGTGTGCAGGGTCAACTGCTGGGCGACCTCGGCCGGCAGGCCGAGCTTGGTGCCGGCCTGGGTCATGGCTTCCATCAGCAGGAAGAAATAGGCCGGGCCGCTGCCGGAGACGGCGGTGACCGCGTCCAGCTGCTGTTCTTCCTCGACCCACAGGGCCAAGCCGACCGCGGCGAGGATCTCCTGGGCACGGGCGCGCTGCTCGGCGCTGACCTGGTCATTGGCGAACAGGCCGCTGGCGCCCAGGCGCAGCTGCGAGGGCACGTTCGGCATGCAGCGCACCAGCGCGCGAGGGCCCAGCCAGCGGGTCAGGCTGGCGCAGGTGATGCCGGCGGCGACCGAGACGATCAGCTGGTCCGGACGCAGATGGGGGGCCAGTTCCTGGCAGACCTCGCCCATGACCTGGGGCTTCACCCCCAGCACCACCACGTCGGCGTCGGCGAGCACGGTGCTGTTGCTGGCCTCGACGCGGATGCCGTGCTCCCGGGCCAGGGCTTCGCGCTTGGCCGGATTGCGATTGCTGGCGCTCAGCTGTCGGGCCGGCACGCCCTGGGCGAGCAGGCCGCCGATGATGGCGCCGGCCATGTTGCCGGCGCCGATGAAGGCGATGCGGGTGTCGTTCATCGAGACTTCCTAGGTTGAAGAGGCGGCGCCGTAGTCGCGGGCGCCAAAGAGGGCGGTACCGACGCGGACCCAGGTGGCGCCCTCGGCGATGGCGGCTTCCAGATCCTGGCTCATGCCCATGGACAGGGTGTCCAGGCCCAGGTTCAGGGCTTCGCTCAGGGTGCGCAGCCGGGCGAAGGCGGCGCGCTGGCTGGCCGGGTCGTCGGTGGGTTCGGGGATAGCCATCAGGCCACGCAGGCGCAGGTTGGGCAACCGGCTGACCGCCGCGGCCAGGGCCGGCAGCTCGTCGGGGTGGCAGCCGGACTTGCTCGCTTCGCCACTGACGTTGACCTGCAGGCAGATGTTCAGCGGGCCGCGCTCGGGCGGGCGCTGCTCGGCCAGGCGCTGGGCGATCTTCAGGCGATCCACCGAATGCACCCAGTTGAAATGGCTGGCGATGGCGCGGGTCTTGTTGGACTGGATAGGGCCGATGAAATGCCACACCAGGGGCAGGTCGGCCAGCGCCGGCTGCTTGTCCAGCGCCTCCTGCAGATAGTTCTCGCCAAAGTCGCGCAGACCGGCGACGGCGGCCTCGCGCAAGGCGGCGGCGGGCTTGGTCTTGCTCACCGCCAGGAGGCCGACAGTCGCGGGATCGCGGCCTGCCGTCCGGCTGGCGGCGGCGATGCGTTCGAGTACGGTTGCGCTATTCTCGGCTATCGTGGACATTCAGCCCCTGCTTGCGTCGGCGCATCCGGCAGGCCTCGGCGTACCGGATGAGTGAGTGGCGGTGACCAGGTCAGACCGCCAGTGCTGCGCGGCATTCTACCTGCTTGCTCGACATCTGGGAGTCCCATGGATATCACCGAATTGCTGGCCTTTTCCGCGCGGCAAGGCGCCTCCGACCTGCACCTGTCCGCCGGCCTGCCGCCGATGATCCGCGTCGACGGCGACGTGCGCCGCATCAACCTGCCGGCCTTCGAGCACAAGCAGGTGCACGCGCTGATCTACGACATCATGAACGACAAGCAGCGCAAGGACTTCGAGGAATTCCTGGAGACCGACTTCTCCTTCGAGGTGCCGGGTGTGGCGCGCTTCCGGGTCAACGCCTTCAACCAGAATCGCGGTGCCGGCGCGGTGTTCCGGACCATTCCATCCAAGGTGCTGAGCATGGAAGAGCTCGGCATGGGCGAGGTGTTCAAGAAGATCACCGACGTCCCGCGCGGCCTGGTGCTGGTGACCGGGCCGACCGGCTCGGGCAAGTCCACCACCCTGGCGGCCATGCTCGACTACCTCAACAACACCAAGTACCACCACATCCTCACCATCGAGGATCCCATCGAATTCGTCCACGAATCCAAGAAGTGCCTGGTCAACCAGCGCGAGGTGCACCGCGACACCCTGGGCTTCTCCGAGGCCCTGCGCTCGGCCCTGCGCGAAGACCCGGACATCATCCTGGTGGGCGAGCTGCGCGACCTGGAGACCATCCGCCTGGCGCTGACCGCGGCCGAGACCGGGCACCTGGTCTTTGGCACCCTGCACACCACCTCGGCGGCCAAGACCATCGATCGGGTGGTGGACGTCTTTCCGGCGGAAGAGAAGTCGATGGTGCGTTCCATGTTGTCCGAATCCCTGCAGGCGGTGGTTTCCCAGACCCTGCTCAAGAAGGTCGGCGGCGGCCGGGTGGCGGCCCACGAGATCATGATCGGCACGCCGGCCATCCGTAACCTGATCCGTGAGGACAAGGTGGCGCAGATGTATTCCTCGATCCAGACCGGTGGCGGCCTGGGCATGCAGACCCTGGACATGTGCCTCAAGGCGCTCCTGGCCAAGGGCCTGATCAGCCGCGACGCGGCCCGCGAGAAGGCCAAGACGCCGGAGAACTTCTGATGGATTTCGACAGGTTCCTGCAGCTGATGGTGGACAAGGGGGCGTCCGACCTCTTCATCACCACCGGCGTGCCCCCTTCGATGAAGATCAACGGGCGCATGACGCCGGTCACCAAGGACTCGCTCACGCCCGAGCAGTGCCGGGCCCTGGTGCTGGGGGTGATGAACGACGAGCAGCGGCAGGAATTCCAGCAGAAGCGCGAGTGCAACTTCGCCATCAGCGCCCGCGGCATCGGCCGCTTCCGGGTCAGCGCCTTCTACCAGCGCAACCTGGTGGGCATGGTGCTGCGCCGCATCGAGGTCAACATCCCCACCGTCGAGCAGCTGCGCCTGCCGGAGATCATCAAGAAGCTGGCCATGACCAAGCGCGGCCTGGTGATCTTCGTCGGCGCCACCGGCACCGGCAAGTCCACCTCGCTGGCGGCCATGATCGGCCACCGCAACAAGAACTCGGCGGGGCACATCATCTCCATCGAGGACCCCATCGAGTACATCCACCAGCACCAGGGCTGCATCGTCACCCAGCGCGAGGTGGGCATCGACACCGAGTCCTTCGAGGTGGCGCTGAAGAACACCCTGCGCCAGGCGCCGGACGTCATCATGATCGGCGAGATCCGCAGCCGGGACACCATGGAGCACGCCCTGGCCTTCGCCGAGACCGGCCACCTGTGCCTGGCCACTCTGCACGCCAACAACGCCAACCAGGCGCTGGACCGCATCATCCACTTCTTCCCGGCCGATCGGCACAGCCAGACCTGGATGGACCTCTCGCTCAACCTCAAGGGCATCGTCGCCCAGCAACTGGTGCCCACCATCGATGGCCAGGGCCGCCGCGCGGTGATCGAGGTGCTGCTCAACACCCCGCTGGTCGCCGATTTGATCCGCAAGGGCGAGGTGCACGAGCTCAAGGCGCTGATGAAGAAGTCCGGCGAGCTGGGCATGCAGACCTTCGACCAGTCGCTCTACGGGCTCTATCGTGATGGCGAGATCACCTACGAGGCCGCCCTGGCCCACGCCGACTCCGCCAACGACCTGCGCCTGATGATCAAGCTGGGTTCGGAAACGGATGCCGATCACCTCAATCAGATCACCCGCAACCTCTCGGTGGACATGGGCGACGAGCCGCCCAAGCGCTTCCGCTAGCCTTCGGCTGTGCTGCCGGCCGCCAGGGCCCTGGCCTCGCGCAGGGCGGCGACAAGAGCCTGGCGCGCCTGGTCCTGCTGCTCGGCATCCGGGGTGCGCAGGATGTAGGAGGGGTGATAGGTGGCGATGATCCAGCGCTCGTCCAGTCGCAGGGGCCGTCCCATGAATTGCGCCAGACCCCTTGGCTTGCGCTTGAGCAGGGCTTCCAGGGCGGTCGAGCCCAGGGCCACCACGACCGTCGGCTGGATGTCGCGCAATTCCTGCTCCAGCCAGTAGCGGCAGGGGGCAATCTCCGGTCCCGGGGTGACGTGCTTGCGTCTTCTGCCCTGGGGAATCCACTTGAAGTGCTTGACCGCATTGGTGAGGAACACCTCGCTGCGCTCGAGGCCGGCTTCGGCCAGCGCCGCCATCAGCACCTGGCCGGCCGGGCCGACGAAGGGCCGGCCCGCCAGGTCCTCCTGATCGCCGGGCTGTTCGCCCAACAGCAGGATGCGCGCGGTGCGCGGGCCTTCGCCGGCCACCGGCTGGGTGGCCTTTTCCCAGAGTTCGCAGCGACGGCACTCGTCGAGGGTGGTGGGCAGCGAGCGTTCGGGCTGGGCGCGCTCGGCCGCGATCAGCACCTCGCGACCGCTCTGGCGACCCACGGCCTCGGCCTGGGCCAGGCGCTGGGCGCCGGCCCGCGCCTCGCTGAGCAGCGCCGGGATCAGCGGCCCTTCCGGCAGATCCTTCCAGAAACGCGCCGGCATGTTGCCCCTCAGGGTGCGCGGATTGGCCCGCGCCGGATTGAAGGTGCTTCGGTAGTAGGCGCGCCAGAGTTCGTCACCAGCGTTGCGGTCGTCGTCTTCCGGCGTCTGCCGGGCCAGGCGTTGCAGCTCGGCGGGGCAGGGCTCCACCAGTTGCAGCGCCTGACCGTCCCAGAGCGCGGCGGCTTCGGGGGTCGCGATCAGCCAGCTGCTGTTGCCCATGCGGTCGCAGAAGTGCGGCGCCGCCAGGGCCAGGACGTCGTGGGCCGGCTGGTGCCAGGCCACCCAGGCCGGCGGACCTGCGCTTTCCGCGCGCGGCCGAAAGCGCAGGAAGGCATGCACATGGTGGATCTCGCGGCGGATCGCCTTGACCCGGCGCTGCAATTCGCTGCCGTCTTCGTCACCGGCCAGCATGGCTGCCCGTTCGCCGCGGGCGACGCGCCAGAGCACCTGGTAAAGCAGCGCCCAGCGATCGTCGCTGCGAAAGCAGGCGGCGTAGGTCAGGGCTTCGGCCAGTTGCGGCGGGATGCGTATGGCGCCGCTGGGCGGGGGCGCCACGACTTCGGCCGGTTCGTCGAACAGATCGCCCAGGCCGCGACTCTCCTGCCAGCTCACCTGGGCCGGCGGGATACCGGCCTGCAACAGCCGCCGCGCCTCCTTGCGCCAGCCGGCGAAGGTGCCGTCGAAATCGACTCTCTGCATCTAGAGCAGGGCGAGCTGGGCGGGCGGTTCGGCGAGCTGCCGGCGCAGGTCCAGGGACTCGGCCAGGCGCGGTTGCGGGCGATAGTCCTGGGTGACGATGAAGGGGCGCGCCTTTTCCACGCTGCATTTCAGGCGGATCAGGTCGGCGTAGCGGATGCGTCGCTCGCGTCTGAGCTCCACCAGCCGCTTGGCCGAGAGCACGCCGATGCCGGGTACCCGGGCGATCAGCGCCTGGTCGGCGCGATTGAGATCCAGAGGGAAGATGGCGCGATTGTGCAGCGCCCAGGCCAGCTTGGGATCGACATCCAGCGGCAGCTGGCCGTCTTCGGTGGGCAACTCATCCGCTTGGAAGCCATAGCCACGCATGAGGAAGTCGGCCTGGTACAGGCGATGCTCGCGCAGGAGCGGCGGCGGTTGCAGCGGCACCGTGCCCGGGCTTTCCGGGATGGGGCTGAAGGCCGAATAGTAGACCCGCTTGAGGCGATAGGCGCCGTACAGCGTCTGGGCGGTATCGAGAATGGTGCGGTCGTCGGTGGCATCGGCGCCCACGATCATCTGGGTGCTCTGGCCCGCCGGGGCGAAACGCGGCGCCTTGGCTTCGGCCTCGGCTTCTTCCAGGCCTAGGCGGATGTTGCCCATGGTCTTGCGGATGCTGCTGCCGTTCTTTTCCGGTGCCAGCTTGATCAGGCTGCTCTCGGTGGGCAGCTCGATGTTGACCGACAGGCGATCGGCATAGAGACCCGCCTGGGCGATGATCTCGGGATCGGCGTCGGGAATGGTCTTGAGGTGGATGTAGCCGCGGAACTGGTGCTGCTCGCGCAACAGCTGGGCGACCCGGGTCATCTGCTCCATGGTGTAGTTGGAGGAGCGGATGATGCCGGAGCTGAGGAACAGTCCGCTGATGACATTGCGCCGATAGAAGTCGAGGGTCAGCTGCACCACTTCCTCGGGCGTGAAGCGCGCCCGCGGCACGTTGCTGCTGCGGCGATTGACGCAGTACTGGCAGTCGTACTGGCAGAAGTTGGTCAGCAGCACCTTGAGCAGCGCCACGCAGCGCCCATCGGGGGTGAAGCTATGGCAGATGCCCATGCCATCGGTCGAGCCCAGGCCGTCCTTGCCCTTCGAGCTGCGTTTGGGCGCGCCGCTGCTGGCGCAGGACACGTCGTACTTGGCGGCATCGGCGAGAATGATCAGCTTGTCGGCGAGCTCCATCGAGATCTCCTGGACTGTGATTGCATACAGTATCCAGGAAGCGGAGCGTCGTTCAATGGCTTTGCGCCGGGCGGCGCCGAGTGGAGCGACACTCCGCCGGGCGGTAGTGCCCGGCGGAGCGAGGGGGAGGGATCAGGACTTGCGGGTGCGCTTGGTACGCGGCTTGTCCGCGACGGGATCGGTTTCCGCCGCCAGGGTGGTGGGCTGCTGCAGCACGCGCTTGGCCGAGGCGAAGCGCTTGGTCCAGTAGGGCTTGCTCAGGTGATCGACGCGCACGCTCTCGCCACTGCGCGGGGCATGGACGAATCTATCGTTGCCCAGGTAGATGGCGACGTGATCGATACCGCTGCGCTGACCGGTCTTGAAGAACACCAGGTCGCCGGCCTTGAGATCGCCACGGGCGACCTTGGGTCCCTTGAGCTGGGCCAGCTCCCGGGAAGTACGCGGCAGCTTGACGTTGTGCACGTCGCGATAGACGTAGTTGACCAGGCCGCTGCAATCCAGACCGTTCTGCGGATTGGTACCGCCGAAGCGATAGGGCGTGCCGACCAGGTCCATGGCGCGGGTCGCCACCTGGGCGCCGACGTTGCGGGTGGCGGCCTGGGCGGTGGCCTGTTTGCGGTGCAGGGCGCTGGTCGCACGGGCGGCGCGCTTGGCGCGGGCCGCGGAGGCTGCCTGGGCACGGTCGACGCTGGCGACGTGGCGAGCGGCGGCCTTGGGCGCGGGAGCAGCGGCGGCGTGCCGGGCGGTCTTGGGAGCTGAGGCGGCGGTGACATGCCGGGCTGCGACCTTGTGGACCGGAGCGGCAGTGCGCGCTGCAGAGTTCTCTTTCGCTTGCACTGCCGCGGGCAGTACAAGACAGGCGGAGAGCCATGTCAGAAGAAATAGACGCATTGTCGTAGGGGTGTCTGAAGATCGAAGCGAGGGATTCTATACCAACCCTGTGGATATTTTGTGCACCTCTCATCAAGAAATTATGTAATTTTTAGCGGAAAGTGAGGTCCCTTGAGCGCCAGCCAGTGAGACTCCCTGGGCATTCATCCAGTTTTCGACATAAAGTCACGGTGAAGGTAAGGGTGTAGGTAAGGCGGGTCTTTTCCTTCAGTCGCGAGGTAGTAGGCATGCGGTATCAGGACACCCACAGCAAGGTCATGGGCTATCTGCTGTGGATCTTCGGCTTTCTCGGCGCCCACCGCTTCTACTATGGCAAGCCGGTTACCGGCACGATCTGGTTCTGCACCCTGGGCCTGCTGGGCATCGGCTGGCTGATCGACCTCTTCCTGATCCCGGCCATGGATCGCGAGGCGGACCTGCGCTTCCAGTCCGGTTCGCTCAACTACAGCCTGGGCTGGATCCTGCTGACCTTTCTCGGCATCTTCGGCGTGCACCGCCTCTACCTGGGCAAGTGGATCACCGCCATCCTCTATTTCTTTACGGCGGGTTTCTTCCTGCTGGGCGTGCTCTACGACTTCTGGACGCTCAATTCGCAGATCTCCGAAGAGAATCGCCGGCGGCTGGTGCGCTAGCGTCGGCTGGATGGCAAGAAGAAGGGGCTCCATGGAGCCCCTTCTTCTATTCAGGCGTCACGGCGGTAGGTGGTGCGGCCACCTACCAGGGTGCGTTCGATGCGTCCCCCCAGGGTGAGGCCCTGGAAGGGGCAGTTGCGTCCACGGGACAGCCAGGGCGTGGCGGCCTGGGCGGTCGGCTGCTGGGCGAACAGCACCAGGTCCGCCGGCAGGCCCTTGGCCAGGCGGCCCGCCGCCAGGCGCAGGGCCTGGGCCGGGCCGCTGGTGAGGCGGGCCAGCAGGGCCGGCAGATCCAGCAGGCCATCGTCCACCAGGGTCAGGGCCAGGGGCAGCAGCAATTCGACGCTGCTGATGCCCGGCTCGGTGGCGGCGAAGGGCGCCAGCTTGGCGTCCGCCTCGTGGGGCTGGTGATGGCTGGAGATGGCGCCGATCACCCCGTCCCGTACCCCGGCGCGCAGGGCGTCGCGATCGCGCGCGGTGCGCAGCGGCGGCTTGACGTGATAGAGACTGGAAAAGCCCTGCAGGGCCTCGTCGGTGAGCAGCAACTGGTAGAGCGCCACATCGGCGGTCACCGGCAGGCCGCGCGCCTGGGCGGCGGCGATCATCTCCACCGCGCGGGCACTGGTCAGCTGCCCGAAGTGGGCGCGCACGCCACTCTGTTCCACCAGCAGCAGGTCACGCGACAGGGCGATGGTCTCCGCGGTCTCCGGGATGCCGGTGAGCCCCAGGAAGCTGGCGGTGGGTCCTTCGTGGGCCAGGCCGCCGTGGGCCAGATCGGCGTCCAGGGCGGTAAAGACCACGGTGAGGTCGAAGGTGGCGGCGTATTCCAGCGCGCGCCGCTGCACCCGCAGATTCTCGAAGGGCTGCAGGCCGTTGGTGAAGGCCACGCAACCGGCGTCGCGCAGGGCCATCAGTTCGGCCAGCTGTTCCCCGCCCAGGCCCTTGGTCAGGGCGCCGATGGGGTGGACGCGAGCGTGATCGGCGGTGCGCGCCCGGTCGAGGATGAGTTCGGCCACCGCCGTGGTGTCCAGCACCGGGCGGGTGGTGGGCGGGCAACAGAGGCTGGTGACGCCGCCGGCCGCGGCGGCGCGGGTCTCGCTGTCGACGTTGCCCTTGCGGGTCAGGCCCGGTTCGCACAGGGCGACATCCAGATCGACCAGGCCGGGCGCTAGGATCAGGCCGCTGGCGTCCAGCTGCTCGTCGGCCTGGAAGCCCGAGGGCGCCTCGCCGAGGGCGAGGATGCGACCCTGGTCGACATGGACGTCGCCGATCTGGTCGAGACCGGTGGCCGGGTCGATCACCCGGGCATTGCGGATGCTCAGGCTCACTGCGCATTCTCCTGTAGCTGACGCTGGGCCGTCTGCCCGCTCATGGTCATCGACAAGACCGCCATGCGGACCGCGATGCCGTAGGTGACCTGGTTGAGGATGACCGACTGCTCGCCATCGGCGACCGCGGATTCGATTTCAACGCCCCGGTTGATCGGCCCGGGGTGCATGACGATGGCATCGGGCTTGGCGCGCACCAGGCGCTGACGGGTCAGGCCGAACAGCCGGTAGTACTCGCCTTCGCTGGGCAGGAGGCCGCCCTGCATGCGCTCGCGTTGCAGGCGCAGCATGATCACCACGTCCACGCCGTCCAGGCCCTCGGCCAGGTCGGTGAAGGTGCGTACGCCATAGAGTTCTTCGAGGCCGACCGGCAGCAGGGTGCGCGGGGCGATCACGCGGATGTCTCGGCAACCCAGGGTGCGCAGCGCCAGCATGTCGGAGCGGGCGACCCGCGAATGCAGGATGTCGCCGACGATGGCCACCGACAGGTTGGCGAAATCGCCCTTGTGGCGGCGAATGGTCAGCATGTCGAGCATGCCCTGGGTGGGGTGCGCATGGCGGCCGTCGCCGCCGTTGATGATGGCCACGTCGGGACAGACGTGTTCGGCGATGAAGTGGGCGGCGCCGGAGTCGGCGTGGCGCACCACGAACATGTCGGCAGCCATGGCTTCCAGGTTGCGCAGGGTGTCGAACAGCGTCTCGCCCTTGCTGGTGGAGGAGGTGGAGACGTTGAGGGTGATGACGTCCGCCGACAGCCGCTTGGCCGCCAGTTCGAAGGTGGTGCGGGTGCGCGTCGAATTTTCGAAGAAGACGTTGCACACGGTCTTGCCGCGCAGCAACGGCACCTTTTTCACCGCCCGGGCACCGACCTCGAGAAAGGAGTCGGCGGTGTCGAGCAATTCGGTGAGGAGTTCGGCGGGCAGGTCGTCGAGTGACAGGAAGTGGCGCAATTGGCCCTGGGCGTTGAGTTGCAGCGAACGCGTAGCGTCGGTCATGGCGGCAGATCCAGGTCAGGCGGCGGGGACGTCGCGGTATTCGAGTGCGAGCGGCGAGGGGCCGGTCAGCTTGACGCGCTGGGTGGGGGCCAGGGTCAGGGTGGCGCCCACCACGTCAGGCTGGATCGGCAATTCGCGGGCATTGACGTCCAGCAGGCAGACCAGGGTCACACTGGCGGGACGGCCATAGTCGAAGAGTTCGTTGAGCGCCGCGCGCACGGTGCGGCCACTCATCAGCACGTCGTCCACCAGCACCAGGTGGCGCCCGTCGATCTCGAACGGCAGGGCCGAGGGGCGCACCTGGGGGTGCAGGCCCTTCTGGGTGAAGTCGTCGCGGTAGAAGGAGACGTCCAGGCTGCCCAGCGGGGTGTCCAGGCCGAGTTCGGCCAGCAGGGCCTCGGCGACCCAGAGGCCGCCGGTATGGATGCCGACGAAGCCGGGGTCGGTGATGCCACGACGATTCAGCGACAGGCGCAGGTCGGCGGCCAGCCGCGGCAGGAGCTCGGCGGGAGAGGGCAGATGCATGGCTACTCCGATTGCGGGCGCGCGGCCCGTTCCAGTTGTTGGGTCAGCCAGCCTTCCAGGAGAAGGGCGGCGGCAAGGGCATCCACCGGGCGCTCGCGATAGCCGTCGCGCTGACCGCCCTGCAGGCGCTCGCCCTTGGCGGCATAGGTGGTGAGGCGCTCGTCATGGGTATGCACGGGCAGGCCGTAGCGGCCGTGCAGGCGGCGGGCGAAGCGTTCGGCGCGCTCGCTCATCTCGCTGGGGGTGCCGTCCATGTTCAGCGGCAGGCCGACCACCAGGGCGGTGGGCCGCCACTCGTCCAGCAGCCGCTGGATCTGCTGCCAGTCGGGTACGCCGTTCTGCGCCTTGAGGGTGAGCAATTCGCGGGCCTGACCGGTCACGGCCTGGCCGACGGCGACGCCGATCTGCCGGGTGCCGTAGTCGAAGCCCAGGTAGAGCCCGCTGGGCGCGCTCATGCGTGGCCCGCCTGGCGCGACAGCAGGCGCAGGTCGACCCCCAGCAGGGCGGCGGCCGCGCCGAGGCGCTGCTCGCTCGGCGTCTCGAACAGCAGGGCGCTGGTGGCCGGGGTGGTGAGCCAGAGATTGGCGGCGAGTTCTTCTTCCAGTTGGCCGGGCCCCCAGCCGCTGTAGCCCAGGGTGATCAGGTGGCGGCTCGGACCGGTGCCGTCGGAGAGGGCGAAGAGCACGTCCGGCGAGGTGGTCAGGCTCAGTTCTTCGAGTTCCAGGGTGTTCTGGAACACCGGGCCGGCGTCATGCAGGACGAAGCCGCGATCGGTCTGCACCGGACCGCCGGCATAGAGCACGACCCGGGTGTCTTCCGGGGTGGCCGGTATGTCCGGACGCAGCTGTTCGAGAAGGTCGTCCAGGTGCAGGCCATTGGGCCGGTTGATCACCAGGCCCATGGCGCCGTCCGGGCCATGGTCGACGAGGTAGATCACCGTCTCGGCGAAATTGGGATCGTCCATCTGCGGCATGGCGATCAGGAGCTGGTGCTGTAGGGTGGTGCTGGAGGTCGGCTTCATGACCGGCAAGTTTCCCGGTTGCGCGGTCCGGCTTCAAGTCCAACGGCGTCCCGGGCTATTGACTGGACAGGCGGTCGCCACGCTCGAAGCGCCAGGTGCGGATGATCTCCAGCCGGTCGATGTCGGCCAGGTCGCCGCTGAAGGGGGCGAAGGGCGCCGCCAGCCGGACGATGCGCAGCGCTGCCTGGTCCAGTACCTGGCGTCCCGAGGACTCCAGCACCTGGACCTCGTATAGCGAGCCGTCCTTGTTGATGGACACCAGCAGGCGCAGGCTGCCGTAGAGGCGGTCGCGCTTGGCCTGTTCGGGGTAGTTGAGATTGCCGATGCGCTCGATCTTGCGCCGCCATTCTTCCTTGTAGCGGGCGCCCTTATCCTTTTGCGTCGAGGCGGCGTTGATCCGCCAGATCTTCGGCCGCTTGGCGTATTGCTGGCGCTCTTCGGCGAGCTGGGCCTCCAGACTGGCGAGTTCGGCGGCCTGGCTGTCGGACTCGGGACTCGGCGCATCGCGCTGCTCCCGTTCGGGCGTCTCGCGACTGGGTTCGGCCTTGGTCGGCCGCGCGGCGCGGGTGGTCACCGCCGCCTTCGGTGCCTGGGCGCGATCCGCTGCGGGCGGGCGGGCTGGGGGCGCGGCCTGGCGGATCTCGCTGTCGTGGAAGGGCGCCTGCACCGGGGTGCTCGGGGCCGCCGCCTTGTCCAGGGTGCCACTGCCCTGCTGGTTCTCCTGGGCGAGGAAGTCGGCCTGCTTGGGCGCCTCGTCGCTCTTGAAGCTGGCCAGCGTCACCTCCAGGGTGCGGCTGATCTGGGTGGGCTCGGGCAGCGAAAAGCCGACGCCGAGAATCAGCACGACGTGCAGCAGGGTCGCGATGAGCAGCGTGAAGCCCAGGCGGTCGGCGGGACGAACCTGGCTGGCGGGGGAGGAGGCGGTGCTGGGCATTGACTGGGTCGGCAAGGGCAGAGGACGCGCGGCAGGGCTGGCGCCAGTCTGCGGATTGTGTCCGCGGTTGTCCATGCCGCCACCGGCGGCACGGACCCTCGCCTCAGCCCGCGCGTTGCTGCGCGATCACATCCATGAGGCGCTCGGCGATGCGGGTGTCATAGGCCGCATCGATCTCGCGGATGCAGGTCGGACTGGTGACGTTGATCTCGGTGAGGTGCTCGCCGATCACGTCCAGGCCGACAAAGAGCAGGCCGCGCTTGCGCAGTTCCGGGCCCACCGTGGCGGCGATTTCGCGATCCCGCGCCGACAGCGGCTGGGCGACGCCCCGGCCACCGGCGGCCAGGTTGCCGCGGGTCTCGCCCTGGGCCGGAATGCGCGCCAGGCAATAGTCCACGGGTTGACCGTCGATCATCAGGATGCGCTTGTCGCCGTCCTTGATGCCTGGCAGGTAGCGCTGGGCGATGATCTGCTGGGTGCCGTGGGCGGTCAGGGTCTCGAGGATCACCGAGAGGTTGGGATCCCCTTCGCGGTGGCGGAACACCGAGCTGCCGCCCATGCCGTCCAGCGGCTTGAGGATGACGTCGCCATGGGTGCGGGCGAATTCGCGGATGATGTCGGCGCGGCGGCTGACCAGGGTCGGCGGCGCCAGCTCGGGAAACAGGGTGGCAAAGAACTTCTCGTTGCAGTCGCGCAGGCTGGCCGGGCGATTCACCACCAGGGTGCCGCCACGCTCGGCCTGCTCCAGCAGGTAGGTGGCATAGACGAATTCGTTGTCGAAGGGCGGATCCTTGCGCATCAGGATCACATCCAGCTCGCGCAGGGGCAGGTCGACGTCCTCGCCAAAGGCGAACCAGCGCTCCGGATCCTGGAACACGTCCAGCTGCCGGCCGCGACCGCGGGCCTCGCCGTCGACCTGGTACAGGTCCTGCATCTCGAAATAGTGCAGGGTCCAGCCGCGCGCCTTGGCCGCCCACAGCATGGCCATGGAGCTATCCTTCTTATAGGAGATGCGTTCGATGGGATCCATGACGATCCCCAGGCGGATACTCATTGACGCTAGACCTCGGTTGTACGTGGGCAAGGCGTCAGAATAGCCCTTCGATCCCCTCCAGTGCCAATGCTTGCGCGATCGTCGTGGCGGGCGGGCCGGTGGTCCGCCACCAGGGGATCTGCGTGGTACGTCACGGTATTGTGTGCTACAAAGAGGCGCCGCCAAAGTGCCCGGATCGACATCATTCACGTTTCATCGACGATGAGCTGGTAGCTTGAACATGGAACAGTATTCGGAAGGGCTGAAGGTCATGGTGATCGACGACTCGAAGACGATTCGTCGGACCGCCGAGACCCTGCTCAAGAAAGTTGGCTGCGAGGTCATCACCGCCATCGATGGATTCGATGCGCTCGCCAAGATCGCCGATAGTCACCCCCACATCATCTTCGTGGACATCATGATGCCGCGACTGGATGGCTATCAGACCTGCGCGCTGATCAAGAACAACAGCGCCTTCCGCGCGACGCCCGTCATCATGCTGTCCTCCCGTGACGGGCTCTTCGACAAGGCCAAGGGCCGCATCGTCGGCTCTGACCAGTACCTCACCAAACCCTTCAGCAAAGAAGAGCTGATCGGTGCGATCAAGACCCACGTCCCCAGTTTCACTCCGCTCGAACAAGCGTCCTGAGTGTCCTGAGGCGGGCGATTCAATCTAGTAGGAAATTTTCATGGCTCGAATTCTGATCGTCGACGACTCTCCCACCGAGATGTACAAGCTCACCGCCATGCTGGAAAAGCATGGGCATCAGGTGCTCAAGGCCGAGAACGGTGCCGACGGCGTCGCCCTGGCCCGCCAGGAGAAGCCGGACGCGGTGCTGATGGATATTGTCATGCCCGGCCTCAATGGCTTCCAGGCCACCCGGCAGCTGACCAAGGATGCCGAGACCAGCCACATCCCGGTGGTCATCGTCACCACCAAGGACCAGGAAACCGACAAGGTCTGGGGCAAGCGCCAGGGCGCCAAGGACTACCTCACCAAGCCCATCGACGAAGACACCCTGCTGCGCACCCTGGCGGGTGTCCTGCAAGGCTGAGGTCTTTCGTCCGTTTCTCGCGGCAGCGCCCCACTGGGCAGGGAATCCTATGAGCGACGCCACCACGCCCTACGAAATCTTGCGCCTGATCGATCTGCGCTGCCGCGAGCGGGCGGCCGGCCTGCCGGCGCAGCAGGAAAACCAGCGCAGCTGGAGCGGTATCGGCTTTCGCCTCGGTGAATTGCGCTTCGTGATTCCCATGGGCGAGGTCAGCGAGATCCTGCCGGAGCCGCGCTTCACCGCGCTGCCCGGCGTCAAGCCGTGGCTCAAGGGCGTGGCCAACGTGCGTGGTCGCCTGCTGCCGATCGCCGACCTGGGGCAATTCCTCGGCGTGAAGATCCAGGCCCTGCGCAAACAGCGGCGCATCCTGATCGTCGACCATGGCGACCTCTTCGTCGGGTTGGCGGTTGACGAAGTCCTGGGGATGCAGCATTTCGACATCGAGGCCTATCGCGAGCACGCCGACAGCGTGCCGGCGGGCCTGCACTTCTTTCTGGAAGGTGTCTTCCAACGCGACGTGCCCTGGCTGGTCTGCAGCCCGCGCGCCTTGGTCGAGCATCCCGAGTTCATGGACGTCGCGGCCTAGCGGGTCGGAGGTCCGGACGCTGCAGGGCGGATCGGGGTCGGGATGGCAGGAGCCGTCGTCGACGGGTGGGGGTAGGGCGACGAGCACCGGCTTCAAGCAAACCGGTCCGGCGTCCGACAAGGATAGAACTAAAGGAACCAAGGTCCAGGCGGGGGCCGCTGATGAACAAACTCAATACCGGGAAACTCAACGCGTGGGTCGCGGGCATGTTCGTGGTGCTGATCGTTGCGATCGTGCTGCTGTTCGCCAACTTCGCGTACCTGGGCACTCAGACCAACTACGATAACCAGTATCAGGGCCAGGCCACCGAGCTGCGCATCCTCTCGCAGCAGCTGGCCAAGAGCGCCAGTGAGGCCGCGACCGGTAAGGCCGACGCCTTCAAGGACCTGCGCCAGGCCCGTGCCGAATTCGAGCGCCGCCTGAACATCCTGCGCAGCGGCGATCCGCAGACCGGTCTGCCGGCGTCGCCGGCGATCCTCCGTCCGCGTCTGGACACCCTGGAGTCCCAGTGGGAGGCCCAGCGCAAGCAGGTCGACACCATGCTCGGCAGCGAGCAGACCGTACTGTCGCTGCACCAGCTGTCCGGCGCCCTGGCCGACACCATCCCCCAGCTGCAGGTCGAGAACGAAGAGATCGTCGACATCCTGATTGAGCGCGGCGCGCCCGCCAGTCAGGTGGTGGTGGCTCAGCGGCAGGCGCTGCTCGCCGAGCGGATCCTCGGTGCCATCAACAAGATCCTCACCGGCGACGAAGCCGCCGTGCAGGCGGCCGACAGTTTTGGTCGCGACGCCAGCCTGTTCGGCCGGGTGCTCAAGGCCATGCGCGAAGGCAATGCCTCCATGGGCATCGCCAAGATCACCGATCCCGAGGCGGTCGGCCGCCTCAACGAAGCCAACAAGCTGTTCGAATTCGTCTCCGGCAACGTCGACGAGATCCTCGCGACCTCGCCCGAACTGCTGCAGATCCGTTCCGCCGTGGGCCTGATCTACCGTGGTTCCCAGGCGCTGCTCGGTTCCGCCTCGGACCTGAGCGCCGGCTACGCGTCGCTGGCCCAGAGCCGCAAGATCAACACCGTGGGCAGCTACCTGCTGGTGTTCATCGCCCTCGGCGCCATCCTCTGCATCGGCTACATCCTGGTGCGCGACACCCGCCGCCGCCTGGCCGAGACCGACGAGAAGAACCAGCGCAACCAGACCGCCATTCTGCGTCTGCTGGACGAGATCGCCGACCTCGCCGACGGTGACCTGACCGTGCAGGCCACGGTGACCGAAGACTTCACCGGCGCCATCGCCGACTCCATCAACTACTCCATCGACCAGCTGCGCGAACTGGTGGAAACCATCAACCAGACCGCCGTCCAGGTGGCTGCCGCCGCCCAGGAGTCCCAGGACACCGCCACCGTGCTGGCCGAAGCCTCGGAACACCAGGCCCAGGAAATCGCCGGGGCCTCCGCGGCGATCAACGAGATGGCCGTGTCCATCGACCAGGTATCCACCAACGCCTCCGAATCCACCGCGGTGGCGGAGCGCTCCGTGGCCATCGCCAACAAGGGCAACCAGGTGGTGCACAACACCATCATCGGCATGGACAGCATTCGCGAGCAGATCCAGGACACCGCCAAGCGGATCAAGCGCCTGGGCGAATCGTCCCAGGAGATCGGCGACATCGTCGGCCTGATCAACGACATTGCCGACCAGACCAACATCCTGGCCCTGAACGCCGCCATCCAGGCCTCCATGGCCGGTGACGCCGGCCGCGGCTTCGCCGTGGTCGCCGACGAGGTCCAGCGCCTCGCCGAACGTTCCTCCGGCGCCACCAAGCAGATCGAGGCCCTGGTCAAGGCGATCCAGACCGACACCAACGAAGCGGTCATCTCCATGGAGCAGACCACCTCGGAAGTGGTGCGCGGGGCCGCCTTGGCCCAGGACGCCGGTGTGGCCCTGGAAGAGATCGAGAAGGTATCGCAGAGCCTCGCCGGGCTGATCCAGAACATCTCCAATGCCGCGCGCCAGCAGTCTTCGTCCGCCAGCCACATCTCCAGCACCATGAACGTGATTCAGGAGATCACCTCGCAGACCTCGGCCGGCACCACCGCCACCGCGCGCAGCATCGGCGAGCTGGCCAAGCTGGCCAGCGAGATGCGGCGTTCGGTCTCGGGCTTCAATCTGCCGAACGAGCAGCCGCTGGGCTGACCGCAGCGGCCGCATCGCGGTGTGGCGAGGGGGAGACGGGGTGAGGGAGTCGAGTTGGGCGTTGCGCCGTGCTCCCGAGCTGCCGGATGCGGACTTCGAGCGTTGGCGACAGCTGCTCGAGATGCGCGCCGGCATGGTACTGGACGATCGCCAGCGCAGCTTTCTGCAGATCCAGCTGGCCGCGCGCATGCGCGAACTGGAGATCGCGGATTACGACAGCTACTACCAGGTCGTCTGCGCGGGCATCGGCGGGCGCATCGAATGGGTCCGGCTGCTCGATCGGCTGACCATCCAGGCCACCCGCTTCTTCCGCCATCCACCGTCCTTCGCGCTGCTGGAAGCCTATGTGAGTGAATTCGCCCGGACCACCGAGGGCAACGGTCTGACCCTGTGGAGTCTGGGGTGCGCCAGTGGAGAGGAAGCGTTTTCGATGGCCATCAGTACCGCCGAAGCTCTGGCCCGGCAGCCACGCCCCCTGACGTTCGCCCTGACCGGTACCGACATCAGCAGCGAAGCCCTGCGCCAGGCGCGGCAGGGGACCTACAGCCTGCAGCGGCTGGCTGGGGTGCCGGCCAGCCTGCGCGAGCGCTATTTCCGCACCCATGCGGACGGCAGTTTCGAGGTCACCGCGGGCCTGGCGGAGCGACTGTGCTTCGCCCGACTCAATGTGCTGGAACTGGGGCAGGCCCCCTTGCAGGGGCTCAATGTCATTTTTTGTCAGAACTTGCTGATTTATTTCCGCCGCTGGCTGCGTCGAGACCTGCTCAACCAGCTGGTCCAGCGGCTTGCACCGGGTGGGCTCTTGGTCCTGGGTGTCGGTGAGGTGAGCAATTGGAGCCACCCGCAACTGGTACCCGTCGATCATCCCGAAGTCCTGGCGTTCACCCGCCAGGTAAGCCCCCCGGCATGACAGGAGCCGAGATGATCGATCGACACGACTACGTAGCCCTCGAGTGGGTCAAGGGAGAGATCGCCGAAACCTTGCAGCAGGCCCGCAAGGCGCTCGAGGCGTTCGTCGACAACCCGCACGACCGTAGCCGCCTGGGTTTCTGCCGGACCTATGTGCACCAGGTCTACGGCACGCTGCAGATGGTGGAGTTCTATGGCGCCGCGCTGCTCGCCGAAGAGATGGAGCTGCTGCTGCAGGCCCTTCACGAAGAGCGGGTGAACAGCTCGGACGAGGCGCTGGAAGTCCTGATGCAGGCCATCCTGCAGGTGCCGCCCTATCTGGACCGGGTTCTCGAGGCCCGCCGCGATCTGCCACTGGCCATCCTGCCGCTGCTCAACGACCTGCGCTCGGCGCGCGGGGAAAAGCTGCTCTCGGAAACCAGCCTGTTCTCGCCGGATCTGTCCGCCACGCCGCTGTCGCTGAGCGATGCCGAACTGGCAGACCGCGCGGCGCCGGACTGGCTGCCACGCCTGCGCAAGCTGCGCCAGGCGCTGCAGGGCGCCCAGGTCGGACTGTTCCGCGACCGCGACGTCCAGCTGCACCTGGACTATCTGCTGCGGGTCTTCGAGCGGCTGGATCAGCTCTGCGCCGGCTCGCCCTTTGGCGCGCTCTGGCCGGTGGCGGCGGGTCTGACCGAGCTGTTGCAGGCCGGCGAGCTGGACAACAGCAGCTCGATCCGCGGTCTGCTCCGGCAACTGGATCGTGAACTCAAGCGACTCATCAGCGATGGGGTGACCACCCTCAACCAGCCGGCGCCGGCCGATCTGCTGAAGAATCTGCTGTTCTACCTGGCCAAGGCGCCGGTGCAGAGTCCGCGCATCGCCGCGCTCAAGGCGCACTATCGTCTCGACGAGGCCCTGCCGGATGCCGAGCTGGTGGGCTTCGAGCGTTCGCGCATCGTCGGTCCGGATCGCGAAGCCATGCGCTCGGTGGTGACCGCGCTGTGCGAAGAGCTGGTACAGATCAAGGACAGCCTGGACCTTTTCGTGCGCAGCGATCGCCAGCAGCCTGCCAGCCTGCGCGGCCTCCTGGCGCCGCTCAAGCAGATCGCCGATACCCTGGCGGTGCTGGGCTTCGGGCAGCCGCGCAAGGTGGTGCTGGAACAGCACGAAGCCGTGGCCGAACTGGCCGAAGGCGTGCGCGAGGCCAGCGACGCCGCCCTCATGGATATCGCCGGGGCGCTGCTCTATGTCGAAGCCACCCTGGCCGGCATGGTCAGTGGCAACGAGGTCGGCGATGCCGAGGAGAGCCGGCTGCCCACCACCGACATCGATCAGCTGCATCGGGTGGTGGTGCGCGAGGCGCGCAACGGCCTGGAGCAATCCAAGGACGCCATCATCGAGTTCATCGCCTCCCAGTGGAACCATGTTCACCTGGAGTCGGTGCCCCTGCTGCTGACCCAGGTCCGTGGCGGCCTGGCGATGATTCCGCTGGAACGGGCCGCGGCCCAGGTCCAGGCGGCCAACGACTACATCTGCCAGCAGCTGCTGGGCAAGCAGGCCGTGCCCGACTGGCAGAGTCTGGACACCCTGGCCGACGCCATCACCAGCGTCGAGTACTACCTGGAGCGCCTGGCGGAAGACCCGTCTACGCCTCACGACATGATTCTCGACATCGCCGACGAAAGCCTCATCGCTCTCGGCTATCCGCCCAGGGCGGCCGGCGAAGGCGAGGCGGCGGCCGCGCCCCTGGCCTCCGGCGAGGTCGAGCCGCCGGCTCAGGAGCTGCCCGAAGAATTGCCACCGCCGGCGGAGCCGGTGGCTGAAGAGGCGCTGGAACCTACCGCCCTGCCGGTCGAGGAGCCTGCGGACGCCGACGAAGAATTCCTGGTCGAATTCGAGCCTGCCGCAGCGCAGGAATCTCCGACCTCCGCGCCCCAGGCGGACGAGCAGGACGCGGCCGCGGTGACCGATGAAGCGCCGCAGGCCGAGGCCGAGCCGGAGGGTGCAGAGCCCGAGGAGTTGCTGGCCGGCATCGAGCTGGACAGCCTGCCGCCGCCGACCCCCGATGCCGAGGCGATCGCCGAGGTGCTGGCGACGCCGGTCAACCCCATCAATCCTCCGGCGGCGCAGGTGCCGCAGGCGCTGCTGCCGCCCGCGGCCGATGCCGAGCCGGTCGAGGAGGAGCTGCGCGAGGTCTTTATCGAAGAGGCCGGCGAGGTCCAGGCCGAGCTGGAGCGCTGGCTGCCGACCTGGCAGGCCGAGCCCGAGCAGCGCACCGCGCTGAGTGAATTGCGGCGCAACTTCCACACCCTCAAGGGCAGTGGCCGCATGGTCCAGGCGCTGGTCATCGGCGAACTGGCCTGGGCGCTGGAGAATCTGTTCAATCGCCGGCTGGATTACAGCGTCGCGCACAGCGCTGCCGTGCAGACGGTGGTCGAGCAGACCTGCGCGCTGCTGCCGGAGCTGGTCGCGGAATACGCTGCGGATCGTCAACGGCAACGTGACGACGTCGACTGGCTGGCCCACGCGGCCCACGCGCTGGCCTGCAACGAAGCCCTGCCCGAGCGAGCGCCGGCCGGTAGCGCGGCCCCGTCCGCGGCAGCTGCGTTGCCCGTGGCAGAACTCGTCGAATCCGCGATTCCTGCACCTGCCGCCGCCGAGGCCGATACCCAGCTGCTGGATATCTTCCGCACCGAAGCCCAGGCGCACTTGGAAACCGTGCGCCGTTTCCTCACGTCGGCCGACGCCGGCAGTGCCCAGCCGGTCTCCGACAATCTCCTGCGCGCCCTGCACACCCTCAAGGGCAGTGCCCATATGGCGGGCAGTTCGCCGATGGCCGAACTGGCGTCGGCGCTGGAGCGGCTGGCCAAGGAATACAAGCTCGCCCATGTCGCCTTCGCCGAGCCCGAGTGCGGCTTGCTCGCCCAGGGCGCCGAGTTGCTGGAGCAGCGACTGGCCGAACTCGACGAAGGGTCGCTGGCGACCCCGCTGGCGGGTGCCGCGGAGGTGATCTCGCGCTGCGAAGGGCTGCTGGAAGAGTTGAATCCCCAGTTGCCGATCCCCGCGGCACCGCTGCCGGAGCAGCGTGACGTCCTGCGCCTGACTGATTTCCTGATGCCGGCCATGGATCTGCTGCTGGAAGCCGACGAGCGCCTGCATGCCTGGCGCACCGACGGTGTTCTGGCTGCCTGCCCGGATCTGCTGGCCGAACGCCTGAACACCTTTGCCGACGGGGCCGCCCGGGTCGGGTTGGCCGATGTCGAGCAACTGGCCGAAGCCCTGCAGGTGGTCTATGCCGCCGCGGCGAGCGGTTCGCTGCCCGCCGATGCGGCCTTCTTCCGCGAGGCGGAAGAGGCCCAGGAAGCCCTGATCAGCATGCTCAATCAGCTGGCCGGCGGCATGCGGGCGACGCCCAGCGAGGAACGTATCCAGGGCCTGCGCGGCCTGCTGGCCGGCATTCTCGCCGGGTTGCCCATGGCGGACACCAGCCTGCTGGCCGAGCCCGAACCCGAAGCGCTCTTCGATCCGGCAACGGCCACGCCGGTGGCACCTGAGCTGGCGCTGGACGTCGAACTGCCCGCCGAAGCCGAAGCCGAAGCCGAAGCCGAGCCTGACCTCGAGCTGCCGGAAGAGCCGCAAGAGCCGCAAGAGCCGCAAGAGCCGCAGCCGCTGGCAGCGGACAGCGAGCCGGTGGCGGTCGAGCCCGAGGCTGCCGAGCCCGTCGATCCCGTCGATCCGGAAATGCAGCTGATCTTCCTTGAAGAGGCCCAGGATCTGCTGGACAGCGCCGACCGGGCGCTGAAACGCTGGCTGGTGGAGCCGCAGCAGCGCTTCCACCTCGGCACCCTGCAGCGCGATCTGCATACCCTCAAGGGCGGCGCCCACCTCGCCGGGGTGGCGCCGGTCGCGCACCTGGCCACGGAGCTGGACGCCATCTACGAAGGCCTGCTCGATGGCCGTCTCGCCGGCGGTGCCGAACTGGCCCAGCCCCTGCGCGATGCCCATGGCTGCCTGGCGGCGCAACTCGAAGAGCTGGCGGCGGGGGAGTCGGTCAGCGAGCATGCCGACCAGGTCGAGCGCCTGCAGCGGATTCGTAGCGGTCATCTCGATGACCTGCCGGCGCTGGACGACAGCGGATCGGCCCCGGGCGAGCCCGCGCTCGGCGAATCGCTCGCGGATCACCCGGCGGACGCCGAGTCCGCGCTCCGGGAGCCGGCGCCCATGGCGGCCGCGCCGGCGGCGGAGGAAGGTCCCGACGCCGAGTTGCTGGCCATCTACATCGAAGAGAGTCGCGACCTGCTCGACAGCATGGCGACCTCGCTGCGCGCCTGGGAAGCCGAGCCGCACAACAGTCTCGAACTGGAATCCCTGCTGCGCGACCTGCACACCCTCAAGGGCGGTGCGCGGCTGGCCGAGGTGGATGCCATCGGCGATCTCGCCCATGCCCTGGAGGCCTTCTACGAAGGACTGGCGCGCGGACGGATCAAGCCCGGCGCGGACCTGGGCGACCTGCTGCAGCGCTGCCATGACCGCCTGCACGAGCAACTCGAAGCCCTAGCCCGGGGCGAGACCCCGGTCCCGGCCGCCGATCTCATCGCGGCCTTGCGCGACTACCGCGGCGAGCCACTGGCGACCGGCGTGACTGCCGCGGCCGTGGTGGCGGCACCGGTCTTCGATGCCGACACCGATGCGGAAATCCTCGAGATCTTCATCGAGGAAGCCCAGGACCTGCTGGTCAGCATGGACGAGGCCCTGGCGGACTGGTCGGCCGCGCCAGATGTGGCGGTGGACGAATTGCTGCGCTGCCTGCATACCCTCAAGGGTGGCGCGCGCCTGGCCGGTCTGCACGGCCTGGGCGAGCAGGCCCATGAACTGGAACAGCAACTGGCGGAATTGCGCTCGCTCGCCGTGGGGCTGAGCGAGGGCGACCGTGAACGGGTACGCACCCTGGCGACTCAGGGCGTCGACGGGCTGCAACTGGCGGTCGCCCAGCTGTCGCTGCCGGCCGCCGCCCAGGCGAATGCGGCGGCCGAGCCGGTCGAGACGGCCGAGGCCGAACCGGACGTCGTGCGCGAGGCTGAGCAGCCACCGGTCGCGGACGTCGCCGAGGAGGAAGCGCCTGCCGACCCTGACGTCGAGCCCGCCGTCGAGGGCCTGCCTGTTGCCCTGCCTGAGCAAGACAGCGCGGCGGCCCCCGTCATGGTCGCGGCCGAGACACCCGCGGCCCCAGTGGCGCCACTGCCCTTCGTGCAACGCCTGCAGCAGGTCCGCCAGCAGGCGGCGCAGCGGCGTTCGTCCCAAGAGCTGGTGCGGGTACCGGCCGCGCTGCTGGAGCAGCTGGTCAACCTGGCCGGCGAGACCTCGATCTTCCGCGGTCGCGTCGAACAGCAGGTCAGCGACATCGGCACCACCCTCGGCGAGATGGAAGCCACCATCGAGCGGGTGCGCGATCAGCTGCGCCGGCTGGATACCGAGACCCAGGCGCAGATCATCAGTCGTCACCACGAAGACGTGGATCGCGCCGGCTACGAGGATTTCGATCCCCTGGAGCTGGATCGCTATTCCCAGCTGCAGCAGCTGTCCCGCGCCCTGTTCGAATCGGCGTCCGACCTCCTGGATCTGAAGAACACCCTGGGCCAGCGCAATCGCGATGCCGAGACCCTGCTGCTGCAACAGGCGCGGGTCAACACCGAGCTGCAGGAAAGCCTCATGCAGACGCGCATGGTGCCTTTCGAGCGCATGGTGCCGCGCCTGCACCGGGTGGTACGCCAGGTCAGCGCCGAACTGGACAAGCCGATCGAGCTCAGGGTCGGCAACGCCGAAGGCGAGCTGGACCGCACGGTGCTCGAGCGGATCATTCCGCCGCTGGAGCACATGCTGCGCAACGCCATCGACCATGGCGTCGAGGACGCCGCCGGACGCCAGCGCGCCGGCAAGCCGGCCGAAGGCGTGATCAGCCTGGATCTGCGCCGCGAAGGTGGCGACATCATCCTGACCCTGGCCGACGACGGTCGTGGCATCGACCTGGCCGCGGTACGCCGCAAGGCCATCGAGCGCGGCCTGATGGCGGAAGACGCGCAGCTCGCCGATGAGGAGCTGCTGCAATTCATCCTCGAATCGGGCTTCTCCACCGCGCCGACCGTCACCCAGATCTCCGGGCGGGGCGTGGGCATGGACGTGGTGCACCAGGAGGTGAAGCAGCTCGGCGGCAACATGGACATCCACAGCGTGGCGGGCGAGGGGACGCGCTTCACCATTCGCCTGCCGTTCACCGTGTCGGTGAACCGCGCGCTCATGGTGCATGCCGGCGACGACCTCTATGCCGTGCCGCTCAACACCATCGAAGGCATCGTGCGGGTGACCGCGGCCGATCTCGAACGCTATTACCGTCCGGGAGCGGGCACCTTCGAATACGGCGGCCAGCACTATGACCTGCGCTACCTGGGGCACCTGCTCGGCAATGGCCAGCAGCCCAAGCTGAGCGGCCAGAGTCTGCCGCTGCCGGTGGTGCTGGTGCGCGCCGCCGAATACGCGGTGGCGGTACAGGTGGATGCGGTGGCCGGTTCGCGGGAGATCGTGGTGAAGAGCCTGGGTCCGCAATTCGCCGGGGTGCCGGGTCTGTCCGGTGCCACCCTGCTGGGGGACGGGCGCGTGGTGGTGATTCTCGACCTGCTGGCGATGATCCGCAGTCAGCGCGCCAGTGGCGAAGAGCTGGCGCGGCTGGCGCAGGGTCCGGCCACCGTGGCCGAGGTCACCCGCCCGGCGCTGGTCATGGTGGTCGACGATTCGGTCACGGTGCGCAAGGTCACCAGCCGCCTGCTGGAACGCCACGGCATGGAGGTCTTCACCGCCAAGGACGGGGTGGACGCCATCGCCCAGTTGCAGGAGCGGCAGCCGGACATCCTGCTGCTGGACATCGAGATGCCGCGCATGGACGGCTTCGAGGTGGCGACCCTGGTGCGCCACGATGCGCGCCTCAAGGGCCTGCCGATCGTGATGATCACCTCCCGTACCGGGGAAAAACACCGCGAGCGGGCGCTGAGCCTGGGCGTGAACGAATACCTGGGCAAGCCCTACCAGGAGAGCGAACTCCTGGCCCACATCCATCGGTTGGTCAGGGAACATGACTGAGATGCACACCGCCCGCGTCGCCATCCTGGCCGACAGTCCGCTGCAGCGTCACGTACTGCAGCAGGTGCTGGCCGACAATGGCTATCACGTCGTCCTCAACAGCGATCCGGAGCGCTTCGACGAAGCGGCCTGGCCCTCGGTCGCGACCGACCTGTGGCTGATCGACCTGAGCCAGACCGAGGAATCACCGCTGGTGGACGCGCTGCTGGAGGGGGCCGAAGTGCCCATCCTGTTCGGCGAAGGCCAGGCGCCGGAGCGCTTCACCGACCCCTTCACCCAGTGGGAGAAGCGCCTGATCGGTAAGCTCAAGCGGCTGGTCGGCGATCCGGTGGCGGCGGTCGGTCCGGCCTTGGAGACCCTGTTGCAGGACCAGCCGCGACCGCCGCGCCTGACCCTGCCGGAACCCCTGGCCAATCTGCCGCTGCCCGCCGGCGATCCGGCTCCCGAGGTCTGGTTGCTGGCGGCCTCCCTGGGCGGTCCGGCGGCGGTAAAGGCCTTTCTCGACGCCTTGCCGGGCGGTCTGCCGGTCGGTTTCCTCTATGCGCAGCACATCGGTGACGGCTTTGCCGCCAACCTGCTGCGCGCGGTCGGCCGGCACAGTCAGTGGCACATCCAGGGCGTGCGCCCGGGTGAGCCGGTGCGCTGTGGCGAGGTGGTGGTGGTGCCGACCCAGCAGGAGCTCACCTTCCGGGCCAACGGCGCCCTGGACATCGTCGAGCGCGCCTGGCCCGAGCCCCATACGCCGTCGATCAGCCAGATGATGCTCAACCTGGCGCAGCACTTCGGCGCCCGCTGCGGGGTCATCGTGTTCAGCGGTATGGGCAACGACGGCACCGCCTCGGCGCCCTATGTGCGGCGGCGCGGTGGCACGCTCTGGACCCAGTCGGCGAGCACCTGCATCGCCCCGAGCATGCCGGAAAGCCTGCGCGAATCGGGTCTCGCGACCCTTACCGCCGATCCCCGCGGCCTGGCCGAAGCCCTGGTGGCGCGCCTGGCCGAGCAGCAAAGCTGAAGGAATCTCCCATGTCGACCGCCGCGCCCGCCGAACACCTGACCGGTCTGCTGCTGACCCTGGCCGATCGCACCCTGCTGCTGCCCAACGCGGCGGTGGCCGAGCTGGTGCCCTGTCGCGAGATCCGGCCACTGCCTGTGCAACCCGACTGGTGCCTGGGCCAGGTGGCCTGGCGCGACCTGCGTCTGCCGCTGATCAGTTTCGAGGCGCTGTCCAGTGGCAGCGCCGCGCAATTCGATGGCGATCGCCATGCGCGGGTGGCCATCCTCAACGCCCTGGGTGGGCGTGAGCGGGTGCGCTTCCTGGCGCTGCTGATCCGCAGCATTCCGCGCTCGTTGCGCATCACCCCCGAGCTGGTCGCCGCCGAGGTGCCCCTGGCCGCCCTGGAACTGGGCGCTGTGGCCTACGAAGGCGGCACGGCGCGCATTCCCGATCTGATCGGGGTGGAAGAGCGCCTCGCCGCCGCCGGCGTCTTCTAGTCCTTCCGGGTCAGGCGCAGGGCGCCGTCTTCATCACGGCTGATGCCGACTCTGCGGTAGTCGGCCAGGGTCGGTAGCCCCAGGTCCAGCGGCTGGCGATGGGTCGCGGTGATGGCCACCGCATCGGCGCCGGCGGCCTTGGCCGCGGCAAAGCCGGCGTGGGCATCCTCGAACACCAGGCAGTCGCCGATCGCCACCCCCAGCTTGCGCGCACCCGCCAGGAAACAGTCCGGCGCGGGCTTGCCCTGGGTGACGTCTTCGGCGCAGATCATCACCGGCGGCAGGGCCATGCCGGCCGCGGCGAGCCGCACTTCGGCCAGCCGGCGCGAAGCCGAGGTGACCAGCGCCCAGCTGCCGGCCGGCAGGCTGGCGAGAAAGGCCGCGGCGCCGGGGATTTCCTGGATATCGGCGACATCGGCGATCTCCAGTTCGGTGATGGCGCGGGTCTCGGCGTCGATGTCCGCGCCCGCCGGGGCGAAGCGCTTGACCGTCTCCACCGCCCGCACCCCGTGCATCACGGCGAGGACGTCAGCCGGATCGAGGCCATGGCCGAGAGCCCAGGTGCTCCAGGCGCGTTCGGCGGAGGCCACGCTGGTGAGCAGGGTGCCGTCCATGTCGAACAGGAAGGCGGCGTAGGGGCGAGAGGGCAGGGTCATCCGGGGCTCCAAAACTATCCGTGGGGAAAGGGACGGACCGCCGCGGGGCAGCGGTCCGGGGGCAGGTCAGGGGGTCTGGAAATCACCCCAGAGTTGCTGGGCCACGCTCAGGGCCACCACCGGCGCGGTCTCGGTGCGCAGCACCCGCGGCCCCAGGCGGGCCGGCTGGAAACCGGCGGCGCGGGCGGCCGTGACTTCGGTCTCGCTCAGGCCGCCTTCCGGCCCGATCAGCAGGGCCAGGCGGGTGGGGCGGGCATGGCTTTCCAGGGGCTCGGCCACCGGGTGCAGGACCAGCTTGAGATCGGCGTCCAGCCCGGCCTGCCAGTCGGCCAGCAACTGCGGTGGATGGATCAGCGGCACCGTGGAGCGACCGCACTGTTCGCAGGCGCTGATGGCGACCTGGCGCCAGTGCTGCAGGCGCTTGTCGGCGCGTTCGTCCTTGAGGCGCACCTCGCAGCGCTCGCTGACCAGCGGAGTGATCTCGGCCACCCCCAGCTCGGTGGCCTTCTGGATCGCCCAGTCCATGCGCTCGCCGCGGGACAGGCCCTGGCCGAGGTGGATCCGCAATGGCGAATCGGGTTGGCCGGGCAGTTCCTCGGTGAGCTCGACGCTGAGGGTCTTCTTGCCCACCTCGGCGATCTGGCCGAGGTATTCGCGGCCGCTGCCGTCGAACAGTTGCACGGCATCCCCCGGCGCCAGGCGCAGCACGCGGCCCAGGTAGTGGGCCTGGGCCTCGGGCAGGTCGAGACGGCCGAGGGCCAGGGGCAGGTCGAGGTGGCAGCGGGTGAGACGCATGGCGGACTCCAGATCAGCCGGGATCGCGGTGGTTGGGGTGCAGGTCGCTCAGGGCGACGCTGACCGAGGTGCGGGTGGCGAGGTCGATGCCTTCGCTCGCCACCTCGGCGAGGAAGTCGATCTGCTCGGGAGTGATGACGTAAGGCGGCAGGAAGTAGACCACGTTGCCCAGCGGCCGCAACAGGGCGCCGCGGGAGAGGGCGTGCTGGTAGACGGCCAGGCCGCGGCGCTCCTGCCAGGGGTAGGGCGTGCGGCGGGCCTTGTCGGCGGTCATCTCGATGGCCAGGGCCATGCCGGTCTGGCGCACCTCGCCGACCTGGGGATGCTCGGCCAGGTGCGCGGTGGCCTCGGCCATGCGCCGGGCCAGGGGCTTGTTGGCTTCGATGACTTCGTCCTGGGCAAAGATGTCCAGGGTCGCCAGGGCGGCGGCGCAGGCCAGCGGATTGCCGGTGTAGCTGTGGGAATGCAGGAAGGCGCGCAGGGTGTGGTAGTCGTCGTAGAAGGCCTGGTAGACCGCATCGGTGGTCAGGCAGGCGGCCAGCGGCAGGTAGCCGCCGGTCAGGGCCTTGGACAGGCAGAGGAAATCCGGACGGATACCGGCCTGTTCGCAGGCGAACATCGTCCCGGTGCGACCGAAGCCCACGGCGATCTCGTCGTGGATCAGGTGCACGCCATAGCGATCGCAGGCCTCGCGCAGGAGGCGCAGATAGACCGGGTGGTACATGCGCATGCCGGTGGCGCCCTGGATCAGCGGCTCGACGATGACCGCGGCGACGCTCTGGTGGTGCTCGGCCAGGGTGCGCTCCATGTGCACGAACATCTGCCGCGAATGCTCTTCCCAGTCCATGCCTTCGGGGCGCAGGTAGCAATCGGGGCTCGGCACCTTGAGGGTGTCCAGCAACAGGCCCTGGTAGGTCTCGGTGAACAGCGCCACGTCGCCCACCGACATGGCCGCCACCGTCTCGCCATGGTAGCTGTTGGTCAGGGTGACGAAGCGGCGCTTGTCCGGCTGGCCCACGTTGCGCCAGTAGTGGTAGCTCATCTTCAGGGCCACCTCGATGCACGAGGAGCCGTTGTCGGCATAGAACACCCGGTCGAGACCGGCCGGGGTCAGGGCGACCAGGCGCTCGGACAGCTCGATCACCGGCTGGTGACTGAAGCCGGCGAGGATGACGTGCTCCAGCTGGTCGACCTGGGCCTTGATGCGGTCGTTGATGCGCGGATTGGCGTGGCCGAAGACATTGACCCACCAGGAACTGACGGCGTCCAGGTAGCGCTTGCCGTCGAAGTCTTCCAGCCAGACGCCCTCGCCGCGGCGGATCGGGATCACCGGCAGCTGCTCGTGATCCTTCATCTGGGTGCAGGGGTGCCAGAGCACCTCCAGGTCACGGCGCATCCAGTCGTGATTGGTCATTGGCGGTCTCCTGGCGACGGGCCCGGCGATAAAAAGGGGGCGCAAGCCTAAGCCAGGGCGCGCGACGGGAGCAAGGCGCGGGCCGATTGCCGGTCGTGGCGCCGTCTGGTTGCCCCGGGGCCGCTGGCGTATGCTGCGCCACCGCCGTTTCCCGGTCCCAGGAGTCTAGAAAAGATGTCGTCGCGTTGGACAGGTTTTACCGTCTGCTTGGCAGCCGGCGTATTCGCTACCAGCCTGAGCGCAGGCGCTGCCGAGAAGGCCCATAAAGAGTCGCACAAGGCGCCGGAAAAGGCTGCCGCGGCGCCCGTCGCGCCCAGTGGTCCCTCGGTGATCGTGGTCGGTGCCGGCATGGCCGGTCTGGCCTCGGCCTATGAACTGCAGCAGGCCGGCTGGAACGTGACCCTGCTGGAAGCCGGCGCGCGCGTCGGCGGTCGCTCCGGTCTCGCCTCCAGCGAATGGATCGGCGACACAAAGGCCCAGCCGGTGCTCAACCACTACCTGGACACCTTCAAGCTCAAGACCGTGGACGCGCCGTCCTTCGTGCGCACCCCGGGCTATCTGATCGACGGCCAGTACTATTCCCAGGACGACCTGGTGCAGAAGATGCCGGCCGTGGCCGATGCCCTGAAGCGCGTCGACAAGTCCCTGGACGACCTGGCCGCCGCCATCAGCGATCCGCTGCAGCCGACCGCCACCCCGACCCTGCACGCCCTCGACCAGATCAACGCCGCCACCTGGCTGGACAAGCAGAATCTGCCGCCGGTGGCCCGCCAGCTGATCAACCAGCGCATCCGCGTGCGCTATGACGAGCCCTCGCGGCTGTCGCTGCTCTATCTGGCCCAGCAGACCCGCGTCTATCGCGGCGTCGAGGACAAGGACCTGCGCGCCTCGCGCCTGCCCGGCGGCAGCGACGTCCTGGCCCAGGCCTTCGTCAAGCAGATCAAGACGATCAAGACCGACAGCAAGGTGTCGAGCATCGTCCAGGATCCGAGCGGCGTGACGGTCAAGGCCGGCGCCAATGGCTACAAGGCCGACTACGTGGTGATGGCGGTGCCGCTGCGCGCCCTTGGTCAGGTGCAGATGACCCCGGCGCTGGACGCCACCCAGCAGGCCGCCATCAAGGGCACCACCTATGGCTGGCGCGACCAGATCCTGCTCAAGTTCAAGACCCCGGTGTGGGACAGCAAGTCGCGCATGAGCGGCGAGATCTACAGCGACCAGGGTCTGGGCATGCTGTGGGTGGAACCGGACGTCAAGGGCGGCGCCAATGTGCTGGTCAACCTGGCCGGCGACAGCGCGCGCCTGGTGCAGGCCTTCGGCGACAAGCAGATGGTCGATCAGGTGCTGATCCGCTTCCACGCCCTCTATCCCAAGGCGCGCGGTGCCTTCTCCGGCTACGAAGTCCGTCGCTACAGCCGCGATCCGGGCGTGGGCGGTGCCTACCTGGCCTATGGTCCGGGCCAGATCACCCGCTACTGGCGGCTGTGGGAAAAGCCCACCGGCCGGGTGATCTTTGCTGGCGAGCACACCGATCCGCTGCATCCGGGCACCCTGGAAGGGGCCCTGGCCAGCGGTCAGCGCGCCGCCGGCCAGGTCCGCGACCTCAAGGCCGGCAAGGCCGTGGTGCCGGTCGTCGCCAGCGCCAAGGCCCCGGCTCAGCCGGCTGCCGCGCCCAAGGCCGCCGACGCCGCGCCGGCCAAGGACAGTGGCGAGCACGGCTTCTTCTGGAAGCTGTTCCACTGGTCGTTCTGATCCAGACCCGCGCCGGGAGGCTGCCCCTGCGCAGCCTCCCGGCCGCAGCGGACGGGGCCTCCATGCGCCGTCCGATCCATCGATTCCTTCGATATTGATTCGACACTTTTTCCGCTTTCCATCGATACGTTTGCGGCTAGGCTTAGGCAAAGCTTTTTCAGGAGAGAAAAGCGATGCACTGGCGCAACGATGGCCTTCGCTACGGTCTGGTAAGTCTGGTTCTGCATTGGGTCATGGCCCTGGCGATCGTCGCCATGTTCGCCTCCGGCCTGTGGATGCGCACCCTGGACTACTACGACACCTGGTACCACACCGCCCCCGAACTGCATAAGAGCGCCGGCATCCTCCTGCTGATCGCCCTGGTGCTGCGCCTGCTCTGGCGCCTGGTCAGTCCGCCGCCGCCGGTGGAGGGCAGCCCCCTGGTGCGCCGCGCCGCCGGGGCCGGGCACTTCCTGCTCTATGCCTTGATGCTCAGCGTCATGGTGGCCGGCTATCTGATCTCCACCGCCGATGGTGTGGCCATCGATGTCTTCGGCTGGTTCAAGGTGCCGGCGACCCTGAGCGGCTTGCCGGACCAGGCCGATACCGCCGGCAAGATCCACCTCTGGTTCGCCTGGACGCTGATCGTCCTGGCCGGCCTGCACGTGCTGGCCGCGCTCAAGCACCATTTCGTCGATCGCGACGGCACCCTGGTGCGCATGCTCGGCCGGGTCCATACCCCTTCCTGATGTTCGCTTCCCACCACCACATGGAGCTCCATCCAATGCTGAAGAAAACCGTTGCCGCCCTGGCCCTGGGTACCGCTCTGCTGGGCGCCGGCCAGGCCATGGCCGCCGATTACAAGATCGACAAGCAGGGCCAGCACGCCTTCATCCAGTTCCGCATCCAGCACCTGGGCTACAGCTGGCTGTACGGCACCTTCAAGGACTTCGACGGCAACTTCAGCTTCGATGCCAAGGATCCGTCCGCCGACAAGATCAAGGTGACCATCAACACCGACAGCGTCGACACCAACCACGCCGAGCGTGACAAGCACCTGCGCAGCGCCGACTTCCTCAACGTCGCCGCCCATCCCCAGGCCAGCTTCGAATCCACCAAGGTCACCCCCACCGGCGACGGCACCGCCGACGTCACCGGCAACCTGACCCTGAACGGCGTGACCAAGCCGGTCACCATCAAGGCCCACTTCATGGGCGAGGGCAAGGATCCGTGGGGCGGCTACCGCGCCGGCTTCGAGGGCACCACCACCCTCAAGCTCAAGGATTTCAACATCCAGAAGGACCTCGGTCCGAAGTCCCAGGAAGTGGAATTCATGCTGTCCTTCGAAGGCGTGCGCCAGTAACGGGACGCCCTCAGGTTGTAACCAAAGATGCCGGATTCGTCCGGCATTTTTATGCCTGGTCGTTTTTGGCGACGAGGCGGGCGCCAGAGGAATCCCCCGGCAGAACTCGCCTTCAGCCTGATGGTCTGCTACCGAGGTCGGTCGTCTGGGCCTGATGTCGTAGGAATAACCGTTTTCACGAGGCGCCGGAGCCGCCGGCGAGATACCCGAGCATGGCGCTTGGGTTATTTACAAACAGTCGTGAACGTAAGTATATTTGTCTGATAATAATTCCTATGCTCGAGCCGGTGCGGATCCACAAGGCGCGCTGCGCATGCTCATTTCCCCGCTTTCAAGGACTTTTGATATGCAGATCAAGCCGGCGCATGCCTTTTTCGCCCCCGCCCTGCTGGCCGTGGCCCTGGCCCTTGGCGCCTGCGGCAAGCAGGACAACAAGGACCAGCAGCAGCAACAGCAGCAGAAGCCCGCTGAGGTCGGGGTGGTGACGATGCAACCCCGCACCGTGACCCTCACCGACGAACTGCCCGGGCGCACCTCGGCCTTCCGCATCGCCGAGGTCCGTCCCCAGGTCAGCGGCATCCTGCTCAAGCGCTACTTCACCGAGGGCGCCGACGTGAAGGCCGGCACCCAGCTCTATCAGATCGATCCGCGCACCTACGAAGCCAACGTCAACTCGGCCAAGGCCTCGCTGGCCCAGGCCCAGGCGACCCTGGCCTCCAACCGGCTCAAGGCCCAGCGCTATGGCGCCCTGGTCAAGGAGCAGGCGATCAGCAAGCAGGAAGCCGACGACGCCCTGTCCATGCAGCGGCAGAACGAAGCCCAGGTGGAATCGGCGAGAGCCGCCCTGCGCAACGCCGAGATCAACCTGGCCTACACCAAGGTCGCCGCGCCGATTTCCGGCCGCATCGGGCGCTCGATGATGACCGAAGGCGCCCTGGTCACCGCCGACCAGACCACCGCCCTGACCAGCATCACCCAGCTCGATCCCATCTATGTCGACGTGACCCAGTCCGCCACCGACCTGCTGCGCCTGCGCCGTGAACTGGACAGCGGTCAGCTGCAGCGCGTGCAGGGCGAGAACGCCGCCGAGGTCAAGCTGATGCTGGAAGACGGCAGTGCCTACAGCCGTCCCGGCAAGCTCAAGTTCGCCGAGGTCTCGGTGGATCAGGGCACCGGCTCGGTGACCATCCGCGCCGAATTCCCCAACCCCGACAAGCTGCTGCTGCCCGGCATGTTCGTGCGTGCCCAGCTGCAGTCCGGCGTTCGCCAGAATGCCCTGCTGGTGCCGCAACAGGGCGTGACCCGCGACATCAAGGGCCAGCCCACCGCCATGGTGGTCAACGGCGAAGGCAAGGTCGAGCAGCGGATCCTCAAGACCGAGCGTACCGTGGGCTCCGACTGGCTGGTCACCGACGGCCTGAAGGCGGGTGACAAGGTCATCACCGAGGGCCTGCAGAAGATCAAGCCGGGCGCCACCGTCACCACCAAGCCGGCGAGCAACATCGCCTCCGCCGAGCAGAAGCCGGCGGGTCAGGCTCAGTAAGGGGAGCGCCCGATGTCCAAGTTCTTCATCGACCGGCCCATCTTCGCCTGGGTGATCGCCCTGGTGATCATGCTCGCCGGTATCCTGTCGATCCTCAATCTGCCGATCAACCAGTACCCGAACATCGCCGCCCCGGCGGTCTCGATCCAGGTGAGCTACCCGGGCGCCTCGGCGCAGACGGTGCAGGACACCGTGGTCCAGGTCATCGAGCAGCAGATGAACGGGATCGACAACCTCAGGTACATCTCCTCGGAGTCCAACTCCGATGGCAGCATGACCATCATCGTGACCTTCAACCAGGGCACCAACTCCGACATCGCCCAGGTCCAGGTGCAGAACAAGCTGCAGCTGGCGACGCCGCTGCTGCCGCAGGAAGTGCAGCAGCAGGGCATGCGCGTGGCCAAGTACCAGCGCAACTTCATGATGGTGGTGGGCCTGGTCTCCATGGACGGCTCCCTGACCAAGGAAGACCTGTCCAACTACATCGTTTCCAACATGCGTGATCCCATCGCGCGGACCAGCGGTGTGGGTGACTTCCAGGTGTTCGGTGCCCAGTACGCCATGCGCATCTGGCTCGATCCGCAGAAGCTGGTGAAGTACCAGCTGACGCCGGTCGACGTCAGCAGCGCCATCCAGAGCCAGAACGTGCAGATCGCCTCCGGTCAGCTCGGCGGCCTGCCGGCGGTGCCGGGGCAACAGCTCAACGCCACCATCATCGGCAAGACCCGCCTGACCAGCGTCGAGGAATTCGGCAAGATCTTCCTCAAGGTCGATCAGAGCGGCGCCCAGGTGCGCCTGCGCGACGTGGCACGGGTGGAGCTGGGGGGCGAGAACTATTCCATCGACGCTCAGTTCGACGGCAAGCCGGCCTCCGGCATGGCCCTGCGTCTGGCCACCGGGGCCAACGCCCTGGACACCGCCAAGGCGGTCCGCGCCACCATCGAACGGCTCAAGCCGTTCATGCCGCCGGGCATGGAAGTGGTCTATCCCTATGACACCACCCCGGTGGTGACCGCTTCCATCCACGAGGTGGTCAAGACCCTGGGCGAGGCGATCCTGCTGGTGTTCCTGGTGATGTTCCTGTTCCTGCAGAACTTCCGGGCCACCCTGATCCCCACCATCGCCGTACCCGTGGTTCTGCTGGGCACCTTCGCGGTGCTCTTGGCCGCCGGTTTCACCATCAACATCCTGACCATGTTCGGCATGGTGCTCGCCATCGGCCTGCTGGTGGACGATGCCATCGTGGTGGTGGAAAACGTCGAGCGGGTGATGGCCGAGGAGGGGCTCTCGCCCAAGGAGGCGACGCGCAAGTCCATGGGTCAAATCCAGGGCGCCCTGGTCGGTATCGCCATGGTGCTGTCGGCGGTGTTCGTGCCCATGGCCTTCTTTGGCGGCTCCACCGGGGTGATCTATCGCCAGTTCTCCATCACCATCGTTTCCTCGATGGTGCTCTCGGTGCTAGTGGCCCTGATCCTGACCCCGGCGCTGTGCGCCACCCTGCTCAAGCCGGTCAAGCAGGGGCACCACGAGAAGCGCGGTTTCTTCGGCTGGTTCAACCGCAAGTTCGAGAGCGGTCAGCACCGCTACGAGCGCAGCGTGGCCGCGGTGATCCGCCACAAGGTGCCCTTCCTGCTGCTGTACCTGCTGATCGTCGGCGTCATGGTGTTCCTGTTCACCCGCATCCAGTCGTCCTTCCTGCCGGAAGAGGACCAGGGCGTGATCTTCGCCCAGGTCACCACGCCGCCGGGCTCCAGTGCCGAGCGGACGCAGAAGGTGCTCGACACCATGCGCGAGATGATGATGAAGAACGACTCGAGCGCGGTCAGCTCGATGTTCACCGTCAACGGCTTCAACTTCGCCGGTCGAGGCCAGAGCTCGGGCCTGGCGTTCATCCAGCTCAAGCCCTGGGAAGAGCGTCCGGACGCCAAGGATGGGGCCAGTGCCGTGGCCGGTCGGGCCATGGGCTACCTGTCGGGCATCAAGGACGCCATCGTCTACGCCATCGTGCCGCCGGCGGTGCTGGAGCTGGGTAACGCCACCGGCTTCGACTTCTATCTGCAGGACCAGGGCGGCATCGGCCACGAGGCGCTCATGGCCGCGCGCAACCAACTGCTCGGCATGGCCGCGCAGAATCCCAAGCTGATGCAGACCCGTCCCAACGGCCTCAACGACGAGCCGCAATTCAAGCTCATCGTCGACGACGAGAAGGTGCGCGCCCTGGGGCTGTCGCAGAGCGACGTCAACCAGACGCTGTCCATCGGCTGGGCGTCCAGCTACGTCAACGACTTCATCGACCGCGGTCGGGTGAAGAAGGTCTACCTGCAGGGCGAAGCCAGCGCGCGGATGAATCCCGAGGACTTCAACAAGTGGTACGTGCGCAACAGCGCGGGCGAGATGGTGCCGGTGTCGGCCTTCGCCCGCGGCGAGTGGATCTACGGCTCGCCCAAGCTGGAGCGCTACAACGGCATCTCCTCACTGGAGATCCTCGGTTCCGCGGCGCCCGGCTACAGCACCGGTGACGCCATGGCCGAGATCGAGCGCATGGCCAAGGACCTGCCGCAGGGCGTGGGTATCGCCTGGACCGGTCTGTCCTACGAGGAGCGGCTGTCGGGCTCCCAGGCGCCGGCGCTCTACGCCCTGTCGCTGCTGGTGGTGTTCCTCTGCCTGGCGGCGCTGTACGAGAGCTGGTCGATTCCGATCGCGGTCATCCTGGTGGTGCCGCTGGGGGTGGTGGGGGCCTTGCTGGCCACCTACTTCCGTGGCCTGGCCAACGACGTCTTCTTCCAGGTCGGTCTGTTGACGACCATCGGTCTGGCGGCGAAGAACGCCATCCTGATCGTGGAATTCGCCAAGGAGCTGCACGAGGGCGGCAAGAACATCGTCGATGCGGCGGTGGAAGCCTCGCGCATGCGTCTGCGGCCCATCATCATGACCTCCATGGCCTTCATCCTGGGCGTGGTGCCCCTGGCGATCTCCTCGGGCGCGAGCTCCGGCAGCCAGCACGCCGTGGGTACCGGCGTGATCGGCGGCATGCTCACCGCCACGATACTGGCGATCTTCTGGATTCCCATGTTCTACGTGGTGGTCAGCAGCCTGTTCAAGGACAAGGCCACCAAGGACCAGGAAGCCCATGGCAAGGAAGGACACTGATATGAAGAAGTCTCTCTTGGCGGTGGTCGTGGGCATGCTGGCCGTCTCCGGCTGCAGCCTGATCCCCGACTACCAGCGACCCAACGCGCCGGTGGAGAATGCCTGGCCCCATGGCCAGGCCTACGATGCCCTGACGGTCAACCGCGACCAGCAGGCGGCCGACATCGGCTGGCGCGATTTCTATCGCGATCCGGCCCTGCAGCAACTGATCCAGCTGTCACTGGACAACAACCGCGACCTGCGCCAGGCCGCGCTGAACGTGCGCCTCTACCAGGCGCAGTACCGCGTGCAGCGCGCCGAGCTGTTTCCCGACATCAGTGTCAGCGGCACCGGGACCCGTACCCGCCAGCCTGAAGACCTGAGCCAGGTCTCCGCCATCCGCGAACTGCTCGCCGGCAACAGCGCCAACGGCGCGGGTGGCGGTGGCGGCGGCAGCATCAGCAGCCAGTACAGCGTGACCCTGGGCTTCACCTCCTATGAGCTGGACCTCTTCGGTCGCCTGCGCAGCCTCAGCGAGCAGGCGCTGCTCAACTACTTCGCCACCAGCGAAGGACGTCGCAGCACCCAGATCTCGCTGGTCTCGGAAGTGGCCAACGCCTACTACGCCTGGCTCACCGACCAGCGCATGCTGCAACTGACCCGCGAGACCCTGGACGCCTATCAGCGCTCCTACGACCTGACCCGTCAGACCGTGGAGAACGGCGTGGCCAGCGGCCTGGACCTTCGCCAGTCGCGCACCGCCCTGGAAGGGGCGCGGGCGAATCTGGCGCAATACACCCGCCAGGTGGCCCAGGATCGCAACGCCCTGGCCTTGCTGCTGGGCACCTCGATCCCGGCCGACCTGCCGCAGGGCAAGGGCCTGGACGGCAAGGACCTGCTCGCCGACCTGCCGGCCAACCTGCCGTCGGATCTCCTGCAGAAGCGCCCGGACATCCTCCAGTCCGAGCTGCAGCTGCGCGCCGCCAACGCCAACATCGGCGCAGCGCGGGCGGCCTTCTTCCCGCGCATCAGCCTGACCGCCCAGGGTGGCACGGCCAGTCGCGATCTGAATGGCCTGTTCGACGCCGGCTCCGGCTACTGGACCTTCTCGCCGAGCATCAACATCCCGATCTTCACGGCCGGCAGTCTCAAGGCCAGCCTGGATGCGGCCAGGATCCAGAAGGACATCAACGTCGCCACCTACGAGAAGTCGATCCAGACCGCCTTCCGCGAAGTGGCCGATGCCCTCGCGGCGAAGGGCACCTACGACGACCAGTTGCAGGCCCAGCAGGACCTGGTGCAGGCCAGCCAGGAGTACTACGACCTGGCCAACCTGCGCTATCGCCAGGGCATCGACAACTACCTCACGGTGCTCGACGCCCAGCGCTCGCTGTACAGCGCCCAGCAGCAGCTGATCACCGATCGACTCAACCAGCTCAACAGCGAGGTCACCCTGTACAAGGCCCTCGGCGGTGGCTGGCTGGAGCGCAGCCAGACGCGACCGCCGCTGGCGGCCAAGCCCTGACCCTGCTCCAGGAAGACGCCGGCCTCGTGCCGGCGTTCTTCTGTCCGGGGTGCCCGTCTATCGACGCCGCTGGGGGGCTGGGTATACTGCCCCCTGTCCCTTTCTCTGGAGTCTCTGCATGCGCTATCGCCTGTTGCTCGGCCTGCTCGCCGCCACTGGTCTGACCCTGGCCGGCTGCGCCAGCAGCCCCCAGCAATTGAGTCCGCAACCCCAGATCACCGCGCCCATCGCCCCGGTCGGCCAGGGCCAGCCGGTCTCGGTCCGGGTGGTCGACGGTCGCTCCTCCTTTACCCTCGGCACCCGTGGCGGTCTCTATCCCGACACCAGCGTGGTGGTGGTGCAGACCCAGGACGTGATTCCCAAGCTGCAGGCCGAAGCCGAGAAGGCGGTCCGCCAGATGGGCTTCACCCCGTCGCCCAATGCCGGCCCCGGCGCGCCCCAGCTGACCCTGACCCTGGCCGAGCTGAACTACCAGTCGCCCAAGGAACTGTACGTCACCGCCTCCGACGTCGCCGCGGCCTTCCAGGTCGACGTGCGCAACAGCCAGCGCGGCTACCGCGGCCGCTACGGCGCCAGCCTCAACCAGCGCTTTGGCATGGCGCCCAACGCCGAGGCCAACACCAAGCTGGTCAGCGATGTGCTGAGCGACGCCCTGACCCGGGTGTTCAAGGATCCGACCGTGGTCCAGGTGCTCAGCGGTCGCTGAAAACCCGACGCCCATGAAAAAGCCCGGCCAGTGCCGGGCTTTTTCATGGGTCGCCGACCGCTATTCCAGGCCGGCCAGCACGCGGTACTTGTTGAGCACCGGCTGGGCGTACTGGCGCACCAGCTGCGCCCGGTATTCCGCCGGGCACTCGGCCAGGCGCTTTTCCCACTCGCCGCGGGCGACCGCGATTTCCTCGGCGGGAAACAGGGCGTCCACCGCGGGCACGGCCAGCTCCGGATCGCGACCCTCCGAGGCGGCATAGGCCAGGTAGCTGGCCGGGAACAGCCGGTAGTTGCCGAGGATCTGCCGGTCCATTTCCTGGGCCAGCGCCTTGGCATCCTCGAACTCACCCGTGACCGGCTCGCCAAAGGCCACGTGCACCCGGCCCTTGTAGCCGGTGATGCCCAGGGCGATGCTGACGTCGTCCTCGCCCGGCGCCTTGGTATAGCCGCCGGTGGTGGCGCGGATGTGCAGTTCGCGGGCCTTGGCCTGGTCGCAGGGATCGAATTCGTAGCTGATGGACACCGGCACGATGTTCAGCGCCTTGACCAGCTCGGCGAAGGGGGCGTCCTTGCAGCTCATGTGGAACATCTTGAGGATGGCCGAATCGGTACGGTCGTCGCCATCCTTGGCCCGGCCCTCGGCCTGGGCAATCCAGATGGACTGGCCGTCCTGGCGGATCGAGTGATTGATGTAGGCGGACAGATTCTGGTACGCCGCCAGCTTCTCGCGCCGGCCGCTGATGGAGCGGTGCACGATGAAGCTCTTGTTCAGCCGCATCAGGTCGCTGACGAAGGGCTTCTGCAGGAGGTTGTCGCCGATGGCGATGCGCGGCGTTGGCAGGCCGGCGTGGTAGACGGCATAGTTGACGAAGGCCGGGTCCATCACGATGTCGCGGTGGTTGGCCAGGAACAGATAGGCCCGGCCGCTGCGCAGCTGGTCGATACCGGAGTAGGTGACGCCGTCCGAGGCCTTTTCGATGGCGCGATCCACATAGGGTTCGAGCTTGTCCTGCAGCGCGGCGACGCTCTGGATGCCGCCCAGTTCCTGGCGCAGGCGGGTGCGCAACAGGGGCCGCACCACCCAGCCGAGGCCCTTGGACAGGCGCGGGAAACGGTAGCCGGCGAGGATGGCGATGAAGTGGTCGTCGTCGATCAGGCGGGCCAGAACCCCGGGGACTTCCGCGTCGTTATAGGGTCGAATGGCTTCGAACTCGCCCATGGTGTTCTCTTGTAGAAATTCCGGCGGCCATAGTAGTGGGCGTGGCGCCAGATGCAAGCGCCAGGGGCCGGATGGGCGGCAGGTTGGCGGTCGAGGAGTGCAGGCAGATGCTGGAAAGCCAGGAATACGATTGCCCTTATTGCGGCGAACCGGGCGAGGTGGTGCTCGACCTCAGCGGCGGTGATCAGGACTACTACGAAGACTGCGAAGTCTGCTGCCGGCCGATCCGCTTCGGCCTGCACACCGATGGCGAGGACTGGAATCTCGAGGTTCGTCGGGAGGACGACTGATGCGTCGCATTTACGAGCCGGGTTCGCTGCACGAGGGTGAATTGCTCCTGGCGGTGCTGGCCAGCGAAGGCATCAGCGGCTTTCTTGCCGGGCGCCATCTGCTCGGGGGCATCGGCGACCTGCCGGCGGCAGGGCTGCTCGGCCTGCTGGTCGAGGATGAGGAGGCCCTCCGCGCGCAGGCGCTGATCGCCGCGTACAATGCCGCCACGCCCCTGCCGGGAGAGGATCCCTCCCCCGAGCAGGGCATCCTCGTCTGCTAGGTTCTAGACGAAAAGTGCCTACGCATCGGTGATGCTTCGTTGAAAAACGCTTCGGAATGCTCATTTACCACTTGTAAACTCCGCTTCCTCAGCATTTTTCGCCTCGCCTGACCTTCGCTCGGCGACTTTTCGTAAAGAACCTAAAAAGGTTTTCATGTCCGGACGCTACGCCCTGTTCCGCTGGCCCGCCGAATTCGCCGCCCTGGCGGGATTCCCCGAAAAGCATGCGCCGCGCTGGAACATCTCCCCCCATCAGCAGGTGCTACTGCAGCGGCGGACCGCCGAGGGCGAGCGGGTCGACAGCGGTCGCTGGGGACTGACTCCGCCCTGGCTCACCGATCTTTCCCGCACCCCCACCCACGCCCGCGCCGAAAGCCTGGCCACCCAGCCGATGTTTCGCGAGCCCTTTCGCCTGCGGCGTTGCCTGCTGCCCGCCAACGGCTTCTACGAATGGCGCGGCAATCATCGCAAGCGGCCCTACTGGATGCTCAATGGCGAACCCCTGGCCTGGTTCGCCGCGCTCTGGGAGGCCTATCCGGCCGGGGACCAGCTCTGGCTGTCGGTGGCCATGGTCACCCAGGCCGCCGGCCCGCTGCGGCGGCCGATCCTGCTGGATGAAGCGGGGCGTGCCCTCTGGCAGGATCCGAACAGCTCGCCCGAAGCCCTGCAGGCGCTGTTGGCCACGGGCGGCATGCCGCTGCGCGAGCGGGTGCTGGCCGATATCGTCAACCGACCCGAGGTGGACGGGCCGGAGTGTCTGACCCCGCTGTAGACGCGGCCCTCACCCCTGCCTCTCCCAGGAGGGAGAGGGGGTGGCTTGGCACTTGAGGGGAGGGGGCTAGACCCGGAACCGTCCCGCCAGCTGGCGTTGCTGTTCGGCCAGTTCGCGCAGTTGCTGGCCGGCGCGGGAGGCGCTGTCGGCTTCGCCGTGGACCGCCTGGGCGCTCTGGCCGATATTGACCACGTTGCGATTGATGTCCTCGGCCACCGCGCTCTGTTCTTCCGCGGCGCTGGCGATCTGCAGGTTCATGCTGGTGATCTCGCCCACCGCCGCCAGGATGGTGTCCAGGGCCTGGCGGGTGGCCTCGGTCTGGGCGACCTGGGTGCTGGTCTGGGCACCGCTGGCCTGCATCACCGTCACCGCCTCGCGGGTGCCCTGCTGCAGGCGCTGGATCATCTCCTGGATCTCGCCGGTGGCGACCTGGGTCTTTTGCGCCAGGTTGCGCACCTCGTCGGCCACCACGGCGAAGCCGCGGCCCTGCTCGCCGGCGCGCGCCGCCTCGATGGCGGCGTTGAGCGCCAGCAGATTGGTCTGCTCGGCGATGCCGTTGATGGTGGTGAGGATGGAGCCGATGTTCTCGCTGTCCTCGGCGACCCGGCGGACCTGCTCCACCGCGCGCTCGATCTCCCGGGCGAGGGCGGCGCTGCTGGCGACGTTCTGCTGCACCAGCCGCTGGCCTTCGTTGACCGCGCCGTCCGCCTCGGTGGCGGCCCGCGCCGCGCGACCGGCATTGCCGGCCACGTCCTGGGCGGTGGCGGTCATCTCCTGCATGGCGGTGGCCAACTGGTCGATCTCCTGCAGCTGGCGCTGCACGCCGTCGCGGGTGCGCTGGGCGATATGGGAGGTGTGCTCGGCGGCCGAGGCCACCTCGCCCACCGAGCGGATCAGCTGGCCGATGAGGCCCTGCAGCGAGGCCAGGAAGCGATTGAAGCCGCCGGCCATGGCGCCGACCTCGTCGCGGCGCTCGGTGGCGAGGCGCTGGGTGAGGTCACCGTCGCCCTGGCCGATGGCGTCGAGCATGGTCACCATCTGCCGCAGCGGCCGGGCGATGCGCAGGCTGATCAGCCAGAGCACCAGCAGACCGGCGCCGGCGACCGCCAGGCCCACCAGCAGCATGCCGATCACGTCCTGGTGGCGTTGGCTGCCAAGGGTGTCCTTGAGGCTGTAGAGGTCGGCCAGTACGGCTTCGCGGGGGAGTTCGATGATCAGCGTCCAGACCTGGCGGTTGTCGCCGGCGAAGCGCAGCGGCAGATAGACCTGGTAGCGCTCGGTTTTGGCGTCGAAGCGCCGGGTGACGCCTTCGCCGAGGTCCTTGAGGCCGGCCAGGGTCGCGCCCAGCACCGGTTCGGCCGGTTTGCCCAGCTGGCTGGCATCGGCGGTGTAGGCGACCAGGGTGCCGCGGCCGGCCACCAGGGCCATGCGGCCCACGCCGCCATAGAGGCGGCCATTGGCCTTGACCAGCTGGCGCTGGATGAAGTCCAGCGGCACGTCGGCACCGACCACGCCCTTGAAGGCGTCGCCGACTAGGATCGGCACGTTGAAGGAGGCGATCAGCACCTGCTGCTCGTTGACCGTGTCGGGCATGGGGTCGAGCACGCAGGTGGTGCGATTTTCCCGCGGGCAGAGGTAGTACTCGCCTTCGCGCACGCCCGAGGGCAGCCGGGTCTGGCTTTCCACGGTCGGGCCGATCGGTTCCACCGTCACATCGCCGTCGAGGGTCTTGTGCCACCAGGGGGTGAAGCGCCCCTGCTCGTCGTAGCCGGCCGCGGCATTACCGCGATGGCGGTCGTCCTGGCCGTCGATGGCATTGGGCTCCCAGACGGTATAGAGACTGAGCAGGCCGGACTGGCGCTGCAGACTCCGGCCCAGCAGGCGGACCAGACTCTGGCGATCCAGCTCGACCTGCTGGTCGCCCGGACTGGCCATGGCCACGTTGAGTTGCGCCAGCTGACTGGCCAGTTGCAGGGGGACGTCCAGCTGGCGTTGCAGCTGGTTGCCCACGGCCTCGGCCTCGGCCGTGAGCCGGGCTTCGGCGGCCGTGGCGGCCAGGGCCTCGGTATGGCTGTCGACCAGGGCGCGGGTGCGCTGACCGGCGAACAGGGTGTAGGCGATCAGGGCAGCGACCACCGCCAGGATGCAGGCGCCGGCCAGCAGGGTGATGGAGGTGCGGATGGAGCGGGAATTCATGGGGGACTCCGGGGCGTTCGATACCGGGAGCTATCGGCGCAGATGTCTGTCCATTGAGGCCTCCGGTCGGCTGGCAGGAGAGCGTTGCCGGGCATTACCGGACGTTGCCGGGTCTGACGCCCCTCTCTAGACTGTATCCGCCTCGATACCTGGAGATTCCCATGCGCCGTATCCTTCCCCTCGCAGGCCTGTCCCTGAGCCTGCTGCTGGTCGCCTGCCAGACCGTCAATACCACCTCCGGTGGTGCGGTCGGGGTGCAGCGCAAGCAGTACATGTTCAGCATGCTGTCCGAGCAGCAGGTCAACCAGATGTACGCCCAGTCCTATGCCAAGACGGTCAGCGAGGCCAAGTCCGCCGGCAAGCTGGCCAACGATACGGCCGACGGCAAGCGCGTGGCCGCCATCGCCAAGCGGCTGATCCCGCAGACCGCGGCCTTCCGTCCGGACGCGGTGAACTGGGATTGGCAGGTCAACCTGGTGCAGAGCGACGAACTCAACGCCAACTGCGGCCCGGGCGGCAAGATCTTCGTCTACAGCGGCCTCATCGATCAGCTCAAGCTGACCGACGACGAACTGGCGGCGGTGATGGGCCACGAGATCGCCCACGCCCTGCGCGAGCACAGCCGCGAGCAGATGTCGCGGGCCTATGCCATCCAGATGGGCGAGAACCTCGGCGGCGCCCTGCTGGGCGTCGGCCAGGGCGGCATGCAGCTGGCCGACCAGGTGTCCCAGGTGGCCCTGACCCTGCCGTTCAGCCGCGGCAACGAGAACGAGGCGGATCTCATCGGTCTGGAGCTCTCGGCGCGCGCCGGCTACAACCCCAATGCCGCCATCACCCTCTGGCAGAAGATGGCGCAGGCCAGCCAGGGCAAGCAGCCGGCGGAATTCCTCAGCACCCACCCCTCCGACGCCAACCGCACCAAGGCCCTGCAGGCGGCGATTCCCAAGGTGATGCCGCTGTACGAGGCGGCGAAGAAGGGTTGAGGATTTGGGTTTGGGGGAAGGTACTTCCCTCACCCCAGCCCTCTCCCAGGGGGAGAGGGGGCGGGTAGGCGCCGTAGGCTGGGTTGAGTGCAGTGAAGCCCGGCAGGGCTCGGCGTCGCTACCGCCGCCGGGCGCTGTAGACCTTGAAGCCGTCGCGTTCGGCCAGGGTGCGGCAATTGCCGAAGGCGGCCTCGATCAGTGGCGGATAGCGCAGGAAGCTGTTGGCCACCAGGCGCAACTCTCCGCCGGGACGCAGATGGCGCACCGCCTCGGCCAGCAGGGTCTCGGTGGTGCGGTAGTCGGTCTTCACGCCGCTGTGGAAGGGCGGATTGCTGACGATGGCGGCAAGACCGCTGGGCGCCGCGGCGATGCCGTCACCGGCGATCACGGTTGCGGCCAGGCCATTGGCCGCCAGGGTCTGGCGACTGCTGGCCACGGCGAAGGCGTCCACGTCGAGCAGGTGCAGGGTGCTGGCGGGATAGCGGCGGGCCAGGGCGGCGCCGACCACGCCGGCGCCACAACCGAAGTCCAGTACCGCCCCCTCGGGCAGGCCGTCGAGGTGTTCCAGCAGCAGCGCCGTGCCCACGTCCAGCCGGCCATGGCTGAACACACCCGGTAGGCTGAGAATCTCCAGACTCATCCCCGCCCGCTCCAGCCGATGGCGTTGCAGCCAGGCGTCCGGCTGCGGATCGGCCGAGGTGCTAGGGTCCTGCACCACCCACAGTTGGCAATGGCGGGCGCTGTCGAGCTTGCTGGCCTGGCCCAGGACGCCCAGCTGGCGCGCCGCGCGTTCGATCCCGGCCTTCTTTTCCCCGACCAGAAACAGACTACCCGCGGCCGGCAGGCGCTGGCTCAGGGCAGTGAGCAGGAAGTCGGTGGCCTCGCGGGACTTGGGCAGGAACAGCACGGCAGCGGTGAAGTCGCCCGCCGGGGGCTCGATCCCCAGGCTGACGCGACCCGGATAGCGCCGCATCAGTTGTTCGGCCTCGCCCGCATGCCAACTCCAGCCGCTGGCCGCAGGCAGGCTGCCGAGCAGCTCATCGGCCGGCAAGCCGGCGAGCAGCAAGGCGCCGCCAAAGCGCTCGGGGTGACGGAGGAGGACTTCGCTGCGCGGATCCATGGGGCTACCTGGCGAAAAAAGCGCGAACTTTAGCAGACCACCCGCTGCGGCGTGCCGGCGAAATGACCTTCGGCATTGGCGGCGAGCTGGCCGATGATCCGCTGGCGCGCCTCGCGACTGCCCCAGGCGTTGTGCGGGGTGACGATCAGTCGTGGAATGTCACCGGCCAGCAGCGGATTGCCGTCGCGCGGCGGCTCGACGCTGAGCACGTCGGTGGCGGCGCCGGCCAGGTGGCCGCGTCTCAGGCAGTCGGCCAGGGCCTGTTCGTCGACGATGCCGCCGCGGGCGGTGTTGACCAGGAAGGCCGTGGGTTTCATCGCCGCCAGTTCCGCCGTACCGATCAGGCCGCGGGTCTGCTCGGTCAGCGGGCAGTGCATCGTCAGGGCGTCCACCTGGGGCAGCAGCTCGGCCAGCGGCAGGCTGCCCGGGCGGGCGGGGCGACCGGGCAACTGGCCCACCAGGGTCTGCATGCCGAAGGCTTCGGCCAGCCGCTTGACCGCGCTGCCCAGTTCGCCGAGGCCGAGCAGGCCGAGGGTCTTGCCTTCCAGCTCGACGATGGGGTGATCGAGCAGGCAGAACTGGCTGGCGGTCTGCCAGCGACCGGCGCGGATGTCCGCCTGGTAGTCCGGCAACCGGGTGGCCAGGGCCAGCAGCAGCGCCAGGGTGTGCTGGGCGACCGAGGCGGTGCCGTAGCCCTGGCAGTTGCAGACGCGCACGCCCTGGGCGCGCGCGGCCTCCAGGTCAATGTTGTTGGTGCCGGTGGCGCTGACCAGCACCAGCTTCAACTCGGGGCAGGCGGCCAGGATGGCGGCGTCCAGCACCACCTTGTTGACGAGGGCGACCTGGGCGCCGGCCAGGCGCGCCGCGACCTCCTCCGGGGCGCTCGCCGGATGGAGTTCCAGTTCGTCGAACACCGCGCGCAAGGGCGCCGGGTCCAGATCGCCCAGGTCGAGAGAGGCATAGTCGAGGAACACGGCGCGAACGGGCATGACGACTCCAGCGGACAGGGAAGGGAGGTCCGAGCCTAGCAGCCGCGGGTCGTCCAGGAAAACCGCCCGGTCGCGGCTGGAGTATGCTGAGGGGATGAATTATCTCGCGCACCTGCACCTGGGCGGCCCCGGCCGCGAAGATCGCCTCGGCAGTCTCTACGGCGATTTCGTCAAGGGCCCGGCGGACCTCTGGCCGGCCGGGATCGCCGCCGGCATCCGGCTGCACCGGCGCATCGACGTCTATACCGACGACCATCCCCTGGTGATCCGGGCCAAGACCCGGTTGCCCGCGGCGCGGCGGCGGGTGGCCGGACTGCTGGTGGATGTCTTCTTCGATCACTGCCTGGCGCGCCTCTGGCACGACTATGCCGAGCAGCCGCTGCCGGATTTCGTCGCGGACTGCTACCAGACCCTGCTGGAGGAGCCGGAGCTGCCGCCGCGGCTGGCCCGCATCGCGCCCCTGATGGCGCGTCAGGACTGGCTGGGCAGCTACCAAGACTTCGCCGTGCTGGAGCGGGTGGTGGAAGGCATGGCGCGGCGGCTGTCACGCCCGGAGCTGCTGGCCGGGGCCTTCGCCGAACTGGACGCCGCCTACGATGGCCTGCTGGCAGATTTCCGCGACTTCTATCCGCAGTTGCAGGCCTTTGCCGCCGCCGAGCGGGCGGCGCGGGTTTCCAGCTGAATCCCGAGGCGGCCGGCGATGGCCGCCTGGCAGCGACCCGCCAGTACCTGGCGCGCCTGGCCTTGGGGCAGCACCGCGGGCAGCAACTCGATCCTCAGGGTGGTCCCGCCGTTGTCCAGCAGCCGCAGCAGATGACTCACCAGGTCGTCGTCGCCGATGAAGGCCGCGTCCCGATCCGGCTCGCCGTGGCGCCAGTAGCTCAGGGCCACGGGTTGCAGCGGGGTGCCGGTGGCGATGGCCGGACTCAGCAGCCGACCATGAAAGGTGCGCAGCACGCTGCCGTCGGTGGTGGTGCCCTCGGGAAAGAGCGCCAGTGACAGGCCCTGGGTCAGGCGCGTGGTCAAGGCCTCGCCCAGGGCGTCGCCGCGTTCGGCACCGCGGCGGATGAACAGGGTGCCGGCCTGGCGCGTCAGCCAGCCGGCGAAGGGCCAGTCCGCCACCTCCGCCTTGGACAGGAAACCCAGCGGCCGCAGGCTGCCGAGGGCGACGATGTCCAGCCAGGACACATGATTGGCCAGCCACAGATGGGTGCCGCGCGGCACCTCGCCCCAGACCTCCAGGCGCAGGCGCAGCGCCCGGGCCAGCAGCTGGAAGAAGCGCCGCGTCAGCCGTTGCCGCAGCCCCAGACAGGGCCGCCGACCGAGCGTTACCGCCAGCGCCACCGTCAGGGCGAACAGCGCCCCGAGCAGCAGCGCGGCCAGCACCGGCAACAGCCGCAGGGCGAGGCGCAGTCGCCTCATACCGCGGCCTTGAAGTGGCGGGCATAGCGCGGGCAGAGGTCTTCGCGCTTGAGCAGGATGAAGACGTCGGCCACGCCGAATTCCGGATCCCAGCAGGGCGCGCCGCAGACCTGGGCGCCCAGGCGCAGATAGGCCTTGAGCAGGGGCGGCAGCTGCACCACCAGGTTGTCGGGCACGGCGACGAAGGGCAGCGGGCGCCGCGGCGTGGCGCGGATCGCCGGGATGCGTTCGTCCCGCGCGGCCTGGCGCAGCAGGGCGGCGGCCTGCAGGCCGCCATCGGCCATGGGCACGCTGGCGCAGCCCATGAGGTAGCGATAGTCGCCACAGGCCATGATCTCGGCCAGTTCCGCCCACAGCAGGGCGATGGCCGCGCCGGTGCGATGCCCGGGCGCCACGCAGGTGCGGCCGATTTCCAGCAGCGGACCCTGCAGGCCGTCCAGGCCTTCCAGCTGGAATTCGCTTTCGCTGTAGAGACTGCCCAGGCGCTCGCGGCGGCGTCCGTCGAGCAGTCGCGTGGTGGCGATCAGCTCGCCGCTGCGCAGGTCGCGCACCCCCAGGTGCAGGCAGTGGGCGTCGTAGGCGTCCTGGTCGAGGTTGTCGGCGAAATGCACGCCGTAGGTACTGCCGAAGACCTCAGCCCGCAGGCGCTGGGCGGCGCGGATATCCGCGGCGGTCGACAGGCGTTCGGCGCGCAGCGCGGGCGGTGCGGACACTGGAATCGGCATGGCAGGGCTCCGGCAGTGGGTATGCAGCAAACCCTAGGTAGCCGGGATGACAGCCCCGTGAAGCGGCCATGGCGATCTCGTGACGAGCGGTCGGGCACCGTTGCAGGGGCGCCCTCCAGATGCCTGCGGGCGCCAGGGGACTGACCGAACGCATTCGCAATTGCTAGGTTGGACGCGTAGACTGATGCGTCAATCCTATTTTTTCCCAGCATGAAGGTTCTGGCCATGCAGATCGCGGCGAACACGGCAGTATCCATCGACTACACCCTGACCAACGACGCCGGCGAAGTCATCGACAGCTCCGCTGGTGGTGCTCCGCTGGTGTACCTGCAAGGCGCGGGCAACATCATTCCCGGCCTCGAGCGCGCCCTGTCCGGCAAGCAGGCCGGCGACGAGCTGAAGGTGGCCATCGAGCCGGAAGACGCCTACGGCGAATACACCCCCGAACTGGTTGCCACCCTGGGCAAGGAAATGTTCGAAGGCGTGGACGAGCTGGAAGTGGGCATGCAGTTCCACGCCTCCGGCCCGGACGGCGCCATGCAGATCGTCACCGTGCGTGACATCGACGGCGACCAGGTCACCGTCGACGGCAACCACCCCCTGGCTGGCCAGCGTCTGAACTTCGACGTCAAGGTGGTCAACGTGCGTGCGGCCAGCGACGAAGAAATCGCCCACGGCCACATCCATGGCGAAGGTGGTCACCACCACTAAGCCTGGCCTCAGGCTCCTGCGACGCCCGTGTCCGGCCTTGCCGGCGCGGGCGTTGTCGTTTGTGGCGTCCGTGCGGGGTGGCCCTCACCCCAACCCTCTCCCAGGGGGAGAGGGGGCTGGTTGGATGATGCGGCCTAGGGTGGATGACGGCGCAGCCTCATCCACGGAGGCACGATGGCCGCGTGGAAAACGCTGCGCGGTTTTCCACCCTACCGGGCCAGGCTGCCTTGGGGACGCACCACCAGGGCCTTGTCGCCCCCTTCACGCACCCAGAACAGCGTCGCCCCAGCCACCGCGGCGGGCATGAACAGGGCGTTCAGGCCAGGGACCAGCAGCGCCAGGTAGGTCACCCCGCCAAAGCCCAGGCAGCGCAGGCGGCGGGTGCGCAGCCAGGCGAGCATGGCACGGAAGTCCAGCTTGTGGTTGTCGGCGGGAAAGTCGATGTACTGCACCGCCATCATCCAGACGCCGAACAGGATCCACAGCGGCGCGGCGATCAGGTTGAGGCCGGGGATGAAGGTCAGCACCAGCAGGCCCAGGGCGCGCGGCAGGTAGTAGCCCAGCTTGCGCAGTTCGCGCTGCAGGGTGCGTGGCACCATGGTGACCAGTTCGGTGAGGTTGAACGGCGGGAAGTCGTCCTGGCCGCGCACCATGACCTCGACCTTTTCCGCCAGAAAGCCGTTGAAGGGCGCCGCCACCAGGTTGGCCAGCATCGTGAAGGTAAAGAAGATGATCGCCAGCAGCAGGAGCACGAACAGCGGCCAGAGCAGCCATTCGACGAAGCTCGCCCAGGCCGGCAGGCTCGGCATCAGCTGCTCCAGCCAACCCTCGAAGCCGCGCACGGCAAAGGTGAGAATGGCGGCGTAGAGCAGCAGGTTGATGGTCAGCGGGATGACCACGAAGCGGCGCATGCCGGGGCGGGTCACCAGGCGCAGCCCTTCGGCGAAGTAGGCGGAGCCGGACAGCGGAGCGACAGCCATGAAGATTCCTGACAGGTGGCGGGAGGCACAGCTTACCTCAGGGCTCCCTGGCCGAAGCGGTCGACATAGGCGCGCCCTATGGTCTGGATTTAGAATGGTCGCTTCTGTGGAGGGGCGGCACCCGGTACGCTGAGCCCCATCCCTGGACCCGGTGTCCGCCTATCGGCGCCGGTCGCGCCGTCGCCAGGAGCGACCGGCGCTTGCGGAACGGCTCCGCACGCACACCGGCCGGCATGCCCCCAGGGCGCGCCGGCCACTCTACTCTTAGGTCTGCCGGAGACCCCGGCAGGGAGAATGTCATGTCTGAAGTCAGCAACTCGCGCCATTCGCGTCTCATCATCCTCGGTTCCGGTCCGGCCGGTTACACGGCCGCGGTCTATGCCGCCCGTGCCAACCTCAAGCCGCTGCTGATCACCGGCATGCAGATGGGCGGCCAGCTGACCACCACCACCGAGGTCGACAACTGGCCGGGTGACCCCCACGACCTGACCGGTCCGGCGCTGATGGAGCGGATGCGCGAGCACGCCGAGCGCTTCGAGACCGAGATCGTCTTCGATCACATCAACGCCGTGGACTTTGGCGGCAAGCCCTACACCCTCAAGGGTGACAGCGCCACCTACACCTGCGACGCCCTGATCATCGCCACCGGTGCCAGCGCCCGCTACCTGGGCCTGGCCAGCGAGGAGGCCTTCATGGGCAAGGGCGTGTCCGCCTGCGCCACCTGCGACGGCTTCTTCTATCGCAACCGCGAGGTGGCGGTGGTCGGCGGCGGCAACACCGCGGTCGAGGAAGCCCTGTACCTGGCCAACATCGCCAGCAAGGTGACCCTGATCCACCGCCGCGAGACCTTCCGCGCCGAGAAGATCCTGCAGGACAAGCTGCGTGCCCGGGTCGCCGAGGGCAAGATGGCGCTCAAACTCAACGCCAGCGTCGACGAGGTGCTGGGTGACAACATGGGCGTCACCGGCGTGCGCATCAAGAACAACGATGGCAGCAGCGAAGAGCTGCAGGTGGCCGGTCTGTTCGTCGCCATCGGCCATACCCCCAACACCGGGTTGTTCGAAGGCCAGCTGGAGACCCACGACGGCTATCTGGTGGTGAAGGGCGGCCGCGAGGCCAATGCCACCGCCACCAACGTGCCGGGCGTGTTCGCCGCCGGCGACGTGGCCGACCACACCTACCGCCAGGCCATCACCTCGGCCGGTGCCGGCTGCATGGCGGCGCTGGACGCCGAGCGCTACCTGGATGGGTTGGGCGATCTCCAGGTCCTCTAAGGCCTGATCGACGCCTGACAAAGAAAAACCCCGGCACTGGCCAGGGTTTTTCGTTTTCGGAAGCTTCCGGCGTGCGACAAGAGCTGGCCTGGCTGCCTTGACGACCCTTCTGGAAATGCAAAGAGCCCCGGCCATTTGGTCGGGGCTCTTTGTTCTGGGGGTTCCCTCACCCCGGCCCTCTCCCAGGGGGAGAGGGGGAAGGCGTGCCTCTTACTTGCCGTAGACCGGCAGGCGAGCGCAGACGGCCTTGACCTTTTCACGGACGGCGTCGATCACCGATTCGTCGCCCATGTTGCCGAGGATGTCGCAGATCCAGCCGGCCAGTTCGCGGCACTCGGCTTCCTGGAAGCCACGGGTGGTGACGGCCGGGGTGCCGATGCGCAGACCGGAGGTGACGAAGGGCGAGCGCGGATCGTTCGGCACCGAGTTCTTGTTCACGGTGATGAAGGCGCGACCCAGGGCGGCGTCCGCGTCCTTGCCGGTGATTTCCTGCTTGATCAGGCTGAGCAGGAACAGGTGGTTGTCGGTGCCGCCGGAGACGACGTCGAAGCCACGCTCGATGAACACGCCGGCCATGGCCTGGGCGTTCTTGATCACCTGCTGCTGGTAGGTCTTGAACTCGGGCTGCAGGGCTTCCTTGAAGCACACCGCCTTGCCGGCGATGACGTGCATCAGCGGGCCGCCCTGGGCACCGGGGAAGACCGCCGAGTTGAGCTTCTTCTCGATGGCTTCGTTGGCCTTGGCCAGGATCAGGCCGCCACGCGGACCGCGCAGGGTCTTGTGGGTGGTGCTGGTGACCACGTCGGCGAAGGGGACCGGGTTGGGGTAGACGCCGGCGGCGACCAGGCCGGCGAAGTGTGCCATGTCGACGAACAGGTAGGCACCCACGGCATCGGCGATGGCACGGAAGCGGGCGAAGTCCAGCACCTGGGAGTAGGCGGAGTAGCCGGCGACGATGACCTTGGGCTTGTGCTCCTGGGCCAGGCGCTCGACCTCGGCGTAGTCGATCAGGCCCTGCTCGTCGATGCCGTACTGCACGGCGTTGTACAGCTTGCCGGAAGAGGACACGGTGGCGCCGTGGGTCAGGTGACCGCCGTGAGCCAGGCTCATGCCGAGGATGGTGTCACCGGCTTCGATCAGCGCGAGGTAGACGGCCGAGTTGGCCTGGGAGCCGGAGTGCGGCTGGACGTTGGCGTAGTCGGCGCCGAACAGCTGCTTGGCGCGGTCGATGGCCAGTTGCTCGACCACGTCGACGTATTCGCAGCCGCCATAGTAGCGCTTGTGGGGATAGCCTTCGGCGTACTTGTTGGTCAGCACGCTGCCCTGGGCTTCCATGACCGCCGGGCTGGTGTAGTTCTCCGAAGCGATCAGCTCGATGTGATCTTCCTGACGCTGGGCTTCCTGCTGCATGGCGGCATACAGGTCGGCGTCGAAGCGGGCGAGGGTGGTTTCACGGCTGAACATGGCGGCAGGGTCCCCTGAGGCATGGCGAAGAGCGAGCCCGATCGGGCTCGTGAGGGGCAGTATTCTACCCCATCGCGGGAACTCTGAGGTATGAGCGCCGGTCATGCGGTGGCGCCATCGGTCTCATGTCAGGACCGGAAACAGCCCCTGGTGCTCCAGCCGTTCGCGCAGCAGATCCGGCGGCAGCGGACGGTCGAAGAGGAAGCCCTGCACCTCGTCGCAGCCATGCAGGCGCAGGAATTCCAGTTGCGCCGGTTCCTCGACGCCCTCGGCGATCACCGAGAGATTGAGGCTGTGGGCCATGGCGATGATGGCCCGGGCGATCTGCGCATCCTGCTCGCCGTGGGGCAGGCCGTCGACGAAGCTGCGGTCGATCTTGAGGATGTCGATGGGGAACTGCTTGAGGTAGTTGAGCGAGGAATAGCCGGTGCCGAAGTCGTCCACCGCGATGCACAGGCCCAGGCTCTTGAGTTCGCCGAGCAGTTGCAGGGCCTCGCCGACGTCGCGCATCAGGATGCTCTCGGTCAGTTCCAGTTCCAGGCAGGCCGGCGCCAGGCCGGTCTCGGCGAGGATCGCGGCGATGCGCTGGCCGAGCTGGCCGTCGCTGAATTGCCGCGCGGAGAGATTCACCGAGACCTTGGGAATGCGCACCCTGGCCGCGTGCCATTCGCGCATCTGCCGGCAGGCCTCGCGAATCACCCAGTCCCCGACCTGGACCACCAGGCCGATCTCTTCGAGCACCGGGATGAATTCCGCCGGCGAGACGTGGCCGCGCACCGGATGCTCCCAGCGCAGCAGGGCCTCGACCCCGGTCAGGCGCCGGTTGTCGCAGCGGTACTGCGGCTGGTAGTGCAGGCGGAATTCGCCCTGCAGCAGGGCGTGCCGCAGATCGGCTTCCAGTTCCAGGCGTTCCAGGGCGCGGGCGTTCATCTCGGCCTGGTAGAACTGGAAGTTGTTCTTGCCCATCTCCTTGGCGTGGTACATGGCGGTGTCAGCGTTCTTCATCAGCTGGCTGAGCTCATGGCCGTCCTGCGGCGAGAGGGCGATGCCGATGCTGGCGGAGACGAAGAATTCGCGGCCTTCGAGCACGAAGGCCTCGGACAGCTGGGTGAGGATCTGCTCGCCGACGCGGATCGCCTGGGCCAGGGCCACCTCGCGGGTTTCCAGGCCCGACAGCAGCAGGGTGAATTCGTCGCCGCCCATGCGCGCCACGCTGTCCTCGGTGCCCACGCAGGCGGTCAGGCGCATGGCCACCTCCTTGAGCAGGCGGTCACCGGCGGCGTGGCCGAGGCTGTCGTTGATCGGCTTGAAGCGGTCGAGGTCGAGGAACATCAGCACCACCCAGCTGCCGTTGTGGCGACTCTGCTGCAGGGCGTTGTGCAGGCGGTCCTGGAACAGGGTGCGGTTGGGCAGCAGGGTCAGGGCGTCGTAGTAGGCGAGGCGATGGATGCGTCTTTCGCTGGCCTTGCGCTCGCTGATGTCGACAAAGAAGCAGACATAGCTCATCAGGTCGCCGTCGTCGTCGCGGATGGCGGTGATGCCGACCCAGGAGGGGTAGGGCTCGTTGTCCTGGCGTCGCTGCCAGAGTTCGCCTTCCCAGCTCTCCTGGGTGCGCAGCTGCTGCATCACGTGCTGCAGCTGGTTGGCTTCCTGCTTGTCCGCGCAGAGCATCATCGGCTGCTGGTCGAACACCTCTTCGGGGCTGAAGCCGGTGATGCGGGTGAAGGTGCGGTTGACCCGCACGATGTAGCCGGCCGGGTCGGTGACCAGGATGGCGCCGGCGGAGTGGTCGAAGACCGTGGCCGCCATGCGCATGTCCTTTTCCGTGCGGCGCTGGGCGGAGATGTCGCGGCAGATGCCGAGCAGGCCGGCGAAGCGCTCGTGGTCGTCCCACAGCGGCTTGAGGCGCAGCTCGATCTGCAGGGTGTGACCCTGGGCGTGCAGGCAATCCAGCAGCAGGGGCGCGAAGTGTTCCCGGCGCAGCTCGGCCAGGGCGCGCGGATCGTCGAGGCTGCGCAACAGCCGCTGCAGGGTGCGGCGGAATTCCTGCAGCTGGCGCGAATGCACCACCAGCTCGGCCAGGGTGCGCTGTTGCAGCTCGGCGACGGGATAGCCGAGCAATTCCTCGACCGAGGGGCTGAGGTAGTTGAGCACCAGCTGGGCGTCGGTGGTGAAGATGACGTCGCTGATGCTTTCCGCCAGCTGCCGGTAGCGATTCTCGCTCTCGCGCAGGCGCTCGCTGGCGCGGACCATGTCGGTGACGTCCAGGGCCAGCCCCACCACGCTCGCCGCGCTGCCGTCCGCCGCACTGGCGAGGCGTTGCTCGCGCACGTCGAACCAGCGCCAGCCGCCATTGCGGTGCTGCCAGCGTAGGAGGCTGCTGCTGGGCTGGTCGCACAGCGTCGGCCGCATGCTGACCACCCGCTCGTGCAGTTCGACGTCGTCCGGGTGCAGGCGCGCGCGACCCAGGCTGGCGAAGGCCTCCGGCGGATAGCCGAGCTTGAGCGCCAGCGAATGACTCTCGTAGGTCAGCTCGCCACTGGCCACGTCGTAGGTGTAGAGGGTGTCGGGGATGGCGCTGATCAGATTCGACCAGAAGCTGTCGCGCTCGAGCAGGCGCAATTCGCCGAGCTTGCGCTGGGTGATGTCGGTGAGGCTGAGCAGGGTGGCATCGAGGTGCTGGGGATCGGCCGGCAGGTGCATGGTCAGCCAGAGATGGCGCTCGCCCTCGGCGGTGTCGATGCAGGTCTCGAGTTCCAGCACCTGCTGGCCGGAGAGCAGACCGGCCAGCAGGCGGTAGCGCTTGCCGCCGAGCTGGACGCGGGAGTCACCCACCAGCCGCGCCCAGGCCTGGTCCAGGTGGCCGATGCCGAGCATTTCCAGGGCGCGCTGGTTGATCTCGGTGATGCGCACCTGACGGCCCAGGGCATCCAGGGCCTCGGGCTGGCGGGCGAACAGCTCCGCCAGTTGCTCGGGACGTTCCAGGCCCAGTGCGTGCATGTGGGGATGGACGGCGCTCAGATCGACCACGCAGATGCCGGTGTGCACCCCGTTGAAGATGCTTTCGTAGCGCTGCCGGGTGGTCTGGATGGTCTCCAGGTTGCGCTGCTGCTCGGTGACGTCGCGCAGTACCCAGACGAAGCCGTCCTGGGTCTGGGTGCGGTCGCGCAGGACGCGGGCGCTGGGCTGGCTGGCCGCCAGGGCATGGCAGCTGACCGCGAAGCGCCGCGGCTGGCCTTCCACCACCAGGGTGACCAGGGCACCGCCATCACGTTCGGCGGGCGTCAGGGCCACCACCTCGGGCAACAGACTGGCGAGGAAGAACTGCTGGGCGTCATCGGCGGCGATGCCCAGCAGACGGGCGGCGGTGGCGTTGACATGGACCAGGCGACCGTCGGCCTGGGTCATGCAGACGGCTTCCTCGATGCCGTTGAGGGCGATGCCGGCCAGGCGCAGGCCGCGTCGCGAGGCGAGGGTCAGGGCGCGCAGGCCACGTTCTTCGCGCAGCAGCAGGTAGAGCAGGATGACCGCCACCAGGCCGGACAGGCCGAACAGCGCCAGGCGGCCGAAGGAGGCCCCCAGCAGGGTGGTGCCCATGTCTTCGGCGGGATGGCTGCCCACCACCTGCCAGTTGCTGTAGGCCAGCTCCTGGCGTACTTCATCGCGGCTGTCCGCCGCCGGGGTCGCCCCGCCGCGGAACAGCAGGGTGCCCTGGGCGCGATCTTCCAGGCGCCAGTCGAGGCCGGACGGGACCCGGGTCGGCCGCCACAGGGGTTCGAGCAGGGGGGCGCTGGTCAGCACCCACCAGCCCCGCTGCTCCTCGCGATCGCCGGCCAGCAGCACATAGAGGGGCGCCGCCGCGGCCTCGGCATTGTAGCCGTAGCGGAAATCGGCCTGGCCGGCGCGCGCGATCAGTTGCTGGATGAAGGCGGCGTCCGGCGTATCGCCCAGGCGGGCGGCGCGCAGAGTGGCGTTGGCCGGCAGCCAGCGCACCTGTTGCAGCCCGGGAAAGAAGTCCTGGAGGCCGAGCAGCAGGTTGGGAGCCAGCGGCAGGGTAGGGTCCAGCGACCAGCGCAGGGTGCTGCGCACCGCCTGGGCCTTGAGCGCCAGGCCGAATTCGACGGTGTTGGCCAGTTGCTGGGTCAGGCTGTCCAGCTGTTCGCGCCGCAGGGCCTCGCGCTCGGCCACGCTGGCGAAGGCCTGCCAGAACATCAGGGCCAGCATGGCCACCAGCGAAAGGACGAGCAGGCCGCGGGTGAGGCGTCGCGAGGCGGGGGCGAGCGGCGCTTCCGGCAGCGAGGAGGGCGGGCTGTTCACGACGGACTGCGTTCCTGCAGAGGCGATGGCCGTTCGGCTGCGCCCGATTCCGCGGGGCAGGGATGGCCTATGATAAGGGACCGGACGGTGTCTCCGCCGGTTTTTTCCGCGTGATCAGCGCCGGCGCTTTCGTCGCGCGGGGTTTCGACAGCGTTCGCTGCTGACGCCATACTGTGTCCCCTGTTTTTCATTCCGGTCCCAAGGTCCCACCATGGCTCAATACGTCTACACCATGCATCGGGTCGGCAAGGTCGTGCCGCCCAAGCGTGAAATCCTCAAGAACATCTCCCTGTCGTTCTTTCCCGGCGCCAAGATCGGCGTGCTCGGTCTGAACGGTGCGGGTAAATCGACGCTGCTGCGCATCATGGCCGGCGTCGATACCGAGATCGAAGGTGAAGCGCGTCCGATGCCCGGTATCAATGTGGGTTATCTGCCGCAGGAACCGAAACTTGATCCCGAGCAGACGGTTCGTGAGGTGGTCGAGGAAGCGGTCGGTCAGATCAAGCAGGCCCAGGCCCGCCTGGACGAGGTCTATGCCGCCTACGCCGAGCCGGATGCCGACTTCGACGCCCTGGCCGCCGAGCAGGCCAAGCTGGAAGCCATCCTCCAGGCCGCCGACGGTCACAACCTGGACCGCCAGCTGGAAGTCGCCGCCGACGCCCTGCGCCTGCCGGCCTGGGACGCCAAGGTCGGCGTGCTCTCCGGTGGCGAGAAGCGCCGCGTGGCCCTGTGCCGCCTGCTGCTGTCGGCCCCCGACATGCTGCTGCTGGACGAACCCACCAACCACCTGGACGCCGACTCGGTGGCCTGGCTGGAGCACTTCCTCCACGACTTCCCCGGTACCGTGGTGGCCATCACCCACGACCGCTACTTCCTCGACAACGTCGCCGGCTGGATCCTGGAACTGGACCGTGGCCAGGGCATCCCCTTCGAGGGCAACTACTCCGGCTGGCTGGAATCCAAGGCCGCGCGCCTGACCCAGGAAGCCAAGCAGGAAGCCGCCCATGCCAAGGCCATGAAGGCCGAGCTGGAATGGGTGCGCTCCGGTGCCAAGGCCCGCCAGTCCAAGTCCAAGGCCCGCCTGCAGCGCTTCGAGGAAATGCAGTCCCAGGAATTCCAGAAGCGCAGCGAGACCAACGAGATCTACATCCCCGCCGGCCAGCGCCTGGGCGACAAGGTCATCGAGTTCAAGAACGTCAGCAAGGGCTACGGCGATCGCCTGCTGATCGACGACCTGAGCTTCGTGGTGCCCAAGGGCGCCATCGTCGGCGTCATCGGCGGCAACGGCGCGGGCAAGTCGACCCTGTTCCGCATGATCATGGGCAAGGAGCAGCCGGATTCGGGCAGCATCGAGATCGGCGACACCGTGCAACTGGCCAGCGTCGACCAGAGCCGCGAGAACCTGTCCGACACCAAGACCGTCTGGGAGCAGGTCTCCGATGGCTCCGACGTGATCAAGATCGGCAACTACGAGGTACCCTCGCGCAGCTATGTGGGTCGCTTCAACTTCAAGGGCGCCGACCAGCAGAAGTTCGTCAAGGATCTCTCCGGCGGTGAGCGCGGTCGTCTGCACCTGGCGCTGACCCTCAAGCAGGGCGGCAACGTGCTGCTGCTGGACGAACCCTCCAACGACCTGGACGTGGAAACCCTGCGCGCCCTGGAAGACGCCCTGCTGGACTTCCCCGGCGCGGCCATCGTGATCTCCCACGATCGCTGGTTCCTCGACCGCATCGCCACCCACATCCTCTCCTACGAGGATGACTCCAACGTGGTGTTCTTCGAAGGCAACTACACCGAGTACGAAGCCGATCGCAAGAAGCGCCTGGGCGAGGCCGCGGCCCAGCCCAAGCGGGTGAAGTACAAGAAGCTGGCCTAAGCGCCAGAACCAACGCCGGCGGGGCCACCTGCCGGCGTTTTCTTTTGTGCCCTCCGCAGCCGCCAGCGTCCTGCGGCTGCGGAGGGATTGCCAGCCCCGAGGAAGAAAGCCCGATGCCATCCAGCCGTTCCCGCCTGTTGCTTTCCCTGCTCACCGCGGCCCTGGCCACCCCGGCCCTGGCCGATGAGGTCCAGGTCGCCGTGGCCGCCAATTTCAGCGCGCCGCTCAAGGCCATCGGCGAGCGCTTCGCCCAGGACACCGGCCATCAGCTGGTGATTTCCAGCGGCGCCACCGGCCAGCTCTATGGCCAGATCAGGAATGGCGCGCCCTTCGCGGTCTTTCTCTCCGCTGACGACAGCACCCCGGCCAAGCTGGAAAGCGAGGGGGCGGCGGTCAAGGGCTCGCGCTTCACCTATGCCATCGGCACCCTGGCGCTCTGGTCGCCCAAGCCCGGCTATGTGGACGGCGACGGCGCGGTGCTCAAGCAGAACGCCTTCACCCACCTGGCCGTGGCCAATCCCAAGACCGCGCCCTATGGCCTGGCCGCCTCCCAGGTGCTGGCCAAGCTGGGCCTGACCGAGGCGGTCGCGGCCAAGCGGGTGGAAGGCCAGAACATCACCCAGACCTACCAGTTCGTCGCCACCGGCAATGCCGAGCTGGGCTTCGTCGCCCTGTCGCAGATCTACGGGGACGGCAAGATCAAGGAAGGCTCGGCCTGGATCGTGCCGGCCGAGCTCTATGAGCCGATCCGCCAGGACGCCGTATTGCTGGACAAGGGCCAGGACCAGCCGGCGGCCAAGGCGCTGCTGGCCTATCTCAAGGGCCCCCAGGCGGCCGCGGTGCTCAAGGCCTACGGCTACCGGCAGTGACGCCATGAGCCTGAGCGCGGCGGACTGGGCGGCGATCCGTCTGACCCTGGAACTGGCCAGCGTGACCACCCTGCTGCTCCTGGTGCTGGGTACGCCCCTCGCCTGGTGGCTGGCGCGCACCCGCTCCCGGCTCAAGGGTCCCATCGGCGCCCTGGTGGCCCTGCCGCTGGTGCTGCCGCCCACGGTGATCGGCTTCTACCTGCTGTTGGCCATGGGGCCGGAGGGCTGGGTAGGGCAATTGACTGAGGCGCTGGGGCTGGGGCGGTTGCCCTTCACCTTCGCCGGGCTGGTGGTGGGTTCGCTGTGCTATTCGCTGCCCTTTGTGGTGCAGCCGCTGCAGAACGCCTTCGAGGCCATCGGTCCGCGCCCGCTGGAAGCGGCGGCGACCCTCAGGGCCAGTCCCCTGGATACCTTCTTCCACGTGGTGCTGCCGCTGGCGCGGCCGGGCTTCGTCACCGCCGCCATCCTCGGCTTCGCCCATACCGTGGGCGAATTCGGCGTGGTGCTGATGATCGGCGGCAACATCCCCGGGCGCACCCAGGTGGTCTCCACCCAGATCTTCAATCATGTGGAAGCCATGGAGTATCCCCAGGCGCACCTGCTGGCCGGGGGCATGCTGGCCTTCTCCTTCGTGATCCTGCTGCTGCTCTATGGGCGCCGTGGGCGGTCGGCCTGGACATGAGTCTCGCTGCGCGCTTCGAATTGCGGCATGCCGACTTCGTGCTGGACGTGGCCCTCGCCCTGCCCGGCAGCGGCGTCACCGCGCTGTTCGGTCCCTCGGGCTCGGGCAAGACCAGTTGCCTGAGGTGCGTGGCCGGACTCGAGCCCGCCGCCCGTGGCCGCCTGGTGGTGGCGGAAGAGACCTGGCAGGACAGCGACCGCGGCCTGTTCCTGCCGCCGCACCGACGCGCCCTGGGCTACGTCTTCCAGGACGCCAATCTGTTCGAGCACCTGGACGTGCGCCGCAACCTGCTGTTCGGCTGGAAGCGGGTGGCGCCCGCCGCGCGCCGGCTGGAACTGGAGCAGGTCGTCGAGTTGCTGGGCATCGAAGGACTGCTCGCGCGGATGCCGGCGCGCCTGTCCGGCGGCGAACGCCAGCGGGTCGGCATCGCCCGCGCGCTGCTGACCAGTCCCCGGCTGCTGCTGATGGACGAACCCCTGGCGGCGCTGGACGCCGAGCGCAAGGCCGAGATCCTGCCCTACCTGGAACGCCTGACCCGGGAGCTGGCGCTGCCGATCCTTTATGTCAGCCATGCCCCCGACGAGGTGGCGCGGCTGGCCGATCACCTGGTGCTGCTGGAGCGGGGGCGGGTGCTGGCCAGTGGGCCGACCACCGAGGTACTGGCGCGCCTCGACCTGCCCATCGCCCTGGCCGACGACGCCGGGGTGGTGCTGGAAGGGCGGGTGCTCGGCCATGACCCGGACTACGGGCTGCTCAGCCTGGGCCTGTCGGGCGAGCAGCGCGTGCTGCTGGCCCATGCCCCGCTGCCGCCCGGGCAGTCGCTGCGCATCAAGGTGCTGGCACGGGATGTCAGCCTCAGCCTGGAACGCCAGCACAGCAGCATCCTCAATGTGCTGCCGGCCATCGTCGCCGAGATCGCCCCGACCCGTTCGCCGGCCCAGGTGCTCTTGCGCCTGGACCTGGGCGGCACGGCGCTGCTGGCGCGGATCACCCGCTATTCGCTGGAGCGGCTGGCGTTGCAGCCGGGGAGTCGAGTGTGGGCGCAGCTCAAGTCGGTGGCGGTGCTAGCCTGAACCTGGGGTTGGCCCGAGCCGCTCCAGCAGAAAGTCCACCAGCGCCCTGACCGCCGCCGGCAACTGGCGATCCGGCGGATAGAGCAGCCAGGCGGTGCCCTGGTAGGGGCCGAGGTATTGCCAGTCGGATAGCACCCGCCGCAGGCGGCCGTCGGCCAGACCGGCTTCGGCGGCGAAGGCCGGCAGGCAGGCGATGCCCAGGTCGGCGAGGGTGGCTTCCAGGCGCACGCCGCTGTGGTTGCAGGCCAGGCGGCCCCGCACCGTCACGCTTTCCACCCGGTCGCCGCGGCGCAGTTGCCAGCGCTGGTCGCCCGGGGTTTCGCCCAGGTAGAGACAATCGTGCTCGGCCAGCGCCTGGGGCTGCTGCGGCGTGCCGCGGCGCCCGAGATAGGCCGGGCTGGCGCAGAGCACGAAGTCCATCTCGCGCAATGGCCGGGCGACGAAGCCGGCGGGTGGCTGCTCGGTGATGCGCACCAGCAGATCCTGATCGTCGGCGATGGGGTCCAGCGGACGATCGTCCAGGCGCAGTTGCAGATCCACCTCGGGATAGCGCTGGAAGAAGTCCGGCAACAGCGGAGATATCAGCCGGTAGCCGACCGCCTTGGGAACGGCAAGGCGCACCTGGCCGCGGGGCTCCTCGCGATGCTGCAGACCGCTGTCCAGCGCCGCGCCGGCGGCGGTCAGCAGCTGGCGGCAGTGGCCGAGCACCTCGCGGCCGGCCTCGCTCAGGCGCAGCTGACGGGTGGTGCGTTGCAGCAGGCGTACGCCCAGCTCCCGTTCCAGGCGGGCGACCTGGCGGCTGATCGCCGAGGGGGTGGCGTCCAGCAGCCGGGCGGCGGCGGTGAAGCTGCCGGTCTCCACCACCTTGGCGAAGGCGACCAGGCAGGGCAGCAGGGGGAGGGCGCGCACGAGATCCATGCCAAGTCCGTGGGAAGCAATGGGGCTGGAAAGACTGGCATTGCTTCCCTGGCGGAACAAGAGCTGTGCACGCGAACAGGCTTATCGCGCCTACCGCGAGACGGGCACACTGGCGGCCTGATCCAGGGAGAAGCCGTCATGTCGTCACGCCCCACCTTCGGCCTTGCCGAAGGCCTGTTGCTCGCCACCGCCCTGGTCTGGGGAACCAGCTACGCCGTGGTCAAGGACGCCGTGGTGCTCTATCCGGTGCTCGGCTATCTGGCGCTGCGCTTCTGTCTCACCGCAGCGCTGCTGCTGCCCACCCTGAGGGGCGAAGGCCGACGGGCCTGGCGGCCCGGGGTGCCGACCGGTCTGCTGCTATTGGCGATCTTTCTCGCCGAGACCTATGGCGTGGCCCTGACCAGCGCCAGCAACGCCGCCTTTCTCATCAGCCTGTGCGTGGCCCTGACGCCCTTCGCCGAATGGTGGCTGCTCGGCCAGCGCCCCGAGGCCCGTGCCCTGGGCGCCGCGGCCCTGGCGGTGGCGGGCGCCGGGCTGCTGACCCGTGGCGTGACCCTGAGCTTCAACCTGGGTGATGGCCTGATCCTGCTGGCAGCCGTATTGCGCGCGATCAATGTCTGCGTGGTGCGCCGGCGTCTGCAGCGGGCCAGTGCCCCGGTGCCGGCCCTGGCACTGACCGCGGTACAGACCGGGGTGGTCGGCCTGGCCTGCCTGCTGCTGTTCGCCCTCGGCCCGGGCCTGGCGCCGCTGCCCGTACAGCCAGGCTTCTGGCTGGCCACCGGCTACCTGGTGCTGTTCTGCACCCTGGGCGCCTTTCTCGCCCAGAACTTTGCCCTGAGCCGCACCAGCGCCACCCGCGTCGCCCTGCTGATGGGCGCCGAGCCGCTGTTCGGCGCGCTGTTCGCCAGCGTCTGGCTGGACGAACGCCTGGGCCTCTGGGGCTGGCTGGGCGGCCTGCTGATCGTCATCGCCTCGCTGTGGGGGACCTTGCCACGGCGGGCGCCGGACTATTCGGAACCAGCTATTCGAACACGATCCGCGGGAAGTAGAAGCTGACTACCCAGTTGGGTACGTCGACGATCTCGCTGATGCGCAGGTCGCCACACACCGAGCAGAGCAGATAGGCCTGTTCCGCCGGCAGGTTGCGGCTCTGCCCGAGCCAGTCGATGGCGCCGCTGACGGCCATGCGCGCCGCGGCCAGCAGGTCCGGTCCGACGCCGGTGAAGACCTCGTAGCCGGCGCCGTCCAGGTGGCGGGTGACCGGCCCCGGGGTGCTGAAGCGCGGCATGGCCAGCGGTTGCCCCTTGATCAGCTCGAAGGTGGCGGTGACCGCCATGGCCGTTTCGATGGCGGTGCCGCAGACCTCGCCATCGCCCTGGGCGGCATGGGTGTCGCCGATGGAAAACAGCGCCCCGGTGACCTCCACCGGCAGGTAGAGGCTGGTGCCGGCGGCCAGGTCGCGGATATCCAGATTGCCGCCCACCCGTCGCGGTGGCACCACCGAGTGCAGACCCGGCGCCGCGGGCGCCACCCCCAGGGTGCCGGCGAAGGGCTTGAGCGGGACCCGCGCCAGCTCGCCGAAGGCGGCCGGCGTCTGACCACTGCGGTCGTACTGCCAGAGTTGCAGCACCGGGTCCGGAAACTGGTCGGCGAGCAGGCCGAAGCCGGGGATGTTGGCGGTCCAGCCAAAGCCGCTGGGGGTGAAGCTGTCCAGCGTCACCTTGAGCACGTCGCCCGGCTCGGCACCGTCGATCCACAGCGGACCGCAGACCGGATTGACCCGCTCGAAGGGCAGGGTGGCGATGTCGGCGGCGCTGGAGTGGCCGTGGAAGTGGCCGTCCGCCGCGTCGCGGCAGGCAAAGCTGACCGTTTCGCCCGGCGCGACCTCCAGCGCCGGGGGGAGGCTGTGGTCCCAGCCGCAATGGCAGTGCTGGCTGTGCAGGGTCTTGATCATCTGAAGCCTCCGCGGCGGGTCTGTGCCTAATGGACGGCGTCGTTGGCCTTGAATTCCGTGGTCCGGCCGCTGAGCCTGAGGAAGGCCAGCACGGCCAGGCCCAGCACCATCCAGCAGCTGCCACCGACCTTGGCGTAGACGTCGGCGTTGAACAGCACATAGGCGAGGATGATGAAGCCGATCAGCGGGACCAGCGCATGGAGCAGCGGGCGACCGGCGCCGCGGTGATGCCAGGCCACTGCCACATGCAGGAGCAGGAAGGCGGTCAGCGCACCGAAGTTGCACATGGAGGCGAGCAGATTGATCTGGCCGACAAAGAACAGCCCCAGCACCAGACTCAGGGCCGCCACCAGCAGGATGGCGCGTTGCGGCACCCGGGTCGTGGGATGGATCTGCCGCAGGAACTGCGGCATCTGGCGATCACGGGCCATGGCGAACAGCAGGCGCGAGGTGGCGGCCTGGGCCACCAGGGCGTTGGCGATGGCGGCGCCGATGGCCACCGCCAGGGCGATCACCACCTGCAGCCAGGGGCCGGCGATCAGCCGACCGATCTCGTAGAAGGCGTTGTTGGAGGCGTCGGCGTCGGGGTACTGGATCAGGTTGGGTTGCAGCAGGGCGGCCAGCCAGGTCTGCACCATGAACAGCGCCGCCACCAGGGTCAGGGCCAGCAGGGTGGCGCGACCCACCACGCGGCTGCCGCCGCGGGTTTCCTCGGAAAGGGTGGAGATGGCGTCGAAGCCGAGAAAGGACAGCACCGCCACCGACAGGGCGCTGAAGATCAGCGGCAGGGAGAATTCCTGAGGGTTGTACAGCGGCTTCAGGCTCCACTCGGCGCCGTTCACGCCGCGGCTGATGGCCAGCGACGCCAGCACCACGAACACCAGCAGCACCGCCAGCTGACCGTAGAGGAACAGCCGGTTGGCGCGGGCGGTGGTCTCGATGCCGCGCAGGTTGACCAGGGTGTTGAGGCCGACGAAGAAGAGGATCCACAGCGGCTGGGGAAGCGCCGGGATGACGTTGGCCATGGCGTTGGCGCCGATCACATAGAGCAGGGTGGGCACCAGCAGGTAGTCGAGCAGGATGGCCCAGCCGGCGAGAAAGCCCAGGGCCGGGTGTAGGCCGCGGCCGACATAGGCATAGACCGAACCGGCCACCGGGAAGGCGCGCGACATCTGCTGGTAGCTGACCGCGGTGAACAGCATGGCGACGAAGCCGATCAGGTAGGTGAGGGGCACCATGCCGTGGCTGGCATCGAACACCCCGCCAAAGATGGAAAAGGGCGCGATGGGCACCATGAACACCAGGCCGTAGATCAGCAGGTCCTTCAACCCGAGCTGGCGCTTGAGTTCCTGGGTGTAGCCGAAGCGGGCGAGGTCGGCGGCGTCGCCGGACGGAGCGTGCTGAGTCATGGGGGCTTCCTCGAAGGGGCGGGTTAGGCTCGACTCTAGGCCAGGGTGGGGCCTGGCCCCATCCGCAAAAGTGCTAGGTTTGCAGCAGTGCTGTCGCGACTGGCAGAACCTTTGCTTCGCGTTCCCCATCGCGATCCAGGGGAGGAGCTCCAAGATGCATGCCGATCTGCTTACCGTCAGCAGCCGCCTCGCCGGACTGCCCACGCTCGACGCCTGTCTGGATGCCGTCCAGGCCAGCGCCGACCACCTGGGGTGCAAGGCGCTGATCTACGACTATGCCCCGGTGCCCCTCAGTCACGAGGGCGTGCTCATCACCCCCTCGGTATTCAAGGTGCGCAACGCCCCGGCGGACATGCAGGCCTTCTGGTGCGAGCGCGGCTATTACCAGATCGACCCGGTGCAGCAATGCGCCAGTCGGCGCGCGGCGCCCTTCGTCTGGTCGTTTCGCAGCGAAACCCGCAGCGCCCTGCGCGAGTACCTGGGTGACAGTCACCGCCCGGTCACCTGCTATGTGCGTGACAGCGGCCTGGCCACCGGGGTGACGGTGCCGCTGCACCTGCCGGGCGGTGCCTTCGCCACCCTGACCGGCATCCTCGATGCCGATGCGCGGGACGCCGAGGCCGCCGGCGAAGCCTGCCTGGGCGCCTTCCTGGTGCTGGCCCATGCCTTCCAGGCCCGGGCCGACGAACTGCTCGCGCCGGCTGAACGCCGCTGCGGTCAGGTCCGCCTGACGCCGCGCGAGCGCGAATGCCTGCAGTACTCGGCCAAGGGCCTCACCGCCAAGCGCATCGCCGCGACCCTCAACCGCTCCACCGCCACGGTCAACCTGCACCTCAACTCCGCCGCCCGCAAACTGGGCGCGCGCAACCGGGTCGAGGCGGTGGTGCGGGGCTTGCACTATCGCCTGGTCGAGGTCTGAGCGACTTGGCCGGATCCGTGGGCTGATCGACCTTGTGACACCCGCGCTGCGGCCCGACACTGGGGCCTCATCTGCCTAGGAGTGTCCCATGAGCGCCGCCCGTCCTCCCGTCCCGCCCTTCACCCTCGAATCCGCCCGGCAAAAGGTCCACGCCGCCGAAGACGGCTGGAACAGCCGCGATCCGGCCAAGGTGGCCCTGGCCTATACCGCCGACAGTCGCTGGCGCAATCGCAGCGATTTCCTCCAGGGCCGCGCCGCCATCGAGGCCTTTCTCACCCGCAAGTGGCAGCGCGAGCACGAGTACCGGCTGATCAAGGAACTCTGGGCCCATGACGGCGCGCGTATCGCCGTGCGCTTCGCCTACGAATGGCGGGACGAAGACGGCCAGTGGTACCGCGCCTACGGCAACGAGAACTGGCACTTCGACGACCAGGGCCTGATGGCCGAGCGTCACGCCAGCATCAACGACCTGCCGATCACCGAAGCCGAGCGGCTGTTTCATTGGCCCCAGGGGCGGCGCCCGGATGACCATCCCGGCCTGAGCGACCTGGGTCTCTAACCTGAGGCAGGTGGCTACCCCGGGCGCGCCGGGTCCTGTACAAGGACCTCTGGCCGCCTGGACCCCAAGACGATGCACTACCGCAACCTGCTCCGCCGCCTCGACCTGGTCTCGCTGCAGCTGCTGCTGGCGGTGCACGAGGAGGGCACCCTGACCCGCGCCGCCGAGCGCGAGATGATCGCCTTGTCCGCCGCCAGCAAGCGACTGCACGACCTGGAGCGCTCGCTCGACATCGAACTCTTCGAGCGCAACGCCAAGGGCACCACCCTCACCCCGGTCGGCGAGACGCTGCTGCATTACGCCAAGCGCATCCTCGCCGACGTCGAGCGCATCAGCATCGATGTCGGCGAGCACCTGCAGGGCGTGCGCGGCTACGTGCGGATGATGGCCAACATCTCCGCCATCATCGAATTCCTCCCCGAGGACCTGCAGGCCTTCACCGTCGGCCATCCCCAGGTCAAGGTCAGCCTGGACGAACGACCCAGCGCCGGGGTGGTGAAGGGGGTGCTGGAAGGCGCCGCCGACCTGGGCATCTGCTCCTCGGACACCGATACCCGCGGCCTGCTGGCCGTGCCCTACCGGCAGGACACCCTGGTGGTAGTGATGCGTCCGGATCATCGCCTGGCCGCACGCCCGCGGCTGGCCTTCGCCGAGACCCTGGACGACGACCACGTCGGCCTGCACGCCGACAGCTTCATCAACCTGCGCACCAAGGCGGCCGCACGCAGTCACGGCAAGGCCCTGCGCCTGCGCATCCATGTGCCCGGCTTCGATGCCGTGTGCCGCATGGTGCAGGCGGGCTTCGGCCTGGGCGTGCTGCCGCTGCAGGCCTTCGAGCTCATCGGGCGACCGCTCGGACTGATCGCGGCGGCGCTGGATGACGACTGGTCCCAGCGCAGCCTGGCGCTGGTGGTGCGCGACGTCGAGTCGCTGTCGCCGGTCAGCCGGCTGCTCTACGACCACCTGCTGGACGTGTGAATCGGGTCTTCGCGATCTGCGAAGACCCCTTGCCGAAAGACGTTAACCACCGACTGCACTATTGTCCTAGCATCGGCCTCATTCCAATAACAAAGAGAGGCTAGCCCGCCATGACGGCTCTCACCGGACTCCGTGTCATCGAGATCGGCACGCTCATTGCCGCCCCCTTCGCCGCTCGGCTGATGGCCGAATTCGGCGCCGAGGTGATCAAGATCGAAGCCCTGGACAAGGGCGATCCCCTGCGCAAGTGGCGCAAGCTGCACGAGGGCACCTCGCTGTGGTGGTACCTGCAGTCGCGCAACAAGAAGTCCCTCGCCCTGAATCTGCGTTCCGCCGAAGGCGTGGCCCTGGTCAAGCAGCTGGTCGAGGGCGCCGACGTGCTCATCGAGAACCTGCGCCCGGGCGCCCTGGAAAAGCTCGGCCTCGGCTGGGACGTCCTGCACGCCCTCAATCCCAAGCTCACCCTGGTGCGCATCTCCGGCTACGGCCAGACCGGCCCCTATCGTGATAGACCCGGCTTCGGTGCCATCGGCGAGGCCATGGGCGGCATCCGCTACACCACCGGTACCCCGGGCGTGCCGCCGGCGCGGGTCGGGGTCAGCCTCGGCGATTCCCTGGCCTCCATGCACGCGGTGATCGGCGCCCTGATGTCGGTGCTGCGGGTCAAGACCGGCCAGGGCGACGGCCAGGTGGTCGATGTCTCCCTGGTCGAGAGCGTGTTCAACGTCATGGAAAGCCTGGTGCCCGAATACTCCATGCTCGGCCATGTGCGCGAGCGCACCGGCGGGGCATTGCCGGGCATCGCGCCGTCCAACACCTATCCCACCGGCGATGGCGGTTTCGTGGTAATCGCCGGCAACAGCGATCCCATCTATGTCCGGCTGATGCAGGCCATCGGCCGTCCCGATCTGGCCGAGCGCCCGGACCTTGCGCAGAACGACGGGCGTGCCCGCCACTGCGAGCTGATCGACGAGGCCATCGCCGCCTGGACCGGCAGTCGCGGCATCGACGAGGTGCTGGAGATCCTCGAAGGCGCCGAGGTCCCGGCCGGCCGCATCTATTCGGCCGCCGACATCGTCGCCGATCCCCATTACCAGGCGCGGGAGATGCTGCTGGACACCACGCTGCCCGACGGCGCGACCCTGAAGATGCCGGGCATTGTGCCCAAGCTGTCGGCCACTCCGGGCCAGGTCAACTGGCAGGGTCCGACCCTCGGTCAGCACACCGACGGCCTGCTGGCCGAACTGGGGCTGAGCGAAGCGGACATCCAGCGACTCAGGCAGGGCGGGGTGGTGCAATGAGTACCGAACGCCTGATCGTCCAGGAAGTCGCCCCCCGCGATGGCTTGCAGATCGAGCCGAGCTGGGTGGAAACCACCGACAAGATCGCTCTGATCGACGAGCTTTCGGCGCTGGGTTTCTCGCGGATCGAGGCCGGTTCCTTCGTCTCGCCCAAGGCGGTACCCATGCTGCGCGACGGCGAGGCCGTGTTCCAGGGCATCGCCCGCCGGCCCGGGGTGACCTACGTCGCCCTGGTGCCCAATCTCAAGGGCGCCCAGCGTGCCCTGGCGGCCGGCGCCGACGAGCTGAACCTGGTGCTCTCCGCCAGCCAGACCCACAACCGCGCCAACATGCGCATGAGCTGCGAGCAGTCCCTCGCCAGCTTCGCCGAGGTGGTGCAGCTGGCCAAGGGGCAGGCGGTCTCGCTCAACGGCACGGTGGCGACCACCTTCGGCTGCCCCTTCGAGGGGCGCATCGACGAAGGCTGGGTGTTCGAGCTGGTACAGCGCTATCTGGCGCTGGGCATGACCGGCATCACCCTCGCCGACACCACCGGCATGGCCAATCCGCGGCAGGTCGCGCGGATCGTCCGCCAGGTGCTGGAACTGATCCCGGCGTCCGCCCTGACCCTGCATTTCCACAACACCCGCGGCCTCGGCCTGTGCAACGTGCTGGCGGCTTATGAAGCCGGCGCGCGCCGCTTCGACGCCGCCCTCGGCGGACTCGGCGGCTGCCCCTTCGCGCCCGGTGCGTCCGGCAACATCTGCACCGAGGACCTGGTGAACCTCTGCGTGGAAACCGGAGTGGAGACCGGAATCGACCTGGAGCGGCTGATCGCGCTGTCGCGCACCCTGCCGGCGCTGCTCGGCCACGACACCCCCGGTCAGCTGGCCAAGGCCGGTCGCAACTGCGATCTGCATCCGCCGCCCGCCGCCACTGGCTGAGCCGCCCCCGTTTTCATTCGTTCGCCCTGACTACAACAACAAAGGAGCGCCAGCCTGGCCGCTCCCGGGAGACCGCTATGTCCTCATCCGCAACCTCCGCCGCCCTGGCGGCCACCGAACAGGCCATCGTCCGCAAGGTCGCCTGGCGGCTCATGCCGCTGATCATGGTCTGCTACCTGTTCGCCTTCTTCGACCGCATCAACATCAGCTTCGCCAAGTTCCAGCTGCAGGCGGACCTGTCGCTGAGCAACACCGCCTATGGCCTGGGCGCGGGACTCTTCGTGGTGGGCTATGTGCTGTTCGAGGTACCCAGCAACATGATGCTGTACAAGGTCGGCGCCCGGCGCTGGATCGCCCGCATCATGATCTCCTGGGGCATCGCCACGGCGCTGATGATGTTCGTCACCGCCGAATGGCAGTTCTATGTGCTGCGCTTCCTGATCGGCGCCATGGAGGCCGGCTTCGCGCCGGGCATCCTCTACTACCTGACGCTGTGGTTTCCACAGAGCTATCGCGGGCGCATCACCTCGACGCTGTTTCTCGCCTCGGCCTTTGCCGGGCTGATCGGCGCCCCGGTCTCGGGGGTGATCCTCGGGCAGATGGACGGCCTGCTCGGCATGCGCGGCTGGCACTGGCTGTTCCTGGTCGGTGGCATCCCCTGCGTGCTGCTCGGCGTGCTGGTGCTGCGCCTGCTGCATGACCGCATCGCCGATGCGCCCTGGCTCAACGCCGACGAGAAGACCTTCCTGGCCAGCCGTATCGCCCGCCATGAAAACAACAGCCACGGCTCGCTGCTGGCGGCGATCCGGCTGCCGGGCTTCCTGCTGCTCGCGGTGATCTACTTCCTGATCCAGGTCGCCTCCTATGGCCTCAACTTCTGGGCGCCGCAGCTGATCCGCAGCGCCGGTACCGAGAGTCCCACCCTCATAGGCCTGCTGACCGCCGTGCCCTACGTCTTCGGCGCCATCACCATGGTGGTGGTGGGACGGCTGTCGGACGCCAGCGGCGAGCGGCGCAAGTTCGTCTGCGGCCTGGTGATCGCCGGCGCCCTGGGGTTCTTCAGTGCGGGACTCTTCGCCGACCACACCCTCTTCCTGATCCTGTCCCTGGCCCTGATGGGCGCCGGCATCATCGCCGCCATCCCGACCTTCTGGTCGCTGCCGCCGAAACTGCTGGCCGGCGCCGGCGCAGGCGCCGCGGGGGGCATCGCCCTGATCAACACCCTGGGGCAGGTCGGCGGTATCGTCAGTCCGGTGATGGTGGGCTACATCAAGGACCTGACCGGCAGCACCACCCCGGCGCTCTATCTCATCGGCTGCACCAGCCTGCTGGCCGCCGGCCTGATGTTCTGGGCGCTGCCGCAGAGCCTGCGGACCTCGGACAAGCTCGGCGCCCGCAAGCCCGAGCCCGCGCCGGTCGAGGACGCCACGCTGCTGGGCGACAAGCGCCCCCACAACGCCTGAGGCTAACGGTCCGGCGCGCGCCAGCGCCGGACCAGCCGCAGCACCAGCACGAAGAACACCGGCACGAAGACCAGCGCCAGGGTGGCGCTGAGCATGCCGCCGATCACCCCGGTGCCCACCGCCTGCTGGCTCGCCGAGCTGGCCCCGGTGGCCAGGGCCAGGGGCACCACGCCGAGGATGAAGGCCAGCGAGGTCATGACGATGGGTCGCAGGCGCAGGCGGGCGGCGCGGCAGGTGGCCTGGTGCAGGTCCATGCCTTCGTCGTGCAGGCGCTTGGCGAATTCGATCAGCAGGATGGCGTTCTTCGCCGTGAGGCCGATCACCGTGATCAGGCCGACCTTGAAGAAGACGTCGTTGGGCATCCCCCTCAGGGTCACCGCCAGCACCGCGCCGAGCACCCCCAGGGGTACCACCAGCAGCACCGCGGTGGGAATCGACCAACTCTCGTAGAGCGCCGCCAGGCAGAGGAACACCACCAGCAGCGACAGGCCCAGCAGCAGGGGCGCCTGGCCGGCGGAGAGGCGTTCCTGCAGCGACAGCGCCGTCCACTCCAGGGCGAAGCCGCGCGGCAACTCGGCGGCCAGGCGCTCCAGTTCGGCCATGGCCTCGCCGGTGGTATGACCGGGCAGCGGCTCGCCGGCCAGGCTGATGGCGGGGTAGCCGTTGTAGCGCGACAACTGCGCCGGGCCCTGGGTCCAGTCGGCGCTGACGAAGGCGGACAGCGGCACCATGCGTCCGCGCTCGTTGCGTACCTCCAGGCGCAGCAGGTCGTCCACCTGGCTGCGGGTACCCAGGTCGGCCTGCACGATCACCTGCTGCATCCGGCCTCGATTGGGAAAGTCGTTGACGTAGCTGGAGCCCAGGGCCGTGCCCAGGGTCTCGCCGAGGGCGCTGAAACTCACTCCTAGCGCGGCGGCCTGGCGGCGATCCACCACCAGCTGCACCTGGGCGCTGTCGGCCAGGGCGGTCTCCCGCACGTAGGCGATGATCGGATTGCCTGCCAGTCTGGCCTGCAGTTCATCGCGCGCCGCCTTGAGCGCCGCCTGGCCGCGATCGGACCTGTCCTGCAGACGCACCTCGAAGCCGCTGGAGGTGCCCAGGCCTTCCACCGGCGGCGGCAGCACGGCGAAGCCCTGGGCCTCGCTCTCGCCCGCCAGGACGTTATTGGCCCGCTCGGCGATGGCCGCGGCGGAGTCGGCCGGGCCGCGGGCGGACCAGTCCTTGAGGGTGGTGAAGGCCAGGGCGGCGTTCTGGCCGCTGCCGGAAAAGCTGAAGCCGAGCAGCACGAGATCGTTGGCCACGCCCGGCTCCTCGGCATAATGGCGCTCCAGGCGCTCGAGCACCTTGAGGGTGCGCTCCTGGGTAGCGCCCGGCGCCAGCTGGATGTCGGTGATCAGATAGCCCTGGTCCTCGGTGGGCAGAAAGGCGCCGGGCAGGCGGCCATAGAGCGCCACCAGGGCCGCCAGCAGGACGGCGAACAGCAGGAGATTGGGCAGCAGTCGGCGGATGGCGCGGGCCACCCAGCCTTCGAAACCGCCGGTCAGGCGTTCGAAGCCCCGGTTGAAGGCGCCGAAGAAGCCGCCGCGGGCATGGGCGCCCTGGGCAATCGGCTTGAGCAGGGCGGCGCACAGCGCCGGGGTCAGGCTCAGGGCGAGAAAGGCGGACAAGAGGATGGCCACCGCCATGGACGCCGAGAACTGGCGATAGATGACGCCCACCGAACCGCTCATGAAGGCCATGGGCACGAAGACCGCGGTCAGCACCAGGGTGATGCCGACGATGGCGCCGGAGATCTCGCCCATGGCCTTGCGCGTGGCGGCGCGCGGATCGAGTCCTTCCGTGGCCATGAGGCGCTCGACGTTCTCCACCACCACGATGGCGTCGTCCACCAGAATACCGATGGCCAGCACCATGCCGAACAGGGTCAGCACATTGATCGAATAGCCCAGCGCCAGGAGCACGGCGCAGGTGCCCAGCAGCGCCACCGGCACCACCAGGGTCGGGATCAGGGTGTAGCGCAGATTCTGCAGGAACAGGTACATCACCGCGAACACCAGCGCCATGGCCTCCAGCAGGGTGTGGATGACCTGGGTGATGGAGATCTCGACGAAGGGCGCCGTGTCGTAGGGGATGTCGTACTTCATTCCCGGCGGAAAGTACCGCGACAACTCGGCCAGCTTGGCGCGCACCGCCTTGGCGGTGGCCAGGGCATTGGCGGTGGGCGCCAGCTGCACGCCGACCGCCACCGAGGGCTTGCCGTCCAGCCGGGTGCCGAAGTTGTAGCTCTGGCTGCCCACCTCGACCCGGGCGACATCGCCCAGGGTCACGCTGGAGCCATCGACCCCGGCGCGCAGCAGGATGCCGGCGAATTCGGCCGGGTCGCTGAGCTGGCCCTTGATCAGCACCGGCGCGTTCAGCTCCTGACCCGCGGGGGTGGGCAATTCGCCGAGACTGCCGGCCGCCACCTGGACGTTCTGCTCGGCGATGGCGCGGGTCACGTCGGCCGGGGTCAGGCCGACCGCCACCAGGCGACTGGGATCGAGCCAGACGCGCAGGGCGTGCTCGGCGCCAAACAGCTGGGCCTTGCCCACCCCGTCCAGCCGGCGCAGTTCGTTGACCACGTTGCGCGCCAGGTAGTCGCTCAGGGCGGTGGTGTCGAGGCGCGCGTCGGTGGCGGTGAGGGTGACGAACAGCAGGTAGCCGGCGGAAGTCTCCTCTATCTGGATGCCCTGCTGGGTGACCGCCCGCGGCAGGCGCGGCTCCACCACCTTGAGGCGATTCTGGATGTCCACCTTGGCCAGCTCCGGATCGGTGCCGGGCTGGAAGGTCACGGTCAGGGTGGCGCTGCCCTGGCTGCTGCTGGACGAGAAGTAGAGCAGGTGATTGACGCCATTGAGTTCCTGCTCGACCAGGCTGACCACGCTCTCGTCCAGGGTCTGCGGCGTGGCGCCCGGATAGCTCAGGGTCAACTCGATCTGCGGCGGCGCCACGTTGGGATACTGGGCCACCGGCAACTGCGGCAGGGCCAGCAGGCCGGCGAGCAGGATGAACAGCGCCACCACCCAGGCGAACACCGGGCGGTCGATGAAGAAATTGGCCATCAGCGCGCCTCCGCCGGGGCGGCCTGGGGTTCCTGGGGTTCCACCAGCAGTCCTGGCTGCGCCTGTTGCAGGCCCGAGAGCAGTACCCGCTCACCAGCGGCCAGGCCGGATTTCACCACCCAGCGACCGTCCACCACCGGTCCCAGGCGCACCTCGCGCAGGGCGAGCCGGTCTTCGGCGTCCACCACCCAGACCTGGGCCTGGCCGCCGGCGCTGCGCTGCACCGCCCGTTGCGCCACGCTCAGGCCCTGGTCGAGCCGTGCCTGCTCCAGGCGCACCCGCACGAAGCTGCCCGGCAGGAGTTCGCGCCGTGGATTGGGAAACTGGCTGCGCAAGGTGATCTGGCCGGTGCTGGCGTCCACCGCCAGATCGGCGAATAGCAGGCGGCCGCTCTCCGGGTAGGGGCTGCCGTCTTCCTGCAGCAGGGTGACCCGCGCCTGGTCCGGCGCCACCTGCTGTAGCCGGCCGTCGCTGAGGGCATCGCGCAGCGCCTTGAGCTGGCGGGTCGACTGGGTGACGTCGGCATGGATGGGGTCCAGCTGCTGGATGATCGCCAACGGCGTGGCATCGCCCTGGCCGACCAGGGCGCCTTCGCTGACCAGGGCCTTGCCGATGCGCCCGGCGATGGGCGCGGTGACCGTGGCATAGCCCAGATTCAGCCGCGCCCGCTTGAGCGCCGCCTGGGCGGCCGCCACCTCGGCCTGCGCCTGCAGACTGGCACCCTGGGCATCGTCCTGCGCCTGACGACTGATCGCCTCGCTCTCCACCAGTGCCGCATAGCGCTCGGCCAGGCGGCGGGCCTGGAAGGCGCTGGCCTCGGCCTTGCGCAGGGCGGCGGCGGCGCTGTCCACCTCGGCCTGCAGCGGCGCCGGATCGATACGGAACAGCACCGCGCCGGCCTTGACCTCGCTGCCCTCGTGAAACACCCGCTGCAGCACGATGCCGGCGACCCGCGCCCGTACCTCGGCGGTCCGCGGCGCCACCAGGCGGCCACTGAGTTCGCTGGCGATGGCCAGGGGCGAGGGGTGCAGCGTCTCCACCTGCACCCTGGGCGCGGGCGGGGCGGCAGCTTCCGGGGCCGGACGGTCGCAGGCGGCGAGCAGCAGGCAGAGCAGCGCGAGGCTGCCGAGGGCAGGGCGGGGCAGGGACATCAGGGGCTTCCTCCAGGAGAGCGCCATGGTAGGCGTCCCGCTCAGGCCTCCCTGTAAACGTCTGTAGGTCTCTTGTGAAAGAGTGTTAAGCCTGGCGCCCGCCTGCCCGGGGCTCGGCTATGCTCGGCACTTTCCACCGCGAAGACCTGCCGTGATCCCCTTGCTCATCGTCGAAGACGACACCGCCCTGGCCGAGCTCATCGCCACCTACCTGGGCCGTCAGGGCTATGCCGTGACGGTGATCGGTCGCGGCGACGAAGCCCTGGCCGCGGTGCAGCGCCTGCGCCCGCACCTGGTGGTGCTCGACGTCATGCTACCGGGGCTGGACGGCCTGCAGGTCTGCCGTCAGCTGCGCGCCGCCCAGCCGAGCCTGCCGATCCTGATGCTTACGGCCCTGGACGACAGCCACGACCAGGTGCTGGGCCTGGAGATCGGCGCCGACGACTACGTCAGCAAGCCCTGCGAACCGCGGGTGCTGCTGGCACGCATCCGCACCCTGCTGCGCCGCTGCCAGCTGGGTGAGGCACCCGCCGATGACCGCCTCACTATCGGCCAGCTGCGGCTGCTGCCGGGTGAACGCCAGGTCTGGTGGCGCGACCAACTGGTGGAGCTGTCATCCACCGAATTCAACCTGCTGGCGATCCTCATGCGCCATGCCGGCGAGGTGCTCAGTCGCGACCAGCTGATCCAGCAACTGCGCGGCATCGAATTCAACGGCGTCGATCGCTCGGTGGACGTGGCCATCTCCAAGCTGCGCCGGCGCTTCGAAGAGCACCCCGGCGACGCCCGGCGGATCAAGACCGTCTGGGGCAAGGGCTATCTCCTTTCCCGCGCCGAGTGGGAATAGATGCTCAAGATCCTCGTCCGCCTCTACCTCATCCTGCTGGTGACCTATGGCGCCGCCAGCTACCTGGTGCCCGAGGCGCTGCTGCAGGTGTTCTACGAGCGCTACAGTCGCTACACCCTCGAACAACTGCACGGCCCGCTCAGCCTGGTGCAGCGCACCTTCAACCAGGCGCCGCCGGCGCGCTGGCCAGCCCTGCAGAAGGAGTTGGCCGCGGAGCTGGCGCCCATCAGCCTGCGTCTGGTCCCGCTTGAGGATCCAGCCCTCACCCCGGAGGAGCGCGCCGATCTGGCCGCCGGCCAGCGGCGGGTACGCCTGGGCGACTATGGCGAACCCAGCGCGGCCCTGGTGCCGCTGCCGACGGATCAGGTGCTCTGGGTCGGCATCCCCGAGGCGCCCACCGACATCGCCCTGACCTACTGGGCCATGAACGCCCTGATCGGCGCGGCCCTGCTGGTTTGCCTCTATGTCTGGCTGCGACCGCACTGGCGCGACCTGGAGCGGCTGCGGCGTACCGCGGCGCGCCTGGGCAAGGGCCATCTGGGCGAGCGCACGGCCATCTCGCCGCGCTCGGACATCGGCGAGGTGGCGCGGGCCTTCGATGACATGGCCCAGGAACTGGAGGCGCTGATCGTCCAGCAGCGCGACCTGCTCAACGCCGTCTCCCATGAATTGCGCACGCCGCTGTCACGCCTGGAATTCGGCCTGGCGCTGTTGCAGGCCGATCCGCTGCCCGCCGAGACCCACCGCCAGCTGGAACAACTGGTGCGCCACGTCCGCGAACTGGATGCCCTGGTCGACGAATTACTGTCCTTTGCCCGCCTGCAGAGCAGCCAGCAGCCGCCCGAACGCCTGAGCCTGGAACTCGAAGCCTTTCTCGACAGCGTGCTGGCCGACTTCGCCGAAGAGCAGGAGCGCCGCGGCGTCGTGATTCACCTGGACCTGACGCAGGCGCCCAGGCGGGCCGAACTGGCGCCACGCCTCACCGCCCGCGCCCTGCAGAATCTCGTCGGCAACGCCCTGCGTTATTGCCAGCGCGAGGTCTGGGTAGCGGTCCGTGACGACGGCGACGCGTTGCTGATCGCCGTCGAGGATGACGGCGAGGGGATTCCCGCGGCGGAGCGCGAGCGGGTCTTCGAACCCTTCTATCGCCTGGATCGCAGTCGTGACCGCGCCACCGGCGGCTTCGGCCTGGGCCTGGCCATCAGCCGGCGCGCGGTGGAAAACCAGGGTGGCCGGCTGGACCTGAGCGCCGGTGCCCAGGGTGGCGCTCGATTCGAGATCCGCCTGCCATTGCCGCCGCGCCTGGGGCTCGCCTGAGGCCGCCGTGGCCCCTACACTTGGCGCCCCCGCCCGTTTCGGAATCGTCATGGCAGAGCCCTTCGACCGCCACTCGCTGCAACCCCTGCTCGACCGTATCGCCGCCGCCGCGCCGCGCCATTTCGGCGAGGGCAAGGTGGCCGACTACATCCCGGCGCTGGCCGAGGTGGCGCCGGATCAGTTCGGCATCGCCGTCTGCGACGTCAACGGCCAGGTCTGGCGCGCCGGGGCGGCCGACACCGCCTTTTCCATCCAGTCCATCTCCAAGGTGCTCAACCTGGTGATCGCCATGCAGCGCCTGGACGAGGCGGATATCTGGACCCGCGTCGGCCGCGAGCCTTCCGGCCATGCCTTCAACTCCATGGCCCAGCTGGAAGAAGAGAAGGGCGTGCCGCGCAATCCCTTCATCAACGCCGGCGCCGTGCAGGTCTGCGAATTGCTGGTGTCGCGCATCATGTCGATCCACTGGATGATGCGCGAACAGGCGCGCCGTCTGGCCGGCAATCCGACGCTCAACTTCGACGACCGCGTGGCCCGCTCGGAGATGGACCACAAGGCGCGCAACGCCGCCCTGGCCTATCTGATGAAGGCCTACGGCAATCTGCACAGCGAGGTCGATGACGTCCTCGACGTCTATTTCCACGGCTGCGCCCTGGCCATGAGCTGCGTCGACGTGGCTCGCGCCTTCGCCTTTCTCGCCAACGGCGGCATCAATCCCCAGGATGGCCAGGTCGTGGTGACGCCCCAGCAGACCCGCCAGCTCAATGCGCTGCTGCTGACCTGCGGCCTCTATGACGCGGCCGGCGACTTCGCCTGGCGCGTCGGCCTGCCGGGCAAGAGCGGGGTAGGGGGCGGCATCGTCGCCATCGTGCCGGGACAGATGAGCATCTGCGTCTGGTCGCCCCGGCTGGACAGCTACGGCAACTCGGTGGCCGGCCTGCGTTCTCTAGAGACCCTGGTGGAAGGGCTGGGCGTGGCGCCGCTCGGCTAGTAGGCCATGGACAGGCTGAGGGTTACCTGGGGCACCACGCCGTCGGTCTCGCCCTCCGGACCGCTCAACTCGCGCAGGGCGCCGTCGCGATAGAGCGCCAGGGCTTCGGCGCGAGCGCTCCAGCGCGTCTCGCCCCAGCGAAAGGGCTGCTCCAGCGCCAGCCCGGTGCGGGCATAGAGGCGATCGCCGGAATCCGGTCCATAGAAGCCGTTCCAGCCCACCCCCAGGGCACTGGGGAAACTCAGGCGCAGGCCACTGGCCGAGAGGTCCAGTCCGGGTTCCAGGCTGCCCTGGGTATAGAGACCGCTGTCGCCCTGGGTGCGGGTGGTCACCGCCAGTCCCGGACGCCAGGCACCCAGGCCCGACTCGGCCTGGTAGGCCAGGGTCAGGCTGGCCTCTTGCGTGGTGGCGGCGACATCGTTTGGGCTGCTCTTGACCGTGTAGACGAAGCCGACCCTCAGGCCCTCGGCCGGTGACACCACCACGCCCAGCAGGTTGTTGCTCTCGTACCAGCGCCGCGGGCTGACCCGTTCCTCGCTGGAGGGGCTGTGCAAGCCGTTGCTGCTGCTGAACACCAGCCAGGCATCGGCATTGCCGTCGCTTCCCTGGTGCAGATCCAGGGCGAAGCCCGCCTGCAGGTGCAAGGGGACGCGGTCGAGGCTGGCCGCGTCGTCATCGTAGTTGCCGCGGGAAAAGTCGCCGTTGCGCACGTCCATGCCCAGTTGCGGATGGAAGCGCCCGGAGTTTTCGCTGACCTCCACGCTGCCCAGGGCGGCGTCTTCGCTTTCGATGGACGGCACGCTACGCGGCGCGGCGGTGGCCTCCAGGGCCAGACAGCCCGCCAGCAGACCGGCGCAACGCAGGGGCGAGGGGCACGACATGGCGACTCCGGGATGCGCGGGGCGCTCCGGGTGAGGCGCCATGGGGCATCGGACCAGGCCGCCGCCGAGCGGGTTCCAGGCCCTAGAGCACCGGCGAAAACACCCGCGCCACCCGCATGGCCACCCGCCGCCAGCGGCGCAGGGCGGCATTGTCCTCGGGGGTGAGTTCGCGGGAGCGACTGAAGTCCTGCTCCAGCATCTTGCGCACCTCCCAGGCGAAGGGGACGTCCATCACCATCACCATGACCTCGAAGTTGAGGCGGAAGGAACGGTTGTCCAGGTTGGCGCTGCCCACCGCGGCCACGTCTTCGTCGATCAGCACCACCTTCTGGTGCAGGAAGCCCGGGCCGTAGCGGAACACCCGCACCCCGGCATGTACCGCTTCGAAGGCATAGAGGTAGGAGGCGGCATAGACCACCTTGTGGTCGGGTCGCGAGGGCAGCAGGATGCGCACGTCCACCCCGCGCAGGGCGGCCAGGCGCAGGGCCGCCGAAACGGCTTCGTCAGGGATGAAGTAGGGCGTGGTGATCCAGACGCGGTGGCGCGCCGAGTGGATGGCCTCTACAAAGAACAGCGAGCAGGTCTCCTGATCGTCCGCCGGCCCGCTGGGCACCACCTGGCAGAGCACGCCCCCCTCTTCGTAGCGTTCCGGCAGCAGCAGGGTGGGCAGCTTTCTGGTCACCCAGTACCAGTCCTGGGCAAAGGTTTCCTGCAGGGTGGCCAGGGCCGGACCGCGCAATTCCAGGTGGGTGTCGCGCCAGGGCGCCAGGGGCGGCTTGAGACCCATGTATTCGTCGCCGACGTTGAGCCCGCCGGTAAAGCCCACCTCGCCATCGACGATGACGATCTTGCGATGGTTGCGGAAATTGACCTGGAACCTGTTGATCAGCCCGCGTCTGTTGCTGAAGCCCTTCACCTCACAACCGGCTTCGCGCAGCTTTTCCACATAGGCGCGCGGCAGGGCATGGCTGCCGATGGCGTCGTACAGCAGAAAGACCTGGACCCCGGCGCGGGCGCGGTCCAGCAGGGTGTTCTGCAGGGCCAGGCCGAGGGCGTCGTCGTGGATGATGAAGAACTGCACCAGCACCACCTTCTGCGCCCCGCGGATGGCCGCGAGGATGGCGGCGAAGGTCTCCTCGCCGTTGATCAGCAGCCGCACCTGGTTGTTGGCAACGCAGGGCGTGCCGGTGAGGGCGGTCATGGCCTTGAGCTTGCGATTGGCCGCGCTGCACTGCTGGGCGGCCATGGCCTCGGCGATCCAGGGCCGCCAGTCCAGTTCGGCGGCCTGGCGCGCCATCTCCTCGTCGGCCTGACGCCGCGCCTTCACATAGCTGTCGAAGCGCCGCCGGCCGAATACCAGATAGGGAATCAGGCTGAGGAAGGGCATGAACACCAGCGCCATGGCCCAGGCCATGGCGCCCTGGGCGGTACGCACCGTGATAATGGCGTGGATCGCCGCGCTGATGCCGATCAGTTCGAGGACCAGGGCGATGTAGTGGAGATCGAGGGGCAGGGAAGGCACGCGGGCAGCTCTCGCTCCTGGGTGGATGTCAGAGGGGTTGGACCGCCCTGAGCACCACGAATTTCGGCGTGGCCGCGATCTGTTCGACACGCCTGAACAGCCGCTTGAGCTTGACGTGATAACCCAGGTGGCGATTGCCCACCAGCCAGAGTTCGCCCTGCTCGGTCAGCGCCGCCCGCGCCTGCTGGAACATGCGCCAGGCGAGGAAGTCGCCCACCACCTGCTGCTGGTGAAAGGGCGGATTGCACAGGATCAGCTCCAGCGACCGCGGCGCCTGGTCGGCCAGGCCATCGGCCGCGCGGATTGCCACCGGTCGCTCGCCGAAGGCCGCGCTCCAGTTCTCGCGCGCCGACTGCACCGCCATGTAGGACTCGTCCACCAGGGTGAATTGCGCCTCCGGATTGGCCAGGGCGCAGGCCAGCGCCAGCACGCCGTTGCCGCAGCCGAGATCGGCCACCCGGGCCTGGCCCAGGCCCTGGGGCAGGTGTGGCAGGAAGGCACGGGTGCCGATATCCAGGCCCTCGCGGCAGAAGACGTTGGCATGGTTGACCAGGGTAAGTGGCGGCGCATCCAGGCGATAGCGACTCGGGTAGGGCGAGGCCACCGCCGGTCGCGCCTCGGGGGTGGCGAAGAGCAGCCGCGCCTTCTTTACCGCCAGCGAAGCCTGCACCGGGCCGATATGCCGCTCCAGCAGGTCGCCGGCGGCGCGGGGCAGGTGCTTGAGCATGCCGGCGGCGATCACCCGGGCACCCGGCGCCAGCTGGCCGTGCAGGCGGATCAGCTGCTCTTCCAGCAACGCCAGGGTCTTGGGCACCCGCACCAGCACCAGATCGAAGGGACCGCTGATCGCCTCGCTGGCCGGGACGAAGGTTACCGCCTCGGCGGCGAGGCCGTTGCGCGCCAGGTTGGCCGCCAGCGCCAGGGCCGCCAGGTGCGAGTCGCCACTGGAGGTCACCTGGGCATGAGCGGCGAGACTGGCGGCCAGGGCGCCGAAGCCGTCGTTGAGCACCAGCACCCGGGCGGACGGGGCCAGGCCCTCCTCGGCGACCTGCTGCAGCAGGTATTCGTCGGCGGCGTCGAAGGCCTGCAGGGGATCGTCGCGGCGCGGGGGCTGACGGTCGAGTTCGAGGGTGGCGAAGGGCGAGACGAGAGAAGGCATGGTTTCTGTCGGTGTTTATCGGCGGCTCACTGCGGGACAATGGCGCCAAGCAATCGGGAAAAAGAGGCCAGTATGACCGCCACCGAAGACAAGTTCACCCGCGAGACGATCACCGCCGTCTGGCCCTGGAGCGACAACCTCTTCAGCCTGAGGACCACCCGCGATCCGCGCTATCGCTTTCGCGCCGGCCAGTTCGCCCGGCTGGGCGTGCGCAAGGCCGATGGCGACATCGTCTGGCGGGCCTACTCCATGGTCTCGGCGCCCCACGACGACTTCCTCGAATTCTTTTCCATCGTCGTGCCGGGTGGCGCCTTCACCAGCGAACTGAGCCGCCTGCGCGAGGGCGACGAACTGCTGGTGGAAAAGCAGCCCTATGGCTATCTCACCCTGGAGCGCTTCGGCGGCGGTCGCGATCTCTGGCTGCTGGCCACCGGCACGGGCCTCGCGCCCTTCCTGTCGATGCTGCAGGAGCCCGATACCTGGGAGCGCTTCGAGCGCATCGTGCTGGTCTACAGCGTGCGCGAAGCTCGCGATCTGGCCTACCAGGAGGTCATCCGCGGTTACGGCGAGGTGGAGCACCTCGAAGGCCTCACCGACCGCCTGGTCTATGTTCCCGTGGTTACCCGCGAGGATCACCCCGGCGCCCTGCGTGGCCGCATCACCACCCTGATCGAGAACGGCGAGCTGGAACGCGCCGCCGGCGTCGAACTCTCGCCCGAGCACTCGCGCATCCTCATCTGCGGCAATCCGGAGATGGTCGACGACACCCGCCAGCTGCTCAAGACCCGCGATCTACAGCTGGCCCTGAGTCGCCGACCCGGGCAGGTGGCGGTGGAAAACTACTGGTAACAGGGGCCACCACCGGCGTCTTTACGTTTTCTTCACAATTGGAAAAGGTTGGGCCTTTAGCTTTGGCCCCACCTTGCTCTAGGATCGGAATTTCCAAGGCTACTTTCCGAGTCCCGATGAGCAGTGACAGATCCGAGCCGCCCCCGGCCCCCAGGCCAGGTGCGGCTGACACCCCCTACCGTCTTTCTTCCTCCGCGGCCGTTCGGCCCTCTATCGCGGAGGCATCCCGCTAATGGAATGGATCGCCGATCCCACCGCCTGGTTGGGACTCCTCACCCTGATCGTCCTGGAAATCGTCCTGGGCATCGACAACCTGGTGTTCATCGCCATCCTCGCCGACAAGCTGCCGCCCGCGCAGCGTGACAAGGCACGGGTGATCGGCCTGTCGCTGGCGCTGATCATGCGTCTGGGCCTCTTGGCCAGCATCTCCTGGATGGTGACCCTCACCGAGCCGCTGTTCGAGGTCTTCGGCAAGGCCTTCTCCGGCCGTGACCTCATCATGCTGTTCGGCGGTATCTTCCTGCTGTTCAAGGCCACCACCGAGTTGCACGAACGCATCGAGGGCCACACCCACAAGACCGGTGGCAATCGCGCCTACGCGGCCTTCTGGCCGGTGGTCGCGCAGATCGTGGTGCTTGACGCCGTGTTCTCGCTGGACGCCGTCATCACCGCCGTGGGCATGGTCGAGCACCTGAGCGTGATGATGATCGCCGTGATCATCTCCATCGGCCTGATGCTGGTGGCGAGCAAGCCGCTGACCGCCTTCGTCAACGCCCACCCCACGGTGATCATGCTGTGCCTGGGCTTCCTGATGATGATCGGTCTGAGCCTGACCGCCGAAGGCCTGGGCTTCCATATTCCCAAGGGCTACCTCTATGCCGCCATCGGCTTCTCGATCCTCATCGAGCTGGCCAACCAGGTGGTGCGCTGGAAGCGCAAGCGCCAGTTGCACGAGCGGCTCGGCATGCGCGAGAGGACCTCCCAGGCCGTGCTGCGGCTGCTGGGCGGTCGCCTGCGCGAAGACGAGGTGGACGAGGACATCGCCGAGCTGATGGAAGGCGAGAAGGGCGAGGGCCCGGTCTTCGATCGCCGCGAGCGCCTGATGATCAGTGGCGTGCTGCAACTGGGCGAGCGCCCGGTGCGAACGGTGATGACCGCTCGCGCCGACGTCGACATCCTCGATGCCGACGCCGCCCCGGAACGGCTGCGCGAGCAATTGCTGGCCTCGGCCCACTCGCGCCTGCCTCTGGTGGTCAACGGCAACATCGACGAACCCCTGGGCTATGTGCACAAGAAGGAGCTGTTCGCTGACATCCTGCAAGGCCAGTCGCCGGATCTGCGTGCCCGGGTGCGCACCCCCATCCACCTGCCGGCCCAGGCCACGGTACTGGGCGCTCTGGAACAGCTGCGCGCCGCCTCGACCCACGTGGCCTTCGTGGTCAATGAATTCGGTGGTTTCGAAGGCCTGTTGACCCTGACCGACATCCTCGAGGCCATCGCCGGCGAATTGCCGGACGCCAGCGAGGAGAGCCTGCCGGAACTGGAAAAGGTGGAGAACGGCTATCGCGCCAGCGGCGGCCTGAATCTGCATCCCCTGGCCCAGCGCACCGGTTTCCAGATCGCCGAAAACGAGGACTACCAGACCCTTGGCGGCCTGGTGGTGGACCTGCTGGGACGCCTGCCGGTGGCCGGTGATCGCCTGGAATACCAGGGCTGGCAGTTGACCGTGGAATCGGTCAAGGATCGGCGGATCGGCTGGATCCGCCTGGAGCGGCCCGCCTCCTAGCGAGGCGGGCGTTCTGTAAGCCTGTTCAAAGGCTGCGAGCTAGAGTCAAACAAGGCGAAAATGGCTGAGGAAGCGGAGTTTACAAGTGGTAAATGAGCATTCCGAAGCCATTTTCAACGCAGGTTGGCCGACGCGCAGCCGCCTTTGAAAGGCTTACAGCGGGTTGACCGGCGGTTCCTGCTTCACCACGGGAGCCTCGGTCGCCTTGCTGTTCTGCTCCTTCAGCAGGTCGCGGATCTCGGTCAGCAGCACCTGGTCCTTGGTCGGACCGGCCGGGGCGGCATCCTGGTGCAGGCGCAGGCGGTTGAGCACCTTGATCGCCATGAAGATGGCGAAGGCGATGATCACGAAGTCGAAGATGGTCTGCAGGAACTTGCCGTAGGACATGACCACGGCTGGCTGGTCACCCACGGCGGCCCTCAGGGTGATCGCCAGTTGCGAGAAATCCACACCCCCCAGCAACAGGCCCAGCGGCGGCGTGATGATGTCGGCCACGAAGGACGACACGATCTTGCCGAAAGCCGCGCCCAGGATGATGCCGACCGCCAGGTCGACCACGTTGCCTCTCATGGCGAATTTCTTGAACTCGGCAATGATGCTCATGCTGCACTCCTTTGGATGGTTTCGAAGAGACGATAGACGATTGTGCTCGCTTCGCTCGGGTTTGGAACCCTGCTAACGGTCTCCAGGTTCCCCGGAAGCGGCAAATCGCCGCGCGATCGGCAACTGGTCGCGGCTGTCGCACTTTGTCGAAGGGGCCGGGTCCACCCTTGTACGCCGAGGGCAGCAACCCTCGCGACCTCCACCTCTCGTCCCCAAGGAGCCCCTGATGGTTGCCAAACACGACCTGCACAAAGACTTTCCCGAGTACGCCGAGCAGCTGGACAGCCGTCCGCAGACCGATGCGGCCTTTGCCAAGCTGCTGGAAGACTACGCCAAGCTCGACCAGCAGATCCTCGATCTGGAGGAAGTGGAAGAATCCAGTGGCGACGAGAAACTGGGTCGCCTGCGCCGCGAGCGCGTCCTGCTCAAGGACAAGATCGCTCAGCAGCTGAAATACCCGTCCTAGCCGTACCGGGCTCGACCGGCAGCGTCGAGCCCTGCCTGGCGCGATTGGCAAGAGCCGCTGGCGTTGCCATCATGGCCTCCCAGGAGAGGAGCCGATGACCGACGAAGTGGCGATGTACCAGCAGTGGCACCTGTGGATCACCGAGGCGGCCGTGGAAGCCCAGCGCCGTCGCGTGCAGCTCGAATTCGCCGAATACAGCCGGTTGCTGGCCGACCTGCAACTGCTCGAACAGCAGCGCTGGCAACAGGCGCTGCCTGTCTGGTTGCGTGGCGATGCGGAAATGGTGTCGACGCTCAAGCACTAGCGGCTGATCGGCGAACCCCCTGCAGAGCCTGATGACAGCGCGATGAACGACCAGCGGTGCCCGGCGGTCAATGGGTTACCCCAGGCTACTTTCGCGGGGTGAGCGAGGTTTATCCGGCCTACCTGGCCCTCTCAACGAGGATGTCCCCATGAAGCGTACCGCCCTGATCGCCCTGATGATGTTTGCCGCCGCCCCCGTATTCGCCAAGGATCTGTGCGCGGTCCAGCTGCAGAAGCTGGACGATGCCAGCAAGATGAAGACCAACATGATCGGCCCGGGCAGTTCCCAGGCCCAGCAGATCGCCGAATTCCGCAAGAATGCCATGGCTGCCCAGAAAGCCGGTGACGAGAAGAAGTGCATCGCGCAGGCCAACCAGGCCCTGACCATGCTGCGTCAGCCGGGTGGCGAGGGCAACTAAGGCCCAAGCCTGCCGTTCGAGAAAAGGCGCGCTCCCCCGCGGGAGTGCGCCTTTTTACTGTCTATGCATCCAGTCGTGTTATGCTGGGCGTCTTCCCTTCTCGACTGGAGAATTCCGCCATGGCCAAGGCCAAGCGTCTCTACGGCTGCACCGAATGCGGCGCCACCTTTCCCAAGTGGGCGGGCCAGTGCGGTGAGTGCGGCGCCTGGAACACCCTGGTGGAAACCGTCGTCGAGACTTCCGCCGTCCCTTCCGGACGCGCCGGCTGGGCCGGAGCCCAGGCGACCATCAAGACCCTGGCCGAGGTCAGCGTCGAGGAAACCCCGCGCTTCACCACCGATTCCACCGAACTCGACCGGGTGCTGGGTGGCGGCCTGGTGGATGGCTCCGTGGTGCTGATCGGCGGCGATCCCGGCATCGGCAAGTCCACCATCCTGCTGCAGACCCTCTGCCACCTGGCCGCGCGCATGCCGGCGCTCTATGTCACCGGCGAGGAATCCCAGCAGCAGGTGGCCATGCGTGCCCGCCGCCTGGGCCTGCCGGAAGACAAGCTCAAGGTCATGACCGAGACCTGCATCGAGTCCATCGTCGCCACCGCCCGCCAGGAAAAGCCGCGGGTCATGGTGATCGACTCCATCCAGACCATCTTCACCGAGCAGCTGCAGTCCGCGCCCGGCGGCGTGGCCCAGGTACGCGAGAGCGCGGCCCTGCTGGTGCGGTTCGCCAAGCAGACCGGCACCGCCATCTTCCTGGTCGGCCACGTCACCAAGGAAGGCGCCCTGGCCGGACCGCGGGTGCTGGAGCACATGGTCGACACCGTGCTCTATTTCGAGGGCGAATCCGACGGCCGCCTGCGCATGCTGAGAGCGGTCAAGAACCGCTTTGGCGCGGTCAACGAACTGGGCGTGTTCGGCATGACCGACAAGGGCCTCAAGGAGGTCTCCAACCCTTCGGCGATCTTTCTCAACCGGGCCCAGGAGGCAGTGGCCGGCAGCGTGGTCATGGCGACCTGGGAGGGCTCGCGGCCGATGCTGGTGGAGGTGCAGGCCCTGGTGGACACCAGTCACCTGGCCAATCCGCGGCGGGTCACCGTGGGCCTGGACCAGAATCGCCTGGCCATGCTGCTGGCGGTGCTGCACCGCCATGGCAGCATTCCCACCTACGATCAGGACGTCTTCATCAACGTGGTCGGCGGGGTCAAGGTGCTGGAGACGGCGGTGGACTTGGCGCTGATGTCGGCGGTGATCTCCAGCCTGAGGGACCGCGCCCTGCCGCACGACCTGCTGGTGTTCGGCGAGATCGGCCTGTCTGGTGAGATCCGCCCGGTGCCCAGTGGCCAGGAACGGCTCAAGGAGGCGGCCAAGCACGGCTTCAAGCGGGCCATCGTGCCCAAGGGCAATGCGCCCAAGGACCCGCCACCCGGCTTGCAGGTGGTCGCGGTGACGCGTCTGGAGCAGGCGCTGGATGCCCTGTTCGAATAGCCCTTGGCGGCTTTTGTAATATTTTTTAAAACTCTCGGCGGGGCAGGGTGGTCTATCAGGCGCTTCCATGACCCTGGATACCCGCCATGTCTCGTCTGCTCCCGCTTTCCGTATTCCTTGCCGGCTTCGCTACCAGTGCCCTGGTCCAGGCCGCCGATCCCAGCAGCTCCGCGCCGGCCAGTCTGGAGGTGGATCAGCTGGAGTGGCAGCATGCCGACGAAGGCAGCGTCTTCAACTGGGATCTGGAAGGCTGGGCCCTGGGCGGCGGCGCCAATCGCCTGGATTTTCGCAGCCAGGGCGAGCGCACCAACGGCCACACCGAGCAGGCCGAGGTGCAGGCGCTCTGGGGGCACGCCCTGGCCAAGGGCTGGGGCAGCGTGGCCGGCATCCGCCAGGATTTCAAACCCGGCTCGCCGCAGACCTGGGCCGCCCTGGGCATCCAGGAACACGATCCCGAGGATCTCGACATCGAGATCACCGCCTTCTTCGGCGAAAACAATCAGACCGCCCTGCGCCTGGAAGCCGAATACGACTGGGCCCTGACCCAGCGGCTGATTCTCCAGCCCCATACCGAACTCAATTTCTACGGTCGCAACGACGAGTCCCGCGGCCAGGGCGCCGGTTTCGCCGAAAGCGAAGCCGGGCTGCGCCTGAGATACCAGGTGACCCCGGAGGTCGCGCCCTATGTCGGGGTGTCCTGGGACGCCACCCACGGCAACACCGCCGCCATGGCGCGGGAAGAGGGCGAAGACACCCACGACGCCCGCCTGGTGGTGGGTCTGCACCTGGAGTTCTAGGCCCGGTCCTACGGAAGACTTCGCCCTTCGCTTCGGACAGGCGCCCTCGCTCAGGTGGTAGGCAGAGGTGACCTGGCTGTTCTATCGCGGCCACGGGTCACTCCTGCAGCGCTTTCCGTGTACCTGTAGGAGCGATCGCTACGGCGCACCGGCATGGCCGCGATAGAGATCAGGCAGAGCAGTAGCGTGGAAAACGGCGCAGCCTTTTACACTGGGCCTTCGCGGCGAGGGACACCCTTACCCCAACCCTCTCCCGAGGGGAGAGGGGGCTATCCGTGCAGGTGTTCATCTCCATCGGCTTCAGGATCGCGATCAGCTGTCTGCCTACACCTGTAGGAGCACCCCGCGACCGCGATAAGCCGCAATCGGCACAGACGATAGAGCGCTAGCCAGTACCGTCGACCCCAAGACCTAGGGCGTACCCAGCGCCGCCAGTTCGCGCTCCAGTAGGGTTTCGTCGCCCAGGTTCAGCTCCACCAGGCGGCGCAGGTGGCTGATGGAATCCAGATCGATCTGGCGGCAGGCGAAGGCCAGCTGCTCCGGGGTTTCCCGTACCAGCTCCACGTCCATGCTCACCTGGGTCTCGTCGTTCAGCAGGATGCGCAGCTGATAGGTCGCGCTCGGCTGGGCCGACCACTCGGCAGGCCGCGCCAGCAGCACGCCCTTGAGCGAAATGTCGTCCACGGGCGCTGCCCACTGGCGCTCACACTGGTGCAACTGGGCAGGGGCATCGAAGGTGAAGCGGGTAAAGCGGCGACGCTCGTTGGTGTCGTTCATGGAAGGGCTTCCTGAGGTTTCCTGATCACTGTAGACGACCGTGGCCGTCCCGTATCGACTGCGCCTGGAAGGGTAGCTGGCGGCGACCAGCGGGGCCAGAAGGAGAGGGCTCATTGGTCGCCAGGGGGCGAGCAGCGGCCCAATTCGTCAGACGTTGGAGGTGCCCTCCGGGCGCCAGCCGTACTCGCGCGCATGGCGGACCAGATCGGCCGGCTTCTGGATGTCCAGCTTGCGGCGGATGCTCAGGCGGTGGGTTTCCACCGTGCGCACGCTGAGCCCCAGCTGCTGGGCCATGGTCTTGTTGTTGAGGCCCTGGGCCATGAGCAGCAGCACCTGGCGCTCCCGCGGGGTGAGGTCGCCGTCACTGGTGCCCCCTTCGCCCAGGCGGGCGGCGATGGCGCTGCTGTAGAAGCGCCCGCCGACCGCCAGGGCTTCCACCGCGGCGATGATCTCCTCGGACGGCGCATCCTTGAGCACATAGCCGGCCGCGCCGACTCGCAACGAGGTGCTCACGTATTCGCGATTGTCGTACATGCTCAGGATCAGCACCCGGGCGCGCGGGGCACGCTCGGCGATCAGGGCGGTCAGCTCCAGGCCGTTGATGTCCTTGAGGCCGATGTCCACCAGCAGGATGTCCGGATCGAGCCGCGCCAGCAGGTCGAGGGCTTCCGCACCACTGCCGGCCTCGCCGACCACGACGAAGCGCTCGATGGTGCCCAGCAGCGCCCGCACCCCGGCGCGGACCAGGGCATGGTCGTCGACCAGGAGGATGCGGATGGGCGTCATGTCGGGCTTTCCTCGTCGGCCGGGAGGTCCGAGCGTAGCAGAACGACGTCCAGGGTCGTGCCGCCGGGGCCGGACTGGATGGCGCAGCGACCGCCGAATAGCTCCACCCGCTCGCGGATGTTGCGCAGGCCGATGCCGCCGCTGAGATGTTCCACCTGGCCGGTATCGAAGCCCCGACCGTCGTCGTGCACGGTCAGGCAGATCCAGCGCCCGCGGCGCTGCAGGTCGATGACGACCTTGCGCGCCGCCGCGTGGCGCTCGATGTTGGTCAGGGCCTCCTGGACGATGCGGAACAGGGCGACGTCCATGTCGCCGCCGGCGGTGCTGTCGTCCAGGGTCTGCCGATAGTCCACGTCCAGGCCGCTGCGCTGGCGGAATTCCTCCACCAGCTGCCCGAGCGCCGCGGGCAGGCCGAGGGTATCCAGCAGCGAAGGGTGCAGGTCGTGGGAGATGCGGCGGATCTCGCCGATGGCGGCGGCCAGGCGCTGGGTGCCTTCGCGCAGGGTCTCGCCGGCGCTGGGCTTGCCGGTCCCCAGTTCGCGGCTGGCCAGTTCGAACTGGAACTTGATGGACACCAGCAGCTGGCTGATGCCGTCGTGCAATTCCCGCGACAGCCGCGATCTTTCCTCTTCCTGGGAGGTGATGAGTCTCTGGGTCAGCTGCTTGAGCTTGCGATCGGCCAGGCGGTGCTCGCTGACATTGAGCGTCAGGCCGCCGGCGAACACCAGCAGCACCGCCACCAGGGCCACCCCGGCGCTGGCCAGCAGGGTGGTGCGGATGCCAGCGGCCACGTCGTGGCGCACCTGGGCGAGGGCGGCGTCCACGTCGTCCAGATAGAGGCCGGTGCCCAGCACCCAGCCCCAGCGCTGCAGCTGGGTCACGTAGGCGAGCTTTTCCGCCATCTGGCCGCTGGAGGGCTTCTGCCAGCCATAGCGCTGGAAGCCGTCGCCCTGGCTGGCACTGCGCAGGAGCGCCTGGATCACCAGCAGGCCGTTGCCGTCGGTGAGTTGCCAGAGATCCTGGCCGACCAGCTCGGGCTGGCGCGGATGCATGAGATTGCGGCCATGCTGGTCGTAGACGAAGAAGTAGCCGTCGCTGCCGAAATTCAGGCTGGCCAGCAGCGCCAGTACCCTGGCCTTGGTGTCCTCGTCGTCGCGACCGCTGCCGTACAGCGGCTGGATGGCACTGACGCCCATCTCCACATAGTTGCGCAACTCGGTCTTCTTGCTGCCGAGGATGCTGTGTTCCAGCAGCCGTGCCTGCTGCTCCCCCAGGCGTTGGCTCTGTTCCAGCACCACCAGGCAGACCGCGGCGACCGCCAGCAGCAGCGGCAGCAGTCCGAGGGCGACCATCTTGTATTTGAGCTGCATCGGTAACCTGTCCGGGCTGGCGGCTACGTAGAACTACGTAGCGGGCCTTGGGTAGTTCTGCGAATTTCGCTGTCGCGTCCAGCCGCCGATAGTAATATGGCTCCGCTGTGGGCTCTCACAATAACAAGTATCGCCGCGGCCACCGGTGCGCGGCAGGAGAACAAGCATGACCCGAATGGCCAGCCATCTTGCCTGGTTCGCCGTTGCCGTACTGGGCGCCTTCGCGCTGGGTACCGTGGCGCTGAGTCGAGGCGAAGCGATCAACGCCCTCTGGATCGTGGTCGCCGCCGTGGCGATCTACCTCGTTGCCTACCGCTACTACAGCCTGTTCATCGCCACCAGGGTGATGGGCCTGGACGCCAAAAGAGCCACGCCCGCCGTGCTCAACAACGACGGCCTGGACTACGTCCCCACCAACAAGCACATCCTCTTCGGCCACCACTTCGCCGCCATCGCCGGCGCCGGTCCGCTGGTGGGCCCGGTGCTCGCCGCCCAGATGGGCTATCTGCCCGGCACCCTCTGGCTGATCGCCGGGGTGGTCTTTGCCGGCGCGGTGCAGGACTTCATGATCCTGTTCCTCTCCACCCGCCGCAACGGCCGCTCCCTGGGCGACATGGTGCGCGAGGAGATGGGGCGCATCCCTGGCACCATCGCCCTGTTCGGCTGCTTCCTGATCATGATCATCATCCTCGCGGTGCTGGCGCTGATCGTGGTCAAGGCCCTGGCCGAGAGTCCCTGGGGCATGTTCACCGTGATCGCCACCCTGCCGATCGCCATGTTCATGGGCGTCTACATGAGATACATCCGCCCCGGGCGCATCGGCGAGATCTCGCTGATCGGCGTGGTGCTGCTGCTGGCCTCCATCTGGGTGGGTGGCCTGGTCGCCGCCGATCCGGTCTGGGGCCCGGCCTTCACCTTCACCGGCGTGCAGATCACCTGGATGCTGATCGGCTACGGCTTCGTCGCCGCCGTGCTGCCGGTCTGGCTGGTGCTAGCCCCGCGTGACTACCTGTCCACCTTCCTCAAGATCGGCACCATCATCGCCCTGGCCATCGGCATCCTGGTGACCATGCCGATGCTGAAGATGCCGGCCCTGACCCAGTTCGTCGACGGCACCGGTCCGGTCTGGAAGGGCACCCTGTTCCCCTTCCTGTTCATCACCATCGCCTGCGGGGCGGTGTCCGGCTTCCATGCCCTGATCAGCTCGGGCACCACCCCCAAGCTGATCGCCAAGGAAACCCATGCCCGCTACATCGGCTACGGCGCCATGCTGATGGAGTCCTTTGTCGCCATCATGGCCATGGTCGCCGCCTCGGTGATCGAGCCGGGCGTCTACTTCGCCATGAACAGCCCGGCCGCCGTGGTCGGCGCCGACGTGGTGTCGGTGGCCGCCAAGATCAGCACCTGGGGCTTCGTGGTGACGCCCGAGATGCTGCAGGCCACCGCCGCCGAGATCGGCGAGCACACCATCCTGGCCCGTGCCGGTGGTGCGCCGACCCTGGCGGTGGGCATCGCCCAGATCATGCACAACGTGCTGCCGGGCGAGAACACCATGGCCTTCTGGTACCACTTCGCCATCCTGTTCGAGGCGCTGTTCATCCTGACTGCGGTGGACGCCGGCACCCGCGCCGGACGCTTCATGCTGCAGGACCTGCTGGGCAGCTTCGTACCGGCGCTGAAGCGCACCGACTCCTGGACCGCCAACGTCATCGGCACCGCCGGTTGCGTCGCCCTCTGGGGCTGGCTGCTGTACCAGGGCGTGGTCGATCCGCTGGGCGGCATCAACACCCTCTGGCCGTTGTTCGGCATCTCCAACCAGATGCTCGCCGGTATCGCCCTGATGCTGGGCTCGGTGGTGCTGATCAAGATGAAGCGCCAGCGCTATGTCTGGGTGACCCTGGTGCCGGCGGTGTGGCTGCTGATCTGCACCACCACCGCCAGCCTGATCAAGCTGTTCGATTCCAATCCGGCGGTCGGCTTCCTGGCCCTGGCCAAGAAGTACAGCACCGCCATGGCCCAGGGCCAGGTGATCGCCCCGGCCAAGAGCATGGAGCAGATGCAGCACATCGTCTTCAACGCCTACACCAACGCCACCCTCTCGGTGCTGTTCCTGGTGGTGGTGATGAGCATCCTGTTCTTTTCCATCAAGGTCGGTCGCGCCGCCCTGGCCAAGCCCGAGCGCAGCGATCGCGAGACCCCGTTCCAGCCGGCCGCGGGCGTTTAAAGGAGAATCCCTATGTTCAATGACCTGGGTCGCATGGGTAAGTACCTGGGGCAGGCCGCCAAGATGCTGGTGGGCATGCCCGACTACGACACCTATGTCGAGCACATGCGCGGCAAGCACCCGGACCAGCCGGTGATGAGCTACGAAGCCTTCTTCCGCGAGCGCCAGGAAGCGCGTTACGGTGGCGGCAAGTCCGGCGCCATACGCTGCTGCTGACCCAGGGTCTCCTCCAGGCCGGGCCTCGAGCCCGGCCTCTTTCTGTCTGGAGTTGCCATGCACGAACCCATCCCCGTCACCGTCCTGACCGGCTTTCTCGGCGCCGGCAAGACCACCTTGCTCAAGCACATCCTGCAGGCCGAGCACGGCCTCAGGATCGCCGTGATCGAAAACGAATTCAGCGCCCTCGACGTCGACGGCGAATTGCTGGAAGACGCTGGCGCCGTACAACTGATGAAGGTCGCCAACGGCTGCGTCTGCTGCACCGGCAGCAAGGACCTGGCCTATGCCCTGACCGTGCTGCTGGAGCGGCTGGACAGCGGCGAACTGGATTTCGAGCGCCTGGTAGTGGAATGCACCGGTCTCGCCGATCCCGGTCCGGTGGCCCAGACCTTCTTTACCGACGACCTGCTGCGCGAGCGCTATCTGCTCGACGGGGTACTGACCCTGGTGGACGCCGTCCACGCCAGCGAGCAACTGAGCGATCCGCTGCTGCAGGCGCAGATCGGTTTCGCCGATCGCCTGCTGCTGACCAAGCTCGACCTGGCCGAGCCGGCCGCCGTCGAGGCGCTGGAGAATCGCCTGCAGCGCATCAATCGCCGTGCGCCCATCCGCCATGTCGATCATGGCCGCATCGAGCTGGCCGAATTGCTGGACATCCGGGGGTTCAACCTGCACGACGAAGACCTGGCGCCGCCCACGCTGTTTCGCCCGCTGCGCCCGGTTTCGGAAGCCGTCAGCCTCACCGAGCGCATCCAGTCCATCGCCATCCGCGAGTCGCGCCCCTACGATCAGGACAAGATCGGCAAGGTCATGGAGATGCTGCTCGACACCCTTGGCTGCGACCTGCTGCGCTACAAGGGGCTGCTCAATATCGCCGGCGAGGAGCGCCGCCTGCTGTTCCAGGGCGTGCAGCAGATCTATGCCGCCGACTGGGAGCGTGACTGGCTGGCCGACGAGGAACGCGAAAGCCGCGTGGTGCTGATCGGCATGGACCTGCCGGAAGAGCGCATCCGCGCCGCCTTCGAGCGGGCGGTGGCACGCACCTGAGGCGGGCTGGATCGTTAGCAACAAAATCAGGACGGATAGCGCCGCGGGGCGCAGAATCCCAGGGCGCCTTCGATACGGGCTTCAGCGATCCGGGCGTCCGGCCATGCCTGAGCGCGGTGTCGGCGCCAATGGGGTGGCGGCAACCCGGTCAATGACGCCGGACGAGGCGTAGCGCCACCGAACGAAATATCCCTCACCGAGGACGCTCTGCATGCTCTTGCTATGGCAAGCCCTGGCTACCGGTGGCCTGATCCTGCTGGGCGCCTTGCTGATCGATCACCTGTTGCCGCACCGGGAGACGCGCGCGCGCCGCTGGGCGCGGCGCATCGCCCTGGTCGTCATGGGCAGTCTGGCCGGCATCGCCGGGCGGCTGTTGGTGGGCTGGCCCTAGGCGTCGCCGTCCGCGGCAGGCGCCTTGGGCGCGGCGCGGCTGGCCAGGCGTTCCAGGGCCGCCTTGAGCTTGGGGTCGCGGATGCCGGCGGCCACGTCGCGCAGGCTGTCGGCGCCCACCTGACTGACCTGGCGCACCGGTCGGACCCGGGTGGCGACGCCGGGACTCGGCTGCATCTTGAATTGCAGGCGCATCAGGCCGGCGAATTCCGGCGCCTGCTGCAGCAGTCTGAGCAGGCGGCGCTGCTGATAGCGCAGCCGCGTCGCCCAGTGGGCATCGTTGACCACCAGCAGCAGAGTGCCCTCGCGCCAGCTGGCCACCCGGCAGTGGGGGCGGGCAGCCGGTTGCAGCTGTTCTTCCAGCAACTGTTGCAGGCGCCCCAGTCGCTCGGCTTCGCGAAACAGCGACTTGAGCGGTTTGGCCTGGCGCAGCAGAGCAGCGGGAGCGACGGCGGAGAGAGGGCGAAAGGCCATGCGCAGGACTCGCGATGGGCGAAGAGAAGACGCCGATGGTAACAGATCGCTCTGGCGTCCTGGCGGCTGGGGGCCCGTCGTTCTTTCCTCATCGGCATTTCCGAGTAGAATGCCCGATTACCATCGCGGGACACCGCGGGTCTCAACCCCCGCGCCCAGGCGTCTGGCCAGGCTCTGCAGAGGCCTTGCCGCCCGTTTCGCTCCCCTCATTCCAGCGGAAGAATTCCAGTCGATATGTTTGCGCCTTTGTTGAAGAAATTCTTTGGAAGCAAGAACGAACGAGATGTCAAACGCCTAGGCAAGGTCGTGGTGGCCACCAATGCGTTGGAATCCCAGATTGCCTCCTTGAGCGACGAGCAACTGCGCGCCAAGACCGAGGAATTCAAGCAGCGCGTGGCCAAGGGCGAGTCCCTCGATGCCCTGATGCCGGAAGCCTTCGCCGTGGTCCGCGAGGCCGGCAAGCGCGTCATGGGCATGCGCCACTTCGACGTCCAGCTGATCGGTGGCGCGGCGCTGCACGAAGGCAAGATCGCCGAGATGCGCACCGGTGAGGGCAAGACCCTGGTGGGTACCCTGCCGGTCTACCTCAATGCGCTGTCCGGCAAGGGCGTCCACGTGGTCACGGTGAACGACTACCTGGCCCGCCGCGACGCCAACTGGATGCGGCCGCTGTACGAATTCCTCGGCCTGTCGGTGGGCATCATCCTGCCGTTCCAGCCGCCGGAAGAGAAACGCGCCGCCTACGCCTCGGACATCACCTACGGCACCAACAACGAATTCGGCTTCGACTACCTGCGCGACAACATGGCCTTCAGCATGGCCGAGAAGTACCAGCGCGAGCTGAACTTCGCGGTGGTCGACGAGGTGGACTCCATCCTCATCGACGAAGCCCGGACCCCGCTGATCATCTCCGGCCAGGCCGAAGACAGCTCCGAGCTCTATCAGAAGATCAACCAGCTGATCCCGCGTCTGCAGCAGCACATCGAGGAAGAGGAAGGCAATCCGACCCAGGTCGGCCACTACACCATCGATGAAAAGACCCGCCAGGTGGAGATCACCGAGCTGGGTCACCAGTACATCGAGGAGATGCTCACCGAGGCCGGGCTGCTGGCCGAGGGCGAGAGCCTCTACTCGGCGCACAACCTGGGCCTGCTGACCCACGTGTTCGCCGGTCTGCGCGCCCACACCCTGTTCCATCGCAACGTCGAGTACATCGTCCAGCAGGACCAGGTGCTGCTGATCGACGAGCACACCGGCCGGACCATGCCGGGTCGCCGCCTTTCCGAAGGTCTGCACCAGGCCATCGAGGCCAAGGAAGGACTGCCGATCCAGCCCGAGAGCCAGACCCTGGCCTCGACCACCTTCCAGAACTACTTCCGCCTCTACAACAAGCTCGGTGGCATGACCGGCACCGCCGACACCGAGGCCTTCGAATTCCGCCAGATCTACAACCTCGACGTGCTGGTCATCCCGACCCACCGCGAGATCGCCCGTAAGGACTTCAACGACCTGGTCTACCTGACCCAGGCCGAGAAGTACCAGGCCATCATCGAGGACGTGAAGCAGTGCCAGGCCGAAGGCCGCCCGGTGCTGGTGGGTACCGCCTCCATCGAGAGCTCCGAGTACGTCGACCAGCTGCTGACCCAGGCCGGCATCGAGCACAAGGTGCTCAACGCCAAGTACCACGAACGCGAAGCCGAGATCATCGCCCAGGCCGGGCGTCCGGGCGCCGTGACCATCGCCACCAACATGGCCGGTCGCGGTACCGACATCCTGCTCGGCGGCAACTGGGAAGTGGAAGTCGCGGCCCTGGAGAATCCTTCCGAGGAGCAGATCGCCGCGATCAAGGCCGCCTGGCAGGCGCGCCACAAGCAGGTCATCGACGCCGGCGGCCTGCACGTGATCGCCTCCGAACGCCACGAATCCCGCCGGATCGACAACCAGCTGCGCGGCCGTGCCGGTCGCCAGGGCGACCCGGGTTCCAGCCGCTTCTACCTGTCGCTGGAAGACAGCCTGATGCGCATCTTCGCCTCCGACCGGGTGAAGAACTTCATGAAGGCCCTGGGCATGCAGGGCGGCGAGGCCATCGAGCACCGCATGGTCACCAACGCCATCGAAAAGGCGCAGCGCAAGGTCGAAGGCCGCAACTTCGACATCCGCAAGCAGTTGCTGGAATACGATGACGTGGCCAACGAGCAGCGCAAGGTGATCTATCACATGCGCGATACCCTGCTGGCCAACGAAGACGTCGGCGACACCATCAAGGGCTTCCGCGAGGAAACTCTGACCCAGGTGATCAACGAACACATCCCCCCGCAATCGCTGCCCGAGCAGTGGGACATCCCCGGCCTGGAAGCCGAGCTGTACAGCGTCTTCGGCCTGCAACTGCCCATCGGCCAGTGGCTGGACGAAGACGACAAGCTGTACGAGGACACCCTGCGGGTGAAGATCCTTGAGCAGCTCGAAGCCGCCTACATGGAAAAGGAAGACCTCGCCGGTCGCGAGGCCCTGCGCAACTTCGAGAAGCAGATGCTGCTGCGGGTGGTCGACGACCTCTGGAAGGACCACCTCACCACCATGGACCACCTGCGCCACGGTATCCATCTGCGCGGCTACGCCCAGAAGAACCCCAAGCAGGAATACAAGCGCGAGTCCTTCACCCTGTTCCAGGAGCTGCTGGACAGCATCAAGCGCGACACCATCCGCGTCCTGTCCCACGTCCAGGTGCGTCGCGAAGATCCGGCCGAGGAAGAGGAGCGCATGCGCCGCGAGGCCGAGGCCATGGCCGAGCGCATGCAGTTCCAGCATGCCGAGGCGCCTTCGCTGGTCGACCCCGAGGTGCTCGAGGACGAGCAGGGCGAAGACACCGTGGTGCCCTTGCAGCCCCAGCGCAATGACCAGAAGATCGGTCGCAACGAGCCGTGCCCCTGTGGTTCCGGCAAGAAGTACAAGCAGTGCCACGGCAAGCTCGATTGAAGGCCTGCCCAGGCAGTCGAGGCGACGGCAACCTGTCGGCATAGCCGCCGACAGGTTGTAAACTCCACTCGCTAGGCTGTTTGCGCCCCTTGCCCCGGCTGGGCGAGGCGGGCGCTGGAAGGCTGCTTTCCACGCCGCGACCGGTTTTCCGCTCGCGGCGTTTCCTTTTCTTTCACTGGAGTTTTCCCATGGCTGTCGGTCTCGGTCCGCTCTCCACGCTGCACCCGGTTCCCGGTTTCGAACTCGGTATCGCCTCCGCCGGCATCAAGCGCCCCGGGCGCAAGGATGTGGTGGTGATGCGCTGTGCCGAAGGCTCCAGCGTGGCCGGGGTCTTTACCCTGAACGCCTTCTGCGCGGCCCCGGTGATCATTGCCCGTCAGCGCTTCGCCGGCCCCGTGCGTTACCTGTTGACCAACACCGGCAATGCCAACGCCGGCACCGGACAGCCCGGCCTGGCCGCGGCCGAGCGCACCACCAAGACCCTGGCGACGCTGGCCAGCGTCGGCGAAGAGGCGGTACTGCCGTTCTCCACCGGCGTGATCGGCGAACCGCTGCCGGTGGAAAAGATCGAAGCCGCGCTGCCGGCCGCCCTGGCCGATCTGGCCGAGGACAACTGGGCCGCCGCCGCCACCGGTATCATGACCACCGATACCCTGCCCAAGGGCGCCAGCCGCCAGTTCCAGGTGGACGGCACCACCGTCACCGTGACCGGCATCAGCAAGGGCGCCGGCATGATCAAGCCGAACATGGCGACCATGCTCGGCTATGTGGCCACCGACGCCAAGGTCGCCCGGGGCCTGCTGCAGGATCTGCTGGCCGACGCCGCCAACCGCTCCTTCAACCGCATCACCATCGACGGCGACACCTCCACCAACGACTGCTGCATGCTGGTGGCCACCGGTCAGGCGGCCATGGCGGAGATCACCCAGCCCAACGGCGCGGCCTTCGAGCAGCTGCGCGAGGCGGTGTTCGCGGTATTCGCCGAACTGGCCCAGGCCATCGTGCGTGACGGCGAGGGTGCCACCAAGTTCGTCACCGTGCAGGTCAATGGCGGTGGCAATGCCCAGGAATGCCTGGACGTCGGCTACGCCGTGGCCCATTCGCCGCTGATCAAGACCGCGCTGTTCGCCTCCGATCCCAACTGGGGGCGCATCCTCGCCGCCGTCGGCCGGGCCGGCGTGCCCCAGCTGGACGTCAGCCTGATCGACGTCTTCCTGGGTGGCGTGCAGATCTGCCAGCAGGGCGGTCGCGCGGCCACCTATACGGAAGAGCAGGGCGCGCGGGTCATGGCCCAGGCCGAGATCGAGATCCGCATCGAGCTGGGTCGCGGCAGCCACAGCGAGACCATCTGGACCACCGACCTCTCCCACGACTATGTGAAGATCAACGCCGAGTACCGTACCTGACGGCTACCCGACGCCTTGGCGTCCGCTCCGGCGGGCGCCTGCGGCGGTCCTCGCGGGCCGCATCGTTTCGAGGAATCCCCGCATGTCCCAGCTGCAACTCGTGATCGGCAACAAGAATTTCTCCTCCTGGTCGTTGCGGGCCTGGCTGGCCATGGAGCTCAGCGGCGCCGCCTTTGAAGAGGTGTCGATCCCGCTCTATGCGCCCAACAGCCGCGCCTTGCTCAAGGCCCAGTCGCCCACCGGCAAGGTGCCGGTGCTCAAGCTGGCCGAGGGCACCATCTGGGATTCCCTGGCCATCGTCGAATACCTCGCCGAGGCCTATCCCGACGCCGGGCTGTGGCCCGCCGAGACGCTGGCCCGCGCCCATGCCCGGGCGCTGTGCGCCGAGATGCACAGCGGCTTCCTGGCCTTGCGCCGCGAGCTGCCCATGGATCTGCGTCGCCGCCAGCGGTTGAAGTCGACCACCGCCGAGGCGGTGGAAGACATCCAGCGCATCCAGCGCCTGTGGCGCGAATGCCGCGAACGCTATGGCCAGCAGGGTCCCTATCTGTTCGGTACGCCGACCATTGCCGATGCCTTCTATGCTCCGGTCGCCAGTCGCTTCCGCAGCTACGGGGTGGAGCTGTCGGCCGAGGCGGCCGCCTATGTCGAAACCATCTACGCCTGGCCGGCCTTCCAGCGCTGGCTGGCGGAGGCTGAAACCGAGGAGCAGAGCGCATGACTCGTCTGCATGTCGTCGCCGCGGTGATCCGCGACCCCCAGGGCCGGATCCTCATCGCCCAGCGCCCGGCGCACAAGCACCAGGGCGGTCTCTGGGAATTCCCCGGAGGCAAGGTCGAGGCCGGTGAGGCCCCGGCCGCGGCCCTCGCCCGCGAACTGGCCGAGGAACTGGGCATCCAGGTGACAAGGGCGCGGCCGCTGTTGCAGGTGCGCCACGACTATCCCGACCAGGCGGTACTGCTGGATGTCTGGCAGGTGGACGCCTTCACCGGTGACGCCCATGGCGCCGAAGGCCAGCCCTTGGCCTGGGTCGCGCCTCGCGAACTGGCCGACTACGACTTCCCGGCGGCCAACCGGCCCATCGTCCAGGCGGCGCGGCTGCCCGAGCGCTACCTCATCACCCCCGGCGAGCTGACCACCGCGGAATTGCTCAATGGCCTGCACCGGGCGCTGGACAGCGGCATCCGCCTGGTCCAGCTGCGCACGCCGGACAACTTCGATCCCCAGTACCGCGACCTGGCCGGCGATGTCCAGGGCCTCTGCACCGGCCGCGCCCAGTTGATGCTCAAGGGGCCGCTGGAGTGGCTGGGGGATTTTCCCGCGGCGGGCTGGCACCTGACCGCCGAGCAGTTGCGCCGCTATGCGCCCAATGGCCGGCCTTTTCCAGAGCACCGTCTGCTGGCGGCTTCCTGCCATGACGCCGAGGAACTGGCCCTGGCCCAGCAGATGGGCGTGGACTTCGTCACCCTGTCGCCGGTGATGCCCACCACGAGCCATCCCGGCGCCCCGACCCTGGGCTGGGTCAAGGCCCAGCAGCTGCTGGCCGACTGCAATCTGCCGGCCTATCTGCTCGGCGGGCTGGGCGAGGATGACCTCACCAGCGCCTGGCAGGCCGGCGCCCAGGGCGTGGCGGCGATCCGGGCGTTCTGGCCTGGGGGCGTTTGAGACAAATGGTGTAATCCAATCGCGGCCAGGCCGGTGCGCCGTAGCGGCCGCTCCTACAGGGGCACCGAACACCTGTAGGAGCGGCCGCATCGGCGGACCGCCATGGCCGCGATATCGGCACAAAAAAAGCCCGCCAACAGGCGGGCTTTTTTTATCCACGGAAAAACCTACAGCCGCGGATAGTCGATGTAGCCCACCGGGCCCTTGCTGTAGAAGGTGTCCGGGTGCGGCTCGTTCAGCGCGGCGTCCTGTTCCAGGCGTTGCGGCAGGTCCGGGTTGGCGATGAAAGGCACGCCAAAGGCCACGGCATCGGCCTTGCCTTCGTCCAGCCAGGCATTGGCCTTGGCCTTGTCGAATTTCTCGTTGGCGATGTAGACGCCACCGAAGGCCGCCTTGAGGTCCGGGCCAAGGCTGTCGCTGCCGGCCGCTTCGCGGATGCAGATGAAGGCGACCTGGCGCTGCCCCAGCTCCCGGGCGACATGGCCAAAGGTGGCGGCGGGGTCGTTGTCGCCCATGGTGTGCATGTCGCCACGGGTGGACAGGTGCACGCCGACGCGATCGGCGCCCCAGACGTCGATGCAGGCATCGGTCACTTCCAGCAGCAGCCGAGCGCGATTCTCGATGGAGCCGCCGTAGTTGTCGGTGCGCTGGTTGGTGTCGCTCTGCAGGAACTGGTCGAGCAGATAGCCATTGGCCCCATGGACCTCGACGCCGTCGAAGCCGGCGCGCTTGGCGTTCTCGGCGCCATGGCGATAGGCGGCGACGATGCCGGGGATCTCGGCGGTTTCCAGCGCCCGCGGGGTGACATAGTCACGCTTGGGGCGCAGCAGGCTGACGTGCCCCTGGGCGGCGATGGCGCTCGGCGCCACCGGCAGTTCGCCGTCGAGATAGCTGGGATCGGAGATGCGGCCCACGTGCCAGAGTTGCAGCACGATGCGGCCACCGGCCTTGTGCACGGCGGTGGTCACGCGCTGCCAGCCGGCCACCTGCTCGTCGGACCAGATGCCGGGGGTGTCGGGATAGCCCACGCCCATGGGGTCCACCGAGGTGGCCTCGGTGATGATCAGGCCGGCGGATGCGCGTTGCACGTAGTACTCGACCATCAGGTCGCCCGGGACCCGTCCCGGTTCGGCGCGGCAGCGGGTGAGGGGCGCCATGATGACGCGGTTGGGCAGTTCCAGGGCGCCGATCTTGATCGGGTCGAACAGCTGAGTCATGGCTAGCTCTCTTGATTAGCTGGCGGTCGCCAGGCCGCTCTTGCGGGCCTGGTTGGCGGTCAGCAGGGTGGCGATAAGGGCCAGCAGGGCGAGCCCGCTGGCGGCGAGGGGTACCGCGGTAAGACCCAGGCCGTGGTCGATCACCAGGCCGCCGACCCAGGCGCCGAGGGCATTGCCCACGTTGAAGGCGCCGATGTTGAGGGTCGAGACCAGATTCGGCGCGTCCTTGCCGAAGGTGACCACGTTGATCTGCAGGGCCGGCACGGCGGCGAAGGCGGCCGCGGCCCAGAGGAAGAGGGTGATCTCGGCGGGCAGGAAAGCATGGCCGGTCCAGCGCAGGGCGGCGGAGGTCAGGGCCAGGGCGACGAAGATGCCCACCAGGCTGGTGGCCAGGCGCCAGTCGGCCAGTCGACCGCCGATGAAGTTGCCCAGGGTCAGGCCCAGACCGATCAGCAGCAGGGTACCGGTGACGCCACGCGGCGAGACGCCGGTGACCTCCTGCAGCAGCGGCGCCACATAGGTGAAGAGGGCGAACATGGAGGCGGCGAAGAACACCGTCATCGACAGTGCCAGCCAGAAGCCCAGGCCGCGCAAGGCGAGCAATTCCCGGCGCAGGTCGGCGCGCGGCTGGTTGCGGTCGGCCGGCAGCACCCGCCAGAGACCGATCAGGGCGACCACGCCGATCGCCACCACCGCCCAGAAGGTCGAGCGCCAGCCGGCGGCCTGGCCGAGGGCGGTACCCAGGGGCACGCCCAGCACATTGGCCAGGGTCAGGCCGGTGAACATCAGGGCCACCGCTGAGGCGCGGCGATTCTCCGGGACCAGGCTCGCGGCGACGACCGCGCCGATACCGAAGAAGGCGCCATGGCAGAGGGCGGTGACCACCCGCGCCAGCATCAGCATGTTGTAGCCGCTGGCCACGGCGCAGAGCAGATTGCCGACGATGAAGATGCCCATCAGGGCGAGCAGGGCGCGCTTGCGCGGCCAGTGGGCGGTGGCCAGTGCCATGAAGGGCGCGCCGACGGCCACGCCCAGGGCATAGCCAGTGACCAGCCAGCCGGCGCTGGGAATGGACACGCCGAGATCGGCGGCGACATTGGGCAGCAGCCCCATGATGACGAATTCGGTGGTGCCGATGGCGAAAGCGCTCAGCGCCAGCACGATGAGAGAAGCGGGCATCAGGATTCCTTGCAGACTAGAGTTCGCGGGCGAGACGTTGCAGAAAGGCCTGGATGGCGGCCTCGTCGCGTTGGTAGAACACCCATTGGCCAATGCGCCGCGTGGTGACCAGGCCAGCCCGGGTCAACACCGCCAGGTGCGCCGAGACCGTGGACTGCGAGAGTCCGGCACGGGCTTCGATCTGTCCGGCACAGACACCCGTACCCAGGTCGTGTTCCTGGTGCGGGAAATACTGCCGGGGATCGCGCAGCCAGCCGAGGATCTGGCGGCGCAGGGGATTGGCCAGGGCTTTGAGGATCTCGTCCATCACGGTCGCATCGTCATATTGGGTTGTAACGAACCTTAGATCGCGAAAAATCGATATGCAAGCTATCCATCTTCGATTCTGCCTATCGCGGACTTAGAGGGTCACTATCGCGATAAGTGTCCGCGAGCGCCGCTTCGTTCAGTTGCGATTCAGATCACGCGGCTAGAATTGCCGGGTGCGGCCCCATTCGCCGCAATGGATTTCCAAGGAGCAAAGACATGGCGCTGCCCACCCGTATCCTTCTCGCCAGCCTGGCCCTGGCCACCCTGGCCGGATGCGCATCCCCCAATCCCTACGAAAACCAGGGTCAGGCCAGCGGTGGTACCTCCAAGACCGCCAAGTACGGTGGCCTGGGTGCCCTGGCCGGTGCCGTCGCCGGTGCCGCCATCGATCACAACCACCGCGGCAAGGGTGCGCTGATCGGCGCCGCCGCCGTGGGTGCGGCCGCCGCCGGTTACGGCTATTACGCCGATCGCCAGGAAGCCGAGTTGCGCCGGCAGATGGAAAACACCGGCGTCGAGGTGCAGCGCCAGGGCGACGACATCAAGCTGATCATGCCCGGCAACATCACCTTCGCCACCGATTCCGCCGATATCGCCAACAGCTTCTACAAGCCGCTGAACGACCTGGCCAATTCCTTCAAGCAATTCGATCAGAACAGCATCGAGATCGTCGGCTACACCGACAGCACCGGCAGCCGTGCCCACAACGTCGAGCTGTCCCAGCGCCGGGCGCAGAACGTCGCCGGCTACCTGACCGCCCAGGGCGTACCCGCGGCGCGCCTGAGCACCCGGGGCGCCGGTCCCGATGCCCCCATCGCCAGCAACGCCACCGCCGATGGCCGCGCGCAGAATCGCCGCGTCGAAGTCAATCTGCGCCCCCTGCCCGGAGCCACCGGCACCCCCGCCCAGTAGCGACCGCTCGTCGCCGGCGACCGGCAGTTTCCGCGCCTTCGTGCAGCCTGGCGGAAACTGCTTTTTCATTTTGCGCTCTGATAGACGTCGCGAAGGGTCCCGCCTGCCAATCGGCAGGCGGCAGACCCCTGTCCGGCTGCTACCCTAGTAGGGTTGAGAGCGACGCGTCGCATAACGGTCACGACGGGAAGAGGTAGCCAGCCGCGCATGGCTGCTGCACGGCGGCAGAGGCCGCGGGGAGAAGAGGCTTGATGGAGTGCCCGTTGCCGCAGACAGAGCAAGGTCCGGTGTTGCTGGTGGTCGACGACCGCCTGGAGAACCTGCTCGCCATGCAGGCGGTACTGGAGGTCGGAAACTGGCGGGTGATCACGGCCGCTTCGGGTGAGCGTGCCCTGCAATACCTGCTGGACGAAACCGTGGATCTGGTGCTGCTCGACGTCCAGATGCCGATCATGGACGGCTTCGAGGTGGCGCGCATCATGCGCAGCAACCTGCGCACCCGCTTCACCCCGATCATCTTCGTCTCCGCCGAAGCCCACTCCTACGAATCGGTCCTGCGGGGCTATGCCACCGGCGCGGTCGACTATCTGCTCAAGCCGGTCGATCCCAATATCCTCAGGCACAAGGTGCGCTCGCTGCTCGATCACGAGCGTAATCGCCGCGAATTGCTGCAGGCCACCCAGCAGCTGGAACTGGCCAAGTCCTTCAGCGATTCGCTGCTCGACAATGCCGCCGAAGGCATCCTTACCGTCAACGAACAGGGTCGGGTGACCTTCGCCAACGCCGCCATCGCCCGCATGCTGAGATGCAGCGTCAGCGACCTGGTGCACGCCAATTTCCTCGACTTCCTCGAAGGCGGCAGCGGTCTCGACGACTGGCAGACCTCGCCCTTCATGGAGCACTACGACCGCCGCGAGACCTATCGCCTGCACGATGCCCGCCTGCGCACCAATCGTGGCGACAGCCTGCCGGTGGCGCTGTCCTGCGCGCCGCTGCCGCGCATGCAGCGGGCCATGGTCATCATCGCCCTGGACATGTCGCGCATGCGCGAGCTGCAGGACCAGCTGGAATCCCAGGCCGTCACCGATGCCCTGACCGGTCTGCTCAATCGCCGCGGCTTCAACCAGACGCTGGAAGCGGCGCTGGCGCGCAGCGGCCGCAACGGCAAGCGCATGGCGGTGCTCTACATCGATCTCGACGGCTTCAAGCGCATCAACGATTCCCTCGGTCACGAAGCCGGGGATCGGGTGCTGTGCATCGTCGCCGAGCAGCTCAAGAGCTGCATGCGGCCCTACGACATCCTGGCGCGCATGGGCGGTGACGAATTCACCGCGCTGCTCGATTCCCTGGAGCATCCGGAGGACGCTGCCCGCGTGGCCGAGAAGCTGCTGGAGCTGCTGGCCACGGTGCATCGCATCGACGGCATGGAAGTCAGCCTGGGCGCCAGCATCGGCATCGCCAGCTATCCCGACTGCGGCCATACCGTGGACGGCCTGCTGAGATCCGCCGACATCGCCATGTACGAGGCCAAGCGCGGCGGGCGCCAGCAATACCGCTTCTTCTCGCCGGACATGAACGGCCGCGCCCGTTCCCGGTTGATGCTCGAAGAAAGCGTGCGCAACGCCATCGACAACAAGGACTTCGTGCTCGCCTACCAGCCGCAGGTCTATCTGCGCGACGGCCGTCTCCGCGGCTTCGAGGCGCTGCTGCGCTGGGAGCACACGGTGGCCGGCAAGGTCTCGCCGAGCGTCTTCATCCCGCTGCTGGAAGAGACCCGGCTGATCAACCGCATCGGCGACTGGATCTTCCGCGAAGGCGCGACCAAGCTGCAGTCCCTGCAGGAAATCTATGGCGACGAATTGCTGCTGAGCATCAACCTCAGTCCGGTGCAGTTCGGCATGCCGCAACTGGCGGAAAGCCTGCGCCAGATCATCGAGACCCATGGGCTGCGACCCGAGCAGCTGGAAATCGAGGTGACCGAGTCGGCGCTGATGCACGACATCGACTACACCCGCGCACAGCTGTCGCAACTGCGCGCCCTCGGCGTGCGCATCGCGGTGGACGACTTCGGCACCGGCTATTCGTCGCTGGCCTATCTGCGCCACTTCGAACTCGACACCCTCAAGATCGATCAGCTGTTCATCGCCAACATGCTGGATTCCTCCCGCGACGCCGCCATCGTCAGCACCATCCTCGAACTGGGTCGCAACCTGGATCTGGAGGTCATCGCCGAAGGGGTGGAGACCCTGGAACAGCGCGACTGGCTGATCGAGCACGGCTGCGAGATCATGCAGGGCTTCCTGGTCTCCCGGCCGCTGAGCGCCGAGGTGACCGGTCGCTTTCCCCAGCAAGTGGACTGGACCGCCCGACGCCCCGAGCCCACGCTCTAGGCGCGCTGACGGCCTGCTCCAGGGGCAGGCCCCTCCGTCCATCGGCGCAGGCCGTCGAGCAGGCGCCGCGCCAGAGCCGGCGGTGCTCCCCTGGCCAGCCAAACCACGCCTGCCACTGAACGAACCCCCGTCCGCGCCTTCTTATGCAATGGCCACAGGCACGGAGTAGGAAGCATGCGGGGCGCCGTCTTTCCATGGCGGGAAAACAACAGGTTCGAATTGCTGGTGGACGGCGGTCGGTTCTTCCCGGCCATGCTCGAATCCATCGCGGGCGCCAGTCGCCGGATCGATGTCGAACTCTATCTGGTGGAAGCCGGCAGTTGCTCCGAGCAGTTGCTCGTGGCCCTGACCGAAGCGGCCCGACGCGGCGTCGCGGTGCGTTGCCTGTTCGATGGCTTCGGCACCCTGCGCATGGACGCCGGCTTGCGCCGCCAGCTGGAAGAGGCGGGCGCCGAGCTACGCATCTTCAACCCCGTGCGCTTCGGTCACGGCTTGCACAACCTGCACCGCGACCATCGCAAGATCTTCATCATCGACGGCGAGGAGGCCTTCGTCGGTGGCAGCGGCGCGACCGATGACTTCTGGGATCCGGCCAAGAGCGACTGCAACTGGCACGAGGTGATGGTACGCATCCAGGGACCCCTTGTGGAGGACTGGCTGGCGCTGTTCGAACGGCAATGGGAAGCGGTGGGTCGCCGCCGCGCCTGGAAGCCACGCCCGCGGCGGGGTCGCGAGCGGCCACCGCCGCCACCCGCCGCCCAGGAAGGGCAGGGCCGGGTCGCCTATGCCGATGCCCGTCAGCACCGCGACATCCTGCAGGCGCTGATTCGCGCCCTGGTGGGTGGCCACGAGCGCATCTGGTTCGCCACCCCCTATTTCCTGCCGACCTGGCGCGTGCGCTGGGCGCTCCGACGCGCGGCCCGGCGCGGTGTCGACGTGCGCCTGCTGCTCACCGGTCGCCACACCGACAATCCCCCGGTGCGGTTCGCCGGGCAGCGCTACTACCGCAGCCTGTTGCGCGCCGGTGTGCGCATCTACGAATACCAGCCGCGATTCATCCACGCCAAGATGGTCCTGGTGGACAACTGGGTCAGCGTCGGCTCCTGCAATTTCGATCACTGGAATCTGAGGTTCAACCTGGAGGCCAATGTCGAGGCGGTGGATCGCGGCCTGAGTCAGGCGGTGGCGGCCAGCTTCGTCAAGGATTTCGCCCAGAGTCGCGAGATCACCCTGGAATTCTGGCGCAGTCGGCCCTGGTGGCGGCGAGCACGCGAGTGGCTCTGGGGTTCGCTGGATCGCCTGGTGATCGGTGTACTGGGGCGCGGTTAGCAGCCCCGGGTGTCAGGTGCGGGTAACATAACCGATCCGGCGCTGTAGGCCGGACCCATCGTCCCGCGGACGAGGCCAGACGAGTAACGCCTTAGTGCAGACTTTAGATAAACATCGCTTCATCGGTCTGGAGTGGCTCAGGTTCCTGATGGGTTTCTATGTGGTCGTCTACCACACCATCCATTTCTATCCCGAGCGCAAGACCATCCCCCTGCTGGACGAGATCACCAGCATGGGCTTCTTCGCCACCAGCACCTTCTTCGTGCTATCCGGCTTTCTGCTCGCCCACGTCTATTGCGGCCGCGGCAGCCTGCGCGAGCCGGCGCGCAGTTTCTGGGTCAAGCGTTTCGCCAACCTCTATCCGATCCACATCTTCGCCCTGTTGCTGGCGATGGCGGTGGTGACCTGGATCGGCAGTCTGGGGATTCCACCGGGCGCCGCCACGGCGAGCATCCGCTTCGTGGTGTTCGACACCAACGAGCCCCTGGCGCGGACCCATCCCGAATTGTTCCAGCACTTCATGAGCAACGCGGAGCTGGCCTTCAACGCCGTGCTGCAGCTGTTCATGCTGCAGGCCTGGAATCCCTACTACCTGACCTTCAACGCGCCGCTCTGGTCGATCTCGGCGCTGTTCTTCTTCTATCTGACCTTTCCCAAGCTGGCCCCGCGGCTGATGACCAGCGAGCGCCCCTGGCAGCTGTTGCTGCTGGTCTGGGTGCTCTATCTGATTCCGCCGCTGCTGGTGATCCTGCACCAGAACTACGGCATGCCCTTTACCGGCCTGCTGCAGCGCGTGCCGCTGTTCCGGCTGCCGGAGTTTCTCGCCGGCATCCTGCTGTACGCCATCTTCCGTCGCCAGCACGCGCGGGGCTGGATACCCTCGGAGCGGCAGCGGCTGCTGCTGGCGAGCTACCTGATCCTGAGTTTCGCCCTGGGCACGGCGCTGTTCACCCATGGACCCAAGTTCTGGTACTTTCTGTTCCACAACGGCCTGTTCCTGCCGTCGCAGCTGATTCTGGTCTATCTGGCCGCGCTGGCGCAGGAGCCGGCCAGCGAACGCATCCGCCACTGGTCGCCACGACTCGGCGGTGCGTCGCTGTCGATGTTCGCCCTGCATGTGCCCCTGTCGGGGATCTACATGACCCTGGAACAGCTGATCGGCGGCAATCTCAAGGCCTGCCTCAGTGGCGATCGCGAGGTCTGCATCGCCGCCGCCGGGGCCTATACCAACTCCATCGAGTGGTACTGGCTGTTCCTGCTGGCGGTGGTGGTGCTCTGCGTGCTGTTCCAGGAGCGGCTGGTGGTGCCGACCCGCAAGCGCATCCTCGCGGTACTGCTGCCGCGCCTGGCGCCGCCGCAGCAGCCGCCCCAGGCTAGCGGCGGAAGCCTGCGGCCATGACGAAGAAACGGGCGTTCAGGGCCGCCAGCGGCTCGCGCAGCTGCTCCAGCTGATCGGCCGCACCGAATACCTCGAAGCGCTCCAGGGTGGCGATGGCCTGGGCCTGCTCCAGCAGATCGCCGACGTTGTCCAGGTGCGCCAGCAGCGCCTGGGCATCGCGATAGCCTTCGCGGCAACGCGCCGTGGTGCCGTCATAACAGAAGCCGTAGTAGAGGCAGCCGGGTTCGTTGCGGGTGCGCTCCAGCATGGCCTCGCCCAGGCGCTTGAAGGCTTCGAGCTGATCGGGCTGGACGGCGAAGACGGGGGCCAGGCTGCAAACGGAATCGCTGGGAAGAGTGGGCATGGGGGCTCCGGGGTCGGGGATGGTCTGCATGCGACCTCGGCCGGTCGGCAGTGCTCCCGCCGGCTGACGGACGTGCGCCCAAAGAAAAGCCCAGCATGGGGCTGGGCTTTTCTGTCGCGACGGGCGCTTAGATCTCGACGGCCAGGCTGTCGGCGATCTTCTTCTGCCACACCTGCGGACCGGTGATGTGCACCGACTCGCCACGGGTGTCCACGGCCACGGTCACCGGCATGTCCTTCACCTCGAACTCATAGATGGCTTCCATCCCCAGTTCCGGGAAGGCCAGGACCTTGGCGCCCTTGATGGCCTGGGCCACCAGGTAGGCGGCGCCGCCGACGGCCATCAGGTAGACGGCCTTGTGGTCCTTGATCGCCTCGATGGCGATGGGGCCGCGCTCGGACTTGCCGATCATGCCCAGCAGACCGGTCTGGTCGAGGATCTGGCGGGTGAACTTGTCCATGCGGGTCGCCGTGGTGGGACCGGCCGGGCCGACCACCTCGTCGCCCACCGGATCGACCGGGCCGACGTAGTAGATGAAGCGGCCCTTGAGGTCCACCGGCAGCGGCTCGCCCTTGTTGAGCATGTCGACCATGCGCTTGTGGGCGGCATCGCGACCGGTCAGCATCTTGCCGTTGAGCAGCACGGTCTCGCCCGGCTGCCAGCTCTGCACCTCTTCCGGGGTCAGGGTGTCCAGGTTGACCCGACGGGCACTCGGACCGGCTTCCCAGACGATTTCCGGATAGGCGTCCAGCGGCGGGGCTTCCAGGCTGGCGGGGCCGGAGCCGTCGAGCACGAAGTGGGCGTGACGGGTGGCGGCGCAGTTGGGGATCATGCACACCGGCAGGGAGGCGGCGTGGGTCGGGTAGTCCTTGATCTTGACGTCCAGTACCGTGGTCAGGCCGCCCAGGCCCTGGGCACCGATGCCCAGCTGGTTGACCTTGTCGAAGATCTCCAGGCGCAGCTCTTCCAGGCGATTCTGCGGACCGCGGGCCTTCAGCTCATGGATGTCGATCTCGTCCATCAGCGATTCCTTGGCCAGCACCGCGGCCTTCTCGGCGGTCCCGCCGATGCCGATGCCCAGCATGCCCGGCGGGCACCAGCCGGCGCCCATGGTCGGCACGGTCTTGAGCACCCAGTCGACGATGGAGTCGGACGGGTTGAGCATGGCCATCTTCGACTTGTTCTCGGAGCCGCCGCCCTTGGCCGCGACGTCGATTTCCACGGTGTTGCCGGGAACGATCTGGTAGTGGATCACCGCCGGGGTGTTGTCCTTGGTGTTCTTGCGGGCACCGGCCGGGTCGGCCAGGATCGAGGCGCGCAGGACGTTTTCCGGCAGGTTGTAGGCGCGGCGCACGCCTTCGTTGATCATCTCGTCCAGGCTCAGGGTGGCGCCGTCCCAGCGCACGTCCATGCCGACCTTGGCGAAGACGGTGACGATGCCGGTGTCCTGGCAGATCGGCCGGTGGCCGGTGGCGCACATCCGCGAGTTGATCAGGATCTGGGCGATGGAATCGCGCGCGGCGGCGGATTCTTCGCGCAGATAGGCCTCGTGCATGGCCTGGATGAAATCGACGGGGTGGTAATAGGAGATGAACTGCAGGGCGTCGGCAACGCTCTGGATCAGGTCATCCTGCTTGATCACGGTCATGTACGCGCTCCTCTTGGCGGTTTCTTGCGTCTCGGCCACGGGCGGTGGCGAGACGGGCGCGCAATTCGGGTCGCACGGACCGGGCCGCGAAGGAGCCCGATCGGAGGGGTGGCCTGACACACTGAGAGAGGCCCACCCGGCCAGGGCGGCCGACCCGAGAGCGGCGCGGCAGTATAGCCTTTAAGCGCCCGGACGGCACGCCACCTGGGTCGACGGTGGGCGATCAGCGCCTAGCGGCGATCCAGCGCCGCCGGATTGACCAGGTCGGTCGGACGCTCACCGGTGAGGGCTGCGATCAGGTTGTTCACCGCGCGTTCGGCCATGGCGTAGCGGGTCTCATGGGTGGCCGAGCCAATGTGCGGCAAGGTGACCACGTTGGGCAGTTCGAACAGCGGCGAGGCTTCCAGCGGCTCGCGGGTATAGACGTCCAGGCCGGCGCCGCGGATCTGGCCCTGACGCAGCGCCTCGATCAGCGCCGGCTCGTCGATGACCGGGCCGCGCGCCAGGTTGATCAGGATGGCGCTGGACTTCATCAGCCCCAGTTCGCGGGCGCCGATGAGGCCTTCGGTGGCGGTCGACAGGGGCACCACCAGGCAGACGAAGTCGGCTTCCTTGAGCAACTCGTCCAGCTCGCGGCGCTGGGCCCCCATCTGCTCTTCCAGCTCGGGCTTGGCGCTGTTGGCGGTATAGAGGATCGGCATGTCGAAGCCGAAGTGGCCACGCTTGGCGATGGCCGCGCCGATGCGACCGGCGCCGACGATGCCCAGCGTACGGCCATGGATGTCGGTGCCGAAGTGTTCTTCGCCGATACCCTTGCGCCAGTGTCCGGCCTTGACGAAGGCGTCCAGCTCCGGCACCCGCCGGGCGGCGCTCACCAGCAGGGTGAAGCCGAGGTCGGCGGTGGTATCGGTGAGCACGTCCGGGGTATTGGTGAGCAGGATGCCGCGCTCGGTCAGGTAGTCCACGTCATAGCTGTCGTAGCCGACCGAGACGCTGGCGATGGCTTCCAGGGTCGTGGCCATTTCCAGCTCCTTCTCGCCCAGCTTGCGACTGGCGCCGATCAGGCCCTGGGCCTTGGCTGCGGAAGCGGCGAACAGGTCGATGTTGGCACTGGCGGAAATCACCTCGACGGAGAAATGTTCGCGCAAACGTTCCACCAGCGTTTCGGGCAGGCGGTTGAAGACCACTACGTGCTTCTTGCTCATCGATACCTCGGCGTGCGGAAAAGGATTAGGCCAGACCAGCCGCGGCGAAGCGCGGCCGCTCCGGGTGTTGCCTGAGCAGCGGCTCGAGTCCCTCGCGGGTCGGCTCCTGGTTGAAGTCCAGACCGAGGGCCTCGCGGTGGATGCCGGTGGCCGCCAGCCAGAGGCAGTCGATGCCCGCCGCCACCGCGCCGGGTACATCGGTCACCAGCGAGTCGCCGACGAACAGCAGGCGCTTGGCGCCACGCTCGGCCAGGGCGCCTGCCGCGCAATGGAAGGCATAGGGATCGGGCTTGCCATACCAGGTGACCGCGCCTCCCAGGGCGGCGAAGCGATCGGCCAGCTTGCCGGCTGCATAGAAGGGTAGACCCCCGGACACCACGTTGCGATCCGGATTGGCGCAGAGAAAGGGCTTGTCCAGCGCCATGGCCAGGGGCGCGAAGCGCGCCTCCAGTTCGTCTTCCGGAAAGCTGCCGACGCCCAGGATGATGGCTGCCTGCTCGATGTCCTCGACGAAGCGCGCGCGGATTTCCGCAGGCCAGCCGACCTGGCCGGTGCCAGGGCCGGAGAGGTAGATGCCGCCTTCGCTGAAGGTCGGGTCCTGCTGAAAGGCATCGATGGCCAGCTGACCCGAGGTGGTGATGCCGGCGAAGAGCTCGCGCGGCACGCCCAGCTTGCCCAGTTCTTCGACCATGCCGTCCGCATCGCGCGAGGCATTGCTGAGGAACCACACCGGCTTGCCTTCGGCGGCGCGGCGCTCCAGCCAGGCGCGAGCGCCGGGAAAGGTTTCGTAGCCGTCGATCAGCACGCCCCAGAGGTCGAGGATGAAGCCGTCGTAGGCGGCCAGGGCCTCGTCCAGTTGATCGAGGCGGAGCAGGGTGGGAGCGGTCATGCGGCGAATCCGATGGCGAAAGGGGAAACGACAAGCCTAACCGGTTTTGCCGAGCGGTTGCCGAAAACGCAGACACCGGCCGGAGCCGGTGTCTGTTCATTGCCGTACAGCGAGGCTTAGCGGGTAGACGCCTTGCCTGCCTTGGCGACTTCCAGGGCCTGGGTGTCGACGCGGCCGTAGATGTCTTCGAAGCGGACGATGTCGTCCTCGCCCAGGTAGCCACCGGACTGCACTTCGATCAGCTCCAGCGGTACCTTGCCGGGGTTGGCCAGGCGGTGCACGGAGGTCATCGGGAGGTAGGTGGACTGGTTTTCGGTCAGCAGGAAGACCTTGTCGTCACAGGTGACCTCGGCGGTACCCGAGACCACGATCCAGTGCTCGGCACGGTGGTGGTGCATCTGCAGCGACAGCTGGGCGCCCGGCTTGACGGTGATGCGCTTGACCTGGAAACGCTGGCCCATGTCGATGGAGTCGTAGGAACCCCAGGGACGGAAGACTTCCTGGTGGGCCTTGACCTCGTTGCGGTTCTGCTTCTCGAGGGTGTTGACCAGCTTCTTGACGTCCTGGACCTTGTCCTTGTGGGCGATCATGACGGCGTCCTTGGTTTCCACCACGACCACGTCGTCCAGACCGACCAGGGTCACCAGCTTGCCGTTGCCGTGCACCAGGCAGTTGCGGCTGTCATGCAGGACGACGTCGCCCTTGATGACGTTGCCGTTGTTGTCCTTGGCATGCACGTCCCACAGCGCGGACCAGGAACCGACGTCGTTCCAGCCGGCGCTCATGGGCACCACGCAGGCGCGGGTGGTCTTTTCCATCACCGCGTAGTCGATGGAGTTGTCCGGGCAGACGGCGAAGGTGGCGGCATCGATGCTGATGTTGATGCCGTCGATGCTGCTGCGCTCCAGCGCCAGCAGGCAGGTGTCATAGATGTCGGTGTCGTGCTTCTTCAGCTCTTCCAGGAAACGGCTGGCGCGGAACAGGAAGATGCCGCTGTTCCAGCAGTAGTCGCCGGAAGCCACGTATTCGGTGGCGGTGACGGCATCGGGCTTCTCGACGAAGCGCTCGACGCGGGACACGCCCTGGGGCAGGCCGTCGTTGGAACCGGTCTTGATGTAGCCGTAGCCGGTCTCGGGCGCGGTGGCCGGGATACCGAACAGCACCATCTCGCCACGCTCGGCGGCGGCGGCGGCCTGTTGCAGGGCGGCCTTGAATTCGGCTTCGTCCTCGATCACGTGATCGGCGGGCAGCACCAGCATCAGGTCGTCCTTGCCGTCAGCGACCAGTTGCATGGCGGCGATGGCCACGGCCGGCGCGGTGTTGCGACCGAAGGGCTCCATGATCAGCGCCTGCGGCTTGCACTCGACGGCCTTGAGCTGCTCTTCCACCAGGTAACGGTGTTCAGCGTTGCAGACGATGATGGGGCAATCGATGCTGCCCTCGCAGCCCAGGCGATTGATGGTCTCCTGGAACATGGTCTGTTCGCTGGTCAGTGCCAGGAACTGCTTGGGGTAGAGCTTGCGCGAGAGGGGCCAGAGTCGCGAGCCGCTACCACCGGACAGGATGACGGGAATCATGGGCGTTACTCCTTCAGCGTCTGCTGATTTGTGGCCGCTGTCCCTGAGGTCGGGACGAAGCGTCCATGCTTCGAAAGATCAACCGGCCGACAGGTCGACCGGTACAAATTGAACGTGCGGACTGATTGCCTTTGGCCAGCATGACCCAGGGCAAGGACCAGACAAAGACAGAATCAAACGAAAGTGGTTCTCAGCGAATTTTCCTTTTTCCGGAAAGGCAGCGGTTTTGAGATGTCCGGCAACTTTTCGCGCCTGAAACGTCTCCGCTACGGGGCTGAAACCTTTTTTATTGGAGGGAGATGACAGTCTTTCACGGACTCATCCTGCTCATTGTGACTGCTTAACCAGTTTGAAGGCAAAGCAGACATCCTTCGTTGCCATCCGTCGATTATCTGGCTATTCAAGAGGTTTATCTCGCAAGAATACCAGCTTGTCTGGGCCGGATCGCTCGCTCGAATAGCGATAACCCTGGTCGTCGAAGTCGCGCAGGTCGTCCACCGCAGTGACGCGCTGCTTGATCACGTGCCGCGCCATGAGGCCGCGGGCCTTCTTGGCATAGAAGCTGATGATCTTGTAGTCGCCATTCTTGAGATCACGAAACTCCACGTCCACGACCCGGGCCTGCAGGCGCGCGCGGCGTACCGCACTGAAATACTCGTTCGAGGCCAGATTCAGCAGGACATCGTCACCCTGAGCCGCAAGATCCGCCTTGAGCCAGTCGCTGATACGCTCGCCCCAGAAGGCGTAGAGGTCCTTGCCGCGTGCGTTGGCGAACTTGGTGCCCATCTCCAGGCGATAGGGTTGCATCAGGTCCAGCGGCCGCAACAGGCCATAGAGTCCGGAAAGCATGCGCAGGTGGCGCTGGGCGAAGTCGAAATCCTCTTCCTGGAAGTCTTCGGCGGCCAGGCCGGTGTAGACGTCGCCCTTGAAGGCCAGTAGCGCCTGCTTGGCATTCTCCGGTGTGAAGTCCGGGGTCCAGCTGCCGAAGCGGGCGACATTCAGGGTAGCGATCTTGTCGGACACCCCCATGAGCGCGGCGACCTCCGCCAGCGCGAGCTGCCGGAGTCCGTCGATCAGCTCAAGGGAGTGCTCCAGGTATTGCGGCAGGGTATGGCGGGACGTGCTCGGCGGCGTGCTGTAGTCCAGCGTCTTGGCGGGTGAAATCACCATCAGCATCGGCTTGGCTCCTCTTGGCGAGGCGCCATTCTAGAAGCCTCCGCCGCTGGGCTCCAGTGGACCTTGCCGATGGGATCGATAGGTATTGACCACGCTCCCGGGGCGAGGTTGCCAGGCCAGGCAGCAGGAAATACCGGTCCGCGAAAAAAACCGCTTACCGCCAAAAAAAGCCTTTGTGCCTCAGACCTTTTGCGTTATTACCGAAGTGTCCGTCGCATCTCTCGGGTCCCGTGCCCTCATGTTGGCCGGTCCGTGAACCCGTTGCTGGAGCGACGGCACCTTTCGCAGCGGAGCGTCGTCTGGCGCTCCGTCGACAGGCTTGCGAGTCAAGCGTTTCTACGAGGTGACCGAGTATGGATGATCACGGACGTTCCCGCCCCACCCAGCCCACCCTCTATGTGCTCGACACCAACGTACTGATCCACGACCCCAACGCGCTGCTCAATTTCGAGGAGCACCACGTCGCCATTCCCATGACGGTCCTGGAGGAACTCGACAAGCTCAAGACCGGCAAGCACAACGTTGCCGCCGAATGCCGGCAGGCGATCCGCCTGATCGACAGTGTCCTCGCCGAATCCTCGCCCGAGGACGTCGAGCGGGGCGTACCCATCCCCCGCGGCAAGGGCGAGGCCAAGGGGCGGCTGTCCATCCTCATGGGGCGTCGCGCCGGGCCCATGGCCTGTCTGCCCGACGACATCAACGACAACCGCATCATCAACCAGCTCGTCGAATTGCGTACCCAGCATCCCCAGGAGCGGGTCGTGCTGGTGACCAAGGACATCAACATGCGCCTCAAGGCGCGGGGCTGCGGCATCGCCGCCGAAGACTACCAGACCGACCAGTTGCTCGACGACGTCTCCCTGCTGTCCCAGGGTTATCACAATCTGCCGGGGTCCTTCTGGGACAACGTGAGCAAGGTGGAAAGCCGGCAGGAGCTGGGCCGGGTCTGGCACCGGGTGCAGCTGGCGGCCGAGATGCCGCCCTTCAACGTCAACGACTTCGTGCTCGACGAGCAGGGCTTCGTCGGCTGGGTCAAGGCGGTGCGCGATGGCGAGGTCATCCTGCTCGACATGCACCAGGAACCGCTGATGCACCAGGAAGCCTGGGGCCTCAAGCCACGTGACATCTATCAGGCGCTGGCGCTGTTCGCCCTGCTGGAGCCGGATATCCACCTGGTCAACCTGACCGGTGCGGCGGGTTCCGGCAAGACCATCCTGGCGCTGGCCGCGGCCATCGAACAGACCATGGTCACCAAGAGATACCGGCGGATCATCGCCACCCGCAGCGTCCAGGGCCTGGACGAGGACATCGGCTTCCTGCCCGGGACCGAGGCCGAGAAGATGGAGCCCTGGCTGGGCGCCATCACCGACAACCTCGAAGCCCTGCACATGGATGACCACAACCCCCACGGCAGCGTGGACTACATCCTCAGCAAGGTACCGCTGCAGTTCAAGTCGCTGAACTACATCCGCGGCCGCAGTTTCCAGCAGAGTCTGATCCTCATCGACGAATGCCAGAACCTCACCCCGCACCAGATGAAGACCATCATCACCCGTGCCGGCAGCGGCTCCAAGGTGATCTGCCTGGGTAACCTGGCGCAGATCGACACGCCCTACCTCTCGGCCACCAGCTCGGGCCTCACCTATCTTTCCGAGCGCTTCAAGGGCTTCAACCACGGGGTGCACATCACCCTGCAGGGCGTGCCCCGTTCCGTCCTCGCCGAATACGCCGAGGCCCATCTGTAACTCCCCCGATCCCCGTCCGGCCAAGGGCGGGGATCAAATCCCCAACCGCGGGTCTACAATGGCAGGTCTTTTCCAGGAGTCATGCCGTGCTGACCCATCTCGATTCCCAAGGCCGTGCCAACATGGTCGATGTCACCGACAAGCAGGTGACCTTCCGTGAAGCCACCGCCGAAGCCCGGGTGCGCATGCGTCCGGAAACCCTCGATCTGATCCAGAGCGGTGGCCATCCCAAGGGCGATGTCTTCGCCGTGGCCCGTATCGCCGGCATCCAGGCGGCCAAGAAGACCGCCGACCTCATCCCGCTCTGCCATCCGCTGATGCTGACCGGCGTCAAGGTCCAACTGGCCGCCGAAGCGCCCGATGGGGTGCGGATCACCGCCACCTGCAAGCTGTCCGGCCAGACCGGGGTGGAAATGGAAGCCCTGACCGCCGCCAGCGTCGCGGCCCTGACCCTTTACGACATGTGCAAGGCGGTCGATCGGGGCATGACCATCGAGGCGGTACGACTGCTGGAAAAGAGCGGCGGCAAGAGCGGTCACTTTCGCGCCGAGGAGCAACCGGCATGATCCGCGTGCAATTCTTCGCCCGCTATCGCGAAATGCTGGGCTGCGCCGAGGATAGCCTGGCCTGGGCGCCTGAGCTGGCCACCGTTGGTGACCTCCGCGAGCACCTGGTCCAGCGCGGCGGCAGCTGGGCCGAGACCCTGGGTGAGCGGGGACTGATGTGCGCGCGCAACGAAGAACTCTGTGGCCTGGCCGAGCCGCTGCGTGACGGCGACGAGGTCGCCTTCTTTCCCACCGTGACCGGAGGTTAGCCATGGCCATTCGTGTGCAGGCCGCGGCCTTCGATCCCGGCCAGGAACTCAATGCCCTGCATGCCGCCAACACCGGTATCGGTGCCGTGGTGGGTTTCGTGGGGTACGTGCGGGATTTCAACGACGGGCGCGACGTCGGCGGGCTGTTCCTCGAACACTTTCCCGGCATGACCGAAAAGGCCCTGGCGCGCATCGTCGAAGAGGCGAAGCAGCGCTGGCCGCTGCTCGGGGTCGATATCCTGCATCGCGTCGGTCGCCTGGAACCGGGCGAGCCCATCGTCTTCGTCGGCACCGCCAGCGCCCATCGCCAGGCCGCCTTCGACGCCTGCAATTTCGTGATGGACTATCTCAAGACCCGCGCACCCTTCTGGAAGAAGGAAGATACGGCCGAAGGCCCGCGCTGGGTGGAGGGTCGCGCCAGCGACCAGGATGCCGCGGGGCGTTGGACGAAAGAGTGATGGGGTAGGGTGGAAAGCCGCGTAAGCGTTTTCCACCTGCTGCTTCAAGGCTGGCGGTGGATGAGGCTACGCCGTCATCCACCCTACGACAGGTGGCTTCCAGCGGCTGGCAATCACCGCGCGTGCGCAGCGCTAACACTTATCGCGGCCATGGGCCGCTCCTACAGAGGCGCGATACAGGTGTAGGAGCGGCCGCATCGGCGGACCGCCATGGCCACGGTAAGAGAGGTTCAGCAAGCGGTCGCGTTGGTAGGCCACTTAGAGTGGCGTTCCAACGCGTCTGCCTCAGCGCTGCCGCGGCACCGACTTGAGCAATTCGGCCGGGGGCATTTCGCAGGAGATCTTGCGACCCAGCAGGGTCTCGATGGGCGGCAGGGCGAAGGCGTCGTCCTCGCCGGCGAAGCTGATCGAGGTGCCGCTGGCGCCAGCCCGACCGGTACGACCGATGCGGTGCACGTAATCGTCCGGATCTTCCGGCAGGGTGAAGTTGATCACGTGGCTGATGCCGTCGACGTGAATGCCGCGACCGGCCACGTCGGTGGCCACCAGCACGCGGATCTTGCCGGCGCGGAAGCCTTCCAGGGTCTTGATGCGCTTGTGCTGGGGCACGTCGCCGGACATCTGGGCGGCGCTGATGCCGTCCTTGGTCAGGCGTTCCTCGATACGGCGCACCTCGTCACGCCGGTTGGCGAACACCATCACCCGCTCCCAGTTGTTCTGGGCCACCAGGTTGTAGAGCAGCTTGTATTTGTCGCTGGAAGAGACCGCGTAGACGTGCTGCTCGACGGTATCGCTGGCCACGTTTTCCGGCTCGATCTCGACGATGGCCGGATCGGTGGTCCACTGCCGCGCCAGGTTCATCACGTCGTCGGTGAAGGTGGCGGAGAACAGCAGGGTCTGGCGTTCGCTCTTGGGCGGGGTCTGGCGGATGATCTGGCGAACCTGGGGAATGAAGCCCATGTCCAGCATGCGATCGGCCTCGTCCAGCACCATCACCTCCACCATGTCCAGGTGCACCTCGCCGCGCTGATTGAAGTCCAGCAGGCGGCCCGGGGTGGCAACCAGGATGTCGCAATAGCGCGCTTCGAGCTGCTTGAGCTGCTTGTCGAAGTCCATGCCGCCGACAAAGCTCATGACGTTGAGACCGGTGTACTTGGCCAGGTCCAGGGCATCGTTGGCGATCTGCACCACCAGTTCACGGGTCGGCGCGATGATCAGTGCACGCGGTTCGCCCATGTACCTTTCCTTGGGCGGCGGGGTGGTCAGCAACTGGGTGATCGTCGAGATCAGGAAGGCGGCGGTCTTGCCGGTACCGGTCTGGGCGCGACCGATGGCGTCCTTGCCCTTGAGGGTGAAGCCCAGCACCTGCGCCTGAATCGGCGTGCAGTAGGGAAAGCCGAGGTCATGGATGCCGTGCATCAGCCGCGGATCCAGCTTGAAGTCGTGGAAGCGGGTCTTGCCTTCCTGCGGCTCGACCACGAAGTCTTCCAGTTTCCAGGTGTCGACCGGCTTGGGCTTGCGCGGACTGCGTTCGCGACGCGGCTTGGCGGCTCTTTCCGCCTGCGCGCGGGGTTCCTGTTTTTCAGCCTGGGCGCGCGGCTCCTGGCTGCGCGATTCGCCTGAGTTGCGCGGTTTGCGCGGCGCCCGCTCGGCCTGGGGCTCGGGCGCGATGGGTGCAGAAGAGGAGGGGGCGGCAGGAGCGACGCTGGGGGTAGCTTGGGGCGCAGGGGAGGGAGTCGGCTGAGCGACCTCCTGATCCTTGCCCAGAAATTTTTTGAGTGCCTTGAGCACGGAGGGTCTCGATCATCGAAAGCGGAATGAGACCGCAGTGTAAAGCAACCTACGTGCCCGGCAACAACTACCTGCCGAACGCAAGCGCAATCCGCTCAGCCGCTGATCCGATTGCGCCCGGCATCCTTGGCCTGGTAGAGCGACTTGTCCGCACGCCCTACCAGTTCGTCCAGGGAGTCGGCCTTGCGCATCTGGGCCAGGCCGATGGACACGGTCACCCCCGGCAGCTTGCCGCAGGGCGAATAGAAGTCCTTGATCTCCGCCAGACTCTGGCGCAGGCGCTCGGCGATGGCGATGGCTTCGTCGCGGTCGATCTCCGGCAGCAGGATGACGAACTCCTCGCCGCCATAGCGCGCCATGCTGTCCTTGGGTCTCAGCTGGTCGCGCAGGGTGTTGGCCACCAGGCACAGGGCGTAGTCGCCCGCCAGGTGCCCATGGGTGTCGTTGTAGCGCTTGAAGTGATCCACATCCAGCATCAGCAGGCTCAAGGGCTGCCGATTGAAGGCGCAACGGGTGCTCTCGCGCTCGAACAGCTGTTCGAGCCGCCGACGATTGAAGAGGCCGGTCAGGGTGTCGACATTGGCATTGCGTTCGGTATCGACGATGAGCTGGTTGCCACGGCGCATCCGCTCGCAGAGGATGCCGAGCAGGTTGTGCATGGCCTTGGAGGAGCGCTCGATCAGTTCCAGCACCAGATCGCGGTGCAGGCAGAGCACCTGGGTGTCGGCCTCGGCGATGACGTGGGCGCTGGGTCGCTCGCTGTCCATGAAGCTGATCTCGCCCGAGCATTCGCCCGGACCCAGCAGATAGATGGGCGGATTGTCCGGCGAGCCCAGGTGGACCCGCAGGCGACCTTCCAGGATCAGATACATGTACTGGTTCAGCATGGCGGGCGAGAGCAGGCACTCGCCAGCGACCAGGCTGCGCGTGGCCGAGCGGGCGATCAGGGCTTCCAGCAGATGGGTCTCCACGCCCTTGAACAGGCGCAGGTCCTTCAGGGAATCGACCGGGACTTCGGCCAACCAGACCGACAAGGGGGCAGCCATCAAAGGATCACCCCGGGGACTGAAAGGAAAACTCGGGCCATAGCTGCTCCATGCACATCACGACCTTCAGGCACCCACACTGGACCGGATGGGTACCTCAAAGTTCGTTCGCTTTGCCCTTTCCAGGCCTCCCTTCGCGTCCAGATTCTGCAAATTGTCGACCGGTTTCCAAAAACGAAGCGGTCCGGCAATTCGCCCCTTATTTTCCGCCGAGACGTGCCAGCAGCCAGCCCTGGATGTCCTGGATCTCCGCGGGGATGACCTCGTGGCGCATGGGGTAGCTGTGCCAGAGCGCTTCCACGCCCGCGGCCACCAGCGCCTCGTAGGCGGCCCGCCCCAGGGCCAGGGGTACCACGTCGTCCTGCTCGCCGTGCAGGCACAGCACCGGGGTGGCCCCGCCCCGATTGACCTGGGCGTCCTCGAAGCTGGGCGCATAGGTCGACAGCGCCATGACGCCGCCCAGTGTCGGGCAGGCGGTGTTGTAGGCGGTGTGCAGGACCACGGCGCCGCCCTGGGAAAAGCCGGCCAGCACGATGCGTTCGGCCGCAATGCCCTGGGCCTGCTGGGTCTCGATCAGTGCCCGTACCGTGGCGGCCGAGGCGTCCAGCTGGGCGCGGTCGATGGCCCGGGCCGGATTCATGGCCAGGATGTCGTACCAGGACGGCATGGCCCAGCCGCCATTGATGGTGACCGCCTGGGTGGGCGCCTGGGGCAGGACGAATCGGGTCGACGTCAGGCTGCGCTGCAACAATTCGGCAACGGGTTCGAAGTCATGCTGGGTTGCACCCAGGCCATGCAACCAAATGACGCAGCTATCGGCGGTTCCGCTGGGCGATTCCAGCACAAGAGGCGAATTTTCCAAGGCTTTGCTCCAGTTTGGTGCCACTAAAAATGGGTGTGGTAACAGATGGTGCACAAAATGCGTGTCGCATTTTCGTAATTCTGTTGTTCGGCTTTTTGCTCGAAGTCACGCGATTGCCGGGTTTGAGCGAAGTGAGCAGCTGTCGCATTCACTGGTCCGCAAATTGCCTCATCTAGGCTGCGGCCAGGTAGTGCACTAACAGGTAACACTGACTCACTGCTTCGTCACGCCTTCCAGCGCGTCTCCTCCATCCCTTGATAGAGGACGCCCAGGGATCGGGTGGGCGAGTTACACGGCAATCAGGCGAGAGACATCGTGCTGCCGTGCGACTGGAAACGTAATTCATAAACAAAGTGGAGCTTATCGATGAAGATGGTGAAGTCTACCCTGGCAATTCTGACCACCGCCGCTGCTCTGGGCCTGTCCGGCATGGCTCATGCGGGCGCTACTCTGGATGCAGTGAAGAACAAGGGTTTCGTGCAATGCGGCGTCAGCGATGGCCTGCCGGGTTTCTCCTTCACCGACTCCAAGGGTGAATACAAGGGTATCGACGTGGACGTCTGCCGCGCCGTCGCCGCCGCCGTGTTCGGCGATGCCTCCAAGGTGCGTTTCACCCCCCTCACCGCCAAGGAGCGCTTCACCGCGCTGCAGTCCGGCGAGATCGACGTCCTGTCGCGCAACACTACCTGGACCAGCTCCCGCGATGGCGGCATGGGCCTGATGTTTACCGCCGTGACCTACTACGATGGCCAGGGCTTCCTGGTGAACAAGAAGCTGGGTGTGAAGAGCGCCAAGGAACTGGACGGTGCCACCGTGTGCATCCAGGCCGGTACCACCACCGAGCTGAACCTGGCTGACTACTTCCGCTCGAGCGGCATGAAGTTCACCCCCATCACCTACAGCACCTCCGACGAAAGCGCCAAATCCATGGAAGCCGGTCGTTGCGACGTGCTGACCTCCGACCAGTCGCAGCTGTACGCCCAGCGCATCAAGCTGGCCAAGCCCGACGACTACGTCGTATTGCCCGAGGTCATCTCCAAGGAGCCCCTGGCTCCCGCCGTCCGTCGTGGCGACGAAGACTGGTTCACCATCGTCAAGTGGGCTCAGTTCGCCATGGTCAGCGCCGAGGAAATGGGCCTGACCTCCGCCAACGTGGAAGCCCAGGCCAAGGATTCCAAGAATCCTGACGTGCGTCGCCTGTTGGGTACCGATGGCGAATTCGGCAAGGACCTGAAGCTGCCGAAGGACTGGGCGCTGAACATCGTCAAGCAGGTCGGCAACTACGGCGAAGTCTTCGAACGTAACGTCGGCATGGGTTCCGATCTGAAGATCAAGCGTGGTCTCAACGCCCTGTGGAACGCAGGCGGCCTGCAGTACTCCCCGCCGGTCCGTTGATCTCGGCGCCCTAGTCGCCGACACCTTCCGGATGTGCAGATTCTCGCCCTGCAGCGCTGTTCGCGCTGCGGGGCGAGGATTTAATGAGGCTTCCAGTAGATGCAAAACGTTAGCAAAACCTCGCCACCAGTCCGTGGGTCGCTACTGACCGACCCTCAGGTGCGTTCGTGGCTGTTCCAGGTCGTCGCCGTAGTCGCCGTCGTGGCCTTCGGCTGGTTCCTGTTCAACAACACCCAGACCAACCTGTCTCACCGGGGGATCACCTCGGGCTTCGGCTTCCTCAACAACTCCGCCGGCTTCGGCATTCCCCAGCACCTCGTTCCCTATACCGAGGGTGACACCTACGGCCGGGTATTCCTGGTCGGTCTGCTCAACACCCTGCTGGTCTCGGTGATCGGCATCGTGCTGGCGACAATCATCGGCTTCACCGTGGGCGTGGCGCGGTTGTCCAACAACTGGCTGCTGCGCAAGGTCGCCACGGTCTATATCGAGATCTTCCGCAACATTCCGCCGTTGCTGCTGATCTTCTTCGTCTACTTCGCCGTCCTCGCGCCGCTGCCTGGCCCGCGCCAGAGTCTGAGCCTGGGTGACGCCTTCTTCGTCAACAACCGCGGCCTGTACATGCCGGCCCCGAGCGCCGATGCGGGCTTCATTCCGGGCCTGATCGCCTTTCTGATCGCCGTCGTGGCGAGCGTCGTGGTGTTCCGTTGGGCCCGCAAGCGTCGGCACGCCACCGGTGAACGTTTCCCGGTGCTGTGGACGATCCTGGCGCTGCTGATCGGCATTCCGCTGCTGGCGACCCTGGTGTTCGGCAAGCCGTTCCACTGGGAGCTGCCGGAGCTGCAAGGCTTCAACCTGCGCGGTGGCTGGGTGATCATTCCGGAACTGGTCTCCCTGGCGCTGGCCCTATCGGTCTATACCGCGGCCTTCATCGGCGAGACGGTACGGGGCGGTATCCAGGCGGTCAGCCATGGTCAAACCGAGGCAGCCAGCTCCCTGGGCCTGCGTCCCGGGTTGACCCTGCGGCTGGTGATCATTCCCCAGGCGCTGCGGGTGATCATTCCCCCGCTGACCAACCAGTACCTGAACCTGATGAAGAACTCCTCCCTGGGCGCCGCGGTGGGCTATCCGGAGATGGTGGCGCTGTTCGCCGGCACCACGCTGAACCAGACCGGCCAGGCCATCGAGACCATGGCCATCACCATGAGCGTGTACCTGGCCATCAGCATCAGCATCAGCATCCTGATGAACTGGTACAACAAGCGCATCGCGCTGATCGAGCGTTAAGGAGCGCGTATGAGTAACCAGACCCATACCTTCAAACCGGACCTGCCGCCGCCACCCTCCAGCGTCGGTGCCCTGGCCTGGATTCGTGGCAACCTGTTTTCCAGCGTCGGCAATACCCTGCTGACCCTGCTCGGCCTCTACCTGGTCTGGCTGATCGTGCCGCCGGTGGTGAACTGGGCCTTCCTCAATGCCACCTGGAGTGGCACGACCCGGTCCGATTGCGCGCCGGGCGGTGCCTGCTGGGTGTTCATCAAGGAACGCATCGGCCAGTTCATGTACGGCTTCTACCCGGAAGACCAGCGCTGGCGGTTCGACCTGACCGTGGTGCTGGCCGTGGTCGGCGCTATTCCGCTGTTCCTCGACAGCTTCAAGCACAAGGCTCGCTACGGCCTGTCCCTGCTGGTGATCTACCCGCTGGTGGCCTTCTGGCTGCTGTACGGTGGTCTGGGCCTGCGAGTGGTCCCCACCAGCGAGTGGGGCGGCCTGATGCTGACCATCGTCATCGCGGCGGTGGGCATCGTCGGCGCGCTGCCGCTGGGCATCCTGCTGGCCCTCGGCCGCCGCTCGAAGCTGCCGGCGATCAAGGTCATCTCGGTGACCATGATCGAGTTCTGGCGGGGCATCCCGCTGATCACGGTGCTCTTCCTGTCGTCGGTGATGCTGCCGCTGTTCCTGCCCGAGGGCATGAACCTCGACAAGCTGCTGCGCGCCATCGTCATGGTGATCATCTTCGAGGCGGCCTACATCGCCGAAGTGGTCCGCGGTGGCATGCAGGCCATTCCCAAGGGCCAGTACGAGGCCGCTGCCGCCATGGGCCTGGGCTACTGGCGAACCATGGGCCTGGTGATCCTGCCGCAGGCGCTCAAGCTGGTGATCCCGGGCATCGTCAACACCTTCATCGCGCTGTTCAAGGATTCGAGCCTGGTGATCATCATCGGCCTGTTCGACCTGCTCAACAGCATCAAGCGCGCCACCTCGGATCCGGCCTGGCTGGGCATGTCCACAGAGGGCTATGTGTTCGCCGCGCTGATCTACTGGGTTTTCTGTTTCGCCATGTCCAGCTATTCCGCTCGCCTGGAGCGCAAGCTGAACACCGGCCACAAGCGTTAGGAGTCATCAGATGAACGTAAGCAACAAGCAGCAGGTCGACAGCAGCAAGGTCATGATCCAGCTCAAGGACGTGAACAAGTGGTACGGCCAGTTCCACGTGCTCAAGGACATCAACCTGACCGTGACCCAGGGCGAGCGCATCGTGCTGTGCGGGCCGTCCGGCTCGGGCAAGTCCACCACCATCCGTTGCATCAACCGGCTGGAAGAACACCAGAAGGGCCAGATCATCGTCGATGGCACCGAGCTGACCAACGATCTCAAGCAGATCGAGACCATTCGCAGCGAAGTGGGCATGGTGTTCCAGCACTTCAACCTCTTCCCGCACCTGACCGTGCTGCAGAACTGCACCCTGGCCCCCATGTGGGTGCGCAAGATGCCGAAGAAGCAGGCCGAAGAAATCGCCATGCACTACCTGCAGCGGGTGCGCATTCCCGAGCAGGCCAACAAATTTCCGGGCCAGCTGTCCGGCGGCCAGCAGCAGCGCGTGGCCATCGCCCGGGCGCTGTGCATGCAGCCGCGCATCATGCTGTTCGATGAGCCGACCTCGGCGCTCGATCCGGAGATGGTGAAGGAGGTGCTGGACACCATGATCGGTCTGGCCCAGGACGGCATGACCATGCTCTGCGTGACCCATGAGATGGGCTTCGCCCGCACCGTGGCCAACCGGGTGATCTTCATGGACAAGGGCGAAATCGTCGAACAGGCCGCCCCGGACCAGTTCTTCGACAACCCACAGAACGAGCGTACCCGCCTGTTCCTCGGGCAGATCCTGCACTAAGCGCGGCCGGGGCGGAGACCTGTCCGCCCCGGTCGTCCTGCGAACCCAGTCACGGGCGTTCGGCGGGAAGGCGGGCAAAGGGCCGCAAGGCGCGGTATCCTCGACGTTTGGCGCCCGGTTTCCGGGGTCGGCGGTCAAGGTCCGCCTTGCCGTTCACCGGCTTCATTGTCGATTTCGTAGCGTATCGCCAGAACGGGCGGTGCGCTGGGCAGTCGAAGCCGTCATCATAGAGAGACGCCCGTGAACTCCATTTCCCATCCGCTCATGCTGACAAAAGCCAAGGCCTGGGGCGCCCACGCGGTGACCTCCAGTGGTGTGATCCTCGCGCTTCTGGCGCTGCTCGCTCTGGTCGACGGTCAACCCAAGGGTTGCCTGATGTGGCTGGGCATCGCCCTGCTCGTCGACGGTCTCGACGGCACCCTGGCGCGCAAGTTCGAAGTCAAGCGGGTACTGCCCCATTTCGACGGCTCGGCGCTGGACCTGGTGGTCGACTACCTGACCTATGTGTTCATTCCGGCCATCTTCATCTATCGCTTCGTGCCCTTGCCGCCGCATTTCGAACTGGTGGCGGTGGGCATCATCCTATTGTCGTCGCTGTTCTGTTTCTGCAATGTGAACATGAAGAGCGCCGACAACTATTTCGTTGGCTTTCCCGCGGCCTGGAACGTGGTGGCGCTGTATTTCTACGTACTGGACCTGGCGCCCTGGTTCAGCATGGCGGTGGTGCTGGTGCTGGCCGCCCTGACCCTGACCCGGGTCAAGTTCCTGCATCCCTTCCGCGTGCGCCAGCTGATGGCGGTGAACATCACCGTGACCTCCATCTGGCTGCTCAGCAGCGCCATGATGGTATTCGTGCATCCCGACAAGCCGCTGTGGCTGATGGTCCTCTGGTTCGCCAGCGGCATCTACTTCGTCGGCGTGTGCGTCTGGCGTACCGCCCGGGAGTGGTTCGCCTGACGGTGAGCGACATCCCCCTGCCACCCGCGCGCACCTGGTATGTCTACCTGGTGCGTGCCGAGAATCAGGCGCTCTATTGCGGCATCAGCGATGATCCCGAGCGCCGTTTCGCCCAGCACCGCAGTGGCCGCGGTGCCCGCTTCTTCGCCTCCAGTCCGGCCCAGGCGCTGGTCTATGTGGAAGCCTGTGGCGACAAGTCGACCGCCCTGCGTCGCGAAATCCAGATCAAGAAGCTGCCCAAAAAAGCCAAGGAATCCCTGGTGCTGGCCCGCGCCGGCCTGGCGTCCGCGGCCCCTTCAGGAGAGCTGTCATGTCCGAGCTGATTCTGCATCACTACTGGCAATCGCCCTTCGCCGAGAAGGCGCGCCTGCTGCTGGGCTTCAAGGGGCTGGCCTGGCGTTCGGTGATCATTCCGCGGATGCTGCCCAAGCCAGAGCTGGTGGCGCTCACGGGTGGCTATCGCAAGACGCCGGTATTGCAGGTGGGGGCAGATGTCTATTGCGACACGGCCCTGATCGCCCGTCGCCTGGAGGCGGAAAAGGCCGTGCCGGCGCTGTTTCCGGAAGGCCAGGAAGCGGTGGTGGCCGCCTTTGCCGCCTGGGCGGACTCGGTGCTGTTCCAGCATGCCGTGGCGCTGATGTTCCAGCCGGAGATCATGGGCCCGCGCCTGGCCAGCCTGCCGCCGGAGCAGGCCCAGGCGTTCCTGGACGACCGCAAGGCGCTGTTCAGCGGTGGCAGCCTGAGCCGGCTGAGTCCCGAGCAGGCCCGGCAACAGTTGCCGACCCTGCTGACCCGCCTGGAGACCCAGCTCCAGCGCAGCACCGGCGAATTCCTGTTCGGCGCGCCCTCGGTGGCCGACATCGCCCTGGCGCACAACTTCTGGTTTCTCAAGAGCACGCCGCAACTGGCGTCCCTGGTCGACGAGCGCCCCGAGATCGCCGCCTGGTTCGCCCGGGTGCTGGGGTTCGGTCATGGTACCCATGAGGAACTCGGCGCCGCCGAGGCGCTGGAGATCGCCAGGGCGGCGGAGCCCCTGGCCTTGCCGCGCGACCAGGCCCTCGCCGTGGAAGGCTTCGCCTGGGGTGACCGGGTGAGTGTGGCGGCAACCGACTATGGGGTGGATCCGGTGGTGGGTGAACTGGTGCATGCCGATAGCGAGGCTCTGGTGATCCGCCGTCACGACGAGCATCTGGGGGCGATCCAGGTGCATTTCCCGCGCCTGAATTTCCGCGTCAGTGCAGCGGGCTAGGGGTCGCGACAACGACAACGGCGCCCGAGGGCGCCGTTTTGCATTTCAGAGCCTAGCGCTCAGTCCGGGCGGCGCATGCGGAACAGTGCGGCCTCGGTGATCTCGAAATAGTCGGCCGGGCCACCGCCGCGGACGATGGGGCGAGCGGCCGCGGTCTGGTAGATGCCGTCCTTGAGCAGGCGCTTGTCGATGTGGGCGGCCACCACCTCGCCCAGCACCAGCCACTGATCCAGTTCGTCCCCGGCGGCGGTCTTGAGGCGGACGATCTGGCTCAGCCGGCACTCGAAGGCCACCTGGGCACGGGCGACACGCGGCACCTTGACCACCGTCGAAGCGGCAGGCTCCAGGCCAGCCAGGGCGAATTCGTCCACCTCGGGTCCGACCATGGCGCTGCTGGTGTTCATTTCCTCGGCCAGTTCGCGGGTGGCCAGGTTCCAGACGAATTCGCCGGTACGCTCGATGTTGGCCACGCTGTCCTTGTAGCCCTGGCTGGAAAAGCCGATCAGCGGCGGCTTGTAGTTGAAGGCATTGAAGAAGCTGTAGGGCGCGAGGTTCAGGACGCCGGTTTCGCTCTGGGAGGAGATCCAGCCGATGGGACGCGGCGCGATGATGGCGTTGAAGGGATCGTGGGGCAGGCCGTGGCCCTGGCTGGGTTCGTAGAAGTGGTAATCGATGCTCATCGGGATTCCTTCAGGGGGTGAGTTCCAGGATCTCGGCCTGGATCTGGCCGGCGTCCAGGGTCAGGCGGCCAACGCTGATCGGCAGCCGAAAGCGCCGTGGGCCAGCGCTGCCGGGGTTTATGTAGAGTACGCCATCGCGCTCTTCGATCAGCGGCTTGTGCGAGTGCCCGCTGACCACCACCCTTACCTGGGCACCGGCGGCGGCCAGGTCGAGCTCGGGCAGGATGTGCAGCATATGGATGTCGATGCCGTCCAGGGTCAGGGTGACGCGCTCGGGGATGTCGTCGGCCCAGGGCACGTCGTCATTGTTGCCCCGGACCACCGCCAGCGGTGCCAGCTCGCGCAGGGCATCGAGGATCTCGGGTTTGCCGATGTCACCGGCGTGCAGGATGAAGTCGCTGCCGGCGAGGGCCTCCAGCGCCTCGGGCCGGAGCAGGCCATGGGTATCGGCGATCAGGCCGACGCGATAGGGATTGGCCATGGCGACTCCTCAATTGGCCTGGACGATGTCCAGGGCCTCGGCGCGTCCCAGCGGCTGACGCATACGCTGGGCCAGGATGGCGGTGGCGCGTTCCCGTTGGCAGGCCACCACGCCCACCACCCGATCCTCGGCCAGCAGCAGGGCGACAAAGGTCTGGTCGCCGAGGCTGCCGTCCAAATGCATGTCGTCCCAGTGGCGGGGATGGCCAAGGTATTCGTAACGCTTGCCGTGATGCAGGGTCCAGAAGAAGGGCACGTCCGCGTAGCGTTCGGCGTGGCCCAGCAGATTGCGCGCCGCCAGGCGGCCGTGTTGCTGGGCCAGGCGCCAGTGCTCGATGCGGGTCGGCTGACCGGCGAAGGGAAAGGTGGCCAGATCGCCGACAGCGTAGAGGTCCTCGGCGGCCCGGAGCTCGGCGTCCACCGGGACGCTGCCGTCATCCGCCAGGCGCAGATCGGTGAGGAAAGTGGTGGCCGGCGTGATGCCGGTACCCACCAGCACCAGGTCGGCGGGCAATTGGCTGCCGTCCTTGAGGCTGACCTGGCGGACGTGAGCGTCGCCGGTGAAGCCCACTACCTCGCTGGGGGCGTGGAAGGTCACGCCATTGGCCTCGTGCAGGGTCTTGAAGTGCTGGCCGAGGGTCTCGCCCATCTGCTTGACGAAGGGCAGGGAGGCTGGGGAGACCACGTCCACTGCCAGGCCTTGCTTGCGCAGGGCGGACGCGGCTTCCAGGCCGATGAAGCTGGCACCGACGATCACCGCGCGGCCCTCGGCGGGCAGCTCGGCGAGGATCGCGGCCGCGTCGGCGCGGGTCCGCAGCAGGTGGATGCCCTCGAGCTGGGCGCCGGGAACGTCTAGCGGCTTGGGTTCGCCACCGGTGGCGAGCACGCAGCCGTCGTAGCTCAGGGTCTGGCCGTTGGCGAGTTCCAGCTGACGGGTCTGGGAATCCAGGCGGGTCACCTCGGCATGCAAGCGTTCGATGCGCTGCTGGCGGAAGAACTCGGGCTCGCGCAGCGGCGGGGCTTCGTCGGGGGCCTTGTCGCCCTGGAGGACGAATTTGGACAGGGCTGTCCGGTCATAGGGCTCGCCCGGTTCGCGACCGATCAGCAACAGGCGTCCGCCATAGCCGAATTCGCGCAGGGCGGCGGCCGCGGCGGTACCTGCGGCGCCGGCGCCGACGATGACGAACAGGCGGTCGTCGGGCCGGGATTCCGCCGCCTGTGCGGGCAGGGGTTCGCGGCCGACCAGCACCTCGCCATCGCGCACCTCCACCGGATAGCGCTGCAGGGCGTCCAGCGCCGGCGGTTCGCACAGGCTGCCATCCTCGACCGCAAAGCTCGCCTTGTGCCAGGGACAGACCAGGCGCCCCTGGCAGACCGCGCCGTCGGCCAGGGGCGCGCCGGCGTGGGGGCATTTGGCCTGGAAGGCGCGGGCCTCGTCGCCGACGCGCAGCAGCAGGATCTCGGTGTCTTCGATCTTGACCGCGGTGCCACGGTCTTCGCGCAGGTCGGCGAGGCGCACGACCGGATGCATGGCTTTCATGGTGGACTCCGGCGCCGTCTGGGCGCTCTCTTGAATCAGGCTCAGCAGATTCGAGAGAGCGCAGCGGCGCCGGGTTCCGCTCAGGTGGCGGGCGGCAGCGGATGTCGGTGCGGAACGTCGGGTGCGTCCAGCGGATCGGCGTGGACCAAGACCTCAGCCTGGGGATATTCGGCGCGGATGGCGGCTTCCACCTCGTCGCACAGCACATGGGCGCGGGACAGGCTCATTTCGCCCGGCAGCTCCAGGTGCAGTTGCACGAACCAATGATTGCCGGATAGGCGGGTGCGCAGGTCGTGTGCACCTTCCACGCCCGGCACCTGGCAGGCCAGCTGCAGCATGTGCTCGCTGATGTCGGCGGGCAGTTCCTGGTCCATCAGCACGCCAAAGGAGTCGCGGGCGATGCCGTAGGCGCTCCAGAGGATGTAGAGGGCGATGGCCAGGCCGAACAGCGGATCCAGCCAGTACCAGCCGAAGCCGGTCAGCGCCAGGGCGACCAGGATGCCGACGTTGAGCAGCAGGTCGGAGCGGTAGTGCAAGGCATCGGCGCGGACCACCGTGGAGTCGGTGAGACGGATGACGTGCTGCTGGTAGGCCACCAGCACGGCGGTCAGGGCCAGGGAAAACAGGGTGACAGCGATGCCCAGGGCATGGGCGCCCAGGGGCTCGGGTTGCTGCAGGCGTCCGATCGCCTGCCAGGCGATGAGCACGGCGCTGACGCCGATGAACACCGCCTGGGCGATGCCGGCGAGGGATTCGGCCTTGCCATGGCCATAGCGGTGGTCGTCGTCCGCCGGCTTGAGGGCGTAGTGAACCGCCAGCAGGTTGAACACCGAGGCCAGGCCGTCGAGCAGCGAATCGGTCAAGCCGGCGAGCAGGCTGACCGAGCCGCTGAACCACCAGGCCACGGCCTTGGCCAGGATCAGCGTCGTCGCCACCGCCACCGAGGCGGCGGTGGCGCGACGCAGCAGCCGCTCGGTGCGGTGCGGGTCGCTCATCAGGCGCGCGGGGCGAGCCCCAGGCTGGCGAGCTGCTCGTTGCTGCCGCTGCGCTGCAGCAGGCGCGGATCGTCCAGCGGCAGGCTGTGGCCGGTGGCCTGCTGGATGATGGCCTTGAGGCGCGCGCGATCGACGCTGCCGTCCGGATTGACCGCCTTGTTCAGTTCGCCGGGATCGACCTCGGCGCGCTTGTTGTCGGGCAGGTAGATGGCGCCGGTGGCGAAGTCCACGCCGAAGGCGATCAGGCCGGGAATGATGTAGAACAGCAGGCCGATGGCATCGAGGGCGACGATGCCCGGATCGATCCGGCCACTGCCGGTGATCTGGCCGCGACGCTCGGGATAGAACAGCGAGCCGCAAGCGGTCAGCTGGGTGAACAGGGCGGCGGCGAGGACGCCACACACCGCGCGGGTACGCATCGACATAGACAACCTCCGGTTGGATGAGGCCGCCACTATAGCGGCCGGAATCACGGCGGGCGAGACGCTTTATACTGCCCGCCCCGTTGAGACCACCGGCCGTGCCCAATGACGCCCTTGCCCATCGATGTTGTCCTGCCCGAGCTGCGCCAGGCCCTCGCCCACCGCGACGACTGCGTGCTGGAAGCGCCGCCCGGGGCCGGCAAGACCACCCGGGTGCCCCTGGCGCTGTTGCAGGAGCCCTGGCTGGCCGGCCAGCGCATCCTGCTGCTGGAGCCGCGCCGGCTGGCGGCGCGCGCTGCCGCCGAGCGCCTGGCCGCGGAGCTGGGCGAAGGCGTCGGCGAGACGGTGGGCTATCGCATCCGCCTGGAGAGCCGGGTCGGGCCGCGCACCCGTATCGAGGTGGTGACCGAGGGCATCCTCACCCGGCGCCTGCAGGACGATCCGGCGCTGGACGGCGTCGGCCTGGTGATCTTCGACGAATTCCACGAACGCAGCCTGGACGCCGACCTGGCCCTGGCGCTGACCCTGAGCGGTCGCGAACTGCTGCGCGATACCCCGCTCAAGCTGCTGGTGATGTCGGCCACCCTGGAAGGCGAACGCCTCGCCGCGCTGCTCGGCGGCGCGCCGGTGGTGCGCAGCGAAGGACGGATGTTTCCGGTGACGACCCGCTGGAGCCGGCCGCTCGGCCAGGACGAGCGCCTGGAAGCGCGGGTGGCCGCCACGGTGCTCCAGGCGCTGGACGAGGAAGCCGGCAGCCTGCTGGTGTTCCTGCCCGGCCAGGCGGAGATCCGCCGCACCGCCGAGCGCCTGGCGGAGCAGCTGCCCGCCGGGGTATTGCTCTGTCCGCTGCATGGCGAGCTGGAACTGGCCGCCCAGCGTGCGGCCATCGAGCCGGCGCCGCCAGGTAGCCGCAAGGTGGTGCTGGCCACCAGCATCGCCGAGACCAGTCTGACCATCGAAGGGGTGCGGGTGGTGGTGGACGCGGGCCTGGCGCGAGTGCCGGCCTTCGATCCCGGCTGTGGCATGACCCGCCTGACCACCCGGCGCATTTCCCGCGCCTCGGCGACCCAGCGCCAGGGCCGCGCCGGCCGCCTGGAGCCGGGCGTCTGCTATCGACTCTGGTCGGAGGAGGGGCATCAGCAGTTGCCGGCCTATGACAGCGCCGAGATCCTCCAGGCCGATCTGGCCGGACTGGCGCTGCAACTGGCGCGCTGGGGCATGAACGCCGAGGAGTTGGCCTGGCTCGATCCGCCACCCGCCGCCGCCCTGGCGCAGGCCCGCGATCTGCTGGTGCGCCTGGGCGCCCTGGACGACCAGGGCGTGCTCACCCCTCACGGCCAGGCCATGAGCGGCCTGCCGGCTCATCCGCGGCTGGCGCACCTGCTGTTGCGGGGGCAGGCCTGGGGCCTGGCCGAGCGTGCCTGCGAGGTCGCCGCGCTCTTGGGCGAGCGCGACCTGGCCCCGGGGCAGGGCGCCGATCTGCACACCCGCCTGCTGCTCCTGGCCGGTGAAGGCCGAGGTCCGCGCGGCGGCGTGGCGCGGATTCGGCAGCTGGTCCGCCAGTATCGCGGCCTGTTGCGTGGCCCGGCCGGGCAGCCGGTGGCCGATCCCGAGCACCCGCGCTGGACCGGTGCGCTGCTGGCCTGCGCCTATCCGGATCGCATCGCCCAGCAGCGCAAGGCCGGCGGCCAGGACTATCGCCTGGCCAATGGCCGGGCCGCCAGCTTTGGCGAACCGGATGGACTGATGAAATCGCCCTGGCTGGTGGTGGCCGATCTGGGCAGTCGCCAGGGCCAGCGCGAAGAGCGTATCTACCTGGCCGCGGAACTGGATCCGGCGCTGTTCGAGGGGCCGCTGGCCGAGCAGGTGGCAGGCCACGACGAACTGGACTGGGACGAGCGCGAAGGGGTGTTGCGCGCCGAACGCCAGCGGCGGATCGGCCAGCTGGTGCTGAGTCGCGAACCCTTGAAGAATCTGGACACCGCCGCCCGCAGCCGGGCCCTGCTCGGACTGGTGCGGCGCAAGGGGCTGGAGCTGCTGCCCTGGACGCCGGAGCTGCGCCAGTGGCAGGCGCGGGTGGCGCTGCTGCGCCAGCTGGATCTGCAGCAGCAGCCGACGAGCGACTGGCCGGACGTGAGCGACGCCGCCCTGCTGGCCAGCCTGGAAGTCTGGCTGCTGCCCTATCTGGATCGCGTCAGCCGCCTGGCCCATTTCGCCAATCTAGATCTGGCGGCCATGCTCCAGGGGCTGCTGCCCTGGCCGCTGCCGCGCCAGTTGGACGAATTGGCGCCACGCAGCCTGGCGGTGCCCTCCGGTTCCACTATTCGCCTGGACTATAGCGAGCAGCCACCGGTGCTCGCAGTGCGGCTGCAGGAGCTGTTCGGCCTGGCCGACACCCCGCGCCTCGCCGGAGGGCGGCTGGCGGTCAAGCTGCACCTGCTCTCGCCCGCGCGGCGACCGGTGCAGGTCACCCAGGACCTGGCCAGCTTCTGGGCCAATACCTACGGCGAGGTGAAGAAGGATCTCAAGGGCCGCTATCCCAAGCACTACTGGCCGGACGATCCCCTGATCGCCGAACCCACGGCGCGGGCCAAGCCGCGGGGGACCTGAGCACGGAGCGTCGATGCCGAGAGGATTAGGCAAGACACCCAGACGATCCGGCAGTGGGGGCGCCAGACACCGGCGCTAGCATGGCCGCTTCCAACGATGGGAGTGGACCATGAACGAGCACAAGACCCTTTTCATCACCGGCGTGAGCAGCGGCCTGGGCAATGCCCTGGCGCGGGAAGCCCTGGCGGCCGGCCACCGCGTCATCGGCACGCTGCGCCGGGAAGCCGATCTGGAGGCCTTCGCGGCCTTGTCGGACCGGGCCCATGGCGTGCTGCTGGATGTCACGGACCATGCGCGCCTGGCGACAGTGGTGGCCGAGGTTCAGGCAGCCCACGGTCCGGTGGATGTCCTGGTGAACAACGCCGGCTACGGCCATGAGGGCATTCTCGAGGAATCGCCGCTGGAAGAGCTGCGCCAGCAATTCGAGGTCAACGTCTTCGCGGCGGTCGCCATGACCAAGGCCTTCCTGCCGTCCTTCCGCGAACGGCGCCGCGGTCATATCATCAACATCACCTCGATGGGTGGCACCATTACCCTGCCGGGTATCTCCTACTATTGCGGCAGCAAGTTCGCCCTCGAGGGTATCTCGGCGGCCCTGGGCCAGGAGTTGGTACCCTTCGGCGTCTGGGTCACCGCCGTGGCACCCGGCTCCTTTCGCACCGACTGGGCGGGTCGCTCGATGCGTCGCAGCGCACGCGGCATCGCCGACTACGACGAGCAGTTCACGCCGATCCGGGCGGCGCGGGAGGCCAAGAGCGGCAAGCAGCTGGGCGATCCACGCAAGGCGGCCCAGGCGCTGCTGCAGCTCATCGCCCTGCCGGCGCCGCCAACGCACTTGCTGCTGGGGAGCGATGCCTTGCACCTGGTTCGCGAACGCCTGGCCACGGCCAGCCGGGAAATCGACCGCTGGGAAGCCCTGACCCTTTCCACCGATGGCTGAAGCGGAGGCCCCATGAATCCGAGCGATCCCCTTGCCAGCCGGCTGGTGACGCTGCTGGGCAGGCTGGCGCCCCAGGAAGGCTACAACCTCAGCCCTCTGGAGGATGTGCGCTTCCTGCGCTCGGATCGCCCGCTGACCGGCGTACCCGTGCTCTATGATCCCGGGGTTGTCATCGTCTGCCAGGGCGGCAAGCGCGGCTACTTCGGTGACCGCGTCTATCAGTACGATGCCCAGCACTACCTGGTGGTCTCCGTGCCCGTGCCCTTCACCATGGAGACCGATGCCAGTCCGGAGGCACCGCTGCTGGCCATCTATCTACGCCTGGATTTTCGGCTGCTCGGCGACCTGGTGCTGCAGCTAGACAGCGAACTCGGGCCGGCGCTGGAGGCGCCCCGCGGGCTCTATGCCTCGCCGATCGACGAGCCGCTGCGCGCCTCGACGCTGCGCTTTCTGGAGGTCCTGAGCGTGCCGACCGATGCCCGGCTGCTGGGGCCGGCGCTGCTGCGTGAGCTCTACTATCGGATCCTCACCGGCGCCCAGGGCGGCTCGTTGCGCGCGGCCCTGGATCGCCAGGGGCGTTTCGGCCGTATCGCCCGGTCGTTGCGCACCCTGCACGCCCGCTATGCCGAGCGGCTGGACGTCGCCGCGCTGGCGCAGGAAGCGCGCATGAGTCAGCCCAGCTTCCACCGGCACTTCCGCGACATTACCGGCACCACGCCCATGCAGTATCTGAAGTCGACCCGTCTGCACCAGGCGCGGCTCTTGATGCTGCGCGACGCCCTCCCGGCGGCGAACGCGGCCTTTGCCGTAGGCTACGAGAGCGCCTCCCAGTTCAGTCGCGAATTCAAGCGGCTGTTCGGCCGGACCCCGCTGGCGGAGATCGACTGGATGAAGGCCACCTATGCGCTGCCGGCACCGCCGGCGACGGCGGTCTATGTCGCTTCCCACTAGGGCTGTCCGTCCGAAAAGTCCGGGCGACGCCGCTGCGCCGGAACCAAGCGGCGGCCGCCCCCGGTCTGAGTGCATACGGGCACTGCCTGCCCGCCCAACCGGAGCGACCCCCATGGCCGACAAGACCCTGCACGACCTTTCCAAAGCGATGCGCGATCTGGATTTCTGCATGCTGACCACCGGTACCGGGCGTCTGACCAGCCGGCCGATGAGCAACAACGGCGACGTCGAATACGACGGGGACTCCTGGTTCTATGCCTACGAGGACTCGGCCAAGATCCGGGACATCGAGCAGGATCCGGCGGTGGGACTGAGCTTCAGCGAAGGCAAGAGCCTGCTCGGCAAGCCCGGCATCTTCATCGGCATCGAAGGGCACGCCGAGCTGATCCGCGACAAGGCGCAATTCGAGGCGCACTGGACCAAGAGTCTGGACCGCTGGTTTCCCCAGGGCACCGACACGCCCGGCATGATCCTCATCAAGGTGCATGCCGAGCGCATCCGTTACTGGGATGGGGAGGAAGAGGGCGAGCTGCGCCCCTAGGCTTTGTCTGAAAGGTGCCTGCACTCGGTCATGCTGCGTTAAAAATCTGCTGGAATGCCAGCCCAGTCGGAATGCTCATTTACCATTCGTAAACTCGAGCGCGAGTCCGATCCGCTTCCTCACAGATTTTTGCCTTGCCTGACCTTCGTTCGACGACCTTTCGAACAAGCCTAAAAGCAGGTCGCGAAGGTCTCCACGACCTGCAGACCTTCGTCGACGATGCAGCCCTGGCGCCACTTGTCGAAGGTCAGGCAGGGGTGCGAGGTGCCCAGGGCGATGAGATCGCCGATGGCCAGTGCGGTCCCCGGGGCGACGACCATGAAGGCGTGCTGGTCCATTATGGCCGTGACCGTGCAGCCGCTGACATCGATGGCTTCAGCTGCAGTCTGGCCGGGCCGGTAGCGGCGCAGCGGCAGCGGCAGGCCGGCATCGTGGGCGATGTCGCGCTTGCCCAGGGCCAGGATGGCGAAACCGGGTTCGGGCAGGGATTGCACGTGAGCCCAGACCTCCAGCGCCGGTTGCAGACCCTCGTTCAGACCGGTGCGGGCCAGGACGCCACGCTGGGCCTCGCGATAGATCCCGTGGTCATGGACCACATAGCTGCCGGGCCGCATGACGGCGAGAAAGCGCTCGCGCACTTCCAGCTGGTCGAAGGCGGCGGCGATCAGGTCGTACCAGGCCGAACCCGAGGCGGTGACGATGGGTCGGTCGAGGGCGAAGGCGCCCTGGCCGCGCAATTCTTCGGCCAGGCGCACCAGGGAATCGGCGAAGGCGCGGATGTCGGTGGCCGCCTCGGCGCCGTGGATCACCCCCTCGTAACCTTCGATGCCGGTCAGGCGCAGCGCCGGTTGCCCGGCGATGGCCCGGGCCAGTTCTCGTACCTCGGCTTCGCTGCGGCAACCACAACGGCCGCCGGGTACGCCGTATTCGATCATCACCTGCAGCGCCAGCCCCCGTGCGCCAAAGAAGGCGCCCAGGGCGGTCACCTGGTCGGGATGATCCACCAGGCAATGGAAGTCGAAGTCCGGATCGGCGGCGAGCAACTCGTCGATCAGCGCCATGTTCGGTGCGCCCACCAGCTGGTTGGCCATCAGCACCCGGCGCACGCCGTGGGCCTGGGCGGCGCGGGTCTGCACCGCGGTGGCCAGGGTCATGCCCCAGGCACCCGCGGCCAGCTGCCGCTGGAACAGCGCCGGCGCCATGCTGGTCTTGCCATGGGGCGCGAGTTCGGCGCCGCGGTCGCTGGCGAAGGCCTGCATCCAGCCGATGTTGTGATCGAGTGCGTCCTGGTGGATGACCAGGGCGGGCAGGGCGATGTCGCTGAGCAGGTTGGCGCCAGGACTGGCGGCGCCTTTCTCGGGGGCGATGAGGATGGTCATGGATTCTCCTGGCCGCCCAGGCGCTGGGACAGGCGGCGGGCGCTGTCGACCAGCACCTGGCGGTACTCGGCATGGTGGGCCTGGGCGTCGGCGCGGGGCGCTACTATGCACAGGGTGGCGATGCTCAGGCCGCTGGCGTCCTGCACCGGGGCGGCGAAGCAGTGGGTGTAGGTGTCGGCGATGCTGTCGAAGGAAAAGAAGCCTTCGGCGCAGGCGCTGCGGATCTCGGCGATAAAGGTCGCCGGGGGCAGGCGGCTGCCGTCGGGCAGGATGAAGTCGTCCGGATCGATCAGGGCGAGGATCTCGGCATCGCTCAGATGACCGAGCAGCAGTCGCCCGGACGCGGTCCAGGGAATGGGCGCGTCTTCGCCGACATTGGACGAGATGCGAAAGGCGCGGGCGCCTTCCTTCATCAGCGAGACGGTGTACTTGCGGCCGTTGAGCTGGCACAGCTGGGCGGTCTCGCGGGTCTGGGCGACGATGTCGTCCAGCAGCAGTCCGGCCTCGCGGGCCAGGTCGAAGTGGCGCAGGTGCGCCTGGCCGAGAAAGTACAGCTCGCGGCCCAGGTAGACCTGACCGTCGCGGCCCACGGCATCGAGCATGTGCCGCTCCAGCAGCAGCCCGACCAGGTCGTAGACGGTGGACTTGGGAATGCCCAGGCCCGCGGCGATCTCGTTGGGGCGCAGCGGCCGACCCACCCGCTTGAGGTGATCGAGGATGTCGAAGGCGCGGTCCAGGCCGCGGGCTCGTTGGCGGGTAGGTTCGGTCATCTGTGCGGTTTGTCTCAGGCCTTGGGTTTGTAGGCGATGCAGTCGATCTCGACCTTGCAGTCCACCATCATGGAGGACTGCACGCAGGCGCGCGCCGGGGCATTGCCGGCGAAGTACTCGGCGAACACCTTGTTGAAGCTCCAGAAATCACGCGGATCGTCCAGCCAGACGCCGGCACGCACCACGTGCTCCAGACCGTAGCCGGCTTCGTGCAGGATGGCGATCAGATTCTGCATGGTCTTGTGGGTCTGGGCGACGATGCCGCCGTCGATGATCTCGCCATTCTCCATGGCCACCTGGCCGGAGACGTGCAGCCAGCCATCGGCTTCCACCGCTCGGGCGAAGGGCAGGGGTTGGCCGCCTGCGCCGCGTTCGCCGGCGCCGTATCGGGTGATGCTCATAAGGGTGCTCCTGTAGCGGGGGAAGGATTCAGAAGGAGGTCCGGCCGAGAAATTCGGCGAGACGGGTGGAACGGGGGCGCTCGAAGAGTTCGCGGGGCGGGCCCTGCTCCTCGATGCGGCCCTGGCTCATGAAGACGATGCGATCGGACACCTCGTAGGCGAATTTCATCTCGTGGGTCACCAGCAGCATGGTCATGCCGTCCTGGGCCAGGTCCTTGATCACCGCCAGCACCTCGCCGACCAGCTCCGGGTCCAGCGCCGAGGTGGGTTCGTCGAACAGCATCAGGCTGGGATTCATGGCGATGGCGCGGGCGATGGCCACCCGCTGCTGCTGACCGCCGGAGAGTTGGCCGGGATGATGGTCGCGTCTTTCGATCAGGCCGACCCGCCGCAGCCATCGCTCACCCAGGGCGATGGCTTCGTCCTTGCCCATCTTCTTGACCTTGCGCAGGCCGAGGGTGACGTTTTCCAGGGCGGTGAGGTGGGGAAACAGATTGAACTGCTGGAAGGCCATGCCGGTGAGCGAGCGCTGGCGGGCGATCTCGCGCTCCGGCAGGCGCTGGCGGCGACCGCCTTCCTCGCGGTAGCCGATGGCCTCGCCGGCCAGCTGGATGCTGCCGCCCTGGAAGTCTTCCAGCAGGTTGACGCAGCGCAGCAGGGTGGTCTTGCCCGAGCCGCTGGAGCCGATCAGGGTGACCACGTCACCGCGGTCGAGGGTCAGGTCGATGCCCTTGAGCACCTCGGTGGCGCCGAAACTCTTGTGCAGGCCGTTGATGCTCAACAGCGGGGCGTTGGCGTCGGTCATGGCAGGGTCACCCGTTTTTCCAGATAGCGGCCGAGCCGCTCGATGGCGAAGTTGATGAGAAAGAACAGCAGCCCGGCGAACAGATAGAACTGCAGGGTCATGAAGGTGCGGGCGATGACCTGCTGGCTGCTCAGCAGCAACTCGGCCACGCCGATCACCGAGAGCAGGGTGGAGGCCTTGACGATCTCGGTGGAGGCATTGACCCAGGTCGGCAGGATCTGGCGCAGCGCCTGGGGCAGCAGCACCTCCTTAAGACTCTGGGCGAAGGTCAGGCCGATGGCCTTGGCCGCCTCGTGCTGGCCACGGGGGATGGCCTGCAGGGCGCCGCGGACGATCTCCGCCACGTGGGAACCGCAGAACAGCAGCAGCGCCGCGGTGCCGGCCTGGAAGGGCGTGGGCCGCAGACCCAGCGCCGGCGCCATGTAGTAGCAGGCCAGCACCAGCACGAACACCGGGGTGCCGCGGATCAGGTCGGCATAGACGCGAAAGGGCAGGCGCAGCGGCCAGCGGCCATAGGTCAGCGCCAGACCGCCGAGGGTCCCGAACAGGGTGCCGCCGAGCACCGCCAGCACCGAGCAGGCCAGGGTGGTGGCGAACCCGGCGGCCAGGGTCTGGCGCGCGTTCCACAATTCCAGGAACCAGGAGGGGGCTTCGTACACGATCGGGCTCCTAGCGGGTCAGGCTCAGGCGTCGCTCCAGCTGGCGCAGCAGCAGGGCGATGACGTAGCAGGTGAGGATGTAGAGGGCGCTGGTCACCAGCCAGGTCTCGATGACCCGGTAGCTTTCCAGGTTGATCTTGCGCGCCTGGTAGGTCAGCTCCGGCACGGCGATGGCCGCCGCCAGGGAGGTGTCCTTGAACAGCGAGATGAAGCTGTTGGAAAGCGACGGCAGCACGTTGCGCAGCATCACCGGAATGATGACGTAGGCCTTGATCTGCCACTCGCGCAGGCCGATGGCCAGGCCCGCCTCGCGCTGGCCCTTGGGAATGGCCATGAGCCCGCCGCGAAACACCTCGGCCAGGTAGGCCCCGGCATAGAGCGCCAGGGTGATGAGAAAGGAGCTGAGCTTGTCCAGGCGGATGCCGACGCTGGGCAGGGCGAAGTACAGCAGCAGGATCAGCACCAGGATCGGGGTGTTGCGCACCAGGGTGACATAGCCCCCCGCCAGCCAGCGCAGCGCCCGCACCGGCGAGAGCAGGGCGAAGGCGGTGGCCAGGCCGATCAGGCAGCCGATGGCGATGCCCACCAGCGCCAGCTGCAGGCCGAGGGCGAGCCCGGCCAGCAAATGGTCCAGGTTCTGCCACACGGGCGCGAAGTTGAGGGTGTAGTTCATGCTCGACGTCTACCTAGAGGGCGCGGACGGACCGCGCCGGGGCCAGGATCACTTGAACTCGACGGGGAAGCCGATCGCCGGAGAGGGCAGCTCGACGCCGAACCACTTCTTGAAGGACGCCTGATAGGTGGGGAATTCCACACCGGTCATGGCCTCGTGCAGGGCGGTGTTGACGAAGTTCAGCCAGTCCTGGTCGCCGCGCTTGACCGCGCAGGCGTAGGTCTGGGGACTCCAGGCATAGTCGGGCGAGCGGTAGCGGCCGGGATTCTGGGTCATCAGGTACTTGACCGAGGACTGGTCGGTGGCCACGGCGTCGGCGCGGCCGGTGCCCAGGGCCTGGTAGAGCAGGTCGACGCTGTCGTACTGGTCGACCTTGGCGCCGGGCAGCGCCTGGTGCACCAGTTCCTCGGCATAGACGTTCTGCAGCACGGCCACGGTCAGGTCGCCCTTGGCCGCCTTGAGGTCGTCGATCTGCTGGTAGCGGCTGTTGGCCGGCAGGAGCAGGGCCACGCCTTCGCGGTAGTAGGGCAGGGTGAAGGCCACCTGCTGGGCGCGGCTGGCGGTCACGGTGATGAACTGGCAGCTGATGTCGACCTTGTCGGTGAGCAGGTTGGGGATGCGCGCATCCGAGCCCTGGACGACGAACTCGACCTTTTCCGGATCGTTGAACAGGCCCTTGGCGATGACCTTGGAGATATCGATATCGAAGCCTTGCAACTTGCCGTCGGCGCCCTGGAAGTGCCAGGGCGCATTGGTGCTGCCGGTGCCCACGACCAGATGGCCGCGCTTGAGCACGTCATCCAGCTTGGCCGCCTGGGCGCCGGTCATGGCGACCAGGCCGACCAGCAGCGCCAGCGTTTTCCACCCCTTCGTCTTGCCTGTCATCGCGTATCTCCTTTTCCGTTATAGCGGAAGTGTGTTCGTAACAACGGAATAGATTGCAGCGACTGTGCCAGCTATTCGCATGACGTTGCAAATCAAGGGCTTGGCACGGGGGACAGGCAGCCGAAGGGGTTCCCGGTGCGCCAGGGGGCACCGGGAGGTGGCGGAAGGTAACGGGGATGCACCAGCTGGAGGCGTTACCTGGTAGCGCTCAAGCGGAACGTGGGAAGGTCGACCGCAGATCCCCGGCGCGCGGCAGGAAGCGACCATGACGCTCGCCAATGGCCTGCCCCGGTGCATAGGCCAGTTGCCCATTCACCCAGACCGCTTCGATGCCTTCGGCAGGCCGTTGCGGCTCGCTGAAGTCGGCCACGTCGCGGATGCGGGCGGGGTCGAACAGCACCAGGTCCGCCTGGGCGCCGGGCTCGATCAGGCCGCGACCCGCCAAGCCGAAGCGGGCGGCGGAGAGGCCGGTCATCTTGTGCACGGCGGTGTGCAAGGGAAAGAGGCCGAGGTCGCGACTGAAGTGACCGAGCACCCGCGGGAAGGCGCCCCAGAGCCGCGGATGGGGGAAGGGGTCCTCGGGCAGGCCATCGGAACCGATCATGCTCAGCGGATGGGCGAGGATGAGGCGCACGTCGGCCTCGCTCATGCCGTAGTAGACGGCACCGGCCGGTTGCAGGCGGCGCGCGGTGGTCTCTAGGTCCAGGCCCCAGTCGGCAGCGATGGCGGCCAGGTCGCGGCCGCCGCACTCGGGATGCGGGGTGGACCAGGTGATGGTGATGCGGTGGCGGTCGGTGACCTGCTTGAGATCCAGGGTGGAGGAGCTGGCGGCATAGGGATAGCAGTCGCAGCCGACCGGCTGTCCGTGGGCGGCCCGCGCCAGGGCGCCGAGCAACTCCGGCGCGCGGCCCCAGTTGTCCACCCCGGCGCACTTGAAGTGGGACACCACCACCGGCGCCCGGGCCTGGCGACCGATGTCCAGGGCTTCGTCCAGGGCCTCGTGCACCGCGGCGAATTCGCTGCGCAAGTGGGTGGCATAGAGTCCGCCCACGGCGTCCAGCTCGGCGGCCAGCGCGGCAACCTCGGCGGTTGGCGCCGCCATGGCGGAGGCGTAGGCCAGGCCGGTGGAGAGCCCCAGAGCGCCAGCGGCCAGGCTGTCGCGCAATTCGGCGCGCATGGCAGCGATCTCGGCAGGGGTGGCGGCGCGCTGGAGATCGTCCAGGTGATTGCTGCGCAGCGCCGTGTGCCCGACCAGGGCGGCGACGTTGACGCCGGGACGGGCCTGCTCCACCGCCGCCCGGTAGGCGGCAAAGGTGGGATAGCTGAAGGCCGCGGCCGGGCCCAGCAGATTCAGCGGATCCGGCGGCTCGCCACGCAACCGCACCGAGGCGGCGCTGATGCCGCAGTTGCCGACCACCACGGTGGTGACCCCCTGACTGAGCTTGGGCAGTTGCTCGGGGCGGCGGATGACCATGGTGTCGTCATGGGTATGGACATCGATGAAGCCGGGCGCCAGCGCCAGGCCGCGGCCATCGCGGACCTCCCGTGCCGGTTGCCCGGCCAACTGACCGAGTGCCTGGATACGCTCGCCGGCAATCGCCACGTCGAGAACCCGGCCCGGACGGTCGCGACCATCCAGCACAAGGGCATTGAGAATCACTACATCATGCATGCTAGAGCCATCCTGCGACCGTTGGGAGACGCCTTTCGACCGTCGAGTGGCAAAGGGCCATATAAGCGAGACGGCAGGCCGATAGCGATAGAACTGTTACAGAAAACTCTGTCTATTACGTCACAAATTGGGCGGTACAGCCCAAGTGACCCCCTCTGCCGCCCGTGAGCCCGCCATGAATCTGTTGACCCCTGTCGTAAGCCTAATGAATCGCCTGAGATTCCCCGCCAAATTCGCCTGCCTGGCGGCCATCATCCTGGTGCCCCTGGTGTTTCTCAGCGTCTATCTCTATCAGGATATCCAGGAACAGCGGGTCGGTCTGGCCCAGGAAATCGACGGTCAGCGCTATCTGACGCAACTGACGCCGGTCGCCCGCCTGAGCATGTTGCAGCGCGCCCTGACCAAGCGACTCCAGGATGGCGATGCCTCGGCCCAGCAGGATTGGCAGAACAACCGTGACAACCTGCTCAAGGCCTATGACGACCTCGGCCGGCTGGATCGCGAACTCGGCACCCAGCTGGAAACCGGCGATCGCCTGAGCCAGCTGCGGCGAGGCGCCGAGCGCCTGATGCAGGGAGCCACCGGCACCCCGCTGGAGGGATTCGAGGCCTGGAACGAGCAGCTGACCCAGACCCTCAATCTCTTCTATTACGTGTCGGCCACCTCCGGCCTGGCGCTGGATTCGGATTACACCAGCCTCTTTCTCATCGACATCACCTCCGTGCGCCTGCCGCGGGAAATCAACCTCATCGGCCAGCTGCGCGGCCTGGCCTTCGGCCTGAGTGCCACCAACCGCTTCGATCCGGCCAGTCTGAATCTGGCGCGCAGCGTGGTGAACCAGGAACGGCAGAGCGCCGACGAACTGGAGCAGGGCCTCAGACTCCTGGCGCGGCAGGCGCCGGAGCTGGCCCAGCGCCTCAAGGGCTCCCTGGCCCAGGCGGCGGACGACTATGCCAACTTCCGTCAGGGCATGCAGGCGGCCATGACCAATGAGGGTACGGTTTCCGGTCGCGCCCTGGGTGCCCAGGGCAATGCCGTGGTCGCCCGCTACTACAAGGTGCAGGAGGAAGCGCAGGGTCAGCTCTCCCAGCTGCTGGCCGAGCGTCTGGCGCATGCGACCACGCTGCGTAATCTGGTCGTGGGCATGATCCTGGGCGCCCTGCTGCTGCTGGCCTATACCTTCGCCGGCATCTACCAGGCCCTGCGCCTGGGGATCGCCGAACTGGTCGGGGTGACCGCCGCCGCCGCCCAGGGCGATCTGAGTCGCCGCGCCGCCCTGCTCGGGCGTGACGAGATCGCCGACATCGGCCGTAGCCTGAACGCGATGCTGGAGGCCTTCGGTCGCTCGCTGCGCGAGGTGGATCAGGCCTCCAGCGCGGTGGCCGAGGCCTCGGGGTCCCTGGCCGGCTCCATCGGCCAGGCCCGTTCGACCATGCAGACGCAACAGGGCGAGACCGATCAGGTGGCCACCGCCATCACCGAGATGACCGCCAGCGTGGCGGACGTCGCCAACAACACCGAAGGCGCCGTGGCCGCGGCCCAGCAGGCCGATCAGGCCACCCGGGAAGGCACCCGGGTGATGCAGCAGACGCAACAGGCCATCGAGGCCCTGGCCGCCGAGGTGGACCTCAGCGCCACCAAGGTCGCGGCCCTGGAAACCCACAGCCAGGCCATCGGCGGGGTCATCGCGGTGATCCGCACCATCGCCGAGCAGACCAACCTGCTGGCGCTCAACGCCGCCATCGAGGCCGCTCGGGCCGGCGAGCAGGGCCGCGGCTTCGCCGTGGTGGCCGACGAGGTCCGCACCCTGGCCTCGCGCACCCAGACCTCCACCGAGGAAATCCGCCGCATCATCGAGCAGTTGCAGGCCGCCACCGGCGAGGCCGTCGGGCAGATGCAGGCCAGCCGCGGCCATGCCCTGACCGGCGTCGCGGCGGCCGAGCAGGCCAGCGTCAGCCTGACCAGCATTGGCGCCGCGGTGGAGCGCATCGTCGACGTCAATGTGCAGATCGCCAGCGCCGCGGAACAGCAGGCTGCGGTCTCCGAAGACATCAACCGCAACACCACCGGCATCCGCGCCAGCACCCTGCAGGTCCTGACCGGTATCGAGTCCGATGCCGGTACCGCCGAACGCCTCGCCGGCCTCTCCCAGGACCTGCGCGGCATCGTCTCGCGCTTCCGCCTCAGCGCCTGACGGCGCCGCTCATCGGCGCAGATTAGGTCGGACTTTACAACACGGCAGCTGCGGATAACTGTATAAATAGACAGTTATCCGCAGGAGCGCCTTGTCATGTCCGTTACCGTCCTGGGTTGCCTGGAATCGTCCGACACCCGGCTGCCGCTCTATGATTTTCGCCTGCCGTGCGGCTTCCCGTCGCCGGCCCAGGATCATCTGGAGCGCCAGGTCTCGCTGGACGAGCTGGTCGACCTGCGCGCGCCCCACACCTATGTCATCCAGGTCAGTGGCGACAGCATGACCGGCGCCGGCATCTTTGCCGGCGACCTGGTGATCGTCGATCGCGCCCGGCCGGCACGGGTCGGCGACATCGTGGTGGCGGTGCGCGATCGCGAACCCACCCTCAAGCGCCTCGGTCGGCGCGGCGCCAATTTCGTCCTGCTGGCGGAAAATCCCGCCTATGCCCCCCTGGTCATCGGCGAGCGCGACGACTTCGAGGTCTGGGGCGTGGCCACCCACAGCCTGAGGCGTTTCGGCCATGGCTGAATCGGTGCTGGCGCTGATCGACTGCAACGCCTTCTATTGCAGTTGCGAGCGGGTCTTCCGCCCCGATCTCGCCGGGCGCCCGGTGGTGGTGCTGTCCAACAACGACGGCTGCGTGATCGCCCGTTCGCCCGAGGCCAAGCGCCTGGGCATCGCCATGGCGGCGCCCTGGTTCCAGGTGCGCGAACTGGCCCGGCGCGGCGAAGTGACGGCCTTCAGTTCCAACTATGCCCTCTATGGCGATCTCAGCGACCGGGTGATGCGCACCCTGGCGACCCTGGTGCCGCGCCTGGAGCGCTACAGCATCGACGAGGTGTTCGCCGATCTGGCCGGCCTGCCCGAACCCCTGGACGCCCTCGGCCATCGCCTGCAGGCCCGGGTGCAGAAGTGGACGGGCATCCCGGTCAGCGTCGGCATCGCTGGCACCAAGACCCTGGCCAAGCTGGCCAATGCAGCCGCCAAGCGCTGGCCGGAGCGCACCGGCGGGGTGCTGGATCTGCGCGATCCGGCGGTGCATGACTGGGTGCTCAGGCATTCGCCCATCGAAGACGTCTGGGGCGTCGGCCGGCGCCTGGCCGCGCGGCTGCGCGGGGAGGGGGTCAGCACGGCCTGGGACTTGGCCGGGCAGGACGCCTGGTCATTGCGCCAGCGCTACAGCGTGGTGCTGGAAAAGACCGCGCGGGAATTGCGCGGTCTGGCCTGCCTGAGCCTGGAGGAACTGGAAGCGCCCCGGCAGACCATCTGCTGCAGTCGCATGTTCGGTCGCCGCCAGTATCAGTTCGGCGCCCTGGCCGAGGCGGTGGCCAGCTACACCGCGCGGGCTGCGGAAAAGCTGCGCGCCCAGGGTTCGCTCTGTCGCACCCTGAGGGTCAGCATCCAGACCGGCATGCACGGCGCCGACGAAGGCCGCTACGCCAATGCCGCCCTGCTCAACCTGCCGGTGCCCAGCGACGACACCCGGGTGCTCAACGACCAGGCCCAGGCGGGCCTGCGCGAGATCTTTCGCGACGGCTTCGGCTACGCCAAGGCCGAGGTGCTGCTGCTCGATCTCTGCGGCCGTAGCGAGGTGGCGGCGGATCTCTTCGCCGCCGCCCCGGATCCGGCCGCGGCCCGGCTGATGGCGACCCTGGACGCCATCAACGGCCGGTTCGGTCGCGAGACCCTGAGACCGGCGCGGATCCCGCGCGATCCCGCCTGGCAGATGCGCCGCGACCTGCTCAGCCCGCGCTACACCACCCGGCTCGATGAACTCTGGACGCTGGGCTGAGCGGTCAGCGTCCGGCTAGCCGGCGCGTACCACCCGCCGCCCGCGCCACCAGTAGCCCACCCCCAGCAGCAGGAACCACAGCGGACTGGCCAGCAGCGCCTGGCGGGTGTCGTCCTGCAGGGTCAGCAGCACCAGCACCGCGGCGAAGAAGGCCAGCACCCCGTAGCACACCCAGCGCCCGCCGGGCAGGCGGAAGACCGAGGCGGCATGGCGCTCCGGACGGTTGCGGCGGTAGGCCAGCCAGGCCAGCAGGATCAGCGACCAGACGAACATGAACAGCACCGCGGCCAGGGTGGTGACCAGGGTGAAGGCGGTGACCAGGTTGGGGATCAGGTAGATCAGCACCGTACCCAGCAGCAGGCACAGGCAGGACAGCACCAGGCCACGCGCCGGCACCGCCGCCCGCGAGAGGCGGGTGAGGCCGCGTGGCGCATGGCCTTCGCGGGCCAGGCCATAGAGCATCCGGCTGGTGGAGAAGATGCCGCTGTTGGCCGAGGAGGTAGCGGAGGTCAGCACCACGAAATTGATCAGGCTGGCGGCCATGGGCACGCCGGCCAGCACGAAGAGTTCGACGAAGGGACTCTTGTCCGGCACCACCTGGCGCCAGGGCGTCACCGCCATGATCACCACCAGCGCCAGCACATAGAACACCAGGATGCGCACCGGAATGGAGTTGATCGCCCGCGGCAGGTTGCGCCGCGGATCGGCGGTCTCGGCGGCGGTGGTGCCCACCAGCTCGATACCGACGAAGGCGAAGACGGCGATCTGGAAACCGGCGAAGAAACCGCCCAGCCCCATGGGAAAGACGCCGCCGTCGTTCCACAGGTTGGCGAGGCTCGCGACGTTGCCCGAGGGCGACTGGAAGCCCCAGAGCACCAGGCCGAAGCCGGTGACGATCAGGGCGCAGATGGCGACGATCTTGATCAGTGCGAACCAGAATTCCAGTTCGCCGAACAGTCGCACCGTGACCAGATTCAGACCCAGCAGGAGCAGCACGCAGAGCAGCGCCGGGATCCAGGGCGCGAGGCTGGGAAACCAGAACTGGGCATAGGCGGCGATGGCGATGACATCGGCGATGGCGGTGACGATCCAGCAGAACCAGTAGGTCCAGCCACAGAAGAAGCCGGCCCAGGGCCCGAGCAGATCGGTGCAGAAGTCGATGAAGGACTTGTACTCCAGATCCGACAGCAGCAATTCGCCCAGGGCGCGCATGACGAAGAACAGGGCGCTGCCGATGATCAGGTAGACCAGCAGGATCGAGGGGCCGGCCAGGGCGATGGTCTTGCCCGAACCCATGAACAGGCCGGTGCCTATGGCGCCGCCGATGGCGATCAGTTGCAGATGGCGATTGGACAGGCTGCGTTGCAGCCCCTCGGGCGGGGTGGGAGACGCGGACATGACGAGCGGATACCTGACAGCGACAGCGGGGGCCACACGGTAAGAGATGCACGGCGCCGGTGCCAGTCGTTTCACCGGGACAGCATGCCGCAGGCCCGGTCCCGCCTCGGATGGGCAGGGCGGCGCCAGCGATGGATCGCGGTACTGGCAGGGGGCTTGCGTACCTGCCTATCATGGGCATCCGGGCGCCTTGCGGCAGGCCCGGACGGCCACGAGATCCCTCCGTGCCTCTGCCAGTGAGTCGTCCCTTGTCCTATCTCGAAAGTTTCGCCTGGGAAACCACGCCACTGGGCGCGCGCGCCAGCTGGCCCGTGGCCCTTCGGACCACCTACGACCTGCTGATGGCGTCTCCCTTCGCCATGTGCGCCACCTGGGGCGCCGAGCAGACGCTGATCTACAACCAGGCCTACGCCCCCTTTCTCGGCGCCCGCCATCCGGCCGCCCTGGGGCAGCCGATCAATGAGGTCTGGGCGGAATTGTGGGACGAGATCGCGCCGCTGATCGCGCGGACGCTGGCCGGCGAGGCGCTGCACTTCGTCGACAAGCACTTCGTGATGACCCGCAACGGCTATCCCGAGGACACCTACTGGAGCTTTTCCTACAGCCCGCTGCGCGATGGCGAGCGCATCGTCGGCATGCTCAACATCACCACCGAGACCACCGCCAGTGTTCAGGCCCACCGTCAGCGCGATGTGGCCGAGGCCGCCCTGCGGCGGCACAACCTGACCCTCGAACAGGAGCTTTCCGCACGCATCGACGAGCTCGATAGCGCCCGCGCCGCGGAGAGCAGCGTGCTGGCCGCCGCCGAGCGCGTGCAGCTGGCCCTCGCCGCCGGCGCCATCATCGGCACCTGGTACTGGGATCTGCCCACCGACAGGTTCACCGTCGACGAGGCCTTCGCCATCAACTTCGGCCTCGACCCGGCCCTGGGGCGCGATGGCCTGAGCCTGGCGCAGGTGGTGGCCACCGTCCATCCGGACGACCAGGCCGGCCTGGCCGCGGCCATCGCCGACGTCATCGGCCGTGGTGGCCGCTATGCCCACCAGTACCGGGTCCGCCGCAGTGACGGCCGCTACTACTGGCTGGAGGCCAACGGCCACGTCGAACTGGCGTCGGATGGCACCCCGCTGCGCTTTCCCGGCGTGCTGCTGGACGTGGACGCCCGCCGGGCCCTGGCCGACGAGCGTGACCGTGCCCTGGCGGACCTGCGGGACCTGACCGCTACCCTCGAGCAGCGGGTCGAAGAGCGCACCGAAGAATTGCGCCGCTCGGAAGAGGCCCTGCGCCAGTCGCAGAAGATGGAAGCCGTGGGGCAACTCACCGGCGGCCTGGCCCACGATTTCAACAACCTGCTCGCCGGGATCTCGGGCAGCCTCGACCTCATGAGCCTGAGAATTGGCCAGGGGCGCTTCACCGAGCTGGAAAAATACCTGACGGCTGCCCAGAGCAGCGCCAAGCGCGCCGCGGCCCTGACCCACCGGCTGCTGGCCTTCGCCCGCCGCCAGACCCTGGCCCCGGAAGCCACCGAGGTCAACCAGCTGGTAGGCGGCCTGCTCGACCTGGTGCAGCGCACCGTGGGACCGGCCATCCAGGTGCAATTCAGCAGCCTGCCGGACGACCAGCCCCTGCTGGTGGACCAGTCCCAGCTGGAGAACGCCCTGCTCAACCTGTGCATCAACGCCCGCGACGCCATGCCCAAGGGCGGGCGCATCCTCATCGCCGCCAGTCATCGCACCCTTGGCGAAGCGGATACCCGCGACTTCGAACTGGCCCCCGGGCGTTATCTGCATCTGAGCGTGACCGACAGCGGCAGCGGCATGACGCCGGAAGTCGCCGCCAAGGCCTTCGAGCCCTTCTTCACCACCAAGCCCATGGGGCAGGGCACAGGCCTGGGGCTGTCGATGATCTATGGCTTCGCCCGCCAGTCTGGCGGCCAGCTGCGGCTGCGCTCGACACCCGGCGAAGGCACCACCGTCTGCCTGTATCTGCCCCTGCGACCGGTGGAGCGGCCGTGCGGCTCGCCTCTGGCAGACGGTCAGCCCTGTCTGCTGGAGGGCGCCAATGCCACGGTGCTGGTGGTCGACGACGAACCCACGGTGCGCATGCTGGTGACCGATCTGCTGCGCGAACTGGGCTACGTCATCATCGAGGCCGCCGATGGCGCCGGCGGCCTGGAGGTGCTGCACTCCGATGCGCGCATCGACCTGCTGGTCACCGACGTCGGCCTGCCCGGCGGCATGAACGGCCGCCAGCTGGCCGACGCCGCCCGCGTCCGCCGCCCGGCGCTCAAGGTGCTGTTCATCACCGGCTTCGCCGAAACCTCGCTGCTCAGCGACGGCCACCTGGAGCCGGGCATGGCGATCCTGACCAAGCCCTTCGCGGTGGAGGCCTTGGCGCAGCGGGTGAAGGGATTGGTGGCGGGGTAGGTTTCGCGCGCGAAACCCCTTTGGCAGGGCCCGGAAACGCAACGGCCCCCAATCAGCGTGTCCGCAAGGACTGATTGGAGGCCGTCTGGATCTGGAGCGGGCGAAGGGAATCGAACCCTCGTCATGAGCTTGGGAAGCTCAGGTAATGCCATTATACGACGCCCGCGTGGGGTGCCTTTGTACCAGAAGCCTGCCTCCGGGTGAAGAGGCGGGAGCCGTCTGGTCGTTTCGTGGTCCAAGAAACACGGACCGCACGCTGCGGTGATCGGGGACTCTGTCCCCCAGAGGAGGAGGGCGCGCATGTCTTGTAACCCGGGCACCTACCAGGGGGTGATTCCCCCCTACATTCTTGGCCGCATCATCGATCATGGCGACGAACACCAGCGTTCCTGCGCCCTGACCACCCTGAGTCATGTCCAGAGTCTGCTGCACAATCCCGGGCGCCCCGGCGTGCGCCAGGCACCGGTCGGGCCGCTGCCGCGTACCGATGACGCCAGTCCGCAGCGCAGCATCTTCGATGCCGGCAACGCCATGCAGCTGCCCGGGCGTCTGGTGCGCCAGGAGGGGCAGCCGGCACTGAGCGATGTGGCGGTGGACGAGGCCTACGACTACCTGGGTGCCACCTTCAAATTCTTCAACGAGGTGTTCGGGCGCAATTCCATCGATGGCCAGGGCCTGCCACTGGCCGGCACCGTCCACTATGGCCAGGACTACCAGAACGCCTTCTGGAACGGCGAGCAGATGGTGTTCGGCGATGGCGACGGCGAGATCTTCAACCGCTTCACCATCGCCCTGGACGTCATCGCCCACGAACTGGTGCATGGCGTCACCGAGAGCGAGGCGGGCCTGGTGTACTTCAATCAGTCCGGCGCGCTCAACGAATCGGTCTCCGACGTCTTCGGCATCCTGGTCAAGCAGTACGAACTCAAGCAGACCGCCGCCGAGGCGGACTGGATCATCGGCGCCGGGCTGCTGACCAAGAAGATCAACGGCAAGGGCCTGAGGTCCATGGCCGAGCCGGGTACCGCCTACGACGATCCGACCCTGGGCAAGGACCCCCAGCCCGGGCATATGCGCGACTACATCGAGACCCGCGAAGACAACGGCGGTGTCCACCTCAACTCGGGCATTCCCAACCGGGCCTTCTACCTGGCGGCGATGGCCCTGGGTGGCTACGCCTGGGAAAAGGCCGGGCCGATCTGGTACGACACCCTGTGCGACAGTCGCCTGGCCAACGATGCGGATTTCGCCGCCTTCGCCCGTTTGACCGTCTCCAATGCCGGTCGCCGCTTCGGTGCCGAGTCGGCGGAGGTCCGTGCGGTCGAAGAGGCCTGGGCCGGCGTGGGCGTCACTCTCATCTAGAGGAGCAGGGCAATGCGCGAACTTCCCCCGCTGGGCAAGGACACCGTGGTGCGACTCTCGCGACAGGGCGGCTTCGCGCCCCTGCACGCGCTGAGCAAGCCGCGGGAGATCGAATTCGGCCAGTACGACAGCGCCCAGCGCGGGCGCATCTGCTCGGTGCTGGAACGCTGCCTGCCGGAATCCGGCGAACCGACCCAGGTCGGGCGGGGCGATCAGCGCTACTTCAAGGTGGAATTGCGCTTCCGTCCCCAGCCCGCCGAGCAGCAGGACGAACTGACCCTGCTGATTCCCGAGGACCGCGCGCCCAGCGAGCTGGTACGACTCTGGGACAAGGGGCTGGTGGAATAACCTGAATTAATGGGCGGGAGCAGCGAGGTGTTGAGGGCATCCTCAAGCGTCCTGGCTGCTTTTGTCTCTTGCCCTGCTGATTACTGATGACATTTAGCGCTAGGCGAGTCGCACCGTTTTTGGGTAAAAAGAAGCGATTGACCCTTTTATGGTTACATCGCGAAAAATGACCCCAAAACAGGAAATAACTGCCAGGACACTCGCGGTAGTAATGGGCGACCTGGTGCATAGCGAGCACGCTGCCGATATCGCGCAGTTACACAAGGCTTTCAATGAAGCGGTCGTGCAGTGCAACAGGCGTTATGCCGACGTCCTGGCATCACCGTTGACCATCACCCTTGGAGACGAATTTCAGGGCTTGGTGACGTCCCTGAATGCCGGCGCTCGGCTGTTGCGTGACATCAGGCTGGATCTCCTGCAGCGTGGTATCGATTGCCGTTTCGTGCTGGGGCTGGCCCGGATAGAAACGGCTGTGAATCCGCAGCAGGCCTGGAACATGATGGGGCCGGGTCTTAGCCGCAGTCGGCACAAGCTAAACGAAAAGCGCGCGCTCTGCCGCTATGGTTTCTCGCTGCCTCAGGAGCCGCTGTTGGAGACCACTCTCGATGCACTAGGGGTTGGCTTGACGGTTATCGAGAAGGGTTGGACGCAACGTCAATTGAGCGACATCGCGGCACTGTTGAACGGACAGTTACCCGCGGAGCTGGCAGAGCAGCGTCAGGTGTCGGTCCATAGCATCTACAAGGTACGCACCTCCGGTCACTTCGACGCCTATAGCCAACAGTGGAATGCCGTGCTGGAAGTGCTGGCGGATCTGGATCGCAGGGAGGCTGAGCAATGAACGGGTTGCTGCAAGGATTGCATGCACTGGCCTATACGCTCTTCGCCTTGGCCCTGTTGACCGAGCTTGGCAATGTCTTGTGTCGCAGGATGCTCATCCGCATGACACGGCCAAGAATGCCAGGCGCGTCCAGCGATGGCGCCTTTTCCGCGGGACGCCTCATCGGCTGGCTCGAACGTCTGGTGTTGGCTGCGGGACTGCTAAGCAACAGCTGGGAAATCCTCGCGGCGGTGATAGCGCTCAAGACCGTCGCTCGCTTCAAGGAGCTGGATCAGCGGGACTTTGCCGAATACTTTCTGGTCGGCTCGCTGTTCAGCATTCTCTGGGCCATCGTGATTACCGGGGCCTGGATGCTTTATGACCAGCATTGGGGAGTCGGTATGAGAGCCACCCTGATGGATTGGCTCAGCGCCTCCTCCTTGCCACCTTTGATCGAAGCAGCAAAGGTCGGCGGCTGACCTCAGGGCACCGACCAGATCTCGCCCGGTGCCAGTGTCCGGAACGCCTCGTCCGCCAGGCCATGCAGGGCGCGGGCGTGGGCCAGGTCGCGGGGCGGGGCGAACTGTTCTTCGTCGCTCAGGGAAAAGGTGCCGAAGTGGATGCCCAGGCTGCTGACGGCGCCCAGCGCCTGATGAGCACGTACCGCATCGTCGGGATTCAGATGGCTGTCCCGCATGAACCAGCGCGGTTCATAGGCGCCGATGGGCAGGGCGGCGAAGCGTGGCGCGCCCAGGCGTTCGCGGATCTGCGCGAAGTGCGGGCCCCAGCCGGTATCACCGGCGAAATAGACCGGTCCGGTCGGCGCTTCCAGTACGAAGCCGCCCCACAACCGGCGGTTGGTGTCGAAGCGACTGCGCGCCGACCAGTGCTGGCCCGGCACCAGGTGCAGGCGCACGCCGTCCTTGAGCGGCAGGCTCTGCCACCAGTCCAGCTCGCTGACGGTGACGAAACCGGTCTCGCGGCGGATCAGCTCGGCATTGCCGAGGGGCGTCACCACCGGCGTCAGGGGCGCGCGCTCGGCCAGGCGCCGCAGCGTCGCCAGGTCCATGTGGTCGTAGTGACTGTGGCTGACGAAGATCAGGTCCAGCGGCGGCAGGTCGTCCAGGGCCACGCCCGGCGCGTGATAGCGTCGCGGACCGATGAAGCTGAAGGGACTGACCCGCTCCGACCACACCGGATCGGCGAGGATGTTGAGACCCTGATGCTGGATCAGCAGGGTGGCATGGTTGACGAAGGTCACCCGCAATTCGCCACCCTCGACCCGGGCCACTGGCCGCGTCGGTACGGCCGGCCCGTCCTGCCAGGTCCACTCGGGACGGGTGCGGGTGAACTGCCATTTCAGCAGGGTCCAGAGGCTCTTGTCTTCGCGCGGCGCCAGGTTGTGAAAGCGCTCGCCGTCGAAGTGATCGGAGCGCGGACCCTCGTAGGCGGAGGAGGCGCAACCGGCCAGGGTCAGCAGGTGGATCAGCCACAGCGGACGAAAGATGCGCATGGGACCTCGGACGAATAGACTGGGCGGTCCAGATTACCCTTTGGCTAGCCGCCGTCGATCCCCATGTCGCGAAATACCCGTTCCACCCCCGGCCAGCGTCCGCGGCGCCAGGCCAAGGCACCGCCGGTCACGCCGCGGTTGCTGCTGCTCAACAAGCCCTTCGACGTGCTCACCCAGTTCGCCGACGCCGACGGCCGCGCGACCCTCAAGGCCTATGTCGAGGTGCCGGGCGTCTATCCCGCTGGCCGCCTGGATCGCGACAGCGAAGGCCTGCTCCTGCTGACCAACGATGGCCAGTTGCAGGCGCGTATCGCCGATCCCCGGCACAAGCTGCCCAAGACCTACTGGGCCCAGGTGGAGGGCACACCTGGAGAAGAGCAGCTGCAGCGCCTGCGCCAGGGCGTCGACCTCAATGACGGCCCCACGCTGCCGGCCGAGGCGCGCCTGCTGGCGGAGCCGCCAGCGCTCTGGGAGCGCGATCCGCCGGTACGCTTTCGCAAGAGCGTGCCGACCGCCTGGATCGAGCTGACCATTCGCGAAGGGCGCAATCGCCAGGTGCGGCGCATGACCGCCGCGGTGGGCCTGCCGACCCTGCGCCTGGTGCGCGTCCGCATCGGCCCCTGGACGCTGGACGATCTGGCGCCGGGCGCGTGGCGCGAGGTGCCGGCGCAGCTCTAGCGGCGGAGCTCAGTCCTGCCGCTGGGTGGCGGCCTCCTTTAAATCGCCGGCGATGTCGGCGAGACGGCGGCTGACGTCCTTGAGCACCTGCGGATCGACCTCTCGCGGCGGCTGTCCCGGCTCGGTCACCAGCTGACTGGCCAGCAGCGCGCTCAGGGCGCCCACCTCGCCGGCCTGGTGGCGCAGGTCGTGGGTGTGCTGCACGGCGGCGTCGCGCAGGAGATTGGTGCTGAGGACCAGGCGCCCCATTTCGTCATCGCGGCCGCCGGGCAGGCGCTCGCCGAAACGCCCGCGCGCCAGCAGCCCCAGTTGCCGGGCGCAGGCCACCAGCGGATCCACCAGCCGCCGCTCCACCAGCCGTATCCCGAGGAACAGCAGGCCGCCGCCACAGAGCAGCAGGGCGAGGCCGGCGAGCAGGATGTCGCGCTGCGCCTCGGCGCGGATGGCGGCGATCTGCGCGGCGGTGCGTCCGTGCAGGTCGTCGACCAGGGCGGCGAAGCCCTCGGCGGTCTCGCGGTCGATACCACGGACCTCGGCATCGCCGCGACGCGGATCGCGATCATGGGCGAGATAGGCGGCCTGGCCGGCGCGATAGCGCTCGCCCAGGCGTTGGTGCTGGGCCCGCAGCGCCTGGAGCCGCGGTTGCAGATCGGGATCGACGCTGCCGGTCAGTTGCTGCAGACGCCGGTCGACCTCCGCCTCGCGGGTCAGGAAGGCCTGCCAGTAGCGCTCGGCCGTCGTGGCATCGCCGCCGCGCAGAAGAAAATTCTTCCACTCCTGGACCTGGATCTTGAAGATCAGGTGGGTGTCGTCGATCTCCACCAGGCGCTCCAGCGGGCCTTCGATCAGGTGCTGGTAGCGATGCAACTCGCGGGAGAGCAGGCCGAAGCCGGCCAGGGCGATCAGCAGCATCAGCAGCAGACTGCCGCCGAACAGGAGCAGGCTCTGACTGCGGAGCGAGCGGGCGAAGGGCATGAGGACTCTCGACAGGAAACGCAGAGCCGCAGCTTAGGGCGCTCGCCCGGGGAAGGCCAGCCTCAGGTCGAGACCAGCAACTGGGCGGCGACGGCGAACATCACCCCGGCCACCAGCAGATCGATCAACCGCCACACCCCTGGGCGGGCCAGGTAGGGCGCGGCCCAGGCGGCGACCAGGGCGAGGCCGAAGAACCACAGCATGGAGGCCGTGGCCGCGCCGAACACATAGGCCAGGGGCGCGGCCTGCTGGCTGCCCAGGGAGCCCACCAGCAGCACCGTGTCCAGATAGACATGGGGATTGAGCAGCGAGACCGCCGCGGCGGCGAGCAGCGCCTGCCGCCTGCTGCGTGGCTCCGCCGCGGCCAGGGTGCCCATGGCTGCCGGCCGCCAGGCCCGACGCAATGCCTGGGCGCCATACCAGAGCAGAAAGGCCGCGCCGCCCCAGCGCAGGATATCCACCAGCAACGGACTGTGCTGGATCAGCGCGGCCAGGCCCAGTACCCCGGCGGCCACCAGAATCACGTCGCAGGTGAGGCAGAAGGCGGCGATGGCCAGATGGTGCTCGCGGCGCAGCCCCTGGGCCAGCAGATAGGTGTTCTGCGCGCCCAGCGCCATGATGAGACTGGCCATGGTCAGGAGGCCGGTGACGTAGCTGTTCATTGCGGAAGTGGTGCCCTGTCGTGCTGGATTGGCTGCCACCTTGCCGCGTCCAGGTGTATAAGAAAAACCAATATTCCTTATGCAGCATTAGCTGAATCGATGATCGACTACAAGTTGCTGGAAGCCCTGGCAGTGGTGGTGGAAGAGGGCGGTTTCGAGCGGGCGGCGCGGCGCCTGGGGCTGTCGCAATCGGCGGTGTCCCAGCGCATCAAGCTGCTCGAAGCCCGGGTCGGCCAGGCGGTGCTGGTGCGGGAGACACCCCCGCAGCCGACGGCGCCGGGTCTGCGGCTGTTGCGCCATATCCAGCAGGTGCGGCTACTGGAAGCCGATCTGGGCAGCGAGGTGCCGGGTCTGGCCGAAGAGGCGCCGCAGCGCCTGCGCATCGCCCTTAACGCCGACAGCCTGGCCAACTGGTGGCCGCTGGCGGTCGGCCCCTGGGTCCGGGCACAGCGGGTGTTGCTGGATCTGGTGGTGGAAGACCAGGACGTGGTGCTCCGACGGATGCGCGCCGGCGAGGTGGCGGCCTGCCTCTGCGCCAACGGCCAGCCGCTGGCCGGCGCACGGGTCAGCGCCCTGGGCGCCATGCGCTACCGGGCCCTGGCCAGTCCGGAATTCCGCGCTCGGCAACTGGCCGCATTGCCGGATCCCCAGGCCCTGGCACGGGCGCCGGCCATCGTCTTCGGCCCGGATGATCGCCTGCAGCATCGCTATCTGGAGCAGCTCGGCGTCACCCAGACCTTCGACTACCACCTCTGTCCTTCCGCCGAGGGCTTTCTGCAGATGACCCTGGGCGGCATCGGCTGGGGCCTCCTGCCGGATATCCAGAGCGCGGCCGCCCGGGCGCGCGGCGCGCTGGTGGATCTGGCGCCCGGTCACTGGGTGGACGTGCCGCTGTTCTGGCATCACTGGCGCAATGGCGGCGCCGCCTTGCAGGCCCTGACCCGGCATCTCGAGCAGGTCGCCGGCCAGTGGCTGGTGCGTGACTAGCGGCGCCTGTCGAAGGCTTTGGTTACACTGGCGGATTGGTCGCCCCGGGCGACCGCGGACAGCTTCGGGAATCCCAGCGACATGCGTATCTTGATCACGGGCGCCAGCGAGCCGCTCGGTGCGGGCCTGGCCTGCGACCTGCTCGACCGCGGCCAACTGGTGCGGGTGCACGGCCGCCCCGGCGCGACCCTGGACGCCCTGGTCGAGCGCGGCGCCGACTATCACCCGGCCTTGCTCGACCAGCCCGCGCAGGTGGTGGCGCTGTGCGACGACATCGACGCCATCGCCCACTGTACCGATGTGGCCGGCGTGCCGAGCGCGGCCGATCTCGACCACGGCCAGGTGCTGATCGAAGCCGCCCTGCAGCAGCAGGTCGCGCAATTCGTCTATGTCTCGTCCGCCCGCGTCTACGAGCGGGGCGGCGAAGCGCTCAAGGAAGACCAGGTGCCGGCCAAGCCCGCCAGCCGCGAGGCCCAGCGCCGGCTGCAACTGGAGCGCCTGGCCCTGGCCGCCGGCGAATTCGGCCCCCAGGTCACGGTGTTGCGGCCGGCCCAGGTGCTCGGCCTGGCCGATCGCGACTGGGCGCGCTGGTTGCTGGAAAGGGCCAAGGCCAGGCAGCTGGGCCGCAGCGGCAACGGCCTCAATCGCTGGGACTTCACCAGCGCCGGCAATCTGCGCAAGGCCCTGGTGACCTTGTTGCTCAGGCAACCGGCCGCCACCCAGGGCAAGGTCTTCAACCTCAGCGATGGCCAGCCGCTGGTGTGCTGGGATGCGATCAACTTCCTGCTGCGGCGCTTCGAGTTGCCGCCGGTGGTCGAGCGCAAGGCCTTCGATCCCCGGCGTCTCTATGCCCGCCTGCGCACCCCGGGTCACGAGTCGCGCTGGCCCGAGCTGCTCGACAGCCCCTTCACCCTGGACATCCGCGCCGCCCAGGCGGCCTTCGGCTACCTGCCCGAGGCCAGCTCCTGGGACGCCCTGGAAGAATATCGCCCGCGGGCGCCCCAGGCCCGCAGCGGCCCGGTCTAGCGCCGCACCAAAGGCACTCGGGATATGGCATGCTGGCGCTTTGCTATCGGCGCAGACTGCGTTTCCGCGCACGCTCCCGGGGTGAATCCGTCCGCGCACGGCCTCGCGTCGGCGCCGACGGCCGTTATACTGGCCGCGATTTCGTCTTCCTGCCTTTGCTCACAGGTCTGCCATGCGCAACGATCTTCTCGATGAAATGGATAACGTCCCGAGTCTGACGCCGGAGCGTGACGATCGCCGTCCCGCGGGTCGCCGGTCGGTCGAAGCCGAGGAGGTCTATCGCGAGCCCACGGCCGGTCATGCGCGCGCGGTACGCCGTGGCCCGTCCACCGCGCCGCTGTGGGTGCTGGTCGCGGCCCTGACTCTGGCCCTGGCCGGGGTCGCCTGGTGGAGTCATCAGCAACTGGTGCTGATGCAGGAGCAGGTGGTGGCCACCCAGGAAAACTTCGCGCGCATCAGCGAAGACGCCCAGGGTCGCCTGAGGGACATCTCCGGCAAGCTGGTGGAAAGCGAATCCTCCGGTACCACCAGTCGCGAGGCGCTGCTGCTGCAGGTCAAGACCTTGCAGACCAAGGTCGCCGAACTCACCCGCCAGCAGCAGGGGGTGACGGACAACCAGCAGGCCCAGGACAACCGTCTGCAGAATCTCTCCACCGCGGTCCAGACGGTGCAGACCGGCAGTGGCGAGGTGGATACCCGCCTCAAGGCCCTGGCCGATGAGCAGGCCGCGCTGAAGAACGGCCTGGCGCAGACCGCCAGCCTGACCGAGCAGGTCGCCAGCCTCACCGCGCAGAACAAGGCGCTGCAGGCCGACATCGCCGCGCTGAAGAAGCCCAGTGCCCAGAATCAGGCCCTGGGTGAGATGCAACAGGACCTGCTGGTGCTGCGCAGCGAGCTGGATGCGCGCCCGGTGGGCCCGGACAGCAAGGAATTCGACGCCTTCCGCCTGCAGACCACCCGCAACATCACCACCCTGCAGACCCAGGTGCAGAATCTGCAGCAGCAGATCAGCGCCGGGGCGCGTTGATCGGATCGATTTCGCTGCGCTGCCATTCCTGCGGCCAGAGCTCGCCATCGAGTTGATCGAGCCGGCGCTGCAGGACCTTCTGCTTGAACACCTCGAGAATCTCCACCAGTACCTCGTCCAGGGCATTGTCCTGGGCGCCGCTGGGCAGACTCTGATCGAAGCCGTGATCGGCCAGGCGACTGGCCAGGGCACGGAAGTCGCGGGTGCGCAGGCTGGCCGCCGCTTCCCTGACCAGGCCGTTGACGATGTCGGTGAGCACCCCGTCCAGGGTGTCGGCCAGTCGCTCGCCCATGGGTAGGCGCTTGAGCCGGGCCAGGTCGGGATTCTCGTCCAGGGCGCGTTGCACCACGGCGCCAACCAGGCGCTCTAGGGTGGCGCGATTCTGGCTATAGCCCTGTTCCACCATGGTCTGGATGCGCAGCGCCATGCCGTCGATCAGTCGCTGCTTGCGCGGGCGGATCACCCGGTCGATCACGCTTTGGGAGAAGTCGTCGCGGGTGTTGAGTTCGTCCTGCAGTTCGCCGCAGATCTTGATCATCACCCGGTCGGACAGGTCTTCCATGAGCAGCTGGTAGTAGTGGTTGAACAGCCGATAGGGCCGCCAGCCGCGCATGTCGATCAGCCCCAGGCGTTGCAGGCGCAGCAGCAGCGAGACGATGCGCAGCGCCCGCAGCAGGCGGAAGCCGCCCAGGGGGATGCAGCCGAGCACGTCGTACCAGTGGATGAAGGGGTAGTGGTACCAGCGCGCATGGCGGCGTTCGATCACCGCCACCAGCCAGCCGAGCAGCACGTCGGCGATGAAGAAGGCGACGAACACCAGGTCGATGCGGGTGAAGTGGGCGTGGATGCGTTCGCCATAGAAGGCGTGGAAGCCGGGCAGCACCGCAGCCAGGGCCTGGTTGAGCGGTCCCAGGGCATAGAGGCTGTCGAACAGGATCAGCGCCAGGTTCACGCAGACCAGGATCAGGATCAGGCCGTCCCAGAGCGCCAGCAGCCCCTCGTGGCGGCGCGGCGGTGGCGCGGCGGGCGCGGCCGGCGCGCTCATGGCCGCGCGGCCTGCCAGAGCACCTCGCTCACCCCCTGGCGCCGGGCGACGATGCGGGCGGCGACGAACAGCAGGTCGGACAGGCGATTGAGATAGGGCAGGCCCTGGCCCTCCAGCGGCTCCACCGCATGCAGGCTGCGGCAGCGGCGCTCGACGCTGCGCGCCAGGGTGCGGCAGACATGGGCCTGGGCCACGGCGCGCGAGCCGCCGGGCAGGATGAAGTTCTCCAGCGGCCCCAGCTCGGCGTTCCAGCGATCGATGGCGCCCTCCAGGCGTTCGATCTCCATCGGTTGCAGGGCGCGATAGCTGGGCATGGCCAGTTCGCCACCGAGGTCGAACAGGCGGTGCTGACAGGGCGCCAGAAGCTCGCTCACCTCGGCCAGGCGGGCATCCTCGGCCAGCTCGGCGAGCAGCAGACCCAGGGCACTGTTGAGCTCATCCACCGCGCCGATGGCCTCGATGCGCGGATGGTCCTTGGGTACCCGGCTGCCGTCGGCCAGGCCGGTGTCGCCGGCGTCGCCCTGGCGGGTGTAGATCTCGGTGAGGCGAAAACCCATGGCGCAGCTCCTGATGAGGTCCTAGGCCGCGTCGAAGTCGGCCTGGACGAGGGGCAGGCGCAGGGTGAAGCAGGTCCCTACGCCAGGCGTGGAGTGCACCTCCATCTGCCCCTTGTGGTTGTTGGTGATGATGAAATACGACACCGACAGGCCCAGACCGGTGCCCTGGCCCACCTCCTTGGTGGTGAAGAAGGGCTCGAAGATGCGCTTGCAGATGTCCTCGGGGATGCCGATGCCGTTGTCTTCCACCTGGATCTCGGCCCAGCCGCCGCGCAGCTTGGTGCGCAAGGTGATGCGGCCGTATTCGCCTTCTTCCTCGTCGTCGCGCAGGTGGATGGCCTGGGCGGCGTTCTTCAGCAGGTTGAGCAGCACCTGCTCCAGTTCGTTGCCGATCACCGGCACCGGTCCCAGCGCCGGATCGAATTCGCGGATGATCGACAGGGTGCGGAAGTCGAAGCCCTCGGCCAGGTCGAAGTCGTTGCCGGCGATCTCGATGGCCTGGTCGATCAGCGGCGGCAATTCGCTGGCTTCCATCTTGCGATTGCTGCGCCGGCTGAAGGCCAGCATGTGGCTGACGATCTTGGCCGCGCGGCTGCCGGCCTGGTGGATGCCGTCGAGCAGCCGCGGGATCTGCCGGCTCTCTAGGTAGCAGTTCACCGCATTGAGCTCGACACCGGATTCGGCGGCCTGCTCGACGTTCTTCGGCAACTCCGGCGACAGCCGCCGGCGGATGTTCTGCACGTTGTGCAGGATGGCGCCGAGCGGATTGTTGATCTCGTGGGCCATGCCGGCGGCGAGGCCGCCCACCGAGAGCATCTTTTCCGACTGCACCATCATCTCTTCCATGTTCAGGCGCTGGGTGATGTCGTCGATGCGGATCACCACGCCACGCCCGGCGCCGCCCATCAGCGGGTAGAAGGTCAGGGTGTAGTGCCGCGGGGTATCGGTCAGCGCCCAGGTCACCCGCTCCACCTTTTCCACCCGCAGCAATTCGGCGGTGCGACTCAGTTGCGGCAGGAACGGCTTGAGCGAAGGAAAGGCCAGGAACACCGGCTGGTTCAGGGCCTCGTCCAGCTGGGTGCCGGAGAGGTGGGTGGCCTCCTGGTTCCACTGGGTGACGTAGAACTGCTCGTCCACGGCGATCAGTGCCGAGGGCATGGAGTCGATGATACTGTTGAGGTAGTTCTGGAAGCCGGTGAGCTTCTTCTCGATCTTGCCGCGGACCTGCACCTCCAGCTCCAGCTTGCGGTTGGAGCGGCGAGTCTCCTCGGCCAGGCTCTGGGCCTGAAGCACCGCGTACTGGGCGTCGTCGCGGGCGCGCTTGAGTTGCTGCTCGCGGCCCTGGATGCGGCCGAGCATGGTGTTGAAGGATTCCGCCAGGCGGCCCAGTTCGTCTTCGCTGCCCTTGCTGGCGCGTAAGGAATAGTTTTCCTCGCGGGTCACCTGGCGCGAGAGTTCTTCCAGTTCGCGGATCGGCAGGGTGATGAGTCTCTTGATCTGCCGCGCCACCACCAGCCAGAGCAGGATACTGAAGGTCAGGATCGCCAGACTGGCGGTCAGGGTGCCGCGGTAGAAGGCCCCCGGCAGTTCGCTGCTGGCCACCAGCAGCAGATGCCCGGGAGCGCCCTCGGGACGCGGCAGCTCCACCAGCAGATTGGTGCGGAATTCGCGCAGGCGCCAGGTCTGCAGCTCTTCGAAGCGCGCCGGCACCTGCAGGCGATCGCCATTGTGCAACTCGGCCAGGCGCTGGCCCTGGCTGTCGTAGACCGCGGCCAGGCGCAGCGGCGCATAGCCGTCCAGCTGGCGCAGCTGCACCTCGGCCGCCGCCGGCGAGGCCAGCACCTCGCGGCTGAGCACCGGGCTGGCGAACAGCCGGCCCAGGGTCTGCAGCGCCTGGGGCGCCACGCTCTCCTGGGAGATCCAGTAGGCGGCGCTGATAAAGGTCACATTGGCCACCACCAGCACCGCGATCATCATCACCAGCAGGGCAGCCAGCAACTTGCGGCCGACCGGGAGATTCTTCAGGCGTTTGGCAAGGATCATGGCGCAGCCGTGGCAACAGGGAAGCGGGCAGGGTAGCCCGCTGCTAATCGACGGGCAATCCACGCTCCGCGAGCCGGACCTGCAGGCGCTGCTGCAGCTCGGTCAGGTGCGGCACCGGCAGGCGCAGCCGTCCGGCGATCGGCAGGGCGTGGCCGAGCAGGTAGCTCACCTCGGTGCGCTGGCCGCGCTCCACGTCCTGCAGCATGGAGGATCTGTTGTGGGCGGTGGCGGCGATCACCGCCTCGACCTCCTGCTGCAGCCCCTGGGCCGCCGGGGCGAGGCCCATGGCTTCCAGCAGCGCCGCGAGTTCGTCGCAGAGCGCCGTGACCTCCGGCAGATGCTGGCGCAATTCGCCGTTGCGGCAGCGATAGAGCACGGTCAGCGGATTGATGGCGCAGTTGATCGCCAGCTTGCGCCACAGGCGGGCGTCGATGTCGTCGGTCCAGCGCACCGGGAAACCCAGCTCGGCGAGGGTATCCAGCCAGGGCGGCGGGGTATGGCTGCCGAGCTGGTCGCCGATCCAGATCTGCCCGGCACCGGCCGCGACCACATGGAAATCGGTCTCGCGATAGGCTCCCTCGGTGGTGCTGGCTCTCAGGCAGCGCGCCCGCGGTACCCGGGCGGCGACGGCGTCCTGGCTGCCCAGGCCGTTCTGCAGCAGCAGGATCTCGGCTTCCGGTTCCAGGCGCGCGGCGACGCTGGCGATGGCCTCTTCGGCGTCGTAGCTCTTGCAGGCGAGGATGAGCCGGCGGATCGGATTGCCGGCCTCGGGCGTCTCGGCAGGCAGCGGATAGAGGCTGGTGGTGTCGCCTTCGCTGAGTTGCAGGCCGCCGCGGGCGCGATACTGCGCCAGGCGCGTGCGATCGCGCAGGATCAGCCGGACCGGCTCGCCACCGCGAAATAGCCGCGCGGCCCAGAGTCCGCCGAGACTGCCGGCGCCCAGCACGTGCCAACTCACAGCTGTGACTCCAGTGTCGATTCCTTGCGCATGGTCGGATTCCTGAGGAAGAGGGCCAGTCGTTATAATGGTCGGTCAGGCTGCAGCGTCAAGGCTGCCCCACCCCAACCGAGGAGAAAATCCATGCCTTCCTTCGACGTCGTATCGGAGCTGGACAAGCACGAAGTCACCAACGCCGTGGACAACGCCATGAAGGAGCTCGAGCGCCGGTACGACCTGCGCGGCAAGGGCAGCTTCGAGGCCAAGGACCTTACCGTCACTCTGACCGCCGACGCCGATTTCCAGCTCGAGCAGATGCTGGAGATCCTCAAAGTCAACCTGGCCAAGCGCAAGATCGACGTCCAGTGCCTGGAGGTCAAGGACGCCTATGCCTCCGGCAAGACCGTGAAGCAGGAGACCACCCTGCGCGAGGGCATCGACAAGGAGCTGGCGAAGAAGATCGTCGCCCTGATCAAGGACAGCAAGATCAAGGTCCAGGCCGCCATCCAGGGCGAACAGGTGCGCGTCACCGGCAAGAAACGCGACGAATTGCAGGAGGTCATCGCCCTGCTGCGCGGCCAGTCCCTGGGCATGCCGCTGCAGTTCGACAACTTCCGCGACTGAGCCGCGTTTCGGAACCTCTCGGGCTACCGTCCGTCGCACATAGGGCGCCGCCATTCAGGCCGCGCCCGACTTTTTTCTTGTGCGTGGAGAGGTAGACGATGGATTTGAGTGCCCAGACCGATCACCTGCTGACGGCCTTCATGGCCTGGCTACCGGTGATCCTGCAATATTGCGGCAAGGTGGTACTGGCCCTGATCACCCTGTGGATCGGCTGGTGGATCATCAATCGCCTGACCGGGCGACTGGCCGCGCTGTTCACCGCGCGGCACATGGACCAGGCCCTGGAAACCTTCGTGGTGACCCTGGTCAACATCGGTCTCAAGGTCATGCTGGTGATCAGCGTCGCCTCCATGATCGGCATCGCCACCACCTCCTTCGTCGCCGCCCTCGGCGCCGCCAGCCTGGCCATCGGCCTGTCGCTGCAGGGCAGCCTGGCCAACTTCGCCGGCGGGGTGCTGATCCTGCTGTTCCGGCCGTTCAAGATCGGCGACTACATCGAGGCCCAGGGCGTGCAGGGCACCGTGGATTCGATCCAGATCTTCCACACCGTGCTGCGCACCGGCGACAACCGCACCGTCACCGTGCCCAACGGCAACCTGTCCAACGGCATCATCACCAACCAGTCGCGCCAGGCGACGCGGCAGATCGTCTTCGACGTCAAGGTCGGCTACGACGCCGATCTGCAGAAGGCCAAGCAGGTGCTGGCCGACATGGCCAAGGATCCGCGGGTGCTGGAGACGCCGCCACCCGCCATCGTGGTGGCTGGCCTGGGCGACACCTTCATCACCGTGTCGCTGCGCTGCTGGACCGCCAACAGCGATTTCTGGGGCACCCAGTTCACCTTCAACGAGCAGATCCGCGATCGCCTGCGGGCCGAAGGCATCGACATCGCGCTGCCCAGCCGGGTGGTCAAGGTGATCGACGACAAGGGCGACGAGCGCGCCGCCGCGGCCGCGCGCGGCGAAGCCTAGGGCAGGTCGGGGCGGCCGTAGGCCGCCCCGGTCTCAGTGGCCGCTGCCGGAAGGACCGCTGGGTATCGCGGTCCGCCGCTGGCGCAGCCAGAGCACCGCGATCAGCAGCAGCGTCGGCACCCCCATCAGGGCGGTCAGCGAGAAGAACGAGCTGTAGCCGACGTGCTCGACCATGGCCCCCGAGTAGCCGCCCAAGAGCCGCGGCAACAGCAGCATCAGCGAGCTGAGCATGGCGTACTGGGTGGCCGAGAATCTGAGGTTGGTCAGACTCGACAGGTAGGCGACAAAGGCCGAGGTGGCCATGCCGCCACTGACGTTGTCGGCGCAGATGGTGGCGATCAGCAGCGGCACGTTGGCGCCGGTGGAGGCGATCACCACGAACAGCAGGTTGGTCAGCGCCGAGGCGGCGCCGCCGAGAAAGAGGATCGGCAGGATCCCCACCCGGGTGATCAGCACGCCGCCCAGGCCCGCGCCGAACAGGGTCATGAACACCCCGAAGATCTTGCTGACCCCGGCGATGGTTTCCTTGCTGTAGCCCACGTCGATATAGAAGACGCTGGCCATCACGCCCATGACCGTGTCCGACAGCCGATAGGTGGAGATTAGGCCGAGCAGCAGCAGCGCCTGCCACTGGTAACGCTGGATGAATTCGGTGATGGGCGTCAGCACCGGTGCCATCAGCCGGCGTCCTGGCGCGGTGAGGCAGAGCCAGGCGATCAGGCCGTACATCAGGCCGCGCGGCCAGTAGCCGCCGGCCAGCGCCGACAGGCCACCGGTGACGGCGACGATGAGCACGATCAGCAGGATCACCGAGACCATCTGGTGGACGAAGTCGAAGCGCGGCAGCTCTTCGGCATTGGCCGCATCGCGCAGTCGCAGCGGTTCGCGCATGCGCCGCATGAGATCGCTCAGCGGCTTGGAGCAATAGCGCCCCCAGGGCGACAGGCAGCCGACGATGAACAGGCTGTAGAGCAGGGCGCGCGGCCAGGCCTGGGCGATGGCGGCATTGATGGCGGCGGGGATGGAGACCAGCATCACCAGCAGCAGGGCGACCGCCACCAGCTGGTGATTGAAGCCGAAGCGCGATTCCGCCATGGCCATGGGCGCCACCGGCTCGGGCTCGCGGATCAACAGGCTGGTGACCAGGCCGGGCAGGACCAGCAGGGCGAACAGCATATAGGTGGTGGCCCAGGCGTTCTGGCTGTAGCCCAGGCGGGACGAGCCCAGCTCCTCGGCAAGAAACAGCGCCCCGGCGCTGGCCAGCAGGGCGGCGATTCGATAGCCGGTCATGTAGCAGGCGGCGAGGGCGGCCTGGCGGTCGTCGTCGGCGATCTCCAGGCGATAGGCGTCCACGGCGATGTCCTGGGTGGCCGAGGCGAAGGCCACCAGCACCGCCAGGGCGATCAACTGCTCCAGGTGCTGCTGCGGATTGCACAGCGCCATGCCGATCAGCCCCAGACCCACCAGGATCTGCGACAGCACCAGCCAGGAGCGGCGACGGCCGAGCTTGCCGATCAGCGGCAGCTTCCAGAGGTCGAGCATGGGCGACCAGACCCACTTGAAGGCATAGGCCAGGCCGATCCAGCTGGCGTAGCCGATGGTCTCGCGACTCACGCCCGCTTCGCGCAGCCAGACCGACAGGGTGGAAAACACCAGCATGGCCGGCAGGCCCGCGGCGAAGCCCAGCAGCAGCAGGGCCAGGCAGGCCCTGGATTTGTAGGTGGTGACGGCTTCACGCCAGAAACGTGCAAACATGCCCTTGGGCTCGGAAAAAACGCGCACTCTACTCGACACTCTCAGCTGGATTCCACCGGTACCGACGCATGTCCACCCGGTCCTCGTGCAGCAGCACGCCCTCGGCCCGCAAACGCTCGCGTTGCTCCCGGCCGGAGGGGCTGTCGCGGGTCAGGCTCGGGCGGCCGTCCGCGGCGATCACCCGGTGCCAGGGCAGGGCACTGCCCTCGGGCAGGCGTCCCAGCACCCAGCCCACCCAGCGCGCGCCGCGACCGAGGCCGGCGAGCTCCGCCAGCTGGCCATAGCTGACCACCCGTCCCGCGGGAATGGCGGCCAGCGCCAGGAAGACGGCCTGACGCCGGGGTTCGAGGGGAGGGGATGCGCTCATGACGCCCTGCTGCTCCGGGGGAGAAGAGTGCCAGTGTGCCGAAAAGTTTGGTTACGGTGGTGCTGAAACGTGTCGAGCTGCCACATTCTCCCAAGACGTCCGACCTTTGGGCAGTATTTGCGGAAACTTGCCTAACTTTTACCCAGGAACGGTTGCGCGGGTCTCCGGCACCCGGATAATCGCGCCCCTCTCGTTTCGTTACCTTTCCACCCAAGTCCACCCAAAGGTGTCCTGGTGCCCATGCGTTTTCGATTGCTCTCCTCGCTCGCGATGTTGTCACTCGCCTCCTTCGCCCATGCCGATACCGTCTGGCTGAAGAACGGCGACCGCCTGACCGGAACCATCAAGCTGCTCGACAGCAAGAAGCTGCTCCTGCAGACCGAATACGGCGGCAACATTCCCCTGTCCTGGGACAAGATCAAGACCCTGCAGCGTGACAAGCCCGTCATCGTCCAGCGCGGCAAGTACGAACCCGATTTCCCGGTGGAAAGCCTCAAGCCGGCCGACGACGGTCAGGTGGTGGTCAGTACCGCCGACGGCCAGCAGACCGTGCCCCTGGCCAGCATCACCCAGATCGTGCCGCCGCGTCCCTTCCTGCGCGACTTCGCCTGGAAGGGCAACATCGACGCCGGTCTGGACTACATCAGCTCGTCCCAGGACAGCGAAAAGTACGACATCGACTTCAAGACCCAGGCCCGGCACGGTATGTGGCGGCACAACGCCAACGGCAGCTATGACCGCTACAAGACCGACGACGTGGTCTCGACCAGCAAGTACGGTCTGCAGTACGCCCTGGATCGTTTCTTCGACGAGAAATTCTTCTGGCAGGGCCGCGCCGAATACAAGCGCGACTGGATCCAGGACCTGGCCAAGCAGCGCACCCTGGGTACCGGTCCCGGTTACCAGTTCTGGGACAACGAGCTGGGTGCCTTCTCCCTTACCGGCCTGCTCAACCACAACCGTTACGAGTACTCGGACGGCGGCTCCGACCAGTTCCTCTCGGCGAGCGTGAAGTGGGACTACAACCGCTACCTGTACGGCCAGACCATCCAGTTCTTCACCAATGGTGAACTGGGCCGGCCGCTGGACAACACCGCCAACTTCACCTTCGACGGCGATGTCGGCCTGAGATACAAGGTGACCAACTGGGCGTCGCTGAACCTCAAGGCGTCCAAGGAACTGACCAGCGGTGCCGAGGGCAACGTCAACCAGACCGAGTACACCGCCGGTGTCGGCGTGTCCTGGTAACGTCATGTTTCCCTAGGCAGGCGCCAATCCGTCAAGGCCGCGATTTTCGCGGCCTTTGCGTTTCCGGGCGGCGTCGGGCGGCCACCTTGAAATCGGCTCGGCCGCCTCCATCTCCTGACTTTCAACCGGCTTCCACCGTGAAGGACCCGAGATGCGCGTGACCGCCTTACTCTTCTTGCTGTTCCCCTTTGTGGAACTGGCCGTACTCATCAAGATCGGCAGCGAAATCGGCGTGCTCGCCACCTTCGCCCTGCTGTTGCTGAGCTTTCTGGTCGGCGTCGCCCTGCTGCGCGTCGCCGGCTTCACCACCCTCTGGCGCATCCGCATGCGCCTGGCCCAGGGGCAGATGCCGGAGCAGGAGGTCATCCAGGGTCTGACCCTGGCGATCGCCGGCGCCCTGCTGATCTTTCCGGGCTTCATCAGCGATGTCCTGGCGCTCGTCTGCCTCCTGCCGGTGACCCGCAAGGCCTTGCTGGGCGCGGTGATCGGCCGGGTGACCCGGCGCAACCCCGGTGCCCAGGGCTACCAGGGCCATCAGCCGGGCTCCGGTCAGGCCGCGCCCCATCGCCCCGAGGTCATCGAAGGTGAAGTGGTGCACCGCGACGAGCAAAAGCACTAAAAATTTTGCCCCCCACCCTTGAAATGCCTGGCGACAACCTCATGTAGCGGACACCGCAAGGTTGTCGCCGCAAGGCGAGCAGGTTTCGCGTCCTGTCATGCACGGGGCGCACCCGGCGCAGCCGGTAAAAACAAACTGCCGATGCAGTCATCGGCGCTGGAAACACTTAGAACTTTGGGAGATACGACAATGGCGCTTCGTCCTCTGCATGATCGCGTTGTGATTCGTCGCAGCGAAGAAGAGACCAAATCCGCTGGCGGCATCGTGCTGCCGGGCTCGGCTGCCGAAAAGCCGAACCGCGGTGAAGTGGTTGCCGTAGGCACTGGACGCGTGCTGGACAACGGTGATGTCCGTGCTCCGGCGGTGAAAGTGGGTGACAAGGTGGTTTTCGGTCCCTATTCCGGCAGCAACGCCATCAAGGTCGATGGCGAAGAACTGCTGGTGATGGCTGAGTCCGAAATTCTGGCCGTCATCGAAGGCTGATCCCCGCTCACTTTTCGAATTTCTTAGAGGAAACAGAACATGGCTGCAAAAGACGTCAAATTCGGTGACTCCGCGCGCAAGAAGCTGCTGACCGGTGTCAACACCCTGGCCGACGCCGTCAAGGCCACCCTCGGCCCGAAAGGCCGCAACGTGGTGCTGGAGCGTAGCTTCGGTGCTCCTCTGATCACCAAGGACGGCGTTTCCGTCGCCAAGGAAATCGAGCTCAAGGACAAGATCGAGAACATCGGCGCCCAGCTGGTGAAAGACGTGGCCTCCAAGGCCAACGACGCTGCCGGTGACGGCACCACCACCGCCACCGTGCTGGCTCAGGCCATCGTCACCGAAGGCCTGAAGTCCGTGGCCGCCGGCCTGAACCCGATGGATCTGAAGCGCGGCATCGACAAGGCCACCGCGGCCGTCGTCGCCGAGCTGAAGAACCTGTCCAAGCCCTGCGCCGACAGCAAGGCCATCGCCCAGGTAGGCACCATCTCCGCCAACTCCGACGACAGCATCGGCAACATCATCGCCGAAGCCATGGAGAAGGTCGGTAAAGAAGGCGTCATCACCGTCGAAGAAGGCTCGGGCCTGGAAAACGAACTGTCCGTCGTCGAAGGCATGCAGTTCGACCGTGGCTACCTGTCGCCCTACTTCATCAACAAGCCCGACACCATGTCCGCCGAGCTGGACAGCCCGCTGCTGCTGCTGGTCGACAAGAAGATCTCCAACATCCGCGAACTGCTGCCGGTGCTGGAATCCGTCGCCAAGGCCGGTCGCCCGCTGCTGATCGTCGCCGAAGACGTCGAAGGCGAAGCCCTGGCCACCCTGGTGGTCAACAACATGCGCGGTATCGTCAAGGTCGCTGCCGTCAAGGCGCCCGGCTTCGGTGATCGTCGCAAGGCCATGCTGCAGGACATCGCCATCCTGACCGGCGGTACCGTCATCTCCGAAGAAGTCGGCCTGAGCCTGGAAAGCACCACCCTGGAGCACCTGGGTCAAGCCAAGCGTGTGGTCCTGAACAAGGAAAACACCACCGTCATCGACGGCGCTGGCGTCGAAGCCGACATCCAGGCCCGTATCAAGCAGATCCGTGCCCAGGTCGAAGAAACCTCTTCCGACTACGACAAGGAGAAGCTGCAAGAGCGTCTGGCCAAGCTGGCCGGCGGTGTTGCCGTGATCAAGGTTGGCGCTGCCACCGAAGTCGAGATGAAAGAGAAGAAGGCCCGCGTTGAAGACGCCCTGCACGCGACCCGTGCTGCGGTGGAAGAAGGCGTGGTGCCTGGCGGCGGTGTCGCCCTGGTGCGTGCCCTGGAAGCTCTGAAAGACCTGAAAGGCATCAACGAAGAGCAGAACGCCGGTATCAACATCCTGCGTCGCGCCGTCGAAGCGCCCCTGCGCCAGATCGTGACCAACGCCGGTGACGAAGCCTCCGTCGTGCTGGACAAGGTCAAGCAGGGCAGCGGCAACTATGGCTACAACGCCGCTACCGGCGAATACGGCGACATGCTGGAATTCGGCATCATCGACCCGGCCAAGGTGACCCGCAGCGCGCTGCAGGCCGCTTCCTCCATCGCCGGTCTGCTGATCACCACCGAAGCCATCGTGGCTGAGCTGCCGAAAGACGACGCAGCCCCGGCCATGCCCGACATGGGCGGCATGGGTGGCATGGGCGGCATGATGTAAGAACCGCTCCGGCCCTAGGGCCGAGCCGAACCCCGGTGCTCCTCGCGGACACCGGGGTTTTTTATGGCCGGTGATCCTCGATGCTCCCACCCAGCGCGCCGCCGCCGCGCTGGTCGCGGTCGCCGGGGCCGGTTAGGCTCTGTGCCGAACAGACGACAACGAGGCCCGCAGCGGACTCGGGCAATGAGGTCAGCGACATGCGTATCCTGGTGGTAGAAGACAACAAGGACATCCTCAGCAACCTGCTGGATTACCTCAGCCTCAAGGGCTACAGCGTGGATTGCGCCCAGGATGGCTTGTCCGGCCTGCACCTGGCCGCGACCGAGCACTATGATCTGCTGATCCTCGACATCATGCTGCCCGGCATCGATGGCTACACCCTCTGCCAGCGGTTGCGCCAGGATGCCCGCCGCGACACCCCGGTGATCATGCTCACCGCTCGCGATCAGCTCGATGATCGCCTGGAAGGCTTTCGCTCCGGCGCCGACGACTATCTGGTCAAGCCCTTCGCCCTGTCCGAACTGGCCGCTCGCGTCGAGGCGGTGATGCGCCGGGCCAAGGGCGGCGGACGCCGCCAGCTGCAGGTCGCCGATCTCAGCTATGACCTGGACACCCTGGAGGTCAGTCGCGCCGGCAAGCCGCTCAAGCTCAATCCCATCGGCCTCAAGATCCTCGCCCTGCTGATGCAGAAGTCGCCCCACGTGGTGCGGCGCGAGGTGCTGGAAGAGGCGGTATGGGGCGAGGACTACCCCGACAGCGACAGCCTGCGCAGCCACGTCCACCAGTTGCGCCAGGTGATCGACAAGCCCTTCGAGCAGCCGCTGCTGCGCACCATTCACGGAGTGGGCTACAAACTGGTCGAGCAGGAGTAGCCATGGAATACCACCTGAGCCTGTCACGGCGGATCGTCATCGCCTTCGTGCTGATGACCTTCCTGGTCGGCGGGGTGTTTTCCCTGGGCATCGTCGCGGTGGTGCACACCGTGGAAGAGCGGCTGATCTCCACCGACCTGCGCAACGAACTGGAGCGCATGGTGCAGCGCGACATGAAACGCGGTGGTCAGCCGGTGCTGGATCCCGACATGCGCCTGTATTTCGTGCCCCTCGCCGAGGTGGCGCAGTTGCCTGCCCACCTGCGCGAGTTGCCGGCCGGCTTCAGCGAGGTGGAGGAGGACCAGCAGTACTTCTATGCCTATGTGGCCGAGCTGGAAGGCAATCACTTCGTCCTGCTGCAGAACCAGAGCGACTTCGAGGCGCGCGAACGGCTGCTCTACAAGGTGGTGCTGGTCGGCTTCCTGATCAGCGTGGCCCTGGCCTGGCTGCTGGGCTGGGCGCTGTCGCGGCGGGTGATCGCCCCGGTGGTGCGGCTGGCGCGTCAGGTGCGCCGGCGTGATCAATTGCTCGATGTGACGCCGCCCCTGGCGCCGGACTATGCCAAGGACGAGGTCGGCGAGTTGGCCGGCGCCTTCGACGACGCCCTGAATCGCCTGCGCGCCGCCCTGGCGCGGGAGCGCCTGTTCACCAGCGATGTCAGCCACGAGTTGCGCACCCCGCTGATGGTGATCAATTCCTCCTGCGAATTGCTCGAGGCCACGCCGGACCTGCCAGCCCGGGCGAAGGGGCCGCTGGAGCGCATGACCCGCGCGGCGCGGGAGATGCAGGAGCTGGTGCAGACCTTTCTCGCCCTGGCGCGCAACCAGGGCGACAACGACACCCAGGCGCCGCGTGCCACCCTGGCCCAGGTGGCGCGGCGCCAGACGCAGGAATGGCAGGCGGCGGTGGAAGCCAAGGGCCTGCAGTGGCGGCTGAGCGTGGCGCCGGAGGCCGACCAGGCGCTCTGGCACGAGCCCTTCCTGCGCTCGGTGATGAGCAATCTGCTGCGCAATGCGCTGCACTATACCGAGCGGGGCTATATCGGCCTGCAGGTCGGAGCGGACGGCTTCGTGGTGGAAGACAGCGGCGTTGGCATTCCCGAGGAGCAGCGCGAGGCGATGTTCCAGCCCTTCGTGCGGGGCGCCGAGGGGCGTGGCGAAGGCCTCGGGCTGGGGCTGTCGCTGGTCCGCAGGATCTGCCAGCTGCAAGGCTGGACCGTGACCCTGGGTGACAGCGCGGCGGGTGGCTGTCGCTTCGAGATAGCGCTGGGCAGCGACAGCCTAGCGGACTGAGGTTACAGAATTTTCACAACGCCTTGACCGCGGTTTGACAGCGGCCTGGGTAGGGTGGCGGCACTTCTCCACTCCCTCAGGAGCCGCCTCCGTGAAAGCGCCCATCGACCTGCCCTTTTCGCAAAAGTACGACGCCGACCACGCCCGCCAGTATTTTCTGAAGCATCAGGACGGCCTGGCCCGGCGCCTGTCCAACTGGCGCGACCAGCAGCTCGCCCGGCAGGCCCTGAGCATCGCCGGCCAACCCAATCTGGTGCTGGATCTGCCCAGTGGCGCCGGCCGTTTCTGGCCGCTGCTGGCGGAGAAGCGCAATCGCCTGATCATCGGTGCCGACTACTCGGAAAACATGCTGGCCACCGCCCGTGAACAGCAGCCCGCGGACGTCGTGGCCCGGGTGAAGACGCTACAGACGTCGGCTTTCGCTATCGACCTGTCCGACAATTCTGTAGATTGCATCTTCTGTATGCGTTTGTTTCACCACGTGGGCGAATCGGCGGACCGTCTGGCCCTGCTGCAGGAGTTCCACCGGGTGACCCGCGACAGCGTCATCCTGTCGCTGTGGGTGGACGGCAACTTCAAGGCCTGGCGGCGTCAGGCACTGGAACGTCGTCGCAAGGCTCAGGGCCGCGACCGCGGCGGTTATCAGAACAGATTCATCGTCGAGCGCAGCCAGTTCGAGGCGGAAGTCGCCCAGGCCGGCTTCGTCGTCGACCGGGCCCTGGACTTCCTGCCGGGCTATGCCATGTGGCGGGTCTACGTCCTGCGCAAGGCCAATTGAAGCTATTTCAGAATAAGAGAGGCAGCCGATGGGAGCCGTGACGCAAGGCGAAGAGCGTTTCGATCGCTGGTGGAATACCGCGGGCGACTGGGTGGAAGCGCCCAACGTCCGCCGTGGTGGCGAAAGCGGTGTCCAGCGCCTGCAACTCCCTGACGGTACCCTGGCCTACGTCAAGCGCCAGGTCGGCCACCTCTATCGCAGCCTGCGTCACCCCCTGGGGCGTCCCACCGCCCTGCGCGAGCGCGATGCGCTGATCGCCTTTCGCGATCTGGGCATCCAGGTTCCCGAATTGCTGTTCTGCGCTGCCCAGCATGCCCAGGGCGGCTGGCGCGCCCTGCTGGTGAGCGCGGCCCTGGAAGGCTACCAGGACCTCGATCACTGGTATGCCGAAGGCGGTGGCAAGGCGCTCAGCGAGGCCGAGCACGAGCGGTTCCTGGCCACCCTCGGTGAGGTGCTGGCGCGCATGCACCGGCATCGCTGGCAGCACGGTTGCCTCTATCCCAAGCACATCTTCGTCGCCGAACGAGCCGGTCCCCAGGGCAAGGAATTCTCGGTGGCCCTGCTCGATCTGGAGAAATGTCGCCAGCGCCTCGGCATAGACACGGCCGCTCGTCGGGATATGCTGCAATTGCGCCGCCATTCGTCGTGGAATGCTGCGCAATGGCGAACTCTCCTCTACGTTTACCAACAGGCGTTGGGACGGAAGATCAGAGGGTTGGAGCCATGACTTCACAAATTACTCGAGGTTTGCTGATCGCGGCTTTCTGCGGGGTCACCACCCTGGCCTATGCGAGCTGGCTACGGCCGGCAGCTGCAGTGGTGGGCAGCGAGGGTCTGGACTACTGCCAGACACCGGTCGCCCGCAGCCTGACCACCTCCAGCACCGGTAGCCAGGACCTGCTGCTGTTTCTCTTCGGCATGACCCAGACCCACAACCGCTAGGCCCCCGGGCGGTCAAGCGCCTTTCGCTTCCTCGGCAAGTTGGGCATCCTGTCGTCTGACTTCTAGCTGCCGAGCCCCCGCCAATGATGGCCGATAGTTTTTCCGAGCAGGCCGTGCAGAGCCTGCTGGACACCGACTTCTACAAGCTCACCATGATGCAGGCCGTCCTGCACAACTATCCCAATGCGGAAGTCGAGTGGGCCTTTCGCTGTCGCAACGACGAAGACCTGCGTCCCTACCACGCGGCCATCCAGGCCGAGATCGATGCCCTGGCCGATGTCGCCATCAGCGACAACCAGCTGGCCTTTCTCGAGCGCATCCCCTTCATTACCCCCGACTTTATCCGCTTCCTGCGACTGTTCCGTTTCAATCCCTCCTATGTGTTCCTCGGTGAGGAGGAGGGGCGCTTCACCCTGACCCTGAAAGGCCCCTGGCTGCACCTGATCCTGTTCGAGGTGCCGATCCTGGCGCTGATCAGCGAGGTGCGCAATCGCCAGCGCCATGCCGACCTGCCGCTGCAGGTGGCCCGGGATCAGCTCTATCGCAAGTTCGACTGGCTGGCCCGGGAGGCGGGCGCCGACGAGCTGGCCGAATTCAAGATGGCCGACTTCGGCACCCGGCGGCGCTTCTCCTATGGCGTGCAGGAGATGGTGGTGCGCAGCCTCAGGGACGACTTCCCCGGTCGCTTCGTCGGCACCAGTAACGTCCACCTGGCCTGGAAGCTGGGCGTCGCGCCCCTGGGTACCATGGCCCACGAGTGGCTGATGGCGCACCAGCAACTGGGTCCGCGGCTGATCGACAGCCAGATCGCCGCCCTCGACTGCTGGGTACGGGAGTATCGCGGACAACTCGGCATCGCCCTGACCGACACCATCACCATGGAGGCCTTCCTGCGCGATTTCGATCTCTACTTCGCCAAGCTGTTCGACGGCCTGCGCCATGACAGCGGCGATCCCCTGCAGTGGGCGGAAAAGGCCATCGCCCACTATCAGCAGCTGGGCATCGACCCCCTGACCAAGACCCTGGTGTTTTCCGATTCGCTCAATCTGGAAAAGGCCCTCGCCCTGTTCCGGGCCCTGCGCGAGCGGATCAACGTGAGCTTTGGCATCGGCACCCATTTCACCTGCGACATCCCGGGAGTGCAGCCGATGAACATGGTGCTCAAGATGAGTCGCTGCAACGGCCAGCCGGTGGCGAAGATCTCCGACGCCCCGGGCAAGGCCCAGGGCGGCGAGCCGGACTTCCTGCACTATCTAAGGCACGTCTTCCAGGTCAACGGCGCCTAGATACGGTTAGCTCTCAGAGCCTTTTTATAATCTCGCGAGCTAGAGACAAACAAGGCCTGGGCGGCCCCGCAAAAAGGCTTGAGGAAGCGGACCGGGCTCGCGCGCGAGCTTACGAGTGGTAAATGAGCATTCCGACGGGGCTGGCCTTCCAGAGCCTTTTCAACGCAGTTTGGCCGACGCGCAGCAGGTTATAAGCAGGCTCTCAGGACGAGCAGCTGATCTCCAGGTGCTTGCCCCAGTCCGGCGGCCGCTGGGCAAAGCGTTCGCGTCCCGGCTGGGCTTCGAAGGGGCGTGACAGCACCTCGTGTAGCAGGCGCACCTCGCTGTAGTCGCCCGCTTCGGCCTGCTCGATCGCCTGCTGGGCCAGGTAGTTGCGCAGCACATACAGCGGATTGACCGCGTTCATGCGGGTGGTGCGCTCGGCCGCCGCGCCGCCTTCGGCGTCCAGGCGGGCGCGATAGGCCTGGCTCCAGTCGTCGAAGCCGCGCAGGTCGATGAAGTCCTCGCGCACCCGGGCCAGCGCCGCGGCGGGTTCGTCTTCGCCCAGCTGGCGGAAGAACAGGTGATAGTCCACACCGCCCTGCTGCATCAGGGCCAGCAGGCGTTCGACCAGTTCCTGGTCTTCGTCGTGCGCTTCCTGCAGACCCAGACGCCGGCGCATCAGGTCGAGGTAGTGCGCCTGATACAGCGGCAGGAAGAGCGCGATGCTCTCCTGCAGCGTCTCGACCGCCACCTTGGGCGTCAGGGCCTGGGCCAGGGCCGCCAGGTTCCAGTGGGCGATGGTCACCTGGTTGCTGTAGGAGTAGCGCCCCGTGTGATCGGAGTGGTTGCAGATGAACTGGGCGTCGAAGTCGTCGAGAAAGGCGAAGGGGCCGAAGTCGAAGGTGAGACCCAGGATCGAGAAGTTGTCGGTGTTCATCACCCCGTGGCAGAAGCCATAGGCCTGCCAGTAGGCGATCAGCCGGGCGTTGCGTTCGACCACCTCGCGAAACAGCGCCGCCCAGGGTTCCGCGGTGCCAAGCAGGTCGGGGAAGTGCGCGGCCAGGACGTGTTCGCCCAGTTGCTCCAGCAGCGAGTGCTGGCGGGTGTAGTAGAAGTATTCGAAGTGGCCGAAGCGCACATGGCTGGGGGCCATGCGCAACAGGGTGGCGCCGGTTTCCAGCCGCTCGCGCACCACCTGGGTGCTGGAGCCGATCACGCACAGGGCGCGGGTGGTCGGGATGCCCAGGGCGTGCAGGGCCTCGGAGGCGAGGAATTCGCGGATCGAGGAGCGCAGCACGGCGCGGCCGTCGCCCATGCGCGAGAAGGGCGTGAGGCCGGCACCCTTGAGGTGCAGATCCCAGTGCTCGCCGCGGTCGTTGACCACCTCGCCCAGCAGCAGGCCGCGGCCATCGCCGAGGCGGGGGTTGTAGGAACCGAACTGATGGCCGGAATAGACCATTGCCCGGGGCTCGGCGCTGTCCCAGAGCTGGGCCCCGGCGAACACCTGGGTGAACTCGGGCGTCTCGGCCACCGCCGGATCCAGGTCCAGCAGGGCCAGGGCGGCGGACGAAGCGACCACCAGCCGCGGATCGTCCAGCGGCCGGGGGTCGATACGGGTGGAGAAGTCATCGCCCAGGCGGGCGAATCTGTTGTCGAAGGTCAGGTCGAGCAGCTGTTTCATGGGTCTCCCGAACTATCCGCGCAGGGGCCGTCAGGCCTTGGGTGGCTTGGGATCCTCGGCCTCCTGCTGGGCATCCCCTTCAGGTAGGAGAGGCTTTTTGCCCAGTTGTTTCTCCGCTCCGTGTCGATTCTTCAGGGTGATCTCCATCTGCGGCGTGGACAGCAGGTTGATGCCGGCGTCGCGCAGCAGCTGGTCGACCCGGCGGATCAGCTCATCGGTGGCGGCGCTGCGATCGCCCAGTTCCCGGACATAGATGCGCAGTTCGTGATCCAGGGTGGTGGCGCCGTAGTGGGTGACGAACAGCGAGGGTTCGGGGTCGTGGAGCACCCGCGCATTCTCCTTGACCGCCTGCATGATCAGCTGCTGCGCCTGGGCCAGGTCGCTGCCGCGATTGACGCCGAAGGTCAGCACGATACGGGTGACGGTGTCGGTCAGCGTCCAGTTGATCAGCTGGCTGGTGACGAAGGTCTTGTTCGGCACCACCACCGACTTGCGGTCGGCGTCGGTGATATGGGTGGCGCGGATGCGGATCTTGTTCACCGTACCGGTCACGTTGCCGATGGTGATGAGGTCACCGACGCGCACCGGGCGCTCGAAGAGGATGATCAGGCCGGAGATGAAGTTACCGAAGATCTCCTGCAAGCCGAAACCCAGACCGACCGAGAGGGCGGTGGCCAGCCACTGCAGCTTGTCCCAGCTCACCCCCAGGGTCGCCAGGGTGGTCACGGTGCCGAAGCCGACGATGACGTAGGAGAGCAGGGTGGTGGTGGCGTAGGCGCTGCCCTGGGCCAGATTCAGCCGCGACAGCACCAGCACCTCCAGCAGGCCCGGCAGGTTGCGCGCCAGGGCGACGGTGAGACCGGCGATCACCAGGGCGATGATGAACACCCGCAGCGTCAGGGGTACCTGGGTGGCGGCGGCGCCGGTACCGCTGGTGTACTGGTAGAGGGTGACGTTGTCCAGGTAGGAGAACACCGCCACCACATCGGCCCAGACCAGGTAGAGCACGCCGAGGAAGGCCAGCAGCAGGGTCAGGCGCAGCAGGCGCGAGGACTGCTGGTTGACCTGTTCCATGTCCAGGGTCGGCTCCTGCACCACCTCGACGCCCTCGGCGTCTTCCTGCTGCGCCTGGCGCTTCTGGATGGCGCGCTGGTAGGCCAGGCGCCGCGCAGCCACGCTCAGGCCGCGGGCCAGGGTGGCTTCGAGGATGATCCAGGCCATCAGCACATAGAGGGTGTCCACCAGGCGATCGGTGAGCTTGAGCGCGGTGTAGTAGTAGCCAAAGAGCACGGCGAAGAACAGCACGGCCGGAATGGCGGTGATCATCAGGCCGAGCAGCAGGCGGAAGAACGGCAGGCGCTCGCGGGCGGTGGCATTGAGCAGGGAGCGACCGAGCATCCAGGCCAGGCTGGCATAGGCGACCAGGACGATGAGGATGCCGAGGACGTCGTCGGCCAGGCCGGCGAGCTGGCGCTCGGCGATGGCCACCACCGCCATCAGCGCCAGGGCCAGCAGACCCACCCGTCTGACCAGCCGGCGCAGCGACTGCGCCTGGGGCCGCGCCCAGCGGAAGTGGGTCTCGGCCACGCCGCCGGAGGCCAGCAGGCGATACACCGTGTAGAACACCAGCCAGCCGGCGGCGATCTCCAGCAGCGCCGCGCCGATGGCGGCGTTGACCCCGCGTTCGTCACCCTCCAGGGCCACGCCGCCCAGCCAGAGCACCAGACTCGCCGGCAGGCCCAGCAGGATGGTGAGCAGGATGGCCTGGGGCGTGTGCAGCTGGCTGTCGCGCTGATAGTGGCCGATGTCCTGGTTGAGCTTGTTGACCCGCCCATGGATGCGCGGGCGTTGCCAGATCAGGGTGGCGAAAGCCAGTACCAGCGGCAGCAGCAGCAGCGGCCGCTCGGCCAGACCGACATAGAGTTCGTGCAGGCTTGAGCCCCAGGGCACGTCGCGCAGTTGCTGCAGCAGCTTGCGGGGCGCGGTCTTGACCCAGTTCCAGTCCAGCGGCTTGTTGCTGGGAATCCAGAACATCTGCTCGTCGAGGGTGCCGCGCAGGCTGGTGATGGTGCTGCGCAGCTGGTTCTGGTTGAGCTGCAGATCGATGGATTCGCTGAGCAGGGCATTGAGCTCGGTGTTGAGACGCTCCTGCAATTCGCTGCGGGTCTTGAGCAGGTCGAGCAGTTGCTGACGCAGCTGCGGGGTGGCCTTTTCCGGCGGCTGCTGGGCCAGCAGATTGTCGACATAGCCTTCCGGATTGGCGATCTGGGCGCGCTGCTGATTGAGTTCGAACTGATAGAGGCGCAGATCGGCGATGTCGTCGGTGAGGTCCTTGTTGACCTTGACGGAGGGCAGCGCCGCCCGCTGCTGATAGAGCAGCTTGGACAGCAGCACGCTGCCCTTGAGCACGCCGATCTGCTGTTCCATGTTCTCGGTGGTCTGCTTGAGCTGATCCAGCTGCTGGCGCGACTCGAGATTGCGGCGATTGAGGTCGTTGAGGCGATCGGTGGCGCGCAGCAGGTAGTCGGACAGTTGCAGATTGAGCCCGGTCTCCTGGGACAGCACATCGTCCCCGGCGGTCTTTTCCGATTCGCGCGAGGCTTCGGCCAGGGTCTTTTCCGATTGCTGGCGGCGCTTGCCGCTGATCAGCGTCTGCAGGTCCAGGGTCTCCTGCTCGTAGCGCTTGACCTGCTCGGTGAAGAGTTCGCGGCGGATGGCGCCCAGATCCTGCAGCACACTGTTGCCGGCCAGTTCCTGGCGCAGCAGCTGGATCTGCGCATTGGCGGCCGCCTGTTCCGCCAGCAACTGCCCGCGCCGCTCGGCGGTGAGGGGCTTGGCGTTCTCGCGTCCGGCCTTGAGCAGATCGGCGATCTGCTGCAGGCGCGTCTGCAGATTGGCGATGTCCACCTGGGCGCGCTCGGGGCGGGTCTGGGCGTTGATCACCAGACTGTTGGCCGCATTGAGGTCGTCCTGCACGCTGTTGAGCGCCAGGCTGGTCTCGCTCAGGCGCTGCTCCAGGGCCTGGGGTGTGGCGCCGGCATAGCGCTGTTCGGCCGGCTTGATCGGTTCGGCGCGCAGCCGCGCCAGTTGCCGCTGGGCGTCCTTGGTCTGCTGCGGCGCCTGGGCCAGTTGCTGGCGCAGATCGGCCAGCTGCTTGACGTACTGGTCGCGCTGGTCGAGCAGCTTGAGGGTCTGCTGCAGGCTGTCCTGGGCGGCGCTCTGCTCGGGGGCGGGCAGCTTGCGATCGGCCAGGCCGTTCAGATTCTGCTGCACCTGCTGGGCATCCGGCGGCCCGGAATCCTGAGCGACGGCGGGAAGGGTGAACAGGCAGCCGCAGAGTGTGGCGGCGCGAAGCAGAGCGGACAGGCGGTGCATGCGGCAGGCGTCGGGCAGTGGAAAGGCGCGAGGTTAAAGCCAGGCTGCCTGGGGTGCAAGGCAGCACCCCTCAAGCCGCGAACCCTGTTCATCCATCGTTAAAGAAAGAGCGCCGGCCCGCTGTTGCGCCCTTCGGGAAACTTCACGCCGACCTTGCGCACGCGCTTGTTCTCGATGGCCGCGACGATCCACACCAGGCCGTTCCATTCCACCAGGTCGCCAACGATGGGTTCCCCGCCGATCTCGTGGGTGATGAAGCTGCCGAGGCGCTGGTTGCCGTCCACCTCGCCCAGTTGCAGGCCGTAGAGCGCAGCCACGGCGCTGAGTTCGGCGTCGGCTTCGAGGACGAAGTCGCCGAAGAATCTCTGGGTCTGCTGCGGGGCCTGGCTGAACAGCCGACCCAGGGCCGGCAGGTCGTGTTCGTGGCCGACCACGCAGAGGATGTCACCGGCTTCCAGGGTGGTACTGCCGGAGGGGTGGAGCAGGGTCTCGCCGCGGAACAGCGCGGCGATACGGGTGCCCTCGGGCATCTTCAGCTCGCGCAGGGCGGCGCCGATGCACCACTTCTCGGCGCCCAGACGATAGATGAACAGCTCCCACTCGCTGGTCGGATGGACCTGCAGCCCGGCGCGGGAGAAGGGCGCCGGTTCCGGCGGCACCGTCACCTTGAGCAGCTTGGCCGCCAGCGGCAGACTGGAGCCCTGCACCAGCAGCGACACCAGCACGATGAAGAAGGCCACGTTGAAGAACAGCTGGGCCTGGGGCAGCCCGGCCATCATCGGGAACACCGCCAGGATGATGGGGACTGCGCCGCGCAGCCCGACCCAGGCGATAAAGGCCTTTTCGCGGTCATGGAAGGCGCGGAAGGGCAGCAGGCCGATGGCCACCGACAGCGGGCGGGCGACCAGGATCATCCACAGCGCCAGGCCCAGGGCGGGCAGGGCGATGGGCAGCAGGTTGTGTGGCTCCACCAGCAGGCCCAGCACCAGGAACATGCCGATCTGCGCCAGCCAGGCCATGCCATCGAGCATGTGCAGCATGCCGTGGCGGCTGCGGATCGGCAGATTACCCATCAGCAGACCGGCCAGGTAGACGGCGAGAATGCCGCTGCCATGGGCGGCGTTGGTCAGGGCGAAGATCAGCAGGCCACCGCTGATGGCCAGCAGCGGGTAGAGGCCGTCGGCGAGGTGGATGCGGTTGATCAGTTGCAGCAGCAGCCAGCCACCGCCGAGGCCGATCACCCCGCCGATGGCGAATTCGCTGACGAAATGGCCCAGCAGACTCCAGCTGAAGCCGCTCTGGCCGCTGGCGAGCATCTCGATCAGGGTGACGGTGAGAAACACCGCCATGGGGTCGTTGCTGCCGGATTCGATTTCCAGGGTCGCGGTGACCCGTTCGTTGAGACCGCGGCCACCGAGCAGGGAAAACACCGCGGCGGCATCGGTGGAGCCGACGATGGCGCCGATCAGTAGGCCCTGCAGCAGGCTGAGGTCGAACAGCCAGGCGGCGGCGACCCCGGTCAGGCCGGTGGTGATCATCACCCCCACGGTGGCCAGCGACAGTGCCGGCCAGAGCGCCACGCGGAAGCTCGACACCCGGGTGCGCATGCCGCCGTCGAGCAGGATCACTGCCAGCGCCAGGTTGCCCACCAGGTAGGCCATCGGATAGTTGTCGAAGGCGATGTGACCGGGGCCGTCGACGCCGGCGAACATGCCGACCACCAGGAAGATCACCAGGATCGGGATGCCGACCCGCGAGGAAATCGAGCTGACCAGAATCGACAGGCCGATCAGCACCGCACCGATCAAGAACAAGCTGTTGATGGTGACAGCGTCCAAGCGTGACTCCTGGGGTAAAGAATTGAAGAACCAGGGGATTTAACCCGCTGGGTGGCCGGGGTGTCAAAGCGCGACGCCGCGGGTGCCCGAGGAAGGCGGTACACTGTAGGGCTGACGCTGGAGTATCCCATGAATTACCGACACGCCTTCCACGCCGGCAATCACGCCGATGTCTTCAAGCACGCCACCCTGTTGCGCCTGGCCGCGCTGCTGGCGCGCAAGGAGACGCCCTTCGTCTATCTGGACAGCCATTCCGGCGTGGGTCGCTATGACCTGGCCGGCGACCAGGCCAGCCGTACCGACGAATGGCGCGAAGGCATCGGACGTCTGTGGGCCCTGGAATCCGCGCCGGCGGCCTTTGTCGGCTATCGCGAAGCGGTGGCGGCGCTCAATCCCGATGGCGCGCTGCGCTACTACCCGGGTTCGCCCGAATTGATGCGCCAGGCGCTGCGCCCTCAGGATCGACTGCTGCTCAATGAGCTCCACCCCGAGGACGGTCGTCTGCTCAAGGAAAACATGGCTGGAGATCGCCGGGTGGCGGTGCACCAGAAGGATGGCTGGCTGCTGCCCAGGGCGCTGCTGCCGGTGCCGGAACGCCGGGCCCTGCTGCTGATCGATCCGCCCTTCGAGAAGACCGACGAGCTGGAGCGCTGCGCCAAGGCGGTCGCTGAGGCCGTCGGCCGCATGCGCCAGACGGTGATCGCGCTCTGGTATCCGATCAAGGATCGCCGCCAGTTGAGGCGCTTCCATGCCGGGCTGCAGGCCAGCGGCGCGCCCAAGTTGCTCAATGTCGAGTTGCTGATCCGCGCGGCGGACGATCCCTCCCGGCTCAACGGCTCGGGGTTGGCCATCGTCAATCCGCCGTGGGGGCTGGAGGAAGAATTGCGCGAGTTGCTGCCCTGGCTGGCCGAGCACCTGGCCCAGGGTGAAGGCAGCTGGCGACTGGACTGGCTGATCGCGGAATAGCGAGGCCGGGACCGTTAGGCTTCGCTGGGCTCAACCCAACCTACGGGAAGAGCCTGGCGCAGGTTGGGTTGAGGCGGCGCTACCGCCGCAGCCCAACAAAGAAAGCCGCCGCAGCGGCTCGGGATCAGACCGCGAGGCTGGGCGGCAGGCAGACACCGGTACCGGCCAGGCCGCAGTAGCCGTTGGGATTCTTCGCCAGGTATTGCTGGTGATAGGCTTCGGCGTAGTAGAAGGGCGGCAGCGGAGCGATCTCGGTGGTGATCTCGCCATAGCCGGCTTCGGCCAGTTGCGCCTGGAAGGCGGCCTGGCTGGCTTCGAAGGCTTCCCGCTGGCTGTCGTCGGCGTAATACAGGGCCGAGCGATACTGGGTGCCGACGTCGTTGCCCTGGCGCATGCCCTGGGTCGGATCGTGGGCTTCCCAGAAGATCTTCAGCAGCGCCTCCAGCGAGGTCTGGGCCGGATCGAACACCACCAGCACCACCTCGGTATGACCGGTCAGGCCGGAGCAGACCTCTTCGTAGGTGGGGTTGGGGGTATGGCCGCCGGCATAGCCGGCCGCGGTGGTCCAGACGCCGGGTTGTTGCCAAAAGCGCCGCTCGACGCCCCAGAAGCAGCCCATGCCCACCACCAGACTCTGCAGGCCGGCGGGGAAGGGGCCTTGCAACGGATTGCCGTTGACATAGTGGGCCGCGGGTACGGCCATGGCCGTCTCGCGGCCGGGCAGTGCCTGCTCGGCGGCGGGCAGATGGGTCTTCTTGGTCAGGATTTCGGAACGCAGGACCATGGGATACCTCGTGGGAAAGGGCCAGGCGAAAGGCTCAGTGTACGCAAAATCGCGGCAGCGGGGTCAGTCCGCGCGGCGGGTCAGCGCGTCGGCAGGTAACGCGCCAGGGCGGCGTCGAGCTGGTCGGCCGGGATGGGCTTGTCGAACAGATAGCCCTGGCCGATATCGCAGCGATGGTGGCGCAGGAAAGCCAGCTGTTCGGTCGTCTCGATGCCCTCGGCAACCACCTGCAGCCGCAGGTTGTGGGCCATGGCGATCACCGCGGAGGTGATTTCCATGTCGTCCTGGTTGTCCGGGATGTCCTTGATGAAACTCCTGTCGATCTTGATGACGTCGATGGGGAATTTTTTCAAGTAGCTGAGCGACGAATAACCGGTGCCGAAGTCGTCCATCGCCAGGCTCATGCCCAGGTGCTTGAGGGCTTCGAGGGTGTTGCGGGTGGCGTCGGTGGCATCCAGCAGGAGGCTTTCGGTCAGTTCCAGCTCCAGCCGCTTGGGCGCGATGCCCTCCTCGTCGAGGATGGTGACGAAGGACTGCACCAGGTCGGGATCGGTGAACTGCTTGGGCGACAGGTTGATGGCGATCTGCAGATCGTCGAAGCCGGCGGCGTCGAGGCGGTGCAGCTGGCGGCAAACCTCGCGGATGATCCATTTGCCGATGGGCACGATGAGCCCGGTTTCCTCGGCGATGCTGATGAACTGATCCGGGCGGATCATGCCCTTTTCCGGGTGCTGCCAGCGGATCAGGGCCTCCAGTCCCAGCAACTTGGCGCGTTTCAGGCAGACCTTGGGCTGGTAGTGCACCAGCAGTTCGTTCTGCTCCAGGGCCCGGCGCAGGTTGTTCTGCACGAACAGCTTGTTGCTGGCCTCGGCGATCAGCGCCTCGGTGAACACCTGGACCTGATGGCCGCCAGTGGCCTTGGCTCGGTGCAGGGCGAGGCCGGCGTGCTTGATCAGGGTCTGCGGATCGGTCTCGTGCGGTCGCGCGGTGGTCAGGCCGATCGAGCAGCTGATCAGAGTCGGGTGGCCTTCCACATAGAGCGGCGGATCCAGGGCCACCAGGGTGTCGCGGGCCAGGCTGTCGGCGGCGACCGCGTCCATGCCTTCGAGTAGCACGGCGAATTCGTTGCTGGCGATGCGGGCGATCAGCGCGCCCGTGCCCAGGGCGCTGCGCAGGCGCCGGGCCAGACCCACCAGCAGCTGGTCGCCGATACGATGCCCCAGGCTGTCGTTGACCCTCTTGAAGTTGTCGACGTCCACCAGCAGCAGCGAGTGTTCGCGGTTGGGATTGGACTGCTCCAGGCGGGCTTCCAGGCGGGCGATGAAGTGGCTGCGATTGGCCAGCCCGGTGAGGCTGTCGCGAAACACCAATTCGTCGTTGTGCTGCTGGGCGAAGCGGGTCTTGCTGGTGTCCTGGAAGATGCCCAGATAGCCCTGCAGGTCGCCATTGGGCTGCTTGATCTTGGAGAGCGACAGCTGGCCCCAGTAGCTCTCGCCGTCCCGGCGATAGCAGCGCAGTTCGCCCTGCCAGCTGTCCTGGTGCGCCAGGCGTTGCCAGGCTTCGTAGAGCAGCTCGCCCCAGTTTTCCAGGGCGGGCAGGGATTCGACGTGAAGCCCCTGGAGCTTGCCGATGGGATAGCCGGTGATCCGCGCGAAGCTGTCGGTGGCGTGCTCCAGGCAACCGCTGGCATCCAGCAGCAGGAAGGCATCGTTGCTGGCTTCCATCACCCGGGTCAGGGGGTGGGCGAGCTTGGACGGGCGCTGCGGTTGCTGGAGCAGGGCGGCCAGGCATTCCGCCAGGCTGCGAGCGAAGGTGACGTCCTCGGCTTCCCAGGTGGCCACTCGGTCCCGTCGCAGGCAGAGCAAACCGGTCAGTTGACCGTCGTGCAGCAGTGCCACGTCCAGCGCCGTTCCGCCTCCGCTGTGGGACGGGTGCAGCACCTGGCTGGCGTCTTCGATCACGCCCTGCTCGCGCAACCGGCGCCGGTGGTCGCTGCACAGGGTCGGCAGGCGTTCTTCCTTGCACAGGGTGACGAGGCCATTGCCCTCGTAGCGCCACAGGCTGAGTTCGTCCACGGCAAAGGCGGCCGGGCCCTGGGCGCGCAGCAGCTGCACCAGGTCGTCGTCCACCGGCGCCTGGCGCAGGGCTAGGCGGGACAATTCGAGCAACAGGGTCTGCCGCGCCTGGGCCATCGCCAGGCGTTGCTGGCTGTGATCCTGGCTGTCCTGCAGGAGGGCCAGGGTCGAGCGCAGGGCCACATTATGGGCTTCCCATTCGCCGGCCAGGGCGTCGTCGTTCATCACCCGCAGCAGATAGCCGCGCAGCAGCGGGCGACCATGGCGCTGCAGACTCTCGCCGACCTCGACGACCTGGCAGGGCGCCGTGGGGGAGTGGAACAGGTAGCGCACCTGATAGCTGCCGTGTTCGGCCAGTTGCAGCTGGATGTCTTCGTGCAGCCGATGACGGACGCTGGGCTCCATCAGGCTGGCATAGGGGGCATCGATGAGCGAGCACAGCGCCTGGGCGGGCAGGCCGAGGCTGGCTTCGCAGCGGGAATCGAGATAGAGCATCGCCCAGGAGGCTTCATTCAGACGCTCGAAACGCAGCAAGCCCAATCGGGCAGGAGCGCTGAGCGCGCCCGCCTGATCGGCTACCGCGGCATCGGCAGCATCGGAGTGAATACTCATGCGAGGGTCCGCGTCCTTGTGAAGACGGAAAGATGTCCTAGGTTTATCGGAAAGGACAGACAAATCATTAATCCTTTTTCCTTTCCGCCTCGCCAGCACGCTGGGATGGCTGTCAGGTTGCCCGATAGGGCCCGGCGCATGCAAGGGGCGGCGCTCGGGGCGCTCATCCTACCTTTTTCCTGGATCTTTCGGTTGATCTGACAGCAAAAACCCCGCGTGAGCGGGGTTTCTGAACTACACCAGGGGACGGTAACGGCCTTCCGTTACCGTCCTGTGGCGGTTTACAGCAGCAGACCGCGGATTTCCGCCAGCAGATCGCCCAGACGCTTGGTGAAGCGCGCGGCGGCCGCCCCGTTGATCACGCGGTGATCGTAGGACAGCGACAGCGGCAGCATCAGGCGCGGCTGGAAGGCCTTGCCGTCCCAGACCGGCTGCATGCTGGCCTTGGACACGCCGAGGATCGCCACTTCCGGGGCATTGACGATCGGCGTGAAGCCGGTACCGCCGATGTGACCCAGGCTGGAGATGGTGAAGCAGGCGCCCTGCATGTCGTCGCCGCTGAGCTTCTTGGTCCGCGCCTTTTCCGCCAGCTGGGCGGCTTCGGCGGCGAGTTGCAGCAGGCTCTTCTGGTCGACGTTGCGGATGACCGGGACTAGCAGGCCGTCCGGGGTGTCCACGGCGAAGCCGATGTGCACGTACTTCTTGCGGATCACCGCCTTGCCGCTGGGGGCCAGGGAGGCATTGAAGTCCGGCAGTTCCTTAAGCACATGGGCGCAGGCCTTGAGCAGGAACGGCAGGATGGTCAGCTTGACGCCGGCCTTTTCCGCCACGGCTTTCTGGCTGACCCGGAAGGCCTCCAGATCGGTCACGTCGGACTGGTCGAACTGGGTCACGTGGGGCACGTTCAGCCAGCTGCGATGCAGGTTGTTGGCACCGACCTGCATGAGGCGCGTCATCGGCACCTCTTCGATCTCGCCGAACTTGCTGAAGTCCACGGTGGGGATCGGCGGGATGCCGGCACCACCGGTGGCGCCGGAAGCCGCGGCCGGAGCCGCCTTGCTCTTCTGCAGCTGATCCTTGACGTAGGCCTGGACGTCTTCCTTGAGGATGCGACCCTTGGGGCCGGTCGGGGTGACCTCGCCCAGATCGACACCGAACTCGCGGGCGACCATGCGCACGGCCGGGCCGGCATGGACCTTCTTGCCCTTGCCGGCGGCAGGGGCGCTGGCGGGAGCGGCGGCCTTGGCCGGCGCCTCGGCCTTCTTCTCGGCAGCCGGCGCGCTGGCGGTGTTGCCGGCAGCCGGCTTGGCCGCCTGCTTGGGCGCGGCACCGGCCACCTTCAGGGTCAGGATCAGATCGCCGGTCTTGGCCTGGTCGTTGACCTTGATGGCAACGCTTTCCACCACGCCCGCCTTGGGCGCCGGGATTTCCATGCTGGCCTTGTCGGACTCCAGCACGATCAGCGACTGCTCGGCCTTGACCTGGTCACCGGCCTTGACCAGCACCTCGATGACGTTGGCACTGCCGGTGGAGCCGATGTCGGGGACCTTGATCTCCTCGACCGATTCACCGGCCGGCTCGGCGGCGGCTTCCTCGTGCAGCTCGGGCTCGGCGGCTTCCTTGGCGGGCTTGTCGCCGGCCTTGGACTCGACGCTCTTGCTCGGCTTGGCATTGGCGGCGCCCTTGAGCACCAGGATCAGATCGCCGGTGCCCACTTCGTCGCCGACCTTGACGGAAACGCTCTCCACCACGCCGGCGGCGGGGGAGGGGATTTCCATGCTGGCCTTGTCGGACTCCAGGGTGATCAGCGTCTGCTCGGCGGCGATGGTGTCGCCGGGCTTGACCGCCACCTCGATGATGCTGGCCTTGCCGCTGGAGCCGATGTCCGGGACATGGATCTCCTGGGCTTCGCCTTCGCCGGCGGACGCCGAGGCGTCCTCGTCGCCGGCCGGCGTCGGGGTTTCGCTTTCCTCGACCTGGGTCTGCTTGGACTCGGCCTTGGGTTCGGCGGCGGGTTCGCTGCCGGTGGCGGCGTCCTCGCCTTCCAGGTCGATCAGCAGGTCACCGGTCTTGAGGGTGTCGCCGACCTTGATGTGCAGGGCGGCGATCTTGCCGGCCTTGGGGGCCGGGATCTCCATGCTGGCCTTGTCGGACTCCAGCACCACCAGGCTCTGTTCGGCCTCGACGGTATCGCCGACCTTTACCAGCAGCTCGATGACTTCGCCGTCGCCACTGCCGATGTCGGGTACGCGGATGGTCTCGCTCACAGTTGTTTCCTCTTATCCGTGTGCCGCATCAGCAATCCAGGGGATTGCGCTTCTCGGTGTCGATGCCGAACTTGGTGATGGCATCGGCCACGACCTTGCGTTCCAGCTTGCCTTGGTTGGCCAGCGCCTGCAGAGCGGCGACGGCGACCCAGCGGCGGTCGACCTCGAAGTGATCACGCAGCTTCTTGCGGCTGTCGCTGCGACCGAAGCCGTCGGTACCCAGCACCTGGAATTCGGTGGGGACCCACTGGCGAATCTGGTCGGCGAACAGCTTCATGTAGTCGGTGGAGGCGATGACCGGACCCTGGCGCTCGCCCAGGCACTGCTCGACATAGGTCAGGCGGCGCTCTTCCAGCGGGTGCAGGCGGTTCCAGCGATCCACGGCCAGGCCTTCACGGCGCAGTTCGTTGAAGCTGGTGACGCTCCAGATGTCGGCGCCGACGCCCATCTCGCGCAGCAGGCTCGCGGCAGCGCGGACCTCGTTGAGGATGGTGCCCGAGCCGAGCAGCTGGACGCGGTGCTTGAAGTCGCCCTTCTCTTCTTCCAGCAGGTACATGCCCTTGATGATGCCGTCCTCGACACCTGCGGGCATGGCCGGCTGCTGGTAGTTCTCGTTCATCACGGTGATGTAGTAGAAGACGCTCTGCTGCAGTTCCATCATCTGATGGATGCCTTCGCGCATGATCACCGCCAGCTCGTAGGCATAGGTGGGATCGTAGCTGCGGCAGTTGGGGATGGTGCCGGCCAGGATGTGGCTGTGACCGTCCTCGTGCTGCAGGCCTTCACCGTTCAGGGTGGTGCGGCCGGAGGTGCCGCCCAGCAGGAAGCCGCGGGTCTGGGCATCGCCCGCCGCCCAGGCCAGGTCGCCGATGCGCTGGAAGCCGAACATCGAATAGAAGATGTAGACCGGCAGCATGGGCTGGTTGTAGTTGCTGTAGGCGGTACCGGCAGCGATGAAGGAGGACATGGCGCCGGCCTCGTTGAGGCCTTCCTGGAGGATCTGGCCGTCCTTCTCCTCGCGGTAGTACATCACCTGGTCGCGGTCGACCGGCTCATAGAGCTGGCCGTGGGGCGAGTAGATGCCCAGCTGGCGGAACATGCCTTCCATGCCGAAGGTACGGGCCTCGTCGGCGAGGATGGGCACGATGCGCTTGCCCAGATCCTTGTCCTTGACCAGTTGCGACAGGATGCGGCCGAAGGCCATGGTGGTGGAGATCTCGCGATCGCCGGAGCCGTCCAGTACCGCCTTCAGGGTGTCCAGGGGCGGCGTGGGGATGCTGATGCTGCGGGCGCGACGCTGAGGCAGGTGACCGCCCAGGGATTCGCGACGACTCATCAGGTACTTCATCTCGGCGCTGTCGTCGGCCGGACGATAGAAGGGCAGCTCGCTGAGCTGGGAGTCGTTCAGCGGGATGTCGAAGCGATCGCGGAATTTCTTCAGCGACTCCACATCGACCTTCTTGGTGTTGTGCGCGGTGTTCTTGGCTTCGCCCGCACCGGTGCCGTAGCCCTTGATGGTCTTGGCCAGGATGACGGTGGGCTGGCCCTTGTGGTTGACCGCCTGGTGGTAGGCCGCATAGACCTTGTAGGGGTCGTGACCGCCACGGTTGAGCTTCCAGATCTCGTCGTCGGATAGGTCCTCGACCATCTTCAGCAGCTCGGGATTGGCGCCGAAGAAGTGCTTGCGCACATAGGCACCGTCTTTCGCCTTGTAGTTCTGGTATTCGCCATCGACCACGGCGTCCATGCGCTGCTGCATGCGGCCTTCGGTGTCGCGGGCGAACAGCGGATCCCACATGCGGCCCCAGAGGACCTTGGTGACGTTCCAGTCGGCGCCGCGGAAGATGCCTTCCAGTTCCTGGACGATCTTGCCGTTGCCGCGGACCGGGCCGTCGAGGCGCTGCAGGTTGCAGTTGATGACGAAGATCAGGTTGTCGAGGTTCTCGCGGCCGGCCAGGGAGATGGCGCCCAGGGTTTCCGGCTCGTCGCACTCGCCGTCGCCGATGAAGCACCAGACCTTCTGCTTGCCGGCGGGGATGTAGCCGCGGTTCTCCAGGTACTTCATGAAGCGGGCCTGGTAGATGGCGGTGATCGGACCCAGACCCATGGAGACGGTCGGGAACTGCCAGAAGTCGGGCATCAGGTGCGGGTGCGGGTAGCTCGACAGCCCCTTGCCGTCCACTTCCTGGCGGAAGTTGTTCATCTGGTCTTCGGACAGGCGGCCTTCCAGGAAGGCACGGGCGTAGACGCCGGGGGAGGCATGGCCCTGATAGTAGATCAGGTCGCCGCCGTGCTCTTCGTTGGGCGCCTTCCAGAAATAGTTGAAGCCGATGTCATAGAGGGTGGCGCTGGAGGCGAAGGTGGAGATGTGGCCACCCAGATCCGGATCCTTGAGGTTGGCGCGCATGACCATCGCCAGGGCGTTCCAGCGAACCAGCGAGCGGATGCGTCGCTCCATGAACAGGTCGCCCGGCATATGGGCTTCCTTGGTCACTGGAATGGTGTTGCGATAGGGGGTATTGATGGAGTAGGGCAGCTGGGTACCACTGCGGGTAGCCAGTTCGCCCATGCGGGTCATCAGATAATGAACGCGCTCCTCGCCTTCGTGGTCGAGGACGGACTCCAGGGCGTCCAGCCATTCCTGGGTTTCGACGGGATCGAGATCTTGCATGGCTTGCTCCAGGGCGGAAAGGCTTCCAAAATCGGTCGCCTCAGGGTCGCCGCCGGCCTCTTGGGGGCAGCGAAAATTCTTGGATTTATGACCGGACGGTTCCGATCGGCGTGTAGTTTTACTACAAATTCAAATCCGTTTCAGCTCCGAGCTGTAATGCGATAAAAAACAATTCGACGTTTGTCGAACGCGCTGCTCAAGGGCTCGCGAACTCCGAACCGCGGACGTGAAAACGGTTCCCGCTCGGACCAGGTGGTCCGTCGGAATGTCCCTGGCAGGGGGTTCGCGGCAGGGTGGCGGGATTCGACCGTCCCTGCGCAGGACTGCCCATGATACCCCTCCTTCGTCCCGATCTGCCTCCGACTCTCGTCGCATGTGCCGAGCTCGCCGACCGGCGTCTGGCCGATGCCCTTGCCACGCTGCCCGCGGCGGCGGCCCGCCAGGCGAACTGGTCCGCGGCGCAACGCGCCGACTGGCGACGGGTGGCTGCCCTCAGTGACTTCGTCGTCGAGCAATTCTGCCGGTTGCCCGAGCCTTGCCTGGCGCTGGTCGACAGCGGCGACCTTGCGCTGTCGCTGGCGCCGGGGGCCATGGCGCAGCGCCTGCGCGACGCCCTGGCCGACTGCCCGGACGAAGCCGAACTGGGACGGCGGCTGCGGCGCTTCCGCATGCTGCAGCAGGTGCGCATCGTCTGGCGCGACCTGACCCGCCGCGCCGATCTGGTGGAGACCTGTCGCGACCTCAGCGACCTGGCCGATGCCTGCATCGACCAGGCCTGCGCCTGGCTGTACGCCCAGCAGTGCAGCCAGTTCGGCGTGCCGACCGGACGCCACAGCGGCCAGCCGCAGCAGCTGGTGGTGCTGGGCATGGGCAAGCTGGGCGCGGGCGAGTTGAACCTGTCGTCCGATATCGACCTGATCTTCGCCTATGGCGAAGCCGGGGAGACCCGCGGCGCGCGACGTGAACAGGACAACCAGGAATTCTTCACCCGCCTCGGGCAGCGCCTGATCAAGGCGCTGGACGCCGTCACCGTGGACGGCTTCGTCTTTCGCGTCGACATGCGCCTGCGGCCCTATGGCAGCGCCGGTGCCCTGGTGCTGAGCTTTGCCGCCATGGAGCTCTATTATCAGGACCAGGGGCGCGACTGGGAACGCTACGCCATGATCAAGGCGCGGGTGGTCGGTGGCGACCAGGCCAGCGGCGCCGAACTGCTGACCCTGCTGCGGCCCTTCGTCTATCGGCGCTATCTGGATTTCTCCGCCATCGAAGCCCTGCGCAGCATGAAGCAGCTGATCCGCCAGGAGGTGCGCCGGCGCGGCATGACCGACAACGTCAAGCTGGGCGCGGGTGGCATCCGCGAAGTGGAATTCATCGCGCAGGCCTATCAGCTGATCCACGGCGGACGCGATCCGGCGCTGCAGCAGCGACCGCTGCTCAGGGTGCTGACCAGTCTGCGCGAGCGCGACTATCTGCCGGCCGCGGCCGAAGCCGAGTTGCGCGAGGGCTATTGCTTCCTGCGCTATGTGGAGCACGGGCTGCAGGCCATCGCCGACCAGCAGACCCAGACCCTGCCGGTGGATCCCCAGGGCCGGGCGCGGGTGGCCTTTCTCATGGGCCATGCCGACTGGGATGAATTCAGCGCCGCGCTCGACGCCTGGCGCAGCCGCATCGACTGGCACTTCCAGCAGACCATCGCCGATCCCGAGGAGGAGACCCAGAGCGCCGAACTGGAAGACAGCTGGCTGCCGCTGTGGGAGGACCTGCTCGACCCCGAGGAGTCCCAGGCGCGACTGCGCGAGGCGGGCTTCCAGGCGCCGGAGCAGGCGCTGGAATTGCTGGCCAGTCTGCGCGCCAGTGGTCAGGTGCGCGCCATGCAGCGCGCCGGTCGCGAACGCCTGGATGCCTTCATGCCGCGGCTGCTGGATGCGGTCAGCGCCGACGAGCAACCCGATCGGGCGTTGGAGCGGGTGCTGCCGCTGGTGGAGGCGGTGGCGCGCCGCTCGGCCTACCTGGTCCTGCTCAGCGAGAATCCGCCGGCCCTGGCGCGGCTGCTGGAACTCTGCGGCGCCAGTGCCTGGGTGGCCGAGCAGATCGCCCGCTATCCGGCGCTGCTCGACGAATTGCTCAACGAGGGGCGGCTCTATCATCCGCCGCAGAAGCCGGAACTGGCCGCCGAGTTGCGCGAGCGCCTGATGCGCCTGCCCGAAGAGGACCTGGAGCAGCAGATGGACGTGCTGCGCCACTTCAAGCGCGCCCACAGCCTGCGGGTGGCGGCGGCGGAGATCGCCGGCAGCCTGCCGCTGATGAAGGTCAGCGACTATCTCACCTGGCTGGCCGAGGTGATCCTCGAAGAGGTGTTCGGCCTGGCCTGGCGCCAGCTGGTGCAGCGCCATGGCACGCCGCAGCGGCGCGACGGCTCGCCCTGCCAGCCGGATTTCGTCATCGTCGGCTATGGCAAGGTCGGGGGCATCGAACTCGGCCACGGTTCGGATCTCGACCTGGTGTTCATCCACGACGCCGATCCCCTGGCCGAGACCGATGGCGCCAAGCCCATGGATGGCGCCCAGTTCTTCAATCGCCTAGGTCAGCGGATCATCCACCTGCTCACCACCACCACCCCGGTGGGCACCCTCTACGAGGTCGACATGCGCCTGCGGCCGTCCGGCGCGGCGGGGCTGCTGGTGAGTTCGCTGGAGGCCTTCGAGCGCTACCAGCAGAGCGAGGCCTGGACCTGGGAACACCAGGCCCTGGTGCGGGCGCGGGTGGTGGCGGGTTGCCCGCGGCTGGGCGAGCGCTTCGACGCGGTGCGGGCGCGCATCCTCGGTCGGCAACGGGAGCTGGCGACCCTGCAGGCCGACGTGGCCGGCATGCGCGACAAGATGCTCGACAACCTCGGCACCGCGCTGACCGCCGGCGGACTGGGGCCGAACGCACGCCGGCCGGAGCAGCTGTTCGACCTCAAGCAGGATGCCGGCGGTATCGTCGATATCGAATTTATGGTCCAATATGCCGTTCTGGCCTGGTCGTGGCAGCATCCCGAATTGCTGCGTTTTCCCGACAACATCCGCATCCTGGAATCCCTCGAAGCGGCTGGTCTGGTACCGGCCACGGACGCCATTGCCCTGCGCGAAGCCTACAAGGCCTACCGCGCCGCGCTGCACCGCCTGGTGCTGCAGAAGCAGCCGGGCAAGGTGCCGGCCGACGGCTTTCTCGCTGAGCGCGACGAAGTACGCCGTATCTGGCACGGCCTGGGGCTGGACACGCCGTCCGGCAATCCGGCCACCTTTTAGGCCGTCATCAGTAAGGAGAGGCAAGATGTCGATGTCCGTGCGCGAGCTTTCGATCAGGCCGGGCCTGAGGGAGTGGGAGTCGGCCACCCGCTAGGTGCCGATCGCCTTCCAGCATGAATATTCTGATCATCGGACCCAGTTGGGTCGGCGACATGGTGATGGCGCAGACCCTCTTCGTCTGCCTCAAGCGCCAGCACCCCGACTGCCAGATCGACGTACTCGCCCCTGAGTGGAGTCGCCCGCTGCTCGAGCGCATGCCCGAGGTGCGCGAAGCCCTGAGCTTTCCCCTCGGCCATGGCGCCTTCGAGTTGGCCACCCGCCGGCGCATCGGCCAGCAGCTGCGCGGTCGCTATGACCAGGCGATCCTCCTGCCCAACTCGCTAAAGTCGGCGCTGGTACCCTATTTCGCCGGCATCCCAAAGCGCACCGGTTGGCGCGGCGAGATGAGATTCGGCCTGCTCAACGACATCCGCACCCTGGACAAGGCCCGCTATCCGCTGATGATCGAGCGCTTCATGGCGCTGGCCCATGCGCCCGGTGCCGAGTTGCCCAAACCCTATCCCGAACCGCGCCTGGCCATCGACCCGGCCAGCCGCGACGCCGCCCTGGAACGCTTCGGCCTGAGTCTGGACCGGCCGGTGCTGGCGCTCTGTCCGGGCGCCGAGTTCGGCGAGGCCAAGCGCTGGCCGGCCGAGCACTATGCCGCCGTGGCCGATGCCCGGCTGCGCCAGGGCTGGCAGGTCTGGCTGTTCGGCTCGCAGAAGGATGCCCCGGGCGGTGAAGAGATCCGCGAATGGGTCACTCCCGGCTTCGAAGAAGATGTCTGCAACCTCGCCGGGCGCACCTCCCTGGCCGAGGCCATCGACCTGCTCTCCTGTGCGAGCGCTGTGGTCAGCAATGATTCCGGGCTGATGCATGTGGCCGCCGCCCTGGATCGCCCGCTGGTGGCCGTCTATGGCTCCACCTCGCCGGGCTTCACGCCGCCGCTGGCCAGTCAGGTCGAGGTGGTGCGCCTGGGGCTGGAGTGCAGTCCCTGCTTCGACCGCACCTGTCGCTTCGGTCACTACGACTGCCTGCGCCTCTTGCAGCCGAGCCTGGTGCAGGACGCCCTCGGCCGTCTGGTCGCCGATCCGGTCGAGGTGGGCTAGATGCGCGTGCTGCTGGTCAAGACCTCGTCGCTCGGCGATGTCATCCATACCCTGCCGGCGCTGACCGATGCGGCCCGGGCCATCCCCGGCATCTGCTTCGACTGGGTGGTGGAGGAAGGCTTCGCCGAGATCCCTGCCTGGCACCCGGCGGTGAGCCAGGTGATCCCGGTGGCCCTGCGGCGCTGGCGCAAGCAGCCCTTTTCCGCCTGGGCCAGTGGCGAATGGGGCGAATTCAAGAGTCGGGTGCGCGAGCAGCGCTATGACCGGGTGATCGATGCCCAGGGCCTGCTCAAGAGCGCCTGGCTGACCCGCTATGCCGAGGCGCCGGTGGCCGGTCTCGACCGAAATTCCGCGCGCGAGCCCCTGGCCAGCCGCTTCTATGACGAACGCTATCACGTGGCCAAGGGGCAGCATGCCCTGGAGCGGATCCGCCAGCTGTTCGCCCAGGCGCTGGACTATCCGCTGCCGGCCGGCGTGGGTGACTACGGCCTGGATCGGCAACGCCTGGCCGGGCCCAACGAGACGCCCTATGTGGTCTTCCTGCATGGCACCACCTGGGTCAGCAAGCACTGGCCCGAGGCCCACTGGCGCGAACTGGCCGAACGCATGAGCCGGCTGGACTGGCCGGTGCGGCTGCTGTGGGGCAACGAGGCGGAGCACGCCCGGGCCGAACGCATCGCCGACGGCCTGGATGGCGTCCAGGTGCTGCCGCGCCTGAATCTCGCCGGGGTGGCCAAGGTGCTGGCCGGCGCCCGGGCCTGCGTGGCGGTGGATACCGGTCTTGGCCACCTGGCGGCCGCCCTGGACGTGCCCACCGTTTCGCTCTATGGCCCGACCAGTCCGAAGAAGGTCGGCGCCTATGGCCGCTCCCAGGTGCACCTGAGCGCCGTGGGCCTGGATGGCACCGACGAGCCGCGCGATCAGCCGGCCGCGAGTCTGGCCGCCCTGACCCCGGAGCGGGTCGAACTGGAACTGGAAACCCTGCTGTTGGAAGACCTCCCCGCATGACCCTGGCTTTCGTGCTCTACAAGTACTTTCCCTTTGGCGGCCTGCAGCGGGACTTCCTGCGCATCGCCCAGGAGTGCCAGCGCCGCGGCCATGCCATTCGCGTCTACACCCTGATCTGGGAAGGCCCGGTACCGGAGGGCTTCGATGTGCGGGTGGCCCGGGTCAGCGCCCTGTTCAATCACCGACGCAACGAGAAATTCCACGCCTGGCTGCAGGCCGACCTCGCCCGCGATCCGGTCGACCGGGTGATCGGCTTCAACAAGATGCCGGGACTGGACGTCTATTACGCCGCCGATCCCTGTTTCGAGGACAAGGCCCAGACCCTGCGCAACCCGCTCTATCGCCAGTGGGGTCGCTATCGCCACTTCGCCGAATACGAGCGGGCGGTGTTCGCGCCCGAGTCCTCCACCGAGATCCTGATGATCTCCGAGGTGCAGCAGCCGCTGTTCGTCAAGCACTACGGCACGCCGGCGCCGCGCTTCCACCTCTTGCCGCCGGGCATCGCCGCCGACCGTCGCGCGCCGGCCAATGCCGCCGAGATCCGCGCCGACTTCCGGCGCGAATTCGGGCTGGAGGAGGGCGAGCTGCTGCTGGTGCAGATCGGTTCCGGCTTCAAGACCAAGGGTCTGGATCGCAGTCTGCGCGCCCTGGCCTCCCTGCCCAGGGAGTTGCGCAAGCGCACCCGGCTGTTCGCCATCGGCCAGGACGATCCCAAGCCCTTCCTGCTGCAGGCCAAGGCCCTGGGCGTGAGCGATCGCGTCCAGATCCTCAAGGGGCGTAGCGACATCCCGCGCTTCCTGCTCGGCGCCGATCTGCTGATCCATCCGGCCTATAACGAGAACACCGGTACCGTGCTCCTGGAGGCGCTGGTCGCCGGGCTGCCGGTGCTGGTCACCGACGTCTGCGGCTATGCCCACTACATCGACGAGGCCCGCGCCGGCGAGGTGGTGCCGTCGCCCTTCGCCCAGGAGATCCTGGACCGGATGCTGGCCGAATTGCTGGCCGATCCCGAGCGCCGCGCGGTGCAGGGTCGCAACGGCCTGGCCTTCGCCGACAGCGCCGACCTCTATTCACTGCCCGAGCGCGCCGCCGATGTCATCCTGGGGGTGGCATGACCCTGGAATTGCGTGAGCCCTTCGCCAGCTTCTGGGCCGGCCAGGATCCCTTCGTCGCCGTGGAGGCCCTGCAGGGCCAGGTCTATCGCGAACTGGACGGCCGCCGCACCCTGCGCACCGAGGTGGCCGGGCGCGGCTACTTCGTCAAGATCCACCGCGGCATCGGCTGGGGCGAGATCGCCAAGAATCTGCTGCAGGCCAAGCAGCCGGTGCTGGGCGCGCGCCAGGAATGGCAGGCCATCGAGCGGCTGCACCAGGTCGGCGTGCCGACCATGACCGCCGTGGCCTTTGGCGAGCGCGGCGTCAATCCGGCGACCCAGCACTCCTTCATCATCACCGAGGAGCTGGCGCCCACTGTCAGTCTCGAAGACTTCAGTCTCGACTGGGTCCGCCAGCCCCCCGAGCCGGCGCTCAAGCGGGCGCTGATCGCCGAGGTGGCGCGCATGACCGGCACCATGCACCGGGCCGGCGTCAATCATCGCGACTGCTACATCTGCCATTTCCTGCTCGACACCGCCCAGCCGGTCACCGTGGCCAATCTGCGACTCTGGCTGATCGACCTGCACCGCGCCCAGTGCCGCGCCCAGGTGCCCCGGCGCTGGCGCGACAAGGACCTGGCCGGACTGTATTTCTCCGCCCTGGGCATCGGCCTGACGCGGCGCGACTTCCTGCGCTTCCTGCGCGGCTACTTCCAGCGCCCGCTGCGCGAGATCCTGCGCGACGAGGCCCCGCTGCTGGCGCGGCTGGAACGCAAGGCCGCCGCCTTGCTGGAGCGCAAGGAACGCTACGGGGACCGGCTCTGATGGCTGACTGGCGCATCGATTCCAGCGTCGCCCACCTGCCCGAGTTCGCGACGCTGGACGCGGTGTTCGCCCTGACCGGCGAACGCCTGACCAGCGATCCGCTGTCGGAAGTGGTGCGCATCGAGCGCGACGGCATCCGCTACTACGTCAAGCGCTACCACGGCGCCGGCAAGGGGCTACGGCGCTATGTCGGGCGGCCGCGGGTCAAGGCCGAGTGGCAGAATCTCAAGCGCTTCGCCAAGTGGGGCATCGCCACCGCGCCGGTGGTGGCCTGGGGGATGGAGCGTTCGCCCCGGGGGTTCACCCGCGGCGCCATGATCACCCGCGAGATTCCCGACACCCTGGATCTCGCCGAACTGGCCCGGCGCGAGGATCCACGCCTGCGCGACCGGGTCTGGGTCGACAACGTCAGCCGCCAGCTGGCCGCGGCCACCCGTACCCTGCACGACCACCATTTCGTCCACAACGATCTCAAGTGGCGCAACCTGCTGGTGGATGGCCAGGGCGTGCTCTATTTCATCGATTGCCCGGCCGGCGCCTTCTGGGTCGGCCACTGGCTGCGCTGGCGCATCGTCAAGGACCTGGCCTGCCTGGACAAGGTGGCCAAGTACCAGCTGTCGCGCACCCAGCGCCTCAGGTTCTATCTGCAATACCGCGGTCGCGCGCGCCTCAGCGACAACGACAAGGGGCGCATCCGCGAGGTGCTGGACTATTTCAAGGGGCGGGAATGAACGAGGTATGGGCGGCCGAGGATCGGGCCGTGCTGGCCGGCCAGGGTCTGGACAGCTTCGCGGCGCTGTGGGCGCTGGAGCTGCCCGCGGTGGATGAACCCAACCAGGGGCGCGGCGGCTTCAGCCAGGTGTTTCGCCTGGACGTCGCCGGTCATGGCTACTACCTCAAGCGCCAGCGCGACTACCTGACCCGGACCCTGGCCCGCCCGCTGGGCGAGCCGACCTTTGCCCGCGAGAGTCGCAACATCCGCCACTACGCCGAGCTCGGCATCCCGGCGCTGGAGCTGGCGTACTACGGCGAGCGCCGCGACGACCAGGGCTGGCGCGCCATCCTGCTGACCCGGGCGCTGGATGACTGGCGCGATCTGGACAGCTGGCTGCGGGTCTGGCCGCACCTGGCGCCGGACGAGCGCCAGGCGGTGCTGGTCGCCGTCGGTGAACTGGCCCGGCAGCTGCACGGCGCCGGCCAGGTGCACGGCTGCTTCTATCCCAAGCATCTGTTCCTGCAGCGCCAGGGCGAAGGCCTGGTCGCGCGGCTGATCGATCTGGAAAAGACCCGGCCGCTGCTGTTCGGCCGGCGCGATCGCCTGCGCGATCTCGAACCCCTGCTGCGCCGCGCGCCGCAATGGAGTGAACCGGACATCGCCCGCCTGCTGGCGAGCTATCTGGACCAGCCGCTGGACAGCGCCGCCGTGCGGGACTGGAGCCAGCGTCTGGCCGGGCGTCGCCGCCACAAGGAGCGCAAGGCATGACCCTGGAGCAATTGGCCAGGGCCGGCCGCGCGCCAGCCCTGCCGCTGCGCATCGAACTGCCCGGTGGCGAACTGGAAGTGCTGTCGCTGCTCAGGGTGCTGCCCGGTCAGCGCTATGTCGGCGAAGCCCGCTGGCAGGGCCGGCGGGTGCTGGCCAAGCTGCTGGTCGGCGAGCGCGCGAGCCGGCAATTCGCCCGCGAGTGCGAGGGCTGTCGCCTGCTGGCGGCCGCCGCGGCGCCGACTCCCGCGCTGCTGGACAGCGGCGAGGCAGGCGGGCAGGGCGCCTGGCTGCTGTTCGACTTCATCGAGGCGGCGCCCAGCGTCGAGCAGCTCTGGCAGCAGGTGGCCGCCGAGCCACCCCTGTCGCCGGCGCAGAACGACTTGCTTGGCGCCGCCCTCGCCACCCTGGCGCGGCTGCATGCCCAGGGCCTCTGGCAAGCCGATCTGCACCTGGACAATCTGCTGGTCAAGGACGGCGCCGCCCTGGTCATAGACGCGGCGGACATCCAGGCCGAGAGCGTCGGCCAGCCGCTGTCCCAGGCGCGGGTGCAGGAGAATCTGGCGGTGTTCTTCGCCCAGTTGCCGGCCGCCCTGGATGCCCAGCTGGAAGAACTGCTGATCCACTACCTGCTGGTCAATGCCGAGCACGCCCTGCGCCTCGACGCCCTGCTGGCGCGCACCGCCGAGATCCGCCGCTGGCGCCTGGCCGACTACCTGAAGAAGAGCGGTCGGGAGTGCACCCTGTTCGCCGTCACCCGCAGCGCCTTCGGCCTGATCGCCGTGCGCCGTACCTGGCTGAGTCGTCTGGAAGGCCTGCTGGCCGATCCCGATGCCGCCCTGGCCGGCCTGCCGACCTTCAAGGACGGCGGCGCCGCCACCGTGGCCCGGCTGCAGTGGCAGGGCCAGGACCTGGTGCTCAAGAGATACAACATCAAGGGCTTCGGCCACTGGCTAACGCGCTTCTGGCGACCGAGCCGGGCCTGGCACAGCTGGCGCGAAGGCCATCGCCTGCGGTTCCTCGGCATTCCCACCCCCGAGCCCCTGGCCGTGCGCGAGCGGCGCTTCCTCGGCCTGCGCGGTCGCGCCTATCTGGTCACGCCCTTCGTCGACGGGCCCAATCTGCTGGAGCGTTTTGCCCCCTATGTGGATTCCGCCCCGCCCGCGGCCGAGCTGGACGCCCTGCTGGCGCTGGTCGAGGCCCTGCGCCGCGAGCGCCTCGGTCATGGCGACTTCAAGGGCACCAACCTGATCTGGCACGACAGCCGCTGGCTGGTGATCGACCTCGACGCCCTGCAGGCCCACGGCAGCGACAGCGCCTATGCCAGTGCCTATGCCCGCGACCGTGCCCGCTTGCTGCGCAACTGGCCGACCGACAGCGCCCTGCACCGGTTGCTCGACGAGCGCCTGCCGCCGGCTTGAGCGAAGCGCCGCCATCTGTACCGGGGCTGAATCGCCGTGCGCTAAGCCCCGCTCCGGCGTGCGGCCATTACCCGTGGCCTGCCTGAACGGCTATAATTCGCCGTTTTTGAGGCGAGGCGGGCCTGCAGCGGCCTCGCGAAACCCCGGCGAACTCCCCTGGCTTCGCCCTGTACAGAGGCTTTACCTGTGTCCCTGACCGTCCTTGGCCTGTCCGGCGCCCTCAGCCACGATCCCTCCGCCGCGCTCTATATCGACGGCAAGCTGATCGCCGCGGTGGAAGAAGAACGCTTCGTACGCGACAAGCATGCCAAGAATCGCATGCCCTACGAGTCGGCCAAGTTCTGCCTGGAACAGGCCGGGATCACCCCCGCCGACGTCGACGTGGTGGCCATTCCCTATGCGCCCATCAGCCTCTTCGGCGAAGCCCGCTGGCACTACGCCAAGCGCTATGCCTACGCGCCGGATCGCGCCCTGGACGCCATCCTGTTCGGCAATCGCCGCTATCACCGCTACCAGAAGCGCATCGAGTGGTGCCTGGTGCAGCTCGGCTTCGACCTCAAGAAGGTCAAGCTGGAAGCCGTCGAGCACCACCTGGCCCACGCCTCCAGTGCCTATCACTGCTCGGGCTTCAGCGAAAAGACCGCGATCCTCGGCATCGATGGCAAGGGCGAATACGCCACCACCTTCTTCGGCTACGGCGAGAACGGCAAGATCCACAAGATCAAGGAGTTCTACGATCCGGACTCCCTGGGTGGCCTCTATGGCGCCCTCACCGAATTCCTCGGCTTCGAGATGCTCGACGGCGAATTCAAGGTCATGGGCATGGCGCCCTATGGCGATGCCAGCAAGTACGATTTCTCGCGCCTGGCGAAATTCGAGAACGGCGAGCTGATCATCAACACCGACTACGCCAACGTCATCGGTTTCCGCCGCTACAAGGAAAAGGGCAAGGGCTACTACTTCTCGCCCAAGCTGATCGAGTGGCTGGGGCCCAAGCGCGAAGGCGATATCGCCGACGATCCCTACATCCACTATGCCGCCAGCATGCAGGCGCTGTTCGAGAAGCTGGCGCTGGAGATGATGGACTACTACCTGGGCGACATCATCCGCCAGACCGGCAAGATTGCCTTTGCCGGCGGCTGCGCGCTCAACGTCAAGCTAAACCAGAAGATCATCGCCCGTCCCGAGGTCAAGGAGCTGTTCGTCCAGCCGGCCTCGGGCGATGCCGGCACCGCCGTCGGCGCTGCCGCCTACGTCTCCCATGCCCGCGGCGTGCCGGTGGAGAAGATGGAGCACGTCTATCTCGGCCCCGGCTACAGCAACGAAGACGTCATCGCCGCCTGCGCCCGCCATCCCAACGCACCCAAGTGGGAGCGGATCGACGACATGCCCCGGCGCATCGCCGAGATCATGGTGGCCGGCAATCCGGTGGCCTGGTTCCAGGGTCGCCTGGAATTCGGTCCGCGCGCCCTGGGCGGTCGCTCCATCATCGGCTGCCCCAGCGTGCCGGGCGTGGCCGATCGCATCAATGCCCAGATCAAGTTCCGCGAGCGCTGGCGGCCATTCTGCCCGTCCATGCTCGACACCGTGGCACCGCAGATGCTCAAGGTCGACCATCCCTCGCCCTTCATGACCTTTACCTTCGAGGTCAACGAAGAGTGGAAGAGCCGGGTACCCGAGGTGGTCCACGAAGACGGCACCTCCCGCGCCCAAGTACTGGAGCGCCGGCACAATCCGCGCTGGTACGACCTCATGGTCGAGCTGGAAAAGCTCACCGGCAACGGCGTGTCCCTCAACACCTCGCTCAACCGCCGCGGTGAACCCATGGTCTGCTCGCCCACCGACGCCCTGAACATGTTTTTCGGCTCGGATCTGCAGTATCTGATCATGGAAGACATCCTGGTGGTCAAGGAGGGGGCTGGCGTATGACGCGTTCCGCCGAACCGCGGGTGCTGCAGTTCTGTCACGGCTACGACGGTCCCTTCCTCGACTGCGCCCGCCAGACCGCCAGCCTCTTCGCGGGCAGCGGCTATCGCGTCACCACGGTCTTTCTCACCGGCACCGCCGACGCCGAGGTGGCGGCCGGCTGCGGCAGCGACGAGGTGCTGTTCCTGGAGTACTCTTCCCGGGACGTGCGCGGACTCAAGCTCGGCGCCATCCAGGCGCTGCGTGAGATCGTCCGTTCGCGGGGCATCCGCTTCGTCATCGCCCATCGCTTCAAGCCGATCTGGATCGCCTGCCTCGCCACCAATCTGCCGGTGATCGGCGTGCACCATGCCTTTGGCGACTACGACCGGCTCGGCCGGCGGCTGTTCGCCAAGCTGATGAGCAAGCGGCTGACCCTGCTGGGCGTCTCCGACGCGGTGCGCGACGAATTGCGCCTGCGCCTCAAGGACTGGCCCGCCGAGCGCATCGAGACCCTCTACAACCGCCTGGACGTCGAGGCGGTGGAGCGCGAACTCCTGCCGGCCGACCAGGCCCGCGCCGAGCTCAAGCTGCCCCATGACGCCTGGATCGTCGGCAACGTCGGTCGCCTGCATCCGGACAAGGATCAGGCCACGCTGCTGCGCGGCTTCGCCGCCGCCCTGCCGAATCTGCCGGCCAACGCCCTGCTGGCGATTCTCGGCAAGGGTCGCCTGGAAGAAGACCTCAAGGATCTGGCCCGCGAACTGGCCATCGCCGACCGGGTGCTGTTCCTTGGCCAGGTGGAAGGCGCCCGGCGCTATTTCAAGGCCTTCGACGTCTTCGCCCTGAGTTCCGACCACGAGCCCTTCGGCATGGTCCTGCTGGAAGCCATGGCCGCCGGCGTGCCCCTGATCGCCACCTCCTGCGGCGGCGCCCGGGAGATCGTCGAAGGCGTGGGCTTTCTCTTTCCCCTGGGCGACGCCGAGGCCCTGGGCCAGGGTCTGCAGCATCTGGGCCGCCTGGCGCCGAGCCAGAGACGCGCCTGCGTGCAGCACATGCGCGAGCGCCTGGCCGAACGCTTCTCCGACGAGGCCGTGCGCCGCGACTTCTGGCGGCTGCCGATGGTCGCCGCCTTCAAGGCCCCGGCGCCGTGAAAGTCCTGTTCCTGGTCCAGAAGGAGCAACGCATCCTGCTGGACCACTTCTATGCCAGCATCGCCGCCCATTGCGACTGCGACCTGCGCTGGCTGAGCGACGAGGAACAGGCCGATCTGCGCGGCTATTTCCGCCGCGCCGTGCCCCAGCCCGAGCAATACGACCGCATCCTGCTGTTTCTGAGGTTCAAGAAGCAGCTCAAGCAGATCTCCTTCATTCGCAGCCTGCCCAATCTGGTGGAGCTGGAACACGACGCCTACCAGAATTTCATCCCCTGCAAGTACACCGGCAAATTCAGCCGCTACTACCGGGCCATGCCCCACGTCCGGGTGCTGGTCTCCGGCGCCGGGGTGGCGCGGCGGCTGCAGGAGGAGGGGATCGACGCCCACTTCGTGCCCAAGGGCTACGACGACAGTCGCCTGCGCGACCTGGGTGTCGAGCGCGATATCGAACTGGGCTTCGTCGGCAGCCTGGGCAGCGTGGCCTACAGCGGCCGCAAGCAGCTGCTGGAAGACCTGGCCAGGGTCGAGCCGCTGCTGATCACCAAGACCCGCTCGGGCGACGAATACCTGCAGACGCTCAACCGCATCCGCTTCTTTGTCGGCGCCGATGTCGGGATGGGCGAATACATGATCAAGAACTTCGAGGCCATGGCCTGCGGCTGCGTGCTCTTCACCTATGACCAGGGCGAAGAAGAGAACCGGGCGCTGGGCTTCGAGGATGGCGTCAACGTGGTGCTCTATCGCTCGCTGGAGGAATTGCGCGAGAAACTCGCCCGGCTGCGAAGCGATCCGGCGCACGCCGCGGCCATCGCCAGGGCGGGAGAGGCCCTGGCGCGTCACTCTTTCGCCTTCGGCCACTTGGGTGAGCGCATCGTTTCGGCTATAACCCCAGCGCTGCGACCGGCCGTCGCACCGGGGTTCCTGCGCCGCCTGCTGGGCTGGCTGGGACGCTGATGCGCCGCGCAAGGTCCGGCTTTCGACTCAACTGGCAGAAAGGGTAGAACGTGCAGTTTTCCGCCGACAGCGACATCTCTGTGGTCGTCACCAGCTGCGGGCGCTTCGACCTGCTCAGGCAGACGCTGGCGACCTTCGACGAATTCAACACCGCGCCCATCCGCCAGGTCTTCATCACCGAGGACTCCGGCGACGAAGCGGTACGCGACTGCATCCCGGCGCACTGGCGCGAGCACACCGAGTTCATCGTCAACAACCCCAAGCTCGGCCAGATGCGCAGCGTCGACGCCGCCTATGCCCGGGTCGAGACAAGCTGGATCTTTCACTGCGAAGACGACTGGGCCTTCTATCGCCCGGGCTTCATCGAGGATTCCCAGGCGCTGCTGGAGGCCGATCCCCAGGCGCTGCAGGTCTGGCTGCGCAGCCATGCCCATGACCTGGCGATCCACAGCCCCTACGTCTATCTCAAGCCGCGCCAGGTGCATGCCGGCATCGCCTTTCATGAGGTCGGCTCGCACAAGCCCGAATGGCAGGGCTTTTCCTTCAATCCCGGTCTGCGCCGGCGCGCCGACTACCTGCTGCACGCGCCCTATGGCGACCTGAGCGGCGAGAAGGAACTGTCCCGGCGCTATGCCGACGCCCAGCGCCACGCGCTGATCCTGGAAAACGATGCCGTGCTGCACACCGGCTTCGGCCAGCACGTGGTCAGCGACAAGGACCGCAACGACAAGCGGAAGCGCCGGCGGATGGAACGCATCAAACTGGCACTGGCCTTCCTGGTCGGTGCACTCCTGGGAGCCCTGTTGTGGTGACACCCTTGCTCAATCGCCTGCAGCAGAGTCGCTATTTCACCCTGGCGGTGCTGGTGTTCATGGCCGCCTACCTGTGCATCCCCACGGCGAAGTGGATCAACAGCTACTACTATGCGGCGATCGCCCTGCCGGCACTGATCCTCTTCGTGCTGCGCCCGCGGCTGATCGACTGGCGCTCGCCGCTGCTGCTGCTCTGGCTGGTGTTTCTCGCCTGGTTCATCGTGCCGGGGGTGCGGGCCGAGGAGGGGCAGTTCTTCAAGCACATCCTCTATGTGCTGCTGTTCGTGCTGAGCGTGGCCTGCCTGGTGGATGGCGACTTCTTTCGCCGGCCCGGCTTCGTGCGCCTGGCCTTCTGGGTGGTCTGCGCCTATGCCGTGGGCTCCAGCCTGGTGTTCTGGCTCACCGGCCACTATGCCGTCGGCCAGCGGGTCATCCACCTGCCGGGACGCATCTCCAATCCCATCTATGTGAGCATCTGGATGGTCTGCCTGGGCGGCCTGGCGGCGCCCACCTGGATCCGCGAGCGGCGCTGGATCGAGTTGCTGGCGGCCGTGGTGGTCACCATCGTCGGCATCTCCTTCGCCCTGCAGACCCGCACCGGCCTGGTCGGCATCGGCTTCCTCGCCGCCCTCGGCGTGCTCTTCGCCTTTCCGCGCTTTCCGCTGCGCACCCTGGCGCTGGTGGTCCTGGTCAGTGCCCTGATCGCCGGGGTGATCCAGGTGGTGCACACCGAAGCCTGGTTCGTCGCCTTTTGGGGCCGCGCGGACTCCGGGCGCATCGAGCTGTTCCACTTCATGATCAAGGACTGGGAGTCCTGCGGCTGGTGGCTGGGCTGCGGTCTGGGCTATCAGAGTCACGACCTGCTGCACGGCACCGAGGCCATCCAGCACCCGCACAACATCTTCGTGTCCTTCGGCATCTACACCGGCCTGGTGTCGCTGCTGATCTTTGGCGTGCTGATGCTGGCCAGCCTGGGCGCGGCCCTGCGCCAGCGCGATCCCTGGGGACTCTATCTGGCCGTGGCCCTGCTGATGCTCAATTTCGATGGCGCCAAGCTGATCGGCAATCCGGACGAGTTGTGGCCGCTGGTGCTGTTGCCCGCGGCGATGATCGCCGGCGCCGAGGTGCAGCGCCGGCGCAAGCTGGCGCTGGGACAGGCGGTGCCGGTCTAGTGTGGTGTTTCAGAAGTTCGCGCAAGAATCGGCGAGTGATTTTTTTGGTATGGGCTAGGCGCCGCGACGAGTCATAGCAGGGCTATGGCGAGGAGCGGCAACGCCGCCAAGGCCAAAAAAGCGCCGCCGAAATTGTGCAGGTAATTTCTGAAACACCGCACTAGTCCTGGAGTTGCCGGTCGAGCTCGCGCCAGTCCAGGGGCTGGCGGCAGGCTTCGGCATAGGCCCTGAGGAAGGGTTCGCGACCGGGTTCGAACAGCCAGTCGCGATCCTCGGTATAGCGCAGCAGGTGGTGGAAGTTGCGCACCCGCAGGCGCAGCGGCAGACGCCGCGCATGGCAGCGCAGGTCGGCGATATCGATCAGCCCCAGTTCGCCTTCCGGCGTCAGCACCACGTTGCCCAGGTGCAGCGAACGGAAATAGACACCACTGTCGTGCAATTCGGCGATGAAGCGACCCAGCGCCGGCCGCAGGGTCGCGGCCTCGCTCGAGGTACGCAGTTGACGCAGGGTGGCGCCCGGCAGCGGACTGTAGTGCACCAGGTCGCGCTGCAGCGAGGCGGCGCGATAGACCTCCAGAACCTGCGGGCAGGGGATGCCGCGCTCGGCCAGTTGGCGGGCGTTGTCGGCAAAACGCTGGGCGTAGGGAAACAGCGCCGCCGAGGTCAACAGCCGCTTGCGGCGAAACAGCTTGAGATAGCTGCCATCGGTGAGGCGCAGGACCTTGTCGCCATGGTGGTCGGCTTCCACTACCTGGGCGGCGTCGCGCAGTTCGAGATAGCGCGAATGTTCGAGAGGCTTCATGCAGGACCCGTCAACGTCAGGGCGTGCATGTTACCCGAAGGTGGCAGGCTGTGAAGTGACCCTTACGACCTATCCGGCCGCTTGCTGCTAGAATCAGATTTTTGCCGGCAGCTTTACATGCGCCCAACACGCCAACTCCTGTATTTCGTCTACGGCGGTGCTCAGGCCTATCGGCAGGAGCTGAAATTCAGCCTGCTCAGCGCCCTGCACTGGCGCCAGGGCCAGGACATCGCCCTCCGTATCCTGACCGATCGGCCGCAGGACTATCGCGGCTGGCCGGTGGAAGTGCTGGCCATCGAGGGGGCGACGCTCAAGGCCTGGCAGGGGCAGCACGGCTATCTGCACCGCAGCAAGGCCTGCGCCATCGCCTGGGCGCTGCCCGCCGCCGACAAGACCCTGTTCCTCGACAGCGACACCGTGGTCCAGACGCCGCTGGCCGCGCTGTTCGACGGCATCGATGAGCAGCGCGGGCTGATGGACATCGAGGAGTGGCCGTGGCGCAAGGCCCGTACCCGTCCGGAATTCGCCCGGTTCGCCGCCGCCCTGGCCGCGCGTGGCCAGGAGCCGGCGGAAGAGACCCGGCTCTATAACAGCGGCGTCTGCGGTCTGGCACGCAGCCATCTGCCGCGGGTCGAGCGGGCCATCGCCCTGATCGACGACTGGCATGGCCACGACGAGGAGGTCCATACCCTGGAGCAGATCGCCCTGTCGTTCAGCCTGGCGGATCTGGCCATCAGCGCGGCGCGCGGTCCCGTGCGCCACTACTACGCGGAAAAGCGCTTTCTGCACTTCATGCTGGCGCACTTCTTCGAGCGCTACGGCGAAGACTATTCCCCGGAGCTGCAGCGGCACTGGCAGGAGGTGCCCCTGACCAAGCCGCTGCCCGATGTCTGGACCCGCCTGCGGGTGAAGTGGCAACTGGCCGGACTGGACAAGCAGCGCGCGAGTCTGGGGCGCAAGCTGCTCTACGGCTGCCTGGCGCCCCAGGACAGCTATGCCCGCGCCTGCCGCCACGTCTGGTGGGAGCGGGCGCTGAGCGAGCGCCTCGGCGGCGGGGATCGCCAGGCCTTCGCCGAAGGCATCTGGCCCAACGACCTGCCGCGTCCGCACCTGGCCGACGAAGCCAGCGCGGCCCTCGACTACCTGCGCAAGCGGGTGCGCGGCTAGGCCGCCATCCTCAGGAAAGCCCATGCAAACGCTCTTTCTCGTCGTCCTCTATGGCTTGCGCCCTGGGGAGTCGGCCACCCTCGACAGCCTGCTGGCCCAGCCCTCCGCCAGCCTGCCGGCCGACAGCGTCCTGCTGGTCTGGAACAACGGGCCCCAGCCCCTGGCTCAGGCGGATCGCCAGACGCTGCTCGCCGCGCCGGGCTGGACGGAGGTGCTCATCAGCGAGGACCTCGGCAATCCGCCGCTGAGCCGGGTCTACAACCAGGCCTTGCGGCTGGGCGCCGAGCGCCTGGTGATCTTCGACCAGGACACCGTGGTGGACGCACGCTTTCTGCAGGCGCTCGGGCAGCAGGCCGAGTTGCTGGTGCCCCTGGTGCTGGGGGCGGGCGCCATCCGCTATCCCCATCAATACAAGGCGGTGGTGACCGCGGAGGGCCCCCTGGATCCCCAGGCCACCGTGACCATCAGTTCGGGGCTGTGCCTGACGCAGGGCCTGGCCGCGCGTATCGCGGCCCGCCACGGCGATGTCTTCGACGAGCGCTTCGCCCTCTATGGCGTCGATGTCTCCTTTTTCCTGCGGGTGCAGGCGCTGGCGCGGGAAGAGCCGGTCGAATTGCTTTGCGCGGGCATCCTCGACCATTCGCTGTCCGAACTGGAAGCCGAGACCCCGGCCCAGCGGCGCTTTCGCGACATCGAGAAATTCTATGTCGCCCTGCTGCTGCGCCTGCACTACAAGGGCGCCTCGCGCGGCAAGGTGCTGCGCTATCTGGGGCGGCAGCTCTTGGGCAACCGGCTGTATCTGTATGGCGTCCTGCCGCAGATGCTGCGGACCGTCCTCAGCGGGCGGCATCCCCGGGCGTAGCGCCCGGCAGCGGGCGGATCACCGCCTCGTGGCGGCTGTAGTAGAGGCTGTCGGCGGGGATGTCGCGCATCACCAGGGCGCCGGCGCCGACCACCACGTTGTCGCCGATGGTCAGGTGGTCGCCGACGATGCAGACGTGGGCACCGAGGCTGACGTTGTCGCCGATGAAGATGCCGACCAGTCGCGCCGGATCGTCGCTCTTGATGCCGATGGTGGTGTGCTGGCGGATCATCACGTTGCGCCCGATCACCGCCAGATTCGACACGCAGATGCCCATGCGATGGGGCAGGCGCAACCCGGGGCCGATGCGCGCGCCCAGCAGGATCTCGATATTGTGCCGACGGATCAGCCGGCGATTGATGCGCTCGGCCAGCTTGCGATAGTTGAGCAGGCCGCGCGGGCGGCAGTAGAGAAATTGCGCCAGGCGATACCAGAACAGAAAGCTCGCACTCTCTCCGGCCGCTACGCGCCGGAACAGGCGCTTGAGGCGCAAGGGCTTGCCCGGCGCATCCAGCACCTCCAGGCGCCAGTAGTCCTTGAGTTCGGCATAGGTGGCGATCAGCGGTTGCATGTCAGGGTTCCGCAGCAGGGGAGGGCAAGCCTAGCGGAAAATCCCGCCGCTGGGTCGGCGGCGGGTGCGTGTTAACATGGCGCTTTTGCGTCACGACGAGACCATGAGCCAAGACTCCCCTGCGCAGACCTCCAGTCTGAAGATCTATTTCCGCCTGCTCGGCTACGTGCGGCCCTACATCGGCATGTTCGCCCTGAGTATCGTCGGCTTCCTGATTTTCGCCTCCACCCAGCCGATGCTGGCGGGCATCCTCAAGTACTTCGTCGATGGCCTGAACAACCCCAATGCCTCCATGTTTCCGGGCTGGCCCATCGTCGGTGGCCTGCACCTGGTGCAGGCGGTGCCGCTGATGATCATCCTGATCGCCGCCTGGCAGGGCGTCGGTTCCTTTCTCGGCAACTACTTCCTGGCGCGGGTCTCCCTCGGCCTGGTGCACGACCTGCGGGTGGCGCTGTTCAACCACATGCTGCGGCTGCCCAATCGCTACTTCGACGCCAACAACTCGGGTCATCTGATCTCGCGCATCACCTTCAACGTCACCATGGTGACCGGCGCCGCTACCGAGGCGATCAAGGTGGTGATCCGCGAAGGCATGACCGTGGTCTTCCTGTTCGCTTCCCTGCTGTGGATGAACTGGAAACTGACCCTGGTGATGGTGGCCATCCTGCCGCTGATCGCCCTGATGGTGACCAGCGCCAGTCGCAAGTTCCGCAAGCAGAGCAGCAAGATCCAGTCGGCCATGGGCGACGTCACCCACATCACCTCCGAAGCCATCCAGGGCTATCGGGTGGTGCGCAGCTTCGGTGGCGAGCGCTACGAGCAGCAGCGCTTCCTCGATTCCAGCACGGCCAACACCGACAAGCAGCTGACCATGACCAAGACCGGCGCGGTCTATACGCCCATGCTGCAGCTGGTCATCTACTCGGCCATGGCGGTGCTGATGTTCCTGGTGCTCTGGCTGCGCGGCGAAGCTTCCGCCGGTGACCTGGTAGCCTACATCACCATGGCCGGCCTCTTGCCCAAGCCGATCCGCCAGCTCTCCGAGGTCAGCTCCACCATCCAGCGCGGCGTGGCCGGCGCGGAAAGCATCTTCGAGCAACTCGACGAACCCGCCGAGCGCGACGAAGGCCGCGAAGAGCGCGAGCGCGTCCAGGGTCGCCTGGAGGTGCGCAACCTGACCTTCCGCTATCCGGGTACCGAGAAGGCGGTGCTGGAAGGCATCGACTTCGTCGCCGAGCCCGGCCAGATGGTGGCCCTGGTGGGTCGCTCGGGCAGCGGCAAGTCGACCCTGGCCAATCTCATCCCGCGCTTCTACCAGCACGAAGAGGGCGAGATCCTCCTCGATGGCCTGGAGATCCAGGACTATCGCCTGACCAACCTGCGCCGGCACATCGCCCTGGTCACCCAGCACGTCACCCTGTTCAACGACAGCGTCACCAACAACATCGCCTATGGCGATCTGGCCGGGGCGCCCATGGAGCAGGTCAGGGCGGCGGCCGAGGCGGCCTATGCCGACGAATTCATCGAGCGTCTGCCGCAGAAATACGACACCCAGGTCGGCGAGAACGGCGTGCTGCTCTCCGGCGGCCAGCGCCAGCGCCTGGCCATCGCCCGGGCCCTGCTGAAGAACGCGCCGCTGCTGATCCTCGACGAAGCCACCTCGGCGCTGGACACCGAGTCCGAGCGTCACATCCAGGCCGCACTGGATCGCGTCATGCAGGGCCGTACCACCCTGGTGATCGCCCACCGCCTCTCCACCATCGAGAAGGCCGACCTGATCCTGGTGATGGATAATGGCCGCATCGTCGAGCGTGGCAGCCATGGCGAGCTCCTGGCGCTGAACGGCTACTATGCGCGGCTGCATGCCAAGCAGTTCGAGGAGGTCGCGCCGCCGGCGCCGACGATCGAATGCTGAACAGATTCCGCTTCTGGCGCGAGCGCGGCTGGACCACGATTTCCGCCGCCGACTACGCCGCTGCCTGGCAGCGTCATGGCGGCAGCGTCGCCACCCACCCCGAGGTCATCGCCCGCCTGGCCGAGCTGGCCGGCATCCCGGTGCGCTACCTGGGCTGGCCCGGCGCTGATGGCCTGCAGGCGGCGGTACCCTGCTGGGGGCGCGAGCTGGCGCTGTCGCGCGCGGTGCTGAAGAAGCGCCGCCAGCGTGCCCTGTTCGACCTGGGCAACGCCGAGATCATCCTGCCGGCCGCCCCTGGCGCGCTGGCGCCCCTGCGCCAGCGCGCCCGCTATCTGTCGCCGCTGTGCGACGAGCGTTTCGCCGGTCTGCGCCGGCAGAGCGAAGAGCTGGCCATGCTCCGCGAGCCGGAAGCCTGGTCGAAGAAATTCCGCTACAACCAGAGACGCGAGCAGCGGCTGTTCGAAGACGCCGGTGGCCGCGCGGTCCCCATGGCCGAGCTGGACAGCGCCGAGCAGGCACGGATCTATGCCGAGCTGTTCGAGGCGCGCTGGGGCTTCGAGGTACCGGGCAAGACCCGGCTGGCCGAGGTGTTCGCCCTGCTGCGGGAATTCATGACCGGTTCGCTGCTCATGCTCGGCGAGCGCCCGGTGGCGATCCAGGTGCTCTATCGGGTGGAAGCGCCCGACTGGATCAGCGTCGAGTACGTCAACGGCGGCGTCGATCCCGCGGCCAGCGACCTGAGTCCGGGCAGCGTCCTCACCTATCTGAACACCCAGGCCGCCTGGCAGGACGCCCGCGCCCTGGGCAAGACGTTGCGTTATTCCTTCGGCCGCGCCGATCGCGACTACAAGGACCGCTGGTGCCACCGCGTCACCGTCTTCGAGAGCTGAGATGACCGCCCGCAAACAAGCCCTGCTCAAACGTCACCGCCGCCACAAGCGGCTGGTCCTGGCCATCATCGCCGTCGTGCTGCTCGGCTGCCTGGCGCTGGGGCCCTGGTGGAGCGCGCCGCTGCTGGCGCTGCTGGTGTGGCTCGGCCACGAGGCCTGGTTCGCCGATCACCTCTTCTATTCGCCGCGCGACAACTACAGCTACCAGTTCCCTGCCGACACCCTGGTGCTGGGCCTGCATCTGCGGCACGGTCGCCTGGCCGCGGTGGAATTGCCGCCGGGCGAGCTGACGCTGTTCCTGGAATGCCGCCTCAAGGCCGGTTGGCTGGGCCGATTACTGGATCCCCAAGTACGTCTGCGCGCAGGTGACGACGCGGATCGCCAGGACTTCGAGCGCGGCGTGGCCGGGCGGCGCTATGTCAATCTCAGCGGCTATGCCGAGGCCCTGCGGCGCGGCGAATTGCACCTCTGGACGCGCTTCTGTCGGCTGCAGGGCGAGTTGCGCCTGCACGTCTTCGCCCAGCCGGACCTCCGCAGCAAGAGAGTGATGGTCATCGCGCCCCACGCCGACGACGCCGAGCTGGCCGCCTTCGGCCTCTACAGCCAGGCGCGGGAAGCCAGCATCGTCACCCTGACCCAGGGCGAAATCGAGGCCGCGCACTACCAGCGCCTGGGCCTCGATCGCCAGGCGGCGGCCCGGCTCAAGGGGCGCCTGCGCACCTGGGACAGCCTGGTCACCCCGCTGTGGGGTGGGGTACCAACAGAGCGTTGCGTGCAGCTGGGCTACTACTGCCTGCAGCTGCCGGCCATGCGCCAGGCGCCGGAAGACGCCTTCGGCTCCCGCGAATCCGGCGAAGGCGATGTGCGCAGTGCCCGTCGCCACAACCCCCTGCAACTGCCCGGCGATGTCGACGGCGCCCCCACCTGGCGCAACCTGGTGGCCGATCTGGTGGCCCTGCTGGAGCACTTCCGCCCCGAGGTGGTGGTGCTGCCGCATCCGCAGATCGATCCCCATGCCGATCACGTGGCCAGCACCCAGGCCCTGCGCGAGGCCCTGACCCTCAGCCAGTGGCAGCCCGAGCTCGAATTGCTCTACGCCAATCACCTGCACGACAACGACCGCTGGCCCATGGGGCCGGCCGAGGGCGGCATCGCCCTGCCACCCGCCATCGAGACGCCGGCCCCCCTGGTGCCCTGGAGTCCGCTGCTGACCCCCGAACGGCGGCTGGACAAGGCCATGGCCCTGGGGATGCAGCACGACCTGCTGGTGCCGCTGCCGGCCAAGAAGCGCCTGCGCCGGGCCATCCAGTGGCTGCTGGCCGGTCGCCGCTGGCCGCGCACCGGGGAAGACGAATTCTTCCGCAAGGCCGTGCGGCGTCACGAGCTGTTCTGGCTAAGCCGCCGCGACGAGCTCTGACCCCGGCCTCTCCCGCCGGCAGGCGCTTCCGGGGCGCCTTGGCCCCTATGCTATGATCGCCGCCATTTTCGCGCTTTGGAGCCTGTCCCTATGAAGCTGACCATGCCTCGCTTCGATCTCGCGCCGGTCCTGGTGGTTGGCGACGTGATGCTCGACCGCTACTGGCACGGCACCACCTCGCGGATCTCCCCCGAGGCGCCGGTGCCCGTGGTCCGCGTCGACCAGCACGAGGATCGTCCCGGTGGCGCGGCCAACGTCGCCCTCAACATCGCCGCCCTGGGCGCGCCGGCCTATCTGGTCGGCGTCACCGGTCAGGACGAAGCCGCCGATGCCCTCACCGACAGCCTGAGAGCCGCCCATGTGCAGGTGCGCTTCCAGCGCATCGCCCAGCAGCCGACCATCGTCAAGCTGCGCATCATGAGTCGCCACCAGCAGCTGATCCGCGTCGACTTCGAAGAGCCCTTCGACACCGATCCCCAGGCGCTGGCCTCGGACACCGCCGCCATGCTGGCCGGGGTCAAGGTGCTGGTGCTGTCCGACTACGGCAAGGGCGCGCTGAAGAACCACCAGGCGCTGATCCAGCTGGCCAAGGCCCGCAACATCCCGGTGCTGGCCGATCCCAAGGGCAAGGATTTCTCCATCTATCGTGGCGCCAGCCTGATCACGCCGAATCTGTCCGAATTCGAAGCCATCGTCGGTGTCTGCGCCGACGATGCCGAGCTGGTCGCCAAGGGCAACGAGCTGATGGCGCGCCTGGAGCTGGGCGCCCTGCTGGTGACCCGTGGCGAGCACGGCATGACCCTGCTGCGTCCCGCCCAGCCGGCCCTGCACCTGCCGGCCCGGGCCCGCGAGGTGTTCGACGTCACCGGCGCCGGCGACACCGTGATCTCCACCCTGGCCGCCGCCCTGGCCGCCGGTGAAGACCTGCCGCAGGCCGTGGGGCTGGCCAATCTGGCTGCCGGTATCGTGGTCGGCAAGCTGGGCACCGCCGCCATCAGCGCCCCCGAGCTGCGTCGCGCGGTGCAGCGTTCGGAAGGCTCCGAGCGCGGCGTCCTGTCCCTCGAACAATTGCAGCTGGCCATCGAGGACGCTCGCGCCCATGGCGAGAAGATCGTCTTCACCAACGGCTGCTTCGACATCCTCCACGCCGGCCACGTGACCTATCTGGAGCAGGCGCGCGCCCAGGGTGATCGCCTGATCGTGGCGGTCAACGACGATGCCTCGGTGACCCGGCTGAAAGGCCCCGGTCGACCGATCAACAGCGTCGACCGGCGCATGGCGGTGCTGGCCGGCCTCGGCGCGGTGGACTGGGTCATCCCCTTCAGCGAGAACACCCCGGAGCGCCTGCTGGAACAGGTGCGCCCGGACGTGCTGGTCAAGGGCGGCGACTACAAGAGCGTGGACGAGGTGGTCGGCGCCCAGATCGTGCAGGGCTACGGCGGCGAGGTGCGCATCCTCGGTCTGGTGGAGAACAGCTCCACCACCGCCATCGTCGAGCGCATTCGCAACCGTACCTGAGCCCGGACGCTCGGGTTAAGCTGGCGCAGAACTGCTACGGAGCTGCGCCATGTCCTCGACGCCCCTGCTGATCCTGGGTACTGCCGTTTCCAATGACCAGAGCGCTGGTCAACCGCTCGGCCATCCACTCAAGCTGGCCAACCGCCACGGCCTGATCGCCGGCGCCACGGGCACCGGCAAGACCGTGACCCTGCAGCGCCTCGCCGAAGCCTTCAGCGATGCCGGCGTCTCGGTCTTCGCCGCCGACATCAAGGGCGATCTCTGCGGCCTCGGCGCGGCCGGCGCACCCCAGGGCAAGCTGGCCGAGCGCATCGCCGCCCAGGGTCTGCCGCACCAGTCCCAGGCCTATCCGGTCACCCTCTGGGACGTCGATGGCCGGAGCGGTCATCCGCTGCGCACCACCCTGAGCGAGATGGGCCCGCTGCTGCTGGGCAATCTGTTGGAGCTGACCGACAGCCAGCAGGCCGCCTTGCACGCCGCCTTCAAGGTGGCCGATCGCGAAGGCCTGCTGCTGCTCGACCTCAAGGACCTCAAGGCGGTCCTCAATCACCTGCGCGAACAGCCCGACGCCCTGGGCGAGGACCGTGCCCTGTTCACTGGCGCCTCGGCCCAGGCGCTGCTGCGCAGGCTGGCGACCCTGGAGCAGCAGGGCGCCGAGGCCTTCTTCGGCGAGCCGGCCCTGCAACTGGAAGACGTGCTGCGCCCCGAGCCCGACGGCCGTGGACGCATCCACCTGCTCGACGCCAGCCGCCTGGTGCACGAAGCGCCCAAGGTCTACGCCACCTTTCTGATCTGGCTGCTGGCCGAGCTGTTCGAGCAGTTGCCCGAGCGCGGCGATGCCGATAAGCCGGTGCTGGCGCTGTTCTTCGACGAGGCCCACCTGCTGTTTGGCGACACCCCCAAGGCCCTGCGCGAGCGCCTGGAGCAGGTGGTGCGGCTGATCCGTTCCAAGGGCGTCGGCGTCTATTTCGTCACCCAGTCCCCCGCCGATCTGCCGGATACCATCCTGGCCCAGCTCGGCTTGCGCATCCAGCACGGCCTGCGCGCCTTTACCGCCCGGGAGCAGAAGGCGCTGCGCGCGGTGGCCGACGGCTTCCGCCCCAATCCGGCCTTCGACAGCCTGGAGGTGCTGACCGAGCTGGGCATTGGCGAGGCCCTGGTGGGCAGCCTGGAAGACAAGGGTACGCCGGCGATGGTCCAGCGCGTGGCCATCGCCCCGCCGCAATCCCGGGTCGGCCCGCTCAGCGAAGCCGAGCGCCAGACGCTGATCCGTCAGTCGCCCCAGGCGGGTCGCTATGACCGGGCGGTGGATCGCGAATCGGCCTACGAGATCCTGCGGGATCGTCAGGCCGAGCGGGTCCCGGCGCAGGCGCCGGTAGCGGAAAAGACCCAGAGCGGGCAGGGTGGTGCCCTCGGCGATCTGGTGGGCGAGCTCGCGGGCAATGCGCTCAGAAGCGCGGCGCGCCAGGCGGCCAATCAGCTCGGGCGGCAGCTGGTACGGGGACTGCTCGGCTCCCTGCTGGGTGGCAAGCGCCGCTAGCCGATCCGCCGGCAAAAAAAGACCCCGCCTGGGCGGGGTCTTCTAGCTTCACGCAGTCGTTACATGCGCGGGGCGACGGGGTTGGCGTCGTTGGAGATGGTCACTTCCACGCGACGGTTCAGGGCGCGGTCGGAGGCGTTGCTGTTGCTGGCCACCGGGAAGTTCTTGCCATAGCCACGGGCCTGGATGCGGCTCGGCTCGACGCCAGCGCTGACCAGGGCGGTCTGGATGGCCTGGGCGCGACGCTCGGACAGCTGCTGGTTGTAGGAGTCGCTGCCGACGCTGTCGGTGTAGCCCTCGACGATCACCTTGCGCTCGGGATTCTGCTTCAGGTAATCGGCCAGCTTCTGGGCGTTGGCATAGCCCTGGGGCTTGAGTTCGGCCTTGTTGAAGTCGAACAGCACGTTGCCGAAGGTCACCACGGTGCCGCGCTCGGTCTGCTTGGCCTGCAGGGCATCCTGCAGTTGCTTGAGCTGGGCGGTACGGGCGTCCAGGCGAGCCTGGGTGCGCTCGGCATCGACGCCCTGCATCTGGGCTTCGGTCATGCGCAGCTTGATGGTCTGCATGGCCGTCTGGATGCGCTGGTTGGTCAGGTAGGCCAGCTGGTCGACGGTCTTCTCGTTTTCACCGTCCTTGTAGGCCTTCTCGGTCTTCTGCAGCCAGGTACCGGCGTCCTTGGTCTCCAGGGCGGCCAGCTGGGCGGCCTGCGGCTGGGATTCCAGGGCGGAGTAGTCGGACTTGGCCTTTTCCAGGTTGGGGTTGGGCGGCGTGGAGCACGCGGCCAGGGCCAGGCTGAGCAGCGACACGGCAGGGATCAGAATGTGTTTACGCATGATGGTCGTCCTTTTAATTCGTGAAGGGAGGAAAGGGGCGGTCGCTTACTGCTGGACCTTCTTCTGCAGGTTCTGCTGGAGCTGCAGGTTGATCTGACCTTCCTCACGGATCTGCTGGATGCTGTTCTGGGCATCCTTGAGCGCGGCATCGGCCTTGGCGGCCTGGGTCTTGCGGGTGGCCAGGCGGGCATCCCACTCGGCCTGCTCGGCCAGTTGCTTGGCTTCGTCGTACTTCTCGTTGGAGAGAGCGGTCTGGGCCTGGGTCCACTTGTCCTGGGCCGACTTGGTCTCGATGGGCGCGAACTGGTTGCCACCGGAGCTCACGGCCTCGTTGACGGCGGACTGGGTCACGGCCATCTGCGCGGTCGGCGGATTGCCGGCGCAACCGGCCAGCAACAGCGAGCTGCCCAGGGCAAGGGCTGCCAGTTTCAGGGTGCAGGCTTTGGAAAGGGACTTTTGGGCAGTGGCACTCTTCATGGATTCAAGCTCCGTTGTTGATCCGAAAAGCGCGCCGCCGGCACGGGCAGGGCGGGCGCCTGGTCATGTAAAGCCGCATGTGGAAACAAGCCCGGCGCGGCCCTGAGAGGCCCGAGGCGGGTGCTGACAACCAGCCCTCGTCCAGCGCTGCGGTCTGACTGTGTGACCGCTCATCCGACAAAAATGTTCACTGGCTATCGAATTTCGCCAGGGCGCGGAGGCCCTTGGCAGAGCGGTAGCGCTGTAGGTAAAGGTGCAGGTCGGCGGCTAGTCGGGCGTTTCGGACTGCAGGCGATGCAGGTGCTTTCGCGCCAATTCGAGAAAGCGCGGGGTGGTGCCGGCATCGGCGTAGAGGGGATCGCCAAGCTCGTCGGTGGCCACCACGTCCTCGCCCTGCACATAGGGAAAGCTGGCCTCCAGCTCTTCGAAGGCGGCCGCCAGCAATTCGCCGAGCAGGGCCTCGGGCGTGCGCTGGGGATAGAGTTCGCAGAGGGCCTCGAGACGGGCCGCGGTCTCCAGCTCCAGGTCGAGGTGGTAGCGGCGGGTGGTGCTGGAGGTGGTGGCCTGCTGCTCCCATTGGTGAGCGAGTTCGCGAATCTTCATGGGCATCTCCCGTGGCTTAGGCAAAGGTCGGATATTCAGGTCGAGCGCGGCTGGGCACCCTGCAACAGCCGGGGCTTGCAACCGTGACAGCGGGGTGCTGTCCTCTGCGCTAGACCGCAGCGGTTGCCGTGAGGTCCGAACCGGTACTTTCGAGGAGCACGAGATGGTGGAAATCGATGTTCGCCTGCGCGAGCAGGTGCGTTTGCTGGGTGAGCTCCTGGGGCAGACCATTGCCGACCAGCATGGCGCGGCCTTTCTCGACAAGATCGAGCGGATCCGCAAGGGCGCCAAGGCCGCCCGTGGCGGCTCCGCGGAGGGTGCCCGCCAACTGGGCGACACCCTGGATACCCTGGCCGAAGACGAACTGCTGCCGGTGGCGCGGGCCTTCAGTCACTTTCTCAACCTCGCCAACATCGCCGAGGAATATCACCGGGTCAGACGCCGCACCGAAGACGAGCCGCCGCCCTTCGAGCAGCAGGTACTGCCGGAATTGCTGGAGCGCCTGGGCGCGGCCGGTCACGCGGGTAGCGAGCTGGCCGAGCGGGTGGCGGCGCTGGACATCGATCTGGTGCTGACCGCCCACCCCACCGAGGTCTCGCGGCGGACCCTGATCCAGAAATACGACGAGATCAGCGCGCAGCTGGCGGCCCTCGATCATCGCGACCTGACCTCCGCCGAGGTGGCCGCCATCGAGGCACGGCTGCGTCGGCTGATCGCCGAGGCCTGGCACACCGAGGAGATCCGCCGCCAGCGGCCGACGCCGGTGGACGAAGCCAAGTGGGGCTTCGCGGTGATCGAGAATTCGCTGTGGCAGGCGATCCCCAGCCTGCTGCGCAAGTTGGACGACTGCCTGCAGGAACGCACCGGCCAGCGCCTGCCGCTGACCGCGGCGCCGGTACGCTTTTCCTCCTGGATGGGCGGCGATCGCGATGGCAATCCCAACGTCACCGCCGCCATCACCCGCGAGGTGCTGCTGCTGGCGCGCTGGATGGCCGCCGATCTCTACCTGCGCGATGTCGACCGGCTGGCCGCGGAGCTGTCCATGCAGGCGGCGAGTCCGGCCCTGCGCGAACAGGCCGGCGATCACCCGGAACCCTATCGCAAGGTGCTCAAGGTGCTGCGCGAGCGGTTGCAGATCACCCGCAGCTGGGCGGCCCATGCCATCACCGATCCCCATGCCGGCGCCCGTCATATCCTCAGCGACAACGCCGAGCTGATCGCCCCGCTGCAGCTGTGCTACGACTCCCTGCAGCACTGCGGCCTGGGGGTCATCGCCGATGGCTCCCTGCTCGATACCCTGCGCCGGGCCCGTACCTTCGGTCTCTATCTGGTGCGCCTGGACATCCGCCAGGACGCCGCGCGCCATGCCGCGGCCCTGGCCGATATCTGCCGCTATCTCGACCTGGGCGACTACGCCGCCTGGAGCGAGGCGCAGCGCCTGGAATTCCTGCGTGGCGAGCTCGGCAGCCGGCGTCCCCTGCTGCCGCTGGACGCCCAGCTGGAGGCCGATACCCAGGAGGTGCTCGCCACCTGCCGCGTGATTGCCGCCTCGCCGCCCGATGCCCTGGGCTCCTATGTCATCTCCATGGCCGGCGCGGCGTCAGATGTCCTCGCCGTGCAGCTGCTGCTGCGCGAGTGCGGGGTACGCCAGCCGATGCGGGTGGTGCCGCTGTTCGAGACCCTCGACGACCTGGATCATGCCGGCAGCGCCATCGCCAGCCTGCTCGATCTGCCCGACTACCGCGCGCGCCTGGCCGGTCCCCAGGAGGTCATGATCGGCTATTCCGATTCGGCCAAGGACGCCGGCACCCTGGCGGCGGCCTGGGCCCAGTACCGTGCCCAGGAAGCCCTGGTGGACATCTGCGCCAGTCGGGGCGTGGAGCTGCTGCTGTTCCATGGCCGCGGTGGCACCGTGGGGCGGGGCGGTGGCCCGGCCCACGCGGCCATCCTCTCGCAACCCCCGGGCTCGGTGGCCGGGCGCTTCCGCACCACCGAACAGGGCGAGATGATCCGCTTCAAGTTCGGCCAGCCGGCCATCGCCGAGCAGAATCTGGCGCTCTACCTGGGCGCCGTGCTGGAAGCCACCCTGTTGCCGCCGCCCGCGCCGGAGCCGGCCTGGCGCGAGCAGATGGATCGCCTGGCCCAGGACAGCTTGCAGGCCTATCGCGGCGTGGTGCGCGAAGACCCGCACTTCGTCAGCTATTTCCGCCAGGCCACCCCCGAGCAGGAGCTGGGCCGGCTGCCCCTGGGCAGTCGCCCGGCCAAGCGCCGCGAAGGCGGCGTGGAAAGCCTCAGGGCCATCCCCTGGATCTTCGCCTGGACCCAGACGCGGCTGATGCTGCCGGCCTGGCTCGGCTGGGAAAGGGCTCTGGAAGAAGCCGAGCGCCGGGGCGAGTCGCCGCTGCTGCGCGAGATGCGCGAGCGCTGGCCGTTCTTCCAGACCCGCATCGACATGCTGGAGATGGTGCTGGCCAAGGCGGAGGCCGAACTGGCGCGGCTCTACGACCAGCGCCTGGTGGAAGCCGACCTGCAGGTGCTCGGCAGCCAGCTGCGCGAGCGGCTGCGCCAGGCGGGCGTGGCGGTGTTGCGCCTGACCGGGCAGGGCGAGTTGCTCGAACACCATCCGGAAACCCTGGTGTTCATCGCCGTGCGCAACACCTATCTCGATCCGCTGCACCTCCTGCAGATCGAGCTGCTGGCCCGGGCGCGGGCGGCCGGCGAAAGCCAGCCGGCGGCGCTCGATCAGGCCCTGCTGGTAAGCGTGGCCGGGATCGCCGCAGGACTGCGCAATACCGGTTGAACAGACTGTCGCTTTTGCCGGCGCCCGGGGTCGTCTGGACGGGCCCGGCACCTGCGACGCTTGGTAACTTGTGCGGCCAGGGGGCGCTGTGTATGGTTGGTCCCTTTGGCCGTCTCGTGTCGTCGACAACAATCATCGCGACAGCGCCCTGCGCGGGCTGCCAGTCCGAGACCATTCTAAGGAGCTACAGATGCGCGTAATCCTGCTGGGAGCGCCCGGTGCCGGCAAAGGTACTCAGGCCCGGTTCATCACTGAGAAATTCGGCATTCCGCAGGTTTCCACCGGCGACATGCTGCGGGCCGCGGTCAAGGCCGGCACGCCCCTGGGCCTGCAGGTCAAGGACATCATGGACAACGGTGGCCTGGTCTCCGACGAGATCATCATCGCCCTGATCAGCGAGCGTATCCTCGACGCCGATTGCGCCAAGGGTTTCCTGTTCGACGGCTTCCCGCGCACCATTCCCCAGGCCGAGGCCCTCGAAGCCGCCGGCGTTAAGATCGACCACGTGCTGGAAATCGCCGTGGATGACGAAGAAATCGTCCAGCGCCTGTCCGGTCGCCGCGTGCACCCGGGTTCGGGTCGCGTCTATCACATCGAACACAATCCGCCGAAGGTCGCCGACACCGACGACCTGACCGGCGAGCCGCTGGTACAGCGCGAAGACGACCGCGAAGCTACCATTCGCAAGCGTCTGGACCTCTATCATTCCCAGACCAAGCCGCTGGTGGACTTCTACCAGAAGCTGGGCGCCGCCCAGGGCACGCCGAAGTGCAGCCGCATCGAGGGCGTGGGTTCGGTGGATGCCATCACCGCCAAGGTGCTGCAGGCGCTGAACTAAGCGCCGGTCACGGCCGCCTGTGCCTGCAGGCGGTCCGGTCAAGGCGCCGTCCTGGCGTCACGACCGATGGGCGGGTCCCCTCGCGACCCGTCTTCCTCTAGAATGCGCAGCCCTTTTCCCAGTTGCGGATCTGCCCCATGTCCATCCTGCTCGCCCTCGACACCGCCACCGAAGCCTGCTCGGTCGCCTTGCACCTGGGCGACGAGATCATCCATCGCTACGAGATCGCGCCGCGCCTGCATGCCCAGCGGGTCCTGCCCATGGTGCAGGAGCTGCTGGCCGAGACCGGTCTGAGTCTGGCGCAGGTGGACGCCATCGCCTTCGGGCGTGGTCCGGGCGCCTTCACCGGCGTGCGCATCGCTATCGGCGTGGTGCAGGGCCTGGCCTTCGGCCTGGACCGACCGGTACTGCCGGTGTCGAATCTGGCGATCATCGCCCAGCGCGCCTGGCGCGAGCGCGGCGTGACCCAGGTGGCTGCGGCCATCGACGCGCGCATGGACGAGGTCTACTGGGGCTGCTATCGCCTCGACGGCGCGGCCATGGTGCTCGCGGGGGCGGAAGCCGTGCTGGCGCCCGAGGCCATTGCCCTGCCGGCCGCCGCCACCGGCGACTGGTTCGGTGCCGGCACCGGCTGGGGCTATGTCTGCCGCATGGCCGTGCCGCTGATCGAGCAGGATGCCACTCTGTTGCCCCATGCCCGGGACCTGGCGGTTCTGGCGGCCACCGCCTGGCAGCGCGGCGAAGCCGTGTCGGCCGAGTCCGAAGCGGCGCAACCCGTTTATCTGCGTGATCGGGTCGCCACTCCCAAGCAGTCGGTCTGACGGCAGGAAACCACGCGTAATAGTCTGACGTCCAAGCTGTAGATGCCGCTCGTCCGCCGGTCGCGACGGGCGTCCGGCCCTTGATTGTCATAGCTTTCGACCCTACTTAGAGTAGTGCCATCCGTTCGGGACCTGCCATGCGCATTGACAGCGGCTATGCCTCCTCTGCTTATCCCCTGAATCGTTCCTCGCGCGCGGTCACGCCCGTACGCGAGGTGGCGAAGGATGAGGACGCCCGCCAGAATGCCATCGCCCGGGAGGCCGCAGGCAATCCCCGGCCCGACGTCGCACCCCTCCGCCGTGTGGAAGCGGCTGCGGCGACCGATGCCGACAATGGTAACGGTAACGGCCTGGTGCTCAGCGAGCGCGAAGGGCGCTTCGCCAGTCAGCTCACTGCCCGTGCCCAGCAGGCCCTGGCCAGCTATGGCAGCACCGCCGCCTTCGGCGCCGAGCCGGACGGCTCCTCCAGCGTCGTGGGCCTCGACCTCTACGCCTGATGCTGCCGTACTTTCTCGGTTGCCCCTCCTGGAACGACAACGCCTGGCGCGAGAGCCTCTACCACGGCTTGCGTCCGGGTGATTTCCTGCCGCGTTACGCCCAGGTGTTCAACGCCGTGGAAGGCAACACCACCTTCTACGCCTGGCCCGCGGCGGACACCATCCGCCGCTGGGCCGAATTGATGCCGACCGGCTTTCGCTTCTGCGCCAAGTTTCCCCGCGACATCAGCCATGCCGAGGATCTGCGGGTGCAACTCGCCAGCGCCCGTACCTTTCTCGAATTGCTGGCGCCCCTGGGTGAACGGGCCAGCCCCCTGTGGCTGCAACTGCCAGCGGGCTTCGGGCCCGATCGGCTCAAGGAACTGCAGGTCTTTCTCTCGGCCATGGCGCCGCGTTGCGCCCTGGCGGTGGAGGTCCGGCACCTGGCCTTTTTCGACAAGGGCGAGTCCGAGCGGGCCCTGAACCGGCTGCTCATGGACCTGGGCGTGGAGCGCGTCGGCCTGGATTCGGCCGCGCTGTTCAGCGCCGATCCGAGTGAGCCGGCCGTGCGCCTGGCCCAAGCCAAGAAACCGCGGGTTCCGGCTCGCGCCCTGGCGTTCAGCGAGCATCCCCAGGTGCGCTTCATCGGCCGCCTGGAGTTGGCCGCCAACGACTACTACCTGGCCAAGTGGGTCACGCGGGTGGCCGACTGGATCGAGGCGGGCAAGGTGCCCTATGTCTTCCTGCACACCCCGGACAACCGCCAGGCGCCCGAGCTGGCCCTGAGATTCCATGCCCAGCTGCGCGAACGCCTGCCCGGTCTGCCGGCATTGCCCGAGCTGAGCACCGCCGACACCGAACAACTCGGTCTGCTCTAGCCCACGCCGGTTGTCGCGATACGTTTGGCGACGTTTTCGCCGGCATTCCCGCGGCTCGCTCCGGTCAGATGAGGTCTACCGCCTCGCGAATCTCCTTCGGCGCGCCGCATGAAAGCCAGACACCTGCTCGGTCTCGTCATCCTGCTCTATGGCGGTCTGCATACCGCCTTCGACCAGGGCTGGCTGCGTATCCCGCCGGCCTACAATCCCTGGGCGCCGCTGGATATCCAGGCCCCCACCAATGCCGTCACTCGCCTCAAGCTCTGGCGTCTGCAGGCTGATGCCGACTATTGCGCGGCGTCCCTGGCCACCTCGGCGCTCAACTATCGGGAATTGCGCGGCAATGCGGGGTCGGCCGACTGTCCGCTGGAGCGGGCCGTGCGCATCCAGCGCGGTGAAGGGGTGAGACTCAGCGGCAGCTTTGTCGCCAGCTGTCCCCTGGCGGTGAGCTTCGCGCTGTTCGAGCGACAGGCGCTGCAGCCGGCGGCCGAAGCCGTCTATGGCCAGCGGGTGGCCGAGGTGGAGCACTATGGCAGCTTCGCCTGCCGCAATATCTATGGCCGCGCCAGTGGCCGGCGCAGTCAGCACGCCACCGCCAATGCCCTGGACATCGCCGGGTTGCGCCTGGCCGATGGGCGGCGCATCAGCGTGGCGCGGGACTGGACCGGCGATCCCCAGGCCCAGCGCTTCCTGCGGCTGGTGCGCGACGGGGCCTGCCGGTCCTTCAATACCACCCTGGGACCGGACTACAACGCGGCGCACCGCGATCATTTCCATGTCGACATGGGTGGCTTTCGCGTCTGCCGGTAGAATGACGGGTCTTTTCGCCTGCGAGTCGCTCATGTCCACCGCCCACCCCGCGCTTATCGTCGAAGCCCTGGAACCCGCCTTCACCGAGGCCGCCGCGGCCTGGGCCGCGCGCCTGGGCCTGCCCCTGGGCAGCGCCACCACTGAGGAATTCGCCGTGCAGGTGGGCGCCCAGGGCCTGCAACTGGTGCAGCGCGGCCCGGAGGCGCCGGGTCCGGTGCGGGTGGATTTCGTCGAGGGCGCGGCGGCGCACCGGCGCAAGTTCGGCGGCGGCGCGGGCCAGATGATCGCCAAGGCGGTGGGGATCGGCCCGGGCGTGCGTCCGCGCATCCTCGATGCCACCGCGGGTCTGGGGCGTGACGCCTTCGTGCTGGCCACACTGGGCTGTGCGGTGACGCTGGTCGAGCGCCAGCCGCTGATCGCTGCCCTGCTCGAAGACGGCCTTGCCCGCGCCGCACGGGATCACGAGGCGGCTGGCATAGTCGCCCTGATGACCCTGGTGCAGGCCGACTCCACCGCCTACCTGCAGCGCGGAGAGGGCGAGGCGCCCGAAGTAATCTACCTGGATCCCATGTTCCCGCACCGCGACAAGAGCGCCTTGGTGAAGAAGGAGATGCGCCTGTTCCGGCCGCTGGTGGGCGACGACCTGGACGCCCCGGCGCTGCTGGCCGCGGCCCTGGCCCGCGCCAGTCACCGGGTGGTGGTCAAGCGCCCGCGCAAGGCGCCGGCCATCGAAGGCGCCAAGCCCGGCTATGTGCTGGAGGGCAAGTCCAGCCGCTACGATATCTATCCGAAGAAGAGCTTCAAAACTTCTTGAATGAAAAAGCCCGCGGGCGGAAGGACTCCGGCCGCGGGCGCGGGTGTCGCCGACCTCAGACGGTCGCGGGCTTGGGCGCGCGACGCTTGCGCCAGGCACGGTAGAAGGGCAGGGCCACCATCAGGATGCAGACGATCCAGATGGCCTGGCTGATGCCGCTCTGCCAGAGGATGCCCATGTCGCCGTTGGAGATCGACAGTGCGCGTCTCAGGCTGGTTTCCATCAGCTCGCCGAGGATGAAGCCCAGCAGCAGCGGCGACAGCGGGAAGTCCAGCTTGCGCATGATGTAGCCGAAGATGCCCACGCAGACCATCAGCACCAGGTCGAAGGTGGTGGCGTGCACCGCATAGACGCCGATGCCGGTGATGATGGCGATGGCCGGGGCCAGCGACCAGTTAGGCACCTCGAGGATCTTGGTGAACATCTTCACCATGGGCACGTTGAGGATCAGCAGCATCACGTTGGCGATGAACAGCGAGGCGATCAGACCCCACACCAGATTCGGCTCGTTCTGGAACAGCAGCGGGCCGGGGGTGATGTTGTAGAGGGTCAGGGCGCCGATCATCACCGCGGTGGTGCCCGAGCCGGGGATGCCCAGGGTCAGCATGGGAATCATGTTGCCGCACACCGCCGCGCCGATGGCGGTTTCCGGCGCTGCCAGGCCGCGCAGGTCACCCTTGCCGAACTTGCCATCGGCACCGGCCATGCGCTTCTCGGTGGTGTAGGCCAGGGCACTGGCCAGGGTCGCGCCGGCACCCGGCAGCACGCCGATGATGAAGCCGCTCACCGAGCTGCGCAGGTTGACCATGAACACGCTGCGCGCTTCGCGCACGTTGAACAGCATGCGCCCGGTGGCCTTGACCGCGACCTGGCCATGATGGGTCTGCTCCAGCAGCAGGAGCAGTTCGCTCACCGAGAACAGACCCAGCACCAGGATCACGAAGTCGATGCCGTCGGCCAGGTGCACGTTGTCGAAGGTGAAGCGGTAGACGCCGCTGTTGGCATCGATGCCCACGGAGGCGATGGCCAGGCCGAAGAGGGCGGCGACCAGGGTCTTGACCGGCTTCTCGGCGGCCATGCCGGAGAGGCTGAGGATGGCCAGGGCCATCAGCGCGAAGTATTCCGCCGGACCGAAGGCGATTGCCCATTTCGCCAGCAGCGGCGAGAACAGCACCATGCCGCAGGTGGCGATGAAGGCGCCGATGAAGGAGCTCCAGGCCGACAGCGACAGGGCCACGCCCGCCATGCCCTGGCGGGCCAGCGGATAGCCGTCCAGGCAGGTCATCATGGTCGCGGCTTCGCCGGGGATGTTTAGCAGGATCGAGGAGATCCGCCCGCCGTATTCGCAGCCCAGATAGACCGCTGCCAGCAGGATCAGCGAAGTCTCCGGCGGCAGACCCAGGGCGAAGGCCACCGGGATCAGCAGAGCGATGCCGTTGATCGGCCCGAGACCCGGCAGCAGGCCGACCACGGTGCCGATCAGGGTGCCGATGAGGGCCACGATCAGGTTGGTCGGCGTCATGGCGACGCCGAAGCCCTGCATCAGAAAATTCAAGGTATCCATGTCAGCCCTCCAGGAATTCCAGCACGCCAAGGGGTAGGGGGACTTCCATCACCCGATCGAACAGCACATAGAGGCCGATGGCGAGCAGCAGGCTGACCAGGGCGCAGGGCATCAGGCGACCGCCATAGAGCAGACCGCAGAGGGTGGCGGTGATGAAGGCGCTCAGCGGAAAGCCCAGCGGCTGGAAGGTCAGGGCATAGCCCAGCAGGATGGCGCAGCAGGCCACTACCTTGCGCAGCGAGGAGGCGTCCAGCGGTTTCTGGTCTTCGCCATCGCCGATCGGCGTGGGGCGGATGATCAGATAGGCCAGGCCCAGGCTCATCAGCCCGAACATCAGCATCGGATAGGCCCGCGGACCGACCGGCTCGTAGGAAAAGGGCGCCTGGTAATCCCGGGCGATGAACAGCATGACGAGTCCGGCCACCAGCCAGACCGCCATGAAGGCGCGTTGGAAGATCATGTCGACATCCTCGAAGGCGCCCGGAAGGGCGCCAGGGGCGGGGGCTCGTTACTGGATCAGGCCGAATTCCTTGGCCATGCCGCGGTAGCGCGCGACTTCCTTCTGCACATAGGCGTCCAGCTCGGAGCCGGTCATGGCGAAGGGGAAGAGTTCGCGCTGATCACGCAGCTTGGCGAAGTCGTCGGAGGCCAGCAGCTTGTCGAAGCTGGTCTTCCACCAGTTGTACTGCTCGTCGGTGACCTTCGGGCCCACATAGAAGCCGCGGACCACCGGCCAGACGATGTCGTAGCCCTGCTCGCGCGCGGTGGGGATGTCCTTCATCGCCGGTTCGTCGAAGCGCTGCTCGGCGAAGACCGCCAGCAGGCGCATGTTGCCGGCCTCGACATGGGGCATGGAGTCGGAGATGTCGGTGCTGCCGACCTGGATGTGGCCACCCAGCAGCGCGGTGGCGATCTCGCCGCCGCCTTCCAGGGCCACGTAGCGCAGGTCCTTGGGATTGATGCCGGCGGCCTTGGCGATCAGCGCGGTCTGCATCCAGTCCTGGCTGCCCACGGTACCGCCGGAGCCGATCACCACCTTGCTCGGGTCCTTCTTCAGCGCCTCGACCAGGTCACCCAGGGTCTTGTAGGGCGAATCGGCCTTGACCGCGATGGCGCCATAGCTGGCCCCCACCGCCGCCAGCCAGCGCACGGCCTTTTCGTCGAAGCGACCGAACTTGCCTTGCGCCAGGTTCAGCAGCGAACCGCTGGAGAAGGCGACGATGGTGTCGCCGTCCGCCGGCCGCTGGGCCACCACGGTGTTGTAGGCCACCGCGCCCACGCCGCCGGGCATGTAGGTCACGCGCATGGGCTTGTCCAGCAGCTTGGCTTCCACCAGGCCGCTCTGGGCCAGCTTGCAGGTCAGGTCGAAGCCGCCACCCGGGGAGGCCGGGGCGATGCATTCGGGACGCTTGGGTTCGGCCATGGCCTGGGCGGACAGCAGCACGGAGGCGGCCAGGGTCAGGGTGAGGGTGCGCAAGGTGGTGCTCATCGACGTCTTCCTTTTGTTGTTATTTCAGAAGCTGACAGGCGGACACGGCTCAGGCTCGCCAGGGCGGCGATCGTTCGGAGAAGAGATACGGGAGCACGTGGAGCTGCGCGAGGGCGAGCATGGATGTCGTTCCGCTTGTTATTGTTGTTGGCCAACCAGGGGTGGCGCTTGGGCAAGCATCATGCGGTTCTGGGACCGCTACCTTTCACTCTAGACCGCCAAGCTTTCAACAGCCTTTCAGATGTGAAAGGCGGCGATAGTGGGGTTCCGGCTGCAGGCCAGCCGGCCGGTATCCGGTAAACTCGGATTTTTTGAGCGGGAGCTGTCAGCGTGCGCATCCTATTGGTCGAAGATCATCCGCCACTGGCCGAAAGCGTCGCTCAGGCGCTCAAGAATGCCGGACTCAACGTCGATCTGCTAAACGATGGCGTGGCCGCCGACCTGGCCCTGCAGAGCGAAAGCTATGCCCTGGCCATCCTCGACGTCGGCCTGCCGCGCATGGATGGCTTCGAGGTGCTGGCGCGCCTGCGCGAGCGCGGCGATCGCCTGCCGGTGCTGATGCTCACCGCCCGCGGCGAGGTCAAGGATCGGGTGCAGGGGCTCAACCTCGGTGCCGACGACTACCTGGCCAAGCCCTTCGAACTCACCGAACTGGAAGCCCGGGTCAAGGCCCTGCTGCGCCGCAGCGTGCTGGGCGGCGATCGCCAGCAGCGCTGCGGCCCGCTGATCTATGACCTCAACACCTCGCGCTTCACCCTGGGCGAGGAGGCGCTGTCGCTCACCTCGCGCGAGCACGCCGTGCTGGCCGCGCTCATCGCCCGCCCCGGACGGGTCATGAGCAAGGAGCAACTGGCCGCCCAGGTCTTCGGCCTGGACGAGGAAGCCAGTCCCGAGGCCATCGAGATCTACGTCCACCGCCTGCGCAAGAAGCTGGAAGCCGGCGCCGTGCGCATCGTCACCTTCCGCGGCCTGGGCTATCTGCTGGAAGAGCAGCATGGCTGAAGTGGCGAAGGCGGCTGGCAGTCTGCGTGGGCGACTGCTGCTGCGACTGGTCGTGCTCTTGGCGGTGATCCTGGCAGTCAGCAGCCTGGCCGCCTATCTCAATGGCCGGCGGCTGGCCGACGTGGCCTATGACCGGACGCTGCTGGCCTCGGCCCGCACCATCGCCGCCGGCCTGTCGGCCACCAATGGCACCCTGCGCGCCGACGTGCCCTACATCGCCCTGGACAATTTCGCCTACGACAACGTCGGGCGCATCTTCTACCAGGTGCTGGATACCCGCGGCCGGCTGATCTCCGGCTACGAAGAGATTCCACCACCGCCAGCGGACGCTCCGCTGACCCGCGACTATCCGGCCCTGGCGCGCTTCTACAACAGCACCTATCGCGGCAAGGACGTACGGGTGGTCAGCCTGGCCCAGCCGGTCAGCCAGCCGGATCTCACCGGCATGGCCGAGATCCGCGTCGCCGAGACCGCCGAAGCCCGCGAGGAGGTGGCCCGCAGCCTGCTCACCGACACCCTGATCCGCCTCGGACTGATGGGGCTGGGCGCCATCCTGCTGGTGTGGATGGCGGTCGGCGCCGCCCTGCGCCCCCTGGAGCGCCTGCGCCAGGCGGTGGAAGAGCGGGGCGTGGACGACTTGCGGCCGCTGCCCGAGGTGCGGGCGCCCCAGGAGCTGCTGCCGCTGGTGCATGCCCTGGAGGGCTTCACCCTGCGCCTGCGGCGGCTGTTCGAGCGTCAGGCGGACTTCATCGCCAATGCCGCCCACGAATTGCGCACCCCGCTGGCGGCGATCAAGGCGCGGGTCGAACTGGGCCTGCGCGAACGCGAGCCCCAGGCCTGGTACGCCACCCTGGAGGAGACCCGCGCCAGCACCGATCGCCTGGCGCGCCTGGCCAATCAGCTGCTGTCCCTGGCGCGGATCGAGAGCGGCGCCCAGGCCATCGCCGAAGGCGGCGCCGAACGCCTGGAGCTCAGCGACCTGGCCAGGGAACTGGCCATGGCGCTGGCACCCCTGGCCCATGCCAAGGGCGTCGCCCTGGCCTTTGAGCCCTTCGCCAAGGCGCCGGTGATCGGCGAGCCGACACTGCTCAACGAGCTGCTCTGCAATCTGGTGGAAAACGCCCTGGCCCATAGCCAGTCAGGTGGCAACATCGTGGTGCGGGTGCTAGCCCCGGCGGTTCTGGAAGTCGAGGATGACGGTCCCGGCATTCCGGCCAATGCGCGGGCCAAGGTCTTCGAGCGCTTTCAGCGTCTGGATCCGCAATCCGGGGGTGCCGGTCTGGGACTGGCCATCGTCGGTGAGATCTGCGCCGCCCACCGGGCGCGCATCCAGTTGCTGGACGGCGCGCTCGGCGGACTGCGGGTGCGGGTCGAATTTCCCGCCGAGGAAGCCTAGGCTCAGCCGAGCAGGGTGCGCGACTGTTCCACCGCGTCCCAGAAGGACTGATCCTGGGCCGGATCCGGCTGGTTGTTCAGCCCCAGGCGGATACCGGCGGGCAGCGTCTGGACCGCGATCTCCTGCTGACCCTGGCGCTGCGCGTGCAGCTGGGTCGCGACCTGCACGATATCGGCATAGTCGGCCGCCGCGGGCTGCCGCTCCAGCGCCAGATATTCCCGCGGTACGCAGGCGATGTCGGCCGGGAAATCCCAAACCTTGAGAATGCGTTCGCCGATCTGCGGATGAATGCGCGCCGTCACCTGGTCGAGGGTGATGGCGTTGGCCAGCAGGTCTTCCTGTTCTTCGGCATAGGTGAGGATCGGCAGCACGCCGATCTGGTGCACCAGGCCGGCGAGCAGGGCGCGGTCGGCCATCAGCCGCGTGTACTTCTTGCACAGCGCATGGCTGATGGCGGCGATCTCGGTACCCTGGCTCCAGACCTCGCGCATCTTGCGATCCACGGCGTCGCTGGTGGCCTGGAACATCTGCTGCATGGCCAGGCCCGTGGCCAGATTCGCCGTGTAGTTGATACCCAGGCGCCCGACCGCCATCTGCAGGTCGGTGATCTCCTTGCTGGTGCGCAGGAGCGGGCTGTTGACCACCTTGATCAGGCGCGCCGTCAGGGCGGCGTCCATGGCGATCACCCGGCTCAGCTCGGCGACACCCACGTTGGGGTCTTCGGCCGCTTCTCTGACCTTCAGTGCCACCTCGGGGAGGGTGGGCAGCACCACGCGATCGGTGTCTATCGCGTGGAGAAGATCCTGGACAACTTTTTCGGCAAGAGGAGTCATGACGTACCTGTGTGAGGAGCGGATAAAGGCGATCCCAACCTTCAGCGCTTTATTTCACGATCGCTATCGAGTGAGTAGGGCAAATCGAGTAAACGGCAGTTTGGCCCGTCCGAGCTGCCCACCGAGACACGTCCGTCCTCGGCAGCATCGCCCTGCAGCACCGCCAGGAATTCGCAACCCTCCGGGCTGGCCGCGGCCAGCACCACCTCGCCCACGCTGCTGCCATGCACCGGCGAGAACAGCTCGGTACCCACGGCAGGGGGCTGCTCGCTGCTGGCGAGGCGATAGAGGCGCCGCTTGAGCTTGCCCAGGTACTGCATGCGCGCGACGATCTCCTGGCCGGTGTAGCAACCCTTGCGAAAGCTCACGCCATCCAGCGCCTGCAGATTGATCATCTGCGGGACGAACAGCTCGCGGGTCGCGCCGAACACCTGGCCCACGCCAGCCCGCACCTGGGCCAGCAGCCATTCGTCGAGTGCCACCTCCGGCAGCGCCGGCGCCGCTGCGTCGGCCGCGCGCCAGGTCTCTACCCGACTATCCTCCAACCGCAGGGCGAAGCCGCCTTCGAGCGGCGCCACGGCATTGGCCTGCTCGCCCAGCGCCACGTCGGGATAGGCGCTGGCGAAGCCGGCGGCCGAAAGTCCCAGCCGTTGCCATTGCGCGCTTTCGTCGGTCAGCACCGACTTGGAGAAGACCGCATATTTCTTCAGATCGGTCAGCAGCGGCTCGACCAGCTCCGCGGCCATCGCCAGCAGATAGCCGTCGGCCTGCTTGATGATGCGGAAGCTGGAGACCAGCCGTCCCTTGGGCGTGCAGCGCCCTCCCAGGCCGGCCTGGTCGTCAGCGAGATAATTGAGGTTGCAGGTGACCTGCCCCTGGAGAAACTTGGTCGCATCGACCCCGTGGATGGCCAGGACGCCTTCGTGGGTCAAGCGGCAGAAATACGGCAAGTCGGCCATTGCGGCTGCAGCTCCCTGTCGAGTGAAGCCGCTCATCATAGGCTCGCCCGGGGGGAATGTCAGGCGCACTGCGCGGCGGGGCGCTTCGGGCTTATACTGCGCCGATTGTCGCAGGAGTCCTCATGAGTACCGAAGCTACCGAACTCAACAGATTGTACTGGCACAGCCGCCGCGGCATGCTGGAACTGGATGTATTGCTGGTGCCCTTCGTCAAGGAGGTCTATTCCTCCCTGGGCGCGGAAGACCAGGCACGCTACCGCAAGCTGCTCGAGTGCGAGGATCAGGACATGTTCCACTGGTTCATGCAGCGCGGTGAGCCGGAAGACGCCGATCTGCAGATCATCGTGCGCATGATCCTGGACCGTGTCCAGCCGGCTTGAGCCCTTCGAATGTCGCTGGAGCGCCTCCGCCGGCCTCCTGCGACTGCATGCCCTGGCCGCGTTCGCCGCGGGGATCTGTCCCTGGCTTGCGGCCATTCCCTGGACGCTCAAGCCACTCCTGACGCTGCTGGCGCTCTGGTCCTGGCACCGGGTGCGCCAGCGCCAGCTCCAGCAGCGCTGTCCAGAGGTGCCGCGCGGTTTGCGCCATGGCGCAGAAGGCTGGCAGCTGTGGTCGCCGGCGACCGGCTGGCAGGCCATCCAGCTGCGCCCGGACAGCCTGGCCCTGCCGCGGCTGGTGGTCCTGCGCTATCGACTGCCAGCGGCGAGACGTACCCGCAGTCTCTGCATCGCCCGCGACAGCCTCGCCGCGGACGCCCACCGCCGCCTGAGAGTCAGACTTCGCTTCGCTCCGCGCCGGTTCGCGGCGCCAGAATAGTGTCCCGGGCGCTGCTGGCCAGTTGTGGATAGTCCAGGGTGAAGTGCAGACCGCGACTCTCCTGGCGGGCGAGGGCGCTTTCGATGATCAGCTCCGCCACCTGCGCCAGGTTGCGCAATTCGATCAGGTCGCGACTGACCTTGTAGTTGCTGTAGAACTCGTCGATCTCGTCCATCAGCAGGCGAATGCGATGGCGGGCGCGCACCAGCCGCTTGGTGGTGCGCACGATGCCCACATAGTCCCACATGAAGCGCCGCAACTCGTCCCAGTTGTGGGCGATCACCACGTCTTCGTCCGAGTCCGTCACCTGGCTGGCGTCCCAGTCGGGCAGGTCCCGCGGCATGCCGATCTCGGCTGCTTGCGCCTGGATGTCCAGCGCCGCCGAGCGGGCATAGACGAAGCACTCCAGCAGCGAATTGCTGGCCATGCGATTGGCGCCGTGCAGACCGGTGCAGCTGGTTTCGCCAATGGCATAGAGGCCGCCGAGGTCCGCGCGCCCGTGCTGGTCGACGCGCACCCCGCCGCAGGTGTAGTGCGCGGCCGGCACCACCGGGATCGGATCCCGGGTGATGTCGATGCCCAGTTCCAGGCAGCGGCGATAGACCGTGGGAAAGTGCTCCTGCACGAAGTCCGCCGGCTTGTGGCTGATGTCGAGAAAGACGCAATCGATGCCCAGGCGCTTCATCTCGTGGTCGATGGCGCGCGCCACCACGTCGCGTGGGGCGAGATCGGCGCGGGGGTCGAAGCGCGGCATGAAGCGTTCGCCATCCGGCAGGCGCAGGACGGCGCCTTCGCCACGCAGGGCTTCGGTGATCAGAAAGCTGCGCGCATGGGGATGATAGAGGCAGGTGGGGTGGAACTGGTTGAATTCCAGGTTGGCGACCGAACAGCCGGCGCGCCAGGCCATGGCGATGCCGTCGCCGCTGGCGCTGTCCTGATTGGTGCTATAGAGGTAGGCCTTGCTGGCGCCGCCGGTGGCCAGCACCGTGAAGCGCGCGTGCAGGGTATCGACCTGGCCGCTGGTCCGGTCGAGCACATAGGCGCCCAGGCAGCGCGCGCCCGGCCGGCCGAGCTTTTCCGTGGTGATCAGATCCACCGCCACCCGCTGACTGAGCAACTGGATGTTGGGCCGGCCTTCGGCGGTGCGCAGCAGGGTGTCGAAGATGGCCATGCCGGTGGCATCGGCCGCGTGGATGATGCGCCGGTGGCTGTGGCCGCCTTCGCGGGTCAGGTGAAAGCCCAGGCCGCCCTTGCCGGCGTCCTGCTCGCGGGTGAAGGGCACGCCCTGGTCGATCAGCCACTGCATGGCCTCGCGACTGTGTTCGACGGTGAAGCGCACGGCGCCTTCGTCACACAGCCCGGCGCCCGCGATTAGGGTATCCTGCACGTGCGCCTCGACGGTGTCGCCTTCGTCCAGCACCGCGGCGACGCCGCCCTGGGCCCAGTAGGTCGAACCATGCGCCAGTTCGCCCTTGCTCAAGACCGCGATGGACAGCGTCGCCGGTAGATTAAGCGCGAGCGTCAGGCCCGCGGCGCCACTGCCGATTACCAGGACATCGAATTCCAGATGACGCGCCATGACGTTTCCTTCTCACCGGGACGGCGAGTATAGGAACAAGGCGGCTGACGGCATAGCCATCGGATGGATCGGCAGGGAACTCGCGGGCGTCAGGCGGGGTCTATGTACAGATAATTGCTCATCCGTGCGGCCGGAATGCCAAGACGAGAATGGGCCATCTGCCAAAGCTAATTCAGTGACACCCAGGAGCGATCAGCAGCCATCTTAGTGCTCGCTCATCAACTGCTGTGGAGGGGAGAACTTTCGTGCAACAGCCCAGTCTAGCAGCGCGCGTCGATAGTGAAAGCAAGGACGATACCGAGCTGCAAGCCAAGGACAGCAAGCAAGCCCTGCCCACCCAGGAGCAGGATCAACAACTGGTCGAGCGCGTACAGCGCGGCGACAAGCGTGCCTTCGATCTGCTGGTGCTCAAGTATCAGCACAAGATTCTCGGTCTGATCGTGCGTTTCGTCCACGATACCCAGGAAGCCCAGGACGTCGCTCAGGAGGCTTTCATCAAAGCCTATCGTGCGCTCGGGAACTTCCGTGGCGATAGTGCTTTCTACACCTGGCTCTATCGCATCGCCATCAACACGGCAAAGAACCATCTGGTTGCCCGGGGTCGTCGTCCACCGGACAGCGACGTCAGTGCCGAAGATGCGGAATTTTATGAAGGCGACCATGCTCTAAAGGATATCGAGTCCCCAGAGCGGTCCCTTTTGCGGGATGAGATCGAGGCCACCGTGCATCGGACCATCCAGCAGCTCCCGGAAGATCTGCGCACCGCGCTGACCCTTCGTGAGTTCGAAGGCCTCAGCTACGAGGACATTGCGAACGTCATGCAATGTCCGGTGGGAACGGTCCGGTCTCGGATTTTCCGAGCTCGGGAAGCGATAGACAAAGCATTGCAGCCCCTGCTGCGTGATGCATAGACAGCGGCGACAGCTTTTAGAGAGGTAATACGTATGAGTCGTGAAGCCCTGCTGGAATCCCTGTCCGCTGTTATGGATAACGAAGCGGACGAATTCGAAACCCGGCGTGTCATCGCCGAGGTCAGCAAGGACCCGGAATTGCGCGCCACCTGGTCGCGCTACGCCATGGTCAGCGCCGTGATTCGCGGTGAGCCCATGCTGCCGAATCTGGATATCGCCAAAGGCGTCACCACCACGCTGGAGCGTGATGAGGCCGTCGCAGCCCCGGCAGCGCCCGTCGTTGCCCAGGCGCGCAAGAGTGGCTGGTCGAGCCTGGGTCGTGTCGCGGTCGCCGCGTCCGTGACCTTCGCCGTACTGGCAGGCGTGCGGATGTACAACCAGTCCGACGTCTCCACCCAGGGTCTGGCCCAGCAGGCGCCGAGCCAGCTGACCGTGCCGCAACCCGCGCGTAGCCCGGCCGTGCTGGCCAGCTTCAGCGAAGAAAGCAGCAAGGCGAATGCCGAAGCCAAGGCTGACAAGCCGATGGCAGGTGAAAAGCAGGAAGCCCCTGCCCAGCGTTGATTCGCTGGCTTCACCTCGAAACGGCGTCCGGACTCTGTTCCGGGCGCCGTTTTTTTTGCCTGCCGGATGTCCGGATGGGGCGCAAAATGCTTCGAAAGCTATCGTTCAGCAAGGCCGTGCTATTTCTGCTGCCAGTCGTCTCTGACTGTGCCGCCGTTGCGGAGCAGGCAGGTCGCCAGCGATGTGTTCAAGTCATTGGATAGAGTGGAGCTGCACGCGCATGCGCAATCTAAAGCATTACACGGCCGCCCTGATGGGGCTCTGGCTGATGGGACTGACGGCCATGGCTCGGGCCGATCTGCCGGATTTCACCGGCCTGGTCGAGGCGGCATCTCCAGCGGTCGTCAACATCAGCACCCGCCAGAAAATTCCCGAAGGTCGTGGCGCCGGCGCCATGAACATGCCCGATCTGGAAGGCCTGCCGCCGGGCATCCGTGAATTCTTCGAGCGCAGCATCCCGCAGATGCCGCGCGGTCCCCGTGGCAAGCAGGAGCAGGCCCAGTCCCTGGGCTCGGGCTTCATCATCTCGCCCGATGGCTACATTCTGACCAACAACCATGTGGTCGCCGATGCCGACGAGATCCTGGTACGGCTGTCCGACCGCAGTGATTACACCGCCAAGCTGATCGGCGCGGATCCCCGTACCGACGTCGCCCTGTTGAAAATCGACGCCAAGGACCTGCCCACCCTCAAGCTGGGCAATTCCGATCAGCTCAAGGTCGGTGAATGGGTCCTGGCCATCGGTTCGCCCTTCGGCTTCGATCACTCGGTCACCGCCGGTATCGTCAGCGCCAAGGGTCGCAGCCTGCCCAACGAAAGCTATGTGCCCTTCATCCAGACCGACGTGGCCATCAACCCGGGCAACTCCGGCGGTCCGCTGTTCAACCTCAAGGGTGAGGTGGTCGGGATCAACTCGCAGATATTCACCCGCTCCGGTGGCTTCATGGGACTGTCCTTCGCCATTCCGATCGACGTCGCCATGAACGTGGCCAATCAGCTGAAGACCGATGGCAAGGTGAGCCGCGGCTGGCTGGGCGTGGTCATCCAGGAAGTGGACAAGGATCTCGCCGAATCCTTCGGCCTGGATCGTCCGGCCGGTGCCCTGGTCGCCCAGACCCTGGACGACGGTCCTGCAGCCAAGAGCGGCATCAAGGTCGGCGACGTCATCCTCTCGGTCAATGGCCAGAAGATCGAGGAATCCGCCGACCTGCCGCACCTGATCGGCAATCTCAAGCCGGGTGCCAAGGCCGACATGGAGATCATCCGTGAAGGCAAGCGGCAAAACCTGAGCGTTACCGTGGGCGACATGCCCAAGGACGACCAGGCCGCTTCCGGCGGCGAGCGCGGGTCCGATCGGGCCAGCAATCGCCTGGGCATCGCCGTGGCCAACCTGACCGCCGAGCAGAAGAAGACCCTGGACATCCAGGGCGGCGTGGTCATCAACAAGCTCAGTGGCGACGGTCCTGCCGCGGCCATCGGCCTGCGTCCGGGCGACGTCATCACCCACCTCAACAATCAGCCCATCGAATCCGCCGCCGCCTTCGAGAAAATCACCTCGGCACTGCCGGCAGGGCGCTCCATTTCGATGCGCGTGGTGCGTGAGGGTCGCGCCAGCTTCATCACCTTCAAACTGCCGGGCAAGTAAAGGCAGGGGACGAAGCGAGGGGCAGGCGACTGCCCCTTCTTTTTGTCCGCTCGAACGGCGCGAGTCCCCTTGTTTGCCGCATTCAGGTAAACTCCCCCGCTATTTTCCCGGCGGATGTTCCGCTGCTGGCTATTCGAGTGCTGATTCGTGAGTGATCTGAGCCATATCCGCAATTTCTCCATCATCGCCCACATCGATCACGGCAAGTCGACGCTTGCGGATCGGTTCATCCAGATCTGTGGTGGTTTGAGCGACCGAGAAATGGAGGCCCAGGTCCTGGATTCCATGGATCTCGAGCGCGAGCGCGGCATCACCATCAAGGCCCACAGCGTCACGCTGTACTACAAGGCCCAGGACGGCAAGACCTACCAGCTCAACTTCATCGACACCCCCGGCCACGTCGACTTCACCTATGAAGTCAGCCGTTCGCTGGCCGCCTGCGAAGGCGCGCTGCTGGTGGTGGATGCGGGGCAGGGCGTGGAAGCCCAGTCGGTCGCCAACTGCTACACCGCCATCGAGCAGGGCCTCGAGGTCATGCCGGTGCTGAACAAGATGGACCTGCCCCAGGCCGAGCCGGACAAGGTCAAGGCCGAGATCGAGCACATCATCGGCATCGACGCCACCGACGCCGTGCCCTGCAGTGCCAAGAGCGGCATGGGCGTACCCGATGTCCTCGAGCAACTGGTCAAGGTCATTCCGCCGCCCGAGGGCGAGATCGACGCGCCTCTGCAGGCGCTGATCATCGATTCCTGGTTCGACAACTACCTGGGCGTCGTCTCGCTGGTGCGCGTCAAGCACGGGCGGGTCAAGAAGGGCGACAAGATCCTGGTCAAGTCCACCGGCAAGGTGCACCAGGTCGACAGCGTCGGCGTCTTCTCGCCCAAGCACACCGAGACGGTCGATCTCAAGGCGGGCGAAGTGGGCTTCATCATCGCCGGCATCAAGGAAATCCTCGGCGCCCCGGTCGGCGACACCCTGACCCTCAGCGCCACCCCGGACGTGGCCGTGCTGCCGGGCTTCCAGCGGGTCAAGCCGCAGGTCTACGCCGGTCTCTTCCCGGTCAGTTCCGACGACTTCGAGGACTTCCGTGAAGCCCTGCAGAAGCTGACCCTCAACGATGCGGCCCTGCAATACGAGCCGGAAAGCTCCGAGGCCCTCGGCTTCGGCTTCCGCATCGGCTTCCTCGGCATGCTGCACATGGAGATCATCCAGGAGCGCCTGGAGCGCGAATACGATCTCGACCTCATCACCACCGCGCCGACCGTGGTGTTCGAGGTGGTGCTCAAGGATGGCAGCATCATCTATGTCGACAACCCGTCCAAGCTGCCGGACTTGGCCTCCGTCGCCGAGATGCGCGAGCCCATCGTGCGCGCCAACATCCTGGTACCCCAGGAGCACCTGGGCAACGTCATCACCCTGTGCATCGAGAAGCGTGGCGTCCAGCGCGACATGCAGTTCCTCAGCAGCCAGGTACAGGTCAGCTACGACCTGCCGATGAACGAGGTGGTCCTGGACTTCTTCGACCGCCTCAAGTCGGTGAGCCGTGGCTATGCGTCGCTGGACTACAGCTTCGATCGCTTCGAAGCCGCCAGCCTGGTCAAGCTCGACGTCCTCATCAACGGCGAGAAGGTCGATGCCCTGGCGCTGATCGTCCATCGCGACAAGGCGCACTACAAGGGTCGCGCCCTGACCGAGAAGATGAAGGAGCTGATCCCGCGGCAGATGTTCGACGTGGCGATCCAGGCGGCCATCGGCGGTCAGATCGTGGCCCGGACCACGGTCAAGGCGCTGCGCAAGAACGTTCTGGCCAAGTGCTACGGCGGTGACGTGTCCCGTAAGCGCAAGCTGCTGGAAAAGCAGAAGGCGGGCAAGAAGCGCATGAAGCAGGTTGGTAGCGTAGAGATTCCTCAAGAGGCCTTCCTGGCCGTGCTCAAGGTGGATAGCTGAAGCCCATGTCCTGGAACTTCCCTCTGTTGCTGGTTCTCGCGGTCGCCGTCTGCGGCGCCCTGGCACTCATCGATCTGCTGGTGCTCGCACCGCGTCGTCGCAAGGCGATCCAGACCTACGGGCAGCAGGTCAGCGAGCCTGATCCCGCGGTACTGGAGCAGTTGAACAAGGAACCGGCCCTGGTCGAGTACGGGAAGTCGTTCTTTCCCGTCCTGGCCATCGTGCTGATCCTGAGATCCTTCCTGGTGGAGCCGTTCCAGATTCCTTCGGGCTCCATGAAGCCGACCCTGGAAGTGGGCGACTTCATCCTGGTGAACAAATTCGCCTACGGCATCCGCCTGCCGGTGATCGACCTCAAGGTCATCCCGATCGGTGATCCGCAGCGTGGCGACGTCATGGTGTTCCGCTATCCCAGCGATCCCAGCGTCAACTACATCAAGCGCGTCATCGGGGTGCCGGGCGATACCATCCGCTATACCAGCGACAAGCAGCTGTACATCAACGGCCAGCGCGTCAGCGAGGAACTGGTGGGTGACGAGCCGGGTTCGCTGGGCAGCGTCAAGCTGTTCAAGGAGCAGCTCGGCAAGGCCGAGCACCTGATCCGCGAAGAGATGACCCGCTACCGCATGGAGCCCGACCACGAATGGAAGGTGCCGGCCGGTCACTACTTCATGATGGGTGACAACCGCGACAACTCCAACGACAGTCGCTACTGGGACGATCCCAACATTCCCCGTGACCTGCTCGGCATGGTTCCCGACCGCAACATCGTCGGCAAGGCCTTCGCCGTCTGGCTGAGCTGGCCGGAGCCCAAGCTGCAGAGCATGCCCACCCTGTCTCGCGTAGGTATCATCAGATGAATGAACGCAGAGTGTCCGGTCGTCCGTCGCGTCAGCAGGGGCTGTCGTTTCTCGGTGGTCTGCTCGCACTCTGCGTCATCGCCTTCCTGGCCAGTACGGCCATGAAGCTCGTGCCGCATTACCTGGACTACAATGCTCTGACCAAGGTCATCGAATCCATCGGCGACAACCCCGATAACCAGATTCGCAGCGTGTCCGACGTCTACAGCTACGTGGGGAAGGGTATGCAGGTGAACGACATCCGTGATCTCGATCTGCAAAAGGCCATGCGCGTCGAAGCCGACGGCAACCACCTGCAGATCCACCTCGACTATGAAAAACGTGAACACCTGATCCGCAACATCGATCTGGTCGTTCGTTTCAATCGTGATTTCCGTATAAATCTCCCGTGACATTATCTCTAGATCGCCTCGAGCGTCGGCTGGGTTATACCTTCAAGGACCCGGACCTGATGCTGCTCGCCCTCACGCACCGCAGCTTTGCCGGTCGCAACAACGAACGCCTCGAATTCCTCGGCGACGCCATCCTCAACTTCATCATCGGCGAAGCCCTCTACGATCATTTCCCCCAGGCCCGCGAAGGCCAGCTGTCCCGCCTGCGCGCCAAGCTGGTGAAAGGCGAGACCCTGGCCTTGCTGGCGCGCAGCTTCGAGCTGGGTGACTACCTGCGCCTGGGGTCCGGTGAGCTGAAGAGCGGCGGCTTCCGTCGCGAATCCATTCTTGCCGATGCCATGGAAGCCCTGATCGGCGGCATCTATCTGGATGCCGGCATGGATGCGGCCAAGGATCGGGTCATGGCCTGGCTCGGCCCGCAACTGCGCGAGCTGACGCCGGTGGATACCAACAAGGATCCCAAAACCCGCCTGCAGGAGTTTCTCCAGGCGCGGGCGTGCGACCTGCCGCGCTACGAGGTGGTCGCCATCGAGGGAGAGCCCCATTGCCGGGTCTTCTTTGTCGAATGCGAGATCGCCATGCTCAACGAAAAGACGACGGGGCAGGGCGCCAGTCGCCGTATCGCCGAACAGATAGCCGCCTCGGCGGCCTTGATCGCCCTGGGCGTGGAGAATGGTCATGAATGATGAGCTGAAGGCATCGCGGTGCGGCTACGTCGCCATCGTCGGCCGTCCCAACGTCGGCAAGTCCACGCTACTCAACCATATCCTCGGGCAGAAGCTGGCCATTACCTCGCGCAAGCCGCAGACCACCCGGCACAACATGCTCGGCATCAAGACCGAGGGTGAGGTGCAGACCATCTATGTGGATACCCCCGGTCTGCACAAGGAAAACCAGAAGGCGCTCAACCGCTTCATGAACAAGACGGCCGTCACCGCCCTGCGCGATGTGGACGTCGTGGTGTTCGTGGTCGATCGTACCCGCTGGACCGACGAAGACCAGATGGTGCTGGAGCGGGTCCGCTTCGTGAAGTGCCCGGTGCTGCTCGCCGTCAACAAGCTGGATCGTCTGGAAGACAAGGCCGACATGCTGCCGCACCTGCAATGGCTGCAGGAGCAATTGCCGGAAGCCACGCTCATTCCGATCTCCGCCCAGCACGGCCACAATCTCGACGCCCTCGAAGAGCTGGTGGCCGAGCGCCTGCCTGAGGGCGAGCACTTCTTCCCCGAAGACCAGATCACCGACCGATCCAGTCGTTTCCTCGCGGCCGAGCTGATCCGCGAAAAGATCATGCGTCAGCTGGGGGCGGAATTGCCCTACCAGGTCGCTGTCGAGATCGAGGAATTCAAGTACGACAACGGGGTGCTGCACATCCACGGCCTGATCCTGGTCGAGCGCGATGGCCAGAAGAAGATTCTCATCGGCCAGGCCGGCGAGCGCATCAAGCGCATCGGCCAGGAAGCCCGCCAGGACATGGAAACCCTGTTCGACGCCAAGGTCATGCTCAATCTCTGGGTCAAGGTCAAAGGCGGCTGGTCCGATGACGAGCGCGCCCTGCGCTCTCTGGGTTATTCCGACCTCTAGCGATGCAGGCGTCCGAGCCGCTGTTCGTCCTGCATGCGCGTCCCTATCGGGAAAGCAGTGCGCTGGTGGATGTGTTCGGCGCCTTCGGCCGGGTCCGTACGGTGTTGCGCGCGGCCCGCTCCCGCTCCGGAAGTCTGGCCAGGCCCTTCATTCCCCTCGAGGCTCAGCTCAGTGGGCGAGGGGAGCTGAAGAATCTGCAAAAGGTGGCGGCCCTGGCGCCACCCTATCTGCTCCAGGGGCAGGCGCTGTTCAGCGGCTTTTATCTGAATGAGCTGCTGGTCCGGCTACTGCCCGCCGAAGATCCCTATCCCGCGCTTTTCGAACTCTATGGTCTGACCCTGGCGGCCCTCGCCCAGGGGCGACCGGTCGAGCCCCTGCTGCGTACCTTCGAATGGCGCCTGCTCGACCTGCTGGGCTACGGCTTCTCGCTGTCGCTGGCGCTGGATGGCCAGGCCATCGACGCCCAGTGCCTCTATCGCTTCATTCCGGACCAAGGCTTCGAAGCCGTCGACGAAGTTCGCCCGGGCTGTCTGGCCGGCGCGGAAATCCTGGCACTGGAGCGTGGCGAGTGGGACGATCCCACCGTAGTCCGCGCTGCCAAGCGCCTGATGCGCCAGGCCCTGGCGCCGCACCTGGGCAGCAAACCCCTGATGAGTCGCGAATTGTTCGCCAAGCCAAGTGAATAAGCCATGAAAGAGTTCAGTCGTGTTCTGTTGGGCGTCAACATCGATCATGTCGCCACCCTGCGCCAGGCCCGGGGTACCCGCTATCCCGATCCGGTCAAGGCGGCGCTGGATGCCGAGGAGGCAGGGGCGGATGGCATCACTCTGCACCTGCGCGAGGACCGTCGCCATATCCAGGAGCGGGATGTCCGCCTGCTGCGCGACCTCCTGCAGACCCGCATGAATCTCGAAGTCGCCCTGACCCCCGAGATGCTGGCCTTTGCCCAGGAGATCCGGCCCGAGCACGTCTGCCTGGTGCCCGAGCGCCGGGAAGAGCTGACCACCGAAGGTGGCCTGGATGTGCTGGGTCAGGTGCAGCGCATCCGTGACGCCATCGCCGCACTGCCCGCTTCGGAAGTGTCCCTCTTTATAGATCCCGATCTGCAGCAGATTCAGGCGGCCAAGGACAGCGGTGCTCCGGTGATCGAGTTGCACACCGGTCGCTATGCCGAAGCCGAGACCCAGGAAGCGCAGGCCCATGAGCTGCAGCGCCTGGCCAGGGCGGTGGAATTCGCCACCGGCCTCGGGCTGGTGGTCAATGCCGGTCATGGCCTGCACTACCATAATGTCCAGCCCATCGCGGCGCTGCCGGGTATCAACGAGCTGAACATCGGCCATGCCATCGTGGCCCATGCGGTCTTCGTCGGCTTCAAGCAGGCGGTCAAA
>NZ_AP043687.1:2727500-3907500 GCF_055393275.1 Pseudomonas sp. Pso3 | reverse complement strand
GTATGGAAGGGCCATCGCTCAACGGATAAAAGGTACTCCGGGGATAACAGGCTGATACCGCCCAAGAGTTCATATCGACGGCGGTGTTTGGCACCTCGATGTCGGCTCATCACATCCTGGGGCTGAAGCCGGTCCCAAGGGTATGGCTGTTCGCCATTTAAAGTGGTACGCGAGCTGGGTTTAGAACGTCGTGAGACAGTTCGGTCCCTATCTGCCGTGGACGTTTGAGATTTGAGAGGGGCTGCTCCTAGTACGAGAGGACCGGAGTGGACGAACCTCTGGTGTTCCGGTTGTCACGCCAGTGGCATTGCCGGGTAGCTATGTTCGGAAGAGATAACCGCTGAAAGCATCTAAGCGGGAAACTTGCCTCAAGATGAGATCTCACTGGAGCCTTGAGCTTCCTGAAGGGCCGTCGAAGACTACGACGTTGATAGGTCGGGTGTGTAAGCGCTGTGAGGCGTTGAGCTAACCGATACTAATTGCCCGTGAGGCTTGACCATATAACACCCAAACAATCTGACCGCGGTCAGAGCGTGAGGAAGACGACGCCGAAAACGGGCGCGTGGGTTCGCAAGACCCCAAGACGACACGTCTACTTCGATCACAGACCCAATTGGGCCAGCCAGGCAGCTCCATCGCCTGGCCAGCCAACCGAATTGCTTGACGAACATAGAGCATTGGAACCACCTGATCCCTTCCCGAACTCAGAAGTGAAACGATGCATCGCCGATGGTAGTGTGGGGCTTCCCCATGTGAGAGTAGGTCATCGTCAAGCGCCTAACACCCAGCACCCCCGCTCAGTTCACTCTGGCGGGGGTGTTGTCTTTGGGGCGGAAGAAAGTCGAACGGAGTTCGGGATGCCGTTGCTGAAACTGCTGAGTGATGGAAAATTTCATTCCGGCGTCGAGCTTGGTGAAGCCTTGGGCGTCTCCAGGAGTGCCATCTGGAAGCGGCTGAAGACGCTGGAAGATGACCTGGGCGTCGAGGTGTTCAAGGTTCCGGGACGGGGTTACCGCCTGGAGGAGCCCCTGTCGCTGCTCGATGCCGAGCGGATCGCGCAGGAGGGCGGTTGGCCGGTAACGGTCCTGGCCTCCATAGACTCCACCAATGCCGAGGCGCAACGCCGTCTGCCGCAGCAGCAACCGCCATTCGCCTTGCTGGCCGAGCATCAGCAGGCCGGTCGTGGTCGTCGTGGCCGCGCCTGGGTCAGCCCCTATGGCAAGAATCTCTATCTCACCGCCGTGGTCTCCAGCCCGGGCGGGATCCAGAAACTGCAGGCCCTGAGCCTGACCATGGGCCTGGCGGTGATCCGTACCCTGCAACAGCTGGGCGTCGAGGACGCCTGCCTGAAGTGGCCCAACGACGTCCTGGTCCGGGGGCGCAAGCTGGCCGGCATCCTCATCGAGTTGTCGGGTGATCCGCAGGACGTCTGCCAGGCCATCATCGGTATCGGCATCAACGTCAACATGCGCCTCGCCGACAACATCGATCAGCCGTGGATCTCCATGGCCGAGGCCTTGGGCGGTCTGCAGGACCGCAACCAGGTCGCCAGCCTGCTGCTCCGGGAAATCGACAGTCTGTGGCAGATTCATCGCCGGTCCGGATTCGCCGCCCTGCGCAGCGAGTGGGAGCGTTATCATGGCTGGCAAGGTCGAGCGGTAACCCTGTCTTCGGGGGTTCGCTGTATCCAGGGCACAGTGGCAGGAGTTGCCGAAGATGGGGCTATTCTCATGCATGTAGACGGTCAGACGCAGGCATTCAGCGGTGGCGAATTGAGCCTGAGCCTAGATCATGATTCTTGAACTCGATTGCGGTAACAGCCTCATCAAGTGGCGCCTGCTCGCGGCCGGTGCCGAGGTGGTGGATACCGGCATCGTCGACAGCGACGACGCCCTGATCGCGGCGCTTTCCCAGTCGGACAGTCCTGCCCTGGCGGCCTGCCGGCTGGTCAGCGTGCGCAGCGACGAAGAGACCCAGCAGCTCAAGGAGCGGCTCACCGCCACCTTTGGCATCGCCTGTCACCAGGCCCTGCCGGTCGAGGTGTGGAATGGCGTGCGCAATGGCTATCGTGACCATCAGCGTCTGGGCATGGATCGCTGGCTGGTGATCCTGGCCGCGGTGCAGTTGGCCGAGGGCAAGGCCTGCGTGGTCCTGGACCTGGGGACGGCGGTCACCGCAGATCTGGTCGATGCCCAGGGCGAGCATCAGGGGGGGTTCATCTGTCCGGGGATTCCGTTGATGCGTCGGGAACTGCAGACCCATACCCGTCGGATCCGCTACGATCCACATTGGGCCAGTGGTGAACGCTACGAGGCGCCGGGACGCACGACCATCGAGGCCGTGGAGCGTGGGTGTCTGTACATGCTCAAGGGTTTCGTCCGTACCCAGTACGAACTGGCTCAGGAAATGTTCGCCGAAGGGTGCGAGATCTTTCTGACCGGGGGTGACGCGGAACTGGTCAAACATGTCGTTCCAGGCGCGCGGATCGTGCCCGATATGGTGTTTGCTGGATTGGCTTTGGCGTGTCCGCTCGAGAACGAATGATGCGTTGGTTGTTTCTGCTGTTGGTGGTACTGAACGTTTTCTACTACATATGGCACCAACAGCAGGTGCCGTTGCTGGGTAAGGAAATCGCCCCTCTGGCGCTGTACAAAGGCGAGCGTGAGAACATTCGCCTGTTGAACGAGACGGCATCTGGTGACGCTGCGCGGCGTCAGTGACGGCGGTACCCTTCGATGAGGAGCGAAGATGCTGACGCTAGGTAATCTCTGCCTGTTGCTGGGCGCGGTCGGCATTGGTCTGTGGTTCTGGCATGCCCATGGCATTCGCGAGCGCGCGCTGCTGCTGGCCGAGCAGGAATGTCGTCGCCGCAAGGTGCTGCTGCTCGATGGCGCCGTGGCTTTCTCGCGCTTTCGCTGGCTGGCCGATGCCAAGGGACGCAAGCGCCTGGCGCGACTGTTTTCCTTCGAATTCACCGTGACGGGGGAGGAGCGGCTCGACGCCTCTCTGGCCCTGTTCGGCAAGACCCTGGCCAAGGTCGAATTCGCCCCCTTCGTGGTACCCGAGGTCGAACGTCCGACGGCCGATTCGGTGGTGGCTTCGGCGCCTGCCTATCAGGCCAAGCCCGAGCATGGCCAGGTGGTCTATCTGGACCAGTGGCGGCAGCGCCAGCGTACCGAGACCAATCGGCGGCAAGAGCCGGAGTAATCCGGCATACCTGCTTTCGACAGCTTTCCCTTCCCCATCCCGATGCTTAGCACCGCTGCTCCGCTCCGGCTTTTCGTTTCTCTTCATGTGATCCCTGATGTTCAGTCCTCTCGTTACCTTTCCTGCTCTCTATTTCGCTACCCTCCTGATGCTGGCCGGTTCCGGTCTCTTCACCACCTACATCGGTCTGCGACTGACCGAGCAGGGGGCGGGGGATATGTGGACCGGCGCCCTGATGGCGGCCTATTACTTCGGGCTGGTGTGCGGCGGCAAGTTCGGCCATCGGCTGATCGCCAGTGTCGGCCATATCCGTTCCTATGTGGCCTGCGCCGGTGCGGCGACGGTCACCGTGCTCATCCATGCCCTGATCGATGACCTGAACGTCTGGATCGCGCTGAGATTCGTCATGGGCGTAGTGATGATGAATCAGTACATGGTGATCGAGAGCTGGCTCAACGAGCAGGCGGAAAATCACCAGCGTGGCAAGGTGTTCGCCGGCTACATGGTGGCGGTGGACCTGGGGCTGGTGATCGGCCAGGCGCTGCTGGCCTGGCATCCGCAACTCGACTACAAGCCGCTGCTGCTGGTGGCCATCTGCTTCGCCTCCTGCCTGATTCCCCTGGCCATGACCCGGCGGGTGCACCCGGCCAAGCTGGTGGCGGCACCGCTGGAGATCCGTTTCTTCTGGCAGCGGGTGCCCCAGTCGCTGGTGACCATCTTTACCGCGGGGCTGCTGGTGGGGGGCTTCTATGGCCTGGCGCCGGTGTTCGCCAGTCGCAGTGGCCTGGATACGGCGCAATCGAGCTTCTATGTTGGGCTGTGCATCGTCGCGGGGTTCTGCGCCCAGTGGCCGCTGGGCTGGCTGTCGGATCGCCTCGATCGCTGCAAGCTGATCCGCGCCAATGCGGTGTTGCTGTGCCTGGCGGCGGTACCGCTGTGGGGCCTGATCACCTTGCCCTATCCCTGGCTGCTGGCCGCGGGCTTCGTCTCGGGCATGCTGCTGTTTACCCTCTATCCGCTGGCGACGGCCTTTGCCAACGACCATGTCGAACCCGAGCGGCGCGTGCAGTTGTCGGCGATGCTGCTGACCACCTATGGCGTGGGTGCCTGTATCGGACCGCTGCTGGCCGGTGCGGCCATGGAGCATTTCGGCCCGGGCACCTTCTATGTGCTGACCTCGGCCTATGCGGTGATTTTGATCGTCTTCGTGCAGCCCCGCTTCGTCAGTGGCGAACACCGGCTGGACGAGGCGCCGCTGCATCACGTGGCCATGCCGGATACGGTGAGTCCGATGGCGGCGGCACTGGATCCGCGCATCGACGAGGTGCCGCAGGAGCTGGTGGTGGAGGCGCCGGCCAGTATCGGGCCGGGTAGGGAGAAGAGCCACTGAGCGAGCCCGGCGCAAGGCCGGGCAGGAAGGGACGGCTAGGACTCAGGCCTGGCGGGTCTGGCCGGCCTTGATCAGGCGGTCGACGGTCTGGGCCGAACCGTTTTCGGCCAGGGCGTCATTCTGCAGGCGATGCTGCTGACGGTCGATCAGCCGACCCATGGGACGCTGGCTGGATTCTTCGGCCACCGTATCGTCACCGAGGCGCTGCTGCTGGTCTTCGATCACCTGGCCCAGGGGGCGCAGGCTGGATTCCTCGGCGATCCGGCGTTCCTGCACCTGGCGTTGCTGCTGCTTGATGACTTCACCCAGGGGACGCAGGCTGGATTCTTCGGCCAGGGTGCGCTGCTGCAGGCGCTGCTGCTGTTGCTTGATCAGCTGGCCCAGCGGGCGCTGGCTGGATTCCTCGGCGACCTGGGTGGCGGCGCTGGGGGTGAAGGCGAAGTCCTGGGCGAAGGTGTTCAGGGCCAGGGCGGTCAGGGCGAAACCGAAGGCGATACGCAGGTTCATGATGGTGTCCTCTGGGGAAACTGTGCTGGAGTGAGTTCAGTATCCCGAGCAGGACCGCTCGAAAAAAATAGACTGGCGAGATAGTGACTATCAGCGCCGTCGATGCCTTTCAGAAAGTCTCTAGCCTCCCGTCGATGATTCCTCCTTTTCCGCTTCGCTCAGGTGCGCGCCGCCGAACAGCTCGCGCAAGGCGGCGGCATAGTCGCGCGTGCCTATCACCATGCTGTTGGAGTGGGTCCCGCCGGGGATCAGCAGCAGGCGCTTGGGCGGCCGGGCCGCCGCATAGAGGGCTTCGCTGAAGCGGGGAGGGACATAGCGATCGTCGCTGCCGTGGACGATGAGCACCGGGATATGGATGTCCGGGATCTTGTCCAGGGAATCGAATTTCTCCGACATCAGCCAGCGCAGGGGAAAGCGGGTATCGACCACCGCCGAGGCGGCATCGGCCAGGGTGGTGAAGGTGGATTCGATGATCAGACCGGCCGCGGCGGGGTAGTCACCGGTGGGATCCCCGTCGCCGGCGATGCGCCAGGCCAGGTCCACCGCCACGGCGCCGCCCAGTGAGTGGCCATAGATGTATCTCTTGCTGAGATCGGGCTGCAGGCTCTGCAGGTGCTTCCAGGCGACCCGGGCGTCCTGGTAGACGCTGCGTTCGGAGGGCACGTCGCCAGGACTTTCGCCAAAGCCGCGATAGTCGATGGCCAGCACCGAATAGCCGAGTTGCCGCAGGGTGGCGATGCGCCGGACCTGGGCGGTGAGATTCCAGCGGGTGCCGTGCAGATAGAGCAGGGCGGGGGCGTCCGGACGGCGGGCGGGCCACCACCAGGCGTGCAGGTAGTCGGTGCCGGTCAGGCCGTCCGGCACCGGCAGGTTGAACTGGCGGACGCCTTCCGGCACGCCGGTGAACCAGCTGGCATTGCCCGGCTCGATGCTGAACACCCACTGGCGTTCGCGATAGGCCAGTTCCGAGCAGCTATAGGGGACCCCGACCCCGACCAGCAGGGTGACGAAGAGCAGCGGGATCAGGCGACGGCGGAGCAGGGTGACGAGGGACATGACTTTCTCTGGATACCGGAAGACGCAGGGTAGGGGCATTCGTCGCCTGGCGCGAACCCCCGTTTCGGTTGGACAGTCATCCTAGAGACAGCGACTGCAGTGATCCCCAACCTGAGGTGAGCCATGAGTGCGACGGCCAAGAAGAGCGATCCCGAACTCTGGGAAAAGGTGAAGAAAGAGATTACCGAGGGCGACAAGGGCGGCAAGCCCGGTCAGTGGTCGGCGCGCAAGGCGCAGCTGGCCTCCCAGGAGTACCAGAAGCGCGGTGGTGAATACCAGGGCGGCAAGGGCAAGGACAATCATCTGCAGCAGTGGACCGACGAGAAGTGGGACACCCGCTCCGGCAAGAAATCCGAGGAGACCGGCGAGCGCTATCTGCCGGAAAAGGCCCGGGACTCCCTGAGCAAGGAAGAGTACCAGCGCACCACCGCCAAGAAGCGCCGTGACACGCGCCGCGGCAAGCAGCATTCCAAGCAGCCGGCCGATGTGGCGCGCAAGACGGCGGCGGCGCGTGAGTCGGGCCTGGCCGGTCTGACCAAGGACGAGCTGATGAAGCGTGCGGCGCGCCGCGAGGTGCGGGGCCGGTCGCGCATGAAGAAAGACGAACTGGTGAAGGCGTTGCAAAAGGCAGGTGAAAAATGAGCACCAAGAAGGCTTCCAACGACGACAAGAAAGACGACAAGAAAGAGGTCCGCAGCGAGTTCAAGCAGGTGGTCAACATGACCCCGAGTCAGCTGCGCAAATGGCTCAGCGGTGACACCAGCAAGGGCGTGGGCATGACCAAGGGTGGCAAGAAGGTCAAGGCCGCCAACGATGGCAAGGCGGTCGGTCATGCCATGGGTGAGCGCATCCTCGAGCTCAAGGGCAAGCGCCAGGCCGAGCTGGAAGACGATGACTACAAGGCCATGCGCAAGGTCATCGGCTATGTGCATCGCCACCTCAAGCAGCGACCGGACGGCGACATCGAAGACTCGCGCTGGCGCAAGTCGCTGATGAACTGGGGCCATGACCCCCTGCGTGACAAGCGCAGCGCCTGATCCCGACGAACCGCAGCCCAGGCTGCGGTTTTTCTTTGCATGCAGAGTGACTGGCCGAATTTGTGTGCAACTGTGACGCCGCGGCGCGGGCGCAAAGGAGTAGGGTAGCCGCCTAACTATCTGAATGCGTTCAAGGAGTTGTCGATGGCACCCCGGGATCTGTTGCTGGCACTGGTCGTCATCCTGGCCTGGGGGGTGAACTTCGTCGTCATCAAGCTCGGCCTGCATGGCGTGCCGCCCATGCTGCTGGGCACCCTGAGATTCTGCCTGGCGGCCTTTCCGGCCATCCTCTTCGTGCGGCGTCCCCAGGTGTCCTGGCGACTGCTGCTGGCCTACGGCCTGACCATTTCCCTGGGTCAATTTGCCTTCCTGTTCTCGGCCATGTACGTGGGCATGCCGGCGGGGCTGGCCTCGCTGGTCTTGCAGGCCCAGGCCTTCTTCACCCTGGCATTCGCGGCGACCTTTCTCGGTGAGAAGGTGCGCCGGGCGAGCCTGGTCGGGCTGCTGGTGGCGGCGCTGGGCCTGCTGCTGATCGGTACCGAGCATGGCGTCACCATGACCCTGGCCGGCTTCCTGCTGACCCTGGCAGCGGCGGCCATGTGGGGACTGGGCAATATCGTCACCAAGAAGATCGGCAAGGTGGACATGCTCGGCCTGGTGGTCTGGGGCAGCCTGATTCCGCCCATTCCCTTTTTCGTCCTGTCGCTGCTACTGGAAGGTCCCGAGCAGATCGCCACGGCGCTGACCTCGCTGTCGGCCGGTTCGATCTTCGCCATCGTCTACCTGGCCTTTATCGCCACCCTGGTCGGCTACGGCATCTGGAGTCGGCTGCTGTCACGCTATCCGGCCGGCCAGGTGGCGCCCTTTTCCCTGCTGGTGCCGGTGGTGGGGCTGACCTCGGCCGCCGTGTTGCTCGGTGAGCAGATGACCCTCCAGCAGGAAGTGGGTGGCGTGGCGGTCATGCTCGGCCTGCTGATCAACGTCTTTGGCGGCCGCTGGCTGGATGCCAGGAGCAAGATGTCATCCAGTGCATGATGTTGCACGTTCGTAAATGATTGTGCATGATCTGCTGATCTTCCTGGAGTATCAGCCATGACTGCCATTCACCTTCCCGAAGAACGCCAGGCCGCGATCCTGGCCCTGCTGCGCGAACAGGGCCGGGTCCTGTCCGCCGAATTGGCCGCGACCTGGGGCATTTCCGAAGACAGCGTGCGTCGCGACCTGCGTGAGCTGGCCCGCCAGGGGCTGTGCCGCCGGGTGTATGGCGGGGCGCTCTCGCTGCTGACGCCACCGGAGGCGCTGCCGGCGCGTATCGGCCAGGACGAGGCGGCCAAGCAGGCGCTGGGCCTGGCCGCGGCCAGGCTGGTGCAGCGCGGGCAACTGCTGTTGCTGGATGCCGGCTCGACCAATCTGGCCATCGCCCAGGCGCTGCCCACGGATCTCGACCTGACCGTGGCCACCAATGCGCCGGTGATCGCCGCGGCGCTGCTGCAGCGCCCGGGCATCCGGGTGCTGATGATCGGCGGCCTGGCCGCGCCGGAATCGGGCGCCTGCCTGGGCGCCCGGGCGCTGCGCGATCTGCGCGGCGTGCGCGCCGATCTGGCCTTTCTCGGGACCTGCGCCCTGGCGGTGGAAACCGGGGTGACCGGCTTCGACCTGGAAGAAGCCGAATTCAAGGTGGCCGTGGCCGAGCAGAGCGGTCAGGTCGCCGCCGCGGTGACCGCCGAAAAGCTCGACAGCGTGGCCTTCTATCACGTGCTCCGCCTCGATCAGCTGAACCACCTGGTGCTGGAACCGGGGCTGAGCGAGGAGCGTCTGCAACCCTATCGTGACGCCGGCCTGCAACTGCATTCGCTGGCCAGCGACCGCTAGCCCGCTCAAAGGATCGCCATGACTTCCGCCGTTTTGCGTCGCCAGCGTCGCGCCACCTTTACCGTCTTTCTCGCCAACGGCTGCGGGATCGGCGGCTGGGCGGCGGCCATTCCCGAACTCAAGCGCGATCTGCTGCTGGGCGACGGCCAGCTGAGTCTGGTGCTGTTGGCGGTCGCCCTCGGCGCCCTGCTGACCATGCCCTTCGCCGGGGTGCTGGTGCCGCGCCTGGGAGGGACCGGCCGCCTGACCCGCCTGAGCATCCTGACCTTCGTGCTAGTGCTGAGCGGGCCCGGGGTGGCGCCGTCGCTGGGCTGGCTGCTGCCCTGCGCGCTATTGCTCGGCGCGTGCAACGGATTGATCGACGTGGCCATGAACGCCCATGCCAGCGATGTCGAAAGCCGCTGGAATGGTCCGCTAATGTCGTCCTTTCATGCCGCCTTCAGCCTGGGCGGCTTTCTCGGCGCCGGCCTGGGGGCCCTGGTGCTGCACCTGGGCGCCTCGGCGCTGGCGGTACTGCTGGCCGCCGCCCTGGTGGCGCTGGTGCTGGCCTTGCCCGCCGCCCTGGCCCTGGACGAAGGCGATCGCAGTCCGGTCAGTCATGCCCTGCGCCTGCCGGATCGGCGAGTGCTGGCACTGGGGCTGATCGCGCTGGGCTGCCTGATGCTGGAAGGCGCCATGACCGACTGGAGCGCCGTGTACCTGGGCCAGGTGGGCGGGGCAAGTCCGGTGGTGGCCACCCTGGGCTATGCGGCCTTTTCGCTGACCATGCTGGTGGGCCGGCTGTTCGGCGACGGCATCCGCGGCCGCTTCGGCGGTCCTCGGGTGATCGGAGGCGGCGCCCTGCTGGCGACCCTGGGACTGGCCCTGGCGGTCCTCCTGCCGGCGCCCGGGACCGCGATCCTCGGCTTCGCCCTGGTCGGCCTGGGCCTGTCCAATGTGGTACCGGCGGCCTTCAGCGCCGCCGGCCAGGTGGCCGAGACACCGGCTGCTGGCATCGCCATGACCGCCACGGCCGGCTATCTCGGCTTTCTGCTCGGTCCGCCGCTGATCGGCGCCGTGGCGGGGCAGGTGGGCCTGCGCGGCAGCCTGCTGCTGCTGACCCTGATCGGCGTGGCGGTGGCGCTGCTGGCACTGCGTCAGCGCAATACATGATGTCTATCCAGGGAACCCCGCTGCGCTGAGCAGACCCAAGAGGGAACGGAAATCCAAGGAGGCGGCCATGACGCGCCCACGCAAGATCCTCGCCTGGCTGCTGGGAATCATCCTGCTGCTGCTCGTAGTGCTGGTGGTGGTGCTCGCCACCTTCGACTGGAATCGGCTCAAGCCGACCATAAACGAGCAGGTGTCGAGCGCCTTGCACCGCCCCTTCGCCATCGAGGGCAACCTGGGCGTGGTCTGGCACCGCGAGCCGGATCAGGGCGGCTGGCGCGCCTGGATTCCCTGGCCCCACATCGCCGCCGAAGACCTGACCCTGGGCAATCCGGACTGGGCCAAGGAAAAGACCTTCGTTCACCTCGACCGGGTTCAGCTGCGGATCTCGCCGCTGGCGCTCTTGGCCAAGCAGATCTATATCCCGCGCATCGATCTCACGGGGCCGGTGGTCAATGCCCAGCGGCTGGCCGATGGCCGCAACAGCTGGACCTTCGAGACCGCCGAGAAGGACCCCAAGGCCGAACCCTCGGCCTGGACCGTGGACATCGGCACCATCGGCTTCGACGCCGGCCAGGTCGGCTTCGACGATGCCCAGACCGCCACTCGGCTGCGCGCGCGGATCACCTCCCTGGACGCCCCCATCGCCTATGCCGACCTGGTGGGCAAGCAGGGCACCTCGCGCCAGCGCTCCCACGTCAAGCAGACCCAGCCCTTCCAGTTCGCCCTGGCGGTGGAAGGCAGCTACAAGCAGGTGCCGGTCAGTGGCCGTGGCCAGATCGGCGGACTGCTGGCGCTGCAGGACGCCGATGTGCCTTTTCCCATCCAGCTCGATGCCCGTGCCGGCGAGACCCGCGCCCAGGTCTTTGGCACCCTGACCGATCCGCGGCGCCTGGGTGCCCTGGATCTGCACCTGGTGCTGGAGGGCAAGAGCCTGGCGCAGCTCTATCCGCTGACCGGGGTCACCCTGCCGGAGACGGCGCCCTATGCCACCGATGGCCATCTCACGGTCAAGCTCAACGATCCGGCGGGCGCGCGCTTCAGCTACGAAGACTTCAATGGCCGGGTCGGCAAGAGCGACCTGCACGGCGAGGTGCTGTTCACCGGCGGCAAGCCACGGCCCAAGCTCAGTGGCACCCTGCGCTCCGATCAGCTGCTGTTCGAGGACCTGGCGCCGCTGATCGGCGCCGATACCAAGGAACAGCAGGCGGCCAAGGGCGAAACCAGCAAGCAGCCGGCGGACAAGGCCCTGCCGGTCTCCGAATTCCGCACCGAGCGCTGGCGCGCCATGGATGCGGACGTGCGTTTCACCGGCAAGCGCATCGTGCAGAACGCGCAGCTGCCGATCACCGATCTCAACACCCACGTGCGCCTGACCGATGGCGTGCTGCTGCTCGACCCCCTGCGTTTCGGCGTGGCCGGGGGCGATCTGAACACCACGGTGCGCCTGGAAGGCGACAAGACGCCCCTGCTGGGGCGGGTCGATCTGCATGTGCGCCGGGTCAAGTTGAACCAGCTGTTCCCCACCGTGGAGACCATGAAGCGCAGCATGGGCGAACTCAATGGCGATGCCACCCTGAGTGGCACTGGCAACTCGGTGGCGGCGTTGCTCGGCACCAGCAACGGCGAACTCAAGCTCCTGATGAACGACGGCCGCATCAGCCGCAGCCTGATGGAGCTAGCCGGACTCAACGTCGGCAACTATCTGGTCGATCGGCTGTTCGGCGATGACGAGGTGGAGATCAACTGCGCGGTCGCCGATCTCGACTTCAAGAAGGGCCTGGTGCAGCCTCAGGTCTTCGTGCTCGACACCGAGAACGCCCTGATCAACATCACCGGCACCATCAACCTGGCGAGCGAACGACTGGATCTCACCGTCGATCCCCACAGCAAGGGCCTGCGCATCTTCTCGCTGCGGTCGCCGCTCTATGTGCGCGGTACCCTGAAAAGTCCCGCGCCGGGGGTCAAGGCCCTGCCGCTGGCGGCCCGCGGCGCGGCGGCGGCACTGCTCGCTACCTTTGCGGCGCCGGCCGCCGGTCTGCTGGCACTGGTGGCGCCGAGCAACGAGCAGGGCGCCCAGTGCAGCACCCTGTTGCAGCAGATGCGTGCAGGGCGTTGAACTCTTGCGCTAGAGCGGGTTCGCGGTACTTGACAGACGACCGTTCGGCGGCGTCTGACGGGCGGAAAAGAACCGCTCTGGTTGCCCGGGCTCTATAGAAATAACCCGAGTCGGGCAGCCTTTTCGCGGAGACCTCTCATGCGTGACGACACCGATAGCCAATACGAAATCCACTACAAGTTGCTGGGCGAAAGCTATACCGACCGTATCAGCAATCTCGACGTACCCATCACCGACGTGGTCCGCGAACTGGCCTGCCGGCACCTGGATGCGATCAACGACGAGCGCTTCCACCTGGCCGATATCGAGTCCGGTCAGGCGCTGGTGGCGCTGCATGATGTGTCCATCCATCGCGTCTCGCCGGACGCGCCATGAAGCGCCTGCTAAGCGGTGGATTGCTGGCTCTGACCCTGCTGGGGCTGACGGCCTGTTCCACCGAGACGGTGGTGACCCTGCAGGACGGTACCCAGTACATCGCCGAAGATCGTCCCAACACCAAGACGGCCGATGGCTTCTATGAATTCACCGACGTGGCGGGTCGTCATGTACGGGTGAAGGCAGCCGATGTGGCCACCATCAAGGCGGAAGACTAGCCAGGAGACTGCCATGCCCCGCGGCGACAAGTCCAAGTACAGCGACAAACAGGAACGCAAGGCCGAGCACATCGAGGAGAGCTACGAGAAAAAGGGCGTCTCCAAAGAGGAAGCCGAAGCGCGGGCCTGGGCGACGGTGAACAAGCAGTCCGGCGGTGGTGAAAAGGCGGGCTCCGGCAAGAGCAAGAGCGGTACTGCCAAGCGCGCGGATCGCAAGGACTCCGCACGGCGGGCGGTGGCCACCAAGCAGGGCCAGTCGCCCAACAGCGGGCGGGCCTCGGCACGGCGTTCGCGCAGCGGCAGCACCTCGCTCAGCGACATGACCCGCGACGAACTGGTGAAGAAGGCCGCCGAACAGGACATTCGTGGGCGTTCGCGGATGAAGAAGGACGAGTTGATTCGTGCCTTGAGCTGACAGTCGAACACGCAAGAAAAAGCCGGACCTGGTCCGGCTTTCTTTTTGCCTGGCGCCTTAGCTGGGCAGCAGCCGGCAGGTGAGGCTCTTGATGTAGCGGGTCTCCGGGATCGCCGGGTGTACCGGGTGATCCGGGCCCTGGGCACCGCGTTCGAGGATCTGCAGGTTGCGGTCCAGATGGCGGGCGCTGCCGAGCAGGATGTTCTGCAGGTCGTCTTCGGGCAGGTGCATGGAACAGGAGGCACTGACCAGGATGCCGTCCTTGTTCAGCAGCCGCATGGCCTGTTCGTTGAGGCGGCGATAGGCGGCCTCACCGTTCTTCAGGTCCTTACGCTTCTTGATGAAGGCCGGCGGGTCGGCCACGATGACATCGAATTTCTCTTCGCCGGCCTTGAGTTCCTTGAGTGCCTCGAAGACATCGCCTTCGACGCAGACCAGCCTTTCCGCCAGGCCGTTGAGGGTGGCATTGCGCTCCACGCCGTCGAGGGCGAAGCCCGAGGCATCCACGCACATGACCTCGCTGGCGCCAAAGGCCGCGGCCTGCACGCCCCAGCCGCCGATGTAGCTGAACAGGTCGAGCACGCGCTTGCCTTCGACATAGGGCGCCAGGCGCGCCCGATTCAGGCGGTGGTCATAGAACCAGCCGGTCTTCTGGCCTTCGCGCACCGGCGCCTCGAAGCGCACGCCGTTCTCTTCCAGCGCCACCCAGTCGGGGACCTCGCCATAGGCCACTTCCACGTAGCTGGAAAGGCCCTCGGCCGCGCGGGCGCTGCCGTCGTTCTTCCACAGCACGCCGTGAGGCTTGAACACCTGCAGCAGGGCGGCCAGGATGGCGTCGCGCTGGCGCTCCATGGTCGCCGAGGCGATCTGCACCACCAGGATGTCGTTGAAGCGATCCACCACCAGACCCGGCAGGAAATCCGAATCGCCATAGACCAGGCGATAGCAGTGGCTGCCGAACAGCCGCTCGCGCAGGCTCAGGGCGACCTTGAAGCGGTGCACCAGCAGCGACTTGTCCAGCAGGTAGCCGGTGTCGCGGGAGAACAGGCGGGCGCAGATCAGGTTGTTGGGCGACAGCGCCACCAGGCCCAGCGGCTTGCCGCTGGTGGTTTCCAGGATGGCCTGATCGCCCGGCTCGAAGGCGGTCAGCGGGGTGGCGACGACGTCCACCTCGTTGCTGTACACCCAGAGGTGCCCGGCGCGCAGACGGCGGTCGGCATTGGCTTTGAGGCGCAGGCGAGGCAGGGTCATGAAGGTCTCCGGCGAAGGGGGCAAAAGCGCGGAATTATAGCGCAAAGCTACCCGCCCGGGCCGGCCGTCAGTCCCGCTGGCTGACCTCGATGTCGCTCAGCCCGGCTTCCTGGGCGCGCCGGGCGATGCTCGGCTGAGCATGGCGTTCCCAGGGCGCATCGACCACTACCTGGGGTTCCTCGACGTGCTTGATCAGCAGCTGCAGTACGGCTTCCTCTTCGGTGACCGGCTCGAAGCTCTCCAGCTCGTGAGTGAGGGGTTCGCCGTTGAAGCGGTAACTGATCTGGTAGTGGTGCAGGGTATGCATGGACTCGACCTCGGCAGCGGGGAGATAGAAAGATGGACCCCGCGAGCCCTCGGCGGTTGCGTCAGCCGCCGAGGGTATCGAGGATCGGACACTCGGGGCTGGCGTCGCCATGGCAGCAGGAGACCAGCTCGCCGAGGGTGCTGCGCAGGCGGGTCAGTTCGGCGATCTTCAGATCCAGCTCGGCGATGTGCCGCTTGGCCAGCGCCTTGACGTCGGCACTGGCGCGTTGCCGGTCCTGCCAGAGGCTGAGCAACTGGCGGATCTCTTCCAGACTGAAGCCCAGCTCCCGCGAGCGGCGGACGAAGGCCAGCACCCGCAGGTCTTCGGCGCCGTACTGGCGATAGCCGCTGTCAGTCCGTCCGGCGGGGGCCAGCAGGCCGATCCGCTCGTAGTAGCGCAGCATCTTGGCGGTGAGCCCGCTGGCCTTGGCGGCCTGACCGATGTTCATGAGGGGAGGTCTCCGGACGGGCGCCAGCGGCCGAGCAGCAGGGCATTGGCCAGGACACTGGCGCTGGAAAAGGCCATGGCGGCGCCGGCATAGACCGGGTCGAGCAGACCCAGGGCGGCCAGCGGCAGGCCGATGACATTGTAGATGAAGGCCCAGAACAGATTCTGGCGGATCTTGCGCTGGGTACGGCGGGCGATGTCCAGCGCCGCGACGACCTGGCGCGGGTCCTCCTGCAAGAGGGTGATGCCAGCCGCGTGGCGCGCGGCGGCGGTGCCCGAGCCCATGGCGATGCCCAGCTCCGCGGCGGCCAGCGCCGGGGCGTCGTTGAGGCCGTCACCGACCATGGCCACGCCGCCCCGGGTCGCCTGCAGCCGGGCCACCAGGGCGGCCTTGTCGGCGGGCAGCACCTCGGCCTCCCACTGGGTGATGCCCAGGGCCGCGGCCACCTGGCGGGCGCTGCCACGGTTGTCACCGGTCAGCAGCCAGCTGTCGATGCCGTCGCGGCGCAGCTGGGCAATGGCCGCGGCAGCACCCGGGCGCAGCGCATCGCCAAAGGCCAGCAGCCCCAGCACCCGCGGCTGGCTGCCGCCTTCCAGCAGCCAGGACAGGGTCAGCCCCTGGTCTTCCCAGGCGCGAGCGGTCTCGGCTAGGCCGCCGGCGTCCGACCCCTGTTCGGCCAGCAACCGGGCATTGCCCAGCAGCAGCGGGCGGGTCTGCCAGTGGCCTTGCAGGCCACGGCCGGGGAGGGCGCGGACGTCTTGGGCCGGTGGGGTGTCCAGGCCGCGCTCGCGACAGGCCAGCAGCACGGCGGCGGCCAGAGGGTGCTCGCTGCCGCGTTGCAGGCTACCGGCCAGACTCAGCAAGTCGGCTTCCTCGATGCCGGGAGCCGTGGCCAGCTGGCAGAGGCGCAACTGGCCGGCGGTCAGGGTGCCGGTCTTGTCGAAGACCACGGTAGTGATGCCCTGGGCACGCTCCAGGGTCTCGGCGTCCTTGATCAGAATGCCGTGACGCGCCGCCACCCCGGTACCGGCCATGAGGGCGGCGGGGGTGGCCAGTCCCAGGGCACAGGGGCAGGCGATGACCAAGACTGCCACCGCGGCGAGCAGACTGGACTCCAGGGCGTGGCCGCTCAGCAGCCAGCCGAGCAGGGTGACCAGGGCCAGGCTCACCACCACCGGCACGAACACCCGGCTGATCCGATCCACCAGCTGCTGGATGGGCGCCTTGGTGGCCTGGGCGTCTTCCACCAGGCGGATGATGCCGGCCAGCACCGTCTCGCCACCCAGGGCGATGACCTCGATCTGCAGATTGCCCTCGCCGTTGATGGCGCCCCCCACCACCTCGTCACCGGGGCCCTTGGCGACCGGGCGGCTTTCGCCGGTGAGCAGGGCTTCGTCCACCTGGCTTTCGCCCTGCAGGATGCGGCCGTCGGCGGGGATGCGCTCGCCCGGGCGCAGCTGCAGGCGATCGCCCAGGCGCAGGCGATTCAGGGCGACCTCTTCTTCCTGGCCGGCCGCATCCAGGCGCCGGGCGCTTTCCGGGCGCAGGGCTTCCAGGGCGCGCAGGGCCGCGCCGGTGCGGCGCTTGGCACGGGTCTCCAGGTATTTGCCCAGGCGCACCAGGGCGATGACCATGGCCGCCGTCTCGAAATAGAGATGGGGGCTGTCCTTGACCAGCCAGAGATAGAGGCTCAGGCCATAGGCGGCGCTGGTGCCCAGGGCGACCAGCACATCCATGTTGCCGCTGCGGGCGCGCAGGGCATGCCAGGCACCGCGATAGAAGCGCGCGCCGACGATGAACTGCACCGGCGTCGCCAGCAGGAATTGCAGCCAGGCGGGCGGCATCAGGTGCCAGCCGAAGGGCGCCAGCAGCATGGGCAGGATCAGCGGTGCGGTCAGCAGCAGCGCCAGGGTCAATTCGAAATGCTCCCAGGGCACCCCCTGCCGCGCCGGGGCTGAACGCTCGTCTTCGGCGCGGCGATCCTGGGCGCCGTAGCCGGCGCCTTCCACCGCGGCGATCAGGGTGTGGGTGTCGACCGCGGCCAGGGTCCTGACCCGCGCTTTTTCGCTGGCCAGGTTGACCTCGGCGGCCAACACTCCGGGCACCGCACGCAGGGCCTTTTCGATCCGCCCGGCGCAGTTGGCGCAGCTCATGCCGGACAGCGCCAGGTCATGCTCGGCCTCGGCCACCCGGTAGCCGGCGGCGGTGACGGCTTCGGCCAGCGCCGGCGCCGCGTCACCCGGTGCGCTGACGCGGGCCTTTTCGCTGGCCAGGTTGACGCCGGCCGCGCTGACCGCCGGGACCTTCTGCAGGGCGCGCTCGACCCGACCGGCGCAGGCCGCGCAGGTCATGCCGCTGATGGAGAGTTCGAATTCGTGCATGGGCACCTCCTGATAACAGTGTTGACCTTGACCTCGGGTCAAGGTCAACACTGGAACCCGGTCCTGGCGCTGGCGTCAGGAGAAAGAGGTCAAGACAGACAGGAGCAGACCATGCATGTCATCAAGGTGATCGGAATGAGTTGCGCCCACTGCGTGAGCGCCATCGAGGCCGCGGTCCTCAAGGTGGACAATCGCGCCCGGGTGGAGGTGGATCTGCAGGCGGGCGAGGTGCGCATCGACAGCGCCGAGGTGGCTGCGCCCTTTCGCGTGGCCATCGAGCAGGCGGGCTATACCGTCGGCGACTGAACCCAGTCGCGCACGATGGCGCGGAAGAAGGTGGTGAACACCTGATCGGCGGCCAGCAGCGGGGCGAAGGTCTGTTCGTCGCGCAGCAGGTCCGAGAGGGTGCCGAGAAACAGGCTGTGCAGCATCCGGCTGGCCAACTGCGGTGTCACGCCCGGCTGCAGGCGATGCGCCTGGGCGGTGAAGAGGGCGTCGGTGATGCGGATGAACTGCCGCAGGAACTGCAGATCGCGCTCCTCGGCCTCGCGCAGCTCCTCGGTGAATTCGCAGCGGTGCAGCATGATGGTCATCACCCGCTGCTCCCGGCCGGGCTGGGTGAATTTCGTCATGCCTTCGATGCACAGCTTGAACAGCCGTTGCAGGCTGTCTTCCTCGCCGTCGACGCGCAGGCGCTCGGTCAGTTCGTCGGCCGGGATCCTTATCTGGCTAAGCATTTCGTGGAACAGGTGGGCCTTGTTCTGGAAATGCCAGTACACTGCACCCCGGGTGACGCCGCATTCGCGGGCGATCATTTCCAAGCTGGTACGCGCCACGCCATTGGTCAAGAACAGGGCTTCCGCCGCATCGAGAATGGCTTGGCGGGTCTGTTCGGCTTCTTCTTTCGTACGACGCATGGGCGATCTGACTGGCAGTGGGTCTGCCACGCAGTCTAGCGCGCCTCGCCGCTTTTACAAACATGATTGTATGTAACTGCGTGACACTTCCGCTTCCATCGGATCAGGCTTCATGACCTTTCGCTTATTGTTGATTCTCGGGGCCCTCTCGGCCTTCGCCCCCTTCGCCATCGACATGTACCTGCCCAGCTTCCCGTCGCTGGCCCGGTCGTTCGCCACCGATATCGAACACGTGCAGCTGAGTCTGGCGGTGTATTTCGCCGGTCTCGCCAGCGGCCAGCTGTTCTATGGCCCCCTGGCGGACCGCTTCGGCCGCCGCCTGCCGCTGCTGATCGGCATCGGCCTGTTCTGCCTGGCGTCGCTGGGCTGCGCCCTGGCGCCCAGCCTGCCCTGGCTGATCGCCGCGCGTTTCGTCCAGGCCCTGGGCGGCTGCGCCGGCATGGTGATCGCGCGGGCCGTGGTACGGGATCTCTGCGAGCCGATGGCCGCGGCGCGGGCCTTTTCGCAGATCATGCTGGTGACCGGCATCGCGCCCATCATCGCGCCCTTCGCCGGCAGTCTGCTGCTGAGCACCTTTGGCTGGCAGGCGATCTTCGTCAGTCTGGCGCTGTTCGCCGCCGCCTGCGGCACCGCGGTGGCGCTGTGGCTGCCCGAATCCCTGCCGGCGCACCATCCGCGGCCGCCGCTGCGGGGTGCCCTGCGCAACTACCTGCGGCTGCTGCGCGATCGCACCTTCATCGGCCATACCCTGACCGGCGGCATCGCCATGGCCGGGATGTTCGCCTACATCTCCGGTTCGCCCTTCGTGCTGATCGAGCTCTATGGCGTCGCGCCCGAGCACTACGGCTGGGTATTCGGCCTCAACGCCGCCGGCTTCATCCTGCTCGGGCAGCTCAATGCCCGCTTGGTGGTCCGCCAGGGACCGGCCTTCTGGCTGCGCCGCGCGGTGGTCGCCTATGCCGCGGCGGGACTGGTCCTGCTGCTGGTGGGCGCCTTCCAGCCCAAGGCGCTGCCGGTGCTGATGATCCCGCTGTTCTGCGCCATCGCCCTGCTCGGCGGCATCGTGCCCAACGCCTCGGCCTGCGCCCTGGCCGGGCAGGGCGCCAATGCCGGCAGTGCCTCGGCGCTGATGGGCAGTCTGCAATTCATCCTCGCGGCGCTGGCCTCCAGCAGCGTGGGCGCGCTGCACAATGGCACCGTGGTGCCCATGTGCGCGGTATTGGCACTCTGCGCGGTGGCCACCGCACTCATGGCGCGCTGGACCCATAGCCGCACGCCAGCCTAAAGCGGAGTGGATTTTTCCCGGTCGGGCGGGTCAGATAGGCGAACCCTCACACTTCCAGGGACGCCGACATGACCTTCGCCTACTGGTGCATCTTCCTCGTCTACCTCGTGCCCTATGGCGCGGCCTACTATGCCAAGTTCAAGGGCAGCGGCTTCACGCCCGAGGACAACCGGGATCCGCGCAGCTTTCTCGGCAAGCTGGAAGGGGCCCGGGCCCGGGCCAACGCCGCCCAGCAGAACGCCTTCGAGATCAATCCGCTGTTCGCCGCCGCGGTGATCGTCGCCCACGTCACCGGTGGCGCCGAGCAGGGCACCATCAACTTCTGGGCCTTCCTCTTCCTGCTCAGCCGTATCGCCTACACCTGGCTGTATATCCGCGATCATGCCACCCGCCGCTCGCTGGTCTGGGCCGGCGGCATGTTCTGCTGCCTCTGCCTGTTCATCGCCGCGGCCTGAGTGCACCGTCGCTGCCGGTCTTGACCGGCAGCGACGGCTGTAGCTTCATTAGCGCCCTATCTTTCTCGGCTGGCCGCCTGCATGACGTCTCCTTCGCCCGCCCAGCAGGTGCTGGCACACTTCGCTCAGCTCGCCCAAGCCCGTGGCTACACCCTGGATGCCGCGCAACAGGCCGCCATCGACCGTTTCGCCCAGCTCGCCGACGAGCTGCTGCGTCCGCGGCTGTTCCGCCGCCAGGCGCCACGCAGTCTCTATCTCTGGGGGCCGGTAGGCCGTGGCAAGAGCTTTCTGCTCGACGGCTTCTTTGCCGCCCTGCCATTCGCCGAGAAGCGCCAGGTGCACTTCCATGCCTTCTTTCGCGAACTGCACGAGCGGATGTTTCGCCAGCCGCCCGGCGGTGATGCCCTGGCCGCCAGCCTGGACGAACTGCTCGACGGTTGCCGACTGCTCTGCTTCGATGAGTTCCATGTGCATGACATCGGCGACGCCATGCTCATCACCCGGCTGTTCAAGGCCTTGTTCAGCCGCGGCGTGGTGCTGATCACCACCTCCAACGATCCGCCCGAGGGGTTGCTGCCCAATCCCCTCTACCACGAGCGCTTCCTGCCGGCGATCCGGCTGATCGAGACGCGCATGGACATCCTCTCGGTGGCCGGTCCCCAGGACTATCGCGGCGCCAGTCCCGCCGAGCCCGATCCCTTCGGCGTCGGCGCCTATCTCTGGCCGGGCACCCCGGCGCAGCGCCAGGCGCTGGGGTTGCCGCCGCTGGCGCAGTCCAGGATCGAGGTGCCAGTGGGGCATCGCAGCCTGCCTGCCGTCAGCGCCGCGGACGGGCTGCTGCACTTCAGCTTCGCCGATCTCTGCGAAGGCCCCACCGCGGTCCTCGACTACCTGACCCTGAGCGAAAGCTGGCAGCGCTGGCTGCTGGACGCCGTGCCGCCGCTGCGCGACGCCAGTCCCGCCGCCCGGCAGCGGTTCATCAATCTGGTGGATGTGCTCTACGACCGGCGCCTGGCGCTGTTCCTGGTCAGCGCCGCGCCCCTCGACGAAACCCTGGCCGACAGCGACATCGCCGACATGTCACGGACGCGTAGTCGCCTCTCGCAGCTGCGGCAGATCGGACCGGACTAGCGCTCGGCCTTCAGCTGCGCACCTTCCAGGTGCCAGCGGCGCTGCTCGGCCGAGGCGCCGTCGACGTCGTTGACCCGACGTAGTTGATAGCGGCCGCTGAAGGTCTGGCGGGTGCCGTCGACCAGGCGCGCCCTGACCGTCACCGGGACGCTGACATGGCTCGAACCGGCCGCCCCCTCGACCGGGCCCGGTTGGCCGAGGGTCACCTGCACGCTGCGGGTCCTGGCATAGCCCTGGCGGAATTTCTCGTAGCTGTTGCCAGGCTGGCCGTCCAGGCCCCACTGCTGCCAGGCGGTGCCGTAGTCCCGGGCATCCAGTGCCCGGTAGTAGCGTTGGACCACGGCCGCCGCCGCCTCGGCGCTGCTGGGCAGCGGACCGCAACCCGGCTCCCTGGCCGCTTCGCCATCGCCGAACAGGGCGCAGCTGCGGGCGATCTCGTCCTGCATCAGGGCGCAGCTGTTGGCGGCGTTGCACGGCGGATGGGTGGCGGGGGAGAGCGCCCGGCAGCGGGTGGCCAAGGCCTGGGCCGGCTGTCGCCCGATTTCCTGGGCGCAGCTGCGCGGTGAAGGCTCCGCGGCGGCCAGGGCGCCAGCGGCGAGGGACAGCAGCAGGGCAGGGCAGAGCAGCCAGCTCGGGGGCATCGACGCGATCCTCGGGCAAAGCCCCCAGCCTAGCAGGCCGGGTCTCTGTTGAAAAAAAAGCCCGCGGCGGTCATCCGTCGTCTGGCCACCTGGCTGACGTAAAAACGTCATGCCGGCGGCGCAGGGTGGGTGGATCCCGTGTCGGAGTTCGCCCCAATGCCTTCGTCCAGTCCAGCCGCTTCCCTGTCGCCGCTGTCCCATCCCCTGCACAGTTCACGCAAACCCGGCCCGCTGCGGATCGTGCTGTTCATCGTGCTGCTGCTGACCGGTCTGGCGGTGACCCTCGGCGGTATCCACAACGACGTCAGCGATACCCAGTCCCCGCCCACCACCTGGTTGCCCTTTGCCGGGCTGGCGCTGGCACTGGTGATCGCCCTCGGCTTCGAATTCGTCAACGGCTTCCACGACACCGCCAACGCCGTGGCCACGGTCATCTACACCCACTCGCTGCCGCCCAATCCGGCGGTGCTCTGGTCCGGCTTCTGCAACTTCCTCGGGGTGCTGTTCTCCAGCGGCGCGGTGGCCTTCAGCGTCATCGCCCTGTTGCCGGTGGACCTGGTGGTTGAGATGGGCGCGGGCAAGGGCTTCGCCATGATCTTCGCCCTGCTGATCGCCGCCATCATCTGGAATCTCGGCACCTGGTGGCTGGGCTTGCCGGCGTCCTCGTCCCATACCCTGATCGGCTCCATCATCGGCGTCGGCCTGATGCACGCCTGGTTGGGCGGCCTGGATGGCAGCAGCGGGGTGGACTGGGGCCAGGTGGCCAAGGTCGGCTATGCGCTGCTGTTCTCGCCGCTGATCGGCTTCGTCTGCGCGGCGCTGCTGCTGGTGCTGCTCAAGCGGATCGTGCGCGACCAGACGCTCTACCAGGAGCCGAAAAGCGCCGAGCCGCCGCCGCCGTGGATCCGCGGCCTGCTGATCCTGACCTGCACCGGGGTGTCCTTCGCCCACGGCTCCAACGATGGCCAGAAGGGCATGGGGCTGATCATGCTGATCCTGGTCGGTGCCCTGCCGACCGCCTATGCGCTCAATCGAGCGGTACCCGCCACCGCGACGCCGGCTTTCGCCGCCGTCGCCGAGGTAACCGCCAGCGGACTGCGCCAGGCGGCGCCCCAGGCCGCGCCGGCCGATCCCCATGGGGTGCTGCTGGAGTTCGTGCGCAAGCGACAGAGCAATCCCGAGGTGCTGCCTGCGCTCGCGGCCATCACCGACGACATCGCCCGCGAGGTGCGCCAGTACGGTGCCCTCAACAACGTCCCGGCGCAAAGCATGCCCAACGTGCGCAACGCCATGTACCTGGCTTCGGAATCCATCCGCCTGCTGGAAAAGGAGCACCTGCCGGGGCTGGCGCCCAAGGCGCAGGAGGATCTCCGGGAATTCAAGCGGCAGATCGACCAGGCCACCCGTTTCATCCCGCTGTGGGTCAAGGTGGCGGTGGCCATCGCCCTGGGCCTGGGCACCCTGGTCGGCTGGCGGCGCATCGTCATCACGGTTGGCGAGCGTATCGGCAAGACCCACCTGACCTATGCCCAGGGCGCCTCGGCGGAGCTGGTGGCCATGGGCACCATCGGCGCGGCGGACGCCTTCGGCCTGCCGGTCTCCACCACCCATGTGCTCTCGTCCGGGGTGGCCGGGACCATGGCCGCCAACGGTTCCGGACTGCAGTGGGCGACGGTGCGCAATCTGCTGCTGGCCTGGGTGCTCACCCTGCCGGTGGCCATGGCGCTGTCCGCTTCACTGTACTGGCTGCTGGTGCAGCTGTTCTAAGAGCCTGATCAAAATCTGCTGCGCGTCGGCCAAACTGCATTGAAAATAGCCTGGAAGGCCAGCCCCGTCGGAATGCTCATTTACCACTCGTAAACCCGAGCGCGGGTCCGATCCGCTTCCTCAGCTATTTTCGCGGGGCCGCCCAGGCCTTGTTTGTCTCTAGCTCGCGAGACTTTAATCAGGCTCTGACACGGCTTCGGTCAGGCAGCGGCGAAACAGTGCCACGGCTGGCAGGTCACGCCCCGCGTGGCGGGCGATGACCTGCAATTCACGGTGGAAGGTAAGGGCGCCCAGGGACAGCCGGCGCACCCGCGGATGCTCCAGCCAGAGGCCGGCGCAGGGCACCAGGGCCACGCCCAGGCCGTGCTCGACCATCTTGACGATGGCATCGAGTTCGTCGAGTTCGAGCACCTGGCGCACCGCCAGGCGCTGCTCGCGCAGAAAGGCGCTGACTCGCCGGCCGCCAAAGGAGTGGCGGTCGTAGCGGATGAAGGGCTGGGTCTCCAGCAGCAGGCGCGGATCGTCGCCGGGCAGGTCCGGCGGGGCGATGAGCACGAAGGGTTCCTGCAGCAGGGTGGCGGCGTGCAGTTCCTTGGGCAGTTCGAAGGGCGGGCGGATGAGGATGGCCAGATCCAGTTCGCCGGCATCCACCTGGCTGAGCAGGGCCAGCGAGACGCCGGGCACCAGCCGCGGCTCCAGGCGCGGCGCCTGCTGGCGCAGGCGCACCAGGGTGCCGGGCAGCAGGCCGGTCTGGACGCTGGCGATGGCGCCGATGCGCAACTCGCCCTGGATCTCCTCGCCGGCGCCGGCCATGCGCGCATAGGTGGCGAGCATTTCCTCGGCCAGCGGCAGGGCGCGACGCCCGGCGGCATTGAGCAGGGCGCTGCGGCCATTGCGGTCGAACAGCTGCACGCCCAGGTGCTGCTCCAGGTTGCGGATCTGGGCGCTCACCGCCGAGGGCGTCAGGCCCACGTGCAGCCCGGCCGCGGCAAAGCTGCCATGGCGGGCCACGGCGAGCAGGGTCTTGAATTCGCGAAGCATGGGAGTGGCCTGCAGTCCGGGGCGGTCACTGTAGCGAGCCTGGCTGCCGAGCAACAAAATTTTTGTCGCTCGGAGGCAGGAAAATGCGCTTCATGCACAGGAAAACCTGGGGTGAGAATGGCTGCATCCCCCTCAACAGGATTTCCCCCCATGGCCCTGTCGCCCTTTCACCTCGCCATTCCCGTCTACGACCTGGCCGCCGCCCGGCATTTCTACGGCGACGTCTTCGGCCTCGCCGAGGGTCGCTCCAGCGACCACTGGGTCGACTTCGACTTCTATGGCCACCAGCTGGTGATCCATGAGCACCCCAAGACCGCGTCCCAGGAAGAGGCCCATACCAACGCCGTGGACGGTCACAACGTGCCGGTGCCGCACTTCGGCATCGTGCTGGGCTGGGACGAATGGGAAGCCCTGGCCGACCGTCTGCGGGCACGTGAGACGCAGTTCGTCATCGAGCCCTATATCCGCTTCCAGGGCCAGGTCGGTGAGCAGGCCACCATGTTTCTCTTCGACCCCTGCGGCAATGCCCTGGAGTTCAAGGCCTTCAAGGACATGAGCCAGCTGTTCGCCAAATAGGGCGACTCGGCAGGTCGGATGTCGCGCAACCTAGGCAAAAGACGCGGCAGCGGCCATCCTTGAAGCCTTGCCCGTCGCCCGGTCGCCGTCATGAATGCCCGCCAGCCCTTTCTCGATCCCTATCACCAGACCATTCGCCAGCTGTCCGACCGCATCGTCGCGGCCCAGGCGCCGATCCGCATCCTCGATGCGGTGAAGTGGGACGACGGGGTGCGCCAGGGCTTCCTGGAGGGCAAGGGCAAGCGCCTGCCGGCGGTGGATCGCGCCTTCTACGAGGGGCGGCCGCTGGGCTTCGACGGCGATGCGCTCAAGGGCGAATTCCAGAGCATCGAGCGCGAGGTCACCCGCCAGCTCGGCCAGTTCAATCCGGTCGGCCAGATCATGAGGCGCATGTGCCGCGAATACCGCATGGTGATCCGCATGCTGCAGGCGCGCGGCACCCCGGATTTCGGCCTGATCTCCCAGGAGCTCTATGGCGCGGCCTCGGATGCCTTCCACGCCGGCGATCCGACCCTGGCCGACCTGGGCATGATGATGTCCAGCTACTTGGACAACATCGCCCATCGCGGCGCCCTGGAAGACGAACCCAAGACCCTGACCGCCAAGGACGCCGTGCCCATCCTGCAGGCGCGGCTCAACCGGGTGTTCGGCGAGACGGAAGGCACCATCCGGGTGTTCGAATCCGACGGCATCGTCGCCGACGCCGCGGCCGGCGCCGACTACATCAAGGTGCGCGCCGACGCCCTGTTCAACGAGCGCGACGTCCGCGCCCTGGAGGTCCATGAAGGCCTGGTACACGTCGGCACTACCCTCAATGGCCAGAACCAGCCGATCTGCACCTTTCTGGCCAAGGGCCCGCCGTCGTCCACCGTGACCCAGGAAGGCCTGGCGATCCTCATGGAGGTGATCGCCTTCGCCTCCTATCCGACCCGGCTGCGCAAGCTGACCAATCGCACCCGCGCCATCCACCTGGCCGAGGACGGCGCCGATTTCCTCGAGGTCTTCCGCTTCTTCCAGGAGCAGGGCTACGACTTGGAATCGGGCTACCAGAACGCCAGCCGGGTGTTTCGCGGCTCGACGCCGACGGGGCTGCCCTTCACCAAGGACCTGTCCTATCTGAAGGGCTTCATCCTGATCTACAACTACATCCAGCTGGCGGTGCGCAAGGGCAAGCTGGAGCAGATCCCGTTGCTGTTCTGCGGCAAGACTACCCTGGAAGACATGCGCATCCTGCGTCAGCTGGTGGACGAAGGCGTGGTGGTACCGCCCAAGTACCTGCCGGCGCAATTCCAGGACCTCAACGCCCTGGCGGCCTGGATGTGCTTCTCCAACTTCCTCAACCACCTGAGTCTGGATCGGATCGAGGCGGACTACGCCAATATCCTCTGAGCGCCTATCCAGGCGCTGACATGAAAAGCCCCGGCGGACCGGGGCTTTTTCGTTTCAAGGCGTCGCGGGTATCACTCGCCCTTGAAGGCGGCCGCGATGCTGCGTTCGCCGTCACCCGCGCGCGGGTCGGTCGAACGCTCCGGCACGAAGGCCAGGGCGCGATTGAGGGCGCCGCAGGCTTCCAGGCCGCTGGCGCGGGCGATGGCTTCGGCCACGGCGCTGCCGGGGATGGTCTCGTCGCGCAGCAGCTGGTCGGTGATGTCGTCCAGCGCCGGCTTGAGCTCGGTGATCAGCGCCAGGCAGCGATGATCCAGGCTGTGCAGCAGCTGATCGGCGGCGGCGATGCTGGGCGCGGCGTCGAATTCGATACCGGCATCGCGCAGGGCCTGCAGGCTGAGCAGCGAGCCGCTCGGACCCATGCCCAGCGAGGCGACCATGGACAGCGCCAGCTTGGAGGCTTCCTGCAGATCCTGGGCGGCACCCGAGGAGACCTCGTTGAAATACAGCTGCTCGGCGCAACGACCGGCCAGCAGCATCTGGATGCGGCCTTCGAGTTCCGACTTCAGGTGCAGGCGCTTGTCTTCGGTGGGGGTGATCAGGGTCACGCCCAGGGCCTGGCCACGCGGCAGCAGGGTGACCTTTTCCACCCGACCGACATTGAGCACCGCGGCGACCAGGGCATGACCGGCTTCGTGCACGGCGATGCGGGTTCGCTCGGCCGAACCCAGCGGGGTGACGCCGACCGGTTGCTCGCCGATGCGGCAGGTCTCGATGGCCTCGACGAAGTGGGCCATGGTCACGGCGCTGGCGTTCTCGCGAGCGGCCAGCAGGGCGGCGTGGTTGCTGATGTAGGCGATGGCCGCCGGGGTCAGGCCCACGGTGCCGCGGGAGAGGGCGGCCAGATCCAGTTCGCCCTGGCAGGGCAGCTTGCCGGCATAGAGTTCGAACAGCGCGCGGCGGTCTTCCAGGCTCGGCAGCGGCACGGCGATGGTGCGGTCGAAGCGACCTTCGCGGCGCAGCGCCGGATCCAGGGAATCGGCGAAGTTGGTGGCACCCAGCACCAGCACGCCGCTGGTGCCGTCGAAGCCGTCCAGCTCGGTGAGGAACTGGTTGATGATGCGGTTGGCCTCGGCATCGCTGGAGCGCGACTGCTCGGCGCGGCGGCCGATGCCGTCGATCTCGTCGATGAAGATGATGCAGGGCGCCTTCTTGCGCGCGGTGCGGAACAGCGACTTGACCTTCTGGATGCCGACCCCGAAGAACATCGAGGAAAAGTCGCTGCCGGTCACCTGGATGAAGTGGGCGTTGCACTCGGTGGCCAGAGCCTTGGCCAGCTGGGTCTTGCCGGTGCCGGGTTCGCCGGTCAGCAGCACACCCTTGGGCGGACGGGCACCCAGGGCAGCGAAGGCCTTGGGATTGCGCAGGCAGGTGGTGACGTCTTCCAGCGCCCGCTTGGCTTCGGCGGCGCCGACCACGTCCTTGAAGGAGATGCCGGTGCCCTTGCGGTGCAGCTTGAAGGGGCTGGCGAAACGCAGCGCCAGGGGCACGGCGAGCAGCAGCAGGAGCAGATAGCCCGGCAGGTTGATCAGCAGGGCGTCCAGCCAGGGATGGCGCTGCCCGGATTCGCTCCAGGTGGCCACCGGGAACAGCGGCTCGGCCTGGGTGGCGTAGTCGGCCAGCAGGCGATCGGCGATGCGGCCGCCGTTGTCGGCCACGGCGTAGTGTTCGCCGCGGGCGGTGTCTATGTAGAGGGTTTGATCCCCGATCACGGCGCCGCTGATGGCCTGGGCGCGCAGATCGGCCAGCAGCACGGAGAGGTCACGTGGCTGCCCGGTCCAGTGTTCGGGCGCCTGCTGCACGCTGGCGAGCATGGCGGTGGCGGTCGGGGCCGGCGTGGCGGGCTTGAGCCACAGCCAACTGGCCAGGCCGAGGACGGTGACGAGGGCCAGCGCGCCGGCGACGAGCAGGCGCGGATACTTGGAAACGACGGACTTCTTCATTCACATACCGTTAGGGTCGGAGCGACATCGGACGCGGACTCCCGGATTATCGGCCTGTGGCGAAAAGGGTGAACCTCAGTTCCCCGGAAAACGATGAGTGGACTCACCATCCGTCGAGTAGCGTCACACTTCTGGCCTTTTTCGCGGTCCGCAAGACCCTGTTGTTTTGCCGCAGATGTCAGGAGTGAACGCATCCATGCCCGATCCCATCGATTGTCGAAGCGGTCTCGCCGCCTTGCCGGCGGTGTTGCTCGACCGCCTGCGCCAGGCCGACGAGGTGCTGGTCCTGACCGGTGCCGGCGTGTCGGCGGAAAGCGGCATCGCCACCTTTCGCGAAGCCCTGACCGGGCTCTGGGCGCGCTTCGACCCGGCGCAACTGGCCACCGCCGAGGCCTTTATCGAGGATCCGGTGCGGGTCTGGAGCTGGTACGAGGGACGCCGCGCCCAGGTGCTGGCCGCCCAGCCCAACCCGGCCCACCGCGCCCTGGCGCAGTGGGGCGACAGGCACGGCCGCTTGCACCTGGTTACCCAGAATGTCGACGACCTGCATGAGCGCGCGGGCAGTCGCGCGGTGATCCACCTGCACGGCAGCCTGCACGCGCCGCGCTGCTTCGAGTGCGCGCGCTCGCTGACGGCGCCAGCGTTGCCGGAAGGGACGGAGCAACTCGTGGCGCCGCCGCGCTGTCCCGCCTGCGGCGGCCTGGCCCGGCCGGGCGTGGTCTGGTTCGGCGAGTCGCTACCGGAAGAGGCCCTGGCCAGCGCCTGGGCCCTGGCCGAGCGCTGCGACCTCTGCCTGGTGGTCGGCACCTCCGGCCTGGTGCAGCCGGCGGCCAGTCTGCCAGGGGTGGCGCGCCAGCAGGGCGCCACGGTGGTCCGCATCGATCCGCAGCCGGCGGCGGAATTCAGCGACGACTGGCAACTGCTGGGCGCGGCCGGGGTGATCCTGCCGGCGCTGCTGGAGCGCCTCTAGACCCTCAGTGCAGCGCCTGGCCACCGGTCCCCAGGGCATCCAGGGTGCGCTTGAGGGCGGTGTAGGCCTGGCGCTGGTCATCGTCTTCGGTCAGCAGGCCGTCGAACAGGGAGGCGACCAGCGCCGGATCCTGGGCGACGAAGCGATCGATGAGAACGTCGTTCTCCTGGCGCCCGGCGGTGATCAGCAGCACGGCGAGCTGGGCGACATAGCGCGCCGCCAGCGGATAGGCCTTGAGAAAGACCTTGAAGGGGGCATCGGCCAGCCCGGGGGCGAAGCCCTTGGCCAGGCCTTGCTGGGCGGCGGCGATGGCCTGGCGGACGGCGTCCTGCCAATTGCCGGCGGTCACGGCACCCGCCGGCAGGGCGCGGCGCATCTGGCCGAGCAGGCTGTTGAGAAAGATACGGCGATTGGCCTGGTAGTCGTCATCGGTGTCGAGCAGTTCGCGGCGAATGCGGGTCAGCACGCGGTCGTCCTCGGCATCGGCGGTCACCGCCTGCTTGAAGGCCAGGGTCAGTTCGCGATCCAGCAGACCGGGCTTGCGGCCTTCCAGTTCGGCCTGCAGCAGCGGACCGCTGGAATCGGCGAAGAAGAAGCGCTCGGCGTGGGGCGCCAGGCGTTCGCGCAGGCGCGGCCAGAGCTCCGCCGCGAACAGTTGCTCGGCCGTGCCGCCGGAAACGATGACGCGGTGCTGCGACGCCTCGGCCAGATAGTCGAACAGCGCGGGGGTATCGAGCGCGGTGCGATCGACGATGAGGTAACGGTGCTTCACGGCAACTCCTGAACGCGGCGGCCGCACCTGTCGAGGTACGGCGGGGATGGCCATTAGTCTATAGGAAGGTGGGAACGCTTGGCCCGGCCTTTGGCCTAACCAGCAGGGTGCAGCCCGCGACACCCTTCCTTTCGCGGCCGGAGGACACCAAGATGCGCAAGACCCCGCTGATCCTTGCCCTGAGCGCTGCCCTGGCCCTGGTGGCCGGTCCCAGCCTGGCCGCCAGCAACAACAACGACGCCGGGGTGACTGGCAACGGCATAGGCGCGCCGGGCAGCTCCAACACCAGCAACAGGGACAGCGCGGACGACACCTCCAGCGCCACACCCTCGACCCAGAAGAAGGTCGACAAGACCCCGGCCACCAAGGCCCAGGGCAGTCAGCAGAAGCGCGTGCTCAACGATTGAGGGTCAAGCAAAAGGCGCCTCTCGGGGCGCCTTTGAGCTGGTTGGCATTTGACCGCAGGAAGCGGCTTCAGGAGGCGCGGGTGTAGCGTACCTGCCAGTCGAGTCGCTCATGGGTCGCCCGCTCGATACGGGCGCGACTGTCGCAGATGAAGGCTTCCAGCAGGGAGTTGTCCAGCAGATCGACCCGGGCGATGCGGCGTTGCAGGAGCGCCGTGCCGTTGGGCGCATAGACCTCGACGTTGAAGGTCGCCGGATCCTGGGCGGTCATGGCGCACAGCATCGGTTGAAAAGCGCCCTTTATAATGGTGTTCGCATCCGTGAACTTCAGCGGCTCGGCCATCGCAATCACTCCTGTCAGCTATAACGCTTCGACCGATTCTTGCGGTACCCGTTCGACTTTTGCCATGACCGGCTGGCAGATTTGTGATCCAGGCGGTGGCGCTGGCCCGGCAAGGGACGGCCGGTCAGTTGATCAGGGTACCGAAGGCCTTGTCCGCCTCTATGACCTCGGGCAGCTCGCCCAGTAGCAGCTCCAGATCCACGCCTTCCAGCAGGGGATTGGCCAGGGCCGCCTTGGCCTGGTCGTTGATGCCGCCATGACGACGCAGGACAAAGGACACCAGTCGGGCCTGGGCGACCATGCGCGCCTGGGTGGAATCCTCCGGCGCATCCTGGGGGTGCAGCTGGTAGGCGATGGCATGCTGGATCACCACCGGCAGCTGCCAGCGACGGGCCAGCTCGGCGCCCACCTCCGGATAGCCGAAGCCGATGGCCTGGTCGGCGGGCACCGGGGCGCGCTGCTCGGCGTCGATGCGCACGGCGATATCGGGCGCCGCCGTCCTGATCAGCAACTCGCCGATGCTGTGCAGCATGCCGCAGGTGAAGGCGGTCTCGGCATCGGCACCGGCCTGGCGGGCGAGGACGCGGCAGATGCTGGCCACGTCGAAGCTGTGCTGCCAGAAATCCCGCGGATCGAAGCTGGGGTTGTGGCGGAAGGCGGCGGTCACCGCCGAAGCCAGGACCAGGGTGCGCAGGGCGTCGAAGCCCAGGCGGATGGCCGCGCCTTCGATGCTGGTCGAGGGGCGCACGCCGCGAAAGCGCACCGAGTTGGCCAGGCGCAGGACCTTGGCGGAAAGCACCGGATCCAGCGCCAGATTGCGGGCGACGTCTTCGATGCTGCTGTCGGGATCGTCGAACTGCTGGATCAGCTCCTGAGCCACCTTGGGAATGCTGGGAAGGGTATGCAGGTGATCGAACAGAGCATCGATTTCCATGATGGCGCCTGGTTGGTTCTTTACCGATGGTGGGAGCTGATGAGTCGTCGAAAGCATGAACGACGGCCTGGGCACTGCCAAGCCTAGTCGAAGATCCACGAGCGAAGAGCTTAGCGGGCCGGGCGAGGCGGTTTGCAGGGCGAGCTGACCGGTGGCGTCATTTCGCCGCCGTCCGTTTGCCTGGTTCGCGTGCGACCGTGGTCCTATGCGGTCTTGTCCAAGGCGAAGCGATGATCAGACGTCTATTGTCTTTCTTGAGTCCGCTTTCCGCCGACGACGGGCCCCGAATGGGATAGCATCAGGTGATATCAGTTGGCTACTAAATTTGGCGTTCGAGTTGTGCAATGACTTACCAGACTCACATTCGCCAGATGCTGCAACTACCCAATGTGCTGGCGCAGAGCACCGGCATCCTGGGCTGGTTGATCAGCGTGCTGATCAACCCCTTCCTGACCGCCGGGGTGCCGGCCTGGGGCTGGCTGGCCTTCGCCGGCATGATCGGCTCCTGCCTGGCCATGACCACCGCCCGGCGCTTTGCCGTCTGGCGCCTGTTCGCCCTGGTGTTCGTGCTGTTCGAGGCCCTGGCCTTCCGCTTCCAGATCCTGGGCATGGGCGAGGCCGGCCATGCCTGGCTGATCCCCATGGCCATCGTCATCATCCTCGGCTCGACCATTCTGTTTTCCCATGTGCTCGACTACGGCATCGCGGCCGGCGCGGTCTGGCTGCTGCTGTTCTATGGCGAACTGGGCAACATCACCGCAGCGGCCCTGCCGCTGTTCTGGGTGATGCTGGGGGCCAGCCTGGCACTGGGGCTGCTGCTCAATGCCACCTTCGTACGCATCGTCGCCAGCACCCTGGAACTCAAGGAACGCTATCGGCTGCAGGCGGAAACCGATGCCCTCACCGGGATCAGCAACCGCAGGGCGCTGATGCTGGACATGGAGCAGGTCTGCCGGGATGGCTCGCCATCCTGGTATTTCGTCATGCTCGACATCGATGACTTCAAGCGGATCAACGACAGATTCGGCCACGATGTGGGCGATCAGGTGCTCAAGGAAACTGCGACCATCCTCGGTCGGCATTTCCCCGATGGCCGCTTCGGGCGCCTGGGCGGCGAGGAGTTCGGCGTGCTGCTCCAGTCCGAGGACGAGCGCCAGCTGGCGCAGCGGCTGCAGGCGCTGCTGGACGATATCCGCAGCAACACCCGCACCGGCAGCTGTTTTTCCTTCAGTGCCGGGGTGGCGCGCCTCGCCCCGGGCTATCAGCCCTCGGATCTGCTCAAGCAAGCCGATGGCGAGCTCTATCAGGCCAAGCGCGCCGGCAAGGACCGGGTGCACCACCGCGGCGGCATGATCTGCGGTTGAAGGGGGCTAGCCGGCGCCCAGTGGGCTCTAGCTAACGTCCGCCTCCGGCGGCGGATGGGAGCGATTGCGGCCCAGGTGCTTGGCCCGGTAGAGCGCGGCATCGGCGCTGGCCAGCAGGTCGGCGGGCTGGGGCGGCGGGGTCTGCCCGGGCGGCTGCACGGCGATGCCGAGACTGACGGTGATGCGGCCGAAGGGACTGGTGGCATGGGTCACTTCCAGCACCTGCAGGCGTTCCTGCACCGTGGCGGCCACGCGCTGGGCGCCGTGCTCGTCGCAATTGGGCAGCAGCAGGACCATCTCCTCGCCGCCATAGCGCGCCGCCAGGTCGCCCGGGCGCCTCGCCGCCGAGGCCACCACGCCGGCCACCGCCTGCAGGCAGCGATCCCCCGCCGGATGGCCATAGTGGTCGTTGTAGGCCTTGAAGTGATCGATGTCGATCATCAGAAGGCTGAGCGGCTGGCCATTGCGCTGCGCGCGCGCCAGCTCCACCGGCAGCAGGTTGTCGAACTGGCGGCGATTGCCCAGCCCGGTGAGGCTGTCCTTGAGGGTCAGCAGGTGCAGCTCGTCGTGGGCCTGGCGCAGGGCTGCCGCGCTGCGCTCCCCGGCGCGGATCTCGCGGAGCAGCCGAAAGCCGAAGACCAGCATGCCGAGGATGATCAGGCCGACCACCGTCACCGATCTCAGCATGTCCTGGCGCCAGCCGGCGAGGATGTCGCGCCGGGAGATACCGGCCAGGGCCACCAGCGGATAGCCCTCCAGGTGCTGGAAGGCATAGAGGCGCTCCTGGCCATCGAGCATGGCGCGCACCAGGGCGGTACCGTTGGGCGCCTGGTTCACGTACTGGCGAAACAGGTCGCCAGTGGCCAGCGGGGTGCCGACGTGCTCGGGCACATAGGGACGGCGGACCATCAGGGTGCCGTCGTCCAGCGCCAGGGTGATGGCGCCCCGGGCATCCAGCTTGAAGCGCTCGTAGTAGTCGACGAAATACTGCAGGCGGATGGTGGCGAGCAGGACGCCGGCAAAGCGCCCGTCGCGGTCTTCCAGGCGCCGCGACACCGGGATGATCAGCTCGTGGGTGCTGCGGCTCTCGATCACCGCGCCGACGTGCAGCACATCGGCCGGATGCTGCCGGTGAAACTGGAAATATTCGCGATCGGCATTGTTGGCTCGGGGCGGCTCGCTGCTCTTGTCGGTCACCCGCCATTCGCCGTCGCGATCGTAGACGAACAACCCGTGCAGTTGCGGCAGGAGGGCGGCCTGGCGCGCCAGCAGGCGATGCACCCGCAGGCGGTCCAGTTGCTCGAAGGGTTGATCCTCCAGGCGATCGCGAATGCTGACCAGCAGCGAATCGGCTTCCTTGATGGCGTCATCGGCGTGCTGGGCGGCGGCCACAGCGATGTTGCCGACGTCACTGCGGGCACTGGCGAAGGCATTCTGGTAGTTGCGCCACACCTGCCAGGATTCCAGTGCCAGGATCACCGCAACGGCGCAGACCAGCAGCCACAGCGCCCGGCGCTGGGTGGCCGGATTGCGCGGTGGAAGGGGGGTGTCGTCGGCGTCGACCATGGCGGGGCTGTTTCCTCGTCCTCGGTGTGCAGGAGACCGCGAGTCGACCGATTCACGCCACCGCACAGGGATAAAAGTCAGACAAGTCTACAGTTTCGTCGGAATCTTGCAGAGCGCGCGAATCCCTGCGCCATCGCCGTGGTCACTAGCGATACAGCCGTCTCCGGGACGGCGCCCCGTTACTGCCCCGACCAGGAGGTCACAGATGTCGCAGATCGCCGAACAGATCGTCGAAGACGCCATGCAGCGCATCGAGGAAAACGAGTCGCAGCATGCCGCCGATCCCGTGCGCAATTTCTCCCTGACCCTGACCGATCCCGCGGAGATCCGGGTCGGCGCGGAGATCTACTTTCTCTTCGAACAGCGCCTCAAGGGTTTCTACCCGGATGCCCGGGTCGTGGTGCGCGGCCATGCCGCCGAAGGCTACAACATCACCGCCCAGGTCGAGCGCCGCCGCTCGGCCTGAGTGCCAGGCCCGCACCCCGGGTCAGGTGCGGGCCAGCTTGACCAGCTGCCGGGCCAGTAGCGGCCCGGTCAGCACCACCCCGATCAGCCGCAAGGCCTGCATGGCCAGTACCAGGCCGACATCGGTGTGGGCATCCACCGCGATGATGGCCATGGAATCCAGTCCGCCCGGACTGGTCGCCAGGTAGGCGGTGAGAAAGTCCACGTGCATCAGCCGCGCCATCAGCAGCGCCGACAGGGCGCAGAGCGCGATCAGCAGCAGCGAGGCGAAGATCATCTTGGGCAGGGCGCGCCAGACATAGGCGACCGTGGCCCGATCGAATCTCAGGCCCACATAGCAGCCCATGGCGCCATAGGCCGCCGCCAGCAGCAGATGGGGCAGAGTGATGTCCAGCCAGCCATTGAGTTGCAGCAGGGTACCCAGGGCGATGGGCAGCAGCAGGGCGCCGGCGGGAAACAGCCGACCGCCCAGCCAACTGCCGGCCAGGGCCACTGCCAGGGTCAGCGCCAGATTGACGGCGAAGTGGCCGTCCAGGCTGACCACGGTGGCCTGATGGCCGGTGCCGCTGCCTTCGGCGCCCAGCAACCGGCCGACCAGCGCACTGATCAGCACCACGCAGACGACCCGCACATATTGCATGGTGGCGACGATGCGTGGATCGGCGCCGTATTCCTCGGCCATGGCCACCATGGCCGCTGCCGCGCCAGGCGTGGTGCCCCAGGCGGCGGTGCTGCCCGGCAGGCCACCGAAGCGCACCAGCAGGGCACCGGTGAGCAGGCTGAGCAACACGGTCAGGGCGGTGGCCAGCAGCATCACCGGCCAGTGCTCGGCGACGGTGAGCAGCACCGCGGCGGTCATGGCATGGGCGATCAGGCAGCCCACCACGCCCTGGCCGGTCTGGAACAGCCGGCGCGGCAGGCGGATGGTGGCGCCGCCGACGCCAAAGGCGATGGCCACCAGCATGGGACCGAGAAAGAGGGCCGCGGGCACCTGCAGCCAACTGAGTCCGCCGCCGACCAGGGCGGAGCAGAGGATCAGGGCCAGCCATTGCACCAGGGGCGGATAGGGCGAGGGGACAGAGGGGGTGGACAAAGCGGTCTCCGGACGGCGGGGAGCCGGCGCGGCGTACCGACCCCGGGGCCGGCTCGGGGCCGGCCCTGGAGGCGATTATACGACCTTTGCGGCTTTCAATGGCCTTTCAGTCGCTGAAAAAACCGCCCTGTCAGCGCACCAGATGCAGGAACTGCAGGTGGCGCTCGTACTGGTCGAGCATGTCGTTGAGGATCTGCTCGCGGTTGTAGCCCACCAGGTCATAGTCCTGGCTGCCCTCGGTCAGGTGCACCTCGGCGCGGTAGTAGCGCCGATTCTTCAGGTGCAGGCCGCCGATGCCGGCGCGGGCGAAGGAGGGCGTGAAATAGCCCTGCATGATCACCTGGTAGATGAAGGGGTGCTCTTCGCCGTGGCCGATGGTCAGCTGCAGATTGGCGTTGGTGGAATCGAACTGGGTTTCCACCACCAGGCCCTTTTCCCGCGAGACCTCGACCATCTCCTCCATGGCCGGGCGCACGGTGCTGTCCATGAAACGATAGACCTCGTCCCGCGAGGGGAAGTACACCGCCTGGGACAGCCGCTGGCGCCAGCCGCCGTGCCGGGCCTTGCCATTGGTCGCCACCGGCGCGAGGGAGTGCAGCCGCGCCCGCTGGCGCTGGGACTCCAGGTGCAGCGCCTTGTGCAGGCCCCACATCATCAGCAGCACCACCACCGAGAAGGGCAGCGAGGTCAGCACCACCGCCGACTTCAGGGCATCCATGCTGCCGGCGAACAGCAGGCCGCCGGTGACCACGGCCACGGCCGCGCCCCAGAACACCCGCAGCCACTTGGGACCGTCTTCATCGGCCTCGCCGCCCTTGGACGACAGGGTCGAGAGCACCACGGTGCCCGAATCGGCCGAGGTGACGAAGAAGACGAAGCTCACCAGCACGGCGACGCTGATCACCACGCGGCTGGCCGGATAGGTCTCCAGCACCTGGTAGAAGGCCATGGCCGGATCGGTGAGGGCGGTCTGCGCCAGGCCGGTCATGCCCTGGCCAAGGACCAGTTCCAGGGCGCTGTTGCCGAAGATCGACAGCCAGGCCAGGGTGAAGCCCAGCGGGATGAACAGCACGCCAAAGACGAATTCACGGATGGTGCGGCCGCGCGAGATGCGCGCGATGAACAGCCCGACGAAGGGCGCCCAGGCGATCCACCAGGCCCAGTAGAACACCGTCCAGCCGCCCAGCCAGTCGGAGGGCTCGTCATAGGCATAGAGGTCGAAGCTCTTGCCCGGCAAGGCCGAGAGGTAGTCGCCGATGTTCTGGATCAGGGTATTGAGCAGGTGCTGGGTCGGCCCGGCGAACAGCACGAACAGCAGCAGGGCGACGGCCAGCACCATGTTGATGTCGGACATGATGCGCACGCCCTTGTCGACGCCGGACACGGCGACGGCGATGGCCGCGCCCATCATCAGCACGATGAGGATCAGTTGCACCCAGTGGCTGTGGCTGATGCCGAACAGGTAGTCCAGCCCGGCATTGAGGTGCAGCACGCCGAAACCGAGGTCGGCGCCCAGGCCGAAGATGGTGGCGATGATGCCGAAGGCGTCCACGGCGTGGCCGATGGGCCCGTTGATGCGCTTGCCGATCAGCGGATAGAGCGCCGAGCGCAGGGCCAGCGGCAGATTGTGGCGGTAGGCGAAGTAGGCCAGGGCCATGGCCACCAGGGCGAACACCCCCCAGCCGTGCAGGCCCCAGTGCAGGAAGAGGATCTGCATGGCCTGCCGCGCGGCTGCCGGATTGCCCCCTTCGCCGGCCGGCGGCTGGGCGAAGTGGGTCAGGGGTTCGGAGACGCAAAAGAAGAACAGGGTGATGCTGATGCCGGCGGCGAACAGCATGCCGGCCCAGGACAGGTAGCTGAATTCGGGTTGGTCGTGGTCGGCACCGAGCTTGATCTTGCCGTAGCCGGACAGCGCGGTGACCACCACGAACACCAGATAGAGCGACATGGCCAGCAGGTAGTACCAGCCGACCGTATTGGCGGCCCAGGTCTGCGCCTGCAGCAACCAGGCGCCGGCCTGCTCTGGACGGCCGATGACGGCCAGGGAAAACAGTAGAATCACCGCGGCCGCGCAGTAGAAGGCGGGGGGATTCAGTTTTACGGTGCCGGATGAGGGCGTCGCACTCATGAGGACTCCTTGCGCACTGTCAAAGGGAAGAATGCTTTTTTAATTGATCGTTCGATTAAAAAAGAATACCACAGGCGACCCCTGAGGTGAACGCTTCGAGTCAGCGCAGCCTTGAAAGTTGCCGTCTAGAGGTCTTGCCTATGCCGGTGGTCGACTTTGGTCGAGACCAGGCCGAGCGGTCAGAACCGCGACCCCTTGGCAAAGTCTGTTGGTTATGACTCAGGCATCTTCTCCCTTCGGCTCCTATCGTCCGCTACTGCTTTTGGTAGAGGACGAGCCGTTGCTGCGGGAACTGGCCACCGAGGCGCTGGAGTCGCTGGTGGACCTGCAGGTGGTGGCCGTGCCGACCGCCGATGCGGCCCTGAGCTATCTGGAGCAGAACGGCGCCCGCATCGACGTGCTCTTCACCGACGTGCGCATGCCGGGGCGCCTCGACGGCGAGGCCCTCGCCCAGCTGGTCTCCCAACGCTGGCCCCATATCCCGGTGATCCTCACCTCCGGCGATCGCCTCACCGTGCCCCGCGGCGCCGGCCGCACCCGCTTCATGCCCAAACCCTGGCATATCGACGACATGGCCAATTGCGTCAACGAGGTGCTGGGGCAGAGTCGGGTGGCGTGAGGGTAGCCCGATCGGTTGTAAAGCCGCGACCTATGACCCACTATTCCGGGACTGATCTAGCTGGAGTCATGCCATGCGACCTTCTCTTGTCCTGGACCTGAAACGAGCTGTCATACGGGATGTTGCGTCACGTTTTCGAGTGGCCAATCCGCGAGTGTTCGGTTCAGTTCTCGAAGGTACCGATCAGGACGGCAGCGATTTGGATCTGTTGGTGGATGCCCTTCCAGGGGCAACACTGTTCGACCTGGGAGGGTTGCAGGACGAGCTTGAGGAATTACTGGGCGTTCCGGTAGATCTGGTGACCCCCGCCGATTTACCCGGATCCTTTCGCGCGCAGGTTCTGCTGGGGGCACGACCGATATGAATCGCACGGCGGACTATCTGGCTCATATGCAACAGGCGGCCAGCGAGGCACTGGGCTTTATTGAGGATCTCACTCGGGAAGACTTCCTCGAAGACCGCCGGACACAGCAAGCGGTGGTCATGAGCCTGATCATCATCGGCGAAGCGGCAACCAAGATCATGGCTGTGGACGAAGCCTTCACCCAGGTGCATCCAAACATCCCGTGGCGCAATATGAGAGGCATGCGTAATCGTATCGCCCACGGTTATTTCGACATCAACCTCGATGTGGTCTGGGAAACCGTCGTTACCGCCCTGCCCGAACTTCTGGAACAATTGCGTCTGTTATCGGGAAGGTAGCTTCGTACCACGCTGTGCCCTCACCCCAACCCTCTCCCAAGGGGAGAGGGGGCTATCCGAGCGGGTTTCCGGCTTTATCCGCTCCGGCAGGATTGTGATCAGCTATCGGGCTGCACCCGCAGGGGCGGCCGCATCGGCTCGCCCTACGGCTGCCACTGCGGATCCTTGCCGCTCAGCTTGCGATCCAGGAAGAAGGCGGTGCTGATCAGCGCCAGGTGCGACAGGGCCTGGGGCAGGTTGCCGAGGGGGTAGCCGCGCTTGTCCAGTTCCTCGGCATAGAGACCCAGTGGATTGGCGTAGCCCAGCAGCTTTTCGAACTCCAGGTGGGCTTCGTCGACGCGACCGGCGCGGGCCAGGCATTCGACGTACCAGAAGGAGCAGGCGACAAAGGCGCCTTCTTCGCCCTTGAGGTTGTCCGCTGGCGTGTCCGCCGGGTTGTAGCGACGGATCATGCCGTCGTAGGCCAGGTTGGTCTTGATGGCGTCCAGGGTGGACAGCCACATGGGATCGGTGGCGCTGACGAAGCGCACCAGCGGCATCAGCAGCAGGGCGGCGTCCAGGCTCTTGCCGTGGCGGGTCGAGGTGAAATGACCCAGCTCGGCGTTCCAGAAGTTGTCCCAGATATCTTCCTGGATGGCGGCGCGGGCGGCGTACCAGCGTTCGTAGGGCATCGGCAGCGAGCGCTTGACCGACAGTCGCATGGCGCGGTCGATGGCCACCCAGCACATCAGCCGCGAATGCAGGAAGTGCTCGGGATCGCCGCGCATCTCCCAGATCCCGGCGTCGGGCTGGTTCCAGTGCTCGCAGACGTGGTCGATCATCCGCACCACCTCCTTCCAGCCCTGGTGGGAGATGGCTTCGCCATACTTGTTGGACAGGTAGATGGCGTCCATCAGCTCGCCATAGATGTCCAGCTGGATCTGCTTGTAGGCCTCATTGCCGATGCGCACCGGACTCGAGTCGGCATAGCCGGCCAGGTGGTCGAGGGTTTCCTCGGGCAGGTCCAGGCCGCCGTCCAGGCGATACATGATCTGCAGCTTTTCCGGGGCGCTGTGGCTGTTTTCCACGCACTGGCCCACCCAGTGGGTGAAATCCTTGGCCTCCTGGGTGTAGCCCAGGCGCATGAAGGCGTAGACGGTAAAGGAGGCGTCGCGGATCCAGGAGGCGCGATAGTCCCAGTTGCGTTCGCCGCCCAGGGCTTCGGGCAGGCTGAAGGTGGCGGCCGCGGCGATGGAGCCGTGCTTGCAGGAGGTCAGCAGCTTCAGCGCCAGGGCCGAGCGGGTGACCATCTCGCGCCAGCGCCCCTGGTAGCGGCTCTTGGCGGCCCAGGAGGTCCAGTAGGTCAGGGTGTCCTCGAAGCAGAGATCGCTCTGGCCGGCGACGACCTTGTCGTCCTTCTCGCAGCCAAAGACGAAATCCAGCTGCTCACCCTGTTCCAGTTCGAATTCGGCCAGGGCGGCGTTGCCGTCCACCTGCAGGGTGACGCTCGACGCCAGGCGCAGGGTCGGCTGGCCCGCGGCCTCGAACAGGGCGCCGCCGTCCACCAGGCGGGCGCGGGTCTCGGCGCGGGCATAGTCGTGGGCCGGGGCGCAGACCAGGCGGAAGCGGCAGCGTCCGGCCACCACCTGCACGCGGCGGACGATGCGCGGCTGGGTGTCCTCGCTGCTGCACACCGGCATCAGATCGGTGATCTCGGCGACGCCTTCCGCCGACAGCCAGCGGGTCTGCAGGATATTGGTGTCCGGCAGATAGAGCTGCTGCTCGCGGGCGTCTTCCCAGACCGGCGCCAGGCTGAAGTAGCCGGCCTTTTCCGAGTCGAGCAGGGCGGCGAATACCGAGGGGCTGTCCAGATTCGGCCAGCAGAAGTGGTCGATGGTGCCGTCGGTGGCGACCAGGGCGCAGGTGCGCAGGTCGCCGATGACACCGTGGGCGCCGATACTGCGGCGGGCGTGCACGGAGGTGGAATCAGCCATTGTCTTCGAATCCCGGATAGAGGCACATGCCGCCGTCGACGAACAGGGTGGTGCCGACGATGTAGTCGGCCAGGTCGCTGGCGAGAAAGACCGCCACATTGCCCACGTCGTCGACGTGGCCGACGCGCTTGTAGGGGATCAGCTTGAGCAGTTCGCGGGCCTTGGCCTCGTCGCCGGTCACCTCTTCGTTGATGGCGGTGGCGATGGCGCCCGGGGCGATGCTGTTGACGCGGATGCCCTCGGCGGCGACTTCCTGGGCCAGGCTGCGCATCAGCAGATTGACCCCGCCCTTGGAGGCGGCGTAGTTGACGTGGCCGGCCCAGGGAATGACCTCGTGGACCGAGCTCATATGGATGATCTTGCCCAGGGCGCGGGAGATGCTTTCGTCGCGGCCCTGCTTGCGGAACTGGCGGATCGCCGCCCGGGCGCAAAGGAACTGCCCGGTGAGGTTGGTGTTGATCACCGTGTTCCAGTCCTTGAGCGACATGTCGGCCACGGCCGCATCCTTTTGCAGGCCGGAGTTGGCGACCAGGATGTCCAGCCGGCCGAAGGCTTCCAGGGTGCGGTCGAACAGCGCCTGGACCGCGGCCTCGTCGCCGACGTCACCGCCAACGGCGATGGCGCGACCGCCGGCGTCCTGGATGCGCTTGGCCAGTTCCTCGGCCGGTTCGGCGCTGGAATGGTAGTTGATGGCGACGGCGGCACCGGCCTTGGCCAGGGCCTCGGCGACGGCGGCGCCGATCCCGGAGCTGCCGCCGGTGACCAGGGCGACCTGGCCGTTGAGGGAAAGCTGCATGTCCAGACTCCTGCACGGGAAAAGGTGTCTGACTGCTGACCGTCACGCGCGCGTCTAGGTTCAGCCCGCGAGCGTTGCCGGATATTCAGGCCGAGGCCGTGCGGAACAGGCTCATGCGGCGCTCCAGGTCCTCGGCCAATTCGGCCAGCTGGCGACTGGCGCCGGCGATCTGCTGCGAACCGCTGGCGGTTTCCAGGGTGGCCGCGTGGATGCGGTTGATGTTCTCGTTGACCTCTTCGGCCACGGCGGTCTGCTGGGCCGCAGCGGTGGCGATCTGGGCATTCATGGCGTTCACCGAGCCGACGTCCGCCTGGATGGCCGCCAGGGCCGCGACGGCGCGCTGGGTCAGTTCGGCGGTCTCGTGGGCCTGGCCGCGACTCTCCTCCATCTGCGCCGCGGCGCGCCCTGCACCTTCCTGGAGGGTGGCGATCATGGCGCGGATCTCGCGGGTCGATTCCTGGGTGCGGGTGGCCAGGTTGCGGACCTCGTCGGCGACCACGGCGAAGCCGCGACCCTGCTCGCCGGCCCGGGCCGCCTCGATGGCGGCGTTCAGCGCCAGCAGGTTGGTCTGCTCGGCGATGCCGTTGATGACGGCGACGATGTTCTCGATGCTGGCGCTGTCGCTGGAGACCTGCTGCACGGTGACGCTGGCCTGTTCCAGGGCCTGCACCAGCTGGCCGATGGCCTGGCCGGAACTGGCGACCAGCCGGTTGCCGGTGTCCACCTGGGCGCTGGCATTGCCGGTGGCCTGGGCGGCCTGGGCCGCGTAGCCGGCGACCTCGCCGATGGTGGCGGCCAGCTCGGTGACCGCGGCGGCCATGTGCTGGGCCTGGTTGGATTGCACATCGGTGTGGCGCTGGTTGGTCTGGGCGGTGCCTTGCAGCTGGGCCGCCGCCGCGGCGACCGAGCTGGCGGTATGGCGTACCTGGACGATGGTCTCGCCGAGGTGCGCGGTGGCGCTGCCCAGGGTGCCCATGACGCTGTCCGGATGGCGGGTGGCGGGGCGCTCGTCCAGGCGGCCCTCGGCCAGGCGGCGGATGGCGGCGGCCACGGCGTGGGGTTCGCCGCCCAGGGTGGCACCCATCTGGCGAATGATCAGGATGGAGACGGTGACGCTCAGCAGCAGGGCGAGGGCGCAGGTGACCAGCATCAGCCAGCGGAAGCCGCCGGCGATGCCGCGGACCTCGCCCAGGTGGCCGCTGGCGATGGCTTCTTCGTGATCGATGAGCGCATTGATGCGCTTGAGCCACTCGACATAGGCCGGCGAGACGCGCTCCAGCAGGAACACCCGGGCGCCTTCCAGATCGCCGGCCTGGCGCAGCTGCAGCAGGCGCTCGGTCAGCGGCAGGGCGGTGCCTTCGATGTCCTTGATGGCCGCCAGCAGGCGCTGTTCCTCGGCCGTGGCGCCCTGGCTGGCGAACAGCTGATCCATGGGCTCGGCGGACTGGCGATAGAAGGCCTTGAGCCGGTCGATGTCGGCCAGGCGACTGGCCAGGGGCGCGGCGTCGTGGATCAGCACCGTATCGCGAATGGCGATGGCGCGGTCGTGCACGCTGCCGCGGAAGTTGATGGCGTAGCGCTGCTTGACGCTGGCGCCCTGGCTGACGGCGGTCAGGGTGTCATCGATGACGCCGACGCGCTGGACGCCGACGAGGGTGATCAGCAGCATCAGCACCAGGATCAGGCCGAAGCCCAGGCCCAGGCGGGCGGCCATGGAAAGGGGGGTACGCATGAAAACCTCAACGCTTCAAAGTGTGTGACATGGATCACATTTTGCGTTAAAGGTTTGCGCGATAAGTTTACTTCGGGCCGAGCGGTCATCCCCCAGGTATGAATGGCCCGTTGGCGGCAGGGCTGGATTCAACTGTCCTGGCGCGGCTCCGTCAGCCGGTCACGCCTGGCCAGACCGGGGAACAGCTTCATCCAGACCCCGGTGATCACCAGGGTGCCGACGCCGCCCAGCACCACCGCCGGCACCGTGCCGAAGAAGTGCGCGGTAACCCCCGACTCGAACTCGCCGAGCTGGTTGGAGGCGCCGATGAACAGGCCGTTGACCGCACTGACCCGGCCGCGCATGGCATCGGGGGTCTCCAGCTGGACGAAGGAACTGCGGATCACCACGCTGACCATGTCGGCGGCGCCCAGCACCACCAGGGTGGCCAGCGAGAACCACAGCGAGGTGGACAGCCCGAAGGCGATGGTGGCGACGCCGAACAGCGCGACCGAACCGAACATGATGCGCCCCACGTGGCGATTGAGGCTGACGTAGGCGAGCAGAAAGGACATGCCCAGGGCGCCCACGGCCGGCGCCGAGCGCAACAGGCCCAGGCCCCAGGGACCGGTGAGCAGGATGTCGGCGGCGAACACCGGGAGCAGGGCGGTGGCGCCGCCCAGGAGCACGGCGAAGAGATCCAGGGAGATGGCGCCGAGTACGTCCGGGCGACTCTTGATGAAGCGGATGCCGGCCAGCAGGTTGTCCAGGGTCGGCTTTTCCTTCTGGCTGGGCGTCTGCCGCGCCGGCAGGCTGGAGACCAGCAGGATGGCGATGCCATAGAGCACCAGCGCCGGGCCATAGACCCAGGCGGCGCCCAGGGCATAGAGCAGGCCGCCCAGGGCGGGGGCGATGATGGTGGCGCCCTGCATGGCCGAGGCCGCGGCGGCGATGGCGCGGGGAAAGATCGCCGGCGGCACGATGTTGGGCAGCAGCGCCTGGGTGGTGGGCTGTTCGAAGGCGCGCGCGGTACCCAGGCAGAAAGCCAGGATGAAGATCAGTTCGCGGGTCACCGCCTGATTGAGGCTGCCCACCAGCAGCACCAGGGCGATTAGGCCCTGGCCGGTCTGGCAGAGGGCGGCGACCCGGCGGCGGTCGTAGCGATCGGCGACATGCCCGGTGTGCAGCATGAACAGTACCCGCGGCAGGAATTCCACCAGCCCCACCAGGCCGAGATCGAGCACGTTGCCGGTGAGGGAATAGAGGTGCCAGCCGATGGCGACGGTGAGCATCTGGAAACTGCCGGCGGTGCAGATGCGGGCGAACCAGAAGGCGACGAAGGGACGGTGGTGACGCAGCTGCAGGGTATCGCCGGACATGACTGGGGCTCGCAGGGACAGAGGCGGCATCTTAAGCCACCCGGGGACTGATCGTCATACAACTGCGGGGTGCGACAGCCTGCCCGATGCGACATCCAACCACGTAAGCAAATGTATCGAGGAGGTCTATCCTAAAGCCTGACGTTGATCCACGTCAGCTTCCGACCTGGTCCAATGGGCTAGCGGCGGTGGCGCCTTTTTAGCGTCCCGCTAGAACCCCAGGCGACGCCGGAGGTTCGAACCTCGGTCAGCGTCAACTCGACCGGCTACCCTCGATGGCCGGCGTGCCTGAGAGGAAAAGCTATGTTCGGCCTCGAAGCCCTGGATCTCGCCCGGATCCAGTTCGCCTTCACCGTGTCCTTCCACATCGTCTTCCCGGCGCTGTCCATCGGTACCGCGAGCTTTCTCGCCGTGCTCGAAGGGCTGTGGCTGAAGACCGACAACCACGTCTACAAGGATCTGTATCACTTCTGGCTGAAGATCTTCGCGATCTTCTTCGGCATGGGCGTGGTGTCCGGTCTGGTGATGGCCTATGAATTCGGCACCAACTGGAGCGGCTTCGCTGACTATGCCGGCGCCGTGACCGGTCCGCTGCTGACCTACGAGGTGCTCACCGCCTTCTTCATCGAAGCCGGCTTTCTCGGCGTCATGCTGTTCGGCTGGAATCGCGTGGGTCGCGGCCTGCACTTCTTCTCGACGGTGATGGTGGCCATCGGCACCCTGATGTCGACCTTCTGGATCCTGTCCTCTAATAGCTGGATGCACACCCCGAGCGGCTACGAGATCGTCGATGGGCGCATCGTCCCGGTGGACTGGCTGGCGGTGATCTTCAACCCGTCCTTCCCCTTCCGCTGGGCACACATGACCATCGCCGCCTACCTGTCGGTGGCCTTCCTGGTCGGCGCCTCGGCGGCCTGGCACCTGCTGCGCGGCAACGACAACCCGGCGGTGCGCAAGATGTTTTCCATGGCCATGTGGATGGCCCTGCTGGTGGCCCCGGTGCAGGCCTTCGTCGGCGACGCCCATGGCCTCAACACCCTGGAGCACCAGCCGGCCAAGATCGCCGCGATGGAAGGCCACTGGGAGAACCCCCCGGGCGAAGCGACCCCGCTGATCCTGTTCGGCTGGCCGGATATGGAGCGCGAGGAAACCCGTTTCAAGGTGGAAATCCCGGTACTGGGCAGCCTGATCCTCAAGCACAGCCTCACCGAGCCGATCCCGGCGCTCAAGGACTTCCCCAAGGAAGACCGGCCGCCGGCCTATGTGGTGTTCTGGTCGTTCCGCATCATGGTGGCCCTGGGCATGCTGATGATCGCCGCCGGCCTGTGGAGCGCCTGGCTGCGCTGGCGCGGCAAGCTGTTCGAGACCCGCGCCTTCCTGCGCCTGGTCACCTGCATGGGGCCGGTCGGTCTCATCGCCCTGCTGGCCGGCTGGTTCACCACCGAGGTGGGCCGTCAGCCGTGGATCGTCTACGGCCTGTTGCGCACCAAGGACGGGGTATCCAACCACAGCGTCACCCAGCTGAGCATCACCCTGGTGGCCTTCGTGGTGGTCTATTTCGCCGTGTTCGGCATCGGCACTCTTTATGCGCTGCGCATGATCGGCAAGGGTCCGCACACCGGTGAAGGCGACCTGCCCACCTCCGGCGGTCCGGGCACCGATCGCCATCCCAAGCGTCCGCTGTCCGGCGCCGATGGCGGCCTGGAAGAAGACAACCCCACCGACCAGCTGACCGGAGACCGCACATGAACGGCATCCCTGGCATCGACCTCCCGCTGATCTGGGCGATCATCATCATCTTCGGCCTCATGATGTACGTGGTCATGGACGGCTTCGACCTGGGCATCGGCATCCTCTTTCCCTTCGTCAAGGGCAAGGAAGACCGCGACGTCATGATGAACACCGTGGCGCCCATCTGGGACGGCAACGAGACCTGGCTGGTACTCGGCGGGGCGGGGCTCTATGGCGCCTTCCCGCTGGCCTACTCGATCATCCTGCCGGCGCTGTACCTGCCGCTGATCTTCATGCTGATCGGCCTGATCTTCCGCGGCGTGGCCTTCGAATTCCGCTTCAAGGTTCAGGAAGGCAAGGAAGCCCTGTGGGACAAGTCCTTCATCTTCGGCTCGCTGCTGGCCAGCTTCTGCCAGGGCGTGGCCCTGGGTGCCTTCATCGAAGGCTTCCCGGTGGAGAATCGCCAATACGTCGGCGGTCCGCTGGACTGGCTGACACCCTTCTCGGTGTTCTGCGGCCTGGGCGTGATCGCCGCCTATGCGCTGCTGGGCAGCACCTGGCTGATCATGAAGACCGAGGGTCCGCTGCAGGCGACCATGCGCCGCCTGACCAAGCCGCTGCTGTTCCTGCTGCTGGCCTTTACCGCCGTGGTGAGCATCTGGACCCCGCTGAGCCAGGCGGCCATTTCCGCCCGCTGGTTCAGCATGCCCAACCTGGTCTGGTTCCTGCCGGTGCCGATCCTGGTCGGCGTGGTGACCCTGGCCCTGCTGCGCGCCATCCTGCGCGAGGATTCGCACCATGCGCCCTTCCTGCTGACCCTGGCGCTGATCTTCCTCGGCTACAGCGGTCTGGGCATCAGCCTCTGGCCGAACATCATCCCGCCGGCGGTTTCCATCTGGGAGGCCTCGTCGCCGCCGCAGAGCCAGCTGTTCCTGCTCATCGGCACCCTGTTCATCATCCCCATCACCCTGATGTACACCTTCTGGGGCTACTACGTGTTCCGCGGCAAGGTACGCGCGGGGGAGGGCTACCACTGATGGTCGGCCGCTCGCGCGAACCCAATCCCGCGGACAACAAGCCGCTCTGGCAGCGGCTGGCCTGGATGGCCGGCATCTGGGCCTGCAGCCTGGTGGCGCTGGGCGTGGTGGCCTGGGTATTGCGCCTGGTGCTGACGGCGGCGGGGCTCAAGTCGCACTGACGTCTTGGGTGTTTCGGTGGATGAGGCTGCGCCGTCATCCACCCTACGCGGGGTTTGCCCTTTCGTAGGAGGCTTATCCCTCACACCGGATTACCCCCTCTCCCGCTTGCGGGGGAGGGGGCTGTCCGGCGTGACGGGATCGAACGCCGCGAATCAGCCCGGCTGCCGATCAGAACTGCAACGCAGCCCAACGCCCCAAACCTACAACTTTTCCCAGTTATCCCCCTCCCACCCGCCCGTTAGCCTGACCCCGTTCCCATCGCGACGAGGAAGGCTTCCATGCAGGTTCAAGAAGGCTACGCCGATTTCCACGGCCATCAGACCTGGTACCGGGTCACCGGTGAACTGGCCAGCGGGCGGTTGCCGCTGGTGGTGGCCCATGGCGGTCCCGGTTGCACCCATGACTATGTCGACAGCTTCAAGGACCTGGCCGAGCGCGGCTGGCCGGTGGTGCATTACGACCAATTGGGCAACGGCCGCTCCACCCACCTGCGCGGAATAGACCCCGGCTTCTGGACGGTGGCGCTGTTTCTCGACGAGCTAGACAACCTGCTGCGCCACCTGGGTATCCGCCAGTACGTGCTGCTCGGCCAATCCTGGGGCGGGATGCTGGCCGCCGAGCACGGGGTGCGCCAGCCTGAAGGACTACGGGGGCTGGTCATCGCCAATTCGCCGGCGTCCATGGCGCTCTGGCGCGAGGCCGCGGCCGGGCTGCGGACCGAGTTGCCGGCCGAGGTGCAGGCCACCCTGGAGCGCCACGAGGCCGCCGGCACCACCGACTCGCCGGAGTACCGCGCTGCCAGTGAGGTCTTCTATGCCCGTCATGTCTGCCGCGTGCAGCCCCTGCCGGCCGAGGTGGCGCGGACCTTCGCCGCCATCGACGCCGATCCCACCGTCTATCACGCCATGAACGGCCCCACCGAATTCCATGTGATCGGCAGTCTCAGGGACTGGAGCGTGATCGAGCGGCTCGAGCGGATCCAGGTGCCGACCCTGCTGATCTCCGGGCGTCACGACGAGGCCACCCCGGCCTGCGTGGAGCCCTTCGATAGACTCATCCCGGATGCCCGCTGGCGCATCTTCGAGCATTCCAGCCACATGCCCCACGTGGAAGAACGCGAAGCCTGCATGGCCACGGTGGCGGTCTTTCTCGCCGAGCTGGAGCGCCGCTAGGCGTCCGCATCCAGGGCGGCGGCGATCTCGTCGATGCGGGTCTGGCGGTCGTCGGCCTGCAGGCGCGGGCGCGGATTGAGCGCCGACCATTCCGGATGGGCCCGGGCCACCTGCACGGCGGCGGGCAGCTTGCCCTCGCGCCAGCGCTGCTCGTCGGGGGCGGCCACCTCGATGGCGCCCTGGGCGGCATGGCCGCGGGTTTCCAGCGCCGCCAGCAATTGTCGCTGCCGGACGGCCAGCAGCCGCAGCACGGCATCGTCGATGGACAGTTCCCGTCCGCCGCGCAGCTTGCCGAACAGCCGCCGACCATAGTGGCCGCCGGTCTGCGCCAGGCCGCCGGCCAGGGCGCCCAGTACCGTGGCGGCGCCCAGGGTCAGACCGCCGGCGAGCAGGTCCAGGCCGACCCCGGCCGCGGCGCCGGCCGCCACGCCGCCGCCCAGGCGGATGCCCAGCAGGCGCAGGGTTTCCGGATTGAAGAGATCGTCGCCCCAGCGCCCGTCCAGCAGCGGCAGGTCGCTGGCGTGGGCATCGCCCGGGCGAAAGCCGAACAGCCGCAGCAGGTCTTCCACGCAGCGCTGTTCGCGGGTGCGCAGGGCGTCGCGCAACTCGGCGGTCGCGGTATTCACCTCGGCTTCGCCAGGCGCCACGCTGCGCCGCGCGGCGGCGGCGTCCACCAGCAGTTCGGCGATCAGCCGCACCCCCTGCTGATGGCGGCGGCGGGCCTGCTCGGCGTGATCGGCGATCAGTCGTTGCAGCGCCGGGCGGCCGCTTTCCAGTAGGGTCGCCAGGCTTTCGTAGAGGCGCGCCTCGCCGTCCGCCGGCGGGGCGACGCTGTCGAAGCGCACCAGGGCGTGCAGGCCGAGGCGGGCCAGGGTGGCGCGCCAATCGTCGGCGCGGTGGCCATCGGCGGCGACGAAGTTGAGCACCGGTACCAGCGGGCGACCGCAACCGGCCAGCACCGCCAGTTCGTCGCGGTACTTGGCCAGCACCGGCTCGCGGGCGTCGATCACATAGAGACCGGCATCGGAGGCGCGCAGCTGGCGAATCACCTTGGCCTCCTGCTCGAATCGCTGGCGGGCTTCCACGCTGTCGAGAAAGCGGTCGAGCAGGGTGGCGGCGTCCAGGCGTTCGCCGGGGCGCTCCAGTTGCTCGAGGTAATCGCGCAGGGCGATGGCGTCTTCCAGGCCGGGAGTGTCGTAGAGCTCCAGCAGGGCTTCGCCATCCACCGACAGCCGCGCGCCCTCGACATGGCGGGTGGTGCTGGGACGATGGGAGACCTCGCCGAAGTCGACGTCGCGGGTCAGGGTGCGCAGCAGCGAGGTCTTGCCGACATTGGTGTGACCGACCAGCGCCAGGCGCAGGGGGCCGCTCATGGATTCGTCTCCAGCCAGGCCAGTTCTTCGAGATCGCCGGTGCAGTGTGCCAGGCGCAGGGCATCCAGCGCCTGGCGCCAGTCGTCCAGGCGCACCGGATCAAGCTTGCCGCCCAGGGGCGCGGGCAACAGCCAGACGCGGGTGGCCGTGGCGCAGCGCGACAATTCGGCCAGCAGGGTCAGGGTACCGCGATCCGGCGAGCGGCGGGGATCGCAGGCGATCAGCAGGCGGCGGGCCGGATAGCGGGTCAGCTGTTCCAGCAGATGGCGCCGGCCCTGGCCGTCGTCGAGCACGCCGGCGTCACGCACGCCTTCGGGCAGCGGCGGCGGCCAGGTATGGTCGGTGAGTTCGATGCCCACCAGCAGCGCCTCGTCACCGGTGCGGGCCAGGCTCCCGGCATCCTGCTGGGGCAGCTGCGCGGGGGCGGCGTCGTTCACGCCCAGGCGTTCGCTGGTGGGCAGCAGGCGTTCGCGCAGGTGCTGGTAGCCGGGGCGCTCGACGTCCAGCCGCAGCCGTTGGCGACCGCGTCGCCAGCGCCACAGGCAGAGCAGGGTGAGCAGCAGCCGGGGCAGCAGGCCATAGACCAGCACCACGCCGAGCAGCCAGCCGGCCCAGGCCTGGCGTGCCGCGGCCAGAGGGCTGGCGGCATCGCCACTGGCGGCGATGCTGGCCGGGTCGGGCAGTGGAAAGCCCAGCAGCTGGGGCAGGGCGCCGAGCGCCTGGGTCAGCAGCACGAAGGTGTCGCTGCCGAGCAGGGTGGTCTCCCAGACGAACAGATAGCTGCGTCCGGAAAGCAGCGCCAGCAGGGTCGCCAGGGCACTGCCGAGGATCAGCAGCCAGAGGCCGTGGACCAGACCGCCCAGCGCCCAGGGCAGCAGGCGGGCGCGACCGAGCAGCCCGACCAGCGCCGGACCCAGGTGCAGGGCGCGGGCATCCCGCGCCAGGCGGCCGGAGAGCCACAGCCAGAGGCGTGCCAGCGGCGAGGCCAACTGCCGGCCACCCCCCAGCAGGCCAAGGGCCCAGACCAGCAGGCTGAGCAGGTTGAGGCCGAGCAGACTGCCCAGCGCCCAGAACACATTGACCGGACGACTACCGTCGCCCAGCGCCCCGGCGGCGAGACCCGCGCCGCAGAACAGCGCCACGATGCCCAGCAGCCAGGCGGCCAGCAGCGCGCCCTGGCGCCAGCGACGCCGTGCCGCCAGCAGACCGTCGCGCTGACCGAGCAGGCGGGCGCGCGTCACCAGTCGCGCCTCGAAGGGACCGCCGGCCGCGCGTGCCTGGCGATTGGCCTCGGCGTCTTCCAGCGGGCCGCTGTCTTCTTCGGTCAGGCGCAGGGCTTCGGTGAGCCAGAGATCCTCGAAGGCGGGAGAGGGGGTTGCGGTCACGCGTCGGCGCCCTTGCGGCAAAAACGCCGAGCATAGTCCCTGGCGCCCTGGCTGTTAACGCCTCTGTTATGCTCTGTCTCCATGAAAACCTCTCTCCCCCTGAGCCTGATCGTCGCCGTGGCCGACAACGGCGTCATCGGCATCGACAATCGTCTCCCCTGGCACCTGCCGGCGGAGCTCAAATATTTCAAGGCCGTGACCCTCGGCAAGCCGCTGGTCATGGGTCGCAAGACCTGGGACTCCCTGGGCCGCCCGCTGCCGGGTCGGCTGAATCTGGTGGTCTCCCGTCAGACTGATCTGGCGGCCGAAGGTGCCGAGGTGCGGACGTCGCTGGCCGCTGCCGTGGAGCGTGCCGAGGCCTGGGCCCGGGAACGCGAGGCCAGCGAGATCATGCTGATCGGCGGCGCCCAACTGTTCGCCGACGCCCTGCCGCTGGCCCAGCGGCTCTACCTGACCCGCGTCGCCCTGGCGCCGGACGGGGACGTGTTCTTTCCCGCCTGGAACGAGGCCGACTGGGAACTCGTCTCGCGGCAGCAGCATGCCGCCGAAGACGACCGTCCCGCCTATGCCTGCGAGGTCTGGGAGCGTCGGGCCTAGGGTCGTCGCGCCGCCCTTGCCGGGTCCGTCCGCCGCTAAGCAAAGCCTAAGGTTGCCCTGGCATAAAGGAGGCTGAGGCGAGCCGCCCGGGCGGCCGGAGGGTGCAGACGTGATGGCGATCGACAGCCAGATGCAGGCGACAACGGCAGGCACCCAACCTGCCCGTCCAGGCGCGACGGGCAATCCGACTACCTCGGCGGCCGACAGTGGCCAGACTGGTGCTGCGTCCAGTGGCAGCGCCGTCGCCGTGGACCTGTCGCCTGCCGCCCAGTTGATCGCCGGTCTGCTGCCGGGGCAATCGAACGGCAATGCCGATCTCGACGGCTTCATGCAGATTCTCCAGCAGCAGATCCGCAGCCAGGGTACCGATGCCGCCGTGCTCGGCGAGATGCCCGAGGGGGCCAGTCCCGACCGTATCCAGTTGGCGAAGCAGGCGGCCAATCACCTGCTGGTGAGCTATTACCATGACGACAGTCGCTATGCCGATGCCTCCACGCAGGATCCCTTCGCCAACCTGGACAGCAACAGCCTGGCGCGTATCGCCAGCGACGATTCCGGCACCTTCACCTCGGCTGAACGTCAGCTCGCCTATTTCGAGGGCGCGCAACGTGGCACCGATGCGGCCAATGTGGCCTTCTCCGGGCTCTCCCCGCAGGATCAGGGTGCCGCGTCCTGGAACTGGGCACCCACCGCCACGGAAGACGCCGGCATCCTCGGTACGCTGAATCCCGGCATGCCGGATTGGCAACCCAATCAGTTGAGCAGCCAGCTCATCGATAGCCTGAGCCCCAGCGGCGTGGCGACCGCTGCCGCTCAGGAAACCGCCCAGCTATCGGCGCCGACCTTCAACGTCAGCACCGGTGCCGATGGTGCACCCCAGTGGACGGTGCTGACTACGGACGGACAGGGCGCAGGGGCAAACACCGCGCTGGATGGCAGTATCCTCACCCAGATGACCGGCACGACAGCCGCGCCGGCGCTGTCGCTCTATCGCCAGATCGCCGCGTTCGGGTGAGTAGGGTTGTTGGGCTCAGGTCTGCCTGTTGGGCTTCGACGATGAAGCTGTCTCAGTCCAACCTCCGGGGCGGTAGGTTGGGCTGAGCGCCAGCGAAGCCCAACATCGTGGCGTCGCTCAGATCGCCCGCAGCTTCTTCGCCGGCAGGTAGTCGCGATGAACGCGCTCTTCCACCAGGTACAGCCAGCAGGGACCTTCCACCTGGGGAAAGAGGCGCACTTCCTGGATGCTGCTGGGCTTGGGTTCGCCATTGCCGACCTGCACGGCCACGCTCTGGCCGAGGCGGAAGCGCGGCACCACGCCGGCGTCCACCACGCTCTGCTCGGCCTTGGTGGCCGGGCGGCCCAGGTACTCGCCCAGGTCCACCGGACCGGAGGGGCCTTCGGCCACGGTGTCCACATGGAAACTGTAGGCAGTGGCCAGGCCTTCGTCGCCACCGTGGATCTCGCCCTGCTTGATGCGCGACACGGCCTGGTCGAGGGCGGCGTCGAGCGTCAGTTCGTTGTTCGATTGCAGGGTGATGACGATGCGGCGTTCGAAGGGGTACTGGCTCATGATTTCGACTTTTTCGGCAGAGAGGGAAAAGAAGGGACATCTTGTGCCCCCTTTGGCCGGCCGCTGTCCAGCCGGGGGCGCCCGATCGGTGACCGCGTTTGCAACCCCGGGTGTCCAGGGGCCAGGCGGTCGCTAGGTTCTGTACCAAAAAGCGCCGAGCGAAGGTCAGGCGAGGCCTAGGCGGCCCCGCGAAAAAGGCTGAGGAAGCGGATCGGACTCGCGCTCGAGTTTACGAGCGGTAAATGAGCATTCCGATCGGACTGGCGATCCAGGCCTTTTTCAACGAAGCATCACCGAGCGCAGGCATTTTTCGTACAGAACCTAGTCCTTGCGCCGCTTGAGCTGGTCCTTCAGTTGGGTCGGCACCTCGCGAATGATCAGCACATCCTGGCCTTCGTCGTATTCGATGCGCGAGCCCAGCAGGTGCGCCTCGAAGCTGATCGACAGTCCCTCGGCGCGGCCGGTGAAGCGGCGGAATTGGTTGAGGGTGCGCTTGTCCGCCGGGATCTCCGGCGCCAGGCCGTAATCCTTGTTGCGGATGTAGTCGTAGAAGGCGCGTGGCGCCTCGTCGTCCATCAACTCGGAGAGGGCGTCCAGGGCCATGGGCTCACCGCGCTTGGCCTGGCTGCTGGCGTAGTCCACCAGGGTGTCGGTCTTTTCCTTGGCGGCCTCTTCCGGCAGGTCCTCGCTCTCCACATAGTCGCTGAAGGCCTTGAGCAGGGTACGGGTCTCGCCTTTGGCGTCGACGCCTTCCTGGCAACCGATGAAGTCGCGGAAGTAGTCCGAGACCTTCTTGCCGCCCTTGCCACGGATAAAGGAGATGTACTGGCGCGACTGCTTGTTGTTGCGCCACTCGGACAGGTTGATGCGCGCCGCCAGGTGCAGCTGGCCCAGGTCCAGGTGCTTGGCCGGCGCCACTTCCAGCTTTTCGGTGACGGTCACCCCCTCGCTGTGGTGCAGCAGGGCGATGCTCAGGTAGTCGGTCATGCCCTGCTGGTACTGGGCGAACAGCACATGGCCGCCGGTGGAGAGGTTGCTGCTCTCCATCAGGCCCTTGAGGTGCTCCACCGCCTGGCGACTGAAGGCGACGAAATCCTGTTCGCCTTCCAGATAGGCATGCAGCCAGCCACTGAAGGGATAGGCGCCGGATTCCTCGTGGAACAGGCCCCAGGCCTTGTTGGGCTTGGCGTTGTAGCTGTCGTTGAGATCGGCCAGCAGATTCTCGATGGCCTGGGAGTCGGCCAGTTCGGCGTCCCGCGCGTGCAGGGTCGCGGGCTGGCCGTCGGGCTTCTTGTCGATCAGATGGACGATGGCGTGACGGATCGGCATGGCGGACTCGGGTAACGGGAAAAGTCGGCCAGTCTAACGCTCCCGCGTCCTGACGGGCAGGCCCCTGGCGCCGCAGGCTCAGCGCGCCGGCGCCGTCTGCTTTTCCTGCAGCGCATTGCCCAGGTGCCGGGTCATGAAGACCGCGGCCTCTTCACGGCGGTCCACCAGCAGCAGATCGATCAGCTGCAAGTGCTCCTGGCAGCGGCGCTGGGCCTGCTCGCGATCCACCGACTTCTGGTATTCGATCAGCCGGCGCAGGCGATTGAGCCGGCGCAGCGCATCGAGGATGAAGGCATTGCCCGAGCAGCGGGCGATGGTCTCGTGCAGGCGGGTGTTGGCGTCGAAGATCTCCGCCGGCGAAGCCTCGAACACCCGGCCCGCGGCCAGCAGCGCCTGCTCGTCGCGGCAGCGCCGCAAGGCCTCGGCATCCAGGGTGAAGTCGGCTTCACGGATGCCGGCCGGTTCCAGCAGCAGGCGAAAGCGGTAGCTCTGGGCATAGGCATCGGGCGAGGTGAGGCCTTCGACGAAACTCCAGCCGTAGCCCGGCAGGCGCTCGGCCCAGCCTTCCTGGACGATGCGCCTCAAGATGTCGGCCAGTTGCCCGCGGGTGACCTGGTAGCGGCGGATCAGCTCGTTTTCCGTGACCTTGAGCGGCAACTCGCCCTCGATGCGATCGCGGGCGATGGTCAGGTACAGCCGCTCGCTGGCGGAGACCTCCTCGCGCGCCTGGGGCGTGGCGTTCAGGGCCGCGGCGGCCACGGCGAAGCCGCCCTCGGGATGCCGCGCCAGCAGGCTCCGGTCGGCCATCTGCTGCAGGGCGCTGCGCACCGGCGAACGCGACACCCGCAGGCGTTCGGCCAGGGCGCGCTCGGGCAGTCGGGTGCCCACCGCCAGCTGGTGCGAGGCGATGTAGGTGAGGATGTCGGGAATCAGTTGGGAGGCGAGGGTGCCCATGGCAGCGCTGGCGAATCGACCGTAAAGGCCAGGATGCTAGCACGGGACCCGCCGGGCGCAGCCGGCGCGGCGGGTTTCGCGGAGGGTCGTTCAGTCGCCGCTCGGGCTGACGTCCATGTCCCTGAGCTTCACCAGGCGGCTGCGGTGCTTTACGCGATAGCCGAGCCAGACGGCGAGAAACAGCGGCAGGCTGATATAGGTGGCGGCCAGACCCAGCCAGTCCACGCCGTTCGGTCCGAACAGGGCGGCATAGTTCTGCCCCAGGGTGATCACCAGGCAGAGGGCGAAGGCCAGCAGCGGTCCGAAGGGAAACAGCTTGGCGCGATAGGGCAGGTCTTCCAGGCGGCGACCCTGGGCCAGGTAGCCCTGGCGGAAGCGATAGTGGGATACGGCGATGCCCAGCCAGGCGATGAAGCCGCACATGCCCGAGGTGTTGAGCAGCCAGCCATAGAGCGCCTTGTCGCCCACCAGGGAGGTGAAGAAGCACAGGGCGCCCACCGCGGTGGTGGCGAGCAGAGCGTTGCGCGGCACGCCATTGCGCGCGACGCGGGCGAACAGGCGCGGCGCCTTGCCCTGTTCGGCCAGGCTGTGCAGCATCCGCGTCGAGGCATACATGCCCGAGGTGCCGGCGGAGAGCACCGCCGAAAGGATCACCGCGTTCATCAGGCTGGCGGCGAAGGCCAGGCCGGCGCGCTCGAACAGCAGGGTGAACGGCGAGACGGAGACGTCGGTGGCGTCGTTCTGCAGGAGTCGCGGATCGGTGTAGGGGATCAGCATGCCGATGACGAAGATCGCCAGCACATAGAACATCAGGATGCGCCAGAACACCTGGCGGATGGCGATGGGCACGTTCTTGCGCGGATTTTCCGATTCACCGGCGGCGATGCCGATCAGCTCGGTGCCCTGGAAGGAGAAGCCGGCGATCATGGCTACCCCGACCATGGCCTGCAGACCGCCGACGAAGGGCGCCTCGCCCTGGGTGAAGACGGTCAGCCCCGGCGGCTCGATGCCGCTGAAGATGCCGAGGATGGCGGCCAGGCCCAGGCCGATGAAGACCACCACGGTGGTCACCTTGATCAGCGCGAACCAGAATTCGCTCTCGCCGAAGCCGCGCACCGATACCGCATTGAGCAGGAACATCAGGCCGAGAAACAGCGCGCTCCAGAGCAGCCCCGGCACCTCGGGAAACCAGAAGCCCATCACCAGCTGCGCCGCCACCAGCTCGGCGGCGATGGTCACCGCCCAGTTGTACCAGTAGTTCCAGCCAAGGGCGAAGCCGAAGCCGTCTTCGACGAAACGACTGCCATAGATGGAGAAGGAACCCGACACCGGCTGGTAGGCGGCCATCTCGCCGAGACTGGTCATGAGGAAATAGACCATCAGGCCGATCAGCGCATAGGCCGCCAGGGCGCCGCCCGGACCGGCGGTGGCCACGGTGGCGCCGGAGGCGACGAACAGGCCGGTGCCGATGGAGCCGCCGATGGCGATCATGTTGAGGTGACGGGGCTTGAGCCGGCGCTGCAGACTCGGAGAGGCGGTGGACATGGGGTTTCCAGCTGGCAGTTGAAGGGGCCGGACGTTGGCTCTGGCGGCCATTCACGGTCATGGGGCGCAGGGCGGTGCACCCACCGGCTGCGGCGACCTGCACGGGCAGGTGGCAAAAAAGCGGCGAAGCTTAGCAGGCTAAGGGCGTCAGGTGGGATGGCGGTCGTCGGTGCGCCGCTGTCGCAGTCCGATCATCGCCGGGCCGCGCTTCGGCTAGCATGGCCCAGGGTCCCAGCAGGCAGCGTAGCGTGATCGATTCCAGAACCTTTGGCAGCGGTATCCAGGGCAAGAACTACCTGCAATTGCAGTCGATGCGACCGCGGCCGGAATTTTCCCGGCTGGTCGGCTTCATCCTGCTCGATCACTTTTCCCTGCCGTCCTTTACCCAGGCGCTGGATACCCTGGTCACCGCCAACCTGCTGGCCGCCGGCACCTTCGCCACCCGCACCTACAGCCCGACCGGCGCCGAGGTACTCAGTGACCTCGGCATCGTCATCCGCCCGGACGGCGACTACCGTGCGGCGGAGGGCGCCCGCTTCGACCTGCTGGTGGTCTGCGGCGGCCTGCGGACGCCGCTGGAACTGGATCCACGGCTCAAGGCGCTGCTGCTGCGCGTGGCCCGGCAGCAGGTGACCCTCTGCGGCCTGTGGAACGGCGCCTGGCAACTGGGCCAGGCCGGGCTGCTGGACGGCTATCGCTGCGCCATCCATCCCGAACAGCGCAGCGCCTTCAGCGAACGGGTGCGCGGGTGCAAGACCTCGGCGGAAAGCCATGTGCTGGATCGCGATCGGCTCACCGCGGCCAGTCCCAGCGGCGCCTTCCACCTCTTTCTCGAATGGATCGGCGCCCAGTGCGGGAGCGCCCTGGCCGATGGCCTGGTTAACATCCTGGCCTTCGAGGAATCGCGCTTTCGCCAGGTCAATCCGACGCTCAAGGTGCAGATGACCCCGCCGCTGCGCGAGGTGGTGACCCTGATGGAGGCCAACATCGAGGAGCCCCTCACCATCGAGCAGCTGTGCGACTACGCCGGTCGCTCGCGGCGCCAGGTCGAGCGACTGTTTCGCGAACAGCTCGATACCGCGCCCATGCGCTATTACCTGGAGTTGCGCATCACCGAGGGGCGCCGCCTACTGCAGCATTCCACCCTGTCGGTGCTGGAGGTGGCGGTGGCCTGCGGCTTCACCTCGGTCACCCACTTCAGCAAGAGGTATTCGGCCTACTTCGGCTATCCGCCGTCCAAGGAGCGGCGGCTCAAATACTAGGCTGCAGCAGGCCCGCATCACGCGCGCGGAGCGGCCGGAAGGGCCCGCCTCAGAGCGTTTCGTCGGCGTACCGGAACGGCTCCGCGCCGTCTCGCTCGAAACTTCACCCCGGGCATCTCGGCCTGCGTGCTGCGGCGAAGGGGCTGACTGTCCTATCGAGCGAGGAAATGCCATGACCGATCCACGTAACGTCGCCCACGACAAGAAAGTGCAGCAGGAAAAGAAGCATCAGGGCGAGGACATCGCACCCGATGCCGAGCACGCGCCGCAACCGGGCAAGAAACCCGCGCTCAAGGACCACGACGAACAGGCCGACGACAAGGCCTGATCGCCCGCCGGCCTCGCCACACGAGGCCTTCGCCGATGCTGACGACCGTCGGCATCGCACCCTCCTCAGAGAGTCACCCGCCCAGCGCCGGCTCCGGTTGCCGGGTCCGCTCCGCCGCATTCAGGCACAGCAATCCCGCCAGGGCGAACAGCAGGCCGAGCAGCATGCCCGGCGCCAGGGGTTCGTCGAAGCAGGCCCAGGCCCAGAGCAGTGCCACCGGCGGACTCAGGTAGAGCGCGCCACTCACCGCCTGCGGGCTGCCCTGACGCAGGCACAGCCAGTAGAGGCCGAAGCCGAGCAGGGTCGGGATCAGCAGCCAGAGCACCGCCAGGGCGAAGCCGAGGGTCAGCGGTGGCGTCAGCGGGCCTTCCACCCCGGCCACCCCCAGCATCACCAGACTGCTGGCCGCGAGCTGGATGAACAGCTGCGTCCGCAGCGCCAGTCGACTCGGCGGCAGGCGACTCTGCACCAGGGTCGCCAGCGCCAGGGCCAGGGCACTGCCCAGGGGCAAGGCATAGGCCCAGGCGGGGGCCACGCCCAAACCCAGTCCCGCGCCGGTGGCCAGCAGGACGCCCGTCAGGCCCAGGCCCAGGCCGAGCCACTGGCGGCCGTTGGTGCGCTGGCCCGGCAGCAGGCAGCAGCCCAGCGCCACCAGCAGCGGCGACAGATCCGACAGCAGCGCCGCCAGCCCGGGTGAGACGCCCAGTTCGATGGCCTTGGCCGCCGGTCCTACCGCGCCGGCAAAGGCCAGCACGCCGATGCCCGCCTGCTGACCGATGATCTTCAGCGGCAAGCGCCGCACCTCGGCCCAGGCGAAGGGCAGCAGCAGGAGGGCGGCCAGCAGCAGGCGCCAGCAGGTCACCAGCAGGTCACCAGCAGGGTAGGGGCCTGGTCCGCGGCATAGCGATAGCCGACGAAACCGGCGCTCCAGCAGAGCACCAGGGCGAGTTGGCGCAGCAGGGGGGAAGACAGGATGGCAGGCATGAGCGGACTCCAGCTGACGGGATGCCTTGAGCCTGGCCTAGGGTGGTAATACACTCAAACGACATTATCGGTAGCTATGGTTCGATAAAAACGCATCATGCCCGCTCCCCTCGATATCGATGTCCTGCGTACCTTCCACACCATCGTGCGGCTGGGACAGTTTCGCGCCGCCTCGCTGCAGCTCAATCGCAGCCCCTCGGCGGTGAGCAGCCAGATCCGCCGGCTGGAAGAGCAGACCGGCGGCCGGCTGTTCGAGCGCGACAACCAGGCCGTGACCCTGACCCCGCTCGGACGCCGCGTGCTGCTGGAGACCGCCGACCTGTTGCAGACCCATGACCGCATCCTCGCCGGTCTCACCGGCCAGCCGGTGGTGGGGGAGGTGCGCCTGGGCGTGGCCGAGGACTATGCCGCGCGCCTGCTCAAGGCCGTCTTGCCGCGCTTGCAGGGCGAGCATCCCGGAATCGTCCTGGAGGTGCTCACCGGCAACAGCAGCCAATTGCGGCGCTGGCTCGGCCAGGGCCTGCTGGACCTGGCGCTGCTGGTGGGACCGCCCCGCACCGACCGGGCGGACGGCCAGAGATTCGGCCATACCCAGCCGGTGTGGGTCGCCGGTCCCGGGCTGCAACTGAGCGCGGAGGCCAGCGTGCCCCTGGCGCTGCACGGCGAGGGCTGCAGCTATCGCGAACTGGGCATCGACCTGCTGATCCGCCAGGGCCGGCGCTGGCATGCGGTGGTGACCAGCGCCGCCTCTTCGGCGCTGGAAGCGGCGGTCGAACTGGGGCAGGCGGTGGCTATCACCGACCGGGCACGCATGACCCCGCCGATGCGCGAACTGACGCCGGAAGAAGGCTTTCCCGCGTTGCCGGTGCACGAGTTGCGACTGGCCTCGCCACCGGGCGAGCGCAGCCCCGCCTGCGCCTCTCTGGCCGGGCTGATCGCCGAGGATTTCCGCATCTAGCCCGGCGGCCCGGCGTTTGACCGGGCCCTGGCCCAGCCACTAAGGTGGCCGCCTTGCCGCTCGACCCCTGGGCCTGCGCTCCCACCTCCGGCATGCGCGCCCCCTGTCCGCACGTCCGGTCCGCTACCGCCGCTCCTGTCCGCTGTTCTGGAATGTTTCGCCTGTCATGACTGCCTCACCCGCCATCCCCCGTCTCATCTATCTGCTGGCCCTGACCATCTTCGCGCTGACCACCGCCGAATTCATGGTGGCCGGCATGATGCCGGCGCTGGCCGCCGATCTCGGTGTCTCCCTCGGCCAGATCGGCTATCTGATCTCCTGGTATGCCCTGGGCATGGCCCTGGGCGGCCCGCCGCTGACCCTGTTGCTGCTGGCCCTGCGCCTGGCGGAAAAGTCGGCACTGCTGTGGCTGCTGGCACTCTATCTGGTCGGCGCCGTGGTGGCCGCGCTGGCGGTCAGCTATCCGGTGATGGCGGCGGGGAGGGTGCTCATGGGCATCGCCAGCTCCGCCAGCATCGGCCTCTGTCTGACCCTGGGCTCCAACCTGGTCACGCCGGATCGCCGCGGCCGGGCGGCCTCGCTGATCCTGTCCGGACTCATGCTGGCGCCGGTGTTCGGGGTGCCGGGTACGGTACTGATCGAGCAACTGGCCGGCTGGCGCGCCAGCTTCTGGGCGGTCGCCCTGCTGGCGGCCTGCTGCACCCTGCTGGTCGGCCTCTGCGTGCCGCGGGCGCCGGCGCGCGCGGCCGGGCAGTTGGGCGGGGAGCTGCGGACCCTGGTCAGTGGCAGACTCTGGGCGGCCTACCTCACCAGCGGCCTGATCATCGGCGCGACCTTTGCCGGCTTCAGCTACTTCTCGCCCATCCTCATCCAGGTGACGGGTTTCGCGGCCACCACCATTCCCTGGCTGCTGATGGGATATGGCCTCGCCAACGTGCTGGGCAATCTGCTGGTGGGGCGCCTGGCCGATCGCTACACCCTCAAGGTGCAGGGCGTCGGTCTGGCGGTGCTGGCGCTGGGCTTCGCCCTCTTCGTCAGCTGCGCCGACAGCGCCGCCGCCAGCCTGCTGGCCCTGGCGCTGATCGGCCTGACCGGGGTGGCGCTCAACCCGGCCATGGTCGCCCGGGTCATGGCCGCGGCGACCCCGGGTCCGTTGGTCAACACCCTGCACACCTCGGTGATCACCGCGGGCCTGGCGGTGGGCGCCTGGGCCGGCGGCGCGGCCATCGATGCCGGTCAGGGCCTGCGCGCACCCCTGTGGATCGGTCTGGGCATGGCGCTGCTGGGCGTGCTGAGCCTGGTGCCCAGCCTGGTGCAGCGACTGGCGCTGGCGTCATCCCCAGCGGGTCGCTGCTAGTACCTGGCAGCTGGGGCGACCTGGTCGCGTCGGGCTGCCACCGCGCGCGCCCGGGTTTCGTCGCTGAATGGCTCTACGGCGCACCTTTCGGCGGGATTGCGTGTGCGGCCTTCACTGTAGCCTGACTGTCATCTTTCCCTGGCATGTTGCCTTCCGAACACGGGAGGCGCGTTTTCGCGCTTTCGATTCCTGGACCTTCGACAAGGGCGGTACGGACATGCAGGCTTCGCTTCGTGGTATGACGTTGGGTGTGGTACTCGGGCTGCTGAGTGGTGGCCCGGTATGGGCGGCGACGCCCATTCCCTTCTGGCATTCGATGGATGCGGAGCTTGGCAAGGAGGTCGACTCCCTGGCGCAGCGCTTCAACCAGACGCACCCGGAATTCCAGGTGCAGCCGGTGTACAAGGGCAACTACGAGCAGAATCTGGCGGCTGGCATCGCCGCCTTCCGGACCGGCAAGCCGCCGGCCATCCTGCAGGTCTACGAAGTGGGCACCGCGACCATGATGGCGTCCAACGCCATCGAGCCGGTCTACCAGGTGTTCAAGGATGCGGGCGTGAAGCTGGATGAAGCGGGCTTCGTACCCACCGTCGCCAGCTACTACAGCGACGCCAAGACCGGTCAACTGCTGTCCATGCCGTTCAACAGCTCCACCCCGGTGCTCTACTACAACAAGGCGGCCTTCAAGCAGGCCGGCCTCGATCCGGAAGCGCCACCCAAGACCTGGAAGGAGCTCGCCGACGACAGCGCCAAGCTGCGCGCCGCTGGCCTGAAGTGCGGCTATACCAGCGGCTGGCAGAGCTGGGTCCAGCTGGAAAACTTCAGCGCCTGGAACGGCCTGCCCTTCGCCAGCCAGGACAACGGTTATCTGGGCAGCGATGCCGTGCTGGAGTTCAACCAGGCGCCGCAGGTCAGGCACATCGCCCTGTTGCAGACGATGGGCAAGCGCGGCGACTTCACCTACGTCGGTCGCAAGGACGAACCCACGGAGAAGTTCTACAACGGCGACTGCGCCATGCTGACCACCTCGTCCGGCTCGCTGGCCAACATCCGCCACTACGCCAAGTTCGACTTCGGTGTGGCCATGATGCCCTATGACGGCGACCTCAAGAGCGCTCCCCAGAACGCCATCATCGGCGGCGCCAGCCTCTGGGTGTTCAAGGGCCAGGATGCGGCGGTGAAGCGCGGCGTGGCCGAATTCCTCGCCTTCCTGGCGCAGCCGGAGATCGCCGCCGAATGGCACCAGCTGACCGGCTACCTGCCGATCACCAAGGCGGCCTACGACCTGACCCGCGAGCAGGGCTTCTATACCAAGAATCCGGGGGCCGACATCGCCACCCGGCAGATGCTGAACAAGCCGCCGCTGGCCTTCACCAAGGGCCTGCGCCTGGGCAACATGCCGCAGATCCGCGCGGTGATCGACGAAGAGCTGGAAAGCGTCTGGACCGGCAAGCAGGCTCCGCAGCAGGCGCTGGATGCCGCCGTGCAGCGCGGCAACGTGCTGTTGCGCCGCTTCGAGAAATCCACCCAGTAAGCCTGGGATCCGCCCTGGCGGCGCCGGCCGATGACTGCCGGCGCCGTTCCTCTTTTCGCGACGATGCGTGCGCCCATGTCCACATCCCGTCAGGTCTTTCCCTCCGGCTGGCTTCCCTATGCGCTGCTGGCACCCCAGCTGGCAATCACCGCCGTGTTCTTTCTCTGGCCCGCCGGCAAGACGCTCTGGTATTCGCTGCAGAGCGTCGATCCCTTCGGCCTGTCCAGCCAGTTCGTCGGCCTCGACAACTTCCGTCAGCTATTCCAGGACCCGCTGTATCTGGCCTCCTTCTGGACCACCCTGACCTTCAGCGCCCTGGTGACCGGCTGCGGCCTGCTGGTGTCCCTGGTGCTGGCGGCGCTGGTCGACCTGGTGGTGCGCGGCAGTCGGGTCTACCAGACCCTGCTGCTGCTGCCCTATGCGGTGGCGCCGGCCATCGCCGCGGTGCTGTGGATCTTTCTGTTCAACCCCGGTCTCGGTCTGCTTACCCTGCTGCTGGAGCGCTACGGCTATCACTGGAACCACGCCCAGAACGCCGGCCAGGCGATGTTCCTGGTGGTGCTCGCCTCGGTGTGGAAGCAGATCAGCTACAACTTCCTGTTCTTCTTCGCGGCGCTGCAAGCCATCCCGCGCTCGCTGCTGGAGGCAGCCGCCATCGACGGCGCCGGGCCGCTGCGCCGCTTCCTGCAGCTGTCGCTGCCGCTGATCGCGCCGGTCAGCTTCTTCCTGCTGGTGGTCAACCTGGTCTACGCCTTCTTCGACACCTTTCCGGTGATCGACGCCGCCACCGGCGGCGGTCCGGTGCAGGCCACCACCACGCTGATCTACAAGATCTACCGCGAGGGCTACACCGGGCTCGACCTCTCCGCCTCTGCTGCCCAGTCGGTGGTGCTGATGCTGCTGGTCATCGTGCTCACCGTGGTGCAGTTCCGCTACGTCGAACGCCGGGTACGCTATCAATGATCGAGAATCGCCGCGGACTGACGCTGCTGTGCCACCTGATGCTGGTGCTGGGCATCGGCGTCATCCTCTTTCCACTCTATGTGGCCTTCGTGGCCGCCACCCTCGATGACCGGGCGGTGTTCGCCACGCCCATGAGCCTGATCCCGGGGCGCCATCTTTGGGACAACCTCAGCCTGATCTGGACCCAGGGCGTGGGCAACAGCACCGCGCCGTTCTGGCGGTTGCTGCTCAACAGCTTCCTGATGGCGCTGGGCATCACCCTGGGCAAGCTGTCGGTGTCCATCCTCTCGGCCTTCGCCATCGTCTGGTTTCGCTTTCCACTGCGCACCCTGGCCTTCTGGCTGATCTTCATCACCCTGATGCTGCCGGTGGAGGTGCGCATCTTTCCCACCGTGGACACCATCGGCCATTTGGGAATGATGGACAGCTACGCCGGCCTGACCCTGCCGCTGATGGCCTCGGCGACCGCCACCTTCCTGTTCCGCCAGTTCTTCCTGACGCTGCCCGACGAGTTGCTGGAAGCGGCGCGCATCGATGGCGCCTCGCCGATGCGCTTCTTTCGCGACATCGTCCTGCCGCTGTCGCGGACCAACCTGGCGGCGCTGTTCGTCATCACCTTCATCTACGGCTGGAATCAGTACCTCTGGCCGCTGCTGATCGTCAGCAACCCCGATCTTGGCACCGCCGTGGCCGGCATTCGCGGCATGCTCTCGCTCGGCGAGCGGGCGCCGCAGTGGAACCAGGTGATGGCGGCCATGCTGCTCACCCTGATCCCACCGGTGGCGGTGGTGCTGGTCATGCAACGCGCCTTCGTGCGCGGTCTGGTGGATAGCGAAAAGTAACCATGGCAAACCTCGAACTCAGGGCCGTCTCCAAGAGCTGGAACGGCAAGACCCAGGTCATCCAGCCGCTTGATCTTCAGGTGGCGGATGGCGAATTCATCGTGCTGGTGGGCCCTTCGGGCTGTGGCAAGTCCACCCTGCTGCGGCTGGTGGCCGGGCTGGAGCGGGTCAGCGCCGGCAGCATCCACATCGGCGGGCGTGACGTCACCGCGCTGGAACCCAAGGCGCGCGGCATCGCCATGGTGTTCCAGAACTATGCGCTCTATCCGCACATGAGCGTGGCTGAGAATCTGGCCTGGGGCCTCAAGATCGCCGGTCTCGGCCGCGCCGAGATCGTCACCCGGGTCAAGGAGGCGGCGCGCATCCTGGAACTGGATGGCCTGCTCGAACGACGACCGCGGGAGCTGTCCGGCGGCCAGCGCCAACGGGTGGCCATGGGCCGCGCCCTGGTGCGCGATCCGGCGGTGTTTTTGTTCGACGAGCCGCTGTCCAACCTGGACGCCAAGCTGCGGGTGCAGATGCGCCTGGAGTTGCAGCAGCTGCACCAGCGACTCGCGACCACCAGCCTCTATGTGACCCACGACCAGGTGGAGGCCATGACCCTGGCCCAGCGGGTGGTGGTGATGCAAGCAGGGGTGGTCGAACAGCTCGGCACCCCGGTGGAGGTCTACGAACGCCCGGCGACGCGCTTCGTCGCCAGCTTCATCGGCAGTCCGGCGATGAATCTGCTGGACGGCCAGGTCGACGCTGCGGGCAGTCACTGCGACGTGCCGGGCGGTCTGCGGCTGCCCCTCGGGCCGGGCTATCGCCACCTGGCCGGACGCCCGGTCTGCCTGGGCATCCGGCCCGAGCACCTGCAACCCTGCAGCGACCCCGAGCAGGGGCTGCCGCTGGTGGTCCGCACCCTGGAGATCCTCGGCGCCGACAACCTGGCCCATGGGCGCTGGGGCGAGCAGGGGCTGGTGGTGCGCCTGCCGCATCAGCAGCGGCCGGCGCCGGGCCACGTCCTGCAGCTGCGCGCGCCGCAGGAGCACCTGCATCTGTTCGATGCCGCCTCCGGTCAGCGTCTAGAGCCGCGGTACTAGGCATCAGGCACTGGGCACGCCGGTCCGGTCGGGGCGCGGGGCGGTTTCCCTCCGGCGCCCCGGAGAGGATACTGCGCCCTTTGCCGCGCTGACCGCCGATACCCATGGAAAACCTCCCGCTGTTCGATCTGCCCGCCGCCCCCGAGGAAAAACCCAAGCCCAGGCGCGCCCGCAAGGCTTCGCCCGCCAGCGGCCTGCGCCTGCTGCACACCTCCGACTGGCACCTGGGGCAGCATTTCCTCGGGCGCACCCGCGAGGCCGAGCATCGCGCCTTTCTCGCCTGGCTGGTCGACCAGGTGGCGGAGCAGGAGGTGGACGTGGTGCTGGTGGCGGGAGACATCTTCGACACCGCCACGCCGCCGAGCTACGCCCGCGAGCTGTACAACGGCTTCATCGTCGCCCTGCGCGCTACCGGCGCCAGCCTGGTGGTGCTCGGCGGCAACCATGATTCCGCCGCGGTGCTGGCCGAGTCCCGCGAATTGCTGGCCTGCCTGGACACCCGGGTGATCCCCTGCGTCAGCGCGACGCCAGCCGACCAGCTGCTGGAACTGCGTCGCCGCGACGGCGAGCTCGGCGCGCTGCTCTGCGGCATTCCCTTCGTGCGGCCGCGTGACGTGCTGCAGAGCCAGGCCGGGCAGAGCGCCGATGACAAGCGCCAGGCGCTGCAGCAGGCCATCCAGGGCCACTACGCCGAGCTCTACGCCCTGGCCGAGGCGCGCCGCGCGGAACTGGGCGCGACGCTGCCGATCATCGCCACCGGCCACCTGACCACCGTGGGCGCCAGCGCCAGCGAGTCGGTGCGGGAGATCTATGTCGGCAGTCTCGACGCCTTTCCCACCAGCGCCTTTCCGCCGGCGGACTACATCGCCCTCGGCCATATCCACCGACCCCAGCGGGTCGGCGGCCTGGAGCAGGTGCGCTACAGCGGCTCGCCGCTGTGCCTGAGTTTCGACGAGCAGCGGGACAAGGAAGTCCTGCTGGTGGAGTTCGGCAGTGCCCTGGAGCGGATCACGCCCCTGGCGGTGCCCTGTTTCCAGCCGCTGGCCGTGGTGCAGGGCAGCCTCGACACCCTGGGCGCGGCTCTGATCGAGGCGGCCGCCGATGGCAGTCCCGCGTGCCCGGTGTGGGCCGAGGTGGTGGTGGCCGGTGACGACTACCTGGCCGATCTGCAGCCGCGCATCTCGGCACTGGTGGCCGACCTGCCCCTGGAAGTGTTGCGGGTAAGGCGTGCGCGCAGCCTGGTAGCGCCTACCCTGCAGGGCAATCCGCGCGAGACCCTGGAGGAGCTCAGTCCGCTGGACGTCTTCAGCCAGCGCCTGGCCGCCGAGACCCTGGATGACGAGCTGCGCAGTCGTCTGGAAAACCTTTACCGCGAGGTTCTCGGCGAGTTGCCGGCCTGATCGCAGCGAAACGCTTCCATCGGACCAGCTTTTTCGTCCGGAACAAGGCCCGTTTGCCCGGGGTCACCCTCTCTATGTAGCCCATACTGGAGGAGACCCCATGCACGACCTATCGCAACCCCTCGCTGCCACGCGCCATGAGCGCACCGACAACCAGGTACCCAATGTCCAGGGCACCGAACGCCTGGTGTCCCTGCTGGGCGGCGGCCTGCTGATCCTTGGCGGTCTGCGCCGTGGCGGCCTGACCGGCTGTGTGAAGCTGGCGCTGGGCGCCATGGCCCTCAGCCGTGGGGTGCGCCAGCGGTGCGAGCTCAAGGCCGCCTTGCAGCCTTCGCCCTTCGAGCAGGCCCTGGCCGAGCGCTGGGGCTGGCGCAATCCCACCGCCATCCAGCGTAGCGTCACCATCGCCAAGCCGCGTGAAGAGGTGTTCGCCTATTGCACCGACCTGCAGCACCTGCGCGAGCTGCTGCCCTTCGTCGACCGCATCGAGCTGGGCGCCGATGGCGACAGCCACTGGCATGCCTCCGGTCCCCTGGGGCGCACCCTGAGCTGGACCCTGGAGCAGAGCGAGCGTCGCGAAAACGAATTCCTGCTGTGGAGCACCGTGCCCGGCACGGTCATGGCGCACAAGGCCAGTCTGACCTTCAGCGACGCGCCCCAGGGCCGCGGCACCCTGGTTCAGGCGGTACTGGCCTGCGAAGCCCCGGCCGGCCTGCTCGGCCATGCGGTCACCGAAGGCATCAGCCGCTTCACCGGCAAGGCGGTCAACCTGGGTCTGCGGCGCCTCAAGCAGCAACTGGAGACCGGCGAGATCGCCACCCCCGAGGTCACCCGCAGCGGTCGACCCCTGGCACCCCCCCATCCGCCGGTGAGCCGTCCGGCCGACGAACCCCAGGCCGACCTCGACGCCGGCCTGGGCACCCAAGCGAGGACCGAATGATGCGCGCCCTGACCTGGCAAGCCCCCAACCGTCTGCAGGTGGAAACCGTCCCGGATCCGGAGATCCTCAACCCGCGTGACGCCATCGTGCGCGTCATCATGTCCTCGGTATGCGGCTCGGACCTGCACCTGCTGGGCGGCTACGTCCCGGCGATGAAACCGGGCGACATCATCGGCCACGAATTCCTCGCCGAGATCGTCGAACTGGGCAGCGGCCTGCGCAATCAGGGCCTGGCCATCGGCGACCGGGTGGTGACGGTCTCCATCCTCGGCTGCGGTGACTGCGAGCACTGCCAGCGCGAAGACTACAACTGCTGCGACAACAGCAATCCCAAGCTCGAGCTGACCGAACTGGCCTATGGGCAGCCCTGCACCGGCATCTTCGGCTACAGCCACGCCTTCGGTGGCTATGCCGGCAGCCATGCCACCTATGTGCGGGTGCCCTATGCCGACGTCAATCTGTTCAAGGTGCCCGACGGGGTCAGCGACGCCCAGGCGGTGTTCGTTTCCGACGCCGTGCCCACCGGCTACTACGCCGCCGACATCGCCGACATCCAGCCCGGCGACACCGTGGCGGTCTGGGGCTGCGGCGGGGTCGGGCAGATGGCCATTCGCAGCGCCTACCTGCTGGGCGCCGAACGGGTCATCGCCATCGACCGCTTCAGCGATCGCCTGCAACTGGCGGCCGAGAAAGCCGGCGCCATCGTCCTCGACTACGAGACCACCAACATCCATGAGGCGCTGCTGGAGCTAACCGGTGGCCGAGGTCCGGATCGCTGCATCGACTGCGTCGGCATGGAGGCCCATGGCACCCAGGTCGACTACGCCTACGACAAGACCAAGCAGCTGCTGCGCCTGCACACCGAGCGCGGTTCGGCGCTGCGCCAGGCCATCCGCGCCTGTCGCAAGGGTGGCACGGTCTCGGTGATCGGGGTCTATGGCGGGGTGATCGACAAATTCCCCATGGGCGCCATCGTCAACAAGGCCCTGACCCTGAGATCGGGCCAGCAGCCGGGCCAGCGCTATGTGGAGCGGCTGTTCGAACACATCCAGAAGGGCGAACTGGATCCGTCCTATCTGCTCACCCATCCGATGAGCCTGGAAGAGTCGCCCTATGGCTACGACCTGTTCAAGTCCAAGGACAAGAACTGCATGAGGGCGGTATTCATGCCGTGAGGGGTCGCCCGGTGATCTAAGGGCTCACCGGGCTTTCCAGCACCTAGACCAGCCAGGTCGCCAGCGGCTGCCACAGCGCGGCGACCTTGTGGCCGCCACTGCAGCTGACCAGCGCCAGGGTGCCCAGGCCGACCAGCAGGGGCATGCCGAGAAAATCTAAGGGAGACAGGGGCGAGCGCACGACGAATCCTCCCGGGATACGTGGTTGCAGAGCGATACCTTGCAGTTGAGAGCAGAGGCCGGAGCAAGTTCAGCGGTGGGCACGACCACAGGTCGAGTGGTCGGTTGGCATGGGCGAGCGCGCCCAACAATGCCAGAATCGGCGGTTCGCCGAGTCGTCCTGGAAAAGCCCGATGAAGATCCTCACCCTGCGCCTGAAGAACCTCAATTCCCTCAAGGGTGAGTGGAAGATCGACTTCACCGCCGAACCCTTCGCCAGTAGCGGCCTGTTCGCCATCACCGGGCCGACCGGGGCGGGCAAGACCACCTTGCTGGACGCCATCTGCCTGGCGCTCTATCACCGCACGCCGCGCATGAGCAAGGTGGGCGGAGAGAGCAACGAACTCATGACCCGTCACACCGGCGACTGCCTCGCCGAGGTGGAATTCGCCGTGCGTGGCGAGCGCTATCGGGCCTTCTGGAGCCAGAGACGCGCCCGCGACCGCGCCGATGGCGCCCTGCAGCCGCCCAAGGTGGAACTGGCCAGGCTCGACGGCAGCATCCTCGCCGAAAAGACCGGCGACAAGCTCAGACTCACCGAAGAACTCACCGGCCTCGACTTCGAGCGCTTCACCCGTTCCATGCTCTTGGCCCAGGGGGGCTTCGCCGCCTTCCTGGAAGCCAGCGCCAGCCAGCGCGCCGAATTGCTGGAAGAGCTGACCGGGACCGCGGTGTACGGGCAGATCTCCCAGCGGGTGTTCGAACGCGCGCGCGAGGCCAAGGGCGTGCTGGAGGGCCTGCGCCAACGCGTCGCCGGGGTCGAGGTGCTGGATGACGAACGCCGTCAGGCACTGGCCGCCGAAGGCACCAGCCTGGCGCAGCGCGAAGAACGCTTGGGCGCGGACCTCAAGACCTGGCAGGTCCAGCGCCAGTGGCTGAGCGCCCTGGAGCAGGCGACGGCGGGCGAGCAGCAGACCGCCACCCGGCTGGCTGCGGCGCAGCAGGCCTGGGACGCCGCCGAGCCGCAGCGCCAACGGCTGGCCGCGGCCGAGCCGGCGGCGCGGCTGCTGCCCATCGAACAGGCCTGGCGTGAGGCCGCGGCGCGCGAACAGCGCAGCCGGGACGAACTGGCCCAGCTCGACCAGCGGATCCAGACCCTGGCCAGCCGCCGCGACGCCGCCCTGGCCCAGGCCCTGGGTGCCAGTGGCGAACAGCTGCGCCAGGCCGAGGCGGAGCAGGCGCAGGCGCTGGATGAACAACAGCGCCTGGAGCAGAGTCTGGCCGAGCGGACCCGCCATGCCGAACTCGGCGAGCGCCTGGGCGACTGGCGCAGCCAGCTGGCCCTGCGCGACGAAAGAGCCGAGGCCCTGGCGCGCCTGACGCGCCGCCAGGAGGAACAGACCCGTCAGCTGCAGCTGCTGGCCGAGGAACGCGAGGCCCAGCAGGGGGCGCTGACCCGTGCGCAGGCGCAGGCCGCCCAGGCCCAGACGGCGGAGCAGGCCCAGAACGAACGCTGGCAGGCCGCACTGGACGGCCGCGATGAAAAGGCCTGGCGCGCCCTCTGGCAGGCGGCGCTGGGACGGGTCAACGAGGTGGACCAGCTGGACCAACTGGTCGAGCGTCGGCGTCAGCTGCAGGCCCAGCTGGAGCGCCTGGCGCGCAGCCAGGGTGAACGCCAGCGCCAGCATGGCGAGCATCAGGTGCGCCTGGAGGCCCTGCGTGGACGCTATCGCGAAGTCGCCCAGCAGGTGCGCGAGCGCGAGAAGCTGCTCGAACAGGAAAGGGTCATCCGCAGCCTGGAAGCCCAGCGCGCCGAGTTGCAGCCCGACGAACCCTGTCCGCTGTGCGGCTCCCGCGAACACCCTGCGGTGGCCGACTATGCCGCCCTGGACGTCTCCGCCACCCAGACCGCCCTGCAGGACGCCAAGGCCGAGCTGGAGCGCCTGACCCAGGAAGGCAAGGACCTCAGCGAAGCCCTGGCGGCGCTCAAGGCGCAACTCGATCAGGCCAACGAGCAGCAGACCGAGGCCAGTCAGCAGCTGGACCAGTTGGGCGAACTCTGGCGCCAGCGTTGCACGGCCCTGGGCGCCGATCCCGAGGCGCCCGGTGCCATCGCCGAATTGCGCCGCCGGCAGGATCAGGAACTGGCGCGCATCCAGCAGGTGCTCGCCACCCTCGATGGCCTGCGTCAGCAGGGCGAGGAGGGGCGCAACGAAGCCCAGCGCCTGGCGCGTCAGCAGGCCGATGCCGAACAGCGCCTGGCGCTGGCCGAGGCCGCCTGGGAGCGGGCGCGCCTGGCGCTGGCCGAAGGTGCCGAGGAGCTGCGTCAGGCCCAGGCACAACAGGCCAGGGCCGAGCGGCAGCTGGGCGAGGAACTGGCTGGCTGGGGCCATGAGGTCCCCGGTCGTGCCGGCGAATGGCTGGCCCAGCGCGACCAGGAGTGGCGGCTCTGGCAGGCCGACAGCCAGCGCGCTCAGGCCTTGCAGCAGCTGCACAAGGAGCTCGCCCAGCGCCTGGCCATCCTGGCCCCGCTGGTCGCGACCTGGCGCCAGCGCGCCGGCGAGGTCACCCCCGCCCCGGTAGCGCCGGAGGCCGCTACGGCCGTGCTCGCCGAGGCGACCGCGACCTGGGAAGACTGCCGCGAGCAGGGTGCGGCGCTGCAGGGCACGCACCAGGCGCTGCACGAGCGGCTGGCGGGTGAGGTGCAGCTGGCCCGCGAAGCCGGCGAGCGCTGGCAGGCCGCCCTGGCCGCCAGTGCCTTCGCCGATGCCGACTCCTGGCGCGCCGCACAGCTGGACGACCACCAGCACAGCGCCCTGACCGCGGAGCGCACCCGCCTCGAGACCGCCCTGACCGAAGCCCGCGCCCTGGCAGGGGCCGCGCGGGAGCGGCACGCCGCCCTGACTGCCGAGCCGCTCACCGAGCGCAGTGCCGCCGAGCTGGATGCCGAACTGGCCGCCGCCGGCGCCGAATTGCGCGCCCTGGGTCAGCGCCAGGGCGAGGTCAATGCCGCCCTGCGCGAAGACGAACGGCGGCGGGACGGCCTGCAGGCGCTGCTCGGCGAGATCGCCGCCCAGGAGCGCGATCACGATCTCTGGCAGCATCTCAACGGCCTGATCGGCTCGGCGGATGGCGCCAAGTTCCGCAAGTTCGCCCAGGGCCTGACCCTGGATCACCTGGTGCACCTGGCCAATGGTCAGCTGATGCGCCTGCACGGTCGCTATCGACTCTTCCGGCGCCAGGCCGCCGAACTGGAGTTGCAGATCCTCGACACCTGGCAGGCCGATGCCCTGCGTGACATCCGCACCCTCTCCGGCGGCGAGAGCTTCCTGGTGAGCCTGGCTCTGGCGCTGGCCCTGTCAGATCTGGTCAGCCAGCGCACCGGCATCGATTCGCTGTTTCTCGACGAAGGCTTCGGCACCCTGGATGGCGAGACCCTGGAGGTCGCCCTGGATGCCCTCGACCAGCTCAATGCCAGTGGCAAGACCATCGGCATCATCAGCCACGTGGAGGCCCTCAAGGAGCGCATCCCGGTGCAGCTCAAGGTGCGCAAGGGCGTCGGCCTTGGCCATAGCGGCCTGGAGCGGCGCTATGCGGTGGAGAAAAACGCTACCGAGTGAGTAATTTTTCCGGTGCAGTGGTCGAAGCCCAGCGCGAAGCGAAACGTCGAAACTGTTAACGTAGACGGGTTCGCCTCGTCTGCTGGCGTTATGACATCTCCTTCTCCTACCGGCCACTAACCACCATGTCCCAGTTCCTTGCCGTCGGCCTGTTCGAATACGATCCCAGCCGCGCCAGATGGCGCGCGGATGCTGCCTGCGCGGCCATGCTGGAACGGGACGCCGAGGTACTGGCCCGGGGGCTCGCGCCCGCCGAGTTGCTGAGCGATCTGCAGAGCCGCAGCGCGCCACCCGAGGGCCTGCTGCCCGCCCCGGGGCAGGTCTGGGAGGCCTGGCGCCAGGGCGCCGATGGCCAGCTGCGCTGCCTGCAGTTCCAGCGGCGCGAGGCCGGCGGCGTACTGCTGGACGTCACCGCGCAGCGTCGCCATGAAGCCGAACTCTGGCAGGGCGAGGCCTTCAAGCGCAGCGTGATGGTCTGCAGCGTCGACTGCATCAAGCTGATCGATCTGGAAGGGCGCCTGGAGTACATGAATCCGGGCGGTCTCATGGTCATGGAGATCGACGACTTCATTCCCTTCCAGGGCCGCCTCTGGGCCGAACTCTGGCCCGAGGAGCAGCGCCATGAGGTGACCGCCGCCATCGAGGCGGCGCGGCAGGGTGGCATCGGCCGCTTCACCGGACTCGCGCCCACCGCCAAGGGCACCCGGCGCTGGTGGGACGTGGTGGTCACGCCGATCCTCGGCGATGACGGCAGCCCGCTGAAATTCCTCTCCATTTCCCGCGACGTCAGCGAAGCCGTCCACACCCGCGAGGCGCTGGACGAACTCAATCGCAACCTCGAAGAGCGCATCGAGGTGCGCAGCCAGGAACTGGTGGCCCTGGAAGAAGAGTTGCGCCAGGCGCAGAAGATGGAAGCCATCGGCCAACTCACCGGCGGCATCGCCCACGACTTCAACAACCTGCTGACCGGCATCGTCGGCTCCCTCGACCTGATGCGCCGCCGGGTGCAACAGGGCCGTATCCAGGAGCTGGAACGCTACCTGGACACCGCCACCCGCTCGGCGGAGAACGCCGCGGCCCTGACCCAGCGGCTGCTGGCCTTCGCCCGCCGCCAGGTGCTCGAACCCCGCCCGGTGGATGCCGGCCAGCTGGTGCAGGGCATGCACGAATTGCTGCGCCACAGCCTGGGCAAGAAGATCCGCAAGGACGTCCAGCTCGACACCGACCTCTGGCTGCTGCACTGCGATCCGCACCAGCTGGAAAACGCCATCCTCAACCTGGCCATCAACGCCCGCGACGCCATGCCCGAGGGCGGCAACCTGAGCATCCGGGTGGACAATGTCAGCGGACCCCTGAGCATCGGTCTGCCGATCGAGACGGTGGACGGCGATTTCGTCCGCATCCAGGTCTGCGATACCGGCACCGGCATGGACGCCGATACCCTCAAGCGCGCCTGCGAACCCTTCTTCACCACCAAACCCAGCGGGCGCGGCACCGGACTCGGGCTGTCGATGATCTACGGTTTCGTCCGCCAGTCCGGTGGCCAGGTGGAGATCCACTCGGTGGTGGGCGAGGGCACCTGCATCAGCCTCTATCTGCCGCGGCTGCTGGCCCGGCCGGCGCCGGAAAGCGCGCCCAACGACGCCGAGGGCCCGGTGCTGCCGGAAGTCTCCGGCGACTGCGCGCTGATCGTCGAAGAAGAGCGCGAAGTCCGCGTCATCATCGGCGAGGTGTTGGCGGAACTGGGCTACACGCCGTTGGCGGTGGCCGACAGCGCCACCGCTGTCGCGCTCATCGCCTCCGGCACCCTGCGCATCGACCTGCTGGTGACCAGTCTCGGTCTCGCCGGGCTGGACGGCCGGCAACTGGCCGAGCAGGCGCGAGCCACCACGCCCGGACTGCCGGTGCTCTATCTGTCCGGCCAGGCGGATCCGGCGTCCCTGCCGGAGCTGGCGGAAGAGGGCGTCGAACTTATCGGCAAACCCTTCGGCCTGGAAGAGCTGGCGCGCTGCGTGAGGCGTCTGCGTCCGGGCGGCTGAGCCGGTCGCGGCGAACTGTCGCGGCGCGCCAGGGTCGATCCTTTCGAGTCGCAACCTCCGTTGCGGCTGCTGTCGTGTCGACAAGAAAAGGAGCGCTTCATGAAACGCCTGCCACCTGCGCCACCCGCGCGGATGCTCGTCCTGTCCCTGTCCATCGCCTTTCTCGCCGCCTGCGCCCATGAGGGCAGCAAGCCGGAAACCCCGACCTGGAGTTGGCGCGATGCCAGCAACGCCCGCGCCGTGCCGCCGGACCAGGCCTATCCCGAGCTGTTCACCGCGGTACAGCAGGGCAAGCTGTTCAGCGACCAGAAGCACTTCGTCGATGCCCTGCCCAAGCGCAATCCAGCCGACATCCGCCAGGACTACCTGGCCCAGCGCGACAAGCCGGGCTTCGACCTCAAGGCCTTCGTCAGCGCCAACTTCGAAGAATCCGATCCTATCAAGGCCGCCCCGCCCAAGGCGGGGGCCGACCTGCCCACCCACGTCAAGGACCTCTGGCCGGTGCTGACCCGCCATTACGAAGAGGTGCCGGCCTACAGCAGCCTGCTGCCGCTGCCCAAGCCCTATGTGGTGCCGGGTGGCCGCTTCCGTGAGGTCTACTACTGGGATTCCTACTTCACCATGCTGGGGCTGGCCAAGGACGGGCGCACCGACCTGGTCCGCGACATGGTGGACAACTTCGCCCATGAGATCGACGTCTACGGTCACATCCCCAACGGCAACCGCAGCTACTACCTGAGTCGCTCGCAACCGCCGTTCTTCGCCTACATGGTCGACCTGCAGGCCAGCCTGGAAGGCGACTCCGCCTATCGTCGCTACCTGCCGCAGCTGCAGAAGGAATACGCCTACTGGATGGCCGGCGCCGAAGGCCTACAACCGGGCCAGGCCAATGCCCATGTGGTCAGACTGGCCGATGGCACCCTGCTCAATCGCTACTGGGATGCCCGCGACACCCCGCGTCAGGAGTCCTACATGGAAGACCTGGCCACCGCCGCCCAGGCCAAGGGCCGACCGGCCGGTGAGGTCTATCGCGACCTGCGCGCCGGCGCCGAGAGCGGTTGGGACTTCTCCTCGCGCTGGCTGGGCGACGGCAAGACCCTGGCGACCATCCGCACCACCGCCATCGCGCCGGTAGACCTCAACAGCCTGCTCTATCACCTGGAGCAGACCATCGCCAAGGCCTGCGAGAAGACCGGCGAGGCCAGTTGCGTCCAGGCCTACAGCCAGAAGGCCAAGACCCGTCAGCAGGCCATCGACCGCTACCTGTGGAATCCGGCCGGTTACTACACCGACTTCGACTGGCAGGCCAAGCGCCGCACCGACAAGCTCTCCGCCGCCACCCTGTTCCCGCTGTTCGTGGGCGCCGCCAGCCAGAGCAGTGCCGACCAGACCGCGGCCACCGTGGCCAACCAGCTGCTGCGTCCGGGCGGCATCGCCACCACCACGGTCAAGACCGGCCAGCAGTGGGACGAACCCAATGGCTGGGCACCGCTGCAGTGGGTGGCCGTGGACGGCCTGCGCCGCTACCAGCAGGACAAGCTGGCCGCCGACATCGGCACCCGCTTCCTGACCCAGGTGCAGAACCTCTACGCCCGCGAGCAGAAGCTGGTGGAGAAATACGACCTCACCGGCGGCCAGGGTGGCGGTGGCGGCGAGTACGAGTTGCAGGACGGCTTCGGCTGGACCAATGGCGTCACGCTCAAGCTGCTCGAACTCTACAAACCGCAACCCGGCGCGAAATAGGGCAAAAGAAAAGGTCCGCTACGGCGGACCTTTTTCATCGCGTGAGACCCGTAGGTTGGGCTGAGACAGCTCTATCGTCGAAGCCCAATAATCCAGAAGTGATGACTCACCCGTTGGGCTTCGCTGCGCTCAACCCAACCTGCGAGCCGCTCTTTCCACTCTCCCTCCGGGAGAGGGCCGGGGTGAGGGCAAACCCTACGCCAGATCCATCCGAATACTGACGCTAGATTTCACAGCGGATCCACCGGCGGCGCATCGTCCTCGTCGGCCGGCAACTCCGCCGGATGCAGCCCTTCCGAGTCTTCATCCTCGGGCAGCGGCAGGATGGCGTTCATCAGCTGTACTCCGGATTGCGCGGATTCTTCTGCGGCAGGCGCTCTTCGACCGGCTTGTCATCCGGATCTTCGCCCACGGGCTCCTCGGGATCGGGCGCGATGTCCGGATCGATGTCCAGGTCGTCGGGGTTTTCCTTGATCTGATCGTTCATGCGGCCTCCGCGAGTGGTTGTCAAACGTTGGGCAGAGCCCCTGGCGCGAAGTTCGCCAGCGGCGATCAGCGATAGCCTCTGGCCTGCAGATCGAACAGCTGGGCATAGCGACCACCGCTGGCCAGCAACCCCTCGTGATCGCCTCGCTCGCGGATCTCGCCATCTTCCAGCACCAGGATCTGGTCGGCGTTGCGCACGCTGGAGAAGCGATGGGAGATCAGCAGGGTCATGCGTTGCTGCGCCTGGGCGCGAAAGCGCTCGAAGATCACCGCCTCGGCCGCGGCGTCCAGCGCGGCGGTGGGTTCGTCCAGCACCAGGATGTCGGCGTCCTCGCGCATATAGGCGCGCGACAGGGCGATCTTCTGCCACTGCCCGCCGGACAGTTCCTGGCCGCCCATGAACCAGCGTCCGAGCTGGGTCTCGTAGCCCTCGCGCAGACCGGCGATGACCTCGTCGGCCAGCCCCTGCTCGGCCGCCTTGCGCCAGCGCGCCTCGTCATTGAAGGCCTGGGTGTCGCCGACGCCCAGGTTTTCACCGGCGGTGAGCTGGTAGCGGATGAAGTCCTGGAAGATGACGCCGATGCGCGTGTGCAGGGCCGCCGGCTGCCACTCCTGCAGATCGCTGCCATCGAGCAGGATACGGCCCTGGGTCGGGTTGTGCAGGCGGGTCAGCAACTTGATCAGGGTGGTCTTGCCCGAACCGTTGGCCCCCACCAGCGCCAGGCTCTGGCCCGGCGCCAGGTGAAAGCTGATGTCCTTGAGCGTTGGCGCGGGCGCGCCCGGATAGGTGAAGCCAACCCCTTCGAATCTCAGGCCGTCGCCAGGCTGGCTGCCCCCCGTGAGGCTGCCGCCTTCGGCGCTGGTCGGCTGGCCCAGGTAGTCATAGAGATTGCTCAGGTAGAGGCTGTCCTCGTAGAGGCCGCCCAGGGCGGTCAGGCTGGCGCTGACCGCGCCCTGGCCCTGGCGGAACAGGGTGAGGTAGAGGGTCATCTGGCCCAGGCTCAGGCGGCCGCGCACGGTATCGAGCACCACCCAGGCATAGGCGGCATAGAAGGCGAGGGTGCCCAGCAGGCCAAAGACGAAACCCCAGCCGTCACGTCTCAGCGTCAGGCGGCGGTCCTCGGCGTAGAGCTTGGCGAAGGTGGTGCGATAGCGCTCCAGCAGCAGCGGCGCCAGGCCGAACAGCTTGACCTCCTTGATGTAGGCCTCGTGGGAAAGCAGCGTCTCCAGATAGGTCTGGCGGCGGGTCTCGGGCGCACGCCGGCTGAACAGGCGAAAGGCATCGCCGGAAAAGCGCGCCTCAGCCAGGAACACCGGTAGGGCGCCCACCACCAGCAACAGCAGGGCCCAGGGCGAGAAATGCACCAGCAACACGGCGAAGCTGATCAGGGAAATGAGGTTCTGCAACAGGGTCAGGGACTTGGTCACCAGCGCCAGGGGCCGGATGGAGGCCTCGCGCCGGGCCCGCACCAGCTTGTCGTAGAAGTCGGCGTCCTCGAATTGTGCCAGCGACAGGGTCTGGGCCTTTTCCAGGATCAGCAGATTCACGGTCTGCCCAAGGCGTACCCGCAGCAGCGATTGCTGCACCGACAGCAGCCGCTGGGCGCCCGCCAGGGCCGCCAGTACCCCGGCTTCGGCCAGCACGAACTTCAGTACCGGCCACAGCGGTGCCTGGCCCTGGTCGGCATGCAGCCGCATGGCCGCCACCACGGCATCGACGATGCGCTGCCCCAGCCAGGCGGCCAGTGCCGGCAGCAGGCCGGCGACGAGGGTCGCCAGGATCAGGCCGATCATCAGCGCGGGAGAGGTACTCCAGACCAGGCCGGCAGCGCGGCGCATCTGCTGTTGCACGATAGCGAAGGAGGTCGAGAGGGCCATGGCGGATCTTCGGCGGGGGTCAGCATTAGTCGAGGCGGCGGTCGCCATGTTCCCCAGGCTATGGCAAAAGGCTTACATCGACTGGTGTCACCTGGCCATGTTGCCACCTGCGGGGGCTGCGTAATCTACACCCATCAGCCGCGCAGGATGCGCAGCCCTGAGGTCACGGACGAAGACCAGGCCAGGAAGGCGCCTGACAGGACGTTGGGATGGTCGCAACAAAGAACCCGCTTCGGCGGGTTTTTGTTGGGCGCGGTTTGAGGTTGATAGGCGAGCCGGGCGGAGTATGGCAAAAGGCTTACATCGACTGGTGTCACCTGGCCATGTTGCCACCTGCGGGGGCTGCGTAATCTACACCCATCAGCCGCGCAGGATGCGCAGCCCTGAGGTCACGGATGAAGACCAGGCCAGGATGGCGCCTGACAGGACGTTGGGATGGTCGCAACAAAGAACCCGCTTCGGCGGGTTTTTTGTTGGGCGCGATTCAGGGTTGGCGGGCGGACCGGGCGGGGTATGGCAAAAGGCTTACACGCACTGGTGTCACCTGGCCATGTTGCCACCTGCGGGGGCTGCGTAATCTACACCCATCAGCCGCGCAGGATGCGCAGCCCTGAGGTCACGGATGAAGACCAGGCCAGGATGGCGCCTGACAGGACGTTGGGATGGTCGCAACAAAGAACCCGCTTCGGCGGGTTTTTTGTTGGGCGCGATTCAGGGCCGGCTGGTGGACCGGGCAGGGTATGGCAAAAGGCTTACACGCACTGGTGTCACCTGGCCATGTTGCCATCTGCGGGGGCTGCGTAATCTACACCCATCAGCCGCGCAGGATGCGCAGCTCTGAGGTCACGGACGAAGACCAGGCCAGGATGGCGCCTGACAGGGTGTTGGGATGGTCGCAACAAAGAACCCGCTTCGGCGGGTTTTTTGTTTTGGGCGTCATTCCGGATTGGCAGGGGCTTCGGGTCCGGGTTCCGCGGCGATGCGGTTGCGGCCGGCGCCCTTGGCTGCATAGAGCGCCCGGTCGGCGCCTTCGGTGAGGGTGTAGGCATCCATCCCGGCCCTGTGGGTGGCCAGGCCGACGCTCAGGGTGATGGGACGTCGTGACCAGGCGTGGTTGGCGACGGCGGCGCGGCAGCGCTCGGCCACCAGGTGGGCCGCGGTGAGATCGGCACCCGGCAGCAGGATGGCGAATTCCTCGCCGCCGTAGCGAAAGCAGGCGTCGTTGTCGCGACAGCTCTGCAGCAGCAACTGGCCGACGGCCTGCAAGGCGCTATCACCCGCCTGGTGACCATAGGCGTCGTTGTAGGCCTTGAAGTGATCCACGTCGATCAACAGCATGGACAGCGGCGTGCGCTGCTCCTCGGCGCGCAGCAGGTGCTCCGCCAGGCGCAGGTCGAAGGCGCGTCGATTGAACAGGCCGGTCAGGGCATCGGTGACGCTGCGCTGCTCGGCGGCCTGCATCATGCCCAGCAACTGGCGCTGCGAGGCCTCCAGCATGTGCTGTTGCTCGATGTGCTCGGTGACGTCCACCGACAGGCCCGCCAGGGCGATGCCCTGGCGGGTGACCAGGGGAAACTTGTAGGACTGCCAGAAGAGGCGGCGGCCATCGAGGGCGGTCATGCGCTCGACGAGGCGGCTCGGCTTGAGTTCGTTCATCACCTGCTCGTCGACCTGGCGAAAACGGGGCGCTGCCTCTGGCCAGATGGTGAAGTCGTCCTGGCCGATGACCTCGTCGCGGGTCAATTCAAGCTGCTGCAGAAAAGGCTCGTTGACATAGCGGTAGCGCCAGTCGCGGTCCTTGATGTAGGCGATGAAGGGCCCGTTGTTCATGAAGGCGGAAAAGTTGATGTCCAGCTCTTCCAGCTGGCGCAGGGTCTCGCGCTGTTGCAGCAGGATGATGACCTGTCGGGCCAGCCGTTGCAGATTGTCGACCTGAGCCGTCTCGAAACGCCGAACCCGGTCGTCCATCACGCAGAGGGTGCCCAGGGCGACCCCGTACCGGTCGAGCAGGGGGATGCCCAGGTAGGCGCGCATCCCTTCCAGCCCGGGAGCGGACCGGAGATGGGCGACGCGTGGGTCGCCTTGCAGGTCTTCCACCAGGAAGGGCTCACGCGGGGTACGGATCGCCAGGTGGCAGAGGGAGGCGTCGACCGGCACCTCGGCTAGCGTCAGGCCCTGACAGGCCTTGAACCAGAGACGGTGTCGATCGGCGAGGGTGATGAAGGCCACCGGCGCCCGGGTCAGCTGGCAGGCCAGGACGACGATGTCCTGGTAGGCGGCTTCGACGCCGCTATCGAGAATCTGCAACTCGCTCAGGGCGTGGAGACGCTGGGCGTCATCGGGGGCAGTCATGCGGGCTCGCGAAGGCGGGATGTCTGGCTAGAGCATAGTACCCGGGGTGGCCGAGGAAAACTGCAGCCTTGCCACAGTCCGCCGTGGTGCCGGTCGGGACCGGCACCACGGCGTGCTCGGCTAGCGCCGGGGTTGCAGCAGCAGTGCCACCAGGGCGCTCCAGCCGGTCTGGTGGGAAGCCCCGAGTCCGCGGCCGTTTTCACCGTGGAAATACTCGTGGAACAGCACCAGGTCGCGACTGCGCGGATCGTTCTGCAATTGCGGATAGTCGACCATGCTCGGGCGCTTGCCATCGGCGTCCTTGAGGAACAGCCGGGTCAGGCGCTGGCTGAGGCCGTCGGCGACCTCTTCCAGATTGGCCAGGTAGCCCGAACCGCTGGGATATTCCACCGAGAAGCTGTCGGCGTAGTAGCGGTGGAATTCGTGCAGCGACTCGATGAGCATGTAGTTGATCGGCATCCACAGCGGTCCGCGCCAGTTGGAATTGCCGCCGTACAGGCGCGAATCCGATTCCGCCGGCTGGTAGCGGGCGCTGAGCAGGTTGCCGTCGGCCTGGCGCATCTCGAAGGGTTGCTGTTCGTGGGCCTTGGACAGCGAGCGGATGCCGTATTCGGAAAGGAATTCGTTGTCATCCAGCATGCGCTTGAGCAGCAGCTTGGTGCGATGGCCGCGCAGCAGCGAGAGCAGGAATCGGTTGCCCTGGCCGGGCTCGGTCCAGCGCGAGACCAGTCGGGCGAGATCCGGACGCTGGCGCAGGAAGCCGCGCAGTCGTCCGCCGAGGCCGGGAAGGCCCTCGTGCTCGCGCTGTTCCAGGACCTGCACCGCGAACAGCGGGATGAGGCCGACGATGGATCTCAGGCGCAGCGGCTCGGCGCTGCCATCCGCCTTGTGCAGGACGTCATAGAAGAACTCGTCCTGTTCGTCCCAGAGGCCGTCTTCGCGGTCGTCGCTGTGGTTGATGGCGCCGGCGATGTGCAGGAAGTGCTCGAAGAACTTGACCCCCAGATCGACGTACACCGGATTTTCCTTGGCCAGCTCCAGGGCGATGCGCATCAGGTCCAGGGCATAGGCGGCCATCCAGGCGGTGCCGTCGGCCTGGTCCAGGTGATAGCCCTCCGGCAGGGGTGCCGAGCGATCGAAGAGGGCGATGTTGTCCAGGCCGAGAAAGCCGCCCTGGAAGATGTTGCGACCCTCGGTGTCCTTGCGGTTGATCCACCAGGAGAAATTCAGCAGGAGCTTGTGGAAGACACGCTCGAGAAAGACCCGGTCGCCCACCCCGGTCAGGGACTTTTCCTGCAGGTAGACGTGCCAGGTGGCCCAGGCATGCACCGGCGGATTGGCGTCCTCGAAATTCCACTCGTAGGCCGGCAGCTGGCCATTGGGGTGCATGAATCTGTCCTTCACCAGCAGCAGCAACTGCTGCTTGGCGAAGCCGGGATCGATCAGGGCATAGGCGACCGCCTGGAAGGCCAGGTCCCAGGAGGCGTACCAGGGGTACTCCCATTTGTCCGGCATGGAGACGATGTCGAAATTGAGCAGGTGCCGCCAGTGGCCGTTGCGGATGCGCTGGCGCTGCGCCGGCGGCGTCGGCTGGGCCGGATCGCCATCGAGCCAGCGATTGACCTCGAAATAGTAGAGCTGCTTGGACCAGAGCAGGCCGGCCAGGGCCTGACGCTGCACCAGGCGGGCATCGGGATCGGCGATCTTTTCCTGCAGGGCGGCATAGAAGGCGTCGGCCTCGGCGATACGCTCGGCAAAGATCGCATCGGCATCCACCGACAGCGCATTGGTGGGTGCCAGGCGCAGGTAGACCACGGTCTTGGCGCCACCCTCCAGCTCCACGGCGAAATGGGCGGCCGCCTTGCTGCCGAAGTCGCGGCGGATCGCCTCGCGGGCGCCGCGCACCACGTAGTCGTTGATGCCGTCCTTGAAGGGGCCCTCGGCAGCTTCACCGGTCAGGCGGGGCAGGTTGGTTTCGTTGTTGCAGAACAGCCACTCGGCCTCGCGTGGGCCCCAGGCGCTGACCACCAGGTCGGGCCGGTCGAAATAGCTGGCGCGAACCTGGTCGCCTTCCAGGCTGAGCATGGAGCGCGGCGGGGTACCGGTCCAGGCCCAGGTGTTGCGCGACCAGATCTGCGGCAGCACCCGCAGGCTGGCGCGCTCGGTCCCGCGATTCTCCACGGTGACCCGCATGAGGATGTCGTCGGGGGTGTGCTTGGCGTATTCGACGGTGACGTCGAAATAGCGGTCCTCGGCGAAGACGCCTGTGTCGAGGATCTCGAATTCGCGATCGTTCAGCCCGCGCCGGGCGTTTTCCTCGGTGAGCTGGGCATAGGGAAAGGCGGCGTGGGGGTACTTGTAGAGCATCTTCTGGTAGGCGTGGCTCGGCACCCCGTCCAGGTAGAAGTACAGCTCCTTGACGTCCTCGCCATGGTTGCCCTCGGCGTTGGTCAGGCCGAACAGCCGTTCCTTGAGGAAGGGGTCGCGCTCGTTCCAGAGGGCGATGCCCAGGCACCATTGCTGGGCCTTGTCGCAGAAACCGGCCAGGCCGTCTTCGCCCCAGCGATAGGCGCGGCTGCGCGCATGGTCGTGGGGAAAGTAGCGCCAGGCGTCGCCGTCGGCGCTGTAGTCTTCACGGACCGTGGCCCACTGGCGCTCGCTCAGGTAGGGTCCCCACTGTCGCCAGGCGGCGGCGTCGGTATCAGCCAGGCGCTGGCCTTCTCGGGTATGCAGGATGCCCGGGGCGGGATGTGCCGTCATCGTGTCTCCAGATTCAGGTAACGGTTAAGGCTCGAGGATAGATCACCATTGTGGCGTGCAAAGAGCGGCCTCGGCGTATCGCTGCAGTTTTAGTGCCTGTCTGGCGGGAAAAAATTCACGCCGTTGCGGTTTTCGTCACAGGGCTCCGGCCGCGGCAAGGGCTCTAGCCCGGGCCGGACGCGGGCGAAAAAAAGCCCCACGCCGGATCCGGGTGGGGCCTTTGGTCTTCGCGGTGAGCCCGCTGCGTACGCAGCGGGCCTGGCGGCGACTTACAGTGCCATGTCGTTGGCGGCCTTTTCGACACGCGGAGCGCTGGCGGTGGCCTTGGCGTTCTCGGTGCCGGTAGCGACCGGCGGGGTGGCCAGTTGCAGGACTTCGGCGGTGTAGTTCCACTCCTGCTGCACGCGCGCGGGGTCGCTGTTCAGCTTGGTGCCGTAGCTGGGCACGATCTGGTGCAGCTTGGCTTGCCACTCCGGGGTCGCGACCTTGTCCTTGAACACCTTCTCCAGCACGCTCAGCATGATGGGGGCGGCGGTCGAGGCACCCGGGGAGGCGCCCAGCAGGCCGGCGATGCTGCCGTCCTTGGCGGCGACGATCTCGGTGCCCAGCTTCAGCACGCCACCCTTGTCGGCGTCGCGCTTGATGATCTGCACGCGCTGACCGGCCTGCCACAGGCGCCAGTCTTCCTTCTTGGCGTTGGGGAAGTACTCGCGCAGGGCGGCCATGCGGTCGTCATCCGACAGCATCAGCTGACCGGCGAGGTATTCCACCAGCGGGTACTCGGCCACGCCCACGCGGACCATCGGCCAGGCGTTGTGGGTGTTGGTGCTGGTCAGCAGGTCCAGGTAGGAACCCTGCTTGAGGAACTTGGTGGAGAAGGTGGCGAAGGGCCCGAACAGGATCACGCGCTTGCCATCGAGCATGCGGGTGTCCAGGTGCGGAACCGACATCGGCGGTGCGCCCACCGAAGCCTTGCCGTAGGCCTTGGCCAGGTGCTGCTGGGCGATCTCGGGATTGTCGGTGACCAGGAAGGAGCCGCCCACCGGGAAGCCGGCGTAGTCGTTGGCTTCGGGGATGCCCGACTTCTGCAGCAGGTGCAGGGCACCGCCGCCGGCACCGATAAAGACGAACTTGGCATCGGTCTCGGTCTTCTTGCCGTCCTTGAGGTTTTTGTACTCCACACGCCAGCTGCCATCAGCATTGCGGGTGATGTTCTCGACTTCGCTGGACAGATTCAGCTTGAAGTTCGGCTTGGACTGCAGGTTGGCGGCGAACTGGCGGGTGATCTCGCCGAAGTTGACGTCGGTGCCCAGCGGACTCCAGGTGGCGGCGATCTTTTGCTTGGGATCGCGACCTTCCATCATCAGCGGAACCCACTGCTTGATCTGCGCGGGATCCTCGGAGTACTGCATGCCGGAGAACAGCGGGCTGGCCTTGAGCGCCTCGTAGCGCTTCTTCAGGAAGGCGATGTTCTCGTCACCCCAGACGAAGCTCATGTGCGGGGTGCTGTTGATGAAGCTCTTCGGATCCTTGAGGACGCCGTTCTTGACCTGCCAGGACCAGAATTGACGGGAGATCTGGAAGGCTTCGTTGATCTCGATGGCCTTGGCGATGGTGACCTTGCCGTCCTTGTCTTCCGGGGTGTAGTTCAGCTCGGCCAGGGCGGAGTGGCCGGTACCGGCGTTGTTCCAGCCGTTGGAGCTCTCGTCGGCGACCTTGTCCAGGCGCTCGACCATTTCCATGGTCCAGTTCGGCTCCAGCTCGTTCAGCCAGATGCCCAGGGTGGAGCTCATGATGCCGCCGCCGATCAGCAGGACGTCGACCTTCTTGGTGTCTTCGGCCTGTGCGGTGCCCAGGGCGGAGGCGATGGCGACGCCGAGCAGCGCGCCAGTCATTTTCTTCAGCATGTGGTCTCTCGTTCGATAGAAGCTGGGTCTGCTTATCGAGTTTCGGTGCGGTGCGGCACCATGGCACATGGGTGGATGTGCAGTGGGCGAGGCAGAATGCAGCCGGAAACACGCAAGGGCAGGTTCTTGTCCCTCCACCGCCCCTCTCTCATGAGTCACCGGAGGAGTCGGAGCAAAAACGCGATGCACGGCCTTGGCAGCGGCTGGCCGGAGACGAGGTCTCGGGCGCGGCTGCATGCGCGTGGCGTTTTTGTTGCCGGACATTTTAATGGGAAGGGGTAGGGCTGCCTAGCCTGCAATTCATTGGCTTTGCCTATTAGCCTTTGGTCTAATCTCGTGTGACCCCGGTCAAAGTCCCGCCAGATGGGTCGTCGAGCGCACCGGAGCGGCTCCAGGCGCGGCCGCGCAGGCAGCCGGCAGCACCGACGAAACCGGTCAGAAAGCCGCCGAAGGGTCGTCGTTCAAGCGCGGGGCGGTCGGTCAGGCGAAGCGCCAGGCAAGAAAGCGGCTCTGCTTCTGGCCCTGTGCCATGGCGACGACGCGGACCTCGCCGGCCTGCTCGCGGCGCAACGCCGCCTGCAACGGCGGCAGGTTGCTGGCCTTGGACACCAGGCAGGTGAACCAGCCGACTTGGCGTGCGCAGGCACGGCTCTCGCGGATCATCCGGTCGATGAAGGCCGCCTCGCCGCCGGGACACCAGAGTTCGGCCGCCTGGCCGCCGAAATTGAGCAGGGGGACCTGCTTGCCGGTGGTCTTGCCCAGATTCTTCCACTTGCGCTGGCTGCCGCGGACGGCATCGTCGGGGCTGGCGTGGAAGGGCGGATTGCACAGGGTGGCGGCATAGCGCTCGCCGGGTTGCAGGATGCCGGCAAAGATCGCCTGAGGCTCCGGCTGCAGACGCAACTCGATGGCGGCGGCGCAATCCGGATTGGCCGCCAGGGTGCGTCCGAAGGCATCCAGCGCCGCCGGAGCGATGTCGCTGCCAACGAAGTGCCAGCCATACTCCTTGAAACCGATCAGCGGATAGACGCCATTGGCGCCCGTGCCCACGTCCAGCAAGCGGGTCGACTCGCCCCGGGGAATCCGGCCGCCATTGCCCTCGGCCAGCAGGTCGGCCAGGTGGTGCAGGTAATCCGCCCGACCGGGAATCGGTGGGCAGAGAAAATCGGCGGGAATGTCCCAGTCGCGCACGCCGTGATGCAACGCCAGCAGGGCCCGGTTGAGCGCCCGGACCGCCTGGGGGTCGGTGAAATCGATGGACAGATTGCCCCGCGGCGTCGGTGCCACGAAGGGCCTGAGCGCTGGGTTCGCGCGCATCAGGGCGGGAAAGTCGTAGCTGCCCTGGTGGCGATTGCGGGGATGCAGGGGCGCGGGGCGGCCAGGCAGGGGGCGGCGGGGCGAGGTCATGAGGGCAGGCAGGGTGGAAAAGGGGCGGCGAGCCTAGCACAGCCGCCCTTTTCACTCACGCGGGTGTCGGGGCGTCCTCCGGCAGCACGCCGATCTCGCGCAGGTTGCGCCAGAAGGCGGCGGGGATGGGCGCCCGCAGCAGCTCGGCGTTCTGTCGGGCCCGCTCCGGGGTGCTGCTGCCGGGAATGGTGGCGGCCACCGTGGGATGGGCCAGGCAGAACTGCAGGGCCGCGGCGCGGATGTCCACCCCGTGATCCTGGCAGACGCCCTCGATCAACTCGACCTTGCGGCGCAGTGCCGGCTCGGCTTCGGCATAGTTGTAGTGCTTGCCGCCCGCCAGCAGACCGGAGTTGTAGGGCCCACCCACCACGATGCCCACGCCGCGGCGTTCGCATTCGGGAAAGAGGGTGTCCAGGGCTTCGCGGTGGTCCAGCAGGGAATAGCGACCGGCCAGCAGGAAGGCGTCGGGATCGCTCTGCTCCAGCGCCAGGCGGCAGGGCTCCACCAGGTTGACGCCCAGGCCCCAGCCCATGATCAGGCCCTCTTCGCGCATCTCGGTAAGGGCCTTGGCCGCACCCTGCATGGCCTGGGCGAAGTAGTCGCGCCAGGCCGGGCCGTGCTGGTCTTCGGACAGGTCGTGGATCCACACCAGGTCGAGGCGATCGGTCTTGAGACGTTCCAGGCTGGCCTCGATGGAGCGGCGGGCGCCGTCGGCGGAATAGTCGAGCACCCGCTTGAAGGGCAATTCATTGACGAACGGCGGCGCGTTTTCCGGCTGATCGGCCGGTTCCAGCAGGCGGCCGACCTTGCTGCAGAGGACGAAATCGTCGCGCGGCTTGTCGGCCAGCACCTCGGCGAAACGTCGCTCCGACAGCCCGGCGCCATAGTGGGGCGAGGTGTCATAGAGGCGGATGCCCGCGTCCCAGGCGGCTTCGAGGGTCGCCCGGGCCTCGGCGTCGCCTACCTCGCGGAACATGTTGCCCAACGGGGCACCGCCGAATCCGAGGGAGGGGATATCGATACGCATGAGAGGTCTCCAGGGGTACGTGTCTGCATCCCGACCGGTGCCCCGCCGCTCCTGTTCCCCTAATCCGCCGGACGTAGCAGCGCCACCTCTGCGGGCGTGAGTGGACGACAGGCGCCCTCGGCCAGCGCCGGATCCAGTTCCAGGTTGCCGATGCGATCGCGGTGCAGGGCGATGACCTCGATGCCGAAGCGGCCGAACATGCGCTTGACCTGGTGATAGCGACCTTCGACCAGGGTCAGGTAGGCGGTGTGCTCGTCCAGCAGCTCCAGCCGCGCCGGTTGGGTGGTGAGGTCTTCGTAGGCGAAGTAGAGGCCCTCGGCAAAGGCCGCGACCAGGTGCTGGGGGATGACCTCGTTGGTGGTGACCCGGTAGCGCTTGGTCTGCTTGTGGCGCGGATGACTCAGGCCGCGCGACCACTGGCCGTCGTTGGTGAGCAGCAGCAGGCCGGTGGTGTTGAAGTCCAGCCGTCCGGCCAGGTGCAGATCGGCACGCTGGTCCGGCGCGAGACAGTCCAGCACCGTGGCATGGCGGGCGTCGACGGTGGCGCTCACGCAGCCGCGCGGCTTGTGCAGCATCAGGTAGCGGCCGCCGGGACCGTCCTGCAGCAGGCGCTCGTCGGCCTCGATGCGATCGAAGGCGAACACCTCCTGCGCGGCCTGCAGGGTGGTGGCGCCGTTGACCCTTACCCGACCTTCCGCGAGCAGGCGCCGGGCGAGTTGGCGGCCCAGCTCGGGTCGGTTGCCCAGCCAGCGATCCAGACGCATCAGCAAGGCTCGTCGGCGACGCCGGCCGCGCAGGCCGGGCAGAGGCAGCGTCGATCACGCTCTTCCGCGGGCAGGCGTTCCAGGGCGGCGGGATCCATCGGCGTCTGCAGGCACCAGCAGTCGCGGAGCTCGCCACCGGCCGCCAGGACGCAGCTGTTGGCCTGGCCGCACAGCGGGCAGCGGGTGGGATCGAAGGGCGTGGGCGATGCGGCCATGGTGATCTCGTCGGGCGAAGCGGGCGGCAGAGTACCGGAAATTGCGACCTGGATAACGTCCGCTACGCTGGGGGTCTGCGTACTGTCGCATCCGGGGTGCAAGCTGCATCCTAGCTCCGATCGTCGGACCACCCGAGGAACCCATGACAATAACTGCTCTGCGCACCCTGATCCGTACCCTCATTCCCGGCACCCTGCTGGTCAGCCAGCTGGCGCTGGCCACCGAAGCCGATGTCGGCCAGACCCTGGCCCGGCAGGCCGGCATTCCCTGGCCGGCGGTGATCGCCCATCGCGGCGCCTCCTTCGACGCCCCCGAATCCACCGCCCCGGCCTACCTGGTGGCGCGGGAGCTGGGCGCCGACTACCTGGAACTCGACCTGCAGCGCACCAAGGACGGCCAGCTCATCGCCCTGCACGACGATACCCTGGAGCGCACCACCGACGTCGCCAAGCGTTTCCCCGAGCGCGCCAAGGCGCCGGTCAGCCAGTTCACCCTGGCCGAACTCAAGTCGCTGGACGCCGGCAGCTGGTTCAATCAGGCCCATCCCGACCGTGCCCGGCCAAAGTTCGCCGGACTCAGGATCCTCACCCTCGACGAGGTCATCGACATCGCCGAGGGCGGTCGCAACAAGCCGGGTCTCTACATCGAGACCAAGCAGCCCAAGCTGTTTCCCGGCATCGAGCGCGATCTCAAGGCCAAGCTGACCCAGCGCGGTTGGCTCGGCAAGCCCAAGGCCGGCGCCACCGGCGTCGCCGCCATGCCCGGGCGGGTGATCCTGCAGACCTTCGAGAAAGGCAGCCTGGAGCTCCTGCAGAAGGAGATGCCCGACACGCCGAAGATCCTGCTGCTGTGGCTGGGTGACGACTACATCCCGGCCAAGCCCGGACCCACCTACGCCGAATCGGGCGAGGCCAGCAAGGCGGCCTACTATGCCAAGCAGCAGGTGCGCTCCGAGGGCGATTTCACCGCCTGGATTGAGTGGGCCAAGGCCCATGGCGCCATCGGCATCGGCCCCTCGGCAGCCCTGGAGGAGGGCGGCGACCAGAGCTATGCGGACCTGGTGAAGCCCTGGATGAACGACGTCGCCCACGAGCGGGGTCTGCTGGTGCATGCCTACACGGTGGATTCGGCGGTGGACTACGCCCGTCTCGCGCCGCGTGGGGTGGATGGCTTCTTCAGCAATCGCGCCGCCGAATTGCTGAAGTTCTATGAGCGTCCGGCCAAGCAGGCACCCGCGGCCCTGCTCAAGCAGCTGGGTTACTGAGTCCAGACGGGGAGGCCTGGGGGTCTCCCTCGTCGCCACCGGAGGCCTCCGCATGTCCCGCCATGCCTTCAACGGCGCCAAGCTGGCGCTGCTCTGCGCCGAGCAGATCCTGGTCTATCAGCGCGATGACAAGCCCGACATCCCCTGGCCGGCTCTCTGGGACCTGCCGGGCGGCGGGCGCGAAGACGACGAAACGCCCGAGCGTTGCGCCCTGCGCGAGCTGGAAGAGGAATTCGGCCTGGTGCTGGATGAGGCGCGGCTGACCTGGGGACGTTGCTATCCACCGCGTCAGCCGGGCTATCTGCCCAGCTGGCTGTTCGCCGGGCAGTTGCATCCCGCCGAGATCGCCGCCATCCGCTTCGGTGACGAAGGCCAGCACTGGCAGCTGATGAGTATCGTCGACTTTCTCGCCCATCCCCAGGGCGTGCCCCATCTGCAGGCGCGGCTGCGGGACTACCTGGGCGAGCGGAAGGAAAGCGGACCGGCGTCTCTTAATCCCGGCTGAATGAACGCGCGATAATCGAGCGCGAGCGGCGGGCGCAGCTTAAGCTTTCTCCAGGCCCATCCGGGCCGTTCTGGAGATCTCCCCCATGCGCCATTTCCTCTTGGCGTCGCTCTGTGCCCTGACCTTCACCGGCTGCACCGTCTACGACACGTCCCCGCGCTATTACAGCCGTCCGGCACCCCCCGCGGCGGTCTTTTACGGCACGCCAGCCTATCCGCCGCCCGCGGTCATCGTGCGGCCCTATGGCTACGGCTACTACTATCGACCGGCCCCGCCACCACCGCCCCACTGGGGGCCGGGTCCCGGTTGGGGACCGCCGGGCTGGGGGCCGCGCCCAGGTTATGGTCCGCCCGGCTGGGGCCCGCGCTACGGTCCGCGCTGGTAGCGGGTTTGACAGGGGCAGCCGGCTTTTCTAGGGTGCTGCCCTTGTCTTGACCAGGAAGCCTCGAATCGTGGACGACGATCGCATCAAGCTCGACCCCCAATGGAAAGCCGCGCTGCGCGACGAATTCGAGCAGCCCTACATGCGTCAGCTGAGCGAGTTCTTGAGGCGCGAGAAGGCGGCGGGCAAGGTCATCTATCCGCCCGGTCCGCTGATCTTCAATGCTCTCAATACCACCCCTCTGGATCAGGTCAGGGTGGTGATTCTCGGTCAGGATCCCTACCACGGTCCGGGCCAGGCCCATGGCCTCAGCTTCTCGGTGCAACCCGGGGTGCCGGCGCCGCCGTCGCTGCAGAACATCTTCAAGGAACTCAAGCGCGACCTGAACCTGCCCATTCCCAACCACGGCTATCTGCAGCACTGGGCGGAGCAGGGCGTACTGCTGCTCAACACCTCGCTGACCGTGGAGCAGGCCAACGCCGGCTCCCATGCGAAGGCCGGCTGGCAGCGATTCACCGATCGCGTCATCGAGGTGGTCAGCGCCGAGCGCGAGAATCTGGTGTTCCTGCTCTGGGGCAGCCATGCCCAGAGCAAGCAGGCGCTCATCGATCCCCAGAAGCACCTGATCCTCAAGTCGGCGCATCCCTCGCCACTGTCGGCCCATCGCGGCTTCATCGGCAACGGCCACTTCGGTCGCACCAACGAATTCCTGCGCAACGCCGGGCTCACCCCCATCGACTGGGCTTTGCCGCCGCTGGCGTAGGAGGGGCGCAGCCGGATTCTCAGGGTCAGGTCGCCGCCGCCGCTACCGTCCGGGCCGGGCGCCGGTGGCACTGCAGGCACCAGCTCGTCCCGAGCAGGAGCAGGAGGATCGCCAGGGCTTCCAGGCGAGTCGGCCAGCGCCCGTTCCAGAGAAAGCCATAGGTCAGCGAGGCCAGGGTCTCGATGACGATGGCCTGGCCACTCAGGGTCAGGGGTAGCCGGCGGCTGGCCTGGTTCCAGCAGGCGCCACCGATCACCGAGGCGAGCAATGCCACGCCGGCAGCCACCAGCAGCGGCTGCAGCCAGTCCGCCGGTGCTCGCCACGCCAGCGCCTCGCCGAGCAACCAGGGCGCGGCCAGCAGGGCCTGGGCGCCGGTCATCCCGCCCAGCAGCAGGCCCCAATCGTGGGCGCCGATCGGCGTCCTGGCCAGGAAGCGCGTGTTGACCACCGCGAACCAGCTCCAGGCCAGCAGGGCGCCACAGGCGCACAGCAGGCCCAGGGCGGGCTGCTCGCCGACGGCGGTGGTGGTCAGCGTCTCGTAGCTGATCAGGGCCACGCCGAGCAGCGCGCAGCAGAGCGACGGCCAGAGGCGCCCGAAACTCACGGCGCCCGCGTCGCGCTGCCCGGCCAGGGCCACCAGCAGCGGGATCAGGCCGACGATCAGGGTGGTCGCCGCGATGCCGGCCTGCTTCACGCCCACGCCGACCAGGGTGTAGTAGCCCAGGTTGCCGATCAGGCTGAGCCAGAACAGGCGTCTGCCGTCGGCCCAGCTCAGTTGCGAGCGCAGTCGGCGCCAGCAGGGCAGCAGCAGCCCGAGAGACACCAGTCCGTAGCAGAGAAAGCGCAGCACGGCGAACTGGGCGCCGCTCAGGTCGGGGACCAGCGCCGGCGCCAGAAAGATCACGCCCCAGCACAGGCCTGCCGCCAGCCCATAGCCGATACCCACTGCCGATAGTTCTCGTTCCTGCATAGCACCGTCTCCACCCATTCGCCACCAGTGTGGCGACGGCGAGGGAAGCCGGTCTTGCGCGAGGCTGCGGGGCTTTTTACCTGGACTGCTTACCTGGACTGAGTTACCCGGGCAGTCGTTGGCCGCGCCGCCAGGCGGCCGGGCTGATGCCCTGGCGGCGGGTCATGGCGCGGGTCAGGGCGGCCTGATCGGAAAAGCCGACGCGCAGGGCGATGTCGGCAATCGGGAGGCGGCTGTCGCCCAGCCAGAGCTGCGCCTGGCGCAGCCGCAGATCGGTCAGCCAGGCCTGGGGCGTCTGGCCGAAACGCTGGTGGAACAGCAGGTGCAACCGCGTCAGCCCCAGGCCCGCCAGACGGGCCATGGCCGCATTGTTCCAGTCACCCGCGGGCTGGGCCTCCACCTGGGCCAGCAAGCGGTCGAAGGCCGAGCCGGCGGCAGTGGCGTCGAGCGAGGCGAGCAGCAGGCGGGTGAGTTCGGGCGCGTGTTGATCGAGGGCATCAGGCGAAGTCAGCTCGGCGAAGGCGATCAGCTGCCGCGTCGCAGGCGGAATCGCCAGCCCCGGCTGCCGTAGCGCGCGATCCAGAATGGGGGCAGGCAACCAGTCGGCTGCGCAATCGATCACCAGAAAGCGGCTGCCTGGCTCCGATTGCTGGGCATGACCGCAGTCGGGCGCCACCAGGGCCGCGAGCCCGGTATGCAGCCGCGTCCCGCTACGCCCGGCGAGTTCCAGCTCCATGCCGCCCTGGATGGGCAGCACCAGCTGCGCGAAGGCATGGGCATGGGGCTGGTGGTCGCCCTGATAGCGCTTGATGGCGAGGCGAGGAGTCAAGGCGCACCTCGGTGGAGAAGCGGGAGGTCGAGAGCCTTGATCCTAGCATGCCACGCCGAGTCTCTTGGAGTTCAGCGCACCGGCTGCAGCGGCAATTCCACCTCGCCACCGCTGTTCAGATCCACGGTCACCGGCTGCTGGGTCAGGTACAGCGGGCGACCGCCGAGCAGGATGCGGCCGCTGAGCAGATAGCGCTCGCCGCTCTTGACCTTGGCCGGGGCGTAGTCGAGGCGGAAGGGCACCTGGCCGGGTTGCTTGACGAACAGGGTGCGCTGGGCCAGGCGACCGGCAGGGGTATCGCCGGCGCTGGCACTGTAGAGGCTGACAGTGAGCTTGGCGGTGGGCGGTACCGGCTCGTTGGCGGTAAAGGTGGCCTGGCCGCTGAGGCTGGTCATGCTCGGCTGGGCCGGCACGCCAGGGGTGGTGGTCTGCGGCTGCTCGGTGGGCGGCAGCGGCTGGCCGGCCGGCGGCGGTGGCGTCGCGGGACCGGGGCGCAGCCCGCTACAGGCGCTGAGCAGCAGCGAGGTGGCGAGCAGGGTGGCGATTCTTTTCATGGGTAGATCCTGGACTGAAATCGACTGCTGTGACCCATGGATGCCTGCTTAGTTGCCGGCGGGCACAGGGGATTCGGCTTCCGGCAGGTCCGGAGCATCGGGCCGATCCAGGGCCACCTGGCGGATCGACAGGCGAATCTCCGCCGGCAGCACCCGCTTGCCCGCACCCTCGGCCAGTTCACCAAGCAGTTCATGGTGGCCCAGGGTGCCGTCGTCGGCCTTGCGCAGCACCCCTTCCGCCAGCAGCGTCTGGATGAAGTGGCGGAACAGCGACTTGTCGAAGAATTCCGGCGCATTGAGGCCATGCAGCACCGACAGCCGCTGGGCCATCACCGTGCAGAGTTCTTCCAGCTGCGGCGCGGTCAGGCTGTTCTGCCCGTGGTTGAGAATCAGCGCGGTGGTCATGTAGTAGCGCTGCAGGGTCTGCAGGATGGCCCGCGCCAGCAGGGTGAGGCGGACGAACTGCCGCGAGCTGGGCGCCGCGCGCACGAAGACGTCGTCCTCGATACGCAGCAGGCCGCGCTCCACCATGGCCTCCAGCCAGCCGTCCAGCACCAGCGGCAGCTCCTCGCGCTCCCAGTGGATGAACAGCTCGGCCTGCAGATAGGGATAGAGCGCCAGGGCGAATCTATGGATCAGCTCGCGGGTCATGCGCCCGGTGTTCTGGAAGAAGCTGGCGATCAGCGCCGGGATGGCGAAGAGGTGCAGGACGTTGTTGCGGTAGTAGGTCATCAGCACCGCGTTCTGCTCGTCCAGGTAGAGGATGCGCCCCAGGGCGTCCTGCTGCTCGGAGAGGAAGCCGAGGGCGCGCACCTCTTCGATGATCGCCTGGCCGTCGCCCTCGGGCAGGGTGACGCTGGTGGAGTAGGGGACCCGTTTCAGCAGATCCAGATAGAGGTCGATGGCGCGCACCAGGGCGCCTTCGTCGAGGGCCTGGCGATGGGTCGAGAGCAGTGCCAGGGCCACCAGGTTGACCGGGGTGACGGCCGCCGCGGCATTGATGCGGCGCACCACCCGCTCGCCCAGTTCGTGGGTGACCGAATTGAACCAGGCGGGCTTCAGGTCTTCGCCCAGGGGTTCGTCGCGCCAGCCTGGACGGCGGGCATCGAGAAAGCTCTGCAGCGGGATGGGCTCGCCGAAGTTGACCCAGACCCGACCGAAGCGCTGGCGCAGGGCGCCGAAGACCTTGACCAGGTCGAAGATGGATTCCTTCTTCTTGGCCGCGCCGCGCAATTCACCGAGGTAGGTGCGACCCTCGAACACCTTTTCGTAGCCGATGTACACCGGTACGAAGACGATGGGCCGCCGGGAATCGCGCAGAAAGCTGCGCAGGGTCATGGCCAGCATGCCGGTGCGTGGCTGCAGGGTACGGCCGGTCCGCGAGCGCCCGCCCTCGACGAAGTACTCGGTGGAGAAGCCGCGGCTGAACAGGCTGTGCAGGTATTCGTTGAACACCGCGGCATAGAGGGCGTTGCCCTTGAAACTGCGCCTCATGAAGAAGGCGCCGCCGCGTCTCAGGATGTTGCCTACCACCGGCATGTCCAGGTTGATGCCGGCGGCGATGTGCGGCGGGGTCAGGCCGTTCTGGAACAGCAGGTAGGAGAGCAGCAGGTAGTCGATGTGGCTGCGGTGGCAGGGGACATAGACCACGGTATGACCGGGCGCCATCTCCTGGATCCGCTCGATATGGCTGACCGTGACGCCATCGTAGATGCTGTTCCAGAACCAGCGCAGACCGACGTCAAGGCAGCGCACTACAGGATAGGAGAAGTCTGAGGCGATCTCCCGGGCATAGTGCGCCGCCTCGTCTTCGATGCGCCCGGGAGTGGCCTTGCGCTGGGCGATCTCGTGGGCGATGGTCGCCCGCACCTGGGGTGCCCGCAGCAGGCCGCGCAGCAGGGTGCGCCGGTGCGACAGGTCCGGACCGATCACCGCCTGGCGCACGTTGCGGAAGTGGATGCGCAGCCGGCGCATCACCAGACGCTCCAGGCGTTGCGGATCGGGGCGCTGGCTGGCCAGTTCGCCCAGGGACAGTGGCTTGGAGAATTGCACCCGGGTCAGCCGGCCCAGCACCAGGATGCGCGCCAGCTTGCGCAGCCGGCCGGTCACCACCCAGTTGTCCGCCCAGAGCAGTTTCCAGGGACTGGTCTCGCGATCCGGCGACTGACCCCAGAAGACGCTGACCGGCACCAGCTGGACGTCTTCCAGCTGCTGCTCGGTCACCGCGGTGACCACCCGGCGCAGGGTGGGGGGCACCGAGCGCCGCGCCGGGCGCCCGCGCCAGTTGGCCTTGCCGGTGGCGTTGAAGTAGGCCAGTGGCTCGGTCTTGCTACCCAGCACCAGCGGGCGTAGCGGTCGCGGCAGCCCGGCCTTGCGGCACTCCCGGTCGAGCACCGCCAGATCGCTCAGCGAGGCTTCGGGGAGGACATAGAGCACCGGCTTGGCGGGATCGATGCGGCTGAGCAGACTGGCCGCCTGGGTGGTCTCGGAGCGAACCCAGAGATAGAGCAGGCGCTTGAGCAGCGAGAAGGCCAGAAGGCGCAGCGGCGAACGGGTCATGGAGGGCTACCGGAATGACGGGGCGGCAGTGTGCCGGATGGCCTGGCGGGCGTAAAACCGCCTGTGTTGTTCTGACTTCGACCCGGCAGTCGGCGCCTTGTCCCCGCTGTCGAAAAAATGCCGCTTAAATCGTCGAAAACCCGGCGCTGGCGCGGCTTCCAGCCGTGATGGCACTTTGCGTAAAGAACGTTGCTTTTGCCGGGAAAGCCATGCTTCATAAGGTGTCGGCAAGTTGTTGCCAGTGGTCGGACCTGGGCTGCCAGCCTGGCGACCGATCCGATGCGCGATCCGTACCGATACCAAAAGGCAACCCGGTCGCCTAGGCTGTGGCGAGCGGGGATAGGAAATCCAGAAAGCTTCGGAGAGATGTGATGGGTGAGCAACGCGAAACCGGGACCGTCAAGTGGTTCAATGACGCCAAGGGATATGGATTCATTCAACGCGAGGGCGGTGCCGACGTGTTCGTTCACTACCGCGCCATCCGTGGTGAAGGCCACCGCTCCCTGACCGAAGGCCAGCAGGTGGAGTTCTCGGTGGTCGAGGGCCAGAAGGGCCTGCAAGCCGAAGACGTGGCCCGGGTCTAGGCCCGCTGTGCGAGGAGCGCAAGGCTCCTCGCACCTTCAGTTCACTCGGTGCGCCAGACGATCTCTTCGACGCCCGCCTCCGTCACCTTCAGCCAGCGATCGGCGGCTTCTTCCTCTTCTTCCTCGCTCCAGCCACTTGGCGCGCAGCGCACCTGCACCTGCAGGGCCGCATGGGCATCGCGGGCACAGGCCAGATCGTCCACCCAGGGCGATACATCGCTTTCCAGCAGCAGGCTGTGCCATTTGCCCACCGCCTTCGGCAGCCAGGTGACCGGAATGGACTCGCCGCCATAGCGCAGGGTGCACTTGAAGGTCTGCCCACGCGCCTGCCAGGCGCAGGGCATGGCGAACACCTGTTCGAGCCAGGCCGAGACGGCGTCCTGGTCGACGTCCTTGAGATAGATTTCGATATCGGGCTGGCGCATGGGGCTTAGGCTCCGGATTTGACGATCCAATCGTAACGTACTGCCACCCGCACCTCGAAGGGCGTGGCGAGGACCCGCTCCCGGCGTTCGGCGTTGACGCGCCAACCGTGGGGGGTCATGGCCAGCAGGTCTTCACGGGTCTGGCGTTCGGCCAGCGGCAGCACGAATTCGAGCCCCTCGCTGTGGGCCAGTTCCAGGCCCTCCGGCAGATCCTGCAGGTGCTTGTCTTCGGCATAGTCGCGCACCTCGTCATAGAGCCGCTGGCGCAGCTCCAGCAGGTGGGCGCTGGCCGGACCCAGGCGCAGGATGCCGCCGCCGGGTGCCAGCACGCGCTGGGCTTCGGCCCAGTCGATGGGGCTGAAGACACTGGCCAGCAGCTGGCAACTGGCGTCCGGCAGCGGCAGGCGCGCCATGCTCGCCACCAGCCAGGTCAGGGCCGGGGTACGCCGGCAGGCGCGGCGCACCGCCTCGCGGGAGATGTCCAGGGCATAGCCGTCGGCCGCGGGCAGCGCCTGGGCCAGGCGCGCGGTATAGAAGCCTTCGCCGCAGCCCACGTCGATCCAGCGCTGGGGCGCGCGTTCGACGGCCAGGTGCGCCAGGCGCTCGGCCAGGGGCGCATAGTGACCGGCATCGAGAAAGCGTCGGCGGGCCTCGACCATGGCGGCGTTGTCGCCCGGGTCCAGACTCTTCTTGTGCTGCACCGGCAGGAGGTTCAGATAGCCCTGGCGGGCACGGTCGAATCTATGACCGGCGGCGCACCCGACGCCACCCTCGAGTTCGGCCAGCGGGGCTTGGCAGAGCGGACAGATCAGCTTCATGCAAGCAACCGCACCAGGGTGCCGTAGTACACCTCGGTCAGTAGATCCAGGTCGCTGGCCAGCACGTGCTCGTCCACCTGGTGGATGGTGGCGTTGACCGGACCCAGTTCAACCACCTGGGCGCCCAGGGTGGCGATGAAGCGACCGTCCGAGGTGCCGCCGCTGGTGGAGGCTTCGGGGCGGTAGCCGGTGACGGCTTCCACGCTGGCCGAGACGGCGTCGAGCAGATCGCCCGGCTCGGTGAGGAAGGGCAGGCCGGACAGCGACCAGTCGATGTGCCAGTCCAGGCCGTGGCGATCGAGGATGGTCTCGACCCGGGCCTGCAGGCCCTCCACGGTGGATTCGGTGGAGAAGCGGAAGTTGAACAGCGCCTGCAACTCCCCCGGCACCACGTTGCCGGCGCCGGTGCCGGAGTTGACGTTGGAGATCTGGAAGCTGGTGGGCGGGAAGAAGGCGTTGCCGGCGTCCCACTGTTCGGCGGCCAGATCCGCCAGCGCCTGGGCGGCCAGATGAATGGGGTTGCGCGCCAGGTGCGGATAGGCCACATGGCCCTGCTTGCCGCGCACGGTCAGGCGACCGTTGAGCGAGCCGCGACGCCCGTTCTTGACCACGTCGCCCAGCAGCCGGGTGCTGGAGGGTTCGCCGACGATGCACCAGTCCAGCCGTTCGCCGCGCTCGCGGAGGCGCTCGACCACGGCACGGGTGCCGTGCAGGGCGGGGCCTTCCTCGTCACTGGTGATGAGGAAGGCGATGGCGCCGCGATGGTCCGGGTGGTCGGCGACGAAGCGCTCCACGGCGATGATCATGCTCGCCAGGCTGCCCTTCATGTCGGCGGCGCCGCGACCGCGAAGCATGCCGTCGGCATCCACGTGGGCATTGAAGGGGGCCTGCTGCCAGGCCTCCAGGGGGCCGGTGGGCACCACGTCGGTGTGCCCGGCGAAGCACAGCACCGGACCCGCGCCGCCACGCCGCGCCCAGAAGTTGTCCACCTCTTCGATGCGCAGGGGTTCGAGGGCGAAGCCCAGGCGCTCCAGGCGCTGCATCATCAGGGCCTGGCAGCCTTCGTCCAGCGGCGTGACCGAGGCCCGGCCGATGAGGTCGCAGGCGAGTTCCAGGGTGGGGGTGAGGGCGGTGGTCATGGCGGGTCCCGGGAGGCGGCTAGGGTTCAGGGGGAGCGGTATGGTAAAGGAAAACCTATACTGTGGCTTTTGTGGAAAGCCTTCATGACGTTCGATGAACAACGCTTCGGCGGGATCGCCCGGCTCTATGGGCAGGAGGCCGTCGAGCGCCTGGCCGCCAGTCATGTCGCCGTGGTCGGCATCGGCGGGGTGGGCTCCTGGGCCGCCGAGGCCCTGGCCCGCAGCGGCGTCGGCCGCATAAGCCTGTTCGATCTGGACGACGTCTGCGTCAGCAACACCAATCGCCAGGTGCATGCGCTGGAAGGCCAGGTGGGGCGGCCCAAGGTCACGGTGATGGCCGAACGCATCCAGGCCATCAATCCGGCCTGCCAGGTCAAGGCGGTGGCGGACTTCGTCACCCGCGAGACCATGGCCGACTACATCACTGAAGAGCTCGACCTGGTGCTGGACTGCATCGACAGCGTGGCCTCCAAGGCGGCGCTGATCGCCTGGTGCAAGAGGCGCAAGATCGCCATCGTCACCACCGGCGGCGCCGGCGGCCAGATCGACCCCACCCAGATCCAGGTGGTCGACCTCAATCGCACCTACAACGACCCCCTGGCCTCGCGGGTCCGCTCGCTGCTGCGCCGCGACTACGGCTTCTCGCGCAATCCCAGTCGCCACTACAGCGTGCCCTGCGTCTTTTCCACCGAGCAACTGCGCTATCCCAAGCCGGACGGCAGCGTCTGCCAGCAGAAGAGTTTCGTCGGCGAAGGCGTCCGCCTGGACTGCGCCGGCGGCTTTGGCGCGGTGATGATGGTGACCGCCACCTTCGGCATGGTCGCCGCCGCCCGCGCCGTGGACAAGCTGATCCAGAAGCCGAAGAAATAGCGCTTTTCGTCGGTTGGGTTGAGCGCAGCGAAGCCCAACGGTGCCCCGATCGATCCGGCCATGTTGGGCGTGAAGGCGCCCGCGGGTGCGTAGGGTGGACAACGGCGCAGCCTTGTCCACGCGGGAGGTGCCGGGGTGCCAGTGGAAAACGCTGAGCGGTTTTCCACGCTACGAGGTTTCGAGCGAGTCAGCCCTCACCCCAGCCCTCTCCCCGAGGGAGAGGGGGTGGTACCGGCGCATCGGCTTAGACAACGGCACGCCTCAGCTAGGTAGGGTGGACAACGGCGCAGCCTTGTCCACGCGGGAAGGGTGTCGGGATGCCAGTGGAAAACGCTGCGCGGTTTTCCAGGCTACGAGGTTTCGAGCGAGTCAGCCCTCTCCCCGAGGGAGAGGGGGTGGTACCGGCGCATCGGCTGAACGACGGCACGCCTCAGCTAGGTAGGGTGGACAACGGCGCAGCCTTGTCCACGCGGGAGGTGCCGGGGTGCCAGTGGAAAACGCTGAGCGGTTTTCCACGCTACGAGGTTTCGAGCGAGTCAGCCCTCACCCCAGCCCTCTCCCCGAGGGAGAGGGGGCGGTAATGGCGCATCGGACGGACGACGGTACGTCTCTCTTTACATATCCTGCGGCGTTTCCCGGGCGGGGCGGTCGTCGGCGATGGCGGGGACGTGGAGGCCGGTCTTGGCCAGTTGCTGGCCTTCCATCTGCGGCTGGGTGGTCCAGGTGAGGATGTCGTAGTAACGGCGCACGTTCTGCACGAATTCCACCGTTTCGCCGCCGCGGGCGTAGCCGTAGCGGGTCTTGCTATACCACTGCTTCTGCGCCAGGCGCGGCAGCATCTTCTTCACGTCCAGCCAGCGATCCGGATCCAGGCCCTGGGATTCGGCCAGGCGGCGGGCGTCGAGGATGTGGGCGATGCCGATGTTGTAGGTGGCCAGGGCGAACCAGGTGCGATCCGGTTCGTTGATGCTGTCGGGCAACTCGTCGCGGATCTGGTCGAAGTACTTGGCACCGCCGGTGATGCTCTGCTCGGGATCCAGGCGATTGGACACGCCCATGGCCTGGGCGGTGTTGTTGGTCAGCATCATCAGGCCGCGCACTCCGGTCTTGGAGGTGGCGTCCGGCGTCCATAGCGATTCCTGGTAGCCCATGGCAGCGAGCAGGCGCCAGTCCAGCTGATGCTTCTGCGCCACCTTGCGAAAGTGCTTCTCGTACTTGGGCAGGCGTTCCTGCAGGTGCTGGGCGAAGGTGTAGGCGCCCACGTAGCCGAGCACGTCGACGTGGCCGTAGTAGCGCTCCTTGAGCTGCTGCAGGGTGCCGTCGCGGCGGACCTTGTCGAGGTAGGCGTTGACCGCGTCGAGCAGGCTATTGTCCTCGCCGGGTTGCAGCGCCCAGGCCTGGCCCTGGTTGTCGCCGAGGTCGAAGGCCACCCGCACGTTGGGGAAATAGACCTGGTTCATGGCCAGTTCGTTGGAGTCCACCAGGGTCAGGTCGATCTGGCCTTCGTCGACCATGCGCAAGAGGTCGCTGACCTCCACCTGATCGGACTCGTCGAAGGTGAGCTCCGGCACCTGGGCCTGCAGCGCCCTGAGTTGCTGGGCCTGGCTGCTGCCCTTGAGCACCAGGATGCGCTTGCCGACCATGTCCTTGGGGGTGCTGGGGCGGACGGTGCCGTTGCGGTAGATGACCTGGGGCACCACGTCCAGATAGCTGCGGGAGAATTTCAGATTCTGGCGATTGACCGAGGGCGTGAGGCCGGCGGCGGCGATCACCGGGCCGTCCGGCGCGGTCAGGCGATTGAAGAGGTCGTCGAGGTTGTCGGCGGTGCTGATTTCCAGGCGCACCTTGAGCGATTCGGCGAAGCCCTTGACCAGTTCGTATTCGAAGCCGGTCTCGCCGTTACGGTCCTGGAAATAGGTCGCCGGACTGTTGCGCGTCACCACGCGCAGGACGCCGGCCTGCTGCACCTGCTCCAGCGTGGTCGGCTTGGGCGGCGCAGGCACGTCCGCTTCCCCGCAGCTCATGAGCAAGGCGAGAAAGGGCAGGGTAAGCCAGGCGAATCGCTTGAAGGCTTTATTCAAATGGGCTAGCTCGGCCATACGGCATCAAAACGGCACTGGCGCCTTGCTGACGCGCCTCATCGGTCGGCCCCTCCGGGCACTCGTTATAGTCGGGACGCTCCGCGCCACCGGTCCGGCCAAAGGCTCTATCCTGAGCCCAATGTGGAGCCGCGTCCATGGGGCGCGGCAGGCCGTATCGGCGGGCAGTATACGCGAGAAGTGGCAAAGCGCCCATTTTATACATACAAGGGTGGTGGTAAGGCTGGATGAACCCTCGTCGCCGGAAGGTGTCCCCGGCGCGCCTTTAGGCTAGAATGCACGGCCCCAAAGTGACTTGGCCCCGAGGCTGTCCCCGATGCTGATCCTGCGCGGCGCTCCCGCTCTTTCTTCGTTCCGTCACGGCAAACTTCTCGACCAGCTGACTCGCCTGGTTCCCGGTGTCTCCGGGCTCTATGCCGAGTTCGTTCATTTCGCCGAAGTCGCTGGCACCCTGAGCGCGGAGGAAGAGGGCATCCTCGGCCGACTGCTGCAATACGGCCCCAGCGTCCCCCAGCAGGAACCCAGCGGCGCGCTGTTCCTCATCGTGCCCCGTCTGGGCACCATCTCGCCCTGGTCGAGCAAGGCCACCGACATCGCCCACAACTGTGGCCTGGCGCAGATCGAGCGCCTGGAGCGCGGCGTGGCCTACTACGTTGCCGGCGAGCTGGACGCCGCCGCCCATGCGCAACTGGCCGCGGCCCTGCATGACCGCATGACCCAACGCGTGCTGCCGACCCTGGACGCCGCCGCCGACATCTTCAGCCATGCCACGCCCAAGCCGCTCACCGCGGTGGACGTGCTCGGCGGCGGTCGCGCGGCCCTGGAAAAGGCCAACCTGGAGCTGGGCCTGGCCCTGGCCGAAGACGAGATCGACTACCTGGTGAAGAGCTTCACCACCCTGGGGCGCAATCCCCACGACGTCGAACTCATGATGTTCGCCCAGGCCAACTCCGAGCACTGCCGGCACAAGATCTTCAACGCCAGCTGGGACATCGACGGCGAGAGCCAGGAGAAGTCCCTGTTCGGCATGATCAAGAACACCTACGAGATGAACCGCACCGGCGTGCTGTCCGCCTACAAGGACAACGCCGCGGTCATGGAAGGCTTCACCGCCGGGCGCTTCTACCCCGACGCCGAGTCCCGCGAATACGGCGCGCACAGCCAGCCCGTGCACATCCTGATGAAGGTGGAGACCCACAACCACCCGACCGCCATCGCTCCCTTCCCCGGCGCCTCGACCGGCTCCGGCGGCGAGATCCGCGACGAAGGCGCCACCGGTCGCGGCTCCAAGCCCAAGGCGGGCCTGACCGGCTTCACCGTCTCCAACCTGAACATCCCCGGTTTCGAGCAGCCCTGGGAACAGCCCTACGGCAAGCCCGAGCGCATCGTCACCCCGCTGGACATCATGATCGAAGGCCCGCTCGGCGGCGCCGCCTTCAACAACGAATTCGGGCGTCCGGCCCTGGCCGGCTACTTCCGTACCTTCGAACAGCAGGTCGAGACCCCCCGCGGTCTCGAGGTGCGTGGCTATCACAAGCCGATCATGCTCGCCGGCGGCCTGGGCAACATCCGCGCCGACCACGTGCAGAAGGGCGACATCTCGGTGGGCGGCAAGCTCATCGTGCTGGGCGGCCCGGCCATGCTGATCGGCCTGGGCGGTGGCGCGGCCTCGTCCATGTCCACCGGCGCCAGCTCCGCCGACCTGGATTTCGCCTCGGTGCAGCGCGAGAACCCGGAAATGGAGCGCCGCTGCCAGGAGGTCATCGACCGCTGCTGGCAGCTGGGTGAAAACAACCCCATCACCTTCATCCACGACGTGGGTGCGGGCGGTCTGTCCAACGCCTTCCCCGAACTGGTCAACGATGCCGGTCGCGGCGGTCGTTTCGAGCTACGCAACGTGCCCAACGACGAGCCGGGCATGAGCCCGCTGGAGATCTGGTGCAACGAGTCCCAGGAGCGCTACGTGCTCTCCGTGGACGCCGAGAACTTCGAGACCTTCAAGGCCATCTGCGAACGCGAGCGCTGCCCCTTCGCCGTGGTCGGCGAGGCCACCGAGGAGCGCCAGCTGACCGTGGCCGACAGCCACTTCGGCAACAACGCCGTGGACATGCCGCTGGACGTCCTGCTCGGCAAGCCGCCACGCATGCACCGCAGCGCGACCCGGGAAGCCGAATTGGGCGACGCCTTCGACGGCGCCGGCCTGGACCTGACCGAGTCGGTGGAGCGCGTCCTGCGTCACCCGGCCGTGGCCAGCAAGAGCTTCCTGATCACCATCGGCGACCGCACCATCACCGGTCTGGTCGCCCGCGACCAGATGGTCGGCCCCTGGCAGGTGCCGGTGGCCGACTGCGCCGTGACCGCCACCAGTTTCGACGTCCACACCGGCGAAGCCATGGCCATGGGCGAGCGCACCCCGCTGGCGTTGCTCGACGCGCCCGCTTCCGGCCGCATGGCCATCGGCGAGACCATCACCAACCTGGCCGCCGCGCGGATCGATAAGCTCGGCGACATCAAGCTCTCCGCCAACTGGATGGCCGCTGCCGGCCACCCGGGCGAAGACGCGCGCCTCTATGAAACCGTCAAGGCGGTGGGCATGGAGCTGTGCCCGCAGCTGGGCATCACCATCCCGGTCGGCAAGGACTCCATGTCCATGAAGACCCGCTGGCAGGACGGCGGCGAAGACAAGAGCGTCACCGCGCCGCTGTCGCTGGTGATCACCGGCTTCGCCCCGGTGCAGGACATCCGCCGCACCCTGACCCCCCAGCTGCGCCTGGACAAGGGCCAGACCGACCTGATCCTCATCGACCTGGGTCGCGGCCAGAATCGCCTGGGCGGCTCCATCCTCGCCCAGACCCACGGCAAGCTCGGCCAGCAGGCTCCCGACGTCGACGAAGCCGAAGACCTCAAGGCCTTCTTCGCCGTGATCCAGGGCCTCAACCAGGACGGCCTGCTGCTGGCCTACCACGACCGTTCCGACGGCGGCCTCATCACCACCCTGGTGGAAATGGCCTTCGCCGGTCACTGCGGCCTGGCCCTGCGCCTGGATGCCCTGGCCGCCGACCGTGACGAGCTGACCCGGGCGCTGTTCGCCGAAGAACTGGGCGCCGTCATCCAGGTGCCCCAGGACTTCACCCATGAAGTGCTGGCCCAGTTCAGCGCGGCCGGTCTGGAAGACTGCGTGGCGGTGATCGGCAACCCGGTCAACGGCTACGAGATCAACATCCACTACCACGACGAGCACCTCTACCGGGCCGAGCGGCGCATGCTGCAGCGCGTCTGGAGCGAGACCAGCTTCCAGATCCAGCGCCTGCGCGACAACGCCGAGTGCGCCCAGCAGGAATTCGATGCCCTGCTGGAAGAGGATCATCCGGGGCTGTCGGCCAAGCTGGCCTATGACCCCAACGAAGACATCTGCGCCCCCTACATCAAGAAGGGCGTGCGGCCGCAGGTCGCCATCCTGCGCGAGCAGGGCGTCAACGGTCAGGTGGAGATGGGTGCGGCCTTCGATCGCGCCGGTTTCGCCGCCATCGACGTGCACATGAGCGACATCCTCTCCGGGCGCATCGACCTGGCGGACTTCAAGGGTGTGGTGGCCTGTGGCGGCTTCTCCTATGGCGACGTCCTCGGCGCCGGCGGTGGCTGGGCCAAGTCCATCCTGTTCAACGCCCGCGCCCGTGACGGCTTCCAGCAGTTCTTCGAGCGCACCGATACCTTCACCCTGGGCGTGTGCAACGGCTGCCAGATGGTCGCCAACCTGCGCGAGCTGGTGCCCGGCAGCGGCTTCTGGCCGCGCTTCGTGCGCAACCGCTCCGAGCAGTTCGAGGCGCGGGTGGCCATGGTCCAGGTGCAGGATTCGCCGTCGCTGTTTCTGGCCGGCATGGCCGGGTCGCGGCTGCCCATCGCCATCGCCCACGGCGAAGGCTTCGCCGAGTACCCCAATCAGCAGGCGCTGGTCGCGGCTGATGTCTCCGGCACCGTGGCGCTGCGCTATGTCGATGGTCACAGCAAGGTCACCGAGACCTATCCGGCCAACCCCAACGGCTCGCCGCTGGGCATTACCGGTCTGTCCAGCCAGGACGGTCGCGTGCTCTTGATGATGCCGCACCCCGAGCGCTGCTTCCGCGCCGTGCAGAACTCCTGGATCCCGGCCGACTGGCAGGGCGAGGACGGTGGCTGGATGCGCCTGTTCCGCAATGCGCGGGTCTGGGTGGATTAAGGGTTCGGCGCCTGGCCAGGCTTGCTCGACCTGCGGTCGGGTGAGCCTGGCTCATACGCTCTTCTTCCAAACCGACGGCGAGCCACCAGGCGTCCGCCGCTGCGCTCTTACCCCCTCTCCCTCAGGGAGAGGGCTGGGGTGAGGGCCGCCCAGCCCGAGAGCGCCTTCCATGCTCAAACTCTGCTTCTACGTCCCCGACTCCCACCTGGAAACCGTCAAGCAGGCGATCTTCGCCGTGGGCGGCGGTCGCATCGGCCGCTATGACAGCTGCTGCTGGCAGGTCCGGGGCCTCGGCCAATTCCGTCCGCTAGCGGGCAGCCAGCCGCACCTGGGCAAGCAGGGCAGTCTCGAACAACTGGAGGAATGGCGGGTGGAACTGGTGCTGGCCGACGAGCCGATCGCCCGCCAGGCCGTGGCAGCGCTCAAGGCGGCGCACCCCTATGAGACGCCGGCCTATGACGTGGTGCAGGTGCTGGATGTCTAGGGTTCAGGGATAGCCCAGGACCTTCTTGATCCGCGCCAGCTCACGCTCGATCCAGCACGGATCCACCGCGCCCCAGTCGCGAATCTCATAGCCGCCGGCATTGTTGCGGGCGCCTTCGCCCTGCACGAACTGGCAGTCGATATCCAGATCGGCCAGCGCCACCAGGGTGTCCTGCGCGGTGCGCCGCGGCATGCCGGTGGCGGCCATCAGGGCCGGCACGCTGGTGGCGGTACCGCTGGCCACCAGCCAGGCTACATAGAGACGGCGATAGAAGCTGGTCTTGGTCTTGCTCACGTCCATGAGAATCGTCCTGGCAATAAAAAGCCCACCGCGAGGGTGGGCTTCAGGGGCATCAGAGGGTGGCGATGCGCTGCCGCTGGTCCACCAGCTTGGCCAAGGCCTGTTCGGCCTCGGCCAGTTTGGCGCGTTCCTTTTCCAGGACCTCGGCGGGCGCCTTGGCGACGAAGCCTTCGTTGCCCAGCTTGCCGCCGACGCGCTTGACCTCGCCTTCCAGGCGGCCGATCTCCTTGTCCAGGCGCGTCAGTTCCGCGTCCTTGTCGATCAGGCCGGCCATGGGCACCAGCACTTCCATCTCGCCGACCAGGGTGGTGGCGGACATCGGCGCTTCTTCACCGGCGGCCAGCACGCGGACCGATTCCAGCTTGGCCAGCTTGTTCAGCAGCGGCTCGAAATCGGCCAGGCGGCGCTGGTCCTCGGCACTGGCGTTGGCGACGATGATGTCGATGCGCTTGGCCATGGAGATCTTCATCTCGCCGCGGATCTGCCGCACGCCCAGCATCAGCGCCTTGACCCACTCGATGTCGCCTTCGGCGGCGGCGTCGATACGCGCCTCGTTGGCCACCGGCCAGGGTTGCAGCATCAAGGTCTCGCCCTGGACGCCGGCCGGCGCCTTAAGGCGCTGCCAGATTTCCTCGGTGATGAAGGGCATGAAGGGGTGCGCCAGGCGCAGCACCACTTCCAGCACCCGCGCCAGGGTGCGGCGGGTGCCGCGCTGGCGTTCGAGGGAGGCGTTCTCGTCCCACAGCACCGGCTTGACCAGCTCCAGGTACCAGGCGCAGTACTCGTCCCACACGAATTCGTAGAGCGCCTGGGTGGCCAGGTCGAAGCGGAAGGCGTCGAGCTGACGGGTCACCTCGGCCTCGGTGCGCTGCAGCTGGGAGATGATCCAGCGGTCCACCGAGGACAGCTCGACGGGTTCGTCGTTGACGCCGGTGTCCTGGCCCTCGACGTTCTCCATGACGAAGTTCGCCGCGTTCCACAGCTTGTTGCAGAAGTTGCGATAGCCCTCGACGCGACCCATGTCGAACTTGATGTCGCGGCCGGTGGTGGCCAGGGAGCAGAAGGTGAATCTCAGGGCGTCGGTGCCGTAGCTGGCGATGCCGTCCGGGAATTCGGCGCGGGTCTGCTTGGCGATCTTTTCGGCCAGCTTGGGCTGCATCAGGCCGCTGGTGCGCTTCTGCAGCAGAGTGTCCAGGTCGATGCCGTCGACGATGTCCAGCGGGTCGAGCACGTTGCCCTTGGACTTGGACATCTTCTGGCCCTGGCCGTCGCGCACCAGGCCGTGGACGTAGACGGTCTTGAACGGGATCTGCCCGGTCAGGTGGGTGGACAGCATGATCATCCGGGCGACCCAGAAGAAGATGATGTCGAAGCCGGTGACCAGCACGTCGGTGGGGTGGAAGGTCTTGAGCGCCTCGGTCTGCTCGGGCCAGCCGAGGGTGGAGAAGGTCCACAGGCCGGAGCTGAACCAGGTGTCCAGGACGTCTTCGTCCTGGCGCAGGGCGATGTCACCCAGGTCGTGCTTGGCACGCACCTCGGCCTCGTCGCGACCGACATAGACGTTGCCGGCCTGGTCGTACCAGGCGGGAATGCGGTGGCCCCACCAGAGCTGGCGGCTGATGCACCAGTCCTGGATGTCGCGCATCCAGCTGAAGTACATGTTCTCGTACTGCTTGGGCACGAATTGCACCTCGCCGCTCTCGACCACGGCGATGGCCTTGTCGGCCAGGGGCTTGGTGGAGACGTACCACTGGTCGGTCAGCCAGGGCTCGATCACGGTGCCGGAGCGGTCGCCCTTGGGTACCTTGAGCGCGTGGTCCTCGATCTTTTCCAGGCGGCCGGCGGCGTCCAGGTCGGCGACGATGCGCTTGCGCGCCTCGAAGCGGTCCAGACCGGCGTAGGCGGCGGGGAGGGTGGCATTGAACATGCCGTTGACGCTGCCGTCCAGATTGAACACCTGGGCGCCGGGCAGCACTGCCGCATCGGCGTCGAAGACGTTGATCAGCGGCAGGTTGTGTCTCTTGCCGACTTCATAGTCGTTGAAGTCGTGGGCCGGGGTGATCTTGAGGCAGCCGGTGCCGAATTCGGGGTCGCAATAGTCGTCGCCGACGATGGGGATGCGCCGGCCCACCAGGGGCAGCTCGACGTACTGGCCGATCAGGTCCTTGTAGCGCGGGTCTTCCGGGTGCACGGCCACGGCGGCGTCACCCAGCAGGGTCTCGGGACGGGTGGTGGCGACCACCAGATGGTCCATGCCCTCGGCGGTACGGGCGCCATCGGCCAGCGGATAGCGCAGGTGCCAGAGGTGACCCTTTTCGTCATGGCTTTCCACTTCCAGGTCGGAAATGGCGGTGTGCAGCTTGGTGTCCCAGTTGACCAGGCGTTTGCCGCGGTAGATCAGGCCGTCCTCGTGCAGGCGTACGAAGGCTTCCTTGACCGCCTCGGAGAGGCCGTCGTCCATGGTGAAGCGCTCGCGCGACCAGTCCACCGAGGAACCCAGGCGGCGGATCTGCCGGCTGATGTTGCCGCCGGATTCGTTCTTCCATTCCCAGACCTTCTCGAGGAATTTCTCCCGGCCCAGGTCATGGCGCGACAGGCCCTCGGCGCCGATGCGGCGCTCCACCAGCATCTGGGTGGCGATGCCGGCGTGGTCGGTGCCCGGCTGCCAGAGGGTGTTGCGACCCTGCATGCGGCGGAAGCGGATCAGGGCGTCCATGATGGCGTTGTTGAAGCCATGGCCCATGTGCAGGCTGCCGGTCACGTTCGGCGGCGGGATCATGATGGTGTAGGGCTCGCCCGACCCCTGGGGCGCGAAATAGCCCTGGCGTTCCCAGGTCTGGTACCAGGAGGTTTCGATGGCGTGCGGCTGGTAGGTCTTGTCCATGGAGGGGGCTTTTGTCGCTGGAAGAGGAAAGCCTCCGAGTATAGCGACTCCGGCCCGCCGACGGCAGGGCGCCTTGGCGCCCCGGGCTCAGGGACGCTGCAGCAATTCTTCCAGGCGCTGCTGCAGGCGGCGCTGCAGTTCGGCTTCCAGGCGCGGCAACTGTTCGTCGAGCAGTTCCTGGAGGATGGCCGGCGCCTCCTGGCGCAGACGCACCTGGGCCAGGTCTTCGTGGGGCGCGCTGGGCGTCGCGTCCTCGATGACGTCCGGCACGATCTGGTCGAGCAGCGGTGGGATGGCCTTGAGCCGCTCGGCGCTGGGGGCGATGACGTCGGAGAGGATGGGGATGCCATCGACGCTGCTCGGATGGACCGCGCTGCGGCTCTTGTCGAGCACCTGGCGGATGGCTTCGAGGTCTTGCAGGACGTGCGCGGGAGGCTTGGTGCTGGTCATGAAATCAGACACGTGACAGCTGATGGTCCTGTAGAGCATAGCCAAGCTTGCGGTAGAAGCGAAAACCTTCGCGCATCGCCTGGCGCACTTCGGGGGCTTCGACGACCACCTCGGCGATGCGGGCGAAACCCGCATGGCAGGGCGGCGGGGCGAGGCTGAGGTTGATCAGCAGCTCGCCTTGCTGCTCGGCGGGCGTGGTCAGACCCAGCACCACGGGGCTGTCGCTGGCGTTCTCCGCCAGATCGTGGGGAACGAAGCTGTCGGGACGGAACGCCCACAGCTGCTCGTCCAGGCGCTGGCGCTGCTCGACGTCGGCGCAGTGCACATAGACCGGCATGCCCTGTTTCCAGGCCTTGTCCACCAGCCGGCAGGCAAAGGCCAGCCGCGCCGCGGGATCGGTGGAAGGCAGAACATAGAAGTCGACACGGGTCATGGCGGATCACGAAGAAGGGGAGGGAAGCGGCAAGGCCGCGACGCAGGGGCGTCGCGGCCTCTATAGGCGTTAGCACGTGTTCAAAGTCTCGCGAGCTAGAGCCAAGCAAGGCGAAAAGACCTGAGGAAGCGGAGTTTACAAAACGTAAATGAGCATTCCGAAGGTCTTTTCAACGCCGTTTGGCCGACGCGCAGCAGACTTTGAACAGGTGCTTAGGCCTCGGCGGTGCGGTCGAGCAGATACTGCACCAGCAGCGGGACCGGGCGACCGGTGGCGGCCTTGTCCTTGCCACCGCTGATCCAGGCGGTGCCGGCCACGTCCAGGTGGACCCAGGGATAGGCCTTGGCATAGCGCGCCAGGAAGCAGCCGGCGGTGATAGTGCCGGCCTTGGGACCGCCGATGTTGGCCATGTCGGCGAAGGGGCTGTCCAGCTGCTCCTGGTACTCGTCGTGCAGCGGCAGTTGCCAGACGCGGTCGTCGGCGCGATCGCCGGCCTGCTTGACCTGGTCGATCAGGGCGTCGTCGTTGCCCATCAGGCCCGAGACCAGCGAACCCAGGGCGGTGATGCAGGCCCCGGTGAGGGTGGCGATGTCGATCACCGCCTTGGGCTGGAAGCGCTCGGCGTAGGTGAGGGTGTCGCACAGCACCAGCCGGCCTTCGGCGTCGGTGTTGAGGATCTCGATGGTCTGGCCGCTCATGCTGGTGACGATGTCACCCGGACGGGTGGCGGTGCCGCTGGGCATGTTCTCGGCCAGGGCCAGGAGGCCTACCACGTTGATCGCCGGCTTGAGTTCCATGAGGGCGCGGAAGGTGCCCAGGACGCTCGCGGCGCCGCACATGTCGTACTTCATCTCGTCCATGCCGGCGCTGGGCTTGATGCTGATGCCGCCGGTGTCGAAGGTGATGCCCTTGCCGACCAGGGTGTAGGGCTGGGCATTCTTGGCGCCGCCCTTGTACTGCAGCACCACCAGGCGCGGCGGCTGGGCGCTGCCCTGGGCCACGGCGAGGAAGGAGCCCATGCCCAGTTCGCGCATCTTCTTCTCGTCGAGCACCTCGACGGAGAGCCCGGCGTCCTTGAACTGCTTGCCCAGGGCCTTGGCCTGATCGGCCACATAGACCGGGTTGCAGACGTTCGGCGGCAGGTTGCCGAAGTCCTTGGCGTAGGCGGTGCCGTGGGTGATCGCCAGGGCATGGGCCAGGGCGCGCTCGGCTTCCGGCTGGGAGGCCTTGGTGGTGACCAGGGTCAGCTTCTTCAGCGGCCGCGGCTCGGCCTTCTTGCTCTTGAAGCGATCGAAGACGTAGTCGCCATCGGCCAGGGTCTCGGCCAGCAGGCGCAGACGGGCATAGCCGTCGCGATTCTTGACCGGCACATCGCCCAGGGCGATGGCGGCGTCGCTGCCGCCCAGGCTCTTGAGCACGCCCAGGGCGCCGCTGGCCAGCTTGCGGTACTGGCGGTCGGAAAGCCCTTCACTGGCGCCGCTACCCACCAGCAGCACGCGCTCGGCCTTGATGCCGGGCAGATTGGTCAGCAGCAGGGTCTGGCCGGCCTTGCCGGCGATGTCGCCGCGCTTGACCGCCGCGCTCAGGGCGCCGGAGGTGGCGGCGTCCACGGCGCTGGCCGCTGCGTCGAGCGCACCGCCTTCACCGACGGCCACGACCAGCGTGGCGGTTTTCAGGGTTTCCGGACGAGCGTTTTTGACGACGAATTCCATTAGGAGAAGCTCCCCAAGACAAACACATGAGTTCGCAGGATATAATGCGGGGCTTTCGCCAGGGCCTTTCCCGGCGATCGGCCTTCAACGGGTGGGCCTTGCAACGCAAGCCATGCAGCCGAGCTAGTGTGAGCGTTCGCGCCAGAGCCTGACAACCCTGGAGAATCCTGTTTGATCGTCTTCCGCTATCTGTCTCGAGAAGTTCTCACCACCCTCGGTGCGGTCAGTGCCGTGCTGCTGGTGATCATCATGAGCGGCCGCTTCATCAAGTACCTGGCCCAGGCGGCCCAGGGCCTGCTGGATCCGGGCGTGCTCCTGCTCATCATGGCCTATCGCATCCCCGGCTTCCTGCAGCTGATCCTGCCGCTGGGCCTGTTTCTCGGCTTCCTGCTGGCCTATGGCCGGCTGTACCTGGACAGCGAGATGACCGTGCTCACCGCCACCGGCCTGAGTCCGCGCCGCCTGCTGGCCTACAGCATGGCCCCGGCCGCGGTGGTCGCCCTGATCGTCGCCTGGCTGAGTCTTTCGCTGGCGCCGCTGGGCGTGCAGAAGGTCACCACCATCCTCAACCAGCAGGATGCCATGACCGAGTTCGACACCCTCGAGCCGGGTCGCTTCCAGTCCCTGAGGGACAACTCTCGCGTCACCTACACCGAGCGCCTGTCGGCGGATCGCAGCCAGCTGGGCGGGGTCTTCATTTCCGAGCGCAACACCTCCACCGCCGGCGGCAAGGACCGTGGCGTGGGCGTGCTGGTGGCCGACACCGGCCGGCAGGAAATCCACCCGGACGGCAGTCGCTACCTGATCCTGCAGAACGGCTTCCGCTACGACGGCGTGCCGGGCCAGGCCGACTACCGCGCGGTGCAGTACGACACCTACGGTGTGCTCCTGCCCAAGCCCGCGGTCAGCGAGGACATCAGCGAGCGTGATGCCGTGACCACCGGCGAGCTGATGCGCAGCAACGACCTGCAGTACCGCGGCGAGCTGCAGTGGCGGCTGTCGCTGCCGATCCTGGTCTTCATCGTCACCCTCATCGCCGTGCCCCTGGCCAAGGTCAATCCGCGCCAGGGCCGCTTCCTCAAGCTGCTGCCAGCGATCCTGCTGTACATGGCCTATCTGTCGCTGCTGATCGCCGCCCGTGGCGCCCTGGACAAGGGCCGCCTGCCGCCGGCCATCGGGCTGTGGGGCGTGCACCTGCTGTTCCTGGTACTCGGCCTGCTGTTGGCCTTCTGGGAACCGCTCAAGGCGCGTCTGCGCGGTCACAAGCCGGAGGTGGCGGCATGAACAAGCTCGACTGGTACATAGGTCGCACCGTCTTCGTCAGCATCCTCGCGGTACTGGGGGTGATCGTCGGTCTGGCCCTGCTGTTCGCCTTCATCGACCAGCTCGGCGACTTCGACGACAACTACGGCGTCGCCGAGGCGCTCAAGTTCGTCCTGCTCACCACGCCGCGCCGGGCCTACGAGATGCTGCCTATGGCCGCGCTGATCGGCTGCCTGATCGGCCTGGGCACCCTGGCCAGCAGCAGCGAACTGATCGTGATGCGTGCCGCTGGCGTCTCCCTGGGGCGCATCGTCTGGGCGGTGATGAAGCCGATGTTCGTGCTGCTCATCGCCGGCATCCTGATCGGCGAGTACGTGGCGCCCTGGTCGGAAAACCTGGCGCAGAGCGGGCGGGCCCTGGCCCAGAGCGCCGGCAAGGCACAGAGTTCGCGCCACGGTCTCTGGCATCGTCAGGGACACGAATACACTCACGTCAACGCGGTGCAGCCCAATGGCCTGCTCCTGGGCGTGACGCGCTACGAATTCGACGACAATCGCCACCTGCTGCAATCCAGCTTCGCCCAGCGCGGCATCTATCGCGGCGATCACTGGGAGCTGGAAAACGTCAGCATCACCGACTTCGGCAATCGCCAGACCAGCGTGCGCCAGGAGCCCAAGGTCACCTGGAACGTCGAGCTGACCCCGCAGGTGCTCGACACCGTGATCATGGAGCCGGATGCGCTGTCGATCTCCGGGCTGTGGTGGTACATCCACTACCTGGCCGATCAGGGGCTGAGCAACAAAAGCTACTGGCTGGCGTTCTGGTCGAAGATCTTCCAGCCGCTGGTGACCGCCGCCCTGGTGCTGATGGCGATCTCCTTCATCTTCGGCCCGCTGCGCTCGGTGACCCTGGGACAGCGGATCTTCACCGGGGTGATCATCGGCTTCGCCCTGCGAATCTTCCAGGATCTGCTGGGGCCGTCCAGCCTGGTGTTCGGCTTCTCGCCGCTACTGGCCGTGCTGGCACCGGCGCTGCTCTGCGCCGTGGCCGGGGTGCTGTTGCTGCGCCGGGCCGGCTAGGGCCCGGCGGCGCCGTCCGCTAGGCGGCGCCCTTGCTCACGACCGGTTGCGGCTGCAGCCAGCCGGCGTGGGCTTCGCAGAAGCTCAGGATTCGCTGCACGCGGCGGATCTGATCCCGATGGCGGCATTCGCCTACCACGGTACGCACCAACAGATCGACGTTCTGCATGTGGATCAGGCGCAGATCCGCGCTCATGTCGGGGCAGGCTTCCATCTCGTCCATGCGCGTCTCGCAACGCGAGAGCAGGCGCTCGATGAAGGCGGTGGAGAAGCGAGCGGGGGTCTGGGCCGTTTCCAGGTCCTTGACCGCCACCTGGGAGAGAGGGGAGAGCGTTTCCATGCGCAAGATCTCGCGTCCGTATCGATGTCTTACTATTGCATGCTTTGCCCTCGGGTTTCAGCTGCCGGTTGTCAGCTGGCTATCCGGTCGTTTGCCGGGCTCGGCGCGGATGTCCCGGCGTTTCGACGCCACCTCGAGCAGCGCTGATCGCGCCTCAAGATAAGACTGTTTCTGCTGCAGATCAGCCGGATGATCGATGGTGAGTCCGGCCAGATAGCGCTGCCAGGCGATCAGGTAGGCCTTCTGCGCATTGCGCAGCAGGCGATCTTGGCCGGTGGGTAACTGGCCCGTAGCCTGCTTTTCTTCGGCAGCGGCCTGGGTCTGGCAGCTGTTCAGCCGCTGGCGAAAGTCCGCCAAGCGCCCCTGCTCGCCCGCCAGGCGGGCGTTGTTGCCGTGCAGCACCAGCAATTCGCATCCATAGAGCGCACTGTGCAACCGGGCCTGCAGGGTCCAACTAGGCGAGCGATCCAGGTCGACAGCTGCACCGGCTGGCTGGGCCGGTTGCTGTACGGCGCAGCCTTGCAGTCCAAGCAACAGGACGATCAGCAGTGGTGCGGTTCGCCTCATACCTAGCCCTCGCTAAACAGATCGAGAATGCGAGCCTACTGGTAGCGTTCCCATTCGTGATACTTGTCCATCAGGTAATTCCCGACCGGCTGCCGCTTCTGGCAGTCCTCACCGCTCAGCGGACTCGGCTCGCAGATCGGGCCGGCATCGCTGTAGTGACTGCAGCCGGACAGTAGCAGTGCGAGGCCAAGCAATATCCATTTCAACTTCAACAGGCATCCTTCCTCATGATGAAAGCGGGAGTGGGGTGATCAAGAGCGTGCCTGATCAACGGGGCGGCGCATTCGTAAAGGTACAGAAGGCGCAGCGAGTGGAGACCCTCCAAGGCTGCGTATCTCGCAAATTCGGCCAATCTGTATGAATTGACAGTCTTGCTGCCCGGGTACCATACCCCTCCTGTCCTGATAGAGGCCGTCATGCAACTGAGCGACATTCCATTCGGAATCACTGATTGGTCGACAATCGAACCTGTAGTCCATGCGGGAACGACCGGCTCGGCTGTTTGGCGTACCTGCCAGTTTGGGGCAATACGAGTCCGCATGGTCGAGTACAGTGAGAGTTACCTTGCCGATCACTGGTGCAGCAAGGGGCACATCCTGCTGTGCCTGGACGGTCGATTGGATACCGAGCTGGTCGATGGTCGCGTCTTCACCTTGACCGCTGGCATGAGCTACCAGGTGGCCGACAATGCCGAGGCCCACAGATCCTCTACCGCGATTGGCGCCAGATTATTCATCGTGGACTAAGGCTCGTCTCGAGGCCGCAACCCGGGCGCCCCAGGCACAAAAAAACCGCCTCAAGGGGCGGTTTCTTCGGCCTCCAGCCAACACGGAGAAGGCCTGGAAGGTACAGCTTGGTGCCCCGGGGGAGACTCGAACTCCCACTCCTTTCGGAAACGGATTTTGAATCCGCCGCGTCTACCGGTTCCGCCACCGGGGCAATGGCGGCGGAGTATAGGGACGCGGGCAGGCCCGGTCAATCCAAAGTGCGTTGGTGAAAAAGGCCGCTTCCGGTAAGCTGTGCGGCCTTTCGAGATCTACCTGCCATGCACGTCGCCGACTTCCATTTCGACCTCCCCGAATCCCTCATCGCCCGTCATCCGCTGGCCGAGCGCCGCGGCAGTCGATTGCTGGTGCTCGACGGCCCCAGCGGTGAGCTCAGTCATCGCCATTTCGCCGATCTGCTGGGCTATCTGCGGCCCGGCGACCTGATGGTGTTCAACGACACCCGGGTGATACCCGCGCGGCTGTTCGGCCAGAAGGCCAGTGGCGGCAAGCTGGAGATCCTGGTGGAGCGGGTGCTGGACGAGGAGCGGGTGCTGGCCCATGTGCGGTCCAGCAAGTCGCCCAAACCGGGCAGCCGCATCCTCATCGACGGCGGCGCCGAAGCCGAGATGGTGGCGCGCCACGAGGCGCTGTTCGAGCTGAAATTCGCCGAGCCGGTGCTGCCGCTGCTGGAGCGGGTCGGCCACATGCCGCTGCCGCCCTATATCGACCGGCCTGACGAAGCCGAGGATCGCGAGCGCTACCAGACCGTCTATGCGCGCAATGCCGGCGCCGTGGCCGCGCCCACTGCCGGACTGCACTTCGACGAGCCGCTGCTGGACGCCATCCGCGCCAAGGGCGTGGCGACCGCCTTCGTCACCCTGCACGTCGGTGCCGGCACCTTCCAGCCGGTGCGGGTGGAAAGGATCGAAGACCACCACATGCACCGCGAGTGGCTGCAGGTCGACCAGGCCGTGGTGGATGCCGTGGCCGCCTGCCGCGCCCGGGGTGGCCGGGTGATCGCCGTCGGCACCACCAGCGTGCGTTCGCTGGAAAGCGCCGCCCGTGACGGCGAGCTCAAGGCCTTCGCCGGCGAGACGGACATCTTTCTCTATCCCGGTCGGCCCTTCCACGTGGTCGATGCGCTGGTGACCAACTTCCACCTGCCCGAGTCGACCCTGCTGATGCTGGTGTCGGCCTTTGCCGGTTACCGCGAGACCATGGCCGCCTATGCCACGGCCGTGGCCGAGGGCTATCGCTTCTTCAGTTATGGCGACGCCATGTTCATCACCCGCAATCCCGGGGCCCAGGGCCCGGAGAGCTGATATGAGTTTCATGAATTTCGAATTGCTGGCCACCGAGGGCAAGGCCCGTCGCGGTCGCCTGACCTTTCCCCGCGGCGTGGTCGAGACCCCGGCCTTCATGCCGGTCGGTACCTACGGCACGGTCAAGGGCATGCTGCCCGACAGCGTCGCCGACATCGGCGCCCAGATCATCCTCGGCAACACCTTCCACCTCTGGCTGCGCCCAGGGACCGAGGTGATCCAGCGCCATGGCGACCTGCACGACTTCATGCAGTGGCAGGGGCCGATCCTCACCGATTCGGGCGGCTTCCAGGTGTTCAGCCTGGGCGCGCTGCGCAAGATCAAGGAGGAGGGCGTCTACTTCGCCTCGCCGGTGGACGGTGCCAAGGTCTTCATGGGGCCCGAGGAGTCCATGGCGGTGCAACGCGCCCTGGGCTCGGACATCGTGATGATCTTCGACGAGTGCACCCCTTATCCTGCCGACTTCGACACCGCGCGCCGCTCCATGGAGCTGTCGCTGCGCTGGGCCAAGCGCTCCCGCGAAGCCCATGGCGACAACCCCTCGGCGCTGTTCGGCATCGTCCAGGGTGGCATGCACGAAGAGCTGCGCCTGAGGTCCCTGGAGGGCCTGGAAGGCATCGGCTTCGACGGCTACGCCATCGGCGGCCTGTCGGTGGGCGAGCCCAAGGAAGAGATGATCAGGGTGCTGGACTTCCTGCCGCCGCACCTGCCGGCCGACAAGCCGCGCTACCTGATGGGCGTAGGCAAGCCGGAAGACCTGGTGGAAGGCGTGCGCCGTGGCGTCGACATGTTCGACTGCGTGATGCCCACCCGCAATGCCCGCAACGGCCACCTGTTCATCGACACCGGTGTCCTCAAGCTGCGCAATGCCGTGCACCGTCACGACGAGACGCCGCTGGACCCGACCTGCGACTGTTACACCTGCAAACATTTCTCCCGGGCCTATCTGCACCATCTGGATAAATGCGGGGAAATGCTGGGGAGTATGCTGAATACGATCCACAACCTGCGGTATTACCAGCGCGTGATGGCCGGTTTGCGCCAGGCTATCCAAGAGGGTAAATTGGCCGACTTTGTGGACGCCTTCTATGCTCGGCGCGGCCTGCCTACGCCGCCGCTCGACAGCTGAAAGCCCCTGTCCGATCGCCCTGGCGAAACGACGCTCGCGCGTCCTTCGTCGGGGGCGTGAGCAGGGTCTCGAGGCGGTCGGAACGGCGGCGAGCGACCCCCGGCATCTCTTCTTTTTCCGTCATCCAACTCTGCAAGGAGTAGTGCAATGAGTTTTCTGATTTCCACGGCCCAGGCCCAGGAAGCTGCCGCGCCGGCCGCCAACGCTGCACCGGGAGGTGAATACATTCAGTTCATCTTCCTGATCGGCTTCGTGGTGATCTTCTATTTCCTGATCTGGCGTCCCCAGGCCAAGCGCACCAAGGATCACAAGAACCTGATCGGCGGCCTGCAGAAGGGTGACGAAGTGGTGACCACCGGTGGCATAGCCGGTCGCATCAACAAGGTCACCGACGAGTTCGTGGTGCTGGAAGTGTCCGACAACGTCGAGCTCAAGTTCCAGAAGGGCGCCATTGCCGCGACCCTGCCGAAGGGCACCCTGAAGGCCCTCTGAGTCTTCCTCAATCTAGCTAATATCGGGGCGCGCAAGGCGCCCCGCCTTTATCTCGGGCGGTGTCATGCTCAACAAATATCCCCTCTGGAAGTACCTGCTGATCCTGGCCGTACTGGTCGTGGGCGTCATCTATTCGGTTCCTAATCTGTACCCCGACGATCCGGCCCTGCAGATCAGCGCTTCCAGCACCGAACGCACGGTGACCCCTGCCGATGTGCAGCGGGTGAACGCGGCTCTGGCGCAGGCGCAACTCGCCGTGAAATCCAGCGACGTCAACGAGAGCGGCAGCCGGGTGCTGATCCGCCTGATGCGCGCCGACGATCAGCTGCCGGCCCAGGAAGTGGTCCGCCGCACCCTTGGCGACGACTTCGTGGTCGCCCTGAACCTGGCGCCCACCACCCCGCAGTGGCTGCGCAAGCTCGGTGCCAGCCCCATGAAGCTGGGCCTGGACCTGTCCGGTGGTGTGCACTTCCTGCTGGCTGTGGACATGGACAAGGCCGTGGACGCGCGCCTGAAGGTCTATGACAACGAGGTCAAGACTCTGCTGCGTCGCGAGAAGGTGCGCTATCGCAGCATGCCCGACCAGAACGGCGCCCTGCAGCTGGGCTTCACCGATGCCGCCGATCTGCAGCAGGCGCAGAGCCTGATCCGCAAGAACTACACCGATTTCGAGCTGACCACCGACACCCGTGGTGACCTGCAGGTGCTGCGTCTGCAGCTGACCGAGGCCAAGCTGCGCGAGATCCGCAACTATGCCGTCACCCAGAACCTGACCACGGTGCGCAACCGGGTCAACGAACTGGGCGTGGCCGAGCCGCTGGTGCAGCGCCAGGGCGCCGACCGCATCGTGGTCGAGCTGCCGGGCGTGCAGGACACCGCCGAAGCCAAACGCATCCTCGGCAAGACCGCCAACCTGGAATTCCGCCTGGCCGCCACCGCGGACACCCCGCGCGCCTCCACCGAGAGCTTCGAATTCCGCGAGCCTGGTCGTCCGGCGGTACCGCTGGAGCGTAACGTCATCATCACCGGTGACCAGGTCACCGACGCCTCGGCCAGCTTCGACGAGAACGGCCGGCCCCAGGTCAACATCCGCCTGGATGGCCATGGCGGCGATCTGATCAACCGCGCCACCCGCAGCAACGTCGGCCGCAGCATGGCCGTGGTGTTCATCGAGCAGCGCCCGGTCACCCGCTACACCACCCAGACCGTGGACGGCGTACAGAAGGAAGTGGCGGTGCCCGGCTTCGAGGAGGAGCGGCGCATCATCAGCCTGGCGACCATTCAGTCGGCCCTGGGCAACAGCTTCCGCATCACCGGCCTGAACGGCTCGGGCGAGGCCTCGGAACTGGCGCTGCTGCTGCGTGCCGGTGGCCTGGCCGCACCCATGTACTTCGCCGAGGAGCGTACCCTCGGCCCGAGCCTGGGTGCCGACAACATCGAGAAGGGTATCGATGCCTCGCTGTGGGGCATGGTCTTCGTCTCGCTGTTCCTGATCGCCATCTACCGCTTCTTCGGCCTGCTGGCTACCATCGCCCTGGGCTTCAACATGGTGCTGCTGATGGCCTTGATGTCCATCCTGCATGCCACCCTGACCCTGCCGGGCATCGCCGGTATCGTCCTGACCATGGGTCAGGCGGTGGACGCCAACGTGCTGATCTTCTCGCGGATCCGCGAAGAGATCGCCAACGGCATGCCGATCCAGCGCGCCATCCATGAGGGCTTCAGTCGCGCCTTCACGGCGATCCTGGACTCCAACCTGACGACCCTGCTGGTGGGCGCCATCCTGTTCGCCATGGGCACCGGGCCGGTCAAGGGCTTCGCCGTGACCATGTCGCTGGGTATCTTCACCTCCCTGTTCACCGCCATCTTCGTGACCCGTGCCATGGTCAACCTGATTTATGGCGGCCGGAACGTCAAGAAGCTGTGGATTTGAGGACGCGGCGATGAAAAAGACCATCAACTTCATGGGCGTACGCAATATCGCGTTCGCCATCACCGCGCTCCTGACCGTTCTGGCGCTGTTCAGCTGGTTCTACAAGGGGCTGAACTTCGGCCTGGATTTCACCGGCGGTACCCTGATCGAGCTGCGCTACGAGCAGCCCGCCGACCTCGGCAAGATCCGTCAGGAGTTGCAGGGCGCCGGCTTCGAGGAGGCGGTGGTGCAGAGCTTCGGCGCCACCACCGATGTCCTGGTCCGGATGCCGGGTGACAACCCGCAGCTGGGCCAGCAGGTGACCAGCGCGTTGCAGAAGGCGAGCACCGAGCGCTTCTCCCTGACCCGTACCGAGTTCGTCGGTCCGCAGGTGGGCGAGGAACTGCGTGACCAGGGCGGCCTGGGCATGCTGCTGGCCCTGGGTAGCGTGCTGGTCTACGTGGCCTTCCGCTTCCAGTGGAAGTTCGCCGTGGGCGCGATCATTTCGCTGGTGCACGACGTGGTGGTGACCCTGGGCCTGCTGTCGTTCTTCCAGATCACCTTCGACCTGACGGTGCTGGCGGCGGTCCTGGCCATCATCGGCTACTCGCTCAACGACACCATCGTGGTGTTCGACCGGGTGCGGGAGAACTTCCGGGTACTGCGCAAGGCCAGTCTGATCGAGAACATCAACGTCTCGACCACCCAGACCCTGCTGCGCACCCTGGCCACCTCGATCTCGACCCTGCTGGCCGTGGCGGCGCTGCTGTTCTTTGGCGGCGACAACCTGTTCGGCTTCTCCCTGGCGCTGTTCATCGGCGTGCTGGCCGGTACCTACTCGTCGATCTATATCGCCAACGTGGTGCTGATCTGGCTGGACCTGAAGAGCGAGGACCTGATTCCCCCGCAAGCCAAGGAACTCGACGACCGTCCCTGATGTCCCAGGCATGGCAAAGGGCCAGGTGCCCGCTATGACAGAGTAGTCAGGAGGTTGTAGTGAACAAGTCGATGCTCGTAGGTACGGTTCTGGGAGCCATCGTCGCCACCGCTGGTGGCGCCGTGGCGTACAGTTTCGTCGACCGCGGGCCTCAGTACGCCGAGGTCGTCGCCGTCCAGCCGGTCAAGGAAACGGTCAAGACCCCGCGCGAGGTCTGCAAGGAGGTCGCGGTGACGCATCGGCGGCCTGTTCAGGACCAACACCAGATCGCCGGGACCGCCGTAGGCGCGGTCGTCGGCGGTCTGCTGGGCAACCAGGTCGGCAACGGCAGCGGCAAGACCCTGGCGACCATCGCCGGTGCCGTGGGCGGTGGTTACGCCGGCAACAAGGGTCAGGAATACATGCAGAACCGCGACACCTACACCACCACCCAGACCCGCTGCAGCACGGTCAACGACAGCAGCGACAAGGTGGTCGGCTATGACGTCAAATACCTGCTGGATGGCAAGATCGGCCAGGTCCGCATGGACCACGAGCCGGGCAAGCAACTGGAAGTGAAGAACGGCCAGGTACTGGCCAGCCAGTGATTCGCGTGACCGGCTGAAGCCCCAGGGCTGCAGCCAACAAAAAACCCGCTGCCAGGTGACTGGCAGCGGGTTTTTTTATTGGCTCTTGCGCGGTGATCCGAAAGCTCTGCCGCGCCGGCCAGGGCGCGCAGGGCGCCCTGGCCGGTGTCGTCATTTAGACGGCGGGGCGGGGGGTTTCTGCTTTGGGCCGAAGCCACCGCCGGGCGGAGATCCACGCCGGCGCCTCGAACAGACCGTTGATGCCGCGGGCTTCCAGCAGCTTGGCGATGGCCACCGGCACCAGGATGCCGAAGGCGCAACCGGCGACGATGTGCAGCAGGCCGTCGTTGATGTGCAGGCCCTTGCTCAGGACGATGCGAGCGCCACTGCCGCTGAGCACGTGCATCACGTAGATGGGCATGGACAGCGCGCCCAGGGTGAGCACCCACTGCAGCGGCCGCTGTGCCAGCACCATGCAGGTGGCGCTGACGAAAACGATGCCGTTCAGCGCCAGCACCAGGGTGGCCAGACCACGATCGGTGTAGACCAGGCCCAGCAGGCCGTGGAACCAGTATTCGAGCACCACGAACAGCAGACCCGAACCCAGCATCACGCGACCGGCCTGTTCCTCGATGGCCTGCTTGAAGTTGTTGAACCAGACGCCGAAGGCGAAGAACACGAAGTTCTGCGCGGTAAAGGTGAAGAAGAAGTCTTCCGGGCCGGCGTTCTGGAACAGATAGACCAGGGCGCCAAAGGCGAACACGGCGAAGAAGGCCAGCGGCTTGGCCCAGCGATAGGCGAGCATGGCCAGGCAGAACACCAGGAACAGCGCATAGAGGAACCAGAACTGCTGGCGTGGCTCCCAGACCGTCAGGACTTCGCTGAAGCTGACGCCGCCATTGGTGTAGCGCGACATCAGCGCCTCCACCGAGCCCTGCAGCAGCGACCAGACCAGGAAGGGATAGACGATGGTGTCGATCTTGTTCACCAGCAGGCCGCCGGTGCCGCGCTTGATGAAGGAGCTGTAGAAGAACAGGCCGGACAGGAAGAAGAACAGCGGCATGTGGAAGCTGTAGATGACGCTGTCCACCAGGCCGTGGAATTCGGCGTCCTGCAGGATGCCGGCGTTGAGCAGGCCGCGGACGACATGGCCGTAGACGACCAGCACGATGCCTATGGCCTTGGCATAGTCGACCCAGAGATTGCGAGTGTTCATTGAATGATCCTTTTCAAAAGAGAACCTGTGCAGCTGAAGCCAAAGCACTGGGGCAAACGAAAGCGGGAACGCTGCGGCGCCAGGGCGCGCGTTGCGACAGGTTCGGTCATGGTAGGACTCCCGAAGGAACGACGTCCGTAAGTAGCCGGTTACAGGAAGGGGCTCCTTGCCCGCGTTCTGACCGTGGCTATCTGCCATTGTTCATGGCTTGTTTCCGGCCATACGTGAACGGGGCAACACTTTGATGGCCAAAGGCCCAATTGTCCGACGAGCTGTAACTGGATGTTTAGAGAGAATCTTTGACGAACTGCAGCTGCTTCTCCTTGAGCAGGGGCTCGTAGCGCGGCGAGGTATAGATCAGCAGGACCTGCTTCTTGCGTGCTGCCTGGGCGCTGAACTTGTAGACGACGGTGTCGTGGTCGAAGGCCAGATAGGCCTGGGCGTCGTCGTCCTGTGTCAGGCGCTCGAAGGCGGCGGCCGACGACTGGGAAGAGGGCTTGCCGTATTTCTGGGTGAGGCCTTCGGCGATCAGGAAGGACTGCGCCAGGGGCGTGACGATGGACAGGCGCAGGAAGCGGCCATCGATGAAGAAGGCGCCGGCCTCGACCTTTTCACCGGCGAAGGTCAAATCAGTGCACTCGAAATACTCGACGCCGACGACGTCGATCTTGCGCGGCTGGAAGGTGCAGAGTTTTTTCGCCAGAAAGGCTTTCTGCTCGGTGCCGAAGGCGATCCCGGCGTAGCCGTCGACGGCCTGGGCCAGCGCCGGGACAAGCGCCAGTAGCGCCACCAGGGGCGCGCGCAGAGGCGACAGGTAGGACCTGACGGTCATGGTGATCCGGATTCCCTTCACGAAGGCCCTTGGGCCCACTCAACCCGACGGATGCTAAGAGCTCCGCCGGGGCTTTGCCACCGCTGTCGACGGCTTTTGTCGAGAGGTTCAGGGTTGGCGTCAGGCGATGCCGGGCGGAATCTGGTCCTTGCCGTAATCCTTGAGCTTTTCCAGATTTTCCGGCTTCTGGTGCTCGGGGACGTCGTCGCCGTCGGCGGGGGTGTCCAGGGGTTCCTGATCGCGGGTGTCTTCGCTCATGGCAGCGCTCTTGGCAGGGGATGTCCGACTTTGAGGGGAGCGCCGACCCGGCGGTTCCGCAACGTCAGGCGCTGCCGTCCTCGCTGAGCCAGCCTTCGCGGTGGGCCAGGCGCCAGGCGAGCAGGGCGGAGATCAGGCCGCGCAGCGCCATGAAGGCGAGAAAGGCCAGCCACAGGCCGTGGTTGCCGAGGCCGCGCAGCAGCCAGCCGAGCGGCAGCGCCAGCAACAGGGCCAGCAGCATCGAGTTGCGCATCTCCCGGGCGCGGGTGGCGCCGATGAAGAGGCCATCCAGCAGGTAGCTGACCATGGCGATCAGCGGCAGCACGGCCAGATAGGGCAGGTAGGCGTGAGCCGCCTCGCGTACCGCGGCGATGTCGCTCTGCAGGGCGACGAACAGATCGCCGCCGAGGGCGAAGGCCAGGGCGAAGCCGAGGCTGGCCAGCAGTGACCAGCCGCCGGCGATCACCAGCACCCGGCGCAGGGTGGCGCCCTCGCGCGCGCCCAGGGCATGGCCGGCCAGGGCCTCCACCGCATGGGCGAGGCCGTCGAGGGCGAAGGCGGTGACCAGCAGGCCATTGAGCAGCAGGGCGTTGACCGCCACCGTGGTCTCGCCCAGCTGGGCGCCCTGGGCGGCGAACAGCAGGAACACCGCCTGCAGCGCCAGGGAGCGGATGAAGATGTCGCGATTGACCGCCAGCAGCGGCTGCCAGCTGGCGAGGCGGCGCAGCGCCGGGCGATCGATCCGGCCGGGCCACAGCCGCAGGCGGCGCAGCACCAGCCAGAGGCCGAGCAGCATGCCGCTCCATTCCGCCAGCACCGAGGCCAGGGCGATGCCCTGCACCCCGGCGCCGAGGCCGAGCACGAAGCCGGTCACCAGCAGCAGGTTCAGGGCATTGGTGGTGAGCAGCAGCACCAGCGGCGTGCGCGCATCCTGGGTACCGAGCAGCCAGCCGATCACCGCGTAGCTGAGCAGCGCCGCGGGCAGGCCGAGCAGGCGCAGGTGCAGAAAGCGCGCGGCCAGGTCGGCGAAGGCGGGATCCAGGCCGAGCCAGGCAAGCAGCGGTTCCAGCGCCAGGCTGGCGGCCAGCAGCAGGAGCAGCGACAGACCCAGCCCGAGCAGGCCGGCCTGCAGGAGGATCTGGCGCAGGGCGGCGCCGTCGCGGCGGCCGCTGGCCTGGGCGGCGAAGCCGGTGGTGCCCATGCGCAGGAAGCCGAGGATGCCCAGCAGGGCGGTGTAGAAGGCGCCGCCCATGGCCACCGCGGCGAGTTGACGGGCTTCGGGCAGATGACCGGCGATGGCGCTGTCGACCAGGGTCACCAGCGGCACGCTGAGATTGGACAGGATCATCGGCGCGGCCAGGGCCCAGACGCGGCGGTGCAACAGGGGGTGACGCCAGTCGGCAAGCAGGGTGGACATGGGCTAATCGCAGCGGCGGCGGAGGGGGCATTGTAGGCCAGCCGGCCCGGGTGGTCCTCCGCCGCAGCGCCTGCGGGGGTCAGTCCAGTTGACCGCCGCCTTCGCGCAGGTCCGCCCGGGTGGTTGCCGCGCAGGTCAGCGCCAGGCGCAGACCGGCGATTAGGGTCTCCAGGGCCATGGACGGCGCGCCGGGCTGAGCGGCGGCCTGGGCCGGCAGGTAGGGAATATGGATGAAGCCGCCGCGTACCCCGCTGCCCTGCAGGCGATGCTGCAGGCCGTAGAAGACGTGGTTGCAGACGAAGGTACCGGCGGTCTGGGACACCGCCGCGGGAATGCCGGCGTCGCGCAGGACCCGGGTCATGGCCTTGATCGGCAGGGTGCTGAAATAGGCCGCCGGGCCACCAGCCACCACCGGCTCGTCGATGGGCTGGCGTCCGGCGTTGTCGGGGATGCGGGCGTCGTCGACGTTGATGGCGATGCGCTCCAGCGACAGCTCGGCCCGCCCGCCGGCCTGGCCGACCGCCACCACCAGGGTCGGGCGATGGCGCTCGAGCAGCTCATCCAGCACCCGGAGCGCGGTGCCGAATTCGGTCGGCAGCTGCGCCGCGACCACCGGCAGATCGCCGAGGCACTCGCCATCCAGCCGGCGCACGGCTTCCCAGGAGGGGTTGAGGGTCTCGCCGCCAAAGGGCGCGAAACCGGTGAGCAACAGGGTCATGGGATACCTCACATCAGCAGATAGAGCAGCACCACGTTGCAGGCCAGCACCGCCAGGGCGGTGGGGACCTGGGCCTTGATCACGGCATTCTTGTCGTCCAGCTCCAGCAGGGCCGCCGGCACGATGTTGAAGTTGGCCGCCATGGGCGTCATCAGGGTGCCGCAGTAGCCGGAGAACATGCCGATGGCGGCCATCACCGCCGGATCGGCGTGGTAGACGCCCACCAGCACCGGCACGCCGATGCCGCCGGTCATCACCGGGAAGGCGGCGAAGCCGTTGCCCATGATGACGGTGAAGGCGGCCATGCCCACCACATAGACCACCACCGCCACCAGGCGCAGGTCGAGGGCCACGTAGGCGGTGGCCAGGTGCGCCACCGCCTTGCCGACGCCGGCGTCGGTAAAGACCAGGCCGAGCATGGCCAGGGCCTGGGGCAGGACCAGCGACCAGCCCAGGGCATCGGTCAGGCGCCGCGATTCGCGCATCGCCTGGATCGGGGTGTCGCGGGTCAGCCAGCAGGCCAGCGCCAGGGCCACCAGGGCGCCCAGGCCGAGGGAGACGAAGGTGACGTTCTTCGGGTCGAGCAGCGGCAGACCGGCGATCTGTACATCCTTGAGCAAGACGCTGCCGATCACCGTCACCACGGGAATGGCCAGCGCCGGAATGAACAGGCGATTGCCCAGGCGGCCGGCGCTGGCACGGGTCTCGCGTTCGGGACGACTGGCGTGATGACCGCTGCCCACCGCACCGCAGCCGGCCAGCACCGCCATCAGCAGCACCCCGGCGCCCACCCAGGCGGGTGGCAGGCGATCGCCGATCAGGAAAACCAGGCTGAACAGGCCCCAGAACAGACCGCTGGTCCAGCGCTTGGGGTGCTGACGATCGGCCAGGGTCATGACCGCGGTCAGCGCCAGGATGGCGCCGGCCAGCCAGAACAGGTACTGGATCGACAGGATCATGGCCGCACCTCCCGGTTCGCGGTCAGCTCGCGATAGAGCTGGCGATCGAAGCGGTGCAGGCGCAGGGCGTGGATGAAGAAGGCGCAGAGCGCCGTGGGAATGCCCCAGAGGGCGATGTGCAGGGGTTCGACATCGAGTCCGGCGCCGAGCAGGAAGGTGTGCATCAGGGCGATGGCACCAAAGGCGACGAAGATGTCCTCGCCAAAGAACAGGCCGACATTGTCGGTGGCGGCGCAAAAGGCCAGCAGCCGCTGGCGCAGGGTCTCGGGCAGACGGCCATGGAGTTTTTCGGCGGTGCCTTCGGCCATGGGCGCCAGCAGCGGGCGGACCATCTGCGGATGGCCGCCGAGGCTGGTCAGCCCCAGGGCCGCGGTGGTCTCGCGGACGAAGAGGTAGAAGATCAGCAGGCGGCCGACGGTGGCGTTGCGAAAGCGGGCGATCCAGTTCTGCGCATGCAGGCGCAGGCCGTGGCGTTCGAGCAGGCCGATCACCGCCAGCGGCAGCAGGATGATCAGCGGCAGGGCACGCGCCTTGATGAAGCCGGTGCCGATGGCGGCGAGCAGCGCCTCGGGGCTGAACTGGGCGGCGATCCCGGTGGCCACGGCGGCCAGGGCGACGACCAGCAGCGGATTGAACCTCAGCACGAAGCCGACCACGATGACCAGCACGCCCAGCAGCGGCCAGAGGTTGACGGTGGTTTGCATAGGTGGATGTCTCCAGCGGGTCCACCGCGCTCCGGGCAGACGGTGCGGCGGACGGTAGGAAGCCGCGGGCGGCTTCGGCTGATCCAGGCAGTGCCCGCGGCACCGCTCGTTATTGTTGTCAGACGTCACTTGGCATAACGCCGGCTGGCATCTTTCGCCGCCGGCGGAGCTGGCGTCCAGCAAATAAAACTGTTCGCCGCCGATAGGGAAAAGCGGGGCAGACAAGCTCGCCGGTGGGGGTAAAGTGGCGGGGTAGCCTTGTCGAGGTCCCCATGAATCTGCGCTTTCTCGATACCTTCGTCTGGGTCGCCCGCCTGGGCAGTTTCCGCCTGACGGCGGAAAAGCTGTCCACCACCCAGGCGGCCATTTCCAGTCGCATCGCCGTGCTGGAGAGCGAACTGGGCGTGCAACTGTTCCTGCGCGACTCCCGCGGCGTGAGCCTGACCGCCGAGGGCCATCGGGTACTGGGCTACGCCGAACGGATGCTGGCCACCCAGCGCGAGCTGCACGAGGCCCTGGGCCATGGCCAGACCCTGGAGGGCCGCCTGCGCATCGGGGTGATGGATACGGTGATCCACAGCTGGCTGGACCAGCTGATCGCCGCGGTCACCCAGACCTATCCGGCCATCGAGCTGGAATTGACCGCGGACACGGCGCTGAATCTGGCCGAGCAGCTGGCGCGGGGGCAGCTCGACCTGATCTTCCAGACCGATCTCCTGCGCGCCGAGGGCATCCGCAATCTGCACCTGGCCAGCTACCCGGTGCGCTGGCTGGTGGCCAGCGACAGCCACCTGGCGCGGCCCTACGCCAATCTCGCCGAACTGGCGGGCGAACGGCTGATCACCTTTTCCCGCCATTCCCGTCCGCACCAGGACATCCTCGGCCTGCTCCAGCGCGAAGGCATCGCCGAACCGCGGGTCTGCTGCATCAACTCGGTGGCGGCCATCATCAAGCTGATGGGCGAGGGCTTCGGCATCGGCGCCCTGCCGCCGGCCCTGGTGATCGAGGAATTGGCCCGTGGCAGTCTCATGCCCCTGCCCCTGCCGCTGGCCGGCCCGCCGCCCTTCGATGTCCAGGCCAGCTGGCACGGCGGCGCCGGCCTGGCGCTGAGCGAGGCGGTGGTGGCCCTGAGCCAGACGGTGGTGGCCGACTGGTGCACGCGCCTGGGCCCGGAGCGCGCCTTGCCGGTGCTGGTCTAGCCCCGATGTTTCAACAGCTTCTTATCGCCAGCGCCCGGAATCTTTTGTTGGACAGCGGCGCTCCGGCTTTCCGACACTCGAGCTACCTTCTCAGAGGATCCTGTCATGCCCGCTCGCCTGCTGCTCAATTGCGATTCCGGTGAAAGCTATGGTGCCTGGTCCATGGGTGACGACGCCCATGCCATTCCCCTGGTCGACCAGGCCAATCTGGCCTGCGGCTTCCATGCCGCCGATCCCCTGACCATGCAGCGCGCCGTGACCCTGGCGGTGGCCAACGGCGTGCAGATCGGCGCCCATCCGGCCTATCCCGATCTGGTGGGCTTCGGTCGGCGGCCCATGGCCTGCACCCCGGCCGAGGTGGAAGCCATGATCCTCTACCAGATCGGCGCCCTCGACGCCTTCTGCCGCGCCGCAGGCGTGCGCGTCGAGTACGTGAAGCCCCATGGCGCCCTCTACAACGCCCTAGTCAAGGACGATGCCCTGCTGAGCGCCGCGCTTTCCGCCTGCGCCCGCTATCGCCAGGGACTGCCGCTGATGGTGCTGGCCAAGGCCGACAACGACCGCGAGCGCCGGCTGGCCGAAGCCGCCGGGGTACCGCTGCTGCTGGAAGCCTTCGCCGATCGCGCCTATCTGGCCGACGGTTCCCTGGCTCCGCGTGGCCAGGTCGGCGCCGTCCATCACGATCCCGAACGCATCCTCGCCCAGGCCGTCGCCATCGCCCGTGGCGAAGACTTTCCCGGTTTCGATGGCCAACCCATGCGGCTGCAGGCCGACAGCCTCTGCGTGCATGGCGACAACGCCGAATCCCTGGCGGTGCTGCGGCGGCTGCGCGCCGCCCTGGACGCCCTATGATCGTCGGCAAACCCTTAGGCGTCGCGGCGCTGCTGCTCGAACTGGCCGAGCATCCCGATGCCGAGCTACCCCCGCGCATCGCCCGCCTGGGCGAACGGATTCGCCGGCGCTTCGGCCCGGCGGTGACCGATCTGGTGGCGGGCTGGACCAGCCTGCTGGTGCACTACGATCCCCTGCAACTGACCCTGGCCGAGTTGCAGGCCGGCCTCGACCCCCTGCTGGCCGACTGGCCGGGCGCCGCGCCGGCGGGCGAGGGCGGGCGCCTGCACCAGGTGCCGACGCTCTATGCCGGCCCCGATCTGGCCGAGGTGGCCGAGCGCTGTGGCCTGAGCGAGGGCGAGGTCATCACTCTGCACAGCGGTCGTGACTATCAGGTGGGCGCCATCGGCTTCATGCCGGGCTTCGCCTTTCTCGGCGAACTGGACGAACGCCTGGCGCTGCCCCGGCGCAGCACGCCGCGGACCCACGTACCCGCCGGCAGCCTGGCCATCGCCGAGCGCCAGACCGCCGTCTATCCCCAGGCGTCGCCGGGCGGCTGGAATCTCATCGGTCGCTGCCTGTGGACGGTCTTCGATGCCCGGGCCGAGCCGCCGTGCCTGCTGGCACCCGGTGATCGGGTGCGCTTCGTACCCGTCGACGAAGCGGCCTTTCGCGCCCAGGGAGGTCAGCCATGAGCGGACTGCAGGTCATCAAACCCGGTCCCCTGACCCTGCTGCAGGATCTGGGGCGCCAGGGCTGGCAACACCTGGGGGTGGCGCCCTCGGGGCCCATGGACGGCCATGCCGCGCGCTGGGCCAATCGCCTGGTGGGCAATCCGGTCGCGGCGCCGCTGCTGGAGATCGCCCTGGGCGGCGCCGAATTCGAGATCGAGACCAATACCTGGCTGGCGCTGACCGGTGCGCCGCTGGACGCCCGCCTGGATGGCGAGCCCCTGCCGGCCTGGTCGTGTTTTCCGGTAAGAGCTGGCGCGCGCTTGCGCCTGGGCTTCGCCCAGTCCGGGCAGCGCGCCTACCTGGCCGCCGCCGGTGGCGGCTTTCAGGCGCCGGCGACCCTGGGGAGCGTGGCCAGCAACCGGCGCGAAGGCCTGGGCGGGCTGGAAGGCCAGGGCGCGCCGCTCGCGGCCGGCCAGCGGCTGGGCTGCGCGGCGGTGAGCGCGCTGCATGCCCACGGCTGCGGCCCGGCCGCGCGTTTCGTGCCGGACTATCGCGAGGTGCCGACCCTGCGGGTGATCCTCGGTGGCGACGCCGAGGCCTTCGGCCCGGCGCAGCAGCAGGCGCTCTGCATGCAGTCCTGGCGCATCAGCCCGCAGTCCGATCGCATGGGCATCCGCCTGGCCGGCGAGGTGCCCCTGGCGCCCCCGCGTCGCCAGTGGTCGCTGGGCGTGGTGACCGGTGCCATCCAGGTGCCGCCCGATGGCCAGCCCATCGTGCTCATGGCCGATCGCCAGACCATGGGCGGCTATCCGCTGCTGGGCTTCATCCACCCGCTGGACCTGGCGCGCCTGGCCCAGTGCCCGGCCCATCACGAGGTGCGCTTCGCCCCGGTGGAGCTGGCCGAGGCCCAGGCCGAGTGGCGGCGGTTCCTGGCCTTCTTCGGCGGCTGACGATGCAACCGGTCACGGCTGAGGAATCTTGTCCGCTTCGATGAGTCGCACGCTCAGGGGCGACGCCGACTTCCCTTTCTCGGCGTCTGGCTTGAAACTTGCCTCACACGTCCCCCTGAGACGACCGACAAGAAGGAGCTGGAACCGGCGATGAAAACTCCCAAACGCATCGAGCCGCTGATCGAGGACGGCTTGGTCGATGAGGTGATACGGCCCCTGATGAGTGGCAAGGAAGCGGCGGTCTACGTGGTGCGCTGCGGCAGCCAGGTACGTTGCGCCAAGGTCTACAAGGAGGCCGACAAGCGCAGCTTCCGCCAGGCCGCCGAGTATCAGGAAGGGCGCAAGGTGCGTGGCAGTCGGGAAAACCGCGCCATGGCCAAGGGCTCCAAGTTCGGTCGCCGCGAGCGCGAGGACAACTGGCAGAACGCCGAGGTGACGGCGCTCTATCGCCTGGCCGATGCTGGGGTGCGGGTGCCCAAGCCCCACGACTTCCTCGACGGCGTGCTGCTGATGGACCTGGTCACCGACGGCAATGGCGAGGCCGCGCCGCGGCTCAACGACGTGACCCTCACCGCCGAGGAAGCGCTGCGCTACCACGAGCTGATGATCGGCCAGATCGTGCGCATGCTCTGCGCTGGCCTGGTCCACGGCGACCTCTCCGAATTCAACGTGCTGCTGGCCGAGGACGGCCCGGTGATCATCGACCTGCCCCAGGCGGTGGACGCCGCCGGCAACAACCACGCCTTCCGCCTGCTGGCGCGGGACGTGGAGAACATGGCGCTGTATTTCGGTCGCTTCGCCCCGGAATTGCGCAAGACCCGCTATGCGCCGGAGATGTGGGCGCTGTTCGAGAAGGGCGAGCTGTTCGCCAATACCCGCCTGACCGGCGAATTCGTCGAACGCGAAGGCCAGGCCGACGTCCATGCGGTGATGCGCGAGATCGAGGCCGCCCGGCGCGACGAGGAGCGTCGCCAGGCCGCACGGCGCGAGCAGGACGAGCCCAGCGTGCGCGAAGAACCGCCGCCGCCCTGGCTAAGCTGATCGTTAAGTAGAACGATTAGCGCTGCGATGAGACGAACGGCCCCAGTGGTCGGGCGATGAACGGCGTCCTCCGGGCGCCAGCGCGCTAAACTGGGCACTGAACAGCACAGGACTCTTTTCATGCAAGGCCATCCGGACGTCATCAACTACCTCAACCAGCTGCTGCGCGGCGAGCTGGCGGCGCGCGACCAGTACTTCATCCACTCTCGGATGTACGAGGACTGGGGCCTGATGCGCCTGTACGAGCGGATCGGCCACGAGATGGAAGAGGAAACCCAGCACGCCGATGCCCTGCTGCGCCGCATCCTCTTCCTCGAGGGCACGCCGGACATGCGTCCCAACGCCATCACCGTCGGCCAGACCGTACCGGAGATGCTGCGCGCGGACCTGGCGCTGGAGTACGAGGTACGCGAAGCCCTGGCCCAGGGCGTGGCCCTGTGCAACCAGCACAAGGATTTCGTGACCCGCGAGATCCTGGTGGTGCAGCTGGAAGACACCGAGGAGGACCACGCCTACTGGCTGGAGCAGCAGCTGGGCCTGATCGACAAGATCGGTCTGCAGAACTACCTGCAATCGCAGATGAAGGGCGGTACCACGCCCCATGGCGCCGGCCTCTGAGGTCGACCGAGCGGCGCCGCCGGGCGCCGCCGGGCGCCGCTCAGGACGTGCGGGCGTCGTCCTCCGGTGCCCGTGGCAGATAGAGCGAGATGCAGGTGCCCACGCCCGGCGTAGTGTCGACCTGGATCTGGCCACCCGACTGGTGCACGAAGCCGTGCACCATCGACAGGCCCAGTCCGGTGCCCTGACCCGGCGGCTTGGTGGTAAAGAAGGGATCGAAGATCCGCTCCAGGATCTCCGGCGCGATGCCGGTCCCGGTGTCGCTCACCTTGACTCTCACGTAATCGCCTGCTGGCAGGTCCTCCGGTCGCTCCGGCGCATCCTCCGGCAGATTGGCCGTGGACAGCCGCAGCTGGCCGCCCTGAGGCATGGCGTCCCGGGCGTTGATCGCCAGGTTGAGCAGGGCGCTTTCCAGTTGCACGGCATCGATCACCGTCGACCAGAGCGGCTCAGTAGGCTCGGCCTGCACCTCGATCGCCGGGCCGACGCTGCGGCGGATCAGCTCTTCCATGGCCAGCATCAGCTCGTTCACATCAGTGGGTTTGGGTTCCAGCGTCTGCCGCCGGGAAAAGGCCAGCAGCCGCTGGGTCAGGGAGGCCGCGCGCGCAGCATAGGCCTGGGCGCCACCGAGCAGCCGGTCGAGCTGGTCGGTCCGGTGCTGCTGCAGGCGGCGCTCGATCAGCTCCAGGCTGCCGATGATGCCGGCCAGCAGGTTGTTGAAGTCGTGGGCGATGCCGCCGGTCAACTGGCCGATGGCTTCCATCTTCTGCGCCTGGTGCAGCGCCTGCTGCGCCTGGGTCAGCTCGGCGGTGCGCTCGATGACCCGCTGTTCGAGGGTCTCATTGGCGGTCCGCACCGCCTGGAACAGCTGGGCCTGCTCGATGGCGATGGCCGCGCGAGCGGCCAGGGCAACCATCAGACGTTCGTGGCGGGCGTTGAAGCGCCCCGGTTCGGGATGGCCGAAGCCCAGCCCGCCCAGCACCGTGCCGCTGCGGGCCACCACCGCGACGGCCAGATAGCTGCGCACCGGCAGCCGGCCCGCGTGGCAGCCTTGCGGCGCCAGGGCGTGGTCGAACTGGAGATCGTTCGCCAAGTCATCGCTGCGGACCACGCCCGCGCTGCCCAGGGTGGTGACGAACAGGGCAGTGGCGGCGGATTCTCCGATCTGCTCGAAAAGGTCCCGCTCGACGCCGGACAGGGTGAAGCGCTGCAGGCGTCCGCCACCTTCTTCATGGCGTTGATGAAAGTAGGCGCCGAATTCCGCGCCCGTCAACTCCACCCCGGCATCGGTCACGGTCTGCACCAGGTGCGCGAGATCCAGCTGGCTGGCCAACTCCGTGTCGATGCGCTTGAGGGCTTCGAGGGTGCGGGTTTCCTCGCGCAACTCGGCCTCGGCCTGCTTGCGGTCGCTGATGTCGACCAGGAATTCGAAGGCGCTGCCATCGGGCAGGCGCTTGGCGGCCACCAGCGCCCAGCCGGTCGAGCCGTCGCGGCACCGATAGCTGCGCTCCTCGGGCGGCACCTGAGCGTCGGCATGGGGCAGTAGCGGTGCGGGCCAGGCGATGCGCCCGGCGGCCAGGTCCTCGCGGTCATGGCCGCTCATGCGCAGGAAGGCGTCATTGGCATCGATCAGCCGCCCCTCGACATCGAAGCAGAGGGCGCCCACCGTCTCGATTTCCAGGGCGGTGCGGAAGCGTCGTTCGCTGGCCTCCAGCGCGGCGCGCGCCAGATGGGCTTCGGTGACGTCCTGCCCCTGGCAGAAGATGCCGATCACCTGGCCGGTTTCGTCGGTCAGGGGTTCGTAGATGAAATCCAGGTACAGGGTGCGGACCGGTTCGCCCGCGGTTTCCAGGCGCAGGGGCTGGTGCTCGGCAACGAAGCGGCGACCGCTGCGATAGACCTGTTCGAGCCACTCGAAGTAGCCCTGATTGTGCAATTCGGGAAAGACCTCGCGCACCGTCAGGCCTTCGCGGGGCCGGCCATCGAACAGGCGGCTGTAGGCGACGTTGACGAAGTCGAAGACGTGATCCGGGCCGCGCACGATGGCGACGAAGCCGGGCGCCTGCTCGAACATCCGCCGCTGGCGGGCGGCATCCGCGGCCCGACGGCGCTCGTCGAGGATGCGCTGGGTGGTCTCGTGGCCCTGGTTGAAGATCCCGGCGATCTCGCCGCCTTCGCCACGGATCGGGGTGAAGCTGTAGTTCCAGTAGGTCTCGGTGACCACCCCCTGGCGCAGCATCGGCAGCAGCTGGTCGAACACCGAAAAGCCCTGGCCGCTGCTCAGGACCTGCCCGAACTGCGGCCCCACCACCGGCCAGATGTCCTGCCAGACCTCCTGCGCCGGGCGACCCAGGGCCCAGGGATGCCGCTCGGCGGGAATCGGCGCCCAGGCATCGTTATAGAGCAGCAGCAGGTCGGGGCCCCAGTAGATGGCGGTGGGAAAGCTGGAATTCAGGCAGATGCTCAGTGCGGACCTGAGAGATTGCGGCCACTGAGAGGGCGGGCCCAGTGGAGATTCCGACCAGTCGTGACTGCGCAGCCGGGCGCCCATCTCGCCACCGCCGGCGAGAAAGTCCAGTTCGTTCCAGTCGGCAAGCTGCGCTGCCATCTATCGTGTCTCCCCACCCACCGCCGTAGTTCCAGCCGTTCAGACCACAATCGAACCGGAACTGCAGGACCAGGCGCGGATTTTTTCGGCCGCGGCCTTACAGCCGGGGCGCATAGCGCTCGATGGCTTCGGGCAGGGCCCAGCCGGCGGCGAAGGCCAGCACCAGTACGACCAGGGGCAGCAGCACCCACCAGGTCCGCGGCGGGATCGGCTCCAGGCGATTGCCGCCGGTCTTCTGCAACAGCGCCAGGCTCAGGCCGCAGAAACCGCCGGCGAGCAAGGCGCCGGCCAGGATGTCGGTGGGCCAGTGCACGCCCAGGTAGACGCGGCTGAGGGCGATGAGCACCGCCGGCAGGGCAGCGATCACCAGCCAGGCGAGGCGCCCGCGCGGACCATAGCGGCGGCCGACGAGGATGCCCAGGGTCAGGAAGAAGGCGAAGGAGGCCGAGCTGTGGCCGCTGGGCAGGCTGTAGGTGGTCAGGGGTTCGGCGAGCACATCGGGGCGCGCGCGGGCCAGCAGATTCTTCAACTGGCCGTTGGCCAGAGCGGTCCCCAGGGTGGTGCCCAGGGCGAACAGCAGCGGGCGCCACTGGCGGAAGGCGGCCAGCACCAGGATCAGCACGGCGGCCAGGATCAGCTGGGTACGGAAATCGCCCATGCGGGTGATGACCACGGCAACCAGGTTGAGCCAGCCCTCGCGATGCTCCTGCACCAGCGCCATCAGGCCTTCGTCGAAGGCGCGCAGGTGGTGCCAGCCGAACAGCAGGGCCAGCAGCCCGGCCAGGCAGAGGGCGCCGCTGATCAGCGTGGTGCCGGCGCGCTCGCGCCAGGCACCATGGGCGATGACCGCCACCAGCACCGCGATGCCGCCGAGGATGATGCCGGCCTGCTGCCAGAAGCCTTCCGGCAAGGGTAGGCGGAAGGCCGCGCCAGTCACCCAGCCCGGGCCGAGGTAGGCGATGGACCAGCCGGCGGCGGCCACCAGGCTGACGCTGACGAATTTGACCAGGGGCATGTCCAGCATGCCGGCGATCAGCGGCAGCAGCGGGCGCAGCGGACCGATGAAGCGACCCACCAGCAGACTGGCCACGCCGTATCTGTGGATGAAGCCCTCGGCCGAGCCGATCCATTCCGGATGGGTGCGCAAGCCGGGCAGGCGGCGGATGCCTTCATGGAAGCGCCGACCGATGAAATAGGACACCGCATCGCCAAGGATGCCGCCCAGAAAGCCCAGCAGCAGGGTATCGAAGAGATTGAGCGCGCCATTGCCGGCGGCGACGGCCACGGCGAACAGGATCACCGTGCCGGGTACCACCAGCCCGGCCAGGGCCAGGCACTCGAGAAAGGAGATGATGAAGATGGCCACGCCCAGCCACTGGTGGTGCTGGTTGATCCACTGGGTCAGGCCGTCTAGCAGTTCCGTCATCGAAAGGCTTCCTGGGGGCTGGGGGTTGCGTCCTCAGACCCATGGGGAAAGCCTTGGTTGCCTCAAGGACGCGGATCGAGACGCAATGCCTCGGGGCTGGGGGATTGTAAATCGCGCTCGGGAATTTCCCAGACCAATAACTGTGGCGGGGTTTGTCGGAAGGCAGGACTGGCGAAATAGTCCCGTGCCGCACCGGCGAAATGCCCGCCGTCCTTGGCGAAACGCCCGACGCTGGCGCCCAGGGCCTGTTCCAGGAAGGGCAGGAAATTGGAATTGCGCGAGAAGGAGGTGCCGATGAGCGCGACGTTGGGCAGGTCCCCATCGCCGAACAGGTCATCGCTGGCGCCGGCCGCGGCGCGGCTGTCGACCTGGGTCAGGCGCAGCACCTCGGGGGTCGGCTGCAGGCGCGGCGGCAGCCAGTCCAGGCCGGCCAGGCGCACCAGGTCACCGGGTCGCGGTGCCGGCGCCAGCAGCGTGCGAGTGAAGGCCCGTGCCGGGCTGGCCTGGAAGGGCAGCGCCTGGAGGCGCAGCGCCAGGGCGCGGGCCGCGGCCTCGGCACCGGCCTCGTTCCAGTGGGTATCGGTGCGCAGGAAAGCGGCGCTGCCCAGGGGCGTGAGCGCCGTGGTCAGGTCGAGCACCGGTACCCGCGCGGCACTCAGCATCCGCGTCCAGTCGGCGACCCGATTGGCGAAGGCGGCCGGGCGTCGCAGTCCGCACAGCTGGTCGGTGGCGATGCGACTCTTGTCCGGCACCACGGCGACCAGCAACTGGATGTGCCGGGCGGCCAGTTGCTGGCGCAGTTCGATCACCGTCTGGGCGCGGGCCCGGGCATTGGCGGCGGCCTGGCGCGAGACCTCGAGTTCTTCGGCGAGAAACAGCCAGCCGGGGCAGCCCTGGCGCACCCGGGGTCCGCTGTCGCCCAGCAGCAGCCAGCTGGCGCCGCGTTCCAGGCGGGCGGCCGCTTCCGGCAACGGCGCCTTGGCCAGTTCCTTGGCGATGTGGTGGGTGATCTCGCCTTCGAGCAGGGCATGGCGATCCACCCTTTCCGGCCAGAGCGAAAGGCGATCGGTGAGCAGCGCCCAGGCGCAGGACAGCAGGCCGATCGCCAGGAACAGGGCGAAGACCCCTCCGGCGAGCGGGGCCAGCCGCACGCTGCTGGCGCTGGGCGGTTGCGGTGCGGGTGAGGGCGGCAGGGCGGGAGCGCTCATGACGGCGGCCTCAGAACTGGAAGTAGAGGAAGGGCACGGCTTCGCGACTGGCGATCAGCGCGAAGCAGAGCAGGAAGCCGGCCACCGGCCAGGCGGCGCCGAGGACGCGCAGCAGGGCGCTGTCGGGCAGGCGCGCCTCGATGCGCGCCTGCCACAACGGGGCCAGGATGCAGGCCACGCCCAGGGCGGCGGCCAGGCCGTGCACGGGCCTCAGGGTCACGGCCAGGGCATCGCCCAGGGCGAAGCCGTGCAGACCGAACTGGCCGGCGTACAGCGACAGCGCCGTGGCGAAGTCCGGCGCGCGGAACAGCGTCCAGGCCAGGGCCACGAACAGCAGCGTCAGGCCATGGGCCAGGGGCCGCGGCAGCGGCCGGCCGCCGAGTTCGTCCCAGAGCCGGTCCAGGCACAGCGCCAGGCCGTGCAGCATGCCCCAGAGCAGGTAGTTCCAGCTGTCGCCACCGTGCCAGAGACCGGCGATGGCCATGGTCAGGAAGAGGTTGCGATAGGTGCGCCAGCGACCGCCGCGATTGCCGCCCAGGGAGATGTAGAGGTAGTCGCGCAGCCAGCTGGACAGCGACAGGTGCCAGCGCCGCCAGAAATCCTGGATGCTGCGGGCGAGATAGGGCCGGTTGAAGTTTTCCGGAAAGTGGAAGCCCAGCATCAGGCCCAGGCCGATGGCCATGGCGCTGTAGCCGGCGAAGTCGAAGAACAGTTGCAGCGAATAGGCCAGGCAACCGATCCAGGCGTCGACGAAGGAGGGCTGGTCGAGGTGGAAGGCCACGTCCACCAGCGGCGACAGGGTGTCGGCCACCAGCACCTTCATGCACAGGCCGATCATGAAGCGGCGCGCGCCGAGGGCGAAGTTCTCGCGATTGAACCAGCGCTGGTTGAGTTCGCGGCGCACCCAGTCGTAGCGGATGATCGGGCCGGCGATGGAATGGCCGAACATGGAGATGTAGGTGGCGTAGTTGACGAAGCTGCGCTCCACCGGCACCACGTGGCGATGGACGTCCACCAGGTAGGAGATGGCCTGCAGCACGATGAAGGATAGCCCGGCCGGCAAGGCCACCTTCTGCCAGTCCAGCGGCAGGGCGCCGGCGGTCACCAGCACCTGGCTCCAGGTGGCAGCGACGATGTTGGCGTACTTGTACCAGCAGAGCACCGCCAGGTTGATCACGATCAGCCCGGCGAGCAGTTGCAGCCGGGTCCTCGAGCCTTCGCGCGCGCGATCCACCAGCAACCCGCCGACCCAGGCCAGCAAGGCCAGGGCCATGTGCAACAGCAGGAACAGCGGACTCAGCCAGCCATAGAACAGCCAGCTGCCCACCAGCAGCACCCCGTTGCGCCCGCCGGGCCGCGCCAGGGCGTAGACCAGCAGGAACAGCGGCAGGAAGAGGGTGAGGAATTCCAGCGAGGCGAAGACCATCGAGCGGCTGTCCTTAGTGGGCGATAGCGTCCTGGGTGGCGAGCAGCCGCGGACCGCTGGCGCCAGGCAGTAGCAGCACGCTGTAGCGCTCGCCGGCCTTGAGTTCGCCCAGGTCCAGCGCTGCGCCCATGGCCTGGCCGGCGCAGGTCAGCTGCACCTTGAGCGCCACGGCGTTGAGACTGCGGCGCTGCAGGGTGCCGTCGGCCACGTCCTTGAAGATCTCGGCATTGCGCCCGGCCGCCTGCAGGCCCGGGGTCGCGCACTGCGGATCCAGGCTGTAGAAGGCCAGCGAGGCCTTGAGCGCATTGAAGTCGTCGGGTTGCTCGCGTACCAGGCGCTGGACCAGCGGGGTGCCGGGCAGGACGACCAGGGTGGCGAATTCACCGGCGGCCACGGTCAGTTCCAGCGGAGCCTTGGCCGCGCCCTGGACCAGTTCGCCCTTGATCGCCTTGGTCGCCGGCACGGTCAGGTAGTCGGAGACCGGCTTGGCGGCCTCCAGCTGCAGCCGCGCGGCGGAGCCGGAGGCCTGCAGCGCCAGGGGCTGGCTGCCGGCGTTGACGAAGCGGAGGAAGGCCGAGTCTTCGCTGGGGCCGGTGGGGTAGAGGGACACCTCGGCCTGGGCGACCCCGCCCACCAGCAGACCGAGCAGCAGCAGGGCCTTCACTGGGCGGCTCCCTTGAGCTTGTCGGCAGGCAGCTTGTTCAGGGCGTCGACGATGGCCGAACTCCAGGACTTGTAGCCCGGACCGGTCAGGTGCTGGCCGTCGATGGTGGCCCACTGGCCGGGCTTGGCGAAGCTCAGGGAGTCGATGTAGCTGCAGGGCGCGACGTTGCTGGCGAGGAAGCCGGACATCAGCTTGACCCGCTCGAAGGTCTTGCCGTACTTGCCGCCCTCGGTGCCCCAGGTCGGACCGACCCAGGCGCAGTGGGTCTTGGTGGCGGCGATGGCCTTGGTCAGGCTGGTGGTCTGTTGCCAGACCCAGGTCTTGGGAAAGCTGGGATTGGTGTAGCTGGCCATGGTGTCGCCCATGACGATCAGCACCAGATCGGGCTTGTCGGCGGCGATGAGCTCGTTGATCGGCTGGGTCGCCGCCTTGCCGCCGAGCACCACGGCCTTGTCGCCGTTGCGCCGCTCGGCGCCACCGCAGGTGCCGGGGGTGACCTTTAGCCAGTCGCCGGCGTTGGTCCCGCAGATACCCAGGGTGTGCACCTTGGCGCCCTGCTGCACCAGGCTGTCCTGCAGGGTGCCGATCAGGTAGTCGGGGGTGGCCAGATGGCTGTCGCCGATCATGAGAATGGTGAGGCCGGTGAGGAGGCTGGCTGCCATGGGAGCTCCGTGAATCAGTTGTCGTAGGGGGAACGATAGGGACTGACCGGCAGGGCGAGTGCACGGTCCTGGGGTTCCAGCGCATAGCGCAGATAGACGCCGCCATTGAGCTGTTGGAAATCGCGACCGTTGTCGACGCCGAGGTTGCCGCCGACGAACAGCTGGCGACCGAGCTGGTATTCGGTGGCGCCGTAGAGGCTGTAGCCGAGACTGGTCTTGCTTTGCCCGCCATAAACCGCCGGGGCGCCGAGCGCCTGGCTCGCCGCGGCCTGCAGGCGGGCGTCGGTCGGGTAGAAGTCGGCGCCGTCCTGCTCGATGCGTTGCAGGCCCACTGCGCCGCGCAACTGCCAGGTCCAGCGATCGGTGCGCTGCGACCAGGTCAGGGGCACGCCCAGGGCATAGAAGCGCTGCGGACTGAAGTAGCCGCCATGGCCGTAGGTGAAGAAGGCCTGGTTGTTGTCGTAGGCGATGCCGGTGAGGGACAGGCCCAGGGTCAGGCGACTGTCTTCGCTGTTGATCAGATAGCGGTACAGCCCGGTGCCCAGCTCGGTGCGGCTGTTGTCGGCGACATGGTTGCCCAGCAGCCGATACCAGGAGGCATAGGCATAGGCACCGAACTGGCTGTCGTCGTAGCCGAGCTGGCCGCGCACGCCATTGGCGGTGACGCCCCCCCACTGCTGGCCGGTGCGGGCGTCTTCGCTGCCGGCAAAGGAGGTCAGGCTGTCGATCACCGCCCGGCGCGAGGCCGAGAGGCTGTAGCGGCTGTGGTCGGTCAGCGGTCGCTCCAGGCTCACCCCGCCCACCGGGGTGGCATAGAGAAAGCCCTGGGGCGTGGTGCCGGCGTCGGCCTTGAGGCCGAGCTGGGGATCGCTGTAGGCCACCGCCAGGCCCACGCCGCTGTCGCTCTGGCTGCCCGGCGCGGCGTCCGGCGCGGCCTGGGTAGCGGCCGGGCCGCCACCGAAGCGACTGCGGGCGTCGCTGCCGACACTGCCGGCAGTCAGGCTGACCGGGGTCACCCGCACGGCCAAGCGCACATCGCCCAGCGGGAAGTCGATCTCCAGCGGCGCTTCCACGTCGGTGAGCTTGCCGAGGCCGCGTTCGTTGTCGTTGCTGCGCACCGTCAGGCCCTGGGTGATCCGCGCGCTGCGGGTCTGCAGCAGGTCGTCGAGGGCGCGCTCGGCGGCGCTGTCCTGCGGAGCGACTGGCGCATCCGCCAGCGGGGCGGCCTTGGCCGCCGCCAGCAACTGGTCGGCGGTCGGCGGAATGGCCTGGCTGGCCAGGGTGGCGCTGCCGCGGCGCGGGCCGAAGGGATTGGCCGGGGCGCTGGCCAGGGGCCGCGCGGTCTCGGCGTCGCGGCGCTCCACCGCCACCACCTGGCGCAGCAGCTCAGTGGCCCGACCGTCGCGACCCAGGGCGCGATAGAGGCGCGCGGCCTCGGTCAACACCCCGACGTCGTCGGCGCCTAGGGTGACGGCGCGTTCGAGGGCGCGCTCGGCATAGGCGTTGTCCCGGGCACGCACGGCGGCATCGGCCGCACCCAGTTGCAGCCGGGGGTTGTCGGGGGCGCGGCGCAGCAGGGGTTCATAGAGGCGCAGCGCCTTGTCGGCCTCGCCATTGGCCAGGTACAGCCGCGCCAGGGCGGCGTTGGCCAGGTCATCGTCCGGACGCTGGGCCAGGGCCGGTGACAGGGTGTCGTAGGCGGTGACCAGATCGCCGCGCTCGCGCAGCTGGTCGGCCTGACGCACCCGGTAGCGATAGAGCAGGTCGTCATAACCCTGGCGCTGCGCGGCGGTCAGGCGCTGTCCCTGCAGATCGTGCAGCAGGGCATTGACCTCGTCGTCGGCGCCACTGCGCAGCAGCACCTCGCCGTATTGCAGGCGCAGGGCGGGATCGGGCGTGCGTTCGCGGGCCAGGACATCGCGCAGCAGGCGCAGCCCGCGTTCCGGGTCACCGGCCTCGGCATAGGCCGCCGCCAGGCCACCCAGGGCGGCGGGGCGCTCGCCGGCTTGTGGCTCCAGGGCCGCCAGCTGGCGCCGCGCGGCCTGCTGCTGGCCGCGGCGGGCCAGGTCACGGGCGGCGCTTACCCGGGCATCGAAGTCGAGATCGGCGGCCAGCCCTGTCATGGCCGGCGTGCGCTGGGCCGGCGGGATGCGCCCTAGCAGCGCGCGCGCCGCGGCGGGATCACGCTGCTCCAGGGCGAACAGGGCGCGGACATAGAGCGCTTCCGGGCGCTGGGGGTCCTTGGCCAGACCGCTGTCCAGGGTCTGGCGGGCGGCCGCCTCCTGACCCTGGCGCAGCTGCAGGCGGGCCAGGGCCAGCAGTGTCCAGACATCGTCCGGATCGGCGCGTCGGGCGTCTTCCAGGGCGCGACGGGCCCCCTGGAGATCGCCACGGCCCTCGGCCAGCTTGGCTTCCTGCAGGGCCTGGGTGGCCTTGAGCCGATCCAAGTTGCCGAGCCTGGCGCGTTCGGCCGGGGTCAGGGTGTCGAGCAGGCGCAGGGCCTCGGCCGGACGCTCGCTCTCGGCGAGCAGATCGATCAGGCCCCGACGGGCTTCGAGATTGCGCGGATCCTGCTGCAGGATCCGTCGATAAGCGGCCTCGGCGGCGTCCAGCTGACCGGTCTGGGCCTGCAGTCCGGCCAGGGCCAGCGGTGCTTCCGGGCGCTTGGCGTCCAGCCGCAACGCCTGTTCCACGCGGGCACGGGCGGTGCTGAAGTCGTTGGCCTGTTGGGCCTTGCGGGCCTGGGCGAGCAGCGCCCAGTAGCGTACCTCGGCCAGCGGCGCCTGCCAGCGCGCCCCGCCCGGCTGACGGGTGGCGCGGTTCAGCAGCGCTTCGGCTTCGTCGAAACGTTCCTGGCGCTGACGGACGATGCCCAGGCCGCCCAGGGCGTTGGCATCCTCCGGCGCCATCTTGAGGCGCGCCTGGAAGGCGCTTTCGGCAGCGCCCAGCTCATTGCGGCGCAAGGCTTCGATACCGCGGGCCAGTTGCGGATCCAGACCGCCGCTGCGACTCAGGGCGCGGCCCTTTTCCAGCTGGGCGCGCAACTCGGCGTCATCCGGGTGCTGGCGCAGATAGGCCTCGAACAGCGGTGCCTCGGCCGGACCGGGCGGACCGCTCCAGACCAGGGCCTGGCGCCAGTATTCGGCGGCTTCGCCACCGATGTCCTTGCGCGTGCTCAGCTCCGCCAGGGCCTGGATGCCGCGGCTGCGACTGGCCGGAAAGCGCGCCAGGTGCTTGGCCTGGATCAGCATCAGCGCCGGATCGCTGGGCTGCAGCTTGCGCAGACGCTCGATGCCCGGACCGGCTTCCTGCCAGCCATTGGGGGTGTAGGCGAGGATGTCGTAGTACTCCCGCGCCAGATCACCCTGGGGCAGGCGGCCACCAAACAGCTGACGATAGAGCGCCAACGCCTGCACCGGCTTTTCTTCGCTGACCAGCTGGCGGGCATCCACCAGGCGCTGCGGATTGTCGCCACTGGCCAGGGCGATGTCCTGCTCCAGCTGCAGGGCCTGCTGGGGCACGGGCTTGAGCGCCTGCAGGCGGCGCAGATAGGCCTGGGCGGCCGGCAGCCGGTTGGCCTGCACCTCGATCAGTCCCAGGCCGTACAGCGCCTCGGGCTGCTGCGCATCCAGTTCGAGCAACTTGTTCCAGGTCTCCTGGGCGCGGGGCGCATTCTTGCGCGCCTGCCAGAAGTGACCCTGCTCGAGGAGCAGCGCTTCGGGGGTACCGGCCGCCTGGGCCAGCGGCGGCAGCAGCAGACCGGTCAGCAGGGTAGCCAGCAGCGGTGCACGGGTCATGGTCTAGCGCTCCAGCCGCTGACGGGCGCGGGCGCGCAGCGCCGCATGGAGCAGGCCGGCCAGCAGGGCCACGCCCAGGGCGCTCAGGCCCAGCATCAGCAGCGGATGGCGAGCCAGTTGCCAGCGAACATAGAGCAGCGGCCCGAGGCTGCCGACGTGATAGGTCTCGTCGGCCACCAGGCTTTCCACCTGCTGGCCACGCACCGTCGCCAGGCTGCCCTGCAATGCCTGGGCATAGTCTTCCCGGGTGGTCAGGGCGCGGCTGATGTCGGCCAGGCCCTCCGGGCGGGCGGCGACCAGGGCCACCACGCTGCGACCGCTCCTGAGCGGCGATTCGAAGCCGGTGACGAAGGCCGTACCGGCACCGCCACTGGCACTCAGGGCCGCGCGACTGCGCTCCAGGCTGGCCGCGTTGTCGCTGCCGAACCACTGGCGCACCTTGAACGCCAGGTCGGATACCTCGAAGCGCTGGCCGTTGCCGGTGAAGCCGGCGGGCAACTGGGCGGCCCAGCGTTGCAACAGCGGCTGGTCGGCGCCGCTGGCGATCAGCAGTAGATCCTTGTCGGCCAGGCCGTCGACCTCGCCGGCACGGGCCACGGTGACCGCGGTGGCGGGATAGCCGGTGGAGCTGCCGAAGCGGCCGAGCACGTTGAGGTAGGTGTCGATCTCCGCCGCGCTGGGCGCATCGGGCAGGATCACCGCGGTTTCGCTCAGGTCCGCCAGGCGAGTGAAGGGAAAGCCGCTGTCCTTGAACACGCCCAGGTTGGGCAGGGCGATGAAGTGCCGATAGCCGGAGAGATCCAGGGTCGAATCCGGTTCCAGGGTGCCGCGCATGTTGTCGATGATGACGTCGCGGCATTCGCCCTGCTTGAGGTAGTCGTACATGAAGCGGAATTGCAGGCGGGCCTGCAGCGCCTCGCCCTCCAGCGGCAGCCGCACCTCGGCTTCGCGCGGCAGTTCCTCGTCCTTGATCAGCCCCAGCAGGCCCTGGTCCAGGTGTTCCTGGGACGGCAGGGCGATGGACTGCACGAAGCGGTCGTTGAAACTCACCAGCAGCGAGGAATTGGTCGCCACCGGCTGTGGGGTGTAGCGGTACCTGAGGTGCAGCGGCAGCCCCTGGTTGCGCCAGAGGAACAGATCCGGCGGCAGCCGTAGCGGCACGCTCATGGTACCCGAGTCATAGCCGGAGACCGCCAGTTGCTTGGGCGTGGCCAGTTCGCCCAGGCGTACCGGTCGGTCGCTGGGCAGCCAGTTGGGCGCATCGTAGGGCTTGCGCGGTTGCAGCGCCTGCAGGGTGTCGAAGGTCATGCTCTGGCCGGAGAGGGTCTGGTGACCCAGGGCCACGGCGCTCGCGGCGCGCTTGAGTTCGTTGGCATCGCGGCCGGAGATCACCAGCAGCTGACCCTGGGGATCGAAGGGGTTGGCCAGGATGTCGACCCGCGCCGTCGCCGGTGCCGGCAGACTCAGGCCAAGGGTCTTGGCGCGCTCTTCGCTGGTGACCAGCACCACCGCATTGCCCTTGGCCGGCAGGGCGTTCTGGCTGCTGGGAAAGCGGGCGCCGCGATAGCTGGCCAGGGCGCTGAACCAGGACGACAGGGTGCCGGCGGCCTCCAGGGTGCCGTTGTCGGCCGCACCGGCGATGACGAAGGGCAGCTCCAGCTGCCGGGCATCGCGGCGATCGAAGAACGGCTGCGGCAGGCGCGCCAGGTCCGGGGCCAGGTCCAGGCGACTGACCTGGACGTCCAGGCGGCTGCCATTGCTCACCTTGGCCCAGAGGCTGGAGTGCAGCGGGTCTTCGCACTGCATGGTGTAGTGGCCGATCAGCTGGATGCTCAGCCGGTTGAATTCGGTGATCAGCCGCGGCGGGATGTCCACCACCCGGGTCTGGGGCGTGCCGGCGCCTTCCTTGGGCAGCGGAATGCTGGCGGCGACCTCGTCGTTGACCAGCACATTGAGCTGGGACAACTCCGGCAGCAGCGCCGGGGAATAGGTGTAGTTCAGCGTCACCTTGGCGGCGCTGACGATCTCGTCGGCGCGAATGTCGAAGCCGACTCCGTCCCGGCTGTCGATGCCGCGCAGATTGAAGGGATAGACCGCGCCGAGCTGCTTGAAGCTGTTGTCGTAGCCGCTGCCGGCCACCGCCACCGGCGGCGCATTCTGGGCCAGGGCGAAGGCGGGCGCGGCACCCAGGGTGGCGAGCAGCAGGGGGGCGAGACGTAGCGACACGGTCATGGGCGGTCCAGGGAGGCGGAGGAGGAGGGCGCCGTGCGCCGGGAAGGTCGGCTCAGGCGCCAGACGTTGCGATTGAGATCGGCGATGCCGCGCAGGCCGATCTGACTGACCTCGCGCAGCGAGCCCAGCAGGGAATCCGGACGGTGATTGCCCCAGGCCTCGGCCCAGAGATCGGCGCGGGAAAAGGTCATGCGCACCAGCTCGCGCTGTTCGGTCACGCTGAGTTCGGCGAAGCGGGTGCCCACGGCGCCGGCGCGGCTGAAGGCCACGGTGGCCGGGAAGCGACGGCTGCGACCGTTGCGGCTGAGTTCGACCTCTACCGCGCTGCCCTCGGGCAGATGCAGGCCCGCGGGCAACTTCAGGCCGATGCCGCTCTGGGAAAAGTCCAGGGTGCTGCATTCCAGGCGGCTGCCATCGGCGAGCACGAGTCCGGCCGGCAGCGTGGCGGCCACCCGGGGTTCGGCGCGCACCTGGCGCGTCTCGCTGGCCACGGCCACCGCGGCACTGGCGATCACCAGGTTGTAGAGGGTCCAGACCAGGTTGATAGCGACCGTGGTCACCGCCCCGGGATCGCCTAGGAACAGCCGACCGATACCCACGCCCAGGCCGAGCAGATTGAGCGCCAGCAGCACGATGTAGGGGCGCGCCAGCTCCCAGTCGAAGTAGTCGCTGGCGATGATGCCGCCCTTGTCGGTGACGTTGAACTTGCCCAGCCGCGGGTTGATCAGCGCCAGCAGCGTGGGTCTGAGGATGTACCAGGCCAGTACCGTCTCGTAGACCTCGTTCCAGAAGGAGTGGCGGAATTCGCCCTGGATGCGCGAGTTGGTGAGGTTCGAGTGCAGCACATGGGGCAGCACATAGCAGGTGATCAGCAGCGCCGAGGCATGGAAGATCTGCGCACCGAACAGCAGATAGGCCAGCGGTGCGGTAAGGAACACCAGCCGCGGCAGGCCATAGAAGAAGTGCAGCATGGCGTTGAGGTAGCAGAGCCGCTGGCCGAGGGCGAGGCCCTTGCCCAGCAGCGGATTGTCCATGCGAAAGATCTGCGCCATGCCGCGGGCCCAGCGGATGCGCTGGGCGATATGGCGCGACAGGCTCTCGGTGGCCAGGCCGGCGGCCTGGGGAATGCCCAGGTAGGCGGTGTTGTAGCCGAGTCGGTTGAGCTTGAGCGCGGTGTGGGCGTCTTCGGTCACCGTCTCGGTGGCCACGCCGCCGACCTCTTCCAGCATGGTGCGCCGGATCACCGCGCAGGAGCCGCAGAAGAAGGTGGCATTCCACAGGTCGTTGCCATCCTGCACCAGGCCGTAGAACAGCTCGCCCTCGTTGGGCACGGTGCGAAAGGTCTTGAGATTCTTCTCGAAGGGATCCGGGGAAAAGAAGAAGTGAGGGGTCTGCAGCATGGCCAGCTGCGGGTCCTTGAGGAACCAGCCCAGGCAGACCTGCAGGAAGGAGCGGGTCGGCACGTGGTCGGCATCGAAGATGGCGATGTACTCGCCGTCGGTCACCTTGAGCGCCGCATTGAGATTGCCGGCCTTGGCGTGCTCGTTGTTCTCGCGCACCAGGTAGGAGACGCCGGCGGTCGCGCAGAAGTGGCGGAAGTCCTCGCGACGACCGTCATCGAGTACGTGCACCCGCAGCTTGTCGCGTGGCCAGTCGATGGCCTGGGCCGCCAGGATCGACAGCTTCACGATGCTCAGGGCTTCGTTGTAGGTGGGGATGAAAACGTCCACGGTGGGCCAGGCGGCCGGGTCGGCGGGCAGCGGGACCGGCGTGCGGCGCAGCGGCCAGATGGTCTGCAGGTAGCCGAACACCAGCACCGCCAGGGCATAGAGTTCGGCGGCCACCAGCCCGTAGCCGAGCATCATTTCCAGCGGCGTCTCGAAGCCCAGGGTGCTGGTCAGGCGCCAGTAGAGATAGCGCAGCGACGCCAGCAGCGACAGCAGGATCAGCGCGATCACCGGCAGCCGTCCGGGCAGCCGACGCAGCATCAGGGCCGCGCCGAAGCAGCCGACGGCGAACGCCGCCTGTTCTTCCAGCGCCAGGGGCACGCTCACCAGCAGGGCGCCCAGCAACGCGGCGGCCGTCCAGGCGAACAGCTGCAGCCACAGCGGCGCCGCGGGCGGCACCGGCGGGGCGTCGGCAGCGCGCGCCGCGCGGCGCTGGCGAACCTGTTCCAGGCGGTCGAGAAAGCTCATGGCTAGGCGCGCGCGGCGTGCTGCACGGGCGAGCGAAGATCGCCGAGCAAGGCCTCGCCCAGCTCGGCCAGGCCACGCGCCCAGGCGTCCTGGACGCTGGCCAGACCCTGGCCCAGGGCTAGGGCCTGCTCCAGATCGGGGCTTTCCGGCAGTACGCCCAGCAGGCGTTCGCCCCAGGATTGCGCCACGATGGCGGCGATGTCCTGGCTCAGGGGGCGGGCGGGATCGACCCGGTTGAGCAGGTGCAGCGGAGTGACCTGGCCGCTGCAGCGCTGCCACTGGCGTTCGAGGCGCGGCAGACTGGCGTAACCGGTCGCATCCGCGGTCGTCACCCCCAGGATCCGGGTGGCCAGGGCCAGGGCCTGACGACTCAGGGGCGTCGAGCCCGTGGGGCAGTCGAGGATCACCAGGGTATCGGCCGGGACGTCCAGCGCCTGCAGGCGGCGGGTCAGCCACTGGGTGTCGGTGGCCAGGGCCTGCTCCAAGGCCTGCAGATCCAGCTCGTCGGGGGCGCCAAAGGGCACCAGGCGCAGGCGCTCGTCTACCGCTAGGCAGACGGAAAGCGGCGCCCTGACCGAGCCGGTGGTGGACGACGCTTCCTGCAGCAACAGCGAAGACAGCACGTTCTGACTGTCCAGCTCCACCAGCAGCACCGGCTGGCCGCTGCGGCTCAACGCCTGGGCCAGGCCCGCGGCGATGACCGTCTTGCCGGTGCCGCCCCGGGCCGACATCAGTGCCAGCACCGGACCGGCCAACCGCGGCAGCGTGCGACTCAGCGCCTGGTCCAGGGCGGCGACCGCCTGGTTGGCCTGGCGGCTGCTGTGCAGCTGCGCCAACTGCCGCGACAGCGGGGGCAGGGCGTCCGGTTCAGCCTGAGCGGCCGCCTCGGCCACCGTGACGACCGCTTCGGCCTGGGCGCTCGGCGCAGGCTGCGGCTGAGCTGCGGCTGGCAAAAGGGCTTCGTGGGGCACCGGCTCGGGGGCTTCGAACTCATGGTAGCGCTGGGGATCACCGCCGAAGGAGCGGAACAGATTGGCAATATCCAGCGAACGGACCATGGCGACTTCCGAAAAGGTGAAGGGTCTGCGTGAATGCTTGACGTCAAAATTATGGCTAAACGCCATCAGGTGTCATTTTTTGTGGATACTGTCACGCGGAGTTCGTGACGCACCAATTGAAAATGCGTATGCGGGCATCGAAGCGGAGCGAACGGATCGTCTCGCTTTTCAGCGCCGGCTCGCTTCAATGTTTAGATCACCTCGGGCACCCGTCAACGTCACGCCTGGCGCCGTGCGGACGAAAGGCATGACGCGGGGACGGGGCGGTCGCGGTGGCGACGAACGCGGGGACGAGCGGTCGTTTCGGCGGCGCTGGGCAGGGTGCGCCGGCAAGAAAAAAGGCCCGCAGGTGCGGGCCTTTTGCTTATTCCTCGTTGCGCGAGCGGTAGGGCTGCGGCCGCGAGAGTTGCGGTCGGCCTTCCTGCTCTTCGAAGAAGTAGCGCAGATAGAGGTTGCCGTTGACGTCGCGCTCGTCCTGGGCATTGTCCAGGCCCAGGCGACCGCCCAGGGCGAATTGCCCGCTGAGGCGGTATTCGCCATTGGCGGAGAGGCTGTAGGCCACGCCGGTTTTGCTCTTGCTGCCGTACTGGCCTTGGCCTGCGGCTTCCGCGGCGGCCTGCAGGGCAGCGTCGTCCGGATAGCGATCCGCGGCGTCCTGGCGAATGGTCTGCACGCCCAGCACGCCCTGCACCTGGTAGGCCCAGAGATCGCCGCGCTGCGCCCACACCAGGGGTACGCCGATGGCGAAGTAGCGCTGCGGGCTGAAGTAGCCGCCATGGCCGTAGGTCAGGTGGTTCTGGTTGTTGTCGTAGCCGATCGCGGTGGCCGAGAGGCCCACGGTGAACAGGCTGTCCGGGCCATTGCGCAGGTAGTAGTAGACGCCGGTGCCGATCTCGAAGCGGTCGTTGTCCTTGACGTCGTGGCCGGTCAGGCGATGGGCCGCGCCATAGATGTAGGAGCCGTAACGGCCGTCGTCGTATCTCAGCCGCGCCAGGCCGCCGTTGGCGGTGACGCCGCCCCACTCCTGGCCGGTGCGCGGATCGCGGATGCCGCCATAGGACGCCAGGGAATCGGTCACCGAACGGCGCGATACGCTCAGGGCATAGAGCAGGTTCTCGCTGAGGCTGCTCAGCGGGCGCTCCAGGGTCGCGCCGCCAACCACGGTGCTGTATCTCAGGCCCACCGGCGAGACGCCGATGTCGCCCTTGAGCCCGCGGCCCGCGTCTTCCACGGCGATGGACGCCGCCACGCCGTTTTCCTTCTGGCTGCCGTCGCTGCTGCTGTCGTTGATGCGCGTCGGGGTGACGCGCACGGCCAGGCGCTGGTCGCCAGCGGGGAAGGAGATCTCCAGCGGCGCGCTGACGGTGGTCTGGCGCGAACTGCCACTGGGGTCGTAGCTGCGTACGCTGAGGCCCTGGGTAATGCGGATGCTGCGCTCGCGCTGCAGCTGGCCGAGGATCTGCTCGGTGGCCAGGCTGCTCGACAGGCTGCTGGTGGGCACCACGGACAGGTCGCTGAAGGGGTTGTTGGCAGCCTTCTGCGCCTGCAGCGGATCGCTCCAGGCGTAGTCGGCGCTGCCGGCGTTGCCACCCGCGGCGGCCGGAACGGCGGCCAGGGCGTCAGCGCTGCGGGTCTGGCCGGGCAGGGCGGCAAAGGGGTTGTCGCTGGCACCGGCGGCGCGGGCCGCGGATTCGCGATCCTTGCGCTCCACCTGGACCACCTGCTCCAGCAGGCCGGTGGCGGTACCGGCCATGCCGATGTCGCGGTAGAGCAGGGCGGCGCGGCGCAGCACCAGGGGATCGCTCTGGCCCAGCTTGACCGCCTGGTCAAGGTACTGGCGGGCGGTGACGCTGTCCTGGGACTTGGCGGCGATCTCGGCGGCGCCCAGATAGAGCTCGGCGTCCTTCGGCTGGTCGCTGAGCACGTCGCGATAGAGCTGGCGCGCCTTCTGGGTGTCGCCGCTGGCCAGGTACATGCGCGCCAGGGCGGCCTGGGCGGCCTTGTCGTCGGGACGGGCCTTGAGCGCCGGGGCCAGGGTGTCGTAGGCGGCGGCCAGCTTGCCCTGGTCGGTGAGGCGGTCGGCCTGACGGATGCGATAGCGGGCGAGGAGGTCGTCGTACTGCTGCTTCTCGCCGCTGTCGAGCACCACGCCCTGCAGGTCGCGCAGGACGTTGCCCACGGTCTGGTCCTGGTTCAGCTGCAGCTGGATGCTGGCGTAGTGCAGCTGCATGGCGGGCGCCGGGCGGGTATCGCCGGTGATCATCGGCTTGAGCAGGGCCAGGCCGTGCTCGGGATCGCCGGCGATGGCGAAGGCCTCGGCCAGGTCGCCGATCAGATCCGGATTGCGACCGGCGCGGGCTTCCAGGCGCTGCATCAGGCTGCGCGCTTCCTCGCGGCGACCCTGCTTGGCCAGGGCCACGGTCTCGGCCAGTTGTTCGTTGAAGGTGATGCGCGCGGCCAGGGCGTTCATGTCCGGCGAACGCTGCGCCTGGGGAATACGCATCAGGGTCTGCATGGCGCGCGGGTATTCGCCCAGCTCGTTGGACAGCAGGGCGCTGGCATAGAGCACCTCGGGGCGCTGGGCGCCATCCTTGACCAGACTGTCCACCAGGTCGCGGGCGGCGCGCGGCCGGCCCTGGCGGACCTCCAGGCGAGCCTGGGCCAGGCGCAGCCAGGGATCCTCCGGGGACTCCTGGCGCGCCTGTTCCAGCAGGCGCGAGGCACCCTGCAGATCGCCCCGCGCCTCGGCGGCTTCGGCTTCCTGCATGGCCTGGCCGGCGCGCAGGCGATCCAGGCCCTTGACCTGATTCTTGGCGCTCGGCTGTAGATTCTTGGTGAGTTGCAGGGCTTCCTCGGTGCGGCCCAGCTCGTTGAGCGCGGCGATGCGTCCGTAGTAGGCGTCGACGTTGGCCGGCTCGCGCATCAGCACCTGGCGGTAGGTGGCCTCGGCCAGTTCCCATTGGCGCTTCTGGCTCTGGATACCGGCCAGGAACAGTTGCGCCTCGACCGCTTCGGGCTTCAGGCGGATGGCTTCCACGCTGAGATCCCGCGCCTGGTCCAGCTCGCGCTTGTTCTCGGCGGCATGGGCGCGTTCCAGCAGGTGGTGGTAGCGCGCCTCGTCCAGCGCCGGCTGCCAGGTCTTGCCGCCTTTCTGCACGGCCTGGGTCAGCAACTGCTCGGCATCGGTCCAGCGCTGCTGCGCCAGGCGGGCACTGCCCAGCTTGCCCAGAGCGTCCGGATCCTGGGGCGTCTTCTTCAGCTGGGCTTCCAGGGCCTGGACGGCGGCCGCGCTCGGCGCGGCGTCGGCAGCGGCGGCCCAGGTCGCGTCGGCATGAATCAGCAGGGCGAGCAGACCAAGGGACAAGGTGAGGTGCTTGGGCATGGTTCTTTCCGTGAAGACTGGTAGGCGTCGCTGCAGCACCTGGCGCAGAGCTGGGGACGATTTCGGCTATAAGGGAATAGCTGAACGCAAGCTGAACGGCAAATACAGCCGCGGATGATTCCCGACAGGCCGTGGCGAGTCAACCAAATCGAGCAGGCGAATGCCATCGCCAGGCCCCTCGGCGCTGGCCGCGCAGGGCCCGGCGACGCTATACTCTGCGGCTTTCCCACCGTCTTTCGCAGGCCGCCGACCATGACCGAGTCCGTCTCCGCCTACATGACCCGTCTTGGCCAGGCTGCCCGTGCCGCGTCGCGGGTCGCCGCCCGGGCGAGCACCGCCCAGAAGAACCGCGCCTTGCTCGCGGCCGCCACCGCCCTGGACGCTCGCCGTGCCGAGCTGACCGCGGCCAATGAGCAGGACCTGGCCGCTGCGCGCGCCAACGGTCTGGACCCTGCCATGCTGGATCGCCTGGCGCTGACGCCCCAGCGCATCGACGACATGATCGAAGGTCTGCGCCAGGTGGCGACGCTGCCCGATCCCATCGGCGAAATCCGCGACATGAGATACGTGCCCTCGGGCATCCAGCTGGGCAAGATGCGCGTGCCGCTGGGCGTCATCGGCATCATCTACGAGTCGCGTCCCAATGTGACCATCGATGCGGCCAGTCTTTGCCTCAAGTCCGGCAATGCCACCATCCTGCGCGGCGGCTCCGAAGCCATCCATTCCAACCAGGCCATCGCCGCCTGCATCCAGGCCGGTCTGGCCGAAGCCGAGCTGCCGGCTGAGCTGGTCCAGGTGGTGGAGACCACCGACCGCGCAGCCGTGGGCGCGCTGATCACCATGCCCGAATACGTCGACGTCATCGTGCCGCGGGGTGGCAAGAGCCTGATCGAGCGCATCAGTCGCGATGCCCGGGTACCGGTGATCAAGCACCTGGACGGTATCTGCCACGTCTACATCGACCGCGCTGCCGACGTCGACAAGGCCATTCGCATCGCCGACAACGCCAAGACCCAGCGCTATGCGCCCTGCAACACCATGGAGACGCTGCTGGTCCATGCGGCCATCGCGGAGCGGGTGTTGCCGCCCCTGGCCGCCATCTATCGCGACAAGCAGGTGGAGCTGCGCGGCTGCGAGCGGACCCGAGCGCTGCTCGGCACCGACGTCCTGCTGGCCAGCGAAGAAGACTGGCGCACCGAATACAACGCGCCGATCCTGTCCATTCGGGTGGTGGATGGCCTCGATGCGGCCATCGAGCACATCAATGCCTATGGCTCGCAGCATACCGATGCCATCGTCACCGAGAATTTCAGCGACGCCCGGCGTTTCCTGACCGAGGTCGATTCGGCGTCGGTGATGGTCAATGCCTCCACGCGCTTCGCCGACGGCTTCGAATACGGCCTGGGGGCCGAGATCGGCATCTCCACCGACAAGCTGCACGCCCGCGGGCCGGTGGGCCTGGAAGGACTGACCAGCGAGAAATACGTGGTCTTCGGTGACGGTCACGTCCGCAGCTGATGAGCAGCCTGCCCACCCGCATCGGCTTGTTCGGCGGTACCTTCGATCCCGTGCACATCGGTCACCTGCGCGCGGCGCTCGAGGTGGCCGAGGCCCTGGCGCTGGACGAATTGCGGCTGATCCCCAGTGCCCGGCCGCCCCATCGCGAGGCGCCCAGCGTCTCCGCCGAGGATCGCCTGGCGATGGTGCGCCTGGCGGTGGCCGACGTCGCGACCCTGGTGGTCGATGACCGGGAACTGCGCCGGACGCGCCACTCCTATACCATAGAGACCCTGGAAAGCCTGCGCGCCGAACTTGGCGATGAGGTGCAGCTGTTGCTCATGCTGGGCTGGGACGCCTTCTGCGGCCTGCCGAGTTGGCACCGCTGGCGCGAGTTGCTGGAGCTGTGCCACATCCTGGTCCTGCAACGACCCGACGCCGACAGCGAGCCCTGCCAGGAATTGCGCGATTTCCTGGCGGCGCGCAGTCAGCCCGATCCCCAGGCCCTCAAGGGGCCGGGCGGGCAGATCACCTTTATCTGGCAGAACCCGCTCGCGGTGTCCGCCACCCAGATCCGCGGCCTCTTGGCCACCGGGAAGTCCATCCGCTTCCTGGTGCCCGATGCCGTGCTTGACTACATCCGGACGCACGGCCTCTATCCGGCGTCCTCCGAACCGAGGTAAGAGCTACACCATGCAAAGCGAACAACTCGTCCAGGTGGCCATCGCCGCCCTGGAAGACATGAAGGCCCAGGACATCATCTCCCTGGACGTGCGGGAAAAGACCAGCGTGACCGACATCATGGTCATCGCCAGCGGCACCTCCAGCCGCCACGTCAAGTCGCTGGCCGACAACGTGCTGGAAAAGGTCAAGCAGCAGGGCGTGCGCCCGCTGGGCAGCGAAGGCCTGGAAGGCGGCGAATGGGCGCTGCTCGACCTGGGCGACGTGGTCGTCCACGTGATGCTGCCGACCACCCGCGAGTTCTATGACCTCGAGCGCCTCTGGCGCGGTGCCGAGCAGAGCCGCGCCGCCCACGGCGAATAAGCCCGGTGCGCCTGCGTCTCATCGCCGTCGGCTCGCGCATGCCGCGCTGGGTCGAAGAGGGCTGGCACGAGTACGTCAAGCGTCTGCCGCCGGAACTGCCGCTGGAACTCGTCGAGATCCCGCTGCAGACCCGGGGCAAGAACGCCGATGTCGCCCGGCTGATCCGCCAGGAGGGTGAGGCCATGCTGGCCAAGGTGCAGCCGGGCGAGCGCGTGGTGACCCTGGAGGTCACCGGCAAGCCCTGGAGCACCGAGCAACTGGCTGAAACACTCCAGCAGTGGCGCCTGGAAGCCCGGACCGTCAACCTCATGGTCGGCGGTCCCGAGGGTCTCGCTCCCGAGGTGCAGGCGCGCAGCGAACAGCGCTGGTCGCTCTCGCCGCTGACCCTGCCGCATCCTCTGGTGCGCATCCTCGTTGGTGAGCAGCTCTATCGCGCCTGGACCGTACTGGCCGGCCATCCGTATCACAAGTAGTCCGTACCTGCGATGTCGCAACCCATACGCCTCAAGGACCACGAGAAAGACGCCCAGCTCGTCCGCGCCCGCGTGACCGTCGGGGCGGTGCTCTTTCTCGTGCTCGCCTGCGTACTGGTGGCGCGCATGTACTACCTGCAGGTCATCCAGCACGACTACCACTCGACCCTGTCGGAAAACAACCGGGTCCATGTCCAGCCGATCCCGCCCACCCGCGGCCTGATCTACGACCGCAACGGCATCATCGTCGCCGACAACCGCCCCAGCTTCAGCCTGACCATCACCCGGGAGCGGGCCGACAACTGGCGGCAGACCCTCGATACCCTGGTGCAGGTGCTGGGGCTGACCGAGGAAGACCGCGAACTCTTCGAGAAGCGCATGAAGCAGGGGCGGCGGCCGTTCGAGCCGGTGCCGGTGCTGTTCGAGCTGACCGAGGAGCAGATCGCCAAGATCGCCGTCAACCAGTTCCGCCTGCCCGGGGTCGAGGTGACGGCGCAGCTGGTGCGGCACTATCCCATGGGCGAGCACTTCGCCCATTCGGTGGGCTATGTCGGGCGGATCAACGAACAGGAGCTCAAGCGCCTGGATCCGGTCAACTACAGCGGCACCCACCACATCGGCAAGACCGGCGTGGAGCGCTTCTACGAGCCCGAACTGCACGGCGAGGTGGGCTACGAAGAGGTCGAGACCAACGCCCGTGGTCGGGTCTTGCGGGTGCTCAATCGCACCGACCCCAAGCCGGGCAAGGACATCGTCCTGACCATCGACTCGCGGCTGCAGGCCGCCGCCGAAGCCGCCCTGGGCGGACGTCGCGGGGCCATCGTCGCCATCCAGCCCAAGACCGGCGAGGTGCTGGCCATGGTCAGCCAGCCGAGCTACGACCCCAATCCCTTCGTCACCGGGATCAGCTTCAAGGAATATTCCGAGCTGCGCGACTCCATCGATCGCCCGCTCTACAACCGGGTGCTGCGCGGCCTCTATCCGCCCGGTTCGACCATCAAGCCGGCGGTGGCCATCGCCGGTCTCGACACCGGCGCCACCACGCCCCAGGCCAGGGTCTTCGATCCGGGCTACTACGAGTTGCCCAACTACGATCACAAGTACCGCAACTGGAACCACGGCGGCGACGGCTACGTGGACATGGATACGGCCCTGATGAGGTCCAACGACACCTACTTCTACGACCTCGCCCACAAGATCGGCATCGATCGCCTCTCCGAATACATGGGCAAGTTCGGCCTCGGCCAGAAGGTCGCCCTGGACATGTTCGAGGAAGCGCCGGGGCTGATGCCGTCGCGCCAGTGGAAGCGCGCCACCCGCCGCCAGGCCTGGTTCCCCGGCGAGACGCTGATCCTCGGGATCGGCCAGGGCTACATGCAGGTGACTCCGCTGCAACTGGCTCAGGTCACCTCGCTGATCGCCAGCCATGGCCAGTGGATCCGGCCGCACCTGGCCAAGACCCTCGACGGCCAGCCGCCGGCGGATCCCAACCCCATGCCCGATATCGACCTGAAGGACCCGAGCTACTGGGACAGGGCCATCCACGGCATGGAAATGGTGGTGCAGAATCCGCGCGGCACCGCCCACAAGCTCAACGTCGGTGCCCAGTACCGCATCGCCGGCAAGAGCGGTACCGCCCAGGTGGTCGCCATTCGCCAGAACGAGAAGTACAACTCGGCCGCGCTCAAGGAACGCCACCGCGACCACGCCCTGTTCGTCGCCTTCGCCCCGGTGGACAATCCGCAGATCGCCGTGGCGGTGATGGTCGAGAACGGGGAGTCGGGTGGCGCCGTGGCCGGCCCGGTCGCGCGTCAGGTGCTCGACGCCTGGCTGCTCGATGACCAGGGCCATCTCAAGGCCGAGTACGCCAAGCCGACTACCGCCGGGGCGACCGCCGCCGCGACCAAGGTGCAGCCATGAGTCTTGCTCCCAACTTCGATCGCACCATCCCCGAAGGGGACGTGATGAAGCGGCGCGCCACCCTGCTGCAGCGCCTGCACATCGACGGCCCCTTGCTGATCCTGCTGCTGATGCTGGGGGCGACCGGCCTGTTCGTCCTCTATTCCGCGGGTGGTCGCAATCTCGACCTGCTGTTCAAGCAGGCGAGTTCCTTCGGCCTCGGCCTGGTGGCCATGGCCGTCGTCGCCCAGCTGGAACCGCGCTTCATGGCGCGCTGGGTGCCCCTGGGCTACGTGATCGGCGTGGCCCTGCTGGTGGTGGTGGACGTCATGGGCCACAACGCCATGGGCGCCACCCGCTGGATCAACATTCCCGGGGTCATCCGCTTCCAGCCGTCGGAATTCATGAAGCTCCTGATGCCCATGATGATGGCCTGGTACCTGTCCAAGCGCAGCCTGCCGCCCAACTTCAAGCACAGCGTGATCAGCCTGTCGCTGGTGGTGGTGCCCTTCGTGCTGATCCTCGACCAGCCCGATCTCGGCACCGCCATGCTGGTGCTGGCCTCGGGCGGCTTCGTGCTGTTCGTCGGCGGCCTGCAGTGGCGCTGGCTGATCGGCGCGGTGAGCGCCGCGGTGCCCCTGGCGGTGGCCATGTGGTTCTTTGTCCTGCACGACTACCAGAAGCGCCGGATCCTGACCTTCCTCGACCCGGAGATGGACCCCCTGGGCGCCGGCTGGAACATCATCCAGTCCAAGGCCGCCATCGGCTCGGGCGGGGTGTTCGGCAAGGGCTGGCTGCTGGGTACCCAGTCTCATCTGGATTTTTTGCCGGAAAGTCACACGGACTTTATCATTGCCGTCCTCGGCGAAGAGTTCGGCATGGTCGGCGTCTGCCTGCTGCTGGTGCTCTATCTGCTGCTCATCGGTCGCGGCCTGACCATCACGGTGCAGGCCCAGACGTTGTTCGGCAAGTTGCTCGCCGGCGGCGTGACCATGACCTTCTTCGTCTATGTCTTCGTCAACATCGGCATGGTCAGCGGCCTGCTCCCCGTGGTGGGCGTACCGCTGCCATTCATCAGCTATGGCGGCACCTCGGTGGTCACCTTGTTCACCGGGTTCGGAGTTTTGATGTCGATCCACACGCACCGCAAGTGGATCGCCCAGGTTTAACACGCAACAAAGAAGGGTTAGATGCCGACAATGGGATGGATGCGTCGCTGCCTGCTGAGCCTCGGGCTCGCGGGTGCGATGGGCGTGACGACCGGCGTCGTCGCGGGTGACTACGACGCGGCACCGCTGACGCGCGACTTCATCGCCGAGATGAGTCAAAGCTATGGCTTCGCCCCGGAACAGCTGCAGGCGCTGTTCGGCGAGGTCGAGCGCAAGCAGGCCATCCTCGACGCTATCTCGCGACCGGCCGAGCGGGTCAAGCCCTGGAGCGAATATCGCCCCATCTTCATCACCGATCGGCGCATCGCCCAGGGCGTCGACTTCTGGAAGGCCCACGAAGAGGCGCTGGCCCGCGCCGAGCGTGAATACGACGTGCCGGCCCAGTTCATCGTCGCCATCATCGGCGTGGAAACCTTCTACGGCCGCAACACCGGCAACTACCGGGTGCTGGATGCGCTCTCGACCCTGGCCTTCGACTATCCGCCGCGCGCGCCCTTCTTCCGTAGCCAGCTGCGCGAATTCCTGCTGCTGGCCCGCGAGCAGCAGGTCGATCCGCTCAGCCTGACCGGTTCCTATGCCGGCGCCATGGGCCTGCCGCAATTCATGCCGGGCAGCTTCCGCGCCTATGCGGTGGACTTCGACGGCGACGGCCACATCAACATCTGGTCCGATCCCACCGACGCCATCGGCAGCGTGGCCAACTACTTCAAGCGCCACGGCTGGTCCGGGCGCGGTCCCACCGCCATTCGCGCCCAGGTCAGCGGCGAGCGGGTGGAGGAGGGCGTGGTGGCCGGCATCGAGCCGGTCAAGAGCGTCGCCGAGTTGCGCGCCCTGGGCTGGAACGCCCAAGACCCTGCCCTGCGTGACGATTTGCGTGTAACCTCGTTCCGCCTCGACGGAGACAAGGGACCGGAGTACTGGATGGGCCTGCCCAATTTCTACGCCATTACCCGATACAACCGCAGCGTCATGTACGCCATGGCGGTGACCGATCTGGCCAATGCCATCGCCGAGCGCCATGCCGCCGAGGGTGCCAAGCCGTGATGCGCCTGACTGCCCTGGCGCGCCTGGCCGGTTGCCTGGGTCTCGGCCTGCTGCTGGTGAGCTGTTCCAGCCAGGCGCCCAAGCCGACCAGCAAGGGCGTGGCCGGACCGGGTGGCTACCTGCGTCCGCACCGTGACGGCGCGCCCTGGTGGGACGTGGACGTCAGCCGCATTCCCGACGCCGTGCCCATGCCCTACAACGGGCCGCTGAAGAACAATCCCTACACCGTGCTGGGCAAGACCTATTTCCCGCTGACCGATTCGCGCAATTACCGCGTGACCGGCACCGCGTCCTGGTACGGCACCAAGTTCCATGGTCAGGCTACCGCCAACGGCGAGACCTACGACCTCTATGGCATGACCGCGGCGCACAAGACCCTGCCGCTGCCCAGCTACGTGCGGGTCACCAACCTGGACAACGGCCGCAGCGTGATCCTGCGCGTCAACGACCGTGGCCCCTTCTATTCCGACCGGGTCATCGACCTGTCCTTTGCCGCGGCCAAGAAGCTCGGCTACGCCGAGATCGGCACCGCCCGGGTCAGCGTCGAAGGCATAGATCCGCAGCAGTACTGGGCCCAGCGCGGCCAGGCGGTGCCCATGGTGCTGGCCCAGCCGCGCCAGGCGCCGGTGGCCCAGAAGACCACCGAGACCCAGACCTTCGGCGCCATCGAGACCTATACGCCACCGGTCAACCAGCACGCCGAGCCGGTGACGCCCGCGGCCGTCGACGCAAAAAAAAACGTTTCTGTCCCAGCCGCTGGGCTCTATCTGCAGGTGGCGGCCTTCGCCAATCCGGACGCTGCGGAATTGCTCAAGGACAAGCTCAGCGACCTGACCGGTGCCCCGGTGTTCATCAGTTCGACGGTGCGCAACCAGCAGACCTTGCATCGGGTCCGCCTCGGACCGGTCCAGCCGGCTGAGGTCTCCCAGCTCCAGAACAGCGTACGCGTGGCCCGCCTGGGTCAGGCGTCTCTCGTGCAACCGGATTGAAGCAGGGATGCTTCATGACGCCCAGTCGCCGGCCCCAGCCGTCGTGATCCGCCTCGCGCGGATCGCCGTGGACCGTGCGGTCTGGGTCCGCTGCTCCTGCCATACCCCAACCTTTCAGAGATTCGGATGACAATCGCAAAACTCGCTCGACGCCTGCTCCTCCTAGTAACGATCGCCTGTGTCCCGGCCGTCTGGGCGGCCGAGACAATGGTTCCGGCGGCGCCCCAGCTGGCCGCCAAGGCCTGGATTCTCATGGATGCCAACAGCGGCGCCGTGCTCACCGAATCCAACTCCGACCAGCGCCTGCCGCCGGCCAGCCTGACCAAGCTGATGACCGCCTACATCGCCACCCTGGAAATCAACCGGGGTCGCATCAAGGAATCGGACATGGTCACCGTCAGCGAGCACGCCTGGCGTACCGGCGGTTCGCGGATGTTCATCAAGGTCGGCACCCAGGTGTCGGTCGGTGACCTGCTGCACGGCATCATCATCCAATCCGGCAACGACGCCAGCGTCGCCTTGGCCGAGCACATCGCCGGCAGCGAAGACGCCTTCGCCGACATGATGAACACCACCGCGCAGAAGCTGGGCATGCAGAACACCCACTTCATGGACGCCACCGGCCTGCCGGATCCGAATCACTATTCCTCGGCCCACGACATGGCCATCCTGGCGCGCGCCATCATCAATGCCGATGCCCAGCACTACGCTATCTACTCCCAGAAGGAATTCTTCTGGAACAACATCAAGCAGCCCAACCGCAACCTCTTGCTGTGGCGCGACAAGACCGTCGACGGCCTGAAGACCGGTCACACCGACGAAGCCGGCTACTGCCTGGTGGCCTCGGCCGTGCGCGACGGCATGCGTCTGGTCGCCGTGGTGTTCGGCACCAACAGCGAGCAGGCCCGCGCCGCCGAGACCCAGAAGCTGCTGACCTACGGTTTCCGCTTCTTCGAGACCCAGTCCTTCTACAAGAAGGGCACCGAGCTGGCCAAGGCGCCGGTATGGAAGGGTGACAGCCGCGAAGTCCAGGCCGGTCTGGCCAACGACCTGACCATGACCCTGCCGCGCGGTCAGGCCAAGAAGCTGCACGCCGAGATGGTGCTCAACCCGCAGCTGATTGCGCCCATCGCCCAGGGCCAGGTAATCGGCAAGGTCGAGGTGAAGCTGGATGACAAGGTGGTGCACACCGCCGACCTGGTCGCGCTGCAGCCGGTCGAGGAGGGTGGCCTCTTCCGTCGCCTGTGGGATAGCATTCGCCTGTTCTTCTACGGATTGTTCAACTGATCCGTCACCCTGGAAAGGCCCGCATCTGCGGGCCTTTCACCCCCTGCCGACAGAGCTCGGCCTGGAAGTCCGCATGACCGAAGACGTTAACCCCCCCAAGATCGAATTTCCCTGCCCGCGCTATCCGATCAAGGTGATCGGCGATGCCGGTGCCGATTTCGCCGAGCTGGTGCTCGACACCGTCCAGCGCCACGCCCCGGATCTGGATCGCGGCACCCTGGTGACCCGCGACAGTCGCAACGGCCGCTTCCTCTCCGTGCAGGTGCTCATCACCGCCACCGGCGTGGACCAGCTGCAGGCCATCCACCAGGACCTGCGCGCCACCGGCCGCGTGCACATGGTGATCTGATGACCACTCCCGCCCCGGCCAGCCTGGGCGTGCGCCGCTGGGGCCTGAGGCCCTACGAGGCGACCCTGGAGGCCATGCGCCGCTTCACCGACGAGCGCGGCCCGGCCACTCCCGACGAACTCTGGCTGCTGCAGCACCCCGCGGTCTTCACCCAGGGCCAGGCCGGCAAGCCCGAGCACCTGCTCGCCGTGGGCGACATTCCGGTGGTGCAGGTCGATCGCGGCGGCCAGGTCACGTACCATGGTCCCGGTCAGCTCATCGCCTATGTGCTGCTGGATGTTCGCCGCAAGGGCCTGGGCGTGCGAGAATTGGTCAGCGCCATGGAAGACAGCCTGATCGCGCTGCTCGCCGACTGGGGCGTGCAGGCCGCGGCCCGGGCCGATGCGCCGGGTGTCTACGTGGACGGCGCCAAGATCGCCTCCCTCGGGCTGCGCATCCGCAATGGCCGGTCCTTCCACGGCCTGGCGCTCAACGTTGACATGGATCTGGCACCCTTCCGCCGGATCAACCCCTGCGGTTATGCCGGCCTGGCCATGACCCAGCTCCGCGATCTGGTGACCGGGCCACTAGCTTTCGACGAGGTCCGCGAGTCTCTGGTGCGTCACCTGAGTCTGCGCCTGGGCTACCCCGAACCGATCACCCTGGAATCGGATTGACATGACCACTACAGTACAAGACAGCGTCCAGACCCTTACCCCGCCCGCCCGCCCCAACAAGGTGGAAGCCGGCGTCAAGTTGCGCGGCGCCGAAAAGGTCGCGCGCATCCCGGTAAAGATCATTCCCACCGAAGAGCTGCCGCGCAAGCCGGACTGGATCCGCGTGCGCATCCCGGTCACCCCCGAGGTCGAGCGCATCAAGCAGCTGCTGCGCAAGCACAAGCTGCACAGTGTCTGCGAAGAGGCGTCCTGCCCCAACCTGGGCGAGTGCTTCTCCGGTGGCACCGCCACCTTCATGATCATGGGTGACATCTGCACCCGTCGCTGCCCCTTCTGCGACGTCGGCCACGGTCGGCCGAAGCCGCTGGACGTGGACGAGCCGAAGAACCTGGCGGTGGCCATCGCCGACCTGGGTCTGAAGTATGTGGTGATCACCTCGGTGGACCGCGACGACCTGCGTGACGGTGGTGCCCAGCACTTCGTCGACTGCCTGCGCGAGATCCGCAAGCTGACCCCCGGCATCCAGCTGGAGACCCTGGTGCCGGACTATCGCGGTCGCATGGATGTCGCCCTGGCCATCACCGAGCAGGAGCCGCCGGATGTCTTCAACCACAACCTGGAGACTGTCCCGCGCCTGTACAAGGCCGCGCGCCCGGGTTCGGACTTCGAGTGGTCGCTGGACCTGCTGCAGAACTTCAAGAAACGCGTGCCCCACGTGCCGACCAAGTCCGGCCTGATGCTGGGTCTGGGCGAGACCGACGAGGAAGTCATCGAGGTCATGCAGCGCATGCGCGAGCACGAGATCGACATGCTGACCCTCGGCCAGTACCTGCAGCCCTCGCGCAACCACCTGCCGGTGCAACGCTTCGTCCACCCGGATACCTTCGCCTGGTACGCCGAGGAAGGCGCCAAGATGGGCTTCAAGAACGTCGCCTCCGGTCCCCTGGTACGTTCGTCCTACCACGCCGACCAGCAGGCGCACGGCACCAAGATCAACTGATCCTGGCGTCGTCATGAAAAAGGGCAGCCCCGTGGCTGCCCTTTTTCATGTTGGAGGCGGAATCTCTAGCCCCACTCCGATCCGCGTCTAGCCCCCTCTCCCTTCGGGAGAGGGTTGGGGTGAGGGGAGAGTCCCGTTACCCGCGCAGCACGCCATCCACCAGCGCCTTGGCTTCTTCCTGGATACGCCCCAGGTGGGCTTCGCCCTCGAAGCTTTCGGCGTAGATCTTGTAGACGTCCTCGGTACCGGAGGGGCGAGCGGCGAACCAGCCGTTTTCGGTGACTACCTTGAGGCCACCGATGGCGGCGCCGTTGCCGGGGGCCTCGGTGAGAATGGCGGTGATCGGCTGGCCGGCCAGCTCCTTGGCGGTGACCTGGGCGGCGGAGAGCTTGCTCAGCCGGGCCTTCTGCTCGCGGTCGGCGGCGGCGTCGATGCGCTGGTAGACCGGAGCGCCGAAGCGCTCGGTCAGGGCCTGGTAGCGCTCGCCTGGATCCTTGCCGGTCACGGCGGTGATTTCCGCGGCCAGCAGGCCGAGGATGATGCCGTCCTTGTCGGTGGACCAGGCGCCACCGGCCTTGCGCAGGAAGGAAGCCCCGGCGGATTCCTCGCCACCAAAGCCCAGGCTGCCATCTAGCAGGCCGTCGACGAACCACTTGAAGCCTACCGGCACTTCCACCACCTGGCGGCCGATGCCCTGGGCCACGCGGTCGATCATCGAGGAGGACACCAGGGTCTTGCCGATGCCGGCCTGCTGGCTCCACTGCGGGCGGTGGGTGAAGAGGTATTCGATGGCCACCGCCAGGTAGTGGTTGGGATTGAGCAGGCCCACCGAGCGGGCGACGATGCCGTGGCGGTCATGGTCGGTATCGCAGGCGAAGGACACGTCGAACCTGTCCTTGTTCTCGATCAGGCCGGCCATGGCGTGGGGCGAGCTGCAGTCCATGCGGATCTTGCCGTCCCAGTCCAGGCGCATGAAGCGGAAGGTCTGGTCGACGCGGGTCGACAGCACCTCCAGCGGCAGGCCATAGCGCTCGGCGATGCGCGGCCAGTAATGTACCCCGGCACCGCCCAGGGGATCGACGCCAAAGGTCAGGCCGGACCCGCGGATGGCGTCCAGGTCGATGACCTGGCCCAGGCCGCTCACGTAGCTGTCGAGGAAATCGAATTTGTGGGTGGTGGCGGCCTTGAGCGCCTGGCGGTAATCCATCCGCTTGACGCCTTCCAGGCCGGCCACCAGCAGGGCATTGGCGCGATCCTGAATACTTTTGGTGACGTTGGTGTCGGCCGGGCCGCCATTGGTGGGGTTGTACTTGAAGCCGCCATCGGCCGGCGGATTGTGCGACGGGGTGATGACGATGCCGTCGGCCAGGCCCGAGCTGCGGCCGGCGTTGTATTCGAGGATGGCGTTGGACAGTGCCGGGGTAGGGGTATAGCCCGGTTCGCCGTGGGTCTCGGCGCAGCCGGCGTCGATACGGACCTCCACGCCGTTGGCGGCGAGCACTTCCAGGGCGGAGATGAAGGCCGGTTCGGACAGCGCGTGGGTGTCCATGCCCATGAACAGCGGGCCGTCGACGCCCTGGGCCTTGCGGTATTCGCAGATGGCCTGGGTGATGGCGAGGATGTGCCACTCGTTGAAGCTGCCCTTGAGCGAGGAACCGCGGTGCCCGGAGGTGCCGAAGGCGACCTGCTGACCCGGATCGCTGGGGTCGGGGCGATCGCTGTAGTAGCGCGCCACCAGGCGCGGCAGGTGGGTCAGGGTGTTCTCGTCGGGAAGGCGTCCTGCATTGGGAGCGAGCGTCATGAAAGCGTCCTGTATACGTCGGAAAGAGGCAGCGGTCAGGCACAAGGCCGGTTCTGAATGGGCAGCGCGGCGCGGCGACCATTAGATTACGCCCATAGACCGTGCTGCCCGTCGAAGGTGCAGCCTACACCGGCTGAACCTGACAGCGCTGTGACGGGTTCAGCCAAGATAGCCCAGGCGCAGCAGATAATGCAGGACGGCGTAGGCGCCCAACAGCAGCAATCCTCCAAAGAACAGGCGGCGGAACAGGCGTTCATCGAGACGCTGGCGCAGGCGCTGGCCCAGCGCCATGCCCAGGAGGGCCGGTAGCAGCAGCAGACTGGAAGCCCCCAGGCGCTCGACCGCCAGGGCGTCCTGCCACCAGAGGCCCATCACCAGGGCCAGGGTGGCGACGGTGAAGGTCAGGCCCAGGGCCTCGATCAGCTGTTCCCTGTCCAGCGCCAGACTCTGCAGATAGGGCACCGCCGGCAGCACGAAGACCCCGGTCATGCCGGTGATCAGACCCGTGACGAAACCCACCAGCGGAGCGACCTTGCACTCATGACGACCAGGCGCGAGCAGGCGCCAGCCCGTCCAGCCGACCAGGCCATAGGCGACCAGCACCGCGCCCAGCGCAGCGGCGAGTCCGGCGCCATCGCCTCCGGTCAGCAACGGGATGCTGAGCAGGGTGCCGGGCACCAGGGCCAGTTGCAGCGGCAACAGGCGCGTGAACGTCGGCCAGGGCGAGGGGCCGGCGCAGAATTGCCAGACGTTGGTGAGCAGCGAGGGAATCAGCAGCAGGGCGGCGGCTTCGGCCGGCGTCATTAGCAGCGCCAGCAGGCTCATGGCCACGGTGGGCAGGCCCAGGCCCAGCACGCCCTTGGTCAGCCCCGCGAGCACGAAGATCAGGATACAGAGCAGCAGGGTCATGGTCGTCTCCGCGGGTGGAGGGGTTACCATGGCGTCCAGGACCGCAGGTGAGAAGCCGGGATTGGCGAAGGCTGCCTACGGTCGGCACAGAGGCTCTGCGGCGATGCGCTATGACCTGCTCGACCTGCGTCTGTTTCTCCATGTCGTGGCGGCGCGCAGCATCACCCTGGGCGCCGAACGGAGCCACCTGGCGCTGCCTTCCGCCAGTGCCCGCATCAAGGCCCTGGAAGACAGCCTGGGTACGCCGCTGCTGATCCGCCATGCGCGTGGGGTACGCCCCACCCCGGCCGGTCTGACCCTGGAGCGCCATGCCCGGGCGATCCTGCAGCGACTGGAGGACATGGACCAGGACCTCGCTGGCGCCGAGGCGGACAGCCGCACGCGGGTACGGCTGCTGGCCAATGGCGCCGCGGTGATGGAGCACCTTGATGCGCCCCTGGCCGATTTCCTCCAGGCGCAGCCCCGGGTGGACGTGGACGTCGAGGAGCTGCCCAGCCCGCGTATCGTGCTGGCGCTGCGTGAGGGGCGTGCCGACCTGGGGATCTTCGTCGCGGCGCCGGGGCTGGAAGGGCTACAGGTCCGGCCATTCCGGACGGATCCTCTGGTGCTGGTCACGGCGCCGGGTCGCCTGAGACTCGAGGACGGCGAGGCGGTCGACTTCGCCCATCTGCTCGAGCAGCCCTTTGTCGGTCTGTCCCGCGGCAATGCTTTGCAACTGCATGTGGAAGCCCAGGCCGCGCAATGGGGGCGGGAGCTGGCGATCCGTATCCGGGTGCCGAGTGCGATCCAGGCCTGTGCCCTGGTCGCCCGTGGCCTGGGTGTGGCCATCCTGCCGGCCGCGAGTCTGCTCCGCGCAGGACCGGGCCTGGCGCTGGCCCGTCATCCGCTGAAGGACGCCTGGGCGCGTCGTGACCTGGTGGTGGGTTGCCGGGACTTCGCGGAGCTGGCGCCGGCGGCGACAGCTCTGCTGGAGGCGCTGGTGGGGGAGGTGGCGCGCCAGGGCTGACGGCGGACGCCCCTTTCCACGTGTGGATAAGGGGCGTCGTCAGGCCCTAGCCGCGCAGCTTGTCCAGCAGCTGATGGTTGGGATAGCCGTCGGCGGGCCAGCCCTGGGACTGCTGGTAGGCGCGGATGGCCTTGCGGGTGTTGGCGCCGATGATGCCGTCGGCGCTGCCCGGGTCGAGCCCCAGGGCGGCCAGGCGCTGTTGCAGCTCCACACGCTCGCTGCGGCTCAGCGGCAGGTCGTCGGTGGGCCAGCTGCCGGCGATCTGGCCGGCGTCGCGATAGCGCTCCGAGAGCAGCGCCACGCCCAGGGCATAGGAGCTGGAGTTGTTGTACTTGAGGATGGTGCGGAAGTTGTTGAACACCAGGAAGGCCGGGCCGCGATGGCCGGCGGGCAGCAGCAGCGAGGCGCTGTCGCTCGGCTGGGCGGCCGGTTGCGGCAGGCCGAGGCCCTGGATGCCCAGGGCGTTCCACTCGGCCAGGCTCTTGCGCACGCCCATGTCGGCCAGGCTGTAGTCGAAATTGGCCGGTACCCGGACCTCGTAGCCCCAGGGCTTGCCGTCCTGCCAGCCGGAGGCCTTGAGGTAGTTGGCGGTGGAGGCCAGGGCATCGGCGGTGGAGCCCCAGATGTCGCGGCGACCGTCGCCGTCGAAGTCCACCGCGTACTGGTCGTAGGTGGTGGGGATGAACTGGGTCTGGCCCATGGCGCCGGCCCAGGAGCCGATCATGCGGTCGGCGGTGACGTCGCCGTGCTGCAGGATGCCGAGGGCGGCGATGAGCTGGTCCTGGGCGAAGTCCGGGCGGCGACCTTCGTAGGCGAGGGTGGCCAGGGAACGGATGACGCCCTTGTTGCCCATGTTGTTGCCGTAGTTGCTTTCCATGCCCCAGAAAGCCACCAGGCGCGCGGGCTCGATGCCATAGCGGGCTTCCAGGGAGGCCAGCAGCCCGGCCTGCTGGATCAGCAGGCTCTTGCCGTTGCGCACCCGCAGCGGCGACACGGCGGATTCCAGGTATTCCCAGACCGGCTTGGTGAATTCCGGCTGGCTGCGGTCGGCGGCGATCACCGCCGGATCGGGTTGCACGCCGGCGAAGGCCTGGTCGAAGGTGGCGGCCGAGATGCCCCGGCCCAGGGCCAGGGTACGAAAGCGACTGCGCCATTGCTCGAAGCTTTCGTCCGGCTGTGGCATGGCCTCGGCCGCCGAGGCGGGGGCATTGGCCGCGGGCGCGGGTTTGGACGAGGAGGGTGAAGAGGGCGCCGCGGAGGGCGTCGTCTGAGTCTGGGCGCAGGCGGCCAGGGCGGCGGTCAGCAGGGTGACCAGGGTTCCGGCGAGGAGGCCGCCGGTCTTGAATCCGCGGGTTTTCCCGAATTGCATCTGTCTCCACCGGACGTCTAGGCAGGAAGACTCACCTTAGCACGGCCCGGGTGCTGGCGTCTGGACGCGGCTTTCAGGCGGCCAGAAAGACCGAAGCCTTCTCGTCTTGCAACGAGAAGGCTTCGCGGCGGTAGCTGCCTTTGCCCTTGGCAGGCTTTTCCTGGCGGGCGCGATATCGGGGATCGCTGACGAGGACCTTGGCCTTGTTGGGGCCGCGGCTGTATTTCTTGGCCATGGTGCGTGCTCCGAGGGTTGGGGGCTCCCCCTTGATGGGGGCGCGCCAGTCTATTGCAAGGGCCGTGGATTGCAAGGCGCGGCCAGCGTCAGGACCTGGGCAGGGCCAGCCGCTTGCCGGCGAGCGTCAGCGCCAGGCTGGCCAGGGTCAGCCAGACCTCGCCGGGTGCCTGGCCCTTGATCTGTTCGTCGGCGACCTGGGCTTCGCGCAACAGGGCTTCCAGGCGGCGTGCACCCTGGCGCTGCAGGGCCCGACTGACCAGCGGACGCCGCTTGTCCCACACCGGCGGTTTGACCTGGGTGAAGGCGCGCTCCAGCGGCGTGCCGCTTTCCTGCAGATGGGCGAGGTTGGCCAGCAGGCGCAGTTCCCGGGCCAGGGCCCAGAGCACCACGGCGGCTTCCACGCCTTCGCCACGCAGGCCTTCGAGGATGCGCAGGGCATGTTCCGCATCGCCGGCCAGGGCGGCGTCCAGCAGGCCGAAGACGTCGTAGCGGGCACTGTCGGCCACCGAGGCGCGCACGGTCTCGGCATCCACCTGGGAGCCTTCGATGAGCAGGCGGAGCTTTTCGATCTCCTGGGCTGCGGCCAGCAGATTGCCTTCCACCCGTTCGGCGATCAGGTCGACCGCCTCGGGGGTGGCGGCCAGCCCGAGGCGCGACAGGCGCTGGTTGATCCACTGCGGCAGTTGCGCCAGCTCCACCGGCCAGATCTGCACGAATTGCGCCTGCGGGTGCTCCAGCAGGGCCTTGGCCCACTTGGTCTTCTGGGCGGCGGCATCCAGACGCGGCAGGCTGATCAGCAGCAGGGTGTCTTCGGCGGGGCGGGCCAGGTAGTCGAGCAGGGCGGCGGAGCCCTTGTCGCCCGGCTTGCCGGTGGGCAGGCGCAATTCGAGGATGCGCTTCTGGGCGAACAGCGAGAGGCTGGCGCCGGCCTCATAGAGACGACCCCAGTCGAAACCGGCATCGACGTCGAAGACCTCGCGCTCGTCGAAGCCCTGGGCGCGGGCCGCGCCGCGAATGGCGTCGCTGGCTTCCTGACAGAGCAGGGGCTCGTCGCCGCTGACGGCATAGACGGCGGCCAGCGAGCCCTGGAGCTGCTTGCCGAGCTGGTTGGCGTTGAGTTTCATGCTGAACCGGAAGGGCAAACCGGAGCCTTGCGGCTCCGGATGCGGCGCTTAGCGCGCGGGGGTGGGGATGTCGATCGGCGACTGCTGCGGCGGGGCGGACTCGCGGGCGCGGCGGTCGGCTTCGGCCTTGGCGGCGGCACGGGCATCGGCGTCGCGCTGCAGCTTCTCCAGGCGCTCCGGCGTCACGGCCTGCAGGCGGGCGGCCAGCTGTTGCACCAGCTCGCGACGCATTTCGCGACGCAACTGGTCCTTCTGCTGTTCGGAACCGACGATGTTGTTCTGGTCGGTCACGTAGTAGCGCTGGGTTTCCAGGTAGTCGCTGACCAGCACCGCCTGGTTCTTGCCAATTATGCTGTAGGGCTGACGGGTGGTCAGCTCGACCTCGGCACTGCGGGCGCCACTGGTGTAGCTGGCGGTGCGCTCGCTCTGGGCTTCGCCGCCCAGATCCAGGGTGTAGGGCGCGCCCGAGGTGACCCGCACATGGGCGTCGTCCAGCATGTCGCGGACGTCCTTGACGGTCTGACCATAGGCGTCGCGCGCCGTCAGGTTCAGCTCGGTGAGGCTCAGGCGGGTTTCGCCGGTGCCACGCAGCTGGAAGCCGCAGGCGGTCAGCAGGGTCGCCAGGCCGACTACCGCAAGGCCGGGGAGAATCCGTTTCTTCATCTGTTGTCTGCTCCGTTCGCGTGTCTTAGTTGGCGACGATGTTGACCAGTTTACCCGGGACCACGACGACCTTGCGGATGGTCAGACCCTCGGTGAAGCGTGCCACGTTCTCGTTGGCGCGGGCGGCGGCCTCGATGGCGTCGCGGCTGGCATCGGCCGGTACTTCGATCTGGCCGCGCAGCTTGCCGTTCACCTGGATGACGATCTGCAGGCTGTCCTGCACCAGGGCGCTCTCGTCCACCTGCGGCCAGCGGGCGTCGATGACCGCGTCGCTGTGGCCCAGTTGCTGCCAGAGACCGTGGGCGATGTGCGGGGTGATGGGCGCCAGCAGCAGGGTGACGGCCTCCAGGCCTTCCTGCAGCAGACGGCGATCGGTGTCGCTGTCCTGGGCGGCCTTTTCCAGCACGTTCATCAGGGTCATGACCGCGGCGATGGCGGTGTTGAACTTGTGATGCTGACCGATATCCTGGCTAGCCTGACGGATGGCCAGGTGGATGGCACGGCGGACGTCCTTCTGGGCGGGCGACAGCTCGCCGAGGGCGCCGGCACTCGGCAGGCCCTGGCTCACGTGGGCCTGGGCCAGACGCCAGACGCGGCGCAGGAAGCGGCTCGCACCCTCGACGCCGGAGTCGGACCATTCCAGGCTCATGTCCGGCGGCGAGGCGAACATCATGAACAGGCGGCAGGTGTCGGCGCCGTACTGGTCGATCATCGCCTGGGGATCGACGCCGTTGTTCTTCGACTTGGACATCTTCTCGACGCCGCCGATTTCCACCGGCTGGCCGTCGCTCTTCAGGCGCGCCCCGATCACCTTGGCCTTGGCGTCGCGTTCCACCTCGACATCGGCCGGGTTGAACCAGTCTTTGCTGCCGTTGGGATTGGTGCGGTAGTAGGTCTCGGCCACCACCATGCCCTGGGTCAGCAGATTCTCGAAGGGCTCGTCGGAATCGATCAGGCCCTGGTCGCGCATCAGCTTGTGGAAGAAGCGCGAGTAGAGCAGGTGCAGGATGGCGTGCTCGATGCCGCCGATGTACTGGTCGACGGGTAGCCAGTAGTTGGCCTCTTCCTTGTCCAGCATGCCGCCGGTGAAATTCGGCGAGGCATAGCGGGCGAAGTACCAGGAGCTCTCGACGAAGGTGTCCATGGTGTCGGTTTCGCGACGGGCCGGCTGGCCGTTGCGCGGATCGACGGTCTCGTAGAATTCCGGCATGCGCGCCAGGGGCGAGCCGGCGCCGTCCGGCACCACGTCCTCGGGCAGCACCACCGGCAGCAGGTCGGCCGGCACCGGAATATCGACGCCATCGTCGCCGTGGATGATGGGGATCGGGCAGCCCCAGTAGCGCTGGCGGCTGATGCCCCAGTCGCGCAGGCGGAACTGGGTGCGCGGCTGGCCCAGGCCCTTGGCCTGCAGATCGGCGCCGATGGCGTCGAAGGCGGCGTCGTAGGCGAGGTCGTCGTAGGCACCGGAATTGATCAGGAAGCCTTCCTTGCTGCCGTACCAGTCCTTCCACTGCACCGGGTCGAACTGGTAGCGCTCGTATTCCTCGGGGCTGTAGTCGTCCGGATTGGCCAGCACCTGGGTGGCCTCGGCGGTATCCACCACCTGGACGATGGGCAACTGGTACTTGTTGGCGAATTCGAAGTCACGCTCGTCGTGACCGGGCACGGCCATGACCGCGCCGTCGCCGTAGTGCATCAGCACATAGTTGGCGACCCATACCGGCAGGCGGGCGTCGGTCAGCGGATGACGGACGAACAGGCCGGTGTCCAGGCCCTTCTTCTCCTGGGTGGCGATGTCGGCTTCGGCGACGCCGCCGCGCTTGCACTCGTCGATGAAGGCCTGCAGCTCGGCATTGCCCTGGGCGGCCTGGGTGGCCAGCGGGTGTTCCGCGGCCACGGCGACATAGGTGGCGCCGAGCAGGGTGTCGGGGCGGGTGGTGAAGACCTTCAGGGTACCTTCGGCGCCGATGCTGTCCTGGTCATAGGGGAATTGCACCTCCATGCCGCGGGACTTGCCGATCCAGTTGCGCTGCATGGTCTTGACCTGCTCTGGCCAGCCGGGCAGGCCGTCGAGGGAGGTCAGCAGCTCTTCCGCATAGTCGGTGATGCGGAAGTAGTACATGGGGATCTCGCGCTTCTCGATCAGCGCACCGCTGCGCCAGCCGCGGCCGTCGATGACCTGCTCGTTGGCCAGGACGGTCTGGTCCACCGGGTCCCAGTTCACCGTGCCGTTCTTGCGGTAGATGATGCCCTTCTCGAACAACTGGGTGAACAGCCACTGCTCCCAGCGATAGTAGTCGGGCTTGCAGGTGGTGACCTCGCGGGACCAGTCGATCGCCAGACCCAGGCTCTGCAGCTGGGACTTCATGTAGGCGATGTTCTCGTAGGTCCACTTGGCGGGGGCCACGCCGTTCTTCATGGCGGCGTTTTCCGCGGGCATGCCGAAGGCGTCCCAGCCCATGGGCTGCAGGACGTTCTTGCCCAGCATCCGCTGGTAGCGGGCGATGACGTCGCCGATGGTGTAGTTGCGCACGTGCCCCATGTGCAGCTTGCCGCTGGGGTAGGGGAACATCGACAGGCAGTAGAACTTCTCCTGGCCCGGGCGCATGGTGGCCTTGAAGGACAGATTCTGGTCCCAGAAGGACTGGGCGGCGGCTTCTATTTCGCGGGGCTGATAGTGTTCGTGCATGGGCGTGTCGAGGGCTGCAGAGGCGTTTGATCGAGCCGCCAAGCATACATGACCCCCCGAGCGCGGGGAAATGTCCCGGTCCGCCGCTTGTTTCGCACTCCGGGGGAGGCAGGGTTGGAAGGGCCGTACTAGGCTGTTCAAACGTCCGTTCAATTATTCGGGAGGATGATCGCCATCATGGGAAAGTTTCGACGCGAGTCCGAAAAGCTGCCCGTCGACGTGCGCCTGCAACGGCGCCTGGCGCTGGCGCTGGATGAGGCGGCTACCCAGGAGCGCCTCTATGACAAAGCCGATGAGGAAGTCGAGGTGCAGGGCCTGAGTCCGGCCGAATATGCCCTGGTCAAGCGCTGGCTGGCGCGCCATCAGGCGGCCGACGCCGCCATGGCCTGCTGCCTGGGCTGTGGCCGGGTCCAGCCGGCGGGTGCCTTCTGCCCGCGGTGTCAGGGCCGACGACTGCTGGTCGAGAGTCCTTCTGCCCCGGTCGGTGCTCCCCTACACTAGGCGCCGCCGCGACCCGGAGGTCGCCCCCGACCGGAGGGACCATGGGTCTGCGCTATTTCTTCAAGCAACTGCTGCTGCCACCGGGCGGCCTGCTGCTGCTCCTGTTGCTGGGCTGGTGGTTGCGTCGTCGCTATCCGCGCCTGGGGCTGGTCTGCTTCCTGGGCGGTCTGCTGGGGCTCTGGGCCAGTACCCTGCCGGTCGTGGTGGAGACCGGCGGGCGCCTGCTGGAGCGTGATGCCGCCCTGCCCGAGGCGCGCTGGGCGGACCTTGCGCAGCAGGCCGACGCCATCGTGGTGCTGGGCGCCGGTCGCGAAGTGGACGATCCGGGCTGGGCGGGCGATGCCGCCAGCCACCTGGCGGTGGAGCGGCTGCGCTATGCGGCGCGGCTGGCCAAGGCCAGCGGCCTGCCGGTGCTGATCACCGGGGGCTCGCCCCATGACCGTCCACTGAGCGAGGCGGCGCTGATGACCGAGGTGATGGAACGCGACCTGGGGGTGCCGGTGCGCTGGCAGGAAGGGGGCAGTCGCACCACCTGGGAAAACGCCACCTTGAGTGCGCCGCTGCTGCGCGAGGCCGGGGTCAAGCGGGTGGTGCTGGTGACCCAGGCCTACCACATGGCCCGTTCGCGCTGGTGTTTCGAACGGCAGGGCTTCGTCGTTGTGGCCGCGCCAATGGGCTTCATCGGCGTCGCCAATGCCCGGCCCTTCGGTGGCTGGCTGCCGGAAGCCAAGGCGGTCGAGCAGACCGCCCAGTTGCTCAACGAGGCCGCCGGGCTCTTGCTCTATCCGCTTGCCTATCGCTGACGCGTGCCTAGCTCTGGGTGACCACCAGCGGCGCCTCTTCCGGGCGATCCTGCCGACGCATTAGCAGACCCCACAGCAGCACCAGGGCGGAAAAGATCCCCAGCGGCCAGAGGCGGTAGTGCAGATAGGGCGTCAGGCCGTCCATGGGCACCACGGTGCCCTGCAGCACGCCGACCTCGAAGGCCGGGATCTGCCGGCTGATGCGACCGAAGGGATCGACCAGGGCGGTGATGCCGTCGTTGGTGACCCGTACCAGCCAGCGCCCGCTTTCCAGGGCGCGCATCTGCGCCATCTGCAGGTGCTGTTGCGGTCCGATGGACTTGCCGAACCAGGTGTCGTTGCTGATGGTGAGCAGCAGCTGACTCCGGGCCGCCATGCTGGCGACGAATTCCGGATAGACCACCTCGTAGCAGATGTAGGGCGCCACGCGATAGCCCTTCACCAGCAGCGGTTCCTGCTGCTCGGGACCACGGACGAAGTCGGACATGGGCAGGTCGAAGAAGCCGATCAGGCCGCGCAGGTAGTCCTGCAGCGGCACGTATTCGCCGAAGGGCACCAGCTTCTGCTTGTAGTAGGTGCCCGAACCGTTGCCGACCGCGGTGATGCTGTTGAAATAGCGCGAATCGCCGTCGGCGTCGCGTTCCCGCGCCGGCAGGCCGGTCACCAGGGCGCCGCCATGGGCCGCCACCTGGGCGCCTTCGGCGGCGAGGAAGTCACTGACGTATTCGCGCAGCACGGGAATGGCGTTTTCCGGCCAGACCACGAGGTCGGCATCGGTCTGCTCGGCGGTGCGGTCGCGATAGAGCGCCAGGGTGGCGCGGGCATGGTCGGGATTCCACTTGAGTTCCTGGGCGATGTTGCCCTGGACCCCGGCGACCTTGAGCGGCGCGCCGGCGGGTTGCGTCCAGACCTGGCCCTTGAAGACGTCGCCGGCCACCCAGGGCAGGGCCACCAGCACCAGGCCCGCGACCAGGGCGAGCGGCCGCATGATCAGGCGCGGGGCGTTGACCAGCAGCGCCGCGGTAAAGGCCAGCGCGGCGGAGATCAGCCAGACGCCACCCAGCGGCGCCAGGCCCTGCAGGGGGCCGTTGAGCTGGCTGTAGCCGAGCAGCAGCCAGGGAAAGCCGGTCAGCGCCCAGCTGCGGAACAGTTCCAGGGCGAACCAGAGGCCGGCAAAGGTGAGGGCGTCGCCCAGGGGCGCCTGGTTGCGTCTCAGGCACAGCGCCCAGAGCGCGGCCGGCAGGGAGAAGAACAGGGCGATACCGGCGCAGAAGCCTACGGTGAGAAAGAGCGCCAGGGGTACCGGCGCGGCGCCATAGGTGTGGATGCTGACGTAGATCCAGCTAGTGCCGGCGAGAAAGGCGCCGAAGCCGTAGCACCAGCCGCGCAGCAGGGCGCGCCAGACACCAAGACCCTTGAGGCCCAGGTAGAAAAGGGCTGCGGACAGCAGCGCCAGCGGCCAGATGTTGAAGGGGGCCAGCGCCAGGGGCGTGAGGGCACCAGCGAAGAGCGCCAGAAGGTTGCCCTTCCAGCCGGGTCGAGAGATCCAGCGCATCGAAAATCCTTGGTCCGATCGAGGCTGCGCAAGCTTACTCGCCGCCGCGGGGGAGTGCCAAAGGCGTGTGCGGGGGAGAGCGAGGCAGGTCGCAGTCGGGAGAGGGGAGAAGCTATCGCGGCCATGGCAGTCCGTTGCTACGGCCGCCCTGACTTGGGCTATCGCGGCCATGGGCCGCTCCTACGGGATGGTAGGAGCGTCCGCATCGGCGGACCGCCATGGCCGCGATTGAATGGATAGAGCGCTTGGCCCTCACCCCAGCCCTCTCCCAGAGGGAGAGGGGGTAAAGGCGCTACCGATTGACCGGGGTCACGCGCAGCAGGTGGATGCGGCGGCCGTCGGCGTTGAGCACGCGGAAGCGGAAGTCGTCGATCACCGTTTCCTCATTGCGCTTGGGCAGGTGACCCAGGCGATTCATCACCAGGCCACCGGCGGTGTCGGCCTCGGCATCGGCGAAACGGGTTTCCAGGGTTTCGTTGAGGGTCTCGATGGGGGTGAGCGCCTTGACCACGAAGTCGCCATTGGGCAGCGACTTGATGAAGCTCTCTTCCTCCACGTCGTGCTCGTCCTCGATCTCGCCGACGATCTGCTCGAGCACGTCCTCGATGGTGACCAGGCCGGCGACGCCGCCGTATTCGTCCACCACGATGGCCATGTGGCTGTGGGTCGAACGGAATTCCCGCAGCAGCACGTTGAGCCGCTTGGACTCGGGCACGAAGGTGGCCGGGCGCAGCACCGCCTTGAGGTCGAAGGTGCGCTCGTGGTCGAGCAGCAGCGGCAGCAGGTCCTTGGCCAGCAGCAGGCCGAGGACGTCGTCGGGGCCGTCGCCGATCACCGGATAGCGGGAGTGGGCGGCCTCGATCACCGCCGGCAGGAATTCCGCCGGGGTCTGGTGGGCGCGGATGCTGATGATCTGCGAGCGCGGCACCATGATGTCGCGTACCTGCAGGTCGGCCACCGAGATGGCGCCCTCGACGATGGACAGGGCTTCGCTGTCGAGCACCTTGTTCTCATGCGCCTCGCGCAGCAGTTCCAGCAGCTCCTGGCGACTCTTGGGTTCATGGGCAAAGGCCTGGACGATGCGTTCCAGCCAGGAACGATGCCCAGTGCCTGATCGATCTTCGTTCATGTGTGTGTCATTCACCGTAGGGATCGGGGTAGCCCAGTTCAGCGAGCAATTGGCGTTCCAGTTCTTCCATCTCTTCGGCTTCGTCATCTTCCAGATGATCGTAGCCGAGCAGGTGCAGGCAGCCATGGATGACCAGATGCGCCCAGTGCGCCTTGGCGGGCTTGCCTTGCTCGGCGGCCTCGCGCGCCACCACGGGGGCGCAGATCACCAGATCGCCGAGCAGGGGGATATCGAGGAATTCGTCCGGCACGTCGGCCGGAAAGGACAGCACGTTGGTGGCGTAGTCCTTGTGCCGCCAGGTGCGGTTGAGCTCGCGGCCTTCGTCTTCGTCCACCAGGCGGATGGTGAGTTCCGAGTCGCCCTGGCGGGCGCGCAGGGCCAGTTCACACCAGCGACGTAAGTCCGGCTCCTCGGGGAGGTCGGCCGCCTCGCTGGCGACCTGGACGTCCAGCTCAATCGCCATGGCGATCCTCTCCGTGAGCGCGCGGCTTGTCCTGCAGCGCCTCGAAGCGATCGTAGGCTTCGACGATGCGCTGCACCAGCGGGTGGCGCACCACGTCCTTGGACTCGAAGTGGGTGAAGCCGATGCCGGGCACGTCGCGCAGGACCTCGATGACGTGCTTGAGACCCGACTTGGTGCCGCGCGGCAGGTCGACCTGGGTAACGTCACCGGTGATCACCGCGGTGGAACCGAAACCGATCCGGGTCAGGAACATCTTCATCTGCTCGAGGGTGGTGTTCTGACTTTCGTCGAGAATGATGAAGCTATTGTTGAGGGTGCGGCCACGCATGTAGGCCAGCGGCGCGACCTCGATGACCTGGCGCTCGATGAGCTTGGCCACCTGCTCGAAGCCGAGCATCTCGTAGAGGGCGTCGTATAGCGGGCGCAGGTAGGGGTCGATCTTCTGCGCCAGGTCGCCGGGCAGGAAGCCGAGCTTCTCGCCGGCTTCCACCGCCGGGCGCACCAGCAGGATGCGACGGATCTGCTCTCGCTCCAGGGCGTCCACGGCGCAGGCCACGGCCAGATAGGTCTTGCCGGTACCCGCCGGGCCTATGCCGAAGTTGATGTCGTGATCGAGGATCGACTTGACGTAGCGCTGCTGATTGGCGCCGCGCGGGCGGATCATGCCCTTCTTGGTGCGCAGGGCCACGCTGGTGTCGCCGCCGCCGCGGTGCTCTTGCTGCAGGGCTTCCAGACCGGATTCCTGCAGGTAGAGGTGCACCAGCTCCGGGGCCACCGCGGTGCCGCTGGCGGTCTCGCGGTAGAGGCGCTGCAGGAGGTTCTGGGCCGCGCGGGTGCGCTCGGGATCGCCGACCAGTTCGAACTGGTTGCCGCGATTGCGGATCTCGATGCCGAGACGGCCTTCGATCTGGCGCAGATTTTCATCGAGCTGGCCGCACAGGTTGGCGAAACGGTCGGCATCGAAGGGTTCGAGGGTGAAATGCTGGAGCGTCTGGGGGGTATTCAAGGTGTGCTGGGAAACCCTTTGGATTGGCTTTACGAAAACTTGACGTAGCTTGAGAGTAACCTGCGTCGCGCCCTTGGCAAAGGGCGCGTGCGACCATCCATCAGGCCAGCGCGACGGCGACGGACGGGCGCGCACCGCTGGCGACGGGGGCCAGCAGGGTGCCGCGCAGGGAGTGCGGCAGGGCCTCGTCGATGTGCACCTGGACGAACTGGCCGATCAGGCTGGCGTCGCTGCAGCGGAAGTTGACGATTCGATTGTTCTCGGTGCGGCCCTGCAGCATGCCGGGATCGCGCTTGGAGAAGTCGCTCACCAGGATGGTCTGGACGCTGCCAGCCATGCGCCGGCTGATCTCGAAGCCCTGCTGGTGGATGCGCGTCTGCAGGATCTGCAGGCGCTGCTTCTTGAGTTCGTCGGGGGTGTCGTCGACCAGGTCCGCCGCCGGGGTGCCGGGGCGAGCGCTGTAGATGAAGGAGAAGGAGAAGTCGAAACCGACGTCCTCGATCAGCTTCATGGTCTGCTCGAAGTCCTTCTCGGTCTCGCCGGGGAAGCCGACGATGAAGTCCGAGCTGATGCAGATGTCGGGCACCGCCGCCTTGAGCTTGCGGATGCGCGACTTGTACTCCAGCGCCGTGTGGTTGCGCTTCATGGCCGCCAGGATGCGATCCGAACCGGCCTGCACCGGCAGGTGGACGAATTTGACCAGTTCCGGGATCTCGGCGTGGGCCTGGATCAGGGCGTCGGAGAATTCCAGCGGGTGCGAGGTGGTGTAGCGGATGCGGTCGATGCCGTCCACCGCCGCCACCACATAGAGCAGTTCGGCGAAGTCGGCGATGCGGCCGTCGCCGGTGGCGCCGCGATAGCCGTTGACATTCTGGCCCAGCAGGGTCACCTCGCGCACGCCGTGTTCGGCGAGATGGATGATCTCGGCGAGGACGTCGTCCAGCGGCCGGCTGACCTCTTCACCGCGGGTATAGGGGACCACGCAGAAGGTGCAGTACTTGCTGCAGCCTTCCATGATGGAGACGAAGGCGCTGGGGCCGTCGATGCGCGGCTCGGGCAGCCGGTCGAACTTCTCGATCTCGGGGAAGGAGATGTCCACCTGGGGCGCCCGGGTGGTGCGCGCGGCGTCGATCATTTCCGGCAGGCGATGCAGGGTCTGCGGCCCGAAGACCACGTCGACATAGGGCGCGCGATCACGGATGGCGGCGCCTTCCTGGCTGGCCACGCAACCGCCGACGCCGATCACCAGGTCGGGATTCTCCAGCTTGAGTTCGCGCCAGCGACCGAGCTGGGAAAACACCTTTTCCTGCGCCTTCTCGCGGATCGAGCAGGTGTTGAGCAGGATGACATCGGCCTCGGCCGGATTCTGGGTGACTTCCAGCGGCTCCCGTTCGCCGAGCAGGTCGACCATGCGCGACGAATCGTATTCGTTCATCTGGCAGCCATGGGTTTCGATATAGAGCTTCTTTGACATGCGCGGCAGGGAGTCGGTGGCGAGTGGACCGCGCATTATAATGATGGCCTTCCGGACGGGGAAGAGCCGCCCGGAAGGCGGTCGGTCTAGGCCTGGGCAGCGCCCTCCGGCAACCGGGCGATGACCTTGATCTCGAAGCGAAAGCCGGCCAGCCAGGTGGCGCCGACCGCGGTCACCGTGGGGTAGGGCGCCGTGCCCCAGTGCTCCAGCAGAACCGGCCAGATGCGTTCGAAGCTGGCTTCGGCATCGACCATGAACAGGGTGACGTCCACCACGTCGGCGAAGGAGGCGCCTGCCGCGGTGAGGACGGCGTCGAGATTGGCGAAGGCCAGGCGGACCTGATCTTCCAGCTCCGGCTCGGGCGAGCCATCGGCGCGGCTGCCGACCTGCCCGGAGACAAAGAGAAAGCCGTTGGAACGGATGGCCGGCGAATAGCGGTGCTGTTCGTAGAGGGCGTGGCGCTGGGCGGGAAAGACGACGTCGCGGGTCATGGTGGGGCTCCGGTGGGGATCGATGGAGCCACCTTAGGCGTCGCCCGCCAGGGGATAAACCCGGCCCGGCGGTCAGCATTGTTTGTACAATCCAAACAATCTCCTGGTGAGGAATCGGCATGGATCTGTTCGCCGCGATGCAGACCTTCGTGCGGGTGGTGGAAGCCGGCAGCTTCACCCGCGCGGCCGAGACCCTCGGCAGCAGCCGCACCCGCGTCACCCAGCAGGTGCAGCAGCTGGAAGCGCACCTGCAGGTGCGCCTGCTCAATCGCACCACCCGGCAGGTGCAGGTCACCGCCGACGGCGCCGCCTACTACGACCGCTGCCTGGGCGTGCTGGCGGCGGTGGACGATGCCGAGACGGGACTTTCGGTGGCCACCCGCGTGCCCCGTGGCCGCCTGCGGGTGGACGTGCCCAGTCCGCTGGCGCGGCTGATCCTGATCCCGGCCCTGCCGGACTTCTTCCAGCGTTATCCGGACATCCAGCTCGAACTGGGCGTCAGCGATCGTCAGGTGGATCTGATCGGCGACAACGTCGATTGCGTGATCCGCGGCGGGCGCATCCGCGAGCAGTATCTGGTGGCCCGACCGCTCGGGGCGCTGCAACTGGGGTGCTATGCCGCGCCGGCTTATCTCGCCGCCCAGGGTGTGCCGCTTCATCCCGCCGAACTGGCCGAGGTGCCGCACCGGGTGGTGCGGTTCCTCTGGGGGACGGGCAAGGGCTTTCCCTATGCCCTGCGGCGCGGGGACGAGCGCCTGGAGTTGCAGAGCCGGCACCGTCTGGAGGTGGACGACGGCAATGCCTGCCTGGCGGCGGGGCAGGCCGGGCTCGGCGTGGTCTGCCTGCCGCATTATCTGGCGGCGGAGGCGGTCGCCCGCGGCGAACTGGTCAGGCTGTTCGCGGACTGGCGGGTGACCCCCATGCCGCTGTATCTGGCCTTCGCGCCCAACCGTCACGTCAGCGCCAAGTTGCGGGCCTTCATCGACTGGGTGACGGCCCTGGTGGCCGAGCGGGCCTGGCTGGAAACCCCGGGCGAGCCCTGACGGCAGCCGGGGGCGACATGCTATGCTCGCCGCCCCCTTTTCCTCGGCGAACCCCGCGTCCACCATGAGCTCATCCCCCAGCAAGCCGGCCATCTACAAGGTCATCTTCGTCAACCAGGGTCAGGTCTTCGAGATCTACGCCAAGCAGATCTTCCAGAGCGATCTCTGGGGCTTCCTGGAGATCGAGGAACTGGTGTTCGGCGAACGCACCCAGGTGGTGGTGGATCCGAGCGAGGAAAAGCTCAAGGCGCAATTCGAAGGCGTGGTACGAAGCTTCGTACCCATGCATTCGATCATCCGCATCGACGAGGTGGAGCGTCTGGGCCAGCCCAAGATCAGCGAAGCCAAGGGCGGCACCAATGTCATGCCGTTCCCCATGCCCATGCCCGACAAGCCCTGACCGGGCTCGCGGTCAGTTCTGGGGCGGCTGGAAGGGATTGAGGTTGCCCGCGGTCTGCATGTCCTGCAGATAGTCGCGGAAAATCTGCCCCAGCACCTGGGTGGCCATCTCCAGCTCGTCCCGGCGCATCTGGGCGCTGACCAGGTCGGCGGTGTCCATGGCTTCGTCGTTGCCATTGATGGCGGCCATCTTCAGCACGATGTAGGCCTGGATGTTGTTGGGCGGTACACCCTCGCCGCGAAAGAACATGTTGCCGAGGCGATTCTGCGCATCGGCATTGCCCTTTAGCGAGGCCTGCTCGAACCACTGACGCGCCTGGTTCAGGTCCTTGGGCGTCTGCTTGCCTTCGTAGTAGAAGTCACCGAGTTCGTACTGCGCCTGGGAATCGCCGTCGTGGGCGATCTGCTGACAACGGGCGATCGCCTGCGCCAGGGCTTCGTTGGCCAGATTCAGGTTGCAACGGCTGGTGCTGGGGACGAGCAGCGAATTGCCTCCGGCCAGGGCGACCAGGGGCATCAGGATTAGGGCTGCGCACAGGGTACGACCAGCGCGGTGCATGAAGCGCCTCCACAAGCGAGGCAGGTTCGGAGAACCCGGTCGGCGAAACGCGCCGACGTCTCATTATGGGTCAAGCCGACGCACGCTTTCAAAACCTTTACGCGCAACGGCGGAACTTTTTTACCTGTGACGCCGGCCACTCAACTAGGTGTGAGGCCGGCAGGGCAGAGAGGTTCCGCAAGCGAGACGAATGACACCTAGTCCTTGAAGGTGGCGAAGGCGCGCTCGGCGGCGTCCAGGGTGATGCGCAATTCCTCGTCGCCATGGGCGATGGAGGTGAAGCCGGCCTCGAAGGCGCTGGGTGCCAGGTAGACGCCACCGTCCAGCATCAGGTGGAAGAAGCGCTTGAATCTCTCGCTGTCGCTGGCCATGACATCGCTGAAGGTGACGATGTCTTCGGCGCCGCTGAAGTAGAGACCGAACATCCCGCCCGCCTGAGTGGTGACGAAGGGCACGCCGGCGGCATCGGCGCGATCCTGCAGGCCCTGCAGCATGCGCGTGGTGTAGTCGGTCAGCTCGGCATGGAAGCCGGGGCGGCGGATCAGCTGCAGGGTGGTGAGGCCGGCGGCCATGGCCAGCGGATTGCCCGACAGGGTACCGGCCTGGTAGACCGGGCCGAGCGGGGCGATCTTTTCCATGATCTCGCGCTTGCCGCCAAAGCAGCCCACCGGCATGCCGCCGCCGACGATCTTGCCGAAGGTGGTGAGGTCGGGGCGGATGCCGTAGTGCGCCTGGGCGCCGCCCAGGGCGACGCGGAAGCCGGTCATGACCTCATCGAAGATCAGCACCACGCCGTACTGGTCGCAGAGGCTACGCAGTCCTTCCAGGAAGCCCGGCGCCGGCGGCACGCAATTCATGTTGCCGGCCACCGGCTCGACGATGATGCAGGCGATCTGGTCGCCGACCTTGGCCAGGGTTTCTTCCACCTCGCCCAGGTCGTTGTAGGCCAGGGTCAGGGTGTGCTGGGCGAAGGCCGCCGGCACGCCGGGGGAGCTGGGCACGCCCAGGGTCAGGGCGCCGGAGCCGGCCTTGACCAGCAGGCTGTCGGAGTGGCCGTGGTAGCAGCCCTCGAACTTGATGATGGTGTCGCGCCCGGTGTAGCCGCGCGCCAGGCGGATGGCGCTCATGGTGGCTTCGGTGCCGGAGCTGACCATGCGCACCATTTCCATGGACGGCACGAGCTCGCAGATGAGGTCGGCCATGGTGGTTTCCAGGGCGGTCGGGGCGCCATAGGAGAGGCCGTGTTCCAGCTGGCGGCGCACCGCGTCGAGCACGTCCGGATGGCTGTGGCCGAGAATCATCGGACCCCAGGAACCGACGTAGTCGACATAGCGCTTGTCATCCTCGTCGACGATGTAGGCGCCCTGGGCGTGCTTGAAGAACAGCGGCGTGCCGCCGACGCTCTTGAAGGCGCGGACCGGTGAGTTGACGCCGCCGGGGATGTGGCGCTGAGCCTGGTCGAAGAGTTGCGCGGAGCGGGACATAGGGGTCTCCTTGAATGGGATCAGGCCGCGAACAGCTGGGCGAAGGCGCGCGCGCGGCGCTCCACTTCGCCCGCGCTGGCGGCGGAAAACAGGCTGTGGACGACGGCGAGCAGATCGACGCCGTGGTCGAGCAGAAGCGGGGCGTTGTCCAGGGTGACACCGCCGATGGCGCAGACCGGCAAGGCGAAGCGGCTGCGGGCCTGGTCGAGCAATTCCAGGGGCGCCGGCGGGGCATCCGGCTTGGTACTGGAGGCGAAGAAGCGGCCAAAGGCCAGGTAGCTGACGCCGGCCTGGGCCGCGGCCTCGGCCAGTTCCAGGCTGGCGTGGCAGGTACCGCCAAGAATAGCGTCCGCCCCCAGGTCGGCACGGGCCGCGGCTAGGGAACCGTCTTCCTGGCCCAGGTGCAGGCCCACGCCCAGCCGGCGGGCCAGGGCGAGGTCGTCATTGATGATCAGCTGGGCACCGTGCTGGCGGCAGAGCTCGGCCAGGGCGGCGGCTTCGTCCTGGCGGCGACTGGCGTCCCCGGACTTGTCGCGGTACTGCACCAGCCGGGCGCCGCCTTGCAGGGCGGCCTCCACATAGGGCAGCAGGCGACCCTCGGCGAGCAGGGCGCTGTCGGTGATGGCATAGAGGCCGCGCAGCGGGCTCATGAGCAGAAGTCCAGTGGCAGGCGGCGCGGCACGTACTGGCCGCGACCGGGGCGCTCGGCGTCCCTCAGGGTGCGCCAGGTGTAGTCCAGAGCGCTGCGCACCGCGCTGGGCAGGGCTTCACCCAGAGCCAGGCGCCCGGCCAGGGTACTGGCCAGGGTGCAGCCGGAGCCGTGGTAGCTGCCGGGCAGGCGCTGGCAGACGTGGGTCTCGCAGCCACCGGCACGGTCATAAAGGCGGTTGTGCACCTCGTGTTCCTCGCCATGGCCGCCGGTGATCAGCAGGTGGGCGCAGAAGGGCAGCAGGCGCTCGGCGCACTGCTCCGGGGTGCCCTCGGGCAACTCGGCGAGGATGCGTGCCTCGGGCAGGTTGGGGGTGGCGATGGTGGCGCGTGGCAGCAGCCGTTCGCGGATGGCATAGCCGACCTCGTCCTTGCCCAGGGCGCCGCCGCCACCGGCGCGCAGCACCGGATCGCAGACCAGGGGTACGCCGGGCAGGGATTCCATGATCTCCAGCACCGTCTCGACCATCTCCACCGAACCGAGCATGCCCAGCTTGACCGCCGCCACCGGCAGGTCGGCGATGATCGCCCGGGCCTGGGCCAGCACCCACTCGCGATCCAGCACCCGGAAGTCGCGCACGTCGACGGTGTCCTGCACGGTCAGGGCAGTGACCGCCGGGGCGGCATGGCAACCCTGGGCGAGCAGGGCTTCGATGTCGGCCTGCAGGCCGGCGCCGCCACTCGGATCGTGGCCGGACAGGCAGAGGACGACGGGACGTTGGGGTTCGAGGGTCATGGACGTCAGCCTAGCAAAGGAAAAAGGGGCGCAGCGGCCGGGCGCCGCAGGGAGTGGCACCCTACAACGACCTCGCGCCCCGCGCCACCCGTTGACATGGGACCCGCATCGGGACGAAGGAACTCCGCTGCCGGTTGGGTAGCCGATATACTGCACCTTTGCTCAGGTAAGGCGATTCTATGGCGTTGTGGCGGTTGTTGCGTGATTTCTTCCTGCGCCAACGGCGTGCCTACGGGACTGCCATCCTCTGCCTGCTGGGCGTCGGCCTGCTCAACCTGACCCTGCCCTGGTGGATCGGCAAGGCCATCGACGCCTTGCGCGCCGGCGAGCTGGATCAGACCGGGCTGCTCTGGCGCGTCGCCCTGATCGTGGCGGTCGGCTGTGGCCTCTATGTGCTCCGCTATCAGTGGCGGGTGCGGCTGTTCGGCACCTCCTACCAGGTCGGGGTGGAATTGCGCGACGCCTTCTTCGCCAAGCTGGCGCGGCTGGATCCCGGATTCTTCCAGTCCAGTCGCACCGGTGATCTGCTGGCCCGCGCCACCCAGGACATCGACGCCGTGGAGACGGCCGCCGGCGAAGGGGTGCTGGCCAGTTTCGACGGCATGCTGACCCTGCTGCTGGTGCTGCTGGCCATGTTCATCGGCATCGACGCGCCCCTGGCCGCCCTGGCGCTGTTGCCCTTTCCCTTCATGGCCTGGGGCTTCTATCGCGTGGCGCGGCGGGTGCAGCAGCGCTTCGGCCTGGCGCTGGCCGGCTTTTCCGCCCTCAACGACCGCACCCAGGAAGCCTTGAGCGGTCTGCGCATGCTGCGCCAGCACGCCCTGATCGAAGCCGAGCTGGACGACTTCGACGCCCGCGCCCGCAGCGTGGCCAAGGCCGACTACCAGGTGCAGCGCACCGAGGCGCGCTACGAGCCGATCATCTTCGTCGCCCTGAGCCTCGCCACCCTGCTGACCCTGGTCATGGGCAGCTGGCGCTATCTCGACGGCCATATCACCCTCGGCCAGCTGACCAGCTTCAGCCTCTATCTGGTGCAGCTGATCTGGCCGATGTTCGCCATCGGCTGGTGCTTCAACCTCTTGCAGCGCGGTGAGGCTGGAGCACGTAGGCTGGAAGAGGTGTTCGCCGTCACCGAGCGCATCCGCGACGAGGGCACCCAGACGCCACCGGACCAGGCCGATCTATCGGTCTACATCCCGGCCTTCACCTATCCCCAGGCGCGTCAGCCGGCCTTGCAGGACGTGGTCATCGACCTGCCCGCCGGCGATACCCTGGGCATCGTCGGTGCCACCGGCAGCGGCAAGAGCACCCTGCTGCGCCTGCTCTTGCGCCAGTTTCCGCTGGAGCAGGGCTGCATCCGCCTGGGCGGGGTGCCGCTCGAGGAGTATCGACTGGGCGACCTGCGCGCCCAGTTCGCCTATGTGCCCCAGGATCCCTTCCTGTTCGCCCGCACCCTGGGCGAGAACGTCGCACTCAGTCGCCCCGACGCGACCGCCGGAGAGATCCGCGAAGCCCTGGACGCCGCCGCCTTCGGCACCGACCTGGCGGCCTTGCCGCAAGGGCTGGACACCCCGGTGGGCGAGCGTGGCCTGACCCTTTCCGGTGGCCAGCGCCAGCGGGTGGCCCTGGCCCGGGCGCTGCTCTCGCCGGCGCCCATCCTGCTGCTGGACGACACCCTCTCGGCGGTGGATACCGCCACCGAAGCCCGCCTCTTGAAGACGCTGGCCGGGCTGCAGGGGCGTACCACCCTGATCGTCAGCCACCGGCTCTCCGCCGTGCAGCAGGCCGACGAGATCATAGTGCTCGACCAGGGCAGCCTGGTGGAGCGGGGCCGGCACGCCGAGTTGCTCGCCGCGGGCGGGCTCTATGCCCGACTCTGGACGCTGCAGCAGGCGGAGGAGGCCAGCCAATGACCAAGACCCGCGTGCTCTCGCTGCTGCTCAAGCCGGTACTGGCCAATCCGCGCAAGCTGGCCGGCACCCTGGCGATCCTGGTCATGGCGACCCTGTTCGATGTCCTGGGACCCTGGCTGACCAAGCACTACCTGGACAACTACCTGGTGCCCCACGACCTGCGGCTCTGGCCGCTGGTGGGCCTGGTGGCGGCCTATGTGGTCTCCCAGGGCCTGGCCGCCTACGGTCGCTACCTGCAATCGCTCAGATTCGCCGAGATCGCCATGGACGTGGTGCTCCTGCAACGGCGCCGGCTGTTCCGCCACGTGTTGAGCCTGCCGCAGAGCTTCCACGACCGCACCGCCACCGGCGAACTGGTGGCGCGGGTCACCAACGACACCGACGCCCTGCGCGAACTCTATGTGGCCTTTCTCGGCAACATGGTCGGCAACATCGTGCTGCTGATCGGCATCCTGGTGGCCATGGCCCTGCTCGACGTACGGCTGATGGCCATCGCCGTGCTGCTGATCCCGGCGGCCATGCTGATCGTCTGGGCCTATCAGCGATACAGCGGGGCGGCGGCCATGGAGGTCAGGATGCTGCGCGCCGAGCAGAGCGCCCGCCTGGGCGAGGCCATCGGCGGTATGGGCCTGTTGCAGGCTTTCAACCAGACCGAGCGCTTCCGCCAGGATTTCCAGCGGCTCAATCAGGCGCAGTACGGCGCCCGCATGCGCACCATTCGCGTCTCCGGGCTCCTGCTGCGTTCGGCACTGGATCTGGTCAGCGTGGCGGTGCTGGCGGTGCTGCTGCTGGTCTACGGGATGGGCCATCTGCAGGGCGGCGCCGAGATTGGCGTGCTCTATGCCTTCGTCACCTACCTGGGGCGGGTGACCGAGCCGCTGATGGACATCACCCAGAGATTCAACCTGTTCCAGCAGGCCACGGTGGCCGGTACCCGCCTGCTGCACCTGCTGGAAGAGAAGCCGGCGCTGAGCGGCGAAGACGACCGGCCCATCGCGACCGCGCACTTCCACCTCGACGGGGTGCGCTTCCGCCATGCCGGCGCCGGGCACGACACCCTGCACGGCATCGATCTGGACATCCCTCCGGGCACCTTTCTCGGTATCGTCGGGCCCACCGGCAGCGGCAAGTCGACCCTGCTCGACCTGCTCGCCGGGCTGCAGCCGGTCACCGGCGGCCACCTCTGCCTGGACGGCCGCGAGCTGGGCAGCCTGACCCCGGAGGTGCTGGGCGCGGCCCTGGCCAGCGTGCCCCAGGAACCCTTCATCCGCTCCAGCAGCCTGAGGGACAACCTCTTGCTCGGCAGCCAGGTGCCGGACGCGCGACTGCGCGAAGCCCTGGCCGCCGCCCACCTGGACGACCTGGTGGCGCGTCTGCCGGAGGGCCTGGATACGCTACTGGGCGAGCGCGGCTTCACCCTGTCCACCGGCGAGCGGCAGCTGCTGGCGCTGGCGCGGGCGCTCTTGCGCGAACCCAAGGTGCTCTTGCTCGACGAGGCCACCGCCAGCATCGACAGCGCCACCGAGGCACGGCTGCAGGGGGCGCTGGACGAGTTGCGCGGCCAGGTCACCCTGATCGTGGTGGCGCACCGGCTCTCCACCATCCGCCATGCCGATCGCATCCTGGTGCTGCGCGATGGGCGCAAGGTGGAGGAGGGCAGTCACGAGGCCCTGCTGCAGCGACCCGACGGCCACTATCGGCGCCTGTGGGAGCAGCACGCCCAGGGGGAAAAGACGCTATAGCGGGGGAAGCCGTTGTAATGCAGGAGTGTTAGGGTGTCAGCTATAGCAGTGCCCCAACAAGGAAACTTGCATGACCTCCGTACCCGAGGATTTCACCGTCGTTGCCACCGCCAGCGAGGCGGTGGACCGTCTCGCGGCGCTGCATCAGGAGGCCACCCAGGCCCTGGATGCCGCCCTCAAGCGCTATCTCAAGGATCGCGTCGAGCCCAGCGCGGCCGAGCGCGAGCTGTTCCGCTATCCCGAGATCCGCATCCGCTATCGCGCCCCCGGCGTGCCGCCGGCCACCACCCGCGCCTACGCCAAGATCCAGCTGCCCGGCACCTATGTGGCCACCGTGACCCATCCGGCGGCCTTTCGCGGCTATCTGCTGGAACAGCTCGAACCGCTGATGCGCGACTATGACGTCCAGGTCGAGATCGGTCGCAGTCGGCAGGACATCCCCTATCCCTATGTGGTGGAGCAGGGCGACGAACTGGCCGGCAGTGGCGTGACCGCCGCCGAGCTGGCGCGGGTCTTTCCCAGCACCGATCTCTCCGCCGCCCACGACGACATCGCCGACGGCCACTACGACTGGGAGCGCATCGATCCGCTGCCATTGGCGCTGTTCGACGCCGCCCGCACCGACTTCTCGCTGCGTCGCATCGTCCACTACACCGGCAGCGACTGGCGCCACGTGCAGCCCTGGATCCTGCTGACCAACTACCATCGCTACGTCGACCAGTTCATCCAGCACGGCCTCGAACAGCTGCGCAGCGATCCGCGCTTCGAGCGCCTGGTGCTGCCGGGCAACGTCATCATCGAACGCGACATGGACCCGACCGAGGCCCAGGCGGTCATCGCCGCTATCGCCTGGCATCGCTTCCAGATGCCGGCCTACCACCTGATCGCCAGCGACGGCCATGGCGTCACCCTGGTCAACATCGGCGTCGGCCCGTCCAACGCCAAGAACATCACCGACCACCTGGCGGTGCTGCGTCCGCACTGCTGGCTGATGATCGGCCACTGTGGCGGCCTGCGGCAGTCGCAGACCATCGGCGACTATGTGCTGGCCCACGCCTACATGAGACGCGACGGCATCCTCGACCGTGTGGTGCCGCCGCACATCCCCATCCCGGCGCTGGCCGAGGTGCAGGTGGCGCTGCAGGAAGCCGCCGCCAGCGTCACCGGCGAACGCGGCGAGGCGCTCAAGCGCCGCCTGCGCACCGGCACCGTGCTGACCTACGACGACCGCAACTGGGAGCTGCGCTGGGCCCAGGAACGCCCGCTGATCAACCTGGCGCGCGCCGTGGCGGTGGACATGGAGAGCGGTACCATCGCCGCCCAGGGCTATCGCCTGCGGGTGCCCTACGGCACCCTGCTGTGCGTCTCCGACAAGCCCCTGCACAGCGAGATCAAGCTGCCGGGCTCGGCCAACGCCTTCTATGCCCGCGCGGTGAGCCAGCACCTGGCGATCGGCATCGCTGCCCTGGACCAGCTGCGCACTCAGCTCGACTCCCTGCACTCGCGTAAGCTGCGCAGCTTCGACGAGCCGCCGTTCCGGTAAGGGTTGGGGTTGGGCCTGTTGGGCTTCGCTGCGCTCAACCCAACCTACGAAGGCGATAAGACCCAGCTCGATTGGTCCAGAGTCGCGCGGATGGCCCCCTCTCCCTCTGGGAGAGGGCTGGGGTGAGGGCACGCCTCGGCACCGAAAGTCTCGGTGGAAAAGGCTGCGCCGTTTTCCACGCTACGGTGCTGACCAGGCCAGAGAGTCGTTCGGACGACCCCTTCTCCCCCTGGGAGAGAGCTGGGGTGAGGGCACGCTTCGGCACGGAAAGTCTTAGTGGAAAAGGCTGCGCCGTTTTCCGCGCTACGGTGCCATGGCCGCGATCGCCCAGCTCCACCGTCAAAGCCCGACGATGGCGCTATCCGGCCTCCTGATTACCCGCGGGGAAACCTCCTGTCATCGCCCCCCAGGAACATCTCGGCGCCCGCTCCGGTCGGTTGCAGGAGAGGGGTGAGTCCGTGCGCGTCACCGTTCGGTAAAGATCATGGATTTAACATTGATCTCTGAGGCGTCTGGCCCTAAAGTTCGCGCCCGAACGTCCATGCTGGAAACGATCCATCCGGCTCAAGTACCGACGACGAGACAGCGAGGTCAACGCCAGTACGCGTTGACCTTTTTGCTTTCGGCGATGTGCCTTGGGAAGTAGGCGAACCAAAGTGGGGAAACGGATTAGGCGTTCAGAACACCCCCTCCTTCAATTTGTTCTGCCCATCGGGAGTCCGACGCATGTCCATCAAGGTCGAAGATTACTATTCTCGCGAAACCTTCCAGAAGATGAAGGCCTTCGCCGACCAGCATGAAACCCCCTTCGTCGTCATCGACACCGCCACCATCGGCCGGGCCTATGACGATCTCGTTGGCAACTTCCCGTTCGCCAAGATCTACTACGCGGTCAAGGCCAACCCGGCCATCGAGATCACCGAGTTGCTGCGCGACAAGGGCTCGAACTTCGACATCGCCTCCATCTACGAGCTGGACAAGGTGTTGTCCACCGGGGTCGAGCCGGAGCGCATCAGCTACGGCAACACCATCAAGAAGTCCAAGGACATCCGCTACTTCTACGAGAAGGGCGTGCGCATGTTCGCCACCGACTCCGAGGCCGACCTGCGCAACATCGCCAAGGCCGCCCCGGGCTCGCGCATCTATGTGCGGATCCTCACCGAAGGCTCCAACTCCGCCGACTGGCCGCTGTCTCGCAAGTTCGGCTGCCAGCCCGACATGGCCCTGGATCTGCTGATCCTGGCCCGCCAGCTGGGCCTGGAGCCCTATGGCATCTCCTTCCATGTTGGCAGCCAGCAGCGCGACATCGACGTCTGGGACGCCGCCATCGCCAAGGTCAAGGTGATCTTCGAGCGCCTCAAGGAAGAAGACGGCATCACCCTGAAGATGATCAACATGGGCGGTGGCTTCCCGGCCAACTACATCCAGCGCACCAACAGCCTGGAGACCTATGCCGAGGAGATCATCCGTTTCCTCAAGGAAGACTTCGGCGATGAACTGCCGGAAATCATCCTCGAGCCGGGCCGTTCGCTGATCTCCAACGCCGGCATCCTGGTCAGCGAAGTGGTGCTGGTGGCGCGCAAGTCGCGTACCGCCGTGGAGCGCTGGGTCTACACCGACGTGGGCAAGTTCTCCGGCCTGATCGAAACCATGGACGAATCCATCAAGTTCCCGATCTGGACCGAGAAGAAGGGCGAGATGGAAGAAGTCGTCATCGCCGGGCCGACCTGCGACAGCGCCGACATCATGTACGAACACTACAAGTACGGCCTGCCGCTGAACCTGGCCAGCGGTGACCGCCTGTACTGGCTGTCCACCGGTGCCTACACCACCAGCTACAGCGCGGTGGAATTCAACGGCTTCCCGCCGCTGAAGGCCTTCTACCTCTAAGGTCTTCCCGCGGTAGTCGAGCCCGCGTCCCATCAGGGACGCGGGCTTTTTCATGCCTGTGGAAAAGCCCTGTGTCAGGCGGTTTTCCGGATTGTTAAGAATAATTTACATTCGCTATGGATTTGATAATCGTTTGCAAATAGAATCGCGCCGCATTCACATAAGGAGGCGGCCCGCCATCATGTCCAAGGAAATGTCCTCGCTGTCCCAGCGCCGTTTGCTGGTTTCTACCTTCAGTGTTGCCGTCGCTTCGCTGTCCCTCGGGACTCAGGCCCAGGACGCCAAGGAGCCGGTGACCCGATTGGAAAGTCTGACCATCGAAGGTCAGGCGCAGCAGGAAGGCTTCAAGGCCGAGCAGTCCGCCTCGCGCAAGTACACCGCGCCCCTGCTGGACACCCCCCAGACCGTCACCGTGGTGCCGGCGCAGGTCATCCAGGACCAGCAGGCCCTGAGTCTGAGATCGGTGCTGTCCAACGTATCCGGCATCACCTTCAACGCCGGCGAGGGCGGTGGTGGCTCCGGCGACAGCATCAATATCCGCGGCTTCAGCGCCAACTCGAACATCCAGATCGATGGCCTGCGCGACAGCACCCAGACCAACCGTACCGACACCTTCAACCTGGAGTCGGTCGAGGTCATCAAGGGCCCCAACTCGGTGTTCGGCGGCGCCGGCACCACCGGTGGCTCCATCAACCTGATCAGCAAGAAGCCCCAGGAGCGCCAGTTCACCCGCATCGGCGCGGGCCTGGGCACCGACAGCTATCGCCGCCTGACCCTGGACACCAACCAGCCGTTGCAGGGCGTGGGTACCGACAGCGCCTTCCGCCTGAATCTGATGGCGCACGAGAACGACGTGCCCGGCCGCGACCAGATCGATCGCGAGCGCTGGGGCATCGCGCCGTCGCTGGCCCTGGGCCTGTCGGACGATACCCGCCTGACCCTGAGCTACTTCCATCAGACCGACAACAACCAGCCCGACTACGGGGTGCCGGCGCTCAACGGCAAGCGCCTGGGCGGGGTGGATCGCGATGCCTATTTCGGCTTCAAGAACATCGACAAGGAAGACATCAACAACAATGTCTTCACCGTGGAGCTGGAGCACCGCTTCAACGACAACCTGAGTCTGCAGAACCTGACCCGCTACAGCCGCATCGAGCGCGACGTGGTGATCTCGGCGTCCCACGTCAACCTGGGTGGCGTGGCCGCGGGTCGCTATCGCCCGGCCGGTCCCCAGGGCTATGGCCGCGACGTGACCTCGGAGATGTGGATCAACCAGACCAACCTGACCGGCAATGTCGATACCTTCGGCCTGGGTCATTCCTTCGTGCTGGGCGCCGAGTTCTCCCGCGAGGACTACGACCGCGACACCTACAGCTATGGCCTGACCTTCCCGGCCGCCGGCTATTCCCTGGCTGCGCCGCCGGAGCGCTATGACGGCGCGTCCGACAAGCAGACCTCGGCCATCGCCAACAACGTGCTGACCGACAAGGCGCTCTATGCCTTCGACACCATTGCCCTCAACGACTACTGGGATCTGAACCTGGGCCTGCGCTACGACTGGTTCGATGGCGACAGCGACACCACCCCGGTCGCCAACGGCGTGCGCGGCGCCAAGACCAAGCTGAGTTCCGATGACGCCAAGTTGAGCGGGCGCGCCGGCCTGGTGTTCAAGCCGGCTCCGAACGGCCGGGTCTACGTGGCCTATGGCACCTCCTTCAATCCCTCGGCGGAAAGCCTGACCTCCACCGGCGCCGGGCTGAGCGCCGCCAACCAGGATCTGGGTCCGGAAAAGAACAAGACCTGGGAGCTGGGCACCAAGTGGGAATTCCTCGACAAGCGCCTGGAGCTGGACGGCGCGCTGTTCCGCGTCGAGAAGAGCAATACGCGGGAAACCCTGGCCGACGGCAGCACCGCCCTGGCCGGCAAGCAGCGCGTGCAGGGCATCGAGCTGGGCGCCACCGGACGGATCACTCCGCAGTGGAACGTCTACGCCAACTTCACCTTCCTCGACAGCGAGACGCTCAAGGCCGCCGACACCCTGGACGGCCGCAATCGTGAAGGCCAGGCGCTGGCCAACACTCCGCCGCGTTCGCTCAATCTCTGGACCACCTATGAGCTGCCGGCCGGCTGGCGGGTGGGCTATGGCGCCCGCTACGTCAGCGAGCGCAACGTCACCTCCAGCAACGACGGCGCCAAGCTCGACGACTACTGGCTGCACAACGCCATGGTCGGCTATCGCGTCAATCGCAATGTCGACCTGCAGCTCAACGTCAACAACGTCTTCGACAAGGACTATGTGGAGCGGGTGCGTTCGCAACTGGGCGTAAGCACCCGGTCGTCGGCCATCGAATACGGCGATGCCCGTTCCGCCATCCTGACCGCGACCTACAGCTTCTGAGGTCGCCTGCAGCAACCGAAGCCCTGCCTGCGCAGGGCTTTCGGCGTTAGAGGGGAATCACCATGATGATCAGCGTTCCGGGCGTGCTGACGCCCGAGCAGGTAAGGGAATGCCGGGAGCGGCTGGAGGCGGCCGCCTGGGCCGATGGCCGGCACACGGCCGGTTTCCAGTCGGCCATGGCCAAGGACAATCTGCAGCTGCCGGCGGACGAGCCGGCGGCGCGCGCGGTGGGCGAGCTGATCCAGCAGGCGCTGGCACGGCATCCGCTGTTCGTCGCCGCGGCGCTGCCGGCACGGGTGTTTCCGCCGCTGTTCAATCGCTACCAGGGCGGCCAGTCCTTTGGCCTGCACGTGGACAATGCCCTGCGGCCGCTACCGGATGGCAGCGGCTACCTGCGCACCGATCTGTCGGCCACGCTGTTCTTTTGCGAGCCGGACGAATACGACGGCGGCGAGCTGGTGGTGGAAGACACCTATGGCGCCCACAGCGTCAAGCTGGCGGCGGGCGATCTGATCCTCTATCCGGCCAGCAGCCTGCACCGGGTGCTGCCGGTCACCCGCGGTACCCGGCTGTGTTCCTTCTTCTGGATCCAGAGCCTGGTGCGCGACGCCGGCCAGCGCGGCCAGCTGTTCGAATTGGACCAGGGTATCCAGCGGGCGGCGGCCGAGCTGGGGCAGGGCCACGAGGCCTGCCTGCAGCTGACCGGTGTCTATCACAACCTCCTGCGGCTGTGGGCCCAGCCCTGATCCGCGGGGGTCTGTTCCAGCTGCACAGCCTGCTCGGGCTGGCGGCGGGCCTGGTGCTGGTGGTGCTGGGGGTGACGGGGGCGCTCTATAGCTTTCAGCTGGAGTTGCTGGAACTGCTCAATCCGCCGCCCACCGCCGCGACGCCGGACCAGCGCCCGCTGACACTGCCGGAAGTGCGGCAGCGCCTCGTGCCGCCGGACCGGGAGCTGAGCTTCGTCTCCAGCATGGCGGGGGAGGGCTACGGCCTGCTCGGCCTGGCGCCGGCGAGCGGCCAGGGCCGTGGCGAGGTGCTGCTGTTCGATCGCTACACTGGCGAGGTGCAGAAGGCGCCGCGCGGCCAGGCGTTCTTTCGCCTGGTCCTGGACCTGCACCGCTCCCTGGCCCTGGGACCGGTAGGCAAGGCCCTGACCGGCGCCGCCACCCTGATCCTGCTGGTGCTCTGCCTGTCCGGTCTCTATTTGCGCTGGCCGCGCCAGATAAGGCGCTGGCGCACCTGGCTGACCCTCGACTGGGCGCGTCGGGGGCGGAGTTTCCACTGGGACCTGCACGCCGTGGCGGGCACCTGGTGCCTGCTGGTCTATCTGCTGGCGGCGCTGACCGGTCTGTACTGGTCCTATGACTGGTATCGCCAGGCCAGCGAGCGATTGCTGGGGGCGGCGCCGGAGCCCCGGATCAGCGGCGTGGTGGCGCGCCAGGACGTGGACCTGGATGCGCTCTGGCAGAGCTTTCGGCAGGAAACCGGCGGACAGGTCGAGGGCTATGGCCTGCTGCTGCCCAATCCGGCGCGCAAGGTCAGTCAGCCGACCCTCTGGTACCTGCCCGACGAGGCCGAGCATGTCCGTGCCCTCAATCGGATCGTCTTCGATGGCGCGGGACGGGTGCTCGATCACCGCCGCTACAGCGAACAGCCGCTCGGCGCTCGGCTGCTGCTCAGCGTCTATGCGCTGCATTCGGGCGAGTATTTCGGTCTGGCCGGACGGGTAGCCCTGGCGCTCGCCAGCCTGGCCATGCCGCTGTTCATGGTGACTGGCCTCTGGCTCTATCTGGACCGCCGCCGCAAGCGTCGCCAGGCGCACCAGGCCCGGCGCGGCCTGCTGCCGGCCACGCCGGGCGCCGCCGACTGGCTGATCGGCTATGCCAGCCAGAGCGGCCAGGGCGAGGCACTGGCCTGGCAGGCCGCCGGCCAGTTGCAGGCGGCGGGACTCAGCGCGGAAGTGGTCGCACTCGGACGGCTCTCGGTCGAGCGCCTGCAGCAGGCCACCCAGGCGCTGTTCGTCGTCGCCACCCACGGCGATGGCGAGGCACCGGACGCCGCCCGTGGCTTCGAACGACGGATGCTGACCCAGACCGCGCTGCCGAATCTGAACTTCGGGGTGCTGGCCCTGGGCGATCGGCGCTACCCGGCCTATTGCGCCTTCGCCCGGCGGCTGGATGCCTGGCTCGCCGGGCAGGGCGCGCGGCCGCTGTTCGCCCCGGTGGAGGTGGACAATGGCGACGCTCGGGCGCTCGCGCTCTGGCAGGGTCGACTCGAGGCCCTGGGCGCCGTGGCCATCGAGCCAGCGGTCGAGCGGCCACTGCAGGCCTGGCCGCTGCTAGCGGTGCAGCCACTCAATGCCGGCAGCCCCGGTGGAGCCGTCTTCGAGCTGCAGCTGCTGCCACCGCCCGGGAGCAGTTGGGCACCCGGCGATATCCTCGAGATCGCCCCCCGCCAGGGCGCCGAGCGCGTGGCAGCCTGGTTGTCGCCCCTGGGGCTGGCCGCGGAAGGCGTGGTGGTGGGCGACGGCGTCAGCCAGACCCTCGCCGCGGCCCTGGACACCCGCCTGCTGCCGGAAGACCAGGCCGCGCTGGCGGGCCTGGACCCCCAGGCGCTACTCGACGCTCTGCTACCGCTCGCCGTGCGCCAGTACTCCATCGCCTCGCTGCCCGACGAAGGTGCGCTGCGATTGCTGGTGCGCCAGCACCGTAAGACGGACGGTCGCCTGGGCATCGCTTCCGGCTGGCTGACCTCAGGGCTGCGGCCGGGCGCTCAGGTGCAGGCGCGACTCCGCGCCCATCCGGGCTTCAGACCGCCGCTGGACCAGCGCCCGCTGATCCTGATCGCTGCCGGGACCGGACTGGCCGGGGTGCGCCCGCTGTTGGCTGCCCGTATCGCAGCCGGGTACCGGCGCAACTGGCTACTGTTCGGCGAACGCACGGCGGCCCACGACGATTTCTATGGGGCGGAGCTGGATGCCTGGCAGGCGCGGGGTGAACTGGAACGGCTGGACCGGGTGTTCTCGCGGGACGGCGATGGCTATGTGCAGGACCGCCTGCGAGCGCAACGGCAGTTACTGCTGGACTGGCTGGCGGCGGATGCCGTGATCATGGTCTGCGGCAGCCTGCCGGGCCTGGGGCGCAGTGTCCAGGCGACCCTGGCGGCGCTGCTCGGCGAGGCCAAGGTCCAGCGGCTGATCGACGAAGAACGCTACCGTCGCGATCTCTACTAGACCTAGGCCCGGGCGATGCACCAGACGCCGGCACCGATCAGCGCCACGCCGGCCAGCTTGCCGAGGGTGACCGGGTCCTGGCGAAAGCCGGCCCAGCCGAAGTGATCCAGGCTCAGCGACATGGCCAGCTGCCCGGCGATCACCAGCGCCATGAACAGGGTGGCGCCGATGCGCGGACCGGCGAAGGCGGCCATGGCGATAAAGAACATGCCCAGCAGGCCGCCGCACCAGTGCCACCAGTGCAGTTCGCGCAGGGCACCCAGGGTGGGGACGCCACGCTGCCAGAGGGTCAGGCCCAGCAGGGCGACGAGACCGACCATGAAGGAAATGGACGCCGCGGCGAAGACGCTGCCGAGGTGCCGGGCGAGTTGGCCGTTGATGCCGGCCTGCAGCGGCAGGCAGGCACCGGCGATGAACGGCAGGACGAGCAGCCACCAGACGGGCATCGACAGGACTCCAGGAAAAAGGGGGCGCGCAGTATGCCCCAGTGGGTGGGCGAAGCGGTCGAACCGGCGACCTCCGGTCGGGCTCCAAGCTCTATCGAATTCCGGAGCGACTGCCATGACGCCACGGGTGGACAAGCCTCTGCCGATCCGCGAGGAGCCGGGCCTGCAACGCTGGATCTGGCGCTGCGAGCGGCTGGGCTGGGTGCTGCTGGGCCTGTTCGTCGCCCTGGCCCTGGCCGGCCTGTTCGCCAGCGGCGGGCCCTGGGCCACGGCGACCCGGGTCAGCGCGGACGGCCAGCTCCGGGTCGAGTACGAGCGCTTCCAGCGCCGGGGTGCGCCGGCGACCCTGACCCTGGAACTGGCACCCGGCCTCGACCGCATCGGCCTGGATGAGCGCCTGGTGGCCGACTGGACGGTGGAAGCCCTCTATCCCCAGCCGCTGCGCATGACCAGCAGCGACGGGGTGCTCTGGCTCGATCTGGCGCCGGGAGCGGGGTCGAGTCGACTGCACCTCGCCTTGCGCCCGGACCGCCTGGGCACCGTCGACTGGCGGATCCTGCGACCTGGCCAACCTCCGTTGGCACTCTCCGCCTTCATCTATCCCTAGGGAATTGCCATGGAATCCGTCCTGCGCGCCGCCGCCCTCTACGCCTTTCTGCTGGTGCTGTTTCGCATCACCGGACGGCGGGCGCTGTCGGAGATCACCACCTTCGATTTCGTCCTGTTGCTGGTGATCGGCGAGGCGACCCAGCAGGCGCTGCTGGGGGATGATTTTTCGGTGATCAATGCCTTCGTGGTGATCGCCACCCTGGTGCTGATCGACATCCTGCTGTCGCTGTTCAAGGAACGTTCGCCCCGGGTCGGGCGCTTTCTCGACGGGGTGCCGCTGATCGTGGTGGAGTACGGCAAGCCGCTGACGGAGCGACTGCGCAAGGCCCGCCTCACCGAGGAAGACATCCTCGAGGCGGCGCGGCAGAGTCAGGGGCTGGAACGGCTGGAGCAGATCCGCTTCGCGGTGCTGGAAAAGAACGGCCAGATCTCGGTGATACCCGAGCCGGGAGAAAAGTGAACGGACGTGAAAGCAGGAAGGGCAGGATGAGCCTGCCCTTCGCCCTGGCCTGGATCAGGCCGGATTACTGCTGGCCGCCACCGCCGCTGTTCTGACCGCCCTTGCGGCCGGCCTCGGACGCCTTCTCGCGGTCATTGGCGAAGTTGCCGCCACTGTTCTCGCCGCCCTTGCGGCCGGCTTCGGCGGCGCGCTCGGGGTCATTGGCGAAGTTGCCGCCGCTGTTCTGGCCGCCCTTGCTGCCCGCCTCGGCGGCGCGCTCGGGATCGTTGGCGAAGTTGCCCCCGCTGTTCTGTCCACCTTTGCTGCCGGCTTCGGCGGCCTTTTCGCGATCGTTGGCGAAATTGCCGGGATTGGAGTTGTTGGTGCTCATCGTGGATTCCTCTTGATCGTGGGACGAAGGAGCCGGGTCCACCCGGACGTGGCTCCGCTACAAGGAGGGAAGCGCCTAGCGGCTACCACCCTTGCGTCCGGCTTCGGAGGCTTTCTCGCGATCGTTGGCAAAGTTGCCCCCGCTGTTCTGGCCGCCCTTGCGCCCGGCCTCGGCAGCCTTCTCGCGATCATTGGCGAAGTTGCCGGGATTGGAGTTCGAATTCTTGGTGGTCATGGTCGCTCTACCTCTTTTGGGAATGTAGTGCAGAACACATTGCCTGCCCTGGTATTGAGGAGCGGACGCGGCGAGGTTTCCCGGCCAGGGGATGGGTGGTCGCAGGCCATGGGCCACTACCAGGTCTGTATCTAAATTCGGCCGAGGCGCTGTCCAACCTTGCCGCTGGGTTGGACGGAGCAGAGAAGCTGTGCGGACTGGAAAAGCCTGGACGCAGCGGCGCCGCTGCGTCCAATACCTGTGGCTCTTACCTTGTACGACGGGTGGCGGCGGGTCTAGAAGCCGTCGATGGGAATCTTCAGGTAACGACGGCCATTGGCCTCGGCCGGCGGCAGGGTGCCGGCGCGGATGTTTACCTGGATCGCCGGCAGGATCAGCGTCGGCATGGACAGGGTGGCATCACGGCGGGTGCGCAGGGCGACGAAGGCATCCTCGTCCACGCCATCGCGGACATGCACGTTGAGGGCGCGCTCTTCACCCACGGTGGTCTCGTGGCGCGCTTCGCGGCCGGCAGGCGGATAGTCGTGGCACAGATAGAGGCGCGTGGCCTCGGGCAGGGTCAGCAGCCGGCGGATCGAACGATAGAGGTCGCGAGCGCTGCCGCCGGGGAAGTCGCAGCGCGCCGAGCCGACATCGGGCATGAACAGGGTATCGCCGACGAAGACATGCTCCTCCTCCACCTGGTAGGCCATGTCGGCCGGAGTGTGGCCGGGCACGTGCAGGGCGCGGGCGGTCAGGGCGCCGATGTGGAAGACCTCGTCGGGCTGGAACAGGTGATCGAACTGGGAGCCGTCGAGGCGGAATTCCGGCTCCAGGTTGAAGACGTCCTTGAAGGCGCCCTGGACCCGGCGGATGCCCTCGCCGATGGCGATGCGCCCGCCCAGTTGCCGCCGCAGATAGGGCGCGGCGGAGAGGTGGTCGGCGTGGGCATGGGTCTCCAGCAGCCACTCCACCGTCAGCCCCTGATCGCGCACGAAGCGGGCGACGCGATCCGCCGACAGGGTGGCGGTGCGGCCCGAATGCGGATCGTAGTCCAGCACCGAGTCGATGATGGCGCAGCGACTGCCGGGGGCTTCGTAGATCACATAGGTGAAGGTGGACGTGGTGGCGTCGAAGAAGGGTTCGATGCGCGGAGTCATGACCGGGCCTCGTCAAGCTGTGGGATGTCCCACCTTACCACGGGGCTCCGCCGCTCCGCGGCGTGCCTCGTCGCCGCAGCCCGTATGGACTACCGCAGACCGTTCGTCGCCCGGCAACGGAATTGCAACGGATGCAACAGGATGTTTCGATACCTCCGAGGTAACGTTCGCCGGTCAATCGCCGCTGCATCGAGGTCAAGCGTGTCTACATCCGGATCCCTGGCCAAGTCGGCGGCGCGGCCCCTGCGATTCGCCCTCGTCGGTGCTGCGGCCACTGGAGTACACATGGCCGTCGCTGCCCTGCTGTTGGGGGGATGGAATTGGCCAGCCTATATCGCCAACCTGGGCGCCTTTCTGGTCGCTTTCGGCGTTTCCTATCTGGGTCATCGCTATCTGACCTTCGCCCGTGCCGGCTCGCCCTGGCGCTTCCTGCTGGTGGCGCTGGCCGGCTTTGGCCTCAACAATTTGCTGCTGACCGGCTTGCTTGCCTGCGGTGTGCCGGTCCTCTATGCGCTCCTTGCCGCCACCGCCCTGGTGCCGGTATTCAGCTATCTGCTGTCGTCCCTGTGGGTGTTCCGATGAGCGATGCCGTTAAGCTTTCCCTGGTGGTGCCGGTCTTCAATGAAGAGCTGGCTATCGCGCTTTTTTACCAGGCAGTCTGCATCCATCCCGAGCTGTCGCGGCACGACCTGGAGCTGTTGTTCGTTGACGATGGCAGCCGCGACGGCAGCGCCCGAGTGCTGGAGCGCCTGCAACGAGAAGATCCGCGCGTGGTGCTGCTGCAGCTGTCGCGCAATTTCGGCAAGGAGGCGGCGCTGTTCGCCGGCATCGAGCACGCCAGGGGTGACGTGGTGATACCGCTGGACGTAGATCTGCAGGACCCTCTGGACGTCATCCCGCGGTTGCTCGAACAGTGGCAGCAGGGCGCCGACGTGGTGCTGGCCAAGCGCGTCAATCGCAGCAGCGACAGCCCGCTCAAGCGGCTGACCGCCGAGGGCTTCTATCGCCTGCACAATCGCATCGCGCAGACGCCCATCGAAGAGAACGTCGGCGATTTTCGGCTGATGAGTCGCGAGGTGGTAGACGCCATCCGCGAACTGCCCGAGCGCAACCTGTTCATGAAGGGCATTCTCTCCTGGGTGGGTTTCGACACCCGGGTGGTGGAATATGAGCGCGCGCCGCGCAGTGCCGGCTCGAGCAAGTTCAACGGCTGGAAACTGTGGAACCTGGCGCTGGAGGGCTTCACCTCCTTCAGCACCGTGCCGCTGCGACTCTGGACCTACCTGGGAGGTTTCGTCGCCCTGGTGTCCCTGGCCTACGCCGGCTATCTGATCTTCGAGAAACTGGCCTTTGGCAACCGGGTACCCGGCTATCCCTCGTTGATGACCGCCATCCTGTTCTTTGGTGGTGTCCAACTGATCGGCATCGGTGTACTGGGTGAGTACATCGGTCGCATCTATATCGAGACCAAGCGGCGACCGCGTTATGTGCTCAAGCGCGGGGCAAAGCGCGATGCCTAGTACCGCGCCTGCTGCATCTCCTTCAAGCGACTCAGGGTGCGGCGGAAGGGGAATTCCAGAAAGCCGCGGGTGTACAGCTGATCCAGGGGCACGGCGGCCTCCAGGTAGAGCGGGCGGCGGCGGTCGTAGGCTTCGTCGACCAGGGCGATGAAGCGGCGCACGGCGTCGTCCTGGGGCGCCAGGCGGGGCAGTTCGCGGTCGCCGGCCAGGACCCGCGTCGCGCCGTCTTCGGTGCCGCGGGCGATCCGGCCCGCACGGGGATCGCCGGACAGGCAGGGCACGCCGCTCAGCAACAGGGCGGGGAAACGGGTGCAGAGATCCATGTAGTCGGTGGTGGCCCAGGTGCCCTGGCAGAGCACGGCGAAATCCAGCCAGATCGCGCTGGAGGCCCGCTGCACCACGGGCAGCGGGCGCTCGCCGAGGATCAGGGGCGCGGTCGTCACGGCTTCTCCCGCGGTGAGGCGGGCAAAGGTCGTGGCGAGGGCGGTGGGATCGTCCACCCAGAAGCGCGGTTCGGCTTGGCCTTGGTGCAGGCGGTGATCCTGACCGCCGTCCACCTCCAGCACGTCCAGGTGTGCCTGCAGAGCGGCGATGGCGGGCAGCAGGCGCTCGCGATTGAAGCCGCCGGCATAGAGCTGCTCCGGCGGCTGGTTGGAGGTGACCACCAGCACCAGACCTTGGTCCAGCAGGGCGCGCAGCAGGCCGCCCACCAGGATGGCATCGCCGATGTCGCTGACGAAGAGTTCGTCGAAGCACAGCACCCGCACCTCGGCGGCCAGCTCCCGGGCCAGCACCTGCAGGGGATCGCGGGTGCCGGCGAGCTGGAACTGACGCTGGTGCACCCAGCGCATGAAGTGGTGGAAGTGCTGGCGGCGGGCGGGCACCGGCAAGCTGGCGTGGAACAGATCCAGCAGCCAGGTCTTGCCACGGCCGACCGGCCCCCAGAGATAGAGACCGCGCGCCGGTTGGTCCGCCAGCAGCGCCGCGTGGCAGGCCTCCAGGCACAGGGCGGCGGCCTCCTGGGCGGCATCGGGCAGGCGATCGCCTTGGGCCAGGGCGTGGTGGTAGGCGGCGAGGGGGGAGGGTGCGGTGGTCATGGTCGCCACTCTAGCCTCCGTGTTGACGCCAGACCATGCCCCGGCGGAATGACGTGAGTCCTTTATAGCGTTTGAAGGCAAGCGGCCGCGGTTCGATAGTGCGAGACGATCCCTGCCGGACGCTTCCGGCACCTCTTTTCGTCCTGCCTGGAGCCCTGTCATGGCCGCCGATTCGACCCTGCACCTCGCCCACTGCCTCGCCTCCGTGGGCGTCTCCGAGATCCTCAAGATCACCGAGCGCGCCAATGCCCTGCGCCGCCAGGGCGCCGATCTGCTGGTGCTGGGTGCGGGCGAGCCGGACTTCGATACCCCGGAGCACATCAAGGAGGCGGCGATCCAGGCCATCCGCGCCGGCCAGACCAAGTACACGGTGCTCGACGGCAGCCCGGCGCTCAAGGAGGCCATTCGCCGCAAGTTCGCCCGGGAGAACGATCTGGTGTTCGCCCAGGACGAGGTGACCGCCTCGGCCGGGGCCAAGCAGGTGATCTTCAACGCCATGATGGCGACCCTGGACCCGGGCGACGAGGTGATCATCCCCGCGCCCTTCTGGGTGACCTATGCCGACATCGTCACCATCCTCGGCGGCACGCCGGTGGTGCTGCCGTGCCGTGAGGAGGATGGCTTCCGCCTGACCGCCGAAGCCCTGGAGGCGGCCATCACCTCGCGCACCCGCTGGGTGATGCTCAACTCGCCCTCCAACCCCTCGGGGGCGGCTTATGGCGAGGAACACTATCGCCCGCTGCTGGAGGTGCTGCTGCGCCATCCGCAGGTCTGGCTGATGGTCGACGACATGTATGAGCACATCCTCTACGACGGCTTTCGCTTCGTCACTCCGGCCGCGCTGGAGCCACGGCTGCGCGAGCGGACCCTGACCATCAACGGCGTCTCCAAGGCCTATGCCATGACCGGTTGGCGCCTGGGCTATGCCGGCGGACCCAAGGCGCTGATCCAGGCCATGGCCAGTGTGCAGAGCCAGGTGACCTCCTGCCCCTGCTCGGTCAGCCAGGCCGCGGCCATCGCCGCCCTGGATGGGCCGCAGGACATCGTGCGCGAGCGCTGCGAGCTGTTTCGCCAGCGGCGGGATCTGGTGGTGGACGCGCTGAACGCGGTGCCGGGCCTGTCGGCGCGGCGGCCCGAGGGGGCCTTCTATGTCTACGCCAGTTGCGCGGGGGTCTTGGGTCGGCGGACGCCGGGCGGGGAGCTGATCGACAGCGATACGGCCTTTGCCCGCTACCTCATGGACGAGGGCGGGGTGGCGGTGGTGCCAGGCTCGGCCTTTGGCCTGGCGCCTTACTTCCGGGTTTCCTACGCCACCTCGCACGAGGTGCTGCAGGAAGCCTGCCGCCGGATCGCCGAAGCGACCCGGCGGCTGCTGGCCTGATCAGCCGGCCGGCGGTGCCGGGGGCGCCGGCGGTTGAGCGCCCGGGGCGACCGGCTGGACGCCGGGGGGCGGGGGCGGCGGCAGACGACCGGGACCGCGGGGTGCCGGCGGGGTATCCAGGGTCTGCAGCGAGTTGGCATCGGCGCCGAGGGCGCTGACCCGGAAGGCACGGCCCTGGGCATTGGCCACCAGCTCGCCGCGGACGGCTACGGTCTGACCGGGCTTGAGCAGCGCTTGCAGGCGCAGGGCTTCATGGGGCGGCAGGCGCAGGGCGGTACCGTCCTGCAGCAGGGCGCCGTTCACGTCGCCACGGGGACCGTGCAGCAACTGGACGATCTGGCCCTGGAGGCTGTCGCCATCGCGCTCGGTGCCCGGTGCCGGGGGTGCCGGCGGACGGCGACCGGCCACGCGATCGGGGCCTTCGTCGGTGACCGTCTTGCCGGTCTGGACGTTGGTCAGGGACACCGCCTGGACCAGCGGCAGGCTGGCGGCGCGCAGACCGGCGACGTTGATGCTGTCACCCGGCTTGAAGGTGGCGGCCAGTTGCTCGGACAGGTGCGGCGGGGTGTTGACCTCGGTGCCGTCGGCCAGGATCAGGCCGTCGATATCGCCGCGGGGATTGAGCAGGAACTGCTTGAGCTGGCCCTGCTGGGTAGGGATCTGGGCGCTGGCCGCGGTGGTGGAGGCGGTGCTGCCGGCGGGTGCGGTTTGTGCCAGGACGAGGCCGCTGACGGACAGCAGGGCGAAGGTCCCGATCACGAGGGTTTGGGTCTTGGTAGGCATGGATGACTCCTGCGGTGGTTGACGATCAGGATATTGCAGGGCCTGTGCCAACTTTTATTTTCTATATAAATCAATACCTTGCGATTTATGGAGACCGTTCGAGCCAGGCATTGCGTCCGGCTGGCGGACATACCTGTCGGCAAAGCGGACAGCCTAAGAGCCTGTCCAAAGTCTGCTGCGCGTCGGCCAAACGGCGTTGAAAATGGCTTCGGAATGCTCATTTACCACTCGTAAACTCCGCTTCCTCAGTCATTTTCGCCTTGTTTGTCTCTAGCTCGCGAGACTTTGAATAGGCTCTAAGCGGGACTGTCGTCTGCGCCGACACCCAGGCCCAGCCGACTCAGCTTGGTGTAGAGCAGCTGGCGATGGATGCCCAGGCGGCGGGCCGCTTCGGCGCGATTGCCGCCGCTGCGCTGCAGGGCGCGCTCGATCAGCAGGCGTTCCAGGCGCGCGGTGGCTTCGGCCAGGGTCTCCTCCGGCCAGCTGGCGTCGATGGCCACCTCATCCGGGGTCTCGCCCTGCAGGAAGGCCAGGTCGGCGGCGACGATGCGTTCGCCCTGGGCCAGGGTCGCGGCGCGCTGGATGGCGTTGCGCAATTCGCGCACGTTGCCCGGCCAGGGGTGGCGCAAGAGCAGGGCGGCGGCATCGTCCGCCAGGACGCGGCCGCTGGGGGCGAGGAAGTGTTCGGCCAGCGGCAGGATGTCGGCCCGCCGCTCGCGCAGCGCCGGCAGGTGGATGGGTACCACGTGCAGGCGATAGAAGAGGTCTTCGCGGAAGTCGCCGCTGGCGACCCGCTGGGCCAGGTCGCGGTGGGTGGCCGCTACCAGACGCACGTCCAGGCGCACCGGCGCGCCACCCACCGGCGTCACCTCGCGTTCCTGCAGGGCGCGCAGGATCTTGGCCTGCATGGGCAGCGGCATGTCGCCGATCTCGTCGAGAAAGAGGGTGCCGCCCTGGGCTTCGCGAAAGGCACCGAGGCGATTGGCGGTGGCCCCGCTGAAGGCGCCGCGCACATGGCCGAAGAGTTCGCTTTCCAGCAGATCCGGCGGGATGGCCGCGCAATTGACCGCCACGAAGGGCGCCCCGCGTCTCTTGCCATGCTCGTGAATGGCCCGGGCCACCAGTTCCTTGCCGGTGCCGGTCTCGCCGGTGACCAGCACCGTGGCCTCGCTGTCCACCAGGCGGCCGATGGTCTTCTGCACCTGGCGCAGGGCGTCGCTGCCGCCAACCAGGGTATGGCCCTCGACCGTGGCCGGTGGCGCACTGGCCGGACCGCGCTGGGCGGTCATGCCGGCCAGTACCCGGATCAGCTCGTCACGGCCGATGGGCTTGGTGAGGTGGTCGAAGGCGCCCAGGCGCATGGCCTCGATGGTGTTGCCGGCGCTGGCGAAGGCGGTCAGCACCGTGACCGCCGGCGGCTCGGGGAGGGCGCGGATGCGCGCCAGCACCTCCAGGCCATCCAGCCCGGGCATGCGCAGGTCGAGCAGCACGGCGTCCACCGTCTCCTGCGTCAGGAGCTGCAAGCCCGTTTCGCCCCCGTCGGCCTGCAGCACCCGGTAGCCCTGGTCAGCGGCGGTTTCCGCCAGGGCGTCGCGCAGACCGGCGTCGTCATCGATGATCAGCAGGGTTGGCATGGTAGGAGGATCTCGAAGCGCGTGGGAAGGGAGGGATCGATCAGTCGCGCCTCGCCGCCGTGGGCGCGGGCGGTCTCGCGGACCAGGGCCAGGCCCAGGCCGGTGCCCTCCGGGCGACCGGTGACGAAGGGCTCGAAGAGCTGGGCGCGCAACTCGGCGGGTGGCCCCTGGCCTTCGTCTTCCACCGCCAGCACCAGCCAGTCGCCGCGCCGGCTGGCATCGAGACGGATCTCGCTGTCTGCCGGGGCGGCCTGGAGGGCGTTGAGCAGCAGGTTGTCCAGGGCGCGGGCCAGGGCGTCGCGATCGAACCAGCCCTCATCGACGGCCACCCGGGCGGTCAGGCGGATGCCGCGCTGGACGGCCTGGTCTTCGTGACCGGCCAGCACCTCGCGGCAAAAGGCCGGCAGCGCGATGACAGTGGGTTGCAGGTGCAGCGGCTGGGTGAGGTCGAGCAGGCGGCGCAACAGGCGGTCCAGCCGGGTGACCTGGGTGAGGATGGCGTCCAGCGCCTTCTGCTGCCGGCCGCTGTCGCCGGCCAGGGCGTTCTCGGCCTTGAGGCGCATGGCGGCCAGGGGGTTGCGGATCTCGTGGGCGACCCCGGCGGCCACCCGACCGAGGGCGGCCAGCCGTTCACTGGCGTGGACCTGGGTGGTCAGCCGCTGGGCCTCGTCCCGGGCCTGGGTCAGGCGCTGCCCGGCCTGGTTGAGCGCCGCCAGCACCCGGTCCAGCTCGCGCTCGCCAGTCAGGGCGAGGGTGGGTAGGTCATGGCTGGCATTGGCGCCCAGATCGCGCTCGACCCGCGCGACATGGCGCGACCACTGCCAGGTGAGTCGGCCGAGCAGCAGAGTGGCGGCGAGCATGGCCAGCAGCAGCAGGCCCAGGCCCAGTTTCAGCTGGCGCTGCCCGCTGCCCTCGGCGAAGGTCAGGCGGGTCAGGGTCCAGGCGGTGAGATCGGCAATGGGCCCGGACAGCGGGCAGGCGGCCACCAGCACCGTGGCGCCGTCCGCGCTGAAGCTGTCGCTCAGGCTGCGTGCCTCGGCCAGGGTCGCGGCGGAGAGATCGGCCAGGTGCTGGCGTTCGGCAGCGGTCAGGGGGAAGGGACTGGCATCGGCCAGCAGTCCCGCCTGTTCCTGCCAGAGGCCGCCGGCCATGCCGCGATAACGCAGCAGGGCGACACTGGCCACGCCGCCGAGACTGCGCTGCAGCGCCGGGTCGGCGAGGCCCGCGGTAGGGCCGGACCAGCCATTGCTGTAGAAGCGATAGCTGCTGGCGATGGCCTGGCAGGCCTGCTCGGCTTCAACCGTGGCCTGGCCGAGCTGGGCGCTTTCCGACTGGCGCAAGAGCAGGATCATCAGCCAGCCGACCCCGACGGCCATGCCGCCGAGCATCAGCAGCAGGGCAATCAGGCGACTGCGCAGCGATCCGAACATGGGCTTTCTCTTCCAGGCCTTGGCCTGGATAGAGTGCCACACCCGTGTGGAGTTCGCGGCGCAGAGCGGGTGTCAGCCGCGCCGGCCGAATTCGGCTTCCTGCGCCGTCCAGCCGGCGACCCTGTCGCTAAGCGACAGCCCCAGGCCCGGCCGGGTCGGCACCAGCATCCGCCCGTCACGGGTTTCCAGGCGTTCGTTGAACAGCGGCTCCAGCCATTCGAAGTGTTCCACCCAGGGCTCGGTGGGGTAGGTGGCGGCCAGGTGTACATGCAATTCCATGGCGAAGTGCGGCGCCAGCATCACGCCGGCCTGCTCGGCCAGCGCAGCCACCTTGAGGAAGGGCGTGATACCGCCCACCCTTGGCGCGTCGGGCATCAGGAAGTCGGCACCGCGCAGACGAATGAATTCCTGGTGTTCGGCAATGCTGGTGAGCATCTCGCCGGTGGCGATGGGGGTATCGAAGGCCGCAGCCAGGGCGGCGTGGCCCTCGGCGTCGTAGCAGTCCAGCGGTTCCTCGATCCAGATCAGGTTGAATTCCTCGAAGCGCCGGCACATCCGCTGGGCGGTGGGTCGGTCCCATTGCTGGTTGGCGTCGACCATCAGCGGGAAGCTGTCGCCCAGGTGGCGGCGCACGCGGGCGACGCGCTCAAGGTCCAGGGCGCAGTCGGGCTGGCCGACCTTGAGCTTGATGCCGCCGATGCCTTTTTCCCGGGAAAGATCGGTGTTCACCAGCAACTGCTCCAGTGGCGTGTGCAGGAAGCCGCCGGAGGTGTTGTAGCAACGCACCGAGTCGCGCTGGGCGCCCAGCAGGCGCGCCAGGGAAAGGTTGGCGCGACGGGCCTTGAGGTCCCAGAGGGCCACGTCGAAGGCGCCGATGGCCTGGGTGGCGAGGCCGCTGCGACCCACCGAGGCGCCGGCCCAGCAGAGCTTGGTCCAGAGTTTCTGGATGTCGCTGGGATTCTCGTCGAGCAGCACCGGGGCGATTTCCCGGGCGTGGGCGAACTGGCCCGGGCCACCGGCGCGCTTGGAATAGCTGAAGCCCAGGCCACGCTGGCCGTCGCGGGTCTCGATCTCGACGAAGAGGATGGCGATCTCGGTCATCGGCTTCTGCCGGCCGGTGAGCACCTTGGCGTCGCTGATGGGGGTGGCCAGCGGCAGGAACACGGAAGCCAGACGGACCCAGGCGATGCGGTCCCGGTCGGCGCTGTAGGAGGTGTCGGTCATGAGGAAAGTCTCCGGGGTGAGGGATCAGGGGCGGGTGGCAGGCAGGGCGGTGTCTGTGGTGGCGGATGGCTCGTCGTTGAGCTCGCCCAGGTCCAGGCGCTTGAGCGGGCCGACGATGACCAGGTAGGAGAAGGCGCCGAGCAGGCCCATGGCGGCGACGTAGGTGAGGGCCACGTCGAAGGAGCCGAGCTGGTTGATCATCAGGCCGATGGCCAGCGGGGTGACGATGCTGGCGATGTTGCCGCAGAAGTTGAAGATGGCCCCGCTAACGCCCATGGCGCGCTTGGGCGAGACGTCGCCGACGATGCACCAGCCGAGGTTGCCCACGCCCTTGGCGAAGAAGGCGATGGACATCACCAGGGTGACCAGGGCGATGGACTGGGTGTAGTTGGCCACCACGATGCTGCTGGAGAGCAGCAGGCCGACGATGATCGGCGTCTTGCGCGCGGCGGTGAGGCTGTAGCCGCGGCGCAGCATGCCGTCCGACCAGAGTCCGCCGAGAACGCCGCCCAGGCAGCCGGCCACCGGCGGGATGGCGGCGATCAGGCCGACCTTGAGCATTGTCAGGCCCTTGGCCTCGACCAGGTAGGTGGGAAACCAGGTGAGGAAGAACCAGGTGATGGTGGTCAGGCAGAACTGCCCCAGGTAGATGCCCAGCATCATGCGATTGCCGCTGATGGCCTTGAAGGTGCGCCAGCTGAAGGGCGCCCGGGTGTCGCCCAGGTCGGGCAGACCGCCGCCGGCCTCGATGTGGTCCAGCTCGCTCTGGCTGACCCTTTTGTCGTGCCGGGGCTCCTGCACGGTGGCGAACCACAGCAGGCCGATGAGGATGCCGGCGCCGCCCGTCCAGAAGAATACGTGCTCCCAGCCGAACTGGTTGAGCAGGATCACCATCAGCGGCGTGAACACCGCCAGGGCGAAATACTGCGCCGACTGGAAGATGGCGGTGGCCAGGCCGCGCTCCTGGCGCGGGAACCACATCACCGTGAGGCGATTGTTGGCCGGAAAGGCCGGCGACTCCGCCACCCCCATCAGAAAGCGCAGCACGAACAGCGCCAGTAGTGCCGAGGAGAAGAATTCGACGTAGCCCTGCAGGAAGGTCAGCGCCGACCAGAGAATCAGGCTGGCGCCCAGCACCAGGCGCGAGCCGAAGCGATCGAGCACGATGCCGCCGGGAATCTGCATGGCGGTATAGGCCCAGCCAAAGGCCGAGAAGGCAAGACCCATGGCCACGGCGTCGAAGCCGAGGTCGTGACGCATGGCCGGTGCGGCGATGGAGAGGGTGGCGCGGTCGACGTAGTTGAATACCGTGACCAGGAAAATCATCGCCAGGACCAGATAGCGGACGTGGGTCCGCCGCGACGGAGCGGTGGGGTTGCGCATTGTTATTGTCCTTTTCAGCGGGCAAAGCCGGCGGCGAGGCCGGCACCTGCAGGAGGACGCTAAGCTGATTATGCAATCATTCAAGCGTCAGCGCGTGCTCTCGCGCATGACCAGTTCGAAGCCGGTATCCCGTCGCAGCCGTGTCTCCGCGCCTGCCAGCCGGGCGAGCAGGGCCTCCGCGGCCTGGGTGCCCATCTCGGCGCCGCGCACGTCCACGGTGCTCAGCGCCGGGATCAGATGGGCGGCGCTGGCCAGGTTGCCGAAGCCCATCACGGCCAGCTCCTCCGGGACCCGCAGGCCGCGCGCATGGGCTTCGGCCAACGCCCCGTGGGCGAGGGTATCGGAGCTGCAGACCACCACCTCGGGGCAGGCGCCAACGTCGAGCAGGCGGGCCAGGCCCTGGCGACCCAGTGCCGGGGTGGCCGGCGGTGGCAGGCTGACATCGGCTGGCGCGGCCAGGCCCTGGATGGCCAGTTCGTCGCGTAAGGCATCGCGGCGCAGCCGTCCGCGGGGATCGTCCAGGGTCAGGCTGGCGAAGTGGCGATAGCCGCGCGCCAACAGCGCCCGGGCGACGGCCTGGCCTACCGCGACATGGGAAAAGCCCACCAGCATGTCGAGCGGCCGCTCGCCCTGGTCCCAGCACTCCACCAGCGGAATGCCGGCCTGGGACAGGCGTAGTCGGCTGGCGGCCGTGTGCAGGGTGCCGGTCAGCACCATGGCATCGGGGCGGCGGCGCAACAGGGCATCAAGCAGCTGCTCCTCGCGTTCGGTGGAATAGTCGGTCAGGCCCAGCAGGGTCTGGTGGCCGGCCTCGGTCAGGGTCTGCATGAGCGCCTGCACGGTGTCGGCGAAGATGGAATTGACGATGGTGGGCACCAGGATGGCGATCAGCCGACTCTCCTGGGGCGCGCTGCCAGTGGTGAGCATGGCCGGCTGGTAGCCGCTCTCGCGCACCGCGCGAAAGACTTTCTCACGCAATGCCGGGCGGACGATCTCCGGCTGGTTGAGGGTGCGCGAGACCGTGATCGGCGAGACCCCAGCCAGGCGCGCCACGTCCTTGAGGGTCGGCGGCTTGCCATCGGGGCGGCCAGGCCAGGGCGAGGTGTTGCGATCACCGGACAAGAGCGACTCCGCGACAGGAGAGGAAAGCCTGATTCTGCCGAGTCATACGATGACTCTCAAGGCAGACCAGCCACAGACGTACAAGCCAGACCCTGGGCGCGCTGGCTAGCCTAGGTCTCCTTCTCGAAGCCTGGCAGGTGCCCCTTGGAAATCGTCCTCTATGCCTTCAGCGTCATCTACAGCCCTGGCCCGGTAAACGCCCTGGGCCTCAATGCCGGTCTGCGCGGCCAGGCCCGCCGGGCGCTGGGCTTCTATGCCGGGGTGGGCTGCGCCATGCTGGTGCTCTTTCTGGCGCTGGGCTATGCCGGGGCGGTCGTGGTCTCGGGGGTGCTGCTGCCATGGCTGGCGCTCCTCGGCGGTGGCTATTGCCTGTACCTCGGCTATCGCATCGCCCGGGCCGCGCCGCCGACGGCCGAGGGGGAAGGCGCCGCCACGCGGCTGACCTTTGCCAGCGGCCTGCTGATCCAGGGCCTCAATCCCAAGGCGTGGCTGGCGGTGCTGCCCATCGCCACGGTGATGTTTCCGGCGGCCCAGGTGACCGGGGGCAAGATCGCCCTCTGGTCGCTGCCCCTGGCGCTGTCGGCCTGCGGCGCCCCGGCGAGCTACGCCTTGCTCGGGGCGCTGCTCGGGCGCTACCTGGTGCGGGGACGCGGCTTTCGCGCGGTGAATCGGCTGCTGGGCCTGAGTCTGGTTGGCTGCGCCCTGCTGTTGTTCCACGACGCCTGGCGCGGTCTGCTAGGCTGAGCGCCGGAGGAGTCGCCATGAGCAGCCAGATCGAATTGCCCGGTGCCACGGATTGGGTGAGGCACGCCCCGGCCCATGCCGAGCTGGAGTCCATCGAGGCCTTCTTCAGTGGCCATGCCTTCGACCCCCATCGCCATGCCACCTATGCCATCGGCCGTACCCTGGCCGGTGTGCAGAGCTTTTCCTATCGCGGCGCCCGGACCAACAGCCTGCCCGGCGAGACCATGATCCTGCATCCGGACGAGGTCCATGACGGGCGTGCCGGCGCCGCCGATGGCTTTCGCTATCGCATGGTCTATCTGCCGCCGACCCTGGTGCAGGACATCCTGGGTGGACGGCCCTTGCCCTTCCACCGGGAGGGCGTTTCCCTTGACCCGCGCCTGGCACAGGCCACCGAGGCGGTGTTCGCCGCCCTCGACGCGCAATCCGATGTCCTGGCTCGCGACGACGCCCTCTATGGCCTGGTCGCGACCCTGGCCGAGGTCTGCCAGGCCTGGCCCAGTCGCGGACGGGTGGACTTCGCCGCCGCGCTGCGTGCGCGGGAATACCTGGAGGATCATCTGGACCAGGCGGTCACCCTCGACGACCTGGCCCGTTGCGCCGGTCGGGATCGCTGGAGTCTGACCCGGGATTTCCGTGCCTACTTCGGCACCAGTCCCCATCGCTACCTGACCTTGCGCCGTCTCGACCAGGTACGGCTGCAGGTGCGCCTCGGTCGGGGGCTGGCCGAGGCGGCCGTTGCCGCCGGCTTCTATGACCAGAGTCATATGACGAAACATTTCCGCCAGGCCTTCGGCGTGGCGCCGGCGCGCTGGTTTCGGGGGCTGGCGGGAGCACCCGGCGCCACTGTGCTGGCTGGCGTATCCGACCCTTAGCGCCCCAGCGATTGGTGCGGTAGCACACAGCGGCATGCGCCCTTCCCGCAGCGTCGCCAGCGAAACGATCACGGCCGAGGGCAGTCAACCTGTGCGCACTTCATGAACAGGAGCCCTTTTATGACCGGCCAGGGAGAATCCGCCGCTCGTCCCACCTTCAGTCCTCCGGTCTTCTGGACCTCGACCCTGCTGCTACTCGTGCTGGTGCTCTATGCCAGCCTGTTCCAGGCCAATGCCCAGTGGCTGTTCGCCGCCATCCAGGGCTGGATCATCACCAACCTCAGCTGGTTCTACATCCTCGCCGTGGCCATCATCCTCGGCACCGTGGTGTTTCTCGGCATGAGTCGCTATGGCGACATCAAGCTCGGCCCGGACCATAGTGAGCCGGACTACGCCAACACCACCTGGTTCGCCATGCTGTTTTCCGCCGGCATGGGCATCGGTCTTATGTTCTTTGGCGTCGCCGAGCCGGTGATGCACTTTCTCAACCCGCCCTATGCCGATGGCCAGACGGTGGACGCCGCGCGCCAGGCCATGCGCATCACCTTCTTCCACTGGGGCCTGCACGCCTGGTCGATCTATGCCATCGTCGCCCTGATCCTGGCCTACTTCAGCTATCGCCACGGCCTGCCGCTGACCCTGAGATCGGCGCTCTATCCGCTGATCGGCGAGCGCATCCATGGCCCCATCGGCCATGCCGTGGACATCTTCGCCATCATCGGTACGGTGCTGGGCGTCGCCACCTCCCTGGGCTTCGGCGTCTCGCAGATCAACACCGGGCTCAACGTGCTGTTCGGCGTGCCGGTGTCCACCCCGGTGCAGATCGGCCTGATCGTCGTCACCACGGCGCTGGCCACCCTCTCGGTGGTCTCGGGGCTGGACAAGGGCGTCCGGCGGCTGTCGGAGCTCAATCTGGGCCTGGCGGTGCTGCTGATGCTGACCGTGGTCATCCTCGGCCCCACGGTGCTGATCCTGCAGACCTTCGTCGAGAACACCGGGGGCTATCTCAGCGAGATCGTCAGCCGCACCCTCAACCTCAACGCCTATCGACCCACCGACTGGATCGGCGGCTGGACGCTGTTCTACTGGGGCTGGTGGCTGGCCTGGTCGCCCTTCGTCGGGCTGTTCATCGCGCGCATCTCGCGCGGGCGGACCATCCGCGAATTCGTCTCCGGCGTGCTGCTGGTGCCGGCCGGTTTCACCCTGCTGTGGATGACGGTGTTCGGCAACACGGCGATCCACATGATCCTCACCGAGGGCATCACCGATCTGGCCGCCGCGGTATCCCAGGACAGCTCCCTGGCGCTGTTCGCCTTTCTCGAGCACTTCCCCTTCGCCAGCGTGATCTCGCTGATCGCCATCGTCATGGTGGTGGTGTTCTTTGTCACCTCCGCCGATTCCGGCGCCATGGTGGTGGACATGCTGGCCTCCGGCGGTCAGGACCAGACGCCGGTCTGGCAGCGCGTCTTCTGGGGCGCCAGCATGGGGCTGGTGGCCATCGCGCTGCTGCTGGCCGATGGTCTCAAGGCCCTGCAGACCGCCACCATCGCCAGTGCCCTGCCGTTCACCCTCGCCCTGCTGTTCAGCATGCATGGCCTGCTCAAGGCCCTGAAGCTGGACGCCACCAAGCGCGGCCTGCGCCATCAGTCGCTGAGTCTCACCCCGCCCACCAGCCGTACGCCGGGCGGCTGGCAGCGCCGCCTGCGCGGCCTGGCGATGTTTCCGCGGCGCAGCCACGTGGTGCGCTTCATCGGCGAGGTGGCCAAGCCGGCTTGCCTGGCGGTGGCCGAGGAATGGCGCAAGCAGGGCTATGTCTGTGGCGTGGAAGACCGCGAGGATGGCGGGGTGCGGCTGTATGTCGGTCCGGCCGAGCAGCCCGAGTTCGTCTACCAGGTCAGACCCCACGCCTACGCCATGCCCAGTTTCGTCATGGGCAGCGAGCCGGGGGAGGAGCGCAAGTACTTCCGCGCCCAGGTCTATCTGCGCGAGGGGGGCCAGGACCATGACGTCATGGGCTGGTCCCGCGAGGACGTCATCGGCGACATCCTCGACCAGTACGAGCGCCATATGCATTTTCTGCATCTGGTGGGCTGAGAACCTATCCACGATCTGCTGCGCGTCGGCCAAACTGCGTTAAAAACGCCTTCGGAATGCTCATTTACCACTTGTAAACTCCGCTTCCTCAGGCGTTTTTGCCTTGTTTGTCTCTAGCTCGCGAGATCGTGAACAGGTTCTGAAACGAAAAAGCCGGGCGCAGTGCCCGGCTTTTTCATGTTGCGGCGCTCGGGTCATCTCACCCGGAAGCGCCGGACCACCGCGATCAGCTGCTCGTTGGACGACTGCACCGCCGCGGTACTCTCGGCGGTGCGCTGACCGCTGGTGACCAGGTCGTCGACGATATGGCGCACGGCAACCATGTTCTGGTTGATCTCGCCGGCCACCACGCTCTGCTCTTCGGCCGCTGCGGCGATCTGAGTCGAGAGATCGCTGATGCGCACCACCGAACCGCTCATCTCGTCCAGGCCTTCGGTGACCTCGCGGGTGCGCTCGGCAGTGCTCTGGCAACTGGCCTTGGTCATTTCCATGGCCGCGACCGCGGAACTCACCCCCTGCTGCAACCGGTTGAGCATCTCGTTGATCTCGGCGGTGCTCTGCTGGGTACGGCCGGCCAGGGCGCGGACCTCGTCGGCCACCACCGCGAAGCCGCGACCCTGTTCGCCGGCCCGGGCCGCCTCGATGGCCGCGTTGAGCGCCAGCAGGTTGGTCTGACCGGCAATCCCGCCGATCACCCCGAGCACGTCGTTGATGCGCTGGGCATCGCTCTGCATGGCCTGCACCTTGAGGGTGGCGTCTTCCACCTGATCCACCAGGGCCAGCACGCTGGCCGAGGCCTGCTGGACCACCGCGCGGGAACGCTCGGCCTGGCCGTTGGCGGCCTGGGTGAGGGTGGCGGTATCGCTGGCACTGCGCGCCACGGAGTCGGAGGTGGCGCTCATCTCGGTGATGGCGGTCACCGCCTGGTCGGTCTCGCTGGCATGGCGGGCCAGGATGGCACCGTTCTGCTGGGCCTGGCCGTGCAGTTGCTTGAGACCGGTGTCGATGCGGTCGGTGGCGTCGCCCACCTCGCCGATCAGCCGCTGCAGATAGCCGATGAAGCCGTTGACCGCGCCGGCCACCGCGTCCACCTCGTCCTGGCCGTGCACCGGGATGCGCCGGGTCAGGTCGGCGTCGCCGGCGGACAGGGATTCGATGTTGCGTTGCAGCAGGCCCAGGCGACCCATCAGCTTGCCGAGCGCCAGCACCATGATGCCTACCAGCAGCAGGACCAGCGGCAGCTGGATCGCCGCCAGGGTCTTGAGGATACCGGTGTTGGTCGCCGCGATGAGCGAGGTGGGCAGCGCCGTGGCCAGCAGCCAGGGGGTGCCGGCCAGCGGGCGCAGGAAGAAGGTGTGGGGCGTGCCGTGCTCGTCGACATAGGTGTCGCGCACCACGGCCTCGCCCTTGAGCTTGCCGAGGTTCTGCTGGATGGCGGCGACGAAGGGCGAACGGGTGGCATAGGCCGAGACGTTGTTCAGGATCTGCGAATCGCCGAGTTCGCTGAGGTTGCTGAGGATCTTGCCGTCGGCCTCGACGATCATCATGTCGGTGTCGTCGAGTTCCTTGCGCAGGCTGTCCACCAGGGGGTTGAAGAAGCCCAGGGTGAGGTCGATGGTCGAGACGCCAAAGGCCTTGCCGTCGCGCTGGATGGCCATGGCGCAGTTGGTGCGCGGCTCGGCGCTGGCGGCGTCCTTGTAGGCGGCCGCCCAGACGCACTGGCCGGCGGGAGCCTTGAGGCCAGCCTGGAACCAGGGTTGCTCCCAGTAGTTGAGCGACTCGGGGGAGTTCCAGTGGGTATTGACGATCAGCTTTCCGCCAGCATCGCGGTGATAGAAGGTGCTGAACTTGTCGCGGCCCTGCTCGCGCTGGTTGGGCAGCGGCCAGATGCCGCCGCCGAACACCTTGGCATCGCCGTACTGGTCCACCAGGCCGGGCAGCACCCGGTCGATGGCGGCGCTGTCCAGCAGCGGCACGGTCTGGGTGATGGATCGTTGCTGCGCCTGGATCTGGTTGAGTTCGCGATAGATGCGGGTGCCCACCTCGTTGACGCGGGTGAGCACGGCGGATTCACCGGCGGCGACCAGGTCCGGCGTCACCCACAGGCGAATACCGATGACGGTGGCCGCGAGGGTCGCGCCGATGAAGCCGAGGAAGATCAGGGTGTAGCGGGTCCGAATGGTGTTCAAGGCCATGGTGTCGCTCCTGCGGTTACAGCGTCGTTCACGCTGCGAAAGGCATCCTTGGCGGTGTTCTGAACGAGGATGTCAGAGCCTTATCGGCGTCTGACGTGTGACCTTTAGTCGCAGGAGGCGCGGGATATCGGGACGCGAATCCAGTCGCGCCGTGACCTGGCAGCCGCTTTCCGGTCAGAGGATTGCGCCGTGCGGCGATCAAGGTCGCACGGTGCGGATTTCGCCCTGCCAGACGCCCGCGTGCAGGCGGACGATCACCAGGCAAGGGCCGTCGCCTGGCGCCGCGACCAGGCACCCGCCATCGGCCTGCCAGAAGGCACTGCGACCCACGCAGGCATAGCCGCCGGTGGGCGCGCCGTGATTGGCCAGGAGCACCGGCATGCCCAGGCGTCGGGCATGGCCGGCGAGGCGGGCGCTGTCGGCGGGATAGCCGGTCGGACCTATCACCGCCGAAGCCAGATAGAGATCGGCGCCGCGGGCACGGGCGGCATCGGCATGGGCCTCGTGATTGCTGTCGGCGCAGATCGCCAGTGCGGCCTTCAGCTCGCGCACCTCCAGCAAGTCCCCGCCATGGCCGGGCACGAAGGGCGGCGCCTCGCCCGGATGCAGGTATTCCTTGGTGTGGACGCGACAGCTGCCATCGGCGCCCAGGATCAGCGCGCCGATCTGCAATCCCGCCACGCCCCGCACGGGCGCTCCGACCACGGCCGTCAGCCCGGCCGCGCGGCAGGCTTCGCGCAGCGGCAGCAGGCGGGCATCGCTGCTTTCCAGCGTCAGCCCTGCCGCCAGGGTCGGCTCATAGCCGGTCAGGGACAGTTCCGGAAACAGCAGGAGCTCCACCCCGGCGTCGGCAGCCGCGGCGATGAAGTCGAGATGGGTGCGCAGATTGGCGGCGAGGTCGCCGGCGAGCGAAACGGATTGGGCGGCGGCCAGGGTAGGGGTGGGCATCGTGACTCCGGGGAAAGCGGCAGCGCCCGGGAGAGCGGGCCCGGCCATCGCTATGGGGAGGGCGTCCGGCAGGGGAGGTCAGGCTGGGTTGCCTCCCGGTTATACCGCTATCGCTACCTCTCAGTATTTGGCCAGGAGGCGCCTCGCTATAGTCGGGCCGTCTATCAATTTCAAGAATAACAGGACGGGTCATGGCGATAATCAACTATGTAACGGAGATCCGCTTCGGTGCCGGCTGTGCGGCCGAACTGGCCGACGTCAACGCCCGGCTGGGCTTCCAGCGGCCACTGATCGTCACCGATCGGGGCGTGGTGGCCGCCGGTCTCATCGAGCAACTGGTGGAGCAGAATCCCCTGGCCGCCTACCAGGTGTTCGACGCCACCCCGGCCAATCCCACCGAGGCCGCCACCCGCGAGGGCGTCGCCTGTTTCCGGGATGCGGACTGCGACGGCATCATCGCCGTCGGCGGGGGTTCGCCCATCGACCTGGCCAAGGCCATCGCCGTGTCCGCGCGCCATCCCGGACCGCTGAAGCAGTTCGCCCTCATCGAAGGCGGCCTGACGCGGATCACCGCGGCGACGGTGCCCATCGTGGCCATTCCGACCACGGCCGGCACCGGCAGCGAGGTGGGACGCGGCGCCATCATCATCCTCGACGATGGCCGCAAGGTCGGCATCCTCTCGCCCCATGTCATCCCGCGGGTGGCCATCTGCGATCCGCTGCTGACGCTCAGCCTGCCGCCGCACCTGACCGCCGCCACGGGCATGGACGCAGTGGCCCACTGCATCGAGACCTTTCTCGCGCCCGGTTTCAATCCGCCGGCCGAGGGCATCGCCCTGGACGGCCTGCGCCGGGCCTGGCGCCATCTGGAACTGGCGTTCAACGAGCCCAGCAACCTGGAAGCCCGCACCCAGATGCTCAGCGCCTCGCTGCAGGGGGCGCTGGCCTTCCAGAAGGGGCTGGGCTGCGTGCACAGCCTGAGTCACTCGCTGGGCGGCATCGATCCGCGGCTGCACCATGGCACCCTCAACGCGGTCCTGCTGCCGGCCGTGGTGGCCTTCAACCGGAGCGCCGAATCGGTGATCCGCGACGAGAAGCTCGAACGCCTCGCCCAGGCCATGGAACTGCCGCCGCGGCTGTCGGTGGAGCAGGCGCTGGCGCACAAGGCCGAAGCCCTGCGGCTGCCGACGGGGCTGGCGCAGATGGGGGTCGACAAGGGACTCATCCCGCGCATCGTCACCGGCGCCCTGGCCGATCACAGCCACCGGACCAATCCCCGGGAAGCCTCGGCGGAGGACTATGCCCAGCTGATCCAGGCCTCGTTCTGAGGCCCCGACTTCCCTAGCGGCAAGCCCTTCCGCTGCAGTGCCATCCGCCGTCCTGCCTCGCGCCTCGACTCGATCCGGGCGGGCAGCGGGCTGCGGATGACCGCCAGCCGTTCTGCAAGACCCTCGCGACAATCACAACAATTAAAGGACGCGAAACATCATGGCCCATCCCAGTACCGCCGCATCCCCGGTGCAGTTCGATCCGCTCTATCGCAAGGTCGCCTGGCGCGTGTTGCCGCTGCTGCTGCTCGGTTACATCATCGCCTATCTCGATAGGGTCAACGTCGGCTTCGCCAAGCTCGCCATGCTCAGCGACCTCGGCATGTCCGACGCGGCCTATGGCCTGGGCGCCGGCATCTTCTTCATCGGCTACTTCCTCTTCGAGGTCCCCAGCAACCTGATGCTGCATCGCGTCGGCGCCAAGCTGTGGATCGCCCGCATCATGATCACCTGGGGCCTGGTCTCGTCGCTGATGGCCTTCACCGGGCCCATAGCCCAGTTGCTGGGCATCAGCCACGAACTGACCTTCTATGGCCTGAGATTCCTGCTCGGCGTCTGCGAGGCGGGCTTCTTTCCCGGGGTCATCCTCTACCTGACCTACTGGTTTCCCGCGGCGCTGCACAGCCGCATGATGGCCATCGTCATCCTCGGCAATCCGGTCTCCTTCATCTTTGGCGGTCCGCTCAGCGGCGCCATCATGTACTACATGGGCAGCAACGGCCTGCTGGCGGGCTGGCAGTGGATGTTTGTCATCGAGGCGGTGCCGGCCGTGGTGGTCGGGGTGGTGGTGCTCTGGCTGCTGGACAACGGCATCCAGGACGCCCGGTGGCTGAACCAGCAGGAAAAGGCCGAACTCACCCGGCGTCTGGCCCTGGAGGCCGCGGAAAAGCCGCGCATCGCCCTCAAGCGGCTGTATGCCCTGCCCATCATCTGGCTGCTCACGGTCATCTACGTCCTGCTGATGCTCGGCAACTACGGCATCAATTTCTGGGTGCCGACCATCATCAAGAACGCCGGGGTGGCCTCGGTCCTGGACATCGGCCTCATCACCGCCATCCCCTATGTGTTCGGCGCGGCGACCATGGTCTGGGTCACCCGCCAGGCCCAGCGCACGGGTAACCAGCGCGCCTATGGCGCCCTGATGTCGGTGCTGGCCGGGATCGGCCTGATCCTCTGCGCGGCCTTTCCCCAGCACCTGCTGCTGATGATCCTCGGTGTTGCCTTTGCCGTGGGTGGCAGCCTGAGCGCCATCGCCCTGTTCTGGGGGCTGCCCGGCGCCTTTCTGCAGGGCGCCGCCGCCGCGGCCGGCATCGCCATCATCAACTCCTTCGGCAATCTCGGCGGCTTTGCCGGGCCCTATCTGCTGGGGTTGCTGACCACGCTGTTCGGCTCGGCGCAGGTCGGGCTGATGCTGCTCGGGGGTTGCCTGCTGGGGTGCGCGGCGCTGATGCTGTGGGTGACCCGCCGGCCCGCGCCGTCGACTACCGGGCTGCTGGCCGAGTAGCCACGCCGCGCCAGCCGCGCCTTTCGAGCGGAAGCGACTATCCTTCGCTGCCGCTTTCCCTGTCAGTGAAGAGGACGTCATGGATCTGGTCAGCGAGTTGCACACCATCGTCGGGCGGCGCCATGTCCTACAGGGCGACGCCGCGACCCGACGCTTCCGCCTGGGCATCCGCTATGGTGGCGGGGCGGTGCTCGCCGTGGTGCGGCCCGGCAGCCTGCTGGAGATGTGGCGCGTGCTGCAGCGCTGCCACAGCGCCGGCACCATCATCATCTGCCAGGCGGCCAACACCGGCCTGACCGGCGGCTCCACCCCGGTGGCCGAGGGCTACGACCGGCCGGTGGTGCTGATCAACACCCTGCGCCTGACCCGCCTGGCCCTGCTGCGTCAGGGCGAACAGGTGCTGTCCCAGCCGGGTGTGACCCTGAGCCAGTTGGAGACGACGCTGAAACCCCTGGGCCGCGAGCCGCACTCGGTGATCGGCTCGACCTGCATCGGCGCCTCCGTCACCGGTGGCGTCTGCAACAACTCCGGCGGCTCGCTGATCCGCCGCGGACCGGCCTTTACCCAGCTGTCGCTGTTCGCCCGCATCGACGAAGCCGGGCAGCTGCAACTGGTCAACCACCTGGGCCTGGCCTTGGGCGACACCCCCGAGGAGATCCTCAGCCGGCTCGACGAGGGTCGTTTCGACGACAGCGTCGTGCAGGATCCGGCCGGGGCCATGGCCTCCGATCGCGAATACGCCCGCCATGTCCGCGACGTGGCCTCGGCCACCCCGGCGCGCTACAACGCCGATCCGCGGCGGCTGTACGAAGCCTCGGGTTCGGCGGGCAAGATCGCCGTGTTCGCCCTGCGCCTGGACACCTTCGCCGCCGATCGCAACACCCGGGTGTTCTACATCGGCTCCAATCGGGCCGCTGATCTGGAAGCCATCCGCCGGCACATCCTGGTCAACTTCGCCCAGCTGCCCATCGCCGGCGAATACATGCACCGCACGGCCTACGAACTCAGTCGTACCTACGGCAAGGACCTGTTCCTGTTCATCCAGCGCTGTGGTGCGCAACGGGTGCCCCAGGCCTTTGCCTGGAAGACCCGCTTCGATGCCCTGAGCGAACGCCTGGGCCTGGGTGCCCAGCTTGGCGATCGCCTGCTGCAACGTCTGGCGGCGCCCTTGCCGGAGCACCTGCCGGCGCGCCTCAACGCCTTTGCCGCGCGCTTCGAGCACCATCTGCTGCTGAAGATGGGCGAAGACGGCATCGACGAGGCCCGCGCCTATCTGCAGTCCTGGCTGCCCAGCGCCGACGCGGACTTCATCGAGTGCAACGCGGAGGAGGGCAACGCCGCCTTCCTCAATCGCTTCGCGGTCGGCAATGCCATGAATCGCTACCGGGCGGTGCACCGGGACACCGTGGAGGACATCCTCGCTCTGGACATCGCCCTGCCGCGCAACACCCAGGACTGGTTCGAGACCCTGCCGCCGGAGCTGGCGGAGCAGATCGAGGTGACCATGTATTGCGGGCACTTCTTCTGCCACGTGCTGCACCAGGAATACCTGGTGAAGAAGGGCCGGGACTGCGCGGCGCTCAAGCGTCGCCTGCTGGCCCTGCTGGAGGCCCGCGGCGCGCGTTATCCCGCCGAGCACAATGTCGGTCACCTCTACGCCGCGGCGCCGGAACTGGAGCGGCACTATCGCCAGCTCGATCCGACCAACGCCTTCAATCCGGGCATCGGGCAGCTGACGCGGCGCCATCGCTGGCAGGAGGACTGCTGCACCACGCATGCCGGCGATGCCATCGCCGCGGTGGCGAAGGCGGCCCGGGCGGAGACCGCGGAGACGAGTCGCACGTCCTGAGCTGCGGGACGGCTCAGTCTTCCCGCTGGATGGCGTAGAGCGATTCCACCAGCAGCGCGAACGCCGGATTCTGCTGGGCGCTGCGCCGCGAGACCAGCTCATAGGGCTCGCTGTGCGACCTCAGCTCCAGCGGCAGGCGGCTGACCAGGCCATGCTGGCAGACATAGTCCGCCACCTCGACCGACACCAGGGCCACCAGCCGGGGATTGCGGCTCAACAGCGAAAGGGTGGTCAGCGCCGAGGTGGTCTCGATCAGGTGCAGCGGAAAGGGCAGCTGCGCCTCGAAGAATTCGTGTTCCAGGGTGCGTCTCATGGGCATATTGGCCCGATAGACCACCCAGCGACTGTCCGAGAGATCCCGCAACTCGACCCGCTCGCGCTGGGCGGCCGGATGGGCGGCGTGGGCGATGACCGCCAGGGACTCGTCCTTGATGACCAGGGCGTCGTAGCTTTCCGGCCGCTCGCTGACCGACAGGCGACAGATGGCCGCGTCCAGCCGTCCCTGGTCGATCAGGCCGAGCAGGGTCGTGCTGGTGTCTTCCACCACCTCGATGGACAGCCGCGGCTGCAAGTCCAGCAGCCGCGAGATGGCATGGGTGAGCAGGGGCACGGCGCCCATGATGGTGCCGATGGCCAGCTTGCCGCCGGAGCCGCTGGCGATGGCGTGGAGTTCGAGGCGCAGATTGTCCAGGTCGGCCTGGATCAGCCGGGCGAAGCGAATGGCGCAGGTACCCGCCGGGGTCGGCAGCAGGCCGCGATTGGTGCGCAGGAACAACTCGACTCCCAGGGCGGACTCCAGCTCCTTGAGCGCCTTGCTGGCGCCTGGCTGGGTGAGCCCCAGGCCTTCCGCGGCATTGAGCAGCGAACCCTTTTCCGCCAGAGCGATGAGCAGGCGCAGCTGCTTGGCGTGCAGGCGCGACATGATGGCGTTGAGGCTGGCGAGCTGCTTCATTGACCGACCGTTATACCGCGCTTGCTTATGGTTGATCCCGAGGGCTCTAGCCTAGAGCAAGTCGTTGCTTGCGTATAACGGACTGTAATAGGAGCGGGGCTTGATCGGCCGCGAGCCTGCCGCTAGGAGGCGTGGTTCGATTCGTTGGGCTTCGGCGATAGAGCCGCCTCAACCCAACCGACGGGCCCCGTAGGTTGGGTTGAGCGCCAGCGAAGCCCAACGGGTTGGACTCAGGGCGCGCACCCGTTCCCTCACCCCAACCCTCTCCCGGAGGGAGAGGGGGCGGCTGGGGCATGAAGGGATGCGGCGGCATCAAAATGCAGGATTTTTACCCCCTCTCCCCTTGGGAGAGGGTTGGGGTGAGGGCCCGCAGGAAGGCAAGGCGTCATCGAGCTGCGCGCTTTTACCCCCTCTCCCTTTGGGAGAGGGCTGGGGTGAGGGCTGAAACCCTAGAGCAGCGTGAAACTCCCCTCGCGCACCCGCTCCGAATCCAGGCCGACCATCACCCTGAACTCGCCCGGTTCCGAGACCAGCTTGAGGTCGTTGTTGTAGAAGCGCAGGTCCGCCTCGGTGATGGGGAAGTCCAGCTCGCGACTCTCGCCCGGTTGCAGCATCACCTTCTGGAAGCCCTTGAGCTCCTTGACCGGTCGCGCCAGGGAGGCGGTCACGTCGTGCAGATAGAGCTGCACCACGGTGGCGCCTGCGCGGCTGCCAGTGTTCTTGACCGTGACCCTGGCGGTCAGGGTGTCGCCCTTCTTCAGGGTGGCGCTGGACAGCTGCGGCGCCGAGACCTCGAAGGAGGTGTAGCTCAGGCCGTAGCCGAAGGGGTAGAGCGGACCGTTGACGATGTCGAAGTAGCGCGAGGTGTACTTGTTCGGCTTGGCCGCATCGAAGGGGCGACCGCTGCTCAGGTGGTTGTAGTACAGCGGCACCTGGCCCACTTCCCGGGGAAAGGTCATGGTCAGCTTGCCGGAGGGGTTGTGGTCGCCGAACAGCACATCGGCCACGGCGTTGCCGCCTTCGGTGCCGGGGAACCAGGCTTCCAGCAGGGCGTTGGCCTGTTCCTGCTCCCATTCCAGCGCAAGCGGGCGGCCGTTCATCAGCACCAGCACCAGCGGCTTGCCGGTGGCCTTGAGTGCCTTGATCAGCTCGCGCTGGGTGTCGGGCACGCTGATGCGGGCGCGGCTGGAGGCCTCGTGGGCCATGCCCTGGGATTCGCCGACCACGGCCACCACCACCTCGGCCTGGCGCGCGGTGGCCACGGCTTCGGCGATCAGTTCGCTGGCGCTGCGCGGATCCACGGCGACCGCCGGTTCGTAGGAGTTGAGGTAGGCCAGCACATCGCGGTCGTCCAGCAGGTTGGCGCCCTTGGCATAGAGCACCTTGCCCTGACCGGCCACGGCGTTTTCCAGGCCGCGGCGGATGGAGACGGCCTGGGCGGCCACGCCGGCGGCGGACCAGTTGCCCATGACGTCGCGCGGACTGTCGGCCAGCGGACCGACCACCGCCAGGGTGGCGCCCTTGCGCAGCGGCAGCACGGCCTTTTCGTTCTTCAGCAGCACCAGGCTCTCGCGGGCCACCTGACGCGCCTCGGCGCGGTGCAGCCGCGATTCGGCGTTGGTGTCGGCCGGATCCTGGCCCTGCAGGTGGCGATAGGGATCGTCGAACAGGCCCATGCGGTACTTGGTCAAGAGCATGTCGCGCACGGCCTGGTCGATCTCGGCCTGGGTCACCTTGCCGGCGGCCAGCAGTGCGGGCAGCTGCTTGCCGTAGACGTCGTCGTGCATGTTCAGCTCGACGCCGGCCTTGAGCGCCTGTTCGGCGGCGTCGCGGGTGTCCTTGGCCACCCCGTGCAGCACCAGCTCGTTGATGGCGCCGTGGTCGCTGATCAGCAGGCCCTGGTAGTTCCAGTCCTTGCGCAAGAGGTCCTGCAGCAGCCAGCGATTGGCCGTGGCCGGGACGCCGTTGATGCTGTTGAGCGCCACCATCACCGCCCCGGCACCGGCCTCGGCGGCGGCGCGATAGGGCGGCAGGTAGTCCTGCATGAGTCGCTGCGGACTCATGTCGACGTTGCTGTAGTCACGCCCGGCTTCCACGGCGCCGTAGCCACCGAAGTGCTTGATGCTGGCCATGAGACTGTCGGGGGCGCGCAGGTCCTTGCCCTGGTAGGCGTGCACCAGGGTGGCGCCGATGCGCGAGGTCAGCCAGGTGTCTTCGCCGAAGGTTTCCGAGGCACGGCCCCAGCGCGGTTCGCGGGTCACGTCGACGGTGGGGGAGAAGGTCAGGTTGAGGCCGTCGGCCGCCGCTTCCAGGGCGGAGATGCGCCCGCTGGTGGCGATGGCGTCGAGATTCCAGGTGCTGGCCAGGCCCAGGTTGATGGGGAAGATGGTGCGCATGCCGTGGATGACGTCATAGGCATAGAACAGCGGGATCTTCAGCCGGCTGTGGGCGACCTGGTCCTGCATCTGGCGGATGTCGGGGCGGGTCACGGTGTTGAACATGGCGCCCACCTTGCCGGCGCGGATGTCCGCCATGATGGCTTCCTTGGGATAGTCCGGCCCGACGCTCACCAGATTGAGCTGGCCGATCTTTTCCTCCAGGGTCATCTTCGCCAGCAGGGCGTCGACGTAGGCGCGTGCCGGATCCCTGTCCTGCGCTGGGGCGAGGGTGGCGCTGACCGCCAGTCCCAGGCCGAGCATGAGTGCGGTGAGGCGTGGTGCGTTCAACATCGTCCCCCAATTCCCTGTGCGTACTTTCTCGTTGTTCTTGGGCACCCTTGTGCCGAGGGGATTGTACAACCGCGACGCCGGGAAGCGGAGCCGTTGACGGCCGGCGGGCGAGCCGGTCGTCAGGGGCCTGGGAGAGGGGGGCGAAGATCTAGAAACGCGGCTTGCGGGTTTCCCAGTCCGGCTGGTACTTGCGCATCTGGCGCACGTCGTCGCGGCTGCGGATGTCGATAGCGAGGAACTGCTCGTGCAGCTTGGCGAGCTGATCCTGGTTCAGCTCCACGCCCAGGCCGGGCGCATCGGTGATCGCCACGCAGCCATTGCGGATCGGCAGCTTGCCGCCCCGGATGACCTCTTCGTCCTCTTCCTGCCAGGGATAGTGGGTGTCGCAGGCATAGGCCAGGTTGGGCACCGCGGCGGCCACGTGGGTCATGGCCATGAGGCTGATGCCCAGGTGCGAGTTGGAGTGCATGGAGACGCCCAGGCCAAAGGTGTCGCACAGCCGCGCGAGGATCTGGGTGTCCCGGAGGCCGCCCCAGTAGTGGTGGTCGGCGAGCACGATCTGCACGCTGTTCTGGGCCACGCTGCGGCGGAATTCGTCGAAATCGGTGACCACCATGTTGGTGGCCAGGGGTATGCCGGTGCGCCGGTGCAGTTCGGCCATGCTGTCCAGGCCCGGAGTCGGATCCTCGTAGTACTGCAGGTCGTCCTTCAGCACCTCGGCGATGCGCAGCGACGTTTCCAGCGACCAGTTGCCGTTGGGGTCGATACGCAGCGGCGCTTCCGGGAAGGCCTGGCGCAGGGCCTTGATGCAGGCCGCTTCGTGATCCGGACCGAGCAGGGTGCCCGCCTTGAGCTTGATGCTCTGGAAGCCGTTCTCCTCGATCATCCGCGCCGCCTGGGCCACCACCTGCTCGGGGCTGATGGCCTCGCCCCAGCGATCGGGCGGGTAGGGCGCATCGATATGCTCGGCGTACTTCAAGAACAGATAGGCGCTGAAGGGCACCTCGCGGCGCACCGCACCGCCCAGCAATTCGACCAGGGGAATGCCCAGGGAGCGCGCCTGCAGATCGAGGAAGGCCACCTCGAAGGCGGAATAGGCGTTGGCCACCTGCTTGCTCGGATGGGAGCCGGGCGCCAGTTCGGCACCGGCCACCACGCCGCCGGCGAGGCCGGCGACGGTCTCCACCACCCGGGCGCGCAGGCCGTTGAGGTCCCAGGCGGAGAGGCCGACCAGGCTGCTTTCCATGGCCTTCAACACCGCCAGCACCGGGGCGTCGCCATAGCTCTCGCCGAGGCCGATGTGGCCGTTGTCGCCTTCCACCTCGATGATGGATCTCAGTGCATAGGGTTCGTGGATGCCGCTGGCGTTGAGCAGCGGTGCATCGCGAAAGGCGATGGGGGTGACGGTGATCCGTTTGATCTTCACGCTCAGACTCCTGGACTTGTAGTTGTGGTGGTCTTTGTCAGTCATCGTATGACTACCGATCGGGATCTTCAACCGAAAGAAGTGCCATGACCCCGGCGGGATGACCGCATATCGCATCGGGGTTGCCCGCTCCGGTCGGGGCTGGATAAATAGCCAGCCGCCACCCTATTCGCACCTTTCGCATGAAAGCTCCGCTCGAAGATCCCCTCTACTATCTGCACAACTTCCAGCGGGTACTGGACTGGGTCGCCCTGCGCTATCCCGATCTGCTCGACGACCGCGAGCAGGCCTTCATCACCGCCTTCGCCGAGCTGCCGCAGCCCTCGCGGGCTCTGCTGGTGCGCCTGGTTATGCGCAAGGGCGAGGTGTTCCGTGCCAGCAAGCTGGTGTATGGCGAGATCGGCTGCCCCCGCGCCGCGGCGAGTCCGCTGGTGGAGCTCGGCTGGCTGCTGGCCGATCCGGAATTGCACCTGATCGAACTCTTCGCCCTGCTGCGCAAGGAAGAGCTGCTCGGCTGCTTTGGCAATCGCCTACCCAAGGCCGGGCGCAAGGAAGACTGGCTGGCGCGGCTGGAGGCCGAGCAGGCCACACCCCTGGCGTTCAGCGGCTGGACCGGCAGCGTGCCCGAGCTGGTGGCGGAGGGCGTCTGGCGGCTGACGCTGATGGACCTCTGCGATCGCCTGCGTCTGCTGTTCTTTGGCAACCTGCACCAGGACTGGACCGACTTCGTGCTGGCCGATCTGGGTATCTTCCAGTACGAGACGGTGGCCTTCAGCGCCGAATCCCGCGCCTTCGGCCAGCGCCACGAGGTGGACGCCTACCTCCACATCCAGCGCTGCCGCCAGGCGCTGCGCGATGGGCTGCCGGCCGCCGAGCTGCTGCCGTTGCTGCCCGCCGAACGCTTCGCCAACACCTGGCTGGAATTGCGCCGCGGCAAGCTGCTCCACGAACTGGCGCAGCACCACGAACGCCTTGGCGAACTGGCCCAGGCGCAGGCGCTCTACGCCGCCTCGGCGCACCCCGAATCGCGTATCCGCGCCCTGCGCATGCTCGAACGGCTGGAGGACTGGCCCGCCGCCCAGGCGCTGGCGGAAGCCATCGTCGCCGCCCCGGCCCATGACGCCGAACGCCAGCAGGTGGCGCGCATCCTGCCGCGGCTGGTGCGCAAGCAGGGCGGCCCGCCCAACAGGCGCCGTCCGGCCAGCCCGGTGGAGCGCCTCGACTTCGAACTGGTCAACGACGGCCTGCGCCGGGTCGAGTGGCTGGTGCGCGAGCACCTGGGCCGCGACGAGGCGCCGGTGCACTACGTGGAAAACACCCTGCTCACCAGCCTGTTCGGGCTGCTGTGCTGGGACGCCATCTTCCTCGCCATCCCCGGCGCCTTCTTCCACCCCTATCAGCGCGAACCGGCCGACCTGCGTCTGCCGGGCTTTCGCGAGCGGCGGGCCGAGGCCTTCGCCGCCTGCCTGGCGCGCCTGGACGACGGCTCCTATCCCGCGGTGATCCGCGAGCGCTTCGCCAGCAAGCGCGGCCTGGCCTCGCCCTTCGTCGCCTGGGGCATCCTCGGCAGCGAACTGCTCGACCAGGCCCTGGCCTGCCTGCCGGCGCGGCACCTGCGGCTGTGCTTCGAACGGCTGCTGGAGGATCCGGAAAACAACCGCACCGGCTTGCCCGACCTGATCCAGTTCTGGCCGGCGGAAGGCCGCTACCGGATGATCGAGGTCAAGGGCCCGGGCGACCGCCTGCAGGACAACCAGCGCCGCTGGCTAGACTTCTTCGCTGCCCATGACATCCCGGTCAGCGTCTGCCACGTGCAGTGGCAGGTGGCCGCGACCTCCGCATGAGCTATCGCATCGCCGTTCGCGCCCTCTGCGAATTCACCGCCAAGGCCGGCGATCTGGATCTCAGATTCACCCCGTCGCCCACCGCCCTGGAAGGCATCGAGGGCCACCAGCGGGTAGCCGCCCGGCGCGGCCCCGGCTATGAGCGCGAGGTCAGCCTGCAGGGCGACTTCGAAGACCTGCAGGTGCGCGGCCGTGCCGACGGCTTCGACGCCGCAGCCCAGCGCCTGGAGGAGATCAAGACCCACAGGGGCAGTCTGGAGCGCCAGCCAGGCAACCATCGCCACCTGCACTGGGCCCAGGCCAAGGTCTATGGCCATCTGCTCTGCCAGAGCCGCGAGCTGCCTGAGCTGACCCTGGCGCTGGTCTATTTCGACATCGGCACGGGTGCCGAGACCGTCTTCACCGAGCAGTGGACGGCGGCGGACCTGGCCGCGCATTTCGAACTCCAGTGTTCGCGCTTTCTCGCCTGGGCGCGCCAGGAGCTGGCCCATCGCGCCACGCGGGATGCGGCGCTGGCGACCCTGGCCTTTCCCCATCCCGACTTTCGCCACGGCCAGCGGCCCCTGGCGGAAGCCGTCTACAAGGCCGCCAGCGTCGGCTGCTGCCTGCTGGCCCAGGCACCCACCGGTATCGGCAAGACGGTGGGTACCCTGTTCCCGCTGCTCAAGGCCATGCCGCGGCAGAAGCTGGACCGGCTTTTCTTCCTCGCCGCCAAGACCCCTGGCCGCGCCCTGGCCCTGCATGGCCTGGAGTCCCTGGCCGCGCCGGTGCGGGTGCTGGAACTGGTGGCGCGGGACAAGGCCTGCGAGCACCCGGAACTGGCCTGCCATGGCGAGTCCTGCCCGCTGGCGCGTGGCTTCTATGACCGCCTGCCGGCCGCTCGCGCTGCCGCCCTGGCCGAGCCTACGCAGCTGACCCGGGCGCGGGTGCGGGAGACGGCCCTCGCCCATGAGGTCTGCCCCTATTACCTGGCCCAGGAACTGGCGCGCTGGAGCGACGTGGTGGTGGGCGACTACAACTACTACTTCGACGGCAGCGCCATGCTCCACGCCCTGGCCCAGACCCAGGAATGGCGGGTCGGGGTGCTGGTGGACGAAGCCCACAACCTGCTCGACAGGGCGCGCGGGATGTACAGCGCCAGCCTCGACCAGCGTCGCCTGGCCGCCGGCAAGGCCGTGGCGCCCCCGGCCATCGCCAAAGGCCTGCAGGCGCTCAATCGCGAGTGGAATCGCCTGCACAAGGAGCAGCAGGTCGACTACCAGGTACAGCCGGACTTGCCCGCCGCCTTCCTGACCGCCCTGCAACGGGTGGTGGGTCTGCTCACCGAGCACTTCGGCGAATCCGGGCAGCCGCCGGCGCCGGAGTTGCAGACGCTGTTCTTCGACCTGTTGCAGTTCATGCGCCTGGGCGAGACCTTCGGCGATCACTCGCTGTTCGATGTCACCCTGCTCAAGGGTCGCGGCAAGGCGCAGTCGCAACTCAACCTGCGCAACCTGGTGCCGGCGCCCTTCGTCGGTCCGCGGCTGGCGGCGGCGCACAGCTGCACCCTGTTCTCCGCCACCCTGATTCCCCAGCATTTCCACCGCGACCTGCTCGGGGTCCCGGCCGGCAGCGCCTGGGTCGACGTCGCCTCGCCCTTCGCCGCCGAGCAGCTGGAGGTGCGCCTGGTGCGGCTGTCCACCCGCTACGCCGACCGCGCCGCCTCCCGCGCGCCCATCGCCGCCCTGATCGCCAGTCGCTATCGCCAGCGCCCGGGCAACTACCTGGCCTTCTTCAGCAGCTTCGACTACCTCGACCAGGTGGCCGAGGCGCTGGCCGAGCTGGCGCCCGACGTGCCCCAGTGGCGCCAGTCCCGCGGCATGGACGAAGCCGCGCGCCAGGCGTTTCTCGAGCGTTTCCAGGCCGACGGCCGCGGCATCGGCTTCGCCGTGCTCGGCGGCAGCTTTGGCGAGGGCATCGACCTGCCCGGCGACCGCCTGATCGGCGCCTTCGTCGCCACCCTGGGCCTGCCCCAGCTCAATCCGGTCAACGAACAGCTGCGCCAGCGCCTGCAACGGCGCTTCGGCGACGGCTATCGCTATGCCTACCTCTATCCTGGGCTGCAAAAGGTCATCCAGGCCGCCGGCCGGGTGATCCGCACCGTGCAGGACCGCGGCTGCCTCTATCTCATCGACGACAGATTCACCCAGCCCGAGGTCAGGGCGCTGCTGCCGAGCTGGTGGCAGGTGGAGGAGGGCGCGGTGCACACGGGCGAACCTGCGCCGGCTTGAAGACTATCGCGGCCATGGGCCGCTCGCCGATGCAACTGATCCTATGGCACTCCGGTGTTTTGTTGATCGCGGCCATGGGCCGCTCCTACGATTACATCGAGCCTGTAGGAGCCACTGTCTTGGCCGTTATAGGGGCGCACCAGGTGTAGAGCCGTAGCGTGGAAAACGGCGCAGCCTTTTCCACTGGGGACTTCGTGGCGAGGGCGCCCTCACCCCAACCCTCTCCCGAGGGGAGAGGGAGCCATCCGCGCAGGCGGTCATCTCCATCATCGAGCCTGTAGGAGCGGCCCATGGCCGCGATCACCGTACAGCCGTTGCTTAGGCCTCCGGCGTCTCCTCGCAAAACCTCAGCCTGTTACCGAAGGGATCGGCGATCTCCATCACCAGGCCCCAGGGCCATTCCTCGATACCCGGGCGGGCGAAGCCGTAGTCCCTGGCCAGCAATTCGGCCTGGAAGGCGCGGATGCCGGTCAGGCGGACGAAGACCGTCGAGCCGGGGCAGGCATCGCCGTGGTGGCCGGAGAGATGCAGGCGCAGGCCGGCGCGCTCGACTTCGGCGTACAGCGGCAGCCCCGGTTCGAAGCGGTGTTCCCAGACCAGGCGGAAACCTAGGAAGTGGCAGTAGAATTCACGCGCCTTTTCGTCATCGAAGATGCGCAGGATGGGGCTGGGTTGCCCGAAGGCGATGGCGGCAGCGGCCATGAGGGGCTCCAGGGAAGCGGCAAGGGAAGGTCGATGATGCCCTTTCCGGGCGGCCCGGCAACCGGAACTGTGATCCGGAAAGCTTTGGTAACCCCTCTGGCAGGCCAGAGCGTGCGCTAGGCTGCAGTTCACCGGTGCGATGGCGAACCTATCCGGGTATCGTGCATTCTTTTTCCTTTCTGGCGGTTCGGCTGGGCCGAATCTTTCATCCTTAGTGACCAAGGTTGATCCATGCAGCGTAGACACCTGCTCAAAGCGTCCCTGGCCCTGGCGGCCTACACCGGCATTCCCTCCACCGGGCTGTTCGCCCTCCAGGCCTTTGCCAATCCGGCCAATGGCGATGGCCAGGCCTTCGATTTCGACTGGCTCAAGCAGCACGCCAAGGAGCTGGCCGGCCAGGCCTACCAGCCCACCGCCCAGAAACTGCCCGACACCCTGGCGAACATGACGCCGCAGCAGTTCAACGCCATCGGCTACGATGCCAAGCATTCGCTCTGGCACGACCTCAAGGGCCAGCTGGACGTGCAGTTCTTCCACGTCGGCATGGGCTTCAAGACCCCGGTGCGGATGTTCTCGGTGGACCCCAAGACCAACGAGGCCAAGGAAGTCCACTTCCGCCCCGAGCTGTTCAACTACAACGACAGCGGCGTCGACAAGAGCCAGCTCAAGGGCGACCTGGGCTTCGCCGGCTTCAAGCTGTTCAAGGCGCCGCACCTGGCCCAGTACGATATCGTCTCCTTCCTTGGCGCCAGCTACTTCCGCGCCGTGGACAAGACCCGCCAGTACGGCCTCTCGGCCCGCGGTCTGGCCATCGACACCTATGCCGATCGCCCCGAGGAATTCCCCGACTTCACCAAGTTCTGGTTCGTCACCCCGAACAAGAACAGCACCCGCTTCGTGGTCTATGCGCTGCTGGATTCGCCCAGCGCCACCGGCGCTTATCGCTTCGATATCGACTGCCTGAACGACCGCGTGGTGATGGACGTGGACGCCAACGTCAACGCCCGCCGCGACATCAAGCAACTGGGCATCGCGCCCATGACCAGCATGTTCGGCTGCGGCACCCACGAGCGCCAGACCTGCAACACCTACCACCCGCAGATCCACGACTCCGATCGCCTGGCCATGTGGAAGGGCAACGGCGAGTGGATCTGCCGTCCGCTGAACAATCCGCCCAAGCTGCAGTTCAACGCCTTCAAGGACGACAGTCCCAAGGGCTTCGGCCTGGTGCAGACCGATCACGAATTCGAAAGCTACCAGGACGTCATGGTCCGCTACGACCGCCGGCCGAGTCTGTGGGTCGAACCCACCTCCGCCTGGGGCGAGGGTGCCATCCAGTTGCTGGAGATCCCCACCACCGGCGAGACCCTGGACAACATCGTGGCCTTCTGGGCGCCGGCCGAGACCATCACCGCCGGCAAGTCGCTGCACTATGGCTACAAGCTGCACTGGAGTGCGCTGCCGCCGGTGAGCACGCCGCTGGCGCGGGTCTATGCCACCCGTTCCGGCATCGGCGGCTTCCCCGAGGGCTGGGCGCCCGGTGAGCACTGGCCCAAGGTCTGGGCGCGGCGCTTCGCCATCGATTTCAACGGCGGCGGCCTGTCGTTCCTGCCCGAGGGTACCGGCATCGAGCCGGTGGTCACCGTCACCGACGGCAAGGTGCAGGATTTCCACGTGCTCAAGATCGACGAGATCGGCGGCTACCGGGTGATCTTCGACTGGTACCCCACCAGCGACAAGGCCGATCCGGTGCAGATGCGTGCCTTCATCCGCACCCAGGATCGCGCCCTGAGTGAAACCTGGCTGTACCAGTACTTCCCGCCAGCCGCCGATAAGCGCCGCTATCCGGACTGGAAACAGTCCTAAGCGGTCAGCAAAAAGCCGCTGTGCCTCCCCGGCGCAGCGGCTTTTTTGTGCCCGGAAGAAGGGCTTGGGGCTGACTGATCGCGGTGGTCAGTCGGCCAGCACCACCTGGTTGCGCCCCGCGCGCTTGGCCCGGTAGAGCGCCGCGTCGGCCAGGCCGTAGGCGAGCTCGAAGTCGGTCCCCGGCAGGTTGAGGCTGAGGCCGAAGCTGGCCGTCACCAGTGCTGTGCCGGTCTTCTCCCGGGCGATGCGCAGACGCAGGCGTTCGGTCATGGCCAGGGCCTCGTCCCGCGCCAGGGTCGGCAGCAGCACGGTGAATTCCTCGCCACCCACCCGACCGACGATGGCCGGCGCCTGGACCAGCTCCTGCAGGCAGCGGGCGATGGCCTGGATCACCCGATCGCCGGCGGGATGGCCGAACTCGTCGTTGATGCGTTTGAAGTGGTCGATGTCCAGCACGATCATGGCCCCACCCCGTTGCCGCAGGGCCTGGCCGGCCTGGTCGATCACCGCGCCGCGATTGAGCATCCCGGTGAGGGCGTCGTGGGTGGCGCGGTACTCCAGCTGCTGGCTGAGGGTCTGCAATTGCTGGTTGAGGGTGTTCATCTCGCGTTCGGCGCGATCGCTGCGGGCAATCAGCCGGCGGGTCTCGCGCATCAGGCGTTCGAAATGCAGCGTCAGGTCGCCCAGGGCGGCTCGGTAGCGCTCGGCATCGGCGTCGTCGGCCCCATAGAGGGCGCGCGCCGCCTGCAGCACCCCGGCTTCCTGCTCGAACAGGTCGGGGCCCGCCTCGGCGGGGCTGTAGCGCCTGACGCTGGCGGTCATGCCGGCAGCTCGGGATGCTCGATGAACGTCAGCGCCTGGAAGTCCAGTCGCAGTTCTTCGCCGAATTCCTGGATGGTCTCGTCCTCGGCATCGTAGTACCAGTGCAGCTCCACCCGGTTGCCGGCCTGGGCCGCCTGGTCCAGGGCGTCGAACAGGGTGAACAGCATCTTGGTGCTGGAGCTGTTGAAGTAGGCCAGGGCCACGTGCACCCGGATGCGGGCGTCCCGGCGCTGGTCGAGGTAGGCCCGCAGCGACTCGATCACCGGCAGATAGAAGGCCGCGGCGTTTTCCGGAAAGGATTCGCCCTTGAGCCAGAGCTCGTCCTCGGCGAAACGGAAGTCCACCTCCGGAGAGGTGGCGGTGGGAGCGATGAACATGGTGTCCATACGAGGTGGAGGTCCCTGTCAGATGATGGCTTTCAGGCAGAACAGGGTGGTGCCCGGCGTCTGCGTCGAGGGATGGAAGGCGAATTCCAGAGGCGCGCTGGCGTCGCGCGCCATGGTCAGGAAGCCGAGGCCGGCGCCCTTGCTGTCGGCCGGGGTCTCGGCGCGCAGGGACTCGCGATAGGCCTGCTTGATCTGTTCCAGCGACATGCTGCACAGCGGCTCGAGCCGCTCGCGCAGGGCGTCGACCTTGTCGCTGGCGATGGGGTTGGCGCAGAGCATCTGGTAGTTGCCGTCCTGGCGGGTGATACAGACCGAGCCCTGGCCCAGCTTGGTGTCAGCCAGGGCGTCCGGCGGCAGGGCATCGGCGGAATAATGCAGGACGTTCTGTGACAATTCGATGAAGGAAGAAAACAGCTTGCGCCGGGTGGCGCCGCTGATGCCTTCGAACTCCAGTTGCAGCTTCACCACCTCGGCCATGGCGGCGACAATGCCATGGGAGAAATAACCGCGGTGATAGAAGATCACGTGCTGCTGCTGGGCGATGTCGAGAAAGGCGCCGTTCGCGGGAAAGGAGGCGGTCATGTCGGTCAGGCCACGCGGATGCAGAGGAAGGTGAGGTCGTCGCGACGCAGTTCGTCGCCTTGCCAGTGGGCGAGGTCCGCGCTGAGTTGCTCACAGAAGGCGGCGGTGGGCAGCGCACGCGATTCGCTCAGCCGGGTCAGGGCGCGGCGCTTGCCAAAGGAGGTGCGCCGCGGGCCGCCGATCTGGTCGATCAGGCCATCGGTGGTGGCGAACAGCAGGCTGCCCGGCGGCAACGGCAGGGTGGTAGCCGGCCAGCACTGGTCGAGCGGGCTGTCGGCGTAGCCGATCCCCAGGCGCAGCGGCGCCAGGGTCAGGACGTCCGCGGCGTCGGGCGCCAGCAGGTGGAGCGGCATGCGGGCGCCGGCGTAGGTCAGGCTGTGACTGCCTCTGTCCACCCAGAAGCAGGCCAGGTCCAGGCCGTCGTTGGATTCGGAGATGCCGCCGGACTGGCCCAGCATCGCCTTGACGCTGGCGTTGATCGCCGAGAGCAACGCCGAGGGATCGCGCGGTCCCAGCTGTTGCAGGGCCTGGGTCAGGGACGCCGAGGCGATCAGGGTCATGAAGGCACCGGGCACACCGTGCCCGGTGCAGTCGGCGATGGCGCCGAACCAGCCGTCTGCGTGCTGGGCGAAGTGATAGAAGTCGCCACCGACCACGTCGCGCGGCTGCCAGACCAGGGTGGCGTCCTGTTCCATCACCGCCAGGGCCTCGCGCGAGCTGCGCAGCATGGCGCGCTGGATGACGCTGGCGTATTCGATGCTGTGCATGATCTGGCGATTCTTCTCGGCCTGCAGGTCCGAGACGATGCGCATCAGCTGCACGCCCAGGCCGAGCCCGGCGAAACGCCCTTCGCGGGTGACGATGAAGCCATCGGCCAGGGCCTTTTCGCCCACCTCGACGGTGCGCCGGGTCAGCTCCTCGATGGACAGACCGGCATCCACCACCAGCGGCTCCTTGTCCATGAAGGCGATGCAGCTCTTGCGATCGTAGACTTCACGGTGATACGGCTTGCTCATCTGTGAGAGAAAGATGTCGCGGTTGATCAGGCCGATCGGGCGGTCGTGCTCGACTACCGCGAGACTGGTGATCTCGCGGCGTTCGTTGAACAGGTCCATGACCATGGCGTTGGTGTGCTCGGCCTCGACGGCGGGCCACTGGGTGCAGAGGTCGAGGGCGCAGCGTTGGCTGGGGCGGGAGGCGGCACGCGCGGAGGGCAGGGGAGCGGACGACATCGATACGAATCCGTTCTCGGGAGGTCGATGCAGCCTAGGGGCTCCGTGTTGAGCTTTGATGACAGGAGCTGGCCAGGCGCCAGCATAGCGCCGGGCCTGGCCAGGTGGGCGTCAGCCGGTCAGGACCCCCAGGGCGGCGCGGGTGAACGGTGGGGGCGGCACGGCGTTGAGCACCGCACCCTGGAGCACCAGACCGCTGTGGGCGAACTGGCGCTGGGTGGCCTCGATTTCCTTGGCGGTGTTGCAGCCATGGCGTGACACCAGCAGGCAGGTGCCGGCCTGGGCGGCGAGCAGCACCGCATCGGTCACCGCCAGCACCGGCGGGGTGTCGAGGATGACCAGTTCGTAGTCCTGCTGCAGGCCGCGCAGCAGCTCGGTACAGCGCGCACTCATCAGCAATTCGGCCGGATTGGGCGGGCGGACGCCGCCCACCAGGCAATCCAGGCCGGGGATCGCCGAGGGCTGGATCGCCTGCTCGGGCGTCGCCAGCCCCGCCAGCACCTCGGCCAGACCCGGGCGGCGGGCCAGTTGCAGGCGCCGGTGCAGGCGTCCGCGCCGCAGGTCGGCATCCACCAGCAGCACCCGCGTCCCGCCTTCGGCCAGCACCCGCGCCAGTTGCATGGCCACCGAGGACTTGCCGGCGCCGGGGCTGGCGCTGGTGATCAGCAGCAGGTCGTTGCGCGCCTCGGTGCGGGCGAAGGCCAGGCTGGTGCGCAGGATCCGCAGGGCCTCCTGGTAGCCGCTGTCGAGTGAGGTCTGCAGCGGGCCGCCGAGTTGGCGGCTCGGCGCCAGTGGCAATTGCGCCAGCACCGGCAGGCCCAGATTTTCCAGGCCCTCGGCGTCTTCGATGCCGCGCTCCAGGCTGGCGCGCAGATAGACCCAGGCCATCCCGGCCAGGCAGCCGAAGAGCAGGGCGCTGAGGATCAGCAGGGGCTTCTTGGGATAGACCGGGGCGATCTGGGTATAGGCGCTGTCGATGATGCGCACATCGCTCACCGTGCCGGCGCGCACCACCGACAATTCCTGGATGCGCTTGCTCATCAGCGCATAGAGCTTGTCCGCCGCCTCGACGTCGCGCTGCAGGCGCAGGACCTCCTGCTGGGTCTGGGGCAGCTTGGCCAGGCGCTGCTGCACGGCCTGGCGCTCGCCGTTGAGCACCTGGCGGCGCGCCAGCAGGGTCTGGTACAGCGGGTGGGTGGTGGTGAAGCGCAGGGCCAGTCCGAGGCGCTCCATCTCCAGGGCCGACAGCTGGCCATCGAGGTCCACCGCCTGGCGCAGCAGGCTGCGTCCCTCTTCGCCGATGGCGATGGAGCCCTGGCGGCGCTGATAGCGGTCCAGCGCCTGGCGGCCGTCGGCCAGGCGCTGATTCACCCGCGGCAACTCCTGGCGCAGGAAGGCCAGTTGCTGGGTGGATTCGTCGGCGTTGCGGGTCACGTCCTGGCGCACATAGGCCTCGGTGATGCCGCGCAGGATGCGTTGGGCCCGCTGCGGATCGGTGTCCTGCAGCTGGATCGAGAGGATGCCCGAGCGCTTGCCGCGCTCGCTGACCATCAGCCGCTCCTGCAGCGCCTGGATGGCCACGCCGCGGCGTTGCTTGACGAGGATGAATTCGGTGCCCGGATAGGCGTGCAGCTGGGCGATGTCCAGTTGCAGCTCGCCGGCACTGGCCGGCTGGCCCAGCCGACCTTCCAGCAGGCGCTTGCCCTGGGCATCGCTCAGCAGGAAGCGATCCGGGGCCTCGGCGGTGAGGGTCAGCGGCTGGCCATAGAGGGCGTCGGGCACGCTCAGCCTGGCGATGGTCAGCTGTTCGCCGCCCCAGGCGAAGCGCGCGAGGCCGAACAGCGGCGGGGCCACCCCGGTGCCCGCGCGTTCGTGGCGGCGCGCCAGCCAGTCGCCCAGCAGCGGCAGGCGCCGCGGGGTGACGCTCAGGTCCAGGCCCTCGGCGTCCACCACCTCGCCGACCACCCGCCGCGAGGTGAGCAGCTGCATCTCGGTGATGGCTTCCGGCGGCGGCAGCGGTCGGCCGTTGTCGGCTTCGTCCAGCCGCACGATGCCGCGCTGGTATTCGATCTGCACCGTCGCCACCGCCTGATAGCGCGGCGCGGCCAGTTGCGCATAGGCCACGCCCAGCAGGGTGCAGAGGACGATGCAGACGAGCAGGCTGCGGCGATGGCGCCAGAGCGCGGCGCAGTAACGGGCGAAACCTATGTCCGCGGCCTGGGTGGCGGCGGGGAGCGTCTGATGCGACTTGTCCATGCAGGAGCGGGCCTTGGGGCAGGTACGAGAAAGGACAGCCGTCGCAGCCGCACGCTGGCGAGAGGGCAGCGCGCGGCGAACCGGGGGTCGAAATCGTCACACCAGGCAGGGCACAGCTGGGAACGCCAGGCGCTGGATCGGGGATCCGCGCCTTGTCGGCTGGAGTGCTGCGTCGACTCTAAGCGAAAGCAAAAGCCAAAAATGTGACACTCCGTGCAGAACGCGACGGATGCCCGCTTGGCAGCGTCAAGGTGCTAAGGCAGTCTTCTTCGCGACCTGTCGTGTCTCCGGACGACAAGCCATGGCCAGCGCCTGGTGTTCCGGAGTCGCTCGTGCCCGTGCCCTTGCTGGCGAAGGCACCCCAGGTAGCAGATGCAAACGCCGCGGCCCCCTGGCACCGGCGTGTTCCTGACGGCTTCTTGAATGTAGTCAGCGGTTGAAGCCCGGTTACCCGCCCACGCGCCTCTTGGCCTGCGTGGGCGGTCTTGCACCGGTTGTACCAGGCCTGCGGAGGATGGCGCCTGGTTCTTCACTGCCCTGGACGGCGTTCTCGACTGCATGGCTGTCAGGAGACAGGACAATGAGCGTGGTATCTGACGTTACCCATCCCGGGGTCCGGGTGGGACGGTGGCCGTTCTGGCTGGGCGGTCTGGTAGTCGGTCTGCTGTTGCTGCTGGCGCTGCTCTGGCGCCTGCCGGATTTTCGCGACGGCACCGGGGCGCAGAATCTCGAAGCCAGCTATCACGTCCTGCTCAGTCTCAATGCCCTGGACGAATCCGGCGTGACCCGCCACTGGTGGCTGCCCACGGTGACCCTGGGCGGCAGTCACGACAAGCAGGTGTCCTGGGGCGCGACCATCCCCACCCACAGTGGCGACTACGTCTACACCAGCTTCAGCAGCTACGGCTTTCTCGCGCCCTATCTCGGCCTCAAGGCCGCGGGGCTGACGCCTTCGCTGCACAGCCTCGCGCTGTTCAACGCCGCCCTCGGCGCCCTCACGGCGCTGCTGCTGTTCCGCCTGCTCTACCTGGTGCTGCGCAGTCACGGCGCCAGCCGCGGCCTGGCCGCCACGAGCGCGGTGCTGGGCTGCCTGATCGCAGTGTTCAGCCGCGAGGCGCTGCTGTCCCAGGGCCTGCTCTACTGGGTGCAGAGTTTCTACCAGGTGCTGCTGCTGGCCAGTCTGCTGACGCTCTTCCACTACCTGCAGGCGCCTGCCGGCCAGCGCCAGCGGCTGGGCTGGCTGCTGGCCGGCCTGGTCTGCTTCGGCGCCCTGACCGAATGGACCGGCTACGTCTTCGGCGGCGGGCTGGTCGCGCTGTTCTGGCTGCAGCGCCGGCAATTGCCGGAAGGCCAGCGGATGGCCTGGCGCCTGGCCTTCGCCACGGCTTTGGCCGGATTGCTGGTGCTGCTGCACTACAGCCTGGCGGCGGGCCTGTTGCCGACGCTCAAGGCCTTTGCCCGGCGCTTTCTCGCCCGCAGTCCGAACAATGCCCACCTGACCGACTTCTTCGCTGGCTACGGACTGTCCTTCGGCCTGTTCCTGGCCGCGGTGGCCATCGCCCTGGGGGTACTGGTCTGGAAGCGCAAGAGCCTGAACTGGCCGCGCAGCACCACGCTGCTGCTGGTCGCCGCCAGCGTGCCACTGCTGGAAAATCTGCTGCTGCTGCAGCATGCCACCCAGTTTTCCTTCGATCGCCTCAAGTTCATCTTTCCCGCCGCGCTGCTGCTCGGCCTGGCCTTTCTGGCCCTGAAGACCCCGGGGCGCGCCGTGCTCGCCGTGGTGCTGGTGGCCGCGGCCTTGCAGAACGGCCAGACCTATCGCCAGGACCTCGCCGGCTATGCCGGCTGGGGCGCCATCGACCGGCAGAATCAGGCCCTGGTCGGGCTGGTGAAAGGCCAGGTCGCGCTGGACTGCACCCTCATCTCCACCGACATGACGGTGCGCGGCTACGCCAACCTGCTGTTCCACCGCAGCATCCACGAATTGCAGCGCCAGCCGCTGGACTACCACGGCGAGCCGGGGGCCTGTGGCGGACTCTATCTGGAAGGCCGGGATTTCCGCGTCGACCTGCCCGAATACACCCGCGCCCGCCTGAGTCTGGCGGACGGTCGCCAACTGACCTACGCCAAGGTCGAGGGTGACTGGCGCCTGCAATGAACGCCCCATCCATGAACGTGCTGCGAGGAAACCGGGTATGCCGGGTACGCTGATCAATCGACTGAGTTTTCTGGCCCTGGGTGGCCTGATGGTCCTGCAGTTCGGCGTCTTCGAACAGAGCCCGACCAATCCGGTGGGCATCCGCTACGTGGGCGAGCTGTACCTGGCGATCTGCCTGGGTTTCTTCGCGCTCTTCACCCTGAGCACCTGGCATCGGCCGCAGCGCGACTATCGGCTGCTGATGGGCTTCTGCCTGTTTTCCACGGCGGTGTTCGTCGGCCTGCCGGCGGTGTTCGCCCAGCTGTTCTGGGGCCAGCCGCTGGTCTACGGCCTCATCGAGGAGCGGCGGGTGCTCTACTGCTTCAGCGCCTTCCTGGTGCTCTACCTGGCGAAGCGGCTGAATGCCGTGCAGTTCGAGAATCTGATCATCCTGGTCGGGCTGCTCTCGGCGCTGCTGTGCTGGCTGTCCTACTTCAAGATGCTGCCGGACCTGCGCGAGGAGGTGAAGGACCTCAGCCGTCCCGGACGGGCCTCCACGGGGGCAGGCGCCATCTTCTTCGGCTACTTCATCTGCATCTACTTCGCCGGTCGCGGGCGTTCCTTCATCGACGGCCAGTTGCGGCCCAAGCTGAGGCACGGCCTGCTGGCGCTGTTCTTTCTGGCGACCATCGTGGTGGTGTTGCAGACTCGCCAGCTGATCGTGGTCTGCCTGGTGTTCACCATCCTCGCCCTGCGCGCGCGCCTGGTCGGCCCGGCGCTGTTCGGCGCCATCATCATCGCGCCGCTGATCCTCTATCCGCACCTCCTGGAAACCCTCGGCTTCAACCTGGATTTCTATGCGCGCTCGGTGCAGGAAGGCCCTACCGACAACGTCCGGGAAAACACCATTTCCCAGATCATCAACCACCTGCAGCTGTACAACGGCCTGCCCAGCGGCAGCCTCAGCCTGATGTGGAACGACGGCTTCAAGCCGATCTTCGGCGACTACTTCTTCCTTTCCGACGTCGGCATCTTCGGCACCGTGTTCCGCTTCGGCTTCCTGTCGATCCTGGTGATTCCCATCGGCCTGGCGGTCCACTATCTGGTGGCGCGCAAGCTGAGCCGCGACCTGGAATTCACCCTGGCGGTATTCCTCGCCTTCATGACCATCTGGCCGCTGCAGGGACTGTTCGAATACCAGGGCACCGCGGCCCTGCTCTTCGTCATGCAGGCGCTGAAGACCTACCACGGCGCGCCTCAGTACGGGATGATCAGCCTGCCGGAGCGACCGGGAGCGCTGCCGCCCGGTCGCCAGGTCCTGCCGGTCTAGCAGCCGGTCAGGCGTTCGACGCGGCGTTCGCCGGGAAAGAAGAAGGGGCGCAGGCGCACGCCCAGGCTGTTGCCGAAGAAGGCGGCCACCAGCCACAGCCAGCCGTGCAGGCTGCCCGAGGCGATGCCGCTGAAGTAGGCGCCGATGTTGCAGCCATAGGCCAGCCGCGCGCCGTAGCCCAGCAGCAGGCCGCCAAGCACCGCCGCCACCAGCGACCGCGCGGGAATGCGCAGGCTGGGGGCGAAGCGTCCGGCGAGCCCCGCGGCGGCCAGGGCGCCCAGCATGATGCCGAGATTCATCACGCTGGTGACGTCGAACCAGAAGGGCTCGGCCAGCGCCCGGGCATTGGCCGGTTGCTGCCAGAAGGCCCAGCCGGAGACGTCCAGCCCGAGCAGACCGGCACCCTTGGCGCCCCAGAGGGCGAAGGCCGAGGTGACGCCCCAGGGGCGACCGGCCAGGGCCAGGGTGACGAAGTTCAGTATGGCCAGGGCGATGGCGCCCCAGACCAGCGGCCAGCTGCCGCGCAGCAGGCGCGCCGCGCCCTGGTGTTCACCGGGCACCGTGACTTCCAGCGAGCCGTGGCGACGGCGCTCCAGTACCACCGAGACCCCGGCGATCAGGGCGAAGGCCGCCAGGCTGACCAGGATGCCGGGCAGCACGCCCAGGCTGGTCACCAAGGAGGTCGGCGGCAGACTGGGCAGGGCGAACCACCAGCCCAGGTGCTGGGTGGCGATCAGCGAACCGATGACGAAGAACAGCAGGGTCACCAGCATCCGCGCATTGCCGCCGCCGGCGGTGAACAGGGTGCCGGAGGCGCAGCCACCGCCCAGTTGCATGCCGATGCCGAACAGGAAGGCGCCGACCACCACCGAGGTGGACAGCGGCGAGACGTTGCCGCGCACCGCCTCGCCGAACAGGCTGCCGGCGCCCAGGGCGGGAAAGAACAGCAGCACCGCCAGGGCCAGCATCACCATCTGGGCGCGCAGGCCGGCGCCGCGGCGGTCGAGGATGAACACCCGCCAGGCCGAGGTGAAGCCGAAGGCGGCGTGGTAGAGGGTCAGGCCGAGGGCGCCGCCGAGCAGCAGCAGGAGCGCCTGACGGCCGCCCACGGCCTGGCCTAGAAAGACCATGCCCAGGGCGAGCAGGCAGGTCGCCCACAGGGCCGCCCAGGGCAGGCGAGGAGAGGAAAGCGTAGAGGTCTGCTGCATCATGGTTCCGGTAGCTTCGAACTAAAGTCCGACAATTTTAGTAGGACTTGCCCGTGAATCCCAGCCACCCGGCAACTCTGGTTCAATGAAAGGGTTACATCGATATAGCCAGAAGTTATCTAGCATTCAGGACAGCCGTTTGACCGAGGGCGTGGTCAAAGCGGCCAAAGGAATCCCTTGGAGTCGCCGTGTCCGCCGCTGCCGTGCCGTCTGTTCCCGCCTTGCCCACCCTGTCGCGATTGCGCGGCTGGACCGCCCTGGCCGCTGCCCTGGTGCTGGCCGGTTGCAGCCTGACGCCCAGCTCCCAGGGTCCGACCCGTTCGCCGGCTGAGGTGCGCGCCGAGCTCCTGCGGCTGCTGCCGGCCAGCGTCGCGGATCGGCAGGGCTGGGCCAGCGATATCCAGACCGCGTTCAGCGCCCAGGGCCTCGAGCCCTCGACGGACAACCTCTGCGCCGTGCTGGCGGTGGCGGAGCAGGAATCCACCTACCAGGTCGATCCGCCGGTGCCGGGACTGGGGCGGATCGCCCGGGAAGAGATCGACAGACGTGCGGCGCAGGCCTATGTGCCCCAGCTGCTGGTGCGCACCGCGCTCAACCTCAGGTCGCCCACCGGCAAGACCTACGCCCAGCGCCTGGACAGTGCCCGAACCGAGCGCGAGCTGAGTCTGATCTTCGAGGACTTCATCGCCATGGTGCCCCTGGGAGGCCAGCTGTTCGGGCGCTTCAATCCGGTGCGCACCGGCGGCCCCATGCAGGTCAGCATCGACTTCGCCGAGGCTCATGCCCGCGGCTATCCCTATGAGCGCGAGGGTTCCATCCGCCACGAGGTGTTCAGCCGACGGGGCGGTCTCTATTTCGGCACCGCGCACCTGCTGGGCTATCCGGCGGACTATGCCACGCCGCTGTATCGCTTCGCCGATTTCAACGCCGGCTGGTACGCCAGTCGCAATGCCGCCTTCCAGAGCGCGGTAAGCCGGGCCACGGGGATGAAGCTGGCGCTGGACGGCGATCTGGTGGTGCCCGGTTCGCGGACCCAGGGCGAGACCGAGCGGGCGGTCAATCGCCTGGCGCCGGCCCTGGGCATGAGCGACATCGCCATCCGCCACGACCTGGAGGCGGGGGAGTCCGAGGACTTCGCCAAGACCGATCTCTATGCCAAGGTCTATGCCCTGGCCGAGCGCAAGGCCGGTCGCAGCCTGCCGCGCGCCATCCTGCCGGGCATCACCCTGGAGAGTCCCAAGATCACCCGCACCCTCACCACCGCCTGGTTCGCCCAGCGGGTGGAGGAACGCTGGCAGCGCTGCCGGGGCCGCGCCGCGCGCTGAGGGGAGCAGGGGGCCGAACGGCGTTTTCCAGGTGACGAGGGTCGGGCCCGGGGATGGCAATTGGCCAGACTATTCGCCTAACATGGGGCGATGAAGCGGCCTCGCGCCGTACGGTTCTGGTGTAGTCCCTAGAGGTCCAGATGACCGATACCCCCGGCTCCCGGTTGACGCTGATCGTCGACCAGCCCACCCCTACGGCCCGCCATCGGCTGCCACCCCGCGAACAGGCCAAGGCCCTGCGACTGCTGCGCACCCTGGGCCTCGAAGCCGATACCCCGCCGGAACTGGTGCTGGCCTGGCTGGAACGCCGCGATGGCGGTTGTTCGCTGCCGGAAGCGGCGCGCCAGATCGGCCTGGGCAACTGGCTGGGGATCACCACCAGCCTGGCCGACCTCACCCAGAATCTGGCGCGCTTCGAAGCGGCCTACGCCCTGGACAGCGTGCTCGACTCCCTGACCGTCCTGGCCGAGCAGTCGCCGCCCGAGTCCCGCTAGCGGCTAGAGGCCGGCACCACGGATGTTGACGTAGAGGCTGTACAGCGAGTGGGAACCGGCCATGAACAGGCGGTTGCCTTCCGGGCCGCCAAAGCAGAGGTTGGGGCAGCGTTCCGGCAGGTGGATGTGACCCAGCGCCTTGCCGCTGGGATCGAAGACCCGCACGCCATCGAGCGCCTCGGGCTTGGCCGCCGGCGCGCCACTGCTGCCCCATCCGCACCAGAGATTGCCCGCCACATCGCACTTGATACCGTCCAGGGCGCCGTATTCCAGCGCCTCGATGTGCTTGCGGCGCTCGCCCAGGCTGCCGTCGTCCCTGACCGTATAGGCCCACACCAGGCGATTGGGCTTGGCGCGGCCCTCGACCACGTAGAGCAGCTTCTCGTCCGGCGAGAAGGCCAGGCCGTTGGGGCCGTTGAGATCACCGATCACCCGGGTCACCGCCAGGCTCTCGCCGTCGATGCGATAGACCCCATCGGGTTGCTCGGTCTTGACCCTATGACCCTCGTAGTCGCTGTTGGCCTGGAACGGCGGGTCGCTGAACCAGATGGAGCCGTCACGCTTGACCACCACGTCATTGGGCGAATTGAACGGCTTGCCGTCGAAGCTATCGGCCAGCACCGTGATACGCCCATCGTGCTCGGTGCGGGTGACCCGCCGCCCGAGGCCGTGAGTGGTGGAGCCTTCACAGGCGATCAGCCGACCCTGGCGATCACGGGTCAGGCCGTTGGCGAAATTCGACTGGGCGCGGTAGGTGTCCAGCCGGCCGCTGACCTCATCCCAGCGCACGATGCGGTTGTTGGGGATGTCGCTCATCAGCAGGTAGTTGCCATCGCCGATCCACACCGGGCCTTCGGCCCAGCGCAGGCCGGTGGCCAGGCGTTCGACACTGGCGTTGAACAGCCGCAACTCGAGGAAGCGGTCGTCGAGGATCTCGATCAGCGGATCGGGATAGCGTTGGCTCAGGGGTTCCCCGGCGCGGGCGAGACCGGGCAGGGCGAGGGCGGCGCCGCAGACCAGGCCGCCCTGGAGCAACTGGCGACGTGACAATGGCCGGGCGAGGCCCGGGAGGGAGTCATGCATGGTGCAGGTCCTTGATTGTTATTGTTCAGACGAGGCAATGCGGATCAACCTGCATCGGCAGGTTAATCATATGACATCATATGTCTTGTGATGGATGGCGCCAACCGGGGCACGGGCCTAGTCGGCCTCGAGCACCAGGCAGGTCCGACCGCGGCCCTGGCGTTTGGCCTGATAGAGGCGCCGGTCGGCTTCGTGGAGAAAGCCTTCGAGGTCGTCGGCGAGGCCGCTGAAGACGCCGGCGCTGAACGACAGCGGCGGGGCGCCGGGGGCATAGCTCTGGGCGTGGCAGTAGCGGCGCAGCAGGTCCAGCGCCTGCAGCAGCTGCTCCGGTGGCATCCGGCTGACCAGGGCGAATTCCTCGCCACCCAGGCGACCGGTGAGATCCTGGGGCAGGGTCCGGGCCAAGGCCTGGGCGAAGACCACCAGGGCACTGTCACCGCTGGCATGGCCGTGTTCGTCGTTGATGCGCTTGAAGTGATCCAGGTCGAGCATGGCCACGCTCAGGGCGTGGCCCTCGCGTTCGGCCTGGCGGAACAGCTCCTGGGCCTGATCCTGAAAGGCGCGCCTGTTGCGCAGCCCGGTGAGGGAATCGTACTGGGCGGCGTGGGTGAGGGCGCGCATGAGATCCCGCCGTTCCAGGGTCGAGACCACGCGGCAATTGAGCTCCTCGGGGCAGAAGGGCTTGCGCAGGAAGTCGTCGGCCCCCTGCTTGATGAACTTGGCGCTGAGCGAACCCTTTTCGTCGGCCGACAGGCCGATGATGCTGAGGTCGTGGCGGCGCAGCTTCTGCCGCAACATCTGCACCAGTTCGAAGCCGCTGAGGCCGGGCATGCTGTGGTCCACCACCAGCAGGTCGATGTCCGGCTGCTCCTGCAGCAGGCGCAGGGCCTCGTTGCCGTCGCAGGCGTCCAGCAGCTGGTAGCGGTGGGGCGTCAGCACATGGCGGATGTAGTTGCGGGTGGCGTCGGAGTCCTCGGCGATGAGGATCTTGACCGCGGTATTGCTGTCCAGCCGCCGCAGCAGGCGAAAGGCGAATTCGTAGGAGTACTGGCTTTCCTTGAGCACATAGTCGACCACGCCCTTGGTGAGCAGGTCGTCGCGCCGGCGCTCGTCGTAGGAACCGCTGAGGACGATGCAGGGCAGACGATAGCGCAGCACCAGATCGACGCTTTCGCCATTGGGCGCATCGGGCAGGTTGAGGTCCACCAGGGCGGCAAAGAACAGATTGGCCGAGGTTTCCAGCATCAGCTCGGCTTCGGCCAGGGTGGCGCAGAATACCGGCTCGAAGTCGCGCTGCTGACGAAAGAGGTGCGCCAGAATCTTGAGGACCATGGGGCTGTCTTCGATGACCAGGATGGAGCGCACCGGTAACTCCTGCAGGGCAAAGATCGGCCGAGAATAGTTCTGGCGTCAGAGGAAGGGATCATTCGCCTCTGCGTATCGGCCAAAGGATCGACGACTTGAATGGCCGCCGATCCTTCCCGGTTCAGCGGTCCGCCTGGCCTTCCAGCTGGCGCTGCCGGGGCAGGCGCAGGGCGTCGTCGCGCGGCAGCGGGCGACTCAGCAGGTTGCCCTGCACCTTGTCCACCTGCAGCGCCTTGAGCGCTTCCAGCTCGGCGAGGGTTTCCACCCCCTCGGCGATCACCTCCTTGTGGGTCTCGCGGGCGAAGGCGATGATCGCCGAGGCCAGCGCCCGGCGTTCGGCGTCGCGATCGATGTCGCGCACCAGGCTCATGTCCAGCTTGATCATGTCCGGCCGCAGCCGGAGGATGTGTCTCAGACTCGAATAGCCGGCGCCGGCATCGTCGATGGCCAGGCGCACGCCCTGGGCCCGCAGCGGTTGCAGCTGGGCATGCAGGGCGTCGTAGTCGTCGACCTCGGCATGTTCGGTGATCTCCAGCACCAGGCGTCCGGGAGGATTGCCGGCCAGCAGCGCTGGCAGGCGCCCGCCCAGGATGGTCTGCGGCGAACAGTTCATGGTCAGGTAGCTGTCGTCGGGCAGACTCCGCAGTCCCTGCAGGGCGAAGCGCATGGCGCTTTCTTCCAGTTCGTCGCCGAGACCGACGGCGCTGGCTTCGGAAAACCACAGGTCCGGGCTGCGCTGCGGCGGGCAGTGGAAGCGCGACAGGGATTCCCAGCCGGCGATGCGCAGATCCGTCAGGTGATAGATCGGCTGGTAGACGATGCTCGGCTGGTGGGCGGCCACCGCGCCCTGGATGCGCTCGCGCATCTCCACCTGGCCGCGGCGACTGGAGACGTCCAGGCTGAGGCGATCGGCCACCAGTTCGGCAAAGGTCCGCACCAACTCCAGGTCACGGGGACTCAGGGTCGGATCGGGCTGGTACTTGAAGCAGCAGAAGGTGCCATAGAGTTCGCCATCGCTGAGCCGTACGGGCACGCTGACGTGAGCGCCGATGGGCACGCTGCGGGTCTCCGGGATCAGCCGGGTAGCGCCGACGGCGCGGGTGTCGGGGATGAGTTCGGGCAGGTGGCCGGTTACCACCTGCTGACAATAGCCCTGGCTGAGCGGCAGGGCATCGCCGGCCTTGAGCGGCGCATCGGGCGCCGCATCGACGTTGCGAAAGACCCGATCCTGCTGGCGAAATTCGGCAAGAAAGGCCACGTCCATGTCCAGGTGGATGCGCAGCGCGTGCAGCACCTTGTCGATGCAGCCCTGGCTGCTCAGGTTGCCGGTATCCAGGCCAACCACCTCCAACAACTCGGTACCTGATTCCCTCATGTCCTCACTCCCGGGAAACTACGACCTGAACCAGTGTAGAGCCTGGAATGAATTTGTCAGTCAAATGACCTCATCCGTTCGGCTTAACCCCGTTCGGCGTACCAGGCCTCGAAAGCGGGCAGGGCCATGGGCCGGGCCAGCAGATAGCCCTGGACCTCGTCGCAGCCGGCTTGCTGCAGGAAGGCCAGCACCTCGGGCGTCTCTATGCCCTCGGCGACGCTGCGATAGCCGAGCTTGCCGATCAGCGCCAGCAGCGCCCTGACGACCTCCTGCTTGCGTGGATCCTCGGGCAGGTCATGGATCAGCGAGCGGTCGAGCTTGACGCTGGTGACCGGCAATTCGTAGAGATAGGCGAAGTTGCTGTAGCCACTGCCGAAGTCGTCGATGGCGATCTCCAGGCCCAGCTCGCGCAGGGCATGCAGCTGGGCGATGGCCTCGGGATTGCGTCTGAGCCATTCGCCTTCGGTGATCTCCACTTCCAGCCGCCGCGGATCGACACCCTGGCGCTGGCAGGTCTCGCGCAGCAACTCGACCAGATCGCCTTCGTCGAAATCCCGTGGCGACAGGTTGAGCGACAGTCGCCCCTGATAGCTAGTGTCCCAGTGCGCCAGCTGGCCGATGGCGGTACGGATCACCCAGCGGGTGACGCTGTGGATCAGCGCGGTCTTCTCGATCGCCGGAATGAAATCGCCCGGAGCGATGGGGCCGAGTTGCGGATGGGTCCAGCGCAGCAGGGCTTCGGCGCTGCACAGTCGGCGCTCGGGCAGGGCCAGGCGCGGCTGGAAGGCCAGGCTGAAGTCGCCGCGTTCGAGGCCTTCGGGAATCTGCCGGACCAGCTGGAAGATCCGCTGGAAGGCCTCGTCCCGGGGGCGTTCGTAGACGACCCAGTGACGACTGCTCAGCGCCGCCTGATCGACCGCCACCATGGCCTTGCGCAGCAGGTCGCGGACTTCGCCCGCGTCGAGCAGGAAGGGCACCACACCGGCCTTGACCGGCGGATCGATGGGAATGCGGTCGGCCTGGACCGGCATCCGCAACTGGGCGATGAGCGCGTCGAGCAGCGGCGGATAATCGCAGTCCTCCGGCAGCAGGAAGGCGAATCTCTTGGTGTCCACGTGATAGACCTTGGCCCGCTCGCTCAGGGCGTCGCACAGGCGCAAGGCCAGGCTGCGCAGAAAGGTCTCGAAGGGCCACATGCCCTGGGCCAGAATCAGTTGCTCCTTCCAGTGGGTCTCCAGGGGATCCACCAGCACCAGCAGGCGCCCCTCGTCGGGCTGGAGTTCGGCCAGCTGGGCGACATCGGCGTGGAACTGCTGGCGATTGGGCAGGCCGCTGACCGGATCACGGCGGCGCAGGTGCTGGCGCAGGCCTATGAGGCTCATCACCTGGGCGGCGAAATCGTCCAGGCGCTTGCGCTCCTCCGCCGTCAGTTCGCGCGGCTGGCTGTCGAGGATGCACAGGCTGCCGATGGCATAGCCGCCCTCGGTGACCAGGGTCGAGCCGGCATAGAAGCGCACATGGGGGGCGCGTACCACCAGGGGGTTATGGCTGAAGCGGGTATCGCAGCAGGCATCGTTGATCTCCATCCGGCCATCCTCGGCCTGGATGGTGTGGGCGCAGAAGGCGTCCTCGATGGGCATCTGCGCCAGGTCGAAGCCGACGCGGGCCTTGAACCACTGGCGATCGCGATCCACCAGGCTGATCAGCGCGGTCGGCACATTGAAGCTGCTGGCGACCAGTTCGCAGAGGCGATCGAATTCCTCCGCCGGCGCCGAATCCAGCAACTCCAGGGCGTGCAGGGCGTTGAGGCGGTCATCTTCGTACTTCAGTGAATCGGCCATCAGGCTATCTCGGGAATATCGATGAGCCTTGCTCGAGCAACAAGCCCATCCTGGAAGAACTGCCGCGACCCGAGCCAGGCGAGTGCAGCAAACGAGAGGCAGGTCTGCGGAAGTATCGGCGAGAAATCATAAGACTTTAGCCGTTTCGTCTCGCCTGCCAGTCTGGAACCTTAGCGCGGCTGCACGTCGATCGCGAGCCCTGGTCGAAGGGATATCCCCTGCCGAGTAGCGACCATGACCCTGACCTGCCTGTTCGACATCAACGAGACCGTGCTGGACCTGTCCGCGCTGGATAGCCTGTTCACCGACCTGTTCGGTGACCCCCAGAGCCACACGCTCTGGTTCGCCCAGACCTTGCAGAACGCCATGAGCGCCGAGCTCTGTGGCCGGCACGCCCCCTTCGAGACCCAGGGTCAGGCGGCGCTGGAGATGATCGGCGCACGGTTCGGGCGAACGCTCACCACCGCCGACAAGCAGCGCGTCGCGGACGCCCTCAAGCGGCTGCCCGCCCATGCCGATGTCCGCGCGGGCCTCGATTTCGCCCGGGCACAGGGCGTGCGCTGCATCGCCTTTTCCAACAATGCGCGCGCCGCGACCCGGGCGCAGCTGGAATACGCCGGCCTGAGCGACGCCTTCGCCGATATCCTCTCGGCCGAGGACGCCGGCGCCAGCAAGCCGGTTACGGCCACCTATCGCCAGGCCGCCAGCAGCCTGGGTCAACCCGCCGAAGACCTGTGGCTGATCGCCGTCCATGCCTGGGACATCGCCGGCGCCCAGGCCGCCGGGTTCAAGGGTGCCCTGCTGCAGCGGCGTCCCGACCAGGCGGCCAATCCCCTGGCGCCGCCCAAGCTGACTGCCGGCACGCTGCAAGAGGCAGTGGCGCGCATTCTGGCGCACGAGGGCCGCGGCTAGTTGCCCCGGCGTGCTAACGTCCGCGCCATCACCGGCGGGTGCCGGTTTTTCCAGACAGTGAGAGTCGCTTTCCCATGACGGATACCCTTGCCCGGCTGCGTGCCGGCGAACTGGCCGGGGCCACGCGCCTGACCCTGCGCGCCGACCTGACCGAATTTCCCGAAGAGATCTATGGCCTGGCCGACAGCCTGGAAATCCTCGACCTGTCGGGCAATCGGCTGACCCGCTTGCCCGCCGACCTGGGTCGGTTGCACCAGCTGCGCATTCTCTTCTGCTCGGGCAATCCCTTCACCGAGCTGCCCGAGGTGCTGGGCACGCTGCCCAGGCTGGAGATGATCGGCTTCAAGGCCTGCCAGCTGGAGCGGGTAGGCGCCGCGGCCCTGCCGCCACGCCTGCGCTGGCTGATCCTTACCGACAACCGCATCGCCGAGGTGCCCGCCGCCCTGGGCGAGCGGCCCGCCCTGCAAAAGCTGATGCTGGCCGGTAACCGCTTGCAGCATCTGCCGGCGTCCATGGCCGACCTGCACCAGCTGGAACTGCTGCGGCTGTCGGCGAATCGCTTCGCCGCGCTGCCGCCGGCCATCCTGGAGTTGCCACGGCTGACCTGGCTGGCCTATGGCGACAATCCCCTGGGCGCCGAGCGCGAGCGCGCGGTGCGAGCTCAGGCCGCCCGCCAGCAGCGCATCGCCTGGGGTGATCTGCAGCTTGGCGAGCGGCTGGGGGAGGGCGCCTCCGGCATCATCCATCAGGCGCGCTGGCAATCGCCCACCGGGTCGCGCGAGGTCGCCGTCAAGCTGTTCAAGGGCAGCATGACCAGCGATGGCACCCCGGAAAGCGAAAGCGCCGCCAGCCTCAGCGCCGGCACCCATCCCTGGCTGATCGGTGCTCTCGGTGACCTGGCCGAGCATCCCGAGCAGCGCAGCGGCCTGGTGCTGGAGCTGGTGGAGTCGGCCTTCGGCAACCTGGCCGGTCCGCCCAGCTTCACCACCTGCAGCCGCGACGTCTATCCCGAGGACACCCGCTTCACCGCCAGCGCCGTGCGCCGCATGGCTGGCGGCATGGCCAGTGCCCTGGCGCACCTGCACGGGCACGGCCTGGTCCACGGTGATTTCTATGCCCATAACATCCTCTGGGACGGTGGCGCCCGCTGCCTGCTGGGGGACTTCGGCGGTGCCTCGCTGCTGCCCGAGGACGAGATTCAGGCGGCGCGCCTGCAACGCTTCGAGAGTCGCGCCTTCGGCATCCTGCTGGAGGAGTGGCTGGCGCGGTGCAGCGAGCCGGTCGATCCGGCACTGGCGGCCCTGGCCGCGGAGTGCCAGCAGCCCGCGCTCGATGCCCGTCCGCTGCTGGCCGAGGTGGCGCAGCGACTGCAGGATTAGTCCCGGGGCTCGTCCAGGGCCCAGTCCACGGCGGCCAGGGCGTGCAGTCGCGTGGTGTCGAACAGCGGCACCGCGCTGTCACCCTGGTCCACCAGCAGCATGATCTCGGTGCAGCCGAGCACGATGCCCTCGGCGCCCCGGGCGACCAGTTCGGCGATGATCGCTCGATAGGCCGCCCGAGATTCCATGCGTACCTCGCCGCGCACCAGCTCTTCGTAGATGATCCGGTGCACGGTCTGGCGCGCGTCCGCTTCAGGCACCAGCACCTCCAGGCCGAAGCGCGCCGTCAGCCGCTCGCGATAGAAGGCCTGCTCCATGGTGAAGGCGGTGCCCAGCAGGCCGACGGTCCGCAGGCCCTTCGCCTGGATCGCCGCCCCGGTGGGATCGGCGATGTGCAACAGCGGCAGGGCCGTGGCCGCCTCGATCTCCGCCGCCAGGCAATGCATGGTGTTGGTACAGAGCAGCAATGCCTCGGCACCGCCGGCCGCCAGTTGTCGCGCATGCGCCTGCAGACGTAGACCCAGCGTCGCCCAGTCGCCGGCATGCTGCAGCGTGGCGATCTCAGCGAAGTCCACCGACAGCAGCAGGCAGGCCGCCGAATGACTGCCGCCCAGCCGCCGCCGGACCTCTTCGTTGAGGATGCGATAGTAGTGAGCCGAACTCTCCCAGCTCATGCCGCCCAGCAGGCCCAGGGTGCGCATGGTCTTTCCCATGGTGATTGGCGAATGGGCATCTTGGCGCCTGTCCCCGCGGTGCGCGAGGATCAGTGAGGCAGAGATCGGGCGGTACAGTGAGCAGCCTGGTCGGCCGCAAGAACGTCGAGGGGAATCGGCGGATGCTGCCCTAGGCCTCTAGCGGCAGGTCTGGAGAGCGCGACTCCTGATTTATCCAGCTTGGAGATGGACGCCCAGTGTCAGGGCAAGGCGGAGCACGATCAGGACGGCGAATGCGTTTTCAGCCAGTCCTTGAGCGCGGCATCCATGCGGGTTTGCCAGCCTGAACCCGTCGCGCGGAAGGCGTCGACAACGTCCGGGGAAAGCCGAATGGTGATGCGCTCCTTGGTAACGCTCGCTTGGGGTCGGCCGCGACGCAGCTTGGCTTGCAAGGTCACCGGCAACGCACCGATACGCACCGATTGCTCGACCTTCTCGTCGGTCCACTCAGGGTTTTCCGCGTCGATCAATTCAGGGTTGAGTGGCTTGCTCATAGCGTTTTACCTCGCGATTGTTTGCCTTGCGGAAGCTGATGACCCGAATGCCGGTAGCGGTTTCGGTGAACACCACGGCATGCACTCGGCCCGCAATCAGGCCCAGGGCCGAATACCGTACTTCCGGATAGATCCTGCGGTCGTCGACCCAGATCAGCGCCGTTTCGAAATCGAAGTTGGCAACCCCTTCGAAGCTCAATCCGCGAGCAGCGATGTTGAGGGCGTTCTTGGCCGGGTCGAAGGTGATGTCCATGGATTTATCGTATGTACATTAATTGGGGGCGGCAAGACTTTCTCGTCCATACGAGCCTGCGGAAGATGAGGCAGCCTGCGGATGACGTCAACGAGCGTTGGGGAGCGGCCTCGACACGCGTCGAGCAAGCCTGACGGTCTTCCTTCCAGTGCCTGGATACGAGCTTTTGTGTCGCTAGCTAGCGCCGGTGGCAGCGCCCTGGCATGCAAGCTACGCTTCGAGAGGCCACTCCCGGCCCTGGAGGTGATCGTCATGCTCAAAGCACTGTTCGCCGCGCTAGCCCTGACCCTTTTCGCATCCGCCAGCGTCCAGGCGGCGCCTTGCCGGGATGCCCACGGCAAGTTCGTCAAATGCGACACGACCAAGACCAAGGCGGTGCAATGCAAGGATGCCAAGGGCAAGTTCGCCAAGTGCGGCACGCCCGGGGCCACGCCGGTCAACTAGAGGCTGTCGGGCGGACGTCAGGCAGGGGCCTGACACCTCGCCTGGCGTAAGCGCAGCTAGTCCTTTTTTTCCGCCGATCCCGGCTCCGACCAGGCGCGGTGCCGTTCGGCCTTCTGAGCCTCGCTTTCCACCCGATTGAGCACCTCGCCCTCGTGCTGGACCTCGGGACCGCCGCCATAGACATGGTCGAGGCCCTGCATCAGGGCGGCATAACCCTGGGCGGCCACCTGTACCGGATCGTGCTTGGGCCCGGCGCCGACGCTGGTGTCGTCTTCGCCGGCGCGGTGGAAGAAGTTGGTGTCGGTCTGGCCGGGCATGAGCACCGTCAGGGTCACGCCGCTGTCCTTCAGCTCGTTGCGCAGGGCGAAGGCGAAGGAGTTGATAAAGGCCTTGGAGGCGCCGTAGACGGCCTCGAAGGGAATCGGCGCGGTGGCCGAGATGGAGGAGGTGAAGAGCACCCGGCCGCGGCCGGCGGCGACCATCTCCGGCAACACCAGCTTGGCCAGGTGCACGGTGGCCATCACATTGAGCTGGATCAATGCCATCTCGTCTTCCAGGCGCGTCTGGCCGACGAAGGCGCCGCCCAGGCCGACCCCGGCGTTGAGCACCACGACGTCCAGCGGGCGGCCCTGGCGACGCAGGAATCTAAAGGTCTCTTCCACTCCCACGGCGGTGCGCAGGTCGGCCGCATGGCTCCAGACCTTGACCCCCAGGGCACGCAATTCGCGCTCGGCGGCGTCCAGCCCGTCGCCGCGGGAGACCAGCAGCAGATCATGGCCGTGGCGGGCCAGCTGCTTGGCCAGTTCAAAGCCGATGCCGCTGGAGGCACCGGTGACGGCGGCCAGCGGCCGGGAAACGTTGCTCATGCTGAAATCCTCTGCAGACCTGGTGTAGCTGGGATCGTCGCGGGCGGCTGGCGCTCCCCGCGGCCGACGGTTGGCCCCTGAGGGCATGGCATAATCGCCAGGCCGTGTAGAGGAGACAAGAGATGCAACCCGCGGATCTGGAAGCCCTGGTGACCTGGACCATGCCCTATGGCAAGTACGCCGGCCGCCTGCTGGCCGACCTGCCGGGCCACTACCTCAACTGGTTCGCCCGCAGCGGCTTTCCGCCTGGCGAGCTGGGCCGCTTGCTGGCGCTGATGCAGGAGATCGACCACAACGGCCTCAAGCCGCTGCTCGATCCGCTGCGCCGCCGTTAGTCGGCCAGGCGACGCATGTCGATATGGGCAATGCCGTCTTCGTCATAGACCGCTGAGCAGGGCGTGAAGCCATAGCGGCCATAGTAGGCCTGCAGATGGGCCTGGGCGGAGAGGAACAGCGGGTGCCCGGGCCAGCGCTCGGCGCAGACGCGCAGGGCTTCCGCCAGCAGCAGATGCCCCAGGCCGCTGCCGCGGCCCTCGGGGGCGACGATCACCCGGCCGATCACCACTTCCTCGCGTACCGCGCCGAGCAGGCGCAGGTAGGCGTGCAACTGGTCGTCGCGCCAGCCGAACAGGTGCCAGACGTCTTCCGCCAGGTCCAGGCCATCGGCGTCGGGATAGATGCACTGCTGCTCCACCACGAAGACCCGGGCGCGCAGCACCAGGGCGGCATAAAGCTCGGCGGTGGTCAGCGCCGGTGCGGCGCGGCAGCTCCACTGGAGGGTCATGGTCAGTCCTTGCGCCGGCCGGACAGCATGCGGAAGCGATTGCGGTTGAGCAGCACGTAGCCGGTCAGCTGCAAGCCTGCCGCGAACAGCAGGCTGCGCATGGCGCCGGGTTCGGAGGGACGCGGACCCTGGTAGAGGCCATAGAGGGCGAAGGCCACGCCCAGCAGGCCGAGGATGAAGAAGACCAGACCGATCTTGGTCAGGCGGGGGAGGGTGCGCAGATTCATGGCTATGTCGTCACAGGCAAAGGCCGCCACGCTAACCGCCCGGACCGGGCTTGTCGAGCCGATAGGCAGCCGCAGCGGACTGGTCTAACGTGGCCTGATGCCCCCTGGCAAGCGGGAGAGAGCCCATGTTCAGCCATGTACAGGTAGGCGCGCGTGATCTGGAGCGCCTGATCGATTTTTACGACGGCGTGTTGCACGAGCTCGGTCTGGTGCGGATGCCGGCCGAAGACGATGGTGGCCCGCCCGGGTGTGGCTGGCAGCGGCCAGGGCGAGCGTGGCCGCAATTCTATGTACAGCTGCCCTTCAATGGCCTGCCGGCCTCCTGGGGCAATGGCGTCCAGGTGAGCTTCGCCGCGCCGTCGCCGGCGGCCGTTGAGGCGGCCTGGCACCGCGCCCTGCAACTGGGCGGCAATGACGAGGGCGCTCCCGGCATCCGGCCGGACTATGGCGCGGACTTCTACGCCGCCTACTGCCGGGATCCGGAAGGCAACAAGCTGTGCTTCGTGCATGCCGAGGGACTCGCCGCCGCCTGCGACTAGCGTGTGGCCCGGCAATCCGGCGGCCGGCGGTCCGGCGCTCAGACGTTGGCCGCCAGGGCGACCGCATCGGTACGGGCGGCCATGATGAAGTCGTTGCGGTGCAGGCCGCCGATGTTGTGGGTCCACCAGCTCACCGTCACCGCGCCCCATTCGGTGAGCAGGGCCGGGTGGTGATCCTCATCCTGCGCCTCGCGGCCGACGCGGTTGGTGAAGTCCAGCGCTTCCAGAAAGTTGCCGAAGGCATAGCGGCGTTCCAGCCGTGGAATTCCTTCGCGCTCGACCAGCGTCCACCCCGGGACGGCCTTGAGCAATTCGTTGCTGGCGGCCTCGCTCAGGGCAGGCTCGCTGGAGCGGCAGGGGACGCAATGGGAGTGGGCGAGATCGGCCATGGGGCGCTCCTTGGGGAAAGAAAGTCACGAAAGGGCAGGGTAACAGACCCGCCGGTCAGCTCCCGGCGTCCCGTCCGACCATGGTCGAATGGTCCGAAACCGGTGCGCGCCGTACAACGGAACACAACAAGAACAACAGTTTCCCGCCGAGGAGATCGTCCCATGAGTGCCGCTTTCTACCCGGTCCGCGCGGAAGTCGCTTCCCAGACCCTGACCGATGAAGTCACCTATCGCCGGCTGTACCAGCAGTCCATCCTCAACCCCGATGGCTTCTGGCGCGAGCAGGCCCAGCGCCTGGACTGGATCAAGCCCTTCAGCCGGGTCAAGCAGACCTCCTTCGACGATCATCGCGTCGACATCCAGTGGTTCGCCGATGGCACCCTGAACGCCTCCTACAACTGCCTGGATCGCCACCTGGAAACCCGCGGCGACCAGACCGCCATCATCTGGGAAGGCGACGATCCGGCCGACAGCCGCCACATCACCTACCGCGAGCTGCATCGCGAGGTCTGCCAGCTGGCCAACGCCCTGCGCGGCCAGGACATCCACCGCGGCGACGTGGTGACCATCTACATGCCGATGATCCCCGAGGCCGTGGTGGCCATGCTGGCCTGCGCCCGCATCGGCGCGGTGCACTCGGTGGTGTTCGGCGGCTTCTCTCCCGAATCCCTGGCCGGCCGCATCAGCGACTGCCAGTCCAAGCTGGTGATCACCGCCGACGAAGGCGTGCGCGGCGGCCGCAAGATCCCGCTCAAGGCCAACGTCGACGAGGCCCTGACCAATCCGGCCACCTATTCGGTGCGCAAGGTGATCGTCTGCAAGCGCACCGGCGCCGACATCGCCTGGCATCGTCACCGCGACGTCTGGTACGAGGACATCACCTCGGTGGCCCCGGAACACTGCGAGCCCAAGGAGATGTCCGCCGAGGCGCCGCTGTTCATCCTCTATACCTCCGGTTCCACCGGCAAGCCCAAGGGCATCCTGCACACCACCGGCGGCTACCTGACCTATGCCGCCCTGACCCACGAGCGGGTCTTCGACTATCGTCCCGGCGAGGTCTACTGGTGCACCGCCGACGTCGGCTGGATCACCGGTCACAGCTACATCGTCTATGGCCCCCTGGCCAATGGCGCCACCACCCTGCTGTTCGAGGGCGTGCCCAACTACCCGGACGTCACCCGCATGGGCCAGGTGGTGGACAAGCACCAGGTCAACGTCCTCTACACCGCGCCCACCGCCATCCGCGCCATGATGGCCCAGGGCGACGCGGCCATGCGCGGCGTCGATGGCAGCAGCCTGCGCCTGCTCGGTTCGGTGGGCGAGCCGATCAACCCCGAGGCCTGGCACTGGTACTACAAGACCGTGGGCCAGGAGCGCTGCCCCATCGTCGACACCTGGTGGCAGACCGAGACCGGCGGCATCCTCATCAGCCCGCTGCCCGGCGCCATCGGCCAGAAACCCGGTTCGGCGACCCGTCCGTTCTTCGGCATCCAGCCGGCGCTGGTGGACAACGAAGGCAACCTGCTCGACGGCGCCGTGGAAGGCAACCTGGTGATCCTCGATTCCTGGCCGGGCCAGTCGCGCTCCATCTATGGCGACCACGACCGCTTCGTCGACACCTATTTCAAGACCTTCAAGGGCATGTACTTCACCGGTGACGGCGCCCGCCGCGACGAAGACGGCTACTACTGGATCACCGGGCGCGTCGACGACGTGCTCAACGTCTCCGGCCACCGCATGGGCACCGCCGAGATCGAGAGCGCCCTGGTGGCCCATCCCAAGGTGGCCGAGGCCGCGGTGGTGGGCATGCCCCATGACCTCAAGGGCCAGGGCATCTATGTCTACGTGACCCTCAACCAGGGCGAGGAGGGCAACGAAGCCCTGCGCCAGGAGCTCAAGCAGTGGGTGCGCAAGGAGATCGGTCCGATCGCCACGCCCGATGTCATCCAGTGGGCGCCGGGGCTGCCCAAGACCCGCTCCGGCAAGATCATGCGGCGTATCCTGCGCAAGATCGCCGTGGGTGAATACGACGCCCTTGGCGACATCTCCACCCTGGCCGATCCGGGCGTGGTGCAGCATCTGGTCGGCACCCACCAGCAGATGAGCCAGGCCGTCGCCTGATTCGACGGCTTCGCCAACCGCCCGCTATCGTCCCGGTAGCGGGCGGTTTGTTTTTGGCGGTCCTGTAAGGAGTTGTCGCCAGGGTAAAAGCCCTGGCCGTTGCGCTGGCGCTAGAATCGCGCCAGCCGGCGGACCGGAGGGCACACCGGTCCGCTACCCCGGGCAAAGGCCGGGACAGGGGCAGCGCTCCGGCGTACCATGCGTGCCACCCCACAAGGGTTTCATGGCGCGCGGGCCCCGGATCGGTCGCCCCCGCCGCTCTCGACAGGAAGCCAGACGTTAGATGACCATCCGCATCGCCTTTCTGCTGTGGCCCGACGTTCGTCCGCTGACCGTGGGCCTGGTCGAGGAAGCGCTGGAACTCGCTGCTCGCCATTCGAGCGATACACCCTACGAGGTGCGCTTTCTGCAGGCCGGCAGCGAGTTGCAGCCGCGCCTGCCGGGTGGCCACTGGGAAGGGCAGCTGGAACGCCTGGATCGCCTCTTCGTGCTGGCCGACGAACCCTCGCCCGCGCTGCCGCCGCCCCTGGCCGCGGCCCTGCGCCAGACCGCCCGGGCCGGGGTGGTGATGGGAGGCTTTTCCGCCGGGGTGCACATCCTCGCCCAGCTCGGTCTGCTCGACGGGCATCGCGCCGCCGTGCACTGGCGCTGGCTGGAGGAATTCAGCGAGCAGTTTCCCAAGGTCATCGCCACCCACCACCTCTACGAGTGGGACCGCGATCGCCTGACCGCCTGCGGCGGCCTGGCCATCCTCGATCTGCTGCTGGCCATGATCGGCCGTGACCGCGACGCCGAACAGGCGGGCACCATCGCCGAGGAGCTGATCGTCGAGCGGCTGCGCGAAGGCAGCGAGCGGCAGCGCATTCCGCTGAAGAATCGCCTGGGGTCGAGTCATCCCAAGCTGACCCAGGCAGTGATGCTGATGGAGGCCAATATCGAAGAGCCCCTCACCACCGACGAGATCGCCCAGCACGTCTGCGTCTCCCGGCGGCAACTGGAGCGGATCTTCAAGCAGTACCTGGCGCGGGTGCCCAGCCAGTACTACCTGGAGCTACGGCTGAATCGGGCACGCAAGATGCTCACCCAGACCAGCAAATCGATCATCCAGATCGGCCTGTCCTGCGGCTTCTCGTCGGGGCCGCACTTCTCCAGCGCCTATCGCAACTTCTTTGGCGTCACTCCTCGCGACGACCGCAACCAGCGACGCGGTGCGGCGGGCGAGGGCAGCATGGTGGCCGAGCGCTAGGCGCCCGGCGCACCCCTTCAGCTCAACGGCTCCGCCACCCCTTCGTCCAGCCAGGCGCCCAGCCGATCGGCCGGTAGCGGCGCGCCGCAGTGGAAGCCCTGGATCTCGTCCGCCGGCAGGTGCTGCAGCTGGCGCAGATGCTCGGCGTCTTCCACGCCCTTGAGGGTCACCCTCAGCCCCAGCGAGCGGCCGAGATCGATCATGGCCCGCACCAGGGCGCTGTCTTCCGGCGCTTGCCGGTGCCGCGCGATCAAGCTGCGGTCGAGGCGGATGCCGTCCAGCGGATAGCGGCGCAGGTAGGCCAGGGAGCACAGGCCGGACCCGAAGTCGTCCAGGCACAGGCGCACGCCCAGGCCCTTGAGCGCGCCCAGGGTGTTGGCCACATCGGCGGCGGGATCCAGCAGGGTTCGCTCGGTGAGTTCCAGCTCCAGGCGCGAGGCCGCCAGGCCGCTCTGGTAGAGCGCCTCGGCCACGGTCTGCACCGGATCTTCGTTGGCGTGGAATTGCTGCGGCGACAGATTGACCGACACCGAGAGGCGTTCCGGCCAGCCCTGGGCGTCGTGGCAGGCGGTCTCCAGCACCCAGCGCCCCAGGCGCTGCCCGAGGCCGGCGTCTTCGGCCAGGGCCAGGAAATCCAGCGGCTCCAGCAGGCCCTGGGTCGGGTGCTCCCAGCGCACCAGCGCCTCGAAGCCGCGCAGGCTGCCATCGGCCAGGCAACGGCGCGGCTGGTAGTAGAGACTGAGCCGATCATCGCGCAGGGCCTGGCGCAGATCCTGTTCCAGCTGCCGGCGCAGGAGCACCTGCTCGTTCATGGCCGGTTCGTGGAAGCGCCAGGTGCCGCGGCCAGCGGCCTTGGCCTGGTAGAGGGCGATGTCGGCCAGGCGCAGCAATTCCGCCGGGATGCCGGTATCCCGCGGCGCCAGGGCCACGCCCAGGCTGCTGCCGATGAAGACCCGCTGCTCGCCGAGGCGGAAGGGTTGGCGCAACTGCTCCACCAGGCGCCGACAGAGGTCGGCGATGGCAGCGGGGTCGCGATCGCCGCTGAGCACCACGCAGAATTCGTCGCCGCCCAGGCGCGCCACCAGGTCGGTGGCGGTCACGTTCTGCCGCAGGCGCTGCGCCGCTTCCTGCAGGACCTGATCGCCGGCGGCATGGCCGAGGGCGTCGTTGACCGTCTTGAATCTATCCAGGTCCAGGCTGATCAGCGCCAGGGGGCGGGGCTCCGGGCCTTCCAGATGGGTGGCGAGAAACTGGTGCAGACGATGGCGGTTGGGCAGGCCGGTCAGGGGATCGTGCCAGGACAGGTGCTGGACCTGGGCCAGGGCCTCGATCTCGTCGGTGAGATCGGTGACGGTGCCGCGATAGCCGCCTTCGGGAATGGCCCGGGCGGCCACCCGGCAGGTGCGTTCGCGCCCGTTGCCGTCCAGGTAGTGGCAGACCAGCGGCTGTCGTGGCTTGCGGTCGTGGGCCTGGCCGGCGAGCCAGTGCGCCAGGGTGTCGGCATGGGGGGTGAGCAATTCGGCGAGCGGCCGGCCGAGCCAGCGCTCGGTGGCTTCCCCGGTGACCTCGGCGAAGCGATCCGAGACATAGACCAGGCGCAGCGTGGCGTCGACCTCCCACAGCCAGTCCGAGGTGGCCTCGGCGATGTCGCGGAAGCGCCGCTCGCCGATGGCCAGTTCGCTGCGGCTGGCCAGCAGGTCATCGTACTGGGCATCCAGCTGGCGCATCGAGATCAGCGCCTGGCGAAACAGCCAGATCAGCCCCAGCAGCAGGATCAGCACCCCGCCGCCGAACAGCGGCAGGGTCTGTTGCATCAGCCACAGCCCCGGACGCGGTGGGCGCCAGGTCAGCTGATAGCGGGAACCCGGCAGTTGCCAGCTGGCGCGGCTGCCGGCGCCGTTGGCGCTGATGCTCAGCGGCGGCAGGTTGTTGGCTTCGCTCAGGGCCGCCAGCCGCGCCGGACTGAGCACATTGACGAAGATCAGTACCGAGGCCGGCGCGTCCTGGGGGCGAACGCCGGCCTGGTCGCCCGGGGTGATGGCGGCGGCGGCCACCAGCGCCGGCATCCCGGCCACGGTCAGCACGCCGGACACGCTGCCGGCGCGGGCGTCGGCGCTGCGCGCCGCGGCCAGCAGGCCGGCGATGTCGCCCTGCAGCCAGGGGGCGGCGGGATCGGCGAGCTGGCCGTCGAGCAGGCGATAGCGGGGCCGATCCTGACCGTCGAACACCAGCACTCCCTCGTAGCCATAGACCTGGAACAGGGACTCGCCCAGATTGCCCTGTTCGAAGGCCCAGTCGCTGTCCAGTGTCTGGTGCAGGCGGCGATAGGCTTCGTCCCATTTGCTGTAGTCGATCAGGTTGCGGGCGACCTCTTCGTCGAGGCGCGTGAAGGTGCGGCCAACGGCGCGCTCGGTATGCTGGGCGACGGTGGCATCCTGGCGCACGGCATTGTCGACCAGCAGATAGCAACCCAGGCCGATGAGACCCAGGAGCAGCACGCAGAGCGCGGGGAACAGCCGCAGGAGAACGGTATGGCCCCGTCGGCGCGGAGGCGCGCTACGAGACGCTGGGGATGTTGGCATGCCTGAACCCTGGCTGGATGAGCGTTCCTGTGCCTTCGCCTGGTGGAACCCGGAAGTGACCAAGCGAAGCGGATGAAACCTTGCCGTCGCTAGACTAGCCCCTTGGGGCGCGCGACGCTAAACGTAAAGCGGGAGATGCCAAGGGGATCGCGCTAAGCATCGCGCGAACGCCCGAGTTAGGTGGGGTTGCCGGCTCCGCCATAGAAGGCGCAGCCCTGCCAGGTCTGGCCATTGATGCGCAGTTCGGCCTGCAGTGACTGCACGGTGCCGGTGCGACCGTCCACGCAGCGCCGCGGATTGATCCACAGCTCGACCTTCTCGCCATTGGCTTCGCTGGACAGGGCGCGCATGCCGCCCGGCAATTCTTCCTGCACGAAGGGCAGGGCGCGGCGCTGCTGGCCGGCGGTGCTGACCAGCATGCCCTGGTTGCTGACCTGGACGCTCCAGTCCGGTCCATGGCCACCGGCGTTCATGGCGGTGCGCTTGAAGTTGGGATCGCTGCAACCCGGTCCGCTGTATTGCACGCGGTAGACATCGGTGACGGCGAACACGCCCTGGGCACCATCGCGGCCGCCGGACTTGAGCTTGCCGCGCAGGTCGGCGAACAGCGAAGCGGCGCCGCTGTCGGCGGCCAGTTCGTGGGCATCGCGCAGGATGGCGGTGTTGTTGGCGTCGGTGACGTCGAAGAAACGCTGTTCCTGGCAGGGGCGGAACAGCAGCTGGTCACCGCTCCAGCGCAGATCGCCCTGCAGGCGCTCGCCGCCCGGTGCACGCGGGGTGTCGTCGCTCTGGAACAGGCTGCAGCCGCCGAGGAGGCCGAGCAGGGCTAGGGGAAAGATGGCACGCGGCGCTGGCATCGCAGGACTCCGACTGAGGTGGGCACACGTTACTCAGACAGCGCCGCGAGCTCAAGGACTTACCAGACGCGATACGTCTTGCCGGTTTCTCGTCCTTCCACACTGCGTTCGTAGGCCAGGGCGGCCTCGGCGCCGCTGACCGCCTTAAAATTGCGGAAGAAATCACCGTAGTGGCCCAGGGACTCCTGCAGCACCGTCGGGCTGACCGCGTTGAGGCGCTGACCGTGGGGCAACTCGATGGCCGCACCGCGCACGAAGCCTTCCAGCGCCGCGTTGACCATGGCCGCCGAGCTGCCCTGGGCGATGGGCTGTTCGCTGAGGATGCCGGTGGTCAGGGTAAAGGAGGCGCCCTCGGCGGCCTGCTGCTGGCCGAGCAGCACCAGATTGACCTGGCCCATGAGCTTGTCCTGCAGGCCTTTCTGGTACGCCTCGGGCGTCATCTCGGTGAAGGGGGCGAAGGTCACCGAACCCACCGCGCTGACCAGGGCGTCGAAACGACCCACCTGGGCGAAGAGGGCACGGATGGACTCGGGTTGGGTGATGTCGACCTGCAGGTCGCCGGATCGGCGACCGACGCGGATCAGGTCATGGCGGCTGCCCAGGCGTTCGGCGATGGCGCTGCCCAGGGTGCCGCTGGCGCCGACGAGGATGATTTTCATGGGGTGGCTCCGTGAAGGGAAAGGAGTCCTCAGCCTAGAATGGCCCATTGCCCGGATAAATCGCCTGAATGGCAATCCAGTGTTTCCAGGAGGAAACGATGCAGGACGACTTCGCCGATCTCGCTGCCTTCGCCATCCTCTGTGACAGCGGCAGCTTCACCCGCGCGGCCGAGCGCCTGGGCTGCAGCAAGGGCCAGCTGTCCAAGCGCATCCGGGCGCTGGAGATGCGCCTGGAGACCCAGCTGCTGCACCGCACCACCCGACGCCTCGATCCCACTCCCGCCGGTCGTGCCCTGCTGCCGGAGGCCCAGGCCCTGGTGCGCCAGCGCGAGCGGGCCCTGCAGAGCGTGGCCCGGCTGCAGGAGCAAGCCGTCGGCCCGGTGCGCCTGACCGTGCCGGTGTCCCTGGGCTACACCTTTTTCGAGGTGCTACTGGCCTGTCGCGCCGCCCATCCCGCCATCCAGCTGGATCTGGTGCTGGACAACGGCTACCGCGACCTGGTGGCCGAGGGCTTCGACCTGGCGATCCGCGCCCGGCTGGAGCCGGACGAACGCCTGGTCGCCCGGCCGCTGTTCGCCATGCAGGAGGTGACCTGCGCGGCACCGGCCTATCTGGCTGGGGTCGAGGTTCCCCGGGTGCCCGAGGATCTGCTCGGCCATCGCTGCCTGGTGAACAGTCACTATGCCGAGGGCGACGTCTGGCTCTATCACCGTGAGCATCAGCTCAGCCGCGTCCAGGTGGAGCCCAGTCTTTCCTGCAACCACTACAGCCTGCTCAAGCAGGCGGCCCTGGCTGGGCAGGGCATCGCCCGGCTGCCGTCATTCATGGTGCACGAAGAGTTGGCCAGCGGCGCCCTGGTCTGGCTGCTCCGGGAATGGCGCACCCCCAGCCAGCCGCTGTTTCTGGTCCATCCCTACCAGGGTGGGTTGCCGAAGCGCACCAGAGTGGTGGCGGAAGCCCTGAACGACTGGTTCGAGCGCAGTCGGCAGCGGTTGGAGGCGTTGGGGTAGCGGGGGCGATGGTGCTCAACGCCTGTGCGGACAGCCCCTCTCCCTGCGGGAGAGGGCTGGGGTGAGAGCGCGCTTCGCCGCGAAACCCCAGTGGAAAAGGCTGCGCCGTTTTCCACGCTACGGTGCTATTGGGCTTCGACGATGGAGCCGTCTCAACCCAACCTACGCGTTGAAAGCCCCCTCTCCCCGCGGGAGAGGGTTGGGGTGAGGGCGCGCTTCGCTGCGAAACCCCCCAGTGGAAAAGGCTGCGCCGTTTTCCACGCTACGGCACTGTTGGGCTTCGACGATGGAGCTGTCTCAACCCAACCTACGCGCTGCATGGATCGCCCCCTCTCCCTATGGGAGAGGGCTGGGGTGAGGGCACCCTTCACCGTGAAGCCCCAGTGGAAAAGGCTGCGCCGTTTTCCACGCTACGGCACCGTTGGGCTTCGACAGTGTAGCTGTCTCAACCCAACCTACGCGTTGCATGGACAGCCCCCTCTCCCTGCGGGCGAGGGCTGGGGTGAGGGCGCGCTTCGCTGTGGAGCCCCCAGTGGAAAAGGCTGCGCCGTTTTCCACGCTACGGCACCGTTGGGCTTCGACAGTGGAGCTGTCTCAACCCAACCTACGCGTTGCATGGATAGCCCCCTCTCCCTGAGGGAGAGGGTTGGGGTGAGGGCGCGCTTCGCTGTGAAGCCCCAGTGGAAAGGCTGCACCGTTTTCCACGCTACGGCATCGTTGGGCTTCGCCGCGCCGAGGTTGAAGCGTGTCGGGCAGCGACGGCATGCTCAACCGCCCAGATAGGCCTTGCGCACATCCGGGTTGGCCAGCAGTTCGGCGCCGCTGTCCTGCATGACGATGCGGCCGTTCTCCAGCACATAGCCGCGGTCGGCCAGCTTGAGCGCCTGGTTGGCGTTCTGCTCGACCAGGAACACCGTCACCCCATCCTGGCGCAGTTGCTCGATGATCTCGAAGATCTGCTGGATGATGATGGGCGCCAGGCCCAGGGAGGGCTCGTCGAGCAGCAGCAGGCGCGGCTCGCTCATCATCGCCCGGCCGATGGCGAGCATCTGCTGCTCGCCGCCGGACATGGTGCCGGCGCGCTGGGCATAGCGCTCCTTGAGTCGCGGGAAGAGGCCGAGGACCTTCTCCAGCTGGCGGTCATAGGCGTGCTTGTCGGTGAAGAAGCCGCCCATGGCCAGGTTCTCTTCCACGGTCAGGCGGGCGAACACCCGGCGGCCTTCCGGTACGACGGCGATGCCCTTGCGCATGATCTGCGCGGTTTCCTGGCCGACCAGTTCCTCGCCTTCGTAGCGGATGCTGCCGCCATGGGCGCGCGGGGTACCGCAGAGGGTCATCAGCAGGGTGGACTTGCCGGCGCCGTTGGCGCCGATCAGGGTGACGATCTCGCCCCGGTTCACCTGCACGCTGACGCCATGCAGCGCCTGGATCTTGCCGTAGAAGGTGGAGACGTTGTCGAACTGCAGCATGGAGGTCTCCATCAGGATTCGCCCAGGTAGGCCTTGATCACGTCGGGGTTGTTGCGGATCTGCTCCGGCGTCCCGTCGGCCAGGGGGGTACCCTGGTTGATCACCACGATGTGGTCGGAAATGCTCATTACCAGGTGCATGTCGTGCTCGATCAAGAGCACGGTGACGCCGTGCTCGGCGCGCAGCAGGGCGATGAGCGCCTTGAGGTCCTCGGTCTCGCGCGGGTTGAGGCCGGCGGCCGGCTCGTCGAGCATGAGGATCTGCGGGCGGGTCATCATGCAGCGGGCGATTTCCAGGCGGCGCTGCTGACCGTAGGCGAGATTGCCGGCGTTACGGTTGGCGAACTCGGTGAGATTGACCTGCTCCAGCCAGAAACGCGCGTAGTCCATGGCCTCGGCTTCGCTCTTGCGAAAGGCCGGGGTCTTGAACAGCCCGGCCAGGAAGCCGGTGTTGAGGTGGCGATGCTGGGCCACCAGCAGGTTCTCCACCGCAGTCATTTCCTTGAACAGGCGGACGTTCTGGAAGGTGCGCACCACGCCCTTGCGGGCGATCTTGTGCCCGGGCAGGCCCTGGATGGCCTCGCCGCGCAGGAGGATCTCGCCGCCGCTGGGCCGGTAGAAGCCGGTCAGGCAGTTGAACACCGTGGTCTTGCCGGCGCCGTTGGGACCGATCAGCGAGACCACCTGGCCCTGTTCCACACGGATGTTGACGCCGTTGACGGCCAGCAGGCCGCCGAACCTCATGGACAGGCCGGAGACATCGAGAAGGGCTTGGCTCATTTGCGCAACTCCAGGTGCGGGCGTTGCATCGGGAGCAGGCCTTGCGGACGCCAGATCATCATCACGACCATCAGCAGGCCGAACATCAACATGCGGTATTCGCTGAATTCGCGCATCAGCTCCGGCAAGAGGATCATCACGATGGCCGCGAGGATCACGCCGAGCTGGGAACCCATGCCGCCCAGCACCACGATGGCCAGGATGATGGCCGATTCGATGAAGGTGAAGGATTCCGGCGACACCAGGCCCTGGCGGGCGGCGAAGAAGCTGCCGGCGAAACCGGCGAAGCAGGCGCCCAGGGTAAAGGCCGAGAGCTTGATCAGCGTGGGGTTCAGCCCCAGGGCGCGGCAGGCGATCTCGTCTTCGCGCAGGGCTTCCCAGGCGCGACCGATGGGCATGCGCAGGAGGCGATTGATCACGAACAGGGTCAGCAGCACCAGCAGCAGGGCGATCAGGTAGAGGAAGATCACCTTGTATTCGGAGTTGTAGGGGATGCCGAAGTACTCGTGGAAGGGCGTCATGCCCTCAGGTGCGCGGCGTTCGAAGGTCAGGCCGAACAGGGTCGGCTTGTCGATGCCACTGATGCCGTTGGGGCCGCCGGTCCATTCGGTGAGGTTGCGCAAGAGGATGCGGATGATCTCGCCGAAGCCCAGGGTGACGATGGCCAGGTAGTCGCCGCGCAGGCGCAGCACCGGGAAGCCGAGCAGGAAGCCGAACAGCGCCGCCATCAGCCCCGCCAGCGGCAGGCACACCCAGAAGCCCAGGCCATAGTAGTGGGAGAGCATGGCGTAGGTGTAGGCGCCGACGGCATAGAAGCCGACGTAGCCCAGGTCGAGCAGACCGGCCAGGCCCACCACGATGTTCAGGCCGAGGCCGAGCATCACGTAGATCAGGATCAGGGTGGCGATGTCCACCGCGCCGCGCGAGCCATAGAAGGGCCACACCAGGGCGACCAGCACCAGGCCGAGGATCACCCAGCGCTGGGTCTTGGGTTCGGTCAGCTTGGTGCCCAGGCCGGTGGCCGGCAACGGCAGGCCGCCGCTGCGGCGCCAGCCGGCGGTGACCTGGTCGCGCACCAGTTGCCAGACGAACATCAGCACCGCGGCCAGGGCCACGATCCAGAGGGTGCGCGGCGTGGCGCCGTGCACTTCGAGGTTGACGCCCACCGTCTCCAGCTTGAGGCCGAGGATGGGATAGGCGACGGCCAGCACCAGCAGGGCGCTGAAGAAGGCGGTTCGCAGACGGGCACTCATACCTTTTCCACCTCTGGACGACCGAGGATGCCGGTGGGGCGGAACAGCAGCACCAGCACCAGCAGGCTGAAGGCCACCACGTCCTTGTACTGGTCACCGAAGACGTCGGCGCCAAAGGCCTCGGCCACGCCCAGCACCAGGCCGCCGAGCATGGCGCCGGGGATGCTGCCGATGCCACCGAGCACGGCGGCGGTAAAGGCCTTGATGCCGGCCAGGAAACCCAGGCTCGGGTTGATCACGCCGTACTGGATGCCCAGCAGCACCGCGGCCACGGCGGCCAGGGTGGCGCCGATGACGAAGGTCAGGGCGATGATGCCGTTGGTGTTGATGCCCAGCAGGTTGGCCATCTTGATGTCCTCGGCGCAGGCGCGGCAGGCGCGGCCCAGGCGGGAGCGGGAGATGAACCAGGTCAGGCCGAACATGGTGAGCAGGGTGACGATGAAGATCAGCACCTGCACATAGGAGATCACCACGCCGTTCATGGCGTCGGTGCCGATGATGAAGTTGCCCGGCAGCAGGTTGGGGATCGACTTGTCCTTGGAGTCCTGGGCCAGCAGCACCCAGTTCTGCAGGAAGATCGACATGCCGATCGCCGAGATCAGCGGGATCAGCCGGTTACCGCCGCGCAGGGGGCGATAGGCGATGCGTTCGATGCTGTAGCCGTAAGCACTGGCGATGATGATGCTGGCGCCGAAGGCGGCGAGCATGACGATGGGCAGGCTGTGGATGCCCAGCATGGCGAGGCCGGCGATGGCGATGAAAGCCACGTAGGAGCCGATCATGTACACCTCGCCATGGGCGAAGTTGATCATGCCGATGATGCCGTAGACCATGGTGTAGCCGATGGCGATCAGGGCATAGGTGCTGCCGACCGTGAGGCCGTTCACCAGCTGTTGCAGGTAGTGGTAGAACTCGGGCATGGGTGTCTCCAGGGGACCCAAGTGCACTTCTGGTGCAGGTCCCAGGCCTCGGATGGAGGCGGATAAACGAAGCCCACCGCCGTTGGCGGTGGGCTCCGGTGTTACAGGCAGGGCTTACTTGGCTTCAGTCTTGGTGCCGTCGGCGTGCCATTCGTAGACCACGAACTCGAAGTTCTTCAGGTCGCCTTTTTCGTCGAACGCCAGCTCGCCGGTGGGGGTGTTGAAGGTGTTGCTGCGCAGCGCCTTGGCCACATCCTCGGGCTTCTCGTCGCCCGCCTTGGCGATGCCTTCGGCGATGACCTGCACGGCGGCGTAGGAGGGGAACACGAAGGGACCGCTCGGATCCTGCTTCTTGTCCTTGAACGCCTGCACCAGGGCCTGGTTCTTGGGATCCTGGTCGAAGGAGCGCGGCAGGGTGACCAGCAGGCCTTCGGAGGCCTTGCCGGCGATGGCGGAGATGGAGCTGTTGCCCACGCCTTCCGGACCCATGAACTTGGCGGTCAGGCCCTTCTCGGCCGCCTGACGCAGGATCAGGCCCAGCTCGGGGTGGTAGCCGCCGTAGTAGACGAAGTCGACGTTGGCCTGCTTGAGCTTGGCGATCAGCGAGGAGAAGTCCTTGTCGCCGGAGTTGATGCCCTCGAACACGGCGACCTTGACGCCGGCCTTGTCCAGGGTCTGCTTGACCGCGGTGGCGATGCCTTCGCCGTACTGCTGCTTGTCGTGGATGACCGCGACGATCTTCGGCTTGACGTGCTCGACGATGAACTTGCCGGCGGTCGGGCCCTGCATGTTGTCCAGGCCGATGGTGCGGAAGATCAGCTTGTAGCCACGGTTGGTGATGTCGGGGCTGGTGGCCGCCGGGGTCACCATCAGGATGCCTTCGTCCTCATAGATGTCGGAGGCAGGCTGGGTGGAGCTGGAGCAGAGGTGGCCGACGACGAACTTGACGCCATCGTTGACGATCTTGTTGGCAACCGCCACGGCCTGCTTGGGATCGCAGGCGTCGTCGTAGATCACGCCTTCGAGCTGCTTGCCCTTGACGCCGCCGGCCTTGTTGATCTGCTCGATGGCCATCTGGGCACCAATGAACTCCATGTCACCGTACTGGGCGACCGGACCGGTCTTGGGGCCGGCCAGACCGATCTTCAGGGTGTCGGCTGCCAGGGTGTGGCTGGCCATGCCGGCCAGGGCCAGGGCCGCGACCAAGCGGGAGAAACGCAGAGTTGCCTTTTTCATGAGTGCTCCACTCGGAATGCTTTTATTAATGAGGCAGTTGGAAGCGAAAATGTGCCGATTTTGTTCTTTATGACGCGCCGCGCAGTTTAATCACCGTCTGTTCGTCTTGGAAAGCTGGCGACGACAACTTGTCGGGCTTGTCGACCGTGCGTCCGGGCGCTCGGCAAGCGGGGAGGGCGACGGTAGAATCCGCCCTTTTCGCGAGGCCCGCACCATGACCGATCACGCAACGCGCTACGCCACCCTGCTCGGGCAGACGGCCGCCATCGGCTGGGAAGAATTGCAACCGCATTTTGCGCGGGGCGTGCTGCTGGAAGTGGCGCCCGAGCTGGACCTGATCGAGGCGGCCATCGCCGTGACCCAGGACGATGCCGCCCGAGTGGGTCTGTGGCTGCAGCAGGGTCAGCTGGCCAAGGTCGACGAAGAGCGCGCGCGGCGCCGGCTGGAAGCGCCCGCGGTGGCGCTGTGGGCGGTGGTGGTGGCGCCCTGGGTGCTGATGCAGGAGCGTCCGGCCGAGCGCTGAAACGCAAAGGCCCGCGCAAGGCGGGCCGTTGTTGCCGGGGGTGGTTCAGCGTTCGCTGTCGAGATCGCGCAGCTGATGTTCGCCGTAGCGATCGCCGGCCACCGCGCCTGGCGGCAGCAGGCGTTCCAGTTCGGCGCGATCCGCATCGCTCAGCGTCACCTCCAGCGCACCGAGGGATTCGTCGAGCTGAGCGCGGCGGCGGGCTCCGATTAAAGGCACGATGTCCTCGCCCTGGGCGGCGACCCAGGCCACCGCCAGCCGGGCCGGGGTGGTGCCGCGGCGTTCGGCGAATTGCTTCAGGCCTTCTACCAGCGCCAGGTTGCGCTCCACGTTGCCCGGCTGGAAGCGCGGACTGAGGGCGCGAAAGTCGCCGCTGCCCGAGGGGTGGCGCCAGTGACCGCTGAGCAGGCCGCGGGAGAGCACGCCATAGGCGGTGATGCCGATGCCCAGGTCGCGGCAGGTCGGCAGGATCTCGGCCTCGATGCCGCGCGAGACCAGCGAATACTCGATCTGCAGGTCGCAGACCGGGTGCACCGCGGCCGCTCGCCGCAGGGTCTGGGCGCCCACTTCCGAGAGGCCGATGTGGCGGATGTAGCCCGCCTGCACCAGCTCGGCGAGGGCGCCCATGGTGTCCTCGATGGGCACCTGGCGATCCAGCCGCGCCGGGCGATAGATGTCGATGTGGTCCACGCCCAGGCGCTTGAGGCTGTATGCGACGAAATTCTTGATCGCCGCCGGCCGGGCGTCGTAGCCCAACCACTCGCCGCCCGGACCGCGCAGGGCGCCGAACTTGACGCTGATCAGGGCACTATCGCGGCGGCCGCGCAAGGCCTCGCCCAGGAGCAGTTCGTTGTGGCCCATTCCATAGAAGTCACCGGTGTCGAACAGGGTGACGCCGCGTTCGAGGGCGGCCTGGACCGTGGCGATGGCCTCGCCACGGTCGGCGGCGCCATAGAGATCGGACATGCCCATGCAGCCCAGACCGAACGTGGATACCAGGGGGCCCTGCTGGCCCAAGCGACGCTGTTGCATGAGGGATTCCTCGTCAGATGGATGAGGCTTCACTCTAGTCGCCAGGGTGCCGTGCGATAATCCGGTCCTGACACAACGACCTGTTCGCCTAGCCGTACAATGGAGGCGCCTTGAATCTGGATGACCTGGCGGCCTTCGCCGCCGTGGCCGAGGCCCGCAGCTTTCGCGGCGCCGCCTATGTGCGTGGCGTGGCCGCCTCTTCGCTGAGCGATGCGGTGCGGCGGCTGGAGCGGGAACTGGATGTGCGGCTGCTGCACCGCACCACCCGCAGTGTGACCCCCACCGCGGCCGGCCAGCGCCTGCTGGAACGCCTTACCCCGGCCCTGCGCGAGGTGCGCGGCGCGCTGGACGCGATCAATGCCGAGGGCGAAAGTCCGGTGGGCAGCCTGAGACTCAATGTGCCCACCATCGTCGCCCGGGTGCTGCTGCCACCGCTGATCGGCCCCTTCCTGGCCCGGTATCCGGGCATTCGCCTGGAGGTGGTGGCCGAGGACCGGCTGATCGACGTGCTCGCCGCTGGTTTCGATGCCGGGGTGCGCTACGACGAGCACCTGGAAGCCGACATGATCAGCGTGCGGCTGGGCCCGGTCACCCAGAGATTCGCCGTGGCCGGAACCCCGGCCTACCTGGAGCAGCATGGCGTACCGGCGCATCCCGCCGACCTGGTCCGGCATTCCTGCATCGGGCATCGCTTCGCCAGTGGCCTGGTGGCGCAGTGGGGCTTCGAGCGCGGCAGCGAGGTCATCAACGTCGCGCCGGGCAGTCGCCTGCTGGCTTCGGCACTCGACCTGGAACTGCAGGCCGCCCTCGACGGCGTCGGCCTCATCTATTCCTTCGCCGACTACCTGGCTGCGCCCCTGGCCGACGGCCGCCTGGTGGAAGTGCTGGCGGACTGGTCCCCGTCCTTTCCCGGTCCGCGGCTCTACTACGCGGATCGCCGCCAGCTGCCAGCCCCGCTGCGCGCCTTCGTGGCCTTCCTGCGCGAGCATCACGGCTAGGCGGGCGCGCGGGGCGCCGCTACCCTGAGCGCCAGTCCGCCGCCTGGAGCCCCTATGACGCCCCTGTTCTCCCGCCTGGTATCGTCCCCATGATCATCGGCACCGCCGGCCACATCGACCATGGCAAGACGGCGCTGATCCAGGCCCTCACCGGAGTCGCCGGTGACCGCCGCCGTGAAGAGCAGGCGCGTGGCATCACCATCGACCTGGGCTATGTCTATGCCGATCTGGGCGACGGCGGCCTCACCGGCTTCATCGACGTGCCCGGCCACGAGCGCTTCGTGCACAACATGCTGGCCGGTGCCAGCGGTCTGGATCTGGCCCTGCTGGTGGTGGCGGCCGACGATGGCGTCATGCCCCAGACCCGCGAGCACCTGGCGATCCTCGAATTGCTCGGCATTCCCCGGCTGCTGGTGGCCCTGACCAAAGCCGATCGGGTGGACGCCGAGCGGCTGGCGCAGGTTGGTCAGGAGGTCAGTGCGCTGCTGGCTGCCGGGCCCTTCGCCGGGGCGCCGCTGTATCCGGTGGCCAGCCCCAGCGGCGCCGGTATCCCCGCGTTGCGCGCCGCCTTGCTCGCGGCCCTGGACCAGGTGCGCCAGCGCAACGTCCGCGGTGGCTTTCGCCTGGCGGTGGATCGGGTGTTCAGCGTCGCCGGGGCCGGGGTGGTGGTCACCGGCACCGCCTTCGCCGGCCAGGTGGCCGTTGGCGACGAGCTCATCCTCACCCCGCGCGGCCAGCGCCTGCGGGTGCGGGGGCTGCATGCGCAGAATCGCGCGGCAGAAACCGCCCAGGCCGGTCAGCGCGTATCGCTCAATCTGGCGGGCGAGCGCCTGAGCACCGACAGCCTCGCCCGCGGCGACTGGCTGGTGGCCGAGGCGCTGCACGCGCCCACCACCCGCATCGACGTGGAGCTGCGCCTGCTGCCCGGCGAGGCGCGCAACCTGACGCACTGGACGCCGGTGCACGTGCACCTGGGCGCCCAGGATCTCACCGGGCGCGTCGCCCTGCTGGAAGGGGACAGCCTCGCCCCGGGTGCCACGGCCCTGGCGCAGCTGGTGCTCAATGCGCCTTTGCACGGGGTGCACGGTGATCGCCTGGTGCTGCGCGACCAGTCCGCCCAGCGCACCCTGGGCGGTGCGCGGCTGCTCGATCCCTTCGCCCCGGCCCGCCATCGCCGCACCCCGCAGCGCCTGGCGCAACTCCAGGCGCTGCGGCAGGGCGGCCTGGAGGAAGCCCTGCCCGAACTCCTGGCCCAGGCCGCGGGCGGTCTCGATCCGCGACTGCTGGCCCGGCAATTCAACCGCCCCGAAGGCGACTGGCAGTTGCCCGCCGACACCCTGAGGGTGGACACGCGGGTCGGTCCGCGGCTGTTCGCGGCGGCTCTGTGGCAGGCGGCACTCGAGCGCCTGGGCGTGGCGCTGGCTACCTTTCACCAGGAGCAACCCGACGAACTGGGTCCGGATCGGGATCGCCTGCGCCGCATCGCCGCGCCGGAACTGGAGCGGCCCGTCTATCTGGCGCTGCTGGAGACGGCCCTGGCCGAGGGACACTTGCAGAGCAGCGGTCCCTGGCTGCACCTACCCGATCACCGGGTACGCCTCACCGAAGCGGAGGAGGGGCTCAAGGCCCGGCTCTGGCCGCTGCTGGAGGCCCAGCGCTTCGATCCGCCCTGGACCCGCGATCTCGCCAAGAGCCTGGGTCAGCCCGAGGCCGAGGTGCGCCTGTTGCTGCGCAAACTGGCCCGGCTGGGGGAACTGACCCAGGTGGTCAAGGATCTCTTCTATCCCCAAGCGAGTCTGGAAGCCGCGGCCAGTGAGGCATTGCGCCTGGAGCGCGAAGCAGGGATCATTCGCGCCGCGGCCTTTCGCGATGCCCTCGGCATCGGTCGCAAGCGCAGCATCCAGATCCTCGAATGCCTGGATCGCATCGGTTTCACCCGTCGCTTCGGCGACGAGCGCCGGGTCCGCCCGGACAGCGCCTGGGCCCGCGCCGCCGAGGGCTAGCGCAACAGAGGAAGGCAATCACGCCCGGTGGCGTGGCCGGGCTTCAAACCCGGTTGGGGACGGCAGCCGTTCCCGGGTGGGTTCGACTCCCACTGCCTTCCGCCATTTCCTGAGCTCAGTGCCCGTCCACCGAGTGATGGAGCACCGCGCCCTCCCGCTGCAACTCCTGCAGAAACCAGTCGGCCGCCCAGAGCTGTTCGGGCATATAGAGACCTGCCGGCAGCGGTCTACCGCCCACCAGGCCCAGCGCCCGCTCCAGCGACAGCACCAGCCCGAGAGCGGTCAGCGAGGCTTGCCCCTGGCTGAATTCCAGCACGGACCGTGCGGTGGTGGTCTGGCCGTCCCTCTCACCGGTCACCCTGACCGCGATCTCGGCCGCCGTTTCCGCGCCCCGCCGCCGGCTGGAGGACTCGCCCATGGCGATGTCGAAGCGGAGCTCCGGCGCGGCGGTGGTGGCCCAGAGGCTCAACAGATCAATGGAGCCAAAGGCCGTGGCGGCCAGCGTGCGACCGTCCAGCGCCGTGACGCTGCCCTGCAGGTCGGCACCGCTCAGCCAGTGGCGGCGCCCATGCCGAAACGCCAAGGCCGCGGGCGCCGAGCTGTGCACCCGTTCCATGTCTTCCCAGGCCAGGGGACCGGCCGGATCTTCCTCATCCAGCAAGACCTCCACCCCGATGGCCGCGACCCGGGTGAAGCGGCGGGCGAGATCGAGCGCCAGCGCCAGGGTGGCGCCCGAAGCCCAGTGACTGGACAGCACCAGGGCATGGGCGCCGGGGTGGTGCATGAACTGGGCGACTTCCGGCCCCAATTCGGTGACGCCGGTGTTGGCATTGAGATAGGGGATGCCCAGGCGCTGGGCGAGACGCAGGCCGTGCAGGGCCTGATCCGGTGCCAGCATGATGATGGCTGCCGGGGTGAGGGCGGGATCCAGTCCCAGCCCCGGCTGGTCGAGATCCAGGCCCACCGCTCGGGCCTGGCCGGCGGCCTGGGCGACGTCCTCGGCCGTGGCGAGGTTGCGGCCCCCCACCAGCAGCGGCCAGTCAGGCTGGCGCTGGCGGAACCAGTGGACGGCCTGGCGGCCTACCGTGCCCGAACCGCCGGCAAAGAGTATGGGTTGCAGTGGCATGATGCTGTCCTCGTGGCTGCAGTGCTGAGATCGCGGAGACCGCACCGCCAGCTGGCCAGCAGCTGCTCCCCGCGTTAACCTACCAAGAGTAGGTTCTAAATCAGGATTAACCTACCTTTAGTAGGTTTGCAAGAAGACGTGACCAATGGCAGAGCGATCCACCCCTGAAAAACCGATCTCCGATGGTGCCGGGCGGCGTCTTTCTAAGGCGGCGCGGCGTCAGAAATTGCTGGAAACAGCGCGGCTCATCGTCCGGGAAGAGGGCGCGGATCGCCTGACCCTGGGCTATCTGGCCGTACAGGCAGGCGTCTCCAAGCCGGTCGTCTACGAGCATTTCGGTACCCGCTCGGGACTGCTCATCGAACTCTATCGCTGGCTCGATCTGGCGCAGATGGATGCCTTTCGCCAGGCCATGACGGCCCGGCAGCAGAGCGCCGAAGAGGCCACCGCGGCGCTGGCCGAGGGCTACATCCGTTGCGTGACCGACATGCAGGGCGAGGTCGGCGTGCTGGCGGCGGCCCTGGCAGGGAGCGAGGAAAAGACCGCGGTGTATCAGGAGTTGCTGGAGCACGGCACCCGGATGGTGGCGGCGGTGCTCACGCCGCACAGCACGAGGTCCGCCGCGGAGTTGCAGGTGTCCTGCATCGGCCTGGTCGGCGCCGGCGAGGCCCTAGCCGCGGCCGTGGTGCGCGGGGCGCTGGGCGAGCGCGAGGCCATCGAGGCCTTTACCCGCCTGGTGCGCGCGGTGCTGTAGCGACTGGCGCTAGTAGACATCCTTCAGATAGCGCTTCTGCTCGCTCATCCCGCGCACATAGTCGGCCGCGGCCTCGTCGCTGAGGCCGCCGTGGTTGGCCACCACCTGGCGCAGCGCCTGGTCGACGTCCTTGGCCATGCGGCTGGCATCGCCGCAGACATAGACGCGGGCGCCGTCCTGCAGCCAGCGCCAGACCTCGGCGCCGCGTTCTCTCAGGCGATCCTGCACATAGATCTTCTCGGCCTGGTCGCGGGAGAAGGCCAGGCTCAGTTCGCTCAGGGTGCCGTCGTGCTGGAAGGCGGCCAGTTCGTCGCGGTAGTAGAAGTCCTGGGCGGCGTGCTGTTCGCCAAAGAACAGCCAGTTGCGGCCGCTATCGCCACGGGCACGGCGCTCGTGGAGAAAGCCGCGGAAGGGCGCGATGCCGGTGCCGGGGCCGATCATGATCAGGGGCACGTCGCCTTGCTCCGGCAGGCGGAAGTGGCGCGCGGGCTGGATAAGCACCTCGGTGGTGGCGTCTTGCAGGCGATCGGCGAGGAAGGTGGAGGCCACCCCCTTGCGGGTGCCATAGCGCACCGCCGAGACGGTGAGGTGCACCTGGCCGGAGTGGGCCAGGGGGCTGGAGGCGATGGAATAGAGGCGTGGCTGCAGGCGCTTGAGACTGGCGAGCAATTCCTCGGCGGCGAGACGAGCGGGGAAGCTAGCCAGGACGTCGGCCAGTTGTCGGCCCCACAGCCAGCTTTTTAGTTCGTCGCGGGCCGCCAGCAGGGCGCGGCAGTCGGCATGGCCGCTGCGTTCGGCCACCAGGGCCAGGATTTCGTGGCTGGGGCGGGCGATCTCGTAGTGCTCGGCCAGTGCCTGGCGCAGAGACAGCTCGCCGACCTTGGGCACCGTGACCGGCTGTTCACCGTCGAGTCCGGCCAGGGTGAGGATTTCCTCGACCAGCTCTGGACAGTTGCGCGCCCGGACGCTGAGGGCGTCGCCGGCCTGGTAATCCAGTGGCTGCTCGCTTTCGAAGCCGAACAGCCGGACCTCCTTATTGGAGCCGGCGCCGTTGAGTCTTTGATTGACGACCAGCCGCGCCGGCGTCGGGGCTGGGCGATTCGCCGTGGCGGTACTGGCGACGATGCTGCTCGCGGCAGGCGATAGCAGCTTTTGAAGCCCGGCCAGCCAGGTGTCGGCGCGGTCGTGACCGTCGGCATCGCAGTCGAGCCGTGCGCAGAGGCGGCGGGCGCCGAGTTCGGCCAGGCGGGCGTCGAGGCGCTGGCCGTGGCCGCAGAATTGCTCGTAGGTGGAATCGCCCAGGGCCAGCACGGCGTAGTCCAGCTCGGCGAGGGAGGCATCGAGGCGACCGAGGCCCTGCCAGAAGGCCTGGCCATTGTCCGGGGCCTCGCCGTCGCCAAAGGTGCTGCTCACCAGCAGGACGCGGCGGGCACCGCGCAGGCGTTCCACGGCATAGGCGGCCATGTCGTGCAATTCGACGGTGAGACCGGCCTGGCACAGGCGGGCGACGCAGCGCTCGGCCAGGGCTTCGGCGTTGCCGGTCTGGGACGCCCAGAGCACCACCAGATCGGCCGGCGCGGTAGCGGCCTGGGGCAGGCTGGCGCTCTGGCTTTGCGGCAGGCGGCTGAACAGCCCGGCGAGCAGGCCATCGAGCCAGAGCCGGGTGTCGGCGGCCAGCGGCGCCTGGGCCGGCAGGCAGGGCACGCCCTGGGCGCCACCGTCGCGCAGGCCGTCCATAAAGCCGGCCAGGTAGGTGCGCTCGGCCGCGCTGAGCTGGGGCCGTACCGCGGTGGCGACCCCGGTGAGATCGGCCAGCCGCGCCAGGGCGGGTTGCTGGACGCTCTCGGTGACCGGCTCGTCGGCCGGCAGCTGGCGGTGGGGGATGGTGGCGACCCGGGTCAGGCGCACCGCGCAGACCTTGAGTTCCGGTTGCAGCGAGAGCGGATCGACGGCGTCGCTGGTGACGGCATTGATGGCCAGGTCGCTGCCCTGGACGTCGGCCCAGTGGAAGGGGGCGAAGCAGTTGCCGGGCTGGACCCGGTCGCTGATCGTCACCGGCAGCACCGCGCGACCGCGCCGCGAGGTGATTTCCAGGCGATCGCCCGTACTGAGCCCCAGCGCCTGGGCGTCCTGGGGATGTACCTCGACGAAGGGCGCCGGATTGAGGCGATTCAGCGCGGCGATCTTGCCGGTCTTGGTGAGCGTATGCCACTGGTGCTGCAGACGCCCGGTGTTGAGCACGAAGGGGTAGTCGGCATCGGGCAGCTCCGCCGGGTCTAGGTGCGGGCGAGCGAAGAATTGCGCCTTGCCGCTGGGGGTGGCGAAGTTGAGCGCGGTGGGTTCGCCGGTCTCATCCAGGCGCAGGGTCTGGCTGCGGCCGTCGTTGCGATAGCGGATCGGCTGGCGCGGATCGCTCGCTGCGCTGGGGCAGGGCCATTGCAGCGGCGTCTCGCGCAACCGGGCATGGCTGGCGCCACGGATGTCGTAGCCGGTCTGGGGGTTGTGGAACTGCCTGATCTCGTCGAACACATCGGCGGCCGAGGCGTAGGTGAAGTGTTCGCCATAGCCCAGGGCGCAGGCCACGTCGGCGATGATTTGCCAGTCGGCGCGGGCCGCGCCGGGCGGGGTGACGGCCTGGGGGGCCAGGGTCAGGTTGCGCTCGGAGTTGATCATCACTCCGTCGGCCTCGGCCCAGAGCGCGCCGGGCAGGAGGATGTCGGCGTAGCGGTTGGTCTCGGTGTCGAGAAAGGCGTCCTGGGTGATCACCAGTTCGGCGGCCTGCAGCCCGCGGATGACCGTGTCGCGATTGGCCACGCTGGCCACCGGATTGGTGCAGATGATCCAGCAGGCCTTCACGGTGCCGGCGGCCAGGTCCTCGAACAGGGCGACGGTGCCCTGGCCCAGGCGGGTGTGCAGGGTGCCTTCCGGAATCTTCCAGGCACGCTCGACGAAGGCGCGGTCGGCGGCGGACAGCAGGCTGCGCTGGCCGGGCAGGCCGGGCCCCATGTAGCCCATCTCGCGTCCGCCCATGGCATTGGGCTGGCCGGTCAGGGAGAAGGGGCCGCTGCCGGGGCGGCAGATCTTGCCGGTGGCCAGGTGCAGGTTGCACAGGGCGTTGGTGCTCCAGGTGCCGTGGGTGCTCTGGTTCAGGCCCATGGTCCAGAGACTGGTCCATTCACCGGCCTCGCCGATCCAGCGCGCCGCGGTGCGGATGTCCGCCTCGGCCAGCCCGGTCCCGGCGGCCACGCGCGCCGGGCTGTAGTCGGCGAGAAAGGCCGGCATGGCCGCCCAGCCCTCGGTATGGGCGGCGATGAAGGCTTCGTCCAGATAGCCCTCGGCGTGCAGCAGATGCAGGAGGCCATTGAGCAGCAGCAGATCGGTGCCCGGACGCAGTTGCAGGAAGAGATCGGCCTTCTCGGCGGTGGCGGTGCGCCGGGGATCGACGACGATCAGCCGGGCGCCGCGCTTGATCCGGTCCAGCAGCCGCAGGAAGAGGATGGGATGACAGTCGGCCATGTTGGCGCCGCTGACCAGGAAGAGGTCGGCGCGGTCGAGGTCGTCATAGGAACCGGGCGGACCGTCGGCGCCGAGGGACAGCTTGTAGCCGGTGCCGGCACTGGCCATGCACAGGCGGGAATTGGATTCGAGCTGGTTGGTGCCGATGAAGCCCCGTGCCAGCTTGCTCGCCAGGTACTGGGCCTCCAGCGACATCTGCCCGGAGACATAGAAGGCGATGGCGTCGGGTCCGTCGCGGTCGAGAATGGCGCGCAGGCGCTCGGCGGTGACGGCGACGGCCTGCTCCAGTCCGGTCTGCACCGGTTCGTGGGAGCGGTCGTGGCGGACATAGGCCTGCTCCATGCGTCCGCTGTCCGCCAGCGCCTGGTGGCTGGTGCTGCCCTTGGTGCAGAGGCGGCCGCGGTTGGCGGGGTGGTCGCGATCGCCGCTGACCTTGGTGACCCGACCGTCTTCCACCTGCATGACGATCCCGCAGCCGACGCCGCAGTAGGGGCAGACGCTCTTGAAGTGGGTAGTGGTCATGGCAAGGATCCTTCGAAAACCAGAAAGCGAAAAGGCGCCGGTCGCGCTCCCCGGAGGGAGGCGAACACGGCGCCTTTGTCGTGAAGGGGGCGATCGACGTTGACCGCTCCATGCCAGGGATTTAGCAAGGCTCGCGCCAGCTTGGTCCGGTGCGCGCGGGGAGCGCATGGCTGTTGGCCTGGCGGGGTGGCGGTGGCGCCTGGCGGGGTCGCTGCCCTGGCGGTCGAGATGCGCCGGGACAGGGCAGTCCGACCCTGCCTTGCACCGTTGTGGTTCCAGTCGGCAGCCGTCCGGACCGGCGCCGGCAAGCCGCTTGGCGGGCTGCAGCCCGCGCCAGTGGCCGATCTGCGGGCGAGCCGATGAAACTGGCACAACCGATGCAGAAGCTCTGGCAGACCCGCCCATTCGGGTCGCCCGGTCGATCAACGGCGATCGACAGCCACTGCAGGCGACGGGCACGGAGCAGAGCCAAGGGCTCCTCCCTACTAGAACAGGCAAAGGCGCCTGAGACCGCAAGGTTTCAGGCGCCTTTTTATTTGCCGCGAATCAACCTGATTGGCCTCGGCCGGGGGATAGCCTCCATGAACAGCATCGTGACCCGCAAAGAACGCCTGATCGTCGTCGGCAACGGCATGGTCGGCCATCACCTCGTCGAGCAGCTGCTGGCGGCCGGCGCCCTGGACCACTACGAGATCCATGTCTTCGGCGAAGAGCGCCAGCGCGCCTATGACCGGGTCCATCTCTCCGAGTACTTCGCCGGTCGCGATGCCGAATCCCTGGCCATGAGCGAAGCCGGCCTCTATGCCGTGCCCGGCCTGGTGCTGCACCTGGGCTGCGCGGTGACCGCCATCGACCGCGAGCAGCGCGAGGTGCTGACCCCCGAGGGCGCCTTTGGCTACGACCGCCTGGTGCTGGCCACCGGTTCCTATCCCTTCGTGCCGCCCATCGAGGGCGCCGAGGGCGATTCGCGCCTGGTCTATCGCACCCTGGACGACCTGGACACCATCCGCCTGGCCGCCGCCCGGGCACGCCGCGGCGTGGTCGTGGGTGGTGGCCTGCTCGGCCTGGAAGCGGCCAATGCGCTGAAATCCCTGGGCCTGGAAGCCCATGTGGTGGAATTCGCCCCGCGGCTGATGCCGGTACAGCTGGACGACCTCGGCGGCGCCGCCCTGCGCCAGCGCATCGAGGACCTGGGCGTGGGCGTGCACCTGTCCAAGGCCACCCAGAACATCACCGCCGGCAGCGAGTACCGCTACCGCATGAACTTCGCCGGCGAGGATTTCCTCGAGACCGACCTGATCCTGTTTTCCGCCGGCATCCGCCCCCAGGACGCCCTGGCCCGCGGCTGCGGCCTGGAACTCGGCGCCCGCGGCGGGGTGGCCGTGGACAACGGCTGCCTGACCAGCGACCCCTTCATCCATGCCATCGGCGAGTGCGCCGCCTGGAACGGCAGCATCTTCGGCCTGGTCGCCCCGGGCTACCAGATGGCGCGCCTGGTGGCCGCCACCCTCTGCCACGGTCAGGCCACGCCCTTCACCGGCGCCGACATGTCCACCAAGCTCAAGCTGCTGGGCGTGGACGTGGGCTCCATCGGTGATGCCCACGGCGCCACGCCCGGCGCGCGCAGCTATCGCTACATCGACGAAGCCAGCGCCAGCTACCGCCGCCTGGTGGTGTCCGCCGATGGCAAGCACGTCCTCGGCGCCGTGCTGGTGGGCGACAACAGCTACTACGACACCCTGCTGCAATACGCCCAGAACGGCATCCCGCTGCCCCAGGATCCGGCCAGCCTGATCATGCCGGTGGGCGAGGGCGCCCCGACCCTGGGCGCCGATGCCTTGCCGGCCACCGCCACCCTCTGTTCCTGCCACAACGTCACCAAGGGCGCGGTCTGCGCCGCCATCGACGCCGGTTGCACGGACCTTGCCGGCATCAAGAGCTGCACCAAGGCCGCCACCGGTTGCGGCGGCTGCGCGGCGCTGGTCAAGCAGGTGTTCGAGCACGAGCTGATCGCCCGGGGCGTCGAGGTCGACAAGAGTCTCTGCGAACACTTCGCCCATACCCGCCAGGAGCTCTATCACCTGGTGCGGGTGGAAGGCATCCAGAGTTTCGACGAGCTCCTAGCGCGCCACGGCCGCGGCCACCATGGTTGCGACATCTGCAAGCCGGCGGTGGGCTCCATCCTGGCGTCCTGCTGGAACGGTTCCATCACCGATCCGCACCTGGTGCCGCTGCAGGACACCAACGACACCTTCATGGCCAACATGCAGAAGAACGGCACCTACTCGGTGGTGCCGCGCATTCCGGGCGGCGAGATCAGCCCGGAAGGCCTGATCGCCATCGGCCAGGTGGCGAAGAAATACGACCTCTACACCAAGATCACCGGCGGCCAGCGCATCGACCTGTTCGGCGCCCAGCTGCACGAGCTGCCGGACATCTGGGGCGAGCTGATCGCCGCCGGCTTCGAGACCGGTCATGCCTACGGCAAGTCGACCCGCACGGTGAAGAGCTGCGTCGGCAGTACCTGGTGCCGCTACGGGGTGCAGGACAGCGTCAAGATGGCACTGGACATCGAGCACCGCTACAAGGGCCTGCGCGCCCCGCACAAGCTCAAGTTCGCGGTCAGCGGCTGCACCCGCGAGTGCGCCGAGGCCCAGAGCAAGGACATCGGCGTGATCGCCACCGAGAACGGCTGGAACCTCTATGTCTGCGGCAATGGCGGCATGCGCCCGCGCCACGCCGAGCTGTTCGCCACCGACCTCGACGACGAGACGCTGATCCGCTACATCGACCGCCTGCTGATGTTCTACATCCGCACCGCCGACCGCCTGCAGCGCACCTCGGTGTGGCGCGAGTCGCTGGAGGGTGGGCTGGATTACCTCAAGCAGGTGATCATCGAGGACAGCCTGGGCCTGGGCGCCGAGCTGGAAGCCCAGATGCAGCTGGTGGTGGATCGCTACGAATGCGAATGGGCCAACGCCCTGAACGACCCGGACAAGCTCAAGCGCTTCCGTACCTTCGTCAACCAGCGCGGCAGCGACCCGGACATCCATTTCGTCAAGGAGCGTGGCCAGCGTCGGCCGGCGCGCCACGGCGAACTGCACCTGATCAACCTGACCGAGGAGGCCTGACCATGACCCAGACCACTACCGCGCGTGCCCTGGAACCCCGCTGGCAACCCCTGTGCAGCCTGGCCGACCTGGTGCCCCAGTCCGGCGTGGTGGCCCTGCACGAGGGCGAGCAGGTGGCGCTGTTCTACCTGCCCGACACCGAGCAGAAGGTCTTCGCCGTGGGCAACCGCGACCCCAAGTCCGGCGCCAACGTCATCGGCCGCGGCATCGTCGGCCAGCTGGGCCCGGATCTGGTGATCGCCTCGCCGCTGTACAAGCAGCACTTCCGCCTGGCGGACGGCGGCTGCCTGGAGTACCCCGAGCAGGCCCTGCCCACCTGGGCGGTGCGGCTGAACGGCGAGCAGGTGGAGATCGCCTGACGCGGCTCGACCCTCACCCCAACCCTCTCCCGGCGGGAGAGGGGGCAGTCCGGAGTGGGGCGGGGCTTCATGCGTAGCCTGGACAACGGCGCGGCCTTGTCCGGGATCTCCACCCTTCGCCCTAGCCCACTGTTGCACCCACCGCAGTGCAGCTTTGCGCAATCGGGAGCTGCGCGGGGCGGCGAAATGACTTCCAAGGGTCGATACTCAAGGAGCGGGGACGCTGTCTGCCGATCTTGGCAATCGCCTCGCGGGAGGTCGTCATGCGCCTGACAAGAACAATTCGCTCCGCGCTGTTCATCGCCTTGCTTCTGGCCCTGGCCGCCATCGCCCTGCTGGAGGGCTGGCGCGCGCAACCGGTGGGCGAACCCACGCTGCGCGCCGATCCGGTCTGTACCCATGGCTATGCGCCCTATGGCTGCTATCCGGTACCGGCCCGCGGGGGCGATCTGGGGTGGCTGGAGCGCCTCTAGGTCGTCATCCCAGCCGCTGTTCGCTAGCCAGCAGCAACGCCAGGTCGTTGCCCGCCAGGACCGGGCCGAACAGCGGGCCCTGGACCTCGTCGCAGAGGTGCGCCCGCAGCCAGTCCAACTGGTCCTGCGTCTCCACGCCCGTCGCCGCCACCCGCAGGCCCAGGGTCCGTCCGAGGCCGATCAGGGCCTGGGCGATGGCGGCATCGGCAGGCTGGTCTTCCAGACGAGCGACGAGACGGCTATCCAGACTGATGCCATCCAGCACGGACTGGCGCAGCGCCTCGAGGCCGCCGGAGCCGCTGCCGAAGTCGGCCAGGCTCAGGCGCACGCCCAGGGCCTTGAGCGCCTGCAGCTGAGTGAGAGACACGTCTTCCGCCTGCAACAAGGCCTCGGGCACTTGCAGCTCCAGGCGTCCCGCTGCCAGACCACTCGTCTGCAGGGCGCTGGCGACCGCCTCCACCAGGGCCTCGGCATCGGCGCACTGGCGCGCCGACAGACTGATGACCAGCCGCAGCGGCACGGGCCAGGCCGCGGCGGCGCGACAGGCGCCGTCCAGCAGCCACGGCCCCAGGGCAACGCTGAGTCCGGTCTCTTCGGCCAGCGGCAGGAAGGCGGCGGGCGGCAGCAGACCGCGCAGCGGATGGGCCCAGTGCAGCTGGACCTCGACGCCGCTCAGGTCACCCGTGGCGACGCCTCTGCGCGGCAGGTAGCCCAGGCGCAGCTGGTCGAGCGCCAGCGCCTGGCGCAACTCCTGCTCCAGATCCCGCCGCTGGCTGAGCTGGGCGTCCATCGCCGGCGCATGAAAGCACCAGCCGTTGCGACCCGCGGCCTTGGCCTGGTAGAGCGCGATATCCGCCAGACGCAGCAGGTCCTCGACCTGGGTGGCCTGGTCCGGGGCCTGGGCGATGCCAATGCTGGTGCCGACGCTGACCGACTGCTCCTCCAGCAGAATCGGCCGGCCGATGGCGTTTACCAGGCGGGCACAGATCTGGTCGACCGTCGCCACGTCCAGGTGACCGAGCAACACCACGATGAATTCGTCGCCACCCAGGCGCGCCACCAGGCCGCCGGGCCTCAGACTGGCCTGCAGGCGCCGGGCGATTTCCTGCAGCACCCGATCGCCGGCGGCATGGCCGAGGCTGTCGTTGACCGGCTTGAAGCGATCCAGGTCCAGGCTGAGCAGCGTCAGCGGCGTTCTGGATTGCGCCAGTTTGCGTGCCAGGTAGTGCTGCAATTGCAGCCGATTGGCCAGGCCGGTCAGGCTGTCGTGCTGCGACAGGTGTTCGATTTCCGCCTGGGCATTGACCGCGGCGGTGATGTCGCTGGCGGTACCGCGAAAGCCGGCGCCCTCGGGCAGCGGCCGGGCGGTGATCTCGCAGACCCGGGCGTGACCCTGGCGGTCGCGGTAGTGGCAGCGCAGCACCTGACGCTCGTCGCGCTGGTGAACGTTGTCCTGGAGCCAGTTGGCCAGGCGGGTGGTCTCGCTGCTGAACAGCTCCGTGAGCGGCCGGCCGAGCCAGCTGCCGGGCGCATGGCCGGTGATGCGGGCGAAGCGTTCGGAGAGATAGGTGATACGGCCTGCGGCGTCGCTTTCCCAGAGCCAGTCGGAGGCGGCCTCGGCGAGTTCGCGAAAGCGGCTTTCGCTGCGGCTCAGTTCGGCCTGGCTGGCGACCAAGGCATCGAATTGCCGGTCGAGCTGGCGGGCCGAATTCAGCGCATGACGGATCAGTAGGGCCAGCACCAGCCCGAGCAGCAGCACCCCGGCCAGAAAGATCGGCAGGGTGCGGCGCAGGAGCTGGGCACCGGGTTGCGGCGGTTGCCAGTTGAGCAGCAGCGGCGAATCCAGAAACTGCAGGTATTGGTGATCGGCGAGGGGTGCCCGCGACGCCTCGAGTCGCGGCAGGCCATAGGTGTCGCTGAGATGGGCCAGGGTGTCCGGATCGAGCACGTTGACGAACAGCATCACCGAGGGCGCGCCGGGGCCAGGGGCCACGCTGTAGCTCGCGCCCGGCGTGATGGTGGCCGCGGCGACCAGCGCCGGGACGCCGCCCACGCTCAGCACCCGGACCAGGCTTTCGGTCTCGCCGGGGCGCTGGCGGGTCTCCGCCAGCAGACCGGCCAGATCGCCTTCGAGCCATTGCGCCGCCGCGCGCTCGGTCGGCCGACCATCGATCACCGCGTAGACGGTCCGGTCCTGCGGATCCAGTACGAAGACCCCGTTGTAGCCGTAGAGCTCATAGGGGATGTCGCCGACGTTGCGCTCGTCGTTGGCCCAGAACAGATCGACCGTCAGGTGCAGGTGCTTATAGGCCTCGCCCCACTTGGCGTAGTTGATGATGTTGTGGCCGATTTCGTTTTCCACCTGCACCAGGGTGCGCTCGATATAGGTGCGGGCGCGTTGCTGGACGTCGGCGTCCTGGCTGGTGGCGGTCCTGATCAGCAGGTAGCAGCCGAGGCCGAGCAGGATCGGCAGGGCGCAGATGACCGGAAAGAGGCGCAGCAGCAGATTGTGGCTGCGGCGGGTGGCGATGGGCGTGGACGTCATGATCAACCTGGGCGGCGCTGGAGACAGTCAGTTTCCCGCAAGCGGGCCACAGACGACGCGCGGGGTACCTGGCCAGAGGCCATTATCCGTTACCGCCCAGCGGCCGTCTGCTCAGCGTCGGACCGGGGGCAGCCAAGAGCCGCCCGGACGGTCAACCGCTCAAGGCCGCGGCGGATAGCTGACGAGCAGGTCGCCGATCAGCCGGCTGAAGGCGGCGCTGCGCTGGGCCGGGGTGGCGTTCTGGTCGTCCAGCAGGCGCTCTTCGCTGGCGCGCCAGACCAGCTTGCCGTCACGGCCATCGAGCATGTCGAGTTGCACCGTCATCACCGGGTAGGTGACGGTCTGGGTGCGCACATAGCTCGGCCCCCAGGGACCGGGACCCCAGGCGGAGCCCCAGGGGCCACCCCAGCCCGGGCCCCAGTAGGGATCGGCATAGCTGAAGCTCTGCTGGCGCTGATCGAGGATCACATAGAGCTTGATCTTCAGATCCGGGCGCGCGCCGGTCGGTGCGGGACGCAGCCCGCGCTGGTCGAGCCCGCTGCTGACCGAATCGCGCAGGCGCTGTTCGGTGAGATCGCTACGTACCCGCGGATCGTTGGGGCGGTACTCGATGGCGGGATCGGCCCAACCCCAGCTGCGATAGGCGGCGAAGTCGCGGCTGGCGTCATAGTCTAGGTTGCGCGGGCCGCGCTCGGCGCAGGCCGCCAGCAAGAGGACCGCAAGCAGCAGGAGGCAACGTTTCATGGGCGATCCTCTGGGTCAGGAGACTAGTCTGCTTGGACTGGCTTAAGGGCGACTTATCGCGTCAGCTGGGCGGATAGTTGGCCAGCAGGCGGCGGGTGGTGTCCCTCAGGGTACGCGCGCGTTCGCCGCTATTGCCGCCGCTGGCCTGCTCGGCGGCCGAATGCCAGAGCACGCGGCCGGTGGCGGGATCGAGCAATTCCACCTCCAGCACGTCGACCAGAAAGGTCCGGGTGCGGGTCCGCGCCTGGCCGACGCTGGCGCCATAGCCCGGGCCGTAGCCATAGGGCCCGTAGCCGCCGTAGCCATAGCCCGTGTCGTAGTAGTCGGTGTACTGCTCGCTGCGCTGCTGCTGGGTAAGGCGGGCCCGCACCTGCAGATCGGCGCGGGCACCGCCAAGGGCCGGTCGCAGCCCACGCTGGTCAAGACCGTCGGCCACCGCCTGCTGCACGGTCTGGCCATCCAGGCCGCCGCTGACCACGGCGGCGCCGGGGGCCCAGCTCCAGGTGCGATAGCGACTCCAGTCACGCGGTGCCGGCGGATAGGCCGCTGGATCCTGCTGCGGCAGCACCGGCACCGAGGCTTCGGGCAGGCTGCTGGCGACATAGGGATTGGGCGTCTGGCAACCGGCCAGGGCGAGCAGCGCGAGCGACAGGCAGAACAGGGGGCGACGCATGACCGGTTCCTCGAAGGAATGCTGGCCAGAGCATACCGCGCCCGGGGTCATCCTGCCTTAGCTTGGCAGAGCCAATGCAGATAGCGGCCGAGACCGGCGAAGGCCGGGTGCCGTCGATGGGCCAGTTCCATGGCCACCAGCTCCTCGCCCGCAGCGCGCGCCTGGAATTCCGGCGGCATGTAGTCATGGAAGACCCGTACGCCACTGCGCGCCTGGATCCGCCAGTCCGGCGCCAGCCAGGCCTCGACCTCGCGCGGGTCCAGCGGTTGTTGCGGGGTGAGGCCGCGTTGGCCCGCGCCGGCGTATTCACCCTGCCGGAGTTTGCGAAAGTGCCCCTTGAGCAGATTGCGATAGATCAGGGCGTCGCGGTTGTAGAAGGCCAGCGACAGCCAGCCGTCCGGCGCCAGGCAGCGTTGCAGGGTCGGCAGGATCGCCGTGGGCGTCTCCAGCCATTCCAGCACCGCGTGGCAGAGCACCAGATCGAAGGGTTCGGCGAAGAAGGGCAGCTCCTGCCAGGGCAGCGCCAGCCAGGCGGCGTCGAGGCCGGCGGCGGCGAAGGCCTCCTGGGCCCCCGCCAGCATGGGCGCCGAGGGTTCGGCCAGGGTCACCGCATGGCCCTGTTGCGCCAGCCAGAGACTCATGTGGCCGAGCCCGGCGCCGATGTCCAGCACCCGCAGCGGGCGTTGCGGCAGCACCTCGGTCAGATCCACCTGCAATACGGCCAGGCGGATGGCGCCCTTGGTGCCGCCATAGATGTTGGCGGCGAAGCGGGTGGCGCGGTCGTCGAAGAAGGTATCGCTCACGGCAGGAAGCGCCTCTCGTTATCGGCCAGCTTGGCCAGCACCGCCTGTTCCACGTCCAGTTCCAGTTCGCTGCCCAGTTGCAGCAGATAGAGCAGCACGTCGGCGATTTCCTGGCCGGCGTGTTCGCGCTCGGCGGCGCTCAGGGCGCGGGCTTCGACATCGCTCTTCCACTGGAAGATCTCCACCAGCTCGGCCATCTCGACGCTGGCGGCCATCGCCAGATTCTTGGGGTTGTGATAGCGCCGCCAGGCGTTGGCATCGCGGATCGCGTGCAGGCGGGTGAGCAGGGCGGGGAGGTCCATGGGCGTCCGAGGGTTGAAAAAACGCCATTCTCCCATGGCTGAACGCGCGGGCGGCAGTGGCTCGTCCGCCGACCCGCAAGACAGCCTGGCGCCGCTGCTCTACCCTGAGCGCAACATTGATACGCTGGCTGCGGGAGCCCTGATGAAAGCTTGTCTGTCCGGACTGGGGTTGGCCCTGCTGCTGACCACCGGCGTCGCCCATGCCGAAAAGCTGCTGCTGGAAGGCACCCTGGGCCAGGCCCGGGTGGTGGTGGAGCTCGATCCCACCGCCAATGACGAAGCCTATGGGCGCTATTTCTACGACCGCTATCGCCGCGACCTGCGCCTGAGCGGTCCGGCCCAGCCGGGCGACCGGCTGGAGCTGGAGGAGGGCGCGCCCTGGCAGGAGGGCGCCAAGGCCAGCTGGTCGCTGACGCGCGGCACCGACGGTCGCTGGACCGGCAGCTGGAGCGGGGCCGGAAAGACCCTGCCCCTCGCCCTGGCGCCGCTGCACCTGGCGCAGCCCGCCGCGGACGATCGCTATCGGCAGCAACTGCGCCGGGACGATCCCTACGAATACCGCCGTCTGCAGGGACTCCAGCTGGAACCGGGCGAGCGCCAGACCTTCATGGGGCGTGAGCTGCGCGGGTGGCGCGAGCCGGTCTCGGGCATGCAGCTGTTTACCGTGGAGGGCGCCAGCGAGGCGGCCAATGCCGTGCTGCGCGACCGCCTCTGGGCGGAGGTGGACGCCCATCTGAGCTGCATCGGTCCTGACGGCGAGCACAGCCTGCAGGTGACCCCGCAGTTGCTCACCGAGCGGGTGCTCAGCGTCAATCTGTTCAGCCAGTACAGCTGCAGCGGCGCGGCCCACCCGGATTTCGGCAGCGCGCCCCTGACCCTGGATCTCCAGACCGGCCAGGAGCTGGCGCTGGAAGACGTTCTCTGGCTGGGTCACGGCCAGCCGATCCGCCCGCAGCCGGAGGATCGCTATTCCCAGGCCCTGGCGGACTATCGGGAACAGACCCTGGCGCCCTGGGTGATCGGGCTGTTCACCCGCCTGTATCCAGAGCTGATGCAGGCGCCGGCCGATGGCGACGGCTGCGATTATCGCAGCGCCGACGTCTGGCAATTCGCGCCCTGGTACCTGACGCCCAAGGGTCTCTACCTCGGTCCGACCTTCTTCCGCGCCGCCCGCAACTGCGACGAACCCGGCGGTACCCTGGTGCCCTACGCCGAGGTCCGCAAGCATCCGGGGCCGTTGGTGGGGCTGCTGCCACGCTAAACGCAGGTTGGGTTGAGCCCAGCGAAGCCCGACAGCAAGGAAAAGGTCTGGGATGTTGGGCTTCGACGATGAAGCCGTCTCAGCCCAACCTACGGCAGCGGGTCGCACGCTCGTGGGTTGGCGCTGAGCCTGTTGAAGTCCAGGATCGCCACCTGGCTCGGCAGTCCGATGGCCGGATGGCCGCGCTATGGCCCGAGGCCGCCGGGAGGTGGGTGCCGATCGCCGGCCTTTGCTACTTGCGTAGCAGCTTTTGCAGCCGGGCGTGCTGCCAGAGGGCGATTCGGTCGCGCAGGAAGAAGGTCTGGATGCCGCGGCCCAGCAGCAGAACTCCCCAGATGGCGGCGACCCACCAGGACCAGTGGCTGTCGGGCGAGGTCTCGCGATTGAGCACATAGAGAAAGATGCAGATGACCAGGCCTCGCAGCACCTGCCAATAGAAGCCGATCTCGGCGGCTACCTGTTCACGAGCATTGGCGATCCGCTCGTCTGCGGCGGATCCTGCTTCCTGGGAGGTTTGCTCGGTCAGATCGCTCACCCTGATCTCCAGGACGGCGGCCAGGGCGCTCAGCGTCTCCAGACTGGCCTGCTCGCCATTTTCGAGGCGTTGCACCGTACGGGTGCTGATGCCCGCGAGTTCGGCCAGCTGCTCTTGCGACCAGGCTCGCGCCAGGCGGTGTTCCTTGATCCTGTTGGGCAGTTGCATCTCGATTTCTCCAGCGATGAGGGACGAGGGAAAGCCTAGCCGCAGACCCCTCTGTCCGACACGACGGCAACCCGACAGCAGCCTGACAGGGAGACGACAGGGACCTGACGGCCTCGCCGGCAGGGGGATTCGGAAGCCCGTCTCCTCAGAGGATCCGTCCACTCTACACCGGCTATACCTGGTGGAAACCGTCCAGGGTTTCCACAACAGGTTCGGCTGCGCGTGGGTAAGGCTGCGCCGTTACCCACCCTGCAGTCAGCTGTCAGTCCATAGCGTGGAAAGCCGCGAAGCGTTTTCCACTGGGCATTGAGTATCGGCAGCGGACAGGGCTTCGCCTTCTTCCACTCTAGTCGTCGGCGATCAGCCGCTTGCCCAGGGTGACGACCTCGGCCTCCACATAACCCAAGGCCGCATAGAAGCCGAGGATCGCCGCGTTGTCCCGGCGCACCATCAGCTGCAGTTTGGGGCAGCCGCGCTCGGTGAGCAGCTGTTCGGCGGTCGCCACCAGTCGCCGGGCATGACCGCGCCGCTGGTGGGCGGGAGCCACCGCCAGGTAGTAGAGCCAGCCGCGATGGCCATCGGTGCCGACCATGGCGCTGGCCATGAGCACGCCGTCCGCTTCGCCCACCAAAAACAACTCGGGTTGCTCGGCGAGCTTGCGCTGGATGTCGCGGTAGGGATCGTTCCAGGGACGGGTCAGACCGCAAGCCTGCCAGAGGCTGACCACGGCTTCGGTGTCGGCGGGCTGGAAGGGGCGGATGTGCATGGGAAGTCCGGCAGCGGGATGAAGCCCAAAGATAACAGGTGCGTTCGAGGATGCTGCTGGCTTTAACGGCTCTATCGCGGCCATGGGCCGCTCCTACGGGTTCTGATCACCATGTAGGAGCGGCCCATGGCCGCGATGCGAGAGTTGCTGCTACGTACCAGCGTCAGTGAGTAGGTTGGATTGATCGCCAGCGAAGCCCAACGGCGCCGTTGGCCTACAGAAAGTTCTCCGCATAGTGGCAGGCCACCTGGCGGGCTTCCACGTTGCGCAGCGCCGGGACCTCGGTCTTGCACTTTTCCGTCGCATAGGGGCAGCGACGGTGGAAGACGCAACCGGGTGGCGGATCCAGCGGATTGGGCAGTTCGCCCTGGATGCGGATGCGCGGCTTGCTCGGATCCGGGTGCAGACTCGGGGTGGCCGACAGCAGCATCTGGGTATAGGGATGCAGGGGCCGCTCGAACAGCAGGTCGCGACTGGTCTTTTCGACGATGCAGCCCAGGTACATCACCATCACCTCGTCGGCGATGTGGCGCACCACCGAGAGATTGTGGGAGATGAACACATAGGCCGTGCGGTACTGCTGCTGCAGATCCATGAACAGGTTGAGCACCTGCGCCTGGATGGACACGTCCAGCGCCGAGGTCGGCTCGTCCGCCACCAGCACCTTGGGCTGCAGCATCATGGCGCGGGCCACGGCGATGCGCTGGCGCTGGCCGCCGGAGAACATGTGCGGATAGCGCTGGTAGTGCTCGGGCCGCAAGCCCACCTGCTGCATCATCGCCTGCACCTTCTCGCGCCTTTCGGTGCGCGACAGGCTGGTGTTGATCTGCAGCGGCTCGGCCAGCTGGTCGCCGATCTTGCGCCGCGGATTGAGCGAGGCGTAGGGATTCTGGAACACCATCTGCACCTCGCGGCGCAGCTCCTTGCGGCGGGCGGCGTCGGCCTGGGCCACGTCCTGGCCGCCGATGACCAGGCTGCCGGCGGTGGGCTGCTCGATCAGGGTCAGGGCACGGGCCAGGGTGGACTTGCCACAGCCCGACTCCCCCACCACGGCCAGGGTGCGCCCGGCCTGGAGGTCGAAGGAGACGCCGTTGAGCGCCTTGACCGTGGCGCTGTCCTTGAACAGCCCGCGGGAGATTTGATAGTGCTGGGTCAGGCCCTTGGCTTCGAGCACGAGGTGCTCGGGCGCCTGCTCCGGGGTGGTGGAGCGGGCGAGGACGGTGGCTTCAGACGGCGCCATGGCGATCCTCCGGCAACTGGCTGGGACGTTGATGTTCGGGCAGCACCTCGGGGGCTTCGCCCGGGGCGACGTTGCGCGGGAAGAAGCAGCGCACCGCGCCGCGGTCATAGGGCTCCAGCGCCGGACGCTCCTGGCAGCGTGGCTGCACATAGGGGCAGCGCGGACTGAGCAGGCAGCCGGCCGGCCGGTCATAGCGACCGGGCACGATACCGGGCAGGGTGTGCAGGCGATCCGTCTGGCTGTGCTCGGGAATGGCCGCCAGCAGGGCTTCGGTATAGGGGTGGGCGGGGGCGTCGAACAGCGTCGGCACCACGCCTTTCTCCACCGCCTGGCCGGCGTACATCACCACCACGCGCTGGGCGGTCTCGGCCACCACGGCGAGGTCGTGGGTGATGAGGATCAGGCCCATGCCCTCGTCGCGCTGCAGATTGACCAAGAGCTCCATGATCTGCGCCTGGATGGTCACGTCCAGGGCGGTGGTGGGTTCGTCGGCGATCAGCAGACGTGGCTCGGCGGCGATGGCCATGGCGATGGCGACGCGCTGGCTCATGCCCCCGGACAGCTGGTGCGGATAGGCGCCGAGGCGACTGGCCGCGGCCGGGATCTCGACCTTTTCCAGCAATTCCAGAGCGCGCTGGCGAGCGGCGCGACCCTTGAGGCCCAGATGCTGGCGGATCACCTCTTCCAGCTGGAAGCCCACGGTGTAGCTGGGGTTGAGTGCCGTCATCGGGTCCTGGAAGACCATCGACAGCTCCTTGCCGATCAGGTGGCGCCGGCGGCGACCCTTGAGGCTGAGCAGGTCCTGGCCGTCGAAGGCCAGGCGGTCGGCGGTGATGCGGCCGGGGTGATCGATCAGGCCCATCACGGCCATCATGGTCACCGACTTGCCGGAGCCGGACTCACCGACGATGGCGACGATCTCGCCCTGATCCACCGTGAGATCGAGGCCTTCCACCACCGGCGGGGCGTCGGCGCCGCCGAAGCGCACCGAGAGGTTCTGGATTTCGAGGAGGCTCATGACTGCACCTTCAGACGCGGATCGAGGGCATCGCGCAGGCCGTCGCCCATCAGGTTGATGGCCAGCACGGTGAAGAGGATGGCGAGACCCGGCAGGGTCACCACCCACCAGGCGCGCTCGATGTAGTCACGGGCCGAGGCCAGCATGGTGCCCCACTCGGGAGTGGGCGGCTGCACGCCGAGGCCGAGGAAGCCCAGGGCGGCGGCATCGAGGATCGCCGAGGAAAAGCTCAGGGTGGCCTGGACGATCAGCGGCGCCATGCAGTTGGGCAGCACGCTGACGAACATCAGCCGCAGGGTGCCGGCGCCGGCCAGCCGCGAGGCGGTGACGTAGTCGCGGTGCAGTTCGCCCATCACCGCGGCGCGGGTCAGGCGCACATAGGACGGCAGCGAGACGATGGCGATGGCCACCACGGTGTTGATCAGGCCTGGGCCGAGGATGGCGACGATGGCCACGGCCAGCAGCAGCGACGGCAGCGCCAGCATGATGTCCATCAGGCGCATGATCACCGGACCGGCGCGATTGGGCGAGAAGCCGGCGACCAGGCCGAGCAGGATGCCGGGGATCAGCGAGAAGACCACCGAGGCCAGGCCGATCAGCAGCGACAGCCGGGCGCCGTGGATCAGCCGGCTGAGCAGGTCACGCCCCAGCTCGTCGGTACCCAGCGGGAACTGGCTGTTGCCGCCCTCCAGCCACAGTGGCGGGGTGAGCATGAAGTCGCGGAATTGCTCGCTGGGCGCATGGGGCGCGACCCAGGGCGCGAAGAGCGCGCAGAACACCACGATGACCATGAAGATCAGCCCGCCGAGGGCGCCCTTGTTGCGGGCGAAGGCGTGCCAGAACTCCTTGAAGGGGGAGGGGTAGAGGGCGCTCGGGTCTTGAGCGGCCGGGGTATTTACCGTTGTCATAGGCTCTGTCCGTTTGGGCGCATCAACGCTGGTGGCGGATGCGCGGATTGACCAGGCCGTAGAGGATGTCCACGACGAAATTGACCAGGATGACCAGGGTGGCGATCAGCAGGATGCCGTTCTGCACCACCGGGTAGTCCCGGGCGCCGATGGCCTCGATCAGCCACTTGCCGATGCCGGGCCAGGAAAAGATGGTCTCGGTGAGCACCGCGCCGGAGAGCAGGCTACCGACCTGCAGGCCGAGCACGGTCAGCACCGGGATCAGGGCGTTGCGCAGGGCGTGGACGAAGACCACCCGCTTGGGCGACAGGCCCTTGGCGCGAGCGGTGCGCACATAGTCCTCGCGCAGCACCTCGAGCATGGCCGAGCGGGTCATGCGCGCGATCACCGCCAGGGGAATGGTGCCCACCACGATGGCCGGCAGGATCAGGTGCTTGAGGGCATCGACGAAGGCGCCGGGCTCGTCGGAGAGCAGGGTGTCGATGAGCATGAAGCCGGTGCGCGGCGGGATGTCGTAGAGCAGGTCCAGACGACCGGAGACCGGGGTCCAGCCGAGCTGCACCGAGAACAGCATGATCAGCAGCAGGCCCCACCAGAAGATCGGCATGGAGTAGCCGGTCAGGGCCACGCCCATCACCCCGTGGTCCACCGTGGAGCCGCGCCTGAGGGCGGCGATGATGCCGGCCAGCACGCCGAACACCGTGGCGAACAGCATGGCCGCCACCGAGAGTTCCAGGGTGGCCGGGAACAGGGTCAGGAATTCGTCCCAGACCCCGACGCGGCTGCGCAGGGATTCGCCGAGGTTGCCCTGGGCGAGATTGCCGATGTAGTCGAAATACTGCTGGTACAGGGGCTTGTCGAGGCCCAGGCGGTGCATGGCTTCGGCGTGCATCTGCGGATCGACGCGGCGTTCGCCCATCATGACTTCCACCGGATCGCCGGGGATGAGGCGGATCAGGGCGAAGGTCAGCAGGGTGACGCCAAAGAACGTCGGTATCAGCAGCCCGAAGCGACGGGCGATGAAGGCGAGCATCGGAGGGGGTATCTCCTCTTGAGGCTGATCAAGACGGCGCGAGTACGTGCCCGGCCGCGTTTTTAAGTGAAAGCCCGCTCAAAAGCCCGCGGGCTTTTGATCTGACTCTCAGACCTTGTGGGTCCGGATTCATCCCTGCGCGGACCGTCCTGGTCCGCGACGAACGCGGCCTGCCAGCGGCAGGCTCGTTCGGTCCTACGAATAGGTTCGAAGAGCGCTCTGGGCCAGCGCTCCAAACCCGGCAGACTACCACGTTGCCACGGCCGTCGATATCCTCGACATGGCCAGGGCTTCGCCGGTGTTCGCGACGCGATCCCGGCGAGATGCCGGGCGCTGAACGAAATCCGCCGGGTTTCGTCATCACAGCAGGTTGAACGGCAGGGTGGAGACCAGACGCAGCTCCTTGACGTTGCCGTCGACCTGGTTCTGGCTGGCGCGGTGATCGGTCAGCAGCAGGCGGAAGCGACTGTCCTTGAGCGTGCCCTGCTGCACCTTGTAGGTGGTGACCAGGCCGATCTCGTGGTGCTTCTCGCCATCCTGCTGCAGGACCTCGGCATAGTTGGCGTACTTGCCGGCGCCGGCGTCGTAGTGGGTGCCGTCGATGTCCCAACCCTTGGCGTACCAGACGCCGGTGCTCAGGCCGGGCACGCCGAAGTAGCTCCAGTCGGTTTCGTAGCGGATCTGCAGCGACTTCTCGTTGGGGCCGTTGTAGTCCGAGACCAGGGAGTTGGCCAGGTAGATGGCCGCGGTTTCGTGGGCGTAATCGAAGTACTCGTTGCCGTCGATCTGCTGGTAGGCCAGGGTCAGGCTGTGGGCCTGGTGGCTGCCGGTGAACGCCAGGCTCCAGGCGGTGTTGTCGATGTCGCCGGCCTTGGCGCTGCCGGCGTCGACGGTGCGATAGGCGTTGGCCACCGCCTTCCAGGCAAAGGTGTCGAGCGAGCCGCCGGCCTGGGTCACGCTCAGGAAGTACTGGTTCCAGACGTCTTCGAAGTTGGCGCCGTAGACGCTGACTTCCCAGCCCTGGGGCAGCTTGTAGTTGCCACCGAGAAAGCTCAGGCGGTCGGCGGTGACCTCGCGGGTGCCGTACTCGGTGGTCCACTTCTCGTCGCCGGCACCGGTCCGCGGACTGACCCGGGTGAAGCTGCCACCCTGCAGCGAGAGGTTGTCCCATTCATCGCTGGTCAGGGCGAAGCCGTCGAAGCCGGAGGGGAAGGGCCGGTTGTCGTTGTAGCTGATCACCGGGGTGTCGAGCATGAAACGACCGATCTTGAGTTCGGTGTTGGAGACGCGGAAGCGCGCGTCGGCGATGCCCAGCTTGGACCACTCGGCATGGCCCTCGCCCTCGGCGTTGGCCAGGGTGCGGTTGCCGCCGCCACCGATCTGACCCTTGCCCCGCTCCAGGTTGGTGGCCTGATAGCCCGCCACGTCGATGCCGAAACCCACCGGGCCCTGGGTGTAGCCGGAGCTGTACTTGAGCGCCGTGGCCTGGACCCAGGTATTGCGCGAGTGAGTGCGCACCCGGGTACCGTTCTTGGTGTAGCTGAAGATCGGATCGGAGCTGGTCTCGCGGGCGAAGAAGTTGCGCGTGGCCAGGGTCAGGCTGTCGTCGGCGAAGAAGCCCTTGGCGCCTTCCTGGCCCTTCACCGGCTTCTGCACGTTGGGCAGGGTCTGGACCTCGTTGGCGTAGCTGGGATCTTCCGGCGCCGGGGACTGGGCGTGGGCGGTCAGGGCCAGGGTGAGTAGCGAGAGGGCGAGGCCTCCACGGTGGACGTTGGTCATCGGCTGTGCTCCAAAGCGGTCGTTTTTCTGTTTTTTTGGGCGTTTCCGGCACGACCGAACCCGTCGCGCCGAAACACGGCGCGAGGCGGGATAGGTCGAGGGGCGGGCCGCCCGGGCCCGGTCGCTTACGGCATCAGGTGCCGATCAGTCGAGGGTCACCGTGGAGAAGTCGTAGACCCCCAGCGGACTCTGCACATAGCCCTGCACCTTGGGTTGCAGGACGTCGGTGAACAGCGGATGCGCCAGCGGAATCCAGGGCATCTGCTGGTGGAAGATCTGCTGGGCCTGTTCGTAGAGGGCGGTACGCTGAGCCGGGTCGTTGATGCGCTTGGCCTTTTCAATGGCGTCGTTGAAGGCCTGGTCGCACCAGAAGGCGCGGTTCTCGCCGCCCTGCACCGCGGCGCAGCTCAGGTTGTTGGTGAGGAAGTTGTCCGGGTCCCCGTTGTCGCCGGTCCAGCTCATCATCATCAGGTCGTGCTCGCCGGCCTTGGTGCGCTTGACGAATTCGCCCCACTCGAACTGGGTGATCTCGGCCTTGATGCCGATCTTGGCGAGGTCGCCCTGGATCAGCTGGGCCACCAGCGCCGGACTGCCGCCCGGGCCGGTACCGGTGCTGATGTAGTACTTGAGGGTGAAGCCATCGGGATAGCCGGCTTCCTTGAGCAGCGCCTTGGCCTTTTCCACGTCATGGGGCCAGGGCTTGATGTCCTTGGCGTAGCCCAGCAGCGAAGAGGGATAGGGATTGATCGCCGCCTTGGCGCCGCCTTCGCCGAACACCGTCTTCAGGTAGTTCTGCTGATCGAAGGCCATGGCGATGGCCTGGCGCACCCGCACGTCACTCAGCGCCTTGTGCTTGGTGTTCAGCGCCAGGTAGGAGGTGGTCTGGCTTTCCACCTGGGCCAGCTTGAGGCTCTTGTCCTGCTTGAGCATCGGCACGTCCTGCGGCTTGACCGTCAGGCCGATCTGGCACTCGTTGTTGCGCACCCGCTGGATGCGCACATTGGGATCCAGGGTCACCGCCAGCACCAGGCCGTCCATCTGCGGCTTCTTGCCGAAGTAGTCCGGATTGACCTTGTAGCGGGTGTTGGAATCCTTGGCATAACGCTGGAAGACGAAGGGACCGGTGCCGATGGGCTTCTGGTTGATGTCGTCGGTCTTCTTGCTGGCCAGCAGGCTGTCGGCGTATTCCTTGGACAGGATCGAGCCGAAGGCCATGGCCAGGTCGGCGAGGAAGGGCGCCTCGGGCTGGTTGAGGGTGAAGCGCACGTGGCTGTCGTCCACCTTGTCGATGGACTTGATCAGGGTGCCCATCTCCATGGCGGCGGCATAGGGATAGCCGCTCGGGGAGAGGTTGTACCAGGGATTGTTCTTGTCGAGCATGCGCTCGAAGCTGAACACCACGTCGTCGGCGTTGAAATCGCGAGTGGGCTTGAAGTAGTCGGTGGTGTGGAATTTCACCCCCTGGCGCAGGGTGAAGGTGTACTGCAGGCCATCCGGGGAGACCTCCCAGCTTTCGGCCAGGCCCGGCTCCAGCTCGGCGGTACCCTGCTTGAATTCCACCAGGCGGTTGTACAGCGGGGTGGCCGAGGCGTTGAAGGTATAGCCGGAGGTGTAGCGACCCGGATCGAAGCCTTCCGGATTGGCCTCGGTGCAGACCACCAGGGGGCGTGCCAGGGCGGCATTGGCCGTCAGGCAGAGGAGGGCGGCGAGAGACAGCGAGAATAGCGGTTTGGACACGGAAGGCTCCTCGTGAAGGCCCGCGAGGCGGGCCGGACAGGGTCAGCGGTCGAGGCTTACGCCATAGAAACCGGTGACGCCGAAGGGGTTGATCTTGAAGCCCTGCACTTCTTTGCGCATGGGCTGGGACACCACCGAGTGGGCCATGGGGCTCACCGGCATCTGCTGGCGAATGATCTGTTGCGCCTGCTCGTAGAGACGGGTGCGTTCGGCGCGATCGTTGCTGGTCTTGGCCTTCTGGATGAGGGCGTCGTAGCTCTTGTCGCACCAGCGCGCATAGTTGCTGCCGCCGATGGCGCTGCAGCCATAGAGCACGCCCAGCCAGTTGTCGGGATCGCCGTTGTCGCCGGTCCAGCCATAGGTCAGCACATCGTGTTCGCCGGCCTTGGCTCTCTTGATGTACTCACCCCATTCGTAGCTGACGATCTTGGCCTTGATGCCGACCTTGGCCCAATCCTGCTGGATCATCTGCGCCGACTGGCGGGCGTTGGGGTTGGAGGCGCGCTGCACCGTCATGGCCCAGAGCGCGATCTCGGTACCGTCCTTGATCCCCGCCTGTTTGAGCAGAGCCTTGGCCTTTTCCGGATCGTAGGGCGCGCCCTTGATGTTCTTGTCGTAGGACCACTGATTCGGCGGGATCACGTTCTGCGCGACCTGGCCGGCGCCCTGGAACACGGTGTCGACGATGGCCTGCTTGTTGATGGCCATGTCCAGGGCACGCCGCACCTCGGGCTTGTCCAGCGGTGGATGCTGGACGTTGTAGGCGAGGAAGCCGACGTTGAAGCCCGGCTGCTGCAGCACCTTGAGCTGCGGATCCTGCTTCATCTCCACCAGGTCCGCCGGACGCGCATAGCCGCTCACCTGGCATTCGTTGGCCTTGAGCTTCTGCAGGCGGGTGGCGGCATCGGGGGTGATGGCGAAGATCAGGTTGTCGAGCTTGACGTCCTCGGGCTTCCAGTAGTCCGGATTGCCCTTGAAGCGGATCACCGCATCCTTCTGGTAGCGGCTGAAGACGAAGGGGCCGGTGCCGATGGGCTGCTGGTTGAGCAGCTCGGGCTTGCCCGCCTTGAGCAACTGCGTGGCGTACTCCGCCGACTGGATGGAGGCGAAGCTCATGGCCAGGTCGGCGGCAAAGGCGGCGTCGACCTTGTTCAGGGTGAAGACCACGGTGTGGTCGTCGACCTTGGCCACCTTGGCGATGTTCTGGTCCAGCCCCATGTCGGTGAAGTAGGGGAATTCCGTGGGATAGGCCTTACGGAACGGCTGCTCCTTGTCGAGCATGCGCTGGAAGGTGAAGACCACGTCGTCGGCAGTGAAGTCGCGCGTGGGCTTGAAGTAGTCGGTGGTATGGAATTTCACGCCCTGGCGCAGGTGGAAGGTATAGGTCTTGCCATCCGCGCTCACGTCCCATTGGGTCGCCAGGCCCGGCTCGAGGGTGGTGCCGCCACGCTGGAACTGCACCAGGCGGTTGAAGACCGTTTCGGCCGAGGCATCGAATTCGGTGCCCGAGGTGTATTGCGCCGGATCGAAACCGGCCGGGCTGGCTTCCGAGCAATAGACGAGGTTGCTCGCCGCCTGGGCGAGCGGAGCACAGGCGAGCAGGCTCGCCGCCAGCAACGAGTAGGCGTAGGGAAGGCGCATGGGTCTCACTCCATCAGTCAAATGAACGGCCAGGGTCGGGAGTCTAGCTCCCGACCCTGGCCAAGAGGCTTCACTTGCTGACGCTGACGCCGTAGAACTCGTTCAACCCGAAGGGGCTGATCTTGTAGTCCTGGACTTCCTTGCGCATCGGCATGTAGACCGTGGAGTGCGCGATGGGCGTCATGGGTACCTGCTGCTTGAGCACCTGCTGGGCCTGTTCGTAGAGCTTGGTGCGCTCGCCCTGGTCGGTCACGCGCTTGGCCTTGACCACCAGGTCCTCGAACGGCTGGTAGCACCAGCGGGAGAAGTTGTTGCCACCGATGGCCTTGCAGCCGAAGAGGGTCGCCAGCCAGTTGTCCGGGTCGCCGTTGTCGCCGCTCCAGCCGATCAGCATGATGTCCTGCTCGCCACTCTTGGAACGCTTGATGTACTCGCCCCATTCGTAGCTGACGATCTTGGTCTTGACGCCGATCTTGGCCCAGTCCTGCTGCAGCATCTCCGCCATCAGGCGCGCATTGGGGTTGTAGGGACGCTGCACCGGCATGGCCCAGAGGGTGAGCTCGGTGCCTTCCTTGAAGCCGGCTTCCTTGAGCAGGGCCTTGGCCTTTTCCGGATCGTAGGGCGCGTCCTTGATGGACTTGTCATAGGACCACTGGGTCGGCGGCATGCTGTTGACGGCTACCTGGCCGGCGCCCTGGTAGACGGCGTTGATGATGGCTTCCTTGTTGACCGCCATGTCCATCGCCTGGCGTACCTTGAGCTTGGCCAGCTCGCCGTGCTCGACGTTGTAGGAGATGTAGCCCAGGTTGAAGCCCGGCTGCGACGGCAGCTTGAGATTCGGGTCCTTCTTCAGCCCGTCGAGGTCGGCCGGACGCGGATAGACGGTGATCTGGCACTCGCCGGCCTTGAGCTTCTGCATCCGCACCGAAGGATCGGTGTTGATGGAGAAGATCAGGTTGTCCACCTTGGGTCCATCGACCTTGTCCCAGTAGTCCGGGTTGGCCTTGTAACGGATCACAGCATCCTTCTGGTAGCGGCTGAAGACGAAGGGACCGGTGCCGATCGGCTTCTGGTTGATCTCGGCCGCCTTGCCGGCCTTGAGCAGCTTGTCGGCGTATTCGGCCGACTGGATCGACGGGAAGGGCATCGCCAGATTCTGCAGGAAGGCGGCGTCCACTTCGTTGAGGGTCATGCGCACCGTGTAGTCGTCGACCTTTTCCACCTTGGCGATGTTCTGGTCGAGGCCCATGTCTGTGAAGTAGGGGAATTCGGTGGGGTAGGCCTTACGGAACGGATTGTTCTTGTCCAGCATGCGCTGGAAGGTGAACAGGACGTCATCGGCATTGAATTCGCGAGTCGGCTTGAAGTAGTCCGTGGTGTGGAATTTCACGCCCTTGCGCAGGTGGAAGGTGTAGACCTTGCCGTCTTCGCTGATGTCCCAGCTTTCTGCCAGTCCCGGCTTGACCTGGGTACCGCCGCGCTCGAACTGGGTCAGCTTGTTGAAGATGGTTTCCGCCGACGCATCGAAGTCGGTGCCGGTGGTGTATTGCGCCGGATCGAAGCCGGCCGGGCTGCCTTCGGAGCAGAACACCAGGTTGGTCGCCTGGGCCAGGGGTGCGCCGGCCAGCAGACCGGAAGCGAAGAGGGCAGCGAGTACGTTCTTGTGCATGGAGACCTCATGTCGGGGACGGCGCAACACGATGTGGCGTTGCGAAACAGAATGCCGATGTCTTGTGGACAGATGAGCCCACATGCACAGCCTGTGCCCATGTCCATAGCTCAGGCGAGCTATTGACCCCAGGCGACCCAAACACAAAACAGATGTCGCAAAGATGTAAGACAAGGTGTCGCGGCAGGAACCCGGTGCGCACCAAAAGTGCGCACCGGAACAGCGTTGTTACTTTTCTGCACTAGATCAGGGCATCTGTACTTCGATGGTACCGCCCGCGGTCACTTCGACGGTGGTGGTGCCGGGGGCGACATCCGGGGTCACGGCATCGCTGGCGGCCTTCATCGCCGACATGCGCAGCATCGGCAGCGGCTGGGGTACGCCGCTGGTACCCAGGTCCAGGCTGACGATGCGATAGCCCGAGCCACCCAGGGCTTCGGTGGCCAGCTGGGCGCGCGCCTTGAAGGCGGCCACGGCGTCCTTGAACAGGGCATCCTCCTGCTGCTTGCGGGTGCCATCGGCGATGGTGAATTGCAGGTTGCCCATCTTCAGGCTGCCCAGCAGTTCGCCGGTCAGCTTGGACAGGGCGGCGAAGTCGGCGCTTTCCAGGCGCAGTTCACCGCGCTCGCGCCAGGCGTTGATGGCGCGGCCCTGGTCTTCATAGACCGGATAGGTGTTGCGATTGCCCAGGGAAACGTCCACCCCCTTGACCTTGCGCGCCTGCTCCAGGGCGGCGTTGAGGGTCTTGGTGGTGTCGCTGGCCAGGGCCGCCGGATCCTGGCCCTGGCTTTCGGTGTAGAGCATGACCTGCATGCGGTCGCGCGGGACCTCGCGGCTGACCTCGGCCCTCAGGCTGATCTGGTTGTAGCGTGGCTCATCGGCCTGGACGCCGGTGGCGAGCAGGGTGCTGAACAGCGCGGCGCCCAGCACGAGCGGGCGTAGGGGAAAGGTCATGGTGTTCTCCTGATTGGCAGTCCGAAAGCGGTGTGACCGCGGACCTGGCGGATGGTGCGTCGCTTTGCCGCGTCGGCGGCTGCGGGCGGATACCCATCGCTATAATGCCAAGTCTGCTCTGACCGGCAGCCCCGCGGGGCTGTCGTCTCGATCGTTTCTTGCGCCTGGAACCTCGCATGTTCTCCTTGCCTGTTCAATGGTTGTCCGCCAATCGCCAGAATCTCGGGCGCCTGGTCATCATCCGCGTGCTGGTGCTGGCCGCGCAGGCCGGCTCGGTGGGCATCGCCCGGCTGTCGGGCATCGTCCAGCTGCCCTGGACGGCCCTGGCCATCACCCTGGGCGTCTCGGCCGTACTCTGCCTGTTCGCCGCCCTGCGGCTGACCCGCCCCTGGCCGGTCACCGAGCAGGAATACGCCGCCCACCTGGGCTGCGACCTGGCCATCCACAGTGCCCTGCTGTATTTCGCCGGCGGTCCGACCAACCCCTTCGCCTCCTATTACCTGGTGCCCCTGACCATCGCCGCGGCCACGCTGCCCTGGCTCTATACCCTGGTCCTGGCGGCCCTGACCCTGGCGGTCTTCTCGCTGATGCTGCTGTCCTACGAGCCGTTGCACCTGCTGGTGGCCAACGACGGCGCGGTGCTCAGCTACGGCATGTGGCTGAGCTTCGCCCTTTCCGCCGCGGTCATCACCCTGTTCGTCGCGCGCATGGCCACCGCCCTGCGCGAGCAGGAGAGCCTGCAGGCCCAGCGCCGCGAACAGGCCATGCGCGATCAGCAGCTGCTGGCCGTGGCCACCCAGGCCGCCGGCGCGGCCCACGAGCTGAGCACGCCGCTGTCCACCATGAGCGTGTTGCTCAAGGAGCTGCAGCAGGAGTACGCCGGTCAGCCGACCCTGAGCGAGGACCTGGCGCTGTTGCAGGCCCAGGTCGGCCAGTGCAAGCAGACCCTGCAGCAACTGGTGCGTGCGGCCGAAGCGGACCGCCGCCAGACGGTGCAGGAGCAGACCGCCGTGGAGTGGCTGGAGGCGACCATGGATCGCTGGCACCTGATGCGACCGGAAGCCACCTACAGCTTCGAGGTGGTCAGTCTGGGCACGCCACCGCGCCTGACCCCGCCGGTCGAACTTACCCAGGCACTGCTGAATCTACTCAACAATGCCGCCGATGCCTGCCCGGAAAACCTGGCCATCCGTCTGCACTGGGATGCGCGCGAGCTGTGCCTGTCGATCCGCGATCACGGTGCCGGCGTACCCCTGGCCATCGCCGAACAGCTCGGCAAGCCCTTCTTCACCACCAAGGGCAAGGGCTTCGGGCTGGGCCTGTTTCTCAGCCAGGCCAGCGTCACCCGCGCCGGCGGCACGGTGAAGCTCTACAATCACGAAGAAGGCGGCACCCTGACCGAATTGCGCCTGCCGCGGCACTACGCCCTGGCGTGAATGCCTGGAGAATTCTATGACTGACGACCTCAACAGCGGTTTCGACGACCAGCCCCACATCCTGCTGGTCGACGACGATCCCACCTTTACCCGGGTGATGGCCCGCGCCATGGATCGCCGCGGCTTGCGCGTGTCCATCGCCGACAGCGCCGAGGAAGGCCTGCAACTGGCCAAGGAAGACCTGCCGGACTACGCCGTGCTCGACCTCAAGATGGAAGGGGACTCGGGGCTGGTGCTGCTGCCCCAGCTGCTGGAGCTGCACCCGGAGATGCGCGTGGTGATCCTCACCGGCTATTCCAGCATCGCCACCGCGGTGGAGGCCATCAAGCGCGGCGCCACCAACTACCTGTGCAAGCCGGCGGATGCCGATGACGTCCTGGCCGGCCTGCTCGCCCAGCACGCCGATCTCGACACCCTGGTGCCGGACAATCCCATGTCGGTGGATCGCCTGCAGTGGGAGCACATCCAGCGGGTACTGTCCGAGCACGAAGGCAACATCTCGGCGACCGCGCGGGCGCTGGGCATGCACCGCCGTACCCTGCAGCGCAAGCTGCAGAAGCGTCCGGTGCGTCGCTGAGGCTGGCATCGCCCACGATCGCCGTGGGCGACAAACTGTTACATTGTTTCAGTCAGAATTCGTTCAGGCTTTCCGGCATAGGCTGTGCAGGCGTCTCGTTGAGCAGTCCTTGAGAGTCCGAGCATGTCCGAATCCGCCGTACCCGTGCCCTCCGTCTACGGGGCTTCCCGTGGGCATTTCCTGGCCCGCGTCTGGGCTTTGATCACCCCCTACTGGCGCAGTGAAGAGAAAGGCAAGGCCTGGCTCCTGCTGTCCGTGGTCATCGCCCTGTCGCTGGCCGGGGTCGGCCTGTCGGTGGCCCTGAATACCTGGTATCGCTACTTCTACGACGCCCTGCAGAATCGCGATCTGGCCGCCTTCATCCGGCTGATGCTGTACTTCTGCGGGCTGGCCGCCACCGCCATCCTGCTGGCCGTGTACCGGCTTTACCTCACTCAGGCGCTGACCATCAACTGGCGGCGCTGGCTGACCGAAAAGCACTTCGGCCTCTGGCTGTCCGACCGCAACTACTACCAGCTGGAACGCGAAGGCGGCGCCGACAACCCCGACCAGCGCCTCACCGAAGACATCCGCGACTTCGCCGAAACCACCCTGAGCCTCGGGCTGGGGTTCATCCGCACCGTGGTCAGCCTGGTGTCCTTCAGCGTCATCCTGTTCGGCATCTCCGGCGACATCACCCTGTTCGGCATCACCATCCCGGCCTACATGTTCTGGGCGGCCCTGATCTACGCCACCGTCGGCACCTGGCTGACCCATCTGATCGGCCGTCGGCTGATCGGTCTCTACAACCAGCAGCAACGCTATGAAGCCGACCTGCGCTTCGGCCTGATCCGCGTCCGCGAGAAGGCCGAGAGCGTGGCGCTGTTCCGCGGTGAGGCCAACGAGCACCGCCGTCTGCTGGATCGCTTCGGCTATGTCTGGGGCAACTACCACCTGGTGATGAACTACACCAAGCGGCTGACCTTCTTCACCGCTGGCTACAGCCAGATCGCCATCATCGCCGGCTTCGTCCTGGCGGCGCCGCGCTATTTCTCCGGCAAGATCCAGCTGGGCGATCTGATGCAGATCAACTCGGCCTTCGGCAATGTCCAGGAAAGTCTCAGCTGGTTCGTCGACGCCTACGTCAGCCTGGCCGGCTGGCGCGCCGTTTCCGATCGTCTGCTGACCTTTCGCGAGACCATGGCCGAATTCAGCCAGGAGACTGACATCCTGGTGCCCCATGCCAGTAGCAGCGACCTGGTCCTGGAAGGTCTTTCCCTGGGTGCCGCCGGCCGGTTGCTGCTGCATCCCACCGATCTGCGTATCGCCCGTGGCGAACACCTGCTGATCGAAGGCGCCTCGGGCAGTGGCAAGAGCACCCTGCTGCGGGCCCTGGCCGGACTCTGGCGGCAAGGGCAGGGCGGGATCGGCGTCCCGCCGGGGCGTCAGCTGTTCCTGCCGCAACAACCCTATCTGCCCATCGGCACCCTGCGCGAAGCCCTGGCCTATCCGCAGCCGGCGGATGCCTATTCCGACGAGCGGCTGGCCGAGGTGCTGCAGCAGTGCCGTCTCTATCACCTGCGCGAGCACCTGGATGAAGCCCGCCACTGGGAACGCACCCTGTCGCCCGGCGAGCAGCAGCGGGTAGCCCTGGCGCGGGCGCTGCTCTACGCCCCCGACTGGCTGTTTCTCGACGAAGCCAGCTCGGCGCTCAGCGAAGCGGACGAGCGTGCGCTCTATGAGCGTCTGCTGGCGGAAAATCCGGGTCTCACCCTGGTCAGTGTCGGCCATCGTCCGAGCCTGCGCGCCTACCATCGCCGCCACCTGCTGCTGGAGGGCCAAGAACTGCGTCCTAGAGCGGTTGGCGAGGGTCGCTGATATGGACTAAGCGGTCTAAATCGGGCGTTTTCGGGAAGGGGGGTGCTATGATTCCAGAGTCCCTTCAATCGGTACGAGAATCCATGTCAGCAGCTACCGTATCCCGCCCCCGAAAAAGACCCCGCAGCCTGGCAGAAGAGGTCGTCGGAGTGCTTATTCAGCAGATCGGCGACGGCCAATTCCAGCCTGGCGACAAGCTCCCCACCGAGTCGGCCATCATGCAGGCCCAGGGCGTGAGTCGCACCGTGGTGCGCGAGGCCATTTCCCGGCTGCAGGCCGGGGGTTACGTGGAAACGCGCCACGGCATCGGCACCTTCGTGCTGGAGCGGCGCCCCGAGTCGCCATTGCCGATCGATCCGGCCACCATCACCACCCTCAAGGACGTCCTGGCGATGCTCGAATTGCGCATCAGCCTGGAAGTCGAGGCCGCCGGCCTGGCCGCCCAGCGCCGCTCGGCCGAGCAACTGCAGGCCATGTGGGCGCTGCTGGAAGCCATGCGCACCGGCGTCGAGCAGCCCGATCGCGCGGTGAGCGCGGATCTGGAATTGCACCTGCTGATCGCCAGTTCCACCGGCAATCGCTATTTCAGCGACATCATGAGCTACCTGGGCACGGTGCTGATTCCGCGCACCCGGCTCAATTCCGCCTATCTCGCCCATGACGACCAGCAGCTCTATCAGAAACGGCTGGATGCCGAGCACGAAGCCATCGTCCAGGCCATCGAAGACGGCAACCTCGAGGCGGCTCGCTCGGCCATGCGCCTGCACCTGAGCAACAGTCGCGAGCGGCTCAGACGCGCCCATGAAGAAATGGAACGCCAGGCGGAAGAGGTCTGAAGCAGGGCTTTGACGCCGCGATAGGCATTTTTCTGGTTGGGGCTTGCCCCTTCCACAAAGGAGGTTGTACGATGACTTACAACGGGTAGCGGACCTGCCGCACCCCAGTCCAACCTATGCCGAGGCACTCAAGATGACTCCACAAGAACTCAAACACGTCCTCTCTTCCGGTCTGCTGTCCTTTCCGCTGACCGACTTCGATGCCAACGGCGACTTCCGCCCCGACACCTATGCCAAGCGCCTGGAGTGGCTGGCCCCCTACGGTGCGACCGCACTGTTCGCCGCTGGCGGCACCGGTGAATTCTTCTCGCTGGAAGCCAGTGAATACAGCGGCATCATCAAGACCGCGGTGGACACCTGCCAGGGCAGTGTGCCGATTCTCGCCGGTGTCGGTGGCTCCACCCGCCAGGCCATCGCCTATGCCCAAGAGGCCGAGCGGCTGGGCGCCAAGGGTCTGCTGCTGCTGCCGCACTACCTGACCGAAGCCAGCCAGGACGGCGTGGCCGCCCATGTCGAAGCCGTCTGCAAGTCGGTCAAGATCGGCGTGGTGGTCTACAACCGCAACGTCTGCCGCCTGCAGCCCCATCACCTGGAGCAACTGGCCGAGCGCTGCCCGAACCTGATCGGCTACAAGGATGGCCTGGGTGACATCGAACTCATGGTCGCCATTCGCCGCCGCCTGGGCGATCGCTTCAGCTACCTGGGTGGCCTGCCCACCGCGGAAGTCTATGCCGCCGCCTACAAGGCGCTGGGCGTGCCGGTCTATTCCTCGGCCGTGTTCAACTTCATCCCCAAGACCGCCGTGCAGTTCTACGAAGCCATCGCCCGTGACGATCACCAGGCGGTCGGCAAGCTGATCGACGACTTCTTCCTGCCGTACCTGGAAATCCGCAACCGTTGCGCCGGCTACGCCGTCAGCATCGTCAAGGCGGGCGCCCGCATCGCCGGCTACGACGCCGGCCCCGTGCGCACCCCGCTGACGGATCTCAAGCAGGACGAGTACGAAAAGCTCGCCGCCCTGATGGACAAGCTCGGTCCCCAGTAAGATCCGCTTTTCGAGAGGGGCTCCGGCGCCTCTCCCCCCGTTGCACAACCCGCGGCCAGTCGCTTGGTCGCGGGCTTTTTTTTGGCTGGTTTTCCTGGCGGCTGGCAGGACGCCAGCGTCAGAGGGCTACCCTGGGCGGCTGACTTAAGGCGTTGCTAAGGCGCGGATGCCAGGCTGGGGGGATACCAGCCCAGTCGTGCTACCGATAGCCAGGGATTCCCGCCATGAGCGCTGCCTTGCTGTATCTCGCCCTGGCCGCAGCACCCGGGCATTCGACCTGCCTGGCCGCGACGCCACCCTCGGCCGCGGCGCTGGCACTGGCGGTCAGCCGGCCTCCGGCGCCGGAGCCCCAGGCGCTGCCGGTGATCCATACCGCGGGGACCCTGCCGCACACCGGCATCCACGATCAATCCGCCGCGGCGGTGCGCGACTTCGGCTACATGCTCGATCTGGCGCTGGCCTGGCGGGACAGTCGCGATGCCGCGGCCCTGGCACGTCTGGCCCGCTATCTCGATGCCTGGCTGCCAGGATATCGGCCCAGCTTCCAGCCCATCGACGAAACCAACCTGGGCGGTCTCATCCTCGCTTATTGGCTGACCGCGGCGGACCTGCCTCTGGCCACGGCCCAGCGCACCCGCGCGTTCATCGAGACCCTGGCCGAGGGCTATCTGCAGCAGATGGAGGCGCATCGTGGGGATGCCCGTGGCGTCTGGAGCAACAACTGGCAGAGTCACAGGATCAAGCTGGCGACCCTGGCGGCGGGTGCCTTGGATGACCCGGCGCTGTTCGCCCGGGCGCGGGCGGCCTTCGTGGCGCAGCTGTCGGTCAATCTCAAGCCCGATGGCGAGGTGCTGGACTTCGGCGAGCGCGATGCCCTGCACTATGTCGTCTACGACCTCGAACCCCTGGTGCTGGCGGCGGCGGTGGCCCGGGGGCGCGGCGAGGACTGGTTGCACTTGCCGGGTCGAGACGGTCAGACCCTGGCCAGGGCGCTCGACTGGCTGCTGCCCTATGCGCAAGGCCAGCGCAGTCATGAGGAATTCCGCAAGACGACAGTACATTTCGATGTGCAACGCGCCGAGGCCGGTCTGCCCGGCTATGCGGGGCGCTGGGATCCGCAGAACGCCAGAAACCTGTACTGGTCGGCCAGTCTGCTCGATCCGCGCTATGCCTCCATCGCCCGACAGCTCGCCGCGGCGCCGCCACGGCTGCTGTGGGCCTTTGCCCCGGCCTGTCAGGGCTAGCGCCCGTATCAGTCGAGGCTGCGGATGCTGACCCGGGAGGTCCCGTCGGCCACCATGTCGAGACGATCGGCCGCACTGCGCGACAGGTCGATCAGCCGGCGGCGGACCGTCGGCCCCCGATCGTTGATGCGCACCACCACGCTGCGACCGTTGGCCAGGTTGGTGACCTGGACCCGGGTGCCGAAGGGCAGGGTGCGATGGGCCGCGGTCAGGGCCCCGGGATCGTATTTCTCGCCGCTGGCGGTGCGGCGCCCGGCGTGCCACTTGGAGTAGAAGGACGCCATGCCGGTGTCCTGATAGTCATGGGCAGCACTGGAGGACAGCGTGGGCGGGAAGCTTTCCTGACTGGCGCAACCGGCGAACAGCAGGACCAGCGACAGCAGTCCGGCACGGTGGATCCGATGCATCTCGATGCCTCCTGGCAAAACGACCGGCAGCAGCTTAAGGGGTCGGAGCGGGACTGTCAGCCCCGCTCCGTTACCCCGTGCGACCGCCGTCAGCCTTCCAGTTTCTGCTTGAGCAGCTGGTTGACCTGGCCGGGGTTGGCCTTGCCCTTGGAGGCCTTCATGGCCTGGCCGACGAAGAAGCCGAACATCTTGCCGCGCTTGGCTTCGTCGCTGGCGCGGTACTGCTCGACCTGGGCGGCGTTGGCCGCCAGGACCTCGTCCAGCATGGCCTCGATGGCGCCGCTGTCGGTAACCTGCTTGAGGCCCTTGGCTTCGATGATGGCGTCGGCGCTCGCGCCTTCGCCGGCGGCCAGCGCCTCGAACACCATCTTGGCGATCTTGCCGGAGATGGTGTCGTCCTTGATGCGCAGAATCAGGCCGCCCAGTTGGGCCGCGCTCACCGGCGCCTGGGCGATGTCCAGGTCCTGCTTGTTGAGCAGGCTCGACAATTCGCCCATAACCCAGTTGGCGGCCAGCTTGGCGTCGCCGCTCACCCGCTGGACTTCCTCGAAGTAGTCGGCCAGTTCGCGGCTGGCGGACAGCACGCTGGCGTCATAGACCGACAGCCCGTACTCGCTCTGGAAGCGATCGCGCTTCTCGGTCGGCAGCTCGGGCAGCTGGCTGCGCACCTCGGCCAGGAAGGCCGGCTCGATCACTACCGGCAAGAGGTCGGGGCAGGGGAAGTAACGGTAGTCGTTGGCTTCTTCCTTGCTCCGCATGGAGCGGGTCTCGTCCTTGTTGGGATCGTACAGGCGGGTTTCCTGCACCACGGTGCCGCCGTCCTCGATCAATTCGATCTGGCGCTGGACCTCGTGGTTGATGGCCTTCTCGATGAAGCGGAAGGAGTTGACGTTCTTGATCTCGGCGCGGGTGCCGAAGGCTTCCTGGCCCTTGGGGCGCACCGAGACGTTGCAGTCGCAACGCAGCGAACCCTCGGCCATGTTGCCGTCGCAGATGCCCAGGTAGCGCACCAGGGCATGGATGGCCTTCACATAGGCCACGGCTTCCTTGGCGCTGCGGATGTCCGGCTCGGAGACGATCTCCAGCAGCGGCGTGCCGGCGCGGTTCAGGTCGATGCCGCTCATGCCATGGAAGTCTTCGTGCAGGCTCTTGCCGGCGTCTTCTTCCAGGTGCGCGCGGGTGATGCCGATGCGCTTGACGGTGCCGTCTTCCAGGGTGATGTCCAGGTGGCCCTTGCCGACGATGGGATGATCCATCTGGCTGGTCTGGTAGCCTTTGGGCAGGTCCGGGTAGAAGTAGTTCTTGCGCGCGAAGACGTTGCGTTCGGCAATCTCGGCGTCGATGGCCAGACCGAACTTGCAGGCCATGCGCACCGCTTCGGCGTTGAGCACCGGCAGGGTGCCGGGCATGCCCAGGTCGACCAGGCTGGCGTGGGCATTGGGCTCGGCGCCGAAACTGGTGGCGCTGCCGGAGAAAATCTTCGATTGGGTGCTGAGCTGAGCGTGAATCTCAAGCCCGATCACGGTTTCCCATTGCATGTCTCTATCCTTCCTCAGAAGCCGCTCGGCGCCTGGCGATGCCAGTCGCTGACCTGCTGGTACTGGTGGGCGACGTTGAGTAGCCGGCCTTCCTGGAAATAGTTGCCGAGCAGCTGCACGCCCACCGGCAGGCCATCGACGAAGCCGGCCGGCATCGACAGGCCGGGGATGCCGGCGAGGTTGGCGGCGATGGTGTAGAGGTCTTCGAGATAGGCGGAGACCGGATCGTTGCTCTTCTCGCCGAGTTTCCAGGCCAGGTTCGGCGTGGTCGGGCCGAGAATGACGTCGACCTCGGCGAAGGCCGCGACGAAGTCGTTCTTGATCAGCCGGCGGATGCGCTGGGCCTTGAGGTAGTAGGCGTCGTAGTAGCCGGCCGACAGGGCATAGGTGCCGACCATGATGCGGCGCTTCACTTCCGCACCGAAGCCTTCGCCACGGGATCTCTTGTAGAGATCTTCCAGGTTGACCGGATTCTCGCAGCGATAGCCGAAGCGCACGCCGTCGAAGCGCGACAGGTTGGAGCTGGCTTCGGCCGGGGCGATGACGTAATAGGCCGGAATCGCGTGCTGCAGGGTGGGCAGCGAGATGTCCTTGACGGTGGCGCCGAGCTTCTTCAGCTCCTCGACCACGGCCAGTACCTTGTCACCGATGCGGGCGTCCAGGCCGGCGCCGAAGTATTCCCGCGGCAGGCCGATGCGCAGGCCGCTCAGCGGCTGCTGCAGGGCAGCCTGGTAGTCGTCCACCGGCTGGTCGACGCTGGTGGAGTCCTTGGGGTCGAAACCGGCCATGGCCTGCAGCAGCAGGGCGCAGTCTTCGGCGGTGCGCGCCAGGGGACCGCCCTGGTCGAGGCTGGAAGCGTAGGCGATCATGCCCCAGCGCGAGACGCGGCCGTAGGTGGGCTTGATGCCGGTGAGGTTGGTCAGGGCCGCCGGCTGGCGGATTGAGCCGCCGGTGTCGGTGCCGGTGGCGGCCGGCAGCAGGCGCGCGGCCACGGCCGCGGCGGAACCGCCGGAGGAGCCGCCCGGGACCCGGGTGAGGTCCCAGGGATTCTTCACCGGGCCGTAGTGGCTGGACTCGTTGGCCGAACCCATGGCGAATTCGTCCATGTTCAGCTTGCCCAGGGAGACGGTACCGGCCGCGGCCAGGCGCTCCACCACGGTGGCGTCATAGGGTGCCTTGAAACCGGTGAGGATCTTCGAACCGCAGCTGGTGAGCACCCCCTGGGTGCAGAACAGATCCTTGTGGGCGAGGGGCGCACCGAGCAGGGCGCCATTTTCGCCAGCGGCGCGTCGGGCGTCGGCGGCCCGCGCCTGGGCCAGGGCCGCGTCGGCGGTCACGGTGATGAAGCTGTTGAGCTGGGGGTCGAGCTGCTCGATCCGCTGCAGCAGGCCGCGGGTCAGTTCCTCGGCGGAAAAATCCTTCGCGGCCAGGGCGGCGGCGATTTCGGTCAGGGTCAGCTGATGCATGTCGTGTCTCACTCGATCACCTTGGGGACCAGGTACAGGCCGGCTTCCACGGCCGGGGCGATGGCCTGGTAGGCCTCGCGCCGGTCGCCTTCGGTGGCCTGGTCGGGGCGCAGACGCTGGGTGGCTTCCAGCGGGTGGGCGAGGGGATCGATACCCGTGGTGTCCACGGCCTGCATCTGGTCGACGAGGCCGAGGATGTCGTTGAGGGTGGCGGTGGTAGCGGCGAGATCCGCTTCATCGAGACCCAGGCGGGCCAGGTGAGCGATCTTTTCGACGTCGGTGCGTTCGAGCGCCATCGGCTTCTCCAAGCAGGAAGGCGGCGTGACCCGGTCGGTGGCCGCGTATGCTGGAGACGGGCTGGGCGGGTCGGGCGCCGCGTTGAACAGGGGCTTAACGGCCCGGAAAAGCTCTCAATCTAGCATATCGGCGCCTTGCCCTAAATCCCTGCGATTGATAGAGTCTGCCGCACTTTTTTACCCGCACGTTTGTCCTGTCGCGTGCCTGCTTGTCACCGCCTAGGGTCACCTCATGTTCAAGAAATTGCGTGGCATGTTCTCCAGCGATCTGTCGATCGACCTGGGAACCGCCAACACCCTTATTTATGTCCGCGAGCGTGGCATCGTGCTCAACGAGCCGTCGGTCGTCGCCATCCGTACCCACGGCAACCAGAAGAGCGTCGTCGCCGTCGGTACCGACGCCAAGCGCATGCTCGGCCGGACGCCGGGCAACATCTCCGCCATTCGCCCGATGAAGGACGGCGTCATCGCCGACTTCAGCGTCTGTGAAAAGATGTTGCAATACTTCATCAACAAGGTGCACGAGAACAGCTTCCTGCAGCCCAGTCCGCGGGTGCTGATCTGCGTGCCCTGCAAGTCGACCCAGGTCGAGCGTCGCGCCATTCGCGAATCCGCGCTGGGCGCGGGTGCCCGTGAGGTGTTCCTGATCGAGGAGCCGATGGCCGCGGCCATCGGCGCCGGTCTGCCGGTCGAGGAAGCCCATGGCTCCATGGTCGTCGACATCGGTGGCGGCACCACCGAGATCGCCCTGATCTCGCTGAATGGCGTGGTCTATGCCGAATCCGTCCGCGTCGGCGGCGATCGCTTCGACGAAGCCATCGTCACCTATGTGCGCCGCAACTACGGCAGCCTGATCGGCGAATCCACCGCCGAGCGCATCAAGCAGGAAATCGGCACCGCCTACCCGGGCGGCGAGGTCCGCGAGATCGACGTCCGTGGCCGCAATCTGGCCGAAGGCGTACCGCGCAGCTTCACCCTCAATTCCAACGAGGTGCTCGAAGCCATGCAGGAATCCCTGGCGACCATCGTCCAGGCGGTCAAGAGCTGCCTGGAGCAGTCGCCGCCGGAGCTGGCCTCCGACATCGCCGAGCGCGGCCTGGTGCTGACCGGTGGTGGCGCCCTGCTGCGCGATCTGGACAAGCTGCTGTCGCTGGAAACCGGGCTGCCGGTGATCGTCGCCGAAGACCCGCTGACCTGCGTGGCCCGTGGCGGCGGCAAGGCGCTGGACATGATGGATCGCCACGCCATGGACCTGCTGTCCACCGAATAAGGCAGTTCCAGGCTACAGGCCCCGCTCCGGCTGCCCCTAGCGGCCGGAGCGCCGGGCGCGTTCTGCGAGGAACTCACCATCAAGCCGATTTTCAGCAAAAGCCCGGCGCTGGGCATTCGTCTGCTGATCCTGGCCGCCCTTTCGGTGGGTGTCATGGTCACCGACGCGCGCTTCGACTACCTGAAACCGGTACGCAGCGAACTGGCGCTGGTCCTCTCGCCCCTCTATGAGGTGGCGGGCTTTCCCCTGCGCGCCTGGGAAGGCGTCAGCGATCAGTTTTCCAGCCGCACCGAGCTGATGGCGGAAAACGAGCGACTCAAGGCCGAGCAGCTGCTGCTGCAGCGCCGTCTGCAGAAACTCGCCGCCCTCACCGAACAGAACGTGCGCCTGCGCGAGCTGCTCAATTCCGCCGCCCTGGTGGACGACAAGGTGCTGGTCGGCGAGCTGATCGGCGTCGACCCCAATCCCTATACCCATCGCATCATCATCGACAAGGGCGCGAAGGACGGCGTCTTCGTCGGCCAGCCGGTGCTCGACGCCAGCGGCCTGATGGGGCAGGTGGTGGAGGTGATGCCCTATTCGGCGCGGGTGCTGCTGCTCACCGACGTGACCCACAGCATTCCGGTGCAGGTCAATCGCAACGGCCTGCGCGCCATCGCCGTGGGCACCGGCAATCCCGAGCGCCTGGAATTGCGCTATGTGGCCGACACTGCCGACATCAAGGAAGGCGACCTGCTGGTGAGTTCCGGCCTGGGGCAGCGCTTCCCGGCCGGCTACCCGGTGGCGACCGTGTCCAAGGTGATCCACGACTCGGGGCAACCCTTCGCCGTGGTGCGCGCCATTCCCACCGCCAAGCTCAATCGCAGTCGCTACATGCTGTTGGTGTTCAGCGACACCCGCACGCCCGAACAGCGCGCCAATGACGCCGCCGAGGCCCAGGAAGCCGCCGATCGCCACGCGGCCCAGCGCCCTGCTGCCCCGGCGAATCCGCCGCCGGCCGGCGCCTCGGCCGCTCAACCGGCGGCCGCCAACGCCACCCCGGCGCCTGCGGCCAGCAGCGGCAGTCGCAGCGCGACCCCGACCAAGCCACCGGCGGGGCAGGGCGGCAGTTCGGCTCATCCCGCCACGCCGACCAAGCCGCCCGCCAACGGCAGTGCGGCGCATCCGGCGACGCCGGCCAAGCCGGCGGCCCAGGGCGCGACTGCCACGCCCGCTCAGCCGGCACCAGGCGCTAGCCAGTCGCAGCGCCGGCTCCAGCAACCCGCGCCGGAACTGCCCGACGAGGGTGATCGTTGATGGCGCTGCGCATCGGCCACAACGGGTGGGTGATCTGGCTCACCCTGTTGGTCGGGTTGCTGCTGTCCGTGGTGCCCATGCCCGAGTTCATGGAGATCGGCCGGCCGCTGTGGCTGGCCATGCTGCTGACCTTCTGGACCCTGACCCTGCCGCACCGCGTCGGCCTGCTCACCGCCTGGGTGATGGGCATCGCCGAAGACGTGCTCTACGGCAGTCTGCTCGGCCAGACCGCCCTGGTGCTGAGCCTGGTGGTCTTTCTCGTGCGTTCCCTGGCGCAGCGGCTGCGGGCCTTTCCGATCTGGCAGCAGAGCTTCGTGCTGCTGGTGGTCTATGGCATCGCCCAGCTGCTGGCGCTGTGGCTCAACGCCCTGGCCGGCAGCCGGCCGCCGACCCTGGTGTTTCTCACGCCCTCGCTGGTCAGCGCGCTGCTCTGGCCGTGGATCTATCTGCTGCTCCGCGGGCTGCGCCTCAGATTCGGCGTCAACTAAGCTGGTTTCACCTGCGACAGGCTGGCATTCTCCCGTCATCCCCTGTCGTCTGGTTGTTGTCGATGCCCCAGCTCTACCTTGCCTCCGCTTCGCCCCGCCGCGCCGAACTGCTCGAACAGATCGGCGTGGGCTTCCACAAGGTCGCCGCAACCGTGGACGAAACCCCGCACCCGGGGGAAGCCGCAGACGCCTATGTCGAGCGCCTGGCGCGGGCCAAGGCGGCGATGGGCTGGCAGGTGCTGGCCGGTGCCTCCAGTGGCTGCGTGCTCGGCGCCGACACCTGCGTGGTGCTCGATGACCGGCTGCTCGGCAAGCCCCGGGATCGCGCCGACGCCCTGGCCATGCTCGCGGCGCTCAGCGGGCGCCGGCATCGGGTGGTGACCGGCGTCGCCGTTGCCGATGGCGAGCGCTGCCTGAGTCGCGTGGTGTCCGCCGAGGTGGAATTCCGCCCCCTGGCGCCCGGCGAGGCCGAGCGCTACTGGGACACCGGCGAGCCGGCCGACAAGGCCGGCAGCTACGCCATCCAGGGCGCCGGCGCAGTCTTTGTGCGCAGCCTGCACGGCAGCTACAGCGCCGTCGTAGGGCTGCCGCTGTGCGAGACCGCGGAACTGCTGAGCGCTTTCGCCATCCCTTGTTGGCGGTCTGTCGGACGGCCGACCGCCCAGTCCTGAGGCGCCCGGCGCCTCGGCCTCCCTTCCGCCCTTCCACGTCGTCCAAGAGTCCTCCATGAGCGAAGAGATCCTCATCAACATCACTCCCATGGAGTCCCGTGTCGCCGTCGTGGAAAACGGTGTGCTGCAGGAGGTGCACGTCGAGCGCACCCTCAGGCGCGGCATCGTCGGCAACATCTATCGCGGGCGGGTGGTGCGGGTGCTGCCGGGCATGCAGGCGGCCTTCGTCGACATCGGCCTGGCCCGCGCGGCCTTCATCCATGCCGCCGAGATCTCTCAGCGCGAAGGCGCGGCGGTGGAAAGCATCAACGCCCTGGTGCGCGAAGGCCAGACGCTGGTGGTCCAGGTCACCAAGGACCCCATAGGCACCAAGGGCGCCCGCCTCACCACCCATCTGTCGATCCCCTCGCGCTACCTGGTCTATATGCCGCGCACCTCCCACGTCGGCATCTCGCTGAAGATCGAGGACGAAGCCGAGCGCGAGCGGCTCAAGGCGATCATGGCGCGCTGCGTGGAGAGCGAGGGCATCGAGCACGAGGGCGGCTTCATCCTGCGCACCGCTGCCGAGGCGGCGCGCGAAGAAGACATCCTCGCCGACATCCGCTACCTGCGGCGGCTCTGGCAGCAGATCTCCGGCAACCTCCAGGGGCCCACGCCGGTACCCATCTACGAAGACCTGACCCTGGCCCTGCGCGCCCTGCGCGATCTGGTCGGGCCGCGCACGGAAAAGATCCGCGTCGACAGTCGCGAGAATTTCCAGCGCATCGGCCAGTTCGTCGAAGAGCTGATGCCCGAGGTGGCGGCGCGGCTGGAGCACTATCCAGGGGAGCGGCCGATCTTCGACCTCTATGGCGTGGAAGACGAGATCCAGAAGGCCCTGGAGCGCAAGGTGCTGCTCAAGTCCGGGGGCTATCTGGTGATCGATCCCACTGAGGCGATGACCACCATCGACGTCAACACCGGCGCCTTCGTCGGCCATCGCAATCTGGAAGAGACCATCTTCAAGACCAATCTGGAGGCGGCCACCGCCATCGCCCGTCAACTGCGGCTGCGCAATCTCGGCGGCATCATCATCATCGATTTCATCGACATGGAAGACGAAGAGCACCAGCGCCAGGTGATCCGCACCCTGGAAAAGCAGCTCGAACGCGACCATGCCAAGACCAACATCATCGGCATCACCGAACTGGGCCTGCTGCAGATGACCCGCAAGCGCACCCGCGAGAGCCTGTCCCAGGTCCTCTGCGAGCCCTGCGCCAACTGCCAGGGCCGCGGCATCCTGCGCACCGCGGAAACCATCTGCTACGAGATCTTCCGCGAGATCCTGCGCGAGGCGCGGGCCTACCAGGCCAATTCCTATCTGGTGCTGGCCAACCAGAAAGTGGTGGATCGACTGCTGGACGAGGAGTCGGGCAACGTCGCCGACCTCGAAGCCTTCATCGGCCGCACCGTCAAATTCCAGGTGGAGACCATGTATTCCCAGGAGCAGTACGATGTCGTGCTGCTCTAGGTCCGCGTCTTGATGGCCTTGCTCAAACGCGGCGCGCTGGGTCTGGCGCTGCTGGCGCTCGTTCTGGTGACGCTCTACCTGGGCCTGGGTCGGCTGCTCATGCCCTGGGTCGGCGAATACCGCAACGAGGTCGAGGCGCGCGCCGCGGCGGCGCTCGGCGAACCGGTGCGCCTGGGCCGGCTCGAAGGGCGCTGGGCCCGCTGGAATCCGGTGCTGATCCTGCGCGACCTGTCCCTGGGTCGCGGCGAAGGCACGGTGCAGCTGGATCATCTCCAGGTGGTGCCGGATGTCTTCGGCAGCCTCTGGCACCGCCAGCTGCGACTCAAGTCCGTGCAGGTCGATGGCGTCCATCTGGTGTTGCAGGAAGACCCTCAGGGACACTGGCAACTGCGCGGCCTGCCGCCCCGGGCACCGGAGGCCAAGCCCTTCGATCCGGGTCCGCTGCTCGATGGCCTGGCGCGTCTGGGCCATGCCAGTCTGCTGGACAGCCAGCTCAGCCTGATTCCCCAGCAGGGTTCGCCGGTGACCCTGAGGTACGCCGAGGCCAGTCTGTCCCGGCAGCTCAGTGGCGCCCTGGAACTGGCGACCCGATTCCGGCTGCCCGATGGCGGCACGGTCGCGGCGCACTTCACCGCCACGCCCCGTCCCGAGGACTGGCGCGCCAGCACCCTCGAAGGCTATCTCAGCCTGCCCGCCAGCGACTGGTCCCGCTGGGTGCCGGCGGCCCTGACCCGGCAGTGGCAACTGCGGCGTGCCCAGGCGGAAGGCGAGCTGTGGTTCGCCTGGGGCGAAGGGCGGCTGCAGCGTTCCCACCTGCGGCTGAAGGCGGATGACCTGACGCTCGCCTATGCCGATCATCTTCCGGTGCGCCTGCAGGCCCTGACCCTGGACGCCGACCAGCAGGCCGGCGACACCAGCCAGTACCAGGCGTCCCTGGCGCTCAAGGCCCAGCTCGATGGCAAGCCGCTGGAGGCGCGCTATGGCCTGGGCTATGACAGCGCCGCCCAGCACCTGCAGGTGCGCGGCGACCAGCTGGATCTCAGGCAGGCTGCCCGGCTGGCGCGGGATCTGGCGCCCCTGCCGGCGCCGGTCGCCCAGGCGCTCCAGGCCCTGGCGCCCCATGGCCAGCTGCGCAACCTCAACGCCGACTTCTATCCGCAGAAGCCGTTGCGCGAGCGCCTTTCCTATGCGGCCAACCTGGAGCGGGTGGGCTTCGCCGCCTACCACGGCGCGCCGGCCGCCGAGGGCGTTACCGGCAGCCTGAGCGGCAGCCTGGGCGGCGGCGAGCTGCGCCTGGACACTACCGATTTCATGCTGCACCTGAGCGATCTCTTTCCCGAACCCTGGCGCTATCGCACCGCCAGGGCACGGCTGACCTGGAGTCTCGACGACCAGCGCTTCACCCTGGGCAGTGCCCTGATGCAGGTCACCGGGCCGGAAGGCGCCGCCAGTGGCGACATGCATATCCAGCTTGGCCTGCATCCGGAGGTGGACAGCTACATGGACCTGCGCGTCGGCCTCAAGGATGGCGACGCCAGCTACACCCGCAAGTACCTGCCGACCAAGCTGCCGGCCACGGATTTCAGTCCGGAGCTGGCCCAGTGGCTGACCACTGCCATCGTCGGTGGTCGCATCGACGAGGGGATCTACCAGTACCAGGGCTCGCTGCGCCACGGCTCGCCGGCGCATTCGCGCACCATGAGCCTGTTCTTCCGGGTGCACGACGCCCAACTGGCCTATCAGCCCGGCTGGCCTGCCCTGCGCGAGGCCCGCGGCGATGTCTTCATCGAAAGCGACGGGGTCAAGGTGCAGGTTCCCGAAGGACGCGTCCTCGACACCCGGGTCCGGGACGTCGAGGCGCGCATCCCGCTGCTGCACGATGGCAGCGCGCCGCACCTGCGGCTCGGCGCGCGACTCGACAGCAGCGTGCGCGATGGCTTGAAGATCCTCCAGGAAACGCCGTTGCCGACCGCCAAGGTGTTCGCCGGCTGGAAGGGCGAGGGTGCGCTCGCCAACAGCAGCCTGAATCTGGACATCCCCCTGGCCAAGGGACAGCCACCGGTGGTGGTGGTCGAGCTGACACCGGACAAGGCGCGTCTGGATCTGGCCGATCCCCAGCTGACCCTCACCGACCTGCGCGGCAGTTTTCGCTACGACACCCGCAGCGGCCTCAGCGCCCCCGACATCCAGGCGCGGGTCTTCGACCAGCCCATCCGCGGCCAGGCGCTGGCCGAAGGCAAACCCGACGATCCCCGCACGCGGCTGGTGGTGGATGGCCGCGTCGACGTCGACCAGCTGGCACGCTGGCTGGGCAGCGAAGGCCGACCCATCCCGGCGCGCGGCCTGCTCGGCTATCGCCTCGGTCTGACCCTGGCCGAGCACAGCGAACTGGCGGTCACCTCGGATCTGCGCGGAGTGACCGTCGACCTGCCGGCACCCTTCGGCAAGAAGGCCGACGAGCCGCGCGAAGGCTTCTTCAGCCTGGCGCTCAACGACGGCGAGCGGCGGGTGGAGGCGACCTACAAGGGCCTCGCCGACGCCGTGCTGATGCTCGACCCCAAGGCCATCGCCAAGGGCCGCGGCGAGATCGTGCTGGGCGGCGGCACCGCCAATCTGCCCACGGCCGCCGGCTACGACCTGCGCGGCCAACTGGCGGAATTCGACCTAGCGGCCTGGCAGGACGTCTATCAGCGCTATGGCAAGGCCAGTGGCGGTGGCAGTGCTGGCGCAGGGCAGGGCGGTGGCAACACCCTGGACATCTCCAGCCTCGGGCGGGGCGATCTCGGCTTCGGGCGCTTCCTGGCGTTCGGTCAGCAGATCGACAACCTGCGCCTCACCTATGAACCCCAGGGCAATGCCTGGCAACTCGGCCTGGCCAGTCAGACCATCGCCGGCCAGGTACGCATTCCGCGCCAGACCGGCCAGCCGATCGACATCAACCTGCAGCACCTGCGCATTCCCCAGACGCCGGCGGATCCCTCGGTGGAAAGCGCTGCGCCGCGTCCCGATCCCCTGGCCGACGTCGATCCGCGCGCCCTGCCGGCGCTGAATCTGGCCATCGACCGTCTGGAGCTGGGCGGCAGGCTGGTCGGCGCCCAGCGCCTGCAGCTCAGGCCCTCGCCGTCAGGCGCCAATTTCAACGCCCTGGATCTCGACCTGCGCGGCCTCAAGGTGCAGGGCGCCCTGCGCTGGGAAGGGGCGCCGGGGGCGACCCACAGCTACTACCAGGGGCGTCTCGCGGGCGGCAACATCGCCGATATCCTGCTGGGCTGGAATTTCGCCTCCAGCGTCACCAGTCGCGATTTCCGCCTGGATGCCCGGGTCGACTGGCCCGGCTCGCCGGCCTATGTCGCCCTGGCCCGCCTCAATGGCAGCCTCGATGCCCGCTTCAACGACGGCCAGCTGCGCCAGGTGGAGGGCACGGCCTCGGCGCTGCGCATCTTCGGCCTGCTCAACTTCGAATCCATCCGCCGCCGCCTGCGACTGGATTTCTCCGATCTGTTCGGCAAGGGCCTGAGCTACGACAGCATCACCGGCGTGCTCGATGCCCAGCAGGGCGCCTTCCGCACCCGCAAGCCCATCAGCCTCAGCGGGCCGGGTGCCGAGATGAGTCTGCAGGGCCTGCTGGACATGGCCAGCAACCGGGTCGATGCCAACCTCAAGGTCGGACTGCCGGTCAGCAACTCCCTGCCGCTGGCCGCGCTGATCGCCGGGGCCCCGGCCATCGGGGGCGCGCTGTTTATCGTCGATCGGCTGATCGGTGATCGCATCACCCGCATGGCCAGCATCAACTATCACATCGAAGGCCCCTGGCAGAATCCGACCATGACCACGGGCAAGCGCGATTGAGCATTGCCCTGCGACCGCCCCGCTGCTTAGGATGGACGCTCCCTTCTGGAGTGCCTGCATGTCCATAGCCATCCTGCAGATGGTCAGCGGCCCCGTGGTGACGGCCAATCTGCGCGCCGCCGAGCGCCTGCTCGAACGCGCTGCCGGGGCGGGCGCGCGCCTGGCGGTGCTGCCGGAAAACTTCGTCGCCATCGGCCATCCGGCGCCCGCCGAGCTGGCGCGGGCCGAGGCGCTCGGTCAGGGCGAGATCCTGCCCTGGCTGTCCAGCCGGGCGCGCGAGCTGGGGCTCTGGCTGCTCGCCGGGACCCTGCCGCTGCTGCCCGACGGCGCCACCGAGGGCAAGCCCTGCGCCTGTTCGCTGCTGTATGACGACCAGGGCCGCCGTGTCGCCCGCTACGACAAGCTGCACCTCTTCGATGCCGACGTCAGCGACAGCCAGGGCAGCTATCGCGAATCCGACCACTATGCCGCCGGCGAGACCCTCACGGTGGTGGACACCCCGGTCGGCCGGCTGGGCCTGAGCGTCTGCTACGACCTGCGCTTTCCCGAACTCTACGGCGCCCTGCGCGCTGCCGGGGCGGAGCTGATCAGCACGCCCTCGGCCTTTACCGTGCCCACCGGCCAGGCCCACTGGGAGCTGCTGCTGCGCGCCCGGGCGGTGGAGACCCAGAGTTATCTGCTGGGCGCCGCCCAGGGCGGGGTCCATGCCAATGGCCGCAGCACCTGGGGGCACGCCATGGCGGTGGATCCCTGGGGCGAGGTGCTCGCCGTCCAGGCCAGCGGCGAGGCGGTGCTGCTCATCGAGCGCGATGCCGAGCGCCAGGCGGCGTTGCGTCAGCGGATGCCGGTGACCCGGCACCGCCGCTTCCTGCCGGCGCGCCTGGCCGAACGGCAATGACCGCCATTGGTCTTTTGCATCAGGGCACCGAGACTTCCGCGAGTAGGCTAGAGGCCAGGTCGCGACCCTTTCATCGTTCCGACGTCCATTGTGGCGTCGTCTGGAGTTTCCATGAGTGATTACCTGAATAGCGTCGGCTCGGCCCTGCTGGGTCCCGGCGGACTCGCGGTGGACGATCTGCAACCCGTGCTGCAGCGGCTGGCCGGTCCCGGCATCGACGCCGCCGACCTGTATTTCCAGAGCATCGTCTCCGAATCCTGGCTGCTGGAAGACGGCATCGTCAAGGAAGGCGGCTTCCACCTCGACCAGGGCGTTGGCGTGCGGGCGCTGTCCGGCGAGAAGACCGGCTTCGCCTACAGCAACGCCATCACCGGCGAGGCCCTGGATCTGGCGGCCCAGGCCGCGCGGTCCATTTCCCGCAGCGGCGCCGAGGGTCAGGTCCAGGCGTTTCGCGCGGTGGAGCCGGCGCAGCGCCTCTATGGCCAGGACAATCCGCTGGACGTGCTGGATCGCGCCACCAAGGTCGCCTTCCTGAAGCAGCTGGACGAGGCGACCCGCGCCCTGGATCCGCGTATCCAGCAGGTCACCATCAGCCTGGCCGGGGTCTGGGAGCGCACCCTGGTGGCCGCGGTCGACGGCACCCTGGCAGCCGATGTGCGCCCACTGGTGCGCCTGGGCGTCAGCGTCATCGTCGAGCAGAACGGCCGCCGCGAGCGCGGCAACAGCGGCGGCGGCGGTCGCTGCGACTATCGCTATTTCCAGCGTGATGACCGTGCCCTGGGCTACGCCCGCGAAGCGGTGCGCCAGGCGCTGGTCAATCTCGAAGCCACCGCGGCCCCGGCCGGCACCCTGCCGGTGGTGCTGGGCGCCGGCTGGTCCGGCGTGCTGCTGCACGAGGCGGTCGGCCATGGCCTGGAAGGCGACTTCAACCGCAAGGGCAGCTCCAACTACAGCGGCCAGCTCGGCCGCCAGGTGGCGTCCTCGCTATGCACCATCGTCGACGACGGCACCCTGCCGGATCGCCGCGGCTCCTTGTCCATCGACGACGAGGGCACGCCCAGCGGCTACAACGTGCTGATCGAGAACGGCATCCTCAAGGGCTACATGCAGGACAAGCTCAACGCCCGGCTGATGGGCGTGGCGCCCACTGGCAATGGCCGGCGCGAATCCTATGCCCATCTGCCGATGCCGCGCATGACCAACACCTACATGCTGGCCGGCCAGAGCGATCCGGCCGAGATCATCGCCTCGGTGGAGAAGGGCATCTATTGCGCCAGCCTGGGCGGCGGTCAGGTGGACATCACCAGCGGCAAGTTCGTCTTCACCACCAACGAGGCCTACCTCATCGAGAACGGCAAGCTCGGTCGCCCGGTGAAGGGCGCCACCCTGATCGGCAACGGCCCCGAGGTCATGAACCGGGTGTCCATGGTCGGCAACGACCTGGCGCTGGATGCGGGGGTAGGGACCTGTGGCAAGGACGGCCAGTCACTGCCGGTGGGTGTGGGGCAGCCGACGCTGAAGATCGATGCCATCACCGTGGGCGGCACTGGCGCCTGATGCGGGCACCGGCCGTGGCCATCGCGGACGGAAACCTAGCGCAGACCGCGCCGGGTTTCGTCGAGGGTGCGGATGTACTTGAAGACCTTGCGCGCCGCCGCCGGCGGCTTGTTGTGCGCCGCTTCGTGCTGGGCATGCCGCACCAGGCCGCGCAGGTGCTGGCGGTCGGTCTCCGGGTAAAGCGCCACGAAGGCCTCCAACGCCTGGTCGCCTTCGGCGATCAGCCGGTCGCGCCAGCGCTCCAGGGCGTGAAAGCGCTCGTTGTACTGCCGTGTCGAGGTGTCCATCTGGTCGACCAGCACCAGAATGGCTTCCAGGTCCTGGTCGCGCATCAGCTTGCCCAGGTACTGGACATGCCTTTTGCGCGCGATGTGCGTCTTGTGCTTGGGCGCCTCGGCCAGGGCCTTGCGCAGCGGATCGGTCAGCGGCAGGCGGTCCAGCTGCTCGGCCGGCAGCCCGGCCAGGCGTTCGCCCAGATCCTGCAGCGCATGCAGCTCGCGCTTGACCTGTGTCTTGCTCTTTTCGCCCAGCGGCGCGTCGTCGTCGTAAGAATCAACCATGAACTATGGGGTCCAGCTAAGAATGGGCGCCATCATAACGAGTTGCCGCACGGTTGTCCGGCCTGGCCGGCGCCGTCCGTAAGGAGAACGTCATGAATCGCAACGCCGCCGTGGGTCCCGCTGCGCTCCCCGAATTGCGCGAACAGGTCGAGGCCATCCTGGCCGAGGCCCGGCGCCAGGGCGCCAGTGCCGGTGAAGTGGCCGTCTCGGTCGACCAGGGCCTGTCCACCTCGGTCCGCAAGGGCGAGGTGGAAACCGTCGAATTCAATCGCGACCAGGGCTTCGGCATCACCCTCTATGCCGGGCAGCGCAAGGGCTCGGCCAGTACCTCTGCCACCGGTCCCGAGGCGATCCGCGAAACCGTGGCCGCGGCCCTGGCCATCGCCAAGCACACCTCCGAGGATCCCTGCGCGGGTCTGGCCGACGCCGAGCTGATGGCGCGTGGCGAACTGCCCGATCTCGACCTCTATCATCCCTGGGACATCACCCCCGAGCAGGCCATCGAGCAGGCGCTGGCCTGCGAAGCCGCGGCCTACGCCGCCGACAGCCGCATCGGCAATGCCGACGGCACCACCCTCAACACCCATCAGAGCTGCCGGGTGTACGGCAACAGCCACGGCTTCGTCGGCGGCTATGCCAGCACCCGGCACAGCCTGAGCTGCGTGATGATCGCCGGCAGCGGCGAGGCCATGCAGCGCGACTACTACTACGACGTCAATCGGATCGGTCACGAGCTGATGAGCGCCGAGGAGATCGGTCGCCGCGCCGCCGAGCGCGCCGTGAGTCGCCTGGGGGCCAGGCCGGTGCCCACCGCCAAGGTCCCGGTGCTGTTTTCGCCGGAAATGGCCGCCGGCCTGTTCGGTACCTTTCTCGCCGCCATTTCCGGCGGCAACCTCTATCGCAAGTCGTCCTTCCTCGAAGGCGCCCTGGGCCAGCAGGTGTTTCCCGACTGGCTGACCCTGGACGAGCGGCCGCACCTGCCACGCGCCCTGGGCAGCGCCGCCTTCGACGGCGAAGGCCTGGCCACCTACGCCAAGCCCTTCGTCGAAAACGGCCAACTGGTGTCCTATGTGCTCGGCAGCTATTCCGCGCGCAAGCTGGGCCTGCAAAGCACTGCCAATGCCGGCGGCGTGCACAACCTGCACGTCAGCCATGGCACGGCCGACCAGGCCGAGCTGATCCGGCAGATGGGCACGGGCTTTTTGGTCACGGAAATGATGGGGCAGGGCACCAACCTGGTCACCGGTGACTATTCCCGGGGCGCCGGCGGCTTCTGGATCGAGAATGGCGAGATCCAGTTTCCGGTCCAGGAGGTCACCATCGCCGGGCGGCTGGGCGACATGTTCCGCCAGATCCTGGCGGTGGGCAGCGACGTGGAACGCCGCGGCAGTCTGCGCACCGGTTCGGTCCTGATCGATGGCATGACCCTGGCGGGCAGCTAGAAGGGCGGTGGAAGCCGTCGCGATGAGGAAAATCCTGTCGAACGGGAGACAGCCCACCCCGTTACTCGTTAGTATCCTAGCAATGCACTAGGACATAGCCGTGCGGTCGAATCCGCTGACCGGACGGCCAAGGCTTCAGACGGTGCGCCGTGGCGCACCAGCCGTACACCCCATCGCCCAAGGGCGGTGGGTCCATACCAAAGCCACCATGGAGACAATCCGCATGCCGCATACTCTGCCTCAGCTGCCCTACGCCTACGACGCGCTGGAACCGCACGTCGATGCCCAGACCATGGAAATCCACCATACCAAGCACCACCAGACCTACATCAACAACCTGAACGCGGCGCTGGAAGGCACCGAGTTCGCCAACCTGTCCGCCGAAGACGTGGTTCGCCAGCTGGACAAGCTGCCCCAGGACAAGCGCGGCGCCGTGCAGAACAACGGTGGCGGCCATGCCAACCACAGCCTGTTCTGGACCGTGATGGCCCCCAATGCCGGCGGCAAGCCCGAAGGCGCCCTGGCCGAAGCCATCGAGTCCCAGCTGGGCGGCTTCGATGCCTTCAAGGAAGCCTTCACCAAGGCTGCCCTGACCCGCTTCGGCAGCGGCTGGGCCTGGCTGAGCGTCACCCCCGAGAAGAAGCTGGTGGTCGAGAGCACCGGCAACCAGGACAGCCCGCTGATGACCGGCAACACCCCGATCCTCGGCCTGGACGTCTGGGAGCACGCCTACTACCTGCGCTACCAGAACCGTCGTCCCGAGTACATCGGTGCCTTCTTCAACGTCATCAACTGGCCGGAAGTGTCCCGTCGCTACGAAGCGGCGCTGAACGCCTGAGTCGACGCCCAATGAAAAAGCCGCCCTCGGGCGGCTTTTTTTATCGGAGCTGCGACTGGCGCAGGGGCCTGTCACTCGCCTTCGTCGAAGTAGTTGTTGATCAGCTCGACCAGGGCGCGCATAGCCTCGTCGCTCTGCTCACCCTCGGTTTCCAGCTGCAGGACCGTGCCCTTGCCGGCGGCCAGCATCATGACCGCCATGATGCTCTTGCCATCGACCGGCGATTCGCCACTGCGGCCGACGCGGACGCTGGCGGGATAGCGGCCGGCCACGCCGACGAACTTGGCCGCCGCACGGGCGTGCAGGCCCAGCTTGTTGATGATGGTGATCTGTTGGGCAGGCATTGAGTCTGTCCTTGTCGAAACAAAACGGGCGTCAGAGATCGCGGTGACGGATCTGGACGTTCTTGAGCAGGTTCTTGAGTTCGCGACCCAGGCGATCGGCCAGATAGACCGAGCGGTGATGACCACCGGTACAACCAATGGCCACGGTCACATAGGACCTGTTGTTGGCGGCAAAACGCGGCAACCACTTCACCAGGTAATCGCGGATGTCATTGTACAGGGTCTCTACCTCGGGCTGTTGCTCGAGATAGTCCCGCACCGGGGCATCCAGTCCGGAAAAGTCGCGCAGGTCCGGTTTCCAGTAGGGATTGGGCAGAAAGCGCACGTCGAACACCATGTCCGCGTCCACCGGCAGGCCCCGCTTGAAGCCGAAGGATTCCACCAGATAGGCGGTGCCGGGCTCTGGGGCGTTCAGCAGGCGCAACTTGAGGATGTCGCGCAGCTGATAGAGATTCAGGTGAGTGGTGTCGATCTTCAGGTCGGAGAGGTCGGCGATGGGCGACAGCAGCACCTGCTCGTCGTGAATGGCCTCGGCCAGGGATCTTTCCTGGTTGGACAGCGGATGCCGGCGACGCGTCTCGGAAAAGCGCTTGAGCAGCGTCTGGTCATCGGCGTCCAGATAGAGGATGTCGCAGCGGATGTTGCGGCTGCGCACCTGTTCGAGCAATTCGGGAAAGCGTTGCAACTGGCTGGGCAGATTGCGGGCATCGATGGACAGGGCGACCTTGGGCTGGGGCCGCTCCATGTCGGTCAGGGCATGCTGGGCCAGATCGGGCAGCAGACTGGCCGGCAGGTTGTCGATGCAATAGAAGCCATTGTCCTCAAGCACGTTGAGCGCCGTACTCTTGCCCGACCCGGAACGTCCGCTCACGATGATGAGGTGCATGTCAGTGTCCGCTCTGGGCCTCGACGACGATCTGATAGAGCGCCTGGCTATCCTTGGCCTTGCGCAGCCGCTCGCGGATGTCGGCGCGATCCAGGATGCCGGCGATCTGGCGCAGCAGGGTGAGGTGCTGTTCGGTGGCGGCTTCCGGGACCAGCAGGACGAACACCAGGTCTACCGGCGCGCCGTCGAGGGAATCGAAGTCCACTGGTTGCTGCAGGTGGAAGAGCACGCACAGCGGTTGCTGCAGACCCGCCAGGCGGCAGTGGGGAATGGCGATGCCATTGCCGAAACCGGTGGAGCCCAGACGCTCGCGCGCCATCAGGCATTCGTGGATGTGTGCGGCATCGTGGCCGGGCAGTTCCTGCGCGGCCAGCTCGGCGATGCGTTCCAGTACAGCGGCTTTGCTGCCGCCCGGCGCACCCGTCTGGGTGCGGCCGGGGGTCAGGATATTTTCGAGTCTGATCATAAAGCGGCGATCGAAACCTCAGCGGACGCCGACGCCCTGCTGGCGTTCGATCGATTTTTCCTTGTGTTTAATCAGTTGGCGGTCGAGCTTGTCGGCCAGGAGATCGATGGCGGCATACATGTCGTCGTGCTCGGCATTGGCGACCACGGCGGCGCCGGCGACGTGCAGGGTGGCTTCGGCTTTCTGCTTGAGCTTGTCCACTTCCAGGATCACCTGGACGTTGGTAATACGGTCGAAGTGCCGTTCGAGGCGGGCGAGTTTCTCGCCGATGTAGTCACGCAGGGCTTCTGTCACTTCAAGCTGATGGCCACTGATGTTGACTTGCATACCGCTTCTCCTTATTGCCGGGCTACGATCGGCGAAGCTGCTCGCCGACATGACAAGGGTCGATCGAGGCACGGTCACATCAGGACGCGTCAGATGAGACGCTTGCGTTCGCTGGACGGAGCGATACCCAGGGATTCCCGATACTTAGCCACCGTGCGACGAGCGACTTGTATACCTTGCGATTCCAGTAAACCAGCGATCTTGCTGTCACTCAACGGCTTTTTCGCGTTTTCCGCCGCCACCAATTTCTTGATGATCGCGCGGATCGCAGTGGAGGAACATTCGCCCCCCTCGGCGGTGCTGACGTGGCTGGAGAAGAAGTACTTGAGTTCGTAGATGCCACGCGGGGTGTGCATGAACTTCTGGGTGGTCACCCGGGAGATGGTCGACTCGTGCATGCCCACCGCCTCGGCGATGTCGTGCAGGACCAGCGGCTTCATGGCCTCTTCACCGTATTCGAGAAAGCCCCGCTGGTGCTCGACGATCTGGGTCGCCACCTTCATCAGGGTCTCGTTGCGACTCTGCAGGCTCTTGATGAACCAGCGCGCTTCCTGCAGCTGGTTGCGCATGTAGGTGTTGTCGGCGCTGCTATCGGCGCGCTTGACGAAGCCGGCGTACTGGGGATTGACCCGTAGGCGCGGCACGGCTTCCTGGTTGAGCTCCACCAGCCAGCGCTCGTTGTGCTTGCGCACGATGACGTCCGGCACCACGTATTCGGCCTCGCCGGACTCGATCTGCGAGCCGGGGCGCGGGTGCAGGGTCTGGATCAGTTCGATGACGGGCTTGAGTTCGTCTTCCTTGATCTTCATGCGGCGCATCAACTGCGCATAGTCGCGACTGCCGAGCAGATCCAGGTAGTCGCCCACCAGGCGCTTGGCCTCGCCGAGCAGGGGGAGGCTGGCCGGCAGCTGGGCCAGCTGGATCAGCAGGCACTCGCGCAGATTGCGCGCGGCGACGCCGGCCGGCTCGAATTGCTGGACGCGTCGAAGCACCACCTCGACTTCGTCGAGATCGACTTCCAGTTCGGGATCGAGAGAGGCATGGATGTCTTCCAGGCTTTCCTGCAGATAGCCATCGGTGTCGATGCCGTCGATGATCGCCAGGGCGATCAGGCGGTCGAGATCCGACATGGGCGCCAGGTTGAGCTGCCAGAGCAGGTGGGTCTGCAGGCTTTCGCCGGCCGAGGTGCGGGTGGTGAAGTCCCACTCGTCGTCGTCGTTGCTGGGCAGGCTGCTGGCGCTGGTCTGGTAGATGTCTTCCCAGGCGGTATCCACCGGCAGCTCACTGTCGCTGGGGATGCGTTCGCTCCACTCGGACTCGTCGGCCATCTCGTTGGTGGCGACCGAGGTTTCCTTGAAGTTGATTTCGGTACCGCCGGGATTCGCCAGCTCGTCGCCTTCGCCCGAGGCGTCGCTCTGGTCGAAGTCTTCACCTTCTTCCTGGCGTTCCAGCATCGGATTGGATTCCAGGGCTTCCTGGATCTCCTGCTGCAGGTCGAGCGTCGAGAGCTGGAGCAGACGTATGGCTTGTTGCAGCTGCGGCGTCATCGTCAGCTGCTGGCCCATCTTGAGGACTAGCGATGGTTTCATGGCTGCGGAAATACACCTTGTCTACCGACGCGAACAGCGCCACCGAACCTCGCGAACCCTGCGAGCGTTAGCAAATTATATGCCTTGTTTCCCCGGGTTTGCCTAGAGGCGGAATTCGTGGCCCAGATAGACTTCCTTCACCAGCTCGTTGGCGAGGACTTCCTCGGCGGTACCCTCGGCGATGAGCTGGCCATCGTTGACGATATAGGCCGTCTCGCAGATGGTCAGGGTTTCCCGGACATTGTGGTCGGTGATGAGGACACCGATGCCCTTGGCCTTGAGGTGACGAATGATCTGCTTGATGTCGCCCACGGAGATGGGGTCCACGCCGGCGAAGGGTTCGTCCAGCAGGATGAACTTGGGCGCGGTGGCCAGGGCGCGGGCGATCTCGACACGGCGCCGCTCGCCACCCGACAGGCTCATGCCGCGGTTGTCGCGGATGTGGGTGATGTGGAATTCCTGCAGCAGGCTCTCCAGTTCGCGTAGGCGGCCGGCCTTGTCCAGGTCCTTGCGGGTTTCCAGGATGCCGAGGATGTTGTCGGCCACGGTCAGCTTGCGAAAGATCGAGGCTTCCTGGGGCAGGTAGCCGATCCCGGCACGGGCACGGCCATGCATGGGCAGGGCGGTGACGTCCTGGTCGTCGATCAGCACGCGACCCTGATCGGCCTTGACCAGGCCGACGATCATGTAGAAGCAGGTGGTCTTGCCGGCGCCGTTCGGACCGAGCAGGCCGACGATCTGCCCGCTGTCGATGCTGACGCTGACGTCGCGAACGACCTGACGACCCTTGTAGCTCTTGGCCAGATGCTGGGCTTTGAGCGTAACCGTCATTGTCCCTGCCCCGACTGCTGCTGATCCTTGGGCTGGATGACCATGTCGATCCGCGGCCGCGGCGTGGTGACCTTGCTGCCGTTGGCGCGCCCGGCGTTGACGATCTGGCGCTGGGTGTCGTAGACGATCTTCTCGCCTTCGAAGGTGTTGCCCTGTTGGACCACCTTGGCCTGATCGATCAGGATGATGCGATTTTCCTGGGCGAAATACTGGATCGTCAGACCATAGGCCTTGACGATGTCCTTGTCCGCCGAGGGCTTCTGCTCGTAGTAGGCCGGTTTGCCCACTGCGGTGGCGACCTTGATGTTGCCCTGGTTGTCCTGGGTCAGGGTCACCGTGTTGCCGGTGATCTTCATGCTGCCCTGGGTGATGACCACGTCTCCGCGGTACACGGCCACGCCCTGCTTGTCATCGAGCTCGGCGCTATCGGCCTGCACGCGGATCGGCTGGGTGCGATCGGTCGGCAGGGCCCAAGCCGCGGCACTGCCAAAGGTGGCGCCGAGGGTGAACAGGAAGGGGAGGGTTTTAACGAACCTCATGCTGGCCTCTTACGTTGGACAGCAGGAGCATTCTGCCGTCTTCTAGATACGCTTTCATGCCATTGGCCGTGGTCACCCCATTGGCGGCCTCGATTCTAACGGCTTGCTCGGTTTGCGCATATTGTTTGTCAGGAAAGACGGTCATGCGGGTGGTGGTCAACACCACCGGGCGGCCTTTCTCATCGGTACGCTCGACGCGCACGTCATCGATCAGCTCCGCCTGACTGCCACCGGGGGCGACCTCGGCGCGGGCACTGCGAATGTGCCAGGGATAGTCGGTACCGCGAAAGGCCAGCATGTCGGGGCGGGTCACCAGGGTGACGTCGGTCGCCTTGACGTGTTCGCTGCGCTCGGCCTTGAGTTCGTACTGGATCTTGCCGTCCAGGCGATACTGAATCGTCCGGGTATTGAGGGCATAACCGTCGATGGCGCTATCTTGCGGGGTCGACGAGGCCGGGGCATCGACGAAGCGCTGCGGCAGGATGTTCCAGTAGCCGATCGCGATGAGCGCGGCGGCGATCAGGACCAACAGCACGGGGCGGCGCAAGCTGCGAAACATGAGGGTACCTGTGGTGGGCCGCACCAGGGGGCGGCGGGTTGAACACGAGATGTCGGCGCATTTAGTCGAGCAGTATAACCCGGCCTACAGCACCCCGGCGCGTAGCAGGTCACCCATGTTGAGGGCGCCGATCGGGCGGCGCTCGTCATCGATCACCACCAGGGCGTTGATCTTGTGCTCCTCCATGATCTTCAGCGCCTCGGCGGCGAGCATCTGCGCCCTGGCGGTTCGACCGCCGCGGGTCATCACGGTTGCGATCGCCGTGGTGCGCACGTCGATGCCGCGATCCAGGGCGCGACGCAGGTCGCCGTCGGTGAAGATGCCGGCGAGACGGCCATCGGCGGCCAGCACGCTGGTCATGCCCAGGCCCTTGCGCGACATCTCCAGCAGGGCGTCGGAGACCAGGGTGTCCTCGCCGACCTGCGGCAGGTCGGCGCCGGCATGCATGACGTTCTCCACCTTGAGCAGCAGGCGCCGGCCGAGGGCGCCACCCGGGTGGGAAAAGGCGAAATCCTCGGCGGTGAAGCCGCGCGCCTCGAGCAGCGCGATGGCCAGGGCATCGCCCAGTACCAGGGCGACGGTGGTGGAGGAGGTGGGTGCCAGATTGAGCGGGCAGGCCTCGGTGGCGACGCTGGTGTCCAGATTGACGTCCGCGGCCTTGGCCAGGGGCGAGGCGGGATTGCCGGCAAAGCTGATCAGCGGGACGCCCAGGCGCTTGATCAGCGGCAGCAGGGTCAGGATCTCGCTGGAGGTGCCCGATTGGGAGATGGCGATGATGACGTCATCGCGGGTGATCATGCCCATGTCGCCATGGCTGGCTTCCGCCGGGTGCACGAAGAAGGCCGGGCTGCCGGTGCTGGCCAGGGTCGCGGCGATCTTGTTGCCGACATGCCCGGATTTGCCCATGCCCAGGACCACGATGCGCCCGCGGCAGGCCAGCAGCCGGCGACAGGCAGCGGCGAAGCTGTCGTCGATGCGTTCGCCCAGGGCGGCCACTGCCGCTCGCTCTACATCTATGGTGCGCTTGGCGGAGGCGATGAAATCTATTGAGTCGGACATGGGTCAGAAGGCAGGTGACGGGACAATCGGAAATTATATGCGCAAAGCCGCGACACTCAGCAACGCCGCCCGTGGCTCAGGAGTCTCATCGGCAACGAATGCTATAGTGCCGCCCTTTTGCCGGGGCCGCCGAACGCGAGTGTCGCGTGCCCTGAAGCGGCGGAGCGGCGTCTCCCTGCACAGAGTTGAACCTTAGGAGTCCTGATGACCGTCGATAGCCCGTACGCCGTGGAGCTGAAGGGCGTTTCCTTCAAGCGCGGCACGCGTCTGATCTACGACCGGGTCGATATCCGCATCCCGCGGGGCAAGGTCACCGGGATCATGGGACCGTCCGGCAGTGGCAAGACCACCCTGTTGCGCCTCATCGCCGCCCAGTTGCGACCGAGCAGTGGCGAGATCTGGGTCAATGGCGCCAACCTGCCGCAGCTGTCCCGCGGCGAGCTGTTCGAGATGCGCCGGCAGATGGGCGTGCTGTTCCAGAGCGGCGCGCTGTTCACCGATCTCGATGTCTTCGAGAACGTGGCCTTTCCCTTGCGCGTGCATACCAAGCTGCCCGAGGAGATGATCCGCGATATCGTCCTGCTCAAGCTGCAGGCGGTGGGACTGCGCGGTGCCATCGAACTGATGCCGGACGAACTGTCGGGTGGCATGAAGCGCCGGGTCGCCCTGGCGCGGGCCATCGCCCTGGATCCGCAGATCCTCATGTACGACGAGCCCTTCGTCGGCCAGGACCCCATCGCCATGGGCGTGCTGGTGCGCCTCATCCGCCTGCTCAATCAGGCGCTGGGACTGACCAGCATTGTGGTTTCCCACGACCTGGCCGAGACCGCCAGCATCGCCGACTACCTCTATGTGGTGGGCGATACCAAGGTGCTGGGGCAGGGCACGCCGAAGGAATTGCGCGAATCGCCGGATCCGCGGGTTCGCCAGTTCATGCAGGGCATCCCCGATGGCCCGGTACCCTTCCACTTCGCCGCGCCGGATCTGCGCGATGCCTTGCTGGGGAAACACTGATGCGTAAGGTCTCCGCCGTGGAGCGGATTCGTCGACTGGGCCGCGCCGGGCTGGATGTCGTGGCGGCCATCGGCCGCTCGGTCATCGTCCTGCTGCTGGCGGTGTTCGGTCGCGGTGGCGTGGGCAGCGGTCTGCAGCTGCTGGGCAAGCAACTCTATTCGGTAGGGGTGATGTCGCTGCCGATCATCGTGGTGTCGGGCTTCTTCATCGGCATGGTGATCGCCCTGCAGGGCTACAACATCCTGGTCAAGTACGGCTCCGAGCAGGCGGTGGGGCAGATGGTCGCCCTCACCTTGCTGCGCGAACTCGGCCCGGTGGTGACGGCCCTGCTGTTCGCCGGCCGGGCAGGCTCCGCCCTGACCGCCGAGATCGGCAACATGAAATCCACCGAGCAGCTGTCCAGTCTGGAAATGATCGGCGTGGACCCGCTCAAGTACATCGTCGCGCCGCGTTTCTGGGCCGGCTTCATTTCCATGCCGCTGCTGGCCGCCATGTTCAACGTGGTGGGCATCTGGGGCGCGGCCATGGTCGCCATCGACTGGCTCGGCGTCTATGACGGTTCCTTCTGGGCCACCATGCAGAACAGCGTGATGCTCAGCGACGTGCTCAACGGCGTGATCAAGAGCCTGGTGTTCGCCTTCGTGGTGACCTGGGTCGCCGTCTTCCAGGGGTATGACTGCGAGCCCACTTCCGAAGGCATCGGCCGCGCCACCACCCGTACCGTCGTCTATGCGTCGCTCGCCGTGCTCGGCCTCGACTTCATTCTTACCGCCCTGATGTTTGGAGATCTCTGATGCAAACCCGCACCCAGGAAATCGGTGTCGGACTCTTCCTGCTGGCCGGCGTGCTCGCACTGCTGCTGCTGGCGCTGCGGGTAAGCGGTCTGACGATGAGCGACCATCATGATACCTACAAGGTCTACGCCTATTTCGACAACATCGCCGGTCTCACCGTGAGATCGCGGGTGACCATGTCGGGCGTGACCATCGGCAAGGTCACCGCCATAGATCTCGATCGCAACAGCTACCGCGGCCGGGTCACCATGCAGATCGACAAGCAGGTGGACAACCTGCCGACCGACTCCATCGCCTCGATCCTGACCGCCGGCCTGCTCGGCGAGAAGTACATCGGCATCAGCGTGGGCGGTGACGAGCAGGTGCTCAAGGAAGGCTCGACCATTCGAGATACACAATCCTCGCTGGTTCTCGAAGACCTGATCGGCAAATTCCTGCTCAATTCGGTCAATAAAGACTCTTCCGCCAATAAATGATGAGAGGCTTTTCCATGCTCAAGCTACTTCGTCACGGAGTGATCGCGATCCTGGCCCTGCTGCCCCTGGTGTCCCAGGCGGCGCCCTCGGCCCACGACGTGATCCAGCAGACCACCACCACCCTGCTCAGCGACCTCGAGGCCAACCGCGACAAGTATCGCAGCAGCCCGGAAGCCTTCTACGAGTCGCTCAACAACATCCTCGGCCCGGTGGTGGATGCCGAAGGCATCTCGCGCAGCATCATGACCGTGCGCTACAGCCGCAGCGCCTCGCCCGAGCAGATGGCGCGCTTCCAGGAAAACTTCAAGCGCAGCCTGATGCAGTTCTATGGCAATGCGCTGCTGGAGTACAACAACCAGGGCATCCGGGTGCTGCCCGAAGGGCCGTCCGACGGTCCCGACCGCACCAGTGTGGGCATGGAGGTCAAGGGCAACAACGGCGCCGTGTACCCGGTGCAGTACAGCATGGTCAAGCAGGGCAACGAGTGGAAGGTGCGCAACGTCATCATCAATGGCCTGAACCTCGGCAAGCTGTTCCGTGACCAGTTCGCCCAGGCGATGCAGGAAAACGGCAACGACCTGGACAAGACCATCAACAACTGGGCGGGCACCGTGGCCAAGGCCAAGGATTCTCCCGAGGCCCAGAAGGCCAAGGTCGGTTCGTGAGTCGCGCCGCCATCATCGGCGAAGGCGCCCGACTGCAACTGTCGGGCGTGCTCGATCACGCCAATGTGCCCACCCTGCGCGAGCAGGGCAGGGCGCTGATCGGCCAGGGCAGTGGTCCGCTGGTGCTCGATTGCGCCGGTGTCGAACGCTCCAACAGCGCCGGCCTCGCGCTGTTGCTGGCCTGGCTGCGCGATGCCCAGGCCGCGGGGCGACCGCTGACCATCGCCAGCCTGCCTTCCGAATTGCGGCAGATCGCCGACGTCTCGGATGCCCTCGCCCTGCTGCCCCTGGCGGAAGACGCGCACGGGTAGCGGTCATCGCAGTCGCCGTACAGCCGGTTTTTTTGTATGATCGCCGGCTGTACTAGATTGCCGAGGTGCCGCCATGCAGGCCCAAGAAGTCAAAAGCCTCCTGGAGGCAAAACTGGCCGATACCCAGGTCGAAGTGGAAGGCGAGGGCTGCAACTTCCAGCTCTACCTGATCAGCGACGAGCTCCAGGCACTCAGCCCGGTCAAGCGTCAGCAGCAGGTCTACTCCCATCTCCAGCCGCAGATCGCCGATGGCAGCATTCATGCTGTCACCATGAAATTCTTCACCCGTGCTGCCTGGGCCGAACGCGCCTGATTCGCAGCGCCGAGAACTCGCTATGGACAAACTGATCATTACCGGCGGCAACAGCCTGAACGGTGAAATTCGCATTTCCGGGGCCAAGAACTCCGCCCTGCCGATCCTGGCCGCGACCCTGCTCGCCGACACCCCGGTGACCATCGCCAACCTGCCGCACCTGCACGACATCACCACCATGATCGAGCTGTTCGGCCGCATGGGCGTCCAGCCGGTGATCGGTGAAAAGCTCAATGTCGAGGTCGATGCCTCCAGCATCAAGACCCTGGTCGCGCCCTATGAGCTGGTCAAGACCATGCGCGCCTCGATCCTGGTGCTGGGCCCGATGGTCGCCCGCTTCGGCGAAGCGGAAGTCGCCCTGCCCGGCGGTTGCGCCATCGGTTCGCGGCCGGTCGATCTGCACCTGCGCGGCCTGGAAGCCATGGGCGCCAAGATCACCGTCGAAGGCGGCTACATCAAGGCCAAGGCGCCGGCCGGCGGCCTGCGCGGCGCCCACTACTATTTCGACACCGTCAGCGTGACCGGTACCGAGAACGTGCTGATGGCCGCCACCCTGGCCAAGGGTCGCAGCGTCATCCAGAACGCCGCCCGCGAGCCCGAGGTCGTCGACCTGGCCAACTGTCTGATCGCCATGGGTGCCAACATCCAGGGCGCCGGTACCGACACCATCACCGTGGAAGGCGTCGAGCGCCTGGGTGGCGCCACCTATTCGGTGCTGCCGGACCGCATCGAGACCGGCAGCTACCTGGTCGCTGCCGCCGCTACCCGCGGCCGCGTCAAGCTCAAGGACACCGATCCGACCATCCTCGAGGCCGTGCTGGCCAAGCTGGAAGAGGCCGGTGCCCACATCGCCACCGGTAGCAACTGGATCGAGCTGGACATGAAGGGCAATCGCCCCCGCGCGGTCAACATCCGCACGGCGCCCTACCCGGCGTTCCCCACCGACATGCAGGCCCAGTTCATCTCCATGAACGCCGTCGCCGAAGGCACCGGTACCGTGGTCGAGACCATCTTCGAGAACCGCTTCATGCACGTTCACGAGATGGTGCGCATGGGCGCCAACATCGCCATCGAAGGCAATGCCGCCATCGTCACCGGCGTGCCCAGCCTCAAGGCCGCCCCGGTCATGGCGACCGACCTGCGCGCCTCGGCGAGCCTGGTCATCGCCGCCCTGGTGGCCGAAGGCGATACCCTGATCGATCGCATCTACCACATCGACCGCGGCTACGAATGCATCGAGGAGAAATTCCAGCTGCTCGGCGCCAAGATCCGTCGCACGCCCAAGTAAGGACCTCCGATGCTGACCATCGCCCTGTCCAAGGGCCGTATCCTCGACGACACCCTGCCGCTGCTGGCGGCGGCGGGGATCGCCCCGACCGAGAATCCGGACAAGAGCCGCAAGCTCATCATCCCGACTACCCAGGACGATGTACGGCTGCTCATCGTCCGCGCTACCGATGTGCCCACCTATGTGGAACATGGCGCCGCGGACCTGGGCGTGGCCGGCAAGGACGTGCTGATGGAATACGGCGGCGACGGTCTCTATGAGCCGCTGGACCTGCGCATCGCCCGCTGCAAGCTGATGACCGCGGGCGCCGTGGGCGCTCCGGCGCCGCGTGGCCGGCTGCGGGTGGCGACCAAGTTCGTCAATGTCGCCAAGCGCTACTATGCCGAGCAGGGTCGTCAGGTCGACATCATCAAGCTGTACGGCTCCATGGAGCTGGCACCGCTCGTAGGCCTGGCCGACAAGATCATCGACGTGGTCGACACCGGCAATACCCTCAAGGCCAACGGACTCGAACCCCAGGAGCTGATCGCCCATATCAGCTCGCGCTTGATCGTCAACAAGGCCTCGATGAAGATGCAGCATGGCCGCATTCAGGCCCTCATCGAGACCCTGAGACACGCCGTCGAGGCGCGCGGCGCCTGAGTCCTGGCCGGCATGCCGAATGCCGGCTCAGACTGCTTCCATCCCTCCAGCTTCGCCTATCCGTGCCATAGCCAAATTGTCGGGCGCCCACACGGAACCGGCTGTTACTCTCGGGCGCCCCTTTCGCTCTCCTGAAGAGGATCCGCCATGACCGCTCCGCTCGCCATCCGCCGACTCGCCGCCGCCGCTCCGGATTTCGCCGAGCATCTGGATCATCTGCTGAGCTGGGAAGGGGTGTCGGATGCCGACATCAACCAGCGGGTCCTGGCGATCATCGCCGACGTGCGCCACCAGGGCGACGCCGCGCTGCTGGAATACACCCGGCGCTTCGATGCCGTTGAGGCGACCGCCATGAGCGATCTCATCCTGCCGCGGGCGCGTCTGGAAGAAGCCCTGACCCGCATCACGCCGGAGCAGCGCACCGCGCTGGAAGCCGCTGCCGAGCGAGTCCGTCGTTATCACGAAAAGCAGCGCCAGGATTCCTGGCAGTACCAGGAGGCTGACGGCACCGTGCTCGGCCAGCAGGTCACCCCGCTGGATCGTGCCGGGCTCTATGTGCCGGGGGGCAAGGCCTCCTATCCCTCCTCGGTGCTGATGAACGCCATCCCCGCCAAGGTGGCCGGCGTAAAAGAGGTGGTCATGGTGGTGCCCACGCCCCGCGGCGAGGTCAACGAACTGGTGCTGGCCGCCGCAGCCCTGGCCGGTGTCGATCGCGTCTTCACCATCGGCGGCGCCCAGGCCGTGGCCGCCCTGGCCTATGGCACCGAAAGCGTACCGCCGGTGGACAAGATTGTCGGCCCCGGCAACATCTATGTCGCCACCGCCAAGCGCCACGTGTTCGGCAAGGTCGGCATCGACATGATCGCCGGCCCGTCGGAGATCCTGGTGGTCTGCGACGGCCAGACCGATCCCGACTGGATCGCCATGGACCTGTTCTCCCAGGCCGAGCACGACGAAGACGCCCAGGCGATCCTGGTCAGTCCCGACGCCGCCTTCCTCGACGCCGTGGCGGAAAGCATCGCCCGTCTGCTGCCGGAGATGGAGCGCGCCGAGATCATCCGCGCCTCCCTGGAAGGCCGCGGCGCCCTGATCCAGGTCACCGACATGGCCCAGGCCATCGAGGTGGCCAACCGCATCGCCCCCGAACACCTGGAATTGTCGGTCGCCGAACCCGAGCAGTGGCTGCCCAGCATCCGCCACGCCGGCGCCATCTTCATGGGGCGCTACACCGCCGAGGCCCTGGGCGACTACTGCGCCGGTCCCAACCATGTGCTGCCGACCTCGGGCACCGCGCGCTTCTCCTCGCCGCTGGGCGTGTACGACTTCCAGAAGCGTTCCTCGATCATCCACTGCTCGGCCACGGGCGCTTCCGCGCTGGGCCGGGTCGCCTCGGTGCTGGCGCGTGGCGAGTCCCTGACCGCCCACGCCCGCAGCGCCGAATACCGTATTCAGGAGGAGCAGGCATGAGCGAACTCTGGAGTCCCTTCGTCAAGAACCTGGTGCCCTATGTGCCGGGTGAGCAGCCCAAGCTGACCAACCTGGTCAAGCTCAATACCAACGAGAATCCCTACGGTCCGTCACCGCGGGCGCTGGACGCCATTCGCGCCGCGGCCACCGACGACCTGCGCCTCTATCCCGACCCCAACGGTCAGGCGGTCAAGGACGCCGTCGCCCGCTACTACGGCCTCCAGAGTGACCAGGTGTTTGTCGGCAACGGCTCGGACGAGGTGCTGGCGCACATCTTCCTGGGCCTGTTCGGCCATGGCCGCCCGATCCTGTTTCCGGACATCAGCTACAGCTTCTATCCGGTCTATTGCGGCCTCTACGACATCGCCTTCGAGACGCCGGCGCTGGACGAGGATTTCCAGATCGTCCCCGAAGACTATCTGCGCCCCAATGGCGGGATCATCTTCCCCAACCCCAATGCGCCGACCGGCAGCGCCCTGGCGCTGGACGCCATCGAGCGTATCGTCGCCGGCAATCCGACCTCGGTGGTGGTAGTGGACGAGGCCTATGTCGACTTCGGGGCGGAGTCGGCGGTCGCCCTGATCGAGCGCCATCCCAACCTGGTGGTGACCCAGACGCTGTCCAAGTCCCGTTCGCTGGCCGGTCTGCGGGTAGGGCTGGCCCTGGGACAGGCGCCGCTGATGGAAGCCCTGGAGCGGATCAAGAACAGCTTCAACTCCTATCCGCTGGATCGCCTGGCCCTGGCCGGCGCGACCGCGGCCTTCGAGGATCGCGCCTATTTCGACGAGACCTGCCGGCAAGTGATCGAGAGTCGCGAAGCGCTGGTGGGCCAGTTGCTGGAGCGCGGCTTCGAGGTCCTGCCTTCGGCCGCCAACTTCATCTTCGCCCGTCATGTGCAGAAGAGTGGGGCGGCGCTGGCCGCGGGCTTGCGTGAGCACGGCGTCATCGTGCGCCACTTCAGCCGCCCCGAACGCATCGCCGACTTCCTGCGCATCACCATCGGCACGCCTGCGCAGAATCAGGCGCTGATCACGGCCCTCGACACCCTCTGAGCCTCGTTCGCGGCTAGCGCGCCTTCTCCATCAGGGGGCGCATCCCGACGGTCACCTTGACCTGCACGGTCTTGTCCTGGCGCAGCACCTCGATGGGAATGCTGTCGCCAGGCTGCTTGCGGGCGATCTGGTTCATCGCCAGCCGGCCGTCCCTGATCGGCTGGCCAGCCAGCTTGACCAGCACGTCGCCCGTGCGCAGACCGCCCTTGTGCGCCGGTCCATCGGGATCGATGTCGGTCACCACGATGCCCTGATCGACCTTGAGGCCATAGGTCTTGACCAGCTCCGGGGTGATCACCTCCACCGCCACACCCAGCCAGCCACGGATGACCTGGCCGTGCTGGATGATCGAGCGCATGACCTCCATGGCCAGCTTGATCGGGATGGCGAAGCCGATGCCCTGGGAGCCGCCGGAGAGGATGGCGGTGTTGATGCCGATCAGATTGCCGCTGGCATCCACCAGCGCCCCGCCGGAATTGCCCAGGTTGATCGCCGCATCGGTCTGGATGAAGTCCTCGTAGGTATTGAGACCCAGCTGGTTGCGACCGGTGGCGCTGATGATGCCCATGGTCACCGTCTGGCCGACGCCGAACGGGTTGCCGATGGCCAGCACCACATCGCCGATGCGGATGGCGGTTGAATCGCCCACTGAGATGGCCGGCAGGTTGGGCAGGTCGATCTTGAGCACGGCGAGGTCCGTGGCCGGATCGTTGCCGATGAGCTTGGCCAGGGTCTGGCGCCCGTCGGCGAGGGCCACCACGATGGATTCGGCGTCCAGGGTCACGTGGTTGTTGGTCAGCAGATAGCCGTCATGGCTCATCAGCACGGCGGAACCCAGGCTGAGTTCTTCCACCGGCTTGGTCGCGCCCTTGCGGTCGCTGGCCGTATCCCCGGCCTTGCCCGGCTTGGCGGCCTTGGTCGAGCGCAACGACACCACCGCGGGCGCGGCGCGACTGGCCGCGTCGGCATAGGAGACCGGTCCCTCCTGGCGCGAATTGGTGGGCGCCTGAGCGGCCTCGAACAGCGGCGGCTGGGCGGGCAGGCCGAGCCACTGGGGATAGCGCTGCATGATCAGGGCTGCAACGAGCAGACCGCACAGCACGGGCCAGCCGAGATAACGCAAAGCCTTGTACATCGATCACATCCTTGAATTTGTCCACCCGGGGTGCGCCGGATAAGCTGGCGGCCATTATAAGGAGCGGCGCCAGCCGAAGACACGCTGGCGCCGCCAACGAGGAGGTAAGCCGCACGTGACCCTGTCCCTTGAGCAACTGGTAGAGACCGCCGACCGCTACCTGGAATCGGCCCGGATCCAGGATTATTGCCCCAACGGCCTGCAGGTCCAGGGCCGTGAGCAGGTGCGCCTGCTGGTCAGTGGCGTCACGGCTTCCCAGCAGCTGCTGGACGCCGCCGTCGCCGCCGGTGCCGATGCCATCCTGGTGCACCATGGCTATTTCTGGAAGAACGAGGATGCCCGCCTCATCGGCATGAAGCACCGGCGGATCAAGACGCTGCTGAGCCATGACATCAGCCTGCTGGCCTACCACCTGCCCCTGGATGTCCATCCCGAGGTGGGCAACAACGTCCAGCTGGGACGCCGCCTGGGGCTGCAGGATATCCGGCCGCTGCCAGGCGATGCCAAGGGGCTGATCTGGCAGGGGGAGTTGCCGCAGGCGCAATCCGCCGCGGACTTCGGTCGGCAGGTGGCGGACGTGCTGCAGCGCGAGCCGCTGGTGGTCGACGGCGGGCGCTCGATCCGACGCCTGGCCTGGTGCACCGGTGGCGCCCAGGGCTATATCGACCAGGCCATCGCCGCCGGAGTGGATGCCTACCTGACCGGAGAGGTGTCCGAGCAGACGGTGCACAGCGCTCGCGAGAACGGCGTGAGTTTCTTCGCCGCCGGCCACCATGCCACCGAGCGCTACGGAGTGCAGGCGCTGGGCGACCATCTGGCCGCGCAGTTGGGGATCCAGCACCTCTTCATCGACTGCGACAATCCCGCCTGAGCGTCATAAGCATAGAACTTCTGGTTCTAAATAGCCTGGCGGGCCATAACCGTTGCCTATGGTAAGGTTGAGGTTCGTCCACGGCCCGCTCTGTCCGGTGTGTCCAGTCGACTGGATGCCGCAACGGACATCTCCTAGGCCACCTTTCTGCAATCGTGAGTAGCCATGCTCGACAAACAGACGCACCTCAAACAGCTTGAGGCGGAAAGCATCCACATCATCCGTGAAGTGGCCGCCGAGTTCGACAATCCGGTCATGCTGTATTCCATCGGCAAGGATTCGGCCGTGATGCTGCACCTGGCCCGCAAGGCCTTCTTTCCCGGCAAGCTGCCGTTCCCGGTACTCCACGTGGACACCGGCTGGAAATTCCAGGCCATGTACGAATTCCGCGATCGCATGGTCGCCGACATGGGCCTCGATCTGCTGGTGCACAAGAATCCGGAAGGGGTCGCCCAGGGCATCAACCCCTTCACCCATGGCAGTGCCAAGCACACCGACATCATGAAGACCCAGGGCCTCAAGCAGGCGCTGGACAAGTACGGCTTCGACGCCGCCTTCGGCGGTGCCCGCCGCGACGAGGAGAAGTCCCGCGCCAAGGAGCGCGTCTACTCCTTCCGGGACAGCAAGCACCGCTGGGATCCCAAGAACCAGCGTCCCGAGCTGTGGAACATCTACAACGGCAAGACCAACAAGGGCGAGTCGATCCGCGTCTTCCCGCTGTCGAATTGGACCGAGCTGGACATCTGGCAGTACATCTACCTCGAAGGCATCCCGATCGTGCCGCTGTACTTCGCCGCCGAGCGCGAGGTGATCGAGAAGAACGGCACCCTGCTCATGATCGACGACGACCGCATCCTCGAGCACCTCTCGCCCGAGGAGAAGGCCCGCATCCACAAGCGCCAGGTGCGCTTCCGTACCCTTGGCTGCTACCCCCTGACCGGCGCGGTGGAGTCCCAGGCGACCACGCTGACGGACATCATCCAGGAGATGCTGCTCACCCGCACCTCCGAACGCCAGGGCCGGGTCATCGACCACGATGGCGCCGGATCCATGGAAGAGAAGAAACGTCAGGGGTATTTCTAAGATGTCGCACCAATCCGATCTGATCGGCCAGGACATCCTGGCCTACCTCGCACAGCACGAACGCAAGGAACTGCTGCGCTTCCTCACCTGCGGCAACGTCGACGACGGCAAGAGCACCCTGATCGGGCGCCTGCTGCACGATTCCAAGATGATCTACGAGGATCACCTGGAAGCCATCACCCGCGATTCCAAGAAGGTCGGCACCACCGGCGAAGAGGTCGATCTGGCGCTGCTGGTGGACGGCCTGCAGGCCGAGCGCGAGCAGGGCATCACCATCGACGTGGCCTACCGCTACTTCTCCACCGCCAAGCGCAAGTTCATCATCGCCGATACCCCCGGCCATGAGCAGTACACCCGCAACATGGCCACCGGGGCCTCCACCTGCGACCTGGCGATCATCTTGGTCGATGCCCGTCACGGCATCCAGACCCAGACCCGCCGGCACAGCTACATCGCCTCGCTGCTGGGCATCAAGCACATCGTGGTCGCCATCAACAAGATGGACCTGCTGGGCTTCGACGAGGCGGTGTTCGAGCGCATCAAGGACGACTACCTGGCCTTCGCCCAGCGTATCGACCTCAACGCCAAGGACATCCACTTCGTCCCCATGTCGGCGCTCAAGGGCGACAACGTGGTGAATCGCAGCGAGCAGACGCCCTGGTACAGCGGCAAGCCGCTGATGGAAATCCTCGAGACCGTGGAGATCGCCGCGGATCGCAATCTCGACGATCTGCGCTTCCCGGTGCAGTACGTCAACCGGCCCAACCTCAACTTCCGCGGCTTCGCCGGAACCCTGGCTTCGGGCGTGGTCACCAAGGGCGATGCCGTGGTGGTCCTGCCGTCGGGCAAGGGCAGCCGCATCAAGTCCATCGTCACCTACGAAGGCGAGCTGGAGCAGGCCGGACCTGGCCAGGCGGTGACCCTGACCATGGAAGACGAGATCGACATCTCCCGGGGCGACGTCCTGGTGCATGCCGACAACCGTCCCCAGGTCACCGACAGCTTCGAGGCCATGCTGGTGTGGATGGCCGAAGAACCCATGCGGCCCGGCAAGAAGTACGACATCAAGCGCGCCACCAGCTACGTGCCCGGCTCGCTGCCGAGCATCGTGCACACGGTTGACGTCAATACCCTGGAACGTGGCGCCGCCAGCGAGCTCAAGCTCAACGAGATCGCCCGGGTCAAGGTGGCTCTCGATGCGTCCATCGCCCTGGATGGCTATGGCGTCAACCGCACCACCGGCGCCTTCATCGTCATCGATCGCCTGACCAATGGCACCGTCGGTGCCGGCATGATCATCGCCGACCCGGTGGGCAGGGGCGGTCATGGCCAGGGCGCGCACCAGCTGCACGTCGGCACCAGCGAGCGGGCCGCGCGCTTCGGTCAGCAGCCCAGCACCGTGCTCTTCACCGGCCTTTCCGGCGCCGGCAAGACCACCCTGGCCTATGCCCTGGAGCGTCGCCTGTTCGATGCCGGTCGTGCGGTCTTCGTGCTGGACGGTCAGAATCTGCGCCACGACCTGAACAAGGGTCTGCCACAGGATCGCGCCGGGCGTCGCGAGAACTGGTTGCGTGCCGCCCAGGTGGCCCGCCAGTTCAACGAAGCGGGTCTGATCGCCCTGGCGGCCTTTGTCGCGCCGGATGCCGAGGGCCGTGCCCAGGCCCAGGCGCTGATCGGTGCCGAGCGTCTGCTGACCGTGCACGTCAAGGCGTCGCCCAAGGCCTGCGCCGAGCGTGATCCCCAGGGTCTCTATGCCGCCGGTGGCGACAACATCCCGGGTATCTCCTTCGCCTACGATGCACCGGAAGATGCCGATCTGGTGATCGACACCGAGCAGCTGTCGGTGGAGGAGGGGGTCCAGCAGATCCTCGACGTCCTGCGTCGGCGCCAGGTGGTCTAGGGCGTCCAGCCATGAAAAAACCCGCCGAGAGGCGGGTTTTTTCATGGGCCTTACCAGCGCGGTGGTGGGCCGTAGTAGTAGGCGCCGGGCGGCGGGCCGTAGTACACCGGGCGGGGTTCCACCACGCGATATTCGTAGACCGGTGCCGGCTCGTAGTAGACCACGCGCGGCGGCGGAGGCGGCGGGGGGCCTTCGACATAGACCGGCTCGCGGGCGTAGGAATGGGAGACGATGGCTCCGCCGACCACGGCGCCCACTACGGCACCGAGAAAGGCCGGACCGGGGCCACGACCGTGGGCGGACGCCTGACCGGCGATGGCGAGGCAACCGGCAAGCACCACGACTTGAGTGATGCGACGTAGCATGATCTTTCTCCTGCGACCCGGGGAAATGAAACCGGGTATGTCTATCAGACCGCAACGGTGGCCAGTCGCCTAGATCGCCTCGGGTAAAGTTTGGGTAAAACCAAATTCGGGGACATCAGTCCCAACAACTCGAGGTCGACGTGTCCCCACTCCCGCGGGATGCATCTCCTGTATCTGGCACCGCGACCGGTGCCCTGACCACGAGACCACCGTGCAGATTCTCTATACCGCTCTGATCCTCTTGCTGATGGTGGGTGCCACCCGACTCAGCGCCCATCTGATTCCCATCCCGCTGCCGCTGATCCAGGTGGTGGTCGGCGCCTTGCTCGCCTGGCCCACCCTGGGGCTACACGTGGCCCTGGACCCGGAACTCTTCCTGCTGCTGTTCATCCCGGCGCTGCTGTTCTCCGATGGCTGGCGCATGCCCAAGCGCGAATTCTGGCGGCTGCGCCGACCGATCTTCGTCTTGGCCTTCGGCCTGGTGTTCCTCACGGTGCTGGGTGCCGGCTGGTTCCTGCACTGGATGCTGCACCTGCCCTGGGCGGTGGCCTTCGCCCTGGCGGCGGTGCTGTCGCCCACCGACGCCGTGGCGGTGTCCAGCATCGTCCGTGGCCGGCTGCCCAGCGCCCTGCTGCACGTGATCCAGGGCGAGGCCCTGCTCAACGACGCCTCGGGTCTGGTGACCTTCAAGTTCGCCGTGGCGGCGGCCCTGACCGGCGCCTTTTCGCTGAGCCAGGCCAGTCTGGAATTCGTCATCGTCGCGGTGGGCGGCGTGCTGGTCGGTGGCGTGCTGAGCTGGCTGGTCGGGCGGGCGCGCGCCTGGATGGTGGTGAAGCGCGGCTGGAGCGACGCCGCGCCCCATGTGGTCTTCATGCTGTTGCTGCCCTTCGCTGCCTATGTGCTGGCGGAGCGACTGGGCGTTTCCGGCATCCTGTCCGCCGTGGCCGCCGGGATGATGCAGAGCCGGGTCGACATGCTGCCCCGGCAGACCGCCACCCGGTTGCTCAACCACAGCGTCTGGGGACTGGTGGAATTCGCATTCAACGGCCTGGTGTTCCTGATCCTGGGGCTGCAACTGCCGGACATCCTGGCGGCGGCCCTGCCGGCTTCCCAGGCGCTCTGGCCGGCCGCGGGCTGGCTGACGCTCTATGTGCTGGGTGCCTATCTGGTAATCATGGCCATCCGCTTCGGGGTCATCCTCGGCTATTGGCACCTGACCCAGCCTGGCAGCGGACCCATGACCATCGCGGGCGATCCGCGCCTGATCGCCGCCATCGCCTCCCTCAGCGGGGTGCGTGGCGCCGTGACCCTGGCCGGTGTGCTGTCGCTGCCGCTGCTACTTTCGGATGGCACGCCCTTTCCCCTGCGTGACGTCCTGGTGTTCATCGCCGCCGGGGTGATCCTGCTGTCACTGGTGGTGGCGAGCATCGGTATTCCGCTGCTGCTGGCGCGGCTGCCGGAGCAATCCAACGACCTGCTGGAGCGGGAACGCTGCGAGGTGCGGATCAACGCCGCCCGCGCCGCCATCACGGCGCTGGAAGACGTGGAGTCCAGCGATGCCGACGAGCCGGCGCGGGCGGCGCTGCAGGCGGAGATCAAGGCCGGCATCATCGCCGAATTCCGTGACGAGCTGAGTTCCGCCGATGACAGCGAGGATGCCCGTTCCCTGGCGCGTCTGCGGGACACCCTGGATGGCGAGCTGCGCCTGCTCGCCATCCGTGCCCAGCGCCGTGAACTCTATCGGCTGCGTATCGCCGGCGTGATCGATGACCTGGTGGTCACCGAATTCCTCCGGGAACTGGACATCCAGGAGACCGCGCTGATGCGCGATCAGGGCAACCGCTAGCCCTGGCAGAAGCGGCGGATGCGCTCCGCCGCTTCCACGCATTCGGCCAGAGGGGCGACCAGGGCCATGCGGATCCGTCCGGCACCCGGATTGACGCCCGCGACTTCCCGCGACAGGTAGGAACCCGGCACCACGGTCACGTGTTCGCGGGCGAACAGATCGCGGGCGAAGGCTTCGTCATCGCCCGGCGTCCTGGCCCAGAGATAGAAACCACCGTCCGGCAGTGACACCTCCAGGCTGCCCTGCAGGATGTCCAGCACGGCGGCGAACTTCTGCCGATAGAGTTCGCGGTTCTCGCGGACATGGGCTTCATCGCGCCAGGCCACGGCGCTGGCCTTCTGCACCTGCACCGGCATGGCGCAACCGTGGTAGGTGCGATAGAGCAGGAAGCGCTTGAGGATGGCGGCATCGCCGGCGACGAAGCCGGATCTCATGCCCGGCAGGTTGGAGCGCTTGGACAGGCTGTGGAAGACCACGCAACGGGCGAAGTCGCTGCGCCCCAGTTCGGCGCAGGCGGTCAGCAGCCCGGGCGGCGGACTGGCTTCGTCGAAATAGAGTTCGCTATAGCACTCGTCGGCGGCGATCACGAAGTCGTGGCGATCGGCCAGGGCGATGAGCCTTTTCAGCGTGGCCACCGGCAGCAGGGCGCCGGTGGGATTGCCGGGCGAACAGAGGAACAGCAGCTGGCAGCGCTGCCAGACCTCGTCCGGCACGCTGTCGAAATCGGGATTGAAACCCTTGTCCGCCAGGCATGGCAGGTAGTGCGGCTCGGCGCCGGCCAGCAGGGCCGCGCCTTCGTAGATCTGGTAGAAGGGGTTGGGGCTCAGCACCAGGCCGGCCTGGCTGCGATCCACCACCGCCTGGGTAAAGGAAAACAGCGCCTCCCGGGTGCCGGTCACCGGCAGCACATGACGCGCCGGATCCAGCCAGCCGGCCGGTACGCCAAAGCGCTGGCCAGCCCAGCTGGCGATGGCCTCGCGCAGCTCGGCGATGCCAAGGGTGGTCGGATAGACCGCCAGCTGATCCAGATTCGCCGTCAGCGCCTCGGCGACGAAGGCGGGGGACGGATGCTTGGGCTCGCCGATCGACAGCGGAATCGGCTTGAGCGCCGCCGGCGGGGTCACGCCAGCGAGGAGGGCGCGCAGCTTCTCGAACGGGTAGGGCTGCAGCAGGTCGAGGGTGGGATTCATCGTCGGGTGGTCCTTCGTTCGAGGCGTTAGATCAGGGAGCTAGATGCTGATGCGGCTGAGTGGCGTCTGGCTGTCCGGCTCGCCCAGCTGCTTGATCAGGGCTTGCTGCAGGGCGCTGCACAGACCGGGATCCGCCAACGGACGGCCATCGGCGTCGGTGACGTAGAAGACGTCTTCCACGCGCTCGCCGAGGGTGGCGATCTTGGCGTTGAGCACGGACAGGTCGAAGTCGAGGAAGATGCGGCCCACCCGTGCCAGCAGACCGGGGCGATCCGGCGCCGTCAGCTCGATCAGGCTCGCCGAGCGCATGGTGTCGGTATAGATGTTCACCTGGGGCGAGAAGGCGAAATGCTTGAGCTGGCGGGTCACGCGCCGGTTGATGATGCTCGGGTATTCCTCGGGATGCTTGAGCGCCTCGATCAGGCCGCCGCGGATCTGGGCGATGCGCGCGGGGTTGTTGCCGATGGAGCCTCCGTCGGTATCCAGCACGATGTAGGTGTCCAGGGTGAACTGGCTGGTGGAGGTGATGATGCGCGCGTCCTGAATGTTCAGGTTGAGCTGGTCCATCACCGCCACGGTCACCGCGAAGAAGTCGTGCTGGTCCGCGGCATAGATGAAGATCTGGGTGCCGCCTTCGGAGTCACGCTGGGTGGTCTCGCGGATCAGCACCAGGGGCTCGGCGGTATCGCCGTGGCCGAGGATGGCCTCGGTGTGCCAGGCGACATCCAGCGCGGTATGCCGCAGGAAGTAGGTGTCACCCAGCTGCGACCACAGCTGCTCGGCGTCATCGGCATCGATGCCGCGACGCATCAGGGTATCGAGGGCCGATTGCTGGGTGCTGCGGATCTGCTCTTCGCGATTGACCGGATTCTCCAGGCCACGACGCAGGGCGCGCTTGGTCTCGGTGTACAGCTGCCGCAGCAGGGTGGCGCGCCAGGAATTCCACAGCGACGGATTGGTCGCGGTGATGTCGGCCACGGTGAGGACGTACAGGTAGTCGAGATGGGTGTGGTCGCCCACCGTCAGGGCGAAGTCGTGGATCACCTGGGGATCGGAGAGGTCCTTGCGCTGGGCGGTGGTGGACATCACCAGGTGGTTGCGCACCAGCCAGCTGACCAGGCGGGTGTCCCACTCCGGCAGCTGGTGACGGCGACCGAAGGCTTCCACGTCTTCCGCCCCCAGTTCCGAGTGATCGCCGCCACGGCCCTTGGCGATGTCGTGGTAGAGACCGGCGATGTAGATCAGCTCCGGCTTGGGCAGCTTGTGGATCACCCGCGTCGCCAGCGGATACTTTTCCGCCAGGACGTCGTAGCTCATTTTGCGCAGGTGCTTGATGAGATTGAGGGTGTGGGCGTCCACCGTATAGATGTGGAAGAGGTCATGCTGCATCTGGCCGACGATCTGGCCGAATTCGGGCAGGTAGAGCCCCAGCAGTCCGTAGCGATTCATCCGCCGCAGATTGCGATGGATGCCGGATTCGCTCTTGAGCAGTTCGATGAACAGGCTGGTGTTGCGAATGTCCTGGCGGAAGGCGTCGTCGATCAGGTGGCGGCTGTCGCGCAACAGGCGGATGGTGCCGGCGCTGGGCCCCTTGATCGCCGGATTCTGCGCCAGCAGGACGAACAGCTCCATCAGGGCGAAGGGGGTGCGCAGGAACACCTGCGGATGCACCACCTCCAGATAGCCGTTGCGGATCTGGAATCTGTTGTTGAGCGGCGTCACCGCGGCGGGCAGCTGCTCGTCGCGCAGATTCACTTCCTCGAAGTGCTGCATCACCACGTCGCTGAGCTGGGAGACGTCCATCACCACCCGGTAGTACTTCTGCATGAAGCGCTCGACCGCCAGCTTGGCGTCGTTGTCCTCGTAGCCGAGCAGGTTGGCGATGCGCCGCTGATGGTCGAACAGCAGGCGATCCTCCGGGCGACCGGCCAGCATGTGCAGGGCATAGCGGACCTTCCACAGGTATTCCTGGGCGGAGATCAGCAGGCTGCACTCGCTCTCGGTGAGAAAGCCCTGGCCCACCAGGGCCTGCAGATTGAGGGTGCCGAATTGCCGCCGGGCGATCCACAGCAGCGTCTGGATGTCGCGCAGGCCGCCCGGGGAACCCTTGACGTTGGGTTCCAGGTTGTACTCGGTGTCGTTGTACTTGGCGTGTCGGGCGCTCTGCTCGGCACGCTTGGCCAGGTAGAAGGCCCGTCCCGGCCAGAGGTGCTCGACACTGGTGGCCGCCAGCATCGCCTGGCGCAGGTGCTCGGGGCCGGCGAGGGTACGGCTTTCCATCAGGTTGGTGATCACCGTCAGATCGGCCAGCGCCTCGGTAGTGCACTCGCGCAGGGATCTGACGCTCTGCCCCACGGCCAGGCCCACGTCCCACAGCAGGGTCAGGAAGCCTTCGATGGAATCGCGGAAGCGCTCCTGCTCTTCTTCGGCGAGCAGGATGAGCAGGTCGATGTCCGAGTGCGGATGCAGTTCGCCACGGCCATAGCCGCCCACCGCGAGCAGGGCGATGCCATCGTCCGGCCAACTGAAGCGACTCCAGGCCGCGATCAGCATCTGGTCGATGAACCAGGCGCGATCCTCGACCAGCCGGCGCACGCTGCGCCCGGCCAGGAAGCGGGCATCGAGGGTGGCGTTCGCGGCCCGGATGAATTTCTTGAAGGCCGCGATGGGGCTGGCTTTCAGCGAAAGCTCAGCCTGGAACTGGCCGGCGTCGAACAACTCCGAATCGACCTGGGGCATGGGCGCTCACTCACGCAGAAACGCGGGGAAAGGTTTCGTCCTTTCTGAGGGTCAGGATCTCGTGACCCTGTTCGGTGACCAGCACCGTGTGCTCCCACTGCGCGGACAGCTTGCGGTCCTTGGTGATGGCGGTCCAGCCATCGCCCAGCAGGCGGGTCTCGTAGCGGCCCTGGTTGATCATCGGCTCGATGGTGAAGATCATCCCGGCCTGCAGCTCGAGGCCGGTGCCGGCGCGACCGTAGTGCACCACCTGCGGCTCTTCGTGGAAGCCCTTGCCGATGCCGTGGCCGCAGTATTCGCGAACCACCGAGAAGCCGTTCTTCTCGGCGTGCTTCTGGATGACCTCGCCGATATCGCCCAGGCGCGCCCCGGGGCGGACCAGGTCGATGCCCTTGTAGAGGCATTCCTGGGTGATCTGGCAGAGGCGCTCGGCCCACTCGGGCACGTCGCCCACCAGGTACATCTTGCTGGTGTCGCCGTGGTAGCCGTCTTTGATCACGGTGATGTCCACGTTCATGATGTCGCCGCTCTTGAGCGGCTTGTCATTGGGAATGCCGTGGCAGACCACGTGGTTGAGCGAGGTGCAGATGGATTTGGGATAGCCCTTGTAGTTCAGCGGGGCGGGGATGGCCTGCTGCACGTTGACGATATAGTCGTGGGCCAGTCGATCCAGTTCTTCGGTGGTGATGCCGGGACGCACGTGCTCGTCCAGCATTTCGAGCACCTCGGCGGCCAGTTGGCCGGCGATGCGCATCTTGGCGATGTCTTCAGGGGTCTTGAGGATGACGGTCATCGGAAATCTCTAGGTATCACGCCGGGTGTCAGCTTTCGATCCGCTATTCTATCAGAGCCGGCGCCCGCACTGTGGTCACCGGCGCGGCCCCGGATCTCCGGTGTCCGGCAATCGCCGCTGGTGGTATCCGGCAAGGCGTGATATAAAGTCGCGCGCTTTTTCGGGGCTCCGCCCTTTAGCGCTCCTAACCCCACACACGCATCGACACGATGACCTGGGTGCTTCCCGATGGGAAGTTGGTCATTGGGATGCGTGGAGGCCCAACCCGACTACGAGGAACATCTAAATGTCTCAAGTCTCCATGCGTGACATGCTGAAAGCCGGCGTGCATTTCGGCCACCAAACCCGTTACTGGAACCCGAAGATGGGCAAGTACATCTTCGGCGCGCGCAACAAGATCCACATCATCAACCTCGAAAAGACCCTGCCGATGTTCAACGAGGCCCTGACCTTCGTTGAGCGCCTGGCTTCCGGCAAGAACAAGATCCTGTTCGTCGGCACCAAGCGTTCCGCCGGCAAGATCGTTCGCGAAGAAGCCGCTCGTTGCGGTCAGCCCTTCGTCGACCATCGCTGGTTGGGCGGCATGCTCACCAACTACAAGACCATCCGTGCCTCGATCAAGCGTCTGCGCGATCTGGAAGTCCAGTCCCAGGACGGTACTTTCGACAAGCTGACCAAGAAAGAAGCCCTGATGCGCACCCGTGACCTCGAGAAGCTCGAGCGCAGCCTGGGTGGTATCAAGGACATGGGCGGTCTGCCGGATGCCCTGTTCGTCGTCGACGTCGACCACGAGCGCATCGCCATCACCGAAGCCAACAAGCTGGGTATCCCGGTCATCGGCGTAGTCGATACCAACAGCAGCCCGGAAGGCGTTGACTACGTCATCCCCGGCAACGACGACGCCTTCCGCGCCGTTCAGCTGTACCTGAGCAGCGTTGCTGATGCCGTGATCCGTGGCGGCAACAACGGCGGTGCCAACGAGCAATTCGTCGAAGAAACCGCTGCCGAAGCCGTCGAGGGCTGAGCAGGTCGGCCCTAGGGTCGAGCGGTTCGACGTGCGAGAAGGGGGCCTAGCCCCCTTTTTGCCTACTGGCGTTTCATTGGCTCCGTCTCCGTGCGGAGTGACCTCGAAACCGATTCAAGAGGATTTCAAACATGGCAGAAATCACTGCAGCCCTGGTCAAAGAACTGCGCGAGCGCACCGGCCAAGGCATGATGGATTGCAAGAAGGCCCTGGCCGCTGCCGGTGGCGACATCGAGAAAGCCATCGACGACATGCGTGCCGCTGGCGCCATCAAGGCCGCCAAGAAAGCCGGTAACGTGGCTGCCGAAGGCTCCATCGCGGTCAAGGTCGCTGACGACCACAAGGCTGCCGTCATCATCGAAGTAAACTCCCAGACCGATTTCCTGGCTCTGCAGGACGACTTCAAGGGCTTCGTCGCCGCCAGCCTGGACAAGGCCTTCGCCGAGAAGATGAGCGATGCCGCTCCGCTGATCGCCGCTCAGGAAGCCGCCCGTGAGGCCCTGGTCGCCAAGTGCGGCGAGAACGTCAACATCCGTCGTCTGACCCGTGTCGAAGGCGATGTCGTTGGCGCCTACCTCCACGGTCACCGCATCGGTGTGGTCGTTACCCTGCAGGGTGGCACCGCCGAGCTGGCCAAGGAAATCGCCATGCACGTCGCGGCGAGCAATCCCCAGTTCCTGAATCCCTCCCAGGTTTCCGAAGAAGCTGTCGCCAAGGAAAAGGAAATCTTCCTGGCGCTGAACGCCGACAAGATCGCCGGCAAGCCGGAAAACATCGTGGAGAACATGGTCAAGGGTCGTATCAACAAGTTCCTGGCCGAAGCCAGCCTGGTTGAGCAGCCCTTCATCAAGGATCCGGAAGTCAAGGTCGGTGAACTGGCCAAGAAAGCCGGCGCCGAAATCGTCTCCTTCGTGCGTTACGAAGTGGGCGAAGGCATCGAGAAGGCCGAAGTCGACTTCGCTGCCGAAGTGGCTGCCCAGCTGGCTGCCAGCAAGCAGTAAGCCCGGCATCTGCCGTTGACCAGGAGGCCGCCCGCTTCGAGCGCGCGGCCTCTTTGTCAAATTGGAAGGCAGGTCTGATTTCTGCTCTTCCAAGGAGTTTTTTGCCGATTGGAGTGAACGCAACTGCGGTTGCGCTTTCCTATCGCTGGATCAAAATCCCCCGCACATGTTCATCGCCACAGGAGAGAGTGAATGGCACAGCAGATGAGTGGTCGCCAACCCCGTTACAAGCGTATTCTGCTGAAGCTCAGTGGCGAAGCCCTGATGGGAAGTGAAGACTTCGGGATCGATCCGAAGGTGCTGGATCGCATGTCGCTGGAGATCGGCCAGCTGGTGGGTATCGGTGTCCAGGTCGGTCTGGTGATCGGCGGTGGCAACCTGTTCCGCGGCGCGGCCTTGTCCGCTGCCGGTATGGATCGGGTGACCGGTGACCACATGGGCATGCTGGCCACGGTGATGAACGCCCTGGCCATGCGCGACGCCCTGGAGCGTTCCAACATTCCCGCCACGGTGATGTCCGCCATCTCCATGGTCGGCGTGACCGATCAGTACGATCGGCGCAAGGCCCTGCGTCAGCTGAAGGATGGCGAAGTCGTCATCTTCTCCGCCGGTACCGGCAACCCCTTCTTCACCACCGATTCCGCCGCCTGCCTGCGCGCGATCGAGGTCGAGGCCGACCTGGTGCTCAAGGCCACCAAGGTGGATGGTGTATACACGGCCGATCCCTTCAAGGATCCCAATGCCGAAAAATTCGAGCGCCTGACCTACGACGAGGTGCTCGACCGCAAGCTGGGTGTCATGGATCTCACGGCCATCTGTCTCTGCCGTGACCACAGCATGCCCCTGCGGGTTTTCAACATGAACAAGCCCGGCGCCCTGCTCAATATCGTGGTGGGCGGTGGTGAGGGCACCCTGATCGAGGAGGGAGCAGCATGATCAACGAGATCAAGAAGGATGCGCAGACGCGCATGACCAAGACCCTGGAAGCCCTGGGCCACGCCTTTGCCAAGATCCGTACCGGACGCGCTCATCCGAGCATCCTGGATAGCGTCATGGTGTCCTACTACGGCAGCGACACCCCGCTGCGTCAGGTGGCCAACGTCACCGTCGAGGATTCGCGGACCCTGGCCCTGAGCGTGTTCGACAAGAGCATGATCCAGGCGGTCGAGAAGGCCATCATGACCTCCGACCTGGGCCTCAATCCGGCCACCGCCGGTACCACCATTCGCGTACCGATGCCGGCGCTGACCGAAGAGACCCGCAAGGGCTTCACCAAGCAGGCGCGTGCCGAGGCCGAGCAGGCGCGGGTTTCCGTGCGCAACATCCGTCGCGATGCCCTGGCTCAGCTCAAGGATCTGCTCAAGGAAAAGGAAATCAGTGAAGACGAGGATCGTCGCGCTCAGGATGAAGTCCAGAAGCTGACTGATAAATTCGTCGCCGAGGTGGACAAGGCTCTGGAGGCCAAGGAAGCCGACTTGATGGCTGTTTGACAACGGTTGGGACGTAACATGGGCATGAGCAAGCCAGGCAAGGTGGTGCCGCGTCACGTGGCGATCATCATGGATGGGAACAATCGCTGGGCGCGCCGTCGGTTGCTGCCGGGCGTCGCCGGTCACAAGGCCGGAGTGGACGCCGTGCGCGCGGTCATCGAGGTGTGCGGCGATGCGGGCGTCGAGGTGCTGACGCTGTTCGCCTTTTCCAGCGAGAACTGGCGGCGTCCGGCCGACGAGGTCGGCGCCCTGATGGAGCTCTTCCTGTCCGCCCTGCGGCGGGAGGCGAAGAAGCTGCACCAGAATGGCATCCGGCTGCGCATCATCGGCGATCGCTCGCTGTTCCATCCGGAGCTGCAGGCGGCCATGGCGGAAGTCGAGGCGCTCACTGCCCATCACACCCGGTTCGTGCTGCAGATCGCTGCCAACTACGGGGGGCAGTGGGATATCACCCAGGCCGCCCAGCAACTGGCGGCGCGGGTCCAGCAGGGTTCGCTGCAGCCGGGTGAGATCACGCCCGAGTTGCTGCAAGGCTGTCTGGCGACCGCCGACCTGCCTTTGCCCGACCTGTGCATCCGTACCGGTGGTGAGCGTCGGGTCAGCAACTTCCTGCTCTGGCAGATCGCCTATGCCGAACTGTATTTCTCCGACCTGTTCTGGCCGGACTTCAAGCACGAGGCCATGCACGCTGCCCTGGCGGACTTTGCCACCCGCCAGCGGCGGTTTGGCCGGACCTGCGAACAGGTGGAAGCGGAGCTACGCGCCTAATGCTGAAGCAGCGAGTTATCACGGCGATGGTGCTCCTGCCCATCGCCCTGGCCGGATTTTTCTGGCTGGAAGGGGCGGCTTTCGCCCTGTTCATCGGTGCGGTCGTGGTCCTGGGCGCCTGGGAATGGGCGCGGCTGGCGGGTCTGGAAGCCCAGTCGCTGCGTTGCGCCTATGCCGCCGTGGTCGCGCTGGCGCTGCTGCTCTGCTGGTGGCTCCCCGCCGGTGCCCATGGCCTGCTGTTCATCAGTCTGGCCTGGTGGCTCTATGCGACGGTGCTGGTGCTCACCTATCCCGACAGCGCTCGCGCCTGGCAGGCCTCCTGGCGGCGCCTGCTGATCGGTCTGGTGGTGCTGGTTCCGGCCTGGCAGGGGCTGATGCTGCTCAAGGCGGCACCGGGTGGCAATCTGCTGATTCTCGAAGTGATGATGCTGGTGTGGCTGGCCGACATCTTCGCCTATTTTTCCGGACGGGCCTTCGGCAAGCGCAAGCTGGCGCCGGCCGTGAGTCCGGGCAAGAGCTGGGAAGGTCTCTATGGCGGCCTGGCCGCCGCGCTGGTGGCTACTCTGGTGCTTGGTCTGGTCCGTGGCTGGGGCCTGGGCGACCTCCTGCAGGCACTCATCGGCGCCGCCTGCGTGGTGCTGATCTCGGTGGTGGGTGATCTCACCGAAAGCATGTTCAAGCGTCAGGCCGGGCTCAAGGACAGCAGCCAGTTGCTGCCGGGGCACGGTGGCGTGCTGGATCGCATCGACAGCCTCACGGCCGCCGTACCGCTGTTCGCCCTGCTGCTCTGGTGGGCCGGCTGGGGTGTCCAGTGAGTCTCCAGCAGCTTTGTGTCCTGGGTGCGACGGGCTCCATCGGCGCCAGCACCCTGGATGTCGTGGCCCGGTATCCCGATCGCTATCGCATCTTCGCCCTCAGCGGGCATCGTCGACTGAGCGAGCTGGCAGACCTCTGCCGGCGTTTCCAGCCGGTCTATGCAGCCGTGCCGGATCAGGCGTCCGCCGATCAGTTGGCCGCTTTGCTGCAAGGGGCTGAAGCCCGCCCCGAGATCCTGGTGGGGGAGGGTGGCCTGGAGGCCATCGCGGCCCATCCCCGGGTGGATACCGTCATGGCGGCCATCGTCGGCGCGGCGGGTCTGAAGCCCACCCTGGCGGCGGTCAAGGCCGGTAAGCGCGTACTGCTGGCCAACAAGGAAGCCCTGGTCATGAGCGGCGCGCTCTTCATCGAGGCCGTGCAGGCCAGTGGCGCGACCCTGCTGCCCATCGACAGTGAGCACAATGCCATCTTCCAGTGCCTGGCCGATCCGGCGACGCCCGGCCTGGCCCGCAAGGGCGTAAGACGCATCCTGCTCACCGCTTCGGGCGGCCCGTTCCGCGAGACGCCGGCCGAACAACTGACCGGGGTGACGCCGGATCAGGCCTGTGCCCATCCCAAGTGGTCCATGGGGCGCAAGATTTCGGTGGACTCCGCGACCCTGATGAACAAGGGGCTGGAGCTGATCGAAGCCTGCTGGCTGTTCGAGGCGACGCCGGAGCAGGTCGAGGTGGTCATCCATCCCCAGAGCGTGATTCATTCGCTGGTGGACTACGTGGATGGCTCGGTGCTGGCCCAGCTGGGCAATCCCGACATGCGCACCCCTATCGCCCACGCCCTGGCCTGGCCCGAGCGCATCGACTCCGGCGTCGCGGCGCTGGACCTGTTCGAGATCGGCCGGCTCGACTTCGAACGGCCCGACGAAGATCGCTTTCCCTGCCTGCGGCTGGCGCGGGAGGCGGCCCAGGCGGGCGGTTGCATGCCGGCCACGCTAAACGCGGCCAACGAGGTCGCCGTCGAGGCCTTTCTCGAGGGGCGACTAGGCTTTACCGAGATCCCGCAGCTGATCGAAGCGGTGCTCAAGGCTGTCGAGCCCTGTCCGGCCAGCGATCTCGCCACGGTCTTCGCGGCCGACAGCACCGCTCGGCAGCTGGCTCGGGAGTGGCTGTCGAGACGCTGATCCCGCGCCTCGACACCTGGCCTGCGAGTCCGCAGAATCTGCACACTGAGGTAGCGGAGGCAGCCAATGTCCATCCTTTATACGATACTGGGAACCCTGATCGCCCTGGGCGTGCTGGTGACCATCCACGAGTATGGCCATTTCTGGACGGCGCGCCGTTGCGGCGTCAAGGTCCTGCGCTTCTCCGTGGGCTTCGGCAAACCGCTGCTGCGCTGGCACGATCGCCAGGGCACCGAATTCGTGGTGGCGGCGATCCCGCTGGGCGGCTACGTGAAGATGCTGGACGAGCGCGAAGCGCCGGTGGCGCCTGAAGAACAGCATGCCGCCTTCAATCGCAAGACGGTACGCCAGCGCATCGCCATCGTCGCCGCCGGTCCGATCGCCAACTTCCTGCTCGCCATCCTGTTCTTCTGGGTGCTGGCCATGCTCGGCTCCCAGCAGCCGCGTCCGGTGGTGGGATCGGTCACGCCTGATACCCTGGCTGCCACCGCGGGTATCCCGGCGGGCGCCGAACTGACCGCGGTCGATGACGCGGCGGTAGACAGCTGGTCAGCGGTCAATCTGCGCCTGGTCGATCGCCTGGGTGAAAGCGGTCCGCTACGCCTGAGCTACCGGGTCCCGGGCACCACTGCCGAGCAGAACGCGGTCATCCAGCTCGACGGCTGGCTGCGCGGCGCGGAAGATCCGGACCCGATCCAGGCGCTGGGTCTCAAGCCCTGGCGGCCGCAGATTCCGGCCATCTTCGCCGAGCTGGATCCGGCCGGTCCGGCGAAAGCCGCCGGCCTCCAGGCGGGTGATCGCCTCATCGCCCTGAACGATACGCCCATCGGTGACTGGCAGCAGGCCGTGGACTGGGTGCGGGCGCACCCGGATCAGCAGGTCAAGGTGAGCTATGAGCGGGAGGGTCAGCGACGCGAGCTGTCCCTGCGCCTGGGCGCGCGGCGCGTCGATAGCGCCGAGACCGGTTACCTCGGTGCGGGTGTGGCGCCGGTCAAGTGGCCAGCGGAAATGGTTCGCGAAATTAGCTACGGACCCGTGGCGGCCGTGGGCGAAGGTATCAGCCGAACCTGGCAGATGAGCGTGCTGACACTGGTTTCCCTGAAGAAGATGCTCTTGGGAGAGCTGTCGGTAAAAAACTTGAGCGGGCCGATAACCATTGCTAAAGTGGCGGGCGCTTCAGCTCAGTCAGGCCTGGGGGATTTCCTCAATTTTCTGGCGTACCTGAGCATAAGCCTGGGGGTTCTGAATCTGTTGCCTATCCCTGTGCTCGACGGCGGTCATCTGGTCTTCTACTTCGTCGAGTGGATTCGCGGGCGGCCCTTGTCCGAGCGTGTACAGACATGGGGCATGCAGATCGGTATTAGCCTCGTCGTGGGTGTGATGCTGCTGGCCTTGGTCAATGACCTCGGTCGCCTCTGACACTCTGCTGATTGCCGAATCTGCCGCCCCGTGCGGCAGATTCTTTATTTGCCAGTTGGAATAAAAGGGACTCATGAAACGCCTGCTGCTACCTGCGGTAATAGCCGCGCTGATGATCGGCGAGGTACACGCCGAGTCCTTCACCATCTCCGATATCCGCGTCAACGGACTGCAACGAGTATCGTCCGGCAGCGTCTTCGGTGCCCTGCCGCTCAACGTCGGCGAATCCGTCGACGACAATAAGTTGGCCGAAGCCTCCCGCTCGCTCTTCCGTACCGGATTCTTCCAGGACATCCAGCTGGGTCGTGACGGCAACGTCCTGGTCGTGAACCTGGTCGAGCGTCCCTCCATTTCCAGCATCACCCTGGAAGGCAACAAGGCGATCTCCAGCGACGACCTGATGAAGGGTCTCAAGCAGGCCGGTCTCGCCGAAGGCGAGATCTTCCAGCGCGCGACGCTGGAAGGCGTGCGCAACGAACTGCTGCGCCAGTACGTCGCCCAGGGTCGCTACTCCGCCAGCATCGACGCCGAGGTGGTGCCGCAGCCCCGTAACCGAGTGCAGCTGAAGATCACCATCAACGAAGGCGAGGTGGCGACCATCTCCCACGTCAACGTGGTGGGCAACACGGTCTTCCCCGAGGATGACCTGACCTCGCTGTTCGAGCTCAAGCCGAGCAACTGGCTGTCGTTCTTCCGCAACGATGACAAGTACTCCCGGGAAAAGTTGGCGGGTGACCTCGAGCGCCTGCGCTCCTACTACCTGGACCGCGGCTACATCAACATGGACATCACCTCGACCCAGGTGTCCATCACGCCCGACAAGAAGCACGTCTACATCACGGTCAATGTCAACGAAGGGCAGAAGTACACCGTTCGTGAAGTCAAGCTGTCCGGCGACCTCAAGGTGCCGGAGGAAGAGCTGCGCAAACTGATGCTGGTCCAGCCGGGTCAGGTCTTCTCGCGCAAGGTCATGACCAGCACCTCGGACCTGATTACCCGCCGGCTGGGCAACGAAGGCTATACCTTCGCCAACGTCAACGGCCTGCCCGAGCCCCATGACGACGACCACAGTGTGTCCCTCACCTATGTGGTCGATCCGGGCAAGCGTGCCTACGTCAATCGCATCAACTTCCGCGGCAACACCAAGACCGAGGACGAGGTGCTGCGTCGTGAGATGCGCCAGATGGAAGGCGGTTGGGCTTCCACCTATCTCATCGACCAGTCCAAGACCCGCCTCGAGCGCCTGGGCTACTTCAAGGAAGTCAAGGTCGAGACGCCACAGGTACCTGGCACCGACGACATGGTCGACGTCAACTACAACGTCGAAGAGCAGCCGTCGGGCTCCATCACCGCCAGCATCGGCTTCGCCCAGAGCGCGGGTCTGATCCTGGGCGGCTCCATCAGCCAGAACAACTTCCTGGGTACCGGCAACCAAGTCAGCATCGGTCTGACCCGTTCCCAGTACCAGAGCCGCTACAACTTCAGCTTCACCGATCCCTACTTCACGCCGGATGGCGTGAGCCTGGGCTACAACATCTTCTATCGCAGCACCGACTACAGCAAACTGTACGACAGTGATGTCTCCTACTACTCGATCAACAGCCTGGGTACCGGTGTCACCCTCGGCTATCCGATCAGCGAGACCTCGCGCCTGACCTATGGTCTGAGCGTGCAGAACGACGAGATCAATCCGGGTACCTACAGTGCCGACGAGATCTATGATTTCGTCCAGCGCGAAGGGGACAACTTCACCAACTTCAAGGCCAGCATCGGGTGGTCGAGCTCGACGCTCAACCGCGGCGTCCTGCCGACCCGTGGTGCCTCCCAGAGCCTGACCGGCCAGATCACCATCCCGGGCAGCGACCTGAGCTTCTACAAGCTCGACTATCGCGGCCAGCTGTTCACCCCGCTGACCGATACTACCGCGCTGCGCTTCCATACCGAGCTGGGTTACGGCGACGGCTATGGCAGCACCGACGGCCTGCCGTTCTACGAGAACTACTACGCCGGTGGCTTCAACTCGGTACGGGGTTTCGAAGACAGCAGCCTGGGTCCACGTACAACGCCTCCGCGATACATCAATGATGATCCTGCTCTTGGTACCAAGTATGGCGCCCAAGGCCAGGGCTATCGCGATCGTGACAAGTCCGAGGCCTTTGGCGGCAACGTGCTCATCACAGGCGGCGTGGAGTACCTCTTCCCGCTGCCCTTCGTGAAAGACCAGAAATCCCTGCGGACCGTGCTGTTCTGGGACGTGGGTAATGTGTTCAGCACCAAGTGCTACCTGAAGTCGACAGAAAACTGTGGCGACGTCAGCTTCTCCAACATGGCCAGTTCCGTCGGCGTTGGCGTGACCTGGGTCACCGCCCTCGGTCCGCTGAGCTTCAGCCTGGGCGTGCCGGTCAAGAAGCCGAGTAACTCCGATCCGCAGGTCTTCCAGTTCTCGCTGGGTCAGACGTTCTGACCCAGGCTACACCTTTGCGCTTTACGCAGGAGTCAACTGTGCACAAGTACACCCGTTACGCTCTGTTCGCTGCCGTTCTCGTCGCCGCTCCGGTGTTCGCCGATACCAAGATCGCTGTCCTGAACTACCAGATGGCTCTGCTGGAATCCGACGCTGCCAAGAAGTACGCGGTGGATTCCGAGAAGAAGTTCGGTCCCCAGCTGAACAAGCTCAAGGGTCTGGAAAGCTCCGCCAAGGACATCCAGGACAAGCTCAACAAGGGCGGTGACAAGATGGCCCAGGCCGAGCGCACCCGCCTGGAGAACGACTTCCGCCAGAAGGCCCGTGACTTCCAGTTCCAGTCCAAGGAACTCAACGACGCCAAGGCGGCCTCGGATCGCGACATGCTCAAGCTGCTCAAGCCGCGCCTGGACAAGGCCGTGGAAGAGGTGCTGAAGAAGGGTGATTACGATCTGGTGCTGGAGCGTGGCGCCGTGGTGGACGTGAAGCCGCAGTACGACATCACGCGCCAGGTCATCGAGCGCATGAACGCGGGTCGTTGATGAGCCATAGCACCTTTACGCTGGGCGAACTGGCGCAGTGGCTGGAAAGCCGCCAGTTGACCGTGGAGTTACGCGGTTCGTCCGAGCGCCTGGTGACCGGTCTGGCTACCCTGCCCGAAGCCGGTCCTGAGCAGTTGAGTTTTCTCGCCAATCCGCAGTACCGCCGCTACCTGGCCGACACCCAGGCCGGGGCCGTGCTGCTGACGGAAAAGGACGCCGACGGCTACGCTGGCGACGCCCTGATCCTGGCGAATCCCTATCTGGCCTATGCGCGCCTTTCCCATCTGTTCGATCGCAAGCCGCGCAGCGCAGCCGGTATCCATCCCACCGCGCTGGTCGCAGCGGATGCCCAGGTCGATCCGACGGCGGCCATCGGTCCCTATGTGGTGATCGAGGCCCAGGCGCGCATCGGCGCCGGTGTCAGTCTGGGCGCCCACTGCGTGGTGGGTGCGCGCAGCGTCATCGGTGCCGACAGCTGGCTGGCGCCGCGGGTCACGCTCTATCACGACGTGACCATTGGCGAGCGTGCCGTGGTGCAATCGGGTGCCGTGATCGGCGCCGAGGGCTTCGGCTTCGCCAACGAACGTGGCCAGTGGCAGAAGATCGCCCAGCTGGGTGGCGTACTGATCGGCGACGACGTCGAGATCGGTGCCAACACCACCATCGACCGGGGCGCCCTGGCCAACACGGTCATCAGCAATGGCGTCAAACTCGACAACCAGATCATGATCGCGCACAACGTCCAGGTCGGTGAGCACACCGCCATGGCCGCCTGCGTCGGCATCTCTGGCAGCACCAAGATCGGCAAACACTGCACCATCGCCGGCGGCGTGGGCATGGTCGGTCATATCGAGGTGTGCGACCACGTGTTCGTCACCGGTATGACCATGGTGACCCGCTCGATTACCGAGCCCGGCGCCTATTCATCCGGTACGGCCATGCAGCCGGCCGGCGAATGGAAGAAGAGCGCCGCGCGGATTCGTCACCTCGACGACATGGCCCGCCGTCTGCAACATCTGGAAAAAATCGTTGCTACCGTGACCTCGCGGGATGACGCTGCTTCTGATGCTTGATTCTGCATCGGATGTTTCCCCTTTCTGAACAGGCCTTCCCCGACCATGATGGACATCAACGAGATCCGTGAATATCTCCCGCATCGCTATCCCTTTCTATTGGTGGATCGCGTGCTGGAGCTGGATATCGAAGCCAAGCGCATTCGTGCCTACAAGAACGTCAGCATCAACGAGCCCTTCTTCACCGGCCACTTCCCCCAGCATCCGATCATGCCAGGCGTGCTGATCGTCGAAGCCATGGCCCAGGCTGCCGGCGTGCTCGGTTTCAAGATGATGAATTCCTCGCCGGCCGATGGCACCCTGTACTACTTCGTCGGATCGGATAAGCTGCGGTTTCGCCAGCCGGTAACGCCGGGCGATCAGCTGATGCTCGACGCTCGCTTCATCAGCACCAAGCGCGGCATCTGGAAATTCGAATGCCACGCCAGTGTAGACGACAAGCCGGTCTGCTCGGCTGAAATCATCTGTGCGGAACGCAAGCTATGACGTTGATTGACCCCAGGGCTATCGTCGACCCCCAGGCACGGCTCGCCGCCGATGTCCAGGTCGGCCCCTGGTCGATCATCGGACCGGATGTCGAGATTGGCGAGGGGACCGTCATCGGGCCTCACGTCATCCTCAAGGGTCCGACCGTGATCGGGCGTCACAACCGTATCTTCCAGTTCTCGTCGATCGGCGAGGATACGCCCGACCTCAAGTATCAGGGCGAACCGACCCGGCTGCGGATCGGCGATCACAACACCATCCGCGAAGGGGTCACCATCCATCGCGGTACCGTGCAGGATCGGGAAGAGACGACCCTTGGCGATCACAACCTGCTGATGGCCTATGTGCACATCGGCCATGACAGCGTGATCGGCAATCATTGCATCCTGGTCAACAACACGGCCCTCGCCGGGCACGTGCATGTCGACGACTGGGCGATCCTGTCCGGCTATACCCTGGTGCATCAGTTCTGCCGCATCGGCGCCCACAGCTTTTCCGGCATGGGCACGGCCATCGGCAAGGACGTACCGGCCTACGTGACGGTGTTCGGCAATCCGGCCGAAGCCCGCAGCATGAACTTCGAAGGCATGCGCCGCCGGGGTTTCTCGGCCGAAGCCATCAAGGAATTGCGCCGCGCCTACAAGGTGGTCTACCGCCAGGGTCTGACTGTCGATGACGCCCTGCGCGAGCTGGAACCGGTGGCTCAGCAGTTTCCCGAAGTGGCGGTGTTCCGCGATTCCATCCTGAGTGCGACGCGTGGCATCACCCGCTGAGTTCGCCCAGCGCCCTTTGCGTGTGGCGCTGGTGGCAGGGGAGGCGTCGGGTGATCTGCTCGGCGCCGGTCTGATGCAGGCGCTGCGTGCTCAGCATCCGAATATCTCCTTCATGGGCGTGGGCGGTCCGCGGATGGAAGCCGAAGGGCTGGTGTCCGAATTTCCCATGGAACGCCTGGCGGTCATGGGGCTGGTCGAGGTGCTCGGCCGCCTGCGGGAACTCCTGGGTCGGCGCAAGGCGCTGATCAGTCAGTTGCTCGACGCCCGTCCCGATGTCTTCATCGGCATCGACGCCCCGGATTTCGTCCTCGAGATCGAAGCCCAGCTGCATCGCGCCGGCATTCCGGCCGTGCACTATGTCAGTCCCTCGGTCTGGGCCTGGCGACAGAAGCGGGTGCTGAAGATCCGCGACGGCTGCGACCTGATGCTGACCCTGTTTCCCTTCGAGGCGCGTTTCTACGAAGAACAGCAGGTGCCGGTGCGCTTCGTCGGCCATCCACTGGCCGATACCATCCCTCTGGACAGCGACCGCCTGGCCGCCCGGCAGGCCCTGGGCTTGCCGGAAGAGGGGCAGGTCGTCGCCCTGTTGCCGGGCAGTCGCGGCGGTGAAGTAGGGCGTCTCGGTGCGCTGTTCCTCGACGCTGCCGCCCAGTTGCTGGCCGTACGTCCTGGTGTGCGCTTCGTTCTGCCCTGTGCCAATGCGGCGCGGCGGGCGCAGGTGGAGCAGTTGCTGGAAGGTCGGCCGCCGCTGCCGCTGCTGCTGACCGATGGGCGATCCCATGAGGTGCTGGCCGCCTGTGATGGCGTGCTGATCGCCTCGGGCACCGCGACCCTGGAGACGCTGCTGTTCAAGAGACCCATGGTGGTGGCCTATCGGGTGGCGCCCCTGACCTATCTGATCCTCAAGCAGCTGGTGAAGAGTCCCTACATCTCGCTGCCCAACCTCCTGGCCGGGCGCAAGCTGGTGCCCGAGCTGATCCAGCACGAAGCGACGCCGGAGCGGCTGGTGGCCGAACTCCTGCCGCTGCTGGAGCAGCCGCAGCAGCAGACCGACAGCTTCGCCGCCATTCATCACAGCCTGAGGCGCGATGCCTCGGTCCAGGCGGCGGCTGCCGTGCTGGATCTCCTGCGGCAGCGTGGCTGATGCAGCTGGGCCTGGATTTCAATCTGGTCGAGGCGCTGGTCGCCGGCGTCGACGAAGTCGGTCGCGGTCCGCTGTGCGGCGCCGTGGTCACCGCCGCAGTGATCCTCGATCCGGGCAAGCCCATCCTCGGCCTGAACGATTCTAAGAAGCTGTCGCTGGCGCGCCGCGAAGCCCTGTTCGACGAGATCCAGGAAAAGGCCCTGGCCTGGTGCGTGGCCCGCGCCGAGGTCGCCGAGATCGACCGGCTGAACATCCTGCACGCCACCATGCTGGCCATGCAGCGCGCGGTGGAAGGGCTCCAGGTGCAGCCGCGGCTGGCCCTGATCGATGGCAATCGCTGTCCCAAGCTGGCGGTGCCCAGTGCGCCGGTGGTGAAGGGAGACAGCCAGGTCCCGGCGATCGCTGCGGCGTCCATCCTGGCCAAGGTGACCCGCGATCGCGAGATGCAGGTGCTGGATGCCCTCTATCCGGGCTATGGCCTGGCCGGGCACAAGGGCTATCCCACCGCCGTACATCTCGACGCGCTCCGGCGCCTGGGGCCCACGCCCATTCACCGGCGCTCCTTCGCGCCGGTGCGCGATGCCTGGCACGCCCTCGAGACCCAGGCCTCCACCCAGATCATCGCCACCTACTGACGGCCGTCGCGGCGTTCTGACCCCGGGTCGACAATCCAGTACAATCTCGCGCCTCATGCATCAAGGGGTCTCTGCCATGTCCGCATCCTTCGTCCACCTGCGTCTCCACACGGAATACTCCCTGGTCGACGGGATCGTGCGGGTGAAGGGGCTGGTCAAGGCTGCCGAAGCCGCCGGGATGCCGGCCGTGGCGGTGACCGACCAGGGCAACCTCTGTTCGCTGGTCAAGTTCTACAAGGCGGCCATGGGCGCCGGGATCAAGCCCATCGCCGGCGCCGACATCTGGCTGGCCGGCCGCGAAGGCGACGCGCCCCTGAGCCGCATGACCCTGCTGGTCATGAACGCCAAGGGCTATCGCAACCTCACCGAGTTGCTGTCCCGTGGATTCCAGGAAGGCCAGCAGGACGGTCAGATCGTCATCCAGCGCGACTGGGTAAAGGACGCCAGCGAAGGCCTGATCGCCCTGTCCGGTTCCAAGGAGGGTGAGATCGGCCTGGCACTGCTCGAAGGTGACCTGGCGCTGGCCGATCAGCTGTTCGAGGAATGGCAGCAGGTCTTCCAGGATCGCTTCTATCTGGAGGTGCAGCGCACCGAGCGAGTCGGTGACGAAGAGCACCTGCATGCCGCCGTGGCCCTGGCCGATCGCTGCGGGGGCGCCCTGGTGGCGACCAACGATGTGCGCTTTCTCAAGGCCGAGGACTTCGAGGCCCACGAGACCCGCGTCTGCATTGGCGAGGGCCGGCCGCTGGACGATCCCCGGCGCGAGCGCAAGTACAGCGACCAGCAGTACCTGAAGTCGGCGGCCGAGATGGCCGAGCTGTTCAGCGACCTGCCGGAGGCGCTGGAAAACACCGTCGAGATCGCCAAGCGCTGCAACATCGAGATCCAGCTGGGCAAGTACTTCCTGCCCAACTTCCCGATCCCCAACGGGATGACCATCAACGACTACCTGCGCCACGTGTCCTTCGAGGGCCTGGAAGAGCGCCTGGCCGTGCTCTGGCCGCGCGAGACCACGCCGAACTACGAGGAAAAGCGCCAGGAGTACGTCGACCGACTCAACTTCGAGCTCGACATCATCATCCAGATGGGCTTCCCCGGCTACTTCCTCATCGTGATGGACTTCATCAAGTGGGCGAAGAACAACGGCGTGCCGGTCGGCCCCGGCCGGGGCTCGGGTGCCGGCTCCCTGGTCGCCTACGTACTCAAGATCACCGACCTCGATCCGCTGGCCTATGACCTGCTGTTCGAGCGCTTCCTCAACCCCGAGCGGATCTCCATGCCCGACTTCGACGTCGACTTCTGCATGGACGGTCGCGACCGGGTGATCGAATACGTGGCCGACCTGTACGGCCGCGAGGCGGTGAGCCAGATCATCACCTTCGGCACCATGGCCGCCAAGGCGGTGGTGCGCGACGTGGCGCGGGTGCAGGGCAAGTCCTATGGCCTGGCCGACCGCCTGTCGAAGATGATCCCCTTCGAAGTGGGCATGACCCTGCAGAAGGCTTTCGAGCAGGAGGAGCCGCTGCGCGACTTCCTGGCGACCGACGAGGACGCCAAGGAAATCTGGGACATGGCCTTGAAATTGGAAGGCATCACCCGCGGCACCGGCAAGCACGCCGGGGGCGTGGTGATCGCGCCGACCAAGCTGACCGATTTCTCGCCCATCGCCTGCGACGAAGACGGCAACGGCCTGGTGACCCAGTTCGACAAGGACGACGTCGAGCAGGCCGGTCTGGTCAAGTTCGACTTCCTCGGTCTGCGCACCCTGACCATCATCAAGTGGGCGCTGGAGACCATCAACCGCACGGAAGTGGAAGAGGGGCGCGAGCCGCTCAACATCGACTTCATCCCGCTGGACGACAAGCCGACCTATGCCCTGCTGCAGAAGGCCGAGACCACCGCCGTCTTCCAGCTGGAATCCCGCGGCATGAAGGAGCTGATCAAGAAGCTCAAGCCTGACTGCCTGGAAGACCTCATCGCCCTGGTGGCGCTGTTCCGCCCGGGTCCGTTGCAGTCGGGCATGGTGGACGACTTCATCAACCGCAAGCACGGCCGCGCCGAGCTGGCCTATCCGCATCCGGACTACCAGTACGAAGGCCTGCAGCCGGTGCTGGCGCCCACCTACGGCATCATCCTCTACCAGGAACAGGTGATGCAGATCGCCCAGGTCATGGGCGGCTACACCCTGGGCCAGGCGGACATGCTGCGCCGCGCCATGGGCAAGAAGAAGCCCGAGGAGATGGCCAAGCAGCGCGGCGGCTTCATCGAAGGCTGCGCCAACAACGGCATCGATGCGGACCTGGCCGGCAACATCTTCGACCTGGTGGAAAAATTCGCCGGCTACGGCTTCAACAAGTCGCACTCGGCGGCCTATGGCCTGGTGTCCTACCAGACCGCCTGGCTGAAGACCCACTATCCGGCGCCCTTCATGGCCGCGGTGCTGTCGGCGGACATGCACAACACCGACAAGGTGGTGATCCTCATCGAGGAATGCCGCCACATGAAGCTGCGCATCGACACGCCGGACGTGAACATCTCCGAGTTCAAGTTCACCGTCAACGAAGGCGGGCGCATCGTCTACGGCCTGGGGGCGATCAAGGGTGTCGGTGAGGGCCCGGTGGAGGCCATCGTCGAGGCGCGGGCCGAAGGCCCCTTCAAGGACCTCTTCGACTTCTGCGCGCGGGTGGACCTCAAGCGCATCAACAAGCGCACCCTGGAAGCCCTGATCCGCTCCGGTGCCCTGGATCGCCTGGGTCCGCACTACCATGACGAGCTCAAGGCCTATCAGGCGACCATCGACCAGAATCGCGCCGTGCTGCTGGCCGCCATGGAGGAGGCCATCGCCTCGGCCGAACAGACCGCCCGCAGCCACAACAGCGGCCATGTCGATCTCTTCGGTGGCGTCTTCGCCGAGCCCGAGGCCGACGTCTATGCCAACCACCGGCGCGCCCGCGAGCTCAATCTCAAGGAGCGCCTGCGCGGGGAAAAGGAAACCCTGGGGCTGTACCTGACCGGTCACCCCATCGAGGAATACGAAGGCGAGGTGCGCCGGCTGGCGCGCCAGCGCATCGTCGACCTCAAGCCGTCGCGCGAGACCCAGACCGTCGCCGGGCTGATCGTCAATCTGCGGGTGATGAAGAACAAGCGCGGCGACAAGATGGGCTTCGTCACCCTGGACGACAGGTCCGGGCGCATCGAAGCCTCGCTGTTCGCCGAAGCCTTCAACGCCGCCCAGGCGCTCTTGCAGACCGACGCCCTGGTGATCGTCGAGGGCGAGGTCAGCCAGGACGATTTCTCCGGTGGCCTGCGCCTGCGCGCCAAGCGCGTGCTGGGTCTGGAAGAGGCCCGGACCGCCCTGGCGGAAAGCCTCAGGATCGCGGTGCGCAGCGAGGCGCTGGCCGGCGACCGGCTGCGCTGGCTGGGCGAGTTGTGCGGTCGTCATCGCGGCGCCTGTCCGGTCACCATCGACTACCAGGGCCCCACCGCGCGGGCGCTGCTGCAGTTCGGCGAGAACTACCGGATCGACCCGGCCGACGGCCTGATTCAAACCCTGCGTGACCAGTTCGGCAGGGAGAACGTCTTTCTGAACTATCGTTAAGTCCGAGCGCCGCGTGCGCTTCGTCCCAACCCTCGCCAGCGGCGGGTGCCGGTGACGTGGCAGGAGTCTCGACCTGTCCCGTCCGATCCCTTAAGGTAGGCGCCCCGGCCCTTGGCTCTAGATTGCACTAACGGATGCCCATGAACCCGAACTATCTCGATTTCGAACAGCCCATCGCCGATCTCCAGGCCAAGATCGAAGAACTTCGACTGGTCGGTAACGACAATGCGCTGAACATCAGTGACGAGATCGCCCGGTTGCAGGAGAAGAGCCAGGCGCTCACCAAGAGCATCTTCAGCGACCTGTCCAGCTGGCAGGTGGCTCGTCTGGCGCGTCATCCGCTGCGTCCCTACACCCTCGACTACATCAACTACCTGTTCAGCGATTTCGAAGAGCTGCACGGCGACCGCCACTTCGCCGACGATCCGGCCATCGTCGGTGGCATCGCCCGCCTGGACGGCCGTCCGGTGATGGTCATCGGCCACCAGAAGGGTCGTGAAGTCCGCGAGAAGGTCCGTCGCAACTTCGGCATGCCGCGTCCGGAAGGCTATCGCAAGGCCTGCCGCCTGATGGAAATGGCCGAGCGCTTCAAGATGCCGATCCTGACCTTCATCGATACCCCCGGCGCCTACCCGGGCATCGACGCCGAAGAGCGTGGCCAGAGCGAGGCCATCGCCTGGAACCTGCGCGTCATGGCGCGCCTGAAAACCCCCATCATCGCCACCGTGATCGGCGAGGGTGGTTCCGGTGGCGCCCTGGCCATCGGCGTCTGCGACCAGCTCAACATGCTGCAGCACTCCACCTACTCGGTGATCTCGCCGGAAGGTTGCGCCTCCATTCTCTGGAAGACCGCCGAGAAGGCGCCCGATGCCGCCGAGGCCATGGGCATCACCGCCGAGCGACTGAAGAGCCTGAACATCGTCGACCAGGTGATCGACGAGCCCCTGGGTGGTGCGCACCGCGATCCCCAGGCCATGGCCAACAGCCTGCGCACCGCGCTGCTGGAACAGCTGGACGAACTCAAGGGCTACGACATGCCGGCGCTGCTGGAACGTCGCTACGAGCGCCTGATGAGCTACGGCATCGCCTGATCCCGCCCCTATGAGTCTGCTGGATCGGCTGCGCGCCCGCCTGGAGCGGCAGCCGCCCACCCGTCACTGGCGGGTGGGCTTTTCCGGCGGACTCGATTCCACCGTTCTCCTGCACCTCTTCGCGCGACTGCGCGAGCGCGGCCTGTTCGCCGATCTGCAGGCGGTGCATGTGCACCATGGTCTGCAAGCCGCGGCGGATGCCTGGGTCTCGCACTGCACCCGGGTCTGCCAAGCGCTGGCCATTCCTCTCGATATCCTGCACGTCCACATCGATGGCGCCGCCAGTCTCGAACGGGCTGCCCGCGAGGCGCGCTATGCCGCCTTCGCCCGGGTGCTGCCCAGGGAGGGCTGCCTGGTGCTGGGCCAGCATCGCGACGATCAGCTGGAGACCCTGCTGCAGCGGCTGGTGCGCGGCGCGGGGGTCAAGGGCCTGGCCGGCATGCCCGAGACCCGTTCCTTGGCCGCCGGTCGGCTCTGGCGACCGCTGCTGGACGAGCCGCGGCGCGCGCTGCTGGCCTATGCCGAAGCCGAGGGGCTGGACTGGATCGAGGATCCCAGCAATGCCGATACCCGGCTGGATCGCAATTACCTGAGGCACCAGGTGCTGCCGCGGCTACGCGACCGCTGGCCGGGCGTCGATCAGGTCATGGCGCGCAGTGCCCGGCATCTGGCCGAAGCCGACGAATTGCTCGGCGAACTGGCCAGCCTGGATCTGCAGCAGGCCCGGCGGGCCGAACAGCCTTTCCCCTGGATCCCCTTGCCCAGTCTGGCCCTGGCGCCCTTGCAGTCCCTGAGCGAGGCACGCCAGCGCAATGCCCTGCGGGTCTGGCTGGACAGCTTCACCCGCCAGCCCGACAGCGCCCACTGGGCCGGTTGGCAGGCATTGCGCGAGGCGGGCGAGGCCGGCGATCCCGTCTGGCCTCTCGAAGGTGGCAGTCTGCGCCGGGGGGCAGGGCGGATCTGGTGGGTGCCCGCGGCCTGGCAGGTCGCGCCGTCGCCCCAGGTCGTCAACGGGCAGGAAGCCACCCTGGAACTCCAGGGGAATGGTCGCCTGCGATTCAGCGTACCGGTCGTCGCATCCGGCTGGAGAATCGGCTATCGCCAGGGTGGCGAGCGGCTGGTCGTACCGGGTCGCGGCAGCCGCGATCTCAAGCGTCTGCTCAACGAACAGGGGGTGCCGCCGTTCCTGCGCGGCCAATTGCCGCTGCTCTGGGGCGGCGACGAACTGCTGGCGGTGGCCAACCTGCCCAGTCTGGATGGCCTGCCGGGGGGAGGGCGGCTTGAGTGGCAGCCCGCAGACGGCATGGGCGGGTTTGAGCTGGGATGACCTTTAGGCTAGACTACGCTCCCGTCTTATATCGCATTTTCCGCTCGCCCCGAGTGGACGGTGTGCATTGGTCCGGCGCCAGGCCGACCGCTCTCGCTTTCATCGGCGGCTCTCCGCCTCAACGCAGATTCTAGGAATTTTCATGACGCGCTTTATTTTCGTCACGGGCGGTGTTGTTTCTTCTTTGGGGAAAGGCATCGCCTCGGCCTCCCTGGGCGCCATTCTGGAAGCGAGAGGGCTGAAGGTCACCATGCTCAAGCTGGATCCCTACATCAACGTGGATCCCGGCACCATGAGCCCCTTCCAGCACGGCGAGGTGTTCGTCACCCATGACGGCGCCGAGACCGATCTGGACCTGGGTCACTACGAGCGCTTCATCCGCACCACCGTGACCCAGAACAACAACTTCACCACCGGTCGCATCTACATGGACGTCCTGCGCAAGGAGCGTCGTGGCGACTACCTGGGCGCCACCGTGCAGGTGATCCCGCACATCACCGACGAGATCAAGCGACGCATCATCAAGGGCGCCGGCGATGCCGACGTGGCCCTGGTGGAGATCGGCGGCACCGTCGGTGACATCGAGTCGCAGCCCTTCCTCGAAGCCATCCGCCAGCTGCGGGTGGAGATCGGCGCGCGCCGTGCCATGCTGATGCACCTGACCCTGGTGCCCTACATCGCCACCGCCGGCGAGACCAAGACCAAGCCGACCCAGCATTCGGTCAAGGAACTGCGCTCCATCGGCCTGCAGCCCGATGTGCTGATCTGCCGTTCCGACCACACCGTCGACAGCTCTTCCCGCCGCAAGATCGCCCTCTTCACCAACGTCGAAGAGCGCGCGGTCATCTCCCTGGAAGACGTCGACACCATCTACCGCATTCCCTCCGTGCTGCACGCCCAGGGCCTGGACGAATTCGTCGTCGAGCGCTTCGGCCTGGAGTGCAAGCCGGCCGATCTGTCCGAGTGGGATCGCGTGGTGGACGCCAAGCTCAACCCCGAGCAGGAAGTCACCATCGCCATGGTCGGCAAGTACATGGAGCTGCTCGACGCCTACAAGTCGCTGATCGAGGCCATGACCCACGCTGGTATCCAGAGCCGCACCAAGGTCAACCTGCGCTATATCGACTCCGAGCACATCGAGCAGCAGGGCACCCATCTGCTCAAGGGCGTGGACGCCATCCTGGTGCCGGGCGGCTTCGGCCTGCGCGGCGTGGAAGGCAAGATCGCCACCGTGCAGTACGCCCGCGAGAACAAGATCCCCTACCTGGGCATCTGCCTGGGCATGCAGGTGGCGGTCATCGAATTCGCCCGTAACGTGCTGGGCTGGAAAGACGCCAACTCCACCGAATTCGACAAGGCCAGTGGCCACCCGGTAGTCGGCCTGATCACCGAATGGCAGGATTCCACCGGCGCGACCGAGATCCGTACCGAAGGCTCCGACCTGGGCGGCACCATGCGCCTGGGCGCCCAGGAGTGCCAGCTGATCGGCGGTACCCAGGTGCACGACTGCTATGGCCAGGACGTCATCGTCGAGCGCCACCGTCACCGCTACGAGGTCAACAACAACCTCCTACCGCAGATCGAGGCCGCCGGCCTGAAGATCTCCGGTCGCTCGGGCGACGGCGCCCTGGTCGAAGTGGTGGAAGCCCCGGATCATCCCTGGTTCGTCGCCTGCCAGTTCCACCCGGAGTTCACCTCCACCCCGCGTGACGGCCATCCGCTGTTCAGCGGCTTCGTCAACGCCGCCCTGCGTTACGCCAAGAAGGATTGATCATGACCGCTCAGAAGATCGTCCGCGTCGGCAACATCGAGATCGCCAACGACAAGCCCTTCGTGCTGTTCGGCGGCATGAACGTGCTGGAATCCCGCGACCTGGCCATGCAGGTGTGCGAGCAATACGTCAAGGTGACCGAGAAGCTGGGCATCCCCTACGTCTTCAAGGCCAGCTTCGACAAGGCCAACCGCTCCTCCGTGACCAGCTATCGCGGTCCGGGCATGGAAGCCGGCCTGCGCATCTTCGAAGAGCTCAAGGCCACCTTCGGCATGCCGGTGATCACCGACGTCCACGAGCCCTACCAAGCGGCGCCAGTGGCGGCGGTGTGCGACATCATCCAGCTGCCGGCCTTCCTCTCGCGGCAGACCGATCTGGTGGTGGCCATGGCCAAGACCGACGCCGTGATCAACATCAAGAAGGCGCAATTCCTCGCGCCCCAGGAGATGAAGCACATCCTCGCCAAGTGCGAAGAAGCCGGCAACGACCAGCTGATCCTCTGCGAGCGGGGCTCCTCCTTCGGCTACAACAACCTGGTGGTCGACATGCTCGGCTTCGGCATCATGAAGAGCTTCGGCTACCCGGTGTTCTTCGATGTCACCCATGCCCTGCAGATGCCGGGCGGGCGTGCCGATTCCGCCGGCGGCCGCCGCGCCCAGGTCACCGACCTGGCCAAGGCCGGCATGAGCCAGGGCCTGGCCGGTCTGTTCCTCGAAGCCCATCCGGATCCCGAACATGCCAAGTGCGACGGCCCCTGTGCCCTGCGCCTGGACAAGCTGGAGCCCTTCCTGGCCCAGCTCAAGGCGCTGGACGAGCTGGTGAAGTCGTTCACGCCGATCGAAACTGCCTAAGCGGCGGCTGAACCAAAAGGCCCAGGCGCAGCCGAAGGCTGATCCGTCAATGACCGGTAACATGGAGATCGATACAAAAATGGCTAACATCGTCGACATCAAGGGACGTGAGGTCCTGGATTCCCGCGGCAACCCCACCGTTGAAGCGGACGTGATCCTGGACAATGGTATCGTCGGTCGCGCCACCGCGCCGTCCGGCGCGTCCACCGGTTCGCGCGAGGCACTGGAGCTGCGCGACGGCGACAAGAGCCGTTACCTGGGCAAGGGCGTCCTGAAGGCCGTGGGCAACATCAACGGCCCGATCCGTGACCTGTTGCTGGGCAAGGATCCGAGCGACCAGAAGGCCCTGGACCGCGCCATGATCGAGCTGGACGGTACCGACAACAAGGCCAAGCTGGGCGCCAACGCCATCCTGGCCGTGTCCCTGGCGGCCGCCAAGGCCGCTGCCGAAGACCAGGACCTGCCGCTCTACGCCCACATCGCCAACCTGAACGGCACCCCCGGTCAGTACTCCATGCCGGTGCCGATGATGAACATCATCAACGGCGGCGAGCATGCCGACAACAACGTCGACATCCAGGAATTCATGGTCCAGCCGGTTGGCGCCAAGAGCTTTGCCGATGCCCTGCGCGTGGGTGCCGAGATCTTCCATCACCTCAAAGCCGTGCTCAAGGCTCGTGGCCTGAGCACCTCCGTGGGTGACGAAGGCGGCTTCGCGCCCAACCTGGCCTCCAACGCCGACGCCCTGGCCGCCATCGCCGAAGCGGTTAAGAATGCCGGTTACGAGCTGGGCACCGACGTGACCCTGGCCCTGGACTGCGCCTCCAGCGAGTTCTACAAGGACGGCCAGTACGACCTGTCCGGCGAGGGCAAGGCCTTCGACGCCAACGGTTTCGCCGACTACCTGGCCGGGCTGACCGAGCAGTTCCCGATCATCTCCATCGAAGACGGCATGGACGAGTCCGACTGGGCTGGCTGGAAGGCCCTGACCGACAAGATCGGCAGCAAGGTGCAGCTGGTGGGCGACGACCTGTTCGTCACCAACACCAAGATCCTCAAGGAAGGCATCGAGAAGGGCATCGGTAACTCGATCCTGATCAAGTTCAACCAGATCGGCTCCCTGACCGAGACCCTGGAAGCCATCCAGATGGCCAAGGCCGCCGGCTACACCGCGGTGATCTCCCACCGCAGCGGCGAGACCGAAGACTCCACCATCGCCGACCTGGCCGTGGGCACCGCCGCCGGTCAGATCAAGACCGGTTCGCTGTGCCGTTCCGATCGCGTCTCCAAGTACAACCAGCTGCTGCGCATCGAAGAGCAGCTGGGTGCCAAGGCGCCTTACCGCGGTCGTGCCGAGTTCCGCAGCTAAGGGTTGCGCGACCGGGGAGGCGATGACAGAGGTCGTCGCCTTCCGCCACGTCCGACGGACCACAGGATAGATGCCCAGTTTACAAGCGTAGAGCCGGGCTTCTATCCTGTTTTCGTCTCTGCCGCCGCCTTTGCGGCATCCGCCGTCCGCGAATCCGTTATCTCCCATGCGAAGTCCCTACTGGCTGTTCCCCTTCCTGCTCCTGCTGCTTGGCGGTCTTCAGTATCGCCTGTGGGTCGGTGATGGCAGCTTCGCCCAGGTGCGCGAACTCAAGCAGCAGATCGCCGACCAGAATGGTGAGAACAAGCGCCTGCTGGAGCGCAACGAGATCCTCGAAGCCGAGGTCGTCGAGCTCAAGAAAGGCATGGAGACCGTCGAGGAGCGTGCCCGCCACGAACTCGGCATGGTCAAACAAGGCGAAACCCTTTTCCTGCAATCCAAATAATGTCCCTTCTGCCTTCCTTCTGGGCGGTCATTCCCGCCGCGGGTGTGGGTGCGCGGATGCGTGCCGACCGACCCAAGCAATACCTCGACCTGTGCGGCCGCAGCCTGCTGGAGCGCACCCTCGACTGTTTTCTCGACCATCCGCGCCTGCGCGGGCTGGCGGTGAGCCTGGCGGCGGAAGATCCCTGGTGGCCGACGCTGGCCTGTGCCCGCGACGCCCGCATCCTGCGCGCCCCGGGTGGGCGTGAGCGCGCCGACTCGGTGCTGGGTGGCCTGCTGCTGCTGAGCGAGCAGGGCGCCAGCGATGGCGACTGGGTGCTGGTGCACGATGCTGCCCGGCCCAATCTCTGCCGCGCCGATCTGGATCGGCTACTGGCCGAACTGGCCCAGGACCCGGTGGGTGGTCTTCTGGGCGTGCCGGCGCGGGATACCCTCAAGCGCGTCGGCCGCGATTGCCGGGTGAGCGAGACAGTCGACCGCAGCCAGGTCTGGCTGGCCTATACGCCGCAGATGTTCCGCCTCGGCGCCCTGCGCGACGCCCTGAGCGCCGGTCTGGCCGCGGGCGCCGCCATCACCGACGAGGCCTCGGCCATGGAGTGGGCGGGGCATGCGCCGCGCCTGGTCGAAGGCCGGGCGGACAACATCAAGGTCACCACCCCCGAAGACCTGCAGCGACTGCAAAGTGTCTTCGCCGAGGCCTAGCCCTCAGGCCCGCAGCGGCACCTCAATGAGAAAGCGGAACAGCGCGCCATGCTGTTCCACCGCCTGGCAATCGTAGCCCTGGCGCCGGGTATCTTCCGGAATGCCGTGGATCGACTGGGCGCAATCGGTGATCACCTCCAGGAGATCGCCAGGCTGCAGGGTCTGCAAGGTCTCCAGGGTGGCGATGGCGTTGTAGGGGCAGTGTTCGCCCCGCAGATCAAGCGACAGCGTCGGCGTCTTGGCGAGCGTCATGGACAGGCTTCCGGGAGCGAGTGAAACGGCGGGCGTTGAGTTGCACCAGCAGCAGGCAGAGGGCCAGGCCGGCAAAGGTCAGCAGCAGGCCGCTGCCGGGGCCTGCCTGCTGCAGCAGATTTATCCTGGGATAGGGCAGGGCGAGGGCGCTGCCCAGGCGGTCCCAGTAGACCGCCACCAGGGTCCCGCCGATGACGTTGCCCAGGCCCACCACCCAGAAATGCAGCTGGCCTTCCACCGCGCGGTACATCCAGCCGGTCTCGCAGCCACCGGCGAGGACGATGCCGACGCCAAACAGCAGGCCACCGATCACGGCGTTGGGGCCCATCCAGAAGATCTTGGGCGCCATGCCCAGCTGGATGGCGCCAAAGGTGCCGAGGCAGGCCACCGCCATGCCCAGCAGGATGCCGGTCGCCGCCTGGGTGCGGCCGGTGGTCCAGAGGTCGCGGGCGGCGCTGGTAAAGCAGATCTGCGCCCGCTCGATCAGGCCACCGAAGACCAGGCCGAAGAGGGTGGCCAGACCCAGTACCAGGGAGACCTCGAAACGCCAGGCGGCGAAGAGCAGCGCCACCACCAGCACGGCGAGACCCAGCCGGGCCTGGCGACGCGCGCGCCGGGCCAGTTGCCCGGCATCGGGCAGGGTGGCGGCGTGGGCGGTGACCTTCAGCGGAATGCGCAGCCAGGGCAGCAGGGTCAGCTTCACGCCAAGCCAGGCGCCGGCCACCGTGGCCAGCATGAAGGCCCAGGCATGCAGCGAGAACATGGGGATGCCGGTAAAGAAGGCCGCCAGGTTGCAACCCATGGCCAGGCGGGCACCGAAGCCCGCGATGATGCCGCCGACCAGGCCCTGGAGCAGCCGGCGGCGACTGGTGGGCCAGCGCAGGCCGACGTTGCCGGCCCAGAGGGCGCAGGCCAGGGCGCCCAGCAGCATGCCGATGATCATGACGCCATCGATGCGATCCAGGGGCGTGCCCTGCAGGCCGATCAGCCGGAAATAGCTCCAGTCCCTTACCGGGACGCCGAACCAGGCCAGCACATGGCCGCCCCAGCGGGTGAATTCGCCAGTCACGGCCCAGAAGATTCCGGTCAGGGCGAAGTAGTAGGCCGAGGCGACGCCGAGGGCGATCAGCGTGGGCAGGGGCGCCCAGAAGCGCAGCAGATAGCGCTCGCGAAAGGCGGCTAGGGCAGACATGGTGACAACCTTGGCAGGGGCGGATTGGCGCTGAAGTCTAGTTCAAGCGCCAATCCGGTCCAGCGCAGCGGCTAGTAGCGATAGATGGCCGCCACGCCGGTGCCGCCCGGCATCCGCTCGCGCGGCAGGACCAGCACCTCGCCACCTTGCTGCAGGGCCTGGAAGCTGAGTTCGTCCAGCAGGTCGTCGGCATTGGCGCCCTCCGGCTTGGCCGGGACCAGCAGGCGCCGCTCCAGGTCCAGATAGCCCGGGATATGGCGATCGGCTTCCACCAGCAGGGTGTCGACCCGGGCGTCCAGCAGGGCGCCGCCGATGTCTTCCAGGCGATCCGAGGCCAGCCCCTGGCCATGACGCTGGGCGTAGGTATCCAGCAGGTCGTCGAGTCGCTGTTCCATGCGGGGCGCCATCACCGCCCAGGCCCTGGCACGCAGGGCGTCGTTGTCCAGGGGACCGGGATCACCGGCGATGCCTTCGGGCAAGAGATGGGGGTTCTGGCTCAGGCGGCGAAAGGCGGCCTGGTGCTCCGGCAGCGCGGCCAGCACCAGGGGTAGGCGAGCGGTGTTGCTGTGCACCCGGGTCAGGGCGCGGTCCAGGGCCAGGAAGTAGCGCTCGCGGTCGGCGTCCTGCTCGTCATGCTTGCTGATGCCGCCGGCGTTGTGCTGCATGGAGTCGCCACGCTCGCCGGCCCGGCTGAAGCCCTGGGGTAGGCCGCGCTGGTTGCCTTCGGTCAGCTCGGTGCCAAGGGCGTCTTCCAGGGTGCGCGGCACCCCTTCGCCCAGCTCCACCTCCACCAGGTTGTCGCGGTTGCCTTCGAACAGGTGCGCCTGATTGCGGGTCAGGCACAGCACCTGATAGCGATCCCGCGCCTGGGCCAGGCGCAGCAGCGGCTGCAACTGGAAGTGGTGATTGACCCGGGCGGTCTCTTCCAGGGGGTCCAGTACCTTGAGCACCCGAAGCTGAGCGCGGTCGCGCAGGATGGCCAGGCCGCCGCGCGGGTAGTGCCAGAAATCGGTGTTGTCCACCAGGGTCTGCAGCGGCGCCAGCAGCGCGACGTGATCGGCTTCGGGAAAGCGCTCGACGAGATCCGCTTCCAGCTGCCGCAACAGATTCTTGAAGCGGATGACATTCTGCTCACGCTGCGGAAAGGCGCGCTCGGTGGGCATGTAGAGAGACAGGCATGGTGGGGTCGCCTCCTTCATCCAGGTGGCGAGTGCGTGATGATCGAGGGTGTCGTTCATGGGACCTCCGGCTGCAGGAGTCGCCGTGACGCCACCGGCAGGGCGGGGTCAGGACGACCGACACCCTTTCGAAGGCCGCTCGAAAGACCCGGTTCCTCCGCTGCGCTCAGCTTCCGGATGGGTGGCGAGCGCCTGGGCGCGGGGTGCTCAGGCCCTGTTTGAGGTGTTCCACCAGCAGGCGGATCTTCGGCGAGAGAAAGCGCCGCTGCGGGTAGAGGGCCCAGACCGCGCTGTTGGGCGGCTGGCGATTGTCCAGCAGGGCGCGCAGCTCGCCACGGGCCAGATGCGGCAGCACGTAGTAGTCCGGCAACTGGCACAGACCGAAGCCACGCAAGGCGGCGTCCAGTACCGCCTGGCCGCTGTTGCAGCGCCAGGAACCCTGGACCCGGTGCAGCACCTCGCGATCGTTTTCGCGAAAGCTCCAGATATCGCTGGTGCCCACCAGGCAGCGATGGCGCCCGAGCTCCGACAGGGTATGGGGTGCGCCGAAGCGTTCCAGGTAGCTGGGCGCAGCACACAGATAGAGCTCTCGCGGCGCCAGGCGGGTCGCTACCAGGCGGGAATCGGCCAGGCGGCCCAGGCGGATGGCCAGGTCGTAGCCTTCGTGCAAGAGATCGACGGTGCGATTGGTCAGGTCCAGTTCCAGACTCACCTCGGGATGGCGGGCGAGGAAGTCGTTGACCAGGGGCACGACGAAGCGCTCGCCATAGGTCACGGCGCAGGTCATGCGGATCAGCCCTTTGGGCTGGCTGGAGAGATCGCTGACCTCGCGCAGGGCTTCGTCGCGTGCCTCCTGCAGCCGGCGGCAGTGCTGCAGAAAGGTGTGGCCGGCTTCGGTGAGCGCGACGCTGCGGGTGCTGCGATAGAGCAGGCGCGCCTGCAGCCGTTCTTCCAGTCGGGCCACCTGCCGGCTCACGTGAGAGGTCGAGGTGCCGAGCCGATCGGCGGCCTGGCCGAAGTGCAGGGTGCTCGCCACGGCGACGAATTCGTCGATGCCCTCCCAGCCCATGATTGTTTCCCTGTGGCAAAAATGAATTCCAGTATGCCCGATTGTTCCAGGAATTCTGGCGTCTAAACTGGTCCTCTCGTTTTTTCGCCCCTCTGGAGTCGACCATGATCAAGTCCCGCGCCGCCGTAGCCTTCGCGCCCAACGAGCCCCTCAAGATCGTCGAAGTGGACGTCGAGCCGCCCAAGGCCGGTGAGGTGCTCATCCGCATCGTCGCCACCGGTGTCTGCCACACCGATGCCTACACCCTCTCGGGTCAGGATTCCGAAGGGGTCTTTCCCTGCATCCTCGGTCACGAGGGCGGTGGCATCGTCGAGGCGGTGGGCGAGGGCGTGACCTCGGTCGCAGTGGGCGATCACGTCATCCCGCTGTACACCGCCGAATGCGGTCAGTGCAAATTCTGCAAATCCGGCAAGACCAACCTGTGCAGCTCGGTACGCGCCACCCAGGGCAAGGGCCTGATGCCCGACGGCACCACCCGTTTCTCCTACAACGGCGAGCCGATCTACCACTACATGGGTTGCTCCACCTTTTCCGAGTACACGGTGCTGCCGGAGGTCTCGGTGGCGAAGATCCCCCAGGAAGCGCCCCTGGAAAAGGTCTGCCTGCTGGGTTGTGGCGTGACCACCGGCATCGGCGCCGTGCTCAACACCGCCAAGGTGGAAGAGGGCGCCACCGTCGCCGTCTTCGGCCTGGGCGGCATCGGCCTGGCCGCCATCATCGGCGCCAAGATGGCCAAGGCCAGCCGCATCATCGCCATCGACATCAATCCGTCCAAGTTCGACATCGCCCGTGAACTGGGTGCCACCGACTTCATCAATCCCAAGGATCACCAGAAGCCGATCCAGGAGGTCATCGTCGAGCTGACCGATGGCGGCGTCGACTACAGCTTCGAGTGCGTCGGCAACGTCAACCTGATGCGTGCAGCGCTGGAGTGCTGCCACAAGGGTTGGGGTGAGTCGGTGATCATCGGCGTGGCCGGGGCCGGCCAGGAAATCAGTACCCGGCCGTTCCAGTTGGTGACCGGGCGTGTCTGGCGCGGCAGCGCCTTCGGCGGCGTCAAGGGCCGCAGCGAACTGCCCGGCTATGTGCGCAAGGCGCAGAGCGGCGAGATCCCGCTGGACACCTTCATCACCCACACCATGGGCCTGGAGCAGATCAACGAGGCCTTCGAGCTGATGCACGAAGGCAAGAGCATCCGCACCGTCGTCCACTACTGATCGCCAGGCGGGCGCCCAGGGGCGCCCCCTGTCCGGGAGATGACCATGAGTCTCGAACTGCTCTCCAGCAACAAGAGTTTCGGCGGCTGGCACAAGCGCTATCGCCATCGCGCCCGCAGTCTCGACTGCGACATGACCTTTGCCGTCTACCTGCCGCCCCAGGCGGAGGCGCGCAGCGACCTGCCGGTGCTCTACTGGCTGTCGGGGCTGACCTGCACCGACGAGAACTTCATGCAGAAGGCCGGTGCCCAGCGCCTGGCCGCCGAGCTGGGCCTGGTGCTGGTGGCGCCGGACACCAGTCCGCGCGGCGAAGGCGTACCGGACGATCCCGAGAAGGCCTGGGATTTCGGCCTGGGGGCGGGGTTCTACGTCAATGCCACCCAGCAGCCCTGGGCCCGGCACTACCGCATGCACGACTATGTGGTGGAAGAATTGCCGGCGCTGATCGAGGCCAACTTCCCGGTCTCGGATCGCCGCGGCGTCAGCGGTCATTCCATGGGCGGCCATGGCGCCCTAATCTGCGCCTTGCGGCATCCCGGTCGTTATCGCTCGGTGTCGGCCTTCTCGCCCATCGTCAATCCGCTGGATTGTCCCTGGGGGCACAAGGCGTTCTCCAACTACCTGGGCGAGGACCGCAGCACCTGGGCCGAGTGGGACGCCTGTGCGCTGCTGGCCAAGGCCGAGGAGCGCCTGCCGCTGCTGGTCGACCAGGGCGAGCAGGACAGCTTCCTCGCCGAACAGCTCAAGCCCCAGGCGCTGCAGCGCGCGGCGGAAGCCGTGGGCCATCCGCTGGAACTGCGTCTGCAACCGGGGTATGACCACAGCTATTTCTTCGTCGCCAGCTTCATCGACGACCATCTGCGGCATCACGCGGCGGCGCTCACGGCCCCCTGAGGGCGACGGGAGCTGTCCCCAGCCGGTAGAATCGACGCCCTGTCAGTCTCAAGGGCGTCTCTTTTCATGCGCATAGGTCACGGTTTCGACGTTCACGCCTTTGGCGAGGGCGACTTCATCACCCTCGGCGGCATTCGTATTCCCCATCACCGTGGCCTGGTCGCCCACTCCGACGGCGATGTGCTGCTGCATGCCCTGGCCGATGCCCTGCTGGGCGCGGCCGCCCTGGGCGACATCGGCAAGCATTTCCCCGACACCGATCCGCGCTTCAAGGGCGCCGACAGTCGGGTGCTGCTGCGTCATGTGGTTGGCCTGGTCCGCGAGCAGGGCTGGCAGGTCGGTAACGTCGACGGCACCATCGCCGCCCAGGCGCCCAAGATGGCGCCGCACATCGAAGCCATGCGCCAGGCCATTGCCGAGGATCTGCAGGTCGAGCTGGGTCAGGTCAACGTCAAGGCCACCACCACCGAACGCCTGGGTTTCGTCGGGCGCGAAGAGGGCATCGCCGTACACGCCGTGGCCCTGCTGCTGCCGCTATGACCGAAGACCAGCTGCTCGGGCCGCGCGCCCATGGCGAGCCCTGCGGCCAGGCGATCCTCAAGGCCAGCGCCGAGGACTTTCAGGTGGACGAGGTGCTGGACATCCCGCTCAGCGGTGATGGCGAGCACCTCTGGCTGTGGGTCGAGAAGCGCGGCCTCAACACCGAGGAAGCGGTACGCCGCCTGGCGCGCGCCGCCGGGGTGCCGCAGCGGGCGATCAGCTATGCCGGTCTCAAGGATCGCCAGGCCCTGACCCGCCAGTGGTTCAGCCTGCACCTGCCCGGCAAGGCCGATCCGGATCTGTCGGCCGCCTGCGACGAGACGCTGGTAATCCTCCAGCAGGGTCGCCACCGCCGCAAGCTGCAGCGCGGCGCCCATGCCGCCAACGGCTTCCGCCTGCGGCTGACCGGGCTCCAGGCCGATCCAGTGGCGCTGGAGGCGCGGCTGCAGGCCATCGCCGCCGGCGGCGTGCCCAACTATTTCGGTCCGCAGCGCTTCGGCTATCAGGGCGGCAACCTGGCGGACGCTCAGCAGTGCGCCCGCGAGCAGCGCCTGCCCGAGCAACGCAATCGGCGCTCGCGCACCCTGTCCGCCGCGCGCAGCTGGCTGTTCAATCAGGTGCTGGCCGGGCGCATCGCCGACGGCTCCTGGAAGCGGGCGCAGGAGGGCGATCTGCTGGCCTTCACCGACAGCCGCAGCCACTTTCCGGCCACCGCCGCCGATCTGACCGATCCGCGCCTGGCGGCGCTCGATCTGCACCCCACCGGCCCCCTGTGGGGCGCCGGCGAGTCGCCGGTGCAGGGGCCGGCCGCAGACCTGGAGCGGCAGGTCGCAGAGGCCGCCGGAGAGCTGCCCGCCTGGCTGGCCGGTGCCGGCCTCTCGCATGAACGGCGCATCCTGCGCCTCCCCATCGGCGGCCTGACGTGGCATTATCCCGCTCCTGACATTCTGCAACTCGAATTCGTCCTGCCGGCCGGCTGTTTCGCCACCGCAGTGGTTCGCGAGCTGGTAACGCTTGGCGAGGCAGGGCAGACGGAACATCCATGCGACTTCTGATCGCCAACGACGATGGGGTGCTGGCCCCCGGTATCGCCGCGCTGCATGCCGCGCTCTCCGCCCGTGCGGACTACGAGTGCCAGGTAGTCGCGCCGCTCTATGACATGAGCGGTGTGAGCAGTGCCCTGACGCTGGACCGCCCCCTGCATCCGCAGCGCCTGCCCAATGGCTACCTGGGCGTCAACGGCACGCCCACCGATTGCGTTCACCTCGGCCTCAATGGCCTGCTGGAAGAGACGCCGGACATGGTGGTGGCCGGCATCAACCTGGGTGCCAACCTGGGCGACGACGTCCTCTATTCCGGCACCGTGGCCGCGGCCATGGAAGGACGGTTCCTCGATCGGCCGGCGCTGGCCTTCTCGCTGGTGTCGCGCAGTGCCGACAACATGGCGGTGGCGGCCGAGATCGCCGCCCGCATCGTGGCCCTGCACGAACGCTTCGATCTGCCGCCGCGCACCGTGCTCAACGTCAACATCCCGGATCTGCCGCTCGAGCAGATCAAGGGCCTGCAGCTGACCCGCCTGGGGCACCGGGCCCAGGCCAAGCCGCCGGTGCGCGAGATCAATCCGCGCGGCAAGGCCGGTTACTGGATCTCGGTTTCCGGCGATGCGGTGGATGGCGGACCGGGTACCGACTTCCACGCCGTGCTGGAAGGCTATGTCTCGGTGACGCCGCTGCAGTTCGATCGCACCTTCCGCGAGGGCTTCGCCGGCCTGTCGGCGCTGACGGAGCTGCTGGCATGACTCAGGGGCAAGAGCATATGCAAAGACACGGCATCGGCATGACCTCCCAGCGCACCCGGGAGCGGCTCATCCAGCGCCTCTACGAAGAGGGGCTGTCCAACGCCCAGGTGCTGGAGGTGATCCGCCGTACGCCGCGCCACCTGTTCGTCGACGAGGCCCTGGCCCATCGCGCCTACGAAGACACGGCGTTGCCCATCGGCCACAACCAGACCATCTCCCAGCCGTTCATGGTGGCGCGCATGACCGAGCTGCTGCTCGCCGGCGGGCCGCTGGACAAGGTCATGGAGATCGGCACCGGCTCCGGCTACCAGACCGCCATCCTGGCGCAGACCGTGGAGCGGGTGTTTTCCGTGGAGCGTATCCAGTCGCTGCAGGATCGGGCCAAGGAGCGTCTGCTCGAACTCAACCTGCGCAACGTGGTGTTCCGCTGGGGCGATGGCTGGGAAGGCTGGCCGGCACTGGCACCCTACAACGGCATCATCGTCACCGCCGCCGCGCGGGAAGTGCCCCAGGCGCTGCTCGACCAGCTGGCCCCTGGCGGTCGCCTGGTGATCCCGGTAGGCGTCGACGAGGAGCAGAAGCTCCTGCTGATCGTGCGCGAGGCCGAAGGCTTCGTCCGCCACGAACTCAACGCCGTCCGTTTCGTGCCCCTGCTCAACGGACCTCTGGCGCAGTGAGAGACAGGGAACGTTACCCCGGTACCGCGCTCCAAGGCTGCCTGACGGCAGCGGCCGCTTGAGGCCGGCAGGATGGCCGGACGGTAGATGATCAGACTCTGCGGGAGGAACGGGTGAAGGCCCGAGCGCAAGGATTTCCAGGACGAGGGCGTTCAGGCTGGCTGGCGACGTTGCTCGTGGCCCTGCTGCTGACGGGTTGTTCGAGCAACGGCTCGCGAGCGCCGGTGGTCGACCGCGGCGATGGCCGCAGCAGCGTGCCCCAGGTCACCTCCGGCCAGTATCGCGTCAAGCGCGGAGACACCCTGTTTTCCATCGCCTCGCGCAACGGCTGGGAATGGCGCGCCCTGGCGGCCCAGAACGGCCTCGCCGCGCCCTATGTCATCCATGTCGGCCAGGTGATCCGCTTCGGCAATGGCGGCAGCGCCACGGGTTCCAGTCGCATCATTCGCCGGCCGGCCACGGGCTCGGCCACCCCTGTCGCTTCCGCGCCGGCACCCGGCAATCCGGTGGCGACCCCGGTACCCATTCCGCCGCCCGTGACCTCCAATCCCACCGCCGCCACCCCGGTGGTGACCCCGAATCTGCCCGCCGCACCGCCGCCGACGCCGGTGACACCGGCCCAGACGCCGACCCGTGACGTCCCCCAATCCGCCGCCGGTTGGGCCTGGCCGACGAAAGGTACGTTGATCAGTCGCTTCTCGGCCAGCAGCAGCCTAAACAAGGGAATAGACATCGCCGGCCAGGAAGGTCAGCCCGTGATGGCCGCCGCCGATGGCACCGTGGTCTATGCGGGAAATGGTCTACGGGGTTATGGTGAACTGGTTATCGTCAAACACAGCGAAACCTACGTCAGTGCCTACGGTCACAATCGTAGGTTGCTGGTTCGGGAAGGTGAGCGTGTCAAGATAGGGCAGACGATTGCCGAGATGGGTTCGACCGGGACCGACCGCGTCAAGCTCCATTTCGAGATTCGCCGTCAGGGCAAGCCGGTGGATCCCTTGCAGTTTTTGCCCAATCGCTGATTCGCTAGGCGCCGACTCGATCCCGCAGCTCTTTGGGGGCGAGTCATGGCGCATCGGCAACGTATCGATACGCCCTGGCTCGAAGCACAGACGAGCAAGGGTTACTCAAGATGATCCAGAACAAACAAGAAACCGAGTACGATCTCGGCGACGATGTCCTGCTTCTCGATTCCAATCCCTTCGGTGAGGAATCCGCCGATACCGCCATGACCAAGGCCCTGTCCGGGCGCGGCAACCAGGTCCTGCGCGGTGCCAAGCTGGCCGACTATGGCCGTGCACTCGACGCCACTCAGCTTTATCTCAACGAAATCGGCTTCTCGCCACTGCTGTCACCGGCAGAAGAGGTGCATTTCGCCCGTCTCGCGCAGCGCGGCGATCCCGCCGGTCGCAAGCGAATGATCGAAAGCAACCTGCGTCTGGTGGTCAAGATCGCCCGGCGCTACATCAACCGTGGCCTGTCGCTGCTCGATCTGATCGAAGAGGGCAACTTGGGCCTGATCCGCGCGGTGGAGAAATTCGATCCCGAGCGGGGCTTCAGATTTTCCACCTATGCCACCTGGTGGATCCGGCAGACCATCGAGCGGGCGATCATGAATCAGACCCGCACCATTCGCCTGCCGATCCATGTGGTCAAGGAGCTCAATCTGCACCTGCGCGCCGCGCGGGAGCTGACCCAGAAGCTCGATCACGAGCCTTCTCCCGAGGAAATTGCCGCTCTGCTGGAAAAGCCGGTGGCAGACGTGAAGCGGGTGATGGGCCTTAACGAGCGGATCAGCTCGGTGGACATGGTCCTCGGCCCCGACTCCGACAAGACCCTGCTCGATACCCTGACCGATGACCGTCCCACCGATCCCTGCGAACTGCTGCAGGATTCGGATCTCAACCAGAGCATCGACCAGTGGCTGCTGGAGTTGCCGGAAAAGCAGCGCGAAGTGGTGATCCGGCGCTTCGGGCTGCGCGGTCACGAAGCCTGCACCCTGGAAGAGGTAGGGCAGGAGATAGGCCTTACCCGCGAGCGGGTCCGGCAGATCCAGGTCGAGGCGCTCAAGCGGTTGCGGGAAATCTTCGAACGCAACGGCCTGTCCAGTGATTCGCTGTTCTGATCGCGCCTAGCTGAATGTCAGCCAAACGGAGCCCGGATTTTTCCGGGCTTTTTTCTGCGTGTTCTTGTAAGTCAGGGCTTACAGCCTGCGTAAGCCTGTATCGCTTGGAGCTGCCAGAAAGCATCGCTTGATCAGCGCGAGAAGACGCCAAGTGCCTGCTACATAACGTTTTTCTGTTTCCGGTCGAAGCGCGAGGCGAGATCGAAAGGCGCACTATGGCAGATTGCCAGCCTGCGGGAGAAGCGTACTATCGGCGCTGTGTCTGGGACGACACGGATCGGCAGGATGCGGATCAGGAACACCTCAGGACGAGGTTCACCAGGACGGTGGCAGGATTGCAGGGACAGGGACGAAGGGGGCGGAGCGATCCGCCCCCTTTTTTATTGCCTGGAGATTCCAGGCAAGGCCTAGCGTTCGAGCTGGGGGAGCTTGTTGGGCTTACCATCCCACTCGGCGGCGTCAGGCAGGGCGTCCTTCTTCTCGGTGATGTTCGGCCAGATGTTGGCCAGTTCACTGTTGAGTTCGATGAAGGCTTCCTGGCCGGCCGGCACCTCGTCTTCCGAGAAGATCGCCTGGGCCGGGCATTCGGGTTCGCACAGGGCGCAGTCGATGCACTCGTCCGGGTGGATCACCAGGAAGTTGGGGCCTTCGTAGAAGCAGTCCACCGGGCAGACTTCCACGCAGTCGGTATATTTGCATTTGATGCAGTTGTCAGTGACGACGAAGGTCATCTGCTCGTTCTCCTCAGGCTAAGGCGGCGGATTCTAGCAGCATTGCCGGAACCCTCGTATCCGTTAACTCAGATACGCTTTTTCCATTCGTAGATAAGCTCCAGGGCCCGTCTGGGTGTGATGTCGTCCGGCTGCAGGCGTTCCAGTTCCTCGATGAGAGGATGGGCGGCGCTGGCGAACAGATCGGCCTGTAGCGGACGATCCTTGGCTGGCGCTCTCACCGGCAGCGGCGTTCCCACCTCACCGTTGAAACTGGCCGCTTCCAGGCGGGCGAGATGCTCGCGCGCGCGCAGGATGACGTCTTCCGGTACTCCGGCCAGCTGCGCCACGGCCAGGCCGTAGCTCTGGCTGGCCGGGCCGGGCAGCACATGGTGCAGGAAGACGATGCGGTCATTGTGCTCGGTGGCGTTGAGGTGGACGTTGGCCACGCTCGGCTGGCCGTCCGGCAGCACGGTCAGCTCGAAGTAGTGGGTGGCGAACAGCGTCCAGGCGCGCAGTCGCGCCAGCTGCTCGGCGGCGGCCCAGGCCAGCGACAGGCCGTCGAAGGTGCTGGTGCCGCGACCGACCTCGTCCATCAGCACCAGGCTGTGTTCGCTGGCGTTGTGCAGGATGTTGGCGGTCTCGCTCATCTCCACCATGAAGGTGGAACGGCCGCCGGCCAGGTCGTCGCTGGAACCGATGCGGGTAAAGATGCGATCCACCAGCGACAGCTCGCAACTGGCCGCCGGGACGAAGCTGCCGACATGGGCCAGGAGCACGATCAGCGCGGTCTGGCGCATGTAGGTGGACTTGCCGCCCATGTTCGGACCGGTGATCACCAGCATGCGGGTGTCGTTGTCCAGGGTGACGTCGTTGGCGACGAAGGGCGTTTCCAGCACCTGTTCCACCACCGGGTGGCGCCCCTGGCCGATCTTCAGGCAGGGCTCCTCGACGAAGCGCGGCTTGTTCAGGTCCAGGTTGAGAGCGCGCTCGGCGAAGTTGGCCAGGACGTCCAGTTCGGCCAGGGCGGCGGCGCTGTCCTGCAACGGCGCCAGGTGGCCGATGAGCTCGTCGAGCAGGGCTTCGTAGAGCGCCTTTTCCCGCGCCAGAGCGCGACTCTGGGCCGACAGCGCCTTGTCTTCGAAGGCCTTAAGCTCCGGGGTGATGAAGCGCTCGGCGCCCTTGAGGGTCTGGCGGCGGATGTAGTCGGCCGGGGCCGATTCGGCCTGGCGGCTGGGGATCTCGATGAAGTAGCCGTGGACGCGGTTGTAGCCGACCTTGAGGCCCTGCAGGCCGGTGCGGGCCTTTTCCCGGGCCTCCAGGTCCATGAGGAACTGGCCGGCGTTCTCGCTCAGGGTCTGCAACTCGTCCAGCTCGCTGTCGTAGCCGCGCTTGATGACGCCGCCATCGCGGATCACCGCGGGCGGATTGTCGATGATGGCGCGGGCCAGGGTAGCGGCCAGCTCCGGATAGGTCTGGATGCTCCGGGCCAGGTCGAGCAGGTGCGGGGCGATCATCTGCGTCAGCCCCTCCTGCAGCATTGGCAACGCGGCCAGGGCATCGCGCAGGCGGGCGAGATCCCGCGGGCGGGCGTTGCGCAGACCGATGCGGGCGAGGATGCGCTCCAGGTCGCCGATATCCTTGAGCTGCGGTTGCAGCGACTCGAAGCGATAGCCTTCCAGCAGGCAGGTGATGGCGTCCTGGCGGGCTTCGATGATGGCGCGATTGCGCAGCGGACGATTCAGCCAGCGGGTCAGCAGGCGACTGCCCATGGCGGTCTGGCAGCGGTCCACCACCGATTGCAGGGTGTTGTCGCGACCGCCGGCCAGGTTGACGTCCAGTTCCAGGTTGCGGCGGCTGGCGCCGTCGAGGATGACCGTGTCGTCCAGGCGCTCGTGGCGGAGGCTGCGCAGGTGTGGCAGGGCGGTGCGCTGGGTTTCCTTGGCATAGGCCAGCAGGCAGCCGGCGGCGCCGAGGGCCAGGCCCAGCTTGTCGCAACCGAAGCCCTTGAGGTCACCGGTGCCGAATTGCTGGCAGAGGCTCTTGAGCGCCGAATCGCAGTCGAAATCCCAGGGCGCCCGGCGACGTACGCCGCGGCGCTTCTCGGCGGGCAGGCCGGCGGGCCAGTCGTCGGGGATCAGCAGCTCGGCGGGATTGAGACGGTCCAGCTCCGCCAGCAGGGTTTCCCAGCCGGCCAGTTCCTGGACGGTGAAGCGACCACTGGCGATGTCCAGCACGGCCAGGCCGAACAGGCGTTCGTCGCCCAGCACGGCGGTCAGCAGGTTGTCGCGGCGCTCGTCGAGCAGCGCCTCGTCGCTGACCGTACCCGGGGTAATGATGCGCACCACCTGGCGTTCCACCGGGCCCTTGCTGGTGGCCGGGTCGCCGATCTGCTCGCAGATCACCACGGATTCGCCGAGCTTGACCAGCTTGGCCAGGTAGCCTTCGGCGGAATGGAAGGGAATGCCGGCCATGGGGATGGACTTGCCGGCCGAGGCGCCACGGGCGGTCAGGGTGATGTCGAGCAACTTGGCGGCACGCCGGGCGTCGTCATAGAACAGCTCGTAGAAATCGCCCATGCGATAGAACAGCAGCTGTTCGGGATGCTGATGCTTGATCTTGAGGTACTGCTGCATCATGGGCGTGTGCGCGGAGAGGTCGCTCATGCGGGTGTTTCGATCCGGTTGCCTGTGGATAGCCGCGTATTGTCCATCAACTGGCGGCGTTTGTCGGCCCCGCTCGGCTCAGGGCAGCGGCATCAGGCCTGCGGCCGTTGTTCGCGGGCAGCCAGCAGCAGATCGATCTGGGTCATGAGCCTTTCCAGGGTAAAGGGCTTGGCCAGCACCTCGACGCCGGGGACCGGCAGGGGCTGACCGGGCAGGTCCGCCTCGGCATAGCCGGTAATCAGCAGGGTCATCAGGCCGGGGCGGCGTTCACGGGCCAGGGCGGCGAGCTGGCAGCCGCTCAGCCCGCCTGGCAGGCCGACATCGGCGATCAGCAGGTCCAGCGGCGTATCCGATTCCAGCACCTGCAGGGCGGTGGCGGCATCGGTCGCCTCCAGGGTGCGGATACGGTGTTCGCGCAGGGCCTCGTCCACCAGCGTCCGCACCAGGGGTTCGTCGTCCACCACCAGTACCGTCATGCCAGTGGGATAGCGCAATGGTGAGGTGCGCAGCGTCTCGATCGACGGCGGCGGGGCGTCCACCAGGCGCGGCAGATAGAGGGTGACGGTGGTGCCCCGCTCGGGTGCCGAGACGATATGGGCGACGCCGCCGGACTGTTTGGCGAAGCCATAGATCATCGACAGACCGAGGCCGGTGCCCATGCCCACCGGCTTGGTGGTGAAGAAGGGATCGAAGGCGCGTGCCAGGACCTCGGGTGGCATGCCGGTACCGGTGTCGAGCACCGCCAGGGTCACATAGTCGCCAGGCGGCAATTCCAGGGCGGCAGCCTGGGCGTCGTTGAGCCGGCGATTGGCGGTGACGATGCGCAGCGTCCCACCCTCGGGCATGGCATCCCGGGCGTTGATGCACAGGTTGAGCAGGGCGTTCTCCAGCTGGTGGGGATCGCACAGGGTGGGATTCAACGCCTCGGCCAGTTCGATGTGGATCTCGACCTGGGGACCGACCGAGCGGCGGATCAGTTCTTCCATGCCCAGCACCAGGGCGTTGGTCTGGGTGGCGGTGGGGTCCAGCGCCTGGCGGCGGGAAAAGGCGAGCAGGCGGTGAGTCAGGGCCGCGGCGCGTTCGGCGGCGCCCTTGGCGCCCGTGGCATAGCGTTCGAGATCGGTGTAGCGGCCCTGGGCGAGTCTCAGGCTGAGCATGTCGAGACTGCCGATCACGCCGGTCAGCAGGTTGTTGAAGTCATGGGCGATGCCGCCGGTCAGCTGGCCCACGGCCTCCATCTTCTGACTCTGGCGCAACTGTTCCTCGGTCTGGCGCAGGGCTTCCTGCTGCTCGCGGATGGCCGTCACCTCGCGTACCGCGGAATAGATGAGGCCATCCTGCAAGACCGAATTCCACGACAGCCAGCGATAGCCGCCTTCGCGATGCCGATAGCGATTCTCGAAGCCGAACACGGGTTCGCCAAGCGTCAGGCGTTCCAGCGCCGCCTCGGTGCGGGCGCGATCCTCGACGTGGACGAAGGCCATGAAGGGTTCGTGGCGCAGTTGCTCTGCGCTCCAGCCCAGGGTGCTGGTCCAGGCCGGATTGAGGTCCAGCAGCTGGCCTTCGAGGGTGGCCGTGCAGAGCAGGTCGGGGCTGGCCTGCCAGATCAGGTCCCGCTGCCGGGTGCGCAGGGCCACTTCTTCGCCGAGATTGCCGGCGAAGCGATGGAGGGACTCCAGGCTGCGGCGCTGGGCCGCGCAGACCATGGCCATGATGACGTTGACCAGCACGAACAGCGCATGGGACACCCAGCGTTCGGAGAACAACGCGAAATAGGCCGGGGCCTTGACGAAGAGGGTCTCGGCCAGCAGTACCGACAGCAGGGTGGCGAAGATCCCGGGACCGAGGCCGAACCAGAAGGCCCCGGCCATGATGAAGGGAATGAACAGCAGATAGGGCAGGCTGTCGATCCCCAGGCTCAGGCGAATGCCGGCCGCGACGGCGATGAGCAGGGCCGCGCCCAGATAGCGCAAGGGGGCAGGGGCGTCCCGCGGGGCCAGCTTGAGCAGCCGGCCGAGCAGGATGTAAGGGGCGATGGGCACTGGCGCTAGACCTCGGGACGCGGGTCCGTCACGGTAGCGAAAGGCTGCACGAGCGGCAGGCCGATCAGGTGCCCTCGTGCCGCTCGAATTCCTCGACGGCACGTGCCACCTCGGCATTGTCCGCCGCCGTGCTGCGGGCTTGACGCTCGAAGGCGGTGGCCAGTTCGTTGACCAGCTGCAGCAGGCGCGGGATGTCGCCGCTGCGCTCGGCATCGGCGGCCTGCTCGCGCACGCGGTTGACGAAGGCTTGGGGATCGTCGAAGGCGGTCATGGGGGATTCTCCGTGGGGATGATACTTGTCTGACCACAAATGACGGCCAAGGCTCACTCGCGCCGCTGCCAGACCTCGGGATTCACCAGATTCGCCGGTCGTTGACCGCCCAGGGCGGCCAGCAGATTGTCCACCGCGCAGCGGGCCATGGCTTCACGCGTCTCCCGGGTCGCCGAGCCCAGGTGCGGCGTAGGCACCACGTTGGGCAGTTGCAGCAGGGGCGAGTCCGCTGCCACGGGTTCCTGATCGAAGACATCCAGGCCGGCGCCGCGCAGGCGGCCTTCCTGCAAGGCCGTGATCAACGCGGCCTCGTCGATCACCTGTCCGCGCGAGACGTTGATCAGGATGGCGTGGGCCGGTAGCCGCGCGAGCTCGGCGGCGCCCAGCAGGTGATGGGTCTCCTCGCTCAGGGGCACGGTGACGCAGAGGAAGTCGCAGCTCGCTAGCAACTCGGGCAGCGGCAGGAAGCGCGCGCCGAAGCGCTCGTCCACCTCGGGCTTGGCGGCGTGGGCGGTGTAGTTGACCTGCATGCCGAAACCCAGGTGGGCACGGCGGGCGATGGCCTGGCCGATGCGGCCCATGCCCACCAGCCCCAGGGTCTTGCCATGGACGTCGCAACCGAAGTGCGCCTCGCCCAGACTGGCTTGCCACTGGCCGGCGCGCACCCAGTCGGCCAGCTCGACGATGCGCCGCGCGGTGGCGAGCAGCAGGGCGAAGGCGGCGTCGGCCACGCTTTCGGTCAGGACATCCGGGGTGTTGCAGAGCAGGATGCCGCGCCGCTGCAGATAGGGCAGGTCATAGCTGTCGAAGCCGACCGAGACGCTGGCGATGGCTTCCAGCCGGGGCGCCAGGTCCAGCAACTCGGGCGTCAGCTTGAAGCTGGAGCCGAGCAGGCCCTGGGCCTCGGGCAGACGCTCGCGCAGCCGGGCTTCGCCGCCCGGCGCCTTGACGTCGACGTATTCCAGGTCGAAGGCCTCTTCCAGGCGCGCGGTGAGCGCCGGGGACAGGGCCTTGTAGTGGATCACCTTCTTTTTCATGGACAGCGTTTCCTCTAGTGACTGGCGGCGGGCTTGAGCGCCGCGGCGCGGGCGACCGGCTCCTGGCGCAGCAGCAGGGTCAGGACCACGGCCACCAGTAGGGCGCCGCCCATGAAGCCGAAGGACGCCCCGGGACCGCCGGTCACGCCATTGAGATAGCCCACCAGGTAGGAGCCGGCAAAGGAGCCCAGGGCACCCATGCTATTGATCAGCGCCATGGCGCCACCAGCGACGTTGCCGGGCAAAATTTCCGGGACGATGGCGAAGAAGGGGCCATAGGGGGCGTACATGCAGGCACCGGCCACCACCAGCAGGGCATAGGACCACCAGAAGTGCTGGGTGCCGAGGGCGAAGGAGCCGAGGAAGGCCAGGGCGGCGATCAGTAGCGGCGGCCAGACGAACAGCTTGCGATTCTGCAGGCGATCCGACGCCCAGGACACGCCGACCATGGCCAGCACGGCGGCGAGGTAGGGCAGCGAAGACAGCCAGCCGGCCTGGACGATGTCCAGTTGGGCACCCTTGCGCAGGATCGAGGGCAGCCAGATGACGAAGCCATAGACGCCGATGCTCCAGCAGAAATACTGCAGGGACAGCAGGATGACCTTGGGCGAGCGGAAGGCTTCGGCGTAGTTCTTGACCGGCTTCATGCCCTGCTGCTCGGCCTTCAGGGCTTCTTCCAGGCGGGCCTTCTCGGCCTGATCGAGCCACTTGGCATCCTTGGGGCGCTCGTCGGCGATCCGCCACCAGATAAAGGCCCATATCACCGCCGGCAGGCCTTCGATGATGAACATCCAGCGCCAATCCAGGGCATGGATCAGATAACCCGAGACCACCGACATCCAGAGGATGGTCACCGGATTGCCGAGGATCAGAAAGGTGTTGGCCCGGGAGCGCTCGCGCTTGGTGAACCAGTGGCAGAGATAGACCAGCATCGCCGGCATCACCGCGGCTTCCACCACACCGAGCAGGAAGCGGATGGCGATCAGCAGGGTGACGTTGGGCACCATGCCGGTCAGGGTCGCCAGGCCGCCCCAGCCGATCAGGCTCCAGAAGATCAGCCGCTTGACGCTGCGCTTCTCGGCGTAGATGGCGCCAGGCACCTGGAAGAAGAAGTAGCCGAGAAAGAACAGTGCGCCGAGCAGCGACGACATCGCCGGAGTGATGCCCAGGTCGTCGGCCATGCCCGAGGCGGCCGCGAAGCCATAGTTGGCTCGATCGAGATAGGCCAGGCTGTAGGTGATGAAGACCACCGGCATCAGATACCACCAGCGGCGTGGAGCGAGAGAAGAGGCGTTCATGGGGTCACCTGCTTGATTGTTCTTGTAGGGGTGTAGATCAGGGTAGTTCGTGACGGTAGGGCAGTCCTTCCATGTCGCCGACCACCTGCACGGCGCGGGCGCCGATCCAGTTGCCACGGGCGACGGCGGTAGCGACGTCGAGACCGTCGAGCAGGGCGCTTACGAAGCCGGTGGCGAAGCCATCGCCGGCGCCGACGGTGTCGACCACTTCGGCCACGGGCACACCGGGGACCTCGCCCTCGGCGTCGGGCGTGCGCCAGTAGCCGCCCTCGGGGCCGAGCTTGATGGCCACGGCCTTGGCGCCACGGTCGAGGTAGAAGGCGGCGATGTCCGCCGGGGTGTCGTAGCCGGTCAGCAGGCGGCCCTCGGCCAGGCCGGGCAGCACCCAGTCGGCCAGGGCGGCGAGGTCGTTGAGTTCACGGCGCATCTGGTCTTCGCTGTCCCACAGCGACGGCCGCAGATTGGGATCGAAGGAGATGCTGCGGCCGGCGTCGCGCATGGCCTGCAGCAGGTGCCGGCTGAAGGCGCGGGCGCTGGGCGACAGCGCTGGCGGGATACCGGTGGCATGCAGGTGACGCGCCTGGAGCAGGCTGGGGTCGAAGTCTTCCTCGATGTTGAGGTGGCTGGCCGCCGAGCCGCGGCGGAAGTACTCGACCACCGGATCGCTGCCATCGGTGGCGCGAGACTTGAGCTGAAAGCCGGTGGGGTGCCGGGGATCGATCCTGAGGCGGCGGCAGTCCAGCCCCTCGGCTTCGAGGCTGGCGCGCACGAAGCGGCCAAAGGAGTCATCGCCGACCCGCGACAGCCAGGTGACCTTGAAGCCCAGGCGGCTCAGGCCGATGGCCACGTTGTTGTCGGCGCCGGCGATGCGCTTGCCGAACTGGCCGACCGTGGCCAGCTCGCCCGGCGTCTCGGCGACGAACATGGTCATGGTTTCGCCAAAGGCGAGGATGTCGATGTCAGCCATGCCGGCGCGCCTCCTGAACCTGGGCATCCAGGGTGCGCAACGCCGCCACCTGGCGACGGGTCTCGGCCAGCAGATCCGCACCCATCAGGGGAAATTCGATGGCCCGCCGCAGGCCGCTGGGGAAGTGCGTGATCAGCCCCTGCCAAGCCAGCAGGTCCGCGGCTTCCGGCGGCACCGCATGCAGGCCACCGGCACGCCGGCGCACCGCCTTGCAATGCAGGTAACGGACGTCCGGGCCGAGCAGGCGGGCGGCCTGCAGCGGGTCTTCGTCCTGCCAGCGCCAGTTGCCGACATCGAAGGTCAGTCCCACCGGCAGCTGCGCTGCCCGCGCCGCCTGGATGAAGGCGCGCAGCGGTTCGATCCGGCCACCCTGGGCGGTCTGGTCGTTTTCCACCAGCAGTTGAGGGCCGGCGTCGGTCAGCAGGGGGGTGAGCGCCGCCAGCTCGGCTGCGGCGCGATAGTGCCCGAGGGATACCTTGAGCGTGTCGGCGCCCAGCAGGCGGGCCTCGGCGAGGGCGGCGGGGAGGCGTGGCGAGAGCGCGGCGTCGGTCTCGGGCCAGAGCTCCAGGGGGACGGAATAGACGCAGCCCAGGCCGGCGGCCCGGATGGCGGCGCCCAGGGCCGCGAAGTCGGGGGCCTCGGTAAAGAGTTCGGCGCGGATCTCCACATGGGAGGCTCCCGCGGCGGCGATCAGATCGAGCCAGGCGGCCTGACCCTGGGCTCGGACCCCGTCGGCGCCAAAGGCCGAGGTGGTGATGGCGATCTCCGGTGGCATTGTTGTTCTCCTGAAACCGGTTTCAAAGAAAGACGGGCAAAAAGACGAAAGGTGCCCCTAGGTTCTGGCGCGAGTCGACTGGCGGATACGCAACTCCGCGCCGAAGGTCTGCTGCACCGGAGCGCTGCGATCGCCGTCGATACGCCGCTGCAGGCGCTCGAAGGCGGCCACGCCCAGGGCATGGGTCGGTTGGGCCAGGGCGCTGATACCGCCGCCCACCAGGGGAAACCAATCCAGATCATCCAGGGCCAACAGACCGAAGCGCTCGAACAGGGGCTCGCCCAGGGCTTGCAGCGCCAGGGTGGTGGCCAGGGTCGCCACACCGTTGGCGGTGAGCAGCGCCTTGGGACCGGGACTGGGAGCGGCGAGGAAGGTGGCGAGGGCGGTCTGCAGCGCCAGGGCATCGTCAGCCTGGGCGCAATGGGTACCACGGCAGTCGGGGTGTTCGGCCAGTGCCGTGTCGAAGGCCGTCAGGCGCTGGCGGCGCGAGCTGGTGCCGTCCAGGGGTTCGCTGACCAGCAGCAGGTCGCGATAGCCCTGGCGTTGCAGGTGGGCGACCCCGGTGGCGATGGCCTGGTGGTTGTCGAGTCCGACCAGATCGGCCTCGACGCCGGGCAGTTCGCGATCCAGCAGCACCAGCGGCAGGCGGCTGCCCAGCTGGCGCAGGTCGGCGGCGTGCTGGCCGAAGGTGTTCACGATCAGGCCTTCGATGCTGTAGGACTGCAGCGCGGCCAGTTGCTGGCGCTCCTGGCGGGCGTCCTGATCCGTATTGCAGATCAGCAGCGAATAGCCCTGCTGGCGGCAGGCGGTTTCGACGCCATGCATGACCGCGGTGGAGTAGGGGTTGAGCAGGTCGGCCACCAGCATGCCGATCAGGCGACTGCGACCGCGCTTGAGGCCGCGGGCCATCTGGTTGGGCTGGAAATCGAGGGCGACCACGGCCTGCTCGATGCGCGCGGCAAGGGAGTCGGACAGCAGGCGGCGATCACCGCTGATGTAGCGGGACACGCTGGCCTTGGATACGCCGGCGGCGGCGGCCACTTCGGCGATGGTCGCACGGGTGGCGCGCGGACCAGGGAGATAGACATCGTTCATGGCATACCGCTGTTAGGATTTTGTAGGTGCCTGAAACCGGTTTCAGTAAATCTTTTCTCACGCGCGGCGGCAAGCCGGTCTAAGGTGCAGGCCGACCAGTGGTCGCCGCAGCCACTCGCTTGCCGCGGTCACCTTCTAAGTCTCTTTGCACAGGAAGCTCTCGATGGACCTCCTCGACAGCCTGGCCCAACGCCTCGGTGAAGCCCTGCAGGCGGCCGGCGCCCAGGTCACCACCGCCGAATCCTGCACCGGTGGCGGTATCGCTGAAGCCATTACCCGCATCGCCGGCAGCTCCGCCTGGTTCGAGGCCGGCTTCGTCACCTATTCCAACCGCCAGAAGACCCTGCAGCTGGACGTGCCCGAGGCCCTGTTCGAGCAGGTCGGAGCGGTCAGCGAAGAGGTGGTGACGGCCATGGCGCTGGGTGCGCAACAGCGCGCCGGGGCGCGCTTCGCCGTGGCGGTGAGCGGGATCGCCGGGCCGGGTGGCGCGGTGCCGGGCAAGCCGGTCGGCACCGTCTGGCTGGCCTGGCGCGACGGCGAGAAATTGCGCACTGAACGGCAGGTCTTTGCCGGCGATCGCGCCGCCGTCCGCCAGCAGACCCAGGTCCGCGCGCTGGAGGTTTTATTGGCGTTTCTGACCGAGGAAAAAGGCCCTCAGGTGTAGCAACCAAGGGGCGACTATGGTTTAATACTGTTCACTTATACAGGTATCCACGGCCGTCTGGCCCTTCTTTCTCCGAGAGGAATCTAATGGACGACAACAAAAAGCGTGCCCTGGCCGCGGCCTTGGGACAGATTGAAAAGCAATTCGGCAAGGGCACCGTTATGCGCATGGGCGATCACGATCGCCAGGCCATTCCGGCGATTTCCACCGGCTCCCTGGGTCTCGACATCGCCCTCGGCATCGGCGGTCTGCCCAAGGGCCGTATCGTCGAAATCTACGGTCCCGAGTCCTCGGGCAAGACCACCCTGACCCTGTCGGTCATCGCCCAGGCCCAGAAGCAGGGCGCCACCTGCGCCTTCGTCGACGCCGAGCACGCGCTGGACCCGGACTATGCCGGCAAGCTGGGCGTCAACGTCGACGACCTGTTGGTGTCCCAGCCGGATACCGGCGAACAGGCCCTGGAAATCACCGACATGCTGGTGCGCTCCAACGCGGTCGACGTCATCATCGTCGACTCCGTGGCCGCCCTGGTGCCCAAGGCCGAGATCGAAGGCGAGATGGGTGACATGCACGTGGGTCTGCAGGCGCGTCTGATGTCCCAGGCGCTGCGCAAGATCACCGGCAACATCAAGAACGCCAACTGTCTGGTCATCTTCATCAACCAGATCCGCATGAAGATCGGTGTGATGTTCGGCAACCCCGAGACCACCACCGGCGGTAACGCCCTGAAGTTCTACTCCTCGGTCCGTCTCGACATCCGCCGCATCGGCGCGGTGAAGGAAGGCGACGAGGTGATCGGTAGCGAAACCCGCGTCAAGGTGGTCAAGAACAAGGTGGCACCGCCGTTCCGTCAGGCCGAGTTCCAGATCCTCTACGGCAAGGGTATCTACCTGAACGGCGAGATCATCGATCTGGGCGTGCAACTGGGTCTGATCGAGAAGTCGGGCGCCTGGTACAGCTACCAGGGCAGCAAGATCGGCCAGGGCAAGGGCAACGCGGCCAAGTTCCTGGAAGACAATCCCGAGATCAAGGGCGCCGTGGACAAGGCGATCCGCGAGAAGCTGCTGAGCCAGCCGACCAATCAGAAGGCCGAAGTGGCCGCTGAAGAAGACGCTGACGTCGATTTCTGATCGCCGGCCAGTGCTCTAGACGACCCCCGCCCCGTGCGGGGGTTTTCGCATAAGGAGGATCACCCTTGGGCAATCCACTGGATACCACCGCTGCCATCCGTTTCGCCGCTATGGACCTCCTGGCGCGTCGCGAGCATGGCCGTGAAGAGCTGTCGCGCAAGCTGCGGCGGCGCGGGGCCGAGGAAAGCCTGCTCGGTCCGGTGCTGGATCGCCTGGCCGAGGATGGCCTGCTCGACGAAAGCCGCTATCTGGAGAGCTATATCGCCAGCCGTGCCCGTTCCGGTTACGGCCCCATGCGGATCCGCGAAGAACTGGGCCAGCGTGGCCTGAAAAGAGAGCAGGTGGAAACGGCCCTGCGCGAAGCGGATGTGGACTGGCAGGCGCAGCTGGAAGAGGTGTGGCGCCGGAAATTCGGTACACCGCCGGCCGACGCCAAGGAGCGCGCCAAGCAGGGCCGCTTCCTGGCCTACCGAGGTTATGCCATGGACGGGATCAACCGGGTGCTGAGCCGGCGGTAATGGGGCTTGGCTTGCGGTGTTGGGCTTTGCTGCGCTCAGTGCCGCCTACAGGTCCACTCCGCCCGCGGTGAGCGACTGATTGCGGAAAACGGCTAACCCCCTCTCCCTGAGGGAGAGGGTTGGGGTGAGGGCGCGCGTCGCGGTGATGCCCGAGGGGGAAAAGGAGGCGTCGTTTTCCCGTGCTGTTACCTGGAAACGAATCGAGCTCAGCGCTATCGCGGCCATGGGCCGCTCCTACCCTCAACTCAGCGTCTGTAGGAGCGGCCCATGGCCGCGATGTCAGCAATCAACCTCGGTCGCGCAGGTTTGCCCTGAGCAGAGTGCAGACCAACATCGATTCTGGTGTTGGAGAGCGTTGGGCTTCGCTGCGCTCAACCCAACCTAGGTGGCTGCCCAATGCTCCGGTCGATTGAGTTCGTCCACCAGTTCGCGCAGGCGGCCATAGTGACGGCCGTGGAAGTCGAAGGTGAGGCGCGTCAGGTGGGCGAATTCCGCTTCGTCGGCCTCGCCTTCGCCCGGGGCCAGCTGGGTGAAGCCCGGGGTGCGGCAGAGGTCGGCGAAATCCGTGGCCAGCTGCTCCAGGCAGGCGGGGGTCACGGCGTGCTTGAGGCGGATATGCAGCAGGCCGTCACGCCGGCGGGTGGAGTGGTAGTTGCCGTAGAAGTGCTCGATCTCGGCCGCCGCGGCTTCCGGCGAACGCACCAGGCGCACCAGCTTGAGATCGGCGGGGAGGATGTAGCCTTCTTCCAGCAGATTGCGCTGCAGATAGGCCAGGGTGTCGTCCCAGAAATGGCCGTCGGGGGTGTCCAGCAGGACCAGCGGCACCAGGGGGCTCTTGCCGGTCTGGATCAGGGTGAGCACCTCGAAGGTCTCGTCCAGGGTGCCGAAGCCGCCGGGGCAGAGTACCAGGGCGTCCGCCTCCTTCAAAAAGAACAGCTTGCGCACATAGAAGAAATGAAAGGACAGCAGGTGATCCGTGCCTTCGATGGTCGGATTGGCGCGCTGTTCGAAGGGCAGGGTGATGTTGAAGCCGAGACTGGCTTCGGGCCCCGCGCCCTCGTGGGCGGCGCCCATGATGCCGGCGCCACCGCCGGTGATGACCATCATGTCGCGGCGGGCCAGGGCGCTGCCCAGCTCGCGGGCGAGGGTATAGAGGCCGTGATCGATGCGGGTCCGCGCCGAGCCGAACACCGTGACCTTGCGCCGCCGGCGAAAGCGCTCCAGGGTGCGGAAGGCCTGCTCCAGCTCCTTGAGCGTCTGCAGCATGATCTTGGCGTCCCAGCGCGCCGGATTGGTCTGCGCCATGCGCACCACCGTCACCAGCATCTCGCGGTAGAGGCCGAGATTGGGGCTGCCGCCCGGCAGGGCGTGCGCCAGCAATTCGTCGATGCGCTGACCGAGGTCCGCGGCGCTGGGCTCCACATGGCGGGCCAGGTAGCTGTCGTCGCTGTCCTCGGTCATGGCCGCGGTCTCCGCTTACTTGCCCAGGCCGCAGTCGGCGGCCTGGAAGCGCTCGACCATGACCGGCTTGTTGGTCTGGTATTCGGTGAAGTCATAGACCAGGGTGGCGCCGCGGGCCAGCAACTGGCGATAGCCGTTGTTCTGGCAGACGCTCTCGGCGAGCTGCACCCGCACCGTGGCCGGATTCTCGCGCATGCGGGCGGCATGGGCCGGGCGGACGCTGAGGTTGTTGATCAGCTGCTTGCCCTGCACGGTGTAGCCGCGGTCGAGGATGTCCTCGTTGATGGCGCGGGGCGTGCCCTGGCTGCTTTCGGTGGCCACCTTGCGCAGCATCTGGTTGAGCTCGTGGTCCTTGAGCGACTCGGCCGCCTGGACGGTGAAGGGCAGGGCGAGGGTCAGGGCGAGTAAAGCAAAACGAGGCATCGTGTTCTCCAGCGTAGAGGAGCCCGTTTCGACCGTGGTCGCGGGCGGGGGTTCGCAAGGCGTCTGCGCAGGGTAACCTGCCTGGCCGCCGCGGGCATCCCGATCGCTCTGGTAAACTGCGCTTTTGCCCGCGAGCCCGGCATGACCCCGATCAGCGACACCCCTCTGCATGCCGTGGCCCGTTTGCGCCAGGAGCGCCTGGCGCGCAGCATCAAGCCCTTCATCGCTCGTGGCTCGCGCATGGCGCGCTGCCCGAATTGCCGCCTGGCGCCCAGCCACTGCCTCTGCGACCTGCGTCCCCTGCGCCAGACCCAGGCCGGCATGTGCCTGCTGATGCACGACGTCGAGCCGCTCAAGCCGAGCAACACCGGCTGGCTGATCGCCGACGTGGTGGCCGACACCCACGCCTTCGGCTGGAGTCGCACGGCGGTGGATCCGGCGCTGCCGGATTTGCTCGCGCAGCCCGAGTGGCAACCGCTGCTGGTGTTTCCCGGCGAATACGCCGCGCCCGAGCGGGTGGTCGAGAGCCTGCCGCTGGCCCCCGGTCAGCGCCCGCTGTTCGTGCTGCTGGATGCCACCTGGACCGAGGCGCGCAAGATGTTTCGCAAGAGTCCCTATCTGGACCACCTGCCGGTGCTGAGCTTTCAGCCCAATGCGCTGTCGCGCTACCGGTTGCGGCGCTCCACCCGCGGCGAGCACCTGTGCACCGCCGAGGTCGCCGCCCTGTGCCTGGAACTGGCCGGTGAGGCACCGGCCGGACGCCTGCTGGAGGCCTATCTGGATGTCTTCAGCGAGCGCTACCTGGATGCCAAGCATCACCTGCCGCTGGCGGCGGACAGCCCGGCCAGCCAGCAACTGAAGACCCTGCGCGCTAGTTGACCGGCTTGACCTCGACCGGCGCCTGGCGCGGCCAGAGCTGGGCGGCGAGCATGCCGGCGAACATCAGGACGCAACCCAGGTAGCCACGACCGCTGAGGGCCTCGCCCAGCAGCCAGGCACCAAAGAAGGCGGCGAACACCGCCTCCAGGGAAAAGATCACCGCCGCATGGGAGGCGATGGCGCCGCGTTGGGCGAAGACCTGCAAGGTGTAGCCGATGCCGGCGGCGATCACCCCGCCATAGAGCAGCTCGGGCAGGGCCAGGACGATCCGCGTCGACTGGATCGGCTCGAACGCCAGCGCCAGCGCGAGGCTGAGCACGGCGCAGACGCCGAATTGCAGAATCGACAGCACCGTGGCGTCGTGGCGACTGGAATAGTGACCCACCAGCAGCACATGAACGCCCCAGGCCAGGGCGCCGGCCAGTTGCAGCAGATCGCCCGAGGCCACCTGGAAGTTGTCACCGATGCTCAGCAGGCCCATGCCCACCACCGCCAGGCTGGCGCCGATCCAGGTGCCCAGATGGCTGCGCTGGCCGAGCAGCAGCCCCAGCAGCGGCACCACGATGACATAGAGACCGGTGATGAAGCCGGAGTTGGTCACGCTGGTGAACAGCAGGCCGACCTGCTGCAGATTGATGCCCAGGGTCAGCACCAGGCCCATCAGCAGGCCGCCCTTGAGGGTGTCGCGGGTCAGGCGCTGCTGACGGCCGCGGCGGCGCAGGAACAGTAGCAGCGGGACCAGGGTCAGGGCGCCCAGGGCGAATCTCAGGCCGGTGTAGAGAAAGGGACCGATGTGCTCCATACCGCCGGTCTGGGCGACGAAGGCGCTGCCCCAGATAAGGGCGGTGAGCAGCATGAGCAGATCGGCACGCAGGGCGGCGCTGGGCATGGGGCATCTCTTGGGCAAAACGGCAACTGTGCCGCAAACCGCAGGGCCTTGCCTACCGTCGGCGAGCCACCCGGCCTTGCTCCCGTCCGCGCCGTTCGGCATGCTTGCGTGCAGCCCGTGCGCCAGCTTCCTGGTCGATGGGGGCGCTCACGACAACAAGGAAAGCTACACCATGGCGGCTGCCTACCAGATCCTGATCGCCGACGATCATCCGCTGTTTCGCAGCGCGCTGCAGCAGGCCCTGACCCTGGGGCTGGGTGCCCAGGCGCGGCTCACCGAAGTGGCCGACATCGCCGAACTCCAGGCCTGCCTGGCCGAGCGCACCGACTGGGATCTGGTCCTGCTCGATCTCAACATGCCCGGCGCCTATGGCTTTTCCGGACTGGTCCTCTTGCGCGGCCAGTATCCCCAGGTGCCGGTGGTGATGATCTCGGCCCAGGAAGAACCGGCGGTGGTGCAGCGCGCCCGGGAATTCGGCGCCAGTGGCTTCATTCCCAAGTCCAGCGATCTGAGCACCCTGCAACAGGCGGTCAGTCAGGTGCTGGATGGCGATACCTGGTGGCCACCGCAGGTGGAAGGCGCCGCGGCCCTGAGCGAGGAGGCCAAGGCCGCCAGTGCCGGCCTCGCCAGTCTCACGCCGCAGCAATTCCGGGTGCTCACCATGCTCTGCGAGGGGCTGCTCAACAAGCAGATCGCCTTCGAGTTGAATGTCTCCGAAGCCACGGTCAAGGCCCATGCCACGGCCATCTTTCGTAAACTCGGCGTCCGCACCCGCACCCAGGCGGCCCTGCTGCTGCAGCAGCTGGAGAGCACGTCCGGCTGATGTCCGCTGGCAGCGGCGCCCGGCGTGGGCGTGACTGCCCGCTTTCCACTTTTCCGCACCTGCCGTCCACGCGCGGCGGCGGTTCGCCCCTGCTGGATGGAGCTTTTTTCGTGATCTCTCCCTACAAAGGCAAGACCGGTCTGCGCCGGGTCATCAACGCCACCGGCTATTCCCTGGCCGGCCTGCGCACGGCCTTTCGCCAGGAAGCGGCCTTTCGTTCGCTGGTGCTGCTCAACGTGGTGCTGGTGCCCCTGGCCTTCTGGCTGGATGTGAGTCGCGGCGAGCGGGCGCTGCTGGTGGCGGTCTGCCTGCTGTCGCTGGTGGTCGAATTGTTCAACGCCGCCATCGAGGCGGTGGTGGATCGGATTTCCCTGGACTGGCACGAACTGTCGAAGAACGCCAAGGACCTTGGCAGTGCCGCGCAGTTCGTGGCCATGATCATCATCGCCGTGGTCTGGGGCATCGTCCTGCTCGGCTGAGCAGGACGAGGATCACAGGGTCGCGCCCAAAGTGGCGCCGGCTGCCGTGTCGTCCGCGGCGAGGCCCCTTTCCACCAGGCTGGGCTGGGCCGAATGGATGACCTTGTGGATGAAGTGCAGCTTGGCGATCACCGGGGCGGGCAGGGCGAAGGGATAGAAGTCCGGCTGGCCCATGCTGCGGGACAATTCGTTGAGCATGGCCGCCAGTTCGATCCAGGCATTGGCGAAGCCGAGGAATTCGTCGTCGCTGCGGTCTTCCGCCTCGTATAGCGCCTCGCGGGTAAAGGGCTGGAAGTCCAGCTGCAGGCTGCCGGCGTTCATGCCCAGGCTGGCGGCGGTGGCCAGGGTATCCATCATGTGCAGGTAGTGCGCCCATGTCTCCGCCCAGTCCTCCCAGGGGTGCATGGTGGCGTAGGCGCTGACGTACTGGCTTTCCCAGCCGGCCGGTGCGGCCTGTTCATAGTGGCGCTGCAGGGCTTCGCCATAGTCGGCGCGCTCGTCGCCGAAGAGGGAGCGGAAGGGCTCTTCCCAGTCGGTCCCGGCGACCAGACGATCGAAGTAGTAATGCCCGACCTCGTGGCGGAAATGGCCGAGCAGGGTGCGATAGGGCTCGTGCATGTCGGCACGGACCTTTTCCCGGTGGGCGTCGTCTGCCTCGAGGATGTTCAGGGTGATGAGGCCATTGGCATGCCCGGTGGTGGGGGTGCCGGTGGCGTCGGGGGCGAGGAAGTCGAAGGCGAGTCCGTGCTCGGCATCCACGGTCTGGGGGATCACCTGCAGCCCCAGCCCCAGCAACTGGGCGACCAGTTGCCGCTTGGCCAGCTCCAGCTTGCGCCAGCGCTCGCCGTTGCCCTCGAAGGACAGATCCGGAATGGTGTGGTTGAGCTGGCAGGCCACGCAGAATTCATTGCCGGAATCGGCCGGCACCAGCCAGTTGCAGGCAGCGGGCGTGTCCAGGTTGGCGCAACGGCGATAGAGGCCGCTGCCGGCCTCGGGCAACTGCCAGAGACCGCCTTCGCCCGGCAGCAGCGCCGTCGGCGTGCCCTGGTCCGGGGCGTAGCCCAGGGCGTTGCCACAGGCCAGGCATTCGCTGTTGGGAAAGAAGATGGCCTGGCCGCAGGTGCAGTTGGCGACCTTGCGCTGGACGGGCAGGGCGCGCAGGGCGTTGCGTTGCTGACGATTGGAACTGTAGCTTCCGAGAAAATTGCGCATGGGGGCTGATACCTGGCGAGAGCGGCCGCGTCGGACGCCGGCGGAGCGCCGGCGTCTTGCTAGCGAATTAGTAGAGCGGCCAGACCCTGGAGTTCCGGGTTGTTCGTCGCCTGGGACGACCGGCGAAGGCTCTGGGATCGGTCCCGGCAACCGCTGACGCTCCGCTGGCCGTGGTGGCCCGCGTTTGCGGTGGCGCATCCCGAGCCACACCACTACCCTAGTGACCATCGAAACGGGCGCGGGCGTTGCGGCGCCCCCGCCGCTGCGCGCCGTCCGAATCCGCTTCCGTACCCTGTCAGCCGTCCCTTGACCATGCCCCCGAACGCTTCCCGCAATGCCAGCGACATGACCGGCAGCTACCACGAACTCTGGAGTCCGCGGGGCGGCGTGCGGCCGCCCTGGCGCCGTTTCTACGGGCACCTGGCCGGGCTGCGACCCGCCCAGCTCGACCAGCGCCAGGCCCTGATCGCGCGGCAGATCCAGGAAAACGGCGTGACCTACAATGTCTACGCCGATCCCAAGGGCAGCGACCGGCCCTGGGCCCTGGACCTCTTGCCCCAGCTGATCTCGGCGGAGGAGTGGGCGCCCCTGGCCGCCGGCGTGGCGCAGCGGGCCCGCCTGCTGAATCGGGTACTGGGCGATCTCTATGGCGAACAGCGCCTGTTGCACGAGCGGCTGCTGCCGCCGGAGCTGGTGTTCGGGCACAACAACTTTCTCTGGGCTTGCCAGGGGTTGCGTCCGCCGGGCGATACCTGGCTGCACGTCTATGCGGTGGATCTGGCGCGGGCGCCCGATGGCCGCTGGTGGGTGCTGGCCGATCGCACCCAGGCGCCGTCCGGCGCCGGCTATGCCCTGGAGAATCGCCACATCGTGGCGCGGGCCTTTCCCGAGTTGCACCGCGATCTGCAGGTCCAGCCGCTCAATGGCTACTTCCAGGCGCTGCAGCGCACCCTGAGCACCGGCCTGGACACCGGCGAGGAGGCGCCGCTGGCGGTGCTGCTGACGCCGGGGCGCTACAACGAGACCTACTTCGAGCACCTCTACCAGGCGCGGCAACTGGGCTTCCCGCTGGTGGAAGGCCAGGACCTCACGGTGCGCGACGCCTGCCTCTATCTCAAGACCCTGAGCGGGCTGAGGCGCGTCCATGCGGTGTTCCGCCGGCTGGACGACGACTTCTGCGATCCGCTGGAATTGCGCACCGACTCGGCGCTGGGCGTACCCGGACTGCTGGAAGCGGTGCGCCAGGGCAACGTCATCATGGCCAATGCCCTGGGCAGCGGCTTGCTGGAGTCGCCCGGTCTGCTGGGCTTTCTGCCCGGTGTCTGCCAGGCCCTGCTGGGCGAGACCCTGGCATTGCCTTCCGTCGCCACCTGGTGGTGCGGCGAGACGCCGGTGCGCGAAGCGGCCCTGGCGAGGCTGGCGGAGCTGGTGATCAAGCCGGCCTATCCGGCCCAGGGCTTCGAGCCGGTGTTCGGCAAGGCCCTGGATGCCGCGGGGCTGGCCGAACTGCGCGCGCGCATCCTGGCCACGCCCCACGCCTATGTGGCCCAGGAACGCATCCAGCTGTCCCAGGCGCCGGTCTGGCAGGGCAGCAGTCTGCAGTCGCGGGCCATCGGCATGCGCGTCTATGCGGTGGCCAGCGAAGACGGCTACTGGGTGATGCCCGGTGGGCTGACCCGGGTCGCTCATGAAGGCGCCGCGGTGGTGTCCATGCAGCGCGGCGGGTCGAGCAAGGACACCTGGGTGCTGGGCGGCAGTCGCGGCGCCGCCGAGGTACCCGGGGCGCGGGTGCTGGGGGTGCGCGACCTGGTGCGCAAGGACCCCTTCCTGCCCTCGCGCACGGCCGAGAATCTGTTCTGGTACGGTCGCTACAGCGAGCGCTGCGAGGATGCCGCGCGCCTGCTGCGGATCGTCCTGAGTCGCTACCTGGACGCCGACGACGGCGGGCCGGCGGTGCAGTCGGCCATCGATCTGGCCACGGCCCTGGAATTGCTGCCCGCGGGCGGCCGGCTGGCGGAGCAGCTGCACGCCGCCCTGGGGCCGGGCGACTTTCCAAGCGGCCTGGGCGCCAATCTGCAACGGCTGCACTGGGCCGCGGCCCAGGTCCGCGGCCGGCTGTCGCCGGAGAACTGGCGCGCCATCCGCGAGGTGGAGCGCGAGGCCCATGGCCTGGGCCAGGTCGGCAGCGAGCCGGGCGAGGCGCTGCAGAGTCTCAACCGCCTGGTGATGGCGCTGGCGGCGGTGGCCGGCTTCACCTTCGACGACATGACCCACGACGAGAGCTGGCGCTTTCTGATGATCGGCCGGCGCATCGAACGGGTGCAATTCCTCGCCGGCAGCCTGGCGCACTTCCTCGAAGGCGGCGCCACCTGGGATGCGGCGGGCCTGGAATGGCTGCTGGAGCTGGGCAACAGCATCATCACCTATCGCTCGCGCTATCAGGCGGCGCCCCAGCTGATCCCGGTGCTGGACCTGCTGATGCTGCACGAGCACAACCCCTATTCGATCCGCTTCCAGCTGCATGCACTGATCAACGCCGTGGAGCACCTGGAGCGCTATTACGGCCTGCCCCGCGATCCGGCATTGCACGATACCTACGACCGCCTGCGCCGCTTCGACCTCGGCACCCTGGAGAGCACCCTGTTCGGCGACGCCGGCCGGGTCGAGGTGCAGCAGGGCCTGGCGCGCCTGCTGCGACAGATCGCCGAGGCCAGCAGCCAGCTGTCCGAACGGGTCATCTATCGCTGCTTCGCCCATGTCGACGCCGTCAGCCAGCGCACGGTGTCCATGTGATGAATCAGGTTCGCTATCGCATCCAGCACGACACCCACTATCGCTACGAGGCGCCGGTGTCGCTGTCGCAGCAGCTGCTGCACCTGTTGCCACGCGACTGCGCCTGGCAGCGCTGCCTGTCCCGGCAACTGGTGATCCTGCCGCAGCCGACCCAGCGCCAAGACGCCTGGGACGCCTTCGGCAATCCGCTGACCCGGCTGTCCTTCGAGCGGCCCCACGACGAACTCTATGTCGGCACCGAGCTGGAGGTGGAAGTGGACTCCCGCGCCGGTCTCGGGCTGGCGGATTCGCCCCCCTGGGAACAGGTGCGCGATGGCCTGCGCTATCCCGCGGACCGGGTGCCGCTGGACGTCCATCACTTCCGTTTCGAATCCCCGGCGGTGCCCCTGGACGGCATCTTCGCCCGTTTTGCCGAGGACTGCTTCCCACCGGGCCGCCCCCTGCTGCTGGGCTGCCGGGCGCTGATGGAAAAAGTCCACCGCGAATTCCGCTTCGACGCCACCGCCACCCAGGTGGCGACGCCGCTGCGCGAGGTGCTGGAGCATCGCCATGGCGTCTGCCAGGACTTCGCCCACCTGATGCTGGCCTGCCTGCGCGCCCTGGGGCTGGTGGCGCGCTATGTCAGTGGCTATCTGCTGACCCGGCCGCCGCCGGGCAAGCCGCGGCTGATCGGTGCCGACGCCTCCCACGCCTGGGTCAGCGTGCATTGCCCGCTGCTGGGCTGGGTCGACTTCGATCCCACCAACGATGTCCTGCCGGACCTGGAGCACATCACCCTGGCCTGGGGGCGCGACTTCACCGACGTCTCGCCGCTACGCGGGGTGATCCTCGGCGGCGGCGACCACGATCCGGTGGTCGAGGTGACGGTGACGCCGCTGTAGCGTGCTTGGCTTGGCTTGGCTTGGCTTGGCAAGCATTCCAGCTATGAAACACCTGTCTCCAGCGCGGTAGCGTGGAAAACGGCGCAGCCTTTTCCACCGGGACTGCGTGGCAAGGTGCACCCTCACCCCCCCCTCTCCCGCAGGAAGAGGGGGGGGTCGAGCAGGCGTTCAGCTCTGTCTCCGAAACGCCTACCTACAGTGCAGTAGCGTGGAAAACGGCGCAGCCTTTTCCACCGGGACTGCGTGGCGAGGGTTGCCTCACCCCAGCCCTCTCCCGCGGGGAGAGGGGGTGTTCGAGCAGGCGTTCAGCTCTGTCTCCGAAACGCCTACCTGCAGTGCTGTAGCGTGGAAAACGGCGCAGCCTTTTCCACTGGGACTGTGTGGCTAAGTTCGCCCTCACCCCAACCCTGTCCCGCGGGGAGAGGGGGTGTTCGAGCAGGCAGCTCTATCAGTCCGGGCAAGATCGCCATCAGCTGTCGCACCTGCTTGTAGAAGTAGAGGCGACGCTGACCGTGGTTATTTTCAAGATAGAGCCCTAGTTAGGCCGGCCTTCGCTGGGTCGTGGCAACGGGCGACCACTCTTGCGTCTCCGCTATTTATTATTGTCTATACAAAATGAGTATCGCCTTTCTCTGGTGCTGAGCTTCCGTAGCATCGCCATCAGCATTCTGCGTGCACCACAGGTAGGGAGCAACTCCATGTGCTTGACCAGGGATCGACTCTGGATTAAATGTATATACATTAACCGGAGAGGTTACCATGTCCGTCGCTACCCAAGCGCTGCTCTGGCGCCATGTCACCCTGTTCGATGGCCTCCAGACCTGGCCCACGCCCATGGCCGTGCGGGTGGAGGCTGGCCGCATTGTCGGACTCTGGCCGGAAGCCGACTTCCTGGCCGCGCAGGGCGAGGGGGCCGAACTGGCCGGGAAAGGCGGGGTGCTGACGCCCGGGCTGGTGGATTGCCATACCCACCTGGTCCATGCCGGCCATCGTGCCGGGGAATTCGAGCAGCGGCTGGAAGGGACGAGCTATGCCGAGATCGCCCGGGCCGGTGGTGGCATCCTCGGCACGGTGCGCGCGACGCGGGCGGCCAGCGAGGCAGAACTCTTCGCCGTTGCCCGACCGCGCTTGCAGGCGCTGATCGACGAGGGCGTCACCACCGTGGAGATCAAGTCCGGCTATGGCCTGACCGTGGCCGACGAACTCAAGCTATTGCGGGTCGCTCGGCGTCTGGGCGAGGCGCTGCCGGTACGGGTGATCACCACGCTGCTGGGCGCCCATGCCGTACCGCCGGAATTCCAGGGCGATGCCGAGGGCTACGTCGATCTGGTCTGTCGGGAGATGATCCCGGCCGCGGTGGCCGAGGGCCTGGCCGATGCGGTGGACGTCTTCTGCGAGGGCATCGCCTTTTCGCCGGCTCAGTGTGAGCGGGTATTCCTGGCGGCGCGCGAGCACGGTCTGCCGATCAAGGCCCATGCCGAGCAGCTGTCCAACCTAGGTGGCAGCGCTCTGGCCGCGCGGCTGGGCGCGCTGTCGGCGGATCATGTGGAGTATCTCGACGAAGCCGGAGTGCGTGCCCTGGCCGCCGCCGGTACGGTCGCCGTGCTCTTGCCCGGCGCCTTCCTGATGCTGGGCGAAACCCGGCATCCGCCCGTCGAACTGCTGCGGCGGCACGGGGTGCCCATGGCCCTGGCCAGTGACGCCAACCCCGGCACCTCGCCACTCTATCTGCCGACCCTGATCGCGCACCTGGGCTGCACCCTGTTTCGCCTGACCCCCCGCGAGGCCCTGGCCGGCATGACCGCCCATGCCGCCCAGGCCCTGGGTCGCCCGGAACTGGGCCGCATCCAGGTGGGCGCCCCGGCGGATCTCTGCCTGTGGGACGTCGGTCAGCCGGCCGAGCTGGCCTATGAGGTGCGTCCGGGGCGCCTGCGGCAGCGCGTCTTCGCCGGGGAGGTGCAGCATGTTCGCTGATCGCCAGACCCTGGAATGCTGGACCGGTCGTACCGATCCGGAAGCCGACGCCTTGCGCTGGCACCAGTGCATCCAGCCGCTGGCCGTGGACAGCGCGCCGGGTATGGCGCTGCTGGGTTTCGCCTGCGACGAGGGGGTGCGGCGCAATCAGGGGCGCACCGGCGCTGCCGAGGGTCCCGTCGCCCTGCGGCGGGCCCTGGCCAATGTCGCCTGGCAGCGTCAGGGTCCAGCCTATGATGCCGGTGATATCCGCTGCGCCGACGGTGATCTGGAAGGCGCTCAGACGCGCCTGGCCGGGGCCGTGCGCGGTCTGCTGGACGGCGGTCATCTGCCGCTGGTGCTGGGCGGCGGTCACGAGGTGGCCTGGGCCAGCTGGTCGGGCCTGGCGCTGCACCTGGCCAAGACGCTGCCCAAGCCGCGCATCGGCATCGTCAATTTCGATGCCCACCTGGACCTGCGCGATCCGACTCGGGGACCCACCTCAGGTACGCCCTTCGCCCAGATCGCCGCGCACTGCGCCACCCACGGCTGGCCCTTCCACTATGCCTGCCTGGGCCTGAGTCTGGCGGCCAATACCCGCACCCTGCTCAGGCGTGCCGCCGAGCTGGATGTGCTGATCCGCGAAGACCATGAGATTCGCGAGGGCAGCCTGGAGCGCATCGGCGCCGAGCTGGACGCCTTCGCCGCCGGCTGCGATGCCCTCTATCTCACCTTCGACCTGGATGTGCTGCCCGCGGGCGAGGCGCCCGGGGTCAGCGCGCCTGCCGCCCATGGCGTCAGCCTCGCCCTGCTGGAACCCATGATCCGCCGGCTCAAGGCCAGCGGCAAGTTGCGCCTGGCCGACGTGGCCGAACTCAATCCCGCGCTCGACCAGGACGGCCGCACCGCCCGGGTCGCGGCGCGGCTGATCCATACCCTGGCACTGGACCTCTAGGGCCTGCCGCGAACAACAAGAGAGGAAGACCCCATGACCCGTTTTCGTGAAGGTGAGATTCGCGCCCCCCGCGGCACCCAGCTCAATGCCAAGAGCTGGCTGACCGAGGCGCCGCTGCGCATGCTGATGAACAATCTCGATCCCGCGGTCGCGGAAAACCCCCAGGAGCTGGTGGTCTACGGCGGCATCGGCCGCGCGGCGCGCAACTGGGAGTGTTACGACAGGATCGTCGAGAGCCTCAAGGCGCTGGGTGACGACGAAACCCTGCTGGTGCAATCGGGCAAGCCGGTCGGGGTGTTCAAGACTCACGCCGATGCCCCGCGGGTGCTGATCGCCAACTCCAACCTGGTGCCGCACTGGGCCAGCTGGGAGCACTTCAACGAACTGGATGCCAAGGGCCTGGCCATGTACGGCCAGATGACCGCCGGCAGCTGGATCTACATCGGCAGCCAGGGCATCGTGCAGGGCACCTACGAGACCTTCGTCGAGGCCGGGCGCCAGCACTACCAGGGTGACCTGCGCGGCCGCTGGGTGCTGACCGCCGGTCTCGGTGGCATGGGCGGCGCCCAGCCCTTGGCCGCGACCCTGGCCGGCGCCTGTTCGCTGAACATCGAGTGCCAGCAGAGCCGTATCGATTTCCGCCTCAAGACCCGCTATGTGGACGAACAGGCCAGCGACCTGGACGACGCCCTGGCACGCATCGCCCGGCACACCGCCGCCGGTGCCGCGGTGTCCGTCGCCCTGCTGGGCAACGCCGCCGAGATCCTGCCGGAACTGGTCCGCCGCGGCGTGCGCCCGGATATGGTCACCGACCAGACTAGCGCCCACGATCCGCTCAATGGCTACCTGCCGGCCGGTTGGGGCTGGGAGCAGTATCGTGATCGCGCCCAGACCGATCCAGCTGCCGTGGTCGCCGCGGCCAAACAGTCGATGGCCGTGCACGTCCAGGCCATGCTCGACTTCCAGAAGATGGGCGTCCCCACCTTCGACTACGGTAACAACATCCGCCAGATGGCCCAGGAAGCCGGCGTCGCCGATGCCTTCGCCTTCCCGGGCTTCGTGCCGGCCTATATCCGTCCGCTGTTCTGCCGCGGCATCGGTCCGTTCCGCTGGGCCGCATTGTCGGGCGATGCCGAGGACATCCATCGCACCGACGCCAAGGTCAAGGAACTGATCCCCGATGACGCCCACCTGCACCGCTGGCTGGACATGGCCCGCGAGCGCATCGCCTTCCAGGGCTTGCCGGCGCGCATCTGCTGGGTCGGCCTGGGCCTGCGCGCCAAGCTGGGCCTGGCCTTCAACGAGATGGTGCGCAGCGGCGAACTCAAGGCGCCCATCGTCATCGGGCGTGATCACCTGGACAGCGGCTCGGTATCCAGCCCCAACCGCGAGACCGAGGCCATGCGGGACGGCTCCGATGCCGTCTCCGACTGGCCGCTGCTGAACGCCCTGCTCAACACCGCCAGCGGCGCCACCTGGGTCTCGCTGCACCACGGCGGCGGGGTAGGGATGGGCTTCTCCCAGCATTCCGGGATGGTCATCGTCTGCGACGGCACCGACGCCGCCGCCGCCCGTATCGCCCGGGTGCTGCACAACGACCCGGCCACCGGGGTGATGCGCCACGCCGACGCCGGCTATGACATCGCCATCGACTGCGCCCGCGAGCAGGGCCTGAATCTGCCCATGATCGGCAAAGGAGTCTGATCGATGCACACCCTTATCCTGAAACCCGGCACCCTCGATCTGGCCCAGCTGCGCCAGGCCTATCTGCAGCCGCTACGCATGGAGCTGGATCCCGCCGCTTATGCCGCCATCGACGCCAGCGTGGCCTGCGTGGAAAGCATCCTGGCCGAAGGCCGGACCGCCTATGGCATCAACACCGGCTTCGGCCTGCTGGCCTCGACGCGGATCGCGCCGGCGGATCTGGAAAAGCTGCAGCGCTCCCTGGTGCTGTCCCACGCCGCCGGCGTGGGCGAGGCGCTGGATGATGACCTGGTGCGGCTGATCATGCTGCTCAAGGTCAACAGCCTGGCCCGCGGTTTCTCCGCCATTCGCCGCCAGGTCATCGAGGCGCTGATCGCCCTGATCAATGCCGAGGTCTATCCGCACATCCCGCTCAAGGGCTCTGTGGGGGCCTCGGGTGACCTGGCGCCGCTGGCGCACATGTCGCTGGTGCTGATCGGCGAGAGCAAGGCGCGCTACCAGGGCCAGTGGCTGCCGGCCCGCGAGGCGCTGGCGATGGCGGGTCTCGAACCCATGACCCTGGCCGCCAAGGAGGGCCTGGCGCTGCTCAATGGTACCCAGGTGTCCACCGCCTATGCCCTGCGCGGGCTGTTCGAAGGCGAAGACCTGTTCGCCGCGGCCACGGTCTGCGGCGGCCTGAGCGTCGAGGCCATGCTCGGTTCTCGGGCGCCCTTCGATGCGCGTATCCATGCCGCGCGGGGCCAGCGTGGCCAGATCGACGTGGCCGCGGCCTATCGCGAGCTGCTCACTGACAGCAGCGAGGTGTCCCGCTCCCACGCCAATTGCGACAAGGTCCAGGATCCCTATTCGCTGCGCTGCCAGCCCCAGGTGATGGGCGCCTGCCTGACCCAGTTGCGTCAGGCCGCCGAGGTGCTGGAGGTGGAAGCCAACGCCGTGTCCGATAACCCATTGGTGTTCGCGGAAGAGGGCGACGTCATCTCCGGCGGCAACTTCCACGCCGAGCCGGTGGCCATGGCCGCCGACAACCTGGCCCTGGCCCTGGCCGAGATCGGCGCCCTGTCGGAGCGGCGCATCTCGCTGATGATGGATCGGCACATGTCCCAGCTGCCGCCCTTCCTGGTGGAGAACGGCGGGGTCAATTCCGGCTTCATGATCGCCCAGGTCACCGCCGCGGCCCTGGCCAGCGACAACAAGGCGCTGGCGCATCCAGCCAGTGTCGACAGCCTGCCCACCTCGGCCAACCAGGAGGACCATGTGTCCATGGCGCCGAATGCCGGCAAGCGGCTGTGGGCCATGGCCGAGAACGTGCGCGGCATCCTCGCCATCGAGTGGCTGGGCGCCTGCCAGGGCCTGGACTTCCGGCATGGCCTGAAGAGTTCGGAACGCCTGGAAAGGGCGCGCAGCCTCTTGCGCGAGAGGGTGCCCTACTACCAGGAAGACCGCTTCTTCGCCCCGGACATCGAGGCGGCCAGCGCGCTACTGGCCAGCGGTTGCCTGAACGGGCTGGTCACGCCGCGGCTGCTGCCCAGTCTCTGAGGCGGACGCGGTCCGGCAGCCAGAAGGCCGGACCGCGCGTTATCATCGGCTGTCCATTTTCCGACCTGGAGTTCGCGTGAGCAGCACGACACCCCCGCGCTACAAGGTGATCGAGGACTTTCTGCTCGAACGCATCCAGGGTGGCGCCTACCCGGTGCATCACCAGATCCCCACCGAGGAGCAGCTGGCGCGGGATTTCGCGGTCAGCCGCATGACCGCCAACAAGGCCATCACCCGCCTGGTGCAGCAGGGCTACCTGACGCGCCAGGCAGGACTCGGGACCTTCGTCATCGAGCGCAAGGCCGAGTCCTCGCTGCACGAGGTGATGAACATCGCCGCCGAGGTGCGCGCCCGCGGGCATGTCTATTCAAACGAGGTGCTGCGCAGCGAGGCCATTGCCGCCGACGATGAAGTGGCCCTGCGGCTGGGCCTGCGGATCGGCAGCCAGGTGTTTCACAGCATCCTGGTGCACCGCGAGAACGGCCTGCCCATCCAGCTGGAGGATCGCTACGTCAATCCGCGCTGGGTGCCGCATTACCTGGAAAGCGACTTCAGCCGCCAGACGCCCAACGAGGTGCTGGTGGCCAGCTGTCCGATCAGCGATGTGGAACATATCGTCGAGGCGGTGCTGGCCAACGCCCAGACCGCACGCTGGCTGGACATCGCCGAGGGCGCGGCCTGCCTGTCGATGATCCGCCGCACCTGGTCGGACGAGCACCTGGTCAGCTATGTGCGGTTGCTGCATCCGGGCGACAGGTACAAGCTGAGCTCGACCACCCGGCATCGCTGAGGGACCTGGCGCGGGGAGGGGGGTAGGGCTTCGCGGCGCTCAACCCAACCTACGCGACTGTTCGCCCGCGTCGCTCTGCCCCCTCTCCCTTGGGGAGAGGGGTGGGGGTGAGAGGAGCGGCATCGCTGTTGGGCTTCGCGGCGTTCAACCCAACCTACGCGACTGTTCGCCCGCGCCGCTCTGCCCCCTCTCCCTTGGGGAGAGGGTTGGGGTGAGGGTGGCCCCTGCAGTCAGGGATTAGAGCTTGCTCACCAGGGCCACGGCGTCCTGTTTGGCCTGGTCGCGCGACGCCTGGTCGACTTCCGGCCCGAACAGGGTCTTTTCGACCACCACGGTGTGCATCCGGTCGATGCCGACCATCTCGCACCAGGTGCGCAGATAGGACTCCTGGTGCTCTTGGCGATCTAGGGCCGCACCGCGGGCCGCGATCACCAGCGCCTGGCGACCGCCGAGCAGGCCGTTGAGGCCGCGGTCGTCGAAGGTGAACAGCAGGTCCTTCTGGCTGACCACGTCGAACAGCTGCTTGAGCTTGTAGGGGATGCCGAAATTCCAGCAGGGCACGCCGAATACCAGTACATCGGCGGCCTTGAAGCGCTGTGCCAGTGCCTTGGCCACCTTCCAGGCATGCTCCTGCTCGTTGCTGAGGGACTCGCCCTCGATGCCGGCGTACTTGGCGTCGAGAATGGGACCGTCGAATTCCGGCAGGTCGCACTGCCAGACGTCGAGGGTATCGACCTCGGCATCGGGGTGTTTGCCCTGCCAGGCCTGGATGAAGGCAGTGGCGACTTCCAGCGAAGCGGAGCGATCCTGGCGGGGCGAACCTATCACGTGCAACAGACGGGGCATGGCAGATCCTCGAAGGATGGGGATTGCGATAACTATAAGCGTCTCGCTGGGGTGCGCCAGCGTTGGCTAGGGTGTGCCGATGGATGGTCTGGGAGGCGGTTCCTGGCGTGACGATGGGTGTAGGGCGGGCCCTCACCCCAGCCCTCTTCCGGAGGGAGAGGGGGTGGTTTGGTGTGGGCGGGAGGCGGCGTGCGGGTAGGGTGGACAACGGCGCAGCCTTGTCGACGCGTTCGGAGTGGACACAGGTGGAAAACGCTGCGCGGTTTTCCACGCTACGGCTGCGATTTGGGGCGGGCCCTCACCCCAGCCCTCTCCCGGCGGGAGAGGGGGGTGGTTGGTGTGGGCGGGAGGCTACGTGCGGGTAGGGTGGACAACGGCGAAGCCTTGTCCACGCGTTCGGGGCGGGCACAGGTGGAAAACGCTGCGCGGTTTTCCACGCTACGGCTGGGTCAGGGCGAAGCCCAACAACCACCCATCCCCACCTCAGGCCGAACCGGCCTCCGTGCGCAGCGCCGGGCCGCGCAGGCCCAGCAGGGCGTCCACCACCAGGAACAGCAGCAGGCTGCCGCCCAGCACCGGCAGGCACAGGCCGAGCAGCAGGGCCGTCGCCGGGACCAGCAGACGCGGCAGGGGCGGCAGCTGGCGCCAGAGGGTGATCAGGCCGGGTTGTGCCGGATCGCGGCTGGGCCGGCGGCGCCACCAGAGCAGATAGCCCCAGACGGTCATCACCAGCAGGCCCAGGGCGACGACCGCCAGCACCAGCTGGTTGGCCAGGCCGAACAGCACGCCCATGTGGGCATCGATGCCCCAGCGGGTCAGCTTGGCCGGCAGCGAGTACTGGGCGAAACGCACCTGATCGACCACCTTGAAGCTGGTCGGGTCGACGGCGACGGCGTCCACCTGGGTCGGCCAGCGGCGGTCGATCTCGCTCACCGTCCAGGCCTTGTCGGCGCTGCGCCCCGGACGGATCTCCAGCTTGCCGGCGTCGATGCCGGCGGCGCGGGCGCTGGCCAGCACCCCGTCGAAGGTGGCCGGATCCAGAGCCGGTGCCTTGGCCATGTGCATGGCGCCATGGTGATCGGCGTGCTCGTCATGGGCCATGGCCGGCGCGGGTGCGGTGCCTAGGGCGGTCTTCACGCCCGGCGTGGACCAGCCGTAGTGGGCGCGCAGCACGCCGATGTTGTCGCCGGCGAAGCGCGACCAGGTCAGACCGGTGGCGGAGAGGAACAGCAGGCCACCCAGCAGCCAGACCCCGGTGCTGGCATGCAGGCCGCGCAGGCCGCGGGCCGGGCGGCGCTGGCGGCGGCGCACCAGCCACAGGGTCAGACCGCCGAGGGCCGCGACCCACAGCCAGGAGGCGGCCAGTTCGCTGTAGAGGCGACCGGGCTCCCCGAGCAGCAGGCTGCGGTGGAACTGGTCGATGGTGGTGCGCAGCGGCAGGATGCCGCTGGTGCCATAGACCGCCAGATCGCCGCGGATGGCGCCGGTGACCGGATCGATGAACAGCGCCCGGTGGGTGGACTCGCCCTGCGCCGGATCGTTGAACATCACCCGGGTGGTGTCGCCCTCGGCCGGCGCGGGGCGCACCGCGCCCAGGGTCAGGGTGGGGCCTACCGCGGCCTGGGCGATATGGATCTGCTCGGCCAGCGGCAGGGGCTTGCCGCGGCTGGGGGTGTGCAGCGCCTCGGCATAGAGGTGGGCCTCGAGTTGCGGCGTGAGGGCATAGATCAGGCCGCTGGCGGCGGCCACCAGCAGGAAGGGACCGACGAACAGGCCGATGAGGAAATGCAGCCGCGCCAACAGCTGCAGCAGCGGCCCCGGCGTCTTGGTGGCCGGAGCGGAGGGGTGCGAAGTCATAGCGTTCACCACGAAGCGACGCGCGGCCAGCAAGGGAGACCACGCGCAGGATTACGAGAGAGTAGGACAGCCGTCTTTCGTCGCCGGGGTGTCAGGGCGCCTGGGGATGCAGCGTGGAACGCCGTGCGCGCGGTGGCGGCGGCAGGGCGCTCTGATAGCGAGGACGATGAGGATCGCCGGGACGCAGCAGCCACTGCAGCACGACGGCGGCCAGCGTGGCGAGGAACAGGGTGGCGGCGAAGACGCAGTCACCCGTGGGGGAAAGGGTGGTCACGCTGCCGCCCGGCAGGCCCGCATGCATGCCGGCCATGTCGTCCTGGGCGGTCTGGGCGTGCAGGCCGTGGTGATGCTCGTGCCCCTGGGCCAGCGGCGGCGAGACCGGCAAGGTAAGTCGCGCCAGTATCTGGCCATGGCCCAGGGCGCAGACGAGTCCGTTCAGCAGGATGCAGGCGAGCAGCATCCAGGCGAGCGAAGCGCGCGGGGAACGGAAGGTTATCATGGCGGGGGACTGTATCATCGTCGCGGGCCACGCACAGCCCGGCCGGCGCGAACCTGCGCCGAAATGTCGCGCCCCTGCCGCTGCTGGAGAGACGAACAGGACCATGAGCGAAGCGCCACCCATCACCCTCGAACGGCTCACCGTGGCGGATGACGAGACGCTGGGCTTTCTGCTGGCGAGCTATCGCGAGTTGTTCGGTAGCCGGGTCGAGGCGAACGCCGTACCCCAGGATCTACAGCGCTTCGCCGACCACTATGGTGCGGATCGTGGCTGCCTGCTGCTTGCCCGAGACGCCGCCGGAGAGCCGATCGGCAGCATCGCCTATCGACCCTACGACCGACGCTTTCCCCAGCTGGCCTATCCCGGTGAAAGGGTGGTCGAAGTGGTACGACTGTTCGTGGTGCCCCGGCAGCGGCGCCAGGGCCTGGCGCGGCGGTTGTTCGGGGCGCTGCTGGCCCAGGCGCGGCGCGACGCGGTCGAGCGCCTCTACCTGCACACCCATCCCTTTCTGCCCGGGGCCGAAGCCTTCTGGCTCGACCAGGGCTTTCAGGTCGTCGCGCGGGAGACGGCCTTGCCCTGGCAGACCCTTCACCTGGATCGACGCCTGGACAACTCTCAGGCGTCCGCCGGCCCCCGACAGAGCAGATAGGTGTCCATGATCCAGCCGTGCTCTTCACGCGCGGCGCTGCGCACCCGGTGGATCTCCTCGGCCACCTCCTGCAGCGGACCGGCGATGAGGAGCTCGTCCGCCGTACCCACATAGGCACCCCAGTAGATATACAGGCCGGGTTCGTCCAGGCGGCGATAGGCTTCGTGGGAATCGAGCATCACCACCAGGCTGTCCAGGTGCGCGGGGAAGCGCTCCAGGCGCCGACCAGGGGTGATCTCCAGGGCCTGGCCGATGCGATTGAGCGGCACCCGGTGGCGCGCGGCCAGGGCCTGGACGCTGGAGATGCCGGGGATCACCTCGTAGTCGAAGTCCAGCCGGCCTTCGCGCTTGATCGCCGCCAGGATGCGCAGGGTGCTGTCGTACAGCGCCGGATCGCCCCAGACCAGAAAGGCGCCGCATTCATCGTCCGCCAGTTCCTGCTCGATCATCTCCACCATCAGCGCCTGCTTGGCGGCGTTGAGGTCGTCCACCGCCTGGCGGTAGTCGCCTTCGCGGCGACGCTCGGGGATGGGCGCGGTGACGAAGCGATAGTCCGCCTGACGGATGTGGCGGGCGCAGATGGTTTCGCGCAGGTGGATCAGGCTGTCCTTTTCCGTGCCCTTGTCGAACAGGAAGAAGGTACTGGCGCGATTGAGGGCGGCGATGGCCTGGAGGGTGAGGTAGTCGGGGTCGCCGGCGCCGATGCCGATGACCAGCAGGGTTTTCATGGGGTGGCCTCGAGGAAAGGAGCGGCGCCCAGTGTAACGGGGGATGTCTCTTCCGTAGAGACTCAGGCAATCGTCATGCTAGTTTCGACCGGTTTGCCTGCCGCCAGGCAGGGATGGACGGGATCGAGGGGGACAGGGGCGTGACGATGACGGCGAGCTGGCGACGGATACCCCGAGGGGTCTGGATTCTGGGTGGAGTGAGCATGTTCATGGACATCTCTTCGGAGATGATCCACAGCCTGCTGCCGCTGTTCCTGGCCACCGGCCTGGGCCTGAGCGTGCTCTATATCGGCATTCTCGAAGGGGTGGCCGAGGCGACCGCGCTCATCACCAAGATCTTTTCCGGCGTACTCAGCGACTACCTGGGCAAGCGCAAGGGCCTGGCGGTGCTGGGCTATGGCCTGGGCGCCCTGAGCAAGCCACTGTTCGCCCTGGCCAGCGGGGCCGGCCTGGTATTCGGCGCGCGCTTCATGGATCGCATCGGCAAGGGCATCCGCGGCGCGCCGCGCGACGCCCTGGTGGCCGATGTGACGCCGCCGGAGATCCGTGGCGCCGCCTATGGCCTGCGCCAGTCGCTGGACACCTTCGGCGCCTTTCTCGGCCCGCTGCTGGCGGTGGGGCTGATGCTGCTCTGGGCCAACGATTTCCGCGCGGTGTTCTGGGTGGCGGTGATCCCGGCCTTCATCGCCGTGGCCCTGCTGGTTTTCGGCCTGGACGAACCCAAGGCGGCCATCGTCCAGGCGCGCACCAATCCGCTGACCCGCAGCCAGCTGCGCAAGCTGTCGGCGGCCTTCTGGCAGGTGGCGCTGCTCGGCGGCGTCTTCACCCTGGCGCGTTTCAGCGAAGCCTTCCTGGTGCTCAAGGCCGAGCAGGTGGGCGTACCCCTGGCGCTGGTGCCGCTGGTGATGGTGGGCATGCACCTGGTGTTCTCGCTGTCGGCCTATCCGCTTGGGGCGCTATCCGACCGGGTCAGTCACCGCGCGCTGCTGGCCTGGGGCCTGGTGCTGCTGATCCTGGCTGACCTGGCGCTGGCCTTCAGCAGCGGCTGGAGCGGTCTGGCGCTGGGCATCGTGCTCTGGGGCCTGCACATGGGCATGACCCAGGGGCTGCTCGCCGCCATGGTCGCCCGCACCGCCCCGGCCGAATTGCGCGGCACCGCCTTCGGCCTGTTCAACCTGGTCAGCGGCATCGCCCTGTTGCTGGCCAGCAGCATCGCCGGCGCGCTCTGGCACTTCCTCGGCTCCGCCGCCACCTTCCAGTTCGGTGCCCTGGCGGCGGTGGCTTCCCTGCTGGTGCTGGCGGCCTGCCGCCGCAGCCTGGCACCGCTGGCCAGCTAGTCGAACAGGGGGCGCAGATAGGGCGCCGTGGGGCTGGCGGGATCGTCCGCCACCGCGCGGGGCGTGCCGCAGGCGACGATGCGGCCGCCGGCCGTGCCGGCGCCGGGGCCGATGTCGATCAGCCAGTCGCTGCCGGCCACCACCTGCAGATTGTGCTCCACCAGCACCACTGTATTGCCTTCGTCGACCAGGCCGTGCAGCTGGCGCATCAGGCGCTCCACGTCGGCCGGGTGCAGGCCGGTGGTGGGTTCGTCCAGCACATAGAGGGTGGTGCCACGGCTGGTGCGCTGCAGCTCGGTGGCCAGCTTGATGCGCTGGGCCTCGCCGCCGGAGAGTTCGGTGGCCGGCTGGCCCAGGCGCAGGTAGCCCAGGCCGATATCGGCCAGCACCCGCAGCGCCCGCGCCACCGGGACTTCCTCGGCGAAGAAGGCCAGGGCCTCGTCCACCGTCAGGCCGAGCACCTCGGCGATGGTCTTGCCCTGCCAGCGCACCTCCAGTGTTTCGGGGTTGTAGCGCGCGCCCTGGCAGGTGGGGCAGGCGGCATAGACGCTGGGCATGAACAGCAGCTCGACGCTGACGAAGCCTTCGCCTTCGCAGGTCGGGCAGCGGCCCTTGGCGACATTGAAGGAGAAGCGCCCGGCGTCGAAGCCTCTTTCCTGGGCCTCTGGGGTGGCGGCGAACAGCTTGCGCACTCCGTCGAACAGCCCGGTATAGGTGGCGAGGTTGGAGCGTGGGGTTCGGCCGATGGGTTTCTGGTCCACCGGCACCAGGCGACGAATGCCGCCGAGGCCGTCGACCACCTGGCCGGTGGTGGCGGGCAGGGCATCGGCCTCCAGCTCCGTTGCCTCGTCACTGTCCTCGGCGGCGCGCTGGCCCAGCTCGGCGCCCACCAGTTCCAGCAGCGCCTGGCTGACCAGGCTGGATTTGCCCGAACCGGAGACACCGGTCACCGCGGTCAGGCAGCCCAGCGGAAAGGCAGCGTCCAGGCTCTGCAGATTGTTGCGGGTGACCCCGGCCAGCCGCAGCCAGCCCTGGGGTTCGCGGGGCGGCCGGGTCTCGCGCTGCGGCGCGGCGAATAGATAGCGCGCCGTCACCGACTCCTCGATGTCGGCCAGGCCGGCGGGCGGACCGCTGTAGAGCACCCGGCCACCGCCTTCGCCGGCCGCGGGACCGACATCCACCAGCCAGTCGGCGCGCTTCATGGTGGCCAGGTCGTGCTCCACCACGAACAGCGAATTGCCTTGGGCCTTGAGGCCGTCGAGGGCTTCCAAGAGGGATTCGCCATCGGCCGGATGCAGACCGGCGGAGGGTTCGTCCAGCACATAGACCACGCCGAACAGCTGGGACACCAGCTGGGTGGCCAGGCGCAGGCGCTGCAATTCGCCGGAGGAGAGGGTGGTGGTGCTGCGCTCCAGCGCCAGGTAGCCGAGGCCCAGGCGGGTGAGGGTCTGCAAGCGCTCCAGCAATTCGCTGGCCATGCGCTGGGCGGCCAGGCGTTTCTCCGGGGACAGATCGGGGGTGCGGCGCACGTCCGGCGCGCCGGCGTGGTCGCTGCCACCGGCGGCCTTGCGCCGGGCGCGATCCTGCTGGCCGGTCTTGGTGTCCAGCACGCGGGCATCCTTGGCCTCGTCGAAATCGCCGGCCGCGACCCGGCGCAGCAGTACGGTGAGGTCGTCCAGCGGCAGCCGCGACAGCTCGCCGATGTCCAGGCCGGCAAAGGTCACCGAGAGCGCCGCCCGGGTCAGCCGCTTGCCATGGCACAGCGGGCAGGTCTGGCCGATCATGAAGCGCGCCGCGCGCTGCTTCATCTTGGCGCTCTGGGAATTGGCGAAGGTGTGCAGCACATGGCGCCGCGCCCCGGTGTAGGTGCCCTGGTAGCTGGGCTCGGCCTTGCGCTTGAGCGCGGCGCGGGTCTGCTCGGGGGTGAGGCCGGCATAGACCGGGACGGTGGGTTGCTCCTCGGTGAAGAGGATCCAGTCGCGCTGCTGTTGCGGCAGGTCGCGCCAGGGGATGTCGACGTCATAGCCCAGGGTGACCAGGATGTCTCGCAGATTCTGCCCGCCCCAGGCGGTGGGCCAGGCGGCGATGGCGCGCTGGCGGATGGTCAGCGCGGGGTCCGGCACCATGGAGGCCTCGGTCACCTCGTAGACCCGGCCCAGGCCGTGGCACTCCGGGCAGGCGCCCTGGGGCGTGTTGGGCGAGAAGTCCTCGGCATAGAGCATCGGCTGGTCGGCGGGATAGCGCCCGGCGCGGGAGTAGAGCATCCGCACCAGACTGGACAGCCCGGTCACGCTGCCCATGGACGAGCGACTGCTGGGCTGGCCGCGCTGCTGCTGCAGGGCCACCGCCGGCGGCAGACCCTCGATGGCTTCCACCTGCGGTACCCCGACCTGGTCGATCAGTCGCCGCGCATAGGGCGCCACGGATTCGAAGTAGCGGCGCTGGGCCTCGGCGTAGAGGGTACCGAAGGCCAGCGACGACTTGCCCGAGCCGGATACCCCGGTAAAGACCACCAGGGCATCGCGAGGGATGTCCACGTCGACGTTCTTCAGATTGTGCTCGCGGGCACCGCGGACGGAGACGAAACCGGGACGGGGGGAGGAGGGCATGGCAGAAGGGGCACTCGTTTGGACTATAGGGGATGGGACCCTGAGCAAACCTTACCAGTGCCCCGCGCGTGCTGCGCCGTCGGGATCAGTCCTGCGCATGCTCCAGCGCATAGGCGCGGCAGTGGGCGAGGTAACCCATTTCGTGGGCGCCTACCAGTTGCACCACGCTGCTCCATAGCCAGGAGGGGGCATCCAGGGTGCGGGTGCGGTTGCGTTGCAGGTCGCTCATCCACTCGACGCGGGTGGCCAGGTCCATCTGCCGGGCGTGGGCGCGGCCGACCACGCGGGCCAGATAGGCAGCGGCGCTCATGGCTTCGCGGGCGCTGAGTTCGTCCAGCTCCAGCTTGAGATCCTGGGGCAGCAATTCGCGGATGAAGAAGGAGTGATCCAGCATGCGCACCGCCAGCATGCGATTGCCCAGGGCCGGGGAGAGCTGGCGGGCGCCTTCCACCACGCGCTTGCCGTTGTCGCGGGGCATGGTGGCATGGGCCACGCGCGGAGCGGCGGCGGCCACCGCCTGCTTGACGTCGATCAGGCAGTAGTCCTGGTCATCGCCGTCGTCCACGCCCAGCAGCACGGCGTAGCGGCGCAGCCCCAGGGAGCTGCAGCCCTTGACCCAGTAGGCGCTGTCGAGCAGTTCGACGCGGCTGTCGTGGCTGCGGCCCTTGAGCGAGGTCACCAGGGCATGGATGCCCGGCGTCTCGCACAGCTCGGCGATGGCCTTGCGCTCGTCCTTGCTCAGCTGCCAGAAGTGCTTGCCCAGCGGCAGCTTGGGGCGGGTGTTTTCCATGCGCTCCTTGGCCAGGTGCTTCCAGGTACGCTGCACCGCGCTGCGCATTCCGGCCTTGACCTGAGCGGGGCGCGGGACCTCGCGTTCGAGATCGTCTTCGAAGGCCACCTCGTAGCCGCGCATCATCTCTTCGAGCATCCGCGCCGTGGTCACCCCCGGCAGGTCGGAGCCGCGCGCCGCCGTGGCCAGCGACAGCGCCAGGCGCACCAGGTCATGGGCCGGATTGCCGACCACGGTCTGATCCAGGTCGCGGATGTTGACGTCGGTGGAGCCGTGCAGATCGCCGGTGGGGCCCAGGTTGCCGGCATGGCAGTCGCCACAGATCCATACCGCCGGCCCATTGGGCAGGTTGCGGCCGGGCTGGCTGTGCAGCCACTCGTAGAACTGCACCGTGCTGCCGCGGACGTAGGCGTGGGCGGAGCGAGCCATTTTCAGATTGCGCAGCTGGTTGAGGCGGGGCAGACGATCGACGGGACGTGGGGTTTTCATGCAGGGCGCAGGCCTTGAGGGAGACGCCTTTGTGACCGTTGCGCCTGGCAAATGTTGCAGGGTGTTTCGGTGGGCCTCTCCCGGCCAGACGCCGGGGGAGGCTGCTCAAGGTTCTCGCGCGAACGCCCCGCCTCTGGCGCTAGCAGCGGAACTGCCCGATCTGGCGATTCAGGTCGTTGGCCAGGGCGTCGAGGGACACTGCGGTCTGCACCGTCTCGCCGATGGCTTCGCTGTTCTGCTGGGCCATCTGCGCCAGGCGCTCCACGGTACGGGCCACGTCGTGGCTGGCGGCGGTCTGCTCGCGCAGGGCCAGGGAGATCTGGTTGACCACCCGCACCACCTTGTCCGAGGCGGTGTTGATACTGACCACCGCCTCACCCGCCTGGTTGGCCAGGTCGACCCCACCGTTGACCTGGCGCACGCCCACTTCCATGTCGCTCATGGCGGCCTGGGTCGCCGCCTGGATCTTCTCGATCATGGCGGCGATCTCCTGGGTGGAATTGGTGGTGCGTTGCGCCAGCTGGCGCACCTCGTCGGCCACCACGGCGAAACCGCGTCCCTGTTCGCCGGCCCGCGCCGCCTCGATGGCGGCATTCAACGCCAGCAGGTTGGTCTGGTCGGCGATGCCCTTGATCACGCTGACGATGGAGGAGACCCGCTCGGAATGCTCGCCCAATTCGCCGATGCGGGCGGCCGAGGACTGCACCGTGCCGGCGATGGATCTCATGCTGTCCACCGAGGCCTGGATGGTCTGGCCACCGTCCTGGGCCAGTCGGCCCGACTGGCTGGAGAGGTCGTGGGCTTCCCCGGCGTTGTCGGAAACGTGGTTGATGCTCACGGTCAGCTCTTCCACGGTAGCCGCCATGCTGGAGGCGGCGCTGGACTGTTCCTGGGCAGCGGCGGACAGCTGCTGGGAATTGGCCGAGATGCTGTGGGAGGCGGCCACCAACTGGTCGGTGCCCTGCTTGATCCCCTGGATCATGCCGCGCAGCTTGTCCTGCATCTGGCCGAAGGCGGTCAGCAGCTGGCCCAGTTCGTCGCGTCCGCCAGTGGGAATCGGCGAATCCAGCTGGCCGGCGGCGATGGTGCGGGCGATGGCGACGGTCTGGTTGAGCCGCCCAACGATGGTACGGGTCAGCGACCAGGCGATGCCCAGCGCCAGCAGGGCGGCGAGGATGCCACCACTGATGAGGATCGCCATAGCCTGCTGCTTGGCGTCGGCCATCGACTGGGTCCGGCCGTCCAGCAAGGCGTTCTCACGGGTCTTGATCTGCGCCAGCAACTCGCGCATGCCATCCATCCTGCCCTTGTCCTGGGCGGTGGCGATGCGGGCGGTCAGGGCATCCAGCGGCTGGGTACCGGCATTGACCTGCCGGCGCAACGCCAGGATCTGCTGGACGGACTCGCTATTCCACTGCTGCTTGGCCTGGCCCAGCTGGGCCAGATCGGCCTGCTGGGCGGGGTTGTCGCGAGTGAGCTGAGTCAGCTCCTGCAACTGCTCGGCGAAGCGCTGCTCACCCCTGTTCAGGGGTTCGAGAAACTCTTCCTTGCCGGTCAGGGCGAAACCGCGCATGCCGGTTTCCATGTTGACCAGCGCCAGCAGGGCCGCGTCCGAATCCTGCAGGACATGGTAGGAATGAATGTTCTGCTGAACCGCCAGATTGACCTGGTTGAAGCCCTGCCGGGCCGCCAGGATCAGCGCCAGGATGATGACCAGAATGGCACCGAAGCCGAGTCTGAGTTTGTTCGCGATGGTCAGCTGTTGCAGCATGGGAAGGCCTCACGCGCCAGGTTGTCGACTCACGCCCAGAGGGCAACGTTTTGGGAGTACAGCGAACGAGCGGAGGGAAACGCGACTGATCCGTGTCTTGCGTGGACGGCAGGGAAGCGTGGCTCCTGGTAGTGCAGGTATCGCGGGTGACTCCGCTCGCGCCGCTCCCTGCGGAGTGGGTGCCAAAAAAGGCTTTGTTTCCAATCAAGAGTGGCAGGCTAGAGCCTCCGAGCCTGGTCTTTGAACGGTCGCACCTGAAAAAGTTTTATGTGATGCAATAAACATTTTTGCGCTTCGGGGCAGCCCCTGATGACGGGACGGGCGAAGGGTCGAGACGAACAGCGAGCGGTCAGGGCGCCAGCTGAGCCAGCCGCCGGGCCAGGGCTACGGCTTCCGCCGCGCTGGCGACATTGGTGAAGCCCAGCAGCAGGCCTTGGGCACTGGGCGTCTCCAGATACCAGCGAGACAGGGCCTGGACCGCCAGGCCGTCGGCCTGGGCGGCCTCCGCCCAGCGGCGATCGTCGCCCTGGGTCAGGCGTGCCAGCAGGTGCAGGCCGCCGGCCTGCAGGTCGATCCGCATCGCGTCGCCCAGCGCGCTCGTCAGCGCCTCGGCCAGCCACAGGCGGCGCTGTCGGTAGAGGGTGCGCATGCGATTGAGATGGCGGGCGAAATGCCCTTCTTCGAGAAAGCTCGCCACCGTGCCCTGCAGCAGCAGGGGAGCGTGGTTGTGCAACCGATCGGCGCTGCGACTGAAGGCGGCGACCTGGGCGGGCGGCACCACCAGGTAGGCGAGGCGCAGGCCGGGAAACAGCACCTTGCTGAAGGTACCGGTGTAGAGCACCCGTCCCCCATCATCCAGACTCTTGAGCGCGGGCAGCGGCTTGCCCTGATAGCGGTATTCGCTGTCGTAGTCGTCCTCGATGATCCAGGCGTTCTGCCGCCCCGCCCAGTCCAGCAGTGCCAGCCGCCGGGGCAGGGCGAGAGACACGCCCAGCGGGCTCTGGTGACTGGGGGTGACCAGGGCGCAACGGGCGGTCGGTGCCCGGGCGAGGCCGGCGGCGACATCCAGTCCCGCTGCGTCCACGGGAACCGGCACCAGTTCCAGGCCGGCGTCCTGCAATGCCCGGCGGGCGATGAAATAGCCGGGCTCCTCGAACCAGCAGGCAGCACCCGGCGCCAGCAGCGTCTGCACGATCAGATCCAGGCAGGCGCGATAGCCCGCGCAGACGAACACCTGCTCCGGACGACAGGCGATCCCGCGGGACAGGCCGAGGTAGGTGGCGAGGGCGGCGCGCAAGCCGGCGTGACCCCGGGCATCGGGATAGACCAGACCCTCCAGTCCCTGGCTGCGCAGTTGCCGCGCGGCCAGGCGCGTCCAGAGCTTGCGCGGGAAGGCGTCCAGCGCCGGCAGACCCAGCTGCAGCGGCAACGGCGCGCCGCCGGCATGGGTTGCCGAGGCCGTCGGCGAGGAGGGTACGGCCGCTGGTGGAGCGGTCGGGCGACTCCACTGCGGCGAGACGATGGTCCCGGCCGGACCGCGCGGCAGTAGAAAGCCTTCGGCGATCAGCTGCTGGTAGGCCATTTCCACCGTGCCCCGGGCCACGTTCAACTCCGCCGCCAGGGCGCGCACCGCCGGGACCCGGTCACCGGGCCGCAGCTGGCCCTCGTCCAGCGCCTGGCGAAAGCGCTGGTAGAGCTGGCGATAGAGCGGCAGGGCAAGGCGGCTGTCGAGGGCGCCGTTCAGGGTCATGGCCTGGTCGTTTGTAGCTTTCTTGGCTCTATAGCCTAGGCCATTGGCGGCCTAGAGTGGCGGCATCTTTCCTGGAGACCCTCACCATGGCCCTGACCTTCCAGCCACTGCTGCCCGATCATCCCCTGTGCCAGGCCAGTCTGCCGCTGATGCAGGTTCTGCGCCCCCATCTCGCCGACGCCGAGCGCTACCAGGCGCAACTTCAGCGCCAGGCGGCTCAGGGTTATCGGCTGCTGGCCGCCCTGGAGGAGGGCGAGGTGGTCGGCCTGGCCGGTTACCGCGAACTGGAAAATCTGCTCTACGGTCGTTTCCTCTATGTGGACGATCTGGTGGTGGCGCCGGCTCGCCAGCGCGATGGCCTGGGGGCCCGCCTGCTGGCAGCGGTCCGTAGCGAGGCCCTGGAGCGCGGCTGCTCCCATCTGATCCTGGATACCGGGCTGCATATGCCCCTGGCCCAGCGCTTCTATTTCCGTCAGGGCCTGCTCGCCCGTGGCCTGCATTTCGCCGAGCGCCTGAGCGGAGAGGTGCCGGCATGAAGACCGCCCTCTACCTCAACGCCAGTCCGCGCCCGGCCGCCTCCCAAGGACATCGGCTGGCCGGCGAACTCCTGGCTGCCCTGCGCCAGGGCTATCCCCGCCTGCAGGTACTGGAGCGGGATCTGGCTACCGCGCCGCTGCCACCGCTGAGCGCCGACTATGCCGAGGCCCTGACCCGGCGGACGCCCCCGGAGGCGCCGGTATTCGCCCTGTCCGAAACCCTCATCGGCGAGCTGGAGGCCAGTGACCTGCTGCTGATCAATACGCCGTTGCACAACTTCACCCTGCCGGCGGCGCTCAAGCTGTGGCTGGACTTCGTGCTGCGCATCGGCCGTACCTTCGAGTCCACCGCCGATGGCAAGCGCGGCCTGCTGACCGACCGGCCGGTCTATCTGCTGGTCAGTTCGGGCGGTCATCACCGCGGGCCACGCGCACGGCAGCCGGATTTCCTGACCTCCTACGTGCGCCATGCGCTGGGCACGCTCGGGCTGTTCGACCTGCACTTCAGCTATCTGGAGGGCCTGGTCGGCGACCCGGCTGAGGTGGCCGACACCCTGGCTAGCGCCCGTGAACAACTTTCCCGCGAGGTGCCCTTCCGCCATCTCGCCCACCCTGTGACCACGACCCTGGAGTAAGCCATGAGCCAACTACGACTGCCGTTTTCCACCCTCTCGCCCGCCGCCTATCAGGGTCTGATCGCCACAGGCCAGGCCCTGGCGCAGAGCGCCCTCGGCCTAAAGCTGGTGGAGCTGATCTACCTGCGCATCTCCCAGATCAACGGCTGCGCCTTCTGCCTGGGCAAGCACGCCGAGACCCTGCGTGGGCAGGGCGTCAGCCAGGCCAAGCTGGATCGCCTGGCCGGCTGGCGCATCAGCGAGCTGTTCGACGCCCGCGAGCGCGCGGCCCTGGAATGGGCCGAGACCCTGACCGCCGTCGCCGAGAAGGGCGCGCCCGATGTGGCTTACGAACCGCTCAAGGCGCAGTTCAGCGACGCGGAAATCGCCGACCTGACCTTTGCCGTGGCGCTGATGAACGCCTTCAACCGGCTCGCGGTGGGCATGAAGCTCTAGCCGGTGACGCGGCCAAGGGCAGCGGCCGAGGGCGAGGGCGAAAGGATCAGCCGAAACCCGGACCAACCGCGCCGAAGTACCCGATGAGTGGCGGGCACAGGTGCCAGGTGAGTTCCATCCGGAGAACGCCAGGCGCTGGCGCGCTCGACCTTCCTGCCAGGCCAGTGTCGGCGGGCTGCCGGTGGCCTGCCGAGCCCCGCCATGAGGAGCGGATTTCACGCCCGCGAAGTCTGTCTTCGCGGCGCCGATTCGCGGTGGCTGCGCTTTTGACAGCTCTAGAATGCTGTGCTTAGGTTCTTTGGGTCCCGCAGACATAGGTCTTCATATGACAAGACTATAGTCAGCGGGGCGCCCTCGCTGTCAGGAGTTTCCTGCAGGGCAAGGCGGCGTAGCAGGTGGAGCCGTGGCTCGCCGGGCCGTTCGAAGGCCAGCCCGGCCCCCCTTCACTTCGTTCCGCTCTCGAATCCCTGGTCGAAGGCGGCTCCCATGGAATACCTGCGGCAGATCTTGAATCAGGCACCAGAACTGGCCCTGTTCCTGTCCCTGGCCATCGGTTACTGGGTCGGCAGCATCCCGTTCGGCAAGTTCCAGCTGGGTGGGGTTGCCGGCTCGCTGCTGGTGGCGGTGGTCATCAGCCAGATCGGCATCAGCATCGACAACGGCATCAAGTCGGTGCTCTTCGCGCTGTTCATCTACGCCGTAGGCTTCGAGAGCGGACCGCAGTTCTTTCGCTCCCTGGGTCGGCAATCGTTGCGCGAGATCGTCCTGGCCGCGGTGATGGCGCTCAGCGGCCTGCTGACCGTCATCGCCTGCGCCCGGCTGTTCGGCCTCGACAAGGGCATCGCCGCGGGGATCGCCGCCGGCTCCATGACCCAGTCCGCCATCATCGGCACCGCCAGCGCCGCCATCGCCAAGCTCGACTTGCCGCTGGAGCAGATCCAGGCACTGCAGGGCAACGTCGCCGTGGGCTATGCGGTGACCTACATCTTCGGCTCCTTTGGCGCCATCATCCTCTGCGTCAATGTGCTGCCCTGGTTCATGCGGCGCAGCATCCGCGACGATGCGACCCAGGCCGAGGCCGAGTTGCTGGCCGGGGCCAAGGTCTATGGCCCGGGGGAATTGCCCGCCATCCCGTCGCTGGTGGGACGGCTCTATCGCATCGACCAGGCAGCCGGCCAGACCGTGGCACAACTGGAGGTCAGCGACCAGGGCGATCCCCAGGCGGCCCTCACCATCGAGCGCATCAAGCGCGGCGGCGCCCTGGTCGGGGTGACCCCGACGACGGTGCTGGAAGCCGGCGACGTGGTGCTGGTGGTGGGGCGGCGCGCCGGGGTGGTGGCCATCGCCGGGCGCCTGGGCGCCGAGTTGCAGTCCTCGCCCGACATGGACGTGGTGGTGGTGCAGCGCGACGTCAGCCTCGACAACCCGACCTTCGTCGGTCGCCGCGTGGCCGAGATCCGCCAGGCCGCCAGCCAGGCCCTGCGCCACGGCGTCTACGTGGTTGGCGTGAAACGCGCCGGGCGGCCCCTGGCGCTGGAGCCCGATACCGTCATCGAGGCAGGCGACCTGGTCACCCTCTATGGCACCCCGGACGACATCCAGAGAGTCGCCCAGCAGGTCGGCTCCATCATCGTCCCCAGCGACAAGACCGACTTCGTCTTCCATGGCTTCGGTCTGGCCGTCGGGCTGCTCATCGGCCTGGTCGTGATCCGCCTGGGCGCCATCCCCCTGACCCTGGGCAGCGGCGGCGGGGCGCTGATCGCCGGCCTGGTCTTTGGCTGGTATCGCAGTCGCCACCTGGCCCGCGGCAACCTGCCGTTGCCGGCCTCGACCCTGTTGCGCGACCTTGGCCTGGCCGGCTTCGTGGCGGTGGTGGGACTACAGTCCGGGCGCCAGGCGGTGGAGACCATCGCCACCCAGGGCCTCTCCATCTTCCTCATCGGGGTGGTGGTCTGCGTGGTGCCCATCGTCATCACCATCCTGGTCGGTCGCTATGTGCTGCGCTACCGCAACCTGGCGCTGTTCGCCGGGGCCGTCGCCGGAGCGCGCAGCGCCAACCCCGCCTTCGGCGAGGTGCTGGACAAGGCCGGCAACTCGATCCCCACGGTGCCCTTCGCGGTCACCTACGCCCTGGCCAACGTGTTTCTCACCCTGCTCGGGCCACTGGTCGTGGCCTTCGCCTAATCGAAGGAAACAAGTCATGAGCGAAGTTCAAGACGATTACGCCCAGTACGCCAAACTGAGTCCGTTCGAACTCAAGGACGAACTGATCAAGCTCGCCTCGGGCAGCGAGAACCGCCTGATGCTCAACGCCGGTCGCGGCAATCCCAACTTCCTGGCCACCCTGCCGCGGCGGGCCTTCTTTCGCCTCGGCCTGTTCGCCACCAGCGAGGCGGAACTGTCCTATTCCTACATGCCTCACGGGGTCGGCGGCCTGCCGCAGATCGATGGCATCGAGGCGCGCTTCGAGCGCTATACCGCCGAACACCGCGACCAGCCCGGCGTGCTGTTCCTGGCCAAGAGCCTGAGCTATGTGCGCGACCAGCTGGGCCTGTCGGCCTCGGCCTTTCTCCACGAGATGGTGGAGGGCATCCTCGGCGCCAACTATCCGGTGCCGCCGCGCATGCTCAAGATCTCCGAGCAGGTGGTCAGCCACTACATCGTCAAGGAGATGATCGGCGGCTACATGCCCGCCGGCTCGGTCGATCTCTTCGCCGTGGAGGGCGGCACGGCCGCCATGACCTACATCTTCCATTCGCTGCAGCAGAACGGCCTGGTCAAGTGGGGCGACAAGGTGGCCATCGGCATGCCGGCCTTCACCCCCTACATCGAGATCCCGGAGCTGGAAGAATTCGGGCTGGAGCAGGTGCACATCCACGCCGATCCCCAGGCGAACTGGCAGTATCCGGACAGCGAGCTCGACAAGCTACGCGATCCGACGATCAAGATCTTCTTCTGCATCAACCCCAGCAATCCGGCCTCGGTGAAGATGGACGACCGCAGCCTGGCCACCGTCGCCCGCCTCGTCGCCGAGGCGCGTCCGGACCTCTTCATCCTCACCGACGATGTCTACGGCACCTTCGCCGACGACTTCCGTTCGCTGTTCGCCACCTGCCCGCGCAACACCCTGCTGGTGTATTCCTTCTCCAAGTACTTCGGTGCCACCGGCTGGCGCCTGGGGGTGATAGGCGCGCACAAGGACAGCATCTTCGACCAGGCCCTGGCCGAACTGCCCGAGGCGACCAAGGCCTCCCTGGACCGCCGCTACGGCAGCCTGCTGCCGGACGTGCGCGGCCTCAAATTCCTCGATCGGCTCGTCGCCGACAGCCGCACCGTGGCGCTCAACCACACGGCCGGGCTCTCCACGCCGCAGCAGGTGCAGATGGTGCTGTTCGCGCTGTTCGCCCTGATGGACGAAAGCGACGGCTACAAGACCGAGCTGAAAAAGCTGGTGCGGCGCCGTGAAGCCGCCCTCTATCGCGAACTGGGCGTCGCCCCGGAGAACGATCCCAACGCCGTCGACTATTACACCCTGCTGGATCTGGAAGACCTGGCTCGCAAGCTCCATGGCGACGCCTTCGCCACCTGGGTGAAGGCCAAATTCAGCAGTGGCGACCTGCTGTTCCGCATCGCCAGGGAGACCGGCATCGTGCTCCTCCCCGGCAAGGGCTTCGGCACCCAGCAACCGGCTGCCCGGGTCTCTCTCGCCAACCTCAACGAATACGAGTACGCCAACATCGGCCGCTCGTTGCGGGCCATGGCGGAGCAGTACTTCGCCGAATTCGAGGGGGAGGAGGGAGGCGCCCAGCCGAAGCCCTGAGTGGACTCGTGCCTGATCACCCGCGGGGCCAGGCGCGGGCTATACTGAGCCTCCCGACACGACCCCTCAGGACGCAGCATGGCCACCGATACCTCGAAGCTGGATCGAATCCTCGCCGAGACCCAGCGCGAGCGCGAACGCGGTTACCGCGACAAGGCGCTGAAGATGTATCCCCACGTCTGCGGTCGCTGTGCCCGCGAATTCTCCGGCAAGCGCCTGAGCGAGCTGACCGTGCACCACCGTGACCACAACCACGACAACAATCCCCAGGATGGCTCCAACTGGGAATTGCTGTGCCTGTACTGCCACGACAACGAGCACAGTCGCTACACCGATCAGCAGTACTTCAGCGACAGCTCCCTGAGCTCGCCCAAGGTGGCCCAGGCCACCCACAATCCCTTCGCCGGACTGGCCGGGCTGCTGAAAAAGGACTGAGGCCAGCGCGAACCTGCGCACCCCGATGGGTTAAGCCGACCTTAAGCCGCGCTATCTACCTTTTCAGGCCTGATGCCGAGAAGGGAGCGAGCAGGGATGAGACGTTCGACGCGTGCGCCACGGCTGTCCAGGGTCGTCCTGGCGCTGCTGGTCGCGAGCTGGCTGACGGAGGCTGCGGCCGACATGACCGTCATCCGCGGGGAGGGCGGTGCGGCCCTGTCGACACCGCCTCGGTGTACTTCAACAGCGGCATCAGCGATCGAGCGGTCAGCTCCCTGCTGGCCGCCCTCAGCGACATCGCTTTCAAATACCCCGCCGTCAAGAACGTCAATCTCTATCTCAACAGCCATGGTGGCGACATGGAGGCGGGCTATGTGGCCTACGAATTCATCCGTCACTATCCGCTGCATCTAAACACCATCAATGCCGCCGCGACGGACTCTTCCGCCACGCTGATCTACTGCGCGACCGAGGATCGCTATGCCGCGCCGTTGTCCACCTTTCTCCTGCATCCGGCCGCGACGTCCATCGCCGTGAATGGGTACATGAAGCCTGACCAGGCCAAGCAGGCGTTCGAAGATGTCGAGCGTGAGAACCTCAAATTCCGCGAGATCTACAAGGGCTGCCTCAAGCTGGCCCCGGAGGAGCTCACCACCCTGCTGTCCTCCGAGAGCAACAGACGGCGCCTGGGCTACGATGCCGCCAAGGACATCGGCCTGATCAACCGAACCCCTGAGCAGTTGCCACGCGGCCTGGACCGGGCTACCTACTTCATCACCGACGGCGGGGGGCACTGACCGCAGCGCTGCCGACGCAGGCCTGTTCAGTGAGCGGGCACCGTCCCGTCGCGGGTCTGCAATGCCTCTTCGAGAAAGTCGATGAAGGCGCGCACCTTGCCGGTCAGTGCCGAACGTTCGGCGACGCAGGCATAGATATCCATGGCTTCCGACTGGGCCGACGTGGCGCCCTGGCTAGCCGCGCCGAACAGCGGTACCAGCTGCCCGCGCTCGATCAGCGGCAGGGCGACGAAGTCCGCCAGGCGCGCGATGCCGCCGCCGTTCACCGCGATCTGCGCCAGCATGTCGATGTCGTCGCAGACGAAACCGGGACGCGTGGCTGCCTCGAAGACCTTGCCTTCGCGTTCGAATCGCCAGGGTAGATAGCGCCCGTCGGTGGGATAGCGAAACAGCAGGCAGGCGTGCTGCTGCAGGTCTTCCGGAGTGCGCGGTGTGCCCGCGTGTGCCAGATAGGCGGGCGCCGCGCAGAACAGAAAGGCCCGGGACGTGATGCGTCGGGCGACCAGGCGGTCGCTGAGCTGCGCCTTGATCCTCAGGCTGACGTCTATCTGTTCCAGGCGATGATCCAGGCGCCGGTCGGAGCCGATCAGTTCGATGTCGATGCCCGGATAGCGGCGCTTGAACGCCGGCAGCAGCGGCGCCAGCAGATGCCGGCCGAAGGCGGCGGTGGTCGCCACTCGCAGCGCTCCCTGGGGTTCGCTGGCCAGGGTCGCCGACTGGGCGGCACTCTCGACCTCCTGCGGGATATGTCGGACCTGGTCGAAATAGCGGGCCCCGCTTTCCGTCATGGCCAGGCGGCGCGTGGTCCGCGACAGCAGGCGCACACCCAGATGCGCCTCCAGCCGGGCCAGGCTCTGGCTTACCGCGGCCGCACTCAGGCCCAGGCCACGGGCAGCCCCGGCGATGCTGCCGGCTTCCACGACCTTGATGTAGGTACTGATCAAACCCAGGATGTCCACGAGATCCCTGTCGCTGTATTCGTTGATTTCTGTTGAAGGTGAACCAACGACGAGGCGGCTACCGGCCGGTTCCGCTGCTTGTTAGCTTGGCCTCGCCCATCCACCAGAGACTAGCCGATGAATTCCCAGACTCCAGCGCTTCCCGCCAGACGACGCCTGCCCAAGGGCGTGACGCCCTATGTGTTCGCCCTCTATATGTCGACCATCATGGCCTTGCTGATGTGCCTGGTGATCACCCTGGCCGAGTTCGGGTTCGATGCCCATTACTTCAGGAATGTGATGAACGCCTACCAGGTGGCGATGCCTGCGGCGTTCGTCTGCGTGCTGCTGGTCAGACCGCTGGTGGCGCGGCTGGTCGCCCTGACCGTACAGGCCTGAGGCGTCCGCCGTGCCGCTTGCCGCCGGTTACCCGCGTTCGTGCCGGGCCAGCCAGGCCAGGACCGCGAGCCAGCAGACGCCCGTGGCGTAGTTGAGGCGCTGGTAGAGGCCGAAGCCCTGGCCGTCGGTGACCGCTCCCGCCATCAGGGCCGCGGTGACCAGCGCCAGCGCGGTACAGAGGATCGACAAGCAGGCAAAGCCCGGCGAGGCCAGCAGGCGCCTGCCAAGCCAGCCCCAGAGTGCGCTGGCCAGGGTCAGCGACAGGAACATCACCAGGCCCGCCAGGTTGTGCAGCGTTTGCGAGCGCGAGGGCTGCACCGGGGCGCAGCCCTGATCGCAGGGAAAGACGCCGGTGGCGAAGCTCGCCAGGCCATGCAGCAGGATCAGGGCCGCACTCAGGCGGGCCAGGCGCGAACCGCGAAAGCGCCGGGCCAGGCCCAGGGCCACCAGCACGAAGAGCACGCCGAGCGGCAGGTTGTTGATCCAGGCGGAAAAGCCCTGGGTAGGCGCATCGATGGCGCCCAACCGACTCAGGGCGTGGTCGACATGGCTATAGCCGGGATAGGCCAGGGCGGTCAGTCCTACACCAATCGTCAGCCAGACAGGAATCACCAGACCCATGCCCAGCAGAACCCGGTCGACCCTGTTCAAGGTGGACGTCCTCGTCATCATGGCTCGCGCTTCCTTGGTCTTGCGGTCCGCTCATGCTAGGAGGCGCGGGCCGGCGAGCGTTACGGATTTTTTTGCAAGGCAGCTTGCCCAGGCGTCATCCTGTGCCGCCCCGCCGCCAAGGATGACCGCCGATGACTAGACGCCTGCCCAGCACCACGGCGCTGGTGGCCCTGGAAGCGGCTGCCCGCCATCTCAGCTTTGCCAGGGCCGCGCAGGAGCTGGCGCTGAGTGAGGGCGCCATCAGCCGGCAGATCGCCAAGCTGGAGGCTGCGGTGGGTGTCCGGCTGTTCAATCGGATCGGCAATCGCGTCGAGCTCTCCGCCGCCGGTGCCGGCTATGCCGCCCATATACGCACGGCGCTCGCCGACATCGAGCGCCATACCCAGCAGCTGATCGCCCAGGCCCGCGGCGCCACGACGCTGGAGATCGGCGTCATCCCGACCCTGGCCGGTCGCTGGCTGATCCCCCTCCTGGCGCGTTTCCACGAGCGCCATCCGGAGATCCAGGTCAACCTGCGCGAGCGGACGCAGCCCTTCGCCCTGGAGGACAGCGGCCTGCATGCCGCGATCAACTACGAGCATCCGGCCTGGCAGAGCCTGAGGGTGCAACGGCTGTTCGAGGCGCAACTGGTCGCGGTCTGTCATCCGCGGCTGGCCGATCATCCGCCGGCCAGTCTGCCGTTGTTGCACAAGCGGGAGAGTCCGCACAGCTGGCGTCGTTATGCCGCGCTCACCGGACTGCCCTTAGGTGCCCAGGTGACCGGCCCTACCTATGATCGCTATTCGCTGCTGATCGAGGCCGCCAAGGCCGGTTTCGGCATGGCTCTGGTGCCCCAGCGCTACATCGAGGAAGACCTGGCCACCGGCCGCCTCCAGGCGCCCTGGCCGGTCATGCCCGAACTGCGCGAGCGCTATGTGCTGGTGACCCGTCCCGCGGAGGCCGTCGATCCGACGCTGGCGCTTTTCGAGCGGTGGTTGCTGGAAGAGGCCAGCCTGGAGTAGGGGAGTTGCTACCCGAGGGTGGATAAGGCTGCGCCGTTTTCCACCCTGCGCTGGGGCATAGCGGGTGCGCTCCCTCTCCCTGGGGGCGCGGTAAGGGATCTGCAGGCTGGTTTGCAGCGAAGCCGCTATCGCAGCGGGCTCTTTCGCGTGGAAAAGGCTGCGCCGTTTTCCACCCTACGCGGGCCACACCGGGTGCGCCTCCTCTCCCCATGGGAGAGGGACGCGGTGAGGGATCTGCAGGCTGGTTTGCAGCGAAGCCGCTATCGCAGCGGGCTCTTTCGCGTGGAAAAGGCTGCGCCGTTTTCCACCCTACGCGGGCCACACCGGGTGCGCCTCCTCTCCCCATGGGAGAGGGACGCGGTGAGGGATCTGCAGGCTGGTTTGCAGCGAAGCCGCTATCGCAGCGGGCTCTTTCGCGTGGAAAAGGCTGCGCCGTTTTCCACCCTACGTCGGGCCATATCGGGTACACCCCCTCTCCCTGGGGGAGAGGGATCTGCAGGCTGGTTTGCAGCGAAGCCGCTATCGCAGCGGGCTCGTCCGTGTGGAAGAGGCTGCGCCGTTTTCCACCCTGCGTGGGCCACACCGGGGGCGCCCCCTCTCCCTGGGGGAGAGGGTCGGGGTGAGGGAAGCCCCCGGCGCCAGACCTACACCTTGAAGCGCGCCGTCATCTCCTGCAGGCGCACGCCGATGCGGGCCAGCTCCATGCTCGAGGAAGCCGTCTCCTCGCTGGCGGCCGCGGTCTGGTCGGAGATGTCGCGGACGTTGGTGACATTGCGGCTGATCTCCTCGCCGGCCGAACTCTGCTGCTCGGCGGCGCAGGCGATCTGTTCGTTCATCGATTCGATGTCCTTGACCGACTGGGTGATGCGCTTGAGCATCTCGCCCGCCTCGCGCGACAGGCCGACGCTGCTGTCGGTCAGCTGCACGTTGTGGTCGAGCACCGTCGCCATGCGGTCGGTGCTCTGGTGCAGGCCGGTGATGAGCTGGGCGATCTCGTCCGTCGAGGAGCGGGTGCGCTGGGCCAGGCCGCGGACCTCGTCGGCGACCACGGCGAAGCCGCGGCCCGCCTCGCCGGCCCGAGCGGCTTCGATGGCGGCATTGAGCGCCAGCAGATTGGTCTGTTCGGAAACCGCCTTGATCACGTCGAGCACGCCGCCGATGCTATCGGCATGGCCGCGCAGGGTGGCCATGGCGGCCTTGGTCGATTCCATTTCCCGGGCCAGCACCTCGATCTGGTCGACCGCCTTGCTCACCGACTGCTCCCCTTGCTGGGCCTGCCGACTCGCTTCCAGTGCGGACTTGGCAGCATTCCCGGCGTTGCGCGCCACCTCGTGGGTGGTGGCGGTCATTTCCTGCATGGCGGTGGCGATCTGGTCGGTCTCGACCTTTTGCGATTGCACGCCAGCACTGGTCTGCTCGGTGACCGCCGACAGCTGCTCGGCGGCACTGGCCACCTGAACCACCCCGTCGCGCACCTCGCCGATCAGGCGCCGCAGGTTGCCGGTCATGCCTTGCATGCTGGTCTGCAGGGCGCCCAGTTCATCCTTGCGAGTGACCTGCTGCTGGTGAGTGAAGTCACCGTTGGCAACCTGCTTGGCCAGGGTCACGGTGTCCTGCAAGGGCTTGACGATGGAGCGGGTGATCAGCCAGGCACAGGTCAGGCCCAGGGCGATGGCGACGGCCAGCCAGATCAACAGCAGCTGACGGGCGCCGGCCACGTCGGCCGCGCGGAATTCCTGCTGGATGGCGGTGAGCTTGTCGGCGATGCCGAGCAGGGTGGTGATGGTGGTGGTGATGCCACCCTGCGCCTGGTCCACCTGCGCCTGCGCCGCCACCAGCTGGTCGAGACGCTGCCCGTAGGCGGTGATTTCACCGACCAGCTTTTGCACGGTCTCAGTCGGCAACGCCGTGGTGCCGAGCGCCTTGGCCTGGGTGAGGGTGGCATTGACGGAGGTGCGCGCCGTCTGCTCAGTGTCCTTCCCGGGTAAGCTGGCGTAGCCGCGGAAATCGACCCTCATCCGCTGTACACCGATGAACAGCGCCGCCAGCTGCTGGCGATCGGCCTGGCGGCCGGTCTCGCCATTCGCCTCTTCGGCCAGTGCCAGCAGCTGGGCATTGGCCGCCTCTGCCGCATTGCTGGCGATCTTGCGGATGGATTCCCGCTCGCGGGTGGCGGTGATCGTCTGGTTGTAGAAGTCGCGATAGCGTTTGAGCGCGGCCCCGGCCTCGTCGAGCAGGGCCTTGTTCGCCGGGGAGTTGAAGTGCGGGACGATGGCCTGCAACTGGCCTTCTGTCTTGTCCAGGGCGGCGAGCCACTTGGCCGCCTGGGCGTCATCGGCCTTGGTGAAATACACCAGTCGCTCGATGCGCATATCGCGGGCCAGGGTGCTGTAGCCGGCGATATCGTTCATGCGCTCGCTGCGATCGCGCAGGGTATCGGTGGCCGACCAGCCGGTGTAGGCCACCAGCAGGATCATGCCGATGAGCAGGGCGAAGCCAAGGCCCAGCTTGGCCCTGACGCTTATATTGCTTAGTGGATTCCAGCCAACTTGCTGCATGTGGACTACCTGGATAGCGGAGCGTTGGAAGGTGCGGGTCCGGGGACCTCGCGCCTCGTGCTTCGCGGTTACGGCAGCCTCTGTGGATTCGTCAGCCGGCCGGCAGAAGCCGGCGGCGCGAAGGGGGCGCTTGGCAGCTTGTGCGGGTAACCACGGATTGACCCCAAGGACTCTTTGCGGGTACCGAGCCATCTGCCGTCGGGTCCCGATCCGCGACCTCGGCGAGGGCAGGGCGCTCGTCAGGACGGCTCAAGGACGGCGAGAACTCATCCACCGCGGTGCTTAAGGGTTGCTTAATAGAACGCGAATCGCCGCGATATTCGAGTCCGGACGATAGGCTGTGTGATTACCCGGATAGCCGGCAGGGTCTTGTGTGGTCCCACATCGTATTTGTTTGTTTTTTCAGGCTTTTTCTGCCTATTAGTTTGACGATATGGCGCCAGCTTGGATGGCGGAGAGGACTAACTGGCTGCTTCGGGCGCCATGAAAAACGCCCCGACCTGGAGGCCGGGGCGTCGTAGGGATCGCCGGGGCTAAGCGATCAGACCGCCGCGCTGCGCTCCTTGATGTCCTGGTGCAGGATGCGGTCGTTCTCGGAGTAGTCCACCGGGCAGTCGATGACGTGGACGCCGGGGGTGTCCAGGCAGTGCTGCACCAGCGGCGCGAAGGCCGCCGCGCTTTCCACGCGATGGCCGTGGGCGCCGTAGCTTTCGGCGTAGCGGACGAAGTCCGGGTTGCCGTAGTCCAGGCCGAAGTCCTCGAAGCCCATCTGCGCCTGCTTCCAGCGGATCATGCCGTAGCCGTCGTCGCGCAGGATGATGACCACCAGGTTCATCTTCAGGCGCACCGCCGTTTCCAGCTCCTGGCTATTCATCATGAAGCCGCCGTCACCGCACACCGCCACGATGGGGGTGTTGGGGTGCACCAGGCGCGCGGCCATGGCCGACGGCAGACCGGCGCCCATGGTGGCCAGGGCGTTGTCCAGCAGCACCGTGTTGGGCATGTAGGCCTTGTAGTTGCGGGCGAACCAGATCTTGTAGATGCCGTTGTCCAGGGCGACGATGCCGTCGGACGGCAGCACGTGGCGCAGATCGGCCACCAGGCGCTGGGGATAGACCGGGAAGCGGTCGTCGGTGGCGCCTTCGGCGACATGGGCCTCGTTGGCTTCGCGGATGGTCAGGAGGCGGTCGAAGTCCCAGGTGGGCTGGACCTCGATGCGCTCCTTGATCTCCCAGATGGCGTTGGCGATGTCGCCGACCACCTCGACCTGGGGGAAGTACACCGGATCGACTTCGGCGGAGCGGAAGTTGATGTGGATGACCTCGGTACCGCCGCGGGTCATGAAGAACGGCGGCTTCTCGATCACATCGTGGCCGATGTTGACGATGAGGTCGGCGGACTCCAGCGCGCGGTGCACGAAGTCACCGGCGGAGAGGGCGGCGTTGCCCAGGAAGCGCGGATGGCGCTCGTCGACCACGCCCTTGCCGAGCTGGGTGGTGACGAAGGGGATGCCGGTCTTCTCGATCAGCTGACGCAGGACGCGCGCGGTCATCTTGCGGTTGGTGCCGGCGCCCAGCACCAGCACCGGGCTGCGGGCGTTTTCCAGCTTGGAGACGGCGGCGGCGATGGCCTTGGCTTCGGCGACCGGACGACGGCTCAGGCTCGGCGGGACCGGCAGGCTCTCGGTGTGCTCGTCGGCGATGTCTTCCGGCAATTCCAGGTGCACGGAGCCGGGCTTTTCTTCCTCGGCGAGGCGGAAGGCCTCGCGGATGCGCGACGGGATGTTGTCGGCGGAGGCGAACTGATGGGTGTACTTGGTGAGCGGCGCCATCATGCGGCACACGTCGAGAATCTGGAAACGCCCCTGCTTGGATTTCTTGATCGGCTTCTGGCCGGTCAGCATCAGCATCGGCATGCCGCCCAGGTAGGCGTAGGCGCCGGCGGTGACCAGGTTGGTGGCACCTGGACCGAGGGTGGAAAGGCAGACACCGGTCTTGCCGGTGAAGCGGCCGTAGGTGGCGGCCATGAAGCCGGCGGACTGCTCGTGGCGAGTCAGGATCAGCTTGATCTGCGAGGAGCGACGCAGGGATTCCAGCAGGTCCAGGTTCTCTTCGCCGGGAATGCCGAAGATGTATTCCACACCCTCGTTCTCCAAGCAGCGAACGACCAGATCGGAGGCCTTCATCATGAGTGTTGTATTCCTTGTAGGGTGGATGGCGAGCGCCTGAGGCGCCTCCTCTATGAGGCGCGGCGATCACTGTACTCAGGAACGGCGAAACATTTCAAAACAAGGAACCACCCAGTTTTACTTCTGTGACGAATGGCCGCAGCGGAAACGATTCAGGCGATGCAGCGCTGTAGCGACGCCCGGGCGCGGCGCAGTTGCAGACCGGCGAACAGCAGGCCCAGCGCGGCGATCACCAGGGCTGGTTGCAGGTCGCCGGCGAAATGGCTGCTCGCCGCGCCGAGCAGCGGACCGAGCAACTGGCCGCTGGCGAAGCTGGCGGTGAGCACCCCGGCGTTGCGTTGCGGCGTGGCCGGTGCCAGCTCGCGACCGTATTGCATCACCAACTGCATGCAGGCGAGGAAGGGACCGCCGCAGAGCAGCACGCCGAGGAACAGCGCCAGGCTGCCCGGCAGGAGGCAGAGCAGTACGCCCGCGGCCTGTAGCCAAAGGGTCGCGATCAGCCAGCGCCGGGTGTCGGTGCCCGGGCGTCTCAGGCTGACCAGCACCACGCCCAGGGCCGCGGCCAGGCCGTAGCCGGGCCAGAAGAGGTCGGCCTGCCACTGGCCGTGGAAGCGGCTGGCGGCCATCTGCGAAAGAAAGGTCGCCGGCAGGATGTAGCCGACGCCCACCAGGCCATAGGCCAGGATCAGGCGGTTGAAGGCCGGGGAACGCTTGGCCGGCGCTGCGGCGGTGGGTAGCGGGGTGGCCGGACCGCGCCGTGGCAGCAGGGGCAGCAGCGCCAGGGTCGCCACGCTGGCGAGCAGGCCGTAGCTCAGCCACAGCTGATTGGAGCCACCGCCCAGGCGATTGCTGACCAGGGCCATCAACCCGCTGATGAGGATGCCCACCCCGGGACCGGTAAAGACCAGGGCGCCCAGGCGCGGCCGGCCGGCTTCGGCGGCCAGGGGCTGGCTGAGGCCGGTCACCATCACCAGTACCCAGGCGCTGGCCAGGCCGGTACCGAAGCGCAGCAGCGCCTGGGCGGCCAAGCCATCGGCCAGCAGCGACGCCAGGGTCAGGCCGGCGCAGAGCCAGAGGCCGCCGACCAGACGCGCATGGGTGCGGCGGGCGAAGAGCGCATCCAGGGCGCCCAGCAGATAGCCCAGGTAGTTGGCCGCGGCAAGCAGGCTGGCGCCGGTGAGGTCGATCTGGCCCTCGGCGATCAGGTGGGGCAGGGCGGGGGTGAGGGCGAAGCGGCCGATGCCCATGGCGGTGGCCAGGGCGAGCAGGCAGGCCAGCAGGCGGGTGGTGGCGGTCATCGCAAGACTCCAGTAGCGAGCGGATGGGTACAGCCTAGGCCTTGAAGTTAATCAATAAAAACGAATAATAGAGAAATAGATGTTCAGCTAAAGAGAAAGGTGGTGATCCATGGAATTCGCAGAGCTACGCATTTTCCAGGCGGTGGCCGAGGAAGGTTCCCTGGTGAAGGCCGCCGAGCGGCTCAACCGGGTGCCATCCAATCTCTCCACGCGCCTGCGCCAGCTGGAAGACAAACTGGGGGTAGAGCTGTTCCTGCGCGAACGCCAGCGGCTGCACCTGACCGCCGCCGGCCATCGGCTGCTGGACTACGCCCATCGCCTGTTCGCCCTGGCCGACGAGGCGCGCAGCGCGGTGCAGGGCGGTGAGCCGGCCGGTACCTTCGTGCTGGGCTCCATGTTCAGTACCGCGGCCATCCACCTGCCGGGGCTGCTGGCGCGTTATCACCAGCGGTATCCCAAGGTGAATCTGCAGGTGCACAGCGGCCCCAGTGGCGAACTGGTCGAGGGCCTGCTGGCCGGTCGCCTGGACGCCGCCCTGGTGGACGGCCCGGCGCCCGACGCGGCGCTGGAAGGCCAGCCCTGGTTCGAGGAGCGCCTAGTGCTGATCACCGGGCTGGAACTCGGTCCGGTGCGTTCGCCCGCCGACGTGGCGGGGCGCCCAGTGTTCGGTTTTCGCGCCGGCTGCTCCTATCGTCGCTACCTGGACACCTGGTACGCCGCCGCCGGGGTGCCCAGCGGACCGGTGATGGAGATCGAGTCCTACCACAGCATGCTGGCCTGCGTGATCACCGGCGGGGTGGCGCTGATGCCGGAATCCATGCTCGACAGCCTGCCCGGCCGCGAGCGGGTGCAGCGGCATCCGATCCAGGCGCGCTTCGCCCGGGCCACCACCTGGCTGATGTGGCGCAAGGGCCGCGAGGGGGCCAATCTGCGCAGCTGGCTGGAGTTGCGCGAGAGCCTGCAGACCGACCGTGAAGCTGTTGCTTTGGTGTGATGATTGCCCGATCCTAGGCGGCGGTTTCCTACCGTCTACCGAGGACGATCATGATAAGAATAGCCATCGTCGGTTTGGGCAAGATCGCCCGTGACCAGCACCTGCCGGCGCTCGCCGCCAATCCCGACTACGAGCTGGTCGCCGTGGCCAGCCGCAATGCCCAGCTCGACGGCGTCGCCCACTATCCCAGCCTGAGCGCCCTGCTCGAAGACGGTCCGGCGATCGACGCCGTGTCGCTTTGCGCGCCCGCGGCGGTGCGCTACGAACAGGCCCGCGAGGCCCTGGCGGCGGGCAAGCACGTGATGCTGGAGAAACCGCCGGGGGCGACCCTGAGCGAGGTGGACGCCCTGGCGCGCCAGGCCGAGGCGGCCGGTCTTTCGCTGTTCGCCACCTGGCATTCCCGCCATGCCCAGGGCGTGCAGCCGGCGCGCGCGTGGCTGGAAGGCAAGCGCATCCAGGCGGTGCGGATCGAGTGGAAGGAAGACGTGCGCGTCTGGCATCCGGGGCAGGCCTGGATCTGGGAACCGGGCGGCATGGGCGTCTTCGATCCGGGCATCAATGCCCTGTCCATTGTCACCGCCATCCTGCCGCGGCCGTTCTTTCTCAAGGAGGCGACGCTGCAGGTGCCCGGCAACTGCCAGACCCCGGTGGCGGCGCAACTGGCCTTCGTCGACAGCGCCGGGGTGCCCATCGCCGCCGACTTCGACTTCCTGCAGACCGGGCCCCAGACCTGGGACATCCACGTCGACACCGATGCGGGTCGCCTGACCCTGAGCAAGGGCGGCAGCGAGCTGTACCTGGACGGCCAACTGAGCCACCAGGGCCCGGACAGGGAATACGCCGGTCTCTATGCGCGCTTCGCCGAGCTGGTGGCGCAGAACCGCTCCGACGTGGACGTGGCGCCGCTACGCCATGTGGCCGACGCCTTCCTCTATGGCCGACGCGAGACGGTGGCGGAGTTTCACGAGTAGGGCCTCCCTCACCCCAGCCCTCTCCCGGAGGGAGAGGGGGCGCCACCTCGGGCTCGTGTAGGTTGGGTTGAGCGCAGCGAAGCTCAACAAGGGTGGCTTGGCTTGTTGGCTTCCCTCACCCCAACCCTCTTCACAAGGGAGAGAGGCGCTCAGCCCCGGCGTAGGGTGGAAAACGGCGTAGCCTTTTCCACGCGGGCTGGCTCGATGCTCAACGCCGCTCCAGCAACACCCCACTCTCCATGTGGTGCGTCCAGGGAAACTGGTCGAACAGGGCGCAGCGGGTGATGCGGTGGGTGTCCTGCAGCTGGGCGATGTTCTCGGCCAGGGTCTCCGGGTTGCAGGAGATGTAGAGGATGCGCTCGAAGCGGCGGGTCAGTTCGCAGGTGTCCGGATCCATGCCGGCGCGCGGCGGATCGACGAACACGGTGCCGAAGTCGTAGCTCTTGAGATCCACGCCCGCCAGGCGGCGGAAGGGGCGGACCTCGTTGAGCGCCTGAGTCAGTTCCTCGGCGGAGAGGCGCACCAGGCTGACGTTGTCCACGCCATTGCTGGCCAGGTTGTGCAGGGCGGCGTTGACCGAGGTCTTGCTCACCTCGGTGGCCAGTACCTTGCGGACCCGGCTGGCCAGCGGCAGGGTGAAGTTACCGTTGCCGCAATAGAGCTCCAGCAGATCGTCCTCGCGCTCGCCCAGGGCGGTATGGGCCCAGGTCAGCATCTTCTGGTTGACGGTGCCATTGGGCTGGGTGAAGCCGCCCTCGGGTTGCAGATAGCTATAGGTCTTCCCGGCCACCTCCAGTTCTTCGAGCACATGGTCACGCCCGATCACCAGGCGCTGACCGCGGGAGCGACCGATCAGACTGACACCGAGGTCGGCGGCCAAGCGCTCGGCGGCGGCCTGCCAGGCGGCGTCCAGCGGGCGGTGGTAGGCCAGGGTGATCAGCGCATCGCCGCTCAGGGTGGTGAGGAATTCCACCTGGAACAGCTTGAACGACAGCGCCACGTCCGCCTGCCAGCCGGCCTTGAGCCGGGGCATCAGGTCGTTGATGCGCTGGCTGGCGATGGGGAAGTCCTCGATGAGGATCGGGGTGTGCTTGTCGCCCGGGGCGAACATGGCGTAGTGGCGCTCTTCGTTCTCCCGCCACAGGCGGAATTCGGCGCGCAACCGGTAGTGCTGCAGCGGCGAGGCGAAGACCTCCGGCTCGGGCGCCTGGAAGGGCGCCAGCAGGTCGCGTAGGCGACCGGCCTTGGCATCGAGTTGGGTCTGGTAGTCGGCGGGGGCGAAGGAAGGCTGGGACATGGTAGATCCGGAGAGACGATAAGGCGGGGAAAACCCTCGGGACCAGGGCCCCGAGGGTGGAGGGTCAGGCGTTGAACCAGCCCAGCTTGATGACGAACAGGATCGACAGCACGATCAGCGCCGAATTCAGCTCGCGGGTACGGCCGGACAGCAGCTTGATGACCGTCCAGGTGATGAAGCCGAAGGCGATGCCGTTGGCGATGGAATAGGTCAGCGGCATGGCCAGGGCGGTGACCAGCACCGGGGCGGCGGTGGTCAGGTCGTCCCACTCGATCTCGGCCAGGCCCGAGGTCATCAGCACGGCGATGAAGAACAGCGCCGGGGCGGTGGCGAAGGCCGGCACGCTACCGGCCAGGGGAGCGAAGAACAGCGCCAACAGGAACAGCACCGCGACCACCACGGCGGTGAGGCCGGTACGACCCCCCGCGGAAACGCCCGCGGCCGATTCGATGTAGCTGGTGGTGGTGGAGGTGCCCAGCAGCGAGCCGAACATGGCGGCGGAGCTGTCGGCGATCAGGGCGCGGCCCATCTTCGGCAGATGGCCGTCCTTGCCCATCAGGCCGGCGCGCTTGGCCACGCCGATCAGGGTGCCGGAGTTGTCGAACAGGTCGACGAACAGGAAGGCGAAGATGACGCTGATCAGGCCGACGTCCAGGGCCCCCCGGATGTCCAGCTGCAGGAAGGTCGGTGCCAGCGACGGCGGCATGGAGACCAGGCCGCCGAAGGCGCTGACGCCCAGGGCGATGGCGATCACGGTGACCACCAGGATGCCGATCAGCACCGCGCCGGTGACCTTGCGCGCCTCGAGCACGACGATCAGGAAGAAGCCGAGGATGGCCAGCAGCGGACCGGGTTTGGACAGGTCGCCCAGGCCCACCAGGGTCGCCGGATTACCCACCACGATGCCGGCGGTCTGCAGGGCGATCAGCGCCAGGAACAGGCCGATGCCGGCGGCGATACCCGAGCGCAGCGGGAGCGGGATGCTGTTGATGATCCATTCGCGGATGCGAAAGATCGACAGCAGGAAGAACATCAGCGCCGAGAGGAACACCGCGCCCAGGGCCACCTGCCAGGTATGGCCCAGGTGCAGGACCACGGTGTAGGTGAAGAAGGCGTTGAGGCCCATGCCGGGGGCGAGGGCGATGGGGTAGTTGGCGATGAGTCCCATGAGCGCCGAGCCGATGGCCGCGGCCAGGCAGGTGGCGACGAAGATCGCGCCCTTGTCCATGCCGGTCGCGCCGAGGATGCTCGGGTTGACGAACAGGATGTAGGCCATGGCCAGGAAGGTGGTCACCCCAGCCAGCAGTTCGGTGCGGACAGAGGTGTTGTGGGCCTTGAGTTGGAAGAGTCTTTCCAGCATGGGATGCCTCGTGCGCGCCGGTCTGATCGGAAAAAACGGCGCGCATCATAACAGGTCGGTTAACACGGGTAAGGCACTAAGACTTACCCCCAAATCGGCATCGGGTCGAGCACTGTCCGGTCGGTCAGCTTTTTGCGGTGTGGCCGCTGACCGAATCGCCTGCGTTGCGGGCCAGGCGGAAGGCATCCAGGGTGCTCAGGATGCCGAGCACGGCCACTATGCAAAAGGCTAGCCGGAAGTCCGACAACTGCGGATCGAGGTGACCGTTCCACTCCATCGAGGCGCGCAGCAGCAGGGCGGCGATGGCCACGCCCAAGCCCATGGCCAGCTGAAAATTGGTGCTGAACAGAGTGGACGCATGGCTCAGCTGGGGTTTCGGGATGTCGGCGAAGGCCAGGGCATTGCTGGCGGTGAATTGCAGCGAGCGGGACACGCCGCTGGCGAACAGCAGCAGCACGATCAGCGGCAGCGGCCAGTCCGGGGTGAGCAGGCCACATGCCAGCAGGCTGAGCGCGCTGAGCACGCCGTTCATGGTCAGGATGGCGCGCAGGCCGAAGCGGCGCATGGCGGCGGTGGTGAAGGGCTTGGCCGCCAGGTTGCCAGCGAACAGCGCGAGGAGCAGCAGGCCGGCCTGGAAGGCGTCCAGGCCAAAGGCCAGCTGGAACATCAGGGGGAGCAGAAAGGGTGCGGTGGCGATGGTGACGCGGAACAGGCCGCCACCGAGGATGGCGGCGCGGTAGGTGGGAATCCGCAGTGTGCCAAAATCGATCAGCGGACGTTCGATCTTCGTCATGTGACGCACCGCCTTGGTGCCGAGGATCAGCCCTATCCCCATCCAGGCCAGGTTGCTGCCCAGGCTGCCGTGGTTCTGGCCGAGCCGTTCGACGCCCCACATGAAGGCGACGCAGGCCCCGCCCAGCAGCAGGAAGCCGCGCCAGTCCAGCGGATGGCGCTGGGTCGGCAGGTCGGCGGGCACCAGACGCCAGGCCAGCAGCAGGGCGATCGATCCCAGCGGCAGATTGAGATAGAAGATCCAGCGCCAGTCGGCATAGGTGGTGATCAGGCCGCCCAGGGGCGGGCCCAGCACGGGGGCCACCAGGCCCGGCCAGGTGATGAGGGCGATGGCGCGCACCAGTTCGTGCTTTTCGGTGACCTGCAGCACCACCAGCCGCCCGACCGGGACCATCAGCGCGCCGCCGAGCCCCTGGAGGATGCGCGCGGCGATGAATTGCTCGAGGGAGAGGGCCATCCCGCACAGCAGCGAGGCCAGGGTGAAGACGCTAATAGCCAGGGTAAAGACCGGTCGTGGACCGAAGCGCTCGGCGATCCAGCCGCTGACCGGGATGCCTACGGCAATGGCCAGCAGATAGGCGCTGATGCCCAGGTTGAGGTCCACCGGATCACGGCCGAAAGACGCCGCCATCTGCGGCAGGGCCGTGGCGATCACGGTGGCGTCGAGGTTTTCCATGAAAAAGGTAAAGCTCACCAGGCCGGCGAGAATCTTCCAGCGTTCCATGGGTCAGCGCCTCAGGCCAAGGGGTGGGCTACTCTGCCTGAGGTGCTGCAAGGCGCGCCAGCCCTGGCTTGCCGATAAAAAGTCAAAGGATTTGCCACCGTCTCTCGAACAGGCTGCTAAAGTCCAGAGGAGACAGGTTCGCTAATCGTCATCGCCATGAGGAAGCCGTTGCATGAAGGACGTGATCGATAGCCACATCATGGCCATGGCGGAAGCCCGGCGGCTGCTCGAACGGGGTAGCCAGGCCAAGCGCCAGCATCAGCGCTATTTCCTCAACTTCCTGACCCTGCGTCAGGAGGCCTCACTCCTCAGCCAGCAGTCCTATCGTCTGAGTTGCTCGCTGGACGCCTTTTCCACCCAGCGCTCACGCCAGTTGCCCCCGGTGCTGACCCTGGTAAAGGCAGACCGGGACGAATGCCAGTAAGGTCAAAGGCGTAGCCGTAGGTATTCGTGGAGCTTTTCCGCTGACCCCGGGGTCAAAACCTCGAATGCAGAGGAGAAACACCCCCATGATCAAGCAATCGCTGCTCTCTCTGGCCCTGGGTACCGTCGTCCTGACCGGCGCCCTGCAGGCCCAGGCCGCGCCCGAGGCCATGACCCCGGTCAAGCCCGCTGCCGACAAGGCGGCTTCGGAGCCCACCAGCTCGCAGTACCAGAACAAGGTCAACAAGAAGGATGCCAATCAGAGCGATGATGCCGTCACTCATGACCCTGATCATCCTACCTTTGAACTCGAAGAGGGTGGCCGGGCGCCGCGCAAGTACATCCGCGACGAGTACGTGATCAAGGACTTCAAGAAGCACGGCCTGGAGCAGCCGGGCGAAGACAGCCAATGGGTCAAGATCGGCTCCGACTATGTGCTGATCAAGCGCAGCAATGCGGTGATCGACAAGATCGTCAAAGCCAAGCAGTGATCCACCATGGCCGGGGCCGATTCTCGAACCCGGTGGTATTCGGGGTGTCCAGGCGGCATGCTGAGGCACCCTTTTCGGAGTTTTTTGCATGACCAGTGAAATTCGCGTCGTCGCCATCCTGCAGGCCAAGCCCGGCCAGGCCGCAGCCGTCGAGAACGCCCTACGCGCCATCGTCGCCCCTTCCCGCGCCGAGGCCGCCTGCCATTTCTATACTCCGCACCGCGATCCGAGCCACGAGGGTCGCTATGTCTTCATCGAGCGCTGGGCCAGCCGCGAGGCCCTGGCCGAGCACGAGGAGACCGCGCACTTCAAGCAGCTGCTGAGCGATCTCGACGGCCTGCTCACCGAGGCGCCCCAGGTGATGATCCTGGAAGAATTGCCGCTGGCCTGAGCCGGGCGACATAGCGCTGTCATTTGCCTGAGTCACCCTGGCCTCTTTTCGTGGAGGCCTGGATGAACCCCTCTCGACGTCAAGCGCTGGGTCTGCTCGGTCTGGGTCTGAGCGCGCCCTGGTTCGCCGGGTGCAGCGCGCGTGAACCGCAACCGGATCCCTTCACCCTGGGCGTCGCCAGTGGCGATCCCGCTGCCGATGGCTTCGTCATCTGGACCCGCCTGGCGCCGGATCCCCTGGCCGAGGATGGCCTGGGCGGTCTGCATGCCCCGGTCGAGGTGCAATGGGAAGTCGCCCTGGATCCGGGGCTGCGCCAGGTGGTGCAGAGCAGTACGGTCCAGGCGCAGCCCCGGGCGGCCTTCAGCGTGTCCATCACCCTGGTAGGTCTGCTGCCGGGGCGACCCTATTGGTACCGCTTCACCGCCCTGGGGCATCAGAGTCGCATCGGTCGCGCCCTCACGCTGCCGCCGCCGGCCAGCGCGCCGCAGCGACTCAAGCTGGTGGCCGCCTCCTGCTCCCACTATGAGAAGGGCTTCTTCAGTGCCTATCGGCACATGGCCGACGAGCAGCCGGATCTGGCGCTGTTCCTCGGCGACTACATCTATGAGTCCAATGTGCCGCTGCTGCTGCCAGCGATCCGCCGCCACGGCCTGCCGGAAGCCCGCGACCTGGCCAGCTATCGGCGGCGCCATGCCCTGTACCGCACCGATCCCGATCTGCAGTACCTGCATGCCAATGTCACCAGCCTGCTGACCTGGGACGACCACGAGGTGCAGAACGACTATTCCGGTCCCTGGTCGGCGGATCCCCAGGTCAGTCTGGCCGCCTTCGCCGCGCGACGGCGGGCGGCCTACCAGGCCTTTCGCGAACACGCCCCGCTGCGCGCCTGGCGCACCCAGGGCAGCGCGCTGCGCCTCTATGACCGGTGGCGCTTTGGCGATCTGGCGGAGATCCACCTGCTCGATGGCCGGCAATACCGCAGCGAACCGGCCTGCGCGACGGCCAGGACCCGCGGTGGCCAGTTGGTCCATCCGGATTGCCCGGGCCTGCGTGATACCACGCGCAGCATGTTGGGGCGGGCGCAGGAGGATTGGCTGCTGGACGGCTTTCGTCATAACGGTACGCAGTGGAACCTCATTGCCCAGGACCTGCTGCTGGCACCCCTGCGGCAGCGCCTGCCGGATGGCGATCCGGCGCGCTGGACCGATGGCTGGGACGGCTATCCGGCCACCCGCGAGCGCCTGCTGGCGGCCATGGCCGCGAGTCGCCTCGCCAATCCGGTGACCCTGGGCGGGGACATCCATTCCTTCTGGGTGACGGATCTGCACCGCGATCCGGAGGACGAGCGGAGCCCGGTGGTGGCGAGCGAGTTCGTCGGCACTTCCATCACCTCGGACGGACCGGATTACCGACGCTTCCAGGCGCTGTTGCCGGAGAATCCCCAGGTGCGTTTCTTCGACAGCCGGGAGCGTGGCTATCTGGTCCTGGAGCTGACGCGGGAGCGGCTGCAGGTGGATCTGCGCACCATCAGTGATCGAACGCGCCCGGATGCCAGGCGCGGCACCCGGGCGAGCTTCGTGGTGGAGGCGGGACGGCCAGGGGCCGTCCCGGTCTAGCGGATCAGACGAACAGCGACAGCAGCATGATGAAGGCCAGGGCCACCACCGAGAGGATGGTTTCCATCATCGACCAGGTCTTGAAGGTCTCGGCCACGGTCATGTTGAAGTACTGCTTCACCAGCCAGAAGCCGGCGTCGTTGACGTGGGAGAGGATCACCGAACCGGCGCCGGCGGCCAGCACCAGCAACTCCTTGTTCACCCCGGGGATCAGCGCCACCACGGGGGCGACGATGCCGGCGCCGGTGATGGTCGCCACGGTGGCGGAACCGGTGGCCACGCGGATCACCGCTGCCACCAGCCAGGTCAGCAGGATCGGCGAGATCTGCGTCTGCACCGCCAGGTTGCCGATCACCTCACCCACGCCGCTGGCCACCAGCATCTGCTTGAAGCCACCGCCGGCGCCGACGATCAGCACGATGGCCGCCACCGGCGCCAGGCTCTGGTCGAGCAGCTTGACGATCTTCTCGCGGGAGAAACCGCAGGCGGTGCCGAAGCTGTAGAAGCTCAGCAGCAGGGCGGCGAGCAGGGCGGTGATGGGGTGGCCGATGAAGTCCATCCAGATGCGGAAATGGTTGTCGGCGGCAAAGAAGATATCGGCGAAGGCCTTGAGCAACATCAGGATCACCGGCAGCAGCACGGTGAAGACGGTGATGCCGAAGCCCGGCAGGTTGCGGTTGTCGGTCTCCTGGGCGATCTGGGCGACCAGCTCGGGATTGGCCGAGCCGGGGATGCGCTTGGAGATCCAGGCGCCGAAGATGGGACCGGCGATCATGGCGGTGGGCAGGCCGACGATCAGGCCGTAGAAGATGGTCTTGCCGATGTCGGCACCGAACACCCCGACCGCCAGCAGCGGACCCGGGTGCGGCGGCACCAGGCCGTGCACGGCGGACAGGCCGGCCAGCAGCGGGATGCCCAGCTTGACCAGCGACAAGCCGGTACGGCGGGCGACGATGAACACCAGGGGCGCCAGCAGCACGAAGCCGATCTCGAAGAACAGCGGGATGCCCACCAGGAAGGCGGCGAACATCATCGCCCAGTGCACGCGCTTGATGCCGAAGGCGCGGATCAGCGTCTGGGCGATCTGGTCGGCGCCGCCGGAATCGGCCATCAGCTTGCCGAGCATGGTGCCGAGGCCCAGCAGGATGCCGACGAAGCCGAGCACGCCGCCGAAGCCGTCCTGGAAGGATTTCATGACCTTTTCCACCGGCATGCCGGAGGTCAGGCCGAGAAAGCCTGAGGCGATGGTCAGGGCGATGAAGGGATGGACCTTGAACTTGGTGATCAGGAGCACCAGGCCGACGATGGTGACCGCGGCGTCAAGCAGAAGGAAGCTGTTGTGGTCCATGCCGAACATGGCGCCTCTCCTATTGTTGTTGTGGGCGTTGCGGGTGGTTGGATTGGGTAGCGCTGTCTCGTCAGGCCGGCTGGGCCAGGCGAATCGAGGTGTTCCACCAGGCCGACACCTGGGTGCCGATGGCGAGCAGGCTGTCGCGTGCATCCACTACCAGCGTAGCCGGTTCACCGTGGGGTGCTTCGAGGGTGGCGAACTGGCTGTCGATCAGGCTGGCGGGCATGAAGTGCCCCGGGCGATTGGCCACGCGCTGGGCGGCGGTCTCGCGGGTCAGTTCGAGAAAGACGAAGCCGAGACCGGGCACGGCCTGGCGCAGCTGGTCGCGATAGCGGCGCTTGAGTGCGGAACAGGTGAGTACCGGGCGTTCGCCTGCGGCCACGGCAGCGGCCAGTTCATCACCGAGGCGGGTCAGCCAGCCGGCGCGATCCCCGTCGTCGAGGGGGATACCGGCGCTCATCTTGGCGATGTTGGCGGCGGGGTGGAAGGCGTCGCCTTCGATCAGGCGGCCACCGTCCTGCTCGGCGATGGCCGCGCCGACGCTGCTCTTGCCGCAGCCTGCGACGCCCATGACCACCAGCGCGGGAATAGGAGTGTTCATCGTCACCTCCGGTCTGGAGACAGCGCTACCCCGAAAAGCGAAAAAGGCAGCGGCTTCCAGTTCTTGTCGATCTTGTTAGGCCGAATGCCGACGCGGTGCGGAAGGCCACGTCAGGCTTGTAGTGTCTGCTGAGACAGCGCTACCTTAGGCGCGTTCTCCGTCTCTGACAAGCCTGAAACCATAACAATGAATCGAACGGGTTCTCGTAGTTCCGGTCGGCCCACCCTCACCGAGGTGGCGCTGCAGGCCGGTGTTTCCCCCATCACGGCCTCGCGTGCCCTGCGCGGTGTCGCCAGCGTGGCACCGGAGCTGGTCACCCGCGTGCAGGAGGCCGCCGCGCGCCTTGGCTATGTCACCAATCCGGCCGCTCGTGCCCTGGCCTCGGCCCAGGGGCATTCGGTGGTGGTGCTGGTGCCCTCGCTGTCCAACCACCTGTTCATCGAGCCCCTCGAGGCCATCCACGAGGTCCTGCGTCCCCGTGGCCTGGAGGTGCTGATCGGCAACTACCACTACGATCCCGAGGAAGAGGAAAAGCTGATCCGCAACTACCTGGCCTATCAGCCCCGGGGAGTGCTGCTGACCGGCTTCGACCGCACCGACGCCGCGCGCCAGCTGCTGGCGGCCAGCGGGGTGCCGCGGGTGCACATGATGGAGCTGGACCCGGCGGGGGCAGTGCCCAGCGTCGGCTTTTCCCAGCGCGCCGCCGGGGCCGCCGCGGCGCGGCATCTGCTGGCGGCCGGACGCAAGCGCCTGGGCTATGTGGCCGCCCAGCTCGACCCGCGGGCACTGGCCCGAGGGGAGGGCTTTCGCGAGGTGCTGCGCGAGGCGGGCTGCTATGACCCGAGTCTGGATGTACTGGATCCGCAGCCGTCGTCCGTGGGGCTAGGCGCCCGACAGTTTCGCGAACTGCTGGCCCGCCGCCCGGATGTCGACGGCCTGTTCTTCTGCAACGACGACCTGGCCCAGGGCGCGCTGTTCGAGGCGCAGCGGCTGGGCATCGCCATCCCCGAACGGATCTCGGTGCTGGGCTTCAACGACCTGCCCGGCTCGGCGCACACGGTCCCCCGGCTGACCTCCATCCAGACCCCCCGCGCCGCGGTAGGGCGCCAGGCCGCGACCCTCCTGCTGGGGCTGCTGGACGGCCGCCGCCAACCGACCTGCGTGGACCTGGGATTCGAGTTGGTGAGTCGGGAGAGTGTGTAGGGCTTTGGCTTGGGTCGATCGTGACCACGGCGGTCCGTCGATGCAGCCAGAACGGTATGACTTTGCTTATCGCGGCCATGGGCCGCTCCTACCGGGCTTGACGCTTCTGTAGGAGCGGCCCATGGCCGCGATAAGGTTTTGCTCCGACAACGAATAATCCATCTTTTGGCATCCATCAGCTCCGCGGACCGTCATAACCGCGATCGCGGTGCAGCAGGTCTTACCGCAACGCCTTGGCCAATATCCGCGACTGCCCCCGGAAATCCTGGCGGGCATAGAAGGCCTGGGCGTCCTCGTTGAATTCCATGACCTCCAGGCGCAATTCGTCGACGTCGTTGTCCCGCGCCCAGGCTTCCACCGCGTCCAGCAGCCGGGCACCCACGCCCAGCCGTCGGTGGCAGGCCGACACCACCAGGGTGCCGATCCGGCAGAGGATCAGCGGCTGCAGAAAGGAAATCGAGCGGGTGTCGGACAGGCGCGCGGTAACGAAGCCGACCAGTTCGTCACCGGCCTCGGCGACGAACAGCACCCCGTCTTCCGGCTCCAGCTGGGCGGCCCAGTAGTCCTGGTCGCGCCAGCCGCCGGAGGGTTCGGCGAAGGTCGCCGGGGCCTGCCGGTGATGCTGCTCGGCGAGTTGCTCGGCCAGCCGGCAGACGGCGGCGAGATCGGTGACGAAGGCGGGACGGATACGCAAGAGCGGTGCTCGCAAGAGGAGTCGGCCGTTCACCTTACGCCGCGCTGCGCGGGTCAGGAAGCCTTGGCATCCAGCTGCCGGTACCAGTCGGCATAGGGGGTGTTCCTGGCCATCCGCCGGTTGTAGTCGGGCGCGCCATCGGTCCACCAGACCGGTCCGCGCTCGCCCAGGGCGTGCTTGGCGGCGTCCACCGCGGCGCGTGCGCTGCGCAGGGCGGCTTCGTCACCCTGACGCTTGGCCACGCCCACCTGACGGCGGGCATCCATCAGTTCATGGGTCAGCAGGTCGCGGCGGTCGGCGGGCAGGCTGGGGTCGGTGCAGCGCCAGAGTCGGCCCCTGACCACGAAGTAGCGTCCGTCCGGGGTGGTGGGATAGCGCATGGCAAGGGCCCCTTGGTCAGTCGTCGATGTCGAGCAGGCCGCGGCAATCCGGATAGTTCGAGCAGGCCCAGAATTCCCGGCCCTGGTGGCGACCGCTGCGCGCGCGGCGGCGGACCATGGGCGCCTGGCATTCCGGGCATTCCGGCGCCAGGGGCTGGCTGGGCGCTGCGGTTCGCTGGCGCGGACGGCGCCCGCCGAACACGGCGTCGCGTACGGCGGTGGCGGAATAGCGCGCCGCCGCAGGGATCTCCACCAAGCGCAACTGGGCGGCCTCGCACACTGCGCGAACGAAGCGGTCGCGCTGCTGGCGATGGCGCTGCAGGTGCGACCTGTCGTTGAGTTCGACCACGGCGTGCACGGCGAGGTCGTCGCGGCGGCAGATGGCGAAGTCGAAGTGCTTGCAGTTGATGCGATTCTGCGCGATCAGATAGCGGCGGCGATCGCGCAGCGGCAGGGTCTGGACCACATCGGCGATGCGCACCTTGCCGAACACCCGGTAGTCGTCGCCCACGGCTTCGTCGAGCACCGCGAGAAAGGTCTGTTCGGCGGGGGTGAAGAGGGCTTCGACCTGGCGATAGGGAAAGGCGGCCTGGCGCCGGCGCTGCCACCACCACAAAGCCCCCAGAAGCAGCAGTCCGGCCGGGACCAGCAGGGGCAGGTAACGCTCGTACATCTCGAACTCCAACAGCGGGGCGCCATGATAGTGAGTTCCGGCGCCGGACAGCAGCGGTAGCGACGAAGCGTCAGTCGCGCCGCGGGAGTTGCCGTTGCAGATCGTCCAGCCGCAGCAGGGTCACCGACTTCAGACAACTCAGATACTGCAGCTGCTGCATGGCGCCCTGGAATCCGCGCGTCGCGTCAGCGCAGCGGGGGGCGCGGTCGCTTTGCCAGAGCTGCTGCTGGTGTTCGAAGGCGGGTCGTTGCGCAGCGGAGAGCGCGGCCAGGCGGCGGCCGTAGACGTCGGCCAGCCGGGCTTCGGCCAGGGCCAGATCCCCGGCGGCGCAGGCCGCCAGCTGCGCCTCGCTGCCCTGGCGATCGCAGTCGGCCGGGGGCTGCTCGGCGGCCAGGGCGGCGGTCGAGAGCAGCAGGGCGAGCAGGGCGGACAGGCGACAGGTGTTCATGCAGGCTGACTATTGCAGGGGCGGACCGCCTAGACTGCCGTAAAAGCGCGGCTCTCACCAGGCGCCGCCGGTCTCCTGCGGCTCGCCCTGGGTCTCGCGGAATTGGCGGATCTGCACCAGCAGCCAGTCGATCCAGCGCTGTACCGGCGCGTCCACCGGGCCCTTGGGCAAGACCAGGAAGTAGGCCTGGGTCGACAGCTGGTTGAACCGGTCCGGCAGCGGGCGGACCAGGGCGCCGCTGGCCAGCAGGCGCTGGGCCAGCACGCAGCCGCCGAGGGCCACGCCCTTGCCGGCCGCGGCCTGTTGCAGGGCCATGCCACTCAGCGAATAGCGCGGACCGCGCAGACTTTCGCCCAGGGGTACCTGCTGGCTGGCGAACCAGTCCTGCCAGGCGTTGAAACGGCTGCTGGGCCGGCCCGAACGCCAGCCGCCGGGCCATTCGGCATGCAGCAGCGGATAGGCCAGCAAGGCGGCGGGTTCTGTCAGTGGCGTCGGGATCAGCGTCGGGCTGCACACCGGAAAGATCCATTCGCGCAGCAGCAGGCGCGTCTCGCCGTCCTGCCAGTCGCCCCGGCCATAGCGGATCGCCGCCTGGGCACCGCCCTCGGTACCCAGCGGTACGATGGCGGAGGAGGCATCGAGAAAGACCTCGATATCCGGATGCTGGCGCTGGAAGTCTTCCAGGCGCGGCAGCAGCCATTCCTGGCCAAAGGTGGGCGGCGCACTGACGGTCAGAACGCTGCTCTTGACCCGCGCCCGGGCGACAGCGCGGGTCAGGCCGTCGAGGTGCGGCGCGATCTCCGACGCCAGGGCGCGCCCCTGGACGGTGAGGCGCACGCCCTGGGCCAGGCGCTCGAACAGCGGCTGCCCCAGCTCTTCCTCGAGCAGGCGGATCTGCCGGCTGATGGCGCCCGCGGTGACGTGCAGCTCGTCCGCGGCCTTGGCGAAGTGCTGGTGTCGCGCGGCGGCGGCAAAGGCGCGCAGGGCGTTGAGGGGGAGGGCGGTGGTCACGGCAGCCTCGGCTTGTCTGAAAAGTGCCTGCGCTCGGTCATGCTGCGTTAAAAACCGGCTCGGAATGCTCATTTACCACTCGTAAACTCCGCTTCCTCACCGATTTTTGCCTTGCCTGACCTTCGCTCGGCGACTTCTCAGACAAGCCTTAGTTTTCCTGAGCCTGACGCCCATTAAACATCGTTTGTCCGACCTGTTCAGCCACCTTCACCATGCAGGCTCACTTTTTTCTGGAGCGACGCTCATGCGCAAGGAGCTGGATCTCCCCGCCGTGCTGGTCATGCTGGTGCTCTGCCTGGTCTGGGGCCTGCAGCAGACGGCGATCAAGGCCATCGCCGAGCAGGTGGATCCGCTGCTGCAGATCGGCTGGCGCTCGCTGCTGGCGGCCGGGCTGCTCTATGGCCTGGCGCGCTGGCGCGGCGTCCGCTGCCTGGGTCGCGACCAGACGCTGCTTCCCGGGCTGCTCGCCGGGTCGCTGTTCGCCCTGGAATTTCTCTGCATGGCGGTGGGCCTGAAATACACCAGCGCCGCGCACATGGTGGTGTTCATCTACACGGCGCCGCTGTTCGCCGCCTGCGGTCTGCACTGGCTGGTGCCCGGGGAGCGGCTGTCGGCGCGGCAGTGGCTGGGCATGCTGCTGGCGGCCAGCGGGGTGGTCTGCGCCTTCCTGATCGGCAAGCCGAGCGGCGGCACCAGTTGGCAGGGCGATCTGATCGGCCTGGCCGGCGGCGCGGCCTGGGGCGCCACCACGGTGCTGATCCGCCGCAGTGCCCTGGCCGAGGCGCCGCCGCTGCGCACCCTGTTCTATCAACTCGGGGTGACCGGGGTGGTGCTGCTGGCGCTGGCCCTGCCGCTCGGCAAGCGGCTGGATCTGGCCGGGCTGGATTCCCTGGCCTGGTCGAGCCTGGCCTTTCAGGTGTTCATCGTCGCCGGCATCAGCCTGCTGGGCTGGTTCGTGCTGCTCAGTCGCTATCGCGCGGCGCCCCTGGGCGTGCTGACCCTGCTGACGCCGCTGTTCGGTGTGCTGATGGGCGTCTGGCTGCTGGGCGAGACCCCGGGACCGGGATTTCTCGCCGGCGCGGCCCTGGTGCTCAGCGGGCTGCTGATCGTCAGCTATCCTTCCCGCTCGCGAGTCGCGTTCCGCTGACTCGCCTGGCCCTGAGCATTCGATGTCGTCCACCTTGCTGAATCCCTGGTTGCTGCGCCTCATTCCCCTGGTGTTCCTGGCCCTGTGGTCCGCCGGCTTCGCCGTGTCCAAGGTGGGCCTGGCCTATGCGCCGCCCTTCACCCTGCTGGCGATGCGTTATGCGCTGGCCTTCAGCGTGCTGCTGGTGGCTTTCCTGGTCCTGCGTCCGCCGCTGCCGCGCACCCGGCGGGAATGGGCGAATCTCGCCGTGGTGGGCTTTCTGATCCAGGGCGTCTATTTCGGCATGAGCTATGGCGCCCTGGTGCTGGGCGCCTCGGCCAACGTGGTGGCCATGGTGGCCTCGCTGCAGCCGATCCTGGTGGCCCTGGGCGCACCCCTGCTGGTGGGCGAGCGGGTGACGCCGCTGCAGTGGCTGGGGCTGGCCCTGGGCCTGCTCGGCGCCATCGGGGTGATCCTGGCCCGCGCCAGCGTGGCCGTGGAGTCCGTCCCGGGCATCTTCCTGGCGGTCGGCGCGCTGCTGGGCATGACCAGCGCCGTGCTCTACGAAAAGCGCCTGGGCGTGGCCCAGCATCCGGTCACCAACAACCTGGTGCAGTACAGCGTCGGCCTGGTCTGCTGCGCGCCGGTGGCGCTGCTGTTCGAGCACAATCCGGTGCACTGGGCACCGGCCTTCATCGGCGCCCTGGCCTATCTGGTGCTGGCCAACTCGCTGCTGGCCATCAGCCTGCTGGTGTGGATGATCCGTGCCGGCGAGGCGGCGCGGGTCAGTGCGCTGTTCTTTTGCGTGCCGCCGGGCGCCGCCCTGAGCGCCTGGCTACTGCTGGGCGAGACCCTGCCGCCGCTGGCCTGGGTGGCCATGGTGATCGCCATCGGTGGGGTGCTGCTGGCGACACGGGCCGGGGGCAAGGCGGCGCGCTGAACCGCGCCGCCCGCCGTCAGGCCGTCTTCAGCCCGGCCAGCACCTTGTCCACCGTCAGCGGATAATCGCGGATGCGCACCCCGCAGGCGTTGTAGACGGCGTTGGTGAGCGCGGCCCCGGCGCCGCAGATCCCCAGTTCGCCGACGCCCTTGATCTTCAGCGGATTGGCCTTGTCGTCCACTTCCGGCAGGAAATGGGCTTCGATGGCGGGAATGTCCAGGTGGCAGGGGTAGTGGTAGTCGGCCAGGTCATGGTTCACGAAGTGCCCGTGGCGAACGTCGATCACCCCGTCTTCGTGCAAGGCGCTGCCCACCCCCCAGATCATCCCGCCAAGCATCTGCGAATGGGCGGTCTTCTCGTTGAGGATGCGGCCCGCGGCGAACACCCCGAGCATGCGCCGCAGGCGGATCTCGCCGGTGAGGGCGTGCACCCCCACCTCGGCGAAGAAGGCGCCGTAGCCCTGCTGGGAATAGTCCTTGAGCGTCTGGCCCGGCTTGATCTCGCCGATGGCCTGGAGATCGTGCTGGTGCGCCAGTTCGGCGAGGTCGCGACTGCCGTTGTCGGCGATCAGCCGGCCGCCGACGAAGCGGGCACTGGCCGGATCCAGCCCCGCCGCCTCTGCCGCCTTCAGCCGTAGATTCTCGCAGGCGACATAGACCGAGGAACCGGAACTGGCGGCGCCAAAGGAGCCACCCGACCCGGCTCCGGCCGGGTCGTCGCTGTCGCCCAGCAGCACCTTGACCCGCTCCACCGGCAAGCCGAGCGACTCGCCGGCGATCTGCGCCAGGATGGTGTAGGTCCCGGTGCCGATGTCGGTCATGGAGGTCTTGACCGTGGCCGAGCCATCGGCTTCCAGACGCACCCCGGCCTGGGACGGCCTGAGCATGTTGGCGCGACTGGCTGCCGCCATGCCCATGCCGATCAGCCAGTCGCCCTCGCGCACCTGGCCGGGCGTGGCCTTGCGCTGGCTCCAGCCAAAGCGGCGGGCGCCGTCCTGCATGCACTCCACCAGTTTGCGGGAAGAGAAGGGGATGTGCTTTTCCGGATCCTGGCTGGGCTCGTTGCGGATGCGCAGCTCGATGGGATCGAGACCGAGCATGACCGCCAGCTCGTCCATGGCGCTTTCGCTGGCGAGCATGCCCACGGCTTCGCCGGGCGCCCGGCAGGAGCCGGACTCGGGCAGATCCAGCTCGACCATGCGGTGCGCCACCAGGCGGTCGTCGCCAGCATAGAGGGTGCGCGAAGACAGGCCGGTGGGTTCGTAGTAGGTGAGGCCGCGGGCGGAATGGGACCAGCCTTCATGGGCCATCGCCTGGATACGGCCCTCGCGGTCGGCGCCCAGGCGGATGCGCTGGATGGTGGCCGAGCGATGTTCGGTGATCTGGAACATCTGCTGGCGGGTAAGGGTGACCTTGACCGGCCGGCCGATGGCGCGAGCGGCCATGGCGCCGATCAGGGCGTCGGCATAGATCGGCAACTTGCCACCGAAGCCACCACCGATATAGCGCGCCACGATGCGCACGTTTTCCTTGGGCAGCTGCAGGGTATTGGCCACGCAACTCTGCGCCTGCTCGACGAACTGGGTGGAGCAATAGATGGTCACCCGGTCGCCGTCCCACTGGGCGAGGCTGGCGTGGGGCTCCATCTGCGCATGGATGTGGTATGGCGTGGTATAGCGCTCGTCGAGCTTGATCGGCGCCCGGGCAAAGGCGGCGTCGACATCGCCCGAGGCGGTATCGGTGGGCTGATCGGCATCCGGCGGCTTGACCGCCTGGCCGAGGTTGGCGGCGAGGTCGAAGACGCCCGGTTCGGCCGCGTAGTCGATCTCTACCAGAGCCGCCGCCAGGCGCGCCTCCTCGAAGGTCTCGGCCACCACGAAGGCCACCGGCTCGCCGAAATAACGCACCTGGTCGCTGTCGAGGTAGGGCTTGGGCCGGGTGAAGCGACTGCTGTTGTCCGGCTCGCGGGCGGCCTGGCGCGGCGCGTTGCGATAGGTCAGCACGCTGAGCACGCCCGGCGCGCCCTCCGCGGCCGAGGTATCCAGCCGGCTGATGCGGCCCTTGGCGATGGTGGCGCCGACGATGAAGCCGTAGGCGACGCGATCGTTGCGGAATTCGAAGCTGTAGGGCGCCTGGCCGGTGACCTTGAGCAGGCCGTCGACGCGGTCGATGGGCTTGCCGATCAGGCCGCCGCGATTCTCGTCGATCAGGTTGCGGCCGGCGGGTTCATTCATTTCCATGCTGCTGTCCTCAGGCCTGTTGGCGAGCGTCGGCCACGCCGGCGCGCAGGATGCGGCGGGTCAGCTCGAGCTTGAAGTCGTTGTGGCCATAGCCACGGGCACCGGCGAGCAGGGCATCGCCCACGGCAGCCAGGTCACTGTCCACGGCCTGGCCGGCAAAGGCTTGGTCGGCCGCCGCCACCCGCCAGGGCTTGTGCGCCAGGCCGCCGAAGGCCGCCCGACCGCTGCGGATGCGCGGGCCGTCCAGCTCGACGATGGCGGCCATGGACACCAGGGCGAAGGCATAGGAGGCACGGTCGCGCACCTTGCGATAGACCTGGATGCCGGGCGGTGGCGGCGGCAGGGTCACCGCGGTGATGAGTTCGCCGGGTTGCAGCACCGTCTCGATCTGCGGGGTGTCCCCGGGCAGGCGATGGAAGTCGGCGAGGGGGATGCGCCGGGTGCGGCCATTGGCGTCGCGGGTCTCTACCGTGGCGTCCAGCACCCGCATGGCCACCGCCATGTCGGAGGGGTGCACGGCGATGCACTGATCGCTGGCGCCGATCACCGCGTTCATGCGATTGAAGCCGCCCAGGGCCGCGCAACCGCTGCCGGGCTGGCGTTTGTTGCAGGGCATGGCGGTGTTGTAGAAGTAGGAGCAGCGGGTGCGCTGCAGGAGATTGCCGCCGGTGGTGGCCTTGTTGCGCAACTGCGCCGAGGCACCGGCCAGCAGCGCGCGGGAGAGCACCGGGTAGCGCTCGCGCACCCGGGCGTCGGCGGCCAGGGTGGAGTTGCGCACCAGGGTACCGATGCGCAGGCCGCCGTCCGCGGTGGCGCTGATCTGGTCCAGCTGCAGGCGATTGATGTCCAGCACCTGGCTGGGGGTCTCGATCTCCAGCTTCATCAGGTCCAGTAGATTGGTACCGCCGGCGATGAAGCGACTGCCGGCCCGCGCACCCTGGCGGCTGGCATCGGCTTCGGTCTGCACGCGCTGATAGTCGAAGACTCTCATGCCTGGCCCCCCGCCATCTGGATGGCCGCGACGATGTTGGGATAGGCACTGCAGCGGCAGAGATTGCCGCTCATGCGCTCGCGGATCTCTTCCTCGCTCAGCCGCATCGGTCCGTCGAGGCGCTTCGAGACGTGACTGGGCATGCCGGCCTTGACCTCGTCCAGCAGGGCCACCGCCGAGCAGATCTGCCCCGGGGTGCAATAGCCGCACTGGAAACCGTCCTCGGCCAGGAAGGCCGCCTGCATGGGATGCAGGCGCTCGGCGTTGCCCAGGCCCTCGATGGTGGTGATGGTGTCGCCTTCGTGCATGGCCGCCAGGCTCAGGCAGCTGTTGATGCGCTGGCCGTTCACCAGCACCGTGCAGGCGCCGCACTGGCCATGGTCGCAGCCTTTCTTGGTGCCGGTGAGGTGCAGGTTCTCGCGCAGCGCATCGAGCAGGGTGGTGCGGCTGTCGACCCGGAGCCGGCGCGCCTCGCCATTGATCTGCAGTGTCAGCGGCAGCAGTTGCGGCAGGCGGGCGGCGATGGCCTGGGGCGTCAGGGGCGCGCCACCGCTGGCCTGGGCGAAGCCATAGCCGGGTATGGCGCTGGTCGCTACCAGCACCGCGGAGGTGCCGAGGAACTGACGCCGGGACAGGCGCCAGCGTGCATCGGAGTCGGAAGCCATGGTCGGATTCTCATCGTTGGGGGCACATCACGGGAGTTCTGATGACTGCCCCAGAACCTATGGGGTTCAGGCCACTGGGCCGCTGGCGTAGCGAAGCGCCATACCAGATGTGTCCTGACCGGGGCGAAGCCCTCTGGAACGGGCTTTCCAACGCTTCGCTGAACAACCTTCAACGTGACGTTGAATACCGCTGGGCAGGGGTGCTGAACCGCTTCCGGTCGGGCGCAGTCCCTTACCTGAGGTGGCCTTTCGCTGTCACCGCCTGATTCCGACCACGGGGGCAATCTGCACCCCGCGGCTTTAACCGTGAGGTCCGCCATGAACGCCACCCCCGCGCGCCAGCTCCAGTCCCTGGCCGAACCCGAGTCCCATACCATCGCCCTGACCCTCAACGGCAAGCAGCTGCAGCTGGCCGTGGAGCCCTGGACCACGCTGCTTGATCTCTTGCGTGACCACCTCGATCTGACCGGTACCAAGAAGGGCTGCGATCACGGGCAGTGCGGCGCCTGCACCGTGCTGGTCAACGGCACCCGCATCAACAGCTGCCTGGCCCTGGCGGTCATGCAGGACGGCGCCGAGGTCACCACCATCGAGGGCCTGGCCCAGGGCGACCAGTTGCACCCCATGCAGGCCGCCTTCGTCGCCGAAGACGCCTTCCAGTGCGGCTATTGCACTCCGGGGCAGATCTGCTCGGCGATCGGCATGCTCAAGGAGGGCCATGCCCACAGCGAGGCCGAGGTGGCCGAGCAGATGAGCGGCAACCTCTGCCGCTGCGGCGCCTATCGCAACATCCGCGCCGCCATCGAGCGGGCGCGTCCGGATTGCCAGCAAGGGGAGGGCCGCGAATGAACCGCTTCGGTTATGCCAAGCCCAACGCCGTGCCCGACGCCATCCGCCAGCATGGCCCCCAGACCCATTTCATCGCCGGTGGCACCAACCTGCTGGATCTGATGAAGGAAAACGTCGAGCGCCCCGAGCAGCTGATTGACGTCAACGGCCTACCCCTGCGCGAGGTCGAGACCACCGCCGAAGGCGGTCTGCGCATCGGTGCCCTGGTCAAGAACGCCGAGGTCGCCTATCACCCCGAGGTACAGCGGCGCTATCCGCTGCTGGCCAAGGCCATCCTCGCCGGCGCCTCGCCGCAACTGCGCAACATGGCCTCCACCGGCGGCAACCTGCTGCAGCGTACCCGCTGCTACTACTTCTACGACGTGGGCACGCCCTGCAACAAGCGTGAGCCCGGCTCCGGCTGCGGCGCGCGCGAAGGGCAGAATCGCATCCACGCCATCCTCGGCCACAGCGAGCAGTGCATCGCCACCCATCCCTCGGACATGTGCGTGGCCCTGGCCGCGCTGGAAGCCCGGGTCGAGGTGAGCGATCCGAACGGCGAGCGCGTCATCGACTTCGCCGACTTCCATCGCCTGCCCGGCGACACCCCCGAGCGCGATACCAACCTCGCCGCCGATGAACTCATCACCGCCGTGACCCTGCCGGCCGACAGCCTGGCGGCCAACAGCGCCTACCTGAAGATCCGCGACCGCGCCTCCTATGCCTTCGCCCTGGTCTCGGTGGCAGCCGCGCTGGAACTGGACGGCGAGCGCATCAAGCAGGTCCGCGTCGCCCTGGGCGGCGTGGCCCACAAACCCTGGCGTCTGCCAGAAGCCGAGCAGGCACTGGTCGGTCAGGTGGCGGACAAGGCGGCCTTTGGCCACTTGGCCGATCGCCTGCTGCAGGGCGCCCAGGGCTTCGCCCACAACAGCTTCAAGATCGAACTGGCCCGGCGCGCCATCGTGCGTGCCCTTACCGAAGCCGCCGGAGGTACCCTGCAATGACCGTCGTCCATCTGCAAAAAGCCGTTCCCCGCGTCGACGGTCCGCTCAAGGTCACCGGTCAGGCGCTCTATGCTGGCGAATTCAGCGTTCCTGATCTGGCTTTCGGCTTCGTGGTCAACGCCACCATCACCAAGGGTCGCCTGCTCGGCCTGGACGTCAGTGAGGCCCTGGCCCAGCCGGGTGTGCTCGAGGTGCTCAGCCATCTCAACCGACCCAAGATGGCCAGCTATGATGAAAGCTACACCGACATGGACGCGGCCGACGGCAAGCCCTTCCGGCCGCTGTACAACGATCGCATCCTCTACAGCGGCCAGCCCATCGCTCTGGTGGTGGCCGAGACCTTCGAGGCCGCGCGCCACGCCGCCTCGCTGATCCGTGCCCAGTACAGCGAGGAAGACCACGCCACCGACCTGGCCCAGGCCCGCAGCCAGGCCCACGAAGCGCCCATGGAATTGCCGGACAACCGCGGCGACGCCCCGGCGGCCTGGGCCGCGGCGCCCGTGCGGATCGAGGCCGAATACCATTCCGCGGCGGAATTCCACAACCCCATGGAGATGCATGCCTCCACCGTCGTCTACCACAAGGACGGCAAGCTGACGGTGCATGACAAGACCCAGGGCGTGCAGAACAGCGCCCAGTTCGTCAGCAACATCTTCGGCCTGGGCGAGGGCGACGTGAAGGTCATCTCGCCCTTCGTCGGCGGAGCCTTCGGCTCCGGTCTGCGTCCCCAGTACCAGCTGGTGCTGGCGACCATGGCCGCGCTGCAGCTCAAGCGCTCGGTGCGGGTGACCCTGACGCGCCAGCAGATGTTCACCTTCGGCTATCGCCCCGAGACCTACCAGCAGCTCAAGCTGGCCTGCGACAGCGACGGCAAGCTGCAGGCCATCGATCACAGCGCCCTGGGCATCACCTCGCGCTTCGAGGACTTCACCGAAATGGTGCTGGTCTGGTCGGCGTCGCTCTATGCCTGCCCCAACGTCAAGCTGGCCTATCAACTGGCCGCGCTGGACGTCTACACACCGTTGGACATGCGCGCCCCGGGCGCGGTGCTGGGTGTCTATGCGCTGGAAAGCGCCTTGGACGAACTGGCCTATGCTGCCGACATCGATCCGCTGGAATTGCGCATCCGCAATTTCACCGACACCGATCCGGCCAAGGGCAAGCCCTATTCCAGCAAGGAACTGCTGGCGTGCTATCGCCAGGCCGCCGAGCGGTTTGGCTGGGAGCGACGCAGCATGGCGCCACGCTCCATGCGCGACGGCAACCAGCTGGTGGGCTGGGGCATGGCCACCGGGGTCTGGGAAGCCATGCAGCAACCCGCCACCGCCAAGGCGGTGATGAACATCGACGGCAGCCTGGTGGTGGCCAGTGCCACCTCCGACATCGGCACCGGCACCTACACGGTGATGACCCAGATCGCCGCCGAAAACCTCGGCCTGCCGCTGGACAAGGTCACCTTCAAGCTGGGCGATTCCACCCTGCCCAAAGCGCCGCTGGAAGGTGGTTCCTTCACCGTCTCCTCGGTGGGCACCGCGGTGAAACTGGCCTGCGACCAGCTGCGCCAGCAACTGCTGGATACGGCCAAGGAGATAGACGACTCGCCGCTGGCCAAGGCCGAACTGGACCAGGTGGTGTTCGCCGATGGCGGCATCAGCCTCAAGACCGACCCGGCCCAGCGCGTCGACTTCACCGCCATCCTCAAGGCCTCGGGTTCGCCGTCCATGGAAACCCTGGCCAGCGCCGAACCGGCGGAGGGGCGCGACGACTACGCCACCGGTACCCACTCGGCGGTGTTCGTCGAGGTCAAGGTCGACGAAGACTTCGGCAGCGTCCAGGTCAGTCGCGTGGTCACCGCCGTGGCCGCGGGTCGCATTCTCAACCTCAAGACCGGCGAGAACCAGGTGTCCGGCGGCATCGTCTGGGGCATCGGCATGGGCCTGCAGGAAGAGGGGATGATGGATACCTCCGAAGGTCGCTGGATGAATCACAGTCTCGCCGAGTACCACTTCCCGGTGCAGGCCGACATCCAGCAGCTGGAGGTGATCTTCGTCGAGGAGAAGGACGAGATCGTCAATCCGCTCGGCGCCAAGGGCATCGGCGAGATCGGTATCGTCGGCGTGGCCGCGGCCATCGCCAACGCCATCTTCCACGCCACCGGCAAGCGGGTCCGCGATCTGCCCATCACCCTGGACAAGGTATTCGCCGACGAGTTGGTGCACTAGGACGAGGTTGGGGCCATGTTGGGCTCCGACGATAAAGCTCCCCGCGCTGAACCACCCCCTCTCCCCCTGGGAGAGGGCTGGGGTGAGGGATGCCAGGCACACCATTGCCCCCAGTGACGTTGGACTTCACTCCGCTCAACCCAACCTACCCCAACCCGTCGCTACTCCCTGAAACGAAAAAGGCCCGCCTCCAAGAGGCGGGCCTTTTTCAGGCAGTCGGTAAAAAGATCCTTCGACTCACTCGGCGTGCGACGCGCCTTCGTGTTCGATCTGCTCCTTGTATTCCAGGGCAGCGGCTTCGCTCTGGTAGACGCCGACCAGTTCCCCTTCCTGCTTCACGTCCCACAGATGCATGCCCAGGCCACGGGCTTCGCGGGACATATGGTCTTCGTCACGTTCGGTTACGGTAATGGTCATGCTGAATCTCCTTGGTCGAGCCCGCGCTACGGCAGGGCTTGAAAACCCATACTAGAGCGTTTCGCTTCCGGACCAAGGCATATCTCGGCAACAAGTCGTTACAACTTCTGCGACAATCTGTCGCGCTTGCGGTTGTCGTCTCGCGGCGTTGGTATCGCGGCCATGGGCCGCTCCTACACCTTTATGGATTTTGTAGGAGCGGCCCATGGCCGCGATAGGAGAAGAGGCACACTGCCTGAAGAAGGCTGCTGGATACCCACTCGCCTGTCACCAGGGGCAGCCATCACACCTGCGTGGGCGCATAAAAAGAAAACGCCCTCCGAAGAGGGCGTTTTTTTGCCTGCAGACCAGATCAGTTGGCGCCCTTCACCGTGCGCCCATTGACCGTGCCTTCCTTGAGGCTGGTCTGGTATTCCTTGCCGTCGCTCTCCTGCTGGTAGAGACGCACCAGCAGATAGTCCCAGTCCTTGGCGAACCACAGCTCGGTCTTGCGGCTGCTCTTGGTGGGGTCGCGCACGCGCTCGACCTTGATGGTGTCGAGCAGACCCAGCGGGGTGCGGATGCGCTCCGGTCCGATGACGCGGAAGTCATAGGTGTCGATGCTGTCGCCGTCGACGATCTGGTAGCTCATGCTCTTCTTGCCGTCGGCCACGTCCTGCTGCAGCTTGAGCTGGTAGGTGGACTTGTCCAGCAGACCGCGATCCAGGGTCAGGCTGACCGGATCATCCTTGTCCTTGCCGGTGACCTTCTTGCCGGCCCAGTCGAAGGTCAGCTCGCTTTCGCGGCTCTTGCCCAGGCCGCTGCGCTTGTACTGGTAGGTATCCGGCAGAAAGGCCTCGCCTTCGCGGCGGAAGGTGCTGGATTCGTTGAGGCCGGCGACCAGCATGGAGGCTTCGAACTTCAGCTCCCAGCGGCCATCGGCTTCCTTCTGCAACGAGCGCTCGGCCGAGCCGCTGACCGGCATCTGCTTCCAGTCGGCGGTGTAGCTGGCCGTGAACGGCTGCAGGTCGAAGGCGAAGGCCGAGGCGCTGCAGAGGGTGGCCAATAGGAACAACAGACGTCGCATCAGTTTCTCCTTGGATCAGGAAGGGGAGGCCACGGCCGTCAGCGACGGCAACTCGGCCCCGGTAGGCGGCAGCGCCTCGCCGTCGAGCTCGGCACCCAGGGTACCCAGCCGCAGACGGCCTTCGGCGAACAACCGCACGGCCACAGGATAAAGGAGGTGCTCGGCGGCGTGTACCCGTGTCGCCAGGCTCTCCGCCGTATCTTCGGAACGTACCGGCACCCGCGACTGCAGCACGACCGGACCGCCATCCAGCTCTTCGGTGACGAAGTGCACGCTGCACCCGTGCCAGGCATCGCCGGCATCGAGGGCGCGCTGGTGGGTGTGCAAGCCCTTGTAGAGGGGCAGCAGCGAAGGATGGATATTGAGCAGGCGACCCTGGTAGCGCCGCACGAAGCCCGGCGTGAGGATGCGCATGAAGCCGGCCAGCACCACCAGATCGGCGCCCTGGGCGTCGATGGCGGCCGCCAGGGCCGCATCGAAGCCTTCGCGATCGGCATGCTCGCGGTGATCGATCACCTGGGTGGCGATCCCGGCCTGCCGGGCCCGCTCCAGACCATAGGCCTCGGCGCGGTTGGCGATCACCGCCGCGATCCGCACGGGCGGCGTCGCGGCGTCGATCAGGGCTTGCAGGTTGCTGCCGTGGCCGGAGATGAGCACCACCACGGCGCAGTCGGCAGGACTCATCCGTGCTGTTTCAGATTGTTCAGCACGACCTGGTCGGCGCCTGCGGCGGCCTGTTCGATGCGGCCGATGACCCAGGGTTGCTCACCCTCGGCACGCAGCACCTGCAGGGCGGCTTCGACCTGCTCCTGGGCCACGCAGATGACCATGCCCACGCCGCAGTTCAGCACGCGGTGCATCTCGGTCTCGTCGACGTTGCCCTGCTGCTGCAGCCAGTCGAACACCGCCGGACGCTGCCAGCTGGCCACGTCGAGCACCGCCTGGGCGCCTTCGGGCAGCACGCGCGGGATGTTGTCCAGCAGACCGCCGCCGGTGATGTGGGCCATGGCCTTGACCGCGCCGGTGTCCTTGATCAGCTTGAGCAGCGGCTTGACGTAGATGCGGGTGGGCGCCATCAGCAGCTCGGTCAGCGGCTGGCCGTCGAGCTGGATGTTCTCGATGTCGGCACCGGCCACCTCGATGATCTTGCGGATCAGCGAATAGCCGTTGGAGTGCGGACCGGAGGAGGGCAGGGCGATCAGGGCGTCGCCGGTAGCCACTTTGGAACCGTCGATGATCTGGGACTTCTCCACCACGCCGACGCAGAAGCCGGCCAGGTCGTAGTCTTCGCCTTCGTACATGCCGGGCATCTCGGCGGTCTCGCCGCCCACCAGGGAGCAGCCGGCCTGTTCGCAGCCGGTGCCGATGCCGGTCACCACCTGGGCGGCGACGTCGACGTTGAGCTTGCCGGTGGCGTAGTAGTCGAGGAAGAACAGCGGCTCGGCGCCGCAGACCACCAGGTCGTTGACGCACATGGCGACCAGGTCGATGCCGATGCTGTCGTGCTTGGCCAGGTTCATGGCCAGGCGCAGCTTGGTACCGACACCGTCGGTGCCGGAGACCAGTACCGGCTGGCGATAGCCTGCCGGGATCTCGCACAGGGCACCGAAGCCCCCCAGGCCGCCCATGACTTCCGGGCGGGCGGTGCGCTTGGCGACGCCCTTGATGCGTTCTACCAGAGCCTCACCGGCGTCGATGTCTACACCGGCGTCCTTGTAGCTCAGCTGGGGTTGTTTGCTCATGAATCCTGGCCTTTGGCTAATGGCGAAACGAGCCGGCTGGCGCCAGCCGGCAATGAGGCGGGCGATTTTACCAGAAGCCGTGCCAAAGCACGCGGCCCGCCGCGGCCTCTGGTCCGGGCGGCGATGGCACCCGGCCAGCCTGCCGTGGTCTGAGCCAGATCGCCTGCCCGTTCGCCGGGCGGGCAGTCTCTGCCGCAACCTTCTGCGCGGCCCGCGACCCAGTGCCCTTGCTCGCGGGTCAGGCGGCTTTTAAGGTATGCCCCTTGCCCCTTCTATGGAATCGCCATGCGCCGTCTCGTCCTTCCGTTGCTCGCTTCGCTGCTGGTCCTGAGTCCGCTCGCCCGCGCCGAGGTGGTGGACAACCTCTACCAGGTCCGCGAGCCGGTGACCTCGCAACAGCCGGACGAGCGCAATGCCGCCCTCAAGCGCGCCCTGCAGGTCCTGGCCGGGCGCCTGACCGGCAACCCCCAGGCCGGCCAGACCCCGGCGCTGGCCAGCGCCCTGGCGGCGCCCGAATCCCTGATCAGCCAGTACGGCTACGACGCCGGTCCGCCGGAGGTGCTGGTGGTCAACTTCGATCCGGCCGCCACCGAGCGGGCCCTGGGTCAGGCGGGTCTCTCGGTATGGGGCGCCAATCGTCCGGTGGTGATGATCTGGTGGCTCAACGACGCCGACAGCGGGGCGACCCTGGTCGGTGACGGCCAGCCCGCGAGCACCGGGGTCCAGCGCGGCGCCCAGCGCGCCGGTCTGCCGATCCGTCTGCCGCTGGCCGACCTCAACGAACAACTCGCCGGCACCGCCGCCAACATCGACGCCAGCGATCCGACCGCCCTGCGCCAGGCCTCCGAGCGCTACGGCGCCAATGCCCTGCTGGCCGTCCACGCCAAACCCCAAGGCAATGGCTGGCAGGCCCAGTGGCGCCTGTGGAACAACGGTGCCGCCGAACAGGGCAGCAGCCAGGCCGCCGATCAGGATGCCCTGGCCGCTGCGGTGCTGCAGGATGTCGCCGCGCGCCTGTCGAAGAAATTCGTCTCCCGCCCGGGCACGACCCAGCCGCTGACCCTGGTGGCCGACAATTCCAACTTCGAACGCTATGCCCAGCTGCAGAAGGTACTGGAGCCCCTGTCGAGCCGGCTGGTCAAGGTCGACGGCACCCAGCTGACCTACGACCTCACCGCCAATCCGGACCAGTTGCAGGCGCAACTCGGTCTTGCCGGTCTGCAGCCCGCTACGGCGCCGGCCGCTCCGGCACCGGCGACCCCGGCTGCACCCGTCGATGCCACGGCTGCTCCTACCCCGCCCGCGGCCCAGCCGGCGCCAGCCGCGCAACCGGCGCGAACCACTCTGTATTTCCGCTGGCCATGAGGGCTGACACCTAAGACTGAAGCGGCTGCTGCGAGGGGCCCGGGATTTGGTTAGACTTGGCGCCCTCGCGAAACTGCCAAGAGCCGTTCGAGCCGGCATGATGCCTTTACAGCTGCCCCTGGGCATTCGTCTGCGTGACGACGCCACCTTCGTCAACTACTACCCTGGCGCCAATGCCGCGGCGCTCGGCTATGTCGAGCGTCTCTGCGATGCCGACGCCGGCTGGACGGAAAGCCTGATCTATCTCTGGGGCGGCGCGGGTGCCGGTCGCAGCCACCTGATGCAGGCCGCCTGTCACCGCCTGGAAGAACTGGGCGAGCGCGCCATCTACCTGCCCATGGGCGAACTGGCCGACTACGGCGTCGAGCTGTTCGACAACCTCGAACAGTGCGAGCTGGTCTGCCTCGACGATCTCGACGCCCTGGCCGGGCAGCGGCGCTGGGAAGAGGCGCTCTTCCATCTGTTCAATCGCCTGCGCGATGCCGGCAAGCGACTGCTGATCTCCAGCACCGCCTCGCCGCGGCAATTGCCGGTGCAGCTGGCCGATCTCAAATCGCGCCTGACCCTGGCGCTGGTCTTCCAGTTGCGCCCGCTTTCCGACGAAGACAAGCTGCGCGCCCTGCAACTGCGGGCCTCTCGCCGCGGGCTGCACCTGACCGACGAGGTCGGTCGCTTCATCCTCTCGCGCAACACCCGCAGCATGGACGCCCTGTTCGACATGCTCGAACGCCTGGATCAGGCGTCGCTGCAGGCGCGACGCAAGCTCACCATTCCCTTCGTCAAGGAAATCATGGGCTGGTAGCCGCGCCGGCTCCCGCTATTGCTGCAGGCGACCCGCCAGGGTCGCCAGGCGCTTGCCCAGGGCCCGGCACAGCGCCGTCTCCTGCTCGTCCAGCGCGCGCTTGCCATCCGCCCCGGCGAAATGACTCGGCCCATAGGGCGTACCGCCCCCCTTGGTTTCCAGCAGGGCGCTCTCGCTGTAGGGCAGGCCGGTGATGAGCATGCCGTGGTGCAGCAGCGGCAGGGCCATGGACAGCAGGGTGCTCTCCTGGCCGCCGTGCAGACTGGCGGTGGAGGTGAAGACGCCGGCGGGCTTGTCCACCAGGGCGCCGGTCAGCCAGAGGCTGTTGGTGCCGTCGAGAAAGTACTTCATGGCGGCGGCCATGTTGCCGTAGCGCGTCGGACTGCCCAGGGCGAGGGCCGCGCAATCGCGCAGGTCGTCGAGGGTGGCGTAGACCGCGCCCTGCTCGGGTACCGCCGGGGCGACGGCGGCGCACTCGGCGGAGACCGCCGGCACGGTACGCAGGCGCGCGGCCACGCCGCCCATCTCCACCCCGCGGGCGACCTGGCGGGCCATCTCGGCGGTGGCGCCATGGCGGCTGTAGTAGAGCACCAGGACATAGGCTTCGGGGGTCATTGCAGGATCTCCAGGACACGCTCGGGGGGACGACCGACGACGGCGCGTTCGCCGCGCACGGCGATGGGTCTTTCGATCAGCTTGGGATGGGCGGCCATGGCCGCGATCAGGGCATCGTCGTCCAGCGCCGGATCGGCGAGGTTCAATTCGCGATAGGCGTCCTCGCCGGTGCGCAGCAACTGGCGCGCCTTCAGGCCCAGCTTGGCGAGCAGCGCGCGCAGGGTGGCGGCATCCGGCGGCGTTTCCAGGTAGGGCACCACGGACACGGCTAGCTCGCGGCTTTGCAGCAGCTCCAGGGCCGCCCGCGATTTCGAGCAGCGCGGATTGTGATAGAGGACGATTTCACTCATGGGCTGATCCATAGAAGGTAAGATGCCCATTGTAGCGGGTTGGCGAGGACTGCCGCGCCAGCCCTTGACCGTGCCTTTCGAGGAACCGCCAATGCCGGCCCGCTTGCGTGAACTGCTGTCCTTCGTTCGCTACCTCGCCGACCGCTTCATCGAAGACCGCGCCCCCAACAATGCCGCGGCCCTCACCTATACCACCCTGTTCGCGGTGGTCCCGGTGATGACCGTCACCTTCGCCATGCTCTCGGCGATACCTGCCTTCCAGGGCACGGAAGTGCAGATCCAGGCCTTCATCTTCCGCAATTTCGTGCCCTCCACCGGGGCGACCCTGGAAGAGTACCTGCGCAACTTCATCGAGCAGGCGCGGCACCTGACCTGGCTGGGCGTGGCGCTCTTGGCGGTGACCTCCTTCTTCATGCTGGTGACGGTGGAAAAGACCTTCAACGACATCTGGCGGGTACGCATTCCGCGGCGCGGGGTCTCCAGCTTCCTGCTCTACTGGGCGGTGCTCAGCCTGGGGCCACTGCTGCTGGGCGCCGGCTTCGCCATGAGCACCTACCTGGCCTCGGTGGCCCTGGTGTTCGGTTCCTACGGCATGTCGGGCGCCCAGGCGCTGCTCAAGGTCACGCCGCTGCTGTTCAGCATCGCCGCCTTCACCCTGATGTACGCCGCCGTGCCCAACACCCGGGTACCGCTGCGCCACGCGCTGATCGGCGGAGCCCTGACCGGGGTGCTGTTCGAGGCGGCCAAGAGTCTGTTCGGCCTCTATGTCTTCTATTTCCCCGGCTACCAGCTGATCTATGGCGCCTTTGCCACGGTGCCGCTGTTCCTGGTGTGGATCTACGTCTGCTGGCTGATCGTGCTGCTCGGCGCGGAGGTGGTCTGCAGCCTGTCCACCACCCATCACTGGCGCCGCGCGCCGCTGCCGGCCTTCTTCATCCTGCTCGCCGTGCTGCGCGCTTTCCTGGAACGGCAGCAGAGCGGTTCCAGTCTGCACCTGGGGCGGCTGCACCAGGCGGGCTGGAAGCTGCCGGAGCATGAATGGCATGCGGTGCTGGCGTTCCTGCAGCAGGAACGCCTGGTGTGCCAGAACGACAGCGGCCACTGGGTGCTCTGCCGCGACCTGCATGGCTATGCGCTGCTGGATCTGCTGGATCGGGCGCCCTGGGCACCGCCGGCGCCGGATTGCTGGCCGCCTGCCGAGCGCTTTCCCGGTGACTGGTATCCGCAGTTGCAGGAGGCCTTCGCGCGGCTGCAGGCACAGCGTCATGAACTGCTCGCCGGGAGCGTGGCCCAGTGGCTCAAGGTTGCGCCGGCGCTGGAAGAACGAGGAGCCCAACGATGATGGCAAAATCGGCACGTCATGGCCTGATCAGTGGCCGCGTCCAGGGCGTCTACTATCGCGAGAGCACGCGGCAGGAGGCGCAGCGACTGGGCGTCACCGGCTGGGTGCGGAATCTGGCGGATGGCCGGGTGGAATGCCACCTGGAAGGTTCGATCGAAGCCCTTGCCCAGCTGGAACTCTGGCTCTGGCAGGGGCCGGCAGCGGCCGAGGTGACCGGGGTGGAGCTGGAAGAGGTGGCCTGCGCAGGCCTGACCGATTTCCAGGTCAGGCGCACGGACGCCTGACCTGGAGCGGTAGCCCTCAGCGGGCCTTGAGGAAGCCGACGATCTCGGCCAGGGCGACGTTCTGGCTGTCGCTGTCGGTACGGCCCTTGTATTCGACCAGGCCTTCGTTGAGACCGCGCTCACCCACCACCAGGCGATGGGGAATGCCGATCAGCTCCATGTCGGCGAACTTCACGCCAGGGCTGGTCTTCTTGTCACGGTCGTCCAGCAGCACATCGAAGCCGGCGGCCTTCAGCTCGCCGTAGAGGCGATCGGTCGCTTCCTTCACCGCGGCGTTCTCGTACTTCATCGGCACCAGGGCGATCTGGAAGGGCGCCAGGGCAGCCGGCCAGCGGATACCGCGCTCGTCATGGTTCTGCTCGATGGCGGCGGCGACCACGCGGGACACCCCGATGCCGTAGCAGCCCATGGTCAGGGTGGTGGGTTTGCCTTCCTCGCCCAGTACCGACAGCTTCATCGCCTCGCTGTACTTGGTGCCCAGCTGGAAGATATGGCCCACTTCGATGCCGCGCTTGATCACCAGGGTGCCCTGGCCATCGGGGCTCGGATCGCCGGCCACCACGTTGCGCAGATCGGCGACCTGGGGTAGCGGCAGATCACGCTCCCAGTTCACGCCGAAGTAGTGCTTGTCTTCCTGGTTGGCGCCGATGCCGAAATCGCTCATCAGGGCGACCGAGCGATCGACGATGCAGGGAATCGACAGATTCATCGGGCCCAGGGAACCGGGGCTGGCGCCGATGGCCGCGCGGATCTCCGGCTCGGTGGCGAACACCAGGGGGCTGGCGACTTCCGGCAGGTTGGCCGCCTTGATCTCGTTGAGTTCGTGATCGCCACGCACCACCAGGGCGACCAGGGTGCCTTCCTCGGCGCCACGCACGACCAGGGTCTTCACGGTCTTTTCGATGGCCAGACCGAATTTCTCCACCAGATCGGCGATGGTCTTGGTGTCGGGGGTGTCGACCAGACGCAATTCCTCGGTGGCGGCACCCCGCGCGGTCTCCCGCGGCAGGGCCTCGGCCTTCTCGATGTTGGCGGCGTAGTCGGAGCTGTCGCTGAAGGCGATGTCGTCTTCACCGGAGCCGGCCAGCACATGGAATTCGTGGGAACCGCTGCCGCCGATGGAGCCGTTGTCGGCCTGCACCGGACGGAAATTCAGACCCAGGCGGCTGAAGACGTTGCAGTACGCCTGGTACATGGCGTCGTAGGTTTCCTGCAGCGACGCCTGGTTCAGGTGGAAGGAATAGGCGTCCTTCATCACGAACTCGCGGCCGCGCATCAGGCCGAAACGCGGGCGAATCTCGTCGCGGAACTTGGTCTGGATCTGGTACAGGTTGATCGGCATCTGCTTGTAGCTGTTCAACTCGTTGCGCATCAGGTCGGTGATGACTTCCTCGTGGGTCGGGCCCACGCAAAAATCGCGCTGATGACGGTCCTTCAGGCGCAGCAGCTCGGGGCCGTACTGTTCCCAGCGACCGGATTCCTGCCACAGCTCGGCGGGCTGGATCGCCGGCATCAGCACCTCCAGGGCGCCGGTGGCGTTCATTTCCTCACGCACCACGGCTTCCACCTTGCGCAGCACGCGCAGGCCCAGCGGCAGCCAGGTATAGAGACCCGAGGCCAGCTTGCGGATCATGCCGGCACGCAGCAACAGCTGGTGGCTGATCACCACGGCATCGGAAGGGGTTTCTTTGAGGGTGGACAGCAGGAACTGGCTGGTACGCATGGCTAGGCGGTCTGTCGGCATCGAGACGGGACCGGCATTGTACGGCGGGGTGGGGCAGGGCGTACAGGGACGCGGGTGGCGCCGACCGGAGGCCGGAAAAGAACAGCCCGGCGAATGCCGGGCTGCTGGATCGTGCGAGTGACGCTGGCCTCTATTAGAGGATGTTCAGCGGGTACTCGGTGATCAGGCGGAACTCGTTGACGGTGCCGCCGGTGCTGGCGTCGCCACGGTGCCAGGCTTGACGGACGCGGAAGGACAGGTCCTTGGCCGGGCCGCTCTGCAGGACGTACTTGGCTTCGACGTTGGTCTCGCGCTCTTTGTCGCCATCCTGATACAGGCCGGCGTAGGCGGTGCTGCCCTTGGGCGCGTCGATGTCGTGACCGTAGATGTAGCGGGCCATGAAGCTCAGGCCGGGTACGCCCAGGGTCGCCATGTTCAGGTCGTAGCGCGCCTGCCAGGACTTCTCGCCGGAGGCGTTGAAGTCGGAGTACTGGATGGAGTTGGCCAGGAAGATACTGTCGCCACCGTTGCCGGTGGTAGCACCTTTGCCACCGACGCCGACGTAGTCGAACGGCGAGTCGCTGCTCACGCCCTGGTAGGCCAGGGTGAAGGTGTGGGCATCGATGCTGTAAGCGGCGGCCAGCGAGTAGGCGTTGTTGGTGAAGTCACCCAGCTTGGCGCTGCCAGCGTCCTTGGTGTAGTAGTAGTTGAAGTCGAAGGTCAGCGCCTGGTTGGCTGCCAACGGCTGCACGAAGTTGACGTTGGCGTAGTACTGATTCCACAGATCTTCCATGCGGCCGTAGTACAGCGACGCATTCAGCTGATCGTTGATCTTGTACTTGCCACCCAGGTAATCGGCGGAGCTGGAGGTGATGCCGGTGTAGGCAGAACCCATGTTGCCGTCGTGGTAGGTGTTGGTGCGGTCACGTGCAGCGGTGATGTGGCCGGCTTCCAGGAACAGGTTCGCGATTTCTTCGCTGGTCAGCATGAAGCCGGTAGCGGTCTGCGGGAACAGACGGCTGCCACCCACGGCGAAGACCGGGGAGGTGGGCTGCACGTTGCCGTACTTCAGGACGGTATTGGAGACGCGCAGTTTGACGGCGGCGCCAGCAGTGGAGTACTCGTCCTTGTTGCGACCGTCGCTGTCGATCTGCAGGTTGCCGGAACCGACGTGGCCGCGGCCGCCGTCCAGTTTCAGGCCCAGGTAGCCGAAGGCGTCCACACCGACACCCACGGTGCCCTGAGTGAAGCCCGATGCGTAGTTCATCAGGAAGCCATGGCTCCAATCTTTACGATCGTTGGCGCCGTTCTTGAGATCCCGGTTGAAGTAGTAGTTACGGTTCAGCAGGGTCAGCTTGCTGTCTTCGACAAAGCCCTTGGACTCGGACTGCTGGTCGGCGAAAGCCAGTTGAGTGGTCCCTGCGGCTACGGCCAGGGCGAGAATGCTCCACTTCATCGCTTGCATCAGAAATGCTCCTTTGGGTTGAAAGTCAGCCATCGTGTCAGCCGTGGCTGTTTGTTCTAATGGCGGCACATATAGCACCTCTCTCGGAGGGGCGATAGGCTTCATCAAAATTTTGCGTGTGATGAGCGGATTAACCGTGACTCTTAAGAAAGCTCTTTAAGAGTTCCCGTCCGATCGTCGTACCCGGATCGTGATAGCAAAAAGCGTGCACAAACGCTCAATCCCTGAGCCCGCCTGTCTATCGCTGCTCCGCTCCCCGGGCAATGGGCAGTTTCGGAAGGGTTGGTTGCACCTTTGTGACACCAAAGGTTTCACTTGCACAAAGCTGTGCACACTTTTAGTGCCGACAGGTGTTGGCAGGAGATGAGATGTTCCAAATAGACCCACGGCTGGCCGGCGATACCCTGGAAGTGGCGTCCTTGACGCTGTGTCAGGTATTGCTGCTGAACGACAGGCGCTATGACTGGCTGGTGCTGGTACCCCGGCGCGAAAGTGTTACCGAGATCCTCGACCTGTCACCCCAGGATCAGGCACAACTGTGGCGAGAGGTGACACTTGTTGCCCAGGTGTTGCGCCACGCGCAGCCGGATCTAAAATTGAACATCGGTGCTCTGGGCAACGTCGTCAGGCAATTGCACCTGCACGTCCTGTTGCGGCAGGAGGGCGATCCGGCCTGGCCCGGCCCGGTATGGGGGCACTCGCCACGCGAGCCCCATACCGCGGAAGCCGGCCATGCCGCTGCGGAACGCTGGCGGGTGCTGCTCGAAGAGGAGACACAGGCATGACCCTTGAAGACCGTATCGCCGACCTGGAAATGCGCCAGGCCTTCCAGGACGACACCATTCAGACCCTCAACGACATCATCGTCGAGCAGCAGCGGGCGCTGGATCGCTGCGCGGCCCAGATTCGCGTCCTGGCCGAGCGCCAGGCCGAGCTGCAGAGTTCGGGTGGCGGTGGTCTGCCGGACGAGGCGCCGCCACCGCACTATTGAGATCCGTTCCGCAGCTGAATCTTGTTGTCGCCCTGACGTACGTGCATAGCTGTCTTTGTTGGCTACTCTAGCCGCACTGCATCTTTGCACTTTTTTGGTGCAGTCCGGCCTCGTCCCCTGTGGAACTCGCTCCGGGAGAGGCCTGTCCTCTGCGGAGCGAAGCCCACAGCACCTTCAGGACGGAGTACGGTTATGGCGTTTTTCACCGCTGCCAGCCAAGCGGATTTCCAACAACAACTCAAGAATGCCCTCGCGGCCCATGTCGAAGGGAATACCCTCGAACAGCTGGAGCGCTTCACCGCCCAGTTCTTCGGCATCGTCCCGCTGGAAGAACTCACTCAGCGTCGGCTCTCCGATCTGGTCGGCTGCGTACTGTCGGCCTGGCGTCTGCTGGATGTCTTCGATCCGTCCGAGCCGCGGGTCCAGGTCTTCAATCCGGACTACGAACGACACGGCTGGCAATCGAGCCACACCGTGGTGGAGGTGCTGCACGCCGATTCGCCGTTCCTGGTCGACTCGGTGCGCATGGAGCTCAATCGCCAGGGCTACAGTGTCCATACCCTGCAGAACAGCGTCCTCAGCGTGCGCCGGGATGCCCAGGGTCGTCTGCTCGAGCTGCTGCCCAAGGGCCAGCAGGGCGAAGGGGTGACCCGCGAAGCCCTGATGTTCCTCGAGATCGACCGCTGTGCCGCAACCAGCGAGTTGCGCACCCTGGAGGCGGCGCTGCAGGAGATCCTCGGTGAAGTGCGCCTGACCGTCGGCGACTATGCCGCCATGAAGACCAAGGTTGCCGACCTGCTGAGCTGGCTGGATCGGCGTCCGGCCGGCGTGGAGGAGGGCGAACTGTCCGAGGTCAAGGCCTTCCTCGACTGGCTGCGCGACGACAGATTCACCTTCCTCGGCTACGAGGAATTCACCGTCGAGGGCGACGGCGAGACCGCGGTGCAACGCTATGTGCCCGACTCCCTGCTCGGCCTGTCGCGGCGCCTGCGCGGTCGCCCCGAGACCGCCGAGATCACCCTGTCCGGTGAGCCGCTGCGCTATCTGCGCGAACCGGTGCTGCTGTCCTTCGCCAAGGCGGCCGACCCGAGCCGGGTGCATCGCCCGGCCTATCCCGATTTCGTTTCCCTGCGCGAAGTGGACGCCAGTGGCCGGGTGGTGCGCGAGCACCGCTTCATGGGTCTCTACACCTCCAGCGTCTACAACGACAGCGTGCGCGAGATTCCCTATATCCGCCGCAAGGTCGACGAGGTGCGTCGCCGCGCCGATTTCGACAGCAGCGCCCACCTGGGCAAGGAACTGGCCCAGGTCCTCGAAGGGTTGCCGCGGGACGATCTGTTCCAGACTCCGGTGGACGACCTGTTCAGCACCGCCATGGCCATCGTGCAGATCCAGGAGCGCAGCAAGGTGCGCGTCTTCCTGCGCCGCGATCCCTATGGCCAGTTCTTCTATTGCCTGGCCTATGTGCCGCGCGACATCTATTCCACCGAGGTGCGCCAGCGCATGCAGCAGATCCTCATGGATCGCCTGCATGGCACCGACTGCGAATTCTGGACCTTCTTCTCCGAATCCGTGCTGGCGCGGGTGCAGTTCATCCTGCGCGTCGATCCCCTGCAGCCGCAGGATGTCGATCCGGCGCGCCTGGAACAGGAAATGGTGCAGGCCTGCCGCAGCTGGAAGGACGACTTCGCCAGCCTGATGGTGGACAGCTTCGGCGAAGCCCAGGGCACCTCCATCCTCGCCGACTATCCGCTGGGCTTCCCGGCCGGCTATCGCGAGCGCTTCGCGCCGCACCTGGCCGTGGTAGACATGCGCCACCTGCTGGCGCTCAGCGACGAGCGCCGCCTGGCCATGGGCTTCTACCAGCCGCTGACCCAGACCGGCGACAACATCCTGCACTGCAAGCTCTATCACGCCGATACGCCCCTGGCGCTGTCGGACGTCCTGCCGATCCTGGAAAACCTCGGGCTGCGCGTGCTCGGCGAATTTCCCTACGAGCTGCGCCATCGCAATGGCCGCCGCTACTGGATCCATGACTTCGCCTTCACCACCGTGGCCGGCCTGGAGCTGGATCTGCAGCAACTCAATGACACCTTCCAGGACGCCTTTGTCCAGGTGGTGGACGGGCAGGCGGAAAACGACAGCTTCAACCGCCTGGTGCTGACCGCCGGGCTGCCCTGGCGGGACGTCGCGGTGCTGCGCGCCTATGCGCGCTACCTCAAGCAGATCCGCATCGGCTTCGACATCGGCTACATCGCCGCCACCCTCAACGCCCACGTCGACATCGCCCGGGAACTGGTGCGGCTGTTCCGCATGAAGTTCTACCTGGCGCGGCGTATGACCAGCGAAGACCTGGACGACAAGCAGCAGCGCCTGGAGCAGGCCATCCTCAGTGCCCTCGACGATGTCGCGGTGCTCAACGAGGACCGCATCCTGCGGCGCTACCTGGACCTGATCAAGGCGACCCTGAGAACCAACGTCTTCCAGACCGACGCCGCTGGCAAGCCCAAGGCCTATTTCAGCTTCAAGCTCGATCCCAAGGCCATTCCCGAGCTGCCGCGCCCGGTGCCGCGCTACGAGATCTTCGTCTACAGCCCGCGCGTGGAAGGGGTGCACCTGAGATTCGGCAACGTCGCCCGCGGCGGCCTGCGCTGGTCGGATCGCGAGGAAGACTACCGCACCGAGGTGCTGGGCCTGGTCAAGGCGCAGCAGGTCAAGAACTCGGTGATCGTCCCCGTGGGCGCCAAGGGTGGCTTCGTGCCACGGCGTCTGCCCACCGGCGGCTCCCGCGACGACATCCAGGCCGAGGCCATCGCCTGCTACCGCATCTTCATCAGCGGTCTGCTGGACATCACCGACAACCTGAAAGACGGTGAAGTGGTCCCGCCGGCTGCCGTGGTGCGCTACGACGGCGACGACCCCTATCTGGTGGTGGCCGCCGACAAGGGCACCGCGACCTTCTCCGACATCGCCAACGGCATCGCTCAGGACTATGGCTTCTGGCTCGACGACGCCTTCGCCTCCGGTGGTTCGGCGGGTTACGACCACAAGAAGATGGGCATCACCTCGCGGGGCGCCTGGGTCAGCGTGCAGCGCCACTTCCGTGAGCGCGGCATCGACGTCCAGACCGATCCGGTCACCGTGGTGGGCATCGGCGACATGGCCGGCGACGTCTTCGGCAACGGCCTGCTGCGTTCGCGCAGCCTGGAGCTGGTGGCAGCCTTCAACCACCTGCACATCTTCATCGATCCCAATCCGGACGCCGAGCGCAGCTATGTCGAGCGCGAACGGCTGTTCAACCTGCCGCGGTCGAGCTGGACCGACTATGACGCCAGCCTGATCTCCCAGGGTGGTGGCATCTTCCCGCGCAGTGCCAAGCGCATCGCCATCAGTCCCGAGATGAAGGCGCGCTTCGATCTGCAGGCCGATCACCTGACGCCCAACGAGCTGATCAACGCCCTGCTCAAGGCACCGGTGGATCTGATCTGGAACGGCGGCATCGGCACCTACGTCAAGGCCAGCTTCGAAAGCCATGCGGACATCGGCGACAAGGCCAACGACGCGCTGCGCGTGGACGGCTGCGACCTGCGCGCCAAGGTCATTGGCGAGGGTGGCAACCTGGGCATGAGCCAGCTGGCGCGGGTGGAGTTCGGCCTGCACGGCGGTGCCTGCAACACCGACTTCATCGACAACGCGGGCGGCGTGGACTGCTCCGACCACGAGGTCAACATCAAGATCCTCTTGGGCGACGTGGTCTCCGCCGGCGACATGACCGTCAAGCAGCGCAACACGCTGATGGGCGAGATGACCGACGAGGTCGGCGAACTGGTGGTCGCCAACAACTACATGCAGACCGGTGCCCTGTCGCTGGCGGAATACCGGGCGCGGACGCACCTGGCCGAATACCAGCGGCTGATCGTCGACCTCGAAGGGCGTGGCAAGCTGGATCGCACCCTGGAGTTCCTGCCCAGCGACGAGGTGCTCGCCGAGCGCGCGGCCAAGGAACAGGGACTGACCCGGGCCGAGCTGTCGGTGCTGATCTCCTACAGCAAGATCGACCTCAAGGAGCAACTGCTGGCCTCTTCGGTGCCGGACGACGAATACCTCGCCCGGGACATGCAGGGCGCCTTCCCGCAGCGCCTGACCGAGCAGTTCCCCGAGGCGATGGCGCGCCATCGCCTGAAGCGCGAGATCGTCGCCAACCAGATCGCCAACGACCTGATCAACCACATGGGCATCACCTTCGTGCAGCGCCTGTGCGAATCCACCGGCATGAGCGCAGCCGATGTCGCCCGCGCCTATGTGGTGATGCGCGACGTCCTGCACCTGCCGCACTGGTGGCGTCAGGTGGAGGCCCTGGATCATCAGGTGCCGGCGGAGTTGCAGCTGCGCCTGATGAGCGAGTTGATGCGACTGGGCCGGCGGGCGACCCGCTGGTTCCTGCGCAGCCATCGCAGCGGCCTGGATGCCGGCGCCGTGGCGGCCTTCTTCGGGCCGCGCATCGCCGCCCTGGGGGTGCGTCTGGACGAACTGCTGCAGGGCGAGCCGCGTCAGGACTGGGAAGAGCGCTTCCGCGCCTATACCGAGGCGGGCGTACCCGAGCTGCTGGCGCGGGTCGTCGCCGGGACCAACCACATCTACACCCTGCTGCCGGTGATCCAGGCGGCGGAGGTCACCGCCCAGGATCCGCTGGAAGTGGCGGCTACCTGGTTCGCCGCGGGTGATGTGCTGGACCTGGCCTGGTACCAGCAACAGCTCAACCAGCTGCCGGTGGCCAATGCCTGGCAGGCCCTGGCGCGCGAGGCCTTCCGCGACGAGGTGGATGTGCAGCAGCGCACCATCACCATCGCCATGCTCAACCTGAGCGAGGCGCCGAGCGATCCGGAAGCGCGGCTCGCGCTGTGGCTGGAGCGCCATCGCGCAGCCGTGGAGCGCTGGCGGGGTCTGCTGGTGGATCTGCGCAATGCCAGCGGTCAGGACTATGCGATGTACAGCGTCGCCAGTCGTGAACTGGCGGATCTGGCCAGCAGCAGCGCCTGAGGCAGGCGCTGCCCACGAATGGCGTTCGTGGGCAGCGTCGTCTCTCAGGGCATGAAAAAAGGCGGCGTACCCTCGGGTACGCCGCTTTTTTTCATCGTTCGGATTCGATCAGGGCTGGGGCTGCGTCGAGGATGCCTTGAGGGCGCTCAGCCCCTGCAGCAGGGCCTGGTGAAAGCGCTCCGGTGCCTGCATCTGGGGCGCGTGGCCCAGGTCCTCGAATTCCACCAGGGTCGCCCGGGGGATGCGCCGCGCTGCCGCCTTGCCCAGTTCGGGATAATGACCCAGCTGCGCCTTGATGGCGGCCGGCGCGGCGTCCTTGCCGATGGCGGTGGTATCTCGCTGGCCGATCATGAGCAGGGTGGGCATGCGCAGTCGGGCGAATTCGTAGACCACCGGTTGGCTGTAGATCATGTCGTAGATCAGGGCCGAGTTCCAGGCGACCCTTTCCTTGCCGGGGCCATTGTTGAGACCGGCGAGCATCGTCACCCAGCGTTCGTAGGCCGGGGACCACTGGCCGGCGTAGTAGGTGCTGCGCTCGTAGTCGCGGATGCCGTCGGCGGAGGTCTTCAGTTCCCGGGCGTACCACTGGTCGACGCTGCGATAGGGTACGCCCAGGGCCTTCCAGTCCTCGAGGCCAATGGGGTTGACCAGCACCAGCTGTTCGGTGGCCTCGGGATAGAGCAGGGCGTAGCGGGTCGCGAGCATGCCGCCGGTCGAATGGCCGATCAGGGTCGCCCGGGCGATGCCCAGGTGGTCGAGCAGCGCCCGGGTATTGGCGGCCAGTTGCTGGAAGCTGTACTGATAGTGGGCTGGCTTGCTGGATTTGCAGAAACCGATCTGGTCCGGGGCCACGATCCGATAGCCGGCAGCGCTCAGCACCTGGATGCTCTGCGCCCAGGTGCCGGCGCAGAAGTTCTTGCCGTGCAACAGCACCAGGGTCCGGCCGTTCGGTTTTCCGCTCGGCGCGACGTCGAGATAGGCCATTTCCAACGGTTGGCGCTGGGAGTCGAAGCTGAAGGTCTTGACCGGATAGTCGTAGTCGAAGCCTTCGAGACGTTCGCCGTAGAGGGGCTCGGCCTGACTGAGCGGACTCAGCAGCAGGGCGGCCAGGGGGAGGGCGCGGCGCAAGGACATGGGCAGAATCCTGGGGCTAAACCAGCTCCGACCGAAGGCCGACGGAGAAGATTCCAACCCGCGGCGAGAGAGTGTCGCCGCGCATGTCGCTGTTCAGGCTGCGCGCCGTTTCGCTTCGCCTCCTGCCCAGGGTCTGATAGTCTGAATGACCTTTGTTTCCGTTTCGGCGCACCGCTTTCCCTGCGCTTCTTTCCGATCACATGAGGTTCCCGGTTTGGCGCTCGAGTCACCCTCCAAGACGCAGCCCGACGCTCTGGCCGATTGCGCCAACGAGCCGATCCATATTCCCGGCAGTATCCAGGAACATGGCTTCCTGTTCGCCGTGGAAGAGCCGGATCTGCGCATCGTCCAGGCCAGTGCCAACGTCCGCGAGTACCTTGGGGTCGCCGTGGAGGAGGTGTTGGGTCGCACCCTCGGCGAATTGCTGCCGGAACGGGATCTGCCGGCCATGCTTCATGCCCTGACCCAGGAAGAGCAGAACCCCATCTATCAGGGCGATGTGACCCTGGGACCGCGGCAGCAGACCTTCGCGCTGTTCATGCACCGCTTCGGCGGGGTGCTGATCGTCGAATTTGAGGCGCCAGTGGACAGCCGTCTCGGTCTCAATACCCTCTATCCGATGGTGCGGGTGTTCATCGAACAGCTGCATCAGGCCGAAACCGTCGACGCCATCGCCAAGCTCGCGGTGCGCGAAGCCAAGCGTATTTCCGGTTTCGACCACACCATGATCTATCGCTTCGACGAGGACGGTCATGGGCAGGTGCTGGCCGAGGAGTGCGATCCCGGGGTACCCAGCTATCTGGGCCTGAGATTTCCCGCTTCGGACATTCCCGCCCAGGCGCGTCGCCTGTACCTGGCCAACCGCATCCGGGTGATCGGCAACGCCTACTACCAGCCCTCGCCGTTGCAGCCGCAGACCAATCCGCTGACCGGGCAGCCGCTGGATCTCAGCTTCGCGCAGCTGCGCAGCGTGTCGCCGGTGCACCTGCAGTACATGAGGAACATGGGCACCCTAGCGTCCATGTCCATCTCCATCGTGGTCGGTGATCGCCTCTGGGGCCTGGTGCTCTGCCACGACCGTCAACCCCAGCGGGTGTCCTTCCAGACGCGTACCGCCTGCGAGCTGTTCGGCCGGGTGCTGTCGCTGCAGATCGATGCCGCCGAGACCCATGCGGAATCCGATCGCCGGCTGGCGCTGCGCCAATCCATGGTGCAGATGCTCTCGACCATGGCCGACCGCGACAGCGTCTGCCAGGGACTATTGGAGCTGCCGCAGGTCTTCCTGGATTTCGCCCGGGCGCAGGGCGCCGCCATCATCTCCTCCGACGGGACCGAGCTGATCGGCCAGGTACCGCCGCGCGAGGTGGTGGACAGCCTGGTCGAGTGGCTGTCGGTCAACGTCAAGGACCACTTCGTCACCGACAACCTGGCCAAGGACATCGCCGAGCTCCCCCAACTGGCCCAGCATGCGGCCGGGGTGCTCGCCGTCCCCATTTCCGAATTGCATTCACACTACCTGATCTGGTTCCGCAGCGAGCTGGTGCAGGTGGTCAACTGGGCCGGCCGGCCGACCAAGCAGGAAGGCAGCGACGGGCGTCTGTCGCCCCGACAGAGCTTCGTGCTCTGGCAGGAGACGGTACGGGGGCTGTCGCTACCCTGGTCGCCGCTGGAGCTGGAAAGCGCCATCGAATTGCGCAACGCGGTGCGCGGGATCGTCCTGCGCAAGGCCGAGGAGATGGCCGAGCTGGCCGAGGAGCTGCAGCGCAGCAACAAGGAACTGGCGGCCTTTTCCTACAGCGTGTCCCACGACCTGCGGGCGCCGCTGCGCCACATCGCCGGCTATGCCGAGCTGCTGGGCGATATCGAAGGTGGCAAGCTGTCGGACCGGGGGCGGCGTTTCCTGGAGAACATCGGTTCGTCGGCGCGCTTCGCCGGCAGCCTGGTGGACAACCTGCTGAGCTTCTCGCAGATGGGGCGGGCCGCGATCCGCTATTCCGACGTCAATCTCACCGCCCTGGTGGAAGCCATCCGCGAAGAGATGGCGCCGGACTATGCCGAGCGGCAGGTGGAGTGGCACATCGGCCCCCTGCCTGTCGTCATCGCCGATGCCGCCTTCGTCCATCTCGCCTTGCGCAATCTGCTGGCCAATGCCATCAAATACAGTCGCTACGAAGAGCCGGCGGTGATCGAGATCGGCACCTTGCCGAGCGATTCCGAGGACATCATCTTTGTCCGAGACAACGGCGTCGGTTTCAACATGGATTATGTGGGCAAGCTGTTCGGCGTCTTCCAGCGCCTGCACCATGCCGATGAGTTCGAAGGGGTCGGCATCGGTCTGGCCAGTGTCAGACGCATCATCGAGCGCCATGACGGTCGCGTCTGGGCCGAGGGTGCCATCGGCGAGGGCGCGACCTTCTATTTCGCCCTTCCCAAACAACGACCGTCGCCGGTACACAAAAGGTAGTTCTATTCATGCTCAAACCCATTGTGCTGGTCGAAGACAATCCGCACGATCTGGAGCTTACCCTGGTGGCTCTGGAGCGCAGCCAGTTGGCCAACGATGTCGTGGTCCTGCGTGACGGCGCCGAAGCGGTCGATTACCTGTTGCGCCGCGAGCCCTATGCCGATCGCGAGCCGGGCAATCCCGCCGTGATGCTGCTGGATCTCAAGCTGCCCAAGGTCGATGGCCTCGAGGTGCTAGACCTGGTGCGTGGTACCCCGGAGCTGTGCAGCATCCCCGTGGTCATGCTGACGTCGTCGCGGGAGGAGCCCGATCTGGAAAAGGCCTACGAACTGGGCGTGAACGCCTACGTGGTCAAGCCGGTCGAATTCCGTGATTTCGTTGCCGCGATCAGTGACCTCGGCGTGTTCTGGGCCGTACTCAACGAGCCGCCGCCAGGATCGCGCCGTGTCGCCAGGCGCATTGGCCGTTAGCGAGTGAAGATAAGTGCATCCGTATCCAGTCATCCGCGACCGGCAGATATGCGCGACCCGGCTCCCCTGAGCGAACAGATCCAAGGCCGACGTCCGTTTATGCCCCTCTCGAAACAGATCAAGATCCTCCTGGTAGAGGACAGCAAGCTCGACGCCGAGCTGATCCTGATCGAGCTGGAAAGGCACGGCTTCGAGCTGCAATCCAAGATCGTCTACGAGCGTACCGGTCTCACCCTGGCCCTGAGCCAGCAGACCTACGACATCATCCTTTCCGACATCATCCTGCCGGGCTTCTCCGGTGCCGAGGCCCTGCGCGTGGCGCGGGCGCTGGCGCCGGAAACGCCTTTCATCTTCGTCTCGGGCATCTTCGGTGAGGTGCACGCCGTGGAGATGATGCGCCTGGGTGCCAACGACTATGTGCTCAAGCAGAGCATGGAGCTCCTGGCCAAGGCCGTCGAGCGGGCGCTGCTGGTGGTGCACGAGCGCCGCGAGCGGCGCCGCGCCGAAGAAGCCCTGCACAGCCTGGAGGTCAGGTCCCGCCTGGCGATGGACGCCTCCCGCCTGGGCATGTGGGAGTATTTGCCGGCCAGTCGTACCCTGGTCTGGGATGAGCGCTGCAAGGCCATGTTCGGGCTGCCGGCCGATGCGGTGGTCGATCTCGAGGTCTTCGAACGGCTGTGCGGCAGCGATGGCCTCGAGCGCTTTCTGCATACGGTCCGCCAGGCGAGCGCCGATGAGCGCGACGACGACTATCGCAGCGAATACCGCATTCGCCTGGACAACGGCGCCCAGCGCTGGGTCGAGACCCGCGGCCAGCCCTTCTTCGACGCCGGCGTCTGCACCCGCTTTCTGGGCGTGATGCTCGACATCACCCAGCAGCGCGATGCCGCGGAAAAGCTTGAGCGGCTCAACGTCAGTCTCGGCGAGCGCGTCGAAGAACGTACCCGGGAGCGCGATCGGACCTGGGACCTCACCCGCGATCTGCTGCTGGTGTGCAAGCCCGATGGCACCCTGGTGGCGCTCAACCCGGCCTGGGAAGAAAATCTGGGCTGGTCCCGAGTGGAGCTGCTCGATTCCTCGCTGCTGGCGCTGGTACATCCCGACGAGCGCTTCATCACCGACAACGAACTCAAGCAGCTGGCCACCGGCGCGACCAGCCAGCGCTTCGTCAACCGCATCCGCCATCGTGACGGCAGCTATCGCTGGATTTCCTGGACGGCGGTACCGGATGCCGGCATGACCTATTGCTCCGGGCGCGACATCTCCTCGGAAGTCCTGGCGATGGAAGAGCTGGCGGCAGCGAACCGCCAGCTGCGCGAGCAGATCGACGAGCGCGAGCGGGTCGAGGCGACCCTGCAGCAGATGCAGCGACTGGAAGCCGTGGGTCAGCTCACGGCGGGCGTGGCCCATGACTTCAACAACCTGCTCACCGTGGTGCTCAGCAGCGCCAGCTTCCTCGAGCGCGACCTGACGCGCCTGGCGGCCAGCGACAAGACCCAGGGACGGGTGCAGAACATCCGCGAAGCGGGCGAGCGGGGCGCCAAGCTCACCGCCCAGCTGCTGGCCTTTTCCCGTCGCCAGCGGCTGGCGCCCAAGCCGGTCAAGCTCAACGAAACCGTCGAGGGCATGCTTGAGCTGCTGCGCAGTACCATGGGCGGCAGTGTCTGGATCGAGACCCACCTGCGCGCCGATTGCTGGCACGCCCTGGTCGATCCGACCCAGATCGAACTCATCATCCTCAACCTGGCGATCAATGCCCGGGATGCCATGGCGGTCGGCGGCACCCTGCGCCTGAGCACCTCCAACCAGACCATCAGCGAGCCGCCGCAGCGTCCCGAGGAACCCGAACCGGGCGAATACGTGCTGTTGGCGGTGCAGGATTCCGGTACCGGGATGAGCGAAGAGGTGCTGGCCAAGGCCTTCGAACCCTTCTTCACCACCAAGGAGGTGGGCAAGGGCTCCGGTCTGGGCCTGGCCCAGGTGTTCGGCTTCGCCAAGCAGTCCGGTGGCGGGGTCCGCATCGAGACGCAGATGGGCAGGGGCACCACGGTGCTGGTCTATCTGCCGCGTACCGAGGCGGAGGATGCCCAGGATCCGATCGGGCTACCGGCCCTGGGTCGCGACGAGCAGGCCGCCGAGCGCCGCATCCTGCTGGTCGACGACGACCACGCGGTACGCAACGTGACCGCCGCGCTGCTGGCCGATCTCGGCTATCAGGTGGTGGAGGCCAGCAATGGCTTCGCCGCCCTGAGTGCGCTGGAGCGCGATCCGCAGATCGATCTGCTGCTGGCGGATTTCGCCATGCCCGGCATGAACGGTGCCGAGCTGGCCCGCCAGGTGCGCAAGCGGCTGCCGCAGTTGCCGGTGGTCTTCATCACCGGCTATGCCGAACTGGGCGAACTCGATCCCGAACAATCCTTCATCGTTCCCAAGCCCTTTCGCGAGGCCGACCTGGCAGCCCGGCTGCAGGCCGCCCTGCGCGGCGAGAAGCCCCAGCCTTCGCCGCTCTGAAGGCCGGCGCCAACTTGAGGTATTTGCGTGTCCTCCATCCGTGAAATGTTGCGCGCCGAGGGCGGTGCCCTGCACGAGCAGGTCGATGCGACCTTTGGCCGCTATGCGCTGCAGACCCGGCTGCATTACACCGCCTTTCTGCAGGCCCATGCCCAGGCTCTGATCGGTCTGGAAGACCTGCTGGAGCGCTCCGGCATCCAGCGCCTGCTGCCCGACTGGGCGGAGCGCCGCCGCACCGGGGTGCTGGCAGAGGATCTGCAGCGCCTGGCCGCCGAGCAGCCCGAACCCGTCGTCCTCGAGCGCCTGCTCGACGAAGGCGAGTGCTGGGGGGTGGCCTATGTCCTCGAAGGGTCTCGGCTGGGGTCGCGAATGCTGGATCGCCATGCCGGCGAGAGTCCCGACGAGGCGGTGCGCGACGCCCGGGCCTATCTGGGCCACGTGCCGCCCAAGGGCGCCTGGCCAGGCTTTCTGCAGCGTCTGGACGAGGCGGGCAGCGATGCGCGCCTGCATCCGGCGATGCTGGCCGGCCAGCGGCTGGCCTTCGAGGTCTTTCTGGCGGCGGGGCAGCGACATGCGCCGGCGGTAGCCGCCCCCTGAGCGGTTTCTAGAGCGCCTGCAGGTAGCCGATCACCTCGGCAGCGCCCAGGCGTTCGAGAATCTCGCTGAGGACCCGGGTGCTCGCCACCTCGCTGGGCAGCAGCAACCACTCCAGATCCTGGCCCGGGGCGGGCAGTGGCAGGCGCGCATAGTCGAGCTTCAGGCCCAGCAGCACCTGGATGAAGTCGGGGTGGTTCCAGACCGCATTGGGCAGGGCATAGACTGCGAAAGCCTCCTGCAGGCGGTCGATGGCCGCCGGATCCAGGCGCAGGCACTGGATCTGCGCCGGCACCTCTACGGCGATCCCGCGGATGCGGGCGTAGGCGATGATGCTGGCGAAGGCGAGGGTGGTGGCCGTATCGTTTTCCAGGAACAGTCGGGTACCCCGCCAGCTGGCCTGGCGCAGACGCAGGGGCTGTTCCGCAGACAGATTCGGCAAGGTGCGATAGAGCGCCGCCTGGAAATCCCGATAGCCGATGATCCGCACCTGTTCGCGCGCCGCGGGCAGGGCGGCCAGTTCCTCCAGCTGTACCGCCGTATCGAGCGTGCTGTCGCCGAGGCGCTGGCAGAGGCCATCGATGGCACGCAGGTCGAGGGCGGCGGCCTGCAGCGTATCGGCGACCACCAGCCGACTGAGCAGGGCATGGGCGTGGCCCTTGATCTCCTGGGTCGGTCCGGACAGGGCGGCGCGGGGCAGGCCGAGCAGCAGGTGCAGCGGATGGCCTTCATCCCACCAAAGGCTGTCGGTAGGCGCGGGCAAGGGGACGAAGGCGTCGGCCAGGCGTTCCAGGCAACGCTGGATCCGGCGGCTGGCCAGGGAAGGATGCAGATGCAAGGCCAGCGAAGACCAGGGGCTGCCCAGGAGGTTGGCACTGTTGCTCATGAGGTCTCCGGGGCGGATAGGAACTGCACGACCGAGTCTAGCGTGGCAAAGACCGCGCTATCGTCAAATGATTCCCGAAAGGTAGGATCTTTTGTGCGAGTGACCGTTCGCCTCCGGAGCGAGCGACGTATGGCCGGTGGCAAGCCTGTATAATGCGCGCTTTCCGAATCGCCTGTGAGTCCGCCATGTACGACGCGCTCCGTCCTCTGCTCTTCAAAATGTCTCCCGAAGGATCGCACGATCTGGCGCTGGACCTGATCGGTGCCGCGGGTCGTCTGGGCCTGACCGGGCTCGGCCGGCGGCCGGGTCGGCTACCGGTCCAGGTCATGGGCCTGGAGTTTCCCAATCCGGTGGGCCTGGCCGCCGGACTCGACAAGAACGGCGCCGCTATCGACGGCTTCGCCGGCCTGGGTTTCGGCTTCATCGAGATCGGTACCGTGACGCCGCGGCCGCAGCCGGGCAATCCCAAGCCGCGGCTGTTCCGCCTGGAGCAGGCTGACGCCATCATCAACCGCATGGGTTTCAACAATGCGGGCGTGGATGCGCTGATCGAACGGGTCAAGGCCGCCCGCTTCCGGGGCGTACTGGGGATCAACATCGGCAAGAATGCCACTACTCCGGTGGAGCGGGCGGTGGAGGACTACCTGATTGGCCTGGACCGGGTCTATGCCCATGCCAGCTACATCACGGTGAACGTCAGCTCGCCCAATACGCCCGGCCTGCGCAGCCTGCAATTCGGCGACGCGCTCAAGAGCCTGCTGGAAGCCCTGCGCCAGCGCCAGGAAGACCTGGCGGTCCAGCACGGCCGCCGCGTGCCCATCGCCATCAAGATCGCCCCGGACCTGACCGATGAAGAGATCGTGCTGACCGCCCAGGCGATTCGCGATGCCGGGATGGACGCCATCATCGCCACCAACACCACCCTGGGCCGGGAAGGGGTGGAGAATCTGCCCTATGCCGCCGAGGCCGGCGGCCTGTCGGGCGCCCCGGTACGCGAGAAGAGCACCCATGTGGTGCGGGTGCTGGCTGGTGAGCTGGGTGGTCGGCTGCCGATCATCGCGGCGGGCGGGATCCTGTCGGGCGAGGATGCGGCGGAGAAGATCGCGGCGGGTGCCAGTCTGGTGCAGCTCTACAGCGGCTTCATCTATCGCGGACCGGCCTTGATCCGCGAAGCCGTGGATGCCATTGCAGCAGCGCGCCCCTGAGGGGGAGGGGGCTCGCTGGGAGCCCCCGTGGGACCAGGTCCCTGATCCTGGGAGAGGATCTGACTGGAAAACAACCAGAACGCTATGGGAAGCCCTGGGCTTCCGCTAGTGAAATCGAATTAGCCTACGGCTTGAAGTTGATTCATGCGTTGAAGACCGGCGGTGCCTACGTAGCCGTCCCATTGGTCGCTACGGCCCTCACGCCAGCCATTGAGCCAGGCCTGCCGGACGGCGTCCTGGGTGAAGGGGCAGAGGTCCCGCGATTTGCCCACGATGCCGTGCTGATAACCACGCTGGAAAGCTCGTTCCATTGGATTACGCTTGAGTCTTCTCATAGGGTAGTGCCCTCGTAGGTTGACTTGCAGATTGTCCATGGCCCGTTGCAGGCCTGGATGCCAGAGCCGGCGTCCTGACATCCGCCCCGCACCTTCGCGCTGCGGGTGGTCAATTACTAACCAATGGCGCTCTGGCTGGGAACGACCTTTTAGCTATAAGCCGTAATCAAATCGAAATGAAATGGCGATAAACCGCCGCTGGAATGCCGTCACTGCGGCTTGTTGAGACGCAGTCAAACTTTCACGCAAGGGGCTGTCCTCATCGGTCAATCCGACCAAAGGCAGAAAGTTCCTTGCGCTAACCTATGGATTCAACGATGTCCGCGATGCAACAACTCATCCTCACCTGTCCCAAGGGACTCGAGACCCTGCTGCTGGAAGAGGCCCAGGGCCTCGGCTTGCAGGAGGCCCGCAGCCAGACCGCGGCGGTGCGCGGCGAAGCCAGTCTCGCGGATGCCTACCGCCTGTGCCTCTGGTCGCGCCTGGCCAACCGGGTGCTGCTGGTGCTGGCGCGCTTCCCGGTGGAAGACCCCCAGGGGCTGTACCTGGGCGTGCATGGCGTGGAATGGGAAGAGCACCTGGCGCCCACCGGCACCCTGGCGGTGGGCTTCAGCGGCCAGGGCGCGGGCATCGACAACACCCACTTCGGCGCGCTCAAGGTCAAGGACGCCATCGTCGACCGCCTGCGCGAGCGCACCGGGCAGCGGCCCACGGTGGACAAGGTTGCTCCGGATCTGCGCGTCCACCTGCACCTGGAGCGCGGCCAGGCCATCCTCTCGCTGGATCTCTCCGGTCAGAGCCTGCACCAGCGCGGCTATCGCCTGCAGCAGGGCGCGGCGCCGCTCAAGGAAAACCTGGCGGCCGCGGTGCTGATCCGTGCCGGCTGGCCGGCCCTGGCCGCGGCCGGTGGCGCCCTGGCCGACCCCATGTGTGGGGTGGGCACCTTCCTGGTCGAGGCCGGCTTGATGGCCGCGGACATCGCCCCCAACCTGCGCCGCGAGCGCTGGGGCTTTTCCGGCTGGCTGGGCCATGTGCCCGCCCTCTGGCAGCAACTGCACCAGGAGGCTGAAGCGCGAGCCACTGCGGGCCTGGCCAGGACGCCGGTCTGGATCCGCGGCTACGAAGCCGATCCGCGGCTGATCCAGCCGGCGCGCAACAACATCGAGCGGGCCGGGCTGTCCGAGTGGATCAAGGTCTACCAGGGCGAGGTCGCCAGCTTCGAGCCGCGTTCGGACAAGGGCCAGACCGGCCTGGTGATCTGCAACCCGCCCTATGGCGAGCGCCTGGGTGACGAAGCCAGCCTGCTGTACCTCTACCAGAATCTCGGCGAGCGCCTGCGCCAGGCCTGCCTGGGCTGGCGCGCAGGGGTCTTTACCGGCGCGCCCGAGCTGGGCAAGCGCATGGGCATCCGCAGTCACAAGCAATACGCCTTCTGGAATGGCGCCTTGCCCTGCAAGCTGCTGATGTTCGAGGTGGAGACCCGCCAGTTCGTCACCGGCAGTCGCAGTGGCGAACGCCCGGCCAATGCCCAGGCGGCGGAGCCGGCCAAGCTCAGCGAAGGCGGGCAGATGTTCGCCAATCGGCTGCAGAAGAATCTCAAGCAGCTCGGCAAGTGGGCCCGCAGCCAGAGCGTGCAGTGCTATCGCCTGTATGACGCCGACATGCCCGAGTACGCGGTGGCGGTGGATCTCTATGGCGATCGCGTGCACGTGCAGGAATACGCACCGCCGCGCTCCATCGACCCGGACAAGGCCCAGGCGCGCCTGCTCGACGCCCTGGCCGCCATTCCCCAGGCGTTGAACATCGATCCGTCACTGGTGGTGGTCAAGCGCCGTGAGCGGCAGAGCGGCACCAAGCAGTACGAACGCCAGGCCGCCCAGGGTGAATTTCTGCAAGTGGAAGAAGCGGGCGCCAAGCTGCTGGTCAACCTCACCGACTACCTGGATACCGGGCTGTTCCTCGATCACCGTCCGCTGCGTCTGCGGCTGCGCCAGGAAGCCCAGGGCAAGCGTTTCCTCAATCTGTTCTGCTACACCGGCGCCGCCACGGTGCAGGCGGCAGTGGGCGGGGCACGCAGCACCACCAGCGTCGACCTCTCGCGCACCTACCTGGACTGGGCCCGGCGCAACCTGGCGCTCAACGGCTTTTCCGAGCGGCACCGCCTGGAACAGGGCGATGTCCTGCACTGGCTGGAAAACGATCGCGGCGAATACGATCTGATCTTCGTCGACCCGCCGACCTTCTCCAACTCCAAGCGCCTGGAAGGGGTGTTCGACGTCCAGCGCGATCACGTCGCCCTGCTCGACTCGGCCATGGCCCACCTGAGTCGCAACGGCGTGCTGTATTTCTCCAACAACTTCCGCAAGTTCGAACTGGATACGAGTCTGGCCGAGCGCTATCGCGTCGAAGAGATCAGCGCCAGCACCCTGGATCCGGATTTCGCGCGCAATCCCAAGATCCATCGCGCCTGGCGGTTCAGCCTGCAATGAGGTCAGCCGCCTGAACTGCCGCTGAACGGGTCGGGCACTGAGCCGTTCAGCCTGTGAACCGGCGCAATCCAGCCTTTTCCCACGAACGCCCCAGCAGCCCATGCCGTCCACAATGACGGCGCAGCGCTGGGTCGTGCCTGGCGGACGAGGAGGGAAAGGTTCTACGATGCTGGTTTCACTGCAGGCTCTCAGGGCCCTGGCCGCCTGGCTGGTGGTCTTTCATCACTTCATGCAGGTGTTCTTCGATTTCCACGCCGACAGCCTCGGCGGCCATCTGCTCTCCACCCGGGGGCAGGTCGGGGTCGACATCTTCTTCGTGCTCAGCGGCTTCGTGATCCACCTGTCCACCGCGGGCCGGCCACTCAGGCGCAGTACCTTCCTCTGGCATCGCATCGCCCGCATCGTCCCGGCCTACTGGCTGTACACCGCAGTGACGGCGCTGATCCTCTATCTGGCCAGCGACGTGATGCCGATCTATGGGGTCGCCGCGCGCGAATTGCTGCTCTCGCTGTTCTTCATTCCCAGCGAGAATCCGGCGGGCTTCGGCCACTATCCGATCCTGCCGGTGGGCTGGACGCTCAACTTCGAGATGCTGTTCTACCTGCTGTTCGCCCTGTCCTTTGGTGTGGCCGAGCGCTGGCGCATCGGGATGGTCAGCCTGCTGGTGATCCTGGTCAGCCTGGTGCTGGCCCGCGAGTCCTTTGTCAGCAGCTTCTATCGCAATCCGATCATCTTCGAATTCCTGCTAGGCGTGAGCCTGGCGGCGCTCTATCGCCGTGGCGCCCTGCGCGGACCCAAACCCCTGGCCCTGGTGGCGGCCCTGGCGGCACTGACCTGCCTGGTGGCTTTTCCCGCCGATCATCCCTGGCGCCTGCTGACCTGGGGCGTGCCCAGTGCGGTACTGGTCGGCGCCTGCGTGATCCTCGAACCCTGGTTCGCCGGCTCGCGGCTGTGCAAGGCGCTTGGGGACTGGTCCTATTCGGTCTATCTGGTGCACGTGATCGTGCTCTGGCTGGGCGACTACTGGCTGCACCAGCAGTGGGGATTCAGTCCCTACCAGACCCTGATGGTCTGCCTGCCGGTGATCCTGCTGCTGGCCTGGGCCAGCTACGAGTGGATCGAGCGCCGCCTGTCGCGCACCCTGCGCCAGCTGGGCGAGCGCCTGGCCGGACGGCGCCCGCAGTGGGTGGCCGGTCAGTAGGCCGCGCGTTCCGCCGCGCTGAGTTCGGGCATCAGCGCCCGACCTTCCGCCGAGGAACGCTGCGCCGCTTCCAGCAGGGCCATGAGGGCGCAAGCCTGGGCCGGGCTGACGGGATTGCCGGCGCGACCGGCGAGGGCTTCGACCAAGGCGAGGTAGTAGCGACGGTGATCGCCCGCCGGCGTCGGCAGGGCCTGGCGCTCGCCGCTGGCGTCGATCAGCCAGCCCGGATCCGGATCCTGGCCCCAGTCGGGACCACCGGGGCGCACGCCGGCCTTGAGCGCGTCCTCCTGACGATCCGCACCCTGTTTTATCCAGCTGCCCGCGGTGCCCTGGGCAAGAAAGCGTGGCACACCGCCGGCAGCCAGCATCCCGGCTCTCAGGGTCACTTGACGGGTGCCGTAGTCCAGCTGCACCTGGAACCAGTCGTCGGTGAGGGCGCCGGGTCGTTGCCGCACCAGCTGCGCCTGCAGGCGCTCGGGCAGGCCGAACAGACAGAGTGCCTGATCCAGCAGATGGGGACCGAGATCGAACCAGAGGCCACTGCCGGGCAGCGCGGCTTCGCGCCAGCGCGTCCGCACCTCGGGACGAAAGCGCTCGATACGGGATTCCAGGCTGGTCAATTCACCCAGGGCGCCGCTGGCCAGGACTGCCTGCAAGCCGAGAAAATCGCTGTCCCAGCGACGATTCTGGAACACCGACAGCAACCGGCCGGCCTGTTCGGCTTCCGCGGCCAGTTGCCGGGCTTCGGCCAGGGTCACGGTAAAAGGCTTGTCGACCACCACGTGCTTGCCGGCGGCCAGGGCGGCGCTGGCGAGAGGCGCATGGGTCTGGTTGGGTGAGGCGATCACCACCAGGTCGATGGCCGGATCCCTCACGGCCGCCAGGTAATCCGCGGTGACGCGTACCCCGGGCAGATCGGCCTGCACACGCGCGGCATCCCGCGACGCCACCAGCTCCAGGGAGAGCCCAGGGATGGAGCTCAGCAGGGGGCCATGAAAGGTCTGACCGACGAAGCCGTAACCGATCAGGGCGACGCGAAAGGGGGAGGGCATGGGGCTTCCTTGTGCCGGGGTGGAAAACAGCGAGGCCGCTCAGGGAGCGGCCTCGGTTGAACGCTAGCGTCTAACGGCGCATCACTTCAACTGGTGATCGTGAGCCAGTTGCTCCCGTTCGAGGAATTCGTCCTGCCGCAGCGAGTCCTGGAATTCTTCGGAATCTTCCAGGGCCAGGGGGTCATTGAGTTCACCGCCCGACAGCCGCTTCTTTTCCAGCTTGCCGGAGAGGTTGCTGATGGCCCGGTGCAGCTTGTCGGCTGCGCCATCCACCGCCTGTTCCAGGGATTCGGCCTTGTGCGTCACCGAAAGCGGCTGATGGCCCTTGATGCGGGCCTCCATCTGGCACCGCTTGTCCTGGGCGCCCGATTTGCCGGCGTTCTCGTCGTTGAGGTGCACCTCGACGCGGGTCAGGAGTTCGTCGAAGCGATCCAGGCGGTCTTCCACCACGGACGCCACCCAATTCTGCAAACCGGCGCTGCCTTCGATGTTGTGGTCACTGTTGACTTGGACTTGCATGCGGCTTCCTCTTTTTGACGGGCCTGCCCATTGGATGAGGCCGGTCAGGCCGAGGTTCAAGGCTGTTCGTCCGGTGTGCGTGTCACCCGATGTTTCCTTCTGGCAGTGTCTAGGGGCGTCGTAAGGTTCGGAACACGACGTTCAGGTCGCGGTCGCTGGCGTTTTGCCCTTGTCCACTGATAATGCGCGACCTTTCATCGTCCGTCGCAGTGGGGATCGTCAATGCCAGATGTGCTCACCCGTGGCCGCAATTTTGCCCGGCGGCTCTGGCTACCCCGTGCGATTGGTCTGTTGCTCAGCCTGAGTTGCATCGTCTCGGTGCAGCTCACCCAGCCGGTGTCCATCGGACTGTGGATCCTGCTGCTGGCCAATGCGCTGCTCTGGTCGCCGCTGGCCTACTGGCGCGCCGTCCGTGCGCGCGATCCCTATCGCACCGAACTGGGCAATCTGCTACTGGACTGCGGCTCGGCCGGCTTCTGGGCGGCGAGCATGGGCTTCAACCTCCTGCCCAGCGCGACGCTGCTCGCCATGACCGGTCTCAACATGCTCGGCGCCGGTGGCCTGGCGTTCTGGCGCCGAGGGCTGGTCGCGCAATTGGCGGGCATCCTGGTCGGCCTCGTGGTGCTGCGCCATCCGGTCGCCATCGAGACCTCCACCGCACAGATCTATGCCTGCCTGCCGATGATCATCGCCTATCCCTGGGCCCTGGGCCTGGTGAGCTTTCGCCTGGCGCAGCAGTTGTCGCGGCGCCAGCAGGAGCTGGAGCTGATCAGCAAGCAGGACGGCATGACCGGGCTGCACAACAGAACCCACTGGGATCAGCTGCTGCACCGGGAATTCGCCCGCTGCAAACGCAGCGGCGCCGAGGCCAGCCTGGTGATGATCGACCTGGACAACTTCAAGCTCATCAACGACCGCTTCGGCCATCAGGCCGGCGACGAGATGCTGCGCCAGTTTTCCGGTCTGCTGGCGCGCACCATCCGCACCAGCGATCTCGCCGGTCGTTTTGGCGGCGATGAATTCGGTATCCTCTTGCCCGACACCTCGCCCGAGCGGGCCCTGGACCTGATCCGGCGGCTGCAGGAGCGTCTGCACGACATGCAGGCAGGCGGCCCCGGCGACCGTCAGAACGTACGTGTCGGCCTGAGCTGCGGCATCGCCGGCTTCGACCGCGCCTACGATGACGTCGCCCATTGGCTGCAGGCGGCCGACTTCGCTCTCTACCGCGCCAAGGCGCAGGGCCGCGGGCGGGCGGAGGTGGCCGATCCCCAAGGAGTGCTGGCATGACCCCGGCGATAGAACTGCTCAAGAAGAGCCAGGTGCCCCACGAGGTGCTGAGCTACCACCATGACCCCAAGGCCGCCTCCTACGGCCTGGAAGCCGCCGAGAAACTCGGTCTGGCAGCGGAGACGGTGTTCAAGACCCTGCTGGCGGCAAGCGAGAAACAGGAATTGCTGGTGGCCATCGTGCCCGTCGCCGGCACCCTGGATCTCAAGGCCCTGGCCCAGGCGGCCGGGGTGAAGAAACTGGAGATGGCCAAACCCGACCAGGCCCAGCGCAGCACCGGCTACCTGGTGGGCGGCATCAGCCCGCTGGGGCAGAAGAAGCGGCTGCGCACCTTCATCGACGACTCCGCGGCGGTGTTGCCGAGCATCCATGTCAGTGCCGGGCGCCGGGGGCTGGAAGTCGCCCTGGCCCCGGCGGACCTCGCCCGCTTGCTGGACGCGCCCTTCGTGCCTATCGGCAAGGCCTGAGCGCCTGCCTGTCGGGTAAGGGTGGAAAACCGCGTAGCGTTTTCCTCGCGCCATCAGGCTGGTGGTGGACAAGGCTGCGCCGTTGTCCACCCTACGACGGGTTGGTTGCCGAAATTCAGTAGGGTGGAAAACCGCCTGGCGTTTTCCACCCCATCCGCCCGCTAGGCGATCCCGTAGCTCTCGCGCAGTTGCTGCCGATAGCGCTGGTAGGCCGCCTCGTACTCGGCGACCCGCGCCGGGTCCGGTTCGGCGCGGCTGGCCGGGTCCAGGTGCACGCAGCGCTCGGTGAGGCTGTCGAGCGACTCCGGGCGGCCCTGTTCGCGACTCCAGCACCAGGCGGCCTGCAAGGCGCCCCCCAGGGCCGCGGCTTCGCCGTGCACCGGGCAGACCACCGGGGTGTTCATCAGATCGGCGATCAGCTGCCGCCACACCGGGCTCCTGGCGCCGCCGCCGATGAGTCTGAGGGTGTCGCCGGGCATGCCCAGGTCGCGCAGCAGATCGAAGCCATATCTCAGGGCGAAGCTCACCCCCTCGACCACCGCCCGGCACAGATTGGCGCGGGTCAGGTTGGTGGCGGTAAGGCCATGCAGGCTGGCGGTGGCGGTCGGCAGCGCCGGGACCCGTTCGCCATTGAGGAAGGGCAGCATCAGTACCCCTTCCGCGCCGATGGGCGACTCCGCCACCAGACGGGTGAATTCCGCCAGGTCCAGGCCGAGCAACTCGCGGATCTGGCCGCTGGCATTGGTCAGGTTCATGGTACAGATCAGCGGCAGCCAGCCGCCGTTGGACGAGCAGAAGCCCGCCACGGCGGGATGGTCGCTGATGCGAGGTTCGTCGGAATACCCATAGAGGGTGCCCGAGGTGCCCAGGCTCAGGGTGATCTGGCCGGCGCGGCTGTTGCCGGTGCCCAGGGCGCCCATCATGTTGTCGCCGCCGCCGCTGGAGACCAGCGCCTGGGGATTGATGCCCAGTTGGCTGGCGACCTCCGGCCGCAGCCGTCCGACCGGCTGGTCGGCTTCGATCAGCACCGGCAGGGCGCGCTCCAGGCGCCCACTGGGGTCGATGTGGCGCAGCAACTCCAGATCGTACTGGCGCGTCCGCACATTGAAATAGCCGGTGCCCGAGGCGTCGCCGTATTCGGCCACGGCGCGTCCGGTCAGCCAGAAGTTCAGGTAATCGTGGGGCAGCAGCACCTGGGCGATCTGGTCGAACACCTCCGGGTGCTGTTCCTTGGTCCAGAGCAGCTTGGAGACGGTGTAGCCCGGCGCGATGGCCAGGCCCAGGCGCTCGATGGAGCCTTCCACGCCACCCAGGTGTTCCAGCAGGCGCTGGTTTTCCGGGGTGGATTCGGTGTCGCACCAGAGCTTGGCCGGCCGCAGGACCTTGCCGCTGTCGTCGAGCAATACCAGACCATGTTGCTGGCCGGAGACGCCGACGCCGAGGATGTCCTGGCCATCGCTGCCGGCCTGCGCCAGGGCGGCGCGGGTGGCCGCCACCAGGGCCCGGATCCAGTCTGCCGGATTCTGCTCGCGGCGGCCATTGGCGCCCTCGGTCAGGGGGTGAGGCGCACTGCCTTCACCCAGTACCACCCCGCGCTCGACATCCAGGATCACCGCCTTGGTGCCCTGGGTGCCGCAGTCTATCCCGAGAAACTTCATGCCTGGCCGCTCCTTGTTGTTGTTTGGGCTCGTATTGATCATCGACGCTGCCCAGGCAGCTTTTTGCCAAGGCTAGTCGCCGAGCAGGGTCTGCAAGGTGGCGCTGACCCCATGGGTACGCAAGTTGTACAGCTGCCGCTCGAAGGCGGCAACGAAGGCCGCGGATTTCGGGATGTGCTTACCGAAGATTTCCTCGGCGCCCAGCAGGCGCTCGGTGAGATTCTTCTGATCCTGCACCAGCTCTTCGCAGTAGTTGGCGCGCGGATCGGGAATGCGATAGGTCGCCCCGGTCTCGTCCACGCCCCGCAGATAGACCGCCCAGGCGGCCACCACCAGGGCGGCGCGATCCAGGTCCTTGCCGTCCTCGATCAGCCGGTTGATGGTCGGCACGGTGAATTTGGGAAACTTCGACGAACCGTCCGAGCAGACCCGCTCCAGCTGGTCGGCGATGGCGCGATTGGAGAAGCGCTCGATCAGGGTGTCCTTGTACTGGTCGAGATCGATGCCGGGCACCGGGGCCAGCTGCGGCGTCACGTCCTTGTCCATGTAGGTACGGATGTAGCGCACGAACAACGGGTCGGCCATGGTCTCGTGGACGAAGCGGTAGCCCTTGAGGAAGCCCAGGTAGGTCAGCGCCAGGTGGCTGCCGTTGAGCAGCTTGATCTTCATTTCCTCGTAGGGGGTGACGTCATCGGTGAACTGGACGCCGACGTCTTCCCAGGCCGGACGGCCGGCGACGAACTTGTCTTCCAGCACCCACTGCAGGAAGGGCTCGCAGACCACCGGCCAGGCGTCCTCGACCCCGTGTTCGGCCAGCAGCGCCTCGCGATGGGCGGTGCTGGTCATGGGGGTGATGCGATCGACCATGGCGTTGGGAAAGCTGACGTGCTCGGCGATCCAGCCGTGCAGCTCTTCATCCACCAGGGCGGCGTAGGCCAGCAGGGCCTTGCGGGTGACTTGCCCGTTGTGCGGGAGGTTGTCGCAGGACATCACGGTGAAGGGCCCGGTGCCCTCGGCGCGGCGCTTGGCCAGGGCCGCCAGCAGGAAGCCGAAGACGCTGCGCGGATCGCCCGGATGCTGCAGGTCGTGCTGGATCAGCGGCAGCTTGAAGTTGAATTCGCCGGTGCTGTCGTCCATGCAGTAGCCGCCCTCGGTGATGGTGAGGGAGACGATGCGGGTGCTGGGATGGGCCAGCTTGTCGATCAGCGTCTGGGTGCCGTCCTCGGCCAGCAGCATGCCGCTGATGGCGCCGACGACGCGCACCTCGGTGTCCGGCTCGTCGGCCAGCACCACCTGGGTGTAAAGATAGTCCTGGCCGGCCAGGGCATCGCGCATGGCGCGGTCTTCGGCGCGCAGGCCGACGCCGCAGATGCTCCAGTCCAGGTCGCGCCCCTGGTTCAGCAGGGCCTCGGTGTAGATGGCCTGGTGCGCGCGGTGGAAGCCGCCGACGCCGATATGGACGATACCCTGGCGCAGCTGGCAGGCGGCGTAGCCGGGCTTGGCGATGTAGTCGGGTAGTTGTTCGAGGTGCTGGCGATTGAGTTTCACGATGGCGATCCTGCAAGGCGGTGCCCCGGGCGCGCGTAGGGCGCCGACGGGGCAGGAAAGGGGAGGGGGGTCAGGCGGCTTTGCGCAGCAGCGGCGCCACGGCGCGGCCCTGCTCGTCGAACAGGTGGCAGAAGTCGACGTCCAGGGCCAGGCGCTGGCGTTCGCCGTAGGCAACGGCACAATCACCCGGCACGCGCACGGTCAGCGGCTCCTCGGCCTCGGTGACCATGTGGCAATAGGTGTCACTGCCCAGGCGCTCGGCCACATCGCTGATCACCGGCAACTGGCCGTCGGCGGCCAGGCGCAGGTGTTCCGGACGAATGCCCAGGGTCACCGGGCTGCCGACCGCCAGGTCGTCGCCGCGGCGCGGCAGGTGCAGGCGCGGACCGGCCGCCAGCTCCACCTCGACGCCCTGGGCGTCGGTGGCCGCCACCTTGCCCTTGAGGAAGGCCATCTTCGGCGTACCCAGGAAGCCGGCGACGAAGAGGTTGGCTGGATGGTGATAGAGCTCCAGGGGCGAGCCGACCTGCTCGACGCGGCCGCCGTTGAGCACCACCACCTTGGTCGCCAGGGTCATGGCTTCCACCTGGTCGTGGGTCACGTAGATCATGGTGGCCTGCAATTCCTGGTGCAGGCGCGCCAGTTCCAGGCGCATCTGCACGCGCAGGGCGGCGTCCAGGTTGGACAGGGGTTCGTCGAACAGGAAGATCTTCGGCTGGCGGACGATGGCGCGGCCGATGGCCACCCGCTGGCGCTGGCCACCGGAGAGCTGGCGCGGCTTGCGCTCCAGCAGCGGCGTCAGCTCGAGGATGCGGGCGGCGTCGGTGACCTTGCGCTCCACTTCCTGCTTGTCGATCTTGGCCAGGTCCAGGGCGAAGGAGAGATTCTTGCGCACGCTCATGTGCGGATAGAGGGCATAGGTCTGGAACACCATGGCCAAGTCGCGCTTGGCCGGCGACACCTCGGTGATGTCGCGACCGTCCAGTTCCAGGGTGCCGCTGGTGACCTCTTCCAGGCCGGCGATGAGCCGCAGCAGGGTGGATTTGCCGCACCCGGACGGGCCAACGAAGACCACGAATTCGCGGTCGTTGATGTCGAGGTCGACGCCCTTGATGATTTCCAGCGAGTCGAAGCCCTTGCGCAGGCTGCGGATTTTCAGATTGGCCATGACAGGAGTCCTCTTGTTCTTATTTCACCGCGCCGAACGACAGGCCGCGGACGAGTTGTTTCTGGCTGATCCAGCCAAAGATCAGGATGGGTGCGCAGGCCAGCGTCGAGACGGCCGACAGCTTGGCCCAGAACAGTCCCTGGGGACTGGAGTAGGAGGCGATCAGCGCGGTCAGCGGGGCGGCGTTGGACGAGGTCAGGTTCAGCGACCAGAAGGCCTCGTTCCAGCAGAGGATCAGCGACAGCAGCATGGTCGAGGCGATGCCGCCCTTGCTGATCGGCAAGAGCACCCGGACGATTTCCTGGTAGGTGGTGGCGCCATCCAGGCGCGCCGCCTCGAGGATGTCCTTGGGGATGTCCTTGAAGTAGGTGTAGACCATCCAGACCACGATCGGCAGGTTGATCAGGGTGTAGACGGCGATCAGCAGCAGTCGGCTGTCGAGCAGTTCGAACTGCTTGGCCAGCAGGTAGATGGGCACCAGCACCCCGACCGCCGGCAGCATCTTGGTGGACAGCATCCACAGCAGCAGGCGCTGGGTGTTGCGGGTCTCGTGGAAGGCCATCGAGTAGGCCGCCGGCAGCGCCAGCAACAGACTGAGCAGGGTGGCGCCAAAGGAGATCACCACCGAATTCAGCGCGAAGTGGAAGTAGTCGCTGCGCGCCTGGATGGTCAGGTAGTTCTCCAGCGTGGGCATGAAGAAGAATTGCGGCGGCGTGGCGAAGGCGTCGATCTCGGTCTTGAAGCTGGTCAGCACCATCCAGAAGATTGGGAAGAACAGCACCAGGGCCACCAGCCAGGCGAGCAGGCCCAGCAGCAGGCTCTGCAGGCGCCGGGATTGCTTGAGCGTCAGCATGTCAGGGTCCTCACTGTTGGGTCAGGTTCTTGCCAAGCATCCGCACCAGGATGATGGCGGCGATGTTGGCGATGAGCACGGCGATCAGGCCGCCGGCGGAGGCCAGGCCGACGTCGAACTGCAGCAGGGCCTGGTTGTAGATCAGGTAGGCGAGGTTGGTGGAGGCGAAGCCCGGACCGCCACTGGTGGTGGTGTAGATCTCGGCGAACACCGACAGCAGGAAGATCGTCTCGATCATCACCACCACGGCGATGGGCCGCGCCAGGTGCGGCAGGGTTAGGTGCCAGAAGATGGCGACCGGACCGGCGCCGTCCAGGCGGGCCGCTTCCTTCTGCTCCTGATCCAGCGACTGCATGGCGGTCATCAGGATGAGGATGGCGAAGGGCAGCCACTGCCAGGACACGATCAGGATGATCGACAGGAGCGGGTGGGTGGCCAGCCAGTCCACCGGGGTGGCGCCGAACAGTTTCCAGATCGCGGCGAGGATGCCGGAGACCGGATGGAAGATCAGGTTCTTCCAGATCAGGGCGCTGACCGTGGGCATGATGAAGAAGGGCGAGATCAGCAGGACGCGGACGATGCCGCGACCGAAGAATTCGCTGGCCTCCAGCAGCGCCGAGATAAGCACGCCGAAGACCACGCTGATCAGCAGCACGCTGCCCACCAGCAGCAGGGTGTTGGTCATGCCGGGCCAGAAGCCGGCATCGGTGACGAAGTATTCGAAGTTTTCCAGGCCGACGAAGGCGTGCTCGCCGGGGTAGAGCAGGTTGTAGCGGATCAGCGAGAACCAGATGGTCATGCCCAGGGGCACCAGCATCCACACCAGCAGCAGGGCCACCGAAGGACTGATCAGGAACCAGCCGGGACCGGCGCGACGGCGTTGACGACGGGCGGGAGCGGCAGGGGATTCGACGACGGGCGTCTTGAGGGTGGAGGTCTGCATGGCGATGCTCCGCAAGGCAGTGGGCCGTGACGAGGCGCTGGCGTCTCGCGACGCCAGCGACGGATCAGGCAGGGAAAGCCGCTAGGCCGGGGGCCGCGTGGTGCGGACCCCGGGCTCCAGCGCTACTTGGGATAGCCGGCGCGCTTCATTTCCCGGGCGGTGGACTGCTGCGCCGCCTGCAGGGCCTGCTCGACCGACATCTGCCCGGTGAGGGCCGCGGCGAACAGCTTGCCCACCGAGGTGCCGATGGCCTGGAACTCGGGAATGGTCACGTACTGGATGCCCACGTAGGGCACCGGCTTGGCCGAGGGATGGGCCGGGTCGGCGTGCTGCAGCATGTCCAGCGAGACCTTGGCGAAGGGCGCCGCGTCCATGTAGGCCTGGCTGTAGGTGGACTTGCGGGTGCCCGGCGGCACGTTGGCGATACCGTCGGTGTCCGCGACCAGCTTGGCGTAGTCCTTGGAGGTGGCCCAGGTCACGAAGGTCTTGGCGGCGTCCTTGTGCTTGGAGGAGGTGGGGATACCCAGCGACCAGGCATACAGCCAGGACGAGCCCTTGTCGGTGACCTCGCGCGGCGAGCCGGCGAAGCCGACGCTGTCGGCGACCTTGCTCTGGCTCTTGTCCATGGTGAAGGAGCCGGCGACGCTGGCATCGACCCAGATGGCGCACTTGCCGCTGTTGAACAGCGCCAGATTTTCGTTGAAGCCGTTGCTGGAGGCGCCGGGCGGGCCGTACTTCTTCATGTTGGTGACGTAGTAGTTGGCCGCCGCAGTCCATTCCGGACCGGTGAATTCCGGTTGCCACTTCTCGTCGAACCAGCGCGCGCCGAAGGCGTTGGCCATGGTGGTGACCAGGGCCATGTTCTCGCCCCAGCCGGCCTTGCCTCTCAGGCACAGACCGTACTGGTCCTTGTCCGGCTGGTGCAGCTTACCGGCGAATTCGGCGATCTGGGTCCAGGTGGGCTGGGCGGGCATGGTCAGGCCGGCCTGCTGGAACAGATCCTTGCGGTAGTAGGTGATGGAGCTTTCGGCATAGAAGGGCAGCGCATAGAGGGTGCCCTTGACCGACAGGCCTTCGCGAACCGACGGGAAGAGGTCGTCCAGGTCGTAGTTGGCGGGCAGGTCCTTCATGGGCTCCAGCCAGTTCTGGGCGCCCCAGAGGCCGGTTTCGTACATGCCGATGGTGAGGACGTCGAACTGGCCGCCCTGGGTGGCGATGTCAGTGGTCAGCCGCTGACGCAGCACGTTTTCTTCGAGCACCACCCAGTTGAGCTTGATGTCGGGATGCTGGTCTTCGAAGGTTTTGGACAGCCGCTGCATGCGGATCATGTCGCTGTTGTTGACGGTGGCGATGGTGACCGTTTCGGCGGCCTGGAGGGCCAGCGAGAAGGTCAGGCCTGCAGAGAGGGTAACAGCGGACAATAAAAGCGCTTTTGGTGTTGTTTTCATCTTGCACTCCGCGTCCTGTGCAACTGCAGCAGACGCTTTTCTTGTTGTTGTAACCCACCACGCGGCCGGCTGTGACGGCCTTTGCAGCGGAAGCCACGGACCGATTACAGCCCGTTGCCGCCCGGGAAACAAATGCTGAAAGACACCAAAATCGGTATTTTTTTGCACATCCCTGCAGGGCTGCGCGGGACCGCCGGCACGGCCAGCGGCTCTGCCTAGAGGCTTTCCGCCTTGACCTTGGTGATGCCGTCTTCGCGATAAAGCTGCAAGGTTCCGGGGGTGGATTCGATCACCCGCTCGTTTTCGATGAGAAAGGAATAGACCGGCGTCGCGCTGCCCGGCGCGCGCAGGTTGCGGTATTCGTAGACCATCAGGCGATCGAGCTGCGCGACCCGCTGGGGTGCGCCGAAACTCTGCCGGAGCTGTTCCTGGGTACGGCCGCCGAATTGCGACGGATCGGCCGGGGGCGGGGTGGGAGCCGAGCTGCAGGCCGATAGGGCGGCGAACAGGAGAAAGGACAGGCGTTTCATGACGGCTCCGCGTGCAGGTTGAAAGGGCAGAGGAGTTGAGCTGCCCGTAGAACCAGACGGACCTGCAAAAACGGGATTCATTCCCCGCGCGGTATGAAAAAGCATACGAAAGGGAAGCCATCCGTCGACATCAATCCAACGGACTAGAATACCCAGCGTTGCTCTTGAGCAAAGGTCTGATGGTCGTTAAGCCAGCGGGCGCTATTGACTGGCTGCCGACTGTCACGCAGCTGGGCGTCAACTTTGGTAGGGATGGCATCGGTACTTAACTGGGGGACCTGAAGGGTGAGGTCCGCCAGCTTGAGCGGGGGTATCGCGGGGAGGGAGGCTGCTTCGCCATTGAGGGCGGCAAAGGTCACGACGACACTGGCCAGAATACGAATTCCCATTCCTTGGGTCTCCTGGTAGATCCGAAGCGCGAATCTACCATTCCACTGCCTATTTGGTTCCCGGTTAGTCCGACGTTAAAGCGCAGTTGTGATCCTGTTCGTCATTCTGTTTTCGAGCGGATCACACGACTGACAAGGCGATGGCGCGTCACTTAGGCGACGGGTACCGCGTCGCGGTGCTTGGCCGCCAGATAGGCGAACAGCGGCGGGCAATCCGACACCAGGCTGACCAGGGTCTGGCCGGCGGCGGGCTCTTGCCGCAACAGCACCTTTTCACCCCGGGCATTAAGATAGAGGGTGTATTCGGGGGTGCTGGACTGGGCCATGAATCCCTCGCCCATCAGCGCACTGCCCAGGGCCATTCGCTGCGGCAGGTTGCAACTGCCCTGCCACTGGAAGGCGCGGATTCCGAGGTTTTCCAGGGTTTCGGCGACGGCGCAGTCGATGCTCAGCGGCGGATGATCGAACAGCGGAAATTCGCGCGACAGCAACTCGAGGTGGCGTTCCAGACATTCGAAATGCTGTCTAGGTATCAGTCGCCGCAATTGCTGCAGCTGACCATTGCCGTGGAATAGCGAAGTTTGTGCGGTCATGGCGTCCTCCCGGTACAACGAGCTCTCACTAGTTCTGACGGCCGCGCGCGGATTTGGTGCGGTCCGCCGCTGCATTTCGCCGTCCTGACTGCCAATACCCGACAGCCTGCGCTCCCGAGATGACACGGCCATTACCAGGGGCCTCTAGTCGGACCTTTGCCGACATCGGCCAAAAATGGCTAGGGTGCCGCCGCGGCCTGACAGCGGTCCGCTGCAACCCTGGTGTGCGCCAGGCTCGCGACTATTCTTTTCCTCAGGCGGAACTGGCACCCTGGCGCCTTTTCCCCGTTCCAGGAGTGTCCATGACCGCCATCGCCCCCGCCATCGCTGAACGCTACCGCGCTGTCCAGGACATCGCCCGGGAGGCGGCGCAGCTCGGCCTCGACTTCTATCGTCGGCGCGCGGCGCTGCAGGTGGACCACAAGGGCAGCGACCTGCAGGACGTGGTGAGCATCGCCGACAAGACGCTGGAGGACCTCATCCGCCAACGCCTGAGCGAACGCTTTCCGGAAGATGGCCTGCTGGGCGAGGAGGGCGGTGCCACCGACCTCTCCGCGCCCTACCTCTGGGTCATAGATCCCATCGACGGCACCGCGCCCTTTCTCAACGGCCTGCACAACTGGTGCGTGTCCATCGGCCTGATGCACGAGGGCGATCCCTTGCTCGGCGCCATCATGGATCCGAATCACGACGAACTCTTCCATGGCCTGCGCGGGCACGGCGCCTTCGTCAACGACCAGCCGCTGCGCGTCCATGCGGCCACCGAGATCCGCCAGGGCCTGACCGGACTGGGCACCACCCACAGACGCGGCAAGGAACACTTCCTGCCGTTCGTGACCGGCCTGCTGGCCGAGGGGGGGCAGTTCTTCCGCAATGGCTCGGGCGCGCTGATGACCGCTTACGTCGCCGCCGGCCGGCTGATCGGCTACTACGAGACCCTGATCCATGGTTGGGACTGCCTGGCGGGCCTGGTCCTGATCCGGGAGGCGGGCGGTCGTCACAACGCCTTCCTGCGCAACGACGGCCTGGTCAATGGCAATCCGCTGCTGGTTGCGGCGCCTGGCGTCTACGACCAGCTCGCCGCCCTGGTCGGACCGTCGCTGGACGGTTGAACGGGAAGAGTCAGGCGCTGGCGGATTTCAACGCCCGGAGGAAGACATATGACAAACCGAGCCAAGGCAGTGCTCGTGGCGGCAAGCCTGCTGCTACCTGGCGTGGCAGTTGTAGCCGACGGGGGCTGCGCGGCGAAACGCCTCACGCTGGAACGGCAGATCGCCCAGGCTCAGGCGCAAGGCGATGCCGGACGGCTGACAGGATTGCGGCGAGCACTCGACGCGGTGCAGGCGCACTGCACCGATACCGGCCTGCGCCAGCAGCGGCTGGAAGTCATCCAGGCCCGCAGTCGCGAGGTGGCCGAACGGGAACGGGATCTGCGCGACGCCCAGGCCAAGGGCGACGCCGACAAGATCCGGGTGCGGAGCAGAAAGCTGGCCGAGGCCCGCCGTGAGCTGGAAGAGGCCCGCGCCAAGGCGAGCCGCTGATCGAACTCAACGCCTCTCCTTGCGATAGATACTCGGCTTCCAGTAGTCCTTGAGCAGCAGATGCAGCGGCCCGCGCCAGCCACGCTTGCGCAACTGCCAGGCGATCAGCACGTTCATGATGCCGTGCCCCAGCAGCAGCACCGAACCATGGCGTTCGGCCAGTTCGATGAGGCGATCGGCCGCCTGGCCGGCACGCACCGAGGAGCTGCCGATGGATTCGGTGTGGGCGGCGAAACCCAGGAACCAGGCGGATCTGAAGAGCAGGCGCCAGGCCTTGACCGGCAGCCGCGGCGCATCCAGTTCCAGATAGGGCAGATGGGCTTCGGCATAGCGGTCATCGACCGGGCTGCCGGAACGCCCCATCAGGTACTCCAGCGAGCGCACGCAGCGGCCCAGGGGGCTGCTCACCACATAGCCCGCTTCCTGGGCCAGTCGCCGCGTCTCCGCGGGCTCCAGGCCGGCGGGCACCGGGGCTTTCTGGTAGCGCGCGACCCAGTCCTTCATCTCCCGCGGGGTGCAGCGAGCCTTGCTGGAAAGATCGGGTTTGCCGTGACGCACCAGAATGATCTGCATGAAAAGGTTACCTGGGAAAGATGCTCACTAGACCACTGCCCGTGCCGTTCGTCTCGCTGGGTCGTGATGGCATGGGTAGTGGCCAGGTGCCATTCGTACTACTTTGCGTGCCGCTTGGCTTGTTTATCTGGTAGAAGGTGATTGGGCTCACGAGTCTGGAGCCCTGACCGCTGCGCAGCAGGCCGCTTCAAGATGCCATCCGAGGTCCTGCCGGCAATCCGTCGCCCCAGCGACGGCCACGCCTTTCCATCCAGGGACCAGGAAAGCATGAAGACAACACTGTTCGCATTGGCGCTGCTCGGGCTGCAGCTGCTGGGTTCCCCGCAGGTCACGGCCGCGGAGGAGGAGCACGTGGCCCTGATCAAGAGCGTCTCGGGCAGCGTCAAGGTGCTGCGCCAGACCGCCAGCCTGGACGCCCAGGCCGGTACCACCCTGCAGGTGGCCGATCGCCTGCAGGCCGGCCCGGACGCCACCGCGGCCATCGTCTTTCTCGACGGTACCCTGCTCACCCTGGGCAACGGCGCCGACGTGCAATTGCGTGACTATCTCTTCGAACCCAAGAGCAGTCGTTACGGCTTCTCGCTGTACCTGACCAAGGGCTCCGCCATCTACTCGTCCGGCAAGATCGGCAAGGTCGCGCCCGACACGGTCAAGATCGAGACGCCGACCGCCACCATAGGCGTGCGCGGCACCCGCTTCCTGGTCCAGGCCCAATGACTGCCCTGATCGCTGTCGCGTCCCCTGGTCGTCTGCTGCTGAGCGTGCTGCTGTCCACGCTGCTGCTGGGCGGCTGTGCCAGCCCTCCACCACCGCAGACGCGGGTGATCCTGATGCCCGACGCCGATGGGCATGTCGGCGCCGTCTCGGTGACCAGCCCGGCGGGCCGCCAGGCCATCGACCAGGGGTTCGCCGAGGTCACGGTGGCCGGCCCGGGTCAGGCGCCGACCGCGGCCCAGGCGGTGGCCCAACCCCTCTTCGAACAGCAGCATCGTCAGGTGCTGGCGGCGCAGCCGTCGCCGCCCAAGACCTTCATCCTCAATTTCCTCTCCGACAGCATGGAGCTCACGCCGCAGTCCAAGGCGCTGCTGCCCGAGGTGCTGGAAACGGCACGGCAGCGCATCCCTACCGAGATTTCGGTATTCGGCCATGCGGACGGCTCGGGTGCGCCTTCCTACAACCTCGACCTCTCGGGGCAGCGTGCCCGCAAGGTGGCCGGTCTGCTGCAGCGACTCGATCCCAAGTTGCGCATCAACGTCGAATTCTTCGGCGATACCGTGCCCCTGGTTCCGACCCGTCCCGGCAAATCCGAGCCGCGCAATCGGCGTGTCGAAATCCTGATTCTCTAGGGTCGCGGGCATGAACTCCGTTGCGACCCTGCTGCGCCGGCGCGCGCCCTGGATGTTCCTGGTCAGCCTTGGCCTGTCGCTGGCCTTCGGCCTCGCCGCGCTGTTGCAATGGACGCCACTGCAGTACCTCGATCGCCTGGCCTACGACCAGCTCAGCCGCCTGGCGGCCAGCAACGAGGACGCCCGCGACGTCCAGGTGGTCAGCATCGACGAGGCCAGCCTGGCGGCGCTGGGGCAGTGGCCCTGGCCGCGCTATCGGGTTGCCCAGCTGCTCTCACGGATCGCCGAGGCCGAGCCGGCGGCGATCGCCGTGGACGTCCTGTTCAGCGAGCCGGACCGTACCTCGCTCAAGGCCCTGCAACAGAGTTTCCAGGACGACTTCGGCATGCACCTGAGCTTTTCCGGTGTGCCGCCGGAGTTGCAGGACAACGACGGCTATCTCGGTTACGTCATGGGGCAGACGGGCGCCGTCGGCGCCCATTTCTTTTTCCTCGATCTGCAGCAACCCGTCGCTGCCGCGCTGCGGCCAGGGGTGGGCTTCAGCGGCGCCCTTGACGCCCTCAGGCTGCCCAAGGCCAGCGGCGCGCTGGACAGTGTGGCCCCCATCGCCAGCCAGACGCGCTTCAGCGGCTTCATCAACAGCCAGCGCGACAGCGACGGCATCCTGCGGCGCGTGCCGCTGCTGCTCAGCTATCAGGGCATCATCCATCCGAGTCTGGCACTGGCCGCCACCCTGCGCGCCCTGGGGCTGAACGAGGGCGTGGTGGAGACCAGCCTGGCGGGTCCGATACTGCGGCTTGGCGAGCACCGCCTGCCGCTTGATCGCGAAGGCCAGGCGCTGCTGCGGCTGCACAGCGCCGCCGAACACTATCCGGAGGTCTCGGCCCTGGCGGTGCTCAGCGGCGCGGTGGCACCGGCCACGCTCAAGGGCAAGGTGGTCTTCGTCGGCGTCTCGGCCGCAGGCTTCAACGACCTGCACGCCACGGCGCTGGGACAGACCTTTTCCGGCGTCAGGCTGCAGGCGGCCCTGACCCAGGACCTGCTGGACGATGCCCTGGTACGGGTCCCGCAATTCTCCGGTGTGCTGCAAATGGCGTTGTGCCTGCTGGGCGGCCTGCTGCTGTCAGCCGGCTTCTTCTTCAACCGCAGCCAGCGGCGCTTCGTCCTCCTGGCGGCGGCGTCGATCGTCCTGCCGCAGCTGCTGGGCGCCTGGCTGTTCGTTCGCCATGACATCTTCCTGCCGCTGGCCGCACCCCTGGTGCTGGTAGGGCTGCTCACGGCCCTGGCGCTGGTCACGCGGATCGTGCTGGCGCGCCAGCACGAAGAGCGCTGGCGCCGGCAACTGGAACGCTCGCGCCAGGTCACCATCGAGTCCATGGCGGCGGTGGCCGAAACCCGGGATCCCGAGACCGGCGCCCATATCAAGCGCACCCAGCACTATGTTCGCGCCATCGCCGAGGAGCTGCGCCGTGCCGGCCAGGCGCCGGAATTGCTCACGCCGGACTACATCAAGCTGCTGTTCCTGTCCGCGCCCCTGCACGACATCGGCAAGGTCGGGGTGCCGGATGCCATCCTGCTCAAGCCCGGGCGGCTGACGCCGGAGGAGATGCAGGTGATGCAGCGGCATGCCGAATTCGGTCGGCAGATCATCCTCAGCACCGCCAGCCACCTGGAGGATGACAACTTCCTCGCCCTGGCCGCCGAGATCGCCAGCACCCACCACGAGAAGTGGGATGGCAGCGGCTATCCCAACGGACTGTCCGGTACCGATATCCCGCTGGCGGGGCGGATCATGGCGGTGGCCGATATCTACGACGCCCTGATCAGCCGGCGCTGCTACAAGGAGCCGTTCAGCCACGAAGACTCGCTGCAGATGATGCGCGAGATGCGCGGCAGCACCTTCGATCCCCTGGTGCTCGATGCCTTCCTGGCCATCGAACCGCAGATCTGCGCCATCGCCCAGCGCTTTCACGATGAAGGGGTGGGAGGGACCCGGCGTCTGGTTTGAATCCGTCCCCCTTCCTGCCGCCTCGCTCCTCGATTCCTGGTGCCTTCTCCCTCTCGCCGGCATCCAGCTCGTCATCCGGCTGGTTTGCCTACCGCTGCACAAGGCGGGGAGGGCAGCCGCTCATTTCTTGAAACATTCCCTCGAAAATTGCCGAATCAGAGCGATGGAAGGCTGATGTCTGGAAATCCCCGTCCTTGACCGCTTCGGGCAGTACAGTCATCGACTTGCGGTCGCTTATGATATTAATTTGCATTTACAGATGCATCCAGGTTGCATAGCCTGCGTTCCGCCGCGCAAGACGGCATCGGATACCGGTCCCTGGAAAATCTCCAGCGAGTCCTTACGTGGGGTACGGACGGGTCGGTGTTTCCCTAGAGGACGACCAACGACATGCAGCTCTTCTCCCTTCGCCTCATCGCGCTTTCCGTTTCCCTGGGCGTGGCGACCCTCGCCCAGGCCGCTCCCGTGGCGCTGTCGCAACCGGCGCAGCCGCTGGCCGATGCCTTGCAGAGCTTCGCGCGCGCCAGCGGCCTGCAGGTGAACTACGATCCCGCCGCCCTGGTGGGCAAGCGGGCGCCGGCACTGGCGGGGCGGATGGAGCCGGATGTCGCCCTGCAACGTCTGCTGGCGGGCAGCGGCCTGGCGGCCTCGGTCAGCGGCTCGGTCGCGACCGTTGCCCCGGTGGCCACCCAGGCGGCGGCCGGCAGCGTGGCCCTGGATGCCACCACCATCAGCGCGGACGATGGCTCCCTGACGGGCCGGACGACCACCGAAGGGACCCGCTCCTACACCACCGGCGCCATGAGCACCTCCACCGGCTTGCCGCTGTCCATCCGCGAAACGCCCCAGTCGGTGAGCGTCATCACCCGGCAGCGCATGGAAGACCAGGGCATGACAGATCTCAACGATGTGGTCCGCTACGCCCCGGGCGTGACGCTACGCAAATTCGGGGGTGATCGTCAGGAATTCCTCTCCCGCGGCTTCCGCATCGACAACGTCATGTACGACGGCCTACCCACCACGGCCGGGACCTTCACCCTCGACAGTCTGTCCTCGGCCGACCTGTCCATCTACGACCGGGTGGAAGTGGTGCGTGGCGCCACCGGCCTGATGACCGGCGCCGGCGATCCTTCGGCCACCCTCAATCTGGTTCGCAAGCGCCCGACCGCCTTCCCTCAGGTCAGCGTCACCACCAGCGCCGGCAGCTGGGACCGCTACCGTACCGAGGTCGACGCCTCCAACAAGCTCAACGAAGCCGGCACCCTGCGCGGTCGCGCCGTGGCCGCCTACGAAGACGGCAACAGCTTCCAGGACGTGCGCGAGCGCAAGCGCCAGACCTTCTATGGCGTCCTCGAAGCGGATCTCAGCGACGCCACCACCTGGACCATCGGCGCGTCCAAGCAGCGTGAAGACAAGACCTCCGATTGGGGCAGCCTGCCCAGCGGTCCCAACGGCGAAAACCTGCACCTGTCGCGTTCCACCTTCCTGAGCGGCGACTGGGCCTACTGGGATCAGGACAACTACACCCTGTTCTCCGACATCACCCACACCTTCGACAACGGCTGGAAGGCCAAGCTGGCGGCGCAGCAGGTCTGGGCCAATTCCGATACCTACTCCAACTACCTGACGTCGACGGCCGCGGACTTCAGCTACAGTTCGGTCAGTGACTTTGGTACCGCTTCCGGCGCCTATCGCACCGATTCCGATCAGCTCAACATCGATGCCTCGGTCAGTGGTCCCTTCCAGTTGATGGGTCGCGAGCACGAACTGATGGCCGGGATCAGTCGGCGGCAGGATAAGTTCTATCAGCGTGGCGGCTATTCCGGTGCCACTCCGGTGGACATCTACAACTTCCGTCCCAGCAGCATCCCCAAACCGGCCAAGGACACGCTGACGCCCTATGCCAGCAAGAACACCACGACCGAAGAGGCGATCTACGCGGCGGCGCGCTTCAACCCCATAGATCCGCTGCACGTCATCGTCGGGGGACGAGTCAGCTGGTATGACTTCGACAACCTTTACAGCGACAACGACTACAAGGCCACCCGCGAAGTCACGCCCTATGCCGGCATCATCTACGACCTGAACGACACCTATTCGGTCTATGCCAGCTATACCGAGATCTTCAAGCCGCAAAGCGAGCAGAACTCCGGAGGTTCGGTCCTGGAGCCCATGACTGGCAAAAGCTACGAGATCGGTCTCAAGGGCGCCTATTTCGATGGCGCGCTTAACGCGTCCGTGGCGCTGTTCGACACCATTCAGGAGAATCGTGCCTACCTGCCAGCCAACCAGGCCACCTTCTGCCCTGGCTATCCCGCCCAGAGCTGCTACAGCGCGGCGGGCGAGGTCCGCAGTCGCGGTATCGACGCGGAAATCTCCGGCCAACTGACGCCAAACTGGCAGGCGTCTGCGGCCTATACCCTGGTGCTTAGCCAATACACCAAGGATGTCACCTACGAGGATCGCCGCTTCGCGCCCGAGCAGCCCAAGCACCTGTTCAAGGCCGCCACCAGTTATCAACTCACGGGTAGCCTGAGCAACTGGCGTATCGGTGGCGATCTGCAGGCCCAAAGCGAGACCTTCCAGCGCGTCGGTACCGGCGAAGCCAAGCAGGATAGCTATGCCCTGGTGGGGCTGATGGCCGGCTACCGCTTCAACGAGCATTGGGATGGCCGGGTCAACTTCAACAACATCTTCGATGAGAAATACTGGCAGGGCATCCCGACAGGTACCGGGAGTGGCACCTACGGCGATCCCCGCAATGTCATGCTCAGCCTGAAGTGGACGCTGTGACCGGCGCGTGACGCCTGCGCTTCGCCCTTGTCCGGACCCCCGGACCTGGGCGAAGCTGCGGACTTCCGCCAAGGAGTGCCGCCCATGTCCAGTTCCACCGTCCACCTGGAACGCTATGCCGACCGCCATGCCGAGGGCCTCGCTGCCCTCTATGGCGATCCGGCCGTGGCGCGGCAGGTGCTGCAGCTACCCTATCAGAGCGCCGAACAATGGCGGCAGCGTCTGAGCGGCGAACGCGAAGGGCGGATAGGACTGGTCGCCCTGCAGCAGGGGCGGGTGGTGGGCAGCGCCAGTCTCGAACAGCAGCAACGCATTCGCCGCCAGCACTGTGGCGCCCTTGGCATGGGCGTGGCCCGGGATTTCCAGGGGCAGGGCATAGGCACCCAGCTGCTGACGGCCCTGCTCGACCTCGCCGACAACTGGATGAATCTGCATCGGGTCGAGTTGACCGTCTTCAGCGACAACGAGCCAGCCATGGCGCTCTATCGCAAGCTGGGTTTCGAAGAGGAAGGGCTGCTGCGTCGCTATGCCCTGCGCGATGGGGTGTTCGTCAACGCCTACAGCATGGCGCGCTTCAAACCCTGATCGCGGTGTATGAGAGAAACTTGAGTTCATCACAAGAAACCTGAGTTTGTTTCATGGTTCATGCGCGACGACAATCTCCATCCTGTCAGGTGGAGGTGTGCAATGGTCAAGATTCATTCCCAGGGTTCCGCGCGGCGCGCGCAACAGGGTGACGCGTCCCTGGCGACGCTGGCGTCTCTCGACGATTGCGACCGGACCGCCCTGATCGCCCAGGGGCGCCAGCAGCGTCAGCAGGCTTGGCGCGCCCAGCAGGCCGCGGGTTGTGAGTGGCTCGCGGTAGGCGACTTCGGCTGGGGCGATCGGGTTCTGGCGCATTCGTATCTGGTCGGCGCCGCCGCTCGCACTGAGGCGGCAGACGATCATCTATTCGCCGGTCCCTGTCAGGTCCCGGTATTCACCTCGGACCAGTCCTTTGCCATCGGCTGGGAGCAGTTGTTCGACGAGGTCGCCGAGGCCCAGGCGCTCGGTCTGGTGGCCAAGCCGGTGATCCTCGGACCCCTGAGCTATCTATGGCTCGGTCGCTCGCTCGATCCGGCCTTCGACCGCCTCGAATTGCTGGAAGCGCTGCTACCGGTCTATGGCGAGATATTCGCGCGGTTGGCCGCCCAGGGCGTGGAATGGGTCCAGCTCGATGAGCCTTTGCTGACGCTGGAACTGCCGCTGGCCTGGCGCACCGCCTTCGAGAGGGCCTACAACCTGCTGCAACGCGAACCGCTGAAGAAGCTGCTGGGTGTGCGTCAGGGCGAGTTGCTCGACAACCTGGGGCTGGCTGCCGGTCTGCCGGTAGAGGGGCTGCATGTCGACTGGCCGCGGTCGGTCCAGGCCCAGCAGGGGCTGCTCGATCGGCTGCCGGCCTACAAGACGCTGTCGCTGGGTCTGGTGGAAGACACCAAAGCCGGGCCGATCGGTCAGCAGCGGCGGCTGCAATTCGCCCGTCAGGTCGGCGAGCGCCTGCAGGAACGCCTCTGGCTGTCGCCCGCGGCCTTTTCCGGAGCTGTCGACACGGCCCAGGCCGCGGCACTGACGGCCGAATTCAACACCCTGGTGCGAACCGCACACCAGGCCGGGATGGACACGTCGCTAGCGCCCAGGGAACAGCCCTGGGCGGCGATCGAAGCGGCCCTGGCCAAGCTGGGCGCCGCCCAGTCCGGTCTGGTGTCGTCCTGAATCAGCGGTGGGCGGTCAGCAACAGACCGCCTGCGCCGGCAAAGAAGGCCCCGGTGGCCTGATTGAGGCGGCGCACCCCACGGGGTCCGCGGATGAAGCGGCGGATCTGGCGGCCGAATAGGCCATAGATCACGGCCGCGACCAGCTCCGCGAACAGATGGGTGCCGCCCAGGTAGACGAATTGTTGGGTCGTCGGCTGAGTGGGATCGATGAACTGCGGAAAGACCGCGGCGAACAGCAGGATCGCCTTGGGATTGCTGATGCCGATGAGGAATTCCTGCAGCATCAGCCGGTGCAGCGCCCGCGGTTGCGCCGCGCCGCTCTCGGCCAGGTCCAGGCCGTCGAAGGCCCGGCTGCGCCAGCTCTTCACGCCCAGGTAGAGCAGGTAGAGCGCGCCGATCCACTTGATGATGGTGAAGGCCGTCTCCGAAGCCAGCAGCATGGCGCCCAGGCCCACCGCCGAAATCACCAGGAAGATCACGAAGGCCACGTCGCGCCCCAGGGCCGCCAGTCCCGCCGTCACCGCGCCATGGCGGATGCCGTTGCCGAGCGAGCAGAAGTTGTTGGGGCCGGGGGTCAGGGCGATGAGCAGGGCGACCGGAAAGAACAGCAGGGCATCGACGAGGTTCATGGCGGTCGCCTGGTGCGCCGCACGGGCGCCGAAGAGGAGGGGTGGTCGACTATTTAAACCGTCTTTCCACGCCTTTCTCCACCAGAATCTTCGCCGAGATTTCCTCCACGGAAAAATGCGTGGTGTTGATGAAGGAGATGTTCTCGCGACGGAACAGACTCTCCACCTCGCGCAGTTCGAATTCGCACTGGGCGAAGCTCGCATAGCGACTGTTGGGCCGACGCTCGTGACGGATCGCCGCCAGCCGCTCGGCATCGATGGTCAGGCCGAACAGTTTGTCCTTGTAGGTCTTCAGCGAGGCGGGCAGCTGCAGGCGCTCCATGTCCTCTTCGGTCAGCGGATAGTTCGCCGCGCGGATGCCGTATTGCAGCGCCATATAGAGGCAGGTCGGCGTCTTGCCGCAGCGCGAGACCCCGACCAGGATCAGATCGGCCTGCGCATAGTGGGTCGTGCGGGCGCCGTCGTCGTTTTCGAGTGCGAAATTGACGGCCTCGATCCGCTCCATGTAGTGACTATTGTGCATGATCGAATGTGACTTCCCTACCGAATACGAAGATTCGGCGGAAAGTTCCCTTTCGAGCGGGGATAAAAACGTGGAGAAGATGTCGATCATGAACCCGTTCGACTGGTCCAGAATGGCCCGGATGTCACGGTTGACGATGGTATCGAAGATGATGGGTCGCGCACCGTCCTGGACGGCGGCGGCATTGATCTGCTGTACCATCGCCCTGGCCTTGTCCAGCGTATCCACGTAGGGGCGGGTGACCTTTCTGAAGGTGATGTCCCCGAACTGGGCCAGGAGGCTCTGACCGAGGGTTTCGGCCGTGATGCCGGTACCGTCGGAAATGAAAAAGGCGGTTCGTTGCATGGAGGGACGTCCTGGTGGCGTACGGGGCAGGGATCGCTGCACTGTAACCCACCGCCGTCCACTGTCCATGGGGCGAGCGCCGAGGCGTACTGCTTTCCCACAAAGACACAAGATGGAGAGAAGACCTTGGACGAGTATGTAATTTCACTGGAACAGCTTGGCGTGCACGACGTCGAGCGCGTGGGCGGCAAGAACGCATCCCTCGGCGAGATGATCGCCAACCTGGCCGGCGCGGGCGTCTCCGTACCCGGCGGGTTCGCCACCACGGCCCAGGCCTATCGCGACTTCCTCGAGCAGAGCGGCCTGAACGATCGCATTCACGCGGCCCTCGACGCGCTGGATGTCGACGACGTCGTCGCCCTGGCCAAGACCGGCGCCCAGATCCGCCAGTGGGTCATGGACGCGCCTTTCCCCGAGCGCCTGGACGCCGAGATCCGCCGGGCCTTCGCCGAGATCTCGGCGGGCAACCCCAATCTCGCCGTGGCCGTGCGCTCCTCGGCGACCGCCGAAGACCTGCCGGATGCCTCCTTTGCCGGCCAGCAGGAAACCTTCCTCAACATCCGCGGCGTCGACAACGTCATTCGCGCTGCCAAGGAAGTCTTCGCCTCCCTCTTCAATGACCGCGCCATCGCCTACCGCGTCCACCAGGGCTTCGATCACAAGCTGGTCGCCCTGTCCGCCGGCGTGCAGCGCATGGTGCGTTCCGAGACCGGCGCCGCCGGCGTGCTCTTTACCCTGGACACCGAATCCGGCTTCCGCGACGCGGTCTTCGTCACCGCCGCCTACGGTCTCGGCGAGACCGTGGTGCAGGGCGCGGTCAACCCGGACGAATTCTATGTTCACAAGCCCACCCTGGAAGCCGGTCGCCCGGCCATCCTCAGGCGCAATCTGGGCAGCAAGGCCATCAAGATGGTCTATGGCGAAGAAGCCAAGGCCGGTCGCTCCGTGCGCACCGTCGATGTCGAGCCGGCGGATCGCGCGCGTTTCTCCATCACCGACGCCGAGGTCACCGAACTGGCCAAGCAGGCGCTGATCATCGAGCGCCACTATGGTCGCCCGATGGACATCGAGTGGGCCAAGGACGGTGACGACGGCAAGCTCTACATCGTCCAGGCCCGTCCCGAGACCGTGAAGAGCCGCGCCAGCGCCACCGTCATGGAGCGCTACCTGCTCAAGGACAAGGGCCAGGTGCTGGTGGAAGGCCGCGCCATCGGCCAGCGCATCGGCGCCGGCAAGGTCAAGATCATCCGCGACGTCAGCGAGATGGATCGCGTCCAGCCCGGTGACGTCCTGGTCTCCGACATGACCGATCCCGACTGGGAGCCGGTGATGAAGCGCGCCAGCGCCATCGTCACCAACCGCGGCGGTCGTACCTGCCACGCCGCCATCATCGCCCGCGAGCTGGGCATTCCGGCGGTGGTCGGCTGCGGCAACGCCACCAGCCTGCTCAAGGATGGCCAGACCGTCACCGTCTCCTGCGCCGAGGGCGACACCGGCCTGATCTACGAAGGCGAGCTGGACTTCGACATCCGCCAGAGCTCGGTGGATGCCATGCCCGAGCTGCCGTTCAAGATCATGATGAACGTCGGCAACCCCGATCGTGCCTTCGACTTCGCCCAGCTGCCCAACGCCGGCGTGGGTCTGGCGCGCCTGGAATTCATCATCAACCGCATGATCGGCGTGCACCCCAAGGCGCTGCTCAACTACGACAGCCTGCCCTTCGAGGTTAAGGAGAGCGTCGACAAGCGCATCGCCGGCTACTCGGATCCGGTCGGCTTCTATGTCGAGAAGCTGGTGGAGGGGGTCTCCACCCTGGCCGCCGCCTTCTGGCCGAAAAAGGTCATCGTGCGCCTGTCGGACTTCAAGTCCAACGAATACGCCAACCTCATCGGCGGCAAGCTCTACGAACCCGAGGAAGAGAACCCCATGCTGGGCTTCCGCGGCGCTTCCCGCTACATCAGCGAGAACTTCCGCGACTGCTTCGAGCTGGAATGCCGCGCCATGAAAAAGGTGCGCGAGGAGATGGGCCTGACCAACGTCGAGCTCATGGTGCCCTTCGTGCGCACCCTGGACGAGGCGGCGCGGGTGGTCGAGCTGCTTGGCGAGAACGGTCTCAAGCGCGGCGAGAACGACCTGCGCGTGATCATGATGTGCGAACTGCCCTCCAACGCCCTGCTGGCGGACGAATTCCTCGAGCACTTCGACGGCTTCTCCATCGGCTCCAACGACCTGACCCAGCTCACCCTGGGCCTGGATCGCGACTCCGGCATCATCGCCCACCTGTTCGACGAGCGTAATCCGGCGGTCAAGAAGCTGCTTGCCAATGCCATCGCCGCCTGCAACCGGGCCGGCAAGTACATCGGCATCTGCGGCCAGGGTCCTTCGGATCATCCGGATCTGGCCAAGTGGCTGATGGAACAGGGCATCGAGAGCGTCTCGCTCAACCCCGACTCCGTGCTCGACACCTGGTTCTTCCTGGCCGAAGGCAACGCCTGAGGCCAGGGATCGCCCCGCCGGCCAGCGGCGGGGTGATCCTTTCCAGGATTAATCCCTCTCATTCCCCACGAAGGTAGCGCCTGCGCCCTGTCTCGGGCCACCTTCGCCGGATCGCCTGGCCACCGTGGTCGCGATCCCTGCAAGAGACCCCAGATGCAGCAGTACGACAGCGATGTGGAACAAGGCCTCATCTATGGCTATCTCCTCGATGGTCGCGGTGGCGGACGACGCCTGAGTCGTCGCGAGCTGGCGGAGGTGGAGCCGAGCCCGAGCGAGGTGCTCTGGCTGCACTGGGACCGTAGCGTCCCCGAAGCTCAGGCCTGGCTCCGCCAATCCAGCGGCCTGAGCGAATTCGCCTGTGACCTGCTGCTGGAAGAGGCGACCCGCCCGCGCCTGGTCAATCAGCCCGACGACAGCCTGCTGCTGTTCCTGCGCGGGGTGAATCTGAATCCCGGCGCCGTGCCCGAGGACATGGTGTCGCTGCGGGTCTTCGTCGACAAACGCCGGGTGATCTCCCTGCGCATGCGACCCATGAAGGCCGCTGCCGAGGTCCAGGAAGACCTGGAGGCGGGCATCGGTGCCCAGAGTGCCGAAGACCTGGTGCTCTACCTCGCCAGCTACATGACCAGTCGGGTCGACGACCTGGTACGTGGTCTCTCCGATCAGCTCGACGGCCTCGAGGAACAGGTCGACCAGGACGAGGGCGGCCTGCCCGATCACGCCCAGGTGCTGACCCTCCGGCGCCGCGCGACCGGGCTGCGCCGGTACCTGGCTCCGCAGCGTGACATCTATGGCGATCTCGCCCGCGGCAAGCCCGCCTGGTTCGTCGAGGCGGCCAGCCAGGGCTACTGGAGCGAATTGCACAACAGCCTGGTGCGCAACCTGGAAGAACTCGAGGTGATGCGCGAGCGGGTCGCGCTGCTGCAGGACGCCGAGCAGCGGGCGACCACCGACAAGACCAATCGCACCCTCTATCTGTTGGCCATCATCACCGGCTTCTTCCTGCCCATCAGCTTCATCACCGGTCTGCTCGGGATGAACATGGGCGGCATGCCGGGTTCGTCATCCGCCTTCGGCTTCGTGGCCGCCTGCCTGGTGATCGGCGCGGTGGCGGTCTTCCAGGTCTGGCTGTTCCGTCGACTGCGCTGGCTGTGACCCGTCCCCACCTCGCTGCGTCAAGAGGAAACGACCAACGAGGTGCTTATGCACGATCCCTTCGAAGCGTCCCTCAAGGCGCTCCTCAATACCCCGGCCAATGCTCAGGACGAGGAGGGCGACGACCAGGCCCGCTTGCATCGCGTGCTCAAGACCGCCAACCGTCAGGTTGGCGCAGGTGCACTGTTCGATCTGATCGGGCGGCACTGGGCCTCGGCGCTGCTGCTGGCACTGGGCAACGGTGCCCCTCACCTGAAGCCGCGCACGCGCCGTACCGCGCGTCGCGAATCTCTCCCGGAGATCCTGAAGTAGATGGAATTCGATATCTGGACCCAGAGTCTGCTGTCCGCCATGACCACCCTGTGGAGCAAGGTGGCCGGCTTCATTCCCAACGTCTTCGGCGCCCTTGTGGTGATCCTCGCCGGCTTCGCCGTCGCCAAGATTCTCGACACCGTGCTGTCGAAGGTACTCGCCAAGCTCGGCCTGGATCGCGTCCTCGCCGGAGCCGGGGTGACCAAGCAACTGGCCAAGATCGGCATCCGCATGCCGGTCACCACCCTGATCGGCCGGATCGTCTACTGGTTCGTCCTGCTGGTGTTCCTGGTCTCGGCCGCCGAGTCCCTGGGTCTGCAGCGCGTGTCCTCGACCCTGGACGTCATGGCGCTCTATGTGCCCAAGATCTTTGGCGCCGCCCTGGTGCTCATCGTTGGCGTGCTGCTGGCGCAACTGGTCAGCGGTCTGGTGCATGGCGCCGCCGAAGGCGTCGGCCTGGATTACGCGGCCGGCCTGGGGCGCCTGGCCCAGGGACTGGTCATCATCATTTCGATCTCGGTCGCGGTCGGTCAGCTGGAGATCAAGACCGAACTGCTGAACCTGGTCATCGCCATCGTGCTCACCGCCTTCGCCCTGGCGGCGGCCCTGGCCCTGGGGCTCGGCAGCCGTGGGCTGGTGTCGCAGATCCTGGCCGGCATCTATGTGCGCGAACTCTATGAAGTCGGCCAGTGGGTGACCCTGGCGGACGTCGAAGGCGAGATCGAGGAGATCGGCACCGCCAAGACTCTCATCATGACCGAAGAGGGCGATATCGTTTCGGTTCCGAACCGTCTATTGCTGGAGGCCCAGGTGCGCAGCCGCTGACAGGCGACGCGGAGATGGCTATCATGCCCGCCACTTTTTGGTAGCCAACTCCGTCTTGAACAAGCCCGCCCCTCATGCCTACGACCCGACCACGCTCAGTGACGAAGAGCTGGTCCAGCGCGCGCATGGTGAACTCTTCCACGTGACGCGAGCCTACGAAGAACTGATGCGCCGTTACCAGCGCACCCTGTTCAACGTCTGTGCCCGCTACCTGGGGAACGACCGGGACGCAGACGATGTCTGCCAGGAGATCATGCTGAAGGTGCTTTACGGTTTGAAGAATTTCGAGGGGAAATCGAAATTCAAGACCTGGCTGTACAGCATCACCTACAACGAGTGCATCACTCAGTACCGCAAGGAACGCCGCAAGCGGCGGCTGGTGGAGGCATTAAGTCTGGATCCGATGGAGGAAGCCTCCGAGGAAAGGGCGCCGAAGCTGGAAGAAAAGGGAGGGATGGATCGCTGGCTGGTCCATGTGGGTCAGGTCGATCGGGAGATCCTGGTGCTGCGCTTCGTCGCAGAGCTGGAGTTCCAGGAGATCGCCGACATCATGCACATGGGCCTCAGCGCCACCAAGATGCGGTACAAGCGGGCACTCGACAAACTGCGTGACAAGTTCGCAGCTGAAGTTGAGGGCTGACCGGATGTGTCAGCCGTAAGTTTTTGAACTTCACGAAAACTTGTTGTCGAAGCCTCCGGAGATTGCCGGAATTAGTACCACTAAAATGGGGATACAAAGGATGAAACTGAAGAGCACCTTGGGCGTCGTGATCGGCTCCCTGCTGGCAAGCGCCTCGCTGAGCGCCCTGGCACAAGGTCAAGGCGCCGTCGAGACCGAGCTGTTCGGCAGCCGTCTGTTCACCGACAGCCAGCGCAACATGACCAACGCTGACCTGTACGGCGGTTCCGTTGGCTACTTCCTGACCGACGACGTTGAGCTGGCGTTGTCCTACGGCGAGTACCACAACGCCCGTGGCGACCACGACCTGGGCCACAAGAACATCAAGGGCAGCCTGGCTGCTCTGGACGCCTACTACCACTTCGGTCAGCCCGGCGTCGGCCTGCGTCCGTACGTATCCGGTGGCTTCGCTCACCAGTCCATCAGCAACCGCGACATCAACGAAGGTGGTCGTGATCACTCCACCTACGCCAACCTGGGTGCCGGCCTGAAGTACTACTTCACCGAGAACCTGTATGCCCGTACCGGCGTACAAGCCAACTACAACATCGACTACGGCGACACCGAGTGGAGCGCTGCTGTAGGTGTTGGTCTGAACTTCGGTGGTTCCACCAAGAAAGAAGTCGCTCCGGCTCCGGCTCCGGCCCCCGTTGCTGACGTCTGCACCGATTCCGACAACGACGGCGTTTGCGACAACGTCGACAAGTGCCCGAACACCCCGGCTAACGTCACCGTTGACGCTACCGGCTGCCCGGCTGCCGCCGAAACCGTTCGCGTCGAGCTGGACGTGAAGTTCGATTTCGACAAGGCCGTGGTCAAGCCCAACAGCTACGCCGACATCAAGAACCTGGCTGACTTCATGCAGCAGTACCCGCAGACCTCGACCACCGTTGAAGGCCACACCGACTCCGTCGGCACCGACGCCTACAACCAGAAGCTGTCCGAGCGTCGTGCCAATGCCGTGCGTAACGTCCTGGTCAACCAGTACGGCGTGCAGGGCAGCCGCGTGAACGCTGTTGGTTACGGTGAATCCCGCCCGGTTGCTGACAACGCCACCGAAGCCGGTCGCGCCGTCAACCGTCGCGTAGAAGCCGAAGTCGAAGCTCAGGCCAAGTAATCCGCCTGATCCAGACTCCAAAAAAGCCCGCCTAGTGCGGGCTTTTTCATGCCTGGTGTTTCTTGTGTCCGGCCCTGGTTCAGGTTCTGCGGACACAAAAAACCCCGCCGAGGCGGGGTTCTTCCTGACGGATCGATCAGCCGCGATCGTCCGGGATGTCGCGCTGGGCGACGCCGGTGTACAGCTGACGCGGCCGGCCGATCTTGTAGGGACCGGACAGCATTTCCTGCCAGTGCGAGATCCAGCCGACGGTCCGCGCCATGGCGAAGATCACGGTGAACATGCTGGTCGGAATGCCGATCGCCTTGAGGATGATGCCGGAATAGAAGTCCACGTTCGGATAGAGGTTGCGCTCGACGAAGTAGGGGTCCTTGCGGGCCAGTTCTTCCAGGCGCATGGCCAGTTCCAGTTGCGGATCGTTGATGCCCAGCTCGGCCAGGACTTCGTCGCAGGTCTGCTTCATCACCGTGGCGCGCGGATCGAAGTTCTTGTAGACGCGATGGCCGAAGCCCATCAGCTTGAACGGATCGTTCTTGTCCTTGGCCTTGGCCACGAACTTGTCGATGTTCGCGACATCGCCGATCTCGTCCAGCATCTTCAGTACGGCTTCGTTGGCACCCCCGTGCGCCGGACCCCAGAGGGCGGCGATGCCGGCGGCGATACAGGCGAAGGGGTTGGCACCGGAAGAGCCGGCAAGGCGGACGGTGGAGGTGGAGGCGTTCTGCTCATGGTCGGCATGCAGGATGAAGATGCGATCCATGGCGCGGGCCAGCACCGGGCTGATGGGTTTCTCCTCGCACGGGGTGTTGAACATCATGTGCAGGAAGTTTTCCGAGTATCCCAGGTTATTGCGGGGATACATCATCGGCTGACCCATGGAGTACTTGTGCACCATGGCTGCCAGGGTCGGCATCTTGGCGATCAGGCGCATCGCCGAAATCTCGCGGTGCTGCGGATCGGTGATGTCCAGGGAGTCGTGGTAGAAGGCCGACAGGGCGCCGACTACGCCGCACATGATGGCCATGGGGTGCGCATCGCGACGGAAGCCGTTGAAGAAGTTCTTCAATTGCTCGTGAACCATGGTGTGGTTCTTGATGGTGTCCACGAACTGCGCCTTCTCTTGCGCGTTCGGCAATTCACCCTTGAGCAGCAGGTAACAGGTCTCGAGGTAGTCGGATTTCTCCGCCAATTGCTCGATCGGGTAGCCGCGGTGCAGCAGGATGCCCTTGTCACCATCGATATAGGTGATCTTGGACTCGCACGAGGCGGTGGACATGAAGCCCGGGTCGAAGGTGAACACACCAGTGGAGGTGAGGTTGCGAACATCGATCACGTCCGGGCCAAGGGTGCCGGACATAACGGGCAGGTCAACCGGATCCGCTCCCGAGATGATCAACTGCGCTTTCTTGTCAGCCATTAGGCCTCCTTATTTTGCTTTGAAATCATCAATAAACCCTCCACTCAGGGCCTCGCCCACTATAGAGGGATAAATTTGAAAGTCAATTTACGAAAATATCACCCTAAAGGCTCTTTCTGGGCGGATTGTGCGGCGAAAAGACATTAACACGCAGGCTTCTGAATATCAGCTGGCGACGTCGGAATCGGGCATCCGCGTTTGTCATGAGTAGGCTAACTGTCTATAATTCTCGCCCGACCGTACCGGGTCGGCGAGCTGATGCCGAGCGGTCGAGACGCCTCCGACAGGAAGCGTGTAGCAGATGTGGAATCTCCTATAACTAGCCCGACCGCAATTGGGCCCTCAGTGTGAAAGAAGCCGTGAATAGCAAACGACCTGTAAACCTAGATCTCAGGACCATCAAACTACCTATCACAGCTTATACCTCGATTCTTCACCGTATCTCCGGCGTCATCCTGTTCCTCGGCATCGCAGTCATGCTCTATGGCCTGCACCTGTCGCTGGGTAGCCCGGAAGGCTTCGGCCAAGTGAAAGCTTTTCTGGCCTATCCGCTGGTCAAGCTCGTGATCTGGGGTCTGCTGTCTGCATTGCTCTACCACCTGGTCGCCGGCATTCGGCACCTGATCATGGATGGTGGCGCCGGCGAAACCCTGCAGGGCGGCAAGCTGGGTGCGCAGCTCGTGCTGGTCATTTCCGCAGTTCTGATCATTCTGGCAGGGGTTTGGGTATGGTAACCAACGTCACCAATCTTTCGCGTTCCGGTCTCTATGACTGGATGGCTCAACGGGTTTCGGCAGTCGTCCTCGCGGTCTACTTCCTCTTTATCATCGGCTACCTGATCCTTCACCCAGGGCTCACCTTCGAGCAATGGCACGGCCTGTTCTCCCACACCCTGATGCGCATCTTCAGCCTGCTGGCGCTGGTGTCCATCTGCGTTCATGCCTGGGTTGGTATGTGGACCATCTCCACCGACTACCTGACCACCATGGCGATCGGCAAGGGTGCTACCGCCGTGCGTTTCCTCTTCCAGGCGGTATGCGGGTTCGCGATGTTCGCGTTCTTCGTCTGGGGCGTGCAGATCTTCTGGGGTGTTTGATCTATGTCCACAATTCGTCATATTTCGTTTGATGCCATCATCGTAGGTGGCGGCGGCGCCGGTATGCGCGCTGCGCTGCAACTGGCCCAGTCCGGTCACAAGACCGCGGTGATCACCAAGGTCTTCCCGACCCGTTCCCACACCGTGTCCGCCCAGGGCGGCATCACCTGCGCCATCGCCTCGGCCGACCCGAACGACGACTGGCGCTGGCACATGTACGACACCGTCAAGGGGTCGGACTACATCGGTGACCAGGACGCCATCGAATACATGTGCTCCGTAGGCCCGGAAGCGGTCTTCGAACTCGAGCACATGGGTCTGCCGTTCTCCCGCACCGAGCAGGGCCGCATCTATCAGCGTCCCTTCGGCGGTCAGTCCAAGGACTATGGCAAGGGCGGCCAGGCCGCGCGTACCTGCGCCGCGGCCGACCGTACCGGTCACGCCCTGCTGCACACCCTCTATCAGGGCAACCTGAAGAACAACACGGTATTCCTCAACGAGTGGTACGCCGTGGATCTGGTGAAGAACCAGGACGGCGTCGTGGTAGGCGTCATCGCCATCTGCATCGAGACCGGCGAGACCGTCTACGTCAAGTCCAAGGCCACCGTGCTGGCCACCGGCGGTGCAGGTCGTATCTATGCCTCTACCACCAACGCCCTGATCAATACCGGTGACGGTGTCGGCATGGCGCTGCGCGCCGGCGTGCCGGTGCAGGACATCGAGATGTGGCAGTTCCACCCAACCGGCATCGCCGGCGCCGGGGTACTGGTCACCGAGGGTTGCCGCGGTGAGGGTGGCTACCTGATCAACAAGCACGGCGAACGCTTCATGGAGCGCTATGCGCCCAACGCCAAGGACCTGGCCGGCCGCGACGTGGTCGCCCGTTCCATGGTCAAGGAAGTGCTGGCCGGCAACGGTTGCGGTCCGGACGGCGACCACGTGCTGCTGAAGCTGGACCACCTGGGTGAAGACGTGCTGCACAGCCGTCTGCCCGGCATCTGCGAACTGTCCAAGACCTTCGCCCACGTCGATCCGGTCGTCGCACCGGTGCCCGTGATCCCCACCTGCCACTATATGATGGGCGGCATCGCCACCAACATTCATGGCCAGGCCATTACTCAGGACGCCAACGGCAACGACAAGATCATCGAAGGCCTGTTCGCCGTGGGCGAAGTGGCCTGCGTGTCCGTGCACGGTGCCAACCGTCTGGGTGGCAACTCGCTGCTGGACCTAGTGGTCTTCGGTCGTGCAGCCGGTCTGCACCTGGAGAAGGCGCTCAAGGAAGGCATCGAGCACCGCGGTGCTTCGGAAAGCGACCTGGAAGCCTCGCTGCAGCGCCTGTCCGGCGTCAACGAGCGCACTACCGGTGACGACGTCGCCAGCCTGCGCAAGCAACTGCAGACCTGCATGCAGAACTACTTCGGGGTGTTCCGCACCGGCGAGTACATGCAGAAGGGCATCGCCGAGCTCGCCGACCTGCGCGAGCGCATCGCCAAGGTCAAGATCAACGACAAGAGCCAGGGCTTCAACACCGCCCGTATCGAAGCGCTCGAGTTGCAGAACCTGCTGGAAGTGGCCGAAGCGACCGCCATCGCCGCCGAAAACCGCAAGGAGTCTCGTGGTGCTCACGCCCGTGAAGACTTCGAAGAGCGTGACGACGAGAACTGGCTGTGCCACACCCTCTATTTCCCCGGTGAAAAGCGGGTCAGTAAGCGTGGAGTCAACTTCGCGCCCAAGACCGTACCGATGTTCGAACCCAAGGTTCGGACTTACTAAAGGTGACCACCATGTTGAAAGTCAGCGTTTATCGTTACAACCCGGATCAGGACGGCCTGCCGTCCATGCAGGAGTTCCAGGTCGATACCGGTGGGAAGGACCTCATGGTGCTGGACGTCCTGGCTCTGATCAAAGAGCAGGATGAAGGCTTCTCCTACCGTCGTTCCTGCCGCGAAGGCGTGTGCGGCTCCGACGGCATGAACATCAACGGCAAGAACGGCCTGGCGTGCATCACGCCGCTGTCGGCCGTGGTCAAGAACGACAAGCTGGTCGTGCGTCCGCTGCCCGGCCTGCCGGTCATCCGTGACCTGGTCGTCGACATGAGCATCTTCTACAAGCAGTACGAGAAGGTGAAGCCGTTCCTGCAGAACGAGACCCCGGCCCCGGCCATCGAGCGCCTGCAGAGCCCGGAAGACCGCGAGAAGATCGACGGTCTGTACGAGTGCATCCTCTGCGCCTGCTGCTCGACGTCCTGCCCGTCCTTCTGGTGGAACCCCGACAAGTTCCTCGGCCCCGCTGCGCTGCTGCAGGCCTATCGCTTCCTGGCCGACAGCCGTGACACCAAGACCCAGGAGCGCCTCGCCGCCATGGACGATCCTTTCAGCGTGTTCCGCTGCCGGTCGATCATGAACTGCGTGGCGGTCTGTCCCAAGGGGCTGAACCCGACCAAGGCCATCGGCCATGTGCGGGCGATGCTGCTGCAGAGCGGTACCTGATCCACGTCCCGCCCGGCCTGTTGTGCCGGGCGGGTTCGTTAGCGACCTTGATAGCTTGATTCAACCAATGTCCATTCAGGGATACCCGGAACACGATCCGGGCATTGGCGCAGCCGTAGTGAGGCCAGGTCTCGCGTCGAGACGGGTCATCGGCTGATGCTATCTCTGCCGAAGGGGTGAACTAGATGCACGAAAGTCAGATGCAGCAACTGTGGGACAGCGCTCACCTGTCCGGCAGTAATGCTGCCTATGTGGAAGAGCTCTATGAGCTGTTTCTGCACGATGCCAACGCTGTGCCGGAAGAGTGGCGCACCTACTTCCAGAAACTGCCTGCGGTCACTGGCAATTCGCCGGACGTCGCGCATTCCGCGATCCGCGACCATTTCGTGCTGTTGGGCAAGAACCAGCGGCGAGCTCAACCGGTCTCGGCCGGTACCGTCAGTTCCGAACACGAGAAGAAGCAGGTTGAAGTCCTGCGTCTGATCCAGGCGTTCCGTCTGCAGGGCCATCAGGCTGCCCAGCTCGACCCCCTGGGTCTGTGGAAGCGTCAGCCGCCTGCCGATCTGCTGCTCAACCACTATGGGTTGACCGACGCCGATCTGGATACCACCTTCCGTACCGGTGAATTGTTCATCGGCAAAGAGGAGGCAACTCTCCGCGAAATCAGGGATGCGCTGCAAGAGACATATTGCCGCACGGTTGGTGCGGAGTTCATGCACATCGTCGATTCCGAGGAGCGCCGCTGGTTCCTGCAGCGCCTGGAAAGCGTCCGTGGCCGCCCGCAATATTCGCCGGAAGTTCGCACCCATCTGCTGGAGCGCCTGACCGCCGCCGAGGGCCTGGAAAAGTACCTGGGCACCAAGTACCCGGGCACCAAGCGTTTTGGTCTGGAAGGGGGCGAGAGCCTGATTCCGCTGATCGACGAGATCATCCAGCGTTCCGGTTCCTATGGCGTCAAGGAGCTGGTGATCGGCATGGCCCACCGTGGCCGCCTGAACGTGCTGGTCAACACCCTGGGCAAGAACCCGCGCGATCTGTTCGACGAGTTCGAAGGCAAGAAGCTCGTCGAGCTGGGCTCCGGTGACGTCAAGTACCACCAGGGCTTTTCCTCCAACGTCATGACCCAGGGCGGCGAAGTCCACCTGGCGCTGGCGTTCAACCCCTCGCACCTGGAGATCGTCTCTCCGGTGGTGGAAGGTTCGGTGCGTGCCCGCCAGGATCGCCGCGGCGATCGCACCGGCGACAAGGTCGTACCCGTGGCCATCCACGGCGACGCCGCCTTCGCCGGCCAGGGCGTGGTCATGGAAACCTTCCAGATGTCGCAGACCCGGGCCTACAAGACCGGCGGTACCTTGCACATCGTCATCAACAACCAGGTGGGCTTCACCACCAACCGCCAGGAAGATGCGCGTTCCACCGAGTACGCCACCGACGTCGCCAAGATGATCCAGGCGCCGATCTTCCACGTGAACGGCGACGATCCCGAGGCGGTGCTGTTCGTCACCCAGCTGGCGGTCGACTACCGCATGCAGTTCAAGCGTGACATCGTCATCGACCTGGTCTGCTACCGCCGTCGCGGCCACAACGAGGCCGACGAGCCGAGTGGCACCCAGCCGCTGATGTACCAGCAGATCGCCAAGCAGCGCACCACCCGCGATCTCTATGCGGATGCCCTGACCCAGGCCGGCGTCGTTACCGCCGAGCAGGTCCAGGCGCAGTTCGAAGCCTATCGCGGCGCCCTCGACGAGGGTCGCCACGTGGTGGCCAGCCTGGTCAAGGAACCCAATCGCGACCTGTTCGTCGACTGGAAGCCCTACCTGGGCCATGCCTGGACCGCGCGTCACGACACCGGCTTCGATCTCAAGACCTTGCAGGACCTGGCCAACAAGCTGCTGCAGATTCCGGAAGGGGTCGTGGTCCAGCGTCAGGTTGGCAAGATCCTCGAGGATCGGCAGAAGATGACCGCCGGCGGCCTGCCGCTGAACTGGGGCTTCGCCGAGACCATGGCCTACGCCACCCTGCTGCACGAAGGCCATCCGATCCGCATCACCGGTCAGGACGTCGGTCGTGGCACCTTCTCGCACCGTCACGCGGTGCTGCACAACCAGAAGGACGCCGTTCCCTACGTGCCCCTGCAGCACCTGGCCGAGGATCAGCCGTCGTTCGAGATCTACGATTCCTTCCTTTCCGAGGAAGCGGTACTGGGCTTCGAATACGGCTATGCCACCACCACGCCCAATGCGCTGGTGGTCTGGGAAGCCCAGTTCGGTGACTTCGCCAACGGTGCCCAGGTCGTCATCGACCAGTTCATCACCAGCGGTGAGATCAAGTGGGGTCGTCTCTGCGGCCTGACCATGCTGCTGCCCCATGGCTACGAAGGCCAGGGTCCGGAGCACTCCTCGGCCCGTCTGGAGCGTTACCTGCAGCTGTGCGCCGAGCAGAACATCCAGGTCTGCGTCCCCACCACGCCGGCACAGATCTACCACCTGCTGCGTCGCCAGGTGATCCGCCCGCTGCGCAAGCCGCTGGTGGTGCTCACGCCCAAGTCGCTGCTGCGCCACAAGCTGGCCATTTCGACTCTGGAAGACCTGGCCCATGGCTCCTTCCAGACCGTGATCAACGAACTGGATCAGCTCGATGCCCAGCAGGTGAAGCGCCTGGTGCTGTGTAGCGGCAAGGTCTACTACGACCTGCTGGAAAAGCGCCGCAGCGAGAATCGCCAGGACATCGCCATCGTGCGTCTGGAGCAGCTCTATCCGTTCCCGGAGGACGACCTGGCCGAGGTACTGGCCGGCTATCCGAACCTGGAGCGCGTGGTCTGGTGCCAGGAAGAGCCGATGAACCAGGGCGCCTGGTACTGCAGCCAGCATCACATGCGCCGCGCCGTGTCCGGTTACAAGCAGGGCCTGGGTCTGGAATACGCCGGTCGCGATGCGTCCGCCGCGCCGGCCTGCGGCTATGCCTCCATGCACGCCGAGCAGCAGGAAAAACTGCTGCAAGATGCTTTCTCCGTTTGATTCGCCACGCGACTACTAGAGATCACTAAGGAAATTCATAGAATGGCTATCGAGATCAAAGCCCCTACCTTCCCGGAATCGGTCGCTGACGGCACCGTCGCCACCTGGCACAAGAAGCCCGGCGAAGCGGTCAAGCGTGACGAACTGCTGGTCGACATCGAGACCGACAAGGTCGTGCTGGAAGTCGTGGCACCTGCCGATGGCGTGCTGGCCGAAATCCTAAAGAACGAAGGCGATACCGTGCTGAGCGAAGAAGTCATCGCTCGCGTGGAAGAGGGCGCCGCTGCCGCCGCTGCTCCGGCTGCCCAGCCGGCCGCTGCCAGCGCTCCGGCCGCCGCCCCGGCTGCCGGTGGTGAAGAGGATCCGATCCTGGCCCCCGCCGCGCGCAAGATCGCCGAAGAGAACGGGGTCGACCCGGCTACCCTGGTCGGCACCGGCAAGGGCGGTCGCATCACCAAGGAAGACGCCGTCGCTGCCGTCGAGGCCAAGAAGTCCGGCGCCGCCGCTCCGGCTGCCAAGCCCGCTGCCGCTGCCGCTCCGGTGGTGACCGCCGCTGGCGACCGCACCGAGAAGCGTGTGCCCATGACCCGCCTGCGGGCCAAGGTCGCCGAGCGCCTGGTCGAAGCCCAGTCCAGCATGGCCATGCTGACGACCTTCAACGAGGTCAACATGAAGCCGATCATGGACCTGCGCTCCAAGTACAAGGACATGTTCGAGAAGAAGCACAACGGCGTGCGCCTGGGCTTCATGTCCTTCTTCGTCAAGGCCGCCACCGAGGCGCTCAAGCGTCAGCCGGGTGTCAACGCCTCCATCGACGGCAACGACATCGTCTACCACGGTTATCAGGACATCGGCGTGGCCGTATCCAGCGACCGTGGCCTGGTGGTTCCGGTGCTGCGCAACGCCGAGTTCATGAGCCTGGCGGAAGTGGAAGGCACCATCGCCGACTTCGGCAAGAAGGCCAAGGCCGGCAAGCTGACCATGGAAGACATGCAGGGCGGCACCTTCACCATCTCCAACGGTGGTGTCTTCGGTTCGCTGCTGTCCACCCCCATCGTCAACCCGCCGCAGACCGCGATCCTGGGCATGCACAAGATCCAGGAACGCCCCATGGCGGTGAACGGCCAGGTAGTGATCCTGCCGATGATGTATCTTGCGCTGTCCTACGACCATCGCCTGATCGATGGCAAGGAAGCCGTGACCTTCCTGGTCACCATGAAGGACCTGCTGGAAGACCCGGCTCGTCTGCTGCTGGACATCTGATCCGGCTCTCGCGGTGCGGGGCAGGGGCCGCGCACCGCTTCAAGTTTTCCTGCCTGAAGCTGCTCCAAGGGGATTAGTGTATGAGCGACAAATTCGACGTAGTGGTGATCGGCGCCGGCCCTGGTGGCTACGTGGCCGCCATCCGCGCCGCGCAGCTCGGTCTGAAGACGGCCTGTGTCGAGCGCTACAAGGGCAAGGAAGGCAAGGTCGCCCTGGGCGGCACCTGCCTGAACGTGGGTTGCATTCCCTCCAAGGCGCTGCTGGACAGCTCCTACAAGTACCATGAGGCCCACGAGGGCTTTAAGGTCCACGGCATCGACGCGCCGAACGTCACCATCGACGTGCCCACCATGATCGGCCGCAAGGACCAGATCGTGAAGAACCTCACCGGCGGCGTGGCCACCCTGTTCAAGGCGAACGGCGTGACCCTGCTGGAAGGCAACGGCAAGCTGCTGTCCGGCAAGAAGGTCGAAGTCACCGGTCTGGACGGCAACGTCCAGGTGGTCGAGGCCGAGAACGTCATCCTGGCGTCCGGCTCGCGTCCCATCGACATCCCGCCGGCTCCGGTGGACCAGAAGGTCATCGTCGATTCCACCGGCGCCCTGGAATTCCAGAGCGTGCCCAAGCGTCTGGGCGTGATCGGTGCCGGCGTCATTGGTCTGGAGCTGGGTTCGGTCTGGGCCCGCCTGGGCGCCGAAGTCACCGTGCTGGAAGCCCTGGACAAGTTCCTGGTCGCCGCCGATGAGCAGGTGTCCAAGGAAGCCTACAAGATCCTCTCCAAGCAGGGTCTGAACATCCGCATGGGTGCGCGCGTGACCGGTTCCCAGGTCAACGGCGAAGAAGTCACCGTGCACTACACCGAAGCCGGTGAAGAAAAGCAGATCACCTTCGATCGTCTGATCGTCGCCGTGGGCCGTCGTCCGGTCACCACCGACCTGCTGGCCTCCGACAGCGGCGTGGAAAGCGACGAGCGTGGCTACATCTACGTCGACGACCATTGCGCCACCAGCGTGCCGGGCGTGTTCGCCATCGGTGACTGCGTTCGCGGTCTGATGCTGGCCCACAAGGCCTCGGAAGAGGGCGTGATGGTCGCCGAGCGCATCGCCGGTCACAAGGCCCAGATGAACTACGATCTGGTCCCCTCGGTGATCTACACCCACCCGGAAATCGCGTGGGTCGGCAAGACCGAGCAGGCCCTGAAGGCCGAAGGCGTCGAAGTCAACGTCGGCACCTTCCCCTTCGCGGTCAGCGGTCGTGCCCTGGCGGCCAACGACACCGCCGGCTTCGTCAAGGTCGTGGCCGATGCCAAGACCGATCGCGTCCTGGGCGTCCATGTGGTCGGCCCGAGCGCGGCGGAGCTGGTGCAGCAAGGCGCCATCGCCATGGAATTCGGCACCAGCGCCGAAGACCTGGGCATGATGGTGTTCTCGCACCCGACGCTGTCCGAGGCGCTGCACGAAGCGGCCCTGGCGGTGAACGGTCATGCGATCCACGCAGTGAATCGCAAGAAGCGGTAAGAGATTTACGGAACCACGGGGTCGCCGACCGCCGTGGGGCCCTGAGGGCTCCACCGCAGGAAGGCGCCTCGGACCCTTGCGAGGGCAGGGGTCACAGGTGGCGCGGTGCCCGCGACCGTCCGGAGGACGGCACGGATAACGCACAGCGTCTAATGCGCAATACCCAACGAAGACGGTAGACAAGCATGAATCTCCACGAGTATCAGGGTAAGCAGCTGTTCGCTGAATACGGCCTGCCCGTTTCCAAAGGCTACGCTGTCGACACCCCCCAGGAGGCCTACGAGGCTTGCGGCCGTATCGGCGGCGACGAGTGGGTCGTCAAGGCCCAGGTACATGCCGGTGGCCGTGGCAAGGCCGGTGGCGTGAAGCTGGTCAAGAGCAAGGAAGAAGCCAAGGAATTCGCCGCCAAGTGGCTGGGCCAGCGTCTGGTGACCTACCAGACCGACGCCAACGGTCAGCCGGTCAGCAAGATCCTGGTCGAATCCTGCACCGACATCGACAAGGAGCTCTATCTGGGCGCCGTGGTCGATCGTTCCAGCCGCCGCATCGTGTTCATGGCGTCCACCGAAGGTGGCGTGGACATCGAGAAGGTCGCTCACGACACTCCGGAAAAGATTCTCAAGGCCACCATCGATCCGCTGGTGGGCGCTCAGCCCTACCAGGGTCGCGACCTGGCCTTCCAGCTGGGCCTGAAAGGTGACCAGATCAAGCAGTTCACCCAGATCTTCGTCGGTCTGGCCAAGCTGTTCCAGGACTACGACCTGGCCCTGCTGGAAGTGAACCCGCTGGTGATCAAGAAGGACGGCAACCTGCACTGCCTGGATGCCAAGATCAACATCGACAGCAACGCCATCTACCGTCAGCCCAAGCTGCGCGCCTTCCACGACCCGTCGCAGGACGACGCCCGTGAAGCCCATGCGCAGAAGTGGGAACTGAACTACGTGGCCCTGGAAGGCAGCATCGGCTGCATGGTCAACGGTGCCGGTCTGGCCATGGGTACCATGGACATCGTCAACCTGCACGGCGGCAAGCCGGCCAACTTCCTGGACGTTGGCGGCGGCGCGACCAAAGAGCGCGTGACCGAAGCGTTCAAGATCATCCTGTCCGACAGCAACGTGAAGGCCGTTCTGGTGAACATCTTCGGCGGCATCGTGCGCTGCGACATGATCGCCGAAGGCATCATCGGTGCCGTGAAGGAAGTCGGCGTGAAGGTGCCGGTCGTGGTTCGCCTGGAAGGCAACAACGCCGAACTCGGTGCCAAGGTCCTGGCCGAAAGCGGCCTGAACATCATCGCGGCAACCAGCCTGACCGACGCTGCCCAGCAGGTCGTCAAGGCCGCGGAGGGTAAGTAATGAGCGTCCTGATCAACAAAGACACCAAGGTCATCTGCCAGGGCTTCACCGGTAGCCAGGGTACCTTCCACTCCGAACAGGCCATCGCCTACGGCACCCAGATGGTCGGCGGCGTGACCCCCGGCAAGGGCGGCTCCACCCACCTCGGCCTGCCGGTGTTCAACACCGTCAAGGAAGCCGTGGAAGCCACCGGCGCCGATGCTTCGGTGATCTACGTTCCGGCTCCCTTCTGCAAGGACTCCATCCTGGAAGCGGCCTTCGGCGGCATCAAGCTGATCGTCTGCATCACCGAGGGTATCCCCACCCTCGACATGCTGGATGCCAAGGTGAAGTGCGACGAGCTGGGCGTACGCCTGATCGGCCCGAACTGCCCCGGCGTCATCACCCCCGGCGAGTGCAAGATCGGCATCATGCCCGGTCACATCCACCTGCCGGGCAAGGTCGGTATCGTGTCGCGTTCCGGCACCCTGACCTATGAAGCCGTGAAGCAGACCACCGACGCCGGCTTCGGCCAGTCCACCTGCGTGGGCATCGGCGGCGACCCCATCCCGGGCTCGAACTTCATCGATATCCTGAAGCTGTTCCAGGAAGATCCGCAGACCGAAGCCATCGTGATGATCGGCGAGATCGGCGGTAGCGCTGAAGAAGAGGCCGCGGCCTTCATCAAGGCCAACGTGACCAAGCCGGTGGTGTCCTACATCGCCGGTGTCACCGCACCGCCCGGCAAGCGCATGGGCCACGCCGGCGCCATCATCTCCGGCGGCAAGGGCACTGCGGACGAGAAGTTCGCCGCCCTGCAGGACGCCGGTGTGAAGACCGTGCGTTCCCTGGCCGACATCGGCAAGGCCCTGGCCGAGCTGACCGGTTGGGAAGTCAAGAAGGCCTGAGCCTGACCGACTGCAGAAAAGGCCGCCTTCGGGCGGCCTTTTTCATGGGCGCTGCCATGACGCCTCATCAGCTGCCGGCTGCCTTTTCGCCGGTAATTCGTTAGGATGGCAACCTTCCGCTCCAACGGCCACACCGTGGCCCCACCAAGACCTGCTCCCATGAGGGCGGGCTGCCTCGTTTTCCTCATTGCTGGTACTGCCTTCCATGAAAGCTTTGCAAAGCCGGGATGTCCTGGCCCTTGGATTCATGACGTTCGCGTTGTTCGTCGGCGCGGGCAACATCATCTTTCCCCCGATCGTCGGTCTGCAGGCGGGCGAGCACGTCTGGAGCGCCGCCCTGGGCTTTCTGCTGACCGCGGTCGGCCTGCCGGTGCTGACGCTGATCGCCCTGGCGCGAGTGGGTGGTGGCATGGACGCCCTGAGCAAGCCGCTCGGCCAGACCGCCGCCCGCACCCTGGCCATCGTCTGCTACCTGTCGGTGGGTCCGCTGTTCGCCACGCCGCGCACCGCCACGGTGTCCTTCGAGGTCGGCGTTGCGCCGCTGCTGGGCAATGGTCCGATCCCGCTGTTCCTCTACAGCCTGGCCTACTTCCTGGTGGTGCTGGTGGTCTCGCTCTATCCGGGACGCCTGCTGGACACCGTGGGGCGCTTTCTCGGTCCGCTGAAGATCCTGGCGCTGGCGGTACTGGGCGGTGCGGCGCTGTTCTGGCCGGCGGGCGGACCTGTCACGGCGGCGCCGGACTACGCCTCGCGGGCGCTGTCCCAGGGCTTCGTCAACGGCTACCTGACCATGGATACCCTGGGCGCCCTGGTGTTCGGCATCGTCATCGTCAACGCCATTCGTGCCCGGGGCGTGACCGCGCCGCAGCTGCTGACGCGCTACACCATCATCGCCGGTCTGATCGCCGGCGTCGGGCTGGTGCTGGTCTACCTGAGTCTGTTCCAGCTCGGCGCCGGCAGCGGGGTGCTGGTGCCCCATGCCAGCAATGGCGCCGAGGTGCTGCATGCCTATGTGCAGCATACCTTCGGCAGCGTCGGCAGCGACTTCCTGGCGGTGCTGATCACCCTAGCCTGTCTGGTCACGGCGGTGGGCCTTACCTGCGCCTGCGCGGAGTTCTTCAGCGAATTCCTGCCGTTCAGCTATCGCAGTCTGGTGGTCCTGCTGGCGGCCTTCTCGCTGCTGGTATCCAACCTGGGGCTGACGCAGCTGATCCAGATCTCGGTGCCGATCCTCACCGCCATCTATCCGCCCTGCATCGCCCTGGTGGTGCTGAGCTTCTTTACTGCCCGCTGGGCGGCGCCCGGGCGCATCCTCGGCCCGGTGCTGCTGGTGGCCCTGGCCTTCGGTATCCTCGATGGCCTGCAGGCCGCGCACCTGACGGTGCCCTATCTGAGTGGTGCCGTGCAGTGGCTGCCGCTGGCCGACTCGGGCCTGGGCTGGCTGTTGCCGGCCGTGGTGGTGGGTCTTGCCGCCCTTGTCCTGGAAAGTCTGAGACGTGGCGGGCGCGCGCCCGAGAGTGAAGCCGAGCCGGATCCTTCGCGCTCCTGAATCGGTCGCCCACAAAAAAGCCCGCAGCAGCGGGCTTTTTTCATATCCGATCGGCTTACGGCTTGGGCTGGGTAGCCGGCGCGGTGCCGTTGGTAGTCCCGGTAGCCGGGCTCACCGAGGTGGCTTCGCCTTTGGATTGCTCCTTGGCAGCTTCGTTGGCAGCTTCGTTGCGCTGCTCGGCAGCCTTGTTGCTCTGCTCAGCGGCTTTGTTCAGGTTTTCCTGGGCTTTCTGTTCGGTCTTGGCAGCATCCTGAGCCTTGTTTTCGGAAGGCTTGTCACAGGCGGCGAGGCCGAAGGCGGCAGTGAAGAGCAGGGCGATGGCGAAGGGCTTTTTCATGTGTTTTCTCCTTATGAACTACACGACAGCCGTTCGAGCGCACCGTTAAAAGTTAAGTTCCGCGTCTAGCTCCAGCATCGCGCAAATTCCTACCTGCATCGCGAACCGAGCGCGCCAAGGTTGAAATGTCACCGCGCGCCCCCATCTCCGCGACATCGCCAGGCATCTGGTGCGTACCTATCGATAGCGGAGTTCGTAGCATGAGTGTGGAGACTCAAAAGGAAACCCTAGGCTTCCAGACCGAAGTGAAGCAGCTGCTTCACCTGATGATTCACTCGCTGTATTCCAACAAGGAAATCTTCCTGCGCGAATTGATTTCCAACGCCTCCGACGCGGCCGACAAGCTCAGATTCGAGGCCCTGTCCAAGCCCGAACTGCTCGAAGGCGGGGATACGCTGAAGATTCGCCTGAGCTTCGACAAGGAGGCCGGCACGGTCACCCTCGAAGACAACGGCATCGGCATGAGCCGCGAAGAGGTGATCGCTCACCTCGGCACCATCGCCAAGTCCGGCACCGCTGATTTCCTGAAGAATCTCAGCGGTGACCAGAAGAAGGATTCCAACCTCATCGGTCAATTCGGCGTGGGCTTCTATTCGGCCTTCATCGTCGCCGACCAGGTGGATGTCTACACCCGTCGCGCCGGCCAGCCGGCCGCCGAGGGCGTGCACTGGTCGTCCAAGGGGGAAGGGGAGTTCGAGGTCGCGACCATCGACAAGCCCGAGCGCGGTACCCGTATCGTGCTGCACCTCAAGCCCGAGGAAATCGAATTCGCCGATGGCTGGCGCCTGCGCAACGTGGTCAAGAAGTATTCCGACCACATCGGCCTGCCCATCGAGCTGCCCAAGGAGCAGCAGGGTGGCGAGGACGAGCAGCCGGCCGCAGCCGAGTGGGAAACCGTCAACCGCGCCAGCGCGCTCTGGACCCGTCCGCGTACCGAACTCAAGGATGAGGACTACCAGGAGTTCTACAAGCACGTCGGCCATGATTTCGAGAATCCCCTGACCTGGAGCCACAACAAGGTCGAGGGCAAGCTCGAATACACCTCGCTGCTGTACGTGCCGGCCCGCGCACCCTTCGATCTGTACCAGCGCGAAGCGCCCAAGGGCCTCAAGCTCTATGTGCAGCGCGTCTTCATCATGGACCAGGCCGACCAGTTCCTGCCGCTGTACCTAAGATTCATCAAGGGTGTGGTGGATTCCAACGACCTGTCGCTCAACGTCTCCCGCGAGATCCTACAGAAGGATCCGGTGATCGACTCCATGAAGTCGGCGCTGACCAAGCGCGTGCTGGACATGCTGGAGAAGCTGGCCAAGAGCGAGCCGGAGAAGTACCAGTCGTTCTGGGGCCACTTCGGCCAGGTGCTCAAAGAGGGTCCGGCGGAAGACTTCGCCAACCGCGAGAAGATCGCCGGCCTGCTGCGCTTCGCCTCGACCCACAACGGCGACGATGCCCAGAACGTGTCCCTGGCCGACTACATCGGCCGGATGAAGGAAGGTCAGGACAAGATCTACTACCTGACCGGCGAGAGCCACGCGCAGATCAAGAACAGCCCGCACTTGGAAGTCTTCCGCAAGAAGGGTGTCGAGGTGCTACTGCTGACCGATCGCATCGACGAGTGGCTGATGAGCTATCTCACCGAATTCGACGGCAAGCATTTCGTCGACGTCGCCCGTGGCGATCTGGATCTCGGCAAGCTGGACAGCGAAGAAGACAAGCAGGCCCAGGAAGAGGTCGCCAAGACCAAGGAAGGCCTGGTCGAGCGCCTCAAGCAGGCCCTGGAGGCCCAGGTAAGCGAAGTCCGCGTCTCCCATCGTCTGACCGATTCGCCGGCGATCCTGGCCATCGGCGAGCAGGACCTCGGCTTGCAGATGCGCCGGATCCTGGAAGCCAGCGGCCAGAAGGCCCCGGATTCCAAACCGATCTTCGAGATCAATCCGCAGCACCCGCTGATCGAGAAACTCGATGGCGAGCCCGACGAGGACCGCTTCGCCGACCTGTCGCACATCCTGTTCGATCAGGCAGCGCTGGCCGCGGGCGACAGCCTCAAGGATCCCGCCGCCTATGTCCGCCGGTTAAACAAACTGCTGGTGGAATTGTCCGCTTAACAACGAAGAAGCCCGCCTCGGCGGGCTTCTTTCTATCCACCTTCTGGAGGACCCCATGGTCGAAGTCACTGTAAAACCCGTCGCCTACGAAATCGATGGCCAGCCGTTCGAGAGCCAGCTGGTGTATGCCACCAGCGGCAATCCCACCCGCCCGGGCGTGCTCCTGGCGCCCAACTGGATGGGGGTGTCCCATGGCGCCGTCGAGCAGGCCAAGGGCCTGGCCGAGGCCGACGGCCTGGCCTACCTGGTGGTGGATTTCTATGGTCGCAACGTGCGTCCGCAAAACGCCGACGAAGCCCTGGCGGCCATGACGCCGATCCGCGGCGATCGCGCGCTGCTGCGCCAGCGCATGCAGGCGGCCTATGCGGCCCTGGTCGCCCAGGCCGAGACGGCGGCGGTGGATGTCCATCAGATCGCCGCCATCGGCTTCTGCTTTGGTGGCTGCGCGGCGCTTGAACTGGCGCGTGACGGCGCGGCGCTGAGCGCCGTGGTGACCTTCCACGCCAATCTGGATACGCCCAACCCGGCCGATGCCGCCCGGATCACCGGCCCGGTGCTGGTGCTGCACGGCGCCTCCGATCCGCTGGTGCCGGACGAGCAACTCACTGGTTTCCGCCAGGAGATGGATGCCGCCCAGGTGGACTGGCAACTGCTGAGCTATGGTGGCGCGGTGCATTCCTTCACCGATCCCGAAGCCAACAATCCGGGCAAGCAGCAGTACCACCCGGTGGTGGCCAAGCGCGCCTTCCTGGCGATGCACAACCTGTTCGACGAAGTCTTCGCCCAGGGCTGAAGGCTTTCGCGGCCTGCCTGCCGGAACCCGGATTGGGGCCGGCAGGATCAGCCGCGGATGACTTCCTGGGTGAAGTCCAGCGGACCGCGGCAGCGCCGGCACAGATAGCGCCGTCCCTTGCGCACCAGCGCGTGACGCTGGGCGGTGAATTCGAAGCGGCCGTCGGGGCAGTTGCAGCGATACAGGTACAGGGTGCGCGCCCGTTGCGGCAATTCGTAGGTATGGCAGCGATCCGGCGGCAGGCCATAGACCCCGCGCATGATCAGCTGCCACTCCTCGCCATGCGGGCGGATGCCGCCACCGAACAGCTGATGCGCCACCAGATGCGCCACCTCGTGGGCGACGGTCTGCTCGAGGAAGTGGGCGCGATTTTCCTGATAGAGCTGCCGGTTGAATCTCAGCCGATTCTCGGTGAGATGGGCGACGCCGGCGCGCTGGCCACGCAGGGCCAGGCTGACCTCGGGGCGAGGGAAGCGGCGTTTGAAGAAGGCCTCGGCCTGCCGATAGCAGTCTTCGACCCGGGCTGTGAGTTGTTCAGGCATGGGCAACCTCTGGCGAGGCGGGTGATTATGCCGAAGCCTGTGCCTGCGCCCTAGCGTCCGCGGTCGGCTGGTGGCCGTAGTGCCGCCTCAGCGTATCCATGGCGGCATTGATGGCCTGCAGTCGGCCGGTGCTGCCACCGTGATCGGGGTGATGACGGCTGGCGAGCTGGCGATAGCGGCGGCGGATCTGGCCATAGTCCGCCGAGCGATCGAGTCCCAGCAGGCGCAAGGCCTCCAGCAGTTCGGACTCACCGTTGACCAGGGCCCAGAAGTGATTGAGCAGGTTGGCCACGTCTTCCGGGGTGGTGGTCTCCAGCTGGGTGACATCGAGGTAGTAGGCGCGTAGCGGATCGGCCACCACCAGCCCGGCACGGGCGCGCAGATAGGGGCGCAATTCGATGCGCAGAGCGCTGATGACCAGTTCGGCGCGCTGCTCGGCGCGGAGTTGATCGCGCAGTCGATAGAGGGCGTTGAAGACGCGGAAGTGCAGGCGGAAGAGTTCGTAGTTGTCGGTCACCGGGCGCGGCGGGATCAGCGGTGATCCCGCCCGGCGCAAGGCCTGCAGCAACTCGTACTCCGACAGGCTGGACTGGGCCTTGAGCAGTTCCTGGTGGAGCGCCGTCATGAGCGCCTGGGCTTCGCTCATGGCTGCCGGTCGCCATGGACTGACGTTCGGGGTAGGGCGGCGGACGCTTTGCGCGTAAAATGCCGGCCTTTCGTTTTTTCCTTTCGCGGATTCATCCATGGGCACCCTTTCGGTCAACCAGAACAAGCTGCAGAAACGCCTGCGCCGTCTTACCGGCGAAGCCATCGCCGACTACAACATGATCGAGGACGGCGACAAGGTCATGGTCTGCCTGTCCGGTGGCAAGGACAGCTACACCCTGCTCGACATGCTGCTCTATTTGCAGAAGGTCGCACCGATTCGCTTCGAGATCGTGGCGGTCAACCTCGACCAGAAGCAGCCGGGCTTTCCTGAACACGTTTTACCTCAGTACCTGAAGGAACTGGGGGTCGAGTACCACATTCTGGAACGTGATACCTATTCCGTGGTGAAGGAAAAGATTCCCGAGGGCAAGACCACCTGTTCGCTGTGCTCGCGCCTGCGGCGGGGCATCCTCTATACCTTCGCCGACGAGATCGGCGCGACGAAGATGGCGCTCGGCCATCATCGCGACGACATGGTAGAAACCTTCTTCCTCAATTTGTTCCATGGCGGCACGCTCAAGGCCATGCCACCCAAGCTGCGCGCCGACGACGGGCGCAACGTGGTGATCCGTCCGCTGGCCTATTGCAACGAGAAGGACATCGAGGCCTACGCCGTCCTGCGCGAATTTCCCATCATTCCCTGCAACCTCTGCGGCTCCCAGGAGAACCTGCAGCGCAAGGTGGTCAAGGAGATGCTGCTGGAGTGGGAGCGCAAGACGCCGGGGCGTACCGAGATCATGTTCCGCGCCCTGCAGAACGTGGTGCCCTCGCAACTGGCCGATCGCGAGCTGTTCGACTTCGCCAGTCTCAGGATCGATGACAGCGCCACGCCGCGCTTCGTCCAGGTGATGAATCTCTGATGCGGGACTATGCCTGGCTGCTCGAATACGCTCTCAATCGCTGCGGCTCACGAGCGGCCCTGGAGGCACGGCTGCCGCAACCGGTCGACGCTGCCACCCTGGCGTCCGTGGGCGATGACCGCTATCTGTCGCTGCTGACCCGGCGCATCTTTCGCGCCGGACTCAAGCACAGCCTGGTGGACGCCAAGTGGCCGGCCTTCGAGGAGGTCTTCTTCGGCTTCGATCCGGAGAAGGTGGTGCTCATGGGCGGCGAGCGTCTGGAGCGGCTGATGCAGGACGCCCGTCTGATCCGCCACCTGGGCAAGTTGCGCAGCGTGCCGATCAACGCCCAGATGGTGCTGGACTTCCAGCGCAGTCACGGCAGCTTCGGCCAGTTGCTGGCCGAATGGCCGACGCAGGACATCGTTGGCCTCTGGGAGCTGCTGACCAAGCGTGGCAATCAGCTGGGTGGCCTGTCAGCGCAGCGCTTCCTGCGCATGGCTGGCAAGGACACCTTTCTGGCGACTGACGACGTGGTGACGGCACTCAAGGCGCAGAACATCCTCGACAAGGCGCCCACCGCCAAGCGCGATCGGCAGAAGATGCAGGAGGCCTTCAACCTCTGGCAGGAACAGAGCGGCCGCCCGCTCTGCCAGCTGTCGGTGATGCTGGCCCTGACGGTGAATCATTGACCGACGCCCTGGTGCGTGCCCAAGGCCTGCTGCAGCGGGCCGGTCGGGTGCTGTTCATCACCGGGGCGGGGCTGTCCGCCGATTCGGGACTGCCGACCTATCGCGGCCTGGGCGGGCTGTACAACGGCCTCACCGAAGAGGGCATCCCCATCGAGGCGGCGCTCTCGGGCAGCATGCTCCGGCAGCGTCCGGAGCTCTGCTGGCGCTACCTGGCGCAACTCGGCCGGGCCTGCGCTGCGGCCAGGCCCAATGCGGCGCACCAGGCGATCACCGACTTCGGTGTCAGTCACCCCGGCAGCTGGGTGCTGACGCAGAACATCGACGGCTTTCATCGGCAGGCAGGCTTTCCGCCAGAGCGGCTGATCGAGATCCATGGACAACTGGAGCCGCTCGCCTGCATGAGTTGCGCGCAGACGGTCGCGGATGCGCAAGATCGCCTGGCCGGTCCGCTGCCGCCGCGCTGTCCCGCATGCGGCGGCATCCTGCGGCCACCGGTGGTGCTGTTCGAGGAAGCCCTGCCGGCCACTGAGCTGCAACGTCTGCAGGAGGCGATGGAGGAGGGCTTCGACCTGGTGATCGCCGTCGGCACCACGGCCGCCTTCGGCTATATCCAGGCGCCGATTGACCAGACCCTGACGCAGGGTGGTGACCTCATCGAAATCAATCCGGACCGCTCGTCGCTGAGCGGCTTGGCGACCGTTCAGATCAAAAAAAGGGCCGTAGACGTCCTTCCTCGGCTTTTGAGTCACATCGAAGGCTAAAAAACTTGCCATCTGTGATCCAGGTCGGCAAGGTGTCGAAACTTTGAGAAAACGACACGGTCGTGCCCATGCCAAGGAAACGCTTCGCACCCCTCGTGCCCCTGTCTTTTGTCTGTCTGCTCGCCGCCTGTGCGAGTGCGCCGCAAAGTCCTGACATCGCCGTTGCCCCTGATCAGTCCTCTACCTCCCGGACCTTCCAGACCGCCTCGCTGCATGGTCTGGGTGGTGCTGGCAACGGTTCCGCCGCGGTGGAGACCGAGAGCGCTCAGCAACGTCCGGTCTTCCCCCATACCCAGTCGCCGCATCAACTGGATTGGGATCGCGAGGTCGGTCCGCGTCAGGCGCTGCCGAATCTGGCGGACCAGATCCTCAATCGTGCCACCCAGCTGGTGGGCACGCCCTATCGCCGCGGCGGCAGCACCCTGGCCGGCTTCGATTGCAGCGGTTTCGTCAATTACGTCTTTCGCGAGCGGGCCGGCATGACCCTGCCGCGCTCCACCCGCGAGATCATCGATCTCGAAGTACCGGTAGTCAGCAAGAACGATCTGGAACCTGGCGATCTGTTGCTGTTCAATAGCAACGGCCGTGGCCGGGTCAGTCACACCGGTATCTACATGGGCGAGGGCAAGTTCATCCATTCCTCCAGTCGCCGCAGCGGCGGGGTGCGGGTGGACAGCCTGGACGACCAGTACTGGAAGGTGAGTTTCCTGGAAGGCAAGCGCGTATTGCGCTGAGGCGTATCGCCGCGATCTCCGCCGGTGCGCTTCGAGGACCCGTCGAGGCTGCGTGGCAGGCCGACGGTGATCGATGGATAACTAAGGATGTCTCCAATGCCGCATGCGGCTCGCCTCGGATTGTATTGCGCCTTCGTGCTGCTGGCCGCCTGTGCCGGCAGGCCGCCCCAGGCACCCGCACCGGTCGCCCCGGTCGTCTCCCGCCCCCTGCTGGAAAGCCAGGCCCAGGCCGCCAACGATGTGCTCTTTCGGGCAATTGGCCTGGTCGGCACTCCCTATCGCTACGGCGGCAATACCCCGGCGGGTGGCTTCGATTGCAGCGGCCTGATCGGCTACGTCTATCGCGATGCGGCCGGGGTGACCCTGCCGCGTTCGACCCGCGAGATGATCACCCTTGGCTCGCCCAATGTGGCGCGCAATGCCCTGCAGCCCGGTGATCTGATCTTCTTCGCCACCGCCGGTGGCCGTCAGGTCAGCCATGCCGGCATCTACGTCGGGGAAGGGCGCTTCGTCCATGCGCCGCGCACTGGTGGGACGGTGCGCCTGGACAGCCTGGCCAAGCCCTATTGGCAGAACAGCTATCTGCAGGCCAAGCGCGTGCTGGTCACGCCGAGTCTCGCCGGCGGCTATTGAACCCCGTTCCGCCCGGGCCGCTCGAATAGGCATCCAGCCCGTGCGGAGCCCATCATGCCCCAGGCGATACGTCTGCCGCCCCAGCCGGCTCGTTGCGAGCTGTGTGGTAGGGCGGCGCCGCTCACCCGCCATCACCTGATCCCTCGCTCGCTGCACGACAAGGCCTACGTGCGCAAGAGGTTCGACCGCGTCAGCCGGATCACCGCCACCCTCTGGGTCTGCCGACCCTGCCACAACCATATCCACCAGACCTTCGACGAAAAGACCCTGGCGCTGGAATACAACAGCCGCGAGTTGCTGCTCAGCGATGCGCGCATTCGCCAGTTCGTCGACTGGCTGGCGGCCAAGCCCGATGGCTTCGTGCCCAAGCGTTGAGTAATACCACCCCTTTAGTGCTTATACTTGGAAAGTCTTCCTTCCTGTCCTGAGTACGGGTAATCAAAACTGGTGGTTATTGGCGACTCAGTAGCTCGCGCCAGGGCGCAGCCGGAGTGGAGCGGGAATGTAAAGGCCGCCGTTGACGTGCGGGTCGAAACTGTCGCCTGCATCTCACCTCCAGGGGCGAACGCCACGGGCGCTTGCCGCTGCGATTAGGATGACGGCAACGCCACGGCGGAATCCGCCCGTCCGGTTCGACCTCAAGAGGAGAGCTGATGAGATCCCTGGCCCTGCCCCTGTTGGCGGGGATGCTGCTCCTGTCCAAGGCCGCGCCGGTACGCGCCGACGAGGCGACCCTGGCGCGGGGCGAATACCTGACCCGGCTGGGCAACTGCCAGGGCTGTCATACCCGTCCCGACGGTGCACCCTTCGCCGGTGGTGTCGCCTTCGATACGCCTTTTGGCCGTCTTTACTCAAGCAATATCACGCCGGATCGCGAGCACGGCCTGGGCGACTGGACGGCGGACGAGTTTCGCCGCGCCTTGCACGACGGGCTGGGGCGCGATGGTGAGCAGCTCTATCCGGCCTTTCCCTATACGGCCTTTACCCGCCTGAGCGACGAGGACATCGCCGCGATCTTCGCCTATCTGCAGATCCAGCGACCGGTGCCCTATGCGCCGCCCGCCAACGGCCTGCGCTTTCCCTTCGATCAGCGCGCGCTGATCCGCGGTTGGAAATGGCTCAACTTCACGCCGGGTCCGTTACCGGTTACTGCCGATGCGCAGGTGGCGCGGGGCGCCTACCTGGCCGAGGCGGTGGGGCATTGCCAGGAATGCCACACGCCGCGGACCTGGAGCCAGGGTCTCGACAGCGGCCGGGCCTATGCCGGGGCGACCCAGCAGGGTTGGACCGCCTGGAATCTCACCGCGGACCCGCGCGGCCTCGGCGGCTGGAGCGATGCCAAGCTCGCCAGCTATCTGCGCGAAGGCCATCAGCGCGGCGAGGCTGTGGCGGCGGGCCCCATGGCCGAGGTGGTGAGCGGCGGTACCCGCCATCTGAACGATGCGGATCTCGGTGCCCTGATCGCCTATCTGCGGACCCTACCAGCGCAGCCCGGAGCGGTTCCGGCGCGTGCCGAGGTGCAGCCACCCGGTGAAACCGGGCCGCTCACTGCCGCCGAGGCGGAAAGTGCGGCCTTGCTGCAATCCGCCTGCGCCAGCTGTCATGCGCCGGACGACCAGGGGCCGGCCGGTCCCTATCCGCGCTCCTTCAGCAACTATTCGGCGGTGCGCGATCCGGCAGGGACCAACCTGGTGCGCGTGCTGCTCGACGGGCTCGACCGCCAGGGACGCACCGAGCACGCCTTCATGCCAGCCTATCGGGAGTTGCTCAGTGATCAGCAACTGGCCGATCTGGCCACCTACATCGGCCGCCGCTTTGGTGGTCACGCCGCTCATATTCGTCCCGAGGACGTGGCGGCGGCGCGCGAACGGGAGCACTAGCGGTGGCGGTCCTCGAACTCAAGGTCAATGGCGAGTCGCGACAGCTCGACGTCGATCCACGCATGCCTCTGCTGGACGCCCTGCGCGACGAGCTGGGCCTCAAGGGGCCGAAATTCGGCTGCGGCCTGGGCGAATGTGGTGCCTGTACGGTGCTGGCGGATGGCAAGCCGGTGCGTGCCTGTCTGCTGCCGGCGGCGTCCTTTGCCGGTCGCGAGCTGCTGACCCTGGAAGGCCTGGGCACGTCAGCGGCGCCGCATGCGCTGCAACGGGCCTTCATCGAAGAGCAGGCGGCGCAGTGCGGCTATTGCATCCCTGGCATGGTGATGACCGCCCAGGCGCTGCTCGCCCGGGTGCCCGATCCCAGCGATGCGCAGATCCGCCAGGCGCTGGCGGCCAATTTCTGTGGCTGCGGGACCCACTATCGCATCCTGCGCGCGGTCAAGCGGGCGGCGGTGCTCTTGCGCGACGGGCAGGCCCCGGCATGACGCTGTCCCGCCGCACCTTTCTCGGCGGCAGCGCGGTGCTGCTGCTGGGCTTCAGCCTGCAGCGACCGGTCGCCGCCCAGGTATTGCCCGCACCTGCTGACACTGCGAGTCTGGCCAAGACCCTCGATCAACGGCAACTGGACGCCTGGCTGGCGGTGGATGCCCAGGGCCAGGTCATTGTCTACAGCGGCAAGGTGGAACTGGGTACCGGGGTCAGCACGGCGCTGCGGCAGATCGTGGCCGAGGAGCTCTGCGTGGCCTTTGCCGCCACCCGATTGATCCAGGGCGATACCCGGCTGACGCCCGACCAGGGCATCACCGCCGGCAGCAAGAGCCTGCAGGTGGGCGGCGCCCAATTGCGCAAGGCCGCCGCCAGCGCGCGGCAATTCCTGTTTCTGGAAGGATCGCGGCGCCTGGGGCTGGATCTGGCGGTGGTGGACACGGTGGATGGCCGGGTGGTCTATCGTGGCGATCCCACCGGGCGTTTCGTCAGCTATGGCGAGCTGGTCGGCGGACGGCCGCTGGGGCGGCTGGTCAACCAGGCGGTGCGTACCCGCGCCGTCAAGGACTATCGCCTGGTCGGGACCTCGGTGCCGCGGGAAGACATCCCGGCCAAGCTGTTCGGCAGCTTCGATTACGTCCACGACCTGCGCCTTCCCGGCATGCTGCACGGTTGCGTGGTGCGGCCGCCCTGCATCGGTTCGGCGCGGTTGGCGGGGGTGAGTGTTCGCGGTATCGATGCCAGCGCGCTGCCGGCGGGCGCTCAGCTGGTGTACGAGGGCGCCTTCGTCGCGGTGGTGGCCGAGCAGCCCTGGCTGGCGCGCCAGGGCGCGGCGGCGCTGCGGGTGGACTGGAGCCTGGTGCCGGACCTGCCCCTGCCAGGCGAACTCTATGCCCGGCTGGAAGCCAAGGCCGGACCGGCCGACCTCCAGCAGGAGACCGGCGATGTCGCGGGGGAGCTGGCCAACGCCGCCCAGCGCCTGGACGCCGAGTATCGCTGGCCCTATCAGAATCACGACTCCATCGGTCCGTCCTGCGCGGTGGCGGATGTGCGTGCCGACGGCGCCACCGTCTGGAGCGGTACCCAGGGCGTCTATCAGCTCCGGGCGGCGCTGGCGGATCTGCTGGCGCTGCCGGAAGACAGCATCCATGTCATCTACCAGCAGGCCTCGGGTTGCTATGGCCATAACGGCGCCGATGACGCGGCGGCCGATGCGGCGCTGCTCTCCAAGCTGTGTGGCCGTCCGGTGCGGGTGCAATGGAGTCGCGCCGACGAACACGGCTGGAATCCCAAGGGACCGGCCATGCTGATGCGCCTGGCCGGCGGCCTGAGCGCGGCTGGCGATCTGCTGGCCTGGCGCTTCGCCAACTGGACGCCCACGCATCTGACCCGCCCCAATGGCCAGACCGGCAAGGCGGCGCTGCTCGCCGGGCAACTGGCCTACAACCTGCCGCTCAAGGGTGGGCGGGGCGGTGGCAATCGCAATGCGCCGCTGGACTACGATCTGCTCAACATCGAGGTGGCGACCCACTGGCTGGAAGCCGGGGACTCGCCGCTGCGACCCTCGGCCCTGCGCGCCCTGGGGGCGGTCGGCAATACCTTCGCCAACGAATCCTTTATGGACGAGCTGGCCCTGGCGGCCGGGGTCGATCCGCTCGAATTCCGCCTGCGCTATCTGCAGGACCCCCGCGCCCGGGTGGTGCTGCAGGCCGCCACCGCCAAGGCCGGTTGGCGACCGTCGGCCCGGCAGGCAAAGGCCTGGGACGGTGCTCTGGCGAAAGGGCAGGGCCTGGCCTTCCTGCGCTATGAGAACGAGAACGCCTATGTGGCCGCCGTGGTCGAGGTGACGGTGAGCGAGGCGGCGGGGATCCGCGTCACCCGGGTGGTGGTGGCCCACGATTGCGGGCTGATCGTCAATCCGGATGGCCTGCGCAATCAGCTGGAAGGCTGCGTGGTACAGGGCATCGCCCGGACCCTCAAGCAGGCGGTGCGCTTCGATCAGCAGGGGGTGACCAGTCTGGAGTGGGGCGCCTATCCGCCGCTGACCTTCAACGAATTGCCCGAGTTGGAGCTGGAACTGATCGATCGGCCGGAAGAGCCGGCGGTGGGGGCCGGGGAGGCCACCACTGCCGCCATCCCTGCGGCCATCGCCAATGCCGTGGCGGCGGCGACCGGTCTGCGTCTGCGCGAGGTACCGCTGAATCGCCAGCGTCTGCGCGAGGCGCTGGCCGCCCGCCGCTAGGCGCGTTTCAGCCGCTGCTTGAAGAACAGCGCGGCGCCGGCGCCCAGCACGGCGACCACCGCCGCGCCGATCCACAGCGACTCGTTGCCGGCGAAGCTGAAGTGGTTGGCGCCCTTGGCGGCCAGATAACCCGGGCCCATCATCAGTGGCGCCCAGACGATTGCCGAGAGCACGTTGGCCGACTGGAAGCGCAGCTGGTTCATCGCCATCATCCCGGCCACCAGGGGCACGGTGTTGCGGATCATGGTCAGGAAGCGCCCGCCGAAGACCGCGAAGAAGCCATAGCGGCGGAAGAACAGCCGGGTCCGGGCCACCTGCTTGCGATAGCGGCGAAAGGGTGGGCGGTGGACGATGCTGGGACCGAGCCAGCGGCCGATGACATAGGAGCAGATGTCGCCGAGGATGGCGCCGACGATGGCGGCCAGCACCAGCGGCACCGGCGAGAGCACCCCGGAGCCGGCCAGGCCGCCGACCACCAGCAGCAGCGCCGTGGCCGGAATGAAGACGCCCAGCAGCACCAGGGACTCGCCAAAGGCGAGCAGGCCGACGAGCAGCGGTGCCCAGGCCTGGTGGGTTTCGATAAAGCCAAGCAGCGATTGCGTCAGGGATTCCATGGGAGGCCACTCTTGCCGAAAGTCCTAAGACTACGCGGCGCCCGTGGCCTGCCAGCCGTTTCAACAGCTTGAATCAATTTCCATTGCTGGAAGTGCGCGCGAGCGCGCATCGGCGTCCCGGTCGGACGCCTCAGCCTTCCGCGAGGGCGTCCTGCGCGGCCTGCCAGCGCAGTGCGTGACGCTCGCCGACGACGAAACGACCGCCCTGGAAGTCCCAGCGCTCCACGTCCACGGTCTTCTCCGTTCCTTCGCCGACCAGCAGGCGATTGAAGGAGTTGGGCGAGGTGCCGCGCACGCGCGATGAGAGGGCGGTGCCGGCCTGCACGATCCAGACCTCGCGGGGGAGGGTGGGGTACTGGCGACTCAGCGGCAGCACATAGGGCAGGTGGATATGGCCGCCCATCACCAGATCCAGGCCGGCATCGGCCCAGGTGGCCAGGGCGTGATCGGCATTGTGCTGCAGATTGCTCAGGTCGCTGAGTTCGAGGGCGCCGAAGGGCTGGTGGGCGATGACGATGCGCAACTTGCCCGGGCCTGCGCGGCGCAGGCGTTCGGCGACGCGCTCAATCTGCTCGGTGCTCACCGCGCCATCCTTGTGGCGTCGCGGGGCGGTGGTGTTGAGTCCGACCAGCAGGAGCTCGTCGTTCTCGAAACTGGGCTCGAGGTCCTGGCCGAAATGGCGGCGATAGTTGCCATAGGGCGTCAGGAAACGAGCGAAGACATTGTACAGCGGCAGGTCGTGATTGCCCGGGATCACCAGGGTGCGGGGAATGCCGTAGCTTTCCAGGCGTTCGACGAAGGTCTTGGCGGCGGCGAATTGCTCGCGGCGGGCACGCTGGGTGATGTCCCCGGAAAGGATGAGGACATCGGCGCCGTGTTCGCGGACATGGGCTTCCAGGGCCGCGACCACGGCGGGTTGCTCGGTGCCGAAGTGGGTATCGGAGATTTGCAGGAGGGTCGTCATGAGGACCTGGTTTCCAACGGATTCCCCTTTACGACCGCAACGGACGCCAAGCTATCCGGCGAAGGCTAGTTAGACTTCGCCGTCGTGGTGCCAGGCGTCATGCAGATCGGAGGCGTTGGCTTCGCCGACTTCGGCGCGGGCCTTGAGCCAGTCCAGCAGCGCGGTGCGGTCTTCCTCGGTGGGCGAGGTGTAGCGCTTGTTGGCCATGATGGTGCCTTCGACCCAGGCGTTGTCGAAGCCGCCGATGTAGTCCAGCTTGCGCTCTTCGACGTAGTCGATGAAGTCGCCCAGGAAGGTGTCCAGATCGTCTTCGCTGAGTTCGTTCTTGAAGCTCACCTTGATTTCAAAGGCCAGTTCCTGGAATTCGCCCAGGTACTGCTTCTTGCGCAGGCGACGCTTCATGCGGCTCAAACGGGGATCTTGGTTGGTATCGGTCATGGCGAAGGCCTGGATATCGATGAAAGGGCGGGCATTATCCCTGGCGTCGCCGGGTAATGCCAATGCCGAACGCCCGAGCGGCGGCTTCCTGTGCGGGATTCGGCTGCGACCAGAGCGCGCAGCACGGCAGCCGGCGCTCAGCGGATACGGTTATCGGCAGCCGCCTCAGGCGGCCATGGCCGCGCAGGCGTCGGCGCAGGCTGCGCAGGCCCGGGCGCAGGCCTGGCAGTGTTCGGCCTTGTGCTTGCCGCATTCGGCGGCGCAGGCACGGCAGGTGGCCAGGCACAGGGCGCAGGCTTCGGCGATGCGGTCGCTGCCGCGCTGCATGAAGGTGGCGGCCAGGCGGCAGGCGTCGGCGCAATCGCGATCCAGGCGGACGCAGTCGCGCATCATGTCCAGATTGGCTTCGCCCAGGCAGGCGCTGGCGCAGGTTTCGCAGGCGGCGGCGCAATCGAGGCAGGCCTTGATGCAGGCGGCGAGGGTGGCATCGTTCATCCGGTAGCTCCTGGCGGTGGGTGTCTAGGGTGGACCCGTCCGCGCGACGCCGAGTTCGGGCGGCGCCATCGATTGACGCTCTCCCGGCTAGTCCGTACCCTGCGCCCTTGCACGTGGTGCCCCGCCTGGAGCGGGGTGAAACAGGGAAGCCGGTCGAGCCGGCGCTGCCCCCGCAACGGTAGTTGAGCAGTAGCTGCGCGATGCCCACTGGCCCTGGCCGGGAAGGGGCGCAGCGGATGCCCTCAGGGCATCGGCTCACCAGCCCGGAGACCGGCCACGCTTGCGTTCATCTCGGCGATGCGGAGGGCGTCGCGCGGCGTCGCCCCCTGCCTCGCGCGGGCGGCGTCTCTGCCCGTTTCTCCGCCGCGCCGCGCCCGCACCCGGAGAACCGCCCATGACCGACACCCCCGATTCGACCAGCCCCGAGCGCGACGAGCGCCACCGCGCGCGCATGGTGCGCAAGAAGGCGGTGATCGACGCCCGCATCGCCGAAGCCCAGGACGAACGCGGCCTGCTGCTGGTGCATACCGGCATCGGCAAGGGCAAGAGCAGCTCCGCCTTCGGCATGGCGGCACGCGCCCTCGGCCACGGCATGAAGGTGGGCGTGGTGCAGTTCATCAAGGGCCGCCGTGACACCGGCGAGCAACTCTTCTTCAAGCGCTTCCCGGACGAGGTGCGCTACCACGTCATGGGCGAGGGCTTCACCTGGGACACCCAGGACCGGGCCCGCGACCTGCAGTCGGCGGCCGCGGCCTGGGCGGTGGCGGTGGAGCTCTTGCGCGATCCGGCCATCGGCCTGGTGCTGCTGGACGAACTCAACATCGCCTTCAAGCATGGCTATCTGGAGGTCGACCAGGTGCTGGCCGACCTGGCCGGGCGTCCGGCTCATCAGCACGTGGTGGTGACCGGCCGCGGTGCGCCACAGGCATTCGTCGAGGCCGCCGACACCGTGACCGACATGAGTCTGGTCAAGCACGCCTTCCAGGCCGGCGTCCGCGCCCAGCAGGGCATCGAATGGTAGGCGAGACGCGGCATTGCCCGGCGCTGCTGATCGCCGCCCCGGCCTCGGGTCAGGGCAAGACCAGCGTCACCGCCGCCCTGGCCCGGTTGCATGCCCGCCAGGGGCGGCGGGTACGGGTGTTCAAGTGCGGCCCGGACTTTCTCGATCCGATGATCCTGGCCCGCGCCAGCGGCGCGCCGGTCTATCAGCTCGATCTGTGGATGATCGGCGAGGCCGAGAGCCGGCGCCTGCTGTGGGAAGCGGCGGGGGAGGCGGATCTCATCCTCATCGAAGGCGTCATGGGGCTGTTCGACGGCCAGCCCTCGGCCGCCGACCTGGCCGAGCGCTTTGGCGTACCGGTGCTGGGCGTGATCGACGCCGCCGGCCTGGCGCAGACCTTTGGCGCCCTGGCCTATGGCCTCGCCCATTACCGGCCGAGCCTGCCCTTCGCCGGGGTGCTGGCCAACCGCAGCGGCAGTCCGCGGCAGACCCAGCTGATCCGCGGCAGCCTGCCGGCGGGCATGACCTTCTTTGGCAGTCTGCCGCGCGATGCCGGTATCGAGTTGCCCAGTCGTCACCTGGGGCTGATCCAGGCCGATGAGGTCACCGACCTGGATCGCCGTCTGGACATGGCGGCCGATGCCCTGGGCGCCAGTTCCGACATCGAATTGCCGCCGCCGGTGGCCTTCGCCGCGCCGGAGCCGACCGCGGTCGAGCCACTGCTGGCCGGAGTGCGGATCGGTGTGGCCCGGGACGCGGCCCTGGCCTTCATCTACCAGGCCAACCTGGATCTCTTGCGCGCCCTGGGCGCCGAGCTGCAGTTCTTTTCCGTGCTGGCCGACACGACGCTGCCGGCGGTGGACAGCCTCTATCTGCCGGGCGGCTATCCCGAGCTGCACCTGCAGACGCTGTCCAACAACCTGGGCATGCGCGCGGCCATCCGCGCCCATCATGCGGCGGGCAAGCCGATCCTCGCCGAGTGCGGCGGCATGCTCTATCTGCTCGACGAACTGACCGACAAGGCCGGCGAATCCGCCAGCCTGCTCGGACTGCTGCCGGGCAGCGCGCGGATGCAGGCGCGACTCACCGCCTTGGCCCTGCAGTCGGTGGATTTCGCGCAGGGCACCCTGCGCGGCCACACCTATCACCACTCCGCCCTGGAGTCACCCGAGACGCCCTGGGCGCGCGGGCTGTGCCCCAACGGCAAGGCGGTGGCCGAGGCGGTCTACCGAGACGGTCGCCTCACCGCCAGCTATATTCACTTCTACATGCCGTCGGCACCCGCCGCGGCCGCCGCGATGCTCAAGCCGTGACCACGACCCCCTATACCCCCGCCGAACAAGCCGCCGTCTACCGAGCCATCGCCGAGCGCCGCGACATGCGCCATTTCTGCGGTGGCGAGGTGCCTCCCGAACAACTGGCCCGTCTGCTGGGCGCTGCGCACCAGGCGCCCAGCGTCGGGCTGATGCAGCCCTGGCGCTTCCTGCGCATCAGCGATCCGGCCTTGCGCCAGCGGCTGCACGAACTGGTGGAAGAAGAGCGCTGCGCCACCGCCGAGGCCCTTGGCGAGCGCAGCGACGACTTCATGAAGCTCAAGGTGCAGGGCATCCTCGACTGCGCCGAGGTGCTGGTGGCGGCGCTCATGGACGGCCGCGAAGCCCACGTCTTTGGCCGCCGTACCCTGCCGGAGATGGACCTCGCCTCGCTGTCCTGCGCCATCCAGAATCTCTGGCTGGCGGCTCGCTGCGAAGGCCTGGGCATGGGCTGGGTGTCGCTGTTCGAACCGGAATCCGTGCGCAGCCTGCTGGAGATGCCGGAAGGCGCCCAGCCGGCGGCCATCCTCTGCCTGGGGCCGGTGGAAGCCTTCTACCCGCGGCCCATGCTGGAAGAGGAGGGCTGGCGCCAGGGGCGGCCGCTGGAGGAACTGGTCTTCGAGAACCGCTGGGGCCAGAAGCCATGATGCTGGCCTTCGCGGTCGTCGGCGGCATGCTGCTCGACCTGCTGCTCGGCGAACCCCGCCGCGCCCATCCCCTGGTCCTGTTCGGGCGCCTGGCCGATAGCCTGGAGGCCCGCTTCAATCCCGGCGGGCGCGGCTGGCGCAGCCATGGCGTGATGGCCTGGAGCCTGGCCGTGTTGCCCTGGGTGCTGCTCACCGCCTTGCTCTGCCAGATCGGCTGGCTGGCCTGGATCATCCAGCCCCTGGCGCTGTATCTGGCCGTGGGACTGCGCAGCCTGGGCGAGCACGCCGAGCCGGTGGCGCGCGCCCTGCAACGCAACAACCTGCCCGAGGCGCGGCGTCGGGTCGGCTATCTGGTCAGTCGCGAAACCAGCGAGCTGGACGAGACCGCCGTGGCCCGCGCCGCTACCGAATCGGTGCTGGAGAATGGCAGCGATGCGGTCTTCGCCGCGCTGTTCTGGTTCGCCCTGCTCGGCGCACCCGGCGTGGTGCTCTATCGCCTGGCCAACACCCTGGACGCCATGTGGGGCTATCGCACGCCGCGCCTGGAGCGTTTCGGCTGGGCCGCGGCGCGGCTGGACGATGTCCTCAACTATATCCCTGCGCGCCTGGTGGCCCTGACCTATGCCGGCCTCGGCCGTTTCTGGAGCGCCATCGAAAGCTGGCGGACCCAGGCGCCGCTGTGGGACAGCCCCAACGCCGGCCCGGTGATGGCGGCCGGTGCCGGTGCCCTGGGCGTGAGCCTGGGCGGTCCGGCCCGCTACCACGGCGAGTGGCACGAGCGCCCGGTGCTGGGCCGTGGCCCGGCGCCGACCTTCCTGGCCATCACCCGCGCCCTGAAATTGGTCCGCCGTGGCGCCTGGTTGTGGACCGCACTCATCGCCCTGGGAGGACTGCTGCTTGCTTGAGCACGGCGGTCGCCTGAGGCGCGCGGCGCGCACCTACGACATTCCCCTGGGCGACTGGCTGGACCTATCCACCGGCCTGGCCCCCTGGCCCTGGCCGCTGCCGGAGATTCCCGCCAGCGCCTGGGCACGGCTGCCCGAGCCCGACGACGGCCTGGTGGAAGCCGCCTGCGCCTGCTACCGGGCCAGCGCGGCACTGCCGGTGGCCGGCTCCCAGGCCGCCATCCAGGCGCTGCCGACCCTGCGTCCAGCCGCGCGGGTCGCGGTGCTGGCGCCCTGTTATGCCGAGCATGCCCTGGCCTGGCGTCGCGCCGGGCACGAGGTGCTGGAGTGGGACGAGACAGGCATCGCGACTCATCTCGACCAGCTGGACGTGGTGGTGGTGGTCAATCCCAACAACCCCACCGGCGAGCGCCTGTCGCCCGCCCGGCTGCTGGACTGGCACGCCCGGCTCGAACGCCGGGGTGGCTGGCTGGTGGTGGACGAGGCCTTCATGGATCCCACCCCGGGGGCAAGCCTTGCACCCTTCAGCGATCTGCCCGGCCTGATCGTGCTGCGCTCCTTTGGCAAGTTCTTCGGACTGGCCGGGCTGCGGCTGGGCTTCGTGCTGGCGGCGCCGAGCCTGCTGGCGCAGTTGGACGAGCAGTTGGGGCCCTGGACGGTGAACGGCCCCAGTCGTTATCTCGCCCGGCAACTGCTGGCCGATCAGTCGGGCCAGCAGCGTCAGCGCGAGGCGCTGCTCGAGGCCGGCGAACGTCTGGCCGCCATGCTCGCCCGCCATGATCTTATGCCCATAGGTGGTTGCGCCCTGTTTCAATTGCTGCAGCGCCCGGATGTCGCGGCTCTGCACGAACACCTGGCCCGCCAGGCCATCCTGACCCGTCTGTTTCCCGCGCTTGGCGCTCTAAGATTCGGTCTGCCCGGCGACGAGGCCGGCTGGCAGCGCCTGGACCAGGGCCTCGCCAGCTACCGGAGTCCCCTATGAGTACGCTGATGGTGCAGGGCACCACCTCCGACGCCGGCAAGAGCACCCTGGTGGCCGCCCTGTGCCGCTGGCTCTATCGCCAGGGCGTGGCCGTGGTGCCCTTCAAGCCGCAGAACATGGCGCTCAACAGCGCCGTGACCGCCGATGGCGGCGAGATCGGCCGCGCCCAGGCGGTTCAGGCCCAGGCCTGTGGCCTGGCGCCCCATACCGACATGAATCCGGTGCTGCTCAAGCCCAATACCGATGTCGGCGCCCAGGTGATCATCCATGGTCGCGCCGTCACCAGCATGGATGCCAAGGCCTATCACGCCTACAAACCGGTGGCGCGGGAAGCGGTGCTGGCCTCCCATGCGCGATTGGCCGAGCGCTATCAGGTGGTGCTGGTTGAAGGCGCCGGTTCGCCGGCCGAGATCAACCTGCGCCAGGGCGACATCGCCAACATGGGCTTCGCCGAGGCGGTGGACTGCCCGGTGCTGCTGGTGGCCGACATCGAGCGCGGCGGCGTCTTCGCCCATCTGGTCGGCACCCTGGACCTGCTCGAACCCAGCGAACAGGCGCGCGTCGCCGGCTTCATCATCAACCGCTTCCGCGGCGACCTGGCCTTGCTGCAACCCGGGCTGGACTGGCTCGAGGCCCGTACCGGCAAGCCGGTGCTCGGCGTGCTGCCCTATCTGCACGACCTGCACCTGGAAGCCGAGGATCGCCTGGCCACCGGCCAGGTCGCCAAGCAGGGACCGCGCCTGCGGGTGGCGGTGCCGGTGATGCCGCGGCTGAGTAACCACACCGATTTCGATCCCCTGCGCCTGCATCCCCAGGTGGAATTGCTGTTCGTCCGCCAGGGCGAGGAATTGCCCGCCGCCGACCTGATCATCCTCGGCGGCTCCAAGAGCGTGCGCAGCGACCTGGCCTTCCTGCGCGCCCAGGGCTGGGACACGGCCATCGCCCGTCACCTGAGATACGGGGGACGGGTACTGGGCATCTGCGGCGGCTTCCAGATGCTTGGCGAGCGGATCGCCGATCCCCTCGGACTGGAAGGCGCGCCGGGTGACAGCGCCGGTCTGGGCCTGTTGGCCATGACCACCGAGCTGGCGGCGGAAAAGCAGCTGCGCAACGTGCACGGCTGGCTGAACGACGGCGATGCCGAGGTGGCCGGCTACGAGATCCATGCCGGCGTCAGCCAGGGCCCGGCCCTGGAGCGCCCGGTACTGCGCTTCGCCGATGGCCGTGTCGACGGCAGCCTCAGCGCCGACGGCCAGGTGCTGGGCACCTACCTGCACGGCCTGTTCGAGTCGCCAGCCGCCAGCGTCGCCCTGCTGCGCTGGGCCGGCCTGGCCGAGCCGCGGCAGCTGGACTACCACGCCCTGCGCGAACGCGATCTGGAGCGCCTGGCCGATCTGGTCGAACATTACCTGGACACCGGGCGCCTGCGCGCCCTCTGCGAGCTCTAGATGCGTGAATTCATCCTCGGTGGCGCGCGCTCCGGCAAGAGCGCCCTGGCCGAGCGCCTGGCCGCCGAGTCCGGCCTTGCCGTCACCTATATCGCCACTGCCGGTGGCAGCGATGCCGAGCTGGCGCGGCGCATCGAGCGCCATGCCGCCCGCCGGCCGGCGCACTGGGCGCTGGTGGAAGAACCCCTGGCGCTGGCCGAACGCCTGGCGGCCCTGGCGGCGCCGGAGCGCTGCCTGCTGGTGGACTGCCTGACCCTCTGGCTGACCAATCTGCTCCTGCTCGACGATCTCCAGCGCCTCGATCGTGCCTGCGCGGAGCTGCTCGAGCTCGTGCCGCAGTTGCCCGGTCACCTCATCTTCGTCAGCAACGAGACCGGCCTGGGCGTCGTCCCGCTGGGCGAGCTGACCCGCCGTTATGTCGATGCCGCTGGCGAATTGCACCAGGCCCTGGCCGCGCGCTGCGAGCGCGTGGTGCTGACCGTCGCCGGTCTCCCCCTGACCCTCAAAGGAACCCCGCTATGAGCATGCCCTGGTGGCAAGGACCCTGCCGCCAACCCGATACCGCTGCGGCCGAAGCCGCACGCCAGCGGCAGACGGTATTGACCAAGCCGAGCGGTTCGCTCGGTGATCTGGAAGTGCTGGCCATCCAGCTGGCGGCCCTGCAGGGCACGCCGCGGCCGCTGCTGCAGCGCACCGCCATCGCGGTCTTCGCGGGTGATCACGGGGTAGTGGAAGAGGGCGTCTCGGCCTATCCGCAGTCCGTGACCGCCGAGATGGTGCGCAACTTCGTCTGCGGCGGGGCAGCCATTAGCGTGCTCGCCCGGCAACTGGATGCTGCTCTGGAAGTCATCAACCTGGGCACCGTCACGCCGCTGGAAGCCCTGCCCGGCGTCATCGACCTGCCCCTGGGGCGCGGTACCGCCAACTTCACCCTGACCCCGGCCATGACCCATGACCAGTGCCAGGCGGCGCTGCTGGCCGGTCGCGACGCCGTCCTGCGCGCCTGCGCCGGCGGCGCCGACCTGTTCATCGGTGGCGAGATGGGCATCGGCAACACCACCGCCGCCAGCGCCATTGCCAGCGTGCTGCTGGACACCTCGCCGCTGGCCCTGGCCGGCCCCGGGACCGGGCTGGACGCCGATGGCGTGGCGCGCAAGGTGGCGGTCATCCAGCGCGCCCTGTTGCGCCACGGCGACGCCCTGGAGGATCCCTACGAACTGCTGCGCCGCCTGGGCGGCTTCGAGCTGGCCGCCCTGACCGGTGCCTATATGGCCTGCGCCCAGCAGGGCCTGCCGACCCTGGTCGACGGCTTCATCTGCTCGGTGGCAGCCCTCTGCGCCCAGCACCTGCAACCCGATACCCGCGACTGGCTGCTGTTCGCCCACTGTGGCGCCGAGCCCGGCCACGCCGCGGTGCTGCTGGCGCTGGGTGGCGAACCCCTGCTGGATCTCGGCCTGCGCCTGGGCGAAGGCAGCGGCGCGGCCCTGGCCGTGCCGCTGCTGCAGCTGTCCTGCCGCCTGCACAGCGAGATGGCGACTTTCGCCGAAGCCAGCGTCTCCAGTCGCGCCCATGACTGATTGCTGGTTGCTGCGCCATGGCGTCACCGAAGGCCCCGAGGGCTTTCGTGGACGCCTCGATCCGCCGCTGGCGGAACACGGCTGGGCGCAGTTGCGCGCCGCCGTCGCCCCGCAGCCGCCTTTCGAGCTGATCCTGACGTCGCCGCAGCAGCGTTGCGCGCGCTTCGCCGAGTGGCTGGCGGCAGAGCAGGGCGCCGAGCTGGCGGTGGAAGCCGATCTGCGCGAACTGGATTTCGGCGCTTGGGAAGGCCGTACCGCCGCCGAACTCATGCAGGACCAGGCAGAGGCCCTGGGCCGCTTCTGGGCCGATCCCTATGCCTACACCCCGCCCGGGGGCGAACCCGTGGCGGCCTTCGCTACGCGGGTCCTGGGCGCGGTGGCCCGCTGGCGGCCACGGCTGCAGGGCCGGCGCAGTCTGATCGTCACCCACGGCGGCGTCATCCGCCTGCTGCTGGCCCGCCAGCGGGGGCTGCCACCCAAGGACCTGCTGCAGGTCGAGGCGCCCTACGCGACCCTGCGGCCGCTGACGCTGGAGGAGGGCTGATGCCGCTGCCGCTGCTGATCGCCGTGCAGTTTCTGACCCGTCTGCCGGTGCGCCTGCCCGGCATGCCGCCCGCTGCGGCCGTCGGCCGCTCGGTGCTCTGGTATCCGGCGGTCGGCCTGCTGCTGGGTGCGCTGCTCAGTCTGATCGCCTGGCTGGGGGCGTCGGGCGGTGTCTTGCTGCAGGCGGCCCTGGTGCTGGCCGGCTGGGTGGTCCTCACCGGCGGCCTGCATCTGGACGGCCTGGCCGACACGGCGGATGCCTGGATCGGCGGCTACGGTGACCGCGAGCGGACCCTGGCCATCATGAAGGATCCGGCCTGCGGCCCCATGGGCGTGCTGGCGCTGCTGCTGACCCTGCTCCTCAAGTGGAGCGCCCTGGTGGTGCTTCTGCCCCTCGCGCCGGCCGCGCTGTGGCTGGCGCCGCTGGCCGGTCGCCTGGCATTGCCCTGGCTGTTGCTGACCACCGCCTATGTGCGCCCTGGCGGTCTGGGCGAGCTGCTCAGTCGTCACCTGCCGCGGAAGGTCCTGGTCCGGGTGCTGTTGCTGGGGGCTCTGGGCATGGTCCTGCTACCCCAGGGCCTGACCGCGCTGCTGGTGACCGCCGGGATCGCGCTGCTGGTGCGTCGCGCCCTGCGCCAGCGGCTTGGCGGTACCACGGGCGATACCGCGGGCGCCCTGCTTGAGATCGTCGAAGCCGGGGTGCTGGTCGCGCTGGCCCTAACGCTGGGCTGAAAAATCGGCCCAAGCGTGAGATACCCGGGATTTTGCGATCTCCGTCCTTGAACGACCCGGGTTAACGGGTTAATAAGGCGCCTGGTTGCGCGCCCAGCGAAGCCACCTCGGCACGTGCGGATCCAGAGGGAGTCGTCGTCAGCTGGACAAGGAGCCCCAATGACCGATGCGCCTCACAGCGCCGCCTCGCCCCGGGAAGTCGCCCCCGCGTCGCGGCTCCGCCTCAAGCCTCGCAGCCTGTTCGCCAAGTTCTTTCTGGCGTTCATCCTGGTGGACGCCCTGGGTACCCTGCTGTTCACCCTGCACAGCTATCGCCAGGCGCGCGACGCCAGCAGCCAGAGCATCGACTATCGCCTGATGAGCGCGGCCCTGGCGCTGCCGGAGATCCTCGGCGAAGACTATCTCGCCCAGTTGCAGGACCCCGCCAAGGCGGACCCGGAGCGCTACCAGCGAACCCTGATCACCCTGGATCGCTATGCCCGCAAGGCCGGACTGGCCTCGCTCTATGCCTTCGTCAAGGAAGGGTCAGACTTTCGCTTCATCATGGATTCGGCCAACGAGGAGGAAATCCGCGTCGGCTACTTCGGCGACTATCGCCAGCTCTACGATCAGGCACCCCCGGAACTCGGTGCGGTGTTTGCCGATCATCAACCGCGTTTCGCGGAGTACCAGGATAACTTTGGCAGTTTCCGTTCCCTGTTCCTGGCCATTCCAGGACAGGACGGGCAAGCAGTCGTCATAGGGGCGGACATGTTCATGGAAGGAATAGCAGCGGCGGAGCAGTCGGCTCTGCTGGATTCGCTGCTCATAGGGGCGATCATCTTCGCGATGGGCGCCCTGGTCAGCCGGATTCTGGCTGGCGCGCTCAATCGCTATCTGGCCCGTCTCGGGCAGGCCACCGAACGCATCGCCGACGGTGACTATCAACTGGGGCTCAAGGAAGGCCGCGATCCGGTCGGCCGGCTGGGCCGCGCCATGAACCAGATGGGCGCCGCCCTGGCCGCGCGCGAGCGGCGCATCAGCCAGCTGGCCTTTCGCGACATGCTCACGCGCCTGCCCAATCAGGTGCGGCTGGTGCTGGAAATCCGCCAGCGCATCGAGCGCGCCGCAGCCGGACGCTTCGCCGTGCTGCTGCTGGACGTGGCCAACTTCCGCAACATCAACGAATTGCTCGGCCAGGAAGGCGGCGACAAGATCCTGCGCCACCTGGCCCGCCGGTTGAGGGTCGCGGCGCCGGAAGAGAATGGCGTGGCGCGGATCGGCGCCGACACCTTCGTCCTCTTGCTGCCCTGGTTCGACGACGCCTCGGCGGAGGCGGCGCTGCTGTCGCTGCGCAACCTGGTGGAGAAGCCCTTCGTCAGCGGCAACCAGCGGGTGTCCCTGCGCATCACCTTCGGCATCGCCTGCTACCCCGAGCATGGCGGCAGCGCCGAAGCCCTGCTGGCCAACGCCGAGACCGCGCTGCAGGACGCGCGCCGGCGTCAGCTGCCCTTCGCCTTCCATGACCCGGACCAGGAACGTCAGCGGCAGCTCGGCATCGCCATGCTCGACGCCCTGGACCTGGCCGTGGACCACGATCAGCTGCGGCTCTATCTGCAACCCAAGATCGCGCTGCCCGACGGCCGCGTCGAGGGCGCCGAGGTGCTGATCCGCTGGCAGCATCCGGAACTGGGCCTGCTCAAGCCGGACGCCTTCGTCGGCATCGCCGAACAGAGTCGCAAGATCTGCGACATCACCCTCTGGGTGCTGGAGCGCTGCATGCGCCTGCAACGGGAGCGGCAGCTGGGCGCCCTCAAGCTCAACGTCAATCTGTCGCTGCTGGACCTGGAGCACCCGGCCTTCATCGCCCGCATCGGCCGGCTGCTGGACGAGACCGGCGCCATGGCCGCCGGCTTCTGCCTGGAAATCACCGAATCCCGCGCCATGAGCAATCCGGTGCAGGTGCTCGACTGCCTGCGCCAGCTCAAGGCCATGGGTTTCGAATTGTCGCTGGACGACTTCGGCGCCGGGCACTCCTCGCTGGCCTGCCTGAGCAGCTTTCCCATCGACGAGCTGAAGATCGACCGCCAGTTCATCGAGCACTGCCAGCTGCCCGGGGATCAGGAGGTGATCAGGCTGCTGGTCCAGCTGGGCCAGTTGCGCGGGTTGCGGGTGGTGGCCGAAGGCGTGGAAACCCGCCAGGCCCTGGAGGTGCTCACCGACCTGGGCTGCGACCAGATCCAGGGCCAACTGGTGGCCGGTGCCCTGTCGCTGGACGACTTCCAGCGCTGGTACGCCGAGCAGGAACAGGGCCTCTGGGCGCTCAGGGCTTAGCCTGATACCAGTTTCACCCGTCGCTGCGGGTAGCCGTAGCTCGCTCGATAGCCTGAAAAGCACGAAGCCGCCTGGCGGCGGCTTCGCTAGCGGACCCTGATGCTTAGAAGCGGTAGGTCAGCTGGGCACCCAGACCGTGGGCGCTGTTGTCGTACTTGGCGCTGTAACCGCCACGCAGGGCATCGGGCGCGCGGTTGACCTTGACATTGTCTTCCCATAGGTAGGCGTAGGCCACGTCGATGGTCATCTCCTTGGTCGGGGACCAGCCCGCGCCCAGGGAGAAGGTTTTGCGATCACCCACTGGGACGCGCACGTTGCGGTCGGCGTTGTCCACCGGCGAGGGGTCGAGCGCCATACCGGCGCGCAGTACCCACTGCGGATTCAGCTGGTAGGCCGCGCCCACAGCGTAGGACCAGGTGTCCTTCCAATTAAATTCCTCGGTGACCTCGCCCAGGCGATTACCGATGGGAGCCGGCAGGGTAGGGGTGCCTTCGTTCTCAACTGTGATGGCCTGCAGACGGCTCCAGCGGGTCCAGGTGGCACCGGCATAGAGGGTCCAGTCGTTGTTCATCCGATAGGTAAAAGAGGCGTCGGTGCTTTCCGGCAGGGTTAGGTTCAGACTGCCATCGTATTTGCCGTTGAGGCGACCGAGCAGGGCGTTAAAGGTCGGGTTGGCACTACCAGCGCCACTGACCTCGGTATGGCCCTTGAGCTTGTAACTGACCTTGGAGTGGTAGGTCAGGCCGAAGGTAAGGTCGTCGGTAAGGTCAGCCAGGACGCCGACGTTGTAGCCATAGGCTGTGTCGTCGCCGTCGATCTTGACCTGGGCGTCGCCGCCGCCAAAGGCACCCGCGGTCAAGTTGCTGTTGAGCTTACCTTCGATGCGGTTGATGGTCGGACCGAAGCCGATGGAGACCTTGTCGGTGATCTTGTAGCTGACGGTGGGCTGGATGGTGATGACTTCCACCTTGCTCGCCTGACCCTGGTAGCGACCCTGGAAGGCGTGCTCGTAGTTGCTGATCAGCGCATAGGGGACATACACACCCAGGCCGAAGTGCAGGCGGTCATCCACCGGGGTCACGAAGTAGCCGAAGGGCACCACCGAGTTGGGCACCATGTCGCCATCGTTACTACCAGGTACCTGCGCGCCACTGGCGTAGCGGGCGTTTACGTCTTTGATGTCTACCTTGGCATGGATGTAGGCGCCGCCCAGGGACACCTCGCGACCCAGGCGCGACATGCCGGCCGGGTTGCCATAGATGGTGGAGGCGTCCTGCGCGGAGGAAGAGCGTCCGGCGAAGGAAGTACCCATCCCGCTGACACTTTGTTCGTTGATAGCCAGACCGTTCGCCAGGGCATAGCCGGAAGCGCTCGAAACGGCCAATGCAAGTAGGGTCAGTTTTATTGTTTTCATGCTCTTGCAGCTCCATTGAAAGGCGAGAAGCGCTTACCTCCGCGGATTCCCAAGTCCGAGTGAGTACCTGCGCACACTCAGCTTTTAGCAGGCCCTGCTTGCGAATACAAAAAAAACTATTCGGTCACGTTTGGTTCGGGGCGGTCAGCCGGCGTTCATCCGACGAACCCGCCTGGAAAGGCGCTGAATGCCATGCGTTCCGGTACCGGAAAGGCGGGTCGAGCGGCACCGAAGATCGTGCCAGGGTGGCTTATACTGTCGGCTCATCTGTTCGGAGTGCGCCCTTGACTTCTGCCCCTCACTGGATCCGCGACGACGCGGCGCTGGCCGCCCTCTGCGCGCGCTGCCAGACCTTGCCCTTCATCGCCCTCGACACCGAATTCATGCGGGTCGACACCTTCTATCCCAAGGCCGGCCTGATCCAGATCGGCGACGGCGAACAGGCCTACCTGGTCGATCCCCTGTGCATCGGCGACTGGACACCCTTCGCCGCGCTGCTGGAGGACCCGGCCGTGGTCAAGGTGCTGCACGCCTGCAGCGAAGACCTGGAAGTGTTGCTGCGCCTGACCGGCAGCCTGCCCCAGCCGCTGTACGACACCCAGTTGGCGGCGGCCTATCTGGGCCTGGCCCATTCCATGGGCTATTCGCGGCTGGTCGCCGAAGTGCTCAAGATCGACATCCCCAAGGACGAGACCCGCTCCGACTGGCTGCAACGCCCCCTGACGCCGCTGCAGGAGCGTTATGCGGCGGCCGACGTGACCTATCTGGTCGACGTCTACCTCTATCTCGATGCGCGGCTGGATGACCAGCGGCGGGCCTGGCTGCTGGAGGATGGCGCCGAACTGGTGGCCAATCTGCGCCGCGTCAGCGATCCCTGGGAAGCCTATCGCGACGTCAAGCTGGCCTGGCGCCTGTCGCGTCAGCAACTGGCGGTACTGCGGGTGCTTTGCCACTGGCGCGAGGTCCAGGCCCGCGAACGCGACCAGCCGCGCAACCATGTCCTGCGTGAACGCTCGCTGTGGCCGCTGGCGCGTTTCCAGCCGACCGACAAGCAGGCCCTGGCGCGCATCGACGACATGCATCCGCGTACCGTGCGCCAGGATGGCGATACCCTGCTGGCGCTGATCGCCGAAGGCGCGGCCACCCCGGCAGAGCAATGGCCGGCGCTGCAGTCCGAGCCCTTGCCCCATGAGGCGTCGCCGTTGCTCAAGGCCTTGCGCGCCATCGGCGAACGGGATGCCGAGGCCCTGGGCATGGCGCCGGAACTGATGCTGCGCAAGAAGGTGCTCGAAGCCCTGCTGCGCACCGGTTGGCCCGATGGCGACTATCAGTTGCCCGACAACCTGCGGGGCTGGCGTCGCGAGCGCTTCGGCCAGGCCCTTCTCGATCACCTGCAGGCGCAGCGCACCCCGCCGGCGCCCCTGGAAGACACCCCATGAAATTGCTGTGCTCCATCTACCGAAGCCCGCGCAAGCCGGAAATGTACCTGTATGTCGACAAGCTCAAGGGCCTGACACCTGTCCCCGAAGGCCTGCTCACGGCCTTCGGCCCGCCGGCTCTGGCCTTCGAATTCGTGCTGACCCCCGAGCGCAAACTGGCGCGAGAAGACGTCGCCAAGGTCCTCGAGAACATCGCCAAGCAGGGCTACCACCTGCAGATGCCGCCGCCGGAGCTGGAGCGCGACGACTATATCGAGCACCTGCCCGAAGAACTGCTGCGTCTCAACGATCCGCTATGACCGCCGTCCTGCTGCTGGAAGACGCGCCGGCCGGCTATGTCGATGCCTGGCGCCAGCTGACGCCGGAGCTGGACCTGCAGGTGCCGGCGGACCCGGCCGCGGCCGTGCGTCTGGCGCAGCAGCCGTGCTACTGGCTCGGCCAACCCGATCGCGCCGCGGCCCTGCTGCGCCAGGGCGTCAAGCCGCTCTGGCTGCAATCCACCTGGGCCGGCTATGCGCCGCTGCTGGCCGCGGAGCTGCCATGCGACTATCGCTTCAGCCGGGCGGTGGGTCTGTTCGGCCAGAGCATCGGCGAATACGTCTTGACCTATCTGCTGCAGCATGAGCGCCAGGTGGCGACGCGTCAGCTCAGTCAGCGGGAAGGACGCTGGGATACCCGGGCGCCAGGCACCCTCGCCGGGCGGCGCCTGTTGCTGGTCGGGGCAGGGGACATCGGCCAGGACATCGCCCGCCTGCTCGCGCCGTTCGGCATGAGCCTCACCGGCGTCGCCCGTAGTGCGCGAACCCTGCCCGGCTTTGCGCGGGTGGTGCCGCTCTCGGAGCTGCACCAGGCGGCGGGGGAGGCGGACTTCGTGGTCAATCTGCTGCCGGACAGCGCCAGCACCCGCGATCTCTACGACGCGGCCTTCTTCGCCGCCTTGCCTGCCGGTGCATTGTTCATCAATGCCGGACGCGGCACCAGCGTGGTGGACGCCGATCTGATCGCCGCACTGGAAAGCGGCCACCTGGCCGGGGTGGTACTGGACGTGTTCCGTCAGGAGCCGCTGCCGATCGAGCATCCCTTCTGGCAGACGCCCAATCTGCACCTCACCGCCCATGTCGCCGGACCCACGCCACCGGCGGCGGCCGTCCGGTTGTTCCTCGACAATCTCCAGCGCCTGCAACAGGGGCAGCCCCTGCGCGGCGCCGTCGAGCTTGCCGCTCAGCCGAAGGTATAGGGGCCGGCCACCGCCAGCTCCTCGACGGTCAGGCGTGGGCTGGGCAGCTCGCGCCCCTGCAGGGACTCCGGCAGGCTGGCCTTGTCGCCCAGCTTGCCAATGGCCACCGCCAGCTCGACCTTGAACGCCGCCGGCACCTTGAGTTCGCGCTGGATGCCTTCGCGGTCGATCCCGGCCATGCCGTGGGCGTGCCAGCCGGCATTGGTCGCCTGCAGCGCGAGGTAGGCCCAGGCCGCACCTGCATCGAAACTGTGGCTGGGGAAGGGGACCTCCTCACCGCTGCTGGCGCGCAGCAGGGTGGTCTTCGACAGGATGATCACCAGGGCCGAGGCGTGTTGCGCCCAGCCACGATTGAATTCGGCCAGCAGACTCAGGAACAGCTCCCAGTGGGCATCGCCGCGCCGTGCATAGAGAAAGCGCCAGGGCTGGGCATTGAAGGCGGAGGGCGCCCAGCGCGCGGCCTCGATGAAGCCGAGCAGCGTCTCTTCCTCGATGGCGACCGGTTCGAAGGCGCGCGGCGACCAGCGCTGCACGAATTGCGCGTCGACGGGGTATTGCGGAGTACGGCTGGTGCTGGTCATGGCTTCACCACGGAGGAAAGGGAATCCGGCACGGTAATCCGGCCGGGCGGAGTCGACAAGGGCGCGAACGGTGCTTGGCGCTCGCGGCGTGCGGCACTAGACTGCGCGCCCCCTCTCTTTGCCACGATCCCCGCCATGGCCGCCATCACCCAGCCGTTCTGGAAGCGCAAGACCCTCGACCAGCTCGATGCCCAGGAGTGGGAGTCGCTGTGCGACGGCTGTGGCCTGTGCTGCCTGCAGAAACTCGAAGACGAGGACGATGGCGCCGTCTACTACACGCGCATCGCCTGCAAGCTGCTGGATCTCAAGACCTGCCAGTGCAGCCGCTACGCCGAGCGCACCCGCTTCGTCCCCGACTGCATCCAGCTCACTCCCGCCCAGGCCGACCAGTTCGCCTGGCTGCCGCCCACCTGCGGCTATCGCCTGGTGGCCGAGGGCAAGGACCTGCCGGAATGGCACCCGCTGATCTGCGACGACCCCGAGGCGGTGCACAAGGCCGGCATCTCCCAGTCCGGCCGCATGCTGAGCGAGACCCAGGTCGCCGAAGACGACTGGGAAGACTATCTGATCTTTCGCGCGGGCTGATCCCGGCCGCAGACCACCGCCGGGCTGTTCCGTAGCGGCGTCGTAAGACCCGCCACCCGATGGCAGCGGACCTCCGCCAACCTGCCTGGCAACAGCGCCTGAGGGTGCTCGCAACCGGTACCCGCCTGGGGACAGCGATCCCGAAAGAAGCAGCCGCTCGGCAGCACCCGGTTGCCCGGCAACTCGGTACGCTGCGCGGCGGCATCGCCGGTGAGCGGCTGATCCAGGCGCGGCACCGCCTCCAGCAAGAGCCGGGTATAGGGATGACTCGGGTGTTCCAGCACCTCAGCCGCCGCCCCCAGTTCGACGATCTGCCCCAGGTACATCACCGCTACCCGGTCGGCCAGGTGGCGCACCACCGAGACGTTGTGGGAGATCAGCACGAAGGTCAGGCCGCGCTCGCGCTGCAGCTGGGCCAGCAGGTTGAGGATCTGTGCCTGCACCGAGATGTCCAGCGCCGAGGTGGGTTCGTCGAGGATGATGACGTCCGGATCCGACGACAGCGCCCGGGCGATGGCGATGCGCTGGCGCTGACCGCCGGAGAACTGGTGCGGGTAGCGATCCAGGTATTCGGGACGGATACCGACCTGCAGCGCCAGGCGCTCGGCCAGGGCGCGCAATTCGGCAGAGGAGCTGCGACCCCGCACCACCAGCGGTTCGGTGATCAGCTTCCATACCGGCAGGCGCGGGTCCAGCGAGGACTGCGGGTCCTGGAAGACGATCTGGATGTTGCGTTCGCCACGGGCGGCGCCGGCGAGGGTGCCGCTCACCGGCGCCACCAGCCCCATCAGGACCTGGGCCAGGGTGCTCTTGCCGCAGCCGGATTCACCGAGCACGCCCAGCGTTTCGCCGGGAAAGAGCCGCAGGTCGATGCCGTTGAGGGCATGGGCCTGGCCCTTGTTGCGCCCGAGCCAGTCGCGGCCCACCGGATAGCGAACCTCGATGCCCTTGAGCTCCAGCAAGGGTACGGCGGGCGGAGAAAGGGTGTTCATGCCGGGGCGTCCTCCGCCTGCAGCCAGCAGGCGCTCAGGTGATCGGGGGTGTCCGTCGGCAGCAGCGCGGGGCGTGTCTCGCAGCGCTCATGGCGCCGGCTGCAACGCTCCTTGAAGCTGCAGCCACCAGGCAGCTGGGCCAGGTTGGGCACCTGTCCGGGGATGCTGGCCAGATCGCTGCCCGGCACCGCCTTTTCCGGCAGGCAGGCCAGTAGGCCTTGGGTATAGGGATGCCGGGGGGCCTGCATGACCGCCGCGGTGGCTCCCTGTTCGACGATGCCGCCGGCGTACATCACATAGACGCGGTCGCAGAATTGCGAGACCAGCGCCATGTCGTGGGTGATCAGCAGGATGGCGGTGCCCCGCGCCCGCGCCTTCTCGCGCAGCAGGAGCAGCACCTGGCGCTGCACCGTGACGTCCAGCGCGGTGGTCGGCTCATCGGCGATCAGCAGCTGCGGATCGCAGGAGAAGGCCAGGGCGATCATGATGCGCTGGCGCATGCCGCCGGACAGTTCGAAGGGATAGCGTTCGAGGATCTGCTCGGGATCGGCGATGTGCATGTCCTTGAGCAACTCGATCGCCCTGGCGCGGGCCTGGGCGGCATCCAGCGCGGTATGGCGACGGATCACGTCCAGCAGCTGGCGACCGATGCGTCGCGTCGGATTGAGCGCGGTCATCGGCTCCTGGAAGATCATCGCCGCCTCGCGGCCGCGAACTTCCATCAGCTGGCGCTCGCTCAAGGCGAGCATGTCGTGGCCCACCAGGTTGACGCTGCCGCCGGTGACCCGGTAGCTGCCGGGGGGCAACAGGCCAAGGGTGAGCATGGCGGTGACCGACTTGCCCGAGCCGGACTCGCCCACCACGCCGACGATCTCGCCGGGGGCCACACTCAGGCTGACGCCGTTAAGCGCCTTGGCGCTGCTGCGAAAGCCGGGAAATTCCAGATTCAACTGGTCGATGTGCAGAACGGGCTGGCCCATGTCATTTGCCCTTTTGGCGAGGATCGAGCAGATCGCGGATGCCATCGCCCAGCAGGTTGAAACCGATGGCGGTGACCAGGATCGCCAGGCCCGGGAAGGTCGAGTACCACCACTGGTCGAGGATGAAGTTGCGGCCGCTGGCGACCATCACGCCCCATTCCGCGGTGGGCGGCTGGGCACCCAGGCCGATGAAGCCCAGCGCCGAGGCCATGAGGATGGCGTTGCCGATGTCCAGGCTGAATTGCACCAGCAGCGGCGGCAGGGCGTTGCGCGCCACGTGCCAGTGCACCAGGTGCCACTTGCCGGCGCCAAAGGTGCGCGCCGCCTGGACGTAGGCCAGCTGGCGGATGCTCAGGGTCTGGCCGCGCGCCAGGCGCACATAGAAGGGGATGCGCACCAGGGTGATGGCCAGCATGGCGTTGAACAGGCTCGGCCCGAGGGCGGCGGCCAGGGCCATGATCAGCACCAGCGAAGGCACCGAGAGGATGATGTCCATCAGGCGCATCATCAGGCGATCGAAGGCGCCGCCGACGATGCCCGACAGGCAACCGAGCAGCCCGCCGATGGCGCAGGCGGCAAAGGCCACGAACAGGCCGACGCCCACCGACTGGCGGCTGCCGTAGATCACCCGGCTGAGCAGGTCGCGACCCACCTCGTCAGTGCCGAACCAGTGCAGGGCACTGGGTGGCTGCAGGCGGGCGGTGAGTTTCAGCGCGTTGGGCTGATAGGGCGCGAGCCAGGGCGCGGCGACCATGCACAGCAGCACCAGCAGGGTGATCACCAGCCCCGTGAGCATCAGCGGATTGCGGCGAATGCGCCAGGCCAGCCAGGCGGTCTGCTCGCGCCAGCCGGGGCGCGAGGCGGTCAGGGTCGTCATGCTAGTTCACCTTGCCGATGCGGGGATCGACCAGCCGGTAGAGCAGGTCGATGAAGCGGTTGAGCAGGACGTAGATGAAGGACACCACGATGGCGAAGCCCATGACCGCCGGGAAATCCAGCGCCTGGATCGACTTGACCACATAGGCGCCCATGCCCGGCCATGCGAATACGGTCTCGGTGAGCACCGCGCCATAGAGCAGGTCGCCCAGGGCCAGGCCGATTACCGTGATGGAGGGAATCAGGGCATTGGGCAGCGCGTGGCGCAGCACCACGGTGGTCTGCGACAGGCCATAGGCGCGGGCGGTACGGATATAGTCCTCGCCCAGCTGTTCGAGCATGGCGCCACGGATCTGCCGGGTGATGACGCCCAGGTTGACGAAGGCCAGGGTCACCGCCGGCAGCAGCAGGTGCCTGGCCGCGCTGACGAAGCCGGTGAGATCGCCCGCCAGCAGGGTGTCGATCAGATAGAAGCCGGTCACCGTGGGCGGTGGCGTCAGCCCCTGGTCCAGACGCCCGCCGCCGGGCAGCCAGCCGAGGTGCCCATAGAACAGCACGATCAGCCCCAGGCCCAGCCAGAAGGCCGGGGTGGAGATGCCGGCCACCGCCAGGGTACGGCTGATGTGATCGATCCAGCGATTGTTGTAGACCGCCGAGAGCACGCCCAGCGGCACACCGATCAGGATCGACAGCAGCAGCGCGGCCAGGGCCAGCTCCAGGGTGGCCGGAAAGAACAGCTGCAGGTCTTCCAGCACCGGCCGATGGGTGCGGATCGACTGGCCCAGATCGCCCTGCAGCAGGTCCCCCATGTAGCGGAAGTATTGCTGGTAGAGCGGCAGGTCCAGACCCAGCTGCTGACGGATACCGGCGACGATTTCGTCACTGGCACGCTCGCCGGCGATCAGCCGCGCCGGATCGCCCGGGATCAGGTGGGAGATGACGAAGGTGATCAGGGACACCCCGATCACCACGATGAGGATATCGGTCAGCTGCTTGCGCAGCAGATGGAAGAAGGCCATGGCATACCTCGCGAGGCGGGTGCCGGAACGCGCCGGCACCCGTCGCCCTTACTTGGACATCGCAGCGAAATCGAAGACCTGCTCGAGCATGGGGTTGAACACGTACCCCTTCACCGCGGCGCGCATCGGCACCGTGTAGGCCTTCTGGTAGAGGTAGGCGTAGGCGGCGTCGCCCACCACGATCTTCTGGGCTTCCTGGTACAGCGCCTTGCGCTGGGCCACGTCGCTGACGCTGGCGGCGTCGCGCAGCAGCTGGTCCACCTTGGGATTGCTGTAGAAGGCGCGGTTGCCCGCCAGCCCCGCATTGGTGCTGTCGAACCAGAAGTTCATGAACATGTAGGGATCGGCGAAGTCCGGACTCCAATTACCGATGGCGACGTCGAAATCGCCCTTGCCCAGGCGTTCGCGGAAGGTGGCGTTGGCCAGCTTCTCCATCTTCAGGTTGACGCCGAGGGTGCTCAGGCCGGCCTGCAGGGTCAGGCCGATGGGCTCCCAGGCAGGGTCCTTGTCCGAGTAGAGGAATTGCAGCTCCCGCACCTTGGGCGCCTTGCCCAGGGCGGCCTGGGCCGCTTCCAGGTCCTGCCTGGGCATTGGCAGACTCGGGTCATGCCCCCACATGCCGTCCGGGATCGGGCCGTTCATGAGCTTGGCCTTGCCCATGGCGATGCCTTCGACGATGCCCTGGTAGTCGAGGGAATTGACCACCGCCTTGCGCGCATTCACATCGTTCATGGGCGCGCGCCTGTTGTTGAGGTAGAGGTAGGTCACCCGCAGCGAGGGGTAGGCGGTGGTGACGAAACCGGACTTCTGCGCCAGGGCCTTGACCTGGTCTTCGGGCAGGTCCTCGATGATGTCCAGATCGCCCTGTTCCAGTTGCAGGCGGCGTACCGAAGGCTCGGCGATGATGCGGATCACCACCTGCTTGAGCGTGGGTGCCTTGCCGGCGTAATGCGGGTTGGGCTCCAGGGTCAGCGACTGGCCCTTCTGCCAGGCGGCCAGGCGATAGGCGCCGGAGCCGGCGGTATGGCCGGCCAGCCAGGCGTCCACGTCCTTACCGTGGGTGCTGGCCACCTTGGGGTTGATCACGCTGGCGCCGTCGTGGGCCAGGGCGAAGAGGAAGGGCGCGAAGGGCTTCTGCAGGGTGAATCTGATCGTCTGCGGATCCACCACGGTCACCGTCATGTCCGCCGGGAAGATGCTGGACGGGCCCTGCTTGAGCTTCATCAGGCGCTCGACCGAGAACTTGACCGCCTCGGCGGTGACCTCGCTGCCATCGTCGAATTTGTTGCCGGGCTTGAGGGTAAAGGTCCACACCAGGTTGTCGGGGGAGACGGTCCAGCCGCTGGCCAGGTCGCCCTCGACGTCGGTGCTGCCCTTGCCGTCTTCCACCTTGTAGCGCATCAGGCGCTGGTAGGCCGGGTAGGTCACGGTCCAGTCGTTGTTGTCGAAGGTCACACCCGGGTCGACGGTCTGCAGATCCGCAGGCTTGCCGATGACCAGGGTGTCGGTCGCGGTGGCGGCACTGGCCGGTTGCCAGGCGCCGAGGCCCAGCAGGGAAACCAGGGCGAGCACGCGGGACGCCGATGAAACGCAGGTGCGCGAAGACGAGAACATGCCGGTACCTCGGATTGTTTGGGTTTATGGGTGTTTCGGCAGTGGGCAAGGTGGTCGAGCGAAGGGCTCGCGGCGCCGGATTCGAATGACCCGGTCACCGGCAGGATCAGTTCAGCAGGGCGGCGAGCTCCTCCGGGCTGAGATGGTGATAGTCGATCAGCGCATAGCGCCGGGCATCGGGCAATTCGAAGTGCCACCACTCGCTGGGGATGAAGGTGAAGCCGGCGCTCTGCATGATGCCGAGCAGCAGCAGGCGGTTGCGCTGGGCCGCGGCGGGCAGCGCCGGATTGAACAGGTGCGACAGCTCACGCATGTCGTCGAAGCCGGTCCCCATGTCCAGCGGCTCGCCGGCCTCGTCGAGCAGGGTCACGTCCACGGCCACGCCGCGGCTATGGTGCGAACCCTGCGCCGGATCGCTCACGTACTGGGCGTCGGGCAGCACCCGCCACAGCAGTTGCTGGGCATAGGGCGGGCGGTAGGCATCCAGTACCTGCAGGCGCAGACCGGCCTGTTGCGCCAGCGCGCTGGCGCGGTGCAGGCGGGCGGCGGCATCCCGGTGCAGCAGGCAGTGGGCGTCCTGGTAGAGCACCTTGCCGGCCAGGTTGTCGGCGGTCGCATAGACCAGGTGGATGTCCACGCCGTAGCGGTGGGCGTCGATCTCGACGAGTTCTGGATGGTTCACGGTACGGGGAGCTTCCTTGGAATAAAGAGGGGTGTCGGGGCTCATTCGAATTGCCCGAAGCGCTGCTGCAGGGCGCGGTTGCTGGCCACCCGTTGTTCCAGGGCATCGCCGGAGCGATCCGCCACAGCTGACACCAGCAGGTTGAGCAGGCAGGCGAGAGGCGCTGGTGACTCCCAGAACTGGTCGACCTCCGGGCGCAGCTGCAGCAGGTCGGCGGGATAGTCCCGCGCCCAGGGACAGTGGTAGTCGGTGATCAGCGCCATGGGCAGCCTGGCATCGCGTGCGGCTTCGCACAGCTTGCGAGCAACACTCGAATAGGCGCGAAAGTCGGCTACCACCAGGTAGGGCTGGGCGAAGCCACTGTTGAAGATGTCGGCGTAGGTGCCCGACAGGCCATCGACGTAGAAGGCCTTGGGCCGGATGTATTCAAGCAGGCTGTGAAAACTGCCGAGCACCCCGCGGGTGGTCTGGATACCGGCGATGAACACCGCGTCCGCGCCGGTCAGCTGCCGGACCACCTGTTCGAATACCGGGCCGCGGGCCAGCTGGTAGACGTCCTCGATGGCGGCGAGCTCGGCGGCCAGGGAGCGGTCCAGCGCATCGCTGCGTCCGCTCTGCTGGCGAAAGGCACTGAAGCGGTCGGTGATGCGCCAGGCTTCCAGGCCTTCGTCTCTCAGGCTCTGCTTGACCTCGTCGAGGTTGCGATAGCCCAGCGAGCGCAGCAGCCGACCCACGGAGATGCCGGTGGTGTTGGTGCGCTGGGCGATGCTGTCGGCGGTCTCGAAGGGCAACTTCTCCGGGTTGGCCAACAGATAGCCCGCGACGCGTTTGCCGGTGGGGGTGAGGTCGGCGAAGGCGCCTTCGAGGGCTTGGAAGAAGAGTGGCTTGGTCAAACCGGCTGGCCTGCGATGTTATCGAGCTGTCATTAATCGCTCCGTTGTTCGAAAGCTAACATCGGCCTTCCAGGCGTCGCAAGCGGCGGCACGCCGGTTGTCACCGAAGTGTCGCAAAGCGGGATTTGGGGTCGTTGGGAGATAAGCCAGGATGGAATCAATGGCCAGGAAGGAGGGTGGCGGCGTCCCCGAGGGAGACGCCGCGGCACAGCCGGAGGTCAGCCCAGCGGCGACTCCATGTGCGAGGTGCGCTCGACGGCGCCATAGCGATCGCCGACCGCATGGGCGCGCTCCAGCAGCACCTTCAGCTCGGCCAGGTCCTGGGCGATGCGGGTGCCAGGGTCGCGGCGCAGCAGTCGGGCGAACAGATGGCCGAGGCGACCGGCCGGCGGCTCATAGGCCATGACCGCCGTCACCTCGGTGCCGCCGGGCACGTCGGCGAAGCTGACCCAGCCCAGGTTGTTCAGGCCGGCGTACCCGCACGAGCGCCAGCCGATCAACTGGCTGGGGATGTCGTCGGTGACTTCGGCGTCCCATTCGAAACGCCCCATGGGCGCCTTGACCACCCAGTGGGAATAGCGGTCGTTGAGCACGTCCACGCGTTCGATATGGCGCATGAAGATCGGCAGGTTGGAGAAGTCGCGCCAGAAGCGATAGAGCTCATCGCGGGGGCGGGCGATGACGACCCGGCGGGTCTGGGAGGCCGCCGAATGCCAGGCCAGCGAGCGACGGACGTCGCGCTCGAAACGCACCTTGGTCAGGGTGCGCTTGATCGAGCAGTGACCACGCAGGCCACGTTTCAGCAGCCAGGCACCGGTGGCGCCGGTCAGCAGGCCGAGCAGACCGCCTCGCGCCAAGCCGCGGCTGATCAGCAGACCACCGCCAGCCACGGAGGCCAGGCGTTCGACGCCCTTGATGGCAGCGGCGTCGCGAGGCGGGGGAGCGAGAGGGGGAGTGGGGGCATCTAGGTGCATGGCAGATTCTCCTTTAGCTGTGGAAAAGACCTGCCCAGAGCCCCCGCCGTTCCCTAGCCGGTCAGGCCCAGTACCCGGAAGACGAAGGCGTATTCCAGGGCCACGTCGCGCAAGGCCTGATAACGCCCGCTCATGCCGCCGTGGCCGGCGCCGAATTCGGTCTTGAGCAGGAGCAGGGGCGCCTGATCGGTCCGCCGCTCGCGCAACCGCGCCACCCACTTGGCGGCTTCCCAGTACTGCACCCGAGTGTCGTGATAGCCCGCCACCGCGAGGATGGCCGGATAGGCCTGGGCCTTCACGTTTTCATAGGGCGCGTAGCCGGCGATGCGCGCGCGCACCTCAGGCTCGTTCGGATCGCCCCATTCGTCGTACTCGGTCACGGTCAGCGGCAGATCCGGCTTGAGCATGGTGTTGAGCACATCGACGAAAGGAACCTCGGCGATGGCGGCGGCATAGAGCTCGGGCCGCTGGTTGACGACCGCGCCGATCAGCAGACCCCCGGCGCTGCCGCCGCTGATGACCACCTGTTGCGGCGTCGTCAGGCCCTGTTCCAAGAGATGCTCGGTGCAGGCGATGAAGTCGTCGAAGGTGTTCTGCTTGTGTTCCAGCTTGCCGCTGCGATACCAGGCTTCACCCAGTTCGCCGCCGCCGCGGACATGGGCGATGGCGAAGCGCACGCCGCGATCCAGCAGGCTCAGGCGGGCGTGGGAGAACCAGGGATCGAGGCTGTGGCCATAGGCGCCGTAACCATAGAGGTACAGCGGCGCGCTCTGCGGCAGGTCGCGACGACCGACCAGGCTGATGGGGATGTGGGTGCCATCGGCGGCGGTGGCCCACAGGCGGCGGCTCTCGTAGGCGTCGGCGTCGAACGGGCCTTCCACCGGGACCTGCTTGAGCACCCGCTGGGTGCCGCTGGCCAGCTCCAGTTCGCGGATCTCGGCGGGGCGATTGAGCGCCTCGTAGCGCAGGCGCATGACCGGACTGGCGAATTCCAGCACGTCCATGGCATCCAGGCTGTAGACCTCGTCCGGCAGGTCGACGCGATAGGGTGCCTGGCCATAGGGGCGGACCTCCAGAATCGGCAGTCCGGCGGTACGCAGGCTGAGCACCAGGGCGTGGGCGCCAAGGCTGGCATCCTCCAGCATCACCTCGGGGTCGTGGGGCACCAGCAGTTGCCAGTGCGCGCGGGTGGGACTGCTCTCGGCGGCCTGGTAGAGGGCGAAGTTGATGCCGTCCTGGTTGCTGCGGATGTACCAGCCATCGACGCCATGATCGGGAAAGTACTCGTGACCTTCCTCGCGTGGCGCCAGGCAGACGAAGGCCTCGTCCGGCCGGTCCGCGTCCAGCACCCAGGCTTCGCTGGTGGTCTTGCTGTGGGACAGCAACAGCAGCTTGCGCTCTGAGCTCGAACGATAGCAGCCGAGAAAGAAGCGCCCATCGGTCTCGTGAAAAACCAGTTGCGGCTCGGCATCGCCCAGGTGATAGCGATAGAGCTTGTGCGGACGATGGGATTCGTCGCGCTCGCCAAAGAACAGGGTGCGGCTGTCGTTGGCCCAGGTCAGGCTGCCGTCGCATTCCTCGAAGGGCAGTTCGGTTACCAGGCCGGTGGCCAGCTCCTTTACATAGAGCCGGTAGGTTTCATCGCCCACCTGATCGAGGCTGTAGGCAAGGCGGGTCTGGTCCGGGCTGATGGTGAAGCGACCGATGGAGAGAAAGCCGCCGTCGGCGATGGCGTTGCCGTCGAACAGCAGCTCTTCGGTCGCCGGATCGGGCGTCAGATCGCCGTTGGACGGGCGGCGGCAGCGATAGTTGCGGCCGTATTCGTCACCGGCCTGGGTGCGCTGATAGTAGAGATAGTCGCCGCGGGGAACGGGCAGGGACAGGTCCGTCTCGCGAATGCGCGCGCGGATCTCCTCGAACAGCTGCTCGCGCAGGGCGGCCTCGGGGGCCAGTTGGGCTTCCAGGTAGGCGTTCTCGGCCTCCAGGTGCGCCAGCACCTCGGGGGCGTCACGGTTTTCCAGCCAGACGTAGGGATCGTCGCCAGGGGCGCGGCGGGCAATGGGGGCTTGGGTCATGCGGGCTCCTTGGGCGCCGCGCAAAGACACGCGGGCGGGGCAAAACCGCTATCATAGGCTTCTCCTTTCCGCTATCGCCATGGATCGCAATGACCGAGCAAGAGTACCTGATCGCCTGGGCCGTCTACGCCATCGCCGCGCTGCTGCTGTTGGTGGTGTCTTTCAAGGCCACCGGCTGGCTCTGGCGCTGGCTGCGCGAACCCATCCGGCTGGTGGTGGCCGTGCTGCTGGTGACGCCGGCCCTGGTGGATGCCGAGCATGGCCTCTATGCCCCGGCCATCGCCGTGACGGTGCTGGACCTGGTGTTCAAGGTGGGTAACAGTGCCTGGTCGGCGGTGGCCAACCTGGCGGCGGCCGGCACCATCGGCGTGGTGCTCTACCTGATCTTCGTCCTCTGTCGCTGGCTGTACCGCCGCTCCCATCCGCGTCCCGCGCCGGTCGTCGCCGAAGGGCCGACGGATGATCCGCAACCGGAATCGCCGGTGGCCCCAAGGACCCCGGCAGCCCCGGTCGAACGCCGCGAACCCCGGGGTCGCGGCGAGCGCGTCGAACCCCGTCTGTAATCCAGGCTTGCGCCCAGGACGTGACCCCTTCAGCATGATTGCGAAGGGCAGCGGCTGCAGCCGCCGTTGAACCAGGCAGCCACCCCGGAGGGACGGACATGTGCGAATTGCTGGGCATGAGTGCCAACGTGCCCACGGATCTGGTCTTTAGTCTCCAGGGCCTCATGCAGCGGGGCGGTCGTACCGGTCCGCATCGGGACGGTTGGGGCGTGGCCTTCTACGAGGGCCGGGGCCTGCACCTGTTCAAGGATGCCCTGCCAGGCGCCGATTCCGAGGTGGCCAAGCTGGTCCAGGGTTACCCGATCAAGAGCCATACGGTGATCGGCCATATCCGCCACGCCAACGTCGGGTCGGTCAATCTGGCCAATACCCACCCCTTCGTGCGGGAACTGGGCGGGCGCTATTGGAGCTTTGCCCATAACGGCCAACTGCAGGATTTCCATCCCGAGCCGCGTTTCTACCGGCCGGTGGGCGATACCGACAGCGAGACGGCCTTTTGCAGCCTGCTGGACCAGGTCCGCGAGCGCTTTCCCGAACCCGTCCCGGTGGAGATGCTGTTGCCGCAGCTGGTGAATGCCTGCGACGGCTTTCGCAAGAAGGGCGTCTTCAACTGCCTGCTCAGCGACGGCGACTGGCTGTTCAGCTTCTGCACCAACAAGCTGGCCCATATCACCCGCCGCGCCCCCTTCGGTCCGGCCCAGTTGCGCGATGCGGAAGTCCACATCGACTTCAAGGCCGAGACCACGCCCAACGACGTCGTCACCATCATCGCCACCGAGCCGCTGACCTCCGACGAGGTCTGGACCCTGCATCAGCCCGGGGAATGGCATCTCTGGTGGGACGGCGAGATCGTCTCCCAGGGCCGCGTCTAGACAGGAAGCCACTTCACGATGCTGCGCAGTTATATTCGTCTGCTGTTGTTCACCCTGGCCTTGCTGGTAGGGGTGCAGATCCCCGGCTTCATGCTCGACTACGAGCAGCGCGTGGATGCCCATCGCCTCGAATCCGATCAGGCCCTGAGCGGTTTCAGGCGGACCGCGCAGCAGTACTTCGAAGGCAATCTCGACGGCTTGCTGGCGCATTACCGGGCCAGCGAGGATCCGGTCTTTCGCAGCGACGCCGACAGCCTCGGCGTACTGCTGCGCCGTAATGCGCTGTTCAACGAAGAGTGGCAGGCGTTGCAGGGTCCCTGGTACCAGCGGGCCTGGCGCATCCTGGTACGGCCCAACAGCGAACTGCGCGACGAGACCCTCCGGCAATATCGCTATCAGGTGGTGCTTACCCCCGAAGCCATCGGCTGGGGGATAGGGCTGGGCTTGGCCCTGGCGATAACGGTGGAAACCCTCGCCCTCTGGCTTTCAATCCTGCTCTATCCGCGGCGTCCGGCCCGGCGGGTTTCCTAGCCTTCAAAAAAAATTTCACGTTTTCAGGCGTTTAGCTGAAAAAAGGGCTTGACGCTAAAGTCCCGCTCTGTAGAATGCGCACCCACAGCAGGCACGTAGCTCAGTTGGTTAGAGCACCACCTTGACATGGTGGGGGTCGTTGGTTCGAATCCAATCGTGCCTACCAGCTACAGAGCGGTCTCTAGGGCTTTGGCTCACAGAGATCGTTCACAATATAACCCCGGCGTTCACACAGCAATCTGTGAATGATCCGGGGTTTGTTGTTTCTGGCCTCCAGAGAAAGGCATTCACACTGGTCTAGCTGTGAACGACCCTAGCCAAACCCTCATCACTCCTAGCATCTGCCCCACCATGTGAAGGTGGAGGGCATTGCTCGTAGCCTCGCAACGTCCCTCCCTTCGCTTCGCTCAAGGTTGGCTCTAACCCACCTGAGCTACGTGCCTTCCTATAACGCTCTATACGCAACGATCTACCCTTGCTCTATACCTACCCATAGGCTAGCCCTCTATCGCGTCTTATGCGCGCTTGTAGGAGCTTATAGTCCTCTCCGCTAGAAAAGTTACGCCTACCTACACACCCCCACCCAGGGGGACTAGGGGGGCTTACGTACTTATGCAATAGCTATCAATAGTTTCTAGAGAAAATCCTCTGGGTCTTCCTGGGTTATTAGGGCTCCCTTGATAATTAATCTCTCATTCAAAATGCAGGCGGTTCTGTAGCTTTTGATTGTTCCAATCTTCATTAGCCCGCCATCCTTTCCAATGAAATTTTGGAATGCTGGTATGGTTGCGTAAAATTGCACTATATTTTTGGCTAGATTTGGTTCTAAGAGCCCAAGCTTTTCTATGTGCTTTTGATAAACTTCGTCGTACTTGTGAGGGTACTCAAAGTGGTGGTTAATTACGGCTTCGCCATAATAATCGCTGAACATAGCGCTCTCATTTCCTAGCTTGTTTTCTTCCTTAAGCGTTTCGATGTTGTGCCTGAACATTTTGGTAAATAGATAGTCGCGATTTATGGCAAGGAATGCAGAGATTTCTGCTTTGATTGCATTCGCTATTGACTCGGCTTCTTTCTTTTCCTTTCTCAAGGTTGAGATGTAAGTAGGAAGCCAAGCCGCAACTGCGCCTACGGTAACTGATGCAAGGCTTGATAGGGCAGGTATCCATTTTTCCCATGGATCGTATTGCTTTGCCTCGAACAAGCCAGCCTGTTTTAAAGCGCTTAGCAGTTCTATAGCCGATTTGTAGCTTTCTGGCTCCACTAGGCCTCTCCGATCTACTGTCTTGACTCACATGTAATATTAGATTATAAGCTGTCTTGGGCAAGCGGGCCTAGCTGGAGACAGCAAACCGTAGGTGCTCAGCCTGAGGGCTGGAAGCGCCCTGCTAGATGAGTACGCTATGGGCGAACCTTAGATGGTGTAGTGACTAGGGGAAGGTTAGGCAGTCCGAGCCGGTGGATTGTAAACAGGCCCGCTAGAGTAGAGCGGAGACTACTCAGCATAACCCTACTGGCTTGGTTAGTAGGGCAGGTTACTGGTAGCTGACCTATCAGGCACAGACGGCTTAACCCCTGTGAAGAACGCCCTAGCCAGCAATGGTTAGTGGACCCGCTAAGGGCAATAGGCTAAGCGCCTATCAGACAGAGCTAGCGCTCTGGTCTGTCACGCCTATAGCTTGCGGTGGTACGTCTAGGAAGGATGTCGCAGCTATGAAGTATGTTGAAAGCGGTACGAGTGGGATCGTCAAATACCTTGCTTATCTATCTCTTCTTCTCGTTGCCCTATACGGCGCTGATAGGGTGTACAACAAAAAGTATAACGACTGCATAGACAATGCATTGGCCAGTAGCTATTCGCTATCAGTGGCAATAAATACTTGTGTTGCTGTAGTAAAGTAGATTGATTCAGGGAAGAGGCAGGCTGTGTTAGAAGAACTATCCAAAACCGTCAAGGCTCAACTCTATGAGCGTGTCTCAAGCCCTCTCTTGGGGTCTTTCCTAATAGCTTGGTGTGGCTGGAACTATAAGTTCATTCTTGTACTTATTTCATCAATGGACGTAGATAAAAAAATTTCCTATATAAGTGCTAACCTCTATCCGTCTTATTGGGATAAGGCGCTTGAGGCTTTTATCTATCCGCTAGCCACTACAATAATTTTGATATTCGTCTACCCATGGCCTGCTCGATGGGTATTTTCTTTTAGTCGTAGGCAGCAAGTAGCTCTTAAGAAGCTCCAGCAAAATATTGATGATGACACGCCTTTGAGTATTGAGGACGCAAGAGAGCTAAGGCGAAGTAATAATAAGATTGCAGCCGACTTTGAGGAGGAGATCACGCGTTACAAGAATCAAATTGAGAGGCAGCGGGAGCAGTTAGATATAGCAGCTGAATCGCTTAAAAATCAAGGTGATGCAAAGCAGCATCTTGCTCAGCTTCTTGAGCAGATTGCTTCACAGCAACGGCTGAATAATGATTTATCAGGTAGACTAAAAGAGTCAGAAGCAAATGTATCAGAGCTGCACGCGACCCTTGAGTCAATAAAGGCAAGAAACTTAGGTTCTGATGCTCGTGTTGAAAAAGGTATTCTCACTATGAAAGTAGGCGATGCAATCCGTGAAGTTGAGGTTAGGCGTAAGCGGAGGTTGGTACTCTCCAGTAAAGACAGTAAAGCTAATAAAGAATGATACTTTACTAGTGGGTTTAGACGCAATTTGCTTGGAGAAAAGGAAAGAGGCACACCTATACAAGCATATGCCCCTATAACCTCCTGTAATGCTCTATACAAAGCGTTCTCCGTGAGCCCTTAGCTATCCCTATGCAGGGTACTTCACGTTTAACCTAGCCACTCGCTCAAGTTCCTTAACCCAAAACTCATTGTCTTTTTCAGCAGCATCCATACCTTGCTTGAACGCTTTCTTCTCAGAGGGGCGGCCGGGCTTATTGCTGTAAGTCGGATGTAGAAGAGACTTTAGTGTATTGACATCCGAGGCACTGACTTCCTCCGCTGTATCAATCTTCTCCTTTAGTCTTTCCATAGATACATCAAGCCAGTATAGGCGGCTCTCCTCATCTAAGCCATTCTCGGCTGCATAGTCTTTCAGTTCACTAAGCTTACAGCCCAGCTCTTTAGCTAGGCGTACATGACTCTTGGTGGTGATGTACTTGTCTTCTTGTTCTTGAGAGAGGCGAAGCTTGGAGGGGCGTCCCCGTTTAGTGTTCTGGTCCATTATCTTTCCATTTTGTATTTGTGTGGAATAGGTAGAGGCTTACGCCAAACGTGAAGACGTTAGCTATCACTACGCATTCTTGGTATTTGTGTAGATACATCATTGCTACCATTTGGCTTAGCTGAATGGCTTGCATGAGGTAGTAAGCGAGTAGGGGTAGGTTCATACGGCGTTCCATAGCCTAGGGCTACAGATGCCTTAGATCACTATTAAGCTATTAACTTTGTCAAAGGTGTATTCCCTAGCTAGGTATGTCACCTGCTGCCATGGTCTACCTAAGCTAACGCTAAGATGGTAGAGGGCATAATAGCTCTCTCTGTTAGCTGCAATGTAACGTAAATGACGTCTAGATATTTTATCTGACTGGCTGTCATGAGAAGTGTCTATGTCAACTACGTCTTTGCCGTTAGTGTATATAGCATCATTCACTATGACGTATTCTCTAGGGGCATCCCCGCATCTGAATCCTAGCGCCTGATCTCTATGAATAATTGGTGCTGTCATATCTAACCTGTCTGAGCTTGAGCTAAGATGGTTAGCCTGTGTTTCTCTTGGTCCATCACTAGCTCCCTATAACGCTTGGCATCGTTCACTGGAGAGAGAATGGAGACATAGCCCTTGCAGAAGGGGAAGCTAACCATCTTGGTTTCTTTGGTGGTGTCGTAAGGGAAAGAGGTCACTAGGCCGCCAGAGGCGAGGTAGTTGTTAATAAGCTCGTTTATCTGTTCATGGTTCATGCTCAAGCCCTTTGCGTGTTTAGGTGTATTGTTCGGAGAGGTCTATTAAGTCTTCTTCGTTCAGCTCCCTGCCTCTCACCACTTGAAAAGCTATCTCATTTAGCAAGGGTGAATAGCTCTTATGCTTATCAGCTAGAAGAAATAGTTCAGAAGCTAGCTGATTGGCTTCTACTTTTTCTGTAAGGCTAACCATCTACCACCTCAGTTAGCTTTTTAGCGCTAATCAGGTCATCAATGGTTTTGTGTAGAATTGTCTTGTTGGTGTAGACGCTACCAGTTAGCTCTATAGGGGCAGGTTTGGTTGTGTACTCAAGACCTAGAACTACAATGGTGGAATACTGAGTGGTTCCATACTTAACACCACGATAGGAGCTTTCGCTCATCAAGCTAGCGTTAGCCTTAAAGACGTATGCTTGCTCTTCAAGACGCTTAGCCTCTCGTGCCTTACGGTATTGCTCTTCCAGCTTCTCATCTTCAAATAGTGCCATGGTGGCTCTCCTTATTGGTTGTTGTATTGGTTGCGAATGGCGGCCATCAAAGCCACTTCATCCCTAGCGCTACCAAGTACAGAACCTTTCTTGTTGTCGATATTGATAGAGCCATCCTCAGCAACCTTCACAGCTTTGCTGGAATTCATCTCCTTCCATTTGGCTTTACGCTCAGCTTCCATAGCAGCGGTCTGATTCATAGCCTTGAGCCAAGGATCATTAGCTAGACGTTCGTTGGTGGATTGCTTAGCCAGTTCCCACGCGCTCTTCTGCTTAGCAGTGCTTTCGAGAGTGCCTTTCTGAGTGGTGGGTTCTTGATAGTCGACTAGCTCATAACCCTTCGCCTGGAGTTGCTCAAAGGCTTCAATTGGGCTAATTCCCATTTCACTAGCTACTTGCTTGAGTACGGTGGTGGTGATTTGCTTGCTCATGATTTGTTCCTTATTGATTTTTATGGAGGGCGATAATGTCTTTAGGTGTGTTTATCCTGTATTCATTGCGTAAGGCATTGGTGCCTTTAAGTCGATATTTCCTAATGGCAATGATGCCGTGCTTTTGCATTGTCCCTAATGCCCTACCAATTGAGGTCTGACTTACATGTGTGGCTGTAGAGAAGTCCTCAATGGTAACTCTTGCCCATCCGTTCTCTAGTTCGTTAGCTCGGATGATTGCTAAGAATGCTTTCTTGTTGGTTGAGTTGATCTTGGAGTAAACCCTTTCAATTAGGGCCTGCTCCTCAACGCTGTAGCCAGCGAGGATCGTTGCCTTGTTGGTCATTGTGTTTTCCTAAATTAGATCAAGCCAAATCCGCCAGGATGTATCTAGTAGAAATCCTCAGGTGTTCAGCATTGCGTAATGTGTATTAAGCAGGGGAGAGGACTTTCCCTAATGTCTCTTGCTGACGTGCTAGGCCATACGCTAGGTAGTCACCGTCCTTGTAGATGGCAAGGCTATCCCCATAGGGTTTGCTAGAAGCGTCATAGCAAACCATCTCTTCAAGCTTCTTGGTCTTAGCCAACTCAAAGAACGCCCGGGGGCTAGACGCTAGGTAGTTCTGTATACCTTCCAGAGCACACCGCGTTGACTGAGCTACTAACTGTGCCGTCCGCTTGCTCATAGCCTCATGCTTACAGGATGACGTACTAATTTCAGGCATCATCAATGCATATCTGACATGCTTGGGGCTAACGTTGAGTTCTCCGCTAGATGAAACTCCAGCAGATACGTAGCAAGCTCCATAGACATAATCATCAAACCATTTAACGCTGTAGCCGTGCTCGGTCCTGTGCTTGATGTCTTCAGCCCAGATGAGGTGCTTATACAGAGGGTTAGGTGTCGAGATTGGTTTAGGTCCACGAGTTAAAGAGGTACGCTCGACAGTCTTATTTACCTCCTGTGCTTTCTTTCGCTTAGAGCTGGTAATGGCAGTCTGTGCTTTCTCTAGGTCCCCTTGCGTGAGGGATTGTCTCCAACGCTCAAAGCTTTCATTGTTTGAATAATCCATCAAGCTGCCTTCATTAGGTTCAGTTCTATGTGTAGCTCCCCTATGATTTCTCCAGTAGAGCGATTAACTATTAGAAGTCGTTTGTTCTCAGTACGCACGGTTATAATTTCATTACGCTTTATGCGTACAGGGTAGAGGTTAGCTCCAGCAAACTCGTACGACTGCTCACGCATAAGCTCAACCAAATCTTGGATGATGTGCTGCATATGCTTACCTGTAATTTAATAGCGCAGTATATAAAGGGGAGAAACGACTAGAAGGTTTCTAGCGTATCCGCCTGAATTAGCGCAGTATATAAATAGAAAAGAAAATTCCTGCTCTTGCTCTTATTCACCCACCAATGTTCTTCCCTGAAAGGGAAGGTTATTGCGTGGGACTACTCTTACCCTTATAGGTTGATACCCTACATGTGTCAGGTATGAGATTTAGGTAAATAAATTCCCAGCTTGTTAGCGTCCATCCAAGACGCCAAGGCTGGGAGAACCTTTAAGGTTATGGTGTGCCTAGAAAGATTCTTAGGAGCACTCTCTTAAGCGGCTAACGCCGCGAGAATACTCTTAACAATGTTCTATCACATTGGTTAATGTTCGTCACTCCGTTACACTGCGTTCCTCACTATTAACATAGTGTATTACTGAAATTCTGGACAAAAGGGGTCAAAGAAAGATGAAATATCGGCGAGCCGTAGGCTCTAGCTATTCCATGGTTAGCGTAATGAAACTCATGCGTCTGCATGCTGAATTCGGGTTCACTCATGCCTGTGATGGTGACGCTATGAGCGTTGCTAGAAGCTCACGCCTGTGGCGTTCGCGAGTACCTGCCTAGATTATCTTCTTGACGCAATAAAGCATCATTAAGCCTAAGCTGCAGCGACTAAGGTCGCCATGCCTAGCATTGCTAGGCAGAGCATTATGTCTACTATTATTCTTATCGGCCTTCGGCCTCAAATCTTTAGAATTATTTAAAGTGTGTAAGACAACTAAAGTCTAAATTTAGTTCACTAATTTTTATGCTTTTATAAGTTTTAATGCGTAATTATCTATAGCCCTCAGGGAGGGCGAGCACACCTATACAGCACTCGCCTGTCGTAGCAGTCTTATAGACAATAGGGTTGCGGGTTTAGAAGGGGAGAACATATAGCCTAAAGCGGCTGGAAGCCGCGAGATTACTGGGTAAGACGGCTCTATCCAGCGCAGCTTATGATGGTAGTGTCACTGGTACGTAAGTCATCACATTGCTTGGCTAGAGTTAGATTGGCTCGGTTGGTGTAGAAGAGAGTGGGGTATTACTTCCTCTCTATCTCAATTAGAAATGCCTAAGCGCATTTACAGAAATCATTTTCTAGCGTGAATGCTGCTAGGTTCTCCATTGCATAACAAAAAGGGCTAGCCATTACAGCTAACCCCTTGTGTCTGTCGCCTTATAGTCGTTAATCAATAAGGTGTAGGACATCCTTAGCGTTGAGGTGGCTATATCTAGCTACAGACCTAGTGTCCCTATGCCCTGACACAATCATAATCTGAGCGTTATTGAAGCCCTTCTTGGCTACGTTGGTAATGCGTGTATGCCTTAGCTGGTGTAGGCGTACACTCTCATCCATACCTAGCTTGATCCTGGCCTTCCTGACAGCCTGGGAGACGCTATGAGCCTGTATCTTGAACAGCCTACCCATACCTATACGTTTCTTCTTACTGAGCGCTATAGCGTCATGGAAGAGGGCTACAGCTCGCATAGTGAGGGGTACTGAGCGTGTCCCGTTCTTCCCGTCCACTACGTCTACAAGCCTGTCCTCTAGGTGTAGGTGCTCAAGCCTGAGCGTCACTATCTCCGATCTACGCATAGCTGTTTCATAGGCTAGCTCTGTGATGAGTCTGGTGGTAGGGGAGAGGGCAGATAGGAGCTTCATCAGCTCCCCTTGGCTGACCACCTTGTCGCTAGGCTTGGATGGCTTTGGTAGGGCTATGTCTGTAAGGGGGTTGGCTATGTCTAGCAGAAGCTCCCTTCTGGCGTACTTAAAGAGGCGAGACAGGAACTCAAGCTCTGTCCTACAGGTGGCAGGCTTCACCTTCTCTAGCCGCTTGTGCTTGTACTCGTTCACCATGCCCTTTGTTATCTGGTCCATGGGCATAGGGAAGACGCTAGCCAGATGCTTGAGGCGAGCTAGGGCATGGTGGTAGCTGCCTTTCCTGGCAAGCAAGGTCTCCACGTACAGGGCTCCAATGCTAGCCACCGTATGCACCTTCACGCTCCGACACTCTGCCTCTATAGAGGAAGCCCAGAGGGTCGCCTCCTGTTCTGTCTTGAAGGTCTTGGATTGGGGAGCCTGTCCTTTTATGCGTACCTGAGCGTTCCAGCTACCTGAGGGGAGTTGTCTGAGCGTTGCCATGATGAGGTTCCTGTAGTGAAGGGAGCCTCTGCAAGCCGCATAACCTATTGATCTCTCTGGAAATTGACATGGTGGGGGTCGTTGGTTCGAATCCAATCGTGCCTACCAAACAAAACCCGCACTGCTGGCGGGTAAGAAAAAAGGCGATCCGAAAGGGTCGCCTTTTTTCGTTTGGGGTTTTATTGGGGGTGGCAGCGGTGAGGGCTTCAGATGAGTCCTGGCGACATACTGCTCGGCCCTGGCCCTGGCCCTGGCCCTGGCCTTTGCCTCGGCGAAGGCGAGGCGCTAGGCGTCTCGCTGCCGGGCGGTCATCGGCCAGGTGAGTGCAACGAACGCCATCCCGCCACCCACCAGTAGCAGCGCTGCACTCAGGCTCCAGTGCTGCGCGACGAAGCCGATCGCGGCCGGACCGATGAGAATGCCGGCATACCCGATGGTGGTGATCGCTGCAATGGCATGGCTTGCAGGCATCCGGGTCTGCCGTCCGGCGGCACTGAAGAGCACGGGGACGATGTTGGAAGCCCCGAGGCCAACCAGCAGAAAGCCTGCGAAGGCAAAGGGCTGGGTGGGTGCCAGGACCGCCATCAGGAAGCCTGCCGCGGCGAGCAGGCCGCCGCCTACGACCACTTTCAGGCCGCCCAACGTCTTAACGATCCAGTCGCCGGTCAGGCGGCCAATGGTCATCGCCAAGGCAAATACCGTGTAACCGAAGCCGGCCTGCGCCCGGTCGACACCATGCGTATCGATCAGGAACAGGGCGCTCCAGTCCAGGATCGCGCCTTCGCCGAGAAAGATCAGAAAACAGAGCAAGCCGATGAAGGCGACGATCCCGCGCGGCAGTGTGAACAACGGGGTATGTCCGGCGTCATGATTGCCGTAGGGCAGCAGACCCTTGATCGAGACCGCGAGTAGCACGATCAGCAGCGCGCTGAACACCAGGGTCGCCACCAGCGGTTGGATTCCAGCCCCCAGCAGAACGCTCATGCCGCCGGCGCCGACGATCCCGCCGACACTGAACAGGCCGTGGAAGCCGGACATCATGTTGCGACCACTGTCCTTCTCGACGATCACGGCCTGAATGTTGATCGCGACATCCAGCGCGCCAACGCTTGCCCCGAACAGGGCCAGGGCGATGGCCATGCCGAAGATCGAATCGGCGACGGCAAGCAGCGGCAGCACCAGGGCGAGTGCTACCGAGCTGGTCGCGATCACCGCGCGGCACCCGAAGCGGCTGGCGAGGATGCCAACGATGGGCATCGCGACAATGGATCCCAGGCCCAGGCAAAGTAGGAGAAGGCCAAGCGTCGAATCATCGGCGCCGATCCTCGCCTTGGCGACGGGCACTAGGGGTGCCCAGGCGGCCATGGCAGAACCCGCAATGAGGAAGCCAGCGCGGGTCGCCCATTGCTCGATCGCTCCCGAAGGCTGTTGTGCGGCGAGTTCCACGTGTTGCATTGGAGAGGCTCCGGAAAAAAGTGACAGTAGGGGTGATCACACCTCATACCAGTGTTAGCTGATCATGCATGATTGAGCAAGAATACGCACAATCGTGCATATCACGGCTGTATCTGCGGCGCGCGAAGGCCGTGCCTGATCCGGGTGGGTTAGAGACTGGCTGGCATCGAGGTATCTCGGCAGGACCGGGTAGCTCTGCCTGCGGGGAGGGGGTGGAAGCCTGTGCGAATCCGTGGGCGGGCGGAGTCTCAGCATGGCGACAGGCTCAGGTGCAGTCGCACGCCGACGGCCTCTCCTTCAGCGCCAGTCTATGTCCGGCACCTTGAAGTTCATGCGTCAGCGGCTGTGGACAGGTCTCGCCGAGGCTCGTGCGGGAGGGGTAGGGTTTGGGTCAGTTGGACCTGGTAACAATATCCGCCTCGGTGGCGGGTAATGGAAAAGGGGCGATCCGAGAGATCGCCCCTTTCGTGTCTGGCTGCTCCGCACGCTGGGGTCGAGGCGGACTTGCTAGGTGTCGGGTCGTTTAACAGGGCGACCCTGCGATCGCCCTGTTGCCCCTGCCAAGCCATCAGCTGCTCGGGGTAACGGTCTCGGTGAAGGAGCCTGCCGGCTGCAGCCCATGCTTGTTCGCCGTGAAGTCCAGGGCCGTCGAGGCGTAGCGCACGCCATCCTGAACCTGCTTGAGCGTCAGGTTGGCCTCATAGAACTTGTCGCTGGCCAATTGCTTGGCCGCCTGGTCGACGTCCGTCATGGTCTGCTTGAGCGGTGCCAGGGCGATGGCCGTGTCGATATCCACATCGGCCAGGCGCAAGGTTTCTGCAGCACCCTTGGCGTCGCCATGCTTGAGTTTGTTATTGGCATCGGCCACGGCCTTAACTTTCTGTGGGCTGGCCATGTAACTGTCCTGTACTACGGTATCGCCCCAGATGGGTAGCCAGGACGTTACGGTAGTGCTGGTATCGGCCTTGCCCTGATTATCCTTGACCTGCAATTCGCTCGCGGCTTTTTTCAGCGCGGTATTGTCCGATTGCGCAAGTTTGAGTGCCTGCTGGGCGTCCTTGACATGGGACACTGCCTGCTTCGTTTGCCCCTGGAAGAGTTCCAGGCGTGCGGCGGAGATGTCGGTAAAGGCCCGTTGCCCCTGGGTGGACAGGGCCTGGAAGCTGCCCAGTTCGTTTGCCGAGGGGGCTTGGTTCGCGGCGATGGCCGCAGACGAGCAGGCGGCTACGATGGCGACGACCAGCATGCTCTTTGCCAGTTTATTCTTGACGTTCATTTGCTGCCTCCAGCGGATATGCAATTGAAGTAAGGCTATCGCTCAGGTACCAGAACCAGGTTCTGTAGTGCCTGGAATCGATACTCCGCCGTATCGCTTAACACTGGATTAATAGGTGCGGGGCTTTTCTTGAATAGCCGCTTAACAAGTTGGCACAGCTAACTGCGCGTGATCTTTCCGCGCCTTGATTGAAGGGCGGAATTGATCAGGGCGGGCGTGAGTCTGGTTTGCGCGTTAGAACTTTCTGGAAGTGCGAATAAAGGTTCTGCCGATTGCTCGGGCGGGTGTGACCGCGTGCCTCGGTCGTGATGCCCGGGGTTTTCACGTAGACTGGCAGACGATTTTTTTGGGGCTTCGTTGCTTGGCCAAGGCGCGAGCAGGGCCCGTTACCGCGAGGAGAGAGTGATGACGCAGGGTGGTGAAGGGCGGCAGATCGGTAAAGGCGGCTGCCTGGGATTGATCCTGCTATCGATCCTGTTCGCGGTCGTGGTCTTCGGCTCCATCATCTATGTCTATCGCCACAATGCGACGCCGGCCAATCGGGCCAACGAGCAGCAGGCCATCGATCAGTGCCTGGCGCGGGCCAATGCCCCGGAAACCTCGCCGGCCGATCGCCAGGCGCTCATGGAAAATTGCCAGGAAATGCAGAAGCAGTTCCTCAAGAAGTACCCCGACGCGGCCCGTTGAGCCGGCGACTGTTCCTCTCGAGGTTGCGCCAGGTCTCAGTTTCTGAAAGGATTTCCGTCCCAAACTTTCCAGTGATCCTTTCGCGTCGCCCGGAATGCCTTGCGGCCCTGCCACTGTGCGGCGGGATTTCCAGCGGTGCGGCTGCTTACTGGCCAATCCCACCATGTGGCCCTTGGTATGGGTCACCACTGAGTTGAGGAGGCGCCATGCCTGTCATTACTCTCCCCGACGGTAGCCAACGTCCATTCGACAAGCCCGTCACCGTAGCCGAAGTCGCCCAGTCCATTGGTGCCGGTCTCGCCAAGGCCACCATCGCCGGTCGCGTCGATGGCCAGCTGCGCGATGCCAGCGATCTCATCGAGCAGGATGCCAACCTGCAGATCATCACCGCGAAGGACGAGGACGGCCTGGAGATCATCCGCCACTCCTGCGCCCACCTGGTGGGTCATGCGGTCAAGCAGCTGTTCCCGACCGCCAAGATGGTCATTGGTCCGGTGATCGACGAAGGCTTCTACTACGACATCTCCTTCGAGCGTCCCTTTACCCTGGATGACCTCTCGGCCATCGAGACGCGGATGCGCGAGCTGATCGACAAGGACTACGACGTCATCAAGAAGGTGACGCCGCGCGCCGAGGTCATCGAGGTGTTCAAGGCCCGGGGTGAGGAGTACAAGCTGCGCCTGATCGACGACATGCCCGAGGAGCAGGCCATGGGCCTGTACTACCACGAGGAATACGTCGACATGTGCCGGGGCCCGCACGTGCCCAACACCCGCTTCCTTAAGGCGTTCAAGCTGACCAAGCTGTCCGGCGCCTACTGGCGTGGCGACGCCAAGAACGAGCAGCTGCAGCGCATCTATGGCACCGCCTGGGCGGACAAGAAGCAGCTGGCGGCCTACATCCAGCGCATCGAGGAAGCCGAGAAGCGCGACCACCGCCGCATCGGCAAGCAGCTGGATCTCTTCCACTTGCAGGAAGAAGCGCCCGGCATGGTGTTCTGGCACGCCAACGGCTGGACCGTCTACCAGGTGCTCGAGCAGTACATGCGCAAGGTCCAGCGCGAGCACGGCTACCAGGAGATCAAGACGCCCCAGGTGGTTGATCGCATCCTCTGGGAACGTTCGGGGCACTGGTCCAACTACGCCGAGAACATGTTCACCACGGCCTCGGAAAACCGCGACTTCGCGGTCAAGCCCATGAACTGCCCCTGCCACGTGCAGGTGTTCAACCAGGGGCTGAAGTCCTACCGCGACCTGCCGCTGCGCCTGGCCGAATTCGGTGCCTGCCACCGCAACGAGCCGTCCGGCGCCCTGCACGGCATCATGCGCGTGCGTGGCTTCACCCAGGACGACGCCCATATCTTCTGTACCGAAGAGCAGGTGGAGAAGGAAGCGGCCGATTTCATCAAGCTGACCCTGCAGGTCTATGCCGACTTCGGTTTCACCGACGTGATCATGAAGCTCTCCACGCGCCCGGCCAAGCGCGTCGGCTCCGAAGAGCTGTGGGATCGCGCCGAGAAGGCTCTGGCCGATGCGCTGGATGCCTCGGGTCTGGAGTGGGAATACCAGCCGGGCGAGGGCGCCTTCTACGGGCCGAAGATCGAGTTCACCCTCAAGGACTGCCTGGGTCGTAACTGGCAGTGCGGTACCCTGCAGTACGATCCGAACCTGCCGGAGCGCCTCGACGCCAGCTACATCTCCGAGGACAACAGCCGTCAGCGTCCGGTAATGCTGCACCGCGCCATCCTCGGCTCCTTCGAGCGCTTCATCGGCATGCTCATCGAGCACTATGCCGGTCTGTTCCCGGCCTGGCTCGCCCCGACCCAGGCGGTGGTGCTCAATATCACCGACAAGCAGGCCGATTTTGCCCAGCAGGTCGTCGGCGAATTGAACGCTGAGGGCTTCCGGGCCAAAGCCGACTTGAGAAACGAGAAGATCGGCTTTAAAATCCGCGAGCATACTTTGCTCAAGGTTCCCTATCTCCTGGTCATTGGAGACCGGGAGGTTGAGACACGATCCGTTGCCGTGCGTACCCGTGAAGGCGTTGATCTGGGCTCCATGCCCATCGAGCGTTTCCGCGAGCTGCTCACGCAAGCGGTTTCCCGGCGTGGCCGGCAAGATTCGGAGTAATCACTATCAAGCAGCGTGACATGAGACAAGACAAGCGAGCCGCCCCCCGGGCACCGATCAACGAAAATATCACCGCCCGGGAAGTTCGCCTTATTGGCGCCGATGGTCAGCAAGTAGGCATCGTCTCCATCCAGGAGGCCCTGCAGGCTGCTGAAGACGCCAAGCTGGATCTGGTGGAAATCACCGCCGACGCCGTACCCCCGGTCTGCCGGATCATGGACTACGGCAAGCACGTCTTCGAGAAGAAGAAGCAAGTCGCGGCGGCGAAGAAGAACCAGAAGCAGGCTCAGGTCAAAGAAATCAAGTTTCGTCCAGGGACGGAAGAAGGGGATTACCAGGTAAAACTACGCAACCTGGTACGTTTCCTAACCGAGGGGGACAAGGCCAAGGTCTCGTTGAGATTCCGCGGCCGGGAGATGGCCCACCAGGAGCTGGGCATGGAGCTGTTGAAGCGGGTCGAAGCTGACCTCGCCGAACATGGCGCCGTTGAGCAGCATCCTAAGATGGAAGGACGCCAACTCATCATGGTCATCGCCCCCAAGAAGAAAAAGTAACTACCAGGGCACTGGCAGGCCTTGCTGTTATGCGTAATCACTCAATGCGGAGTATCCGAACATGCCAAAGATGAAAACTAAAAGCGGCGCTGCAAAGCGCTTCGTGAAAACTGCTGGTGGCATCAAGCACAAGCACGCTTTCAAGAGCCACATTCTGACCAAGATGACCACCAAGCGTAAGCGTCAGCTGCGCGGTACGTCGCTGATGCATGCATCCGACGTCCAAAAGGTCGAGCGCATGCTGCGCCTTCGTTAATCCTGGTCAAGAATTTAGAGGAAGTTACTCATGGCTCGTGTTAAGCGTGGCGTCATCGCTCGTCGCCGTCACAAGAAAATCCTGAAGCTCGCCAAAGGCTACTACGGGGCCCGTTCGCGCGTCTTCCGCGTCGCTAAGCAAGCGGTAATCAAGGCAGGCCAATACGCCTACCGTGACCGCCGTCAGAAGAAGCGTCAGTTCCGCGCTCTGTGGATCGCTCGTATCAACGCTGGTGCTCGTATCAACGGTCTGTCCTACAGCCGTCTGATCGCCGGCCTGAAGAAAGCGGCCATCGAGATCGACCGTAAGGTACTGGCCGATCTGGCCGTGAACGAAAAAGCGGCGTTTGCTGCGATTGTCGAGAAAGCTAAAGCTTCGCTGGCTTAAGCCCCCCGGCAATCTCGCGCCTCTGGCGCGAAGCAACGTTATCAATAGGGGAAGAGCCTCATAGCTCTTCCCCTATTTTGTATCTGGAGTCCCTAGATGGAAAACCTGGATGCGCTGGTCTCCCAAGCACTGGAGGCCGTGCGGCACACCGAAGACACCAATGCCCTGGAACAGCTCCGGGTCAATTACCTGGGCAAGAAGGGTGAGCTGACCCAGATCATGAAGACCCTGGGCCACCTCACCGCTGAGGAGCGTCCCCAGGCTGGCGCGCTGATCAACGCCGCCAAGGAACGTGTCCAGGACGCAATCAACAGCCGCAAGGCGACGCTGGAGCAGGCCGCATTGGCCGCTCGCCTCGCCGCAGAACGCATCGACGTGACCCTGCCCGGGCGGGGCCAGGCCTCCGGTGGCCTGCACCCGGTCACCCGCACCCTGGAGCGTATCGAGCGTCTGTTCGCCAACATCGGCTATGGCGTTGCCACCGGTCCCGAGATCGAAGACGACTACCATAACTTCGAAGCGCTCAACATCCCCGGCCACCACCCGGCGCGGGCGATGCACGATACCTTCTACTTCAACGCCAACATGCTGCTGCGCACCCACACCTCGCCGGTACAGATCCGCACCATGGAGAGCCAGCAGCCGCCGATCCGTATCATCTGTCCGGGTCGTGTCTATCGCTGCGACAGCGATCAGACCCACTCGCCGATGTTCCATCAGGTCGAAGGCCTGGTGATCGACGAGGAGGTCAGCTTCGCCGATCTCAAGAGCACCCTGGTGACCTTCCTGCGCGAGTTCTTCGAGGAAGAGCTGGAAGTCCGCTTCCGTCCCTCCTACTTCCCCTTCACCGAGCCGTCGGCCGAGGTGGATATTCGCCGCCCGAGTCGCGATGGCGAACCGGCCTCGCGCTGGCTCGAGGTGCTGGGCTGCGGCATGGTCCACCCCAACGTCCTGCGCATGGCCGGCATCGATCCGGAGAAGTACCAGGGCTTCGCCTTTGGCATGGGCGCCGAGCGCCTGGCCATGCTGCGCTACGGGGTCAACGACCTGCGCCTCTTCTTCGACAACGATCTGCGCTTCCTGGCGCAATTCCGCTAGCTGCCAGACGGGAGTCCTATGAAATTCAGTGAACAATGGCTGCGTAGCTGGGTGAACCCTGCGGCTACGCACGAGGATCTGGTTGCCCGGCTGTCCATGGCCGGCCTGGAAGTGGACGGCGTCGAAGCGGCGGCCGGTAGCTTCCAGGGCGTCATCGTCGGCGAAGTGGTTTCCGTCGAGCGTCATCCCGATGCCGACAAGCTCAATGTCTGCCAGGTCAGCAACGGCCAGGAATCCTTCCAGGTGGTCTGCGGCGCGCCCAATGTGCGCGCGGGCCTTAAGGTGCCTTTCGCCACCGTCGGCGCCACGCTGCCCGGCGACTTCACCATCAAGAAGGCCAAGCTGCGCGGCGTGGAATCCCACGGCATGCTCTGCTCGGCCAGCGAACTGCAGATCAGCGACGACAACAGCGGCCTGCTGGAGCTGCCGGCCGGCGCGCCGGTGGGCGAGAGCATCCGCAGCTACCTGCAGCTGGACGATGCCATCATCGACGTCGACCTGACCCCGAACCGCGGCGACTGTCTGTCCATCGCCGGTCTGGCGCGGGAAGTGGGTGCCCTGTACAACGCCGCGGTCGAGCCGCTGCAGGTCGAGGCCGTAGCGGCTACGCACCAGGAAACCCGTCCGGTCGAGGTGCTGGCTCCCCAGGCCTGCCCGCGCTACCTGGGTCGCGTAGTGAAGAACGTCGACCTGTCCCGCCCGACCCCGGACTGGATGGTTGAGCGTCTGCGCCGCAGTGGCGTGCGCAGCATCGACGCCGCCGTCGACGTCACCAACTACGTGATGCTCGAACTGGGTCAGCCCATGCATGCCTTCGATCTGGACCAGATCAAGGGCGGCATCCGCGTGCGCCTGGCCGATGCCGGCGAACGCCTGGTGCTGCTGGATGGCCAGGACATCGAACTGCGCAACGACACCCTGGTGATCGCCGACCACGAACGTGCCCTGGCCATCGCCGGCGTCATGGGTGGCGAGCACAGCGGCGTTGCTGCCGGTACCCGTGATCTGTTCCTGGAAAGCGCCTTCTTCGACACCATCGCCGTGGCCGGCAAGGCCCGTTCCTACGGCCTGCACACCGATTCATCCCACCGCTTCGAGCGGGGCGTGGACTTCGAGCTGGCGCGCAAGGCCATGGAGCGCGCGACCCGCCTGCTGCTGGACATCGTCGGCGGTGAGCCGGGTCCGGTGATCGAGGCGGTCAGCGCCGAGCACCTGCCGCAGGTCGAGCCGATCCTGCTGCGCGCCGAGCGCATCGAGCGCGTCCTGGGTCTGACCCTGGACGATGCCCAGGTCGAGCGTCTGCTCAGTGGCCTGGGTCTGGCCGTGGCCCGCCTGGAAGCCGGTCGTTGGCAGGTGGGCGTACCCAGCCACCGCTTCGACATCAGCATCGAAGTGGACCTGATCGAAGAACTGGCGCGCCTCTATGGCTACAACCAGCTGCCGATCCGCTTCCCCCAGGCGCGCCTGGCCCCGCAGCCCCTGCCCGAGAGCAAGGGCGAGCTGAGCCAGCTGCGTCGCCTGCTGGTGGCCCGCGGCTACCAGGAAGCCATCACCTACAGCTTCATCGACGAAAAGACCTTCCGTCTGTTCGCCCCTGAGGCGCAGCCGGTGATGCTGGCCAATCCCATCTCCACCGACATGGCCGCCATGCGCTCGTCGCTGTGGCCGGGTCTGGTCAAGGCTGTGCAGTACAACCTCAACCGCCAGCAGGACCGCGTCCGGCTGTTCGAGTCGGGTCTGAGATTCGTCGGTCAGCTGGAAGGCCTGGTGCAGGAAAACGTCCTGGCTGGCGCCGTCTGCGGTTCTCGCCTGCCGGAGAGCTGGTCGTCCGGTCGTGAGGCGGTGGACTTCTTCGACGTCAAGGCCGATGTCGAGGCGCTGCTGGCGCAGTCGGGTGCGGGTTCTGACTTCCGCTTCGTCGCAGGCGAGCATCCGGCCTTGCACCCGGGGCAGACCGCGCTGATTGAAAGGGCAGGGCAGTCGGTGGGCTACCTGGGCGCCTTGCATCCGGAAGTGGCACGCGAGCTGGACGTGGATCGTCCGGTGTTCCTCTTCGAGCTGGCCCTGGATGCCCTGACCACCGGCAGCCTGCCGCGCTTTGGCGAGCTGTCGCGCTTCCCCGAAGTGCGTCGTGACCTGGCGTTGGTGGTGGACGAAACCGTAGCCGCAGGCGACCTCCTGGCCGACATCCGCGAAAACGCCGGAGAAGGCCTCAAAGAGCTGCGTCTGTTCGACGTCTACCAAGGCAAAGGCATTGATCCACATAGAAAAAGCGTCGCCATCGGCTTGACCTTGCAACATCCATCGCGCACATTAACCGATGAAGAAGTCAACGAAACGACGCAGAAAATCCTCGTTTCTCTGGAAAGAAGGTTCAACGCCACCTTAAGGAAATAGCGCATGGGGGCCCTGACGAAAGCTGAGATGGCCGAACGTCTGTTTGAAGAGCTCGGTCTGAACAAACGTGAAGCCAAGGAATTGGTCGAACTGTTCTTCGAAGAAATTCGTCATGCGCTCGAAAGCAACGAGCAGGTCAAGTTGTCCGGTTTCGGCAACTTCGACCTGCGCGACAAGCGCCAGCGCCCCGGACGCAATCCCAAGACAGGGGAGGAGATACCCATCACGGCGCGCCGTGTGGTGACCTTCCGCCCCGGGCAGAAACTGAAAGCCAGGGTCGAGGCCTATGCTGGAACCAAGTCATAACGACGAGCTGCCGGTCATACCGGGCAAGCGCTACTTCACTATCGGTGAGGTGAGCGACCTGTGCCTGGTCAAGCCGCACGTGCTGCGCTACTGGGAGCAGGAATTTCCCCAGCTCAATCCGGTGAAGCGCCGCGGTAACCGGCGCTATTACCAGCGCCACGACGTGCTGATGATTCGCCAGATCCGCTCGCTGCTGTACAACGAAGGCTTCACCATCGGCGGGGCGCGCCAGCGCCTCACCCAGGGCGACGAGACCCGTGACGAGGGTTCGCAGTACCACCAGCTCATCCGCCAGATGATCAGCGAACTCGAAGAAGTCCTCGTCGTACTGAAGAAGTGAAAAAAAGCTTCCATTAATCAAAGCGTTGCAGTAAGATGCACGCCGTTCCCTAGAGGAACACAGTCGGGGCGTAGCGCAGCCTGGTAGCGCACTTGCATGGGGTGCAAGGGGTCGAGTGTTCGAATCACTCCGTCCCGACCAAATATCTCCACGACTTAGGCCAGTTCAGAGATGAGCTGGCCTTTTTCGTTTCAGGGGCTTTTGCGGGCATTTCATCCTGCCTTCCTCCTCAGTATCGTCAGCACCGGCCCTCGCAAGTCCGTCGCAGATATCTTGTTGGCCTAATCGATCAGTTTTCCCAGCTCCATCGCCGAGTAGTGACTGGTGATGCTGCCGTTCTTACGGCTCAGCAGGCCCGCCGACCGTCCTCGGTTATGCCAGCTGCCCGAAGCCTTCCAAAGGTATGCTTCAGGTGGTGGATGCGGATCGAGGCGAATCCCTTCGGTGCCGGACACAGGAAGCACTCTTGGTGCTTCTTCGCTGCTCGGATCCGTGAATTCGTCCAGGCGGAATCGTTCATCCGATGAACCGGTGTCGCCTTGCCGTTCCTGCTGGGCATCCCATATGGGAATACCCAGACCAGATCCTGGCCACGTTACCCCTCGATGACCGATTTGGCCACCGCGTTCAGCACGACTAGCCGTTCGTCTCCGTTCTTGTCCCTAGAGCTCTTATGTGGGTTACCAAAATCCGCCGGTATGAGAAAGGCGCTGGTGTTGAGCTCAGGAATTAGTATCTCCCAATCTTGGTGAGGCTTCACACGATTTACTGCTCTCGTGAACCGCTGTTGACCTTTTACAGGGCCATGCGGTGCTATATATCAGGCAGTGCGAAGAAGAGAGTGAACAGCTCTTCGCAAGATATAGGGGTAGGGGCACCCTGTCTTATTCTGTTCCTAGGTAGGCGAACACTGACTGTGGTGGATAATGCCCGCCGCGAGGAGGGTTCAATCCCCAAACGAGGCTACGTTTTACCGAATCCTTCAAGCGCGAGTGGGTAGATCATGTGCTTGCCAGTACTTCCCTTTTTTATGTCGCCGAGACGTTGGGCATCGCTGAAGCCTGTTGGGCAAACGGAAGTGCCTAAAGCGAAGATTCTTTTTCGGGCAATGGCAAGCAGCGCGGCGAGAGCGCGGGGCTACCTCAACTGCACCAGCAGCTAGCTCAGGTGACCTTGGAGCGCAACGTATTAAAAAAGCGCTCGCCATCTTCTAGGAAGCTATTAATTAAGGTTTCGCCTCATCGAGGTGCTGGTAGGTCGATACTCCGTAGTATGAATATAGCGGCTGCGGCGGGTGTCGCGCATCGGCTTCATCCGCTTTTACAATCACTGTGGCCGCCACTGGACGCTTGGCTATCTAGAGCAGCAGCTCGCAACTATCTGTCCGCCATTTCTGGGGCAAACCACGGTGGTGCACCGCACCGTTGTGACAAACGGGAACCAAGGGAATTGGGTAGGCAAAAGCCTGCACCACCCAGTCCATCATGGCAAAGTGATAGCTCGGTACTCGCGTGCTCGCTAATTACTTAGGATGTTCCCGCCTCCTTGAGTCACGCTCGGTCGTGGGATTTACACCAGCGGGCGCACTCTAGCCAAAGGTTTTATGATGGCCGACTGCTATGGGATGTTTAATTGTTCGTCAGCCGCTGTGGTTTAGCAGATCAGTGGCGGGTGAAGTCCAAGAGTGCTTGTGTACGCTTAGTCAAGAAGCTCTGAAATGTATAGCTTACCTAAGTCCACTAGGTAGCTGATTACGACCGCTGGTAGCGGTTTTTGGCAAAGTGGAAAGTGGTGTGCCACTATCTCCGCTCCTGACTTGAACGTAGTGCAATGTGCCTGATTCGAGTTGTCTTCCGAATACAGTAAGGATGCTCATGACCGACTATAGTACTGACCCAGCTTACGACAAATGTCGCGCATTCATTGATGGTTGGCGCCTGAGAGGTAGGAGTTGGAAAGATATCGCCAAACTCGGCCGGTTAGGAGAGTCAATTGATAAAATCAATGACTGGTTCCTGTTACAGGAGGAAATGGACGGCTGGCCTTCGCTGGGCAATAGTCCGGAAGAGCGTCTTGAATGCTGGAAGGGGATCGTTCGGCACAAGGAACAGGCTGAACAGCAATCTGTAGCCGCGACTAGACCCTTGATCGTTGTCGGGGCAGAAGAGGCCGAGCCGGGCATGGCTGTGCCACAGGATCCGCGCAGCGCTTGGCAGCTATACAGAAAGTACCTCATTGCGCAGGGCTGGAAGGAAGCTTCAGTCGATAACATTCAGAGATCTGCAGTGCGCATCCTCAAGCACCTTCGGCAGACCACAAAAGATCGCATGGCTGTAAAAGGGCTGGTGGTTGGGCATGTCCAGTCCGGCAAGACGGCCAACATGGCGGGCTTGATTTCCATGGCAGCCGACTACCGGTGGAATCTGTTCGTCGTGCTCACCGGGACGCTAGAGAACCTCCGGGTACAAACCAGCAAGCGTCTGGTCGGCGACCTGTTCCAGCATGATGGTAACGTCAGCTGGAAGGCAATTGAGCATCCCTCAAGGAACAGCCCTTATGGTGCCCGTGCGCAGGACATGCAGTTCGACGCCGGCCGAAGAGACCGTCACCTTGTGGTTTGCCTGAAAAACCCGGCCAGACTCAAGCATCTCATCGCTTGGATCAAAGCGCATCCCCAAGGGATGTCGCAGATGCGGCTCGTGGTGATTGATGACGAAGCGGATCAGGCGGGTATCAATTCGAACGACGTTTCGAGGGCTGAACGTACGGTCATCAATGGCCTAATCCTGCAGTTGATTAGTTTGCCGCTGCAATGCGTGAATTATGTCGCATTCACCGCTACACCTGCTGCCAATTTTCTCAATGAGGGACCTGGCGATACTCTTTACCCTACAGATTTCATAGCGGCGTTGCCGCAGGCTGACGAGCATTTCGGGCCTGTACAGATTTTCGGATACGCCGAGAATGAGAAGGAACCGCTTGGAATCATTCGTCAAATCTCTGGCCAAGATCTGGAACAGGTTGGAAGCCTTCACAAGGGTGAAGACCTGAAGCTGCCTCGTGCGCTGGAAGAAAGTCTAATCTGGTACTTATGCTGCGTTGCAGTGATGCGATTTTCCGGCGCTGCAAAGCCTGTGAGCATGTTGATTCATACCAGCGCAAGGCAGCTTCACCATCATTGGATGAGCGAAGCGGTACAGGCGACGCTCGCAATGTGGTCGAAGTATGAAGAGTCTATGTTGGTCGCCACTTTCAGCCCTGTATGGGACAGGATTTCATTAGATCTGGATGTTGAGCAGTTTGCATCGCGTTTTCCTGACTATGGGCGGATCTCCGAGCTTTGTGAATTGCCGACTTTTGACAGTTTTTTTGCAGAAGTCCGGACTCTTCTCGGTACGGTGACGGCTATCCAGCTAGACGAGGACTCTAAGCGGACGTATCACCGTGGTATCCACGTCTGTGTTGATAACTGCGCCAATAACGGGGTTACCGATGAAAACGAAATTCGGCGACTTTTCTACCCTGATGCGGCGCAAGGCTTGGATTTTTGTACGGCGTTCATTGTTATCGGCGGTGGGACTCTTTCCCGGGGGCTTACGATTGAAAATCTGGTCAGCACCTTTTTCTTGCGCGGTTCTGCACAAGCAGATTCCCTCATGCAGATGGGGCGCTGGTTTGGATACCGTAGAGGCTATGAATTGTTGCCCCGCATCTGGATGACCGATGATACAAGAGCAAAGTACGAGTTCATGACAGTTGCGGAGGAGGAGCTTCGTGACGATTTGGAACGCTTCATGCACGGTGGCGCCAAGCCTGAGGAATTCGGGCCTCGCGTTCGCGTGCATGCGAGGCTCGCCTGGATTCGCCCGACAGGTGCGAACAGGATGCAGCGAGCGATCGAGGCGACATTCGACTTTTCGGGAATCAATCGGCAAACAACCGTTTTCCATGACGGCGATGATGCTGCCGCCATGCTTAATGCCAATTTTTCGTCAACTGAGAGATTTCTGAGTTCGGCAGGCGCCAACCTTGAAAAGTCCGAATTGAAGGGGAGCAACAGCTTTGTCTGGCGTAATGTTGAAGTACAGCTGGTAGCCAGTTACTTGGAGGGGCTGTCGTTCCATCCAGGGAATCAGTTCTTCTCCGACATGAAAGCGTTTCTGAAATGGCTCGGTGAGCATGCTGAAAGCGCGGGCTACACGAAATGGAACGTCGTGATGGCGGGCAGCTCACCGAAACCGGAAAACAGCTGGGAGATTTCTGGCAAGACTGTTGGTCGGGTCAATCGTAGCCGCTTCGCTGATAAACGTTCGGATGAAGGCGTGTCCATTGGTGCCCTGCGAGATCCGAAGGATCTTCTGGCGGATGCCCGCGGCCTTGAAGAGAGTGGTCTTTCGAACGCGGGTTTCGGCAATGCAAAAGTGGCAGAGCTTCGCGCTAAAGGTGGCGTCGGAACAATACCTCAACTGCTGATCTATCTAATCGACAAAGACAGCCACTATGAGCGCTCTGCGACGGTGGCCGCTGCACCGCGCCGAGAGAGGCGGTCGCTCAATGCCAAAGCACATATCGTAGGCATCAGTCTTTATCTGCCGGGTTCGCAAGGTAAGCAGAAAAACTACGTAACTCACGTGACGGTTGATATTCCGAATACATTCACGTCCTCGGATAATGACTTGGAAGAAACGGTAGGCGTGATCTGACCCATGAAGTATTACAGCCTTCCACTGCAGCCTATGCAGGAATCCGGTGCATTTCTGCTTCGCGCGCTACAAAACGACGAAACGCCTTTGCTGGACCTGCTGGTGCGCGAATCTGTTCAGAACGCGCTCGATGCAGGGCGCAACGGTAATCAAGCAATGCCGGTTTCGGTGGACTTCCACATTCGCGAGCATTCGCTGGACTCCATCGCCTCCACGTTCAGTGAAGGGCTGAACCTGCAGATGCTCGGGAAACGCTGTTTGCGTACTCCGAAACTGCTTGAAATTCGTGATTCAGGTACCGAGGGACTGACGGGACCGATGTCGTTCGACAGTGTGGGAACGAATGGTCAGCATGGCAATTTCTTGAAGCTCGTGTTTGAAATTGGCCGAACTCGTGCGGATGACAATGCGGGCGGTTCGTGGGGATTGGGTAAAACCTGTTACTTCCGCATGGGGGCTGGCCTAGTGATTTACTACAGCCGGATCAATACGGGCGATGGGTATGAAGAGCGGCTGGTGGCTTCGTTGGTAGAAGATGAAAACCGAGACGACCGACTGCAGCTTACGACGCAAACCGGCATTGCCTGGTGGGGGGCGAGTGACGGCTTGCGAGCAATCACGGCTCCGGATCAGATTCAAGAGGTCCTAGATGCATTGGGCGCACAGCCGTTCACCGGTAAAACAACCGGAACGGCAATCATCATTCCACTGCTCAAGGAAAACCTGCTTCCCGTGTTCGACGAAGAAGTTGGGCCGATGGCATGGTGGTACAGCAGCTACGAAAATTACGTGAATGTTGCGATTCAGCGCTGGTTCAGTGCTCGGCTGGACAACCCCTTCTTCGCCAGTGGTAGGTATCTGCGAGCATCGGTGAACGGCAAGGAGATTGCCAGCGCGGACATGTTGCCGATATTCCGGGTAAGTCAGTGCTTGTATGACCGTGTGGTAGGAGAGGTGCCTGAGAAGGACGATTATCTGATGACCAGAGGCGTAAAGAGTAACAACGTGCTCTGCAGAGCTATTCAGTTACGCGGTGAGTTCGTGGGTAGTAGTCACGCAGGTTGGCTGCTTGCCGTGGCGATGACTCCGCGTCAATTACAAATGGATGCGCCAGATAACGTCTCCAGTCCGGAGACCTGCATCTTCTCGAGGATAGACAGCGGTGCGCCCCATCGACCGATCCTGACGTTCATGCGCTCGCCTGGCATGAGCATCTGTTGGGATGACAATATCGATTCGCGAGGGTGGTCCGGTGGGTTCGCTGGTTTTTCGGACGGACGATACGTTATAGGTCTCTTTCTACCAGATTCGAGTCAGGAGCTCCTGCCATCCGAAGCCCGAGGATTACGTTCGACCGTACAGAGCCTCGAAGGATATCTGAGGAGTTGCGAGCGTGCGGATCATGCTGCTTGGGTTGACGTAAACGGAGGGCGGGTCGTTGAAAAGATTCGTGCCCAGTGTGGCCGGGCCTTGAAGGATTTCGGCGTACCGCCCCCGCCCAGTGTGACCGTCAAACCTTTGATGCGTATGTCACGCAAACTTGCCGAACTAGTGTTGCCCAGTCGTGGGTTTGGAGAGGATGGGCGGTTTGGCAAAGCGACACCGCGTGCGACCATCGGGCACGGTTCCAGAGGAGCTGCGGTGCATTCGCCCGAGCTGGAGATAACAGAAGTCAGGTATGTAGCATCCGCCGTCGTCATGAAATGGTGTTTGAGATGGGGAATGGTGCAGCTAAACATGCCAAGGGAAATTGTCATTTCTATAGACTCCGAAACCGGTCCGATACCGTGTGATAAGTGGCTCGAGAGTGGGCTCGGGGCGTTTCCATTTCGACTGGAGTCACCGCGCATTACTAGTGCGTCCCTTTCTGTAAAAAGCATGGAGATTGCCAATGGGGCCGGTGTCAGGCTCACGATTGATGCTGCGTCTGTTCAACCGGGTCTGATACTGGAAGGGGAACTTCAAGTCACCATGACTGACGCTTGTGAAAAGTTATTGCGGCCGGTGATCGGTGTCCGGATGTCGGATGCAAGTGGAGCGGCGGAATGAGTACTAAATTGCCGCTATATCGAATGTTGAAAGCACCATTCGGCGGTGAAAGCGGGTCGGAAGTGCACTATGTTTTTCGGTCATATGACGGTATTGATCCAGGCGCGATACTAGTGAGTGGAGATCAATATGCCTTGGGCAAGGATAGTGACTGGAACCCGGCCGAACATCCCTTGAAGGTTCAATGTTTGATCGAGCGGGCTCTTCTTCTAGAAGTTATCTTCGGTTCTGCCGGTGTGGCGAGCACGGGCACTGAGGTGATGCTAGCGTTGGAATGGACATCCGCAGATTCCTGTTGGCGAACACTTGGACTCGTTCATGCATTGCGGTACGAAGAACAAGGCGGGCCAGTGACGCTCGCCATCGAACTGGAGCCCGGGACGGTCAGAGGTAGCGGTTTTCTGTCAATTCAAGCCTTTCTCGGCCGGTACTCGGGAGAGTTCGTTCCCGGATTTGCGCATCAGGTAGGCGCACGCCTAGGATCCTTGGCAAAACCCATCGAAATCGTTATTGACGGCGACGGCTCCCTTTTCCCTGTGTTGGAGGAGTCTCTGGGGGCCGAGGGGCCTCTCTGGGAATTGAAAGCTTGCTGGAGCGATCCACAGGATGAACCATTCTCCAGCGATTACGTCGCCCTAGTACTGAATAACGCCCACCCCCATTTCGAACAATTGCGCGACCGCCGGACTTTGAATTTCGAACAATCGCCCTTAATGCGTCAGGTGTTCGCAGCGTGGCTTGCGTTGGTCATTTATCAGGTAAAGGAAGACATGGGGGCACAATTCGACCCTTATCTAGGCGCGCCCGTTGCTGATGAAGGTATCGCAAGTATTGCGGACGCGGTGCGTTCATTTGTTCGATTAGGCGATCTGAATACAGGCTCACTTCCCGAGTTGTTCATATCCACCCAATGCTGGCTCGATCAACGGGTTCGGGAGTTGGAGAGCGCGGCGTGAATTTCCCAACACTGAACCTCAAACTGTCGCAGCGCCACTTTGACGAGATAGTCAAAAGCGATGTGTTTCTCCCGGACATGTCCAATCCGGAAATGGTCGAGATCCGTCTCCAGCTACTCGCCATTGTGTCGCTGTATGATCCCGCTGCGAGGACCAACGCCTCGGGCCCTGGTGCCTATGACATGAAAGTTGGCCTTGCCCTTTACCGGGTACTGGAAAATGCCGGCATGGACATTCGTACCGCCGCAGATGATGGCTGGTGGCGCTTTCTTTCTCTGCGTGTACTACCTGATCTGGTGAAGAGTCGTTGGGATAACGCACCGCCCGTGCGGTTTTGGAAGGGCCGAAGCCGCATCTGGTTGCGAGCGTTGTGGTGGACAGTCCATCTCACGTGGCAGGGCTCCGAGGAAAAAACCCGAAAAATGCTGGAGGGCGTGACGACGGATACTGTCGTGCAACTGGTAGAGCGTCCCGGAAAGGGCGGTTTCAGGATCGATTTGACACGGCTAATTTTCAAAATGCGTCGATTGCGCAATCCTACTCAGGATCAGTTCAGGGCAATCATGAAGCTTAATACGGCGCAGATCGTGCTGAAGGAACCTTTATTTTGTGAAGGCGGTTTGTCCGGTTACGTTGACGCATTGTTTGCCGATGTGGGGTGCGCGCTCACCAACCTAAATATTGACCATGACTAACTTGCTGAAAGAGATTCGAGAAGGGTTTGCTAACCTTGATCAGAGCGGCCGAATGTTGCCAATCAAGGTGATGCCACAAGCGTGGCCGGCTTGGGTTTTTCGTGAAGGCGACATATTCGGCGTCGCTGTCGAGTGCTCTGTGCCATGCGAGGTTTCAGAAGGGTTTGCCGGCGCCAGACTCCGGACAGTCGAGCGGGTTGTCGCGGGTCAGCATCGGCGCTTTTTGCGGCTGGAGTCGTCTATTGAATGGCTTCGCAACGAGTTTGGTCTGATCTGTGAGCATATGGTCAGTGTCGAGTCCGGCACCGCCGTACGCCAGATGCTGCTGGCTGATCCCTTGGCCTGGTGGCAACGGTGGCGGCACCTGCTGGGCAATGTGCTGGTCGACAAGCATGGCTATGATGTGCTGGCTGAACTGCTGACTTTGGAAACTCTGGTTATTAACGGGGATACCTTTGAGTGGACTGGCCCTTTCGGCGGTGTGGTCGACATCAAGACTCCCGCGACCGATTACGAGGTCAAGTCCACAATCAGCCGGTACGGGACCGTGATCAACATCTCTGGGCAGTTCCAGCTGGCCGCCTCAACCGATAAGCCGCTACAACTAGTTCACTTCCGCTTCGAGGTAGTCGATGATGGCCTGTCGATTGATCTCGTTTGTGATCGTCTTGTTGCGCTCGGCGTAGATGCCGCGATGCTGGAAGGCGCATTGCAGCGGCTCGGCATGGAGGCAGGGTGTTCTGCGCGGAAAGAGGCATACAATCTGCTAGAAGCACGGTCTTATGCGGTTGATGACAGTTTTCCCCGCATCACACCTGCAAGTTTTATAGGCGGAGCGTTGCCAGTAGGCGTTGTTCAGTTTGAGTATAGGGCTGATCTTTCTGGTTTGAAGTCGCAGCAGTTTTAGAGACCAAGTTTCGTTGCGTGCCGGCTGACGATTCGACTTCCAGCCCGATGTACTCTAACGGATATGTGCATGGTAGTAGCGATCATCAGATATTGGATAAACCCGAGCGCGTAAAATATGATGATGCCCTTTTGCTGATAGCGCGCGGAGACTGATAGGTGAGCGGAATTTCTACTCCGGCACCTTTCCGAGAGCCCCTATTCATCACATGGTTATAGCTAGGCAGTTGCTCTGCCTAGCTTGGGAGTAACCTTATTTTCCGCCGAGAAATGGTGCACGTTGGGCGATGTAGGTGATGGCCCTCCATCACGGTGAAAGGTAGCTGGCCTACGTGGCCGTCATGGTCAGCTGGAGGGGACGCAAGGAAACGCGGGCCAACAGATATATTTTTGATTACAATCCGACACGGCTTCCAAAAGCCAGTCCATATCTGCTTCCGGCCCACGTATCCCACACTCCCACAGCTCCAGCACTCGCCATCCCATAGCCAACAGGGCAGACTTGTTCTTGGTGTCTCGTGCGACGTTCTGGTCGAATTTATTCTGCCAGAATTCTGGCCGGGTCTTGGGGGTCGTTGCATAGCGACAGCCTAGATGCCTATGCCAGAAGCAGCCATGCACAAAAATGCAGAGCCGGTAGCGAGGAAGTACCAGATCCGGCCTTCCAGGAAGGTCCTGCTTGTGCAGGCGATACCTGAAGCCATGCCGATGTAGCAAGCGCCGGACCTTCATTTCTGGCGATGTGTCACGGCTACGAATGCCCGCCATCATGCGAGACCTGATTTCTTTACTGACTATGTCCATGAATCAAGACCAGCATAACCTCTTCGAAGATGTGTTCAAGGATCCTACAGAAGAGCTTGCCCGCGCTATCCAAGTGGTTGACCTTTTTGCGGGCCCGGGTGGATTGGGTGAGGGTTTCACCTCGTTCGGTGAGGGAAAGCGTTTCGACATCGTCGTATCTGCAGAAAAAGACCCTAAGGCTTGGCAGACGCTTCGCTTAAGGGCCTTCTATAGGCTACTTAAAAAGCACATGCCCGAGCGCCTCACTGAGTATTACCTATATTGCAACGACCTGTCCGCAACCGGTGAATTCAAACCTTCGGAAGAAACAGAAAACCTCTGGAAGAGGGCGGCCCAAGAGGCTCGTTGCATTACCTTGGGGAGTAGTGAAGGCAACGACGCTTTAGATGAAGCACTGGACGATGATCAGCATGGTCTTGATCACAAGCGTCCTTGGGTGCTCATCGGGGGGCCCCCCTGCCAAGCATACTCTGTCGTTGGACGTGCCCGAAATAGAGCCAAGGCAAATTATGTCGCCGAAGAAGACCACCGCCATTTTCTCTACAAGGAATACCTAAGAATCATTCGAGAGAAGCAACCGACCATCTTCGTGATGGAGAATGTAAAGGGTATTCTTTCTTCGAAGATCAATAACGAACGAATCTTCTCCAGCATCCTCCGCGACCTTTCTGCTCCCCCGAAAGGCGAGCCAGGCAAGCGGTACCACATCTATTCGTTGGTCACGGGAACACATTTCGCCCCGGATGATGACGTCGACAAGATCGATCCACGGGCGTTCATTATCAAGGCTGAAGAATATGGTATTCCTCAAGCTCGACATCGAGTCATCCTTCTCGGAATCGCAGAAGACTGCCTTCCTGACGATGTGACCCAAGTGAAGCTGAGCAAAGACAGTTCAGCAGCTACTGTTGGCCAAGTTTTGGGTGATTTACCAAAGCTGCGTAGCAGCTTGACCAAAATGGAAGATACTCAGGACGCATGGGCCTCTGTCGTTGAAGAGCAAGTGAAGTACCTGCGCGACCAAATCGATGTAAAAGAGAAACTTTGGCGAGTTCTCGGTGATGTCACAAAGGACTTCAATCCTCCAGCAACTCCTGGCGCAAAGCGAGTTCCCCGTGCTGCCGGCAATGTTGATGGCACGACTGGAAATGATGCTCTGGATGAGTGGTACAGAGATGGCAATCTGAATTGCTGGTTGAACCACGAAGTGCGTGGACATATGTCAAGTGATTTGCGTAGATATGTTTTTGCAGCGGCCTACGCCAAGCAAAACGGTTTCTCCCCAAAGGGTCATAAGGGGTTCAATTTAGAAGGGCTGGCCCCCGATCACAAGAATTGGGAGAGCGGCGTGTTCAGTGATCGGTTCCGAGTACAGGCAGAGAACCTGACGGCCACGACGATCACCAGCCATATCTCCAAAGATGGGCATTACTTTATTCACTACGATCCGCAGCAGTGCCGAAGCTTATCTGTGAGGGAAGCCGCTCGCATCCAGACCTTCCCCGATAACTATTTCTTCCAAGGAAACCGGACTGAGCAGTTCCACCAAGTCGGCAATGCCGTTCCGCCGTTGCTAGCATTCAAGATCGCTAGGGTCGTCTTTCGGTTGCTCTTTAACAAGGTGAAGGAGTTCGACGAGAAAGATGCTACAGTTGAGCTGAATGAGCTTGAGACTGTCTGCAGTTGATCTGGTGGCTCCTTCTGATGCCGATTCACGAGCGTTATTCTGCGGGGTAGGAAGCACTTTCTTTCGCGTAAGATCACTTTTGCACGCTGCATCCTTTTTCGAAAGCACTAAGCTCATGGGCGTTGGCGATTCGGAAAGCCAAATGCCCTAATCTGGTCAAAGACTTGCGGTTGTCCAGTGCTATGCAAGGCGTTCAGCGGGTAGAATTCTGAAGCCTCACGGCTGACCACTTTTAGGGAGAAGGCCCAAGCACACAGCTGTTGGGCCTTTTCGTTTCTAGCCTCCAATGAAGGAGAATCACCAATTAGCCAAGAGTGGCTGACTATTTTTTATATTAATGGCCGAAATGACGCGAGCTCGTATCATCAGCGCATCATAACGATGGTAATTTCTTAGGATTACGTCTGTGCTAGCAAGCTGTCGGCGCTGTCGGTCAGTCTGCGTGTTCGTTGGCACAGTCGTAGGATGGGGGCTGTAGCTCGGCATCGCTTAATTATCCATGCGTAGTTCTTATTTGCAAAGTCTTAAACGTCTTCGAGTGTCTGGTTCGGGATGCTTTAGGCTGCACTTTACGTCTACGCATACTTTAGACAGTGCCCAGCCAGTTGGCCGAGTGACGAGTCTGCGCCTCATTTGCTAACTATTTATAGAAAATCTACCGAGATTTAATTGAAATAGCATTGGTTTCTTTAGCGAAGCTGACGCTGAGTGTATACCTATCCACGTATACTCTGCTCAGGCGTAAAGATGAGCAAGCCATGCTCAATTCGAGAAATTTGTCGCGTAATGACCCCGCAACGCCTGAATAAAGTCCGTCGCCAATGGCGTCTGGCCCGACCCCGCCGGTGCAACCACATAAACCGGAAACAGCAGCTCCGGCTCGAAGCGGTGGACCGTGATGCCCTTGTGAAGAAAGTCCTGAGCGACATTCGGGCTCATGAGGGCGGCGCCCATGCCGGCGGCGACCATCTCGCAGGTGATCGAGCTGTATTGGCCTTCCACGGCGAGTTTGCGCTCGACGCCGGCCTGCTCGAAGACCCTGTCCATCTGCTCGCGGGTGCCGTCACCATGGCAGAGTGACACGAAGTTCTCGCCGTGGAGATCTTCCGCCCTGATGACTTCCCTTGAGGCCAGTCGGTGGCCTGGCGGCAGCACGCAGACGGCGCGGAGCCGGGTGATCAGTAGCGTTTCCAGAGGGCCAGCATCGCTTGGCTGGACCACTACGCCAAGATCGCAGAATTGAGACTGCACCCACTGCACTACGGTTGGGGAGGCGTTCATGTGTAGGGAGACAGTCAGCTCTGGGCGGGTCGCGACGAAGTCTTTGATCACATGGGGGATGAGCGTGAGGCCGGTCGAGGGTACCGCCGCGATACGCAGACGCCCGGTTCCCAGGTTGCGGATGTTCTTGGCCGACTGACGCAGGCTGTCCAGCCCCACGTAGGCCCGTTCCACTTCCTGGAAGAAGGCGCTGCCTTCCTTCGTAGGTATCAGCCGTACCCCCGCGCGCTCGAACAGTTTGAGTCCGGTGCTCAGCTCCAGCTGGGCGATCAGTCGGCTGACGTTGGGCTGCGAGGTGTGCAGGGCTTCGGCGGCCGCGGTCATGGAGCCTAGACGCATCACGCTGCGGAAGGCTTCGATCTGTCTGAGATTCAACAGAGCTCTCCATATCAAATATGAATACTTAACCCGTACCTTCGTATTTGACCCTATGGGTTCAGGCTGACAATACTCGGTCACAAGCCCAATGGCCCCATAAAAAGAAAGCGTTTCCGAATGGCGGTTACCGCGATGTCCTCGGAGGCGGATGCCTGGATCTTCCGGTCGTGTCCTCACGACGTTCTCGATCTGCCGCAACGCAAAAAAGGGAGCATTGCCCGTGACCAGTCCGTATCTCGTCCGTACCCCATCCATCTCCTTGCGTCAGGGGTTGTCCGCGCTGCTGTTGGCCGCAGCGGGCGCTGGCATGACGCTTCCCGCTCACGCTGAAACGACGCTCTACGTGGCCGGCGTCGGCGGCTCCACCGAGCAGATGTACAAGACCCGCGTCATTCCCGCCTTCGAGAAGGCGCATGGGGTCAAGGTCGTGTATGTGTCGGGCAACTCGACTGAAACGCTGGCCAAGCTGCAGGCGCAGAAGGGGCGGCAGCAGATCAACGTCGCCATGATGGACGACGGCCCCATGTACCAGGCGCTGCAGCTCGGGTTCTGCGAAAAGCTCACGGATGCGCCTGTCTACCAGGACCTGTATCCCCTGGCGCGCCTGAGTCCCGAGGCCACGGCAGTGGGTATGGTCGCCACGGGGATCGGCTACAACGAAGAAGCCTTCAAGAAGCGCGGGTGGGCGGCTCCGACGTCCTGGAAGGATCTGGAAGATCCGAAGTACCGGCAGCTGCTGGGCATGCCGCCGATCACCAATACCTACGGACTGCATTCGCTGATCGAGATGGCGAGGCTAAATGGCGGCGGCGAAAAAGACATCGATCCGGGCTTTGCGGTGTTCGAGAAAAAGATTGCGCCCAATGTACTGGCCTGGGTCAGTGCACCGGGCGAGATGGACGGGATGATGCAGAACGGTGATGTGGTCATGGCGGTGTACGGCAGTGGCCGGGCGGTGGCGCTGCAAAACACCGGCTTTCCGCTCAAGTTCATCTATCCGAAAGAGGGGGCCGTAGCGCTCCAGGTCGCCGCCTGCTCCGTCACGCCGAATGCGCAGTCCGAACTCTCCCAGCAATTCATTCAGTACGTGCTGTCGCCGGAAATCCAGAAGATCCAGTCCGAAAGTAACGGCTTTGCGCCGGTGAATCGCACTGTGGAGCTACCGCCAGAGCTGGCTGCCCGTATGCCTTACGGACAGGAAAAGGTCGACAGCCTGCTCAAGGTCGATTGGGACACCATCAACCAGAAGCGTTCCGAGTGGACGACGCGCTGGAACAGGACCATCGAGCGGTAAAGGGCATGTCGACCAGACGGCGATGAAGTGACACCGGGATTGCGGCTGGAGAGGAAGGCGCCTTCGGGCTACTTATCTACCCGCCACAGCGCCAAGCCCTGAATCCATTTCACCATCGTCCGGTTCCGACTCGCTCAATGATCGAGTGGCTGGTTTTTCCCTAGGAACCGGTCGCTCCCACCTCCCTTGGACGAACAGTGATCACGCCCTCGTGATCGCCGGAGGCATGCCCATGGCTTTCCTGATCCTCGACGGCCTCGTCAAAACCTATGGTGACTTCACCGCCATCGCCGGGCTCGACCTGGCAGTGGAGAAAGGCGAATTTCTCTCCCTGCTCGGCCCTTCGGGGTGCGGCAAGACCACGACCCTGCAGAGTGTTGCCGGCTTCGTACAGCCCACCGCCGGGCGCATCGTGCTGGACGGGCGAGACATCACCCATGTCCGGCCGGAGAAGCGCGGGCTGGGGATGGTGTTCCAGAGCTATGCGCTGTTCCCCCACATGACCGTGGCCGAGAACGTCAGCTTCGGCCTGGAGATGCGCGGCGTGGCGCGTGGCGATAGCGCAGAGCGGGTGAAATCGGCACTCGACATGGTGCGGCTGCAGGGCCTGGGCGAGCGTTATCCCAAGGCCCTGTCCGGCGGGCAGCGTCAGCGGGTGGCCATCGCCCGGGCGCTGGCGATTCGGCCGAACCTGTTGCTGCTGGACGAGCCCATGTCGAACCTCGACGCCAAGTTGCGCGAGGACATGCACATCGAGTTGCGCGCCATCCAGCGCGACCTGGGTATCACCACCATCCTCGTCACCCATGACCAGGTGGAGGCGATGACCATGAGCGACCGTATCGCGGTGATGCACGGCGGGCGCATCGTGCAGATCGGTTCGCCGTTCGAGACCTATGAGCGGCCCCAATCCCCCTTCGCCTCGAGCTTCCTGGGCAAGACCAATGCCTTCCCTGGGGCCGTCCAGACCCGCAAGCCGCGCTGCTACGAGGTCAAGGTCGACGGCCTGATGCTGCATATCCCTCATGAGGGGCATCAGTTCGACGGCGATGTAAACGTCTACCTGCGGCCGGAAAAGATCCGCCTGGCCGAGCCGGCCGAAGCGCGCTTGCGCGGCACGGTGCGCATGCGGGTGTTCCTCGGCAACCTCTGGCTGATCGGCGTCGAGAGCCCCCTGGGACCGGTGAACCTGACGCAGCCGAACCTCGGCGCGCCGCCGCCGCTGGAAGGGTCTGAGGTGGGCCTGACCTGGCTGGACGATGACCTGCGCCTGCTCGGCCGGGAGGTGTCCCATGGCCACCTATGATGCCGAGCGCGTCGGCAGTGCCCCCTGGCTGCTGACTGGCCCTGCGCTTCTCGTCTTCCTGACCCTGCTGGCGGCGCCGCTGGTGCTCACCGCTATGCTGTCGTTGAACCTGTTCAGTGACACCAAGGGCGTCATTCCCGTGTATTCGCTCGCCAACTACCTGGAGGTGTTCGGCGACGACTATTTCCACGAGATCTTCCTGCGTACCGGAGGAATGGCGCTCGCCGTGACCATCTGCTCGGTCCTGATCGGCGTACCGGAGACGCTTATTATCGCCCGGATGCGGGCGCCCTGGCGATCGCTGTTCCTGCTCGTGGTGCTCGGTCCGCTGCTCATCTCGGTCGTGGTGCGCACCCTGGGGTGGGCCATCCTGCTGGGCAACAATGGCCTGATCAACCAGGCGTTGCAGGCGCTGGGCATCATCGATTTTCCGATCCGCATGATGTTCACCCAGTTCGGCGTGGTGCTGGCGCTGACGCATGTGCTGGTGCCCTTCATGGTGATCGCCGTCTGGGCCAGCCTGCAGAAGCTCGATCTGCAGGTGGAGCAGGCCGGCCTATCGCTGGGCGCTTCGCGGATGACGACCTTCAGGCGGGTGGTGCTCCCGCAGATCGTGCCGGGGATCCTCTCGGGTTCGATCATCGTCTTCGCCCTGGCGGCCTCGGCCTTCGCCACCCCCGCGATCATCGGCGGACGTCGCCTCAAGGTGGTCGCCACGGCTGCCTACGACGAATTCCTCGGCTCGCTGAACTGGCCGCTGGGCGCCGCCATCGCGGTGCTGTTGCTGATCGCCAACCTAGTGATCGTGGTGGGCTGCAGCCGGTTGGCCGAGCGCCGTTTCAAACACGTCTTCGAGTGATCGCCATGTACCGGAACGGTTTCTTCTCCCTTGCCTTTCACACGCTGTTCATCGCCTTCATCGTCGCGCCGCTGGTGGTGGTGATGGCGGTGTCCTTTACCGGCGAAGGTTTCATCTCGCTGCCCTCTGGTGGCCTGTCGCTGCGCTGGTTTGAGGCGCTGTGGGCCAACCAGGAAATGGTCGATGCCTTCTGGCTGTCGCTCAAGCTGGGCCTGGTGTCGGCGACGGTCGCCACCCTGCTAGCGGTCCCCGCGGCGCTGGCCATCAGTCGCTACGACTTTCCCGGCCGCGGGGCGATCACGGGCTTCCTGATGTCGCCACTGATGATTCCCTCGGTGGTGCTGGGGATCGCCTTCCTGCGCTTCTTTTCCCTCGCCCAGGTGGGCGGCTCGCTGTGGGCCCTGAGCATCACCCACGTCATCGTCGTGCTGCCCTATGCCTTGCGGCTGACCCTGGCGTCCACCATCGGCCTCGAGCGCGATGCGGAGCACGCGGCGCTGTCCCTGGGCGCCAATCGGCTGCAGACCTTCTGGCGGGTGATCCTGCCGCGGATCCGCACCGGCGTGGTGGGTGGCTGGCTGCTCGCCTTCATCCAGAGTTTCGACGAGCTGACCATGACGGTCTTCGTCGCCACGCCAGGCACCACGACCCTGCCGGTCGCCATGTACAACCAGATCGCCCAGACCATCGACCCCTTGATCACGGCAGCCTCCACGGTGCTGATCCTGGGCACCCTGGCGGTGATGTTGATACTAGATCGGTTGGTCGGCCTGGATCGGGTGTTGATCGGAGAGAAGCAATGAACGACAGCAGCGTACCGACCTCGGCGGACGTCATCGTGGTCGGTGGCGGCCTGGTCGGCATGGCGGTCGCCTATGGCCTGGCCAAAGCCGGCACCAGGACCCTGGTGCTCGACCAGGGCGATGATGCCTTCCGCGCCTCCCGGGGCAACTTCGGTTTGGTCTGGGTGCAGGGCAAGGGTTTCGACCGCCTCGAATATTCGCGCTGGACAAGGTCCTCCGCGCTGGCCTGGGCCGGGCTGGCCGAAGGCCTGCTGCAGGAGACGGATGTCGATGTCCGCCTGAAGCAGCCCGGCGGTTTTCACATGTGCTTTTCCGACCAGGAATTGGCGGAGCGCCAGGCGCGGCTGGCAGGTATGCAGGCCGGTCTGGGCGATTACCCCTTCGAGATGCTGGATCAGGCGGATCTGCGGGCGCGCTTGCCCGGCATAGGGCCGAATGTCGTCGGGGCGAGCTACACGCCCATGGATGGCCACGTGAATCCGCTCAAGCTGCTGCGCGCTCTGCACGCCGGGGCGCGGCACCACGGGGCGACGATACTGGGGCGGATGTCGGTCGAGCGGATCGATTCCGCGCCGGGCGAATTCGCCGTGGTCACGCCGGGGCAGCGCTTCACCGCGCCGCGCCTGGTGCTGGCGGCAGGCCTGGGCAATCGAGCGCTGGGGGAGCAGGTCGGGCTGCATGCGCCGGTCGCTCCGAATCGGGGGCAGGTATTGGTCAGTGAGCGGGTTCGCCCCTTCCTCGACTACCCGACGATCAATGTGCGCCAGACCGACGAGGGCAGCGTGCAGCTCGGCGATTCCATGGAGGAGGTCGGCTTCAACGACCTGACCACTACCGACGTGCTCGCCCGGATCGCCCAGCGCGGCGTCAGCACCTTCCCGCTGCTGGCTGACGTACGCCTGGTGCGCGCCTGGGGCGCCCTGCGCGTCATGAGCCCGGATGGCTATCCGATCTACCAGGAGTCCGCCTCGCATCCCGGTGCCTTCGTCGTCACCTGCCACAGCGGCGTGACCCTGGCCGCGGCGCACGCGACCCGGATCGCGCCCTGGGTTCGGGGCGGTGAACAGCCAGAAGAGCTGGCGGTGTTCGCCGGCGAACGTTTTCTTACGGGGGAGGTGTTTTCCCATGCCCACTGATTCCTTGTTTCGCCGCGTGGACGCCGAAGGCGGCCGCCTCATCACCCTGACCTTCGATGACCAGGCCTTCCAGGTACCGAGCGGTCTCACGGTTGCCGCCGCCTTGCTGCTGGCCGGCGTACGGCAGTTCCGCACCTCGCCGGTGGGCGGTGAAGCCCGTGCACCCTATTGCATGATGGGCGTGTGCTTCGAATGCCTGGTCGAGATCGATGGGGTGCCGAGTCGCCAGAGCTGCCTGATCGAGGCGGCCGACGGCATGCGTATCCGTTCGCAGCAGGGCGCCCGGGAGCTGCCCTTCACCGCTGCCGAACCCGTGGTGATGGAGGTGCAGCCATGAATCTCGAACCTGTGGACGTCGTCGTCATCGGCGCGGGCCCGGCCGGCATGGCCGGGGCCCGCACCCTGGCGGACCTGGGACTCTCCGTCGTGCTGCTGGATGAGCAGTCGGCGGTCGGCGGACAGATCTATCGCGGTATCGACAGCGCCTCAGCGGCACGGCGTACGCTGCTCGGGCCGGATTATGCGGCTGGCGTCGACTTGGCGAATGCGGTGAAGAGCACGACCGTGCGCCATGAGACGGGTGCCTCCGTCTGGCAGATCACCCGCGAGCGTCAGGTGCACTATCTCAAGAACGGACAGGTACGTTCCTTCGCCGCCAGGGCCGTGCTGCTGGCGACCGGTGCGATGGAGCGACCCTTTCCCATTCCCGGCTGGACCCTGCCCGGTGTGATGACCGCCGGGGCCGCGCAGATCCTGCTCAAGACCGCTGGCATCGGTCCGCAGGGACCGGTGGTGCTGGCCGGGTGCGGACCGCTGCTCTATCTGCTCGGCTGGCAATACCTGCGGGCGGGCATACCCATTGCGGCCCTGGTGGACACCAGTCGCCGTGAGGATTACTGGCGCGCCCGTGGGCACCTGCTGGCGGCGCTGCGGGCCTGGCCCTATCTGCGCAAGGGCGTCTCGCTGTTACGCGCCCTGCGCAAAGAGGAGGTCCCGCACTACACCGGCGCCGAGCAGTTGCAGGTCGAAGGGGAAGGGCAGGCCCAGGCACTCAGCTTCGTTGTCGCCGGGCAGTCGCATCGCTTGCCAGCCAGTATCGTGCTGCTGCACCAGGGCGTGGTGCCGAATATCCAGTTCACCCAGGCGCTCCGGGCCCAGCATCGCTGGGATGATGCGCAGCTTTGCTTCGTGCCGGAAACCGATCGATGGGGCGCGCTCGACGTGCCCTTCATCGCGGTGGCGGGTGATGGCGCGGGTATTGGCGGGGCCCAAGCGGCCGCGCTGCAAGGGCAAGTCGCGGCGCTCGGGCTGGCGCGTAGTCTTGGCCAGATCACCCCGGCGCAGCGCGATGCCCAGGCCGCTCCCTTGCGTGCGGAGCTGGAGCGCAACCTGCGTATCCGCCCCTTCCTCGATGCCCTGTATCGCCCGCGCGAGGAGAACCGGATTCCCGCGCGTGACGACGTCACCATCTGCCGCTGCGAAGAGGTAACGGCGGGCGACGTCCGGCGCTTTGTCGAGCTGGGGTGCAGTGGTCCGAACCAGGCGAAATCCTTTGGGCGCTGCGGCATGGGCCCCTGTCAGGGGCGCATGTGCGGACTGACCGTCACCGAGATCATTGCCAAGTCCCGTGGACTCACGCCTGACGAGGTGGGCTACTACCGCATTCGGCCACCGATCAAGCCCATTACCCTGGGAGAGCTCGCCAGTGGCTGACAGGACGGCGGACGTGATCGTCATTGGCGCCGGGCTGCATGGGTTGAGCACGGCCTGGCATCTCGCGCAGCGCGGCGTGCGGGTAATCGTGCTCGAAGCCGACTATGCCGGGCGACATGCCTCCGGGGTGAACGCCGGCGGGGTGCGGACGCTTGGCCGGCACCTGGCGGAAATCCCCCTAGCGCTGGCGTCGCGCGCGCTCTGGCACCACCTGCCGGCGCTGCTGGGGACGGACGCGAGTTTCGTCGCCAGCGGCCAGCTCAAGTTGGCCGAAAGCGACGAGGAGCTGCAGGAATGTCGGGACCGAGTCGCCCACCTCCAGGCGCACGGTTTCTCCCATGAGGTGCTCGTCGATCGGCAGGAGGTCTTCGAACTCCTGCCGACGGTGGCGCCCCATGTGGTGGGGGGCATCTGGGTGGCGGACGATGGCTACGCGACGCCTTACCGGGTAGTGACGGCGGTTCGGCAGGCAGCGGAGCGCCTGGGTGTGGTGCTGCATGAACAGACGCCTGCGCTATCCATCATGCAGCGAAGCACACGTTGGCAGATCGAGACGCGCCAAGGGCGGTTCGAGGCGGACCAGCTGGTCGTGACGGCAGGTGCCTGGGCGGGGCGCCTGGCTGCCGAGGTGGGCGAGCCGGTACCCACCTATCCGCAAGGCCTGATGCTGATGGTGACCCATCGAGTGGCGCCCTTCTGCAAGCAGGTACTCGGCGCCACCGGTCGCGCCCTGTCCTTCAAGCAGTTCGATAACGGCACGGTGGTCATTGGCGGCAAGTTGATCGGTGCCCTGGACTTCGATGCTGGCCACGGCGAGGTCGATATCGCTCGGCTCGTGACCAGCGCCCAGACCGTGACGGATCTCTTTCCGCACCTTAGGCATCTGGGCATCAACCGCGCCTGGTCCGGTATCGAAGCCTTCATCGAGGACGATCTGCCCGTCATCTCGAACAGCAGTCGCACCAGTGGATTGACCTATTCGTTCGGTTACTGCGGCAGCGGTTTCCAGATGAGTCTCGGTACTGGCCAGCGCGTCGCGCAGCTGGTGCTGGGCGAGTCTTCACCCATCGATCTTGCGGCCTTCGCCATCGATCGCTTTCACAGAGATTCCTCAACCCCCAGGCCACTCAAGGAGCCTATATGCAACCCATTACCCGTATCGAAACCAACCAGCGCATGAGCCGGGTCGTCCAGTACAAGGGTGGCATCACCTTCGTCGGCGGCCAGACCGCCAACGACCGCACCCAGGACATCAAAGGGCAGACCGCGCAGGTCCTGCAGAAGATCGACGACTACCTGGCCAAAGTCGGCTTGAACAAGACACGCATCCTAAGCGCCCAGGTATGGCTGTCGGACATCCAGGCCAACTTCGCCGGCATGAACGAGGTGTGGGACGCCTGGGCACCGGAAGGGCAGGCACCCGCGCGGGCTACAGTTGAGTCCAAGCTGGCGGCGCCGGAATTGCTGGTCGAGATCGCCATCGTCGCAGCGGCGGAGTGAAGGCGGCCGCTTGAGTGCCCTGTAGCTGAGACACTGCGCCTATATCAAGAAACGCCGGTAGAACACTGCCTTTGATGTAGAGCCGATTTTGCTACAGACCCATGGAGACTGTTGCGACAGGTGCTCGATGTAAGGCGTTTGTAGCGGAAAGTGTGAAGCTTTAGAAGGCTGGGATGGTTGCTAGACCATCCCAGCCACCGCTTCTAATCAACGGTAGTCGCTTGAGCAATGGCGCACCGGGAACTGGAGATTGCCCGGCGATAGAGCGTGACCATCTCGTCTAGCAATTCCTGAGCGATGTTGCAGGCAACCTTTAGCCGCAGCTCGTCAGAAGGACCAGAGTCGCGCTCTGCCAGCTGAACTAGCAGGTCACCTAGCATTGAGGCACGAAGATCCGCATCGGCTTCGATAGACCGAGTGGAAAGATCCATTTGGTTAAGCGCGATTGGCTTGCTGGGGAAGGGGACCACAGAGGGCTTTTTCTCAGCCATGGCACACCTCCGTTGTAGAGGTATATGACGAGCCGATAGCGCCGAGGCGGAGCTCGGGCTTAAAAGAAAGACGGTGCATTCATGCTGCTCCTTGGTTCGGTTGAGGAGCCGCCACCACCGTTGTCACGCGGTATGGAGGCGGACCGTACGGGGGTGACAACCGGGAACCAAGGGAACCGGCCAGGCCGAAGCCTGCCCCGCACGGCCCGCCATAAAACGCACGCAGCCGAATGCTTAGCATTGGCTGTGGGCGATTAGGCTACCGCGCCCTTGTTCATCGGGTTGTCACGCCCGGCCATGGGATTGACCATGACCAGGCAAATCTACCGCGCTCATATCGCGACCGCAACCGGTCACAGGCGTTCCTAGCTCTACCCAGCAGTGATAGCAGTTGGTTAATCACGAGCAACATGCAGCAGGGTGGAGACCGTTTGTTGGTCAGGTCATCCAGACGGTTTCCCGGCCCCGGCCTTGGCAGACAGTCCCAGACCTTCTCCGCCGTAAAGCTAGGGGGCTCTCCCCACCTATGACTCATCGCCTTTTGGTCTGCAGCAGACCATTTGGTATGCAACAGAAATACGGTAACGGGCCAAATCGGATTTATCCGGGACAGACCAGTTGGTGCCAAAGAGACTCGCCTGGCAGCCGAAAGGCCTTGGTAGGGGAGAGGAAATGGCAAGCTATTCCGCACACGAGCGCTACGCATCGACTGACTGGTTCACTACGCCAACCGCGCTGCTGGTAGATCCGCGGCTGACGCCCTTGGAGCGCAACGGCTGGCAGGTCTTGCGCATGCTCAGCGGCCCTGATGGCATCAGTTCGCTTACGAGCCTGAGCCAGCTACGGCGCTATCTCACCACCACGCCATTAGGACAGCGGGCGGGCTATGAGACGGCGCGCCGCGTTCTGAAAGTGCTGCGCCTGACGGGATGGATCGCGCTGGTCGGTGTGCAGCGTGACCCCATGACAGGCAAGGTGATGAGCGAGCGCTACAGGGTGCATGAGCGTGCCTTAGCGTTTGATCAGGCATGCAATGCCGACCAGACGCTTGCCTGTCTATTACAAGCGTGCCTGCACGAAACTGGGCATCCGATCCAGCGGATCGCGCAGCATCTGAGTCAGGCATTCACGCAGGGTGAGCGCAGTGAAGAGGCAGTGCCTAATGGAGCTTCTATCCCAAGCGAGTTTGGGAGCTCTATCTCCGGGGCGGTACCTGTGGAGTCCGGCTTAGGCCAAACCGGTCTGCCACAGACCAACGAGGTCCACGACGAACCAATTGGCCAATACAGTACGTACAGTAGTAAGACGTATAAAGTACGTACGTATCCTTCAGAGCTGGAAAACCCGAAGGTCAGCGCTCCGCTTCCATCCTGTCTCGCGGGAATTGATGAGGAGCAGTTGCAGGAGCTGCTGAAGGCACTTAACGAGTTGTCCCTGGAGCAGCGTCAGCAGGTGTTGGCAGAGCTTGAGGCCAGACACCGTAGCGGCGGTGTGCGCAACGTGGTGGCCTATGCCTTTGGCTTGATCAGACGCGTGCAGTCGGGAGGTTTCCGGCCCTATGCACTGCGGGATAGGCCGGCAGTGCAGACCGTGACGAACAGAGTCCCCGGCATGGACCGTCGTCCACGTCCGGCACATCGAGTAGCCCCCGCAAAGCGCTCAACGCCCGAGGTTGCTGAAAACCATATTGCGACGCTTCGCAAGATGCTCAACATGCCTGTCAGGGTGTCGCGCGTGCTCGACGACATCAAAGCTCAGTCCGAGCAGCTCAGCGAAGAAAGCTAGTCGTGGTGACTTAAGAATGATTGAGCCACGCTGCGGGCTTGGACTGCTCATAGGCCCAGTGCGGAGGCGTTCGTAATGCTTTTGCTGCGGCGATGGATGATGACCATCTCATCCAACAGATCTTGCGCAGTCATCTTGATAATTGTGGCGCGAAGCGAATCTGTTTCCAGGGTGCTGGCGTCAAGCTGATCGAGTAGGTCCTTCAGTACGGAAAAGCGTAGCTCGATGTCATCTGAAAGGTCCGACAAGTCGCTTGCGAAGTGGCTGGCGTCGATACCTTTCTGCGGGAGCGGATAAATCCGCGTGTTCTTGGTGTGCGTCATGATGCGTATACCTCGATTTTCCTAACGTCCGTCTAGGGGGCGATCAATCGATCCTGTCCGGGCGGGTCGCTCAGCACTTCAGCCTTCACTCGATGGCTTGAAGGTATTCCAGCCTTCGCAGCAGCCTTAAAAGCGCTATTGCCCAAGGTGCCGGGCTAGCCATATCTCTGTTGACCAGGAGGATTCCTGCCCTCTCACTAGCTGCCCATGAGCAGCTAGGCGAGCTTTAGCAGGGCAACCTATAGAGTTGATATTCAACCTGTAATGCCCTTCATGTCAACAGGGTGTCGCTCGACCATTGAGGTTGAAGGGAGGGCGTCATGGCTGAGTACGATACGGCGGCATTGGCAGGTCTGGTGGGGCGAGCCATTGCTCGGCAGCGCATTCGCTGCGGGTTCACCCAAGAGCAGATCGCCGAACGATTGGGGATAGGCAACGAGGCGGTATCGCGCATTGAGCGCGGTTTGGTCATGCCTAACATTGAGCGCTTATTGTCTCTGGCGGAGGTATTCGGCTGTGAAGCAGCGGATTTGCTGACCGAGGCAAGTGTCCGGCCTCAGGATCAGGCCCGACATCTCGAAACGCGCCTGGCTACCCTCAGCGCCGAGGATCGCCAACTGGTCATGGAGTTGCTTGAAAGTCTGATTCAGCGACTGGGACGCGGTTGAGCGAGCGACTAGGGTGCTTGATTCCCGCACCTTTAGGCTCTCAGGCAGATGCCTGGGAAGGAGCAGTGCCGGCTCCTCGACGGGACCTGGCGTCTGTGCGCTTGAAGGAATAGCAGGCACAAAAAAGCCCTCGCGAGAGGGCTCCTTCACCGGCGATAGAGTTACACGAGCAGGTGGGCGAGATAGGCTACGTCAGCAGTAAAGGCCGCGCCGGTGAGTACGGGCACCGCGATCCACAGAGGATTGGCCTGACGCTTACGGTACCTGGCAGACTTCTCAAGGACCGCGTCAACCTCAGCGCGTGTGGCTTCGACCCTACGGCGTCTCGACTCATTTATGGCTTGTGCGTTCATGCGCTACTCCTTTGGAGGGCGCCTCCTCCGGGGCCTTATTCAAGGCCGATATAAGCGTGATCATAATACCGGTGATTACTGCTGCAAGCGTGGCTCATTTTCGAAATGAGTCGACGCGCAGCTCTGTGATTTCGATGTTGAGCTTGTCGATCTCCAGCAGGGTCTTCTCCAGCGTCAGCTCAGCCTGGTACCAAGCAATTTGCTCCACTTCGGCCGCGATATCAGCAGGCGACAGCTCGAGCCGCGGATCTCTAGGGTCTTCATCGAAATCGCCCGCAGATAGCCCTAATGGCGGCTCCTGTCTATTGGACATACAGTACCCATCTTTGATTGGTGGAAAAAATACGTGGGGCTATGCCCCCTCTTACGATGGCCGGCAGCGCCCGGCCCACGGTGAGCATGCGCGGCGCGCCAACTAGTCGCGCCGCGTTTCCACATAGGCCGGCTCTCAGACACGGTTGTCGGTCAAAGAACGTAGCTCCTGGCGGCTGTGGCTGATTTAGGTCCCGGCCGAACGACTCCGGGTCGGTGTCAACCTGCGCAAACCTAAACGTTTTACTGGCTTTCCTCGCTACGATCGCTTTTGGTGCCGTGAGGCCGTCAAGACAATGATGCCCAACGAATCCGGAGCTATCGTCACCATGGCCTCATACGCGTCCGGCTGTGCGTTTCCAACCCTCGGCGCCTACGGGGCGTACTAGCCCAACTGACCGGCACGCTCGCGCTCGAAGCCATCGAGCACGGCATCCGCGTCAACGCGGTCGGAGTCGGCAACGTCGTCACCAACATCCTTAATGGCGTGGTCGGCGACGGCCCGGGTTTTCTTGCTCGGCACGGCGAAACCGCGCCCATTGGCCGTGCTGGGCAGTCGGAGGAAATTGCCGAGATTGTCGCCATGCTCACCTCGGACCGCGCAAGCTATCTAGTCGGCTCGATGGTCATGGCCGATGGCAGCATGACTGTCACCGCCGGTTGATCAACCCATCACGCATACAGGAGACCCCCCATGGTCATACTGACCCAGGTTGCCTTCTTCATTGCACTGCGCGATGCAAATCTGTGGCGTCATCCGCGCTGAGCCTGCAGGAACACCGCGAACAGCTCCGACTGCGACTTGATGCCCAGCTTGCTGTAGACGTGCTTGCGGTGCACCTTCACGGTCTCAGCCGAAATGGCTAACTTGCGCGCCACCTCTTTGCTGGAGTACCCGCTGAGGACCAGACGCGCCACTTCCAGCTCGCGACCGGTCAGCGCCGTTTCCACTTGGCGTGCCATCCGCTCAAGGCGCTCCTGCCAAGGCGGGGCGGCCGTCGGCTCACTGGGCTCCGGCTCGTGGTTCAGGCGCTGACGGACCAACGCGGTAACCCAGGGCGCTACCAGGGAGAACAGGGCTATCTGGTCAGGTTGGAAGCGTTGCCGTGAACCCAGTGACAGACACAGCGTTCTAGCACCGGGGAGGGCGACATTGAACTGCACCTCGTCAGCGACCACGTTGAGGCTGAAGTAGCGCTGGTAGTAGGTAGTAGTCCGTTTGCTCGAAACAGTCAGGCGCGATTTCGCTCAAGCGTACGAGACCTTCCCGCTGGCTCTCGCGACTGGCGATGTAGAAGGGGTCGAGCAGGTACAGGCCGTGCAGATAGTCCTGAAAGAGCCGGTCCGGTGCACCGTCGTCGCCGGGACTTTCAGCCAACACCTGCGGGCGTCCGTCGCTAAAGACCAGGGCCACCCAACTGTCGTGATGTACGTACTGCGCCAGCGCGCGAGTCATGGCACGCCAAAAGTGCGGGCGTTCGAGCGCTTCGATGAGTTCGGCCACGGTCTGATGGAAGGCGATGTCGTGCAAGGTCATGGTCATCTGTCTACCCCTATGGGGTTACCCCGCGTGCGTAATTCCGCCTGTGTGGCTCCGCCTCCATACTCGACTCCGGCCGGAGGGGTGTCCGCATTCTGTGTTTGCCCCCCACCTGATGCAACACCAAGAACGGAGCCCCGTCATGCAAGTTGAACTCGCTCAGCTCACCGGTCGTGATGGTGATACGGCCCATAATCTCGCCCAGGCCCTGCAGGCTATCGCGGCGTGCAGGGCGGGTACACGCCTGCTGGTGTTCCCGGAGACCTACCTGACGGGCTTTCCGACGCCAGAAAACGTTGCGGCCCTGGCGGAGCCTTTAAACGGTCCGAGCCTGACGGCTATCGGCAAGGCAGCGGCTGCGCGTGGGCTGGCTGTTGCCATCGGTTTTGCCGAAGACGACGGCGGCACGTTCTATAACACTACTGTGTTGATGGACGGGCAGGACATTGTGCTGATCTATCGCAAGACGCACCTGTGGGCGTCGGATCGCGGCGTGTTCGCGCCGGGCGATCGCTACGCCACCGCGCTGCTGGAGGGCGTACGGGTCGGCTTGCTGGTGTGCTTCGACATCGAGTTTCCGGAGAGCGCACGTGCCCTGGGCGAGCTTGGCGCAGAGCTGCTGATCGTCACTAACGGCAACATGGACCCGTACGGGCCGACGCACCGAACCGCGATCACCGCGCGGGCGATGGAAAACCAGGCCTACGCGGTGATGAGCAACCGGGTCGGCGCAGGCGACGACGGCCTGGTATTCGCGGGCGGCAGTGCAGTGGTCGACCCCAACGGCAGCCTGTTGCTGGAAGCCGGTCGAGAGCCCTGCGCGCAGTCCATTACCTTGGACTTTCATCGCCTAGCTGAAGCCCGCCGTGACTACCGCTATCTGGAAGAGCGCCGCATGACGCTGCCAGGTACGCGTATCGACCATGCCAATGGCGTGCGTGAGCTACTGATCCCCTGACATTTCCCTTCTGAAGGGCGCCACAGACGCGCCCGTTGCGGCATTGCCGCGCGCTTTTGCCGACTTCGGTCCTGCCATAACAACGTATAAAATGGGAGTAACCAGTAATGGCTCGTCTGCAACGATCCCTCTCTCTGGGAGCGGTGGTGCTGTTCGGCATCGCCTACATGACGCCGATCATCGTACTCGGCACGTTCGGCATCCTTGCCGAGATTACCCACGGTGCCGTATCAGCGGCTTACCTGGCCGCTGCGGTGGCGATGTGCTTCACCGCGCTGAGCTACGCGCGCATGGCCAAGCTGTTTCCGGTAGCCGGATCGGCTTATAGCTATGTGCGCCACAGCATCAGCGATCACCTCGGGTTCATCGCCGGCTGGGCGGTGTTGCTGGACTACCTCTTCCTGCCGATGGCGATCTGGCTGATTGGCGCGGCTTACCTTCATTCGGCGTTCCCGCAGCTACCCCAGGCAGTTTGGGTGCTGACGTTCATCCTGGTCACCAGCGTGATCAACATCTTTGGCCTGCACCTGGCCAAGAGCATCAACAGCGTACTGATGTTGGTGCAGTTTTTGGTACTGCTGGCTTTCGTGGCGCTGTGCGTGCATTACGTGCTGGGCGACGCCAGCAAGCCGCTGTTGTCGTTGCAACCGTTCTTGGGCGAGGGCGTGAACCTGTCCCTGGTGATGGCCGGCGCGGCGGTAGCCTGTTACTCCTTCCTGGGCTTTGATGCGGTCAGCACCCTGACCGAGGAAACCCGCGACCCCCAGCGCACCATTCCTCGGGCGATCCTGCTGATCACCCTGATCGGTGGACTGATTTTCGTGGTCACGGCCTATTTCGTTCAGCTGGCCCATCCGTCCACCCTATTTGAAAGCAGCAATGCGGCCGCTTACGAGATCGCGCGCAATATCGGGGGTGACCTGTTTGTGTCGGTCTTCCTGATCGGGTTGATCGTGGGCCAGTTCACCTCGGGCTTGTCGGCGCAGGCCAGCGCCTCGCGACTGATGTTCGCCCTGGGCCGCGATGGCGTGCTGCCCCGGGCGCTACTGGGCACCCTGAGCCCGCGCTTCGGTACGCCGGTAGGCGCTATCCTGGTCTGCGCGGTAGTGGCGCTGCTGGCCCTGAGGCTCGATGTCACCACCTCGACCTCATTCATCAACTTCGGCGCCTTTCTAGCGTTCAGCCTCGTGAACCTCTCAGTGATCGTTCACTTCGCACGCCAGCCGCAGAAGCGTGGCCCCCTACAACTGGTGCTCTACCTACTGTGTCCACTCATCGGTATGTTGGCGACGCTCTGGCTGATGATCAGTCTTGACCGCTTGGCGATCATGCTTGGCTGCAGCTGGCTGCTGCTCGGTGGACTCTATCTGGCTTGGCTGACGGGAGGTTTTCGTAGTCGCCCGCCCGCACTTAGTTTCGAAGCTGAGCAAGGGTAAGTAACGCGCTTTTCGCTGTGCAGGGCAGGTACCCAGCCAAGCCGGCGAAGGCGTGTGAGTACATCTGCTTCGCCGGTGGCCACATACCGAACCATTGCCGTATCGGCTGCGGGTGGCCTCTATGCACTCAGCTCAGGCGCCGGCCAAGGTTTGGCGTCAGGAGCCGGCGACACGGTTCAGGGGTGGCACCCAAAGCACGCCTGGAATGAAGCTGGTGTGTGGATCACAGCCGCCTACCGCGTTTAACGACTGATCCTTACGCCAAGGCCCTGCGTAGATCAGCGCGTTAGCGCTCAGGAAACCACTTCGACCCTTACCAATCCCAGCTGCCTGAACGGCGTCAGAACCTCACCCGCCGTCGCATCGGTAATCAGCGTCCAGTCCGTTTTTAGCGGCGTCCAGTGTTGCTGGCGATCCCGGCCCAGCTTGGTCGAGTCGGCAAGCACGAAGACCTCAGCGGCCTGTTGGATCATCAATTCCTTGAGGTAGGCCTGCTCAGTGCTGGCCTCACAGAGGCCGCGGCCGGCGACAACGCCGTCGGCGCTGAGGAAGACCTTGTCGGCCGAGAGTCGCTCCAGCATGGTGAAGGCCGCCGGGCCGAAGGTGGACATGCTGCCGGGGCGCAGGTCGCCGCCGAGCAACGTCACATGGCCTTCGGGCAGATCGCGCAGCAGCGGCACCGCCAGCAGGTTGTTGGTGATGACGTGCAGGCCGCGTCTTTCGTTGAGCAGCTTGGCCAGGGCAGCGGTGGTGGTGCCGCCGTCCAGCACCAGGGTGTCGTGGTCGTTGATATGGGCGAGGGCGGCGCGGGCGAGCAGCGCCTTTTCCGGGCCGGACTGGTTGCTGCGTTGCTCCAGGGACGGCTCGGGCTCACGGGTGCCGATGTGGGTCGCGCCGCCGTAGGTCCGCAGGATCTGGCCCTCTTCCGCGAGGGCGGTCAGGTCGCGGCGGACCGTGGCTTCCGACACTCCCAGATGCCGACACAGGGTTTCGACGTTGGTGTGACCGGCCAGGACCAGTTCGAGGATGGCCTGGCGACGTTTGGCGACCTTCATGGGGAATCCATCGGGAGAGACCGCGCTACTCTAGCGCAGTCACGCTTCCCCCACATCACAGCGACGCGCCACCGCAGACCGTCAGCGTCTGGCCGGTGAGGGCGCCGGCATCCGGACCGAGCAGGAAGGCGGTCAGGCCCGCCACCTCTTCAGGCTGCACATAGCGACCCAGCGGGGGCAGCCGCGGCGGCGTGCCGGCGCGACCCGGATCGCGCAGCATGGGCGTCTCGGTGGCCCCGGGCGCCACCAGATTTACGGTGATGCCACGCGAGGCCAGCTCCAGCGCCCAAGAGCGCACCAGGCCCACCAGGGCTGCCTTGGTGGCGGCGTACTGGCTGCGTCCGGCCGCGCCCTGCATGGTGCGGCTGCCGATCAGCACGATGCGCCCGCCCTCGGTGAGGCGCTCGATCAGGCGATCCACCAGCCGGCTGGCCACGGCGACGTGCAGGTGCCACATGGCGGCGCCGTCGGCCGGATCAAGGGTGCCCAGTGGCGCGGTGCGCATGAAGCCGGCGGCGTGGACAAGGGCGTCCAGCGGGCCAATGTCGGCCAGCACGGCATCCAGCGCCTGGGCATCGGCCAGGTCGACGCCGATCCAGGTCAGCGCCGTATGCGGCTGTTCCGGCGGGCGGCGGCTGAGGCCCGTCACCCGCCAGCCTTCGGCGAGCAGGCGCTGGGTGATGGCTGCGCCGATGCCGGAGCTGACGCCGGTCACCAGGACATGAGGCTGAGTCGTCATCGCCATCTCCTCTAACGCAGCGCCGCCAGGGGCAGCCGGACGTGCTTGATGCGCTGGCGGAAGTAGGTGAAGGCCAGGTGCACATCCCCGTCGGCCGCCTGCACCAGGCTGGGATAGGAATACTCGCGATTGAGCTTTTCGGTGGAGTTGTTGGTCAGGCAATAGCCATCGCCGGCCTCGACATCCAGGCGCCGCCAGCTGTGACCCTCGTCCGTGGAGACGGCCAGGCTCATGGGACCGCGCGGCACGCCCCAGACGGCGCTGCGCTCGCCGTCCTTCGCCACCGGATCGACACGGCTGTCGCCATCGTCGATCTCGTCATAGAGCGAGGCGCGGCGTTCGCTGTACTCGGCGGCGCTGGTGGGGTTGTAGGCCACGACCAGTTCGCCGCTGGCGAGGCGGATGAACTGGATGGAGGAGTTGTTGTTGAGCAGGGTCGTCGGGGTGGGGGCGCTCCAGCTGCGCCCGCCATCCTGGGAGCGGCTGGCGTGGATGAAGTCCGCCCAGCGACTGCGGAACAGCGCCAGCAGGCTGCCGTCCCCCAGCCGCTGGATGTTCATGTGCACGCAGCCGGTGCTTTCCGGTACCGCATGTTCGGTCCAGCTGCGGCCCTGATCGCCTGAAATCAGCACGGCGCTGGTGTCATGGCTGCCTACCCATTTCTCGCCGGGGCGGGCGATGCAGTGGAAGATCGGCAGCAGCCAGTCACCATTGGCGAGCACCACCGGCGGCTGGCGAACGAAGGTGCCGGGGGTGTCGATCAGGGTTTCGATCGGGCCCCAGCTGTGGCCGCCATCCATGGACAGCCGACGACGGACGATGGCGGTGTCCTGGTTGCCGGCCACCTGGGCCGTCCACAGCAGCCACAGTGGACCACCGGGCGCCTGGAACAGGATGGGATTCTGCTCGGAGCGAGTGGGGTCGTCCGACAGTTGCACGGGCTCGCTCCAGGTGCCGGTGATGGGGTCGCGACGGCTCAGCAGCACCGAGACGTCGGCCTTGCCTTCCTGGGTCCCGGCGAACCAGGTGCACAGTAGGGTGCCGTCAGGCTGGGCCAGCAGGTTGGCGGCGTGGTTCTGCGGATAGGGCGTCGGCAGGAAGCTGTCCTGGCGGCCGGCGATGGCGATTTCAGTGATGGACATGGGGGACCTCGGTAGGAGCGGCTTTGGCGGCGGGCTGGGGGAAGAGACGTTCGATGACCACGACGATGGCAGGCGTCGCCAGGGCAACGTACATGTTGTCGATGCCATAGGGATTGCCCAGCAGATACCAGACGCTGGTGGTGATGGTCGAGGCCAGCAGGCCCAGGGTCGCACCGCGGTTGGTGGCGAACAGCGGCAGGTAGATGGCGATCATGGCGATCACCGCGATGGACAGGCGCAGCGCCCGGGTAAAGAACGACAGGTTGAGGATCTCGGGGACGAAGAACACAAAGAACAGCGGCACGAAGCCGATGATCAGGGAGATCGCCCGGGTGGCCTTGAATTCACGCTCGGGCGTGGGCTTGCGCAGCGGCACATAGAAGTCGCGTACAACCAGCGAGGCGATGGCCAGGGCCACGGTGCTGACGCTGACGAAGATGGAGGCGACCAGGGAAATGGTCACCACGCCGGCCAGTACCGGGTGCATCGACTGCAGGAAGACCGGCAGGGCGTAGAGACTGCTCATCTCCGGATGCAGGTACTTGGACGCAACCCCGATGAAGCCCAGCGCCAGGGAGATGGGAATGCACAGCAGCGAGGCATGGAAGGTGGAGCGTTGGGCCGCGCGCGCATCCTTGGTCGAGGAGATCGCCTGGATGATGAACTGGGTGGAGAAGATCGCTCCGACGGTACCGATGATCCAGGCGAAGATCTTGCTGCCGCCAATGGCGCCGTCCCAGGTGAAGTAGTGCTCCGGCATGTTCTGCATGACCGGAGTGAAGCCACCGGTCATGTGCAGGGCCACGCCCAGGACGATGAGCACGCCCACGTACTTGACCGAGGTGTGCAGGATGCTGACGTAGGCCACGCTCTTCAGCCCGCCGAAGACGTAGTACAGGGTACTGACGATGGCGGTGATGAAGGCCGCGGTGGGCAGGTTGATCTTGAGCACCGTGGCGATGGCCGCGGCGCCGCTGACGTAGTTCCCCACGTTCACCAGCAGGAGGGCGTAGATCATGATGATCGACACCATCAGCTTGGTGGACAGGCCGTATTTCTGGGCGATGAAGCCGGAGATGGTGAACTCACCGGAGGCGTAGAGCTTGCGCGCCATCAGCAGGCCGAACAGCGGAAAGCCGATGGCCGCGGCGATCACCGACCAGGAGGCGGCGAAACCACTCTCGAAGGCCGCCTGGGCGGTGCCCACCGTGGACTTGGCCCCGATGAACTCCGACATCATCAGGATGCCCACCACGAAGGCCGGCATGCTGCGCGCGGCCACCATGAATTCGCCGCTGGTGCGGCTGCGCAGCCGGATGCTGAGCCAGGTTGTGAAGAGAATGTAGACCACCACCATCCCGATGATGATGGCGGTGCTTTGCACGTCGAACGTTTGCATGCGAGTGACTCCGTTTGTTGTTGTTGGATAGCACTGGCGTTACGGAAAAATCGGTCGCTCCTCAGGCGATAGCGGCCTGGCTGGCGCGATGCCGGCTGGCGAGTTCGGTGGCCTGGCGCAGCGCCTCGATGAGGCTGCGCTCGTCGGCGATGCCCTTGCCGGCGATGTCGAAGGCGGTGCCGTGGTCCACCGAGGTGCGGATTACCGGCAGGCCGACGGTGACGTTGACGCCGGCTTCCAGGCCCATGACCTTGACCGGGCCGTGGCCCTGGTCGTGGTACATGGCCACCACGCAGTCGAAATCGCCACGACCGGCGCGGAAGAACAGGGTGTCCGCAGGCAGCGGGCCTTCCACACGCCAGCCGCGGGTGCGCAGTTCGTCGATGGCCGGCTGGATCTTGGTTTCTTCTTCCCCGTAGCCGAACAGGCCGTTCTCGCCGGCATGCGGGTTGATACCGCAAACGGCGATCAGGGGATCCTGGATGCCGGCCCGCTGCAGGGTCGCGTGGGCGCGCTCGATGGTGCGCTTGACCAGGCCCGGTTCGATGCGCGCGATGGCATCGATGATGCCGATGTGCGTGGTGACGTGGATGACCTTGAGGATCGGCGTCATCAGCATCATCGACACCTCCTCGGTGCCGGTGAGGTGCGCCAGCAGCTCGGTGTGGCCCGGGAAGATATGGCCGCCCGCGTGCAGGGCTTCCTTGTTCAGCGGGGCGGTGCAGATGGCGTCGAGTTCGCCCGCGGAGGTGAGCTGCACGGTGCGTTCGATGTAGCGATAGGCGGCGTCGCCGGCCAGCGCGGACAGCTTGCCGTAGGGCAGGTCGGCGGGAATCAGCCCGAGGTCGATGCAATCCACCACGCCGGGTTGGAAGCGTGCCTGATCGGGGCACTCGATGGCGTTGATCTGCAGGCGACCGCCGACGATGCGATTGGCATCCTCCAGGCGACCCGCGTCGCCGATGACCAGCGGCCGGCAGCTGTCGTAGACCGAGGCGTGGGCCAGGGACTTCATGATGATTTCGGGACCGACGCCGGTGGCGTCACCCATGGTGATGCCGATGACGGGACGTTCAGACATGGTGGGCTTCCTTCTGCAGGGAGGCCGTGGCGGCCTGTGCGGGTAGGCTGGCGCGCAGGTGGCGCCAGGCGTCGAGGAGAGTGTCGGGTTGGCCGAAGCCGCCGGCCTTGGTTACTACCCGCAGGGCGCGACCGCGCCAGCGGGTGCTGGCCAGGGCCACGCCTGGGGCGAGGGCGCCGTGCAGGTCCAGCGCCGTGATGCCGGCCTGGGCGAGCAGGGCGCGAGCGGTCTCGCCGCCGGTAGCCATGAGGGCGGCGGCCTCCTGCAGGGCGGGCTGTAGCAGTTCGGCCAGGGCCTGGCTCAGGGCCACGGCCTGACGCGGGTCGCGGGCCTGTTGGTCAAGACTGACCAGGACGTCTTCGCCGCGGGCGAGTTGCCTAGCGAGGGCCGTGGCCAGCGCGGTACGCTCGGCGGCGCGCTGCGGCTCCAGCAGCCAGGCAGGGGCCAGCCGCTGCCAGTGTTGGCCGCTCCCCGCCACCAGCCGCTTGGCCTGGGCCTGGGAGTGCCGAGACATGCTGCCCACCACCGTGAGGATCGGGCCGTCGCTCGGAGGGCGGAGCGCGATGTGGCCGGTCAGGCCCAGGGCAGCGGGCAGCGCTTCGGCGAGACCTGCCGAACCGACCCAGAACAGCTGCTGCGCAATCGGAGCGGAAGCCCGGGCCAGCGCCTCCAGGTCTGTTTGGCGCTCGGCATCGCAGACCAGCGCGGGCAGACCACTGTCCAGCGCGCGGCGCAGGGCGGCGGCCAGGGCCACCGGCTGACGGAGGGTGGCGAGGTCGAGCCGCGCACAGCTGATGCCGTGATCGGTCAGTTGAGCGACCAGATCGGCACTGCCGGTCAGGCCCTCGTTGCGCCAGACATCGGTCTGGTCGACCGGTACGCCGTCCAGGTACTGGATGCCACCCTGGGTCGTGCGGCCCAGTGCCGGGTAGGCGGGGGCGACCAGGGCCAGGCCACGCGGGGCAAGGGCCGCTACCTCGGCGGCGACGTTGCCACGCAGGGTGGAGTCGATTTTCTTGTATAGGGCCGCGCCCGCCAAGGCCGGGTGCCCGAGCAGTGCGGCGTGGCGTGCGGCCGCCGCGCGCGTGTCCAGGCGACGGCTGTCCAGATCCAGCGCCGTCACCGGTGCCTGGGTGTCCAGGGCCTCGGCGTCGAGCAGTACCCGGGTCGCCTGGGCCTTGGCAAAGCCCAGGGCGCAGTCGGCGGCGCCGCTGAGGTCGTCGGCCAGGATCAGCAGGCGGGTCATGGCAGCAGGCGCCGGTACAGCGCCTGGATGTCGTCCAGGCTCAGCGGCTTGGGATTGTTGACCATCAGCCGGGTGACCTTGGACGCCGCCACTGCCATGTCCGGCAGGTGCTCCTCGCGCACGCCAAAGGCGGCCAGATCCTGGGGAATTTCCAGCGTGGCGGTCCAGGTGGCGATCTGCTCGATCAGCTTGCCTGCGGCGGCTTCATCGCTGTCTTCCTGGCGGGCCAGACCGCAGACCAGGGCGGCGCGCTTCAGGCGCGGCGCGCAGCTGTCCAGGTTGAAGGCCATGACATGGGGCAGCAGCATGGCATTGGCCACGCCATGGGTGACGTGGAACTTGCCGCCCAGGGGATAGGCCAGCGCATGGACAGCGGCGGTGCCAGCCGCGGTCAGGGCCACACCGCCATAGGTGGAGCCGAGCAGCATGTCGCTGCGGGCGCGTATCGAATCCGGTTGCTGGTAGGCCTCGACGATGCTGCCGGCGATCAGGCGCATGGACTCCAGGGCGAAGGTATCGCTGACCGGGTTGGCCTTGTTGGAGATGAAGGACTCCAGGGAATGGGTGAAGGCGTCCATCCCGGTAGCCGCGGTGATGGCCTTGGGCAGGCTCAGGGTCAGCAGCGGATCGAGCAGCACCAGCGCGGGCAGCAGGTGGCGGCTGACCACGCCCACTTTCAGCTCTTCGTCGGGCAGGGTGACGATGGCATTGGGGGTTACTTCCGAGCCGGTCCCGGCAGTGGTCGGCACCAGCACGGTGGGCAGCCCGGCGCGGGCTACCTGGTCGATGCCGAGCATGGACCTGAGCGACTGCTCGTTGGTGAGCATGACCGCGAACAGCTTGGCGGCGTCCAGCACCGAGCCACCGCCGATGGCCAGCAGGGCGTCCGGTTGGCGCGGCGCGACCTGCTCGCGAAAGACCTGCTCGATGTTCTCAAGGGTCGGCTCGATCTCGACGTTGTCGATCACGGCCACCTCGATGTCGCGGGCAGCCAGCTGCGCCTTGACGCGCTCGGTCACGCCCAGGCTGTGCATGGCGTTCTGGGTGACCAGCACCACGCGGCGCAGCGGGACGTCGAGAAGGGCGAGCTTGTCGCCGAGCTGATCCAGGGCGCCAGCGCCGTGAACCAGGTGTTTGACGGTCTGGAAATGATAGAGGGACATGGGCGCTCCGGATCAGTCGCGGTAGATGGCCAGTAGGCCTTCGAGCTTGTGTACGGTGGCTTCGTCCAGCGGCGCGACCGGGGCGCGGCAGGGGCCGACGGGGACGTTGAGCAGGTCGGCGGCCTTCTTGAGTACCGAGGGCATGGTGCCCAGGGCGAAGGCATCGCGCAGCGGCCGCAGCTTTTCCTGGGCGGCGCGGGCGGTGGCGTGGTCGCCGGCCTGGAAGGCGTTCCAGATGGTCATGACGACCTGGGGCACCGCATTGGCGGTAGCCGCCACCGCGCCATCGCCGCCGGCCAGCAGGTTCCAGTAGATGAGGGAGTCGGTACCGGCGAAGACGGCAAAGTCGTCGCTGCGGTACTTCATCATCTGCACCAGGGCATCGAAGTTGCCGGCGCTGTCCTTGATGCCCTTGATCTGCGGGTGCTGGCTCAAAGCGGCCACGGCGCCGATGCCGATCGACATGCCGGTCTTGGCCGGAATGTTGTAGAGCATGAGCGGCAGCGAGGAGGCGTCGCCTATGGCTTCGTAATGCGTGATCAGCTCTTTCTGGCTGACCGCATTGAAGTAGGGCGTGATCACCGACAGGGCATCGACACCGCGGTCCGCCATTTTTTTGTTCAGTTCAATCACTTCGTGCGTGGCGAAGGCACCGGTCCCGGCCACGACCGGGACCCGGCCGCCCGCGGCGTCCACGGTGAGTTCGGCGATACGCAGCTTCTCGGCTTCGGACAGGGCGAAGAACTCGCCGTTGGTGCCCAGTACGAACAGGCCGTGGACGCCAGCGCCGATCAGGTTTTCGATCAAACCGCGCAAAGCGTTTTCATCGACACGCTGCTGGGCGTCAAAAGGGGTAACGAGGGCGGGAACGATGCCGCGGAATTTCATGGTCATGCCTACATTGTGATTGTTGTGATCACAATAAAGCATGTTTTGATCTAATCGATCAATAGTGGTCCGCTGATTTTGCGCGTTCGATGAACGGGTGCACTTCCGGAAGGCAATAGGCATACGCGAGGCAACGGTCGACTCGAGTTGCTCGGCGATAGAGACGGATAAACGCAACGGCAGTCTCGGCGCGGCGCCTTCACGCGTCTGATGGAACGAATGTTCAAACCGTGGGTAAGGAGTGGTGCCTGTTGGGTCCGACCAGCTATCCCGCTGATCCTTCTGACAAAATTGTCATCCCGCAGTACCCGTTTCTGACCGAACGATCAGGATAGGTTGGCGAGGTCATCTCCCGGACCTCGAATCATGTCGCGCTTTCTTTCTTCCCTAACCGTCACGCTGCTGGGCGCTGCCTTGCTCGGTCAGGCGCAGGCGGCGCTGCCGCAGCACCCCGATCTCGACCTTGCTGCCGCGCAGCGTCTGGCGCAGGCCGCGCCCTGCAGCGCCGCGCTGGCGGTGCTCGACCGCAGCGGTCAACTGATCCTCCTGCAACGCGATACCCGCGTCGGACCGCACAACGCCGAGGCGGCGCGGCGCAAGGCCTTTACCGCCCTGTCCACCCGCACCCCGTCGCAGGCGCTGGCCGAGCGTGCCCGGCAAAACCCGGACGCCGCCAATCTCGTCACCCTGCCCGAATTGCTGCTGCTGGGCGGTGGCATCCCCCTCTACGAAGGCGACCAGCTGGTCGGTGCCCTGGGCATCGCCGGTGCCGGCGGTGGCGGGGCGGACGAGCGCTGTGCGCTGGCGGCCGCTGAACACCTCAACCTCACCTCTCATCCTTGAAGGAGATTTTCATGAAGACGTTCGTGCTGTTGTCGGGTCTGGCCCTGTCCGGCTTTGCGGTCGCCGCACCCAATCCCCTGAGTGTCCATGTGCTCAACCTGGAAGACGGCAAGCCGTCGGCCGGCGTGCACCTGACCCTGGAGCGCCAGGTGGGGCAGGGCTGGCAGCCGCTGGCGGAAGAGGTCACCAACGAGCAGGGCCGGGTGCCGGCGCTGTTTCCCAAGGAAAAGACCTTCGAGAAGGGGGAGTACCGGGTGGTCTTCAAGACCGGCGACTACTATCGCCAGCAGGGCCGCAGCGCCTTCTTCCCGGAGATCCCGGTGGTGTTCGACGTCACCCAGCCGGAGCAGCACTACCATATCCCGCTGTTGCTCAGCCCCTACGGCTTCAGCACCTACCGCGGTTCCTAGCGGCAAGGCCTCCCAGGCTGGCCAGAGTATCCAGCCTGGGAGGCGCCAGGGCAGCAGCGGTCATGACTCAACGCCGGACTTTGTAAGAATCCGGATACAAGGTGGCGACAGACTTTTACCTGGGGTAGAAATCCAGCAGCGGCAGGTTCACGCACAATGGGCGACGGGGCCGCAGCGCTGTCCAGTGCTGGGCCCTGTCACGTGGCGCGTTCGCTAGTGGTCGATCGGCGCGCCAGGTCTGGTCATCGTCACTCCGAGGAGTCGTACCTTGTACCTTTCACCCCTCTCGTTCCGCCCGAACGAAGCTGTGAGTTCGACCGCTGGCGCCTTCGCCGCCTGGCGCAATGCCTACCGCGGCCCACTGCTGCTGCTGGCCTCGGGGCCGTCGGCGGGCAGGCTCAATCTGCCGGTCTGGCGGGACATTCCGGTCATCACCATGAATGGCGCCATCGCCAAGTTGCTGGGCAGTCCCCTGAGTCCGCTGTTCTACGTCTGCAGCGATCTCAGTTTCGCGCAGCAGCAACCCGAGCTCTATCGACAGGGACTGGAACGGGCCACCCGGCTGGCGCTCTGGCCGGAAGCCATCCAGGCCCTGCCCGCGGAACTGGCCGCCAAGGCACATCCGCTGCACCGGGCGCCAGCCACACGCCTGGAGCACCACCTGGGCGCCGAACAGGAACAGGCGCAACGGCTGCCCGCCTGGTTCAGTCGTCGCGCCCGGGATATCGGCTTCAGCTGCAACCTGGATTACGGCATCTTCGATGTCCGCACGGTGGCCTTCATCGCCCTGCAACTGGCCTATCACTTGGGATTCACCGAGATCTATCTCGCCGGCCTCGATCTCGACAGCGACCGTCCGCGGTTCTACGAGGATGGTCGCTCGCCGGCGTCGCCCTGCGGCCTCGACGAGCACCTGCACAGTCGCATCCTGCCCGGCTTGCAGGTCATGCAGACCGCGATGCGCGCCGCGGGTCGCCAGGTGTTCAACCTGTCGAACTGCAGTCGTATTCCCGCTGACCTAATTCCGCTTGCCGATCTCGCCGCCGTGGAAACGCGCTGGTTGTGGCGACGCCGGCGTCAGCTTGGTTAGTGAACGATAGCCAGGCCGCCTCAGCGCCAACCCAGGGCAAGGCCCCAGACCACGGCGTAGCGCGTGGCCTTGGCCAGGGTCACCACCACTAGAAAGCGCCACAGGGGTTCGCGCATCACTCCGGCCACCAGGGTCAGGGGATCGCCGATCACGGGCGTCCAGCTGAGCAGCAGCGACCACCAGCCCCAGCGCTGATAGGCCGCCTGAATACGCGCCAGGCGTTCCGCCGACAGCGGAAACCAGCGCCGTTGGCGAAAGCGTTCGAGATGGGTACCCAGCCACCAGTTCAGCGTCGAGCCGGCGACATTGCCCACCGTGGCGGCCAGAAGCAGGAGGGGCGTGGCATAACGCTCGGTGAGCAGCAGCCCGGCGAGGGCCGCTTCCGATTGCAGGGGCAGCAGGGTGGCCGCGCCAAAGGCGAGGGCGACCAGGCCCAGGTAGACGCTCAGGGCTTCCAGGATAGAGCTCCAGCAGGGCAGGCCATGACGAGGCTGTCTCGGGTCGAGGAGAAGCCGCGGAGCATAGCGCTAGGGACCGGACTATGCCTCCTCGCGACCCCGGGCCCCGGTGCTCACTCCAGCCGCGCAAGCCAGTCTACGACCGAATCCCCGCTACTGATGTCAGGCTGCACCAGGCCATCGATCATGAAGGTCGGCGAGACGTGGATGCCGTTCTGCCGGGCGTACTTGCAGTGCCACTGGATGGCGTGCTGCAGGTCCGGATTGGCGAAGGCATCGGCCAGGGCCAGGCCGCTGTAGCCTTCCAGGCGCGTGATGATGTCATTGGGTGTGGCGTCGCGATTGGGCCCGGTGGCGTGATCCTTGAACTCGAATTCCTCGCGATGGGCCGCCACCGCGGCCAGCACCGCCTTGGCACTCTCCTTGCCGCCTTCGAGGGTGGCGGCGGCCAGCACGCAGCGCACCACCACACCGGAGAACAGGTGCCAGGGCTGGGATTGCAAACGGATCTTCAGGGTGATGCGGTCCGGACCGGCCTGGGCCAGCAGTTCATCGAGCTTGTTGAAGGCCTTGACCGAAAAGGGGCAGGTGGGCTCGAGAAAGACTTCGAAGGTGCGGGGGCCATGGCCCCAGGTGAGGGTGTCGGCGTACAAGTTAAAACTCCAATGGCGAGACGTTGGGGTTGAGACCGCATGTCGTCCCGGGCGTTTTGCCTCAATCGGGACGGCGCGGGATGCCTTAGGGAATCAGTCGCCGCCGACGCATGTCCTCCAGGTGCGCGAGCAGGACCTCGTCCGATCTCAGGACCATCTGCCCGAAGCCGGCCTGCCGCGCCTTGGTCACATCGAAGATGGCATCCTTCTCGACATGAAAGATGAAGTCGCCGAAGGCCCCGGGCGCGATCCGCTCGGGATCGGCCTCGGCCAGTCCTTCCCCTTGCGCCAGCGCCTGCCACACCGGCTTCAGCGCGGTCAGGCGCTGGGCCAAGGAGATGGGTTGCGGCTCGCCGACGTCCAGCCCGAACCAGTCGGCCAGCTGTGGCCAGACGTGACTCCAGCGAAAGACATCGCCGTTGGTGAGGTTGAAGGCGCCATCGCGCTCCTCTTCGACGGCCCAGACCGCGGCTTCGCCCAGCAGCGGCGCGGCCGTGATGTTGACCAGGGCGCAGCGATAGGCCTGCTCGGTTCCGGGGAATTGCATGGCGGTACCGGTCGCCTTGCACAGGGCACCGTAGAGACCGATCAGGTTGCCGAGGTTCATGGCCGAGCCCAGTGAGTGACCGATAACGATGTCGGGGCGCAGGGCGGTCCACCGGATGCCGTCGGCCTCCAGGCTGCGCACGAAGTCTTCATGGCGGAAATAGAGGTTGGGCGGGAAGTGGCGGCTGTCGTCCTCGCGGGCTGGGGTCTTGTACACCCCCAGGTGGGCGCCATAGATCTTGCCGCCCTGGACGAAGGTGATGCGCGCCAGGGGGGCGCCGGCATCCCGTACGGCGGCGACCAGGTTCTCCAGCATGGCGGCGTTTTCGTCCGCCTCGACGCCCGGGTCAGGGTTGGGCTTGAGGGCGCTGTAGAAGAGATGGGTCACGCCGGCGAGATCGGTCTTGGCCGCGGCCAGGCTGTCCGGGTCCAGCAGGTCAGCGGTCAGATGAGGAAAGCGACTGGGTGCCTGTCGCGAGCGGCCGACGGTGGTGATGGACCAGCCGGCGTTGGCGAAGGCTTCCAGCACGGCCTGGCCGATGATGCCGCTGGCGCCGGCGATGAGTAGCTGTCGTTCGGTCATGGGGTCTCCCGATAGCGTAGGTGGGCTGATGAAGGGGAGACCCAGGCAGAGGGCGATTTGTCCCTGTGTCGGGCTGGACGGTAGACGGACGAACGCCGGTGTCCTGCTCGCGCAAGCAGGGCTACTGTGAGAGCACTGCCTGCTGCCGCGGAGGACCTTGCCTTGACCCACCCGTCCCGTACGCCTGCCGTCTTTCAATCCCTGCTCGGCGAACTCGTCACCGCCCTGGATCTGTCTGCCGCCCAGGCGGCAAACCTGCAGGTCCGGGGCAACGACAGCCTGGCCTCCTGCTTTCCGGTCAGCGACCTCGCCACGGCGGCGATCGGGGTCGCCGGCCTGGCCGCCGCCGACCTGCTGGCCGAAGGAGCCCCCGGATTGCCGGTGCAGGTGGACCGGCACCTGGCCGCGGCCTGGTTCAAGACATCCCTGCGTCCCCTGGGCTGGGAATTGCCCGCCGTCTGGGACCCGATCACCGGCGACTACCGTACCCGCGACGGCTGGCTACGGTTGCACGCCAATGCACCTCATCACCGGGAGCGCGCCCTGGCCGTGCTGGGCTGCGCCAATAGCCATGACGCCGTGGCTCAGGCCATGGCGGGCGGGTCGGGCGAAGACCTGGAGACGGCCATCGTCGCGGCGGGCGGCTGCGCGGCGAAGCTGCGCACCCAGGCGGAGTGGCAGGCGCATCCCCAGGGGCAGGCCGTTGGCGCCGAACCGCTGATCGCCCAGGAATGGACAGTCGCGGATATCGCCAGCAATTGGCGGCCCGATCCACAGCGTCCGTTGCAGGGCATCCGCGTCCTCGACCTGACCCGCATCCTCGCCGGGCCGATCGCCACCCGCCTGCTGGCCGGGCTGGGCGCCGAGGTGCTGCGGATCGATCCGCCCGACTGGGACGAACCGGCCCAGGCACCCGAGGTGACCCTGGGCAAGCGCTGCGCGCGACTGGACCTCAGGCGCCCCGCCGATCGCCAGCGATTCGAGGCGCTGCTGACCTCGGCAGACATCCTGGTCCACGGCTATCGCGCCGATGCGCTGGAGCGACTGGGCTACGGCGTCGCTGCACGTCGCGCGCTGAATCCCGGGGTGATCGATATTTCGCTCTGCGCCTATGGCTGGAGCGGTCCCTGGGCGCTCCGTCGGGGCTACGACAGCCTGGTGCAGATGTCCTGCGGTATCGCCGCGGCCGGGCGCGACTGGCAGGGCGGTGAGCAGCCGGTGCCCTTGCCGGTGCAGGCGCTCGACCACGCTACCGGCTACCTCATGGCGGCCGCCGCCCTTCGCGGGCTGGCGCTGCGTCAGCGGGAGCGGCGAGCTATGACGGCGCGACTGTCCCTTGCCCGTATCGCTGTGCTACTGAGTGAGCGACCGGGCGCGAGTGGTGGTCCGGCGTATGGAGGGCCGGAGGAGGGCGACTATAGCGAGACGCAAGAGCCGACCGCCTGGGGTCCGGCGCTGCGCTTGCGGGCGCCGCTGAGGATCGGCGAGGTCGAGTTGCAGTGGCAACGCCCCGCGACACGACTCGGCTCCGCGACCGCGGACTGGAGTCGCTAGCGGCGGCGGAGACATGCCGCCGCCGTCCGCTCTGCCGGATCAGGTGAAATCGCTGGCCGAATGCCGCTCGGCCAGTTGCTCGCCCGGCTCGCCCCAGGTGCGATTGACCCGCCGGCCGCGCTGCACCGCCGGCCGGGCGGCGATGGCCTGGGCCCAGCGCTGGACGTGGCTGTACTCCTGCACGGAGAGAAACTCCGCGGCGTTGTACAGCTGCCCCAGCACCAGGTTGCCGTACCAGCTCCAGATGGCGATGTCGGCGATGCCGTACTCCTCGCCGGCCACATAGGTGCGCTCGGCCAGCAGGCGATCGAGCACATCGAGTTGGCGCTTGGCTTCCATGGCATAGCGGTTGATGGGGTACTCGAGCTTTTCCGGCGCATAGGCGTAGAAATGGCCGAAGCCGCCGCCCAGGAAGGGCGCCGAGCCCATCTGCCAGAACAGCCAGTTCAGGGTTTCGGTGCGACCGGCGTGATCCTTCGGGATGAAGGCGCCAAAGCTGTCGGCGAGATAGAGCAGGATGGCACCGGACTCGAAGACGCGCAGCGGCTCGGCGCCGCGGCGATCCACCAGGGCCGGGATCTTGGAGTTGGGGTTGATCTCGACGAAGCCGCTGGAAAATTGCTCGCCTTCGCTGATGCGGATCAGCCAGGCGTCGTATTCGGCGTCGGCGTGACCGGCCGCCAGCAGCTCTTCCAGCAGGATGGTCACCTTCATGCCGTTGGGCGTGCCCAGGGAATACAGCTGGAAGGGATGCTCGCCGACCGGCAGTTCCTTGTCGTGGGTCGGGCCGGCGATGGGGCGGTTGATGCTGGCGAAGTTGCCGCCGGAGGTGGTGGGGGTCCAGACGCGTGGGGGGGTATAGGATTCGGTCATGGTGGCACTGGCCTCGGTCGGCAAGGGTTGGTAGTTCGATCATAACCGAACTTTGCGTCCGGTCTGTTCAATGGCTCGCAAGCTGGCGATAAACACTGTCGCGCATTCACACGACAGCAGGGCTCAAGGACGGTTGCTGATCACAGACCCGCTCGACGCCGCAGGACCGAGACGCGACAGGTCGTTCAGGCGTTCTGCTCGGTCAGCCGCTGTACCGTCAGGGTGCGGTACTGACGTGGGGTCATGCCCTTGAGTTGGTGGAAGCGTCGATTGAAGTTGGAGATGTTGTTGAAGCCGGCTTCGAAGCAGATGTCGGTGACCGGCATGCTGCTGTGGGAGAGCATCTCGCAGGCCTTGCTGATGCGCAGGCTGTTGACGAATTCGACGAAGGTGCGACCGGTGGCCTGGCGGAAGAAGCGCGAGAAATAGGTGGGCGTCATGCCCAGGTGTTCGGCCACTTCTTCCTGGGTGAAATCACGCTGGTAGTGATCGAAGATGAAATTCAGCGCCCGGTTGGTGCGATCCACCGCCTGTTCGCTGGCCGTGGCCGGCTCGACGCTGCCGGACAGCAGCTGGTAGCGCTCCGAGGTGGCCAGTGCCTCCATCAGTACCAGGAAATGACCGAGACGGGTGGCGCCGCCGCTCTCGGAGATCTGTTGCAGCAAGGCCTCGGCGCGAGCGATCAGCTGCGGATCCTGGAATTCGATGCCGTAGCGGGCGCGTTCCAGCAGCGGCGCCAGGCCGCTGAGTTCGGGAAACACCGCCGTGGCGTTGTCCACCGTCTCGTTGGTGAAGTTGACCAGCATGTCGCGCTTGGCCACCACCTCGCCCTCGGCGACGCGGCTGATCCAGTTGTGCGGCAGATGCGGCCCGGTAAGGAACAGGCTGCCCGGATAGAAGTTGCCGATGTAGTCGCCGATGAAGGCGGTCCCCGAACTGGCCACGATCAGGTGCAGCTCGTATTCCTTGTGGAAATGCCAGCGCACCAGCGGGCAGGGAAAACCATGCTCCCGGTAGATCACCGAGTGACCGCTTAAGTCCTCCATCAATTCGTAGGAGGGATTGCGCTTGCGCAAGGACTGACTCATGGACCGCCCCGTCGTTCTTGTTGGCCTTGATCCTGGCCCTGTTCGACGCCCAGTACAACCCCGGGTTCAGCCGGTGCGCAGGATCACTGCCGCGCGCAGCTTGCCGCGGCCGAAGCGACTCATCTTGTCGAACTCGGCGTGGGACACGGGGATGTGCTGGCAATCCAGTTCGCGGCGATGCTGGCTGTGATCGACATCGGGATCGTGCAGGTAGACGAAGTCCTCGTCGCAGTCGGTGACCAGCACCCAGTGCGGCCCCTTGGCCTTGGTCAGGCGGAAGGAGCTGATCAGCACCAGCGGAAAGGCGCCCTGGTTGACCCAGTGGGCAATGTCCAGGCGCGTCCGGTACAGGCGCTCGATGGGCGATTGCTTGACCTCGGCGCTGAAGTCCTCGTGCACCAGGCGCATCACCTCCTTCTTTTCCTCGCTGCGCACGCCGTCGAGAAACAGGGGCCCCCGGGTATTGACCTGCAGCGTGACCTTGAAGCCCCGGCGCAGCGCGGCCAGGGCCAGGCCATGGGGGCCGCAGCCGCCGTGGCCGGCGGTCATGTAGATGGTGGTGGCTTCGCGCCACAGCCGCAGTTCCTCGCGCCGTTCCAGCGGGCGGCCCGGCTGCAGGGCGCCCATGGCCATCAGCAGACTGGCCGGGCCACAGGTGAAATCGGTGGTCTGGCGATAGAAGGGCACCGGGCGGGCCTGGCCTTCGCGCGGCTGACGGATGCGCTTCTCGAAGCGCAGCGCCTGGCTGTGGTCCTCGTAGTAATCCTCCACCGTAGCGAAGGGCAGATAGCCGTTGCGCTCGTAAAGGGCGATGGCGGCGGCGTTGTCCGGCCGGACCTCCAGGCGCAGGTAGGCGCAATCGCGCTCCACCGCCTCGGCTTCGGCAGCCTCCAGCAGGCGCTGGCCCAGGCGATGACCGCGGGCCTCGGGATCGACGGCGATGGAATAGAGCCGCGCCAGCGAGGTGTTCTGGTGGAACAGCACCAGGGCGTAGCCGGCCACCTGGCGGTCATTTTCCGCCAGGATCAGGACCGCGTTCGCACGGGTGAGCATGTAGTGGAAATTGCGCCGGGAAAGGCGGTCATAGCTGAAGCAGCGGGCTTCCAGATCGACCAGCGCCGCCAGATCGTCCAGCCCGGCGGGCCTGAGCATGAAACTCATCGCGAAGGATTCTCCTGGAGCAGAGCGGGCAGCCTGGCATGGTTAAGCAACGGTTAATAGCACCCGCGTTACAACAGTTGGAGTGGTCCGGCGGCATCCGGGTTTCCGCCGGGACCACGCCCCGCAACCAGGAGGTCCAGTGAGCAAGCTGTATATCGTCGTGGAACGCAAGGAAGACTGGTCGTCCTACTATCCCAGCGAAGACGTCATCACCGCCCAGGAATACCTGGAGCAATCCAACGAACAGGACAATGGCAAACGCGTGCAGGTGATCAACCTGTGCCGCAGCCAGAAGTACCTCGGCCACGGCTACTACTGCTCGCTGCTCGCCGAAGCCCGCGGGCACAAGGTCATCCCTTCGGTGCGCACCATCAGCGAACTGGCGCGCAAGTCCCTCTACGGCCTGGCGCTGGAGGACCTGGACAAGCTGCTGACCAAGGCGCTGGCCGGTCATCCCTATGGCAGCGCCGATGGCTTCACCCTCACGCTCTACTTCGGCAACACCGACATCGCGCCCCTGCAGGACCTGGCGCGCCAGGTGTTCGAAGCCTTTCCCTGTCCGCTGTTGCTGGTGGAATTCCGCCGCGACCGCGCCGGCTGGCACATCGGCGGCCTCAAGCTGGGCAGCATCCACAAGCTGCACGAGCAGCAGGAAGACCTCTTCGCCAACGCCCTCGACGGCTTCAGTCGCCGCGTCTGGCTCAAGCCGGGGCGCCGTGAGAAGTACCGCTTCGACCTGGCCATCCTGCACGACCCCAAGGAAGCCTTTCCTCCCTCCGATGCCAAGGCACTGAAGAACTTCGTGCGCGTCGGCAAGCACCTGGGGCTGGACGTGGAGCTGATCGAAAAGAAGGATTACGCGCGGCTGGGCGAATTCGATGCCCTGTTCATCCGCGAGACCACCGCCATCGACCACCACACCTATCGCTTCGCCAAAAAGGCCGAAAGCGAGGGGCTAGTGGTGATGGACGATCCACGCTCGATCCTGAGATGCACCAACAAGGTCTATCTGGCCGACCTGCTGCGCGCCCACAAGCTGGACATGCCGGCGACCGAGATCCTCTACAAGGACAATCCCAGCCAACTCGAAGGCCTCGGCAAGCGCCTGGGCTTTCCGCTGGTGCTGAAGATTCCCGATGGCTCCTTTTCCCGTGGCGTCATCAAGGTCGAGGACGCCGCGCAGCTGCGCAAGGCCAGCGCCGAGTTGTTCGAGCGTTCGGTACTGCTGCTGGCCCAGGAATTCTTCTATACGGAATACGACTGGCGCATCGGCGTGCTCAACCAGGAGCCGATCTTCGCCTGCCAGTACTTCATGTCCAAGGGGCACTGGCAGATCTACGACCACAGCGCCAGCGCCACCGAGGTCAGTGGCGATTTCCGCACCCTGGCGGTACAGGACGCGCCCCATGCGGTGGTCGAGTTGGCGGTACGCACCGCCAACCTGATCGGCGATGGTCTCTATGGCGTGGATCTGAAACAGGCGGGCGACAAGCTGGCGGTGATCGAGGTCAACGACAACCCCAACATCGATTGCGGGGTGGAGGACCTGGTGCTCAAGGACGATCTCTACGCCCTGGTGCTGGAGGAATTCATCCGGCGGCTGGAGTCGCAGCGCGGCGGACAGCCCTGGTAACGCGCCAGGGTCGCGGAGCGGGTGAGGGCAGGGCCTCACCCGTCGCTCAAAGCGCGATCAGGCGCCGTGGCACTTCTTGAATTTCTTCTCGCTGCCGCACGGGCAGGGATCGTTGCGACCCACTTCCTTCAGCGGATTGCGCACCGGCTCCTGGGCCGGGCCATGGTTGCAGTGCGGGCCGTGCACATGGTGGGCATGGCCGTGATCGTGGTCATGGTCGTGATTGCAATCGGGACCGTGGACGTGTTGGTTCATCTCATAACTCCGGGATGTAGGCGCCAGGCACGAACTGCCCCTGGCGAGAAAAATGGACGCTGCGCCCGAACAGCCAGCCGGTCTTCACCCGACCGCGCAGCCGATAGTTGATCGGCTGGTTGGGGTCTTCCAGCATGCGACCGACGTCCTTCACGTAGCGCCACAGATTGGTCTGCACCGGCACCGAGAAGCTGCGCTGACCATTGGCCGGCACCGACGAATGCAGGTTGGCGGTCCCCTGGGACAGCAGCAGATCGTTCAGGTAGACGGTATAGGCCAGGCTGCGCACGGGCAGGGCACTGTCGTTGGGATTCTGGACGCGGAAGTGCAGCACGAAGTCCTGGCTCCACAGCCGGGCGCGGATCAGCTCCACGCCGGTCAGTTCGACCTGGGGCTCCTCATAGTTGCGCCCGATGTAGGTACAACCGCCAAGGCTGCTCAGCAAAACGCCGAGCAGGGTGATGAACAAGGCCTGGCGAAGCATGCGGCACTCCCGTTTTCTGCGCAGTTTAACAAGCACCGATTGCTGCACAAGTCGGGGCCGCTTCGGCACAGGCTAACAAAAAAACGCCTGGGCCAGGCGACCATGCGGACTGGACCCCTCCGGCGCGACGTTGCATCCTGCAGCTCTTGCCGTGACCGAGGAGGTCGTCATGTCCGCCGTGCTCTATGAAATCGCCTTCCAGGGCGAGCTGGTCGCTGGCGCCGATGCGCAGCAGACCCGACAGAATCTGATGCGTCTGTTTCAGGCGGATGAACAGCGCATCGCCGTGCTCTTTTCCGGTCGTCGCATGATCATCAAGAATCGCCTCGACGCCGCCACCGCCGAGCGCTATCGCGCCACCCTGGCCCAGGCCGGGGCGCGGGTCGAGGTGGCGCCCATGGCCGAGACGGTCGAGCCGGCTGCCGCACCCGTCGAGCCGCGGGAACCTACCCCGACCACCACGGCGACCGCCTCGCCACCGTCCGCGGAGCGCGGATCCCTGTCGGTCGCGCCGCGCGATGCCGTGATGGCGGCCTTCGTCGACGTCCAGGCACCGGATTTCGGCCTGGCACCGGTGGGCGCCGATCTCCAGGACGAGGCCGCACCGGTGGCGCCGCCGCGGGTCGATCTGTCGCACCTGAGTCTGGCGCCGGTGGGCAGCGACCTGGGCCCGGCCTCCGAGCCGCTACCCGTGGCGGTCCCGGATACCGATCACCTGACGCTGGTCAGGGAGTGAGCACGGCCGGCGTTACAGGAAGCCGGCGCAGCACTTCTTGAACTTGGCGCCGCTGCCGCACAGGCAGGCGTCGTTGCGACCCGGCAGCGGGCGTACGGTCGGATCGAGAAAGTACCAGCGCCCCTCGCGCTGGACGAAGCCCGAGCGCTCTTCATGGCGATGGGCGCCGCGGCCGTCCTCCCAGCGCGCCACGAAGCTGACCCGCGCATGGTCAGGATCGCCCGGCTCGGGGCGATGCTCCAGCACCTGCAACCCCTGCCAGCGACTGCCCAGACTCCAGGCCGTCAGGGCTTCCCTGTCCAGCTGCCCCTGCTGCGCAGGCACCGTGGTGGCCACCAGATAGTCGATCAAGCCCAGCACATAGGCGCTGTAGCGCGAACGCATCAGGCGCTCGGCATCGGGCGCCGGCGTGCCGGCATGAAAGACGCCGCAACAGTCGCCGAGCGGACGTTCCGAGCCACAGGGGCAGAGGGCCATGGGTTGCATCTCACCACCAGTACTTGCCGAAATTCTGCGGGTTGGCCCAGAACTTGGCATTGAGCCAGTCCGGGACCTGTTTGTAGTCGTGCAGATCATAGCTGAACAGGGTGACCACCTGGCCTTCGCGGGCGAAGCGCTCGCTGGCCTGCAGGGCCAGGGCGTAGAAATCCGTCAGCTGCCATTCGCTGGCGGCCAGGTCCACCAGCACCGCCAGGCGCGAGGTGTTGAAGTTGCGCAAGCCGCCGAGCAACTCGCGCCCCTGGCGCAGCGGCAGATGTTCCAGGCAGTCGGCGACGATCACCAGATCGTAGCGTTCGGCCAGTAGGCTGGGATCATCCAGAGGCACCGTCGCTTGCACCAGCTGGCAGTGCGGATGGGCCTCGGCATAGGCCGCGAGCGCCGGCAGCGGTTCGCGCGCCACACAGAGCAGGCGCCTGGGCTGATGATGCTCGAGCAGGCTTGCCAGAGCCTGTTGCGGGGTACGGGACGAGAATATGTTTGCCATTAAGGGAACCCTAATCAAATCGCGATTGACTAAGCAACCAGCGTTGTCAAGATGTGTACGCCACCATTAGTCTGACAGCGCCATAAAACGAAAGACGAGCACAACTCGCGGTACCTGGTCTATAGGAGACCCCTTCATGAGCAAGAGCATCGCAAGGACAGCTTTACCCCTCATCCTGGCAAGCACCGTGCTGGCTGGTTGTGCGGGCGGCGTACAGAAATCCGATTGGCCGGTCTGCGCTGCGGTCGGCGCGCTGGTCGGCGGTGCGGCCGGCGCTACCCAGAGCGGTAACGTCGCCGGCATGGCGGCCCTGGGCATAGGTACCACCGCCGGCGCCTATTGCTGGGTGCATGGCAAGGGCAACGAACAGGTCGCCCGCATGGAGCCCGCTCCGGCCCCGGCTCCGGCGCCCGCACCGGCTCCCGCACCGGCCCCGCTGCCGAAGCAGGAAGTGATCACCGCCCGTGATCTGCACTTCGCCTTCGACTCCGCCGCCATCGATGCTCAAGACCGGGCTCAGCTGGACGGCATCGCCGGTCGTCTGCGTGGCGAAGCCGCCAGCACCCGTCTGTCGATCACCGGCCACACCGACAGCAAGGGTACCGACGCCTATAACCAGCGTCTGTCCGAGCGTCGCGCCAAGTCGGTCAGCAACTACCTGATCCAGGCCGGTGTGCCGGCAGCCAGCATCGTCTCTGTGAAGGGCATGGGCGAGCGTCAGCCGATCGCCACCAACGAGACCGCTGAAGGCCGCGCCACCAACCGCCGCGTCGAAATCCAGATCGACCGCGAGTGATGCATCGGCGGCGGACCCTGGTCCGCCGCCTTTACTTTTTCCGGCTCCAGGCGTTATGGTCCGATCCATCTCGTCCTCCTGCTGGAATCCATGAAAACCCTGTCCCTTACCGGCAAAGTCCTTCTCCTGCTGTTCTGGCTCACCGCAGCCGCCGCCATCGCTCTGCCTCTCGCTCGTCCTTTCCCACAATTGCTCGCCCTGGTCGCCCTGGCCCTGCTGCTCCTGCACCTGGGTGAAGTCTTCGCCAGTCGTCGTGCCCTGCGCCTGCGTCGCCATCCCTGGCTCGACCGCCTGAGCCTGCTGATCTTTGGCGCCTTTCATCGGCTGCCGCCGCAGCTGCCGGTGGCCTGAGCGGCCTGCGACCTCAACGTCGGGCGCATCCTGACGACAGGCGCGTTATCATAGCGCCCAAGATCCATTACTGTAGATGCATACAGCGCTCGTCCGCCGGACGTGGCGCTGCTTTGCCATCGCCCGGAACCAGGCATGCTCAGCACCGAACTCAAGACCCAGATCCAGGGCGCCTACACGCGTTTCCTCGAAGCCAAGTCGCTCAAGCCACGCTATGGCCAGCGGCTGATGATCGCGGAGACCGCCAAGGGCCTGGGTGCCATCGCCCAGGACGAGGAGGGGCATCGCGAAGGCGAGCCCGCCGTGGTGGCGGTGGAGGCGGGCACCGGGACCGGCAAGACCGTGGCCTATGCCCTGGCCGCCATTCCCGCGGCCAAGGCGGCCGGCAAGCGCCTGGTGATCGCCACGGCGACGGTGGCGCTGCAGGAGCAGATCGTGCACAAGGATCTGCCGGACATCCTGCGCAACAGCGGCCTGTCCTTCAGCTTCGCCCTGGCCAAGGGGCGGGGGCGCTATCTGTGCCTGTCCAAGCTGGACATGCTGCTACAGGAGGGCCAGGCGCAGAACGCCACTGCCCAGCTGTTCGCCGAGGATGGCTTCAAGATCGATGTGGACGAGGCGTCCAACGAACTGTTCGGCAAGATGATCGAGCGCCTGGCCGGCAATCGCTGGGACGGCGATCGCGACAGCTGGCCGGAAGCCATCGAGGACGTCCAGTGGTCGCGCATCACCACCGATCATAGCCAGTGCACCAATCGCCATTGCCCGAATTTCCAGCAGTGCGCCTTCTATCGGGCCCGCGAAGGCATGACCAAGGTCGATGTCATCGTCACCAACCATGACCTGGTGCTGGCCGACCTGGCCTTGGGCGGCGGCGCCATCCTGCCCGATCCCCGCGATACCCTCTATGTGTTCGACGAAGGCCACCACCTGCCGGACAAGGCAATCGGCCACTTCGCCCATTTCACCCGGCTGAGATCCACCGCCGAGTGGCTGGAGCAGATCGCCAAGAACCTCACCAAGCTCCTTGCCCAGCACCCCTTGCCGGGCGATCTCGGCCGGCTGGTGGAGCAGGTACCGGAACTGGCGCGGGAGATCCGCACCCAGCAGCAATTCATGTTTACCGCCTGCGAGGCCCTGGCGGATTTTCGCGCGGGCGAGGACATGGAAGGCCGCGAGCGGCCGCGGCATAGATTCGTCGGCGGGGTAATTCCCGAAGACCTGCGCGAGATGGGCATCGAGCTGAAGAAAGGCTTCGCCAAGCTCACCGATCTCTTCACCCGCCTGACCGAGATGCTCAAGCAGGCCATGGATGGCGAATCCAGCATCGGCCTGGCCAGCTACCAGGCCGAGGAGTGGTATCCGCTGTTCGGCAGTCTGCTGGCGCGTTCCCAGGGCAATTGGGAGTTGTGGACGGCTTTTACCTGCGAGGATCCGGAAGACAGCCCGCCCATGGCGCGCTGGATGACCCTCGCCGAAACGGGTTCGCTGTACGACATCGAGGTCAACGCCAGCCCCATCCTCGCCGCGGAGATGCTGCGCCGCCACCTGTGGAACGTCGCCTATGGCGCCCTGGTGACCTCGGCGACCCTGACCGCCCTGGGCACCTTCGACCGCTTTCGCATGAGATCCGGGCTGCCGCGGTCGGCAGCCACCGCGGTGGTGCCCAGTCCGTTCCGCCATGCCGAGGCCGGGGTGCTGCGGGTGCCGGATCTCAAGGCCGATCCGCGCAACGCCGCCGAGCACACCGCGGCCATCGTTCGCGAATTGCCGGCCATGCTCGACGGCGCGCGTGGCGCCCTGGTGCTGTTTTCTTCGCGGCGGCAGATGCAGGACGTCTTCGATGGCCTGGAGCGCGACTGGCGCAAGCGGGTGCTGATCCAGGGCAACCTGTCCAAGCAGGAGACCCTGAACAAGCACAGGAAGCGCGTCGACGACGGCGAGGCCAGCGTACTGTTCGGCCTGGCCAGCTTTGCCGAGGGGGTCGACCTGCCCGGCGCCTATTGCGAGCACGTGGTCATCGCCAAGATTCCCTTCGCCGTGCCCGACGATCCGGTGGAAGCCGCCCTCGCCGAGTGGATCGAGGCGCGCGGTGGCAATCCCTTCATGGAGATCGCCGTGCCCGACGCCTCGCTGCGACTGATCCAGGCCTGCGGCCGGCTGCTGCGCACTGAGCAGGACAGCGGCACCATCTCGCTGTTGGATCGCCGCCTGGTGACCCAGCGCTACGGCAAGGCCATCCTCAATGCGCTGCCGCCGTTCCGGCGGGAGATCCAGTAATTCGTGGCCATGGCGGTCCGCCGATGCGGCCGCTCCTACAGGTAACCCTAACCGTAGGAGCGGCCCATGGCCGCGATCCTATCCAAACTCCCTGTCAGCGCTATCGGTAAACACCTTAAACCCCCAGGAGCCCCCATGACCGTCCACGGCTATCACGACCTGAGATTCGAATCCGTCCGCGAAGCCTTCGCCGAATTGCTCGCGGCCGGCCAAACCCGCGGTGCGGCACTGTGCGTCCAGGTCGGCGGTGAAACGGTGCTGGATCTCTGGGGCGGGATGGCCGACAAGGACGGTCAGACGCCCTGGCACACCGATACCCTGCTCAATCTGTTCTCCTGCACCAAGGCCTTCACCACGGTGGCGGCGCTGCAACTGGTGGAGGAGGGCAAGCTGGCCCTCGATGCCCCGGTCGCCGAACGCTGGCCCGAATTCGCTGCTGCCGGCAAGGCCGACATCACCCTGCGGCAGTTGCTCAGCCACAGATCCGGCGTTTCCGCCTTGCGCGAACGCCTGGCGGGGGATGCCCTGTACGACTGGGACACCATGACCGCCGCGGTCGCCGCCGAGGCTCCCTGGTGGACGCCTGGCATCGCCCATGGCTATGCGCCCATCACCTTTGGCTGGCTGCTCGGCGAGCTGATCCGGCGCGCTGATGGCCGTAGCCCGGGCGAGGCCATCGTCGGCCGTACCGCCGGGCGCCTGGACCTGGATTTCCATATCGGCCTGCCGGCCAGCGAAGACGAACGCGTCGCCCATATCGTGCGTGGAAAAGGCGTGCTGGGCGACGCCGCGGCGCAGCGCCTGCTCAAGACGACCATGAGCGATCCGGCGGCGCTGCCGACCCTGGCCTTTGGCAATCCGTCCGGAGTGCTCACCAGCACCAACAAGGCCGAGTGGCGGCGCTTCCAGCAGCCGGCCGCCAACGGCCACGGCCATGCGCGCAGCCTGGCGGGCTTCTATGCCGGGTTGCTGACTGGCGATCTGCTGGAGTGGGAGACCCTCAGCGAGGCTCTGGTCGAGCACAGCCAAGGCGAGGACCGCACTCTGCTCACGCCGACCCGCTTCGGCCTTGGCTTCATGCTCGACCAGCCCGACCAGGCCAATGCCACCTACGGCTTAGGCCCCCAGGCCTTTGGCCATCCGGGGGCGGGCGGTTCGACCGGCTTCGCCGATCCGGAGCGCGAGGTGGCCTTTGGCTTCGTCACCAACACCCTCGGCCCCTATGTACTGATGGATCCGCGCGCCCAGGCCCTGGCGCGCGCGGTGGGGGAGTGCCTGTAAGGACCTCGCGACGGGCGGCTAGCGGGCGATGGCCGCCTCGATGTCCTTGAATTCGATCACCCGGACATAGGGCGCGATCTCGCCGCTGATGGAGAAGTGCGCGCCGATCACCGTGACTTCGACCCCTTCGTTTTCCACCAGGTACTGCACCACCTCGTGAAAATCGCCGTCGCCCGCGACCAGGTACAGCTTCTTCCAGCCGCGCTTGGCATGGGAGCGCATCAGGTTGAAGGCCAGGCCGACATCGACGCCCTTCTGGCTCTTGGTGGTGTACTGCTCGCCGGTCACCGGATGCAGGATCGGGCCGCCGCCGGCCGAGGCGGGCCATTCGTGGGCCTTGCTCTGCAGCCAGTAGAGCTTGACCCTGAGACCGGCGCCCTTGTGTGGGGCCGAGCTGAGAAACTTGTTGAAGTTGGTCTGGGCGACGGTGGGCGGATCGCTGTCGCAGTTGAAGTAGTAGGCGTCGCCGATGGGTTCGCCCGCATCCTGCTCGATGAAAAGCCGCAGTTTGAGATAGTCGAATTTGGCGCCATATACCGAACCATTCCAGGCGCTCAGGGCGTAGGCGCCGTCGACAAACCAGGCGACGCCCGTTCGAGTTGTAGTAGCCATCGTATTGCTGGGACCAGGTTTTCTACCGTTGATGGGCGCACACCCGCACGCGGGATACGCGGTGCCTATTGTGGGCTTAATTCCCGGTTTGCGCCTCAGCTAACGCGAAGGAATTCCAGGGGGTGCATGCTAGAGCGCCCGAGAGGGTGAAGGCGTCGCTCCAGGCGACGGGCGAGGCGACCACCAGTTCGGTACGAGCGTCGTGCCAGGCCGCTGGCAGCAGCTTCAGCGCAGCGGCCGGCTGGCACTGGCGTAGTCAGATCGCCGTGCTGTCGCGCCCGTCGCCGGCGTGGGCGGCATCGACGATCAGCGTCGGCTGCAGCAGCCGGATTCGCGGTGCTACGTGGTAAGCACCGTCATCGTTATGTCGCAGGTAGAGCCGCTGGCAGCCCAGGCACCGCCACAGTGTGCTCTGGTTGCAGGGATAGAAGCGCGGCGCGATCGGGGCGGCGCTCGCCCAGTAGTGAGTGCCAGCAGGGTGATACTCCTCAAGGGTCGACTCCTCGGGCGCATGGCGCGCCAGGGTGCCGACTCGGGCGAAATCCGCTTCCCGATAGCCCACTGGCCAGGCTGTCCATCCCGACAGATCCCGCTGCTGGCAATGGCAGGCCTGGGTGATGGCTGCAGCGGTGGCGGCCAGTTCCTTCAGGGTCGCGACATCGATGAAGTCTTCCATGCCCAAGCCTCCTGCTGGTCGGGCGACCTTGCGCCCACGGATCTCGATTGTCGCCTGACCTGTATGGATCTGGTCGAGGCGTGGCTCAAGACACGCCACTGGTCGGCGGATACGCAAATTTCGTGACTCCACCGCTTTGCCCGGCGTAGGTTTGCGGCCACAATCTCGAAACTACTTTAAGTTCACTCGTGCCGCCGGCTCTGGCCGGGGCATTGATTCACTCTGTCCTCCGGCTCGCCGATGGGAAACTTTGCATGAAGCTGATCAAATCCACCACCCTCATTCTCTGCATGGGCGTATCCGCCTGCAGCTCCTTCCAGGGAAATGGCGACCAGGCCGCCGCCCCCGCCAAGCCGGGCAATGCCCAGGCCAGCACCGCCACCAGTGGCAGCCACTGGTGGTGGCCGTTCGGCGGCAGCGACAAGGCGGCCGAGCCGGTCAAGCCGGTGGCCAAGGCCGCCGAGCCCAAGGCTGAAACCAAGGTCGCGGCGAAGGCGCCGGCGGCCAAGCCGGAGCAGGCCGCTGCGGCCGGCGAGAAGGGCAGTCACTGGTGGTGGCCCTTCGGCAGCGAAGACGTGAAGCCCGTCGCCAAGGCGGAAGTCCTCAAGCCGGTACCGGTCAAGGTCAGCAAGGCCTGGCTGGACGAGCACGAGCAGAAGCTGCGCGTCGCCGTGGCCGGCAGCAACGTCAAGGTCGAGCGTCGCGACGATGCCCTGGTGCTGGTGACCCCGGTGGACGGCTCCTTCAACCCGGATCGCGCCGAGATGCTGCTGCCGGTGATGCTCGGCCCGCTGTCGCGTTCGGCCAAGTCGGTGAGCGTGGATGAAGACAGCGCCGTGATCGTACTCGGCTTCAGCGACAGCACCGGTGCCGCCGCGCTCAACGACAAGATCAGCTTGCAGCGCGCCCAGGCCGTGGCGGCGATCTTCCGTCTCAGTGGCTACAGCGGCAATCGCCTGATCGTGCGGGGTCTGGCGGCCGCCCATCCGCGTGCCGACAACACCACCGCCGCCGGCCGCGCCGCCAACCGCCGCGTCGAGGTGCTGATCCAGCCGCGCGCCACCGTGCTGGCCAGCCTGCAATCCCTGGCCGCGCGCTAGCCGCAAAGCTTGTCCTGAAGCAGGCGAGCGGGGCGGGACTTGGTTAAGCTAGGTCGACAACGACCTAGCAGGAGACCTCCATGTCACCGTCCCTCGCCGATATGCGTCGCGACTACACCCGCGACGGCCTGACCGAAGCCCAGGCACCCGCGGATCCCTATGCCCTGTTCGGGCAGTGGTTCGAAGAGGCGGTGCGCACCGAGCAGCCTCCCGTCGAAGCCAACGCCTGCTGGCTGGCCACCGTCGATGACGAGGGTCAGCCGCATTGCCGCGTGCTGCTGCTCAAGGGCGTCGATGCCCAGGGCTTCGTCTTCTACACCAACTACGACAGCGCCAAGGGCCAGCAGCTGGCCAGGCAACCCCGTGCGGCCATGACCTTCTTCTGGCCGGCGCTGGAGCGCCAGGTGCGTATCGAGGGGTTGGTGGAGCAGGTCTCTACCGAGGAATCCGACGCCTACTACCGGGTCCGCCCGCTGGGCAGTCGCCTGGGTGCCTGGGCCTCGCCGCAAAGCCAGGTCATCGCCGATCGTCACGAGCTGGAGCAGCGCCTGGCCGCCGTGCAGCAGCGCTTCGCCGACGGTGAGCCGAGCCGCCCGCCGTTCTGGGGTGGTTATCGTCTGAGGCCCCAACGCATCGAATTCTGGCAGGGCCGCTCCAGCCGCCTCCATGACCGGCTGGACTACCGGCGCGTGGAAGGCGAGTGGCAGCGCCAGCGCCTGGCACCTTAAGGCGTTCGCAAGGTACCGGCGTTACAGTCGCCGGAAACCTCCCCGGACGCCCTGGGTCAAGGATAATAGCGATCTGCGCCAGTACCGCTGCCCGGTACGGCCAGTGTCTTTCAACTGCCCTTGGAGTTGCCCCATGAACAGAGTCCTTCAGCTCGCCGCCTCCCTGACCGCCGTCGCCCTGCTGGCCGGCTGCGCCTCCGATCAGTCCGGCGACGTCTATTCGCGCGATGAGGCGCGGCAGGTGCAGACGGTCCGTACCGGCACCATCACCGCCCTGCGCCCGGTCACCATCGAGGGCACCAAGTCGCCGGTGGGCGCCGGGGCCGGTGCCGTGGTCGGTGGCATTGGCGGCAGCGCCATCGGCGGCGGTCGTGGCAGCTTCGTCACCGCCATCATCGGTGCAGTGGCCGGTGGCCTGCTGGGTGCCGCCACCGAAGAAGGCTTCACCAAGGCCAACGGGGTCGAGATCACCGTGAAGGAAGACGACGGCGGCTCCCGCGCCTATGTGCAGGCGGTCAACAAGGGCGAGATCTTCCGCGTGGGCGAGCGGGTGCGCATCCTGACCGTCAACGGCACCAGCCGCGTCGCGCCCAACTGATCTGCCGGACGTACCCGAAGGTACGTCCATGCCCTTCCAGAACGGGCGTCCGAATCGCTAGACTGCGAATCGGATGCCCGTTTGCGTTTTCGCCCGTAAATAGTTGTCGCCTGGGCGCAATGCCGCGCCTGGAGGCCGTCCTACAATCCCCCTCAGTCACCGCCGTGATCGGCAGGAGAACCCCGATGTCCGCTTCTCAACCCAACGTGCAACGCGCCGCCTTCGATGAGGTGATGGTCCCGACCTACGCCCCCGCCGCGTTCATTCCGGTGCGAGGAGAGGGCTCCCGCGTCTGGGACCAGGCCGATCGCGAATACGTCGATTTCGCCGGTGGCATCGCCGTCAGCGCCCTGGGCCATGGCCATCCCGCGCTGATCAACGCCCTGACCGATCAGGCCGGCAAGCTCTGGCACGTCTCCAACATCTACACCAACGAGCCTGCCCTGCGCCTGGCGCGCAAGCTGGTGGACCACACCTTCGCCGACCGGGTGTTCTTCGCCAACTCCGGCGCCGAAGCCAACGAGGCGGCCTGCAAGCTGGCCCGTCGCTATGGCCATGACGTCAGCGGCGGCAGCCGTTACGAGATCGTCGCCGCCACCAACAGCTTCCACGGCCGGACCCTATTCACGGTCAGCGTCGGTGGTCAGCCCAAGTATTCTGATGGCTTCGGTCCCAAGATCGAAGGCATCCGCCACGTGCCCTACAACGACCTGGCCGCTCTCGAAGCCGTGGTCTCGGACAAGACCTGCGCGGTCATCCTCGAACCCATCCAGGGCGAGGGCGGCGTGCTGCCGGCCGACCAGGCCTACCTGGAGGGCGCGCGTCGCCTGTGCGACGCCCATGGCGCCCTGCTGATCTTCGACGAGGTGCAGAGCGGGGTCGGTCGCAGCGGTCATCTCTACGCCTACCAGCACTATGGCGTGGTACCGGACATCCTCACCACCGCCAAGAGCATCGGCGGCGGCTTTCCGCTGGCGGCCATGCTGACCACCGAGAAGGTCGCCCAGCACTTCAGCGCCGGCGTGCACGGCAGCACCTATGGCGGCAACCCGCTGGGCTGCGCCGTGGGCGCCGCGCTGCTGGACATCGTCGCCACCCCGGAAACCCTGGCCGGTGTCGCTGCCCGTCATCAGCGCTTCGTCGCCGGTCTGGAGCAGCTCAATGCCCGCTATGGCCTGTTCCAGCAGATCCGCGGGCTGGGCCTGCTGATCGGCGCCGTGCTCAACGACAGCTGGAAGGGGCGCGCCAAGGACATCGTCACCGCCGCCAACGAAGAGGGTCTGATGATCCTGCAGGCCGGTCCCGACGTGCTGCGCATGGCGCCGAGCCTGATCATCTCCGAGACCGATATCGACGAAGGCCTGGCCCGCCTGGATCGCGCCCTGGCGCGTCTCACCCAAGGCTAATCTCCGGACGCGGGACGCGTACCGCTGGCATCCAGGGATGGATCCGTACACAAGGAGTTCTCATGCTGGTAATGCGCCCTGCGCGCGCGGCGGATCTGCCCCTGGTCCAGCGGCTCGCCGCGGATAGCCCGGTTGGCGTCACCTCGCTGCCCGACAACCCCGAGCGGTTGCGCGACAAGATCCGCACCTCGGAGTCGTCGCTGGCGGCCGAGGTGGGCTTTCATGGCGAGGAGAGCTATTTCTTCGTGCTCGAAGACACCACCAGCGGCGAGCTGCTGGGCTGTTCGGCCATCGTCGCCTCGGCCGGTTTCTCCGAGCCCTTCTACAGCTTTCGCAACGAGACATTCATCCACGCCTCGCGCGAGCTGAAGATCCACAACAAGGTGCATGTGCTGTCGCTCTGTCACGACCTGACCGGCAACAGCGTGCTCAGCAGCTTCTATGTCCAGCGCCCGCTGCTCGACACCCCCCACGCCGAACTCAACTCCCGTGCCCGCCTGCTGTTCATGGCCGCCCACCCGGCGCGCTTCGCCGAAACGGTGGTGGTGGAAATCGTCGGGCTGGCGGACGATGACGGCGAATCGCCGTTCTGGAACGGGGTAGGGCGCAACTTCTTCGATATGGACTACGCCGCCGCCGAGCGCCTGTCCGGGCAGAAGAGCCGCACCTTTCTCGCCGAATTGATGCCCACCTATCCGCTCTATGTACCCCTGCTGCCCGACAGCGCCCAGGAGGCCATGGGTCAGGTGCATCCCCGCGCCCAGATCACCTTCGACATCCTCAGCCGCGAGGGCTTCGAGACCGACAACTACATCGACATCTTCGATGGCGGTCCGACCCTGCACGCCCGCACCACGGCCATCCGCTCCATCGCCGAGAGCCGCCTGGCGCCGGTGAGCGAAGGGGCCCCGGCCGGCGAGGAGGCGCCCTGGTTCCTGATCGCCAACGACGGCCTGGAAAACTTCCGGGCACTCGCCACGCCGCTGCGCTGGGCGCCTGGCGAGCCCGTCGTCCTTTCCCCCGAGCAGATCGCCACCCTGGAGATCGCCGAAGGCGACCGGGTTCGTCTGGTAGCGCTGTAGCCGACCCTAGCGTCTTTGGAGGTCCGATGATCGTCCGTCCCGTCACCCGTGCCGATGTGCCCGCGCTGCTGCAGCTGGCGCAGGCGGCCGGCGCCGGTCTCACCACCCTGCCGGCCAGCGAAGAACGCCTGGCGCAGCGGGTGGAGAATGCCGAGCGCAGCTTTCTGCGCCAGGCCGAATCCGCCGATGCGGATTATCTCTTCGCCCTGGAAGAAGACGGCGAGGTCATCGGCATCGCCGGGATCGCCGCCGCCCTGGGCCTGCGCGAGCCCTGGTACAACTACCGGGTCGGGCTGACGGTGAGCGCCTCGCGCGAACTGGACATCCACCGGCAGATCCCCACGCTGTTCCTGGCCAACGACATGACCGGCAGCTCCGAGCTCTGCTCGCTGTTCCTGCGCGCGGATCGCCGCGGCGGCGCGGCTGGGCGCCTGCTGTCCAAGTCGCGCTTCCTGTTCATCGCCGAATTCCGCGAGCTGTTCGCCGAGCGCATCATCGCCGAGTTGCGCGGCATGTCCGACGACCAGGGGCAGTCGCCGTTCTGGGAGGGCCTGGGCCGCCACTTTTTCAAGATGGAATTCTCCCAGGCGGACTATCTCACCGGCATCGGCAATCGCGGCTTCATCGCCGAGCTGATGCCGCGCTTCCCGCTCTATACCTGCTTCCTGTCGGCGGAAGCGCGCCAGGTGATCGGCAAGGTACACCCGGACACCGAAGCCGCTCGCCGCCTGCTGGAGGCCGAGGGCTTCAATTACCAGGGCTACGTCGACATCTTCGATGCCGGTCCGACCCTGGAAGCCGAGACCGCCAAGGTACGCGCGATCCGCGACAGCCAGCGCCTGGTGCTGGCAGTGGGCACGCCGGGCGATGACGCCGAGGTCTATCTGATCCACAACCGCAAGTGCCAGGACTGCCGCATCACCAGCGCCCGCGCGCGCCTGGCTTCGGGCACCCTGGTGGTCGATCTGGCCACCGCCCGCGAATTGCGGCTGATGGCCGGCGCCCAGGTGCGCGCCGTGCGCCTGATGCCCTGAGGAGAGCTCATGGATAGCCTGTACATAGCGGGACAGTGGTGCCCCGGCAGGGGCGAGGTGTTCAGTTCGCTCGATCCCTACGACGGCGCCGAGCTCTGGCAGGGCGCCGCCGCGGATGCAGCGGACGTCGACCAGGCGATCGCCGCAGCGCGCCAGGCCTTTCCCGCCTGGGAAAGACGCGGCCAGGCCGCGCGCCTGGAGATCCTGCAGGCCTTCGCCCAGGCGCTGCAGCAACGCCGCTCCGCGCTGACCCGGGCCCTCGCCGAGGAAACCGGCAAGCCGCTGTGGGAAGCCGATACCGAACTCGGCAGCATGATCGCCAAGGTGGCCATCTCCGCCCAGGCCGAGGCGGCCCGTAGTGGCGAGCGCTCGGCCAGCGTGGCGGATGCCCGTAGCGTCACCCGTCATCGGCCGCATGGTGTCCTGGCGGTCTTCGGTCCCTACAACTTTCCCGGCCATTTGCCCAACGGCCATATCGTGCCTGCGCTACTGGCCGGCAACACGGTGGTGTTCAAGCCCAGCGAGCTGACGCCGCGTTTTGCCGCTCTGACCCTGGAGTGCTGGATCGCCGCCGGACTGCCGGCCGGGGTGCTCAATCTGGTGCAGGGCGGTCGGACCACTGGTGAGGCCCTGGCCGCGCATCCGGGCCTGGACGGCATCCTCTTCACCGGCTCCAGCGCCACCGGGGCGGCGCTGCATCGGCTCAATGCGGAGCGTCCGCAGCGACTGCTGGCCCTGGAGATGGGCGGCAACAATCCGCTGGTGGTGGCGCCGGTGGCCGATCTGGACGCCGCCGTGGTGACCATCGTCCAGTCGGCCTTTCTCTCCGCGGGGCAGCGCTGCACCTGCGCCCGCCGCCTGCTCGTGCCCCAGGGTGCCTGGGGCGATGCCCTGCTGGCGCGCCTGGTGGCCGTCAGCGCCGGTCTCGGCATCGGTCGCTTTGACGCCGATCCGCCGCCCTTCATGGGCACCGTCATCTCCCTCGCCGCTGCCCAGGCCCTGCTGCGGACCCAGGCCCAGCGTCTGGCGCAGGGGGGGCGGGGACTGCTGGAGCTGCGCCAGCCGGACGCCCGGCGGGCGTTGCTCACGCCGGGGATCATCGAGGTGTCGGACATCGCCGACCTGCCCGACGAAGAGGTCTTCGGGCCGCTGTTGCAGGTCCAGCGCTATGACGACTTCGACCAGGCCCTGGCCCTCGCCAATGCCACCCGCTTCGGGCTGGCGGCCGGGCTGCTGGCCGACGATCCGGCCACCTACGAACGCTTCTGGCAGGGCGTGCGCGCCGGCATCGTCAACTGGAATCGGCCTCTGACCGGAGCGGCCAGCGCGGCGCCCTTCGGTGGCGTCGGTGCCTCGGGCAATCACCGCCCCAGCGCCTACTACGCCGCGGACTACTGCGCCTTCCCGGTCGCCTCGCTGGAAAGCGACGCCCTGACCCTGCCTAGCCAATTGCCTCCAGGATTACCGCTATGAGTCAACTCGCCCCTGCTGCTCGAGAGGTCAATTTCGACGGCCTGGTCGGTCCGACCCACAACTATGCCGGCCTGTCCTATGGCAACGTGGCCTCCCAGGCCAGCAAGCAGCAGTGCTCGAATCCGCGCGAGGCCGCGCGCCAGGGCCTGGCCAAGATGCAGGCGCTGATGGAACTGGGCTTCGAACAGGGCGTGCTGGCCCCCCACGAAAGACCCGACATCGCCTCGCTGCGGCGCCTGGGATTCGCCGGCAGCGATGCCCAGGTGCTGGAAAGCGCCGCACGCGAAGCCTTGCCGCTGCTCCTTTCGGCCAGTTCCGCCTCGGCCATGTGGACGGCCAACGCCGCCACCGTCAGCCCCAGCGCCGACACCCGCGACGGCCGGGTGCATTTCACCCCGGCCAACCTGGCCTGCAAGTTCCACCGCAGCCTCGAACCCAGCACAACAGCGCGCATCCTCCAGGCGATGTTTCGCGATTCCGCGCATTTCCAGCACCATGCGCCGCTGCCCTCGGTGGCCCAGTTCGGCGACGAGGGCGCGGCCAACCACACCCGCTTCAGTCGCGACCATGGCGTTCCGGGCGTGGAATTCTTCGTCTTCGGCCGCAGCGCCTTCGATCCGCGCTATCCCGAGCCTCACCGCTATCCGGCGCGCCAGACCCTGGAAGCCTCCCAGGCCATCGCCCGGCTGCATGGCCTGAGCGAAGAGGGCGTGGTCTTCGCCCAGCAGAATCCGGCGGTAGTGGACCAGGGCGTCTTCCATAACGACGTCATCTCTGTGGGCAACGCCCAGGTGCTGTTCCACCACGAAGACGCTTTTCTCGACAGCGACCGGGTGCTGGACGAACTGCAGGCCAAGCTCGCCCGACGCGGCGGCCAGCTGCAGCGCCTCTGCGTGCGTCGCAGCGAGATCAGCGTCGGCGACGCCGTGCGCTCCTATCTGTTCAACAGCCAGCTACTGGATCGGCCGGGGCAGGGCGCGCTGCTGGTGGTGCCCGACGAGTGCCGGCAGAATCCGGCGGTCTGGGACTATCTGCAGGCCCAGGTCAGCGGCGCGGGCCCGCTGGGCGAGGTCAAGGTCTTCGATCTCAAGCAGAGCATGCAGAACGGCGGCGGCCCCGCCTGCCTGCGGCTGCGGGTGGCGCTCGCCCCTGAGGAGCTGGCCGCGGTGAATCCGGGAGTGCACTTCACCCCGGCGCTGCATGCCCAGTTGCTCGACTGGGTGGATCGGCACTACCGCGACCGCCTGGCACCGACGGATCTCGCCGATCCCCAGTTGCTGGGCGAGGTCCGCACCGCCCTCGACGAGTTGACCCAGTTGCTGGGCCTCGGCTCGGTCTATCCCTTTCAATTGCCCTGACGTCCGGAGCCCCCATGAGCAATCGTCTCGATCTCATCCTCGAACCCACCGCCGACGAGCAGCAGACGCTGCAGGTCCAGCGCCTGGCCATCCGCCTGGCCGGTCGCGACCTCTGGCTGGAAGCCGATGGCGCCGGTGGCCTCAATATCTTCGCTGACTCCCAGGATGACGAAGAGCAGACCCCGGTCCTGGTGCTGCGCCCTCAGGCCCTCAATGCCCTGGGCCTGTCCATCGCCCTGGAGACCTTCGCCGACGACGGCGATGAGAATCATGTGCATGACGCCGATTGCGGTTGCGGCCACGATCATTGAGTATCTAGCGCGACACGTCGCTCAGCGGAGTAGAGCATGGCTGCATCTGAACGTTATCGGTTGGCGCTTGGCCGCCTGCTGGACCTGACCCTGGCCGGCCGCGAGCCGACCGAGAAGATTCAACTGACTGCCGACGGCACCCGTCTCCACTGGCTGACCGAAGGCGTGCTGGAAGTCACCCCGCCGGTGGCGCGCGACAACCGCATGGACCTGCTGCTCTCGGCGGGCATCCATGGCAACGAAACGGCGCCCATGGAGCTGCTCGACGAGTTGCTCGGCGGCATCGCCAGCGGCGCCCTGCGTCCCGCCTGCCGTCTGTTGTTCATGTTCGGCAATCCCGACGCCATGCGCCGCGGCACCCGCTATGTCGAGCAGGACCTGAATCGCCTGTTCAACGGCCGCCATACCCAGGCCGAAGGCTCCGAGGCGCAACGCGCCAACGACCTGGAACGCCTGTCCGCGCAATTCTTCAGCAAGCCGGATCGAGCGCGCCTGCACTACGACCTGCACACCGCGCTGCGGGCCTCGGCGCTGCCGCGTTTCGCCCTCTATCCCTGGAGCGCCGGGCGCGAGCATTCGGAAGCCGAGTTGCAGCGTCTCGAAGCCGCCGGTATCGAAGCCGTGCTGCTCTACGACAAGCCGGGCATCACCTTCAGCGCCTATACCTATGCCGAGTGCCAGGCCGAAGCCCTGACCCTGGAGCTGGGCCAGGCGCGGCCCTTTGGCGAGAACAGCGAACTCGACCTGAGTCGCCTGCGGCTGCTGCTCGAGGCGCTGATCGAAGGCCGCGAAGCCGAGCTGCCGCCGCCGGATTCCTCTTTGCTGAGATTCCGCGTGGCGCGCCAGGTGTACAAATCCAGTCCGCGCTTCCAGTTGCACCTGGCCGACGACGTGGCCAACTTCTCGCCGCTGCGCCAGGGTTCGCTGCTGGCCGAAGACGGCAGCGAGCGCTGGATCGTCGACGAAGCCGAGGCGCGCATCATCTTTCCCAATCCCAAGGTCGCCGTCGGCCTGCGGGCCGGACTCATCGTGGTCCCGGCCTAAGGAGCGACCTCATGATCGATCTGCGCAGCGATACCGTCACCCAGCCCACCCCGGCCATGCGTCAGGCCATGCTGGCCGCCGAGCTGGGCGATGACGTCTATGGCGAAGACCCTACCGTCACCCGCCTGGAACAGCGTCTGGCGGGCGATCTGGGCCTGGAAGCCGGACTCTTCGTGCCCAGCGGCACTATGAGTAATCTGCTCGGACTGCTGGCGCACTGCGAGCGGGGCGACGAATACCTGGTCGGCCAGCAGGCCCATACCTACAAGTACGAAGGGGGCGGCGCTGCGGTGCTCGGTTCCATCCAGCCGCAACCCATAGAGATGGCCGCCGATGGCAGCCTCGACCTCGATCTGGTGCGCAGCTACATCAAGGCCGATGACTTCCACTTCGCTCGCACCCGGCTGCTGGCCCTGGAAAACACCATGCACGGCAAGGTGCTGCCGCTGACCTATCTGGCCGCGGCACGCGCCTTCACCCGGGAGCACGGCCTGGCCCTGCATCTGGACGGCGCGCGGCTGTACAACGCCGCGGTCAAGCTCGGGGTACCGGCGCGCGAGATCAGCCAGCATTTCGATTCGGTATCGGTCTGCCTGTCCAAGGGCCTCGGCGCGCCGGTGGGGTCGGTGCTCTGCGGCGATGCCGCCCTGATCGCCAAGGCGCGCCGCTGGCGCAAGGTGGTCGGCGGCGGCATGCGCCAGGCCGGCATGCTGGCAGCGGCCGGTCTGCATGCCCTCGACCACCAGGTCGAGCGCCTGGCCGAGGACCATGCCCACGCGGCGCAGCTCGGCACCGCCCTGGCCGAACTCGGCTATCAGGTGGAGCCGGTGCAGACCAACATGGTCTACCTCGCCCTGGGCGACGGGGCGCCCGCCCTGCAGGCCTTCCTGGCCGAACGCGGCATCCGCATCAGTCCTGCGCCGCGCCTGCGACTGGTCACCCATCTGGACGTCAGCCCCGCCGATATCGAGGCGGTCATCGCCGCTTTCGCCACCTACCGCCGCCGCTAAGTCTTCCGACGACGTTTTTCCTGCGCAACCGGGGCGACACCGGGGCGCAGGCGTCGATATACTCCCAGACATGCGTGTCCGTTTTCCGCACGTGCCGCGTCTGCGGCGCCCGCTCCGTTCGTCTCGTCTGCGATCCAGTCGGATGCCCGTCACGCGCGTCGAAAAGCCCATTGTCTGGAATGAATATGAAAAGCGCCGAAATCCGTGAAGCCTTCCTCCGCTTCTTCGAAGAGAAGGGGCACACCCGGGTCGCCTCCAGTTCGCTGATCCCCGCGAACGATCCGACCCTGCTGTTCACCAACGCCGGGATGAACCAGTTCAAGGACTGCTTCCTCGGCATGGAAAAGCGCAGCTACACCCGCGCCGCCACCAGCCAGAAGTGCGTGCGCGCGGGCGGCAAGCACAACGACCTGGAGAACGTCGGCTACACGGCGCGTCACCACACCTTCTTCGAGATGCTGGGCAACTTCAGCTTCGGCGACTACTTCAAGCGCGACGCCATCACCTTCGCCTGGGAATTCCTCACCTCGCCTCAGTGGCTGGGTCTGCCCCGGGAAAAGCTCTGGGTCACCGTCTACGCCACCGATGACGAGGCCTACGACATCTGGACCAAGGAAGTCGGGGTGCCCGAGGCGCAGATGGTGCGCATCGGCGACAACAAGGGCGCGCCCTATGCCTCGGACAACTTCTGGACCATGGGTGATACCGGTCCCTGCGGCCCCTGCACCGAGATCTTCTTCGACCACGGTCCCGAGATCTGGGGCGGCCCGCCCGGCTCGCCGGAAGAAGACGGCGATCGCTACATCGAGATCTGGAACAACGTCTTCATGCAGTTCAACCGCACCGCCGATGGCGTCCTGCATCCGCTGCCGGCGCCCAGCGTCGACACCGGCATGGGCCTGGAGCGGGTGAGCGCCGTGCTGCAGCACGTGCACTCGAACTACGAGATCGATCTGTTCCAGCAGCTGCTGGCGGCCTCGGCCGAGGCCATCGGTTGCGCCAACGACGACGCCCCCTCGCTCAAGGTGGTGGCCGACCACATCCGTTCCTGCAGCTTCCTGATCGCCGATGGCGTGCTGCCGTCCAACGAAGGCCGTGGCTACGTGCTGCGTCGCATCATTCGTCGCGCCTGCCGCCACGGCAACAAGCTGGGCGCCAAGGGCACCTTCTTCCACAAGATCGTCGCCGCCCTGGTGGCCGAGATGGGCCAGGCCTATCCCGAGCTGGTCCAGCAGCAGGCGCACATCGAGCGCGTGCTGCGCACCGAGGAAGAGCAGTTCGCCAAGACCCTGGAGCAGGGCCTGAAGATCCTCGAACAGGATCTGGCGCAGCTGCAGGGCGACACCATTCCCGGTGACGTGGTGTTCAAGCTCTATGACACCTACGGCTTCCCGGTCGACCTGACCAACGACATCGCCCGCGAGCGCAACCTCAACCTCGACGAGGCTGGTTTCGAGCGCGAGATGGAAGCCCAGCGCGAGCGCGCCCGCTCCGCCAGCGCCTTCGGCGTGGACTACAACAGCCTGGTCAAGGTCGAGGGCGAGACCCGCTTCCTCGGCTACGACACCACCAGCGCCTCGGGCACCATCGTCGCCCTGTACCGCGCCGGCCAGCCGGTGGACAGCCTCGCCGAAGGCGAGGAGGGCGTGGTCATCCTCGACCAGACGCCGTTCTATGGTGAATCCGGTGGCCAGGTCGGCGACACCGGTACCCTGGAAAGCGCCGGCGTTGGCTTCGCCGTGCGCGACACCACCAAGACCCAGGGGGCCTTCCTGCACCATGGCGTGGTGACCAAGGGCAGCCTCAACGTCGGCACCGCGCTGATGGCCCAGGTTGATGCCGGGCGCCGCCAGGGCATCGCCCTGAACCACTCCGGTACCCACCTGCTGCACGCCGCCCTGCGCCAGGTGCTGGGCGACCATGTCCACCAGAAGGGCTCCCTGGTCAACGACCAGCGCCTGAGATTCGACTTTAGCCACTTCGAGGCCATCAAGCCCGAGGAGCTCAAGCGCATCGAGACCATCGTCAACGAAGAGATCCGCAAGAACAGCGCGGTGACCACCGAGGTCATGGCCATCGACGAGGCCAAGGCCCGCGGCGCCATGGCGCTGTTCGGCGAGAAGTACGGTGACGTGGTGCGCGTGGTCGGCATGGGCGGTGAATTCTCCGTCGAGCTGTGCGGCGGCACCCACGTCGCCCAGACCGGCGACATCGGCCTGCTCAAGCTGGTCAGCGAAGGCGGCGTGGCCTCCGGCGTGCGCCGTGTGGAAGCCATCACCGGCACCGCGGCCCTGGCCTACCTCAACAGCGCCGAAGAGCAGCTGCGCGAAGCCGCCAGCCTGCTCAAGGGCAGTCGCGACAACGTGCTGGACAAGCTGGCCGCGCTGGTCGAGCGCAATCGCCAGCTGGAAAAGGAAATCGAGCAGCTCAAGGCCAAGGCCGCCAGTGCCTCGGCTGGTGATCTGGTGGACCAGGCGCAGGACGTCAAGGGCGCCAAGGTGCTGACCGCGCGCCTCGACGGTCTCGACGGCAAGGCGCTGCTGGCGCTGGTCGACCAGCTCAAGAACAAGCTCGGCAGCGGCATGATCCTGCTCGGTGGCGAAGCCGACGGCAAGGTGGTGCTGGTGGCCGGCGTCACCGCCGACCTGACCGCCAGGCTCAAGGCCGGCGAGCTGATGAAGCGCGCCGCGGCCGTGGTCGGTGGCAAGGGCGGCGGTCGTCCGGACATGGCTCAGGGCGGCGGCACCGATGCCAGCCAGCTTGAAGCGGCCCTGGCCTGCGCCGCGCAGTACGCCGAGGAAAGCCTCTAAGAGCGCTGCGGGTCGCCGGGGAGGGCGGCCCGCTTCCTCCCTCAACAACTTGAATCAGATTTTTCTGCGGACGGGCAGCAAGCAATGGCATTGATCGTACAGAAATTCGGCGGTACCTCGGTGGGTACGGTGGAGCGTATCGAGCAGGTCGCCGAGAAGGTGAAACGCTTCCATGAGGCGGGCGACCAGATCGTGGTGGTGGTATCGGCCATGAGTGGCGAGACCAATCGCCTGATCGGCCTCGCCAAGCAGATCATGGAGCAACCCGATCCGCGCGAGCTGGATGTCATGGTCTCCACCGGCGAGCAGGTCACCATCGGCCTGCTGGCCATGGCGCTGCTCAAGCGCGGCGTCCAGGCGGTGTCCTATACCGGCAACCAGGTGCGCATCCTCACCGACAGCGCCCACACCAAGGCGCGCATCCAGCAGATCGACGACGCCCGCATCCGCGCCGAGCTCAAGGCCGGCAAGGTGGTGGTCGTGGCCGGCTTCCAGGGCGTTGACGAGCAGGGCAACATCACCACCCTGGGTCGCGGTGGCTCCGACACCACCGGCGTGGCCCTGGCGGCCGCGCTGAAGGCCGACGAGTGCCAGATCTATACCGACGTCGACGGCGTCTACACCACCGATCCGCGCGTGGTGCCCCAGGCCCAGCGCCTGGACAAGATCACCTTCGAGGAAATGCTGGAAATGGCCAGCCTCGGCTCCAAGGTGCTGCAGATCCGTTCGGTGGAGTTCGCCGGCAAGTACAACGTGCCGCTGCGCGTGCTGCACAGCTTTCAGGAGGGTCCGGGCACCCTCATTACCCTTGATGAAGAGGAATCCATGGAACAGCCGATCATCTCCGGCATCGCCTTCAACCGTGACGAAGCCAAGCTGACCATTCGCGGTGTGCCGGATACCCCCGGCGTGGCCTTCAAGATCCTCGGCCCGATCAGCGCGGCCAACATCGAAGTCGACATGATCGTGCAGAACGTCGCGCACGATAACACCACCGACTTCACCTTCACCGTGCACCGCAACGACTACCAGAGCGCCCTGGAGATCCTCAAGCGCACCGGCGTCGAGATCGGCGCTCGGGAGTCCGTCGGCGACACCAAGATCGCCAAGGTCTCCATCGTCGGCGTCGGCATGAGATCCCATGCCGGCGTGGCCAGCCAGATGTTCGAAGCCCTGGCCAAGGAGAGCATCAACATCCAGATGATCTCCACTTCCGAGATCAAGGTGTCGGTGGTCATCGAGGAGAAATACCTCGAACTCGCCGTCCGCGCCCTGCACACCGCCTTCGAACTCGACGCCCCCGCACGCGGCGCCGAGTGACCTGCCAGATGAGGTTCCTGCCACAGGGACCTCATCCGACGCGGGTTCTGCGGAACTTTACTTGCATGGACAGAGGTCAATAGCGACTAGAGGGTCCATTCAGGGATCGTTTCGGTTCATACGTGCAGACTGAGTTAAAGCTTAAGGAGAATGGAATGCTTATTTTGACTCGTCGGGTTGGTGAGACCCTGATGGTGGGTGATGAAGTCACCGTGACGGTACTGGGAGTCAAGGGCAACCAGGTCCGCATCGGCGTCAATGCGCCCAAGGAAGTCGCGGTTCATCGCGAGGAAATCTACCAGCGCATCCAGAAGGAAAAGGACCAAGAACCAAACCACTGATTTTTTTTGAATTTTTCTCTTTGCAAACGGGCAAACCTTCGATATAGTTTCGCCCCGTTGCGGTGAGGTGGCCGAGTGGCCGAAGGCGCTCCCCTGCTAAGGGAGTACACCTCAAAAGGGTGTCGAGGGTTCGAATCCCTCCCTCACCGCCATTTGCTTCAAACTGGCTCCGCTGTACTGACCGATTGGTAAGTACCTGATAAACAAGCAAATTTGCTTGACACGTCAGAAACGGAAGCTAGAATACGCAGCTTCAACGCACTCGTAGCTCAGCTGGATAGAGTACTCGGCTACGAACCGAGCGGTCGGAGGTTCGAATCCTCCCGAGTGCGCCAAATCGACGAAGCCTCTGGCTTCAGCAGTACCAGCGGTGTTCTGGCTAAACGCACCGAAACGCACTCGTAGCTCAGCTGGATAGAGTACTCGGCTACGAACCGAGCGGTCGGAGGTTCGAATCCTCCCGAGTGCGCCAAACATGAAGAAGGGCCTGCAGCGATGCAGGCCCTTTTTTATTGTCTGCGGATTCGTGCCAGTATCCGCGACCGTTGGCCTGGCCAGGATTCCGTCCGGTCAGGCCGTGCGTCTTTTGACCTTGCCCGCGAGAGGGTCTCTTCATGCAGTGGGACAGACCGACTCCCCACCTCCTGCCGCTGCGCATCGGTGCCGAGCACATCGACGGCCTGGGTCATGCCAACAACGCCGTCTACGTCAGCTGGCTCGAACAGTGCGCCTGGCAGCATTCGGCGGCCCTGGGCCTGGATCTCGCCACCTTCCAGCGGCTGGATCGTGCCATGGCCGTGGTGCGCCACGAGATCGACTATCTCAGCAGCGGCTATCAGGACGATGAGCTGGTATTGGGCACCTGGCTGGTGGACTGGGATCGTCGTCTGCGCATGACCCGGCAATTCCAGCTGCAGCGTCCCGCCGATGGTGTGACCCTGCTGCGCGCCCGGACGACCTTCGTCTGCATCGAGCTGTCTTCCGGCAAGCCCAGGCGCATGCCACCCGAATTCCTGGCCGGTTATGGCCAGGCGCTGCCTGGCGAGGACGTCTGAGCATGGAAATCGCCCTGGCGCCCATGGAGGGCCTCGTCGACGACATCCTGCGGGAATTGCTGACCGAGGTCGGTGGACTCGATTGGTGCGTGAGCGAATTCATCCGTGTCTGCGATCGCCTGCTGCCGGCGGCGGCCTTCGCCAAGCTGGCACCTGAGCTGGAGCAGGGCGCGCGCACGCCGTCCGGTACGCCCATGCGGGTGCAACTGCTGGGTTCGGATCCGGCCTGCCTGGCCGACAACGCGGCCTTCGCCTGCACCCTGGGCGCCCCGGTGATCGATCTCAACTTCGGCTGCCCGGCCAAGACCGTCAACAAGTCCCGCGGCGGGGCGGTGCTGCTCAAGGAGCCGGAGCTGCTCAACCGGATCGTCGAGAGCGTGCGCCAGGCCGTGCCGGCGCACATTCCGGTCACCGCCAAGATGCGCCTGGGCTACGACAGTCCGAACGCCGCCCTGGCCTGCGCCGAGGCCCTGGTCGAGGGTGGCGCGGCGCAACTGGTGGTCCATGCGCGGACCAAGGTCGAGGGCTACAAGCCGCCGGCGCACTGGGAATGGGTGGCGCGGGTGGCCGACCGGGTATCCGTGCCGGTGCTGGCCAACGGCGAGATCTGGACCCTGGACGACTACTGGCGTTGCCGCAGCGTCAGCGGCCAGGCCTCGGTGATGCTGGGGCGCGGCCTGGTCTCGCGGCCGGACCTGGCGCTGCAGATCGCCGCGGCGGTGCGCGGAGAGGAGACCGCGCCGCAGAGCTGGGCCGAGATCCTGCCGCGGGTGCAACGCTTCTGGGTCATGGCGCAACGCAAGCTGGCGCCGCGCTACGCCCCCGGTCGCCTCAAGCAGTGGCTGGGCATGCTGACCCGCAGCTATCCCGAGGCCGCGGCCCTGTTCGCCGAGGTGCGGCGCGAATCCGATTGCGCCCTGATCGACCGCCTGCTCGGCATGGCCGGGCACAATCCAGCCGAACTTGATCTCGATCAAGAACGCCGGCCGCAACTCGTCTAGTCTCTGGGGAGTGGTGACGACGGAGCGTCGTCGCTCGAGCACGCAAGGCACTTCAGGCGACCCCGGGTCGCCTTTTTTTCGTCTGGGCGCCCGCCTGGAACTTCGCCTGGGCCACGCGGCCTATGCTGGACCCCCTGCACACCAAGAGCCGACGTGCGCCTACCCTGGACGGTCTTTCTCGCACCCACGCCTGCGGCACTACTCTTTGCCGGCAAGACCCTGTTCGCCGCCGGACTGGCGCTCTGGCTGGCCTTTCGTTTCAGTCTCGAACAACCGGTCTGGGCCTGCATGACGGTGATGATCGTCTCCCAGCCGCTGTCCGGCATGGTGCTGGCCAAGGGCCTGTTCCGCCTGCTCGGCACCATTGCCGGCACCTGCATGGCGGTGGTGCTCATGGGCTTCTTCGCCCAGACGCCCTGGCTGTTCCTCCTGGCCCTGGCCGGCTGGATGGCCCTCTGCACGGCAGCCTCGACCCTGCTGCGCAACCATGTCGCCTATGGCTTCGTGCTGGCCGGCTATACCGTCGCCATCATCGGCCTGCCTGCCATTGCCCATCCGCTGACCGTGTTCGACCAGGCGGTGGCCCGCTGCACCGAGATCTGCCTGGGTATCGTCGTGGCCTCGGCGGTCAGCGCGCTGTTCTGGCCACAGCGCGTGGAGCAGAACCTGGCCGCCCAGGCGCGGCGCACCTGGGAGCAGGGCGTGGCTGCGGCGCGGGCGGAGCTGGCCGAGGCCCAGGATGCCACCCAGGGTCTGCTGGCCATGCTTGGCCAGGTGGTGGCGGTGGATGCCCAGCGCGACCACGCCTGGTTCGAAGGTCAGCGCGGCCGGCAACGCGCCAGGGCGTTGCGCCTGCTCTCGCGGGATCTGCTCAGCCTGCTGCGCACCGCCCGTGGTGCCATGCGCCAGTGGCGTGGTCTGGACGAGCCGAGAAGGGCCGCTCTGCAGCCCTGGCGCGACGAACTGCTCACGACCCTGGCCGACCCCCAGGCGTCTGCCCTGGAGGCCCTCCTGCAGCGTCTGAGAGAGGCTGCGGGCACCGCCCCGGAGCTGGACAACGATCAGCGCTACCTGCTGGCCCGTTTCGCCATCCTGCTGGACAAGATCCTGCTGGCCGGTCGCGCCCTGGACAGCGTCCACACGGCCCAGCTCAGCGCCGTGGCGCCCTCGGCACTGGCGCGTCATCGCGATGTGCAGACGGCACTGCTCTACGGCCTGCGCAGCGCCTGTGCGCTGCTGGTCGTGGGCGTCTTCTGGCTGGCCAGCGCCTGGCCCTCGGCGCCGGGTGCCATGCTCATGGCCGGGGTCATCTGCAGCCTGTTCGCCAATCGCGACAACGCCGCCACCATCGGCCTCGGCTTCCTGCGGGGCATCCTCTATGCCGCGCCAGTCGCCATCCTGGTCAGCCAGGTGCTGCTGCCGCAGATCAGCGGCTATCCGCTGCTGTGCCTGGTGCTGGGGGTGCCACTGTTCTTTGCCGCCCTGGGGATGGCCGGACCGCCGGGCGTGGTGGGGACGGCGACGGCCTTCGCCATCCATCTGCTGGTGCTGGTCTCGCCCAGCAACCACGGCCAGGTGGAGATGGGCGCCTTGCTCAACCAGTTGCAGAGTCTATTGATCGGCGTCGGTTCGGCCGTGCTGATGTTCCGGCTGATCAGTCTACGCACGCCGCGGCGCACCAGCCGCCGCATCCTCGAGGCCACCACCTACGACCTGCAGCGACTGACCACGGTCCCCCTAGCCAACGCCGAGACCTGGTTCGGCGGGCGCATGGCGGATCGCCTGCTACTGCTGGCGCGACATATCGAGCAGCTGTCGGCCAGCGAACGCGGGCGCTGGGAGCAGGGGCTGCTGGCGCTGGACCTGGGCAATGAGTTACTGCATCTGCGCGCCTGCCTGGCAGGTGCCCAGGGCGAGGTGCCCCGGGCGCGGGATGCCTTTCTCGGCCGCTTCGCCGAACAGCTGGAGGTGGGCTTCGGTAACCTGCAGCCGGGCGCGCTGGACGCGGCGGCAGAGCGTCTGCGACAGGCGCTGCACCAGGCGCCAGACGATGAGCCGCATCGGTTGGCGCGCGGCGCCATCGGCCAGCTCCAGCAGACCTGGCGCAGCTGTTGTCTAGAGGCGGTAGCGGAGGAGGGTGCGGATGAATCTGCATGAATGGGCCATCGGCGGGGTCTACCTGGGGCCGCTGTTCGTCTATGGCGTCCTGGCGCTGCTGCTGACGGCGCTGTCGCTGTGGCTGCTGCAGCGCAGTGGCCTGGGCCGCCATCTCTGGCACAGCGCCCTGTTCGGTTGCGCGCTGTTCGTGCTGTGGCTGGCCGGCCTCGTGGCCGTGCTGGCCACCTGAGCCCCATAACAAGAGGATCGACAAGGCGATGCACAAGACCCTGCGTGTGGCGATAACCCTGATCGTGGTACTGCTCGCCATCCTGGCCGGCACCTGGCTGTGGCACTTCTATCTCTATACGCCCTGGACGCGCGATGCGCGGGTGCGCGCCGATGTGGTGGTGGTCGCGCCCGACGTATCGGGCTGGGTGACGCGCCTGGCGGTGGTCGACAACCAGCTGGTGAAGCCGGGCGATCTGCTCCTGCAGATCGATCAGCAGCGTTACCAGGCCAATCTCGCCCATGCCAAGGCGGTGGCCGAGACGCGCCAGCAACAACTGCGCCTGCGTGAGAGCGAAGCCGCCCGGCGTCAACGGCTGGGCACCAGTGCCATCAGCGCCGAAGATCGCGAGACCGCCCAGGTCAACGTGGCGGTCGCCCGCAGCCAGTACCAGGAAGCCCTGAGCGATGTGAACCTGGCCCAGATCAACCTGGATCGCAGCCGGGTGCTGGCGCCGCGGGAAGGGCGGATCACCAACCTCAGATTCGCCGAGGGCAACTATGTGCAGACCGGCCAGGCGGTGATGGCCCTGGTGGATACCCGCTCCTTCTACGTCATGGCCTATTTCGAAGAGACCAAGATTCCCCACATCCACCCCGGCGATGCGGTACGGGTGCGCCTGATGAACCAGGCGGCGCCCCTGCAGGGGCGGGTGGCGAGCATCAGCAGCGGCATCACCGATCGCAACGCGGCCAGCGATACCCAGCTGCTGGCCAACGTCGAGCCGACGTTCAACTGGGTGCGCCTGGCGCAGCGCATCCCGGTGCGCATCGAACTGCTGGACGTCCCCGCGGATATCCACCTCAGCGCGGGGATGACGGCAAGCGTTTCCGTGCTCGATGGCGAGGGTCACCACCCGCTGCAGGGCTGGCGTCGGCTCTGGGATTACTAAGGTCTGGAGGGGTACGACTAAAGTCGTCTGGAAGCCTTACCGGGCGGGCCTAGAGTAGAGCTCGACGCTCCCGTCATGCTGTAAGGAACAACAATAATGAATGACAGCACCTACCGGCGGATTGAAGCCAGTCCGCGTTTCCAAGAACTGGTGACCAAGCGCGGGCGCTTCGCCTGGACGCTTTCCGCCATCATGCTCGGACTCTATTCCGCCTTCATCCTCCTGATCGCCTTCGCGCCCAAGGTTCTCGCGACCCGTATCCATGCGGAAGCCGCCATGACCTGGGGCATTCCCCTGGGCGTCGGTCTGATCCTTTCGGCCTTCGTCCTGACCGGCATCTATGTGCGCCGGGCCAATGGCGAGTTCGATCGGCTCAACGCGGAAATCCTCCGGGAGGTGCAGCCATGAGACGTCTTTCCCTGGCCGCCGCGCTGCTGGCCCTCTCGCCTGCGCTCTGGGCCGCCGATGCCATCAGTGGCGCGGTCCAGCGCCAACCCCTGAACGTCTCCGCCATCCTGATGTTCGTCGCCTTCGTCGGTGCCACCCTGGGCATCACCTACTGGGCTTCCAAGCGTAACCGCTCCGCCGCCGACTACTACGCCGCCGGTGGCCGCATCACCGGGTTCCAGAACGGCCTGGCCATCGCTGGCGACTACATGTCGGCCGCCTCCTTCCTGGGCATTTCCGCCCTGGTGTTCACCTCCGGCTACGACGGCCTGATCTACTCCATCGGCTTCCTGGTGGGCTGGCCGATCATCCTGTTCCTGATCGCCGAGCGCCTGCGCAACCTCGGCAAGTACACCTTCGCCGACGTGGCCTCCTATCGCCTCAAGCAGAAGGACATCCGGACCCTGTCCGCCTGCGGCTCGCTGGTGGTGGTCGCCCTCTATCTGATTGCCCAGATGGTCGGTGCCGGCAAGCTGATCCAGCTGCTGTTCGGCCTGGACTACACCCTGGCCGTGGTGCTGGTGGGTATCCTCATGGTGCTCTATGTCCTCTTCGGCGGCATGCTGGCCACCACCTGGGTACAGATCATCAAGGCGGTGCTGCTGCTGTCCGGTGCCAGCTTCATGGCCTTCATGGTAATGAAGCACGTCGGCTTCGACTTCAACCGCCTGTTCGCCGAAGCCATCGCCGTGCATCCCAAGGGTGAAGCCATCATGAGTCCCGGTGGCCTGGTGAAGGATCCGATCTCGGCCTTCTCCCTGGGTCTGGCGCTGATGTTCGGCACCGCCGGGCTGCCGCACATCCTGATGCGCTTCTTCACCGTCAGTGACGCCAAGGAAGCGCGCAAGAGCGTGTTCTACGCCACCGGCTTCATCGGCTACTTCTACATCCTGACCTTCATCATCGGCTTTGGCGCCATCCTGCTGGTCAGCACCAATCCGGCCTTCAAGGACGCCGCCGGCGCCCTGCTGGGCGGCAACAACATGGCGGCGGTGCACCTGGCCAACGCCGTGGGCGGCAGCATCTTCCTCGGCTTCATCTCGGCGGTGGCCTTCGCCACCATCCTGGCGGTGGTCGCCGGTCTGACCCTGGCCGGTGCCTCGGCGGTCTCCCACGACCTCTACGCCAGCGTGATCAAGAAGGGCAAAGCCAACGAGAAGGACGAAATCCGCGTTTCCAAGATGACCACCGTGGCGCTGGGTGTGGTCGCCATCGCCTTGGGCATCCTCTTCGAGAAGCAGAACATCGCCTTCATGGTGGGCCTGGCCTTCTCCATCGCGGCCAGCTGCAACTTCCCCATCCTGCTGCTCTCGATGTACTGGAAGCGTCTGACCACCCGGGGCGCCATGATCGGTGGCTGGCTCGGCCTGATCACCGCGGTGGCCCTGATGGTGCTCGGCCCGACCATCTGGGTGACCATCCTCGGTCATGCCAAGCCGATCTACCCCTATGAATACCCGGCGCTGTTCTCCATCGCCGTGGCCTTCATCGGCATCTGGTTCTTCTCCATCACCGACAAGTCGGCGGCTGCCGAAGAGGAGCGGGCACGCTTCTATCCGCAGTTCGTGAGATCCCAGACCGGCCTGGGTGCCAGTGGCGCTGTGGCCCACTGACAGCCAGCTGCGACAAGACCAAGCCCGGATCCCTGATCCGGGCTTTTTCGTGCGCTGGCACCTGGGAGGCGGCGAGGCGGGCAGGGTTAGCTGACGACGTCGGGATTTTCCGCCGCTGGCGCAGGTCCATGGAATAAGCCCGTCGCTTCGTATCATCCTGTTACGGCGGCGGTCGACCCTTGGCCTTCATGGAGAATGGCAGATGACTCTCTCGACCATCCTGGTTCTGGTGCTGCTGGTCCTGCTCATCGGCGGACTTCCGGTGTTTCCGCATTCGCGCAGCTGGGGCTATGGCCCGTCCGGCATCGTGGGCGCCATTTTGGTCGTCCTGCTGGTACTGCTGCTGCTGGGCATGATCTAGACCCTGACGGTCGCCTGAAAATGCCCCACAAAGGTGCGTTGGACAAAGTTCTTGCCCAATGCGGTGCAGCGCGGTAACGTCGGCTTTCCGGCCTGCCTTGCCGAGTGCTGTAAACAAAACCGGCGTCTGCGTGAGCAGACGCCGGTTTTGTTTTGCGCGTCAGTTGGCGACCGCGCCGTCCTGGCGGCTGCGCAGATAGAGGTCCAGCACCACCTCGTCGAGGATCGACGAAGCGCCCCAGGGGCGGCTGCTGTTGAGGATGGCGACCACCACCCAGTTGCGCGCATTGGCATCCCGGACGAAGCCCGCCAGGGCCCGTACGTTGTTCAGGGTGCCGGTCTTCATATGCGCCTGACCGGTGAGCGGCGAATTCTTCATGCGCTTGCGCAGGGTGCCGTCCATGCCCGCCAACGGCAGCGAAGAGATGAACTCCGGGCCGTAGGGACTCTGCCAGGCGGCGCGCAGGATCTCGGCCATCTCCCGGGCACTGACCCGTTCGGTGCGCGACAGGCCCGAGCCGTTCTCCATGATCAGGTGACTGGCATTGATGCCCTTGCGCGCCAGCCACGAGCGGATGACCCGCAGCGCCGCCTTGCTGTCGTCCGCATCCGCCGAGGTGCGGAATTGCGCCCCGATGGAGAGGAACAGCTGCTGGGCCATGGTGTTGTTGCTGTACTTATTGATGTCGCGAATGATCTCGACCACATCGGGCGAGAAGGCCCGCGCCAGCACCTCGGCATTGCGCGGCACGCTGCCCTCGCGGGTACGGCCCTTGATGCTGCCGCCCAGTTCCTGCCAGATGGCCCGCACCGCGCCGGCGGTATAGGCCGGGTGGTCGAGCAGCGACAGATAGCTCTGGGCGTTGCAGCCGTCCGGCAACTGGCCACTGACCACCAGGCTGGTACTGCCATCGGCCTGGGGCACCGGATTGAAGCGCACCTCCGGCCAGGCCGGGCAACCGCTCTTGCCGGTGGCGCGCATCTGGTTGTCGATGTTGACGTTGGTCAGCGGCGGATCCATGGAGACGCTGACCCGGCCATCGGCCGAGCGCACCACCATGCGCACCGACTTAAGATTGACCAGCAGCGAATCCGGACCGACCAGGAAGGTCTTGTTCTCGTCTTCGCCGTCGTCGTTGAAGGCCGGCAGATTGGGCTTCACGAAACGACCGCGATCCAGCACCAGGTCACCGGTGACTTCCAGGACGCCGTTGGCGCGCAGGTCACGCATGAGCAGCCACAGCCGCTCCATGTTCAGCTTGGGATCGCCACCGCCCTTGAGATAGAGGTTGCCGTTGAGGATGCCGTCCTTGAGGGTGCCGTCGGTATAGAACTCGGTCTTCCACTGGTAGGTGGGACCCAACAGTTCCAGGGCGGCAAAGGTGGTGATCAGCTTCATGGTCGACGCCGGATTCACCGAGACGTCGGCATTGTAATAGTCGTTCTCGCCCGGGCCATCGAGGGGCAGCATCACCAGCGACAGGTCGCTGCCGGGGATCTTGTTGGTCTGCATCGCCTTTTCGATTCGCGGCGGCAGGTAGGAGGTATCGGCACTGACGGGCAGGGAAAAGCCCAGGGCGCAGCAGCTCAGCAGCAGGCCCAGAGATCGGAAGGTCTTTCGCATCGGGACACACACCTTGGCAGGGTACCGGCCTAGTTGAAGAGAAAAGGGGCCGATAGACGTCGGAGTGTGGGCATTATGCAGTAAGGAGGGAGGGGCGAGCCAACCCCGCGGGGCAGGGCGCAGATAAAGAAACGACCGCCGTGGCGGTCGTTTCCGGAAAGGTCGGGATCAGTTGTAGCCCGTGGCGTCCTTGGTGCGGTCCGGACTGTTGGGCGAAGGGGGATTGCGCCCGTCGTCGGTCTTGGCGTGTTCGGTGCGCAGGGGCTTCTCGTCCTTGGGCAGTTCGCGTTCGTCGGCTTTGCGCTTTTCTTCGGCCATGGGATCCTCGTCTACGTGATTGCCGGTCAAGGTGTGACCGGTGCAGGCGTTTCGCCGTTCCCCTGGGGCGAGGAGTGGTCGGCGAAGGCGCCGGCGCTCTGCAGCTGGCGCAGGGCGTCGCCGAGCTGGCGGGCGAAGGTTTCCTCGATGGCGGTCCCGGCCTGATGGCTGGCGGCCAGGGGCAGGAACCAGACTCCCATCCAGGTGCGTACCGAACTGGCATTGCGCACCCGGGTGGACGGAGCGCTACCCGGTGCGATCCATTCGGCGGTCAGCACATAGTCGTCCTTGGCGGTACCCGGGACGAGAAAGAAGGTGGCGCCGGTAATCAGGCCACTGGCGATGGCGGCGGCGTAGGAGGTGCTGTTGTAGAGCTTGAGGCGCAGCAGGGCGTCGTCGGGCCTGCCGGGCTCCGGCACCAGGGTGATGCGGTCGAACAGATTGGAGCGTTCCAGGACCTCGCGCAGCCGGGGCTTCAGGCCTTCGCGGGCGACGGCGATCGACGTCGCGTCCTTGGCGTCCTCGACAGTGCCGCGATAGAAGTTGAATTCCACCAGCACCTTGGGCCGCTGCGGTTGCTCGCTCAGGGGCGCGCGGAACGGCTGGGAAGAGAGTTCATCGCCGGGAAAGGCGGCGCAACCGGCGAGCAGGAGCAGGCAGAGCAGGGCAGCGAAGGTTTTCACGAGACGCACCTCATCCCTAAGTGGCGATAGCAGAGGCTGGCGGGGCCAACGTCCGCGCAAAAAAAAGCCCAACCGGGGGTTGGGCTTTTTCGAGAAGGCGGGTGATTAGATCACCTGCACCTCATCGGCCTGCAGGCCTTTCTGGCCTTGCACGACCAGGAAGGAAACAGCCTGGCCTTCTTGCAGGCTCTTGAAGCCGTTACCCTGAATGGAACGGTAGTGAACGAACACGTCCGGGCCGCTCTGGGGGGTGATGAAGCCGAAGCCTTTCTCGTCGTTGAACCACTTGACGGTGCCAGTTTGGCGAGTAGACATGGATTTCTCCTTGAATAAGATGACGTTGTTGTCCGCGAAGGACGACAGTTTTGAAACGAGGAGAAACCCATGCCGCGAAAGCTGGCCCTGATGTACTCCAGGTTCTCGACAGGTCAGCCGCTCCGTGGAGACAGCCTCACCTGACAGCGAAGGATGGTCTCAGACTGGCTTGCGCAAAACAAGACCTTTGAGCAGCTCGATGTTGACTTTACCGACCATGGTCGAAGTGCGGGCTGAAGCGGGCGAACGGCGGTTGAAGGGGGGAGGCGTAGCGCGCTCTGGCACCGGGACCGGTCGATTGTGGCAAAGGCACCGTGCTGAATCGTTTCCCGGGCACGAAAGGGGCGCCGCGCGAAGCGCTGGGCAGCACCCGGCAGGCGCACGTTCATGGGCGCGTTCAGTCTCTTCGGCAAGTGGTAGCGAAACGGTGATGGCCTGCGCAATAAGGATAATGGCCTGGTGCTATTATCTTGTTCGAATCATTACCCCGGACCGCAACGGTCCAAGGACTTACTGTGAAAAATGGGCTTGAAAGCGCAGGACGCGCCTTGGGCCACGGACTCGCCGGATACCGGGTCGAGCTCCGTCGCCTGAACCTCAATGAAATACTCGTAGCCGTCTACCACGCCCACCAGTCGATCAAGCTGACCCAGCGTATCGTGACCAACGAACAGGCGACCAATCCGTTCTTGCTGAATGCGGTGGTGGCCGCCATGCGGGTCGAGGCTGACACCGTGGGTCTGTTCATCGAGATTCCCCTCGCAGACGACTGCCTTACTGCCTGAGCCGGACGCTCGCCTGAGGCGAGCCAAAGCGATCTCCAGGCATCGCCTTCAAGACGACCGCCGCCTCCACCTGCCGTGAGGCGTTTCACCTCAAACAGCCTGGTCAGGTCTCCCGCACGGCAGCGTGGCGAGCGGTGGGGGCAAGGCCGATCGGGTCGAGATTCATACCCACTCGGCTGCCAGCCACGCCTCGCGACCGTTCAGCGACGAAGGGTCGCGACCAAGCGGTGACTCTGCTGATCGCGGTAAAATGCACCGCTTTCTACAGGAGTCTCCACTCATGGCCTTGCTGGGTCGCTTCAACAGCTTGCAGATTTTGCGCAACACCCCCATCGGTCTATTCCTGGATGCCGGCAATGACGGCGAGGTGCTGCTGCCGCGCCGCTATGCGCCTCGCGACGAACCCTGCGCCGAGGGCGACTGGCTCAACGTCTTCCTCTACCTGGACAGCGAAGACCGCCTGATCGCCACCACCGAGAAGCCGAAGGTGCAGGTCGGCGGCTTCGCCAGTCTGCGTGTGGTGGAGGTCGGCCGGGTGGGGATCTTCCTCGACTGGGGCCTGCCCAAGGACCTGCTGCTGCCGCATTCGGAGGAGAAGCGTCCGCTGCAGGTGGGCGATCATTGCGTGGTGCATGTGCACCTGGATGCCCGGACCCGGCGGATCGTTGCCACCGCGCGCCTGGATCGCTACCTGGATCGTGAACCGCCACGCTACAAGGTGGGTCAGCCGGTACCCCTGCTGGTGGTCGAGCGGACCGACCTGGGCTACAAGGTGATCGTCGACAACAAGCACTGGGGCCTGGTGCATCGCAACGAGGCCTTCAAGCCACTGCGCCTGGGGCAGCGGGAGCGGGGCTTCATTCGCGAGGTGCGGGCGGACGGCAAGATCAGCCTGACCCTGCAGCCTCAGGGAGCTGCCGCCGGAAGCGATCTCGCCGAGCAGATCATCGGCCTGGCCAAGGCACGCGGTGGGGTCCTGGAGCTCAGCGACAGCAGTCCGCCGGCGCTGATCCATCAGCTGTTTGGCGTCAGCAAGGGCAACTTCAAGAAGGCCATCGGCCATCTCTATCGCCAGGGGCGGATCGTTATCGAGGACGACCGGATTTCTGTACGCGAGGACGCCGCGGGCTAGCGCCGCGGCGGGGTGTCAGATCGCTGTCGTGGCTGGGCTGCACCAGGGACTCGGGGTCGAAGGCGCGCGCCCGCTCGTCCGGCCCGGCTTCGCGCTCCAGATCGCCGACCAGGCGGGTGATGCGGTCGGCCAGCTTTTCCGAACTCAGACTCTCGCGCAACCGCTCGACCATGAGCGGCAGGGCGAAGGGTGAGGGATGGTCCAGCACCACCAGGCGCAGCGGCAGGGCGCCGGTGCGGATCAGCGTCTGCTGCAGGCGATCGGCATCGAGCTCCTGACGCAGGACCTCGGTCTGGGCCTGGCCGAGCAGCAGGTTGTCCGGATCGTATTGGCGAAACACCTGGTAGAAGAGGCTGCTGCTGGCCTGCAGCTGGCGATTGCTCTTGTGCGCCCCCTGATAGCCGGAAAAGATCAGCCCGGAGATGCGCGCGATCTCGCGAAAGCGGCGCTGGGCGAGTTCGGCGGCATTGAGGCTGGCCAGGGTGTCGCTGACCAGGTTGTCGGTGGTGAAGAGACTGGCATCGAGCAGCGCCTGCCAGTCCAGGCTGACCGGCGAGACCAGCTCCAGGCCGTAGTCGTTGACGGCGATGGAAAAGGTGCAGGGACGCCGCTGCGCCAGCCGCCAGGCCAGCAGGCTGGCCAGCCCCAGATGGGCGTGACGGCCGGCGAAGGGATAGAGGAACAGGTGCGAGCCCTCGCGGGATTCCAGCGTCTCGGCGAGCAGGTAGTGGGCGCTCGGTAGCGCCGACCACTGCCGCTGCACGTCCAGCAGCGGTTGCAGCAGGCGCATCTCCGGACTCTCGTAGCGCTGCGCCTCGGCGTCTTCCAGCAGCGCCAGGACGTGCTTGGCCAGGGTGTCCGAAAGCGGCATGCGACTACCGCTCCAGCGCGGGATGGCGGCCTTGCGCCCGGAGGCGCGGCGCACATACACCGTCATGTTTTCCACCCGCACCAGTTCCAGGGTGCGCCCGGCGAAGAGAAAGTGATCGCCGGGCCGCAGGCGGGCGATGAAACCTTCTTCGATGTTGCCCAGGCGATTGCCGCCGCCACCCTTGGACCAGAACTGCACATTGAGGCTGGTCTCGCTGACGATGGTGCCAATGCCCAGTCGATGCCGCTTGGCCAGCTGCTTGTCGGGGACGCGCCAGATGCCCTCGGCGTCGGGCTCGGCGCGGCGATAGTCCGGGTAGGCCGACAGCGAGGCGCCGCCGTTGCGCACGAAGGCCAGGGCCCAGATCCACTCGCCCTCGCTGAGGTCGCGATAGGCCCAGGCGCTGCGGATCTCCGGCAGCAGGTCATCCGGCTCGAAGCCGCCGCCCAGGGCAACGGTCACCAGGTGCTGCACCAGGACATCCAGGGGTTTGACCGGCGCCGTGCGCGCTTCGATCTCGCCCGCGGTGATGGCGCGGCGGGTGGCCGCGGCGTCCAGCAGGTCGAGGCTGTAGGTGGGTACCAGGGTGGCACGCGAGGCACGGCCCGGGGCATGGCCGCTGCGGCCGGCGCGCTGCAGCAGGCGGGCGATGCTCTTGGGCGAGCCGATCTGCAGCACCCGCTCCACTGGCAGGAAGTCCACCCCGAGGTCGAGGCTGGAGGTGCAGATCACCGCCTTGAGCTGGCCATTCTTGAGACCGCCTTCCACCCACTCGCGGGCCTGTTTCTCGATGGAGCCATGGTGCAGGGCGATCAGGCCGGCCCAGTCCGGGCGCGCCTGCAGCAGGGCCTGGTACCAGAGTTCGGTCTGGGCGCGGGTGTTGGTGAAGACCAGGGTGGTGGGGCTATCCTCCAATTCGCGGATCACCTGCTGCAGCAGGCGCATGCCCAGGTGCCCGGCCCAGGCGAAGCGCTCGACGCCGCCTTCGGGCAGCAGCGTATCCACCTGCAGGCGCTTGTCCTGGCGCCCCTGGACGAGATGGCCCGGGGCGCCGGCCAGCAGCACATCCAGCGCATGGGCCTGGTTGCCGAGGGTGGCCGACAGGCCCCAGGTCTGCAATCCGGGATTCCAGCGGCTCAGACGGGCCAGGGCCAGTTGCGTCTGGGTGCCACGCTTGTTGCCCAGCAATTCGTGCCACTCATCGATGACCACCAGCCGAACCTGGCCCAGGGCCTCCTGGGCGTCTTCGCGGGACAGCAGCAGCGACAGGCTTTCGGGGGTGGTGACCAGCGCCGTCGGCAGGCGCCGATTCTGTCGCGCACGCTCGCTGCTGCCGGTGTCGCCGGTGCGCAGGCCCAGGGTCCACTCCAGTTCTTCGTCGAGTACCGGGCGCTCCAGGGCGCGCAGGGTGTCCGCCGCCAGGGCGCGCATGGGCGTCAGCCAGAGCACGGTGAGCGGCGGTGGTGCCTGCTTGCGCTTGCTGGGCAGGCCCTTGGCGGTGATCGGCTTGGGGGCGACGAAGGCATCCAGGGCGGCCAGCCAGACGGCGTAGGTCTTGCCCGAACCCGTGGTGGCGTGCAGCAGGCCGGATTCGCCTGCGGCGATGGCCTTGGCCACCTCGCGCTGAAAGGGAAAGGCCTTCCAGCCCTGGGCGGCCAGCCAGCGACTGCCTGGGCCCTTGCGCGTGCGGGGTGCGGTGACCATCGTGGCGCTCCTTAGACCGGGTTCGAACGCCCGGTCATCTCGGCCGCCATGGCCGTGGCGTAGCTGTCGGTCATGCCGGCGATGAAATCGATCACCCGCATGAAGGCCTGGTGCAGGGTCCAGGACGGATCGGGCGCGCTGTTGCCCAGCAGGTCGAGGATGCGGCGGCTCTTGAACGAAGGCTCGCGTCCGCGGTGCTGTTCCAGGGCGGCGCCGCAGAAGGCATTGAGCAGGATTTCCAGGGTGGTGTAGGCGCCGATCTCGTGCAGGGTCTTGCGCTTGTCGTGGAAGATCTTTTCCCGGGCCAGGGCCTTGGCGCGCTGCACGCAGAGCTTGGCCGGACCGGCCATGTGCTCGACCAGGTCATCGCCCAGGGTGCCGGCGAGCAGGGCGTCCTGCTGGTCGACGAAGGCGCGGGCGGTGGCGTTGGTCAGGTGCTCGATGGCCTTGCCGCGCAGGATGGCCAGCTTGCGCCGCCGCGAATCCTTGGGGCCGAGCTGGCGATAGGTTTCCGGCAGGTCGTCGCCGACCAGGCCCAGCAGCAGGGCCTCGACCTCGGCATAGTCCAGCAACTCCATCTCCAGGCCGTCTTCCAGATCGATCAGGCCGTAGCAGATGTCGTCGGCGGCTTCCATGAGGTAGACCAGCGGATGCCGTGCCCAGCGCTCCGGACCCAGCAGCGGCAGCTCGAGCTTCTCGGCGATCTGTTCCAGCAGCGGCAGCTCGCTCTGGTAGCAGCCGAACTTGTGCTTCTTGTAGCCGGGCGCCGCGGCATAGCGCGAGGTCCAGGGATACTTGAGGTAGGTGCCGAGGGTGGCGTAGGTCAGACGGGTGCCGCCGTCGAACTGGTGGTATTCGAGCTGGGTCAGCACCCGGAAGCCCTGGGCATTGCCTTCGAAATGCAGGAAGTCCTGGCGCTCCGCCTCGCTCATGTCGTCCAGCCAGCCGCGGCCGGCGGCCTGGGTGAACCAGTAGCGGATGGCGTCTTCGCCGGAGTGGCCGAAGGGCGGATTGCCGATGTCGTGGGCCAGACAGGCGGATTGCACCACCATGCCGAGATCGCTCGGATCGCACCACTCGGGCAGGGCGCCCCTCAGACTCTCACCCACGCGCATGCCCAGGGAGCGGCCGACGCAGCTGACCTCCAGGCTATGGGTCAGGCGGGTGTGAATGTGATCGTTGCTGGTGACGGGGTGAACCTGGGTCTTGCGCCCCAGCCGGCGGAAGGCGCCGGAGAAGATGATGCGATCGTGGTCCTTGTGAAAGGGGCTACGCCCCAGTTCATCCGGGCTGTGCAGGGGTTTGCCCAGCCGTTCGCGGATAAGAAGTGTCTGCCAGTCCAAGGCCGTCCTCGAGCTATCACCGATAAGGGGAGCGCCGGCGGTAGCCGTTCGGCGCTTCTGCGTTCTGACCTCGGCAACATACGATCATCACCGCTCAGTTGGCAAAGCCCGGCAACTGGCTGGCGTCCAAGTCGATAAGCAGCAGGCGCTGGCCGCTCTCCAGGAACTGGCTGGCGGTCAGACAGTACTGGTTGGTGGTGGCATCGCGATAGACCGTCGAAAGCGCCAGGCGTCGCTCGTTCCAGCCTTCGGCCAGCAGGGCATAGAAGTAGGGTCGCCAGGACCAGTTGTGGTTGAGGTAGCGGCGATTCTCGCGCCAGAACATGCCGTTCCATTCCAGGTTGGGGGTGATCTGGGTGCCGGTGCGGTCGCACTGGTAGATGCGCAGCAGCCCGGGAAACGCCTGGGGATCGGGCAGGGCGCTCAGGGGGCCGCCGTGTTCCGCCCAGGGCCTGAGCTGGGTGACGAAGTCGGCCAGTTGCTGGCGCAGCTCCAGCAGCCGGGTCTGCTGATCCAGCTTGCCATCGACGAAGCGGCTGCGCAGGGCGGCGAAGCGCTGCTGATGGCTGTCGCTGGTGCCCAGCTCGGCGGTGGCCTCGGCGAAGAGGAAGCCCTGGACGTAGCGCGCACCGCACTCCAGGGCGAAGTCGAGTTCGGTTTCGGTCTCCACGCCCTCGGCGATCAGCCAGCACCCGGTCTTCTCGGCCATTTGCGCCAGCGCCTTGACCGCATCGCCGCGGGTGCCACCCCGGGCCGCAGCTTGGAACAGGCGCATGTCCAGCTTGAGGATGTCCGGCTGCAGATCCAGCACCCGATCCAGTTGCGAATAGCCGGAACCGAAATCGTCGATGGCGATGCGGATGCCGAGTTCGCGATAGCGGGCGACGGCCTGGGTCAGGCTGGGCAGATCGCCAGCGGCCTCGGTGATCTCGTAGACGATTCGGCTCGGGGCGATGCCGGAGCGCTCCAGCTGCGCCAGGCTGGGCAATTCGGCGCCCCTTTCCAGCTGACTGATCCAGCGCGGCGAGAGATTGAGGCTGAGAAACCAGTCATCCGGTGCGCTGGCGAAGCGCCGCAGCGCATCGTCCCGCAGCGTGCGGTCGAGGTGCAGCAGGTCCAGGGTCGGGGTGCCGGGATCGGCGAACAGGGGGCCGACGGAGGTATGGCTCCCGTCCTCCTGGCGCAAGCGCCCCAGGGCTTCGACGCCGGCGATGCGCCCGGTCGCGGTGTCGATGAAGGGTTGGAAGAAGGCGGTGGGGTGGCCGGAAAACACGGGGCATCCTTATCGTTTGAGTAGCGTTCGGCTTGACCATGCGATAAGGGTGCCAGATGACAGAATGGCTCCCGAAGGAGCCATTCTCTACCTAGCGCGGCGGTGGCAGCGGGTGTTCCGCCTGCCGTTGTTCACGATGGTGAGCCTGCAATCGGTTGACGATCGGATAGAGGGCCAGACCGATGCGGGCCAGACGGCCCACCGCGCCCAGGCGTTTGCCGAACAGCGACAGGAATACCGTGGCGCCGAGCATCAGCGGCTTCTTCGCCGAGCTGGCGACCTTGTCCCGATTGGGCCGCACCAGATCGCCGATGAGGCTGATGGGGTTGTGCAGGGGCTGGGCGTTGTAGATCAGCTGCTGGCGATACATCTCCATGCGCAGCCGGACCAGTTCCTTGCGCTTGGCCTGGCTGGTGGCAGAGGTAAGCGGCTGGTTCATGGCAGTAGGCGCTCCCGGTTGCGGTTGAGTTCTTCCAGGGTGGCATGGAAGGGCGCGGCGCCCTTGACCAGGCTCAGGGCCCGCAGGATGCAGATCGCCAGCGCCACGGCATAGAAGGCGCACAGGCCCAGGGTCGCGGCCATCCGATAGGTATCCCAGAAGGCGATGATGACCGCCGCCGAGACGCCGACCAGCACCAGCAAGCCGAAGATCAGACTCAGCCCGGTAAAGAGGAACAGCTGGAAGGTCCGGACCTTCTCTTCCTGAACCTCGATGCCCAGCAGTTCCAAGTGGCTCTGCAGTAGCCCTACCACCGCGCCGGCGAGACGCTTGACCGATGGCTTGGGCGCCTCGTCAGGCAGCTCCCGTGGAGGAGAGGAGGTGTCCATGGCAGTCCCCCAGGTTTAGCGGCGCGAGGCCAGCAGACCGATCAGGAAGCCGACGCCGGCAGCGATGCCCAGGGCCTTGAATGGATTGTCGACCACGTACTCCTCGGTGGTCTCCTTGGCCGCGACGCCCTGGCGATAGAGATCGTCCTGCTTGGTCTTGAGGACGTCGCGGGAGCGTTCGAGGCTGGAACTCAACTTGGCGCGCAGCTCGTCCGCCTGCTCACCGGCCATGCTCGCGGTGTGCTTGAGCAGCTGCTCGGCGTCTGCCAGCAGGGTGTGAAATTCGTCGGTCAGTGCCTGCTCGGCCTCGCCCAGATGACGACGGACCCGGTCAGCGTTCTGCTTGTGTGCCTGCTCATCGATGTCAGCGGCAAGCTCGTCTTTGATCACGGGAGGGGTTTTGTCGGTCATGGCGCGCTCCTGGTAGGCGATGGGTATCCGTTTCAGCCCTTTCGAGTGAGCGCCTGGAGCAAAGGTTCCACCGGCCAGAGCCATCCCGGCACGAGCCAGGCGCCTCTATAAGGTGGCCAGGCATGGCACCCGAAACGCAGCCCAAGGCGGACGAATGGTCATACCTTTTCGATTCAGCCTCGCCAAAAGTTCCGTACCTAATACGGATTAGAAGAGCTGGCTCACAAAATCAGGCGCTAGCGCCATTGCTCGTCTTATTCAAGTAAGACGCAAGAACTTTGCTGTTTCTATCACTGTCAGTTGCGTCGTATTTGATCGTCCATGCACTTCTAGACAAATAAGAGGGGGAAGAATGGAAAACGCCATAGATAGACTGACTGCCGCTTTCAGTACTTATAAATGCTCGGTTACGGCGCCTCGCCCTGACGGCAGTATTGTGCTGACGGTGCAGGATCAGCAGTGTGACGATGCGCGAGTGAACCGGGTGGTCAGCGCCCGGCAACTGGGCGAGAGCCAGCTGTTGAAAACGGTGATCGACGAGGTGCGCAAGGATGTGTCGCTGCGGGCCGGTGCGCTGGCGCCGCAATCCATGGCGGTGCTGCGGGCCACGGGCGCCAACATGCTGAGATATTCCGAGTAACACCACGGCTTCAAAGCTTCAGCGCGAGACTTGCAGTACGGATGCCCCGGCATTCGTTGGTCTCGAACGTTGAAGATTAAAAGATGGCAATCAAGTAGTTAGCGTTAATCCCGCAACGCCTTCGTCAGCTCTTGCACTTCAGCAGACGGCATCCCGCGCAGGGAAGTTGAGTCGCAGGCAGCTGGTACATGGGGCAGGCGACGTCCACCACTCCCCAGGACGGAAAGCCCTGTCCGGCCTGCACGGCAGCCAGCCGCGCATTGGCGATCACACCATTGAGCAGCTCTTCTTCCCGATACAGCGCCTGGCGCAAGGTCGGCGAGCGATAGAGGATGCGTCCGCACCTGTCCAGCAGGGTAAAGGAAAACCGTCCGGTACGATCCGGCAAGGTCGGCCAGACCTTGAGCGGTGCCAGCTGTTCGTCGAGACGGGCGCAGGTCAGCTGATACAGCGAGGTGGGCGCCGGCTGCCGCTCGGGCGCCGCCGTTTCCAGACTGTCGAGCAACGGCGCGGCGTTCGCCGCCTGCATGAGACGAGGGGTGGAGCCTTCCATGGTATGCATAGCGCGGATCCCTGCTCAGTTCGCGACGGTCAGACGGGGCGCACCGCCAGTGCCACCGGCCAGCAGGGCCGTGACGCCATGGCCCTCGTCGATGGCGATACCCAGCCGGATGCTGTCGATCAGGCGCGCGAGGCGGGTGTGGTCATGCAATTGCTGCTTGCTGATCAACCGCTTGACCTTGACGCCACTGTCGTCGGACAGCGTCAGGCTGACGCTGCCGTCGAGACGTTCGATGCGGAAATTGACCCGAAAGTCTTGCTCGAAAGCCGCGGCGATGAGTTGGAAAGGGTTGTCCATGACGTACCTGACTGGCGTGAGCGGGGTCAGTGCCATTGACTTCCAGGGGCGGGGGTAGTTCTGGAGGAGATCCCAGAAGTATGACCGACGGCCCGTTTCAGCCGCTCACCTGAAGTTCGCGCTCGCTCCAGCACTGGGCGAAAGCCGCTTGCCAGTCGGGTAGCGGCTGCCCCAGCACCGCTGCCAGCTTTTCGGTGGACAGCCGCGAATTGATGGGGCGATGCGCCGGGGTGGGGTAGGAACTGCTGGGGATCGGATTGAGACGAGCCTTCAGCTGACCGGTCTCGCGCAGGCGCTGGGCGATCTGCTCGGCGAAGCCGAACCAGGAGGTGGTGCCGTTGGCCGTCAGGTGATAGGTGCCCCAGAGGCCATCGTCCTGGTTGCTGTGGGCCAGCAGGCGCTCGGTGGCGTCGGCGATGGTCCGGGTCCAGGTGGGTGCGCCGATCTGGTCGTCGACGATGTTCAGTTCATCGCGCTCGCTGAGCAGCCGCACCATGGTGCGCAGGAAGTTGTTGCCCTGCCAGGAATAGACCCAGCTGGTGCGCAGGATGAGGTGGCGTTCGGCGTGTTCGCGCACGGCGTTCTCGCCAGCCAGTTTGGTCCGGCCATAGACATTGAGCGGACAGGTCGGATCCTCTTCCCGGTAACGGCCTTCCCTGGTGCCATCGAAGACGTAGTCGGTGGAGTAGTGGACCATGGGGATGCCCAGCTGCTGCGCCGCCCGGGCGAAGACCTGGGGCACCCGCTCGTTGATCAGGGTCGCGGTCTCGGCGTCGCTCTCCGCGGCGTCCACGGCGGTATAGGCGGCGGCATTGATGATGACATCGGGCTTTGCGGCCAGGACGCGGTCATGGAGCGCGTCCAGCTGGGTGAAATCCACCTGGGCCCGGCCGATGACGGTTACCTGGGCCTTGGTGGCCAGCAGTTTTTGCAGCGCCTGAGAGAGTTGGCCGTGTTGACCGGCGATAAAGACGTTCATGTGACTGAGCTGATTCCAGAAGGGCTGGCGCGTCCATGCCTGATTGACAGGGTGGGCGTCGCCACGACAGCCCTGAGCAAAAGCAGGCAGTCTACCCGATGACCGGCAGAGGACAAGGCTAGCCTTTGGCCTGCCCTCTGTCCTGGCTGTCGGCTCTAGCCTGCGGGCTGCCTCCAGCTACTGCCCTCGGCAAGGTAGCGCAAAAATTTGTTTCACGAATACTTGACAATTGTGCGACGGCTGACAGGTCTCCGTTGGTCATTTTCATCCGGAGTTGTGCACAAGTTGTGCTAGCGCTTGTCAAGCCCTCTTTTGCCCGGAGTTTTGCCTGCCGGAAATCCTGCTTTTAAATTAAGTTTTTGATTATGTTGAACTTATTAAAGTGATTAAAAAATGATCAACTTGTTTGAGGAGCCCGCAGAGCAAGGCTCCGGGTTCTTTTCCACCATGTTTTCAACAAAGTTATCAACAGAAGCTGTGGATTGTTCCGTCTCGCTGGGCCTCGGCAACCTTAATCGACGCTGAACGAAAGACCGGTCGGCAGCGTGGTCAGCCGCCTTGGTTTCGCTCAACCGGACAAGGCCAGTTGACGGCTCAGCAGGGCGCGCAGCGAAGCCGGCTTCACCGGCTTGGGCAGGAAGTCCAGGCGCGCCTGGCGCACCTTGTCCAGGCATTCCGGGCGGCCATCGGCACTGATGACGATGCCGGGGATGTCCTGGCCAAGGGTCTGGCGAATCCATTCGGCGACATCCGGGCCGGTGTCGGCATCGCTCAGGTGGTAGTCGACGATGAGCAGCCGCGGCACCACGCCCTGGGCGAGCAGGGCCGCGCACTCCTCGCGGCTGCGTGCGGTCCAGACCTGGCAGCCCCAGCGGCCCAGCAAGCTGCGCAGGCCGAGCAGGATGCTGTCTTCGTTGTCGATGCACAGCACCGGATCGCCGGCCAGGGGCTGGGCTGCCTCGCTGGCGGCTGCGGCCTGGATGGCCAGGGCGGGCGCCAGGGGGACCTTGACGCTGAAGACGCTGCCATGGCCCGGCCAGGAGCGTACCGAGAGTTCGTGGCCGAGCACCCGGCAGAGACGGTCGGCGATCGCCAGGCCCAGGCCCAGGCCCTTTTCCGCGCGGGTCTGGTGGCTGTCCAGCCGCTTGAATTCCTCGAAGATCAGCTCGAGCTTGTCCGCCGGAATGCCGGGGCCGCTGTCCCAGACTTCCAGGCTCACGTGCTGGCCCTGGCGGCGTACGCCGAGCAGTACCCGGCCATGGGCGTATCTCAGGGCGTTGGTGAGGAAATTCTGCAGCACTCTGCGCAGCAGCTTGCTGTCGCTGTTGACCACCAGGCGGCTGCTGCGGATGCGCAGGCTGGTGCCCTGATTCTGCGCCAGGGCCTTGAATTCGACGCCCAGGGCTTCGAACAGGGTGGCCAGGGAGAAGGGCGCCGGCGCCGCCAGGATGCGCCCGTTCTCCAGCCGCGAGATGTCCAGCAGATCGGCGATCAGGTCTTCGCTGGATCTGAGGGCGCTGTCCATGTTGCGCACCAGTTCCTGGGCTTCCTGGGCCAGGCCGTCCTGGTGGGCGAGGGCGGCGGTGAACAGGCGCGCGGCGCTCAGGGGTTGCATGAGGTCATGGCTGACCGCGGTGAGAAAACGACTCTTGGACTGGTTGGCCGCTTCGGCGTGAGCCTTGGCTTCCTCCAGGGCCTGGTTGAGCTGGGACAGTTCGCGAGTGCGTTCCTCGACGCGCTGCTCGAGGCCCTCGTTGGCTTCGCGCAGGGCGCGTTCGGCCTCGCGGAAGGCGGTGATGTCGGTAAAGCTCATCACGAAGCCGCGTCCGGGCATGGGGCTGCCGATCAGCTCGATCACCCGGCCATTGGGAAAGGTCCGCTCCGAGGTGTGGGGAATGCCCTGGCGCATCCGCTCCACCCGGCGCGCGACGTGCTCGTCGGGATCGCCCGGGCCACAGAGGCCGCGCAGGGCGTTGTAGCGGATGATCTCGGCAATGGGGCGACCGACCTGGATCATGCCGTCGGGATAGTCGAACAATTCCAGGTAGCGCTGATTCCAGGCCACGAGGCGCAGCGACTGGTCGACCACGCTGAGGCCCTGGGAGATGTTCTCGATGGCGCCCTGCAAGAGCGCCCGGTTGAACTCCAGCACCTCCGAGGCTTCGTCGGCGATGCGCACCACGTCGTCGACCTGCATGTCGCGGCCTTCGATGGCGGCCTTGACCACCGCGCGGGCGGAAGAGGCACCGATCACCCCGGCCAGCAGCCGCTCGGTCTGGGCGATCCATTCGCTGTTGGCGTTCATCCCCGGGTGATAGGTCAGGCCGCTCTGCTCGGCGAAGCGGCTGAAGCTCAGGCGGGCGCGCTCGTCGCCGACGAAACGCGCCGCGAGCAGCCGCAGGTCTTCCAGCTTGACCGCCAGCAGGGCGCGATTGCGCGGTCGGGGCAGGGCGTACTGGGCGATGAAGCGCCCGGCCTGCCAGTATTCCGAGACCCGGGTGCGCGAGAGCAGCGACACCAGGGCGAACAGCAGGAAGTTGCCGGCCAGGGAGACCAGGGCGCCGACGGTGGTCGGTTGCAGCGTCCGCTCCCCCGCGGGCTGCTCGAACCAGGCGAGGCCGGGAAAGGCCTCCAGTGACCATTGCAGACTGGTGGCCACCACCGGCAGCACCATCAGATAGCCCCAGAGCAGGGCTCCGGCGGTGAGACCGGCAAAGACGCCGCGGCGATTGGCGGCCTTCCAGAACAGCGCCCCGACCATGGCCGGTCCGAGCTGGGCGATGGCGGCGAAGGCGATCTGGCCGATGGTGGCCAGGCTGGCGTTGGAGCCCAGCAGGCGATAGCTGCAATAGGCCAGGACCAGGATGACCACGATGCTGGCGCGGCGCACCGTGAGCATCCAGTGGCTGAACACCGCATGGGGACTCTCGACCTGACCGCGGCGCTTGAGCAGCCAGGGCAGCACGATGTCGTTGGAGATCATGGTGGAGAGGGCGACGCAGGCGACGATCACCATGCCGGTGGCCGCCGAGGCGCCGCCCAGAAAGGCCAGCAGGGCCAGCCAGGGACGCTCCTGGGCCAGCGGCAGGCTGATGACGAAGGAGTCGGGCAGCACACCGCCGGGCAGGTGCAACTGGCCGGCCAGGGCGATGGGGATGACGAACAGCGCGGCCAGCGCCAGATAGAGCGGAAACACCCAGCGCGCCAGGTTGACGTCCCGGGTGTCGGTGTTTTCCACCACGGTGACGTGGAACTGGCGCGGCAGGCACATCACGGCGATGAAGGCCACGCCGGTCTGGATCAGCAGCCCCGGCCAGTCCAGGGTTTCGCGCCAGTATTCCTGCAGTTGCGGCGCCTGCTGCGAGCGGGTGAGCAGATCGGTGAAGCCGTCGTGCAGGCCATAGGTGACCCAGAGGCCGACGGCGATGAAGGCGGCGAGCTTGACCAGGGATTCGAAGGCGATCGCCAGCATCATGCCGCGGTGGTGCTCGGTGACGTCCAGGTTGCGGGTGCCGAACAGGATGGCGAAGACCGCCAGCACCAGGGAGACGAACAGCGCGGTGTCCTGGGCGCGGGTGCTCAGGGACTCGGCATTGATGCCGGTCAGCAGGTTGACGCCGATGACGATGCCCTTGAGCTGCAGCGCCAGGTAGGGCAGGACGCCGATCAGGCAGATCAGCGCGACGACGATGGCCAGCGTCTGCGACTTGCCATAGCGGGAGGCGATGAAGTCGGCGATGGAGGTGATGTTTTCCTTCTTGCTGATCAGCACCATCTTCTTGACCAGCTGCGGCGCCAGCAGCAGGAAAAGGATGGGGCCCAGGTAGATGGGCAAAAAGGACCAGAGCTGGTCGGCGGCCTGGCCGACCGCGCCGAAGAAGGTCCAGCTGGTGCAGTAGACGGCCAGCGACAGGCTGTAGACCCAGGCCCGCAGGCGCGGCCTGAGCGGGGGCCGGCGATCGCCATAGAAGGCGATGGCGAAGAGCAGGGCCAGATAGCCGAGGGTAACGGTGATGATCAGTCCGCTGGGCAGGGACATGGCGACTCCAGACGTTCCAGGCGCCCATCGCGCCCGGACAAAGTGTCGCACCTTGGGGTGCCAGACGTCAGTTCTGGTGCGTTGGGGGATGCCAGTGGGTTGAGCCGGGCGGCCGGCCCTGTTAGGTTGGCGGGCTGATTCAAGAGCGAGAGACCGTCATGTTCCAAGCGCAGCCCATTTCCCTGCAACGTGGTGCGCTGCGCCTGGACCCCCTGGCGGAAGGCGACGTCCTGGAGCTGGTCAGCCTGGCCGAGCGCAATCGCGAAGCGCTGCACTACCTGAGCGGGCCCCTGCGTCCGGACTGGTATCGCCAGGCCCTGGCCGAGCAGCGCGAAGGACGCGCCTTGCCCTTTGCCGTGCGCATCGCCGACCGGCTGGTGGGCACCACCCGTTTCGCCGACTTCCTGCCGGCGCTGCCCGCCGCCGAGATTGGCTGGACCTGGCTCGACAGTGAGCAGCATGGCAGCGGACTCAACGGCAACATCAAGTACCTGATGCTGCGCCATGCCTTCGAGCACTGGCAGCTGGTGCGGGTGCAGCTCAAGACCGCCGCGACCAATCTCCGGTCCCAGGCCGCCATCGAGAAGCTGGGGGCGGTCCGCGAAGGCCTGCTGCGCCATCATCGGCGCCTGGCCGACGGACGTCTGGACGACACCGTGATGTACAGCATCACCGATCGCGAATGGCCCGAGGTGAAGGCGCGCCTGGAGGCATCCTTCAACTAGCGGTGGCTCCTCGACTACCGTTCGTCGGCAGCCGCCGGCAGCGGTAGGGCGGGACCCCCTCTGCGTCGCTTGTCTGGCGCCGGTAATACAGCGTAGCTGTCTTTCCGAGCCAACAGTTTTCCGCGAAACGGCCGACATGCCTGCTTAATGGCAAGAATTCGCCCGTCTCCTTTTGCGGATCGCTGTATGTCTTCACTGTCGCCTTCCTCTGCGCTGCGCACGCTGCGGGTCGTCTGGCCCTTCGTCATCATCCTGTCCTGCCAGGCGCTGGTCGCCATCGTCAGCCTGCAACTGCTGTCGACGGTGCGCGCCTATGTGTCCGCGGAAAGCCTATGGAGCAAGAGCCTTGGCAACGCCATGCTGGCGCTCGGCGCCTACCTGGACGAAGGGCGGCCCGAGTTCTATCACGCTTACCTCGCGTCCATCAGCGTCAACGACCTCGACCGGGCGGCGCGGCAGGAACTCGATAGTGCCGGCGACCGGGCCGAAGCGGCGCGGCTGCTGCGCCTGGCAGGCAACAGCCCGGACGACATCGATGGCCTCATCGCGCTCTTCCAGATGGCTCGCCATGTGGAACCCTTCGAAGGGGTGATCGCCCGCTGGCAGATCACCGATCCCTACATGGACGAATTCCAAGCCCTGGCCCGCACCGGCTTCGAGTTGATCAAGCTGCGGGGACCGGGACCGGCGCTGATTCCGCTGAAACGCCAGCTGCTGGACCTGCACGACCGGATGATGCCGGAAACGGTGGCCTTCTCGGAGCGCCTGGGGGTGGCGTCGCGGCAGCTGGTGGCGGCCCTGTTCATCGCCAACGTCCTGGTCGGCGCCTTGCTGGTGCTCCTGGCCATCTGGCGCATGCACAGCCTGGTGCAGCAGCGCTGGCGCTCCGAGCAGGCGCTGCAGGCGGAAAAAGAACATATCCAGGTCATCCTGGCGTCCCTCGGCGATGCCGTGCTGGCGCTGAATGCCCAGGGTCGGCTGCTCTATCACAACCCGGCCGCGGAGCGCCTGCTGGCGTGGCCGGGGCTGGCGGCGGGTACGCCCGTCACCCATCTGTTCGACATCCAGACCGAGGACCAGCCGGCGTCGACCCAGCCGCTGGCCGAGCGCCTGCGCAGCCAGGACTGGCTGGCGGGCAACGAGCCCCTGGCCCATCAGCTGGTGCGCATCGACGGTACCCGGGTGCCAGTGGCCCTGACGGTGACCTCCCTGCCGCGGGGCGAGTCCGGCACCGGGGTGGTGCTGGTGATGCACGACCAGACCCGCGAGCGCGCCTTTCTGCAGGATCTGGCCTGGCAGGCCAGTCACGATGCCCTGACCGGGCTGGTCAATCGCCGCGAATTCGAGACCCGGCTGGAGCGCCTGCTGGCCCGCGAGGACCTGGCCTGTGCCTCGCTGCTGTTCATCGATCTGGACCAGTTCAAGATAGTCAACGACACCTCCGGGCATTTCCATGGCGATCGCCTGCTGCGCCAGCTGTGCGAATTGCTCGCTCAGCAACTGTGCGAAGAGGATTGCCTGGCGCGGCTGGGCGGCGACGAATTCGGCGTGCTGCTGGAAAGCCGTACGCCGGCGCAGGTCGAGGCCGTGGCCGAGCGCCTGCGCTGCTGCGTCGGTAGCCTGCAATTCGAAGCGGCCGGGCAGGGCTTTCGCGTCGGCCTGAGCATCGGCGTGGTGCACCTGGGAGGCCAGGCCCTGGCGCCCGAGGAGGCGCTGCGCCTGGCCGATCTGGCCTGCTATGCGGCCAAGGACAAGGGGCGCAATCGCATCCAGGTCTTTGCCCCGGGCGATGTGGAGCTGGATCAGCGCCATGGCGAGATGGCCTGGGTGCAGCGCCTGCACCGGGCGCTGGCCGAGGACAGGTTTCGGCTGTATGTCCAGCCGATCCTGGGGCTGGGCCAGGAGACCGTCGCGGATCGCCACGTGGAGGTGCTGATGCGACTGGAAGAGGGCGAGCGGCTGATCGCGCCGGGCGCCTTCATCCCGGCCGCGGAGCGCTATGGCCTGATGCCCGATCTGGATCGCTGGGTGATCGCCGCGGCGCTGGCGCGCTTCGCCGAGCTGCCCGACGGGCTGCTCGACACCCTGGCCATCAACCTGTCCGGGCATTCGCTGGGCGAGGCGGGTCTGGCCGATTTCGTCAGGCAGCAACTGCAGCGCTGGCAGATCGCGCCGGCGCGCATCTGCTTCGAGATCACCGAGACCAGCGCCGTGGCCAATCTGGATGCGGCGCGGTTGTTCATGGACGAATTGCGTGGCCTGGGGGTGAGATTCTCGCTGGACGACTTCGGCGCCGGGATGTCGTCCTTCACCTACCTCAAGCACCTGCCGGTGGACTACCTGAAGATCGACGGCAGCTTTGTCCGCCACCTGCTGGAAGACGCCGTGGACAGTGCCATGGTCGAGGCGATCAATCAGCTGGGCCATCTCACCGGCAAGAAGACCATCGCCGAGTTCGCCGAGAACCCGGCGGTGGTGGCGGCGCTGACTGCCCTGGGGGTCGACTATGCCCAGGGCTACGGCATCGCCCGGCCGCAGCCCTTCACCGAGGACACCTGCCAGGCGCTGCTCCGGCAGGTGTGGCACGAGACTTCAGGGACGCGCGTCGTCGTCCTTGAAGCGGCGGAAGAGGGTTGCCAGTAGCGCCCCGGAGATGTTGTGCCAGACGCTGAACAGGGCGCTGGGGACCGCGGCCAGCGGCGAGAAATGCGCCGTGGCCAGGGCGGCGCCGAGCCCGGAATTCTGCATGCCGACTTCCAGTGCCAGGGATTTGCGCTGGGCCACTGGCAGCTTGCAGAACTTGCCGGTGAGATAGCCGAGCAGGAAGCCGAAGCCGTTGTGCAGGATCACCACCGCCATGATCAGCAGCCCGGATTCCGCGATACGCGCCTGGCTGGCGGCCACCACCGCGGCAACGATCACCACGATGCTCACCACCGAGGCCAGCGGCAGCACCTCGACCAGGGCGCCGACGCGCTGGCCGAGCAGGCGCTGGGCGACCAGACCCAGGGCGATGGGTAGCAGCACCACCTGCAGGATCGACCAGAACAGCCCGCCAAAGGAGATCGGCAGCCAGGTGGAGGCCAGCAGCCAGATCAGCGCCGGGGTCAGCAGGGGCGCGAGCAGGGTGGTCACCGCGGCGATGGCCACCGACAGCGCCAGGTCGCCCTTGGCCAGCCAGGTCATGACATTGGACGCCGTGCCGCTGGGGCAGCAGCCGACCAGGATGACGCCGACGGCGATCTCCGGCGGCAGGTGGAACAGCTGACAGAGCGCCCAGGCCACCCCCGGCATGATGACGAAGTGCGCTACCACCCCCAGCAGCACCCGCCAGGGGTGACGGCCGACCGCGGCGAAATCCTCGACCTTGAGCGTCAGGCCCATGCCGAACATGATCACCCCCAGCAGCGGCACGATGGCCACGCTCAGCGGCTTGAACACCGCGGGGGCGAAGAACGCCAGCAGGGCGGCTAGCAGCACCCAGAAGGCGAAGGTATTGCCGACGAAGCGGCTGAAGGCGGCCAGGGCACGCATGGCAAACTCCTTTTTCAATAGGCAGAAAAAAGGCCGGTCTGCGCCGGCCTTGAGGTGAGCTTAGAGCCCCTGGGGCAATTCTTCACCACCCAGAGCTTCGATCAGCTGTGGCAGGAATTCCGCCAGGGTCATCATCATCAGCACGAAGCTGGCGTCCTGCTGGCCGAGGGCGTCTTCGCCGCCGTCCTGTTCGGCCTGGTCCTGCAGGAGGTCCTCGAACTTCAGGCGCTTGATGGTGACCTTGTCGTCCAGCAGCAGGGCCAGCTTGTCCTGCCAGGCCAGGGCCAGCTTGGTGACCAGCTTGCCGGCGCCCAGGTGGTTCTGGATCTCTTCGCTGGTCAGGTCCTGACCCTTGCAGCGCACCACGCCGCCGTCTTCGCCGGCATCGCGCAGTTCGCACTCGTCGAGGATATAGAGGCCATGGGTGGCGTCACCGGCCTTGACCCAGTCGGTGAAGGTGGCCATGGGGGCCTGCTTGACGCCCAGCGGGCGGACCGGCAGCGAGCCCAGGGCATCGCGCAGGGTGGAGAGCAGGTCCTCGGCGCGCTTGGCGCTGGAGGCGTCGACCAGGATCCAGCCCTGCTTGGGATCGATGGCGGCATAGGTGGTCTGGCGCCGGATGAAGGCGCGCGGCAGGAAGGCCTGGACGATCTCGTCCTTGATCTGCTCTTTCTCCTTCTTGTAGACCTTGCGCATCTGCTGGTTTTCGATCTCGTCGACCTTTTCCTGCACGGCTTCCTTGACCACGCTGCTGGGCAGGATGCGTTCTTCCTTGCGCGCGGCGATCAGGAAGAAGCCCTGGCTTTCGTGCACCAGCGGCAGGTCCGGGCCCTTGCCGAAGGGGGCGACGAAACCGTAGGTGGACAATTCCTGGCTGGCGCAGGGACGAGCCGGCTTGGCGGCGAGGGCGGCTTCGAGGGCTTCGGTCTCGAAGGCGACTTCCTGGGTGAGACGGTAGACGAGCAGATTACGGAACCACATGGTGTCACTCCCAAAAACGAAGCGCGCATTATCCGCGTCGCCCGCCCCGGAGGCCAACCCCGGATCGCGATGGTCGTCGGGAATGCGCGCTTTCTTAGGTGCGCTGGAGGGCAGCGCTAAGCCTTTGGAAGTGCTGGGAAAATTTTTTTGAAAAAGGGGTTGCCAGGTCGTAAACCCCTCCGTAGAATGCGCCCCACTTCGAGAGCAAACGGGTGATTAGCTCAGCTGGGAGAGCATCTGCCTTACAAGCAGAGGGTCGGCGGTTCGATCCCGTCATCACCCACCACTCGAGGTAATGCGCAGCGGTAGTTCAGTCGGTTAGAATACCGGCCTGTCACGCCGGGGGTCGCGGGTTCGAGTCCCGTCCGCTGCGCCATTCAAGGGTTGTCTGGTCCTGAACGCCAGCAACCATCGAGAAGCGGCCCTAGTGGCCGCTTTTTCGTTTGGGCGCGATTTTTCTGGTCGGGCTTTCTCGGGTTTTTCCTTCTCTATGTAGCTTGCTTGGGTCGAGGGTTCTTGCCCTTCGGCCTGTTCGCATGCCTGTGGAAAACGCTGCGCGGTTTTCCACGCTACTGATTAATCATGGCCGCGGTGCTCCGCCGATATGGCTGCTTCTGCATTAGGGTTCTGATCGCGGCCATGGGCCGCTCCTACAGGCACGGATGCCGCTGTAGGAGCGGCCCATGGCCGCGATCAGGGGTAGGGCAGGAGCGTTCAGCCCCGCACCGCATCCAGCACTACTTCCAGCGGATGCCGCAGGCGGCGGTCGTCGATGCGCTTGACCTGGCTGCGGCAGGAATAGCCGGTGGCCAGGGCTTCGCCCTGTTCCGCCGGGACGGCCAGGGCGCGGGCCCAGGACTGGTCGTAGATCACCTTGGAGGTCGCCAGGTTGCGTGCCTCGTGGCCATAGGTGCCGGACATGCCGCAGCAGCCGGTGCTTTCCGGCTTGAGGCCCAGACCCAGGCGTTCGAACACCTGCTGCCACTGGCTGACGCTGGCCGGGGCGTTGGTCTTCTCGGTGCAATGGCCGAGCAGGCGATAGACCTTGTCGCCAACTACCTTCTGCTCTTTCGGCAGCACCTGCAGCAGCCACTCCTGGGGCAGGAGCACTTCGGGCATCCGGGCAATGCCGGGGACCTTGGGGTACTCCTGGCGGTAGACCAGGGTCATGGCCGGATCGAGGCCAACCAGCTTGACGCCGAAGCCGGCCAGGCTGGCGAGCTGGGCGGCGTTGCGCCGTGCGGTGCGCTCGAAGGCGCCGAGAAAACCCTGCACCTGCAGCGGCTTGCCGTTGGCGCGATAGGGCGCGAGGAACACCCGCTGGCCCAGCCGGGCCGCCAGTTCGAGGAAGGCGGCGGTGAGCGGCGTCTCGAAGTAGCGGGTGAAGGCATCCTGTACCACCACTACGGTCCTGGCGCGCTCTTCCTCGCTCAGCGCCAGCAGCCGCTCCGGCGTGGCGATCTGCACCTGCCACCGATGCATGACCGGCACCAGGTCGAAGCGGCTGAGCAGGGGGCTGTCGACCATGCCGATGCGCTCGGCGAACAGCCGCTGGATCGGCGTCGCACCCATCACCGCGTTGTAGAGGCCCGGGGCGCGGGCGAACAGCGGCAGGCTGAATTCCAGGGAGCCGATCAGGTAGTCGCGGACGGGGCGCAGATAGCGACGGTGATAGAGTTCGAGAAAGCGCGAGCGGAATTCCGGCACATTGACCTTGATCGGGCATTGGCCTGCGCAGGACTTGCACGCCAGGCAGCCGGCCATGGCGTCATAGACCTCGTGGGAGAAGTCCGCCTCGGCCTGGCGGCCATTGCGCCAGCGCTGCGGCAGGGCCTTGAGCCAGTTCAGCGCACCGCGCGGCGCCGGGGCCAGGACATCGATGCCGGCCTGGCCCTGCAGCCGCAGCCATTCGCGGATCAGGGCGGCGCGGCCCTTGGGCGAATGGATGCGCTGGCGGGTGGCCTTCCAGGACGGGCACATGGCGTCGTCGGGATCGTAGTTGTAGCAGGCGCCGTTGCCGTTGCAGTGCATGGCGGTGCCGTAGCTCTGCCAGACGCGCTCGTCGAGGGTGCGGTCCAGCTCGCCTCTCAGGGTCACGCCATCGACCTTGAGCAACTCGGCGCCGCTAGCGAGCGGGGTGGCGATCTTGCCCGGATTGAGCTGGTTGTGCGGATCGAAGGCGCCCTTGAGCGCCTGCAGGGCAGGATAGAGGTCACCGAAAAAGGCCGGCGCGTATTCCGAGCGCACGCCCTTGCCGTGTTCGCCCCAGAGCAGGCCGCCGTATTTCTGCGTCAGGGCGGCCACCTGGTCGGAGATCGGCCGGACCAGCGCCGCCTGGCGCGGGTCCTTGAGATCCAGCGCCGGACGCACGTGCAGCACCCCGGCGTCGACGTGGCCGAACATGCCGTATTGCAGGTTGTGGCCGTCGAGCAGGGCGCGGAATTCGGCGATGAAGTCGGCCAGCCGCTCGGGCGGTACCGCGGTGTCTTCGACGAAGGGCTGCGGGCGGATCTCGCCCTGGACGTTGCCGAGCAGGCCCACCGCGCGCTTGCGCATGGTGTAGACCCGGGTCACGGCATTGCGGCCGACGGCCAGGGTGTGGCCGAGGCGCTCGACGGTAGGGTCCTGGCGCAGGTGCTCGAGGAAGCCCTGGACGCGGGCATCCACTTCCTCGGGATCGTCGCCGCTGAATTCCACCAGGTTGATACCCAGGGTGGGACGCGCGACGTCTTCGGGGAAATACTCCGCCACGCTGTGCCAGACGATGTCCTGCATGGCCAGCAGCAGGACCTTGGAATCCACCGTCTCGATGGACAGCGGCTTGAGTTCGATCAGGGCGCGGGCGTCGCGCAGGGCGTCCATGAAGCTGGCGTAGCGGACGTTGACCAGCACCGAATACTTGGGAATCGGCAGGACATTGAGTTTGGCCTCGGCGATAAAGGCCAGGGAGCCCTCGGCGCCGCAGAGCACGCTGTTGAGGTTGAAGCGGCCGTCCGCCTCGATCAGGTGCGCCAGGTCGTAGCCGGTCAGGCAGCGATTGAGCTTGGGAAAGCGCGCCTCGATCAGGTCGGCCTGCTGCTCGGCAATGTCCCGCGCGCAGCGATAGACGGCGCCGGTGCGGTCGTCGCGAGCGCAGAGGGCGTCCAGCTCGGCGTTGTCCACCGGGCGACTCTGCAGGCGCTCGCCGCCGATCAGGTAGGCATCCAGCTCCAGCACGTGGTTGCGGGTCTTGCCGTAGGTCACGCTGCCCTGGCCGCTGGCGTCGGTGTTGATCATGCCGCCGATGGTGGCGCGGTTGGAGGTGGACAGCTCCGGGGCGAAGAACAGGCCGTGGGGCCGGAGCGCGGCGTTGAGCTGGTCCTTGACCACGCCTGCTTGCACCCGCACCCAGCCCTCCGCGGCGTTGATCTCGAGGATCTGGTTCAGGTGGCGGGAGAGGTCGACCACGATGCCATCGGTGAGGGACTGGCCGTTGGTACCGGTGCCGCCGCCACGCGGGGTCAGGACCACGCCCTGGAAGCGCGACTCGCCCATCAGCCGGGCCAGGCGCTGGACGTCGGCGCTGTCCTTGGGAAAGACCGCCGCCTGGGGCAGGCGCTGGTAGATGGAGTTGTCGGTGGCCATGACCGTGCGGCTGGCATGATCCAGCGCGATCTCGCCCTGGAAGCCGCTGGCGGCCAGGGTGGTCAGGAAGTCGGTGTAGGCGGCGGCAAGGGGCGCCGGGGCCGGCAGGCGGGCGATCATGTTCATCAGGCGGGCTCTCTGGCGGCGGACGGCCGTCTCCTTCAGCGAGCGAAGGAATGGCGTCGACCTTTTCTGGCTATAGTAGGCATTCTCACCACAGCGCGGCGGCGCTACAACCGAAGATTCCGCCGCCTATGCCGGAAGATCCTGAATGAATCACCGTCGCCTGACGCCCTCCATGTCGCTGCTGCTGGCTTTCGAGGCGGCGGCGCGCCATGAGAGCTATACCCGGGCGGCCGAGGAGCTGTCGCTGACCCAGAGCGCCGTCGGTCGCCAGGTGCAGGCCCTGGAACAGTTGCTGGGATTGACGCTGTTTCGCCGCGAGGGGCGGCAGATCGTCCTTACCGATGTCGGTCGCGCCTACAGTCGCGAACTGGGCCTGGCCCTCGGGCAGATCCGCAGCGCCACCCTGCAGGCCATGGCCTTCGCCTCCGGCCAGGGCACCCTGCGCCTGGCGGTGCTGCCGACCTTTGGTTCCAAGTGGCTGCTGCCGCGTCTGGGCGACTTCTATGCCGCCCACCCCGGCATGCTGGTGCACCTGCATTCGCGCATCCAGGCGGTGGACTTCGCCGCCAGCGAGATCGATGCCGCCATCAGCGTCGGCAGCGGCGACTGGCCGGGGCTCCGTGCCCATCCGCTGCAAGCCGAGCACCTGGTGGTGATCGCCAGCCCGGCGACCCTCGCGGAATTGCCGGACGCCACGCCTGCCACCCTGGCCGACCAGCTGCTGCTGGGCGTGGCCAACAATCCCCAGGCCTGGGGCGAGTGGTTCCGGCATCACGAGCTGCCGCATCGGGCGATGCGGCCGGGGCCGAGTTTCGAGCTGACCTCGCACCTCATCCAGGCGGTACGCGCCGGCATCGGCATCGGCCTGGTGCCGCGGGTACTGGTGGAGGACGAACTGGCCCAGGGCGAGTTGCTGGCCTGTGGGCCGGCGCTGGTCAGTCGCCGCAGCTATTACCTGGTCTATCCGCCGCGCAACGAGGGGCTGCCGTCGCTGCAGGCCTTTCGGCAGTGGCTGCTGGCCGAGATCAATGAAGGAGAGGGACAGCCATGAGCAAGCCGGGACAGCGGGTACTGGCCGCGCTGCGGCAGATGATCCTGTCCGGCGAACTGGGCGCGGGCGAACGCCTGGCGGAGATTCCCACCGCCGAACGCTTCGCCGTGTCGCGCATGCCGGTGCGCCTGGCCCTGCGCACCCTGGCCGAGGAAGGCCTGCTGGAGCGCAGCGGTGCCCGCGGCTATCAGGTGCGGGCGCTGACCGGTGCCGATCTGGAGGGCGCCGTGGAAGTGCGCGGGGTGCTGGAGGGCCTGGCCGCGCGCCAGGCCGCCGAGCGTGGCCTGGACGCGCCGACGCGCGCCCGGCTGGAAGACTGCCTGCGCCGGGGCGATCTGCTGTTCGCCAAGGGGCATGTGCTGCTGGAGGATCTGGAGGAGTACCACGATCTCAACCGGGCCTTTCACCAGGCCATCGTCGCGGCCAGCGGCAATCCGGCCATCGGCCTGGCCCTGGGCCGCCACGAGCATCTGCCCTTCGCCTCGGTGAGCGCGCTGGCGGTGGATGCCGACAATCTCGAGCGCGAATACCGCCGCTTCAACTTCGCCCATCTGCAGCACCATGCGGTCTTCGATGCCCTGGTGCGCGGCCAGGGCGCCCGTGCCGAGGGCATCATGCGCGAGCACGCCCAGGCGACCCTGGGCTATGCACGCTGGTTCGGTGGGGAAGAGGGGGAGGCGGGGGCGGTGCGGGTGTTGGTGTAGGCCGGTTCCCTCACCCCGGCCCTCTCCCAGGGGGAGAGGGGGAGGCTAGGAGGGCTCGGGTCGTTAGAGATCCAGCACCAGCCGCTCGCCCTTGGCGCGGGAGCAGCAGGGGGTGAAGCGGTCGTTGGCGGCGTGCTCGGCCGCGGAGAGAAAGAGGTCGCGGTGCTCGGGTTCGCCGTCAAGCACCGGGGTCAGGCAGGTGCCGCAGAGGCCCTGACCACAGGACACCGGCAGGACGACCCCCATATCGGCCAGGACCTCGACCACGCTGCGCTCGGCCGGTACCTGCACGCGGCGCCCGCTGCGCGCCAGCTCCACCTCGAAGGGCCGCTGCTCGCCCTGGGCGGCGGCATCGGCGGCGAAGAATTCGCGATGGATCTGCCCGGGTTGCCAGCCCTGGGCCTGGGCGGCGTCCATCACCGCGGCCATGAAGCCGGCCGGGCCGCAGACATAGAGGTGGTCGTCCGGCGCCGCCGGGCCGAGCAGGTGCTGGAAATTGGGTCTCAGCGCCGGATCGTGCTGGTCGAAATGCACCCTGACCTGCTCGGCATAGGGCCGCGCCTTGAGCCAGGGGATGAAGGCCGCGTGTTCGCGGTCGCGCACCAGGTAGCGCAGGGTGAAACGCGCGCCCTGCCGATAGAGCTGTTCGGCCATGGCCAGGAGGGGGGTGATGCCGATGCCGCCGGCCAGCAGCTGGGTGCGGCGTGCGCTCGGCAACAGGGCGAACAGATTGCGCGGCTCGCTGACCTGCAGGCGATCGCCTACCTGGAGGCGGTGCATGGCCTGGGAGCCGCCGCGGGAGTCGGGGACGAGCAGCACGGCGATGCGATAGCGGGTCGGGGCAGGTTCGGGCGTGGCGCATAGCGAATAGTGGCGCAGCAGGCCGTCGCCCAGGGCGATCTCCAGATGGGCGCCGGCGGCGAAGCCGGGCAGGGGGCCGCCGTCGGCGCGGGCCAGGTCGAAGGCCAGGATGGTGGGCGCCTCGCGCTGCACGGCGGTGACGATCAGGTCGAGCATGGGAGGTCTCCTAGGCGATCTGCCGGACCGGGATGCCGGTGGCGGCCTGTTCGGCGGCCAGCAGGCGGTCGATGATCTGCCGCGACTGCACGCCGCCGGCGTCGATGTTGAGCTTGAGCAGGCCGCGCTCGGGATAGCGCAGGAGGTTCTGCTGCTGGCGTTCGAGCATTTCCAGATCTTCGCCGAAGATCTTGCCCTGGCCCTCGCGGATGCTGGCGGTGAGCTCGGCATCGTCCGGCTTGAAGTTGCGCGCCATGCCCCAGAAGTACCAGATGGAGGTCTCGGTCTCGGGGGTGATGAAGTCAACCACCACACTGGCGGCCTTGACCGCCGCCGGGGCGTCGTAGCCGCCATGGCCGGCATGGGCCACGCCTACCTCGATCATGACGTGGCTGGGCGGGGTGAAGCGGCAGATCTGCCAGCGATCCACCGGGACGTCATCGGCCAGGCCGTTGCCGCGCAGGGCCATGCGCCAGAAGGGCGGGGCGGAGATGTTTTCCATGTGCCGGCTGGTAATGACCTCGTCGCCTTCGACGCGGGTGGCCGGCGGCGCCTCGTCGATCTCTTTCTGGCCGATGCTGGAGGCGTGGACATAGGTCTCGTGGGTGAGATCCATGAGATTGTCGATCATCAGCCGGTAGTCGCACTGGATGTGATAGAGGCCGCCACCATAGGCCCAGTCCGGGCTCTCGGCCCATTCCAGGCGGGGGATCAGCGCGGGATCGGCCTTGGCCTGGTCGCCCGGCCAGACCCAGACGAAGCCGTGCCGCTCGACGGCGGCATAGGGGCGCACCGCGGGAAAGACGCCGACCCGCTGCCCCGGCATGCCCAGGGTCTTGCCGCCGCAGCCCATCTCCAGGCCGTGATAGCCGCAGACCAGGGTGCCGTCGCGGACGAAGCCCAGGGACAGCGGCGCGCCGCGGTGGGGGCAGAAGTCTTCCAGGGCCACCACCTGGCCCTTGGCATCGCGATAGAAGACCAGGGGTTCGCCGCAGATCTGGCGGCCCAGGGGCTTGTCCTGCACTTCGTCGGGGGTGCAGGCGACGTACCAGGCGTTCTTCGGGTACATGAATGGGACCTCTTGTTGTTGTCTATTGGATCCAATGATCGATTGAGGTCTTTAGGGGTGTCAATGCGGCTGCCAGGTCGTCGAGGGCGATTGCTGCTCGATAATCGCCCGCTAATTGATCAGAGGTACGGGCTCTTACAGGACGGAATAGCCTTGATCGGCCAGCGCTTTCCGGGCAGGACAGAGGCTGGCGCCTGGATTCGATTGGGCAGCGGCATCTTGTGGATTGGATCCATATTTGCCAGCGTTAGCGGGCTGAGATTCCAACAACAAGAACCCAAGGATGCTCACCATGTCAGTACGCCTCGCTCTCTTTCCGTCCAATCCCGGGCGCGTCCCGCGCGGTCGCCGTCACCTGCTCGTTGCGCGAGGTGGGCTATGACCGATCTGCGCGAGATCGTCGACCGAGGGCCTATGCGCGGCTTCCAGTACCTGGCCGTGCTGGTGTGCATCCTGCTCAACATGATCGATGGCTTCGATGTGCTGGTGATGGCCTTTACCGCGGCCTCGGTTTCCCGCGAGTGGGGACTCTCCGGCGCTCAGGTCGGGCTGCTGCTCAGCGCCGGCCTGGTCGGCATGGCGGCCGGTTCGCTGCTGCTGGCGCCGCTGGCCGATCGATGGGGGCGCCGCCGGCTGATCCTGGTCTGCCTGCTGCTCTCGGGGATCGGCATGTTGCTCTCGGCGCTGGCGGGGTCGCCGCTGCAACTGGCACTGCTGCGCGGCCTTACCGGCTTGGGCGTGGGGGGAGTGCTGGCCAGCAGCAACGTGATCGCCAGCGAATATTCGGCGCGCCGCTGGCGGGGCCTGGCGGTCAGCTTGCAGGGCATGGGCTATGCGCTGGGAGCGACCCTGGGTGGCTTGCTGGCGGTCTGGCTGCTGTCGCACTGGGGCTGGCGCGCGGTCTTCTGCGCGGGTGGCCTCATCACCCTGGGCGCCCTGCCACTGGTGCTCCTTGGTCTGCCGGAATCGCTGGATTTTCTGCTCACGCGGCGGCCGGTCAGCGCCCTAGTGCAGGTCAATCGCCTGGCCCGGCGACTTGGCCAGCCTGAGCTCGCCGCGCTGCCACCGCAGGTGCAAGGCCCCGGCGCCGCCGGCACCGTTGGCCGGCTGCTGGCTCCGGCCTTGCGGCGGACCACCCTGCTGGTGTGGACGCTGTTCTTTCTGGCCATGTTCGGCTTCTACTTCATCATGAGCTGGACGCCCAAGCTGCTGACCACCCTGGGGCTTTCCGAGCAGCAGGGGGTGGCCGGTGGCGTGCTGCTGAGCGTGGGCGGCATCTTTGGCGCCGCCCTGGTGGGTCTGCTGTTCGCTCGCCTGCCGCTGTCCCGGGCGCTGGGCGGCTTCATGCTGACCACCGCGCTGCTGCTGGTGGCCTTCGCCCATATGGGCAGTTCCTACCTGGGCGCCCTGGCCATGGGTCTGCTGATCGGGCTCTTCGCCAATGGCTGCGTCGCCGGACTCTATGCGCTGCCGGCACTGGCCTATGCCGCCGAGGTGCGCGCCACCGGGGTGGGCTGGGGCATCGGGATTGGTCGCCTGGGCGCCATTCTCTCGCCGGTAGTAGCAGGACTGCTGCTCGATAACGGGTGGCCGCCGCTGCGGCTGTACCTGGTCTTTGCTGGCGTCTTCGTCGCGGCGGGGCTGCTGCTCCTGCTGACCCGCCCCGAAGGACGGCCGACGTCAGCAGGTTTGAGCGTGTCCGCGGGCAAGGCGCTGGGCTAGCCGCTTTTGGCAGGGTCATCATTTTGCCAAAAATAGTTAATTGACTTAACTAATTCCCTGGCGTAGCTTCAGTGCCATACCCACCCAACAACAAGAGGCACACGCCATGGGCAGTTACGACGGACGCTGGCAGACGGTCAAAGTGGACATCGAGGACGGTATCGCCTGGGTGACGCTCAATCGTCCGGAAAAACGCAATGCCATGAGCCCCACCCTCAACCGCGAAATGGTCGAGGTGCTGGAAACCCTGGAGCAGGACGCCAGTGCCGGCGTGCTGGTGCTGACCGGTGCCGGCGAGGCCTGGACCGCGGGCATGGACCTCAAGGAATACTTCCGCGAGACCGATGCCGGCCCGGAGATCCTGCAGGAAAAGATTCGTCGCGAAGCCTCCCAGTGGCAGTGGAAGCTGTTGCGCATGTACGCCAAGCCGACCATCGCCATGGTCAACGGCTGGTGCTTTGGCGGCGGCTTCAGTCCGCTGGTGGCCTGCGACCTGGCCATCACCGCCAACGAGGCCACCTTCGGCCTGTCCGAGATCAACTGGGGCATCCCGCCGGGCAACCTGGTGAGCAAGGCCCTGGCCGACACCGTGGGCCATCGCACCGCCCTCTACTATGTGATGACCGGCAAGACCTTCAGCGGTCCCGAGGCCGCGGCCATGGGCCTGGTCAACCAGAGCGTGCCGCGCGACCAGTTGCGCGAGGTGACCACCGCCCTGGCCCGCGAGCTGCTGGACAAGAATCCGGTGGTGCTGCGCGCCGCCAAGGTCGGCTTCAAGCGCTGCCGCGAGCTGACCTGGGAGCAGAACGAGGACTACCTCTATGCCAAGCTCGACCAGTCGCGCCTGCAGGATCCGGAAGGCGGGCGGGAGCAGGGGATGAAGCAATTCCTCGACGACAAGAGCATCAAGCCCGGTCTGCAGACCTACAAGCGCTAGATCGCCACCGCCCCACATACAACAACAAGAGGTAGCGTCATGGTCGAGGTATCCCTGCTCATCGGCGGCGCCAGCCGCCCGGCCGGCGACGGTCGCAGCTATCAGCGTTGCCATCCGGTGACGGGTGCGGTGGTCTCCACGGTGGCCGCCGCCACCCTGGACGATGCCGACGCCGCGGTGGCCGCGGCACAGGCCGCCTTTCCCGCCTGGGCCGCGTTGCCGCCGGGCGAGCGCCGCCGCCGTTTGCTGGCGGCAGCCGATGGCCTGGCGGCGCGCAGTGGCGAATTCGTCGCCCTGGCCGGGGAGACCGGGGCCATGGCCAACTGGTACGGCTTCAATGTCCACCTGGCCGCCAACATGCTGCGCGAGGCGGCGGCCATGACCACCCAGATCCAGGGCGAAGTCATCCCTTCCGACGTCCCCGGCAGCTTCGCCATGGCCTTGCGCCAGCCCTGTGGCGTGGTGCTCGGCATCGCGCCCTGGAACGCACCGGTGATCCTGGGGACCCGCGCCCTGGCCATGCCCCTGGCCTGCGGCAATACCGTGGTGCTCAAAGCGTCGGAGCAGAGTCCGGGCGTGCACCGGCTGATCGGCCAGGTGCTGCAGGACGCCGGGCTGGGCGACGGCGTGGTCAACGTCGTCACCAACGCCCCGGAGGATGCCCCGGCCATCGTCGAACGGCTGATCGCCAACCCGGCGGTGCGGCGGGTCAACTTCACCGGCTCCACCCGGGTCGGTCGCATCGTTGGCGAGCTGTCGGCGCGCCATCTGAAGCCCGCCGTGCTGGAACTGGGCGGCAAGGCGCCGCTGCTGGTGCTGGAAGACGCCGACCTGGATGCCGCGGTCGCCGCGGCAGCCTTTGGCGCCTACTTCAACCAGGGGCAGATCTGCATGTCCACCGAGCGCCTGCTGGTCGACAGCCGTATCGCCGACGCCTTCGTCGAGCGCCTGGCGGCCAAGGTGCGCACCCTCAAGGCGGGTGATCCCAGTGCAGCCGACTCGGTGCTGGGCTCGCTGATCGACGCCAGCGCCGGCACCCGCATCAAGGCCATGATCGACGACGCCGTGGGCAAGGGCGCCCGGCTGGTCTGTGGTGGCCAGCTCGACGGCAGCATCCTCCAGCCGACCCTGCTGGATGGCGTCACCGCCGAGATGCAGCTCTATGCCGAGGAATCCTTCGGACCGGTCGCGGTGGTGATCCGTGCCGAGGGCGACGAAGCCCTGCTGCGCCTGGCCAACGACTCCGAATTCGGTCTCTCGTCCGCCATCTTCAGCCGCGACACCGCTCGCGCCCTGGCGCTGGCCCAGCGGGTGGAGAGCGGCATCTGCCATATCAATGGCCCCACGGTGCACGACGAGGCGCAGATGCCCTTCGGCGGCGTCAAGTCCAGCGGCTACGGCAGCTTCGGTTCGCGCGCCTCCATCGACCACTTCACCCAGTTGCGCTGGGTGACGCTGCAGACGGGGCCACGTCACTACCCGATCTAGCGTCCGCAGTCCCTAGCTCCTGTTGCAACAACAATAAGAGGCGCCTCCGGGCGCCAGCCCAGAGGAGAATTCAAGGTGAGTCACGTCACGCAAACCCGCGCGCCCGCCGATCAGCCGCTGCGCTATCGCCCGGTGACCCTGGGCCACCCCGGGGTCACGGTGGAAGAGCGCGGGGGGCTGCTCTACATGGCCTCCCAGGAAGCCCTGACCCCACCGCCGCCGCGGCTGCTGGATCGCCTGCTGCACTGGGCCGAAGTGGCACCGGACCGCACCTTCTTCGCCGCGCGGGACGCCGGCGGCGCCTGGCGCGAATTTTCCTATGGCGAGATGCTGCAGCGAGTGCGCCAACTGGCCGCCGCGCTGCTGGAGTTCGGCCTCTGCGCCGAGCGTCCGCTGGCGATTCTCTCCGGCAACGACCCCGAGCACCTGCAGCTGGCCATGGCGGCGCTCTATGCCGGCATTCCCTTCTGCCCGGTGTCACCCGGCTATGCGCTGCTGTCCCAGGACCACGCCAAGCTGCGCCATGTCTGCGGTCTGCTGCAGCCGGCGCTGGTGTTCGTCAGCGACGGCCCGGCCTTCCAGAAGGCGCTGGATGCCGTACTGCCCGCCGACGTACCGGTGATCGCGACCCGCGGCCAGGTGCAGGGTCGCAGCACCCTGGCCTTCGCGGCGCTGCTCGCCCGCGGCGAACTGGCCGCCGCCGAGCGCGCCTTCGCCGCCACCGGGCCGGACAGCATCGCCAAGTTTCTCTTCACCTCAGGTTCCACCAAGCTGCCCAAGGCGGTGACCACCACCCAGCGCATGCTCTGCGCCAACCAGCAGATGCTGTTGCAGACCTTTCCGGTGTTCGGCGAAGAGCCGCCGGTGCTGGTGGACTGGCTGCCCTGGAACCACACCTTCGGCGGTAGCCACAACCTGGGGATCGTGCTCTACAACGGTGGCACCTTCTACCTGGACGAGGGCAAGCCGACGCCCCAGGGCTTCGGCGAAACCCTGCGCAACCTGCAGGAGGTATCGCCCACCGCCTACCTCACGGTGCCGCGCGGCTGGGAGGAGCTGGCCAATGCGCTGGAGCGCGACGCCAGGTTGCGCGAGCGCTTCTTCGCCCGCATGCGACTGTTCTTCTTTGCCGCGGCGGGGCTGTCGCAAAGCGTCTGGGATCGCCTGGATCGCATCGCCGAGGCCCACTGCGGCGAACGCATCCGCATGATGGCCGGCCTGGGCATGACCGAGGCCTCGCCCAGTTGCACCTTCACCACCGGCCCGCTGTCGGTGGCCGGCTATGTCGGGGTGCCGGCGCCGGGCTGCGAACTCAAGCTGGTACCGGTGGACGGCAAGCTGGAAGGGCGCTTCCGCGGTCCGCACATCATGCCCGGCTACTGGCGCGATGCCGCCCAGACCACCGCCTGCTTCGACGAGGAAGGCTTCTACTGCTCGGGCGATGCGCTCAAGCTGGTCGATCCGGCCAATCCGCAACTGGGCCTGATGTTCGACGGTCGCATCGCCGAGGACTTCAAGCTCTCGTCCGGGGTCTTCGTCAGCGTCGGTCCCCTGCGCAATCGCGCGGTGCTGGAGGGGACGCCGCTGGTGCAGGACGTGGTGGTGGCGGCGCCGGATCGCGAGTGCCTGGGGCTGCTGGTCTTTCCGCGCCTGGCGGACTGCCGGCAACTGGCCGGGCTGGACAATGGGGTCGATGCCGCCACGGTACTGGCCAGCGCCCCGGTGCAGGACTGGTTCGCCGCCTGGCTGGGGCGCCTCAATCGCGAGGCCTCGGGCAACGCCAGCCGCCTGGAATGGATCGCCCTGCAGGAAGAGCCACCATCCGCCGACCGCGGCGAGATCACCGACAAGGGCTCACTCAACCAGCGCAGCGTCCTGGCCCATCGCGCCGAGCGGCTGGACGCCTGCTACAGGGGAACGGCGCCGCTGTTGATCAGGGTGTAATTCGGCGGCTGGGGTCGCCCTCACCCCAGCCCTCTCCCAGAGGGAGAGGGGGCGTTCAGTGCCACTGCGCGACGTTCGTAGGTTGCGGTTGAGCGTAGCGAAGCCCAACAAGGAGGGGCTGACGACATCCCTCATCCTAGCCCTCTCCAAGAGGGAGAGGGGGCGTTCAGTGCCACTGCGCGACGTTCGTAGGTTGCGGTTGAGCGTAGCGAAGCCCTACAAGGGGGGCTGACGACATCCCTCACCCCAGCCCTCTTCCGTGGAAGAAGGGCGTTACGCAAGGGCGGCGGAGACTGGCTCCAGGGGCCGCCGGCCCTTATGCCCGATCACTCATCCTTGCGTGGCTTGCGCTTCGCCTGATCCGTGCCGTACAGGGGCTTGCCGCCCAGGCTGCGGGTGAGTTCATCCGCGGCTTCGCGCAGGACCTCGTACAGGGTCTGGGCGCGTTCCAGGCTGAGGCGATTGGCCGGCCCCGAGATCACCAGAGCACCCAGCAGCTCTTCCTGGGCGTCATAGATGGGCAGGGCGACGGAAGAGGCGTGCGGATCGGTGGCACCGCAGGAATAGAAGGGGATGATCCCTGCCTTGGCCACCGCGTAGGGCGTCTGCAGGGCCTGGGCCCCGGCCGCCTGGTCCATGGGACGCATGTCGCCGGGTTGGAGGTGCAGACGCAGGCGATGCGGGGAATTCACCCGGTACTGACAGAGTCGGTAGGCGCCGTGTCGTACATAGAAGGAGGCGGTTTCGCCGCTCTCTTCGGTGAGCTGATGCAGCCGCGGCATGATGTGGCGGCCGACATCGTGGGAGTCCTGGTAGACGGCATTGAGGCGCACGACCTCGCTGGCCAGGATGTAGTTGCCATCGGCGAGCCGGGTCACCAGGCCGTATTTTTCCAGGGACACCACCAGGCGCATGATGGTGCTCTTGATCAGACCGGTGCGATTGGCCAGTTCGGCGAGACTCAGGGCGGCATCGCCGATGCGAAAGGCGGTGAGAACGGTCAAGACGCGATCAGCAGAGGCAACGCCGGAAACGCCTGGGCGAGGACGGTTGGTGTTCAAGCGAGTGTTCCTAAAGGGCAGCTATCGCCCCATTATCCGCGAGCGCCCGGTGTGCGCCTAGTGAGTCACTCACACCGGTCAGCTGTCCAGGCGCTGCTATCCGCCTTTATTGATAGCTAGACATTTCAATGGCAATGGCCCACCCGCCCCGAGGTGAGCGTCCACCAATGCCCCGATCATGCCGTCAGGGCATTGCTTTGCTTGCGCCGCCGCTCAGATCGCCGCGCTGCGTTCCTTGATCTCCTGACGCAGGAGCCGGTCGTTCTCGGAGTAGTCCAGGCTCTCTCCCCCGGGAATGCCGAAGAGGTATTGCATCCTCGTTTCCAGGCAACGAATGACCAGGCCGGCGGCCCTCATCATGGGTCCTGTATTCCTTTTTGAAGTGGGAAGGGCGTTCCGGGCTGGCGAGTGAAGCTGTGGGAATTCATGAGCGATCCTTTAAAAAAGAAATATCATTTCAAAGTATATTTTTTGGCGGCTTCAGGAGCCTGGCTCACGCTGACCGTTAGGCCGTAAAAGGCTTGATAGGACTTTTTTGGTTACGAATTTTCGGCAGCGTAGCCAATGCCTTGTCTCGTTTACGAAATGGCATTCCATTATCTTGCTTCAACGGGTGCCGGCCGAGAGATCTTCCTTGCGGCCGGAAACGCTATTCCGTGATCAGTCAACGCCGGCAGCGTCGCCCTGGACGCCGCTGCCGCGCGTGACGCCTGGCCACGTCCATTCCAACAAAAACAATAGAGAGCTATCCATGACCAAGACCGCGAGTGCTGTGCTTGCCTCTTTCCTGGCGCTGTCCCTCAGCTCCTTCAGTGCGCAGGCCGCCTGGCCGGAAGACCGGCCGATCGAATTCCTGGTCGCCTATGCCCCCGGTGGCAGCACCGATGTCATGGCGCGCGCGATGCAGCCCTATCTGGAGAAGCGCCTGGGCGCAAAGATCGTCATCGTCAACCGCCCCGGCGCGGCGGGCGAGATCGCCTACACCATGCTGAGCAAGGCGAAACCCGATGGCTACACCTTCGCCTTCATCAATACCCCCGGCTTCCTGAGTACCCGCGTGCAGCGCAAGGTCGGCTACGACCCGGCGAAGATTCGCCCGGTGGCGCGCATCGTCGACGATCCCACGGTGCTGGCGGTGCCCAAGGATTCCTCCTACCAGACCCTGGCCGACTTCACCGCGGCCGCCAAGGCAGCGCCCGGCAAGTTCTCGGTCGGTACCTCCGGCGTGGGGACGGATGACCACCTGATGATGGTGGAGCTGCAGCAGCTGACCGACATCAAGCTCACCCACGTGCCTTTCAGCGGCGCTTCCGAATCCCGCACCGCCCTGATGGGCGGCCATATCAGCGCGGCCGGGCAGAACATCAGCGAGATGAACGCGGACGACGACTTCCGCGTGCTGGCGCAATTCTCCGCCGAGCGCATGCCGCAGCAGCCCAATCTACCCACTGCCAGGGAGCAGGGCGTCGACCTGGTCATGACCTCCGAACGGGGCATCGCCGCCCCGTCCGGGGTGCCCGAGGCCATCGAGCAGCGGATGGCGCAGGCGGTGAAAGAGGTCATCGAGGATCCGGCCTTCGTCAAGCAGGCCGGGGACCTGTCGCTGCCGCTGGCCTATCTGTCCGGCGAGGATTGGGCCGCCCAGATGCCGGCGCAGCTCGCGGGTTACCAGAAGCTGTGGAGCGTCTCGCCATGGGTGCAGTGACACGCGCGGCGCGCGGTAGCCGCCCCGACCTGCTCGCCAGTGCCATCTTCATCGGCCTGGGGGCGCTGGTGCTCTGGTCGTCGAAGGATCTGCCGTTCGGCAGCGCGGCCATGATGGGGCCGGGCTATCTGCCGGTGTTGGTCGGCTCGCTGGTGATCATCCTCGGCGTCGTCATCGGTCTGCTGGGCCTGTGGCAGCACGCGGAATCCATCGGCGCCGTACAGCTCAGGCCTTTATTGATCCTGTTGGCTTCCGTCGGCGGCTTCGCCCTGGCGGCCGAGTATGCCGGCTTCATCGTCGCGGCGGCCGGGCTGGTGATCTTCGGCAGCATGGCCGACCGCGAGTGGCGGCTGCGCGAGGTGCTGATCTCCAGCGTGGTGCTGACCCTGTTCGGCGTGCTGGTCTTCATCTATGGACTGGATGTCCAAATGCGTGTGGGGCCTTTCTGATGGAGATCTTCGACGCGCTCTACCTGGGCTTCTCCGAAGCCATGAGCCCGACCAACCTGGCGTTCTGCCTGATCGGCGCCCTGCTCGGAACCCTGATCGGCGTGCTGCCAGGCATCGGGCCCACGGCCACCGTGGCGATCCTGCTGCCGATCACCTACTTCCTGCCACCGCTGGCCGCCCTGATCATGCTCGCCGGCATCTTCTACGGTGCGCAATACGGCGGCTCGACCACGGCGATCCTGGTCAATCTGCCGGGCGAGGCCTCGGCGGTGGTCACGGCGCTGGACGGCCATGCCATGGCCAAGCGGGGGCGGGCGGGAGCAGCGCTTGCCACCGCCGCCCTGGCGTCCTTCTTCGCCGGGACCGTCGCCACCGTGGCCCTGGCGGTGGCCGGCCCGGTGCTGTCGCGCTTCGCCCTGTCCTTCGGGCCGGCGGAATACGTGGCGCTCACCGTCTTCGGCCTGCTGGCGGCGACCATCCTGGCCAGCGGATCGGTGATCAAGGCGGTCGGCATGGTCTGCCTGGGACTGCTGCTCGGCATGGTGGGCATGGATGTCAGCAGCGGCACCACGCGCCTGACCTTCGGTTCCACCGATCTCTACGACGGCATCGACTTCGTGGTGATCGCGGTGGGCCTGTTCGGCATCGCCGAGATCGCCGTCAACCTCGAATCCCGCGAAGCCCGCGGCACCCTGGCCGGCAAGATCACCCGGCTGTGGCCCACCCGCGAGGACTTCCGCAGGGCCTGGCCGGCTACCCTGAGGGGCACGGCGTTGGGGACCTTCCTCGGCGTCCTGCCGGGCGGCGGTGCGACCCTGAGCGCCTTCAGCGCCTATTCGCTGGAAAAGAAGGTTTCCAAGACGCCGGAGCAATTCGGCACCGGGATGGTGGAGGGCGTCGCCGCGCCGGAGTCGGCCAACAACGCCGGCGCCCAGTCGTCCTTCATCCCGCTGCTGACCCTGGGCATCCCGTCCAACTCGATCATGGCCATGATGCTCGGCGCCATGATGATCCACGGCATCACTCCCGGGCCTTCGGTGATCACCAACCAGCCCGCGCTGTTCTGGGGTCTGATCGCCAGCATGTGGATCGGCAACCTGATGCTGCTGGTCATCAACCTGCCGCTCATCGGCGTCTGGGTGCGGCTGCTGCAGGTGCCGTATCGGCTGCTGTTCCCGGCCATCCTGCTGTTCTGCTGCGTCGGGGTCTATAGCGTCAACAACCGCGGCTTCGATGTCGCCCTGGTGATCATCTTCGGGCTGCTGGGCTATCTGTTCCGCAAGGCCAAGTGCGAGCCGGGTCCGCTGCTGCTGGGTTTCGTCCTCGGCCCCTTGCTGGAGACCAACCTGAGACGCGCCCTGCTGATTTCCCAGGGGGATCCGTCCGTGCTCGTCCAGCGGCCGATCAGCGCCACCCTGTTCGCCGCCTCGGCCATGCTGCTGGTGATGATGGTGTTGCCGGCGTTTCGCCGGAAGCGGGAGGAGGCCTTCCAGGAGGAGGAGGCCTGAGCGGGGAGGGGGCGACGGGCTGAGCTCGCCGCCCCCTCGGCGTGCTAGCGGCAGGCGACGTCGAAGGTCTGGGCGATGGTGTCGAGCAAGGCGCTTTCGGAGTCCTGCTTGCGACGCGCCATGGCGAGTTGGCGAGTGGGCGCGGCGGTGCCGAGGGAGACCTCCCTTATCTCATAGGGCCCCAGGTGTTCCGGGCGCAGTCGCGGCAGCACCGAGACGCCCAGACCTAGGCCGACCATGGCGACGATGGCGTCGGCGCTGGGGACATCGAGCAGGGCCTCGCACTGGGGCACCAGGCCATCGACGAAGCGCGCCGCCAGGCGACCGACCACCAGCTTGCGATCCAGCCTGATCCAGGGATAGCGCCGCAGATACGCCTCTGGCTCCAGGGGCGCGAGCTGCGCTGGCACCACCAGTACCAGCGGCTCGCGGAGCAGGTCATGCCAATGCAGCCGGGCCGAGCCGCCGCCTGGTGGTCTGATCAGGATGGCGGCATCCAGGCGATCCGCTTTCAGGGCGGCGATCAATTCGGGCGTATTGTGCCGCTCCAGTTGCAGGGTGATGCCGGGAGCGCGTTGCTGCAGTTCGGCGACCGCCTTGGGGAGCAGGGTGGTCAGGACCGAACCCGTCACCCCGAGACGGACGCGACCGGTCAGCGGCTGGGCGCGCTTATTGCGCAACTTCTCGAGATCGGCCAACGGCCGGGCCATGGTGTCGATCAATTGTCGGGCGAACCCCGTGGCTTGCACCGCCCGACCCGAGCGATCAAACAGTGACTGGCCGAAGTAGGCCTCGAGCTGCTTGATCTGCAGGCTGACAGCGCTGGGGGTCAGGTTCACCGCCTCCGCGGCGGCGGCGAAGGAGCCGCGCTCCACTGCCGCCTGCAAGGTCAGGAAGGCTTCGATCTTCATGAGTTTTTCTCGTCTTTGGATCGACGAAGAATAACTTTTCTTGGCGGGTCGGGCGCCTAAGATGGCCAAAACGAGGCCAGCGGCATGAACCAGACGAGCAGACTGCAAGACTATCCCTTGGCGTCCCACACCCTGCCCAAGGGCAGCGGCGGCTACCGGATACCCCGGCGCCTGCGGACGATTCTGTCCCTCGATGACTTCGAGGCGGCCGCTCGCCGCTTCCTGCCCAAGCCGCTGTTCGCCTACGTCAGCGGTGGCGCGGAAGAGGAAAAGTCGCTGCACGGGAACCGCTCGGGATTCGATCGCTATGCCTGGGTCCCGCGCGTCTTCACCGATACCTCGGCGCGCAGCCTCGAAACGACGCTCCTGGGGCAGCGCTACAGCGCGCCCTTCGGCATCGCGCCCATGGGCATCAGCGCCCTCACCGCCTTCGAGGGTGACCTCATCCAGACCCGGGCGGCCAGGGAGGCCAATATTCCGGCGATCATGAGCGGCTCCTCCCTGCTGCCGATGGAGGCGGTGGTGCAGGAAAATCCGGACGCCTGGTTCCAGGCCTATGTGCCGGGCGAAGACGCCAAGATCCTCGCTCTCCTCGAGCGGGTGCAGCGCGCCGGTTTCAAGACGCTGGTGGTCACCGCCGACGTACCGGTGTCGGCCAATCGGGAGAATCTGATTCGCGCACGCTTTTCCACGCCGTTGAAGCCGGATCTGCACCTGGCCGGGGAGGGCATCACCCACCCGCGCTGGCTGCTGGGTACCGCCTTGCGCACCCTGCTCCGGCGGGGCATGCCGCACTTCGAGAATTCCGGCGTCGGCCGTGGCGCGCCCATCGTGTCGGCCAATGTGATGCGCGATTTCGGCGCCCGCGATCACCTTAGCTGGCGGCATCTGGAGCTGATCCGCCGCCACTGGCCGGGCACCCTGGTGGTCAAGGGCATCCTCGATCCGGCGGATGCCGTGCGCGCCCGGGAGGTCGGCGTGGAGGGCATCATCGTTTCCAACCACGGCGGACGCCAGCTGGATGGCAGTGTCGCGCCCCTCGCCATCCTGCCGCAGGTGGTCCAGGCGGTCGGTTCGGATTATCCGGTGATGATCGACAGCGGCTTCCGCCGTGGCGGTGACATCCTCATGGCGCTCGCCCTGGGGGCGACCTTCGTCTTCGTCGGTCGACCGATGAACTATGCCGGTGCCGTGGGCGGCCAGCCGGGCATCAAGCATGCGATCGGCATCCTGGCCACCGAACTGTCGCGCAACATGGCGCTGCTGGGGATCCAGAGTCCCGGCGAGGTCCGTCGCGACAGCCTCAGGATCGTGCGGTAACCACGGCCGATCTGCTATTTGATGATAGGCGGTAGGTATCCTTGGCCGTGCCGCTGAACAGCGCTGCCCGGTCATCCTTGACCCAGCCCTTGGTCAGGCGCTTGAAGGCGTTCCAGAGCACCCCATAGGAAAACATGCCCTTGTCCACGGGGAAATTGCTTTCGAACAGGCAGCGCTCGGCGCCAAAGGCTTCCACGCAGGTCAGCACATAGGGCCGCCACAGGTCCGCCAGCTCCGCTGAGCTGGGCGGCGTGGCTCTCTCGTCGAAGGCGAAGCCACCGACCTTCATGCCCAGGCCACCCAGTTTCAGGCGCAGGTTGCTGCACCTGGCCAGTTCCCTGATGGCCAGGGACCAGGTCTGGAACACCTCCTGGCGTTGGTGCGCATAGGGTCCGGCGCCGAGCGGGCCGCCGAAATGATCAAGGACGATCAACTGGTCGGGGAATCTGCGGGCGAGGGCCAGGACCTCGTCGAGCTGGGTGTGGTACGCCCAGATGTCGAGCGAGAGGTCATGCCGGGCAAGACAGGCCACGCCTTCGTGGAAGCGCTCATCCATGAGGATGCCCGCCGGCGGTGGCCGTGGATTGGACACCAGCCGTGGATCGCCATGCCAGGCAGTGGCGTTGCGGATGCCGCGCAGGCGTCCGCCGCTGCGCGCCTGCATTTCTTCCAGAACCGGGACGATCCCCTCGCCCTGGCGGAGGTCGGCGCCGGCGACGATGGCGGCGCAGAGCCGGCTCTCGCCATAGAGACCGCTGGCGCTCTGGGCCGCTATTCCGGCCGCGAATTCCACTTCCCCCACGGCATCGAAGGGCGCGGCCCGGTCCGCGCTGTACATCGACCGGCACTGCACATAGACCGAGGCCAGGATGCGATGGCCGCTACCGGTGTCCGCCAGGTACTCGGGCAGCAGGTAGCGCTGGCCGGGTCGGTCCCAGAGGTGGTGATGGGCGTCGATGATGGGCAGCTCGGGCTCCAGGATCGGTTCCTGGACCTGGGCCAGCCAGGCCTCGCGGACCGGGGCGTGGGGGGAAGCCGGAGCCTCAGCCATGGCGACGGCTCCGGAGAAGGCTTTTGGATAGTGAGGGGCGAGTCAATTCTGCATGCCCCAGCGGCGCACCGTGAGCACCTCGATGCTGCGGAACACCAGGCCTTCCACCACCAGGCCGATGATGATGACCATCAGCAGGCCGGCGAAGACATTGGAGGTCTCCAGGGCGTTGCGGTGCTGGAAGACGTACCAGCCCAGGCCACCCGAGTTGCCGGAGACGCCGAACACCAGCTCGGCGGCGATCAGGGTACGCCAGGCGAAGGCCCAGCCGATCTTCAGGCCGGCGAGGATCGAGGGAACCGCCGCCGGGATCAGCACCTTGGCTACCAGGCGGATGCCGCGCAGCCCATAGTTGCGCCCGGCCATGCGTTGGGTCTGGCTGACCGAGAGGAAGCCCGAGTAGGTGTTGAGCGCCACCGCCCAGAGCACCGAGTGGACGATGACCAGCATCAGACTCTGGACGCCGAGGCCGAACCAGAGCATGGCCAGCGGCAGGATGGCGATGGCCGGCAGCGGATTGAACATGGCGGTGAGGGTGGCGAGGATATCGGTGCCCACCCGGGTGGATACGGCCAGGGTGGTGAGCAGCATCGCCAGGGCGATGGCCAGGCCATAGCTCACCATCAGTACCTTGAGCGAGCTGAGCACGGCGAGGGGTAGGGCGCCATTGACCAGATCGGTCCACAGCGCGACGACGGTGTCGCTGAAGGTCGGGAACATCAGCGGGTTGTCCAGATAGCGGGCATAGACCTCCCAGATCAGCGCCAGGGCGATCAGCACCAGGGTGCGGCGCACGCCGGCCTGGGCGAACAGGCGCTCGGCCAGGCCCAGGCGCCGGGCGATGTCGCCGACCTGGCCGGGGGCGACGGGGGTGTATTCGAGGTCCGGGCGCGGTTGCAGGATGACGGCGGGCTTAGTCATGGGCGGTCTCGCTGGCGTTGGGGCCGAACAGCATCTGGCTGATGCGATTGTGGAAGGCGGTGAAGCCGGCGGCGCCCTGCTGACGGAAGCCGTACTGGCTGGCATCGAGCTCGGCACGGACCTGGCCGGGATGAGGGCTGAGCACCAGGATGCGCGAGCCGAGCAGGATGGCCTCCTCGATGGAGTGGGTGACGAACATCAGGGTGAAGGGCGACTGCTCCCAGAGCCCGAGCAGTTCCTCCTGCATGCGCCGCCGGGTGAGGGCGTCGAGGGCGGCGAAGGGTTCGTCCATCAGCAGGATGGCCGGCTCCATGGCCAGGGCGCGGGCGATGGCCACGCGTTGCTTCATGCCACCGGAGAGCTGGTGCGGATAGGCATCGACGAATTTCTCCAGGCCCACCTTGACCGCGGCGGCCCGGGCGCGGTCGCGCAATTCGCCGGCGGGGAAGCGCCGGGTTTCCTGGAGCGGGAAGAGGATATTGCCGAGTACGGTCTTCCAAGGCATCAACTGGTCGAATTCCTGGAACACCATCATGCGATCCGGACCGGGTTCGCGGACGTCCTTGCCCTGGAGGCGGATGTGGCCCGCCGCCGGTTCGAGAAAGCCCGCGACGCTCTTGAGCAGGCTGGATTTGCCGCAGCCCGAGGGGCCGAGCAGGATGAAGCGGTCGTATTCGCGGACCGCGAAGGACACCTGGTGCGTCGCGGTGATCAGCTGTTCGCGGGTCTTGTATTGCAGGGTCACATTTTCGACCTGCAGCAGGCAGGCAGGGCTATCCGGTACGGCGGTGGGTGCGGAGGTCGGTACGGCGTTCATGTCAGTTGCCCTCGCCGGTGGCCACGGGATCGAAGAAGACCTGCTGCCAGCGTTGCGGTGCCTCCTTGAGAGCACCGCTGCCGACCATGAAGGTGGCCAGAGTCATGACGCCGATAGGCTGCACCGACCATTCGCCACTGACGCCACGCAGCATCTCTTCCACCTGATCGAGACTCAGGCTGGAGGGCTCCGACTGCAGGAAGAGTTCGGCAGCCTTGCGCGGCTCGGCCTTGATGAAGTCCTGGGCCTGGCCGATGGCGGCGACCACGGCGGCGCTGAGTTTCGGGTTGCGCTTGACGAACTTGCCGGTGGTGGTCAGCACCCCGCTGGTCATGCGCAGGTCGAGTTCCTTGGAAAAGTCGAAGAGCTTGGTGACCTTGGCGTCCTTGGCCAGCAGATAGCTGTAGGGGTTGGGGCCGATGTAGCCGGTGATCCCGGCCTTGTTGAGCAGGCTGGCGGTGGCGTCGGGATGGGGCAGGGCCACCATGAGGTTGTCCAGCCGGTGTGCCTGGCCCGGGCCGAAGGTGCGCTCGGCGGCCATCTGCAGCAGCAGAGCCTGCTGGCCGGTGGGAGAGCTCACGGCGATCTTCTGGTCGGCCTTGAAGTCCTTGAGTGATTTGATCGAAGGGTCGTTGACGAACAGGGCGTTGTCGCCGGCGACAAGGGCGCAGAGCGCGCGGATATCGAGTGACTTCTGTGTCTTCTGCCAGGCCACCAGGGTACCGGGCAGGCCGTAGCCGCCGATGTCGATGTTGCCGCTGATCAGGGCGTCGTTGATAGCCGGCGAACCGCTGATGCGCTTGATCTCGAACTGGGTGTCGGGCTGGCCGGCGGCCTTGGCCTGCTCGCGAAAGAAGCCCAGCTTGTCCGCCAGGGTCACGGGCAGATAGGCGTAGCCGTACTGGATGGCCAGGGTGACCTGGCTCTGTTCGGTCTGGGCCTGAGCCGGGAGGACGGTAGCCAAGGTGAGGCTGGCGGCCAGACCCAGGACGCGGGCGAGCTGACGCAGGGCGGGACGGGATGAGCGACCGGACGGGTGCAGCATGGCGTTCTCCTTGTTATTTTTGAAATGCCATTTCTTTTAAGGAGTATTTAGAAAAGCCGTGCCTGTCAAGCAGCCTTGAGGATGCAGCCTTCGTCAGCTGAAAACTTTTGCTTGCAATTGGCCTTGAGTGTTTTATTTTTGCAACGGCATTTCGTTAAAAATAAAATTGCATAGCCCTTTTTGCCGAGGGGCTTCAGCCTCTCTCAGGTGCTTGGTCATGAGCTTTTTCGCTGCGCCGCCGACTATCCAAACCGCTGTCTTCACCCGCCTGCCCGATCGCTATCGCCAGCCGAAGCGCACGGCCTGGGCGGATGCCAACCGCCAGGGCAGGGCGATCGATTCCTTCCTCGAAGGGCCTTCCTTCGATCGACAGGGCAATCTCTATGTCACCGACATCCCCAATGGGCGCATCTTCCGCATCGATCCCCAAGGGGAGTGGGAACTGGTCTGCGAGTACGACGGTTGGCCCAATGGCCTGAAGATCCATCGTGACGGGCGCATCTTCATCGCCGACTACAAGCGCGGCATCCTGCTGCTCGATCCGCTGCGCGGCGAGGTGGAGACGCTACTGGGCAGCGCCGGCTCGGAAGGCTTCAAGGGGGTCAACGACCTGGTGTTCTCGCCGGCCGGGGATCTCTACTTCACCGACCAGGGCCAGACCGGCCTGCAGGATGCCAGCGGCCGGATCTATCGCCTGAGCGCCGACGGCCAGCTCAGCTGTCTGTTGAACACGGTGCCCAGCCCCAATGGCATCGTCTTCGATCCGCGGCTCAACCACCTGCTGATCGCGGTGACCCGTGCGCAGCAGATCTGGCGTATTCCCCTGGGCAACGGCTCGCTGATCGGCAAGGTCGGGGTCTTCGCCCAGCTCCACGGTGGCCTCGGTGGTCCGGACGGCCTGGCGCTGGATGAGGAGAGCAACCTCTATATCGCCCATACCGGTTTCGGCTCGGTCTGGCAGCTGTCGCAGGTGGCCGAGCCCCTGGCGCGGTTGAAATCCTGCGCGGGCATCAGCAACACCAACCTGGCCTTCGGCGGCCCCGAGGGGAGCAGTCTGTTCATCACCGAATCCGAGACCGGCAGCATCCTGCGGGTGGAGACCAGCGTACGGGGCCTACCCCTGTTCTCTCATCTGTAAACAGCGCTCCGGCGCCCTTGTCAGCTCCACAATAATTACAACAGAGGTTATCCATGAGTCAGACCCCGCTGGGCGGCCAGCCGCCCTTGACCGATGCCGAAGGCGAACAGGTATTGCATCGCGCCCTGTGGCGCATCCTGCCGTTCATCTTCGCCTGCTATGTGATCAGCTATCTGGATCGCACCAACGTCGGCTTCGCGGCCATCAGCATGAACAAGGACCTGGGCCTGACGGCAACCATGTTCGGCTGGGCTGCGGGTCTGTTCTTCTTCGGTTATTTCATCTTCGAGATTCCCAGCAACCTGCTCATGCAGCGCTTTGGCGCGCGGATCTGGATCGCCCGGATCATGATCAGCTGGGGCCTCATCTCCATGGCCACGGCCTTCGCCACCGGCCCGGTCAGCTTCAGCATCCTGCGCTTCCTGCTCGGGGTGGCCGAGGCCGGCTTCACCCCGGGGGTCTACCTCTACTTCACCTACTGGTTCCCGGGGAAGTGGCGCGCCAAGGCGACCGCCGCCTTCCTGTTGGGCATCCCCACCGCCAACATCATCGGCTCGCCGCTGTCGGGCTTCCTGCTGGACATCCATGACTTCATGGGGTTGAAGAACTGGCAATTCCTGTTGGTGGTGGAAGCCTTGCCGGCGGTACTGCTGGGTATCCTCTGTCTTTTCGTGCTGGTGGATTCGCCGGCCAAGGCGCGCTGGCTGTCGACTCGCGAGCGCACCTGGCTGACCGAACGACTGGCCCGCGAGCAGCGCGAGATAGGCGCGGCCCATGGCTCCACCCTGCGCGCTGCCCTCACCAATCCCAAGGTCTTCGTGCTGGCCGCCATCAACTTTTGCGGCATCGTCGGCTCCGTGGGGATCGGGATCTGGATGCCGCAGATCATCAAGAGCCTGGGCATGCAGAACACCACCGTGGGACTGGTGGCGACCATCCCCTATATCCTCGGCGCTGTCGCCATGACCCTCTGGGCGCGGCAGGCCAACCTGAGTGCGCACCGACTGCCCTATGTGGCCGGCGCTCTGGGGCTGGCCGCCTGCGGTCTGGTGGGCGCTGCGCTCTCGGCCGATCCGCTGTTGCGCATGAGTTGTCTGAGCGTGACGGTGGCCAGCATCCTGTCCTTCCAGGCGACCTTCTGGGCCATTCCCTCCAGCTTCCTGACCGGTCGGGCGGCAGCGGGCGGATTGGCGCTGATCGTCTCGATCGGCAACCTCGGCGGCTTCGTCGGGCCCTTCGCCATCGGCCTGGTCAAGGATGCGACCCAGAGTTACTCCGGTCCCTTCTACGTGGTGGCCTCGGTACTGGCGCTGGGTGTCGTCATGATGCTCTGGCTGGGCGACCCGAGTCGCCGGGCGCCGGTGAAGCCAGTTGGTGGGACCGGGTTGGAGCCTGCGGGTCGCACCTGATTCAGGGGCGAGCCAGGAAGGGGGCGGCGATGAGCCGCCTTCTGCTTTTGCGGCTGGCTGCTCTTGGGCGAGAGGCCAGCGCTCCGGATAGGACCGGGCAGGAGATGCTGGCGGGATGCCGGCAGCTGGCGTCGTCGATCTATAACGCGCCTCTTCGCAGCAAGGGGTTTACCCGGCTGTCTTGTCATGTCCTCCTGACGCGTCGCAAGGCTGGTTGGCTCAAGCCTTCGAACCGCGACCATGCTTTCCTGGTTCCTGGTTCCTGGTTCCTGGTTCCTGGTTCCTGGTTCCTGGTTCCTGCGGACCTGTCGTGCTCGGTCAGGGAGACAGGTTGAGGTCAACGGGATACCCGTTGGGCTGAAGCACAATAAAAAAGGCAGCACCAGGCTGCCTTTCTTCATTCGGGATACGGACTAGGGGAGGGCGCAGCCCTTCTTCTTGAGCGATTCCAGCACCCAGCTACGGTCATTGGTGCCTTCGGCGATCTGCCGCATCTGCTTTTCTTCCGCCGCGTGCTTGGCGGTGGCGCGGTCATAGACCTCGGCGACCTGGTCGTAGGGCACGCAGAGCAGGCCGTCGTCGTCGCCGATGATCAGGTCGCCCGGCTCGATGACCATGCCGTCGATGGCGATGGGCACGTTGATCTCGCCCGGGCCGTCCTTGTAGGGGCCGCGGTGGGAGATGCCGGCGGCGAACAGGGGGAAGTCACCCGCGCCGATGTTGGCGGCATCGCGGATGGCGCCATTGATGACGATGCCGGCCACGCCGCGCTTGACCGCATAGGCCACCATCATCTCGCCGATCAGGGCATTGGTCAGGTCGCCACCGGCATCCACCACGATGACGTCGCCCGGCTCGGCGATGTCCAGGGCGTAGTGCAGCATGAGGTTGTCACCCGGGCGCGCCTTCACGGTCAGTGCCGGGCCGGCCAGCACGCCCTGGCGGTGCATGGGACGTAGGCGCGAGCCGCCGGCGGTCATGCGGTTCATCGAGTCGCTGACATTGGCGACCGGAACCTCACGATAACGCGCGACCCATTCGGCTGCGACCTTGCGTTGGGCATTGAGAACTCTGAATCCGATGGTCATGGGCATTTCTCTTGTGGGCTTTGTTGGATGCCGCTGGAGCGGGTGTCAAATTTCAGAATGGCATTTCTTTTTTAAACATTCAACGGTCGGATGGGTGGCAGGAAATTCCAGGTTACGTTCAGTATTGCAACGCTATTCCATTATGCTAAGGTCAAGGCCTGCTCATCTGGCTGTCCGCTCGACGGACGACGTCATAACAACAAGGGATAACCCACATGACCCGCACCCTGCTCCTCACCGGTCCCGAACTCGCGCCCGACGCCATGGCCCTGGCTGCCGCCCACGGCATCCGCGTGGTACCCACCCAGCCCTACATGCCCCATGACGAGCTGGTCGCGCTGATCCGCCAGGAGCAGCCCGACGCCATCATCGTCCGCCAGGGCAAGCTGACCCGCGAGATGATCGAGGCCTCGGCCAAGCTCGAGATCATCGCCAAGCACGGCGTCGGCTACGACACCATCGATCTGCAGGCGGCGGCCGACCGAAACATTCCGGTCACCATCGCCCTGGGCGCCAATGCCCAGTCGGTGGCCGAGCACGCCTTCGCCCTGATGTTCAGCGTGGCCCGGCAGACCCCCTGGCTGAACGCGCGGATGCATGCCGGGCACTGGGACAAGGCCCAGGCCAATGGCACCGAGTTGTTTGGCAAGACCCTCGGCCTGGTGGGCCTGGGTTCCATCGGCAGCGTGCTGATGGACCTGGTGGCGCCGCTGCGGATGCAGGTGCGGGTCTACGATCCCTACCTTCAGAGCCTGCCGGTGCGTGACCACGTGCGCCGGGAGGAGAGCTTCGATAACCTGTTGGCCGAGTGCGACATCATCAGCCTGCATTGCCCGCTCACCGAGGCCAATCGCCACCTGTTCGGCGCCGCCCAGTTCGCCCGGATGCGTCCCGGCAGCCTGCTGATCAATACCGCCCGCGGCGAGTTGATCGACACCCAGGCGCTGGTCGCGGCGTTGCGCGACGGCCAGATCGGCGGTGCCGGCCTGGATACCTTCCACCCCGAGCCGCCGCCGGCCGACAGCGCCCTCTGGGGCCTGACCAACCTGGTCGCCACGCCGCACGTGGGCGCCAACACCACCGAGGCCCGCGACCGGGTCGGGCTGGTGGCGGTGCAGCAGGTACTCGATCGCTGGAACGGCAAGGCGGTGGAAACCCGTGCTGTGGTCAATCGTCACCTGATCGCAGCCTGATCCTCGCGTCAGGGCGGGCGGTCTCCTTCCCGGAGCCGCTCGCTACGTCTATCTCCACAACAATAAGACGGAGAGCCTGCATGACCTCTTCCACGTCCGAAATCAGTGAACTGGAACGCGCGACGATGCGCCGCGTCGCCTGGCGCCTCCTGCCGTTCCTGATCGTCTGCTACCTCATCGCCATCATCGACCGTGGCAACATCGGCATGGCCTCGCTGCAGATGAACCAGGATCTCGGCCTGACGCCGGCGATCTTCGGTTTCGCCAGCAGCCTGTTCTTCTTTTCCTATTTCCTGGTGGAGGTGCCGAGCAACCTGGCGCTGCAGCGCTTCGGTGCGCGCATCTGGATCGCCCGGATCATGATCACCTGGGGCCTGATCTCGGCCGGCACCGCCTTCGTCCAGGGCGCCAACTCGCTGTACGTGATGCGCTTTCTGCTGGGCGCCGCGGAAGCCGGCTTCTTCCCTGGCGTGCTGCTGTACCTCACCTACTGGCTGCCCTCCAACTATAGAGCGCGCATGGTCGCCATCTTCATGGTGGCGATCCCGGGCGCCAATTTCCTGGGTTCACCGCTCTCCGGCCTGCTGCTGAGCCTGGACGGCTGGATGGGCATGCGTGGCTGGCACTGGCTGTTCATCCTGGAAGGTATCCCGGCGGTGCTGCTGGGTATCGCCTGCCTGTTCGTGCTGACCGACCGCCCGGAGCAGGCCAAATGGCTGAGCGACGAGCAGCGCAACTGGCTGACGCTCAAGCTGGCCGAGGAGCGCAATCGCAAGACCAGCATCGGCCATATCTCGCTGTGGCAGCTGCTCAAGCACAAGGATATCTGGGTAATGGCGCTGATCTATTCCGGCGCCTCGGCGGCCGGTAGCACCATGAGCGTCTGGGCACCGCAATTGCTCAAGTCCTTTGGCCTGTCCAACCTGGAGGTCGGCCTCACCAATGCCATTCCCTATGGCCTGGCCTCGGTGGCGATGGTCCTCTGGGGGCGCAGTTCGGATCGCACCGGCGAGCGTCGCTGGCACACCTCGCTCACCATGCTGTTGATCGCCGTGGGCCTGCTGGCGGGCATGTTCACCTCGTCCCTGGCCGCCACGGTGATCCTGCTGAGTCTGGTGCTGATCGGGGCCTATTCGATGAAGGGGCCGTTCTGGGCACTGGCCTCGGGCTGGCTGTCGTCCTCCACCGCAGCGGCGGGTCTGGCCGCCATCGGCGCCCTGGCCAACCTCATCGGCGGCGGGGTGATGGTCAACGTCTATGGCGCCATCCATGGCGCCACCCACAGCCATGCCCTGGCGGTACTGCCGCTGGCCACCCTGTGCGCCATCAGTGGCCTGCTGGTGCTGGTCATGGGCCGCAAGGCCGCGCGCGCCAAGGCAGATGCCCAGGCCGTAGCGACCAACGCCGGTTAAAGCTGATCGCTGCCGGCCCGTCCGGGCCGGCAGCCTTTCAAGGAATCCATCATGACCTTCAATCGTCGGCGCTTCCTGAAAGCGAGCGCCCAGGCGAGTGCCGCCCTGTGCCTTTTCGATGCCCTCGGCGTCCAGGCCGCCACTCCGTTCTCCAGTATTCAAACGGCACCGAGACTCAAGGCGCCGGCCGGCAGTGTCGACTGTCACATGCACCTCTATGACGACCGCTACCCGGCGGCGCCGGGCGCCAAGCTTCTCCCGCCCAATGCCTCCCTGGACGACTATCACCAGCTGCAGGCGCTGCTGGGATTGCGCCGGATGGTCATCGTCACGCCGTCCACCTACGGCACCGACAATCGCTGCATGCTCGACGGCCTGGCGCGCAGCCGGGGCCAGGCCCGCGGTGTAGCTGTCCTCGACCAAAGCATCACCGATGCCGAGTTGCAGGCGCTGCACAAGGCCGGGGTGCGCGGGATCCGTTTCAACCTCAGCTACGGCGGCGCCGACCTGGCCGACCTCGAGCCCCTGGCCGCACGGGTCGCCGAACTGGGCTGGAATGTCCAGGTGGTCGCCACGGGCAATCAGCTGACAGAGCTGGAGAGTCGGCTGCAACGGCTGCCGGCGCGGCTGGTGATCGACCACATGGGCCATGTGCCTCAACCGGAGGGGGTGAATTCGGCGACCTTCGCCGTGGTGACCCGCCTGCTGGACGGCGAGCGTACCTGGGTGAAGCTGTCAGGTCCCTACATCAGGTCGCGCAGCGGCCCGCCGGAGTATGCCGACGTGGGCGCGGTGGCCCGGGAGCTGGTGCGTCGCCATCCAGAGCGGCTGCTGTGGGGCAGCGACTGGCCGCATCCCACGGTCGCGACCGGCAACAAGCCGGACGACGGGCGCATCTTCGACCTCCTGGCCGACTGGGCGCCGGATGAGCAGGTACGCAATGCCATCCTGCGCGATAACCCGGTCAGTCTGTACGGTTTCTGACGCTCATCGTGATGTTGCCGGAGCTGATGTAACTGAACATCTGCTCGGATAGCACCCTCTCCCCTCGGGAGAGGGTTGGGGTGAGGGCGCCCCCTTGCCACCAAGTCTCCAGTGGAAAAGGCTGCGCCGTTTTCCACGCTACGTGATGTATCCCCGTAGCGACAATATAGTTGCTCCTATAGGGGTAGTGCTCTTGTAGGAGCGGCAACGATAGGGGGCGCATACCTGAGTGATGGCGGGAGGCAGAGGACACCCGGATAGGCGTGGCGTACTACCCCAACTCCCCATTGAGCTTGCGTAGCAGCCGCAACAGCTCGGCCCGCTCGGCGTCGTCCAGCGGGGCGCTGGCGGCGCGGTCGCTGGCGGCGGCGCGTTCCTTGAGTTCGCCGACCAGGGCGCGGCCCTGCTCGGTGAGGTGCAGGGCATAGGCGCGGCGATCCTGGGTGCCGCGCACCCGCTCGGCCAGGCCCTGGCGTTCCAGCTTGTTCAGCAGCAGGACCAGTTGCGGCGGCTCGATGGCCAGGCGCCGGGCCAGGTCGGCCTGCATCAGGCCGGGCTCCTGTTCGAGGATCACCAGGGCGGTGAACTGGGCGGGGCGCAGGTCATAGGCGGCCAGGCTGTCCACCAGATGCTGGAACATCTTCATCTGGGCGCGGCGCAGGGCATAGCCTACGGCGGTGTCCAGCCAGGGGGTGGCGGCAGGGTCCAGGGGCGTGGCGTCGTCAGGGGAACTCATCGGCGGGAAGGGCTTCCGTCGGAGATGGCGAGGGGAGGGTATCGAGGGGTCATTCTAGTCCAGATCCTGGCGGGCGCGGCGATGGCGATAGGCGAACTGGGCGCGGCTCAGGCCGAGCAGGCGCGCCGCGGCGGCCATGTTGCCCTGGCTGCGCGCCAGGGCTTCGTCGAGCAGCTCGGCTTCCAACTGCGCCAGCGGCAGCGGGCGTTCGCCGTCCACGCCCAGGCGCTCCAGCCAGCCGGTGGCAGGCGGCGCCTCGTCGACGAGCTCGGCCGGCAGCGGCTCGCCGCGAAACAGGTGGGGCAGGTCGATGAGTTCGCCCGGATCGCTGGCGATCACCCCGCGCTCCACCAGATTCTGCAATTCCCGCACGTTGCCGGGAAAGTCGTAGCGCAGCAGGGCCTTGAGGGCGCGCATGGTCAGGCCTACCGGCGGCCGCTCGTAGGCGGCGCAGAAGCGCCGCAGGAACAGGTCCACCAGCAGGGGCACGTCGTCGCGCCGGTCACGCAGGGGCGGGATGCCGATGGGATAGACGTTGAGGCGATAGAAGAGGTCTTCGCGGAAGTCGCCGCGACGTACCGCCTCGCGCAGGTCCAGGTTGGTGGCGGCGATCACCCGGACGTCCACCCTGAGCGTGCGGCTGCCGCCGACCCGCTCGATCTCGCGCTCCTGAAGCGCGCGCAGCAGCTTGCCCTGACCGGGCAGGCTCAGGCAGGCGATCTCGTCGAGGAACAGGGTGCCGCCCTGGGCCCGTTCGAAACGTCCGGCGCGGGACTGGTTGGCGCCGGTGAAGGCGCCGCGCTCCACGCCGAACAATTCGGCTTCGATGAGATTCTCGGGAATGGCCGCGCAGTTGAGGGCGACGAAGGGGCCGTCGGCGCGGCGGCTGAGGCGGTGCAGGTGGCTGGCGAACAGTTCCTTGCCCACCCCGGATTCGCCGGTGAGCAGCACCGTGGCCGGCGTCGGGGCGACCCGCTGCAGCGCCTGGAAGGCGCTGTTGAAGGCCGCTGAGGCCCCCACCAGCGGCTGCTGGCCGTCGGCGGCGTGGGGCAGGGGCGCGGGCAGGCGTTCCGCCGGCGTCAGCGCCGGAGCGCCATCGCCGGCCGCATTGAGATAGCGCAGGTCTTCCGCCACGTCGGGCCAGCGTTCGGCGTTGCGACCCTCGACCCGGCAGACGGCATGACCCATGGCGCGGCATTCCACCTCGCGAAAGATCACCAGGCGGCCGAACAGGCTGCTGACGTAGCCGATCGCATAGCCGATCTCCATCCAGCAGGCCGGATCGCTGCCCTGGCCATGGGCGATCTGGTGCTCGTCGCATTCGGCCGAGTGATGCCAGAGGAATTCGCCGCCATAGCGCCCCTGGTCGACATCGAATTCGAAATGCAGCGGCTCGACCCGCACCAGACCCTCCAGGCCATGCAGCCGGGTACCGGCGGCAAAGATCGCCGCGGCGTCGGCCTGGGGCCAGCGCTTGCGCACCAGCTCGGCGTCGCGCACCCCGGAAAGATAGCCGACCCGGGTCAGCAGGCCGCGGGCGCGTTCCTGCCCCAGGGCGCCGATCAGCTCGCGCCGCAGGGCACCAAAGGCGGAGGCGTGTACCAGCAGCATGCGCTGGTCGTTGAGCCAGATGCGGCCATCGCCGGGGGAGAAAAACAGGCACTCGGCCAGTTCCGCCTGGGTCGGGCTGGCGCTGCCATCCCAGGCGGCACTGTCGCCACGCTGGAAGCCGCTAGCGGCCTGCTGCAGATCGCTGAGGGACAGACGTTCGGAACGGGCCATGGCACGACCTCTCGGGTGAATTGCGCAAATGCGCAATCGAGGAAAAGGTTATACCTCATAACTTTATCTTTTGAGCAAGGCGTTTGCCGGTCGAGCCTGCTGCCTGCGTCCGCTCAAGCCAGCAAGTCCTTGATAGAAAGACTCTTTTTCCTGTCAGCCCGGTCTGGGCACAGCCCTTGCTCCCTTGCCTGTGCCCACCGCGGCCCGATAACAACAAGGAGAAGGCTATGAGCAGATCATCCACGCCGTTCCTGGACGGCGCCCCCTGGCGCGAGCGGATCTTCGATGGCGACTGGATCGCCGCCCAGGGCGGCACCCTGGAGGTCGTCGAACCTGCCACCGGCCAGCCCCTGCACCGCACCGGTCTGGCCAGCGTCGCCGACATCGACCAGGCCTGCGCCAAGGCGGCCCGGGCGCAACCGGCCTGGGCGGCCTGGACCGCCCGGCAAAAGGCCGGGCTGTTCCTGGCCGCCGCCGCGCACCTGGAGATGAATCGCGCCGAACTGGCCCCCCTGATCGCCCGGGAGACCGGTGGCATCCTGCCCAAGGCCGAGCTGGAATTGCGCGAAGCCGGGGTCATCCTGCAGCAGGTCGCCGGTCAGTTGCTGCAGGCACATGGCGTGGTCCTGCCCAGCGAGCGCGGGGCCCTGTCCTATGCCCGGCGCCTGCCCCATGGCGTGGTGGGGGTGATCTCGCCGTTCAATTTCCCGCTGATCCTTTCCCTGCGCGCCGTGGCCCCGGCCCTGGCCTGCGGCAATGCCGTGGTGCTCAAGCCGGATCACCAGACGCCGGTGAGTGGCGGCATCCTCATCGCCCGGCTGTTCGAGGCCATCGGCCTGCCCCGGGGCGTGCTGCAGGTGCTGCCCGGGCGTGCCGAGGCCGGCGCGGCGCTCTGCGCCCATCCCCAGGTGCGGATGATCGCCTTCACCGGCTCGACCCAGGCCGGACGCCAGGTGGCGGAAAGCGCCGGACGCCACTTGAAGAAGGTGGCCCTGGAACTGGGTGGCAAGAATCCGCTGATCGTGCTCGACGACGCCGATCTCGACCGCGCCGTCGGCTGCGCCGCCTGGGGCAGCTTTTTGCACCAGGGGCAGATCTGCATGGCCACCGGGTTGATCCTGGTGCACCAGCGCCTCGCCGCCGCCTTCACCGAACGCCTGGCCGCCCGCGCCGCCGCCCTGCGCCTCGGTGATCCGCTGGAACCCACAACCCAGCTGGGTCCGCTGATCAATGCCCGGCAACTGCAACGGGTACAGGGCATCGTCGCCGACAGCCTCGCTGCCGGTGCCCGGCTGGAGCAGGGCGGCCGGCACGAAGGGCTGTTCTATGCCCCGACCGTACTGAGCGGCGTCCGTCCCGGCATGCGCGCCTTCGACGAAGAGATCTTCGGACCGGTGGCCAGCGTGGTGACCTTCGCCAGCGAGGCCGAGGCCGTCGACCTGGCCAATCGCACCCCCTACGGCCTGGCGGCAGGCGTGCTCTCCAGCTCCCTGGCCCGCGCCCGGGCGCTGGGCGAACGGCTGGAGTGCGGAATGCTGCACCTCAACGACCAGACGGTGAACGACGAGGTGGTCAATCCCTTCGGCGGCCGTGGCCAGTCCGGCAATGGCGGCAGCGTCGGTGGCCTGTGCAACTGGGACGACTACAGCCAGTGGCAGTGGGTGACCGAGCATGCCGAGCCGCCGAGCTATCCCTTCTAGCCCGAGTTACCCAACCAATAACAACAAGAGGAAAATCCCATGACCCTGAATGGCAAGACCCTGGTCGTCACCGGCGTGGCCTCCGGCATCGGCGCCGAACTGGCGCGGCTGGCGCGCTTCCAGGGCGCCTATGTGATCGGCGTCGACCGCAACCAGCCCCAGTTCAGCCTGGACGACTTCCACCAGGCCGACCTGGGCGACCCCGACAGCATCGCCGCCCTGGTCAGTCGCCTGCCGGCGCGCCTGCACGGCCTGTGCAACATCGCCGGGGTACCGGGCACGGCGCCCCGGGAGACGGTGGCGCGCGTCAACTACCTCGGCCTGCGCTTGCTCAGCCAGCAACTGGTCGCGCGGCTGGGGCCGGGCGGCGCCATCGTCAATGTCGCCTCCATCCTCGGCGCCGAATGGCCGCAGCGCCTGGAGCGGCACCGCGAGCTGGCGCAGATCGCCGACTTCGCCCCGGCCCAGGCCTGGCTGGCGCGTCATCCGGTCGACCAGGCCACCTGCTACCAGTACTTCAAGGAGGCGCTCATCGTCTGGAGCTTCGTGCAGTCCCAGACCTGGCTGCGCGAATTCGGTGTGCGCCTGAATTGCGTGGCGCCGGGGCCGGTATTCACCCCCATCCTCGGCGACTTCGTCAGCATGCTCGGCGAAGAGCGCGTCGCCCGCGACAGCCAGCGCATGCTGCGCCCGGCGCTGGCCGACGAGGTGGCCGCGGTGATCGCCTTTCTCTGCAGCGATGCCTCGCGCTGGATCAACGGCGCCAACCTGCCGGTGGATGGCGGTCTCGCCGCCAGTTACGTCTGACCCGGATCGCCGCGCCGGCCGGTGCGGCGATCACGTTTTCCCACAACAAGAACAACTCTAGGACGACGTCATGCGCACACGTTTCGGATTACGTTTCGGATTCGGTCTGCTGGCCGCGGCCAGTCTCGCCTCCACAGTGGCCCAGGCCTACGACCTGCCCGGTCTCAATCTCGGCTCCACCAGCTTCTACGACGGCGCCCCGGCGCCGGACGGTCCCGGCTGGTATTGGGAGGAGTACCTGATCTATGGCAAGACCAGCCGCTTCAACGACCAGGACGGCCGCAAGCTGCCCTTGCCCAAGCAGGAGCTGACCACCTTCGCCCCGGTCAGCCAGATCATCTATGTCGGCCAGCCGCTGGCCAACGGCGCCATGCCCGGATTCACCGCCATCCTGCCCTGGCTGGCTCACGCCAATGTCGATGACGGCCTCGGCGGCCAGGCGCTGAGCGCCCGCGAGGGGGTAGGGGACCTGACCCTGGGCGCCTTCCTGCAACTGCCCACCACCACCCGCCCCGACGGCGGACCGCGCTGGGCGCAACGCATCGAGGCCGAGATCGTCGCCCCCACCGGTCGCTACGACCGCGACCGGGCGATCAATCCGGGCAGCAACTTCTGGTCCTTCAATCCCTACTACGCCACCACCTACTGGCTGACGCCCCAATGGTCGGTGACCGGACGCTTCTGGTACCTGTGGAACGGCAAGAACGACCAGCCGCTGCGCAGCTTCGGCGCGGTCTCCGACACCCAGGCCGGCCAGGCGCTGCACGCCAACTTCGCCACCCAGTACGCGCTGAACGATCGCCTCAGCGTCGGCCTGAGCGGCTACTGGCTGCGGCAGATCACCGACACCCAGGTCGATGGTCACGACGTCAGCGGGCGGCGGGAAAAGGTCTGGGCCTGGGGTCCGGGTTTCACCTATGCCTTTTCCCGGGAGAATCTGATCACCGTCAACAGCTACTTCGAGCAGGACGCCGAGAACCGCACCGAGGGGCGCAAGTTCGTCGTCAACTTCCTGCACAAGCTCTAGTGCTAGCGATCGATGGGAATGCCCCGGTTCGGCGGCGGCGGAGGCGCCGGCGGCTGGGGCTGCTGCGCCTGGGGATGGGGCACCATGTGCCAGGTCTCGTTGCGCGGCCGGCGGTCGATGTAGACCGGCACCGGCTGATAGATGATGCCGGAGCCGCGCACCTCGCTTTCCTGGCGAAAGCTCGAAGAGGACGAAGAGCCACCGACCACGGTGACGTCGTCTACCGGACGTTGGCGAGTGGCAGCGGGGGCGGGTACCACGGTGACCTCCCGCGGCGCGGCGGCCGGCGGCGGCGTGGCAGGCCGGGGCGGCGGCGTGAAACCGTTGCTCTCGGGCAGGCTCTGCAGCGGAATGGTGGTGATCTGACTATTCGTCGGGCAGGCGCCCTGGGTATAGGTCGTCCGGCCCTGGTCGTCCACGCACTTGTAGACATCCTGAGCGGCCACGACGCCACTGGCGAGCAGCAGGCCATAGAGCAGCGAACGCATGATGAGGCCCTCCGGGCACTCGAATTGTCACCTGCAGGATACAAGATGCCCGCTACGGCTCCCAGTGCTGCTGTCCGGCTCGACACCAGGCATTCAGCTTATCGTCAGACTGTAAAGACTAGGCCCGGCCCGAGGTGAGGCGTATAACATCCGGAAACATTCTTTTCAGGGCAGCGACGCGTGAAGTGGTTCGTGATTGGCGGTTTTTTTCTCTGTGTTTTGTATGTGCACTTTCGCGGCCGGGTGCGCCATCGCTTGCTGCGTCAGCTCAGTGACCATTCGACCTTTCTGGCGCCGCTGAACACCTTCATGTTCCTGACCTCGCGGGTGCCCAACGCGCCCTATCACCCGGTGGAGCGCTTTCCCGAACTCCAGGTGCTGCAGGACAACTGGCAGCTGATCCGCGACGAAGCCCTCGACCTGCTGCGCGCCGGCCAGATCAAGAAATCCGCCGAGCACAACGATGCCGGCTTCAACTCCTTCTTCAAGAGCGGCTGGAAGCGCTTCTATCTGAAGTGGTACGGCGACAGCCATCCTTCCGCCATGCAGCTGTGCCCCAGGACCACCGAATTGCTGCGCGGCATCGGCACGGTCAAGGCGGCCATGTTCGCCGAGTTGCCGCCCGGATCGCGGCTGGTGCGCCATCGCGATCCCTATGGCGGCTCCCTGCGCTATCACCTGGGCCTGGCTACGCCCAATGATCCGCGCTGCTTCATCGAGGTGGACGGCCAGCGCTATCACTGGCGCGATGGCCAGGCGGTGGTGTTCGACGAAACCTTCATCCACTACGCCGAGAACACCACCGACCAGGATCGCATCATCCTCTTCTGCGACGTGGAAAGGCCGCTGCGCTATCGCTGGGCGAGCGCCTTCAACCGCTGGGTCAGTGGCACCCTGCTGGCCTCGGCGGCCTCGCCCAATGACGCCAGCGACAAGACCGGCGGCCTCAATCGCGCCTTCCGGCACCTCTATCGCATCCGCCAGCGCGGCAAGGCGCTGAAGAAGCGCAACCGCTTCCGCTACTACCTCGAACAGTGGCTGTTGCTGGCCGCGCTGGTCGGCGTGGTGATCTGGATCTGAGCGATCCCTGCAACCGCAAAGACAGCGGTTCGACTTGACCCCGATACGAATCGCCTCTAATACTGTATGCATATACAGATAGAGGCGATGGCCATGGACAATATCCCTGCAGGTCTGACGGCATGAGCGGCGGCGCCAGCCTGGCCCGGCTGTTCGAGGAGCGGCGCCTGTGGAAGGGGCAGACCAGTCCCGACGCCCGGCGCAGCGACCAGCCCACCGGGGTCGCCGCCCTGGATGCCCATCTGCCCGGTGCCGGCTGGCCGGAAGCGGCCCTGACCGAATTGCTGCTCGCCGGCCCCGGCCATGGCGAGTTGCGGCTGCTCTGGCCGACCCTGGCGCGCCTGAGCCAGGCCGCCGAGCGCATCGCCCTGATCGGGCCGCCGCTGTTGCCCTATCCCCTGGCCTGGCAGGCGGCCGGCGTGGCGCTGGATGCCCTGGTGGTGATCCGCGCCCAGGGCGCCGAGGTGCTCTGGGCCGCCGAGCAGTGCCTGCGCTCCGGTTGCTTCGGCGCGGTGCTCTGCTGGCCCGAGCGGGCCGACGATCGCCAGCTGCGCCGGCTGCAGGTCGCTGCCGAGAGCGGTCGTACCCTGGCCTTCGCCCTGCGCCCGGCCGCCGCCCTGGACAATCCCTCGCCGGCGGCCTTGCGCCTCGAACTCAGGGCGCCGCTGCAGCGGCTGCACATCCGCAAATGCCGCGGCGGTCAGCCCGGCGTGCTCGATCTGGCCGGCGGCGCTTGAGCTTGCCATGCGCTGGGCCTGCATCCTTTTTCCGCAGCTGGCGCTGGATGCCGTGCTGCGCCGTCATCCCCAGCCGGAGCGGCCGCTGGTGCTGCTTTCCGGTCCGCCACAGCGCCGCCTGCTGCAGGCGGTCAATCCGGCCGCGCGGGCCCTGGGGCTGCGCCCCGGCCTGACCCTGGCCGCCGCCCAGGCGCTGACCCGCGACTTCGAGCAGCAGGAATACGACCCGGCGCTCATCGAGACGGCCGAGGCGCTGCTGGCGGCCTGGGGCTATGGCTTCAGCTCCCAGGTCAGTCGCCACTATCCGCGGGCGCTGCTGCTGGAGATCCAGTCCAGCCTGCCGCTGCTGGGGCCCTGGCCACGGCTGGAGCGGCGCCTGCGCCAGGAGCTCCAGGGCCTGGGCTTTCGCCACCGACTGGCCCTGGCGCCCAATCCGGTGGCGGCGCGCATGCTGACCAATGTCGCCGATGGCCTCATCGCCTCCCCGGACGACCTGCCGTGCCTGCTCGATCGGCTGCCCGTGGAGCGCGCCGGTTTCGCCCCCCAGCAGGCCCAGGCGCTGGTGCGCATGGGCATCCGCCGCCTGGAGCAACTCAAGGCCCTGCCCAGGGCCGCCCTGGCCCGGCGCTTCGCCCCCGAGCTGCTGCAGCAGCTGGATCTGCTGGGCGGCAGTCGCAGCCTGGCGCTGGAGTTCTATCGGCCGCCCGATCGTTTCGTGGCGCGGGTGGAGCTCAATTTCGAGGTGGAATCCCACCAGGCGCTGCTGTTCCCCCTGCGTCGCCTCACCGCCGATCTGGCGGTCTGGCTGGCCAGTCGCGACCGGGGCGTGCAGCGCTTCCTGCTCTGGCTGGAACATCGCCAGGGGCCGGCCACCACCCTCACCATCGGCCTGCTGGCCCCCGAACGCGATGCCGCCCTGCTGTTCGAATTCGCCCGCGGTCGCCTCGAACAGCTGCAGGTGGTGGCGCCGGTGCTGGCGCTGTGCCTGGAAAGCGAGGAGTTGCCCCTCTTCGTGCCGGAACGCCATGGCCTGTTCGACGAGCGTCCCGCCCAGGCTGTGGGCTGGGAAGTGCTACGCGAACGCCTGCGTGCCCGGCTGGGCGAGGAAGCGGTGCTGGGGCTCGGCATCCAGGCGGATCATCGTCCCGAGCGCGCCCTGGTCTGGCGCCACGAGCGGCGTCTGGAGACCGTTTTGCCCGGCCTGCGTCCGGGTTGGCTGCTGAGCGAACCGCGTCCCCTGGACGGCCAGCCACGCCGGGTCCTCGCCGGTCCCGAGCGCATCGAAAGCGGCTGGTGGGACGGGGGTGATCAGCGGCGCGACTACTACCGCATCGAGGTGGCCGACGGACGCCAGGCCTGGGCCTTTCGCCGCTATGGCGAGGAGGCGCCCTGGTGGATCCAGGGCTGGTTCGCATGAGCGGCTATGCCGAGTTGCACTGCCTGTCGAACTTCAGCTTCCAGCGCGGTGCCTCCAGTGCCCTGGAATTGTTCGAGCGGGCCAAGGCGCTGGGCTACACGGCGCTGGCCATCACCGACGAATGCACCCTGAGCGGCAGCGTCCGCGCCTGGCAGGCGGCGCGCCAGGTCGGGCTGCCCCTGATCATCGGCAGCGAACTGACCCTCGACGACGGTCTGCGCCTAGTGCTGCTGGTGGAGGATCTGCCGGGTTACGAGTGCCTCTGCGCGCTGATCACCCGGGCCCGCCGCCGAGCACCCAAGGGCCGCTACCAGCTGGGTCGCGCGGACCTGCAGCAGCCCTTGCCCGGCTTGCTGGCGATCTGGCTGCCGGGCGGCGAACCCGCGACCGAGGAGGGCGCCTGGCTCAGGAGCGTCTTTGCCGAGCGCCTCTGGCTCGGCGTCGAATTGCTGCGCGGCGCCGACGATGTCGCCCGACTCTTGCAGCTGCAGGCGCTGGGCAGGCAGCTGGGCGTGCCGGCAGTGGCCTGCGGCGACGTGCACATGCACACCCGCGGACGCCGTGCCCTGCAGGATGTGCTCACCGGCATCCGCCATCACCTGCCGGTGGCCGAGGCCGGCTATCACCTGCATCCCAACGGCGAGCGCCATCTGCGCCCACTGGCGGTGCTGGAGGGGCTCTATCCCGCGGCGTTGCGCGCCGAGACCCTGGCGATCGCCGCCCGCTGCCGCTTCGACCTGGGCGAGTTGCGCTATCGCTATCCCCGGGAGGTGATACCCGCCGGCGAGACGGCGGGCTCCTGGCTGGCCGAATTGACCCGCCGCGGCCTGGCCTGGCGCTGGCCGGAGGGGGCGCCGGCAAGGGTCACCGACCAGGTAGCCCGGGAGCTGGCGCTGATCGCCGAGAAGGGCTACGAGAACTACTTTCTCACCGTGCACGACATCGTCGACTACGCCCGCCGCCAGCACATCCTCTGCCAGGGCCGCGGCTCGGCGGCCAACTCGGTGGTCTGCTACGTGCTGGGTATCACCGAGCTGAATCCGCTCACCGGCAATCTGCTGTTCGAGCGCTTCATCTCCCGCGAGCGCGACGAACCGCCCGACATCGACGTCGACTTCGAGCACGAGCGCCGCGAAGAGGTCATCCAGTACGTCTTTCGCCGCTATGGCCGCGAGCGGGCCGCGCTCACCGCGGTGGTCAGCACCTACCATGCCGCCGGCGCCCTGCGCGATGTCGGCAAGGCGCTGGGCCTGCCGGGCGACCAGCTCGACGCCCTGTCCGGGTGCGCCGGGCGCTGGACCGACGAGATCCCCGGCCCCGCGCGCCTGCGCGAAGCGGGTTTCGATCCCGACAGCCCCCTGCTGCAGCGGGTGCTCATCCTTGCCGGTCAACTGATCGGCTTTCCCCGGCATCTCTCCCAGCATCCCGGCGGCTTCGTCATCTCCGAGGCGCCCCTGGCCACGCTGGTGCCGGTGGAAAACGCCGCCATGCCCGAGCGCACCCTGATCCAGTGGGACAAGGACGACCTCGATGCCGTGGGCCTGCTCAAGGTCGACATCCTCGCCCTGGGCATGCTCAGCGCTCTGCGCCGCTGCTTCGACCTGGTCGCCAACTGGCGCGGCCAGCGCTGGACCCTGGCCAGCCTGCCCCAGGAAGATGAGCCCACCTACGCCATGATCTCCCGCGCCGACACGGTTGGGGTGTTCCAGATCGAATCCCGCGCCCAGATGGCCATGCTGCCGCGCCTCCGGCCGCGAACCCTCTACGACCTGGTGATCGAGGTGGCCATCGTCCGCCCCGGGCCGATCCAGGGCGACATGGTGCATCCCTATCTGCGCCGCCGGAATGGCGAGGAAGAGGCCGACTATCCCCATGACGAATTGCGGCCGGCGCTGGAACGCACCCTGGGAGTGCCGCTGTTCCAGGAACAGGTGATGCAGATCGCCATGGTCGCCGCCGAATATTCGCCGGGCGAGGCCGATCAGCTGCGTCGCTCCATGGCGGCCTGGAAGCGTCATGGCGGCCTCGAACCCCACCGTCAACGCTTGCACAGCCGCATGGTCGAACGCGGCTATCGCCCGGAATTCGCCGCGCGCCTCTTCGAGCAGATCAAGGGCTTCGGCAGCTACGGCTTTCCCGAATCCCATGCCGCCAGCTTTGCCCTGCTGACCTATGCCAGCTCCTGGCTCAAGTGCCACGAGCCGGCCGCCTTCGCCTGTGCCCTGGTCAACAGCTGGCCGATGGGGTTCTACAGTCCCGACCAGGTCCTCCAGGACGCCCGGCGCCACGGCATCGAGGTGCGCGCGGTGACCGTGCAGGCCAGCGACTGGGACTGCCGGCTGGAGGCGGGGGCCGGCCACCAGCCGGCGATCCGCCTGGGCCTGCGCCTGGTGCAGGGACTGGCGGAGGCGGTGGGTCGGCGCCTGGTGGCGGCGCGGGGTACGCAGCCCTTTCGCGACGTCGAGGACCTCTGTCGCCGGGCCGAGCTGGATGCCCGGGCGCGCGGACAGCTGGCCGAGGCCGGCGCCCTGGCGGAGCTGGCCGGTGATCGCCATCAGGCGCGCTGGGCCATGGCCGGGGTGGAGCGCCAGCTGCCGCTGTTCGCATCGGCGGACAGCGCCCTGGAGGAACGACCAGCCTTGCCCGCGCCCAGTGTTGCGGAAAACGTCCATGCCGACTACCGCATGCTGGGCACCACCCTGGGGCCGCATCCGCTGAGTCTGCTGCGCGGCGAACTCCAGGCGCGGCGCTGTCGGGATTTCCGGCAGCTGGACGAGATCAAGCCCGGTGCCCTGGTGCGGGTAGCCGGACTGGTGCGCGGACGTCAGCGCCCGGGCACGGCCAGCGGGGTGATCTTCGTGACCCTGGAAGACGAGCACGGCATGCTCAATGTGGTGGTCTGGCGCGCGGTGGGCGAACAGCAGCGTCGGCCCCTGCTGCAGGCACGGCTGCTACAGGTCGAGGGGCATCTGGAACGGGAGGCGGGGGTGCAGCACCTGATCGCCGGTCGCCTGACCGATCTGAGTCCGCTGCTCGACGAGCTCATGGTGTCGAGTCGGGATTTTCACTAGGACGGAGAGGGGAGAGGGGGAAAAGCGGAGGAGGGAGAGAGCGGGTGGAGCGGGGGACTGTCTTCCGAAGCGCTCTGGAGCGCCCGGAAGACAAGAATCGACCAACGCAGTCTTAGCTGACGGCGTCTTTCAGGCCTTTGCCGGGCTTGAAGCCGGGCAGCTTGGCAGCGGCGATCTTGATGGTGGCACCGGTCTGCGGGTTGCGGCCTTCGCGAGCAGCGCGCTCTTTTACTGCGAAAGTTCCGAAACCGACCAGGCTGACGCTGTCGCCTTGCTTCAGGGCGTCGGTCACCGCAGTGGTGAAGGCGTCCAGGGCTTTGGCAGCGGTGGCCTTGGGCAGGTCGGCAGACGCGGCAATGGCGTCGATCAGCTCAGCTTTATTCATGTAAAAACTCCATGTGTGAGTATTGGCCAGGCAGTATAGCGGCAGCTTTGCCTTGCGTAGAGCCTTTGTGAGCCTCTACGTGGCCGGTTGAAGCAGCCTTGTTGTTCGGCGCTACAGGATACGCATAGCGGGCGAAAGAGCGATAGGGTATTCGATCAAGCAGGGCCGTGAAAACCTGATCCGCACTGCATTTTCCACGCTTTACAGCCCAGCCGTCGCCTTTTTGGGCAGCGGCGATGGCCGTTTGGTTTCCTCTAGGCGCTGAACGAAAAGTCGCCGAGCGATGGTGAGGCGAGGCGAAAAACCTTGAGGAAGCGGAGTTTACGAGTGGTAAATGAGCATTCCGAAAGGTTTTTCAACGAAGCATCACCGAGCGCAGGCAGTTTTCGTACAGTGCCTAAGCTACGCGATCGGGCGATAGATGCGGCTGCAACGGCGGCGTCAGGGGCGGCAACCCATAGGCGGCGCGGGCCGCATCGCAATGGGGATTGGCTTCGCCGTTCTCCCAGGCGGCGGTGAACTCGCGGCAGGTGCTGGAACGGTTCTCATAGACGGTGCAGCGCGTGCCGCAGCCGACCTCGCCGAGCAGGGCGGTGCAGCGTACCGGCTTCTGCTCGGTACCTTGCATGGCCACCAGATGCGGGCTGATCGCGACGGTCAGGTGGTCGGGCACCAGGCCACCGGCCGACTGGCATTCGCCCCAATAGAAAGACACGCGGAAATGGGCGCAGCAGGCGCCACAGCTGAGGCAGGGATTCTCGGTCGACATGGACGACAGCCATCGCAGAAACCGGCAGAGCCGGCGGGACAGACGGGGATTCTAGGCAAGCCCTGCGAGGCTGCGAAGCCCCTCCCAACGACCGTTCGGCGGCGACCTACGGCAGTGCTTTTCGCGGCCCGGGCGTGACCAGGTGTCGCTGCAGCCAGGCGATGAACAGCCGTACCTTGGCCGGCACCAGGCGCCGATGGGGATAGAGGGCATGGATGGCGATGGCCTGGGTGTACCAGGGCGCGAACAGTCGCTCCAGGCGACCTGCCGCCAGATCATCACCCACCAGGAAATCCGGTTGGCGAATGATGCCATGGCCGTCCAGCGCCGCCTGGTGCAGGACGCTGCCGTTGTTGGCGCGCAGCGGCCCGCTGACCTTGATCTGCAGGCGCTCGTCGTCGCGCCGGAATTCCCAGAGATCGCCGTCGCTGGCATAGCTGTAGAGCAGGCAGCGGTGCTCGCGCAACTCGGCAGGATGCTCGGGGCGACCGTGGCGCTGCAGATAGGCGGGCGCGGCGCAGATGAATAGCTCGACCGCTCCCAGGGGCTGCGCCACCAGGCTGGAATCGCTGAGGTCGCCGATGCGCACGGCCAGATCGAAGCCTTCCTCGACCAGGCGCACCTGGCGATCGCTCAGCTCCAGGTCGATGGCGACCTCGGGATATTCGTGCAGGAAGCTGCTCACCAGGGGCGCCAGGTGACGCACGCCAAAGGTCAGGGGCGCACTGACCCTGAGACGCCCGCGGGGCCGTTCGTGGCCTTCCTGCAGGCGCTGTTCGAGGGCCTCCAGATCACCCAGCAGGGGCACCAGTCCTTCATGGAGGGTGCGTCCGGCCTCGGTCAGGCTCAGGGTACGGGTGGTGCGCTGCAGCAGCCGGGTGCCGTAATGCCGTTCAAGGGCGGCCAGGTGCTTGGTGAGCACCGAGCGGGACAGCTCCAGCCGCTCCGCCGCCGCGGTCAGGCTGCCCAGTTCGACGATCTTGACGAAGGCCTGCAGAGCTTTCAGGGTATCCAAGGATTGTTTCCATAACGTGCATAGTTAATTCCCAGCGTGCACCTTTATTCGCGTCTTGGAAACAGGACAATGGGGTCATCTTTCCTCCGTTCGAGAATCAGCATGACCGACCGTACCTCTTCCTATGCTCCTCTGTTGCTGCGCCTGGCCCTGGGCGCCATGTTCCTGGCCCATGGCCTGACCAAGCTGCTGGTGTTCACCCTGCCGGGCACGGCGGGTTTCTTCGCCTCGGTGGGCTTTCCCGGCTGGCTGGCCTATCCGGTCACCTTCTTCGAGCTGGGCGCCGGCGTGCTGCTGATCCTGGGCGCCTGGGTGCGTCCGGTCGCGGCAGTCGCCGCCGTCCAACTGTTCGCGGCGGCGACGGTCCATTTCGGCAACGGCTGGTCCTTTTCCAATCCCCACGGTGGCTGGGAATATCCGGTCTTTCTCGCCGTGACCGCTGCCGCCCTGGCGCTGCTGGGCGCGGGCCAGCTCTCCTGGGATGCACGCAAGCGCTCCTGAATCCTGCTCGAGAGGTCGCCACCATGTCGCTTCCCACCCTGTTCGTTTCCCACGGCTCGCCCATGGAGGCGCTCGACGCCGGTGCGGCGGGAGCGGCCTGGCGCGCCTTGGGGCAGTCGCTGCCGACCCCGGCCGCCATCGTCGTGGTCTCGGCGCACTTCGACACCCGGATACCGGTATTCGGCAACGCCACGTGGCCAGCTACCGTCCATGACTTCTATGGCTTTCCCGAGGCCCTCTATCAGCTGGATTATCCCGCACCTGGCGCTCCGACCCTGGCCGAGCAGCTGGCCCAGGGCCTGCGCGAGCAGGGCTGGGAGGCCGAGACGGGCGAGCAGGGACTGGATCATGGCGCCTGGGTGCCCTTGCGCTATCTCTATCCCGACGCGCAAATCCCCGTGGTGCCGCTGTCGATGAGCGCCGCCCGTGGACCGGACTACCACTTTGCCCTGGGCCGGGCACTGGACAGGGTGCTACCGGCGGATACCCTGCTGATCGGTTCGGGCAGCCTGACCCACAACCTTGGTGACTTCCGCCGTGGCGGCGCCGAGTCTCCCGGCTATGTGCGGGACTTCCAGCACTGGATCCAGAGCCGCCTGCGCGAGCGGGATCTGGACGCCTTGCTCGACTACCGGCGTCAGGCGCCGCAGGCCCGTCAGGCCCATCCCACCGACGAGCACCTGTTGCCGCTGTTCGTCGCCCTAGGCGCGGCCGATCCCGAGGGCACCTTCAGCGTCCATCACGATGGCATCGCCCATCGCATCCTGGCCATGGACCTCTACGGCTTCTCCCGCCACTAGCCCCTGACGACAAAAAGCCCGGATCGATTGACGGATCCGGGCTTTTTGCTATGTCAAAACGACATTCGATCAGCCAAACAACTCGGGTCCATACCCCCACATCAGCACCGTGGTGGCCATCAGCACCTCCAGCACCAGCACCCCAATGGCCAGGGTGGAGCCGGACATGATGAAGCCTTCCCGCTGATCGATATTGAGGAAGGAGGGGATGCCGGTATAGAGCAAATAGGCCGAATAGGCCAGGCCAACGATCCCGGCGATGGCGCACAGCCACACCAGCGGATAGAAGCCCACCAGGCCGCTCAGTAGCATGGGCGTGGCCACGTAGCCGGCGAACAGGATGCAGCGATTGGCGCTGGGCCGATCCGGATAGCGCCGCGCCAGCCAGTGGATCACGTGCCCCATGGCCACCACCGCCGCCATGATCAGCGCATAGCTGATGACCGCCAGGACCACCGCCGTGGGCAGGTCCAGCACATGGGCCTCACCACCACCGAAGCGCCAGCCGAAGGTGGTGGTACCCACCAGGGAAGCGACGACGGGAATGGCCGCCAGGAAGGCGACATGATGGGCAAAGAAGTGCCCGACCGTTTCCCCTTCGCGACGAATCTGTTGCCACTCGCGATCGGGATGGGCCAGCAGGCCCCAGACATGATTGATCATGATCCTGCTCCTCACCCGCTGTGGTCGCCGCAAGCGGGCCTCTGTGGATGGCGAACGCTGGGTACAACGCGACTGGCGACTACCTTAGGAGTATAGAAGAGCTCTGGAATGCGTCATGCGAGCCGACGAAGGGCAGCCTGCCTGGAAACGAAGCGACCAATGGTCAAGGGGCACCACCCTGGTGCGTTTCTGGGCCCCTGGCAAGCGGGCAAAGCCCGGACGGCAATACTTGACCACTTGGTCAGGAAATTGCTTGCCCAAGGCATCTGTTACCGGTCAACGAGGTCCGTCATGCCATCTCTCGACATCATCATCGCCGGCGCCGGCATGGGCGGTCTCACCGCCGCCCTGGCGCTGCAACAGGCCGGCCACCGGGTCCGCCTGTTCGAGCGCGCGCAGGATCTGGCCCCCATCGGCGCGGCCCTCTCCATCTGGCCCAATGGCGTCAAGGTGCTGGAGCAGCTGGGGCTCGGGTCCGCCATCGCCGCGGTCAGCGGCGACATGCAGACCATGAGCTATCGCGACCATGAGGGACAGTTGCTTACCCGGTTCAGCCTGCTGCCACTCTATGAGGCCGTGGGCCGACCGGCGCGCCCCATCGCCCGCGCCCACCTGCAGCGCCTCCTGCTCGAAGCGGTGGGCGCCGAGCACGTGACCCTGGGCGTCGGCTGCGAGGGCTTCGAGCAGGATACGGCCGGGGTGACCGTGCTGCTCGGCGATGGTCGGCGCGAGCGGGCCGACCTGCTGATCGCCGCCGATGGCACCCACTCGCGCCTGCGGGAGCGGGTGGTGGGCCAGGCCATCACCCGCGAGTATTGCGGCTACGTAAACTGGAACGGGCGGGTAAAGATCGCGCCGGATCTGGCCGAGGCCCAGGACTGGGCGCAATTCGTCGGGGCGCATCAGCGGGTCTCGCTGATGCCCATGGGCGGCGATGAATTCTATTTCTTCTTCGACGTGCCCCTGCCCAAGGGCACGCCCAACGATCGCAGCCGTTACCGTGCGGAGCTGGCCGAGCATTTCGCCGGCTGGGCGCCGCCGGTGCAGCGCCTGATCGAACGGCTGGACCCTCAGGGCGTGGCCCGGGTGGAGATCCACGATACCCGGCCGTTGCCGACCCTGGTGCAGGGGCGGGTGGCGCTCTTGGGAGATTCCGCCCATGCCATGGCCCCGGACCTGGGGCAGGGCGGTTGCCAGGCCATGGAGGATGCCTGGGTGCTGGCGCGCTGTCTGGACGCGGAACAGGATCCCCTGGCCGCGCTCCAGGCCTATCAGGCCGCGCGGCTGGAGCGGGTCGCCGGCATCGTCGAGCGGGCGCGCAAGCGCTGCGAGATCACCCACGGGCATGAGCCCCTGGCCACCCAGGCCTGGTACGCCGAGCTGGCCCGGGAAACCGGCGAGACGGTGATCGCCGGCCTGCGCAAGACCGCCGAGGGCGGTCCGCTGTGAAATAGCTCTGGGCCGCGGGGACGAATGGCAGTGCCGGGGGTCGAAAGGCCCACGTCCTCGTCGGAGAGTTAGCCCATGCGCCTGCGTCTCGCCCTGACCCTCGCCAGCCTCGCCATCACCCCGCTGGCCTTTGCCGCCGACGGCGGCTGTCCCTATCCGCAGACGGTGAAGTTCGCCGGCCCCAACTGGGAGAGCGGCATGTTCACTACCGAGGTGCTGCGCCTGCTGGTGGAAAAGGGTTATGGCTGCCAGACCGACAGCGTGCCGGGCAACACCGTGACCCTGGAAAACGCCCTGGCGCAAAACGACATCCAGGTCACCGGCGAGCAATGGGCCGGGCGCAGTCCGGCCTGGCGCGCGGCGGAAAAGGCCGGCAAGGTCTTTGCCGTCGGCGAGACGGTCAAGGGCGCCACCGAAGGCTGGTGGGTACCGGAATACCTGGTCAAGGGCGATCCCGCGCGGGGCATCCAGGCCAAGGCGCCGGACCTCAAGAGCGTCGCCGATCTGCCGCGCTACAAGGAGCTGTTCCGCGATCCGGAAGAGCCCGGCAAGGGCCGCTTCCTCAACTGCCCCACCGGCTGGACCTGCGAGATCGTCAACAGCCAGAAGCTCAAGGCCTACAAGCTGACCGACAGCTACACCAACTTCCGCACCGGTACCGGTCCCGCGCTGGATGCTGCCATCGCCACCGCCATGCGCCGTGGCGAGCCGGTGCTCTTCTACTATTGGTCGCCGACCCCGCTGATGGGCCGCTACAAGCTGGTCCAGCTGGAAGAGCCGCCCTTCAGCGAGAAGGCCTGGGAGACCCTGTCGGATCCGAAGAATCCTGATCCGCTGCCGTCGCGCTCGCTGCCGGCCAAGATCACCATCGGCGTCTCCCGCGACCTGCACGACAAGGCACCGGCCCTGGTGGCCCTGTTCGAGAAGGTCGAATTCCCCCTCGACCAGTTCAACGGCATCCTCGCCGGCATGGCCGAGAAACGCGAAGACGCCCAGGTGGTGGCCAAGCGTTTCCTCAAGGAGCATCCGGAGGTCTGGACGACCTGGCTGCCGGCGGAAAACGCCGAACGGGTAAAGGCGGCGCTCTGAGTGCAGTGATAGCGGATAATGGCGGTTTTCCATGCTGGAGCCGCCCATGACCGTCGCCGCCCTTACCATGTACTTCGAGCCTGCCGAGGTGCGCGATGCCTATCGCCAGCTGGCCGAAGCCGTGGCGCTGCGCCTGGGCGAGACGCTCGACCCCGCGCCCGAGGACCTGCCGGCGCTCTGGACGCATCCCGAGCTGCTGCTGGCGCAGACCTGCGGCTATCCCTGGGCCACCCGCCTGCGCGGCCAGGTGCGCCTGGTGGCGGCGCCGCGCTATCGCTTCGCGGGCTGCCAGGCGGCCGAGCACTGCGCCTTCATCCTGGTGCCCGAGGCGCTGGAGGCGACCAGCCTGGCCGATCTGCGCGGCAAGCGCGTGGCGCTCAACGGCCTGGATTCCAACACCGGCATGAATCTGCTGCGCCACGCCGTGGCGCCCCTGGCGGAGCGGGCCCGCTTCTTTGGCGAGATGATCGTCAGCGAGAGCCATGCCAACAGCCTGGCGCTGTTGCAGCAGGGTCATGCCGATGTGGCCTCGGTGGATGCCGTGACCTACGGCTACCTGCAGCGCGCCCAACCCGAGCGGGTCGCCGGTCTGCGCCTGCTGCAACGCACCCGCCCCAGTCCGACGCTGCCCTTCATCACCGCCGCCAGTCGTTCGGATGCGGACGTGGAAGCCCTGCGCGCCGCCTTGAACGACAGCCTGGCCGCCGATTCTGCCCTGGCCGACATCCTGGCCATCGAGGGTGTCACGGCGGTGGACGAGACGACCTATCTACCGCTGCTGGACTGGCGGCGAGAAGCGGTGGAGCAGGGTTATCCAGTGATTGCTTAAGACCTGTCGCGGCCATAGTGGTCCGCCAATGCGGCCGCTCCTGCGGACGCAGGCACGTCGGCCGACCGCGATCCTGCGGGGGCTAGTGGCTATGAGCGTCTGCACGGATGACTCCCTCTCCCCTTGGGAGAGGGTTGGGGTGAGGGCGTCCCTCGCCACGAAGTCCCCAGCGGAAAAGGCTGCGCCGTTTTCCACGCTACGGTTCTACACCTGATGTACCCCTAAAACGCCAAGACATTCGCTCCTGCATTCAATCTGAACTGTAGGAGCGGCCGCATCGGCGGACCGCCATGGTCGCGACTGGGTACTTGTACCGTAGTCAGCCCGTACGCATGCAACCTAAATCCGCCCACCCTCCTGCAACCGCTTGAACTCCACCAGATCATGACTGCAGAACAGCGTCAGCCCCAGGTCCTGGCGCAGGGAAAGTTCGCGCAGGCGGGCCTGGTTGTCCAGGCGGCTGGAGCGGTCGGCTTCCATCAGCCGCTGGTAGAACCTCAGCCCCGGCGTGCAGTGACGTTCGGGCTGGCGCATCTCGTCGCGGTAGAAATAGGCGTCGCCGGCGTGCAGCAACCAGCCCCCGTCGTGCTGGACGGCGATGCCGGCATGGCCCGGGGTGTGGCCGGGCAGGGGGATCATCAGGATTTCCGGCGGCAGGCCAGGCAGGTCTCGCACGCTGGCGAAGCCGTGCCAGGCCTCGCCCCGGGGCTCGTGGAAATGCCAATGGCGGATGCCTTGCCACTGCGCCGGACTGTAGCGGCGCCGACCGATGAAGCCGTGGCGCTGGCGCTGCGCATCCCACTCCCGCTGCAGCACATGGACCTGGGCCTGGGGAAAGTCGTCCAGGCCGCCGGCGTGGTCGAAATCCAGGTGGGTCAGCACGATATGGCGGACATCGCCCGGACGAAAACCCAGGCGGCGGAGCTGCGCCAGGGCGCTGAGTTCGGGATCGTACTGGATGCGATTCATCAACCGGAAGAAGGGACTCAGGCGCCGGCCGCGCTCCCGCAGATCGGCTTCGCCAAAGCCGGTATCCACCAGCACCAGGCCGTCCCGGTCGGTTTCCACCAGCAGGCAGTGACAGGCGAGGTGGGCGGCGAGTCCGCGGCTGAAGCCGTCGTACAGCGCCCCACCCAGGGGGCACATGCAGCCGCAGTTGAGGTGATGGATACGCATGCTCGGCTCCGCGAAGGTGACCTCCGGTAGAAGAGGCGCGCGTGGGCAAAGTTCGAGCGCAGCGGCCATTTCGCGCGGGTGTCGCAGCCAGTGAAGAGAGATCGACGGACCCGGGTGGCGACGATCGATCGACCGGAGCAGGCTCCCGGATTCAGCGCCGCCGAGGCGGGTAACGGCAGTGCCAGGGCCTCTGGCTGAACCCTGAGCCGTTGGCGCTGACCAAGATAGGATCGCCAGCGGACCGGCTCTGCCGCCCTGGCCCTCCCAGTGCAGACGGAGCCACCCATGCCCACAGCCTTTCCCCGCCGTTCCCTCCTGGCCGCCGGCCTTTCCCTTGGCCTGCTCGCCGCCGGTACCGCCCAAGCCGACAGCTGGTGCGCCAGCAAGCCGGTCAAGTTCGCCGGGGTGAACTGGGAGAGCGGCATGCTGCTCACCGAACTGATGGGCTTCGTCCTGCAGCACGGCTACGACTGCAAGGTGGATAGCATCCCGGGCAACTCCATCACCCTGGAGCAGGCCCTGGGCAACAACGACATCCAGGTGTTCGCCGAGGAGTGGATCGGCCGCAGCGAGGCCTGGAACAAGGCCGCCGCGGCCGGCAAGGTGGTCGGCGTGGGCGCGCCCATCGAAGGCGCCACCGAAGGCTGGTACGTGCCGCGCTATCTGGTGGAAGGCGAGGGCGCCAAGGCGCCCAAGCTGAAGAGCATCGCCGACCTGGGCCAGTACGCCGAGTTGTTCCGCGATCCGGAAGAGCCGGGCAAGGGCCGCTTCTACAACTGCCCGGCCGGCTGGACCTGCGAGCTGGAAAACACCCAGATGCTGCAGAGCTACGGCCTGAGCGACAAGTACACCAACTTCCGCCCCGGCACCGGTCCGGCGCTGGATGCGGCCATCGTCTCGGCCACCAAGCGCAAGCAGCCGATCCTCACCTACTACTGGTCGCCAACGCCCCTGCTGGGTCGGGTCGACATGGTCCAGCTCAAGCCGCGCGACGGCGAAGCCAAGCGCATCCAGGTGCAGGCAGGCCTGTCCAAGCCTTTCCACGATGGCGCCCCCGAACTGGTGGCCGTGCTGAGTCGGGTCAATGTGCCCATCGAACTGCTCAACCGCACCCTGGCCGAGCAGGCCGAAACCAAGCAGGACGCCCCCGCCGCCGCCAAGGCGCTGCTCAAGGCCCATCCGGAACTCTGGCAGGCCTGGGTGACCGACGCCGCGGCGCGCAGCAAGATCCAGGCGGCGCTCTAGGATGTTTCCCGAAGGCCTGACCTTTTCCTTCGCCGACGCCGTCAATCGTGGCGTCGACTGGCTGGTGACGCGCTACGGCGACGTCTTCCGAACCATCTCCGACACCCTGCTGCAGGCCATCGTCTGGCTCGAGGGCCTGCTGCGCGGCACCCCCTGGTGGGCGCTGTTGCTGATCGTCGCGGCCCTGGCCGCCCACGCCACCCGCCGGGTGGTGCCGACGCTACTGATCACCGGCCTGTTGTTCTTGGTCGGCGCCCTGGGGCTGTGGGACAAGCTGATGCAGACCCTGGCCCTGGTGCTGGTGGCCACCGCCATCGCGGTCATCATCGGTGTGCCCCTGGGCATCCTCTGCGCCCGTAGCGCTCGCCTGCGCCTGGTGCTGATGCCGCTCCTGGACATCATGCAGACCATGCCTAGCTTCGTGTACCTGATCCCGGTGCTGATGCTGTTCGGCCTGGGCAAGGTGCCGGCGATCTTCGCCACCGTGATCTATGCCGCGCCACCGCTGATCCGCCTCACCGACCTGGGCATCCGCCAGGTCGATCGCGAGGTCATGGAAGCGGTCAACGCCTTTGGCGCCAGTCGCTGGCAGCAGCTGTTCGGCGTGCAGCTGCCGCTGGCGCTGCCGAGCATCATGGCCGGCATCAACCAGACCACCATGATGGCGCTGTCCATGGTGGTGATCGCCTCCATGATCGGCGCCCGCGGCCTCGGTGAGGAGGTGCTGGTGGGCATCCAGACCCTGGACGTGGGCAAGGGCCTGCAGGCCGGCCTGGCCATCGTCATCCTCGCCGTGGTCATCGACCGCATCACCCAGGCCTATGGCCGCCAGCGCCATGAGGTGGAGCGATGAAGATCGTCGTCGAGCGGGTCTCCAAGATTTTCGGCAAGCGCGAACAGGCGGCCCTGGCGCTGCTGCGCGAGGGGCACGACAAGGCCGAGATCCTCGCCCGCACCGGTTGCGTGGTGGGGGTGGACGATCTGTCCCTGGAGATCGCCGAGGGCGAGATCTTCGTCATCATGGGCCTTTCCGGTTCCGGCAAATCGACCTTGGTGCGCCACCTCAACCGGCTGATCGATCCCAGCAGCGGGCGCATCCTCATCGATGGCCAGGACATCCTCCAGCTGCCGCTGCCGGCGCTGCGCGAATTGCGCCGCCAGCGCATCAGCATGGTGTTCCAGAGCTTCGGCCTGCTGCCCCATCGGCGAGTGCTGGACAACGTCGCCTACGGTCTCAAGGTGCGCGGCGAGCCCAAGGCGGTCTGCCGCGAACGGGCGCTGCACTGGCTGGAGGTGGTGGGTCTGGCCGGCTACGAGCGCAAATGGCCGCACCAGCTCTCCGGCGGCATGCGCCAGCGCGTCGGCCTGGCCCGCGCCCTGGCGGCCGATACCGAGATCATCCTGATGGACGAGGCCTTTTCCGCCCTCGATCCACTGATCCGCGCCGAGATGCAGGAGCAACTGCTGGAGCTGCAACAGCGCCTGCACAAGACCATCGTCTTCATCACCCATGACCTGGACGAGGCCCTGCGCCTGGGCAATCGCATCGCCATCCTGCGTGACGGTCGGCTGGTGCAGGTGGGCACCCCGGCGGACATCCTCGGCCAGCCGGCCGACGACTATGTGGCGCGCTTCGTTCAGCGGCGTACCGCTGCGACAGTTTGAAACAATTGCGGCAGAGGCCTTCACGAGCATTTCACAGATGCGAGGCTCTGATGGTGAGACCTGCGGCCTGACCCTGTCAGGCCTTTCTCTTCCCACTGGAACCGCGCCGCAATGGACTATCTGCTACAACCTGCCGCCGACCCGACCGTCTGGGCTGCTCTCGCCACCTTGATCGTGATGGAAGTGGTGCTGGGCATCGACAACCTCATCTTCATCTCCATCCTGACCAACAAGCTGCCCGCGCACCAACAGCAGAAGGGCCGCCGCATCGGCATCAGCCTGGCGCTGATCCTGCGCCTGGGCCTGCTCGGTACCGTGGCCTGGATCGTCCAGCTCACCGAGCCCATCATCGAGGTGTTCGGCAAGAGCTTTTCCTGGAAGGACCTGATCCTCATCGCCGGTGGCCTGTTCCTGCTGTGGAAGGCGACCAAGGAGATCCATCACAACGTCGATCCCGAGCCCGACAGCGCCCTGAGCAAGGGCGGCGAGACGGCGACCCTCGCCTTCGGTTCGGCCATCGTGCAGATCCTCCTGCTGGACCTGGTGTTCTCGGTGGACAGCATCATCACCGCCGTCGGCATGACCGAGCACCTGCCGGTGATGGTGATCGCGGTGGTGGTGGCGGTGACCGTCATGTTGCTGGCGGCCGACCCCCTGGCCAGGTTCATCAACGACAACCCCACCGTCGTGATGCTGGCGCTGGGCTTCCTGATCATGATCGGCATGACCCTGATCGCCGAAGGTTTCGGCGCCCATGTGCCCAAGGGCTACATCTACGCGGCCATGGCCTTCTCGGCGCTGATCGAGGGCCTGAACATGCTGTCGCGGCGAGCCAAGCGTCGCCAGCAGGCTGCCGGCAAGTGAGGGCAGGGCGTGTCGGAAAAGGCCTTGTTACATTCCGGCACGCCTATTGCTAACAATAACTGGCAAGTCTAGGCACTATCGGTCAAGACCTTTGTCATAGCAGCGTCACACGTGAGGTTTACAACTGAAGTCATGAACATACAAGCCCAAGCCCAGAACGCCATGCATGCCCTCAGCGCCGCTTTCGCGCCGATGAGCTGCGTCATCGACGCGCCCAGCAAGCGTGGTTTTTCCTTCATCGTCGTCAACGAGCATGGCGTGGCCAAGCACACCCGCCGGATCTACCGCGACGAATACAGCAACCCGAGCCGCCTGCAGGCCATCATCGACAGCACCCGCCTGGCCATCGCCGGCTGAGATTCAGCCGGCTCCCGCTCCACCCCTCCCGCTTTACCGTCTGCGCCCCACCCGAGCTACGGGTGTACCGGCGGCAGATAGGCCAACGTTCCCCCCAACAGCCATAGCAGCACCAGCACCAGGGGTGCATGGACCAGCAGCTGCACGAAGGAAAAGCCGACCAGGTCGCGCGCCTTCAGCCCCAGCACGCCCAGCAGCGGCAGCATGTAGAAGGGATTGATCAGATTCGGCAATGCCTCGGCGGCGTTGTAGATCTGCACGGCCCAGCCCAGGTGATACTGCAGATCGTTGGCCACCTGCATCACATAGGGCGCCTCGATGATCCACTTGCCCCCGCCTGAGGGGATGAAGAACCCCAGCAGCGCCGAGTAGACGCCCATCAGCAGGGCGAAGGTGTCGTGGGTGGCGATCTGGGTGAAAAATGCTGCGATATGGTGCGCCAGGGTCTGGCCATCGGCGCCATTGACCTTGGTCAGGATGGCGGCGATGGAGCCGTACAGCGGAAACTGGATCAGCACCCCGGTGGTGGCCGGCACGGCGCGGGCCACGGCGTCGAGGAAATGCCGCGGCCGCCAGTGCAGCAGGGCGCCCAGGGAGATGAACAGCAGGTTGTAGGTGTTCAGCCCGGAAATGGCCTCGATGGCCGGCTTGCTGGCGAATTCCTGCACCAGCCAGCCCGCGGCCAGGAGCACCAGCAGGATGATCAGGATCGGGCTGTATTCCAGCCATTCGCCTGGACGGGTCGGCGTAGCGGCCGGCTTGGGCGCCGGGGTGACGTCGACGCCACAGGCACGGGCATCGCGCGCACTGTCCGGTCCGGGCGCGGTGACATAGGCGATCACCGCCGAGACCACCAGCAGCACCAGCAGCAGGGCGCCGGATTGCCAAAGGAACAGCGTCTGGCTGAAGGGAATCACCCCGGTGATGGCGAGGATCGAGGGCGGCAGGCTGGCCGGATTGGCCTGCAGCTGCGCCGCCGACGACGACAGCCCCAGCGCCCAGACCGCGCCCAGGCCCAGGTAGGCCGCGGCGCCGGCGGCGCGATAGTCCATCTTGAGTTCTTCGCGGCGGGCCAGGGCGCGCACCAGCAGGCCGCCGAACACCAGGCTCAGGCCCCAGTTGAGCAGGGAGGCGAGCATGGCCACCAGGGCCACCCAGCACACCGCGCCACGTCCGGTACGGGGCACCCGCGCCAGGCGCTCGATCAGGCGCCCGGCCGGACCGGAACTGGCCACCACATAGCCGCCGATGACCACGAAGGCCATCTGCATGGTGAAGGGAATCAGACTCCAGAAACCGTCGCCAAAGGCCTTGGCGGTCTTGGCCGCCGGCGCGCCCATGCCGAGGGCGGCCAGGGCCACCACGGCCACGGCGAGCACGGCGAACACCCAGGAATCGGGAAACCAGCGCTCGGCCCAGTTGGAACAGGCCAGGGCGAACCGCGCGCTGCGCGAATCGCGGGAGGGGGTTGAACTCATGGGAGATCCTTTTGTTGTTGTTTTTCAGGGGAACATCAGGCGTAGCGTGGAAAACGGCGCAGCCTTTTCCACGCGGTTGGGGTCATATCGCGGCCATGGCGGTCCGCCGATGCGGCCGCTCCTACAGGTGCGAATTGACCTGTAGGAGCGGCCCATGGCCGCGATAACATCATCACTCGACTACCGCCGCTCCACCGCCAGGGCCACGCCCTGGCCACCGCCGATGCACAGGGTCGCCAGGCCCCGCCGACCCTCGCGTCGACGCAACTCGTGCAGCAGCGTCACCAGCACCCGGCACCCCGAGGCGCCGATGGGATGGCCCAGGGCGATGGCACCGCCATTGACGTTGACCTTGTCATCATCCCAACCCAGCTCCTGGCCCACGGCCAGGGCCTGGGCGGCGAAGGCTTCGTTTGCCTCGATCAGGTCCAGGTCGCTCAGCTGCCAGCCGGCCTTTTCCAGGGTCTTGCGGGTGGCCGAGACCGGGCCGATGCCCATGATCGCCGGGTCCACTCCGGCGCTGGCATAGGCGGCGATATGGGCCAGCGGCGTCAGGCCCAGGGCGGCGGCCCTGGTCGCGCTCATCACCAGCACCGCGGCAGCGCCGTCGTTGAGGCTGGAGGCGTTGCCGGCGGTGACGCTGCCGTCCTTGGCGAAGGCCGGCCGCAGGCGGGCCAGGCCCTCGGCGCTGGTATCGGCGCGGATGCCTTCGTCGGTGTCGAACAGCAGCGGCTCGCCCTTGCGCTGGGGGATGGCCACCGGGGTGATCTCCTCGCGGAAACGCCCGGACTCCACCGCGGCCGCGGCGCGCTGCTGGGAGCGGGCGGCGAAAGCATCCTGGGCCTCGCGGCTGAGCTGGTATTTCTCCACCAGATTCTCCGCGGTCTGGCCCATGTGGTAGTCGTTGAAGGCATCCCACAGCCCATCGCTGATCATGGAATCGACCAGCTCGGCATGCCCCAGGCGCAGGCCGCTGCGCACCTTGGGCAGCACATAGGGCGCCAGGCTCATGTTCTCCATGCCACCGGCGATGACGATCTCGGCGTCGCCGCAACGGATCGCCTGGACGGCCAGTTGCACCGCCTTGAGGCCGGAGCCACAGACCTTGTTGAGGGTCAGGGCCGGCACCTCGTGGGGTAGGCCGGCCTTGACCGCCGCCTGGCGGGCGGGATTCTGGCCGGCGCCGGCGGTGAGTACCTGGCCGAGGATGACTTCATCCACCTCGGCTGGCACCACGCCGGTCTGTGCCAGCAGGGCGCGGATGACGGTGGCGCCGAGTTCGACCGCGGGTACGTTGGCCAGGGAGCCCTGGAAGCTGCCGACCGCGGTACGGGTGGCGGCGACGATGACGACATCTTGCATGGCTGGGTCTCCTCAGGCCTGGATGGGGGCGCCGGTGGCGGCGCGCAGTTCATCGAGGCTCACGCCTTCGGCCAGTTCCACCAGCTTGAGACCGCCTTCGGTCACCTCCAGCACGGCCAGGTCGGTGATGATCAGGTCGACCACGCCGACCCCGGTCAGCGGCAGGTCGCAGGCCGGCAGGATCTTGTGGGCGCCCTTGGCGGTGTGCTCCATCAGCACCACCACGCGCTGCACGCCGGCTACCAGGTCCATGGCGCCGCCCATGCCCTTGACCATCTTGCCGGGGATCATCCAGTTGGCCAGATCGCCTTGTTCCGACACCTGCATGGCACCGAGGATAGCGAGGTTGACGTGGCCGCCGCGGATCATGCCGAAGCTCGCGGCGCTGTCGAAATAGCTGCTGCCGGGCAGGGCGGTGACGGTCTGCTTGCCGGCGTTGATCAGGTCCGGATCGACCGTCTCGGCGGTGGGGAAGGGGCCGATGCCGAGCAGGCCGTTTTCCGACTGCAGCCAGACGTCCATGCCGGCGGGAATGTAGTTGGCGACGAGGGTCGGCAAGCCGATGCCGAGGTTGACGTAGAAGCCGTCCTGCAGCTCCCGGGCGGCGCGTTGCGCCATCTGTTCGCGGGTCCAGGCCATCTTACTTCTCCTCGCTCAGGGTACGTTTCTCGATACGTTTCTCGGGGCTGGCATTGACCACCAGGCGCTGCACGAAGATGCCGGGCAGGTGGATCTGATCGGGATCCAGCTCGCCGACCTCCACCAGCTCTTCCACCTCGGCCACGCAGACGCGACCGGCCATGGCGCACAGCGGATTGAAGTTGCGCGCGGTCTTGTTGAAGACCAGATTGCCGGCCTTGTCGGCGCGTTGCGCCTTGACCAAGGCCACGTCGGCGGTCAGCGCCAGCTCCATGACATGGGGCTGGCCATTGAAGTCGCGGACCTCCTTGCCCTCGGCCACCAGGGTGCCGTAGCCGGTGCGGGTATAGAACGCCGGAATGCCCGCGCCACCGGCGCGCAGCTTCTCGGCCAGGGTGCCCTGGGGGGTGAATTCCAGCTCCAGTTCGCCGGCCAGGTACTGGCGCTCGAATTCCTTGTTCTCGCCCACGTAGGAGGAAATCATCTTGCGGATCTGCCGGGTCTCCAGCAGCTGGCCGAGGCCGAAGCCGTCCACCCCGGCGTTGTTGCTGATGGCGGTCAGTTCGCGGGCGCCGGTGTCTCTCAGGGCGGCGATTAGCGCCTCGGGGATGCCGCAGAGACCGAAGCCGCCCACGGCCAGGGTGATGCCGTCGCTGACCAGCCCATCGAGGGCAGCCGCGGCGTTGGGATAGAGCTTGTTCATGATGGAGATCCTCTTGTCGTTATTGGGCGGTCCAGCCGCCGTCCATGGTCCAGGCGGCGCCCCGTACCTGAGCAGCGGCCTGGCTGCACAGGAACAGCGCCAGTTCGCCCAGTTGCTCGGTGGTGACGAATTCCTGCGACGGCTGCTTCTCGCTGAGCAGGTCGCGCCGCGCCTGGTCCGGATCACTGCCACGGCTGTCCAGCTGCTGCTGGATCAGCGGGGTGAGCACGAAACCCGGGCAGAGCGCGTTACAGGTGATGCCGGTGCGGGCGGTCTCCAGGGCGGTGACCTTGGTCAGGCCCACCACGCCATGCTTGGCGGCCACATAGGCGGCCTTGCCGGTGGAGGCCACCAGGCCATGCACTGAAGAGATGTTGATGATGCGACCCCAGTCGCGCTCGCGCATGCCCGGCAGCGCCAGGCGGGTGGTGTGGAACACCGCCGAGAGATTGAGCGCGATCACCGCGTCCCAGCGCTCCACCGGAAAGTCTTCCACCGGCGCCACGTGCTGGATGCCGGCGTTGTTGACCAGGATGTCCACGCCGCCGAAGTCGCGCTGGGCGTAGGCGAAGAGCTCTTCGATCTCCTCCGGCCTGGACAGGTCGGCGCCGTGGAAGCCACTGCGACCGGGCAGGCTGGCCTGGGCCGCAGCGGGATCGCCGAAGCCGTTGAGGATGAGGGTGGCGCCAGCGGCGGCCAGGCGCTGGGCGATGCCCAGGCCGATGCCGCTGGTGGAGCCGGTGACCAGGGCGGTCTTGCCGGTGAGGTCCATGGCTGTCTCCTTAGACGAGGCCGGTCAGGTAGTAGAGGGCGATGACGAAGAACACCGCCACGGTCTTGATCAGGGTGATCTTGAACACGCCGCCATAGGCTTCGCGGTGGGTCAGGCCGGTCACCGCCAGCAGGGTGATGACCGCGCCGTTGTGCGGCAGGGTGTCCATGCCGCCGCTGGCCATGGCCGCCACCCGGTGCAGCACCTCCAGGGGGATGCCGGCCGCGTTGGCGGCGGCGATGAAGGTGTCGCTCATGGCGGCCAGGGCGATGCTCATGCCACCGGACGCCGAGCCGGTGATGCCGGCCAGCAGGGTCACGCTGACGGCTTCGTTGATCAGCGGATCGGGGATGGCCTTGAGGCCCTGGGCGAACAGCACGAAGCCGGGCAGGGCGGCGATCACCGCGCCGAAGCCGTATTCCGAGGCCGTGTTCATCCCGGCCAGCAGGGCACCGGAGACGGCGGTCTTGCTGCCTTCCGCCAGGCGTCCGCGGATGGCGCCGAAGCCGGTCGCCAGTACCAACAGGATGCCCGCCAGCAGCGCGCCTTCCACCGCCCAGATGCCGGTCAGCTTGGCGACTTCCTGGGTCACCGGTTTGGCCATGCCGGGCAGGACCAGGTTATGGGTGGCGCCGTACCAGTCGGGAATCCAACGGGTCAGCAAGAGGTTGAGCACGCCCACCAGCACCAGCGGCGCCAGGGCCAGCCAGGGATTGGGCAGCGGCAGGTCGGCAGCGGTCTCGGGTTCGTTGCGCAGCGGTACGCTGGCATAGCCTTCGCCACTGTTGCGCGCCTTGCGGCGAGCGCTGCCGAGGTAGGTCAGGCCCACGGCGATGACGAACAGCGATCCGGCCAGGCCCAGCCAGGGCGCGGCCCAGGCGGTGGTCTGGAAGAAGCTGGTGGGGATGATGTTCTGGATCTGCGGCGTGCCGGGCAGGGCGTCCATGGTGAAGGAGAAGGCGCCCAGGGCGATGGTCGCCGGGATCAGCCGCTTGGGAATGTCGCTCTGGCGAAACATCTCCGCGGCGAAGGGATAGACGGCGAAGACCACCACGAACAGCGAGACGCCGCCATAGGTGAGCAGGGCGCAGACCGCGACGATCACCGGGATGGCCCGCTCGCGACCGAGCAGACGAATGGCCGCGGCGACGATGGCGCGGGAAAAGCCCGACAGCTCGATCAGCTTGCCGAACAGGGCGCCCAGCATGAACACCGGGAAATAGAGTTTGAGAAAGCCCACCATCTTGTCCATGAACACCCCGGTGAAGGCGGGCGCCACGGCGGACGGGTCGGTGAGCAGCACGGCGCCGAGGGCGGCGAGAGGGGCGAAGAGGATGACACTGAAACCCCGGTAGGCGGCGAACATCAGCAGCGCCAGGGCGGCGAGTGCGATCAGGACACTCATGGCTTCTCCTAGAGCTTCGCCTTGGGGCGAAGCGGTTCTTGTTGTTATAGGGCGATGCAGAGATCGCCCGAATGCAGGAGCCAGAACCGTGCCAGATTCATAGGTTATTGTTTTGTATGGATTTTTATTTTGATCGCTGCCAATTACCGCCATTTTGTCTCAAAAGCTGGACCCCGTAGGTTGGCTTGAGCGCAGCGAAGCCCAACAACGGCCCGACGCCGGCCATGTTGGGCTTCGACGATAAAGCCTTCTCCACCCAGCGTGCGCATGAATCTGTAGGAGCGGCCCATGGCCGCGATAGATCGTCAATCGCGGCCATGGGCCGCTCCTACAGGCTTTGTCTCTATCTATGGATCTGTCTCATATTCGAGACATCAGCCCCAGCGCCATCAGCTTCTTATATAGCGTAGAACGCCCCAACCCCAGGCGCCGGGCGGCTTCGTCCACCTTGCCGCCGCAGGCGGCCAGGGTCGCCTGGAACAATTCCCGGTCGAAGCGCTGGCGCGCTTCGGCGTAGGTTTCGCCGGTAGCGCTCGTCACAGGCTTGGCTGGCAGTTCGGCGGAAACGCCCAAGGCCTCCGCCAGCGCCGCGGCGTCCAGCTGGCTGTCGTCGCCCAGCAATACGGCGCGCTCCAGCACGTTGCGCAACTCGCGCACATTGCCGGGCCAGGGCTGGCGCTGCAGCAGGGCCAGGCCGTCGGCGGTGAGGTCGGGCGTCGACTGTCCGCCCACCTGCGGCAGCCCGTCGAGGATGGCCTCGGCCAGCAGCGCCAGGTCGTCCAGGCGTTCACGCAGCGGCGGGATGCGGATCGGCAGCACGTTGAGGCGGTAATAGAGATCGGCGCGAAAGCGTCCCTCGGCCACGGCGGTCTCCAGGTCGCGGGAGGTGGCGGCGATCATGCGCACGTCGCAGGCCAGCACCTCGTTGGAGCCCAGGGGTTCGTACTCCTTTTCCTGCAGCACCCGCAGCAGCTTGGCCTGCAAGGCCAGGGGCATGTCGCCGATCTCGTCGAGAAACAGGGTGCCGCCCTGGGCGATCTGCAGCTTGCCCGGGCGGGCGCGCCGTTCGGCACCGGTGAAGGCGCCCGGCGCGGTGCCGAAGAATTCCGCTTCCAGCAGGCTTTCCGGGATGGCCGCGGCATTGATGCTGACGAAGGGCCGCCCGGCCCGTGGCGAGGCGCCGTGGATGGCGTGGGCCAGCAACTCCTTGCCGGTGCCGGTTTCGCCCAGCAGCAGTACCGCGGCCTCGCTGGCGGCCGCGCGCCGGGCGCGGCGCTTGACCTCCAGGCTGGCCGGGCCGCTGCCGACGAAGTGGCCGAAGCCGTACTTGGCGGTGCGCGCATGCTGCAGCGAGCGCCGGGTGGTGGCCAGTTCTTCCTGGATGCGCAGGTAGCGGGTCACCAGCGGCGCCAGTTGCTGCAACTGGTCGAACAGGGCGAAGCCGATGGCGCCGATCAGTTCGCCCTCGTCGGTATGGATCGGCAGGCGCATCACCACCAGCGGTCCGTTGCGGGTCTCCAGCATGTCCAGCAGGATCGGCTGGCCATTGCGCGCCACCTCGCGCAGCAGGCTGTGGGGAATGATCTGTTCCACCGGCTGACCGATGGCGGCGGCGGCATCCGGCAGGCCGAAGTGCTGGGCGTATCTCTGGTTGATCCAGACGATGCGCGCCTCGCGGTCGACGATCACCGTGCCGTTGCTGGTCTGCTCGATGATCTCGAACAGCGAGCGGATCGCCCGCTGGCGGATGTCGGCGTAGTCTTCCAGCCCGGGCAGACCCGGCGGGGTGCGGCTCATGGCTTCAGCGCATGGCGCAGCTGGTGCAGGCGACGCTGGACGATGCGCTCGCGCCGCGCCGCGTCCCACTCATGGAAGCCGTGGCCGCTGCGCAGGCCGGTACGGCCGGCGGCCACCTGGTCTTCCAGCAGCTGCAGTGGGGATTCGTCCCGCGCCAGGGTCGGCCAGAGATGCCGGGCGATGTCGCGAAAGGTATCCAGGCCACCCATGTCCGCCGTTTCCAGCGGCCCGACCATGGCATAGCGCCGACCCAGGGAGGCGCGCATCACCCGGTCCACCGTCTCGGCGTCCGCCGCGCCGCTCTGCACGATGTGCAGGGCCTCGCGCAGCAGGGCGAATTGCAGGCGATTGCCGACGAAGCCGGGAATGGCGCGCTGCAGGACCACGGCTTCCAGTTCCGCGGCTTCCAGCATTAGGCACATGGATTCCAGATGGGCGGGCAGGGTGGCCGTGCCGGGCACCAGCTCCACCAGGGGAATGAAGTGCGGTGGATTCCAGAAGTGCGCGATCAGCAGGCGCTCGGGATGGCGCAGGTGCGCGGCCAACTCGTCCGGTGGCAGGCCGCTGGTGTTGCTGGCGATCAGGGCGTCCGGGCGCAGCATGGCTTCGAGCTGGGCATAGAGGCGATGCTTGAGCTCCAGGCGCTCGGGCACGGCTTCGAACAGCAGGTCGCAGTCGGCGAGATCGGCCAGCTCGGTGGTGGTGCTGAGGCGGGCGATGACTGCCTCGGTGTCCACCGCGATGTCGGCTTCTTCCAGCTCGGCGAGCAGGGTGCGCGCGGTGGCGGCCACCTCGGCGAGGCGGGCGGGGTCGACGTCCTGCAGCTGCACGGCATGGCCGTGGCGCGCCAGGTGTACGGCGATGCCGATGCCCATGAGACCGGAACCCAGGACGGCGAGACGTGGCGTGGTCATGATCTTTTCCTTGTGAGGCGGCCGCGGCAACCGTCTCACACTTGACCGCCCCCGGCCAAGGCACGGGGCTGTGCCTTGCACCAAAGCCGGGCTCCAGGGGCCGGCCGGCGAGGGCGCCCTGGCCTCTGCCATGCCGCTTGGCGGAGCCTGGCACGGCCACTGCTAAGGGTCAGGTACGCCCATCCCGAGGAATGCCTTATGAGCAACGCCGGCAACGACTATCCCCTGAGCGAAGTCCCGCCCCACGCCCGCAAGGGGCTGGCCTCCCTGGCCATGGTGCTGCTGGGCTTCACCTTCTTCACCGCCACCATGTTCGCCGGCGGCAAGCTGGGGGTGGCCTTCGGTTTCACCGACCTGCTGTGGGTGATCGCCCTCGGCAATCTGCTGCTGGGTCTCTATGCCGCCGCCCTCGGCCATATCGCCTGTCGCAGCGGCCTCAACTCGGTACTGATGGGGCGCTTCGCCTTTGGCGAACGCGGCAGCAAGCTGTGCGACCTCATCCTCGGCTTCACCCAGATCGGCTGGTACGCCTGGGGGACGGCCACCGCTGCCGTGGTGCTGGGCAGGTACTTCGGCCTGGAGCAGGGCGCGGTGCTGGCGCTGATGGCGGTGTTCGGCCTGGGCTTCTGCGCCACCGCCTACATCGGCTACCGCGGCCTGGAGATCCTCTCCTGGATCGCCGTGCCGGCCATGGCGCTGCTGCTGATCCTGTCCATGAGCGTGACCACCGCCAAGGCCGGCGGCCTGGCCGGCCTGCTGGCGATCCAGCCCAGCGCCAGCCTGGACCTGTCCACCGCCATCACCCTGGTGTTCGGCACCTTCGTCAGCGGCGCCACCCAGGCCACCAACTGGACTCGCTTCGCCCGTTCCACCCGGGTGGCGGTGCTGGCCAGCCTGATCGGCTTCTTCATCGGCAACGGCCTGATGGTGCTGATCGGCGCCTATGGCGCCATCGTCTACCAGCAGCCGGACGTGGTGGAGGTGCTGATGCTGCAGGGCTTCGCCACCGCCGCCCTGGCCATGCTGCTGCTCAACATCTGGAGCACCCAGGACAACACCATCTACAACTTCGCCGTGGCCGGCTGCAATCTGGTGCGTACCAGCCGCCGCAAGACGGTGACCCTTGCCGGCGCCCTGATCGGTACCGCCCTGGCCGTGCTGGGCATGTACGACCTGCTGGTGCCCTATCTGGTACTGCTCGGCACGGTGATCCCGCCCATCGGCGGGGTGATCGTCGCCGACTTCTGGCTGCGCCATCGCGGGCGCTATCCGCTGCTCGCCGAGGCCCGCCTGCCGCACTACAACTGGCCGGGGCTGGCGGCCTACGGCCTGGGCACCATCGCCGCCTTCGGTTCGCCCTGGGTGGCGCCCCTGGTGGGCATCGGGGTGGCGGCGCTCGGCTATGGCGTGTTCAATGGCCTGAGTCGCGGTCGTCGTGCCGCCGCCCCCGCTTCGCTCTAGGAGATCGACCATGCGCATCCTCAACGCCCGCCTGCGTGACCGCGAAGGCCTGTATGACATCCGCCTCGAAGGCGGACGCATCGCCGCCATCGCCGAGCAGCTCATGCCGCCTGCGGTAGGGCCGGACGACATCGACGCCGCTGGCAACCTGGTGGTGCCGCCCTTCGTCGAGCCGCACATCCACCTCGACGCCACCCTGACCGCCGGCGAGCCGCGCTGGAACATGAGCGGCACCCTGTTCGAGGGCATCGAGTGCTGGGGCGAGCGCAAGGCCACCATCACCCAGGAAGACACCAAGACCCGCGCCACACGCACCATCCGCGCCCTCGCCGCCCACGGCATCCAGCACGTGCGCACCCATGTCGACGTCACCGATCCGTCGCTGGCCGCACTTAAGGCCATGCTGGAGGTACGCGAGGAGACCGGCCACCTGATCGACCTGCAGATCGTCGCCTTTCCCCAGGAGGGCATCGAGTCCTTCAAGAACGGGCGCGAGCTGATGGAGGAATCCATTCGCCTGGGCGCGGATGTGGTCGGCGGCATCCCGCACTTCGAATACACCCGCGACCAGGGCGTGAGCTCGGTGAAATTCCTCATGGACCTGGCTGAGCGCACCGGCTGCCTGGTGGACGTCCATTGCGACGAGACCGATGATCCCCATTCGCGCTTTCTCGAGGTGCTGGCCGAAGAGGCGCGCAGCCGCGGCATGGGTTCGCGGGTCACCGCCAGCCACACCACCGCCATGGGCTCCTACGACAACGCCTACTGCGCCAAGCTGTTCCGCCTGCTGACCCACGCCGGCATCAACTTCATCTCCTGCCCGACCGAGAGCATCCACCTGCAGGGCCGCTTCGACACCTTTCCCAAGCGTCGCGGCGTGACCCGGGTCAACGAGTTGCTGGAGGCCGGCCTCAACGTCTGCTTCGCCCAGGATTCCATCGTCGATCCCTGGTATCCGCTGGGCAACGGCAACATCCTGCGGGTGCTGGAAGCGGGACTGCACATCTGCCACATGCTCGGCTATCGCAACCTGCAATCGGCGCTGGATCTGGTCACGGTCAACAGCGCCAAGGCCCTGTGCCTGGGCGATCGCTACGGCCTGGAGGAGGGGCGACCGGCCAACCTGCTGGTGCTCTCCGCCGACAGCGACTACGAGATGGTCCGCAGCCAGGGCCTGCCGCTGTACTCCATCCGTAACGGCAAGGTGCTGATGCAGCGCCGCCCGGCACAGGTGGAACTGGCGGATCGGTAACGGGTGGCGGTCCGCCGATGCGGACAGGCTTGTGCCGGTCGCCTGCGATTTTCAGGGCTGGCAAAGATCTGATTTTCACTCGGACAGAGCCCCCTCTCCCTCAGGGAGAGGGCTGGGGTGAGGGCGCCCCATGCCAAAGTCCCTGTGGAAAAGGCTGCGCCGTTTTCCACGCTACGGCGCTACAACACTGATACCCATTCGGACAACGCCCTCTCCCTCTGGGAGAGGGATGGGGTGAGGGTACGCCTCATGCCGCGGTCCCCTGTGGAAAAGGCTACGCCGTTTTCCACGCTACGGCGCTACGACACTGATACCCATTCGGACAACCCCCCTCTCCCTCTGGGAGAGGGCTGGGGTGAGGGCGCGCCTCATGCCGCAGTCCCCGGTGGAAAAGGCTACGCCGTTTTCCACGCTAAGGCGCTGATCGCGGCCATGGGGCGCTCCTGCAGGGGAATCGGAATCCGTAGGAGCGGCCCATGGCCGCGATCGGCGTCCCCCGGCAACAGCGGATCGCCATAACCGCAACCAACATTACCCATGTCGCGTCCCATCGCGTCGGGCTTCGCTGGTGCTCAATTCAACCTGTGAATCCTACCGCCCACTCTCGGCGAAATCCCGCAGCGCTGCGCCATCCAGGCGATAGCGCACCCATTCGCTCTGGGCCTCGGCGCCCAGGCTTTCGTAGAAGTCGATGGCCGGGGTGTTCCAGTCCAGCACGCTCCATTCCAGGCGGCCGCAGTCGTTGGCCACCGCTTCCCGGGCCAGTTCGCGCAGCAGGCCCTTGCCCAGGCCGGTGCCGCGGGCGCTGGGGCTCACATAGAGGTCTTCCAGGTAGATGCCGTTGCGGCCCAGCCAGGTGGAATAGCTGTAGAAATACACGGCATAGCCCACCACCACGCCGTCGTGCTCAGCGACCAGCGCCCGAGTCGGGGTGTCGGCGGCGAACAGCGTCGCCTCGATCTGGGCCGGACTGGCCAGCACCTCGTGGACGGCCTTTTCATAGTCGGCCAGTTCGACGATCAGTTCGTGAATGCGGGTGGCGTCTTCGCGGCGGGCGGGGCGGATCTGGGAGGTCATGGGGTCCTTGGCTAGGTCGCGGGGCGGCGGCGACCTCAGGAGGGCACCACGGCCCGATTGGCGGACCCGGACAGCATGGCGGCGACCTGCGCGGCCAACTGGTCCAGGGTGAAGGGCTTGGTCATCAGCTCCATGTTACCACCCAGGAAGGAGGTCCTACTGAGTGCGCCCTCGGCGTAGCCGGTGAGGAACAGCACCGGCAGCCGCGGCCTGAGCTGCTGGATGACCTCCGCCAGCTGGCGACCATTGAGGCCCGGCAGACCGACGTCGGTCACCAGCAGGTCCAGCTGCGGGATCTGATCCAGCAGACGCAGCGCGGCCTTGCCCTCGGCCGCGCTCCAGACCCGATAGCCCAAGGCTTGCAGCGCCTCCTGATTGACCAGCCGTACCGCATCATCGTCTTCCACCAGGAGGATGGTCTGGCCGGCACCCTGGACGAGCTCCGCCGGCTCGGCGCGCTGCGGCGCGCGGCGCTGTTCCGCCGTGGGCAGATAGACGCACACCCGGGTTCCGCTGGCGTCACTGGCGAGGGTCAGGCGGCCATTGCTCTGCCGGGCGAAGCCATAGACCATCGACAGCCCCAGACCGGTGCCCTGGCCCTGGGGCTTGGTGGTGAAGAACGGCTCGAGCACCTTGTCCAGCAGGCGCTCCGGAATGCCGGTTCCGCTGTCCCGCACCTCGATGCAGACATAGTCTCCTGGAGGCAGCGCCTCGTCTTCGGCCGCCGGCTCGGTGACCGTCACCGGATAGGTCGTCAGGGTGACGACGCCGCCATCCGGCATGGCATCGCGGGCATTGATCACCAGGTTGAGGAGGGCATTCTCCAGCTGATTGGCGTCGGCCAGGATCCAGGGCGCCGCCGGGTCCAGTTCCAGCGTCACCGAGATCTGCTCGCTCACGGTGCCCTGCAGCAGATCCTGCAGCGCCAGGATCAGGTCGTTGGCCGACATCGGGCGCGATTCCAGCGATTGCCGGCGCGAGAAGGCCAGCAACCGCTGGGTGAGCGCCGCCGCCCGATGCGCCGAGTGCTGCGCCGCCTCCATGTAGCGCTCCAGGCCGGCAAGTTGCCCCTTGTTCTTGATCTTCATCAGGTCCAGGGCGCCCAGCACCCCGGTGAGCATGTTGTTGAAGTCATGGGCGATGCCGCCGGTGAGCTGGCCAACCGCTTCCATCTTCAGTGACTGACGCAGCTGCTCTTCGGCGCGACTGCGTTCGGCGGTTTCCCGCTGCAATTCGCTGAGGGTAAGCGCCAGGGTACGGGTGCGCTCCTCGACCTGGACTTCCAGTTCTTCGTTGAAGCGGCGCAAGGCCAGTTCCGCGCGTTTCTCCTCGCTGATGTCGGCGATCACCGTGGTCGCACCGATGATCTGCTGGCCGGCGTCGTGAAGCGGCACCGCGCTCACCCGCAGCCAGGATTCCTCGCCGGTGGCACTGGTGTGATAGAAGTCCTGCCCCTTGACCCGCTCGCCACCCAGCGCCCGAGCGCCCGGGAAACGTTCGGGCGGCAGCAGCCGGCCATTGCTGTCGAGCGCGGTCCAGCGTGCCACTTCCTGCGGTTGCTGGGACGGAATGCGCTGACCCGGCACGTACTGCTCATAGAAGGGATTGCTGACCAGGGTGCGGCCCTGGGCATCCATGAAGCACACCCCCACCGGCAGGTTCTCCAGCAGCGTCTGCAGGCGTTCGCGCTCCTGGGCGAGTTCGGCGAGACGGTCGCGCATCTCGAACTGGCGCAGTCGCGACCGCCAGGCGGCGGCCACGCTGCTCAGCAGGGAGGCCCCACTCAGGGGCCGCTCCAGGATGACCAGATTGGTGGCGGCCGCGGGCAGCTGACGACGCAGGAGATCGTTGCCGCGGCCCGAGCGTTTGGAGTCGGAAGCCAGCAGCACCAGCGGGATGTCCGACCAGGTTGGCTGGCGCTCCAAGGCCTGCGCCAGAGCGTTCAGCTCCTGGCGCAGAGCCTCCTCGGTAAACACGATGATGCCCGTCTCGTCGCCCAGCGCGGCTGCAACCTCGTTGAGCGTGGACAGGTAGCGCGTGTGATAGCCCTGGGTGAAGAGTCGCTGCAGGCTGGCGGCATCGCCCCGGAGCGGGGCACAGATGATCAGCTCGCAGGAAGACGTCTTGGTCTCGGTCAATCGCGCTCTTCCATCAGGGGTTGCTTGGCACCGAAGTACTCCGGGGTGCCGGTCAGCACGCCGCGGAAGTCCACCAGGGGCTGACCCACCCGGATGCCCCGGGTATCGATGCGCAATTCCCGAATCGCGTCCTCGTGGCCGCCACCGCGGTGCTTGAGGATGGAAATGGCCTTGCGCAGTCGGCCCTGGGCCTCGAAGAAACGGATCAGCACCACGGTATCGGCGATGTAGGAGATGTCGAGGCTGGAGGTCATCGTCCCGACCAGACCGTGCTGGGGATTGATGAGAAAGGTCACCACCCCGGACTGACTCAGGTAGGAAAGCAACTCGTGCATCTGCAGGATCAGGTGTTGCTCCTGGGGCATGGCGGCGAGGTAGCCGTTGAGGCTGTCAATGACCAGCAGTCGGCAGTCGTTCTCATCGACATCCCGCCGTACGCGCCAGGCGAATTCGCCGGGAGACAGTTCGGCCGGATCGATCTGGTGGACCACCAGCAGACCCTCGTCGATATAGCGATGGAGCGGCATACCCATGCTTTCCGCGCGCTTGAGCAGGGTGCCGATACGCTCGTCGAATTCATAGACGGCGCACCTTTCGCCGCGCGCGCAGGCCGCGGTGACATATTGCAGGGCCAGGGTGGTCTTGCCGGTACCGGCCGGGCCGGTGATCAGGGTGCTGGTGCCGCGCAGGGGGCCGCCATGCAGCAGCGCATCCATGTCCGCGATGTTGCTGGGCACGGGCTGGCCCACGAAATCCTGGTAGCGCCCTGCGGCGATCATGCGCGGATAGATCTCCAGGCCGCCGCGGCGCAGGACGAAGTCGTGATAGCCGGCGATGAAGTCCACGCCACGCAACTTCTGGATCTGCAGGCGCCGGCGGGCGGCGCCGAAGTCCAGGGTCAGGCGCTCCAGGGTCAGCACCCCGTGGCAGAGGCTGTGCAGATGATTGTCGCGCTCGCCCCCACTGGCGGTCAGATCGTCCACCAGCAACACGGTCAGGCCGCGTCCGGCGAAGAATTGCTTGAGCGCGAGCACCTGGCGGCGATAGCGCAAGGGATCCTGGGCCAGCAGGCGCATCTCCGACAGGCTGTCGAACACCAGGCGGCGCGGCTGGAGTTCGTCGACGCGGGCCTGGATCAGCTCGATGGTGTCACCCAGTTCGGACTCCCAGGGATGCAGGATGGTCTGCTCCTGCGCACCGCCGAGCACGGCATCGGCGGCGGACAGCTCGAACAGGTGCACGCCGTCCAGGCTCCAGCCGTGGGACTCGGCCACGCACCGCAGCTCTTCGCTGGTCTCCGACAGGGTGATATAGAGCACCGACTCGCCCTGGCGGACGCCTTCGAAGAGAAACTGCAAGCCCAGGGTCGTCTTGCCCGAACCTGGGGTGCCCTCCAGCAGGTAGAGCCGATCCTTGGGTAGACCGCCGCGCAGGACCTGATCCAGGCCGGCATTGCCTGTCGCGATAATGGACGCGCTAGAAGAATTCATGGATGGCCAAACCTCGCGGCGTCGGAAACGGAGAGCACGGAAAACATGCGGCGCAGACGGCTGCTGGAGCAGGGGCGCCGTGCGTTACGCTGAGGTGAAGGGAGCGATGGAGCTGCGTTGGAACCATGCAGCGGAAAAAACGGAGGGCGCGATCCGCGCCCCGTTAATCGTCAGTCTAATCGTGTCGCTGGTCCAAGGCCACTCCGACCCATCGACACGGCCCGGCCCCGGCGCGGGTAAGAGCGCTCGCACCCTCAGGCGATCCCGTTGGGTCCGTCCAGCACCCGGCGAATCTTGCGCGCCAGGTCGTTGGGGATGTAGGGCTTGGAGATCACATCGAATTCCGAACCGCCGATGTCGGTGCGCTCTAGCGAATTCTCGGCGTAGCCGGTGGTGAGCAGTATCTTCATCGCCGGGTGCAGGCGTTTCACCTCGCGCGCCAGCATCACCCCATTCATGCCGCCCGGCATGATCAGGTCGGTGAACACCAGGTCGAACGGCTGCTCGTCTTCGCGCAGCAGGCGTAGGGCTTCGCTGGCATTGAAGGCGATCCGCGCGGTGTAGCCGTAGTCTTCCAGCACCAGCTTGGCCAGTTCCGCAACGTCCGGACGGTCTTCCACCACCAGGATGCGCTCGGTACCGCTGCGGCGCTCCGAGCGCTGCTCGGCCTGTTGCTGGGTGACATGGCTGTCATCCACCGGAAAGTAAAGGCGCAGGGTGGTGCCGACGTCTTCTTCCGAATAGATGCGCACCGTGCCGCCGGATTGCTTGGCGAAGCCATAGACCATCGACAGGCCGAGCCCCGAGCCCTTGCCTTCTTCCTTGGTGGTGAAGAAGGGATCCATCACCCGATCGCGGATGCTGGCCGGCATGCCGTGGCCGTTGTCGGTGATCGCCAGGCTGACATAGCGCCCGGGCATGAGGCCGTCGTAGGACATGTTCGCCAGCTCGCGCACCTCGACGTTGCGCGTCTCGATGCCCACGCTGGGCTGCGGGCAATCCGCCAGGGCGTCGCGGGCGTTGATCAGGATATTGAGCAGCGCCACCTCGGCCTGGGTGGGATCGATGCGGCAATTCCACAGCTCGGGGTCCAGCTGGGTGCGGATTTCCACGTCGCCCAGGGTCCGCTCCGCCAGTTCATGGGAGGTGCGGATCAGGTTGTTGAGGTTGAGTACCCGGCCTTCGAGCTTCTGCTTGCGGGAAAAGGCCAGCAGCTGCTGGGTGAGGGTACTGGCGCGCTCCGCCGCCGACTTGGCGTGGGTGGCGCTGCGCACGATGCGTTCCTGGTCGAAGCTGGGCTTTTCCGCAGTGCGCTGGATGATGTCGATATAGCCCATCATCACCTGCAGCAGATTGTTGAAGTCGTGGGCGATGCCGCCGGTGAGCTGGCCTAGCGCCTCCATCTTCTGCGCCTGGCGCAGGGCGTCCTCGGCGTCGCGCCGCCGGCTGACATCCAGCTGGGACGCGAAGTAGTAGGTCAGCTCGCCCGCGTCGTTGTACACCGGCGAGACGAACAGCGCATTCCAGAAGGTCGAGCCGTCCTTGCGGTAGTTGATGATCTCCACCGAGATCTCGCGCTCCTGCTCCACCGCCTCGCGAATCTGGCCGACCACCGAACGATCCGTCTCCGGTCCCTGCAGGAAGCGGCAGTTGCGCCCCAGCAACTCGTCCACCCGGTAGCCGGTCATGTCGGTGAAGGCGTTGTTGGCGAAGATGATCGGGTTGTCCGGCTGCTTGGGATCGGTCACCAGCATCGGCATCCGCGTGGTTTCCACGGCGGCGAAGAAGATGTTCTTGCCCTCGTGCGAAACATCGCTGGTAGCGGAATTGTCGACCCGCGCCTTGCGGGAGGGGGGCTGTCGGCTCACGGAGGCGGGGTCCTTGCGCAGGCGAAAAATGGGCGTCTTGGCCCTCAGACAGCCAAGCGGCGAAAAAACTTCATCCGCGCCCCTCACGAGGCCGTCTGGCATGGTTCTTTTAAGGGCTGAAAGCCAGGCGTGGCGCGGGTTTGAAGGCAATTGGCCAGCCTACCGCTCACCTGCCTCAGGTGACCGTTAGGTAGGTTCGGGGAGAACCTCTCCCGCCTTCGCTGTCTGAGCTGCCATGAAGCCGAGAAGCCTTGAAATACAAAGACAAATTCTGGTTCTGGAAGACGATCCGGGGCAGCGCGAGCTGCTGACCGAAATCCTCACCGAACAGGGGCTGAACGTCGTGGCAGTCGCCTCCAGCGATGAAGCGATGGCTCATATGGACACCCGCGGCAGCGATACCAAGATGGTCATCGCCGACGTCAACGTGCCGGGCATGCTGGACGGTCTGGCCTTCGCCCAGCTCGCGGCGGTGAGCTGGCCCACGGTGCCCTTCATCATCATTTCCGGCTACATCGACCAGGATCTCGCCGTCCTGCCGCGGCGCGCCGCCTTCCTGCCCAAACCCTGGAGCGTGGCCGACCTCAGCCAGTTGGTCGAGAGCCTGCTGCCGCGTCGCTAGCGTCCTGCTTCATGGAATAGAGCGGCTTGACCGTGGCTTCCTCCCCGCACCTGTCATCCTGCCTTTTGTCCCCCGAATAGACACGCTCGTCGGCCTCGACCGGTCGTGACTGGCCAAATGATATGACGTCCGTCGGCATGCTGGTTTTGCAGGGAACCAAATGCGCTGAACGCTATCAATGTGCCATCTATTCCCGACTGGCAAGGAGCGCTTCATGGACGCAGTCATCACCCAGATTTCTCAGATCACCGATTGGGAATTTCTCATTGCGCTGGAGCGCAGCCTGGAAAGCCGCGGTCGCCTCGACCTGGCCGCGCGAGAAGCCCTCGAACGCCAGGGCAATCTGCTCTCGCGCCGTTACCTGATGCAGAAGGGCAAGCTCGGCAACGGCCCCTTCAGCCCGGTGGAAAACGAGATCCTCGACGTCCTGGCCATGGCCACCGCCGCCCTGCGTCGCAGCCGCCGTCTGCCCCATAACATCGTCAAGACCCTGCGCGCCGGTGGTCTGATCGAGGCGGTCGAGCGCAATGTCTGCCACGCCGGCGCCCTGCAGTGCCGCACCGACTTCGAAGCTGACGGCATTCCCCGCGGCACCCTGGAGCGCATCGTCGATCGCAATCCCCAGGCCTTCGAACTGGAAGCCCGCCGCGCCGCTGCCCGCTACATCGCCGACCAGGAACCCGCCTTCCGCGCCGCCGGTTGAGCCTTGCCCTGGCCGCCTGCGGGCGGCCAGGGCAGTTCAAGAGCAGGCTGATCGTCGTCCTGACCCCGTGCTACCGTTTCGAGCCTCTCTCGCCGAAACGAGCCCCGCCATGTCCCTCGCCGACAACCTGCTGGCCTTCACCCTGGCCGCGTCCCTGCTCACCGTCACCCCGGGTCTTGATACCGCGCTGATCCTGCGCACCGCTGCGGTAGAAGGCCGCGCCCAGGCCTGGCGCGCGGCCCTGGGGATCAATGCCGGCTGCCTGCTCTGGGGCGCCGCCGTGGCCTTCGGCCTGGGTGCGCTGCTGGCGGTCTCGGAACTGGCTTATACGCTGCTCAAATACTGCGGCGCCGCCTACCTTTGCTGGCTCGGCCTCAACCTGCTGCTGCGCCCCCGTAACGCCATCGCCGCCGCGGCAGGCGAGGGCGGCTCAGACTCCAACTGGTTCCTCAAGGGGATGCTCGGCAACGTGCTCAATCCCAAGGTCGGCATCTTCTACGTGTCCTTCCTGCCCCAGTTCATCCCCCAGGGCCAACCCCTGATCGCCTGGACCTTCGGCCTGGTCGCCATCCATGTGGCGCTGGGCCTGCTCTGGTCCCTGACCCTGATCGGCGCCACCCGCACCCTGGGCGAGACCCTGCGCAAGGCCGCGGTGATTCGCTGGCTGGATCGGGTGACGGGCGTGGTCTTTCTGCTGTTCGCCGCCAAGCTGGCGTTGAGTCGGCGGTAGAGAGGGGGTAGGGCGGCGCTCCTTGGGGCGCCAAGGCCAAACCCCAGAAACGACAAAGCCCGCACTAGGCGGGCCTTGGGGCGATCCTTGCGGATCAAATTGGTCGGAGCGACTGGATTCGAACCAGCGACCTTCTCGTCCCGAACGAGACGCGCTACCAAACTGCGCTACGCTCCGTGATGGATGGCGCGCATTCTACCTAAAACTCATGCAAGCACAAGGGGTTAGGTAAAAAAATCGCGCCGGGCTGGAATCAGAGCTCCTTGATGGTGCGAACCTGGTCCTTGTTGATGCGGGTCGGCTTGCCGTCGAGCTGCTTGAAGGTATAGAAGCCCGAGTCGTCATCGTACTTCGGCGTGTCGGTGGCCTGGATCTCGCGACCATCGTTGAGGGTGATGACGCTGGGCGTGGAGCAGCCGGCGAGCAGGGCGCTGGCAGCGACCAGCAAGGCGGCGGGGAGCAGGTGCTTGTTCATGTGACGGTCTCCTTTCTTGGCAACCAAGCGGGCTTAGGACCGCGGGGGCAGGGCCGAGTTCGTCCGGGAACCGGTGGGTCACGCCCTCTGGCCTAGTGGATCGCCGCGTTCAGACCGCGCTTTCCAGCGCCGCGGGATCGTTGAAGTTGGCCAGGCGGATATCGTCTTCGGCGAAGTCCACCGCGGTCAGGCCAAGGGGCAGCAGGGCGCCACGCGGACTGCGCTCGCCATCCGCCCAGGCCTGGCGCAGGGCCGGCAGCAGGCGTCGGGGCAGGGCGCTGAACAGCGGTTGCCAGAAGCCACTCTGGCGCGCCATCACCGGGCCCGCGCTCGCCTGAGCCGCCGTGAGCAGTTGCAGGGCGAGGGCGGTATCGATCCGCGGTGCATCGCAGGGCAGCAGCAGCACCCAGTCATGCCGCGCCACGGCGAGGCCGGCGAGGATGCCGGCCAGGGGGCCGGGATAGTCCGGTTGGTCATCGGCCACCAGCTGGTCGGCCCACTGGGCATAGCGCGGCGCATTGCGGTTGCACGAGATCACCAGGTCATCGGTCAGTGGCCTTACCGCGGCCTGCACCTGGGCCACCAGGGGCTGGCCGCGCCATTCCACCAGTCCCTTGTCGCGTCCGCCCATGCGCTGGCCGCGACCGCCGGCGAGGATCAGGATGGAAGCGGGCAGAAGGGACATGCAGCGGACCTCGGCTTTTGGACGTGGGGAGCGGGCTTTCATCCTAGCCCGGTTTCGCCGCTGGCGGTCGGCTGGAGCAAGGGTTTGTCCGGGCTAAACGGCTGGGCTAGACTCGGGCGCGTCCCGTGCAAAGGGGCGTGCTAGACACCTTTGATCCCTGCCGTGCGCTGGCGGGGAGTCCCTGCCCAGAAGGAGTTTGGAAACGATGAAGACGATGTTGCTCCCTGCGTTGGCCCTGGCCGCCTTGCCCGCCTTTGGCGCGGGCGGCGGTGAACCTCCCTCGGTCAAGGTCACCTTTGGCCAGCCGACCATCCGCCAGAAGCTGTTCTACGAAAAGCTCTACGAGAAGAAGCCCTATCCCGACGCCACCCTCTATTACTACAGCAACGGCGTCTACAAGATCATCTCGCCCGGCGAGGAGCACTACGGCGTCTACGTGGTGCACGGCAAGCTGACCGACGACCAGTATCAGGTGGATTTCATCTCCCTGCCGTCCGCGGACTGGGGTGGCAAGACGGCCCGGCATTTTCTCAAGTTCGATCGGAAGGCCGGCACCTTCACCCAGCAGGCGACCTGGGAGGAGGACCCGAATATCGCGCCCCAGTACGGCCGCTTCAGCCAGGATGTCAACGACATCGCCGATCCGCGCCCCATCAAATGGGAGACCCATGCCGAAGGCGAACAACGCCAGCGCTAGGCGTGGCCAGGCGCCCTCTCGGTTGAAGGGGCGCCGGCTTTTCCTCTAGGCTGTGACGATGCAGCCTTCTCGGACCTTCCCCGCGATCCTGGCCGACAGTCGGCGCGGCTATCTCCTGGCCGCTGCCAGTCCGGCGCTCCCCCTTTCGGGAAACCTGCGGCCCGTCCGGCGGTCTTCCGCTGCACCCTTTCTTTCGCACACTTCGGAAACCCAAGCAGATGAGCCACAAAGCCGAGGCGGTTTTCGTACCGCTGAACATCGCCGTCCTGACGGTCAGCGATACCCGCACCTTCGAGACCGACACCTCGGGTCAGCTGTTCGTCGACCGCCTGGAGGCCGCCGGCCATTTCCTCGCCGACCGCGTGCTGCTCAAGGATGACCTCTACCGGATCCGCGCCCAGGTCGCCCACTGGATCGCCGAAGACCAGGTGCAGGTGGTGCTGATCACCGGCGGCACCGGCTTCACCGGTCGCGACAGCACCCCGGAAGCCGTGACCTGCCTGCTGGACAAGCAGGTGGATGGCTTCGGCGAACTGTTCCGCCAGATCTCCGTGGCCGATATCGGCACCTCCACCGTGCAGTCCCGCGCCCTGGCCGGCCTGGCCAACGGCACCCTGGTCTGCTGCCTGCCGGGTTCGACCAATGCCTGCCGCACCGCCTGGGACGGCATCCTCGCCGAGCAGCTGGACAATCGTCATCGCCCCTGCAACTTCGTGCCGCACCTCAAGCAGGCCGAACCCTGCGGGCCACGCGGATGAGCCTGCTATCGCTGGAAGAGGCCCTGGCGCGACTGCTGGCCCTGGCGGCCGAAGACGGTCCCTTGCCCCTGGAGCAGGTCGCCCTGGAAGAGGCCGACGGGCGCATCCTGGCCGCGCCCCTGGTAGCCGACCTGGATCTGCCGCCCTGGGACAACAGCGCCATGGACGGCTACGCCCTGCGCCTGGACGACTGGCAGGGCGAGCCGCTGCGGGTCTCCCAGCGCATCTTCGCCGGCCAGGCACCAGCGCCGCTGGAGCCGGGCACCTGCGCCCGCATCTTTACCGGTGCGCCGGTGCCGGCGGGTGCCGACTGCGTGGAAATGCAGGAAAACACCGAGGTGCTGGACGATGGCCGGGTGCGCTTCGTCGAGCAACTGCGGCTTGGCCGCAACATCCGGCGCCGCGGCAACGAGGTCAAGGTGGGTGACGAGGTCCTGTCGGCCGGCACCGCCCTGGGTCCTGCGGAGCTGGGCGTCGCCGCCTCCCTCGGCCGTGCCCAGCTGAATGTCTTTCGGCGCCTCAGGGTCGCGGTGCTGTCCACCGGCGATGAACTGGTCGCGCCCGGCCAGCCGCTTGGGCCGGGGCAGATCTACAACAGCAATCGTGCCCTGCTGATCAGTTGGCTGCGGCGGCTGGGCTGCGAGGTGTCGGACCAGGGCATCCTGCCCGACGATCTCGCCGAGACCCGCCGGCGGCTGGGCGCGCTGCAGGCCGATCTGATCCTTTCCACCGGCGGTGTCTCGGTGGGCGAAGCCGACTACCTGGGTCAGGCCCTGCGCGAGGAGGGCGAGCTGACCCTGTGGAAGCTGGCGCTCAAGCCGGGCAAGCCGCTGACCTGTGGGCGCTTCCGCGGGATCCCGCTGATCGGCCTGCCGGGCAATCCCGCCTCGACCCTGGTGACCTTCGGTCTGCTGGCGCGGCCCTATCTGCTGCGGCGGGCCGGCAAGATCGACGTGGCCCCGCTGAGCGTCGAGGTGCCGGCCGGTTTCGACTGGCCGCGTGCCGGTGCCCGCCGCGAATACCAGCGGGCGCGCCTGGAGAATGGCCGGGCGGTACCCCACCGCAACCAGGGCTCCAATGTGCTGCAGACGGCGGCCTGGGCCCATGGCGTGGTGGAGATCCGCGAGGACCGCACCTTCGCCCTGGGTGACCCGGTGCGCTTCATTCCACTCGCGGAATTGCTCAAGGCCTAGCCAACCGGCGGTCAGGACTGAACGTGGCCGTTGGGCCACAGTCCTAGTCTCCAGATTCGCTCGCCGGGCGCTGCCCGGTACCTGACGCGGCATCTCGCCGCGCAGCGCCAACCTTGGACGACAGACATGACGACGACAGGCACCCTGGCTGACGCAGCCCTGGTCATTCTCAATGGCAAGGAAACCGGTAACGAGGACGTTCGGGAGGCCATTCTCGAACGGCGTGCCGCTGGTCATCGCATCGATGTGCGGGTGACCTGGGAAGAAGACGATGCCGCGCGCTTCGTCGAGCAGGCGACCCGCGAAGGCTACGGTACCCTGGTCGCGGCCGGCGGCGACGGCACCCTGCGGGCGGTGGCCGAGGCCATGGCGCAGAACCACAGCCAGGCCCGTCTCGGCCTGCTGCCCCTGGGGACCGCCAACGATTTCGCCCGCGCGGCGGGTGTGCCGGTGGAGCCTGCCGCGGCCCTGGCCCTGCTGGACGGTCCGACCAGCGCCATCGACCTGGTCGAGGCGGAGGGGCAGCTGTTCCTCAACATGGCCACCGGCGGCTTCGGCTCCCAGGTCACCGCCAACACCCCGGGCGAGCTCAAGCGCCTGCTGGGTGGCGCGGCCTACTTCCTCACCGGCCTGACCCGCTTCGCCGAGGTGCATTCGGCCCATGGCCGCTTCCGCGGTCCCGGTTTCGAATGGGAAGGCGAATTCCTCGCCCTGGGCATCGGCAACGGTCGCCAGGCCGGCGGTGGTCATGTGCTCTGTCCCACCGCCGTGGTCAACGATGGTCTGCTCGACGTGGGTATCCTGCCGGCGTCGCAGGACGTACTCGGCACCCTGGGCGAATTCCTCAGCAAGGGCTTCAGCACCGAAGAGATGTTTATCCGCGCGCGGCTGCCCTGGGTGGAGCTGGAAGCCGCCGAAGGCCTGGACATGAACCTCGATGGTGAACCGGTCAAACGAGACCGGGTGAGATTCGAGGTGCGTCCGGGTATCCTGCAGGTCTGTCTACCGGTGGATTCGCCCCTGCTGGGCGAGACCGCCGGCACCCTGGCCGAGCCGGCGGCGACGTCCTGAGCAGGCGCCTGCGGAGGTAACGTTGGAGCTACTGATCAATGCGGGAATCGTGCTGGCCACCGTGGCCGGTATGGAGGCCTTCGCCTGGTGGTCGCACAAGTACATCATGCATGGCTGGGGGTGGGGCTGGCATGAATCCCACCACCGCCCGCGTACCGGCTGGTTCGAGAAGAACGATCTCTATGCGGTGGTCTTCGCCGGCCTCGCGATCCTGCTGATCGCCCTGGGCAATGCCGGCTACTGGCGCCTGCAGTGGATCGGCGCCGGCATGACCCTCTATGGCCTGCTGTACTTCATCGCCCACGACGGCCTGGTGCATCAGCGCTGGCCGTTCCGCTACATCCCGCGCAGCGGCTATCTGAAGCGGCTCTATCAGGCGCATCGCATGCATCATGCGGTGGACGGCAAGGACGGCTGCGTGTCCTTCGGTTTCCTGTTGGCGCCCACCACCCAGCAACTCAAGCAGCAGCTGCGCGAGATACACGGCGGCGCTCTGGATTCCTCGCGCGAGCGCAAGGCGCGGGATCAGGTGCAGGAAGGTGCGGATTAGGCGGGAGAGGGGAGCGCCTCCGAGGAGGCGCTAATCGGGGTCAGGCGACGGCGGGAGTGTCGTCGTAGGCGGCGAACAGGGAGTGGGCGTACTGACTGCGTTCGCTTTCGTTGCGCAGCAGATCGATGAATTCCTTGGCCGGCGGATTCAGGGTACCCGCTTCGGCGGCGGTGACCACCTGGGCTTGTTCACCGGCCGCCAGTTCGGCGAAACCGGCACCCAGACGCTCGGTGCAATAGCTGTCCACCACGGCCAGACCATCACGCAGCAGATCGCGCAGGTTGGCGCCCTGCTGGACCTGCGCCTGCTCGTCGAAGGGATCGACGATGTTGGAGCGGTCGCCATGGGCGTAGGGGGTCAGCATGTGGCGATCGATGAACTCGGGCAGCCGGGCATCGGCCTGCTCGCTGTCGGCCTGCAGGTGAGCGCAAAGGGCGACCAGGGTGCGCCACTGGGTGGCGTTGAAGAATTCGGGCTTGTAACCGGACTGCGCGTTAGCGGAAAGGCCAAGGGCAAGTAGTGACGAGGAGGCAGCGAAGCGATCGTGTGAAACAGCCGTTTCCGTCTTGTGCATGTGCAAATCCCATACTCGTAGGCTGACTACCGGATGCAGCGCTCTGGCTCAGGCATCCATCCATCCGCGGCCCACCAGGGGTCGCTTTAATCCGACCCGTTTATCGCATAAAAGTTTGCAGGTGGGCAGCCCCAAGATGCGCACAAATGTGACCGAAGCGCGATCGCGGGCGTCAGCGCCGCGGCCGGGTCCAGAGCTCGCTCGCGCGTGGCTCGTCGCGCTGGTGGCGGGACAGCATGGCGCGGGCGGCGCCGCGGCAGACCAGGCGCAGCTTGTCGGCGGTGCTGGTGCTGACCCGCTGATCCCAGGCCTGGGCGCCCAGGTGCAGCACCTGCACGCCGATCTCGCGATAGACGCCGCGGGCGGTGGCGATGGCCCAGGCCGAACGCAGGGGCAGGGCGGCCAGGCCCTGGCGTGCCGAGTCGTAGTAGGGCTCGGCCAGGCGCACCAGACGCTCGGCCAGCTGGGCGACGGCTTCGCGATGGCGCGGCGCGGCCAGTTCGTCCGCCGGCACCCCGAGTTCGTCGAGCCATAGCCGCGGCAGATAGACGCGGCCGATGCGGGCGTCCTCGACGATGTCGCGGGCGATGTTGGTGAGCTGGAAGGCCATGCCCAGGTCGCAGGCACGATCCAGGGTCTCCTCGTCTTCGGCGCCCATGATGCGCGCCATCATCACCCCGACCACCCCGGCGACGTGATAGCAGTACTCCAGGGTGTCTTCCAGTTCCACATAGACGCGCTCCTCGACGTCCATGCGAAAGCCGGCCAGGTGATCCAGCGGCAGCGCAAGGGGAATGCCGTGGCGCCTGACCACGCGCTGGAAGGCGGCGAAGGCCGGATCCTGCAGCGGCTCCTCGCCGTAGGCGGCGCGGGTCAGGCGTTCCAGCTCGGCCAGGCGTTCCCCCCCGGCGCGGCGATCGCCGTCGACCTGGCCATGGCCCAGTTCCTGGCCATCGATGACGTCGTCGCAGTGGCGACACCAGGCATAGAGCAGCACGGCGCTCTCGCGGGTTTCGGGGGCGAACAGCTTGGCGGCCGCGGCAAAGCTCTTGGAACCGACGGCAATGCTCTGCTCGGCGTGGTCGACGACGTCAGGGGTGGCTGGCATGGCTAACCGTGCTCCTCGAGGATGACGCTGGCGGTGGCCTTGGCTGAGCCGACCACGCCCGGAACGCCGGCCCCGGGATGGGTGCCCGCGCCGACCAGGTAGAGGTTGGGAATGACACTATCGCGATTGTGCGGCCGGAACCAGGCGCTCTGGGTGAGGATGGGCTCCAAGGAAAAGGCCGAGCCGACATGGGCATTGAGCTCCTGGCGGAAATCGGCCGGGGTGAAGATGCGCGAGGTGACCAGGTTGGCCCTCAGGCCAGGCATGTAGCGCTCTTCCAGGTAGGCGAAGATCTTGTCTCTCAGGAGCGGGCCTTCCACGCTCCAGTCGACGTCGGCATTGCCCAGGTGCGGCACCGGCGCCAGCACGTAGTGGGAACTGTGGCCGGGCGGTGCCAGCGACGGATCGGTGACGCAGGGCGAGTGCAGGTAGAGCGAGAAGTCGTCCGGCACGCCCGGGCCCTTGAACAGTTCGTCGATCAGGCCGCGATAGCGCTGGCCGAAGCAGACCATGTGGTGTTCGAGACCCACCGGCGGCTGGCTCAGGCCGAAATGGATGACGAACAGCGACATGCTGTGTCTCTTGCGCTTGAGGCGATTGCCCTCGACCACGCCATGGGTGTGGTGGCCAAGCAGCTTGCGATAGGTGTGCACCACGTCGGCGTTGGAGGCCACCAGATCGGCCGCGAGCTGGCTGCCGTCGGCCAGGCAAACGCCGGTGGCGCGATTGCCTTCGGTGAGGATGCGTTCCACCGGCGCGTTCAGCCGTACCTCGCCGCCAAGGTCGGTAAAGAGCTTCAGCAGGCCGAGCACCAGCTGGTGGGTACCGCCCTTGGCGAACCAGACGCCCCACTTGCGTTCCAGCGCATGGATCAGCGCATAGATCGAGGAGGTGGCGAAGGGGTTGCCGCCCACCAGCAGGGTATGGAAAGACAGCGTCTGGCGCAGCTTCTCGCTCTTCACGAAGCGCGACACCTGGGTGTAGACGCTGCGCCAGGCGCTGAGCTGGGCCAGCTTGGGACCGGCGGCGAGCATGTCGCCGACCTTGAGGAAGGGCTTGGCGCCGAGGCGGATGTAGCCTTCTTCGAATACCGCCTGGGAATAGGCCAGGAAGCGCTGGTAGCCGGCGACGTCGTCCGGTTCCAGGGCGCGGATCTGCTCGTCCAGCCGGGCCTGGTCGTTGACGTAGTCGAAGCGGGTGCCGTCTTCCCAGCACAGCTGGTAGAAGGGGCTGACCGGCAGCAGCTCCACATAGTCGCGCATCTGCCGACCGCTGAGGGTGAACAGCTCCTCTAGGGCCGAGGGATCGGTGATGACGGTCGGACCGGCGTCGAAGGTGAAGCCCGCGTCCTCGTAGACGTAGGCACGGCCGCCGGGCTTGTCGCGGCCCTCGATGAGGGTGGTGGCGATGCCGGCCGACTGCAGACGGATCGCCAGGGCGATACCGCCAAAGCCGGCGCCGATGACGATGGCCCGCTTGGGCGCGTTACCTTGGGTCATGGTGCTTCCTTGAACTGAGGAGGACGAGCCAGCGCGGCATCCAGGGCCGGTTTCAGCGGCACCGGCGGTTTGCCAGACAGGATGCGCAGCCGATCGAAGGCGGTGAGGCGGCCGGCGTAGAAGCGCTGGATCAGCGGTTCTCCGAGGCCGTAGAACCTTTGCATGACGCGCACCCGGTGCTCGGGGCGGCCGGCGAGAAAGAGCATGCGATTGAGCAGGCGGAAGAAGCCCTGGCCCTGCCAGCGGCCCTGGGCGTACTGGCGCAGGCTGTCGCGCAGCACGGCGCTGGAGGTGAAGGGCTGGGCGGCCAGGTGCTGCGCCAGGCGCACCGCTTCGGGCAGCGAATAGCCGGTGGTGGGGTGGAACAGCCCGGCGGCCAGGCCAATGGGGGCGCCGGCGGTGACGTTGTCCCAGTAGCGGTCGAGATCGCCGCCCAGGGTGATGGGCAGCACGCCCTGTTCCTCGCGCAGTACCTCGGCGATCTCCCAGCCCTGCTGCCCGGCATAGTCGGCCAGGTGCTGGCGCAGGCGCTCGACCGGCAGGCTCTCGCCATCGGCGTAGTAGGTGTCCTCGATCAGCAGCCGATCGGGGGCCAGTGGCAGGCTGTAGACGAAGCGATAGCCGTCCAGCTGATCGACGGTGGCGTCCATCACGATGGGTTCGGCCAGGCCATGGGGCCGCGTGAGACGCACCTCCTGACCGAGAAATTTCTGATAGCCGAGCCAGAGCGCCGGATCGGGCCGCGGTCCGCGGGCGTCGATCACCGCGCCGGCGGCCAGGGTGTAGCCATCGGCGAAGACCACGCCGTCGTCCTGCAGGCGCAGCACCTGGCGCCCCAGCAGCAGGCGCTCGGCGGGCAGGCGCGCGCTCAATACCTCATGGAAGCGTTCGGCGCTGATGCTGGCGTAGCCGCTACCGAGTTGCCGCTGGCGCTGGGGGAAACGCACCTCGTAGCCCGGCCAGCGATGGGCGACCAGCGGATCGATCCAGGCATGCTGCGGCGCGGTGAGGTCCGGCTCGTGGAAGGACCAGGTGTGGTTGCCGCCCAGGCGCGGACCGGCTTCCACCAGGCGCCAGTCCAGCTCCGGACGCGTTTCGGTCAGGCGCAGGGCGAGCAGGCCGCCGGCCAGGCCGCCGCCGACGATCAGCAGGTCAGGACGCACGTTCGAGTCCTCGGCGGGCCAGGTCATCCACCAGGCGAGCGGCCGTGGCGACGCCGCCTGCCGCTCTGGCGATGGGCACGAAGCGTTCGGCCGCCTGGCGATAGCTGGGGTCGGCCAGCACGGCGCCCAGGGCCTGGGTCAGGCGGTCCTTGCTGGCCAGCCGCGGTGCCAGGCAGATGCCGGCGCCGACCCGCTCCAGGCGCCGGGCGATGCCCGGCTGGTCGAACACCATGGGCAGGGCGAGCATGGGCTTGCCGGCCGCCAGGGCGTCCAGCACGGTATTGAAGCCGCCGTGGGTGATGACCGCATCGGCGCGGGCAATGGCCGCTTCCTGGGGCGCGAAGTCGGTGACCCAGGTGGCGCCGTCGTCGAGCAGGCGGCGTTCGCCGCTGGCATCCAGACGCCCGCAGTGGGCGATCAGCACCTGGACGCCCAGGTGGCGACAGGCCTGGGCGATGCGGCGGAACAGGGGCAGACGGCCACCCTGGAGGGTGCCGAAGGAGGCGAAGACGAAGGGCCGGCGCGGATCGATCTCCAGCGCCAGCCGTTGCTCGCGCACCGCCGGCGAGCGCAGCGGCCCGACCTCGTGGAAATGCGGTGGCGGGGCACGACGCGGAAAGTCGAAGCCCGGCAGGCACTGGCTCAGCTGCAGATAGGGCGAAAAGCAATCGTCGAGGGTCCGGCGGTCGCCAAGGCCGAAGGCCTGGGCATGGCGCTGGATGACCTTGCCCTGGCCGCGCATCATCAGGTCGAACACCTGGGTGGCGCCCTGGACGATCTGCCGCTCCCGCTCGCTGGCGGGGTAGGCGAAGGGCAGGGTGGGCAGGGGCAGATGGGGCTCGCGATTCATCGGCACGGCGCAGGCCAGGGATGCATAGGGCAGGCCCAGGTGGTCGCCGAGGAGTCCGCCGGCCGGTTCCATCTGGTCGGCGATCAGGCAGTCGACCTCGAGGTCACGCAGGGCGGCAGGGCCTTCGCGGCAGAACAGTTCGGTATTGCGCGCCATGTCGGCGATCACGCCGAATACCGACCAGGGCTTGCTGCTGGCGGTACGGGCCAGCAGCGGCGCCAGGCTGCCGCGCGGATGACTGGTCGCGCCTATCGCCTCGAACTCGATGTCCGCCGGCAGCGCCCGGTCGCCCACCTCCACCTGGTGCAGCAGGGTGACCCGGTGGCCGAGCGCGACCAGCGCCTCGCCCAGCACCAGATGGGTGGACAGGTGGCTCGGCAGCGGCGGCGAGATCAGGGCGACATGCATGGCGGCGTCCGGTCGGGTGTCGGCCACTATGGGCACCGCAGCAGCGCGGCGTCTAGCAGCTCGGCCTGGCGCAAGCCGGCCAGATTGGCCGAGCCAGTGCAGAAGCAGGCGATGCGCAGCTGTTCGATCACCACCTGGAAATGCGCGATCACCGCCTCGGTGGATTCGGTGGCGCCGGGCAGGGCCGCGGCAGCCTGACCGGCCAGGTCCGCGCCGAGGCGAATGGCCTTGGCCACGTCGATGCCATCGCGGATGCCACCGGAGGCGATCACCGTCGCCTGGGGGCATGCAGCGCGCACCTGGCGCAAGCTCTCGGCGGTGGGGATGCCCCAGTCGGCAAAGGCGCGGGCAACGGCGCGCTGCTGGTCGTCACGGGCCCGTTCGGCTTCCACCGCCGCCCAGCTGGTGCCTCCGGCGCCGGCGACATCGAGTACCGCCACGCCAGCTTCCACCAATTGCTTGGCGACTCGGCCCGACAACCCGGCGCCGACTTCCTTGACGACGACCGGCACGGCCAGTTGTGTAACCAGATTTTCCAGAGCGAGAAGAATGCCGTGCCAGCGGCGATCGCCACCGGCTTGCACGGCTTCCTGCAGGGGGTTGAGATGCACGATCAGGGCGTCCGCCTCGATCATCTCCACCGCGCGGCGGGCTTCATCAAGGCCATAGCCCGCCACCAGCTGCGCCGCGCCGAAGTTGGCCAGCAGCGGCACGTCCGGCGCCAGACGGCGCAATTCGCCGGTGAGGCCCTGGTCGCCACCCTGCTGCAGGGCGATGCGTTGGGACCCGACTGCCAGGGCGATGCCCAGGGTCTGGGCCGCTTCGGCGAGATGGCGATTGATCAGCGCGGCCCGCTCTGGGCCGCCGGTCATGGAGCTGATCAGCAGCGGCGCGGCCAGGGGACGCTCGAACAGGCGGGTGCCGAGGTCGATCTCGTCGAGGTTCAGCTCGGGCAGGGCGCAATGCGTGAAGCGGTAGGCGTCGAAGCCCGTAGTAACGGCGCTGCGGGCCTTGTGGGGATCCAGCACGATGTCCAGATGATCGTTCTTGCGGCTTGCCAGTTCCCAATCCACCATGTCTTCTAGAGTCCGCCCTGAATGACCTTTCGTCGGTCGTTGTGGTCTGGTAGGGGACGACGGGTTCGCTTTGCGAAGACCTAATCCACCAAGGTGCGACCGTTCGTCGGTTCCACATATGGAGTATCTCGACTCATGGCGACCGTATTAGTGCCGAACGCGACAGACAATTTTGCCGCTGCGCTGCAATGGCAGCGTACCCGTATCGACGAGCGTCTGGCAGAGCTGTTACCGGCCGGCAGCGATCCGGTCGCCGAAGCGATTCGCAGTGGTGTGCTGGCACCCGGCAAGCGGCTGCGTCCGCTGCTGATGGTGCTGGCCGCCGAGGACCTGGGTCAGGGAGACGAGGCCGTCCTCGATCTTGGCTGCGCCGTGGAGATGGTGCACGCCGCCTCGCTGTTCCTCGACGACATGCCCTGCATGGACGACGCCCGCCTGCGCCGCGGGCGGCCGACCCTGCACGTCGAGTTCGGCGAGGACGTCGCCATGCTGGCTGCGGTGGCCCTGCTCAGCCACGCCCTGCGCCTGGTCGCGGGCCTCGCCGGGGTACCAGCGGAAACCCGCACCCAGATGGTCTGCCAACTGGCCGATGCGGTCGGCACCGCCGGGCTGGTCTGCGGCCAGTACCATGACCTGCACGGCGGCCGCCAGGCACGGCCGGCCGATGCCATCGCCCTGACCAACCAGCTCAAGACCGGCGCGCTGTTCTCCGCGGCCATGGCCATGGCCGGTGCCACCCTGGTCACCACCGCCGTGCAGCGCGAGGCCTTCCACGTCTTCGCCTGCCAGCTCGGCCTGGCCTTCCAGTTGCTCGATGATCTGGACGACGGCAAGGGCCTGGGCAAGGACGCCGGCAAGGATGGCGACAAGTCCACCCTGGTCAGCCTGCTCGGCCGCGACCATGCGCAACGCCAGTTGCACGGTCACCTCAAGCAGGCCCGCGAGGCTCTGGCCCAGGCTGGTTGCGCCGACGGCGCCCTGGCCGGCCTGCTGGATATCGTCTTTCGTCCGCGTTAGGGCGAATTACTGGGGATCCGGCCCTCTAATCTCTCGATAGCCTTTTTTCCCCCTGAGGAGTCCTGAGATGTCGAAGTGGAAAATTGCTTACAGCAACGTTGATGGCAACACCTCGGTGGTCACCACCGACGCAGACCAGAAACCGGACATGGAGCGCGTCGCCCAGATCGTCCGCGACGATGCCTTGGAAGAGTACGACGACAGCGAAGTCCCCCGGGATTACGACGAACCCACGGTGGCCCTGCTGGAACGCCACGGCATCACCATCACCGGGATCACCGAAGAAGGCTGATCGCCAGGGTATCTGGCTCTAGCGCAAGGGCCAGATACCGCCATCCCCCACCACGAAGATCCGCCGCGCCGGATCGGGTGCCAGCAGGTGCCCGCCGGTGAAGTCGCCAAAGGCCGGCAGGATCAGTACCTCGTCATTTTCCAGGCAGAAGCAGGGCAGGCGCAGCGCCTGGCGCCCACGCCCCTGCAGGCGAAACGCCGGATGGATGTGGCCGGCCAGCACCGGCAGGCGCGGGTGTGGATCGGGTTCGTGCTGCAGCGACAGGCCGTCCAGCTCCAGCGGCTCGCCCACCACGTCGATGCCCAGCGCGGCCGGTGGTTCCCCGGCGCGCCGGTCATGGTTGCCACGAATCAGCAGCAGCCGCAGATGGGCCTGGTGTTCCCGCCAGCGCTCGAGGGTGTCCAGGGTCAGGGGTGCGCGGGATTCCGGAGCGTGCAGGAAGTCGCCGAGAAAGATGATCTCGCGACAGTCGTAGCGTGCCAGCAGGCTGTCGAGCCGGGCGATGTTGCCGGCCGTGGTGCCATGGGGCACCGGCTGGCCCAGCGCCCGGAAGGCGGCCGCCTTACCGAAATGGATATCGGCCACCAGCAGCGCCTGGCGCGCCGGCCAATAGATGGCCTTTTCCGCGAGCAGCCAGAGCTCGACACCGGCGAGGATGAGAGGGTGATAGGCAGGCATGGGGTCTCCAGGAAGCGCTTCCTGCTCTGATGGCGGCCAGGTGCCAGGGTTCAGCCCTGTTGCAGGGTAGGCCTGCTCGGCTAGCGTTCGCTCCCTGGGTGAGGAGGTTGGGGTGAGGGCGACCCTGACCAATGCTCCAGTGGAAAAGGCCAGGCCGTTTTCCACGCCACGGAATACGCACCCGCGTAGGTTAGGTTGAGCACAGCACAGCCCAATCGGCATCGCCCCTGTCGGGCTTCGACGATGGAGCCGTCTCAACCCAGCCTATCGCGACACCGGGCCGCGAGCCGAAATACAACCTATGACCACCATTGAACCAGGCCAGGTGCGCCGTCGCCTGCAGCCCGGTAAACTGGCGGTTCACTAGAGTCCGGAGCGACCCATGTCGACATCCTTCGCCCAGATGCTGGAAAACATCACCCCCGATATCTACGAAGGCCTCAAGCTGGCCGTGGAGATCGGCAAGTGGCCGGACGGCCGCAAGCTCAGTCGCGACCAGGTCGAGCTCTGTCTGCAGGCGGTGATCGCCTACGAGGCCAAGCACCTGCCCGAAGACCAGCGGACCGGCTACATGGGTCCCCAGGAGTGCGCCTCCAAGTCGGTGCCCATCGAGAACATCCTGTTCAAGTCCGACGCCATCCACTGATTGTCCGCGCCTTACCCCGACGAGGTGCCCTTCGGCGACGAAGAGGCACCTCGCGTCTTTTAGAAATCGAGAAATTCCTACCGTGATGACCGAACTGGGCCGTGGCGCCCTGCGCAAGATGGCCGTGACCCTGGCCGACCCCGTCAACTACGCCTTTCGCCTCGACGAGCGCGAGGTACCGGTCAATCCGCTGATCGGCCGTCGCCTGCGCCTGGAATACCTGGGCGCCATCCACTGCACCCACTGCGGCCGCAAGACCCGAAAGAGCTTCAGCCAGGGCTACTGCTATCCCTGCTTCACCGCCCTGGCCCAGTGCGACAGCTGCATCGTCAGCCCCGAAAAGTGCCACTACGAGCATGGCACCTGTCGCCAGCCGGAGTGGGGCGAAGCCCATTGCATGGTGCCCCACGTCGTCTACCTGGCCAACTCCTCGGGCCTCAAGGTGGGCATCACCCGCGCCACCCAGCTGCCCACCCGCTGGATCGACCAGGGCGCCTACCAGGCGCTGCCGATCCTGAGGGTCGCCACGCGCCAGCAGTCCGGCCTGGTGGAAGACCTGCTGCGCAGCCAGGTGGGCGATCGCACCAATTGGCGCGCCATGCTCAAGGGCGTGGCCGCACCGGAAGACCTGGTGGCGGTGCGCGAGCGGATCTTCGACGCCTGCGCCCAGGGTCTGGACGATCTCCAGGGCCGCTTCGGCCTGCAGGCGATCCAGCCGGTGGTCGACATGGCGCCCATCGAGATCCATTATCCGGTGACGGTCTATCCCACCAAGGTGGTCAGCCACGACCTGGAAAAGACCCCCGTGGTGGAAGGCACGCTGCTGGGCATCAAGGGTCAATACCTGATGTTCGATACCGGCGTGATCAACATTCGCAAGTACACGGCCTATCAGCTGGCCGTGTCCGCCTCCGCAGCAGAGATGTAAGGACGTAAGCCATGCGCACCGACCAGCCCCAGACCATCTACCTCAAGGACTACCAGGCGCCCGAGTACCTCATCGAGGAGACCCGCCTCAGATTCGAGCTGCACGACGACCAGACCCTGGTACATGCCGAATTGCGGCTGCAGCGCAATCCGGCCCGTGGCGCGGGCCTGCCGCCGCTGGTGCTGCATGGCGAGGAACTGGAGCTGCTGGCCGTGGCCCTGGACGACCAGGCCCTGGCCGCCGACGACTATCAGGTCGAGGCGGGCAGCCTGACCCTGCAGCCCCAGGGCGAAGCCTTCGTGCTCAAGACCGCGGTGCGCATCCATCCGGAAAGCAACACCGCCCTGGAAGGCCTGTACGTCTCCGGCACCATGTTCTGCACCCAGTGCGAGGCCGAAGGCTTCCGCAAGATCACCTACTACCTGGATCGGCCGGACGTGATGAGCGTCTTCACCACCACGGTGGAAGCCGACAAGGCCAAGTACCCGATCCTGCTCTCCAACGGCAACCCGGTGGCCAGCGGCGAAGCCGAGGGCGGCCGTCACTGGGCCACCTGGGAAGATCCCTTCCCCAAGCCGGCCTACCTGTTCGCCCTGGTCGCCGGGGACCTCTGGTGCGTCGAAGACAGCTACCGCACCGGCAGTGGCCGCGACGTGGCCCTGCGCATCTACGTCGAACCGGAGAACATCGGCAAGCTGCAGCACGCCATGGACAGCCTGAAGAAATCCATGCGCTGGGACGAGGAGGTCTACGGCCGCGAATACGATCTGGACATCTTCATGATCGTCGCGGTGAACGACTTCAACATGGGCGCCATGGAGAACAAGGGCCTCAACATCTTCAACTCCAGCGCCGTGCTGGCCAGCCCGCGCACCGCCACCGACGCCGCCCATCAGCGCGTCGAGGCCATCGTCGCCCACGAATACTTCCACAACTGGTCGGGCAATCGCGTGACCTGCCGCGACTGGTTCCAGCTGTCGCTCAAGGAAGGCTTCACCGTGTTCCGCGACGCCGGCTTCAGCTCCGACATGAATTCGCCCACGGTCAAGCGCATCGAGGACGTGGCCTTCCTGCGCACCAACCAGTTCGCCGAGGACGCCGGTCCCATGGCCCACCCGGTGCGCCCGGACCACTTCATCGAGATTTCCAACTTCTACACCCTGACGGTGTACGAGAAGGGCGCCGAGGTGGTGCGGATGCTGCACACCCTGCTGGGCGCCGAGGGCTTCCGCAAGGGCACCGATCTCTACTTCGAGCGCCACGACGGTCAGGCGGTGACCTGCGACGACTTCATCAAGGCCCTGGAAGACGCCAATGGCACCGACTTCAGCCAGTTCAAGCGCTGGTACAGCCAGTCCGGCACCCCGCGCCTGGCGGTCAGCGACAGCTATGACGCCGCGGCCCAGACCTATCGGCTGACCTTCAGCCAGAGCTGCCCGCCCACCCCGGGCCAGCCGACCAAGGAGCCCTTCGTGATCCCGGTCCAGCTCGGTCTGCTGGATGGCCAGGGGCGCGACCTGCCGCTGCGCCTGGAAGGCGAGGGCGCTGCCCAGGGCACCGACCGGGTGCTGTCGGTCACCCAGGCCGAGCAGACCTTTACCTTCGTCGACGTGCCCGAGCGGCCGCTGCCGTCGCTGCTGCGTGGCTTCTCCGCGCCGGTCAAGCTCAGCTTCCCCTACAGCCGTGAACAGCTGACCTTCCTCATGCAGCACGACAGCGACGGCTTCAACCGCTGGGACGCCGGCCAGCAGCTGGCCGTGCAGGTGCTGCAGGGCATGATCGCCGGTGAGCCGCTGGACACCCGGCTGGTGGAAGCCCTGCGCACCGTGGCGGCGGACGAGTCCCTCGACCCGGCCATGGTCGCCGAGATGCTCTCGCTGCCGTCCGAAGCCTATCTGGTGGAGTTGTCCGAGCAGGCCGATCCCGGGGCCATCTACGGCGCCCGTCGTCAGGCGCGTCGGGCCATCGCCGAGGCCCTGCGTGACGTGCTCTGGCAGCGCTATCGCCGTGCCCGCGAGGAATCCCGCACCACGCCTTACCAGGCCAGTGCCGACCACATCGCCCGCCGCAGTCTGCAGAACGCCGCCCTCGGCTATCTGATGCTGCTGGAAGAGCCGGAAGCCCGCGACGCCGCCCTGGAGCAGTTCGATAACGCCGACAACATGACCGAGCGCCTGGCCGCCCTGAGCGCTCTGGTCAACTCCAGCTTCGAACAGGAGAAGGCCGACGTCTTGGCGCGCTTCTTCGAAGAGTTCAAGGCCGATCCGCTGGTCATGGACACCTGGCTCAGCGTGCAGGCTTCAAGCCCGCTGCCGGGCGGCCTGGCGCGGGTCCAGGCGCTGATGGAAAACCCGGTCTTCACCCTGAAGAACCCCAACAAGGTACGGGCCCTGATCGGCGCCTTCGCCAACGCCAACCTGGTCAACTTCCACGCCGAGGACGGCAGCGGCTATCGCTTCCTGGCCGACCAGATCATCACCCTCAACCGCCTCAATCCGCAGATCGCCTCGCGCCTGCTCACGCCCCTGACGCGTTGGAAGAAGTACACGCCGGAGCGTCAGGCGCTGATGCGTGCCGAGCTGGAGCGCATCCTGGCCAGCGGCGAGTTGTCCAGCGACGTCTACGAGGTGGTGAGCAAGAGCCTGGCGTAGGAGATCCGACTGGGCTGCTTGTTGGGCTTCGACGACAGAGCCGTCTCAATCCAACCTACTTCGTCTCGTAGGTTGGGTTGAGCGCAGCGAAGCCCAACATCCGCCCACCGTTGCAAAGCCTGACGTCCAGCGTCGGGCTTTTTTTCGCCCGGATTTTCCCGCGCGGCCCTAGCCTATAGCGCCTCTGCTGCCTACGGAAAAAACCGCGCACACCCCCGTGCCTGACAATTCGTCTCCGCCCTGGCGCCGCTTGGCTGATAGAAATGCTTTAGGCTGCCAGCTGTATTCAAATCGGCTGCAGAACGAGGCGCCGCCGCCGACAGGGTAGGCGAGAGGTCTCGACAGGCCTTGGATCCAGTCACCGGAAAAGCACGGAGCGGCAGATGAGTCATGCACAGCTGATGGATTGGGGATTCGTCCTGATAACCCTGTGCAATATCCTGCTGATCGCCCTGGTGGTGTTTCTGCTGTGGCAGCGGTACGTCGCCAGCGACGCGGCTTCCAAGGCCGAGGGCGTTAACGAGGAGCAGGCGCCGGCCGCTCCCGAGGTGGTCGACAGCGCGCCTGCCGACGCTCCGCCGCCGCCACTTCCCGCCGGTCCCGCCCCGACGGCGAACCGCAACGTCGACCTCTTCGACGAGGGTCCGGAAGAGGTGTACGACGCCAACTATCCCGAGTGGAAGAAAAGCGACGACCCCTATGTCGAGGAATTGCTGTCGCACCGCGAAGCCCTGGAGCTCAAGGTGGACAACATGGTCATGCGGCTGACCCGGGCGCACAAGGTGGTAACCGGCCTGCGCGCGCAGAATCGCGAATTGCGCGCTTCCGAAGCCCAGGCCCAGCGACTGCAGGAGGAACTGACCCGGACCCAGACCAGCCTCGCCCAGATGCGTCAGGAGCGCGATGCCCTGCTGCTGCAGCTCCAGCCCGGCCGCAAGGCGGACGCAGCGCCACGCCAGCCCACCGACCCGGGCACGCCATCCCCGTCTTGAACCGCGGTATGCCCCCCGGATTCACCAGCCATCCCCTCAACCGCCGCATCCGTCGCGCTGTGCAGCGGGTGCAGCGGCGCGCGCCCTAGACTGGAAATTCTCAGCACCTTCAAGGACGATTCGATGAAACTGCTGCTCCTGCTGGCTGCCCTGGTCGCTCTCGGCCTGTTCGCGATCAGCCTCTACAACGCTCTGGTCACGGCGCGTAACGCCTACCGCAACGCCTTCGCCCAGATCGATGTCCAGCTCACCCGCCGGCACGATCTCATCCCCAATCTGGTGGAAGCGGTGAAGGGCTATCTGCAGCACGAGCGCGAAACGCTGCAGGCGGTGATGACGGCGCGCCAGCAGGCGCAGTCCGGCCTGCACCAGGCCAAGACCCGGCCGGAGGATCCCGTCGCCCTGCACGCCCTGGAGCAGGGCGAGCAGGGACTCGGCATCGCCCTTGGGCGGCTGTTCGCCGTGAGCGAGGCCTATCCGGAGCTCAAGGCCAACGACACGGTCCTGCAGCTGATGGAAGAGCTGAGCTCCACGGAAAATCGCCTGGCCTACGCCCGTCAGGCCCATAACGATGCGGTGATGGACTACAACAATCGCTGCGAGACCTTTCCCGGATCGCTGCTCGCCCGTCGCTTCGGCTTTCGCCTGGCGCAGCCGCTGACCTTGCCGGACGGGGCCGCCCGCCAGACCCCGCGCATCAGCCTGAGCTGAGCGCGTGCGCTTTCTCGACGACCAGGCCGCGGCGCGCCGGCGCACCCGGCTGTGTCTTGCCTTGCTGGCCCTGGTGGTGCTGCTCATGGCGCTGGCCAGCGCCGGCCTGGCCCTGGTGTTCCTGCCGCGGGAGGTGATCGACTACCTCGGTGGGCGTGGGGCGACGCTGGTCAAGACCGGCCTGGCATTCACCGGCATCATCGCCGGCGCTTCCTTCTGGAAGGTGCGGCAACTGGCGCGCCAGGGCGGCGAGGCCGTGGTCAGGCGGCTGGGCGCCGTGCCATTGGACGATCAGACCGACCCCCGTACCCGTCAGCTGCACAACGTGGTGGCGGAGATGGCCCTGGCCGCCGGCGTACCGGTGCCGAGGCTGTGCCTGCTGCCGGACGAGCCGGCAATCAATGCCTTCATCAGCGGCTACGGACCGGCAGATGCCAGCCTGTGCCTGACCCGCGGCGCGCTCCAGCTCTTGAACAGGGACGAATTGCAGGGTGTCGTCGCCCATGAATTCAGTCATCTGCTCAACGGCGACATGCGCCTGAATCTGCGCCTGCTGGGCTGGCTGCATGGCATCAGCCTGATCGCCGACCTCGGACAGGAGCTCTTCTCGGATCGCACCTCGACCATCACCCGGGTCGATGGCAATCACCTGCTGGGCTGGTTGCTGGGCACCGTGCTGCTGGCGGTCGGCGGCTGCGGACTGTTCTTCGCCAACCTGATCCAGGCCGCGGCGGCGCGCTCACGCGAGCGTCTGGCGGATGCCTCCGCCGTGCAGTTCACCCGCCAGCCCCAGGGTCTGGCCAGTGCCCTGAAGAAGATCGCCGCCCATCCGCTGCAGGGGCGGCTCTATCACCGTCGGGCGCGCAGCGTCGCGCACATGGTGCTGGGCGACTCGGGCGCCTCCTGGTTCGCCACCCATCCCCCGGTGCTGGAGCGCATCCAGCTCTTGGAACCGGACTTCGACGAATGGCAGTTGGAGCGCCTCCGGGCGGAAGCCTTGCTGCCCATGGGCGTCGCCTATGTGGCAGGAGGTACGCCGCCCGCTTCGCCGCCGCCGACCGCCGTAGCGCTGCCGGTTGCACCGGCACTGGCCGATACGCCCCTGCGCACCCTTCCACCGGCCCTGCTCGAAGTGCTGCGCCAGCCGCAGCAGGCGGCGGAGCTGTTGCTGGCACTGGCCGGCACGCCGCCGGCAGCGGGCGGCGGGGAGGGCGCGCGCTGGGTGAACAGTCTGCATGCCTCTCTGCGGCTGCCGGTGGCGCAACTGACCTTTCCAGCCATCCGCCAACTGCCGCGGCCGGTCCTGCGCCAGCTGCTGATCGATCTCAAGGCAGGCTTCGCCGCTGCGCCGGACCTGGAGTTGTCCCGCTACTGCCTGGCGCAGATCATCCAGCGTCAGCTGATCGCCAGCTTGGCGCCGGGTCGCCAACGGCTGTCGGGGCGGGGCAAGCTGGCGCAGGCCCGGACCGCGGTCCTTACCTTCTATGCGGTGGCCGCCGAACAGAGCCACGATGACGTCCAGGCCGCTCGTCGGGCCTTCCTGCTCGCCGTCGCCCGTACCTTTCCCGGTTTGCACTGTAGCTACGCGCCGCCGCGTCCCTGGCGTCCGGCGCTGGACGGCGCCCTGGCGCAGCTCGCCCAGCTGAGCGTGGCGGCGCGCACCCTGGTACTGGAGGGCCTGCTCTGTCTCATCGAGGCGGACGAAAGGGTGCAAACCGCAGAGCTGGAGCTGCTGAGGCTCTATTGTACGGTCCTCGAATTGCCGTATCCCGCCCTGGACGAATACCTTTCACTCGCCGATGACAAGCTCTCGCAAAAAGGTTGCCGTTCGGCTGATACTGGCCAGGTGATATCTGCACTGTGATCCACACTGGCGCCCGCGGCGACAGCTCGCCGAGGGATAACGTGGCGTTCATAATTCAGGATGATGCATGAAGTTCCTCGTGGTAGACGACAGTCGAGCGGTCCAGACCATCATCAAGCGGATTCTGGCGAATACCGGTTACAGGGATATCGAATTGCGCGTGGCGTCCACCGGTGAGGAAGCCGTGGCGCTGCTGGAGAGTTGGACGCCCAACCTGGTGCTCACCGACTGGCACATGCCCGGCATGACCGGTCTGGAACTGCTCCAGGCGATCCGTCAGCGGGTGGGCGCCGACATCCACGTGGGTTTTGTCACCACCGAGTCGTCGGCGCGCAACATCGAGGCGGCCTACCGCAATGGCGCAGCCTTCGTGGTGACCAAGCCCTTCGCCCAGGAAACCCTGCAGCAGGCGGTGCTCACCGTGCTGCAGGATGGCGCCAGCGCCGAACAGGCCATTGAATCCTCCGGTCGCGAGAGCCTGCCGATCCCGACTCGTTTCAACCCTGATCCACAGCGCATCCGCCAGTTGCTCGGCCTCTCGTCCATCGTCTGCCAGATAGAGCCCATGGCGCCGATTCCGGTTGATCGGCTGGCCTTGCCCTATGTGATCGGCATCTATGGCCATCCGCAGAGCAAGGCACTGGAAGCCGTCTGCCTGCTGGACCTCAACGCGGCCTGCATTCTCGGTGGCTCCCTGGCCGGACTCGCGCCGGCAGCCATCCACAGCGCCATTGCCAGCGCGACCCTGAGCCGGGAAATCTACGAGAACGCCACCGCCTTCCTCGCCGACCTCAGCGGCATGATCTCCGCCGGCAAGGGTGGTGCGCCGCTGGTACTCAGCACCAGTCACCTGGTGCAGAAGCCCTTCGAGAAGCTCTACAGCCTCTGGCGGCAGAACAATGGTCGCGCCGATTTCAGCCTGTCCTTTCCCGGGCTGGGTGACGGCTTCATCGCCTTCCTGTTGAGCTAGGGGATGGCCGACTCGCGCTTCGTCGAATGGGGTTTCCTGCTGGTCACCCTGTCCAATGTCCTGCTCATCGCCCTGGTCCTGACCCTGCTCTGGCAGCGCCTCTTTCCACGCCCCGAGGCCGCGGTCGAGGACCCCGAGGTTCCTGCGGCGTCTGCGCCCGGCGCGCCGCTGCCGCTCACCAGTCAGGCCGAGACCGCGGCCAGCCTGATCGACGCGGCGCGGCAGGCGGATGTCGAGCCCCTGGGGCAGGCCATCAGCGACAGCCTGGATTTGGTAGGCCGCCTCGACGGGGTGGGCGGTGACGACTATCCGGACTGGAAGAAGACCAACCAGCCCTATATCGACGACCTGCTGTCCCATCGCGAGAGTCTGGAATTCAAGCTGGACGATCTCAAGTCCAAGCTGGACCGGGCGCACAAGCTGATCACCAACCTGCATGTGCAGAATCGCGAGATGCGCGGTGCGGAAGCCAAGCTGCAGCGCCTCAGTCTCGATCACGATCGGGTGCAGGGCACCCTGCTGGAAGTGCGCCGCGAGCGCGATCAGCTCAAGGTGAAGGTACAGCGACTCGGCGAAGAGCTGCTGCGGCTGCGGCAACAGCCCGCGGCGCCGGCCGCGGCGGGCGTGGCCGAGGTGGATGGGCGCCTGCAAGAGGAGCTGGAGACCCTGCGCGAGAGTCTCGAAGAGGAGCGGGCGAAGCTGTCGCGCACCCTGGTGGAAAAGGAGTTCATCGAGCAGGTGTTCATCGATACCGACGCCGTCACCGACAGCTATCAAGCCCTGCAGCAGGAGCATGCCGCGTTGCAGGAGCAGCTGCAGGCGCTGCAGGCCCGGCTGGACGCCGCTCAGTCGCGGTAGAGGGCATTACGGATGGCGTCGGGGAAGGGGCCGCTCATGCCGGCGATCGCCGTGTTGGTGAGGATCACCACGCTCAGCTCGCGCGCCGGGTCGATGAACCAGGCATTGCCGTAGACGCCACCCCATTGCAGGGTGCCAGGCGTCTGCGGGGTCTTCGCCATCCGGGCATCGCGCAGCACCGCCGCGCCCAGGCTAAAGCCCCAGCCCGGGGCGTCGTCGCGCTGCAGCTCAGGGATCTGGTCTTCCATGAACAGGCGCTGGCTGGCCGGTTGGAGCAGCCGCCCCTGGCGGAGCGCCTCGAGAAAGGCAAGATAGTCGCCCGCGCTGCCCTGCATGCCACCGCCGCCCGAGGCGAAGGCCTGCGCCGAAAGGGCGCGTGCCGGCGAATAGAGAATGCCGCCCCTGGGCATGGGTAGCAGATAGGGCTCGCTCATGGGTTCGGGGCGCGGATAGCCGTCGCGATAGGCTGTGGCCAGGCGCCCGGCGTCGCTGACGTGGAAGCTCAGGTCGTGCAGACCCAGCGGTGCGGCCACCTCCCGCTGGACGACCGCCGGCAGGGGCTGCCCGGTGGCGGCCGCCAGCACGCCGCCCATCACGTCCAGCCCAAGGGAGTAGCGCCACTGGGTGCCCGGCTGGAAGTCCAGCGGCACCCCCGCCAGGCGTCGGAGGTTTTCTTCCAGGGTGAGGGAGGCATCATCCAGGCCGTCGGATACCCCGGCACGGTGATAGGGACCGTGCTGGTCTTCGCCGAAACCATAGTGCAGGCCGGCGGTGTGGCTGAGCAGCTGCGCCAGGGTCGGCGTGGCCGGAGTGCCATCGGCCAGAGCCGGGGTGAAGTAGGGCAGGTAGCGACTGACCGGCGCCTGCAGATCCAGGCGGCCCTGGTCCGCCAGCCGCAAGGCGGTCACGGCCACCAGCGGCTTGGTCAGGGAGGCGAAGCGAAACAGCTGGTCTTCCTGCATCGGCCGCCGGGCTTCGCGATCGGCGAAACCGGCGGCGCGCCGATACACCACGCGGCCCTGGTGAGCGACCATGACCACGGTGCCGACGATGCGCTGTTGGGCGATGGCCTGTTCCAGGATCGGATCGAGGCGGGCGGCGAGGGCCGCGTCCTCGGCCTGGGCAAGGGGGGTACTCAGGCCGAGGCCGAGTGCGCTGGCGAGCAGTAGGGAAGACATCTGGTTTAAGCTCCTGGCGAATCGCCGGCAGCTGGACCGGCCAAAGGAGGAATCCTCGCATGATTCGTGACATTTTGAAGATGGGCGATCCCCGCCTGCTGCGGGTGGCACCGTCGGTGGCGGCCGAGCGCTTCGGTTCGGCCGAGCTGCAGGGGCTGATCCAGGACATGTTCGACACCATGGCCGCCGCCGGTGGCGTGGGCCTCGCGGCGCCGCAGATCGGCGAAGATCTGCAACTGATGGTCTTCGGCTTCGAGCGCAATGTCCGCTATCCCGAGGCGGCGCCGGTGCCCCTGCAGGTGCTGATCAATCCGCGGATCGAGGTGCTGGACGCCAGCGAGGAGCTGGGCTGGGAAGGCTGCCTGTCGATCCCGGGGTTGCGCGGCGAGGTGCCACGGCCGCGGCGGATCCGCTATCGGGGCGTGGATGGCGACGGTCGTCCGGTGGACCAGGAGGCCGAAGGCTTCCATGCACGGGTGGTGCTGCACGAATACGATCACCTGATCGGGCGACTCTATCCCTCGCGCATCCAGGATTTCGCCCGCTTCGGCTTCACCGAGGTACTGTTTCCCGAGTTGACCGCGGCCGCGCAGCGCTAGGCGCCGGCGGCCTCCAGCTGCGCCCTGACGGCCGCCGCCAACTGGGCGAAGGGCACCGCGCCATCCAGGGCGCGAGCCTCTTCGACGGGCGCCCCGGCGGAGCGCAGCAGCAGCGTCGGTACCGCGGTGATGCCCAGGGCTTCGGCGCGATCCTCGGCGTGCAGCACGACATCGGTATGGTCGCCCCGGGCCAGGCTGGCTCTTAGCGCCTCGCTGTCCAGACCGCTGTGACGCGCCAGGTCGAGCAGCACGTCCAGCTCGCCGATATCCCGACCCTCTTCGAAAAAGGCCTGGAAGACCGCCAGGTGGAAGGCGTCGAAGCGATCCTGCTCGCGGGCGAATTCCGCCGCCTCCAGCGCCAGGCGACTGCGGGGTTGCACGGGCGGCAGCCGCAGCACCATGCCGTATTCCGCCGCCATGGGATAGACGGCGCGATCCCAGGTCCGGCGCAGGTAGTCACCGGCAGGGTCGAGGGTGGGCGTGGGCTCGGGACGCAATTCGAAGGCATGCCACTCGATGGCCAGCTGGTCGCCGAATTCCTCCTGCAGACGCGCCAGCTGGGGCAGCTCCAGGTAGCAGAAGGGACAGACGTAATCGCTCCAGACATCCAGACGAACGCGCGGGGTGGCGGTCATGGCAGTGCTCCGGAAGGGCATGGTGTCTGTCGGACCGCACCCGAAAGCGGATGTTCGGTGAACGTGCCGATATCCACGGCCGATAGGGCCTCCAAGTACGGGTTGCGAGCCGGAGGTTGGCAGCCAGCAACCGACGTCCTCTTCATATCCGGAAACGGAATGGCCACCGGCCAATTGCGTGAAATGGGTGGCGATCCGCGCTCTAGACGCTTGCCTTGAACCTGTCCCCGACCCCAGGTTCCTATGGCTGCATCCTTTCTTTCACGCGCTAAGGACTATCACCTTGGGTTTTTTCGAACGCAAACTGACATTCCTTCGGCAAACCTTCAGCTACGTCGGCTGGTCGGTTTTCTGGCTGCTGCTGTGGGACATCGCCGTCACCGTCGACTACATGATCTTCGTCGACCAACGGGCGCAGCTGCCCAACATCCCCCTGACCCTGATCGGCTCGGCGCTGATCGTGCTGACCAGCTTTCGCAACACCAGTGCCTATCAGCGCTGGTGGGAAGCGCGCACCCTCTGGGGCGGCATGGTCAACAGCTCGCGCAGCTTCGCCCGGCAGGCGCTGACGCTCATCGACGATGGCGACGAGCATTTCAACGCCATCAAGACGGTACTCATCGAGCGCCATCTCGCCTACGTCCGCTGCCTGGCCTGCCAGCTCAGCGGCGACCCGCTGCCCAAGGAAGTCCGCACCTACCTGGGCAAGGAGGAGTGGGCGATGCGCAAGGAGACCAACAACTTCGCCAACGCCATCCTCAGCGGCTCTTCCAGCCTGATCGCCCTGGAGTACCGCGCCGGTCGCCTGGACAGCATCCGCCTGGAGCGCCTGGAAGCCACCTTCGTCGACATGTCCAACTGGCAGGGCGGCATGGAGCGCATCGCCAACACGCCCTTGCCCTATCCCTACGTCAACTTCCCGCGGTTGTTCGTCTTCCTGTTCTGCGTGCTGATGCCCATCGGCCTGGTGGAAAGCCTGGAGTGGTACACGCCGCTGGCCTCCACCGTGGTGGGCTTCATGTTCCTGGCGCTGGAAAAGGTCGGGACCGATCTGCAGAGTCCCTTCCAGCGCAGTCGGCACCAGATCACCATGGGCACCATCTGCAACACCATCGAAGGCAACCTGCGCACCATGCTGCGCGATGCCCGCGGGGGTTACGCCTCGGTCAGCGAGATCGTGCGGGATTCGCGGTTGAGTTCGCCGGAGAAGGATTCCGTCTGAGCGGCGCCCGGTGGCTGGCCATCGCCAGCCCCGGGCATGGGCCTTACTTGAAGTCCCACTGCATCTGCGCCGGGATGCTGATGTCGCGCGAGGAATGCACGCAGACATCCAGGTAGTCGGTGAAGCGCGGCGGGGCGGCGATGCCTTCGTCCAGCAGACGCTGGTTGTCGAACAGGTAGTTCAGATCGGCGAAGCCGCCGTACAGCTTGAGCGCCCGCAGCACCAGCCGCGGATTCGCCGGGCCGATGCGTTCGTTGAAGTCGGCCGCCAGTTCCTTGAGATCGGCGCTGTCCACCTGGCGATAGCGCTCGCCCACCGGGGCATCGCCCATGGCGCCGGCATAGGCCTCGTCGATTTCACCAAAGGTGCAGGCGCCGGCATTGCCCGCCGAGATGTGATACAGGCTGTAGTTCAGCTTCGGCTTGAGGGCCAGTTCCACCAGGGCTTCGGCGCAGTAGTCCACCGGAATGACATCAATCTGCTCGTCGAGGCCACAGGTGAAGCGCTCCAGGGCGAAACCCATGCGGAACACCCAGAAGATGCTGCCTGACGCCTTGCAGCCGGAACGACGGTGACCCACCACGATGGAAGGGCGTGCCACCACCAGCGGCAGCAGCGGCAACTCGTTGCGCAGCTTGAGTTCGATGGCCGCCTTGGAGGCGGTGTAGTCCACCAGTTGCTGCTCCGGCTCGGGGAAGTCCCAGGTCTCGGCGACCGGTGACTGGCGCTGCGGACCGCAGGCCATGGCGGTGCTGACGTGCAGGAAGCGCTTCAGCCGCCGCGACTGGGCGCAGGCCTCGGCCAGGGCGAAGGTGCCTTCGACGTTGACTGGCCAGATCTTCGGATTGCGCGAGAAGGAGGCGACCGCCGCGCAGTTGATGACCTCGTCCAGCGTCTGCAGGAGCGGCTTGGCGGCGTCGATCCAGTGGGTGTCCAGCAGGTCGCCACAGAGGATCTGTTCGGGCCTGAGCAGGGCGGCCAGGCGCTCGTCGACGTCATGCACGCGCAGATTCTGCAGCAGGCGCTCCAGGCCTTCTGCGGGAGTCGCGGCCCGGACCAGGAATCTCAGCCCTTCGACATGGCCCAGCTCCAGCAGGCGCAGGGTGACGGCGCCGCCGAGAAAGCCGGTGGCGCCGGTGACGAGGATACGGCGCGGCGCGGCGGTGAATTGGATGGAAGAGACGGGAAGCGACATGGCGGAGGCCCTGGTTGGCGGAACGTGGGCGTACCTTAAGGGTCGACGCTGAAGGATTTATTAAGGCCGGGGAACCCCTCCAGGCTGGCGTCTTTCTAGATGCCCAGCGTAACGACCGATAACCGCCTGGAGACCCCCATGGAACTTCCCGTTCACGATCTGACGACCCTCTTCGAACAACTGGGCCTGGACTCCGATCCGGCTGCCATCGACGACTTCATCGCCAGTCATTCGCCACTGCCCGATGAGGTCAAGGTGTCCGAGGCCGACTTCTGGTCGCCGGCGCAAAAGGCCTTTCTCAAGGACGAAATCATGGGCGACGCCGACTGGGCGCCGATCGTCGACGAGCTGAACGTCCGTCTGCATAGTCATGACTAATGCTGTAGGGCTGGAGGTCTCCAGCCCTGCCACACCTCTCGTGTCCGGAGATTTGCCATGAACGCCGTCCATGCCCAGCAGCAGCCCAACGATCCGCCCGTCGCCGATGACGAGGACGAGGTCAGCGAAGAGCAACTCGACGAATCCGTCGAGGAAACCTTTCCCGCGAGCGATCCCATCTCGCCCTGATGGATTCTTGGCGCCGTTTCGACGGCGCTGTTCCTACCCCTGATCCGGCTTTCCTGCACTTTCGTCGTGCCGTTTTCCTCCGCTGACCAGCCTTTCCCGCCGCGGCTGCTAAGGTAATCGCGTCGCGCACGCATCGCGACCGGGGTCGCGCAGGCGATCCGATGGATCGTTCAACGCAGGGAATCCCATGATCAAGACCTTTTTCGCCACCCTGGCCGGCTCGCTTATCGCTTTGGCCATGCCCTTCGCCGTGGCCGAACCCATTGTCATCAAGTTCGCCCATGTGGTGACGGACGACACGCCCAAGGGGCGCGGTGCCCTGCAGTTGCAGAAGCTGGTGCAGGAACGCCTGGCGGGCAAGGTCAAGATCGAGGTGTATCCCAACTCCAGCCTGGTGGGCGATGCCGACGAACTGGAGGCGCTGCGCAGCAACAGGGTCCAGCTGCTGGCACCCTCGGTCTCCAAGCTCAATGCCCTGGCCAAGCCGCTCAAGGTCTACGATCTGCCCTTCCTGTTCGACAATATCGAGGCGGTCAAGCGCTTTCAGCGCCGCGACAAGAGTCGCGAACTGCTGGGCAGCCTGGTCCCCCATGGCATCACCGGGCTGGCCTATTGGAACAACGGTGGCCGGCAACTCTCGGCCACCCGGGAAATCCACGTTCCGGCCGACCTCAAGGGCCTGACCTTCCGCGTCGAGTCCTCCGATGTGCTGGCGGCCTACTACCAGCAGCTCGGCGCCCAGGCGGTCAAGCTGCCCTTCGCCCAGGTCTACGACGCCCTGCGTACCGGCAAGGTCCAGGGCGCGGAAAATCCCTGGTCGAACCTGCTGGGGCAGAAGATCAATACCGTGCAGCCCTACATCGTCGAGGACAACCACAGCTTCCTCACCTACATGCTCATCACCAACACCACCTTCTGGAACGGGCTGCCCTTCGAAATCCGCAGCGAGCTGGAGGCCATCCTCGACGAGGTGTCCCAGTCGGTGAATCGCGATGCCGAAGCCATCAACGCCAAGGCACGCGAGCGGGTGGTGGCGGCCAATACCAGCAAGATCCTGGTGCCGACGGCTGCCGAGCGCGAGGCCTGGCGCGCGGCGGTGGCGCCCCTGATCAAGGGGTACGAAAGCGAAGTGGGCAGCGATGTCCTGCGCGCCGCCGAGGCGGCCAATCGGCGCTGAGATTGCACGGGCGTCCACCCCGGATTTGCGGCAAACTGGCACGGCGTCATCCCGACAACAAGAGGAATAGCCGTGCAGCACGCGGTCATCAGCGGTAGTGGGCTCTATACGCCGCCCGAAAGCATTTCCAACGACGAGCTGGTTGCGTCCTTCAACCAGTGGGCAGGCCAGTGGAATGCCGAGCATGCCGACGCCATCGCCCAGGGCAGCCTGGCGCCCCAGCCTGAATCCAGCGCCGCCTTCATCGAGAAGGCCTCCGGCATCCGCAGCCGCCATGTGGTCGACAAGGCCGGCATCCTCGATCCGGCACGCATGGTGCCGCGCATCCCCGAGCGTTCCAACGACGAGCCCTCGATCCTCTGCGAGATGGGTGTCGCCGCGGCACGCGAGGCCCTGGATCGCGCCGGACGGACGGCCGCCGACATCGACGGCGTCATCGTCGCCTGTTCCAATCTGCAGCGGCCCTATCCGGCGGTGGCCATCGAGGTCCAGGCCGCGCTGGGTATCCAGGGCTACGGCTTCGACATGAACGTCGCCTGCTCCTCGGCGACCTTCGGCCTGCAGACCGCGGCCAACGCCGTGCAACTGGGCCAGGCACGGGCGGTGCTGGTGATCGATCCGGAGATCTGCACCGGCCACCTGAATTTCCGCGACCGCGACAGCCATTTCATCTTTGGCGATGCGGCCACCGCCCTGGTGGTGGAGCGTGCCGACCAGGCGACCTCGGCGCACCGCTTCGAGATCCTCGGCACCCGGTTGTTCACCCAGTTCTCCAACAATATCCGCAACAACTTCGGCTTCCTCAACCGCGCGGCGGAGGAGGGCATGACCCACCCGGACAAGCTGTTCGTCCAGGAAGGGCGCAAGGTGTTCAAGGAGGTCTGCCCCCTGGTGGCCGAGCTGATCGGCAATCACCTGGCCGAACTGGACATCCCCGTCGAGCGGGTCTCGCGCTTCTGGCTGCACCAGGCCAACCTGGCGATGAATCAGCTCATCGTCAAACGCCTGCTGGGCCGCGAACCCGAGCCCAACGAGGCGCCGGTCATTCTCGACACCTACGGCAACACCAGCTCGGCCGGTTCGGTCATCGCGCTGCATCTGCACCATGAGGATCTGGCCAGCGGCAGCCTGGGCGTGCTCAGCTCCTTTGGCGCGGGCTATTCCATCGGCAGCGTGGTGCTGCGCAAGGTCTGATCGACGGCAGGAGTCTTCCCGGGATGACCGTTGTCGGACCTGGGAAGACCTCTTGAAATAGGAAGACCCCGTGCCGCCAGGAAGTCTGCTCCAGGTGCAACTGCATCAGCTGCGCCCCACCCAGCCCGCGATCGGCCACGACCAGGTGCTGTACAAGCTCGGCAAGTACGCCTGCGACCGGCGCAAGCTGTTCGACGACTACTGCGAAGCCAACGGCCAGCACCTGAGTGGTGGCTTCCAGCCGAGCACCAGTCTGCGCTCGGCCGGCGACGCCCTCGGGGTACGGCCGCCGGGTAGCTGTCCGGATGAAATGAAGACCGTCGTCATAGGTCCGGGGCGGCAGCTCTATCTCACCGACGGCCACCACACCTTTTCCGCCTTCTGGGAGCACCCCGGTGGCGGCCCCGAGACCCCGGTATGGGTCAGGGTCACCGACGATTTCAGCGACGCCGCGAGCATGGCCGACTTCTGGATCCGCCTGCTCGACGAGCGCAAGGCCTGGCTCAAGGATCCCCAGGGCCGGCCCATCCTGCCCGAGCAGCTGCCGCCGACTCTGGGTCTCTCCGCCATGGCCGACGACCCCTACCGCGCGCTGGTCTATTTCACCCGCCAGATCGGCTACGACAAGCCGCGGACCCCGGATGGCCGGGTATTGCCGTCGGAGTTCCTCGAGTTCTACTGGGCCGAGTGGCTGCGCATGCTGCTGCCGCTGCGGGACTACGATCTCGACGATCGCAAGAGCTACGCCAAGGCGGTGGAGCAGGCCGCCAGGCTGATGGTGGCCAACCCGAGCATGCTGATCGGCAGCTCGGGCCGTACGGCGCTGGAGATGGGGGCCTATCGCGCCCTGGACAAGAAGGTCCTGCGCAAGCTCTCTTCCAGCGATGGCAAGTTCACCTACCTGCTGGCCGCCCGCGCCCAGCGTGCGGCCCTGTCCCGGGCGATCTAGTCGGTTTCCGGCTTAAGTGTCTGTTACTAGCAGGTTTTTTTCTTATTGGTGTTGACAGGGGAGGCCGGGCCTCTTAACATGCGCCCCGTCCTGACCGACGGGGCTATAGCTCAGCTGGGAGAGCGCTTGCATGGCATGCAAGAGGTCGACGGTTCGATCCCGTCTAGCTCCACCAAATTTCGGTTTCGCCTTCGGGGGGAATCGGTAGAAGGTTTCGTCCCCTTCGTCTAGTGGCCTAGGACACCGCCCTTTCACGGCGGTAACAGGGGTTCGAGTCCCCTAGGGGACGCCATATCAGTCACGTATCCCAGACGTGGCGAACGTTGTACGCGGGGCTATAGCTCAGCTGGGAGAGCGCTTGCATGGCATGCAAGAGGTCGACGGTTCGATCCCGTCTAGCTCCACCAAATTCGTGATCCGCAAGGATTGCACCAGGGTAACGTCCCCTTCGTCTAGTGGCCTAGGACACCGCCCTTTCACGGCGGTAACAGGGGTTCGAGTCCCCTAGGGGACGCCATATCAGTCACGTATCCCAGACGTGGCGAACGTTGTACGCGGGGCTATAGCTCAGCTGGGAGAGCGCTTGCATGGCATGCAAGAGGTCGACGGTTCGATCCCGTCTAGCTCCACCAAATTCGTGATCCGCAAGGATTGCACCAGGGTAACGTCCCCTTCGTCTAGTGGCCTAGGACACCGCCCTTTCACGGCGGTAACAGGGGTTCGAGTCCCCTAGGGGACGCCACACTCGAAAGAAACCGCCTCACGGCGGTTTTTTTTCGTCCGCACGAAAGCCAGCCGCCAGAGTCTTTCACAGGAGCCGTCCGGCTACTGTGTTAGATCTGTAGGCCGAGTCCAAGCAAGGGGAGTGGGATGATCGTCGAGTATCTCTACAGCCTGGCCCAGGTGCCTGCCGCCCAGTGGAACGCGCTGCTGGCGGACGACCAGCCCTTTCTGCGCCATGAATTCCTCGCCACCCTGGAAGACAGTGGCAGCCTCGGGCAGGGGACCGGCTGGCAACCGGCGCACCAGATCCTCAGGGATGAACAGGGGCAGCTGCGGGCCGCCATGCCGGCCTATCTCAAGATGCATTCCTATGGCGAATACGTCTTCGACTGGGCCTGGGCCGATGCCTGCCGCCGGGCCGGGATCGACTACTACCCCAAGCTGCTGGCCGCAGTGCCCTTCTCACCGGTACAGGGCGCGCGCCTGCTGGGCGATCCCGCCGCCTGCGCGATCCTGCTGGACGCCACCACCGGCAGCCTGGCCGGCCTGGAGCTCTCCAGCCTGCACGTCAACTTCACAGATCCCAAGGCCGATGCGCTGCTCGAGGATCGGGAGGGCTGGCTGGCGCGGCTTGGCTGCCAGTTCCACTGGCACAACCGCGGCTATGGCGACTACGGCGATTTCCTCGCCGCCCTGACCTCGCGCAAGCGCAAGCAGCTGCGCAAGGAGCGCGACCAGGTCGCGGGCCTGGGGGTGAGCTTCGAATGGCGCCAGGGCGGAGAGTTGAGCGAAGCGGAGTGGGATTTCGTCTATGCCTGCTACGCCAACACCTACGAGGTGCGCGGCCAGGATCCCTATCTGACCCGTGCCTTCTTCAGTCTGCTGGCGGAGCGGCTGCCTGCGGCGATCCGGGTGGTGCTGGTCCGCCAGGGCAGCCGGCCGGTGGCCATGGCCTTCTATCTCAAGGACGGCGACACCCTCTATGGCCGCTACTGGGGCTGCCTGCAGGAATTCGATCAGCTGCATTTCGAGACCTGTTTCTACCAGGGGATCGAATACGCCATCGCCGAGGGGCTGCAGCGCTTCGATGCCGGCGCCCAGGGCGAACACAAGCTGATTCGTGGCTTCGAGCCGACCCTGACCCGTTCCTGGCACTACCTGGTGCATCCGGGCCTGAGAGCGGCAGTGGCGGAGTTTCTCGAGCAGGAGCGCGACGGCGTCCAGGCCTATGCGCGGCGGGCTGCCGAGGCCTTGCCCTATCGCCAGGAGGACGGCGCGGCGCCATGCTGAACTATCTCTGGTTCCTGCTGGCCGCGCTGTTCGAGATCGCCGGCTGCTATGCCTTCTGGCTCTGGCTGCGGCTGGATCGCAGTCCCTGGTGGATAGCGCCGGGACTCGCCAGCCTGGTGCTCTTTGCCCTGTTGCTGACCCGTATCGAGGCGGCCTACGCCGGACGCGCCTATGCGGCCTACGGCGGCATCTATGTGGTGGCTTCGCTGGGCTGGCTGGCGCTGGTCGAGCGTACCCGACCGACCTGGACGGATCTGGCTGGTGGTCTGCTCTGCGTGGCGGGGGCCCTGGTGATCCTGCTGGCGCCGCGTGGCAGCGCCTGACAGGCGCGAGAGGCGCTAGTCGTCCAGCAGTTCGGGCGGCACGTCGCGGCGCAGCACCAGCTGGCAGAGGGCGCTGTCCGGATCGAAGAGGATGACGGCTTCGCCGGTTTCCAGGGCGCAGCGCGCGCGCTGGGTCCGGGTCGCCAGGGGCGTCTCGTCACCGTTGTCGGTGCCGTCGCGGGTGACGAAGTCTTCCAGCAGATTGTCGAGGGTGGCGGCAGCGAGCTGGTCGTGGGGGATGATCATCGAGAGGTGCCTGGAAAAAGGCGCCCAGGATACCCCAGGCGCGTTGATCGAACGCTACTTGCTGCCGTCGCCGACGACCTCCTCCAGCGGCGGCAGGTGGGTCTGGTTGTCCATCTGGGTGTCTTCCGGCAGCAACTGGTGGCCGAAGCGGTCGAGCGAGCTGTCGGCCGGCTGGGCATCGCTGTCGAACACCGGCGGGCTGAGCATGTAGCCGGTCAGCAGCTGGCTGAGCGCCGCCAGGCTGACGATATGGGTGCGCTCGTAGCCGTGGGTGGCGTCGCAGCCAAAGGCCAACAGGGCCACCCGCACATCCTGGCCGGAACTGATCGCCGAGTGGGCGTCGCTGTAGTAGTAGCGGAACAGGTCACGACGCACCGGGATGTCGTTGCGTTGCGCCAGGCGCAGCAAATGTCGCGACAGGTGATAGTCGTAAGGCCCGGAGGAATCCTGCATGGCCACGCTGACGCGGTGCTCGTCGGAGCGCTGGCCGGGCGCCACGGGGGCGATGTCGATACCGACGAATTCGCTGACGTCCCAGGGCAGGGCACCGGCGGCGCCCGAGCCCACCTCTTCGGTGATGGTGAACAGCGGGTGGCAGTCGATCGGCGGGGTCTGCCCGCTTTCCTTGAGCATCTTCAGGGCGGTGAGCAGGGCGGCGACGCCGGCCTTGTCGTCCAGATGGCGCGAGCTGATGTAGCCGCTGTCGGTGAATTCCGGCAGCGGATCGAAGGCGACGAAGTCGCCGATCTGCACGCCCAGCTGCTCGGTCTCGTGGCGACTCTTGGTCACGGCATCCAGGCGCAGCTCGATGTGGTCCCAGGTCACCGGCATCTTGTCGATCTCGGTGTTGAAGGCATGGCCGGAGGCGAGCAGGGGCAGCACGCTGCCTCTCAGGGTGCCGTCATCGGTGAACAGGCTGACGCGACTGCCTTCGGCGAAACGACTCGACCAGTGGCCCACGGCCGCCAGGCCCAGGCGACCGTTGTCCTTGATCTCGCGGACGATGGCACCAATGGTGTCCAGGTGCGCGGAGACGGCCCGGTCCGGACTCTCCTTGTGGCCCTTGATGGTGGCGCGGATGGTGCCGCGACGGGTCAGCTCGAAGGGGATGTCCAGTTCGTTGAGCCGTTCGGCGACGTACATGACGATGGTGTCGGTGAAACCCGTGGGACTGGGGATCGCCAGCATGTCCAGCAGGACCTTGCGCAGGTAATCCAGATCGGGCTCGGGCAAGCGATTCATAGCGGAACCTCCCGGGACAGCGGGAACAGCAGGTCGATAAAGCGTTCGGCGGTGGGACGCGGTTCGTGATTGGCGAGGCCCGGCCGCTCGTTGGCTTCGATGATGACGTAGTCGGGCGCATCGGCGGCGGTCACCAGCAGGTCCATGCCGGTGACCGGAATGTCCAGCGCCCGGGCCGCCTGGACGGCGGCGTCGGCCAGCACTGGATGGAGACTGTCGGTGACGTCCTCGAGGATGCCGCCGGTGTGCAGATTGGCGGTCTTGCGCACGGCCAGGTGGGTACCGGTCGGCAGGATGCTGTCCCACTCATAGCCGGCACTGCGGATGGCGCGTTCGGTTTCCTCGTCCACCGGGATGCGCGACTCGCCGCCGGTGGCGGCCTGGCGCCGGCGACTCTGGGCTTCGATCAGGTCCCTGACGCTGTGCTGGCCATCGCCGACGATCTCCGCCGGACGGCGAATGGCGGCGGCCACCACCTCGTGACCGATGACCACCACGCGCAGGTCGAGACCCTGGTGGAAGCTTTCCAGCAGCACCCGGTCGTCATACCGGCGCGCGGCCTGGATGGCCGCGGCGAGGTGCTCGGCGTCGCGGATGTCCACCGCCACGCCCTTGCCCTGTTCGCCGTTGACCGGCTTCACCACCAGAGCGCCGTGTTTCTCCAGGAAGGCGGCGTTGTCGTCGTCGCCGCCCGCCAGTTGCTGTTCCGGCACCCGCAGCCCGGCCCGGGCCAGGGTACGGCTGGTCAGCACCTTGTCGGCGCACAGGGTCATGGTCACCGCGGAGGTGAGGTCGGTCAGGGACTCGCGGCAACGGATGCGCCGGTTGCCCTGGATCAGGGTGAAGAGACCACCCTCGGCGTCATCCACCTGCACCTCGATGCCGCGCCTCAGGGCTTCGTCGACGATGATGCGCGCATAGGGATTGAGCTCGGCCGCCGGCCCCGGACCGAGGAACAGCGTCTGGTTGATGCCGTTCTTGCATTTGATCGCGAAGGTCTGCAGCGGCCGGAAGCCCAGCTTGTCGTAGAGCCGCTTGGCCTGCAGGTTGTCGTGCAGCACCGACAGGTCGAGAAAGGCCAGGCCGCGACTGGCGTAGTGTTCGATCAGATGGCGCACCAGCGCCTCGCCGACGCCGGGTCTGCTGCAGTCCGGGGAGACCGCCAGGCACCAGAGCGAAGAGCCGCCATCCGGGTCCTGGAAGGCCTTGACGTGATTGAGCCCCATCACCGAGCCGATGATGGCGCCGCTGTCGTCGTCCTGCGCCAGCCAGTACACCGGGCCACCCTTGTGCCGCGGGGTCAGTCGCTCGGTGTCGACGGGCAGCATGTGACGCTGCTGGTAGAGGCGGTTTATCTCGCTCCAGTCCTGGGCGGAGCAGGCCCGGCGGATGCGAAAGCCACGATAGATCCGTCGGGCCGGACGATAGTCGCTGAACCAGATCCGCAGGGTGTCGCTGGGGTCGAGAAACAGCTGTTGCGGTGCCTGGGCCAGCACCTGGTGGGGCGCGGCCACATAGAGGGCAATGTCGCGCTCGCCAGGCGTTTCGGTGAGCAGTTCCTTGGCCAGGCTGGCGGGGTCGGGATAGGTATGGCCGATGAGCAGCCGGCCCCAGCCGCAATGCAGGGAGAGCGGCTGGCAGATCGGCTGGTCGCCTTCCGCCAGGCGCGCCTGCAGCCGTTCGTAGGAGGGCGTCTGGGCGCGTTGGAGGCGCTGGTTGTAGCTGGTCGCTTTCATGGGTGTTCCGCCCTTACAGTCCGTGCTCGCTCAGCCAGAGGTTGAGCGCCGCGAGTTGCCAGAGCTTGGAACCGCGCAGGGGGGTGATGCGGTCGGCCGGATTGGTCAGCAGGCGATCGATCTCGGCGGTCTCGAACAGGCCGCGATCCTGGCTCGGGTCCAGCAGCAGTTCCCGCACCCAGGTCAGGGTGTTGCCTTCCAAGTGCTTGAGGCCCGGCACCGGGAAATAGCCCTTGGGCCGGTCGATGACTTCCTGGGGAATGACCTTGCGCGCTGCCGCCTTGAGCACCTGCTTGCCGCCGTCGCCCAGCTTGAATTCGGCGGGGATGCGTGCCGAGAGTTCGGCCAGGCGATAGTCGAGGAAGGGCACCCGGGCTTCCAGGCCCCAGGCCATGGTCATGTTGTCGACCCGCTTGACCGGGTCGTCCACCAGCATCACGGTGCTGTCCAGGCGCAGGGCCTTGTCGACGCCGGCGCTGGCGCCGGGCTTGGCGAAGTGCTGGCGGACGAAGGTCTCGGCGGCGTCTTCCTCCAGGCGCACGCCGGCCTGCACGGTGGCGGCGTACTGGGCATAGTCGCGATCGAAGAAGGCGGCGCGGTAGGCGGCGAAGGGATCGGCGGCGCCATGCACCTGGGGATACCAGTGGTAGCCGGCGAAGAGTTCGTCCGCGCCCTGGCCGCTCTGCACCACCTTGCAGTGCTTGGAGACCTCCCGCGACAGCAGGTAGAAGGCGATGCAGTCATGGCTCACCATCGGCTCGCTCATGGCCGAGAAGGCGCGCGGCAGCTGCTGGATGATCTCGTCCTCGGCGATGCGCAACTGGTGGTGGCGGGTGCCGTAGTGATTGGCGATCAGGTCGGAATACTGGAATTCGTCGCCGCGCTCGCCGCCGGCATCTTCGAAGCCGATGGAGAAGGTCAGCAGGTCCTTTACCCCCGAATCGTGCAGCAGGCCGACCAGCAGACTGGAATCCACCCCGCCGGAAAGCAGCACCCCCACCTCGCGCGCCGCCCGCTGGCGGATCGCCACGGCGTCCTTGAGGCCATGCAGGACCCGTTCGGCCCAGTCGTCCAGGGTGTAGCGACGCTCGTCTTCGTGGGGACCGTAGTCCAGGGTCCACCAGGTTTCCTGGTGCTGCTGGCCGGAGGCGTCCACAGTCATCCAGGTCGCCGGGGGCAACTTCTGCACGCCCTGCAGGATGGTGCGCGGCGCGGGCACCACGGCATGGAAATTCAGGTAGTGGTTGAGGGCGACCGGATCGATGCGGGTGTCGATGTCACCGGCTTCCAGCAGCGCGGGCAGGCTGGAGGCGAATCTCAGGCGCTTGTCGGTAAAGGACAGGTACAGCGGCTTGATGCCCAGGCGATCCCGGGCGATGAACAGCCGACCGCTGTCGCGCTCCCAGATGGCGAAGGCGAACATGCCATTGAGCTTGGGCAACATGGCCTTGCCCCAGGCGTGATAGGCCTTGAGCAGGATCTCGGTATCGCCGCCGGAGTGGAAGCGGTAACCCTTGGCTTCCAGCTCGCTGCGCAGTTCCGGGTAGTTGTAGATGGCGCCGTTGAACACCATCGACAGCCCCAGCTCGGGCTCGATCATGGGTTGGCCCGAGGCTTCCGCCAGATCCATGATCTTCAGCCGCCGATGGCCCAGGGCGACCGGCCCCTGGCTATGGAAACCCCAGGCGTCGGGGCCGCGCTGTTCGAGGCGGTGGGTGATGCGCTCCACCGCGCTGATGGATGCAGGTTGACGATCGAAACGAAGCTCTCCGGCGATGCCGCACATGGTGCTGTGCCTCTTGAATCCTTGGGATGCGGCGCGGTGAGTTCAGTCCCGAACCCGGCGTGCGCATCCAATGCGTGTGGACTTCTCGCCATCCTTGAGAAGCCAATGCAGGGGCGCTGTGCGGGTGAACAGGGCAGGGGGCGGACAGTTCGTCTGTCTGGCGCCGCGGGCCTGAACGCACGCACCGACCGACAGCGGGTCTCAGAGAGGGTGGGGTACCGCCGGTCAGGGCCTCAGGTTACGAGCCCCGCGCGCGGCGGATGGTTCCATTGCAAAGGCCATGGCTGCCGTCACCGTCACAGGCGAGGCTGCAAAAACGACCTTTATATGTTATAATGTATCTTTAATCGGTGCGCAGGAGACATCCCGTCTCGGGCGCCCAGACCAGGAGACGCCTCATGAAACCCGGTATCCATCCCAACTATCGTCCCGTGCTGTTCCACGACACCACTTCGGACACCTACTTCCTGATCCGCTCCACCGCCGAGAGCGACCGTACCCAGGAATACGAAGGCGAGACCTATCCCTACATCAGCCTCGACGTATCCAGCGCCTCGCACCCCATCTATACCGGTGAGCAGCGCCAGATGAAGGTCGAAGGTCGGGTCTCCAGCTTCAACAAGAAGTTTGCCGGCTTCCCGGGCGGCAACAGCAAGTAAGCCCCTCGCGAGCAGCGCGCCGGCTCAGCGCGCGCTGCTGACCCCTTCCAGGGTGGCGAAGGAGGTGTCCTTGGCGGTCAGCAGGAAATCCTGCATGAAGGGCGCCTCCAGCATGTCTTCGCGGATCGCCGCATAGAGCGTCGCATAGAGCCCTTTCTCGCCCAGCCGCCGCGCGGTCACATAGCCGCGCGAGCTGTACTCGTGGATCGCCCAGTTGGGCAGGCAGCAGACGCCACGCCCCGAGGCCACCAGCTGCAGCATCATCACCGTCATCTCCGCCGTGCGCACCGACAGCGGCTCGACATCGGCCGGATCGAGGAAGCGGGTGAAGATATCCAGCCGATCGCGCTCCACCGGATAGGTGATCTGCGTTTCCTGGGCGAGATCCTCGGGGACGATATAGGGCCGCTGCGCCAGCGGATGCTGGTTAGCTACCGCGAGCAGGGCCTCGTAGGTGAACAGCGGCACATAGGTCACCCCCGAGAGGTCGACCGGATCGGCCGTCACCACCAGGTCCAGATCGCCACGGGCCAGCGCCGGCAGGGGCGCGAAGGAAAAGCCGGAGGCCAGGTCCAGCTCCACTTCCGGCCAGGAATCACGAAACTGGTCAATGGTCGGCATCAGCCACTGGAAGCAGCTGTGGCATTCGATGGCCATGTGCAGGCGACCCGCCGTACCCCCGACCAGACGCGCCAGGTCCCGCTCGGCACTGCGCAGGTGCGGCAACACCGCGTCTGCGGTCTGCAGCAGCCGCAGGCCGGCACTGGTGAAGCGAATGGGTTTGGTCTTGCGGATGAACAGCGGGGTCCCCAGGCGCTCTTCCAGTTCCTTGAACTGATGGGAGAGCGCGGACTGGGTCAGGTGCAATCGCTCTGCGGCTTCCACCAGGCTGGAGGATTCACGGAGAGCATGCAGGGTTTTCAGGTGACGGAGTTCGAACATGGCGCTGGTACTGGAGACAAAGGCGCATCATGAAGACTTTTCATGGTGCTGCCTATGCTCTGACGCCTCTAGCCAGTCCTTGCCGGTTCGATTGCCGGGTGAGTTCCGACCGTCCCCGAGCGGATTGCCCACTCGGAGACAACTCTTCCCGGGTCTCAGGCCGCGTTGCTGCCCTTGGTGGCCTGGGCCGGTTCCGAATGCGCCAGGAAGTCTTCCAGGGCCGTCCGCTCGGCGTCGGTGAACACCAGGCCCAGCTTGGTCCGCCGCCAGAGCACGTCATCGGCGCGAGTGACCCACTCGTGACGCTGCAGGTATTCCACCTCACGCACATGCAGATCGGCGCCTAGCACCGCACCCAGCTCCTCCACGGAGCGCGCATCGCCCAGCAGGGTCCAGACGCGGCTGCCGTAGGTGGTCGCCCAGCGTTGTGCCAGGGCGGGCGTCAGGCCGCTGACCTTGTCCAGCAATTCGCGGGTCAGCGCCTGGGGCGTAGTCATCTGCTCGCCACCGGGCAGCGGTGCCGACGCGGTCCAGCTGTTGCCCAGCTGCGGAAAGAAAGGCTGCAGCTGCGCCATGGCCGATTCGGCCAGCTTGCGGTAGGTGGTCAGCTTGCCACCGAACACCGACAGCAGCGGCGCGCCCTGTTCCTCGGCCAGCGACAGGGTGTAGTCACGGGTGATGGCCGAGGGGTTGTCCGATTCGTCGTCGCACAGCGGGCGCACACCGGAAAAGGTGTGCAGCACATCGTCGCGGCTGAGCTGCTTGCGGAAGTGGGCGTTGGCCACACCGAGGACGTAGTCGATTTCCTGGTCGGTGATGGTCACCTTGGCCGGATCGCCCTGGTACTCGCGATCCGTGGTCCCCACCATGGTGTACTGGCCGAGGTAGGGGATGGCGAAGACGATACGGCGGTCTTCGTTCTGCATGATGTAGGCCTGCTCGCCTTCGTACAGCTTGGGCACGATGACGTGGCTGCCCTGGATCAGGCGGATGCCATAGGGCGACTTCTGCTGCAGGTCCTGGCGGATGAAGCTGGCGACCCAGGGGCCGGCGGCATTGACCAGGCCCTTGGCGCGGATCTGCTGGCGGCCCTGGGGCCCCTCGACCTCGACTTCCCAGTGACCCTCGACGCGCCGGGCGCTGACGCAGCGGGTGCGGGTGAGGATGTCGGCACCCTTGTCGCGCGCCTGCATGGCGTTGAGCACCACCAGGCGGGCGTCGTCCACCCAGCAATCGGAATATTCGAAGCCGCGCTTGATCTGGGCCTTGAGCGGCCCCTGGGCATCGAACTTCAGGCCACGGGAGCCCGGCAGCTTTTCGCGCTTGCCGAGGTGGTCATAAAGGAAGAGACCGGCACGGATCATCCAGGCCGGACGCAGGTGCGGACGGTGGGGCAGGACGAAGCGCATCGGCTTGACGATATGGGGCGCCTTGGCCAGCAGCACCTCACGCTCGGCGAGGGCTTCGCGCACCAGGCGGAATTCGTGATGTTCCAGGTAGCGCAAGCCACCATGGATCAGCTTGCTGCTGGCGGAAGAGGTATGGCTCGCCAGGTCGTCGCGTTCACAGAGAAACACCGACAGACCCCGACCGGCTGCATCGGCCGCGATGCCTACACCGTTGATGCCACCGCCGATGACGGCGAGATCGTAAGTCCGGGGAGTTGCAGTGGGTGCCTGGGCCATGATGCCTCCTGTGAAACGAACATAATTATTCGGTTTCGAACATAATAGCCCAGCAAAAACTCAGGTTCTAGCCAAGCCTGTGGCTTAAGACCGCTAAAACGAAAAAAAACGAATATAGACAGAGGCGAGGCGACGAATGGTCGTCGCCTCGAGGGATCAGCGCGGACGCGCCACTTCGACCTTGACCTGCCACTCGCGCAGGCAGCGCGCGAAGGCCGGAGAAGGCTCCTGCTCCGTGAACAGCTGGTCGATCTGTTCCAGGCTGCCAAGGCGAATCATGGCGTTGCGGCCGAACTTGCTGGAGTCGGCGGCGAGAAACACCTGGCGGGCGTTATGGATGATGGCCTGGGAGACGCAGACTTCCTGGTAGTCGAAGTCCAGCAGGGTGCCGTCTTCGTCGATGCCACTGATGCCGACCAGGGCGTAGTCGACCTTGAACTGCTTGATGAAGTCGGCCGTGGCCTGGCCCACCACGCCGCCATCGCTGCGCACCTTGCCGCTGGCGATCAGCACGTCGAAGTCGTCCTTGGCGCTGAGGATGTTGGCCACGTGCAGATTGTTGGTGATGACCTTGAGGCTGCGATGCCCGAGCAGGGCATGGGCGATGGCCTCGGTGGTGGTGCCGATGTTGATGAACAGCGAGGCGTGGTCGGGCACGGCAGCGGCTACGGCTTCGGCGATCAGGCGCTTTTCCTCGCGCATCTGGCCCGCTCTCATGCTGTATTCGGTGTTTTCCACGCTGGAGTCATGGGCGGCGCCCCCGTGGTAGCGCCGTAGCAGCCCGGCTTCGGCAAGCTGATTGATGTCACGACGGATCGTCTGGGGGGTGACGGAGAAATGCTGGGCCAGCTCTTCGATGCTGACGTAGCCGCGCTCACGGACCAGTTCGAGAATCTGCTGTTGGCGAGGCGCCAGGCTCATTACGGCTTCCTTGAGGTGATCGAGTAAATTCACAGAGGATGCCGTAGCTCTATCCAGGTGGAAAGCGCTTGTCGCGCAAAGCAAGACCGGCGTCGGAAGACGCCGGCCTGGTGGGGGAGCCTTGCGGGAGGCGGCCCGGCAGGTGCCGGTCGCCTCCCGGTCGGATTCGACTCAGTCCAGCGCCCAGCCACGGGTACGCTCGACGGCTTTCTTCCAGCCCTTGTACAGGGTGTCTCTCTTGGTCGGATCACAGGCCGGTTCGAATACGCGCTCGATGGTGCTCTTGCTGCGCAACTCGTCCAGGCTGCTCCAGAAGCCGGTGGCGAGACCGGCCAGGTAGGCCGCGCCGAGGGCGGTGGTCTCCTTCATTTCCGGCCGCTCGACCCGGGTGCCGAGCACGTCCGACTGGAACTGCATGAGGAAGTTGTTGGCGGTGGCGCCGCCGTCCACCCGCAGGGACTTCAGGGCTTCGCCGGCGTCCTGCTGCATGGCATCCAGCACATCGCGGGTCTGGAAGGCGATGGATTCCAGGGTGGCGCGAATGATGTGGTCCACCTTGACGCCGCGGGTCAGGCCGAACAGCGCGCCGCGGGCATAGGGATCCCAGTAGGGCGCGCCCAGGCCGGTGAAGGCCGGGACCAGGTAGACGCCGTTGCTGTCGGTCACCTTGGTGGCGAAATACTCGGAATCCAGGGAATCGTTGATCACCTTGAGTTCGTCACGCAGCCACTGGACGGTGGAGCCGCCGTTGAAGATGGCGCCTTCCAGGGCGTAGTTGACCTCGCCGCGGGGACCGCAGGCGATGGTGGTCAGCAGGCCGTGCTGGGACTGCACCGCCTTCTCGCCGGTGTTCATCAGCAGGAAGCATCCGGTGCCATAGGTGTTCTTGGCCTGGCCCGGCTCCACGCACATCTGGCCGAACAGGGCCGCCTGCTGGTCGCCGGCGATACCGGCGATGGGGATGCCGGTGGTCTGGCCGCTGCCCAGGTGCGCCTGGCCATAGACCTCGGAAGAAGACTTCACCTCAGGCAGCATCTCGCGCGGGATGTCCAGCACCTCGAGCATGGTGGCGTCCCACTCGCGCTTGTGGATATCGAACAGCAGGGTGCGCGAGGCGTTGGTGTAGTCGGTCACATGGGCCTGACCCTGGGTCATCTTCCAGATCAGCCAGGTGTCCACGGTGCCGAACAGCAGTTCGCCGCGACGGGCGCGTTCACGGCTGCCTTCGACGTGGTCGAGGATCCACTTGATCTTGGTGCCCGAGAAATAGGGGTCGATCACCAGGCCGGTGGTCTTGCGGATATGGTCTTCCATGCCGTCGCGCTTGAGCTGGTCGCAGATCGCGGTGCTCTGGCGGCTCTGCCAGACGATGGCGTTGTAGATGGGACGACCGGTGGTCTTGTCCCAGACGATGGCGGTTTCACGCTGATTGGTGATGCCGATGGCAGCGATCTGCTCGTTGCTGATGCTGGCCTGGGCCAGGGCCTCGACGAACACCGCGCTCTGGGTGGCCCAGATCTCCATGGGATCGTGCTCGACCCAGCCGGCCTGCGGATAGATCTGCGCGAATTCGCGCTGGGCGATGGTCACCACATTGGCATTGCGGTCCAGCACGATGGCGCGCGAACTGGTGGTGCCCTGGTCGAGCGCGACGATGTACTGCTTGTTCTGGTCGGTCATGGTCTTGTTCCTTATTGTGATTCGCGGCGATCAGGACGCTTTGGAGGCGGAGGTCACTTCGGTGCGGGCACTGTCCTCGGCCTTGGCCGGAACGTCGCAGGCACCGGAGGCCAGGCCGGGCAGATGGCGGCAGATCAGCGCCTTGTAACCGGCGGCGCCCAGGCAGGCACCGACGATAGGGCCGAAGATGGGCACCAGGAAGTAGGGGATGTCACGGCCACCGGTGAAGGCGATCTCGCCCCAGCCGGCAAAGAAGGTCATCAGCTTGGGTCCGAAATCCCGCGCCGGGTTCATGGCGAAGCCGGTCAGCGGGCCCATGGAGCCGCCGATCACGGCGATCAGCAGGCCGATCAGCAGGGGCGCGAGCGGGCCGCGGGGCAGACCGTTGCCGTCGTCGGTGAGGGCCATGATCATGGCCAGCAGGATCGCGGTGATGACGGCTTCGACGAGGAACGCCTGGCCAATCGACAGGGAAGGATGGGGATAGGTGGAGAAGACGCCGGCCAGCTCCAGGCTCGCCTGGCTGCCGCGGACCATGTTGTGGGCCTGTTCATAATCGAAAAACAGGCTGCTGTAGAGGCCGTAGACCAGAGCCGCGCCGCAGAAGGCACCGGCGACCTGAGCCAGGATGTAGGCCGGCACCTTGCGTCTTTCGAAGCCGCCGAACAGCCAGAGGGCGATGGTGACGGCCGGGCTGAGATGCGCGCCGGAGACCCCGGCGGACAGGTAGACCGCCATGCTCACACCCACGCCCCAGATGATGCTGATTTCCCACAGGCCGAGGGTGGCACCGCCGACCTTCGCGGCCGCCACGCAACCTGTGCCGAAAAAGATGAGGAGGGCTGTGCCGAGGAATTCGGCGATGCATTGACCGCGTAGCGTTGGAGCGAGAAGAGTACTCATGGAGGAGCCTCGTGGTTGTTGTATTTATAGGTGGCCGGGGAGCCATTTGTTCGCAACCGAAAATCTAATTTCAAATATGAAAACTGTCAAAGCTCCTGAGCGCAAAAACAGTGACGACGTTCGACAATTCATTGCCGATGCGACGCCGCCTGCTATTTTGGTCATAGGACTTCTGGCGACAACCGGCCCGTTGGCAGGTCTCAAGAGGTAGCCGTCGCGGCCAGGGATCATCAGGGGTCTGATGCCCGCGCGACGGCGACGCTCGCTGTTTTTCTTCTTCTGCTCAGGTAGCGCGCATGCCCCTAGAATTTCATCAGGTCGATGCCTTCACCGATCAGCCCTTTCGCGGCAATCCCGCCGCGGTCTACCGCCTGGACAGCTGGCCAGCCGACGAGCTGCTGCAGCGGATCGCCACCGAGCACAATCTTTCGGAAACCGCCTTCGTAGTGCAGGAGGGAGATACCTGGCGCATCCGCTGGTTTACCCCGCGGACCGAGGTGCCCCTGTGTGGCCATGCCACTCTGGCCGCGGCGCATGTCCTGTTCGAGGTGTATGGCGAGGCGGGCGACCGCCTGGCGTTCATCAGCCAGTCGGGCGTTCTGCGCGTGTTTCGCGAAGTGGACGGCCTGCTGGCGCTGGATTTCCCTGCGCTAGTGCCCACGGAGCTGGGGGTGACCCCCGAACTGGAGCGTGCCCTGCGGGTATCGCCGGTGGATGCCCTGGCGGCGGACAAGCTGCTGGTGCTGCTGGAATCGGAACAGGCGGTACGGGACTGCAAGCCGGATCTGGCGGCCATCGCCCGGCTGCCCTGGCAGGGCGTCATCGTGACCGCGCGTGGCCAGGAGGTCGACTTCGTGTCGCGCTTCTTCGCCCCGGCGGTGGGCGTGGATGAGGATCCCGTCACCGGTTCGGCGCATTGCAGCCTGATTCCCTACTGGTCGCGGCGACTGGCCAAGCGGATGCTCACCGCCCAGCAGCTTTCGGCGCGGGGTGGGCAGCTCAGGTGTCGGCTGGAAGGGGATAGGGTCAGCATCGCCGGACGCGCGGTAACGGTCATGCGCGGGCAGTTGCTGCTGTGATGGTGAGACCTCGGCGGCCAGGGTGCCGCCGAGGCCTTCGGCTCCGGATCAGGCGTGCAGTGGCGGCTTGATGAGGAATTCGAGCAGCGCCTTCTGGGCATGCAGGCGATTTTCGGCTTCGTCCCAGACCACGGCGCGCGGGTCGTCCAGCAGGGTATGGCTGATCTCTTCGCCGCGGTGCGCCGGCAGGCAATGCATGAAGAGGACATCCGGCGCGGCGCCATCGAGCAGCTCGGCAGTGACCTGATAGGGCTTGAAGGCTGCCAGGCGCAGGCGGGTTTCCTCTTCCTGGCCCATGGAGGTCCAGACGTCGGTGCTGACCAGGTGCGCCTGGGCCACGGCCTCGCGCGGATCCCGGGTCAACCGGACGCGCTCGCCGGCACGTTCGAGAAAGCGCGGATTGGGCTCGTAGCCTTCCGGGCAGGCGATGCGCAGATTGAAGTCGAGTTGTTCGGCCGCTTCGATATAGCTGTTGCACATGTTGTTGCCGTCGCCGATCCAGGCCACGGTCTTGCCACGGATATCGCCGCGGTGCTCGAAGAAGGTCTGCATGTCCGCCAGCAGCTGGCAGGGGTGCAGATCGTCCGACAGGCCATTGATCACCGGCACCTGGGAATGGGCGGCGAAGGTGGTCAGCATCTCGTGGGCGTAGGTGCGGATCATCACGCCGTCGAGCATGCTCGACATGACGCGAGCGCTGTCCGGGACGGGCTCGCCACGGCCGAGCTGGGTGTCCCGAGACGAGAGGAAGATCGCCTGGCCACCGAGCTGGATCATGCCGGCCTCGAAGGAGAGGCGGGTGCGGGTGGAGGCCTTCTCGAAGATCATGCCCAGGACGCGATTGCGCAGGGGCTCATGCAGCACGCCCCTGTTACGCAGGGCCTTGAGCTCGATGCCGCGTGCGATGAGTTGCCGGAGTTCCTCGGGGGAACAGTCCATGAAAGAAAGAAAGTGGCGAACCGTCATTTCGTTACCCTAGCGTCCCGTCCCGGTAACGGCCGTCCATGGAGGGCGCGGCGAACCTGAGAGCATGCCGTTTCAAACGGCGGAAAGACCAAAGGCGAAATGGTATAAGTTCATGTCGCATTTTACCACCATCCCAGCCTAGGCCCTTCGTTTCGAGCGGCTAGCCTGGGACGGGGTAGCGAAGGGGCGGTGCCTTACAGCAGGTCAGCGGGGACGTTGCCGCCGTTGTCGGCCAGCTTCTGCAGAACGGCCTTGTGCAGCCACATGTTCATCTGGGCGGAGTCGCCCATCTTGTCGGCGGGGCAGTTCAGTTCCTTGGCCAGCTCCTGGCGGGCGGTCAGGCTGCTGTCCAGGTCGAGCAGCTTGAGCAGGTCGACGATGGAGGTCTTCCAGTTGAGCTGTTCGCCTTTCTGGGCGGCCAGACCGTCAAGCTTGGCGGCGACGTCCACCTGGCTCATGGGGGTGGCGCCGGTCGGGGCGGCCGGGCTGCCGGCGGGTGCGACGGTATCGGTCGCGCCGGTGGTGGGCGCAGCGGCGGGGGTATCCGCATGGGCTTCACCAATGCCGAGCTTCGAGAGGATCTTGCTGAACAGGCTCATGGAGTTCTCCTGGGTCTTGGATCAGGCGCACCGAGCGACGCCTACCCTTAACCTGACCACGGCCCGGGCGCCAAAGTTTTGCCTGGCGCCGCTCGGGATGGTCATGGTGCTGGCGAACGGCCGGGTCGGAACGTGGTCGATTGCCAGGTCGAGCCGCGCCTGTCACGGGCTGGACGTCGCGGAAATCCCGGCGTTCCACCGGCCTTTCCGTTACAATCGTCCCACCGTATTAGCGAGGTGCATCGTGGACATCATCGATACCATCAAAGACCAGATTGCCAACAATCCCGTGCTGCTCTACATGAAGGGTTCGCCGAACGCGCCTCAGTGCGGCTTCTCTTCCCGTGCCGCTCAGGTGCTGATGGCCTGTGGCGAGAAATTCGCCTACGTCGACATCCTGCAGAATCCGGAAATCCGCGCCAATCTGCCCAAGTACGCCAACTGGCCGACCTTCCCCCAGCTGTGGGTCGGCGGTGAACTGGTCGGCGGCAGCGATATCCTCGCCGAACTTTACGAGAAGGGCGAATTGCAGACCCTGATCAAGCAAGCCGTGGAAACCAAGGACGCCTGAGTCCCTGGTCCATAAAAAAAAGCCCGCAACGTGCGGGCTTTTTTGTGGGCGTCTGCCCGATCAATCGTCGTCGTCGTGCATCTGCGACTGGATGTAGTTCTCGATCCCGACACTGGCAATGAGGCTCAGCTGGGTTTCCAGCCAGTCGATGTGCTCTTCCTCGGATTCGAGAATGTCCTTGAGCATGTCGCGGCTGACGTAGTCCCGTACGCTTTCGCAGTAGGTGATGGCTTCACGCAGATCGGCCACGGCGCTGATTTCCAGGCGCAGGTCGCACTGGATCATCTCCTGGGTATTCTCGCCGATCATCAGCTTGCCCAGGTCCTGCAGATTGGGCAGGCCTTCCAGGAACAGGATGCGCTCGATCAGGCGATCGGCGTGCTTCATCTCGTCGATGGATTCCTTGTACTCGTGATGGCCGAGTTTGCGGATACCCCAGTCGTTGTACATCCGCGAATGCAGGAAGTACTGGTTGATGGCCACCAGTTCGTTGCCGAGGATCTTGTTCAAATGCTGGATGACGGTGATATCGCCTTTCATGGCCGGACCTACGAATGGGGTGGGATTGCCGGCAGTCTGAGCGTGGAACAGCCCTTTGTCAAAAGCTTAAGTTGTTGAAAAATCGACGAAAATCGAACGGTAATCGGAAGCTTTTCCATCCTTTCCGTAAGCGTTTGATTAGACAATAAAAAAGCCGGACCCAGGGTCCGGCTTTTTTTACAGGGCTTGCGCTCAGGCGCGCGGCACGTCCAGCGCGTAGGCGAGCTGCTGGGCGCCGTGCAGTTCGCCGAGGGTTTCCTTGACCACCTGCTTGGCCAGGCAGGCGCACTTGCCGCACTGGGTGGCGCAACCGGTGCTTTCCCGAACTTCCCGATAACTGCAGCAGCCCTCGTAGATGGCTTCACGAATCTGCTTGTCGGTCACGCCACGGCAAAGACACACGTACATGGATCGCCTGCTGTATGAGTGGAGGTGCCGCCAAAGCTAATGACAATGAGAATGATTGTCAAAGTTGTAGGCGGCAAAATCTCATCAAAGGCAGGATCGGCGACGGACGGTCAGTCGAGATCGACCCAGCCACCCATCTCCCGCCAGCGATTGACGATGCCGCAGAACAGCTCGGCGGTCTTCTCGGTGTCGTAGCGGGCGGAGTGGGCTTCGCGGTTATCGAATTCGATGCCGGCCGCCTGACAGGCCTTGGCCAGCACCGTCTGGCCATAGGCCAGGCCGGCGAGGGTCGCGGTATCGAAGCTGGAGAAGGGGTGGAAGGGATTGCGCTTCAGGCCGCAGCGCAACACCGCGGCATTGAGGAAGCCCAGGTCGAAGCTGCTGTTGTGGCCGACCAGGATGGCCCTCTTGCAGCCGCTGGACTTGAGCGACTTGCGCACGCCCTTGAAGATCTCGCTGAGCGCCTGCTCTTCACCCACCGCCATGCGCAGCGGATGGTCGAGCTTGATGCCGGTGAATTCCAGCGCCGCCGCCTCGATGTTGGCGCCGGCGAAGGGTTCGACGCGGAAGAAGTAGGTGTGATCCGGATAGAGCACGCCTTCCTCGTCCATGGCCACGGTGGTGGCGGCGATTTCCAGCAGGGCATCGGTGGCGGCGTTGAAGCCGCCGGTCTCGACATCCACCACCACCGGCAGGTAGCCGCGGAAGCGGCGGGCCATGGGGATGCGCGAGTCGGACATCGGCTGGCTGGCGTCCAGTTCGTCGCTGAAGGTCTCGTCCATGCTCATGCACCCACCTCCAGGCGCCAGCGCAGGGTCTCGCCGGCGCGCAGCGGAATCACCTCGTGGTCACCGAAGGGCAGGGAAGCCGGCGCCTGCCAGTCCTCGCGCACCAGGGTGACGGTTTCGGCATTGCGCGGCAGGCCGTAGAAATCGGCACCGAAGTGGCTGGCGAAGCCTTCCAGGCGGTCGAGGGCATCGCGGCTCTCGAAGGCCTCGGCATAGAGCTCCAGGGCGCCATAGGCGGTATAGCAGCCGGCGCAGCCGCAGGCCGCTTCCTTGGCGTGACGCGCGTGGGGCGCCGAATCGGTGCCCAGGAAGAACTTGGGATTGCCGCTGGTGGCGGCGTCCAGCAGGGCGCTCTGATGGGTGTTGCGCTTGAGGATCGGCAGGCAATAGAAATGCGGCCGGATCCCGCCCACCAGCATGTGGTTGCGGTTGTACAGCAGGTGATGCACGGTGATGGTGGCGCCTACGTTGGCCGGGGCCTCGCGCACGAAGGCCGCAGCGTCGCCGGTGGTGATGTGCTCGAAGACCACCTTCAGCGTCGGGAAGCGCTGGACGATACGCACCAGGTGCTCATCGATGAATTTCTTCTCGCGATCGAAGACGTCCACCTCGGCATGGGTGACCTCGCCGTGCACCAGCAGCGGCAGGCCGATCTCGGCCATGGCTTCCAGGGTGGGGAAGAGGTTGTCCAGCGAGGTCACGCCGGAATCGGAGTTGGTGGTGGCGCCGGCCGGATAGAGCTTGGCGGCATGCACGAAGCCACTGGCCCTGGCGGCGCGGACGTCTTCCGGGCTGGTGCGGTCGGTGAGATAGAGCACCATCAGCGGCTCGAAGCGGCTGCCGGCCGGGCGTGCCGCCAGGATGCGCTCGCGATAGGCGGCGGCCTGCTCGGCATTGCGCACCGGCGGTACCAGGTTGGGCATGACGATGGCGCGACCGAATTCCCGGGCGGCGTCGGCGACGGTCTGCTGCAGGGCGGCGCCGTCGCGCAGGTGAATGTGCCAGTCATCGGGACGGGCAAGGGTGATCCGGTCGGTCATGCGGGATTCCAGGCTGCGGGAAAGTAGGGAAATGCTACCGGAAAAGGGGGTAGCCGGCACCCGTGCGGCGGGACCGCGCTCAAGTTTTCCGCGCCCTTGACCGATAAGAACCCCAGGTACTTTTTCTTTCCGGAGTCCGACGTGCGCCCGCGTTACCTCTTCCTTTCCTGTCTGCTGCTCGCCGTGCCGGCCTGGGGGATGACCTTCCAGAGCCGGCTCGAGAGCGTGGAATGGAAGGTGGAGGGCGACATCTTCGCCTGTCGTCTGCTGCAGCCCATCCCGCGCTTCGGCAGTGGTGGCTTCCTGCGCCGCGCGGGCGAGTCCACGGTGTTCGAATTGCGGCCCAATGGCCAGTGGTTGCCGGCGGGCAGCGCCAGCCTGAAGGCGGCGGCGGTGCCCTGGAAGCCGGGGCTGGGCGATATCAGCCTTGGCTCGGTCAAGGTGGTTGAGGGCGAGCAGGCGCTGGCCACCAGCGCGCAGCAGGCGCAGCGCCTGCTGGCGGGGCTGATGGAGGGGCGCATGCCCCAGGTGAGTCGCTCGGGGGCCCTGGACGACCGCGTCGAGGTGCGACTGTTGCCAGTGCGCTTCGAACCGGCCTACCAGCAATTCCAGGCCTGCACCCAGAAGCTGCTGGCGGTCAACTTCGAGCAGATCCGCCATTCCCAGGTCAATTTCCCGGGCGGTGGCGATACCCTCGACGACCTCGCCAAGGCCAAGCTCGACCTCATCGACGAATACCTGAACGCCGATCCGACGGTCAATCATGTCATCGTCTCCGGCTACAGCGATAATCAGGGCACCCGCCTGGACAACCGGCAGGAATCGCGGCTGCGCGCCATCGCGGTGATGGAGTACCTCAAGAGCAAGGGCTTCGCCGCGGAGCAGATCGAATTGCGCTTCTTTGGCGAGCAGTACCCCGTGGCGCCCAACACCAGCAAGGCCAATCGCGCGCTCAACCGCCGGGTGACCCTGGTGTTCTCGCGGGTCCCGCCGAGCGGCGAGCCGCCGGCTGCGCCAGCCACCAGTACCGCGGCCAATCCGCCCGAATCGCCGGCGCCCACCCCGGCACCGCTGGCCAAGCCCAAGGGCTGATCCGCCCCGACCGCATGTCGCCCAGACATCAGAGTGCGTCGCGCCCCTGTAAAAGCAGCGAGGCGACCAGTAGAATTGTCGCTTTCCGACTCAACGCAATACACGGGAGCGAACGGCATGGCGGATGTGAAGAAGGTAGTCCTGGCGTATTCCGGCGGCCTGGACACCTCGGTGATCCTCAAGTGGCTGCAGGATACCTATAACTGCGAAGTGGTGACCTTCACCGCTGACCTCGGCCAGGGCGAGGAAGTCGAACCGGCCCGTGCCAAGGCCAAGGCCATGGGCGTCAAGGAAATCTACATCGACGACCTGCGCGAAGAATTCGTCCGCGACTTCGTCTACCCGATGTTCCGTGCCAATACCGTCTACGAAGGCGAGTACCTGCTGGGTACCTCCATCGCCCGTCCGCTGATCGCCAAGCGCCTGATCGAGATCGCCAACGAGACCGGCGCCGACGCCATCTCTCACGGCGCCACCGGCAAGGGCAACGACCAGGTGCGCTTCGAGCTGGGCGCCTACGCCCTCAAGCCGGGCGTCAAGGTGATCGCGCCCTGGCGCGAGTGGGACCTGCTGTCCCGTGAGAAGCTGATGGACTACGCCGAAAAGCATCAGATCCCGATCGAGCGCCACGGCAAGAAGAAGTCGCCGTACTCCATGGACGCCAACCTGCTGCACATCTCCTACGAGGGCGGCGTGCTGGAAGACACCTGGACCGAGCATGAAGAAGACATGTGGCGCTGGACCAAGTCGCCGGAAGCCGCGCCGGATACCCCGACCTATCTCGAGCTGACCTACCGCAACGGTGACATCGTCGCCATCGACGGCAAGGAACTGAGCCCGGCCACCGTGCTGGCCGAACTGAACCGCATCGGCGGCGAGAACGGCATCGGTCGCCTGGACATCGTCGAGAACCGCTATGTGGGCATGAAGTCCCGTGGCTGCTACGAGACCCCCGGTGGCACCATCATGCTCAAGGCCCACCGCGCCATCGAGTCCATCACCCTCGACCGCGAGGTGGCCCACCTCAAGGACGAGCTGATGCCCAAGTACGCCAGCCTGATCTACACCGGCTACTGGTGGAGCCCCGAGCGGCTGATGCTGCAGCAGATGATCGACGCCTCCCAGGCCAACGTGAACGGCGTGGTGCGCCTGAAGCTGTACAAGGGCAACGTCATCGTTGTCGGCCGCAAGTCCGACGAGTCGCTGTTCGACGCCAACATCGCCACCTTCGAAGAAGACGGCGGCGCCTACAACCAGGCGGACGCGGCGGGCTTCATCAAGCTCAACGCCCTGCGCATGCGCATCGCCGCAGGCAAGGGCCGCACCCTGCTGTAAGGGTAGCCCCGCACGACAGAACCCCAGCCTCGGCTGGGGTTTTTTATGGCTTACAGATCGAAGTCGTACTCGGAAATCTGCCGCTTCAGGCGGCGCTCTTCGAGCATGTTGTCGATCAGCCGCCGCTTGGTCAGGTTGGTCTTGCTGACGACGGGTTCGACGGTCTCGGGCGCTTCGCCATCGGTCTCGAAATCATCGTCTACATCGATATCGCTTTTGTCTTCGGCCATTGGTAACTCCTGCAAGGCTGGACAGGATCACACGCACTCATCGACAGGGCTGCGGGACCTTTTCGCGCACCTTATAACGACAAAGCAGGAGCCGGTAAAAAAGATTTTTTCAATCGCCAAAGGGCTTTGACAGGCCCTTTTTCAATCGTCAGAGGTTTTCGCCTTGTATTCGCAGAGATCCTCGATCCGGCAGCTGCCGCAGCGGGGCTTGCGCGCCTGGCAGACATAGCGGCCGTGCAGGATCAGCCAGTGGTGGGCATCCAGCAGGAAATCCTTGGGCACCACCTTGAGCAGCTTGAGTTCGACCTCCACCACGTTCTTGCCGGGTGCCAGATTGGTTCTGTTGCTGACCCGGAAGATATGGGTGTCCACTGCCATGGCGAGCTGGCGGAAGGCGGTGTTGAGCACCACGTTGGCGGTCTTGCGACCCACGCCGGGCAGCGCCTCCAGTTCCTCGCGGGTCTGGGGCACCTCGCCGCCATGGCGCTCCAGCAGCAGCCGGCAGGTCTCGATGACGTTCTTGGCCTTGCTGTTGTAGAGGCCGATGGTCTTGATGTATTCCGACAGCCCTTCCACGCCCAGGTCCAGGATGGCCTGGGGGGTGTTGGCCACCGGATAGAGGCGGGCGGTGGCCTTGTTGACGCTGACATCGGTGGCCTGGGCGGAGAGGATCACCGCGATCAGCAGCTCGAACGGCGAGGCGTAGGCCAGTTCCGTCTTGGGATCGGGATTGTCCTCGTGCAGGCGGCGAAAGATCTCCAGGCGTTTGGCGGCGTTCATGGGCGGGTCGGGGTTTCCAGTGCGGCAAGACGGTGGGCAGCCTGCTGAGCAGCGCCGCGCAGGGTTGCCAGTTGAGCGCTCTGCTCGGGGGTGGGCGCGCTACCGAAGGCGCGCTCGGCCTTGGTCAGCTGGGCACGCGCCAGAGTGGCGGCGATGCGTGCCTGCTTGAGGGCGGCGGGGTCGGTGGCTGGCGTCGTCTGCTCCGGCGCCCTGGCGGTGGCCGCCCCCCGCTGCGCGCTGTCCAGGGTCACCTGGGCCTGCTCGGCGGCTTCGCGCAGTTGCTGCACCTGGGCCTCCAGGGCCGGTGTCCCGTACTGCGCCAGTTGCCGTTCGGCCTTTTGCAGGGCGACCCGGGCCATGGCAGCGGCGATCTTCAAGGGTTTGATCGCAGCGTCCGCGGTGACCGGCGTCTCCGCCGGCGTGCTGACTGCAGGAGGCACCTGCCGCCGCTGGCGTTCGGCCTCCAGGCGCTCGCGGTCGCGCTGCAGGCGCGCCTGGCGGGCGTCGAAGCGGCGGCGGTAGTACTGCGCGCGGCGACGCTCCGCCGGGCGATCGACCGGGGCCGGTACCGCCACCAGGTCGATGCAGTCCACCGGGCAGGGTGCCAGACACAGTTCACAACCGCTGCATTCGCTCTCGATGACGGTGTGCATCAGCTTGGCTGCGCCAAGGATGGCGTCGGTGGGGCAGACCTGGATGCACTTGGTGCAGCCGATGCAGTCGGCCTCGCGAATCACCGCACGCTGGCTGGGCGTCACCGGGTAGGGCGAGTCCAGAGGCAGCGCCGGACGCTGGAGCAGCGCCGAAAGCTCGAGGATGGTGGCGGTGCCGCCGGGTGGGCACTTGTTGTGCGCTTCGCCCGCGGCGATGCCCGCCGCATAGGGCTGGCAACCGGGATGGCCGCACTTGCCGCACTGGGTCTGCGGCAAGAGGGCGTCGATGGCGGTGATGAGGGTAGGTTGAGCGTTCATGGCTTGCACTTGAAAGGACGGCGCCCTGGGGCGCCGTCGCTATCACATCACCCGCTGGCCGGGCTTGGCGCCGCTGTCGGGGCTGAGCAGGTGGATCTCGGTACCGCCGGGGCCGGCGGCCAGGACCATGCCTTCGGAGACGCCGAACTTCATCTTGCGCGGCGCCAGGTTGGCAACGTACAGGGTCAGGCGGCCTTCGAGCTGGCTCGGCTCCGGGTAGGCGCTCTTGATGCCGGAGAAGACGTTGCGCTTGGCATCGCCGATGTCCAGGGTCAGGCGCAGCAGCTTGTCGGCGCCCTCGACGAACTCGGCCTTCTCGATCAGGGCGATGCGCAGATCGACCTTGGAGAAGGTGTCGAAGTCGATGGTCTCGGCCAGCGGGGCCTTGATCAGTTCGCCGTTGCCGGCGGGCTGCGGTGCGGCCTGGGCGGCCAGGTCTTCCTTGGAAGCGTCGATCATGGTCTGCACCTTGGCGGGTTCGATGCGGGTGAGCAGGGGCTGGAAGGCATTGAGCTGATGATTGGCCAGGCGCGTGTCCAGGTCGGCCCAGGTCAGGGGGGCGACATTGAGGAAGCTCTCGGCGGCAGCGACCAGGTTGGGCAGCACCGGCTTGAGCAGGATCGCCAGCTGGCGGAAGAGCTCGATGCCCTGGGCGCAGATGGCCTGGACCTCATCCTGCTTGCCGTCCTGCTTGGCCAGACTCCAGGGCGCCTTATCGGCGATCCAGGCGTTGGCGCGATCGGCCAGGGCCATGATCTCGCGCATGGCGCGGCCGAAGTCGCGGGTCTCATAGGCCTCGGCGATGCTCGGCGCGGCGGCGCGGAAGGCGGCTTCCAGCTCGGGCGCGGCCTGGGCGTCCACCAGCAGACCGGCGTTGCCCTTGTGAATGAAGCCGGCGCAGCGGCTGGCGATGTTGACCACCTTGCCCACCAGGTCGGAATTGACCTTCTGCACGAAGTCTTCGAGGTTCAGGTCGATGTCCTCGACATGGCGCGAGAGCTTGGCGGCGAAGTAGTAGCGCAGGTACTCGGGATTGAGGTGATCCAGATAGGTGCGCGCCTTGATGAAGGTGCCACGGGACTTGGACATCTTCTGGCCGTCGACGGTAAGGAAGCCGTGGACGTTGAGCGCGGTCGGCTTGCGATAGCCGGCGCCTTCGAGCATGGCCGGCCAGAACAGCGCGTGGAAGTTGACGATGTCCTTGCCGATGAAGTGGTACAGCTCGGCGCTGCTGTCCTTGTTCCAGAAGGCATCGAAATCCAGGTCGTCGCGGCGATCGCAGAGATTCTTGAAGCTGGCCATGTAGCCGATGGGGGCGTCCAGCCAGACATAGAAGTACTTGCCCGGGGCGTCGGGGATCTCGAAGCCGAAGTAGGGCGCATCCCGGGAGATGTCCCACTCCTGCAGGCCGGCGTCCAGCCACTCGGCGATCTTGTTGGCGACCGATTCCTGCAGGGCGCCGCCGCGAGTCCAGCCCTTGAGCATCTCGGTGAAATCGGGGAGCTTGAAGAAGAAGTGCTCGGATTCGCGCAGCACCGGGGTCGCGCCGGAGATGGCCGACTTGGGATCCTTCAGTTCGGTGGGCGCATAGGTGGCGCCGCACTTCTCGCAGTTGTCGCCGTACTGGTCGGCACTGCCGCACTTGGGACAGGTGCCCTTGATGAAGCGGTCGGCCAGGAACATCTGCTTGTCCGGGTCGAAATACTGGGTGACCGGACGGGTGGCGATGTGGCCGTTTTCGCGCAGCTTCAGGTAGATGGCGCGCGACAGCTCGCGATTCTCTTCCGCATGGGTGGAATGGAAGTTGTCGAAGGCCACGCCGAAGTCGGCGAAATCGGCGCTGTGCTCGCGCTTGACGTTGTCGATCAGCTGTTCGGGCGTGATGCCCTCGCGTTCGGCGCGCAGCATGATGGCCGAGCCGTGGGCGTCGTCGGCGCAGACATAGAGGCACTGGTTGCCGCGCAGCCGCTGAAAGCGCGCCCAGATGTCGGTCTGGATGTACTCGACCATGTGGCCGAGGTGGATGGAGCCGTTGGCATAGGGCAGGGCGCTGGTGACGAGAATCTTGCGGGGCTCGGTCATGGTCTTGGCTGGATCGCGACGCTGATAAGGTGACCGACCATCATAGCGAAATGGCCGGTCGGTTTCATCCGTGGGGATGGGCGGGTGCAGGTCCGGACTTAGAGATCCGCCAGCTGCCAATACAGGGCACTGACCATGGCGGCACCCAGGGCAGCGCTGCGGGCACCGTTCCAGCCGACGTCCGGACGGGGATCGTTGGCGTTGTCCTTGAACGGCAGCTCCAGGGTCAGGGCCAGGCAGCCATGGGTATGACCGACGTACTTGGTGGCGAGCTTCAGGGTCTCGCTGCCGAAATGACCGCGGGGATAGCCGTACTGGGTCTGGAAGTCCGGACTGGCGCGCTGGAAGCGCTGCAGGAAGGCCCGTTGCTCGGCTTCCTCGCGCTCGCCGAAGGTGGGCAGGCCATTGCAGCCGTCGACGAAGACATAGGGCAGGGCTTCGTCGCCGTGGATGTCGAGGAACAGATCGCAGCCGCTCGCCGCGATGGCCCGGCGTACCGCCAGCACCTCGGGACTGCGCTCTTCGTCCGGCTCCAGCCATTCGCGGTTGAGGTTGGCGCCGGCGGCGTTGGTGCGCAGATTGCCCAGGGCCGAGCCGTCGGGATTCATGTTCGGCACCACGTGCAGCACCGCGTGCTCCAGCAGCTTGCCGCCCACCGGATCGCCCTGGTGTTCGCCCAGGCCCAGCAGCCGGCGCAGCAGGCCTTCGACGAACCACTCGGCCATGGGCTCGCCGGGGTGCTGGCGGGCGATGATCCAGATGTTCTTCTTGCCGACGCCCGGCGTGCCGATGCGCAGCAGGTCCAGCGAACGTCCCAGCAGCGAACGGCCGACGGTTTCCAGACGGACGGCGGGATGCCGCTGGGCTTCGCCCATGAAGGCCAGGTGGCGGCTCTCCGGATAGGGCTCGAAATAGGCGAAGAACAGGCTGTCGTGCTCCGGGGTGACCGTCCAGCTCAGGGTCTTGCCGTCATAGCGGCTGGGGATGCGGAACCACTGCTGGCCGCAATAGCTGGCCACCACCCCATAGTCGCGCCAACCTTCGGGGTAGGCGCACTCGCCGGCGTTGTCGAAGCTCAGTTGGCAGGGCAGGCCGCGGGCGCCTTCGAGACGGAAATGGAACCACTGGGTGAAGGGCGAGGCGGTGTCCGGGCGGATGCGCAGGCGGATGTCGGCGTGGTCGGCCAGGGACAGCACCTCGACGGCGCCGCTGTCGAAGGTGGAACTGATGTGCAGGGAAGAGGCGTTCACGCAGGGCTCCACGGGCGAGGGGAAAGCCGGGAGTGTAGCGCCGCGTGGATAGGCTTTAGCAAGGACAGTGGGTAGCATAGGCCGCAGCTTCTCTTTCCTATCCGCTGTTTCCGGGAGTCTGCATGACCGCTCCGACTCGCGAGGCCATCGAGGCCGCGCTGCGCCAGTATCACGATCCCTATCTCGAACAGGACCTGCTCAGCGCCGGTGCCCTGCGCGACCTCGCGCTGGACGGTGGCCGGGTGCGCGCCCGCTTCGAGCTGGGCTATGCCGCCGGACTTTTCAAGGGTGGCCTGGCCCAGGTGCTCAAGACCGCGCTGGAGAACGTGCCCGGGGTCGACACCGCCGAGATCCAGGTCGACTGCATAATCGCGCCCCACGCCGCCCAGCCGCAGCTGGAAGCCATGGGCAACGTCAAGAACATCATCGCCGTGGCCTCGGGCAAGGGCGGGGTGGGCAAGTCCACCACCGCCGCCAACCTGGCGCTGGCGCTGGCCCGCGAAGGCGCCCGGGTCGGGGTGCTGGACGCCGACATCTATGGTCCCAGCCAGGGCATCATGTTCGGCTTCGCCGAGGGCACCCGTCCCGAGGTGCGCGACGAAAAGTGGTTCATCCCGCTGCAGGCCCATGGCGTCGAGGTCATGTCCATGGCCTTCCTCACCAACGACAAGACCCCGGTGGCCTGGCGTGGCCCCATGGTCTCCGGCGCCCTGATCCAGCTGATCACCCAGACCGCCTGGAATGACCTCGACTACCTGGTGATCGACATGCCGCCGGGCACCGGCGACATCCAGCTGACCCTGGCGCAGAAGGTGCCGGTGGCCGGCGCGGTGATCGTCACCACGCCCCAGGACCTGGCCCTGCTGGACGCCAAGAAGGGCGTGGAGATGTTCCAGAAGGTCAATATCCCGGTGCTCGGGGTGGTGGAAAACATGGCGGTGCACATCTGCTCCAACTGCGGCCACGCCGAGCACCTGTTCGGCGAAGGCGGCGGCGGCCGGCTGGCCGAGCAGTACGGCGTGGACCTCCTGGCCTCGCTGCCGCTGGCCATGGCCATCCGCGAGCAGGCCGACGCCGGGCGCCCCACCGCCATCGCCGATCCCGACAGCCAGATCGCGCTGATCTACCAGGAACTGGCGCGCAAAGTCGGGGCCCGCATCGCCTTGGGCGGTCAGGCCGGTGGCGGCATGCCGACCATCACCGTCAGTGACGACTGATTTCGTCCGTTCGCCTTTGAGACCGCGCTGCGATCCTCTAGAATGCGCGGTCAATTTTTTCGCCCCGGAGCCAGACCTGCCATGAGCATCAAATCGGACAAGTGGATTCGCCGCATGGCCCAGGAGCACGGCATGATCGAGCCCTTCGTCGAGCGCCAGATGCGCGGCGCGGACGACAGCCGGGTGATCTCCTACGGGGTGTCCAGCTACGGCTACGACGTGCGCTGCGCCAACGAATTCAAGGTGTTCACCAACATCCATTCGGCGGTGGTGGATCCCAAGAACTTCGACGACAAGAGTTTCGTCGACGTGGTCAGCGACGTCTGCATCATCCCGCCGAACTCCTTCGCCCTGGCGCGCACCGTGGAATATTTCCGCATTCCGCGCGACGTCCTGACCATCTGCCTGGGCAAGAGCACCTATGCCCGTTGCGGCATCATCGTCAACGTCACCCCGCTGGAGCCCGAGTGGGAAGGGCACGTGACCCTGGAGTTCTCCAACACCACCACCCTGCCGGCCAAGATCTACGCCAACGAAGGCGTGGCCCAGATGCTGTTCCTGCAATCCGACGAGGCTTGCGAGGTGTCCTACAAGGATCGCGGCGGCAAGTACCAGGGCCAGCGCGGCGTGACCCTGCCACGCGCCTGACTTGGCGCTATTCGAGCGAAGCCGCCTGTCTGGCGGCTTCGCCGTTTCCGGGCCTCAAGAAAAGTCCACGGCCGCCGATAGCCTGTGACCTGACTTATCTTTGGAGTGGACTTTCCATGGCCGGCATTCTCGACACCGTCGATCAACGCACCCAGCTGGTTGGCGAGAATCGTCTGGAAATTCTCATGTTCCAGCTGTCCAGCCGGCAGATGTTCGCCATCAACGTGTTCAAGGTGCAGGAAGTCCTCAAGCTGCCGCGCCTGACCCAGATGCCCAAGCGCCACCCGATGATCTGCGGCGTGGTCCACCTGCGTGGCCAGACCCTGCCGGTGATCGACCTGGCCGCCGCCATCGGCATGCGACCCATCACGCCCGACGAGAACAGCACCATCATCGTCACCGAGTACAACCGCTCGGTGCAGGCCTTCCTGGTCGGCAGCGTCGATCGCATCATCAACCTCAACTGGGACAGCATCCAGGCCCCGCCCGGCGGTGCCGGACGGCAGCACTACCTGACCGCCATCACCCGCATCGAAGACCGCCTGGTGGAGGTGATCGACGTGGAAAAGGTGCTGGCCGAGATCGCGCCCTACAACGTCAAGGTCTCCCAGGAACGCCTGGCCGATCCGCTGCTGGCCAAGGCCCGCGGTCGCGAGGTGCTGCTGGTGGACGACTCCAGCACCGCCATCGGCCAGCTGCGCGACACCCTGGTCCAGCTGGATCTGAAATTCCACGTCGCCACCGACGGCCTGCAGGCCCTGCGCAAGCTCAAGGCCTGGGCCGACGAAGGCGTGGTGCTGACCGAGAAGCTGCTGATGGTGCTGACCGATGCCGAGATGCCGGAAATGGACGGCTATCGCCTGACCACCGAGATCCGCCAGGATCCGCGCCTCGCCGACCTCTATGTGGTGCTGCACACCTCGCTGTCGGGCAGCTTCAACGAAGCCATGGTGAAGAAGGTCGGCTGCAACGCCTTCCTCTCCAAGTTCCAGCCCGATCAGTTGGTCGAGGAAGTCCGCCGCCGCCTGGCACTGGCCGAGGGCTGATCCCCGCGGTTTCGCCGCTCCGGCGCCTCCCTTACACTGACGGCCTTTGTCCGCCGCCAGGAAGCCGCGCCCATGTCGCACCTCAGTGCCCTCTATCGTTATCCCGTCAAGTCGACGGCCGTGGAATCCCTCGCCCAGGCCGAGGTGGATGCCCTGGGCCTGGTGGGGGATCGCCGCTGGATGGTGGTGGATGCCGACACCGGTCGCTTCCTGACCCTGCGCCAGCTTGCGCAGATGAATCACATCGAGGCGCGCTGGCTGGCCGCCGATCGACTGCGCCTGAGCGCGCCAGGGCGGACTCCGCTCGAGGTGGCGGTGCCCGATGCCACCGGTGAGCAGCTAGGCGTGACCATCTGGCGCGACACCCTGCAGGCGCCGGTCGCCGCCGAGGCCGATGCCTGGCTGAGCGACTTCCTCGGGCGCCGCTGCCGCCTGGTGTACATCGCCGAAAGCCATGCACGCCAGATCAATACCGATTTCGCCGAGCCGGGACAGAAGGTCCACTTCGCCGACGGCTTTCCCCTGCTGCTGACCAGCGAGGCCTCCCTGGCCGATCTGGCGGAGCGGGTGGGCAAACCGCTGGAAATGCTGCGCTTTCGGCCTAATCTGGTGGTGGAGGGCACCGCGGCCTATGCCGAGGACGGCTGGAAACGGCTGCGCATCGGCACGGTGGACTTCGCCGTCGCCTGTCCCTGCTCGCGCTGCATCGTCATCACCCAGGATCCGGTGACCGGCGAAAAGGATCCGGATCGGCAGCCACTGACCGCCCTGCGCGAATACCGCTTCCACGACAATCGCATGCTGTTCGGCATGAACGTCATCCCCCTGGGGCGCGGCGTCATCGAGGCTGGCATGCCGGTGGAGGTGCTGGAATGACTCCCGTGCGGCGTGTGGCGCTGGTAAGTCCGGCAGGTGCGGTCAAGCAGGAGCTGGTCACGGCGGCGATCGAACAGCTGCAGGCGGCCGGCATCGAAGCGGTGCTGGGCGAGCAGGCGCTCAAGCGTCATCGCTATCTCGCCGGGACCGCCGAGGAGCGGGCCGCAGATCTGCACTGGGCCTTCAGCCAGGCGGACGTGGATGCGGTCTGGTGCCTGCGCGGCGGTTATGGATCCGCACAGCTGCTGCCCTGGCTGGACTGGTCGCGCCTGTCCAGCAGCAAGGGCCGGCCGCTGATCGGCTATTCCGACCTGACGGTGCTGCTGGAAGCCTTCCATCGCCGCGGTCTCACCGCCATCCATGGTCCTGGCGCCCTGGACTGGGGGCGCCGCGACGAGGATCCGGCTACCCAGGCGGCCCGGACCCGCTCGCTGGAGTCAGTCCTGGAGCTGTGCGCCGGTGGCCGTCCGGCCTGGCAGCTGGAGCGCCTGGCCGGTCCGGCCCAGGTGCCTGCCGGCGAGCTGATCGGCGGCAACCTGACCACGCTGGCCAGCGTGGTCGGCACCGCCGCGGCGCTGCGTCCCCACGATGGCGCCATCCTCATGCTGGAAGATGTCGGCGAGCCCTACTATCGACTCGAACGCAGCCTCTGCCAGTTGCTCGGCAACCTCACCGAGCACCGCATCGGCGCGGTCTGCCTGGGCACCTTCACCGACTGCCCGGCGCGCAACGTCGAGCAGTCGCTGGAAGAGATCTTCGCCGAATGGCTGGCGCCGCGCGGCATCGCCCTTTATCGCGGCCTGCCCAGCGGCCATGGCCCGGACAACCAGGCCTGGCCCTATGGCGCCCGGGTGCGCCTGGAAGCGGGTCGCCTGCAGGTGCTCTAGGCCCGACCGATCCTGGGCGGATCAGTCCGCCCAGGGCGAGGCCAGCTCCAGCTTGCGCAGCATCTGGCGCTTCTTGCTGTTATAGCCCTGCATCCGCACCAGCAGTTCATCCAGGGTGGCGACCGCCTTGAGGATGTGCGGGCCCTTGTTGAGCATCACGCATTCGGCGCGGACTCCGGTGGCGGCATCGGTGATCTCGGCGCGCGAAGGCGAACCCTTCTTGGCCAGATTCTCCAGCACCTGGGTCGCCCAGATCACCGACACGTGGGCCGCTTCGCACAGGCAGAGGATATCTTCCTGCAGCGCCGCCAGGCGCTCGAAGCCGCCTTCCACCGCCAGGTCGCCGCGGGCGATCATCACGCCGAAGCCGCCGCGCTGCATGCCGGCCAGCAGCAGTGCGGGAAGGTTGTCGAAACCGCGGCGGGTCTCGATCTTCAGTACCACACCCAGGTGCTCGGCCTGCAGGCGCTCGAGTTCCGCGAGCAGCGCACGGACGTCGTCGGCGCTGTTGACGAAGGACATCTCGATGGCGTCGGCGTGCTCGGCGGCAAACGCCAGGGCTGCGAGGTCCTGTTCGCCCAGCGCTGCCAGCCGCAGGTTGCTCTGGGGAAAGTTGATGCCCTTGTCGCCCTTGAGCTTGGCGCCGCCCGGCGCGTGGGTGATACGGACCTGCAGCGCATCCTGATCGGCGCCTTCGATCACCCCGCCGATCTTGCCGTCGTCGAACCAGACCGGCTCGCCGCCGCGCACGTCGGCGAACACCTGGGGCAGGGTGCAGCCCAGGGTGGCGGGTGTCAGCAGGCGACCGCCGCTGTCCTGGCTGGCGGGCCGGCCGGGCGTCTGGTCGGCAGTCAGGATCAGCAGATCATCCTCGGCGAGGCGCAGGGCACCCGGCTGCGGGGCGAAATCACCAATGCGGCTGTGTCTCTTGCGCCCCTCGCGCGTGACGCTCAGACGCAGTCCGGGCGCAAGGTAGGTGGTCTTGGTCGCCTCCGCCCAGCAGCCGCGGTCGCCGACCTCGACCACCGTCCAGCGCCGCTGCGCCTGCCGGGTGTCCACCAGGCGGATATGGTCGCCCGGCTGCAGATCCTTCAGCCAGCGTTCGCCCACTTGGACACTGGCGGCGGCCGGGGAGGGCGCCGGTCGCGGCTGGCGACGGCCGGTCAGCCAGATCCGCGCCGGCTGGCGGACGCGGCCCTGGGCATCGCGTTCGGGCTTCACCTTCTGCACCGCCGCGCCCGTGGCGATGGGCCCGGTACGCAGCTTGGGGCCCGGCAGGTCCATGAACACCTTGCAGGGCCGGTCCAGCTCCGCGCTGGCACGGCGCACGTGCTCGATCATCCGCTTCCAGCTGGCCGGTTCGTCGTGGGCGCAGTTGATGCGCACGCAATCCATGTGCGCCGCCAGCAGATCCCGCACCAGGGAATAGTTGTCCGCGGCCTCGCGCGGCAAGGTGACCATGATGCGCACCTCCCGCTCGGCGGCAGGGGAGCCGAACAGCATGCGGGCGTGATCCGCCAGCGGGTTGGCGGCCTTGGCCGTGGGCCGCGCCGCCGGGCTCCCGCCGAGCAGTCGCTCCAGGGTGTTGATAAGGGTCGCCACCGCCGGCAGCACCGCGGCTTCGGAACGACCCAGCGACGACAGCCCCAGGGCGGAGAGGCGCAGCTGAAGGCCGTGCAGATCGCCCTCGCGCAACGCCAGATAGGCGAGCAGGTTCTGGGCGCTGGCGAGGTAGGCAGGATTGAGCGCCTGGCGATCCAGGCGCGGATCCGCGCTGGCCTGGTGCAGGGCATCCTGGAGGGCGCGCAGTTCAGCGAGGAGGGTGGCGAGATCGTGATCGGAGGTCCGGGAACGCGAGGTCGAACGGGGCGGCACGATAGGTCTCCAGCAGCGGGGGCCCAGGCGAGACGCTCACCGGGCGTTCCTGTCTCGGACCCGTGACCGCCGGAGAAGTGAAAAGCCAAGTGTTGCCAGACATTAGCGGCAGATGGCCACTCATCGCGCAGGCCGCCGCTGGCGTCCATAGGGAGTCGGCCAGGATGCTGCTATGATGCGCGGCCTTGACGACCCCCGTTTTCAGGTACCCGCCATGGTGCAGATTTCCGAACGTCTCCTGGTCCAGGCCCATCTGGCCGCCAAGCAGCCCAAGGCGCTCGGGCCGGACGAGATCGCGGCCTACAAGACCGCCATCGCCCGCGAGCTCAAGGCGCAGAACGCGGTGCTGCTCGCCCACTACTACACCGATCCGCTGATCCAGGCGCTGGCCGAGGAGACCGGCGGTTGCGTCGCCGACTCCCTGGAGATGGCGCGTTTCGGCAATCGCCATCCGGCGTCCACCGTGGTGGTGGCCGGGGTCAAGTTCATGGGCGAGACGGCCAAGATCCTCAACCCGGAAAAGCGGGTGCTGATGCCGACCCTGGAAGCCACCTGCTCCCTGGACCTGGGCTGCCCGGTGGAGGAATTCTCCGCCTTCTGCGACCAGCATCCCGAGCGCACCGTGGTGGTCTACGCCAACACCTCGGCCGCGGTGAAGGCCCGGGCGGACTGGGTGGTCACCTCCGGCTGCGCGCTGGACATCGTCGAGCACCTGATGGACAACGACGAGACCATTCTCTGGGCCCCCGATCGCCACCTGGGTCGCTATATCCAGCGCGAGACCGGCGCCGACATGCTGCTCTGGGAAGGCTCCTGCATCGTCCATGAGGAATTCAAGGCGAGCCAGCTGGAAGACCTCAAGCGGCTCTATCCGGAGGCGGCCATCCTGGTGCATCCGGAGTCGCCCGAGGCGGTGATCGAACTGGCCGACCATGTCGGCTCCACCAGCCAGATGATCAAGGCGGCCCAGACGCTGCCCAATCGCCAGTTCATCGTCGCCACCGATCGCGGCATCTTCTACAAGATGCAGCAGGCCTGCCCGGACAAGACCTTCATCGAGGCGCCCACCGCCGGCAACGGCGCCGCCTGCCGCAGCTGCGCCCACTGCCCGTGGATGGCGATGAATACCCTGGAGCGCACCCTCAACTGCCTGCTCGACGGCTCCGGCGAGGTGCTGGTCGATCCGGCACTCATCCCCCGGGCGGTCAAGCCGCTCAAGCGCATGCTCGACTTCACCCAGGCGCTGCAGCTGAAGGTCAAGGGCAACGCCTGAGGGCGCGGCCCAGGACGCTAGCGCAGGATTTCTTCGCTCAGCTTGCGCTGGGCGATCATCTCCTGCTGGCGGGCATCGATCCGCGCGGCCAGCTGATAGTTGCTGGCGGCGCGCTGCTTGGCGAAGCCCAGTTGCTGGATGGCCTGGTTGTAGTCACCGGTGAGGGCGAAGTACTCGGCGCGTGCCTGGTGCACGCCGACCAGGTCGCCGGCCTGACCGCGGACGTCCGCCGCCTGATTCCACAGATCCGGATCGATCGGCCGCTGCTTGAGCAGCTTGTCGAGCAGTTGGCTGGCGGCCTTGGCCTGCTTGGTGCGGCCAAGCAGGTCCACCTGGGCCAGGCTCACCGCCAGATCGTCCGGATAGAGCTCCAGCAGTCGCTGTACGCGTTTCTGGGCGTCGGGCAGGCGATTGGCGGTGATGTCCAGGTCGACCTGGGCGAGGTTGTAGCTGATCTCGTCCGGCGCCTTGCGCAGCAGCGGCGCCAGGGTGTCCCGCGCCTCGTTGAGCTGGCCCTGCTTGGTCAGGCCCATGGCCAGGCCGTAGCGGACCGCGTCGTTGTCCGGGTTTTCCTGCAGCTGGGCTCTATAGCGCTTCACCAGCAGGCCGGCGGTTTCCTCGAAATACATCTGAGCCCGCACCTTCATCAGCTGGAAGCGCTTGCTATCCTCGACGCCGCCCTTGGGAAAACGCTCGGCACGCGCCTGGGTATCGGCGATCCGGCTATCGGTGACCGGGTGGGTCAGCAGGAATTCCGGCGGGGTACGGTCATAGCGATACTGCCGGGCGAGCCGACCGAACATCTCCGGCATGGCGCGCGGATCGTAGCCGGCGCGCTCCAGATTGACGATGCCGACGCGGTCGGCCTCCTGCTCGTTGAGTCGGGAAAAGCGCAACTGGCTCTGGATGGCCGCCGCCTGGGTCGAGGCGATTGCGGCGATTCCCGCATCGCCGCCGCCTGCCGCGGCGGCCACGATGCCGGCGAGCAGGGCCGCCATCAGCGGCAACTGCATGCGCTGCTGGTTTTCCACCCCGCGGGCGAAGTGGCGCTGGATGAGGTGACCCAACTCATGGGCCATGACCGCCGCGTACTCGGCTTCGGTCTCCGACTTGAGGAACAGCCCGCCATTGACCCCGATCACCCCGCCGGGCGCGGCGAAGGCGTTGATCTCGGGATCCTTGATCAGGATGAAGACCAGGCGGTGGTCCTGCAGGTCGCTGGTCTCGGCCAGCTTGTAGACGGTTTGCTCGACGAATTGCTTGAGCTGCGGATCGTTGATAGCCGGGACCTGGCCGCGCAACATGCTCAGCCAGGCGCGGCCCATCTGAAACTCCTGCTCGGGCGAGACGATCGAAGAGCTGGCATCGCCCAGTGACGGCAGATCGTTCGCCCCCTGCGCCAGATGGGGCGCGGCGAGTAGCGCCAGGGACAGCAGGGCGGGGCGCAGGACGTTCATGGCAAGACTCGTGGCCGCAAAAGGGCTACTTTAGCGGCCCGCCGTCTGGGTGCCTAGCAAACCCGGGCACTGACCTAGCCCCCAATGGAGAATCTCATGGCCGATCTGAGCCAACCCTACACCGGCGCGGTGACCGCCCAGCTGGACGCCAGTGGCCTGAGCTGCCCCATGCCGCTGCTCAAGGCCAAGCTGGAACTCAACCGCCTGTCTTCCGGCGAGGTGCTGGCCGTGGTGGCGACCGATGCCGGGTCGCAACGCGACTTCCGTACCTTCGCCAAGCTGTCGGGACACGCCCTGGTGGGCGAAGAGGTGGCGGGGGAAACCTTCCGCTACTGGCTGCGCAAGGCCTGATCAGGCCTTGTTCAGCGCCTGGGCGGCGGCCAGGACCTCGGCGACGTGCCCGGGGACCTTCACGCCGCGCCAGATCTGGCGCACCACGCCTTCCCGGTCGATGAGGAAGGTGCTGCGATCCACGCCGATGTAGTCCTTGCCATAGAGCTTCTTCTGTCGCATCACGTCGAACAGCTGGCAGAGGGTCTCGTCCTTGTCGCTGATCAGCTCGAAGGGAAAGCCCTGCTTGGTACGGAAATTCTCGTGGGTGCGCAGGCTGTCACGGCTGATGCCGAAGACCTGGGTGTCGGCCGCGAGGAACTGCTCGTGCAGATCGCGAAAGCCCTGGCCCTGGGTGGTGCAGCCGGGAGTGTTGTCCTTGGGGTAGAAATAGAGCACCGCCTGACGGCCGCGCAGACTGGCCGGCGAGACCTCGAGGCCGCTGGTGGCCTGGGCCTGGAAAGCCGGAAGCGGTTGGTCGAGAGTCACGCTCATGGGCAGCTCCTTGCGGGTTCCGTCAGTTGCTCTGCGGCCGCCAGGGCTCGATCAGGGCATCGAGATTGAGGGCGTCGGCGAAATCCAGGAACTGGTCGCGCAGCCAGCTGATCTGGGTGCCGGCGGGCAGGGTCACGGTGATGGTGGCGTTGAGCATGGTGCCGCCGGTCTGGGGCGCCTGGTAGGAATCGCAGACCAGGTTCTCCACTTCGATCTTGTGGTCGGCGAAGAACTGGCAGAGCTCGTTGAGGATGTCCGGGCGATAGGCGGCACTGACATAGACGACGTACGGCAGGGCCTGGGGGCGATTCTCCAGGGCGGCGCTGCGGGTGACGCCGACGGTGAAGCCGTGACGCTTGCCGAGGCCGGCGAGGCCGCCTTCGAGGCGCGCCAGGCCGTCCCAGTTGCCGGAGACCTGCAGGATCAGCGCGCTGTATTCCCCGTGCCGGCTCAGCCGGCTGCTGACCACTGCGCAGCGGTTGTCCATGCAGCTGCGGTAGAGCACGTTGGTCAGCTCCATGGGGTTGGCGCCCAGCGCGCTGATGACGAGAAATTGTTCGCGAATCGGGGGGGTGGCGGACATTAGGCTTCCTGGCAGGGGGAATTACAGACTGGCAAAGGCGAAAGGGTAGCGAAAAGCGCTCGCGGGGGGAATGCCCGTTGGGGGCGCGTTGCTTGTGCTGGCGCAGAGGCGTCAGTACCATTACCGCTCTCTTTTTCCGGCAGGAGCGGTTGCATGATTGCGGGGAGCATGGTGGCGCTGGTCACCCCTATGGACGCCCAGGGGCGTATCGACTGGGACAACCTGACCAAGCTGGTGGACTTCCATCTCGCCGAAGGCACCGACGCCATCGTCGCGGTGGGCACCTCGGGTGAATCCGCCACGGTCGACGTCGACGAGCACGTTGCCGTGATCCGTCATGTGGTCGAGCAGGTCAAGGGCCGCATCCCGGTCATCGCCGGCACCGGTGGCAATTCCACCCGTGAGGCCATCGACCTGACCCGCGCCGCCAAGGACGCGGGCGCCGACGCCTGTCTGCTGGTCGTGCCCTACTACAACAAGCCGACCCAGGAAGGGCTGTACCAGCACTTCCGCATGATCGCCGAAACCGTCGCCATTCCGCAGATCCTCTACAACGTGCCGGGCCGTACCGCCTGCGACATGCTGGCCGAGACCGTCGAGCGCCTGGCCAAGGTGCCGAACATCATCGGTATCAAGGAAGCCACCGGCGACCTGGCGCGCGCCCGCGACATCCTCTCCCGTGTGGGCAAGGACTTCCTGGTCTACTCGGGCGATGACGCCACCGCCGCCGAACTCATGCTGCTGGGCGGCAAGGGCAACATCTCGGTGACCGCCAACGTCGCGCCGCGCGCCATGAGCGAACTCTGCGCCGCCGCCATGCGGGGCGATGCCGACACCGCACGCGCGCTCAACGAACAGCTGATGCCGCTGCACAAGAATCTGTTCATCGAATCGAATCCGATCCCGGTGAAGTGGGCCCTGCATGAAATGGGCATGATCGACGCCGGTATCCGCCTGCCGCTGACCTGGCTGAGCTCGCGCTGCCACGAAGTGGTACGTCAGGCCCTGCGTCAGGCGGGAGTGCTGGCGTGATTAGGAAGCAGTCGATGAAACGTGTTCTGGGTTTGACGACGCTGGGTCTGGCCGTGGCCACCGCCAGTGGCTGCAGCTGGGTGTGGGGCGAGCATGGTTATTTCCGCGATCGCGGCAATGACTATCTCGAAGCCCGCGAAACCGGCCCCATGCAGGTGCCGACCGATGTCCAGGCCAAGCCGATGGATCCGCTGCTACCGATTCCGGCCAACGTGGCCGATACCCAGAATCGCTCCTATGGCTTCGAAGTGCCGAAACCCCAGGCGCTGGCCGTCCAGGGCAGTGGCAACGAACAGTTCAGCGTGCAGCGCAGCGGCAACGCCCGCTGGCTGGCCGCCCAGAAGGTCCCCGCCAGCGTCTGGCCGGTGGCCCGTCAGTACCTGACCGACAACGGCTTCCGCATTGCCGAAGAGCGTCCGCAGACCGGTGAGATCATCACCGCCTGGCAGGCGCCCACCGAGCTGTCGACCCCGCTGGCCCGCAGTCTGAGCACCAACGGCCGCCTGCAGCCGGGCAACGAGCTGCGCACCCGCCTGCGCATCGAGCCGGGCGTGCAATCGGGCAGCAGCGAAATCTTCATCCAGACCCAGACCCGCAGCCAGGGCAGCTCCAGCGAGCCGTCCTGGTCCAGCAGCCAGAACAGCTCGGCACTCGATGACGCCCTGCTGAATCAGGTGCTGGCCGGCCTGGACCGCAGCGAGCAGGGCAGTGGCTCGGTCTCGCTGCTGGCCGCTGGTGGCTACGACACCCCCGAGCGCGTGACCTACGAGGTCGACGGCAGCGGCGTGCCCATGCTGGTGCTGGAAAGCGATCTGAATCGCGCCTGGTCCAGCGTGGGTCGCGCCATCGAAGGCGCCGACATCCGCGTCGACGACATGGATCGCAGCCTGGGCGTCTACTACGTGAACATCGCCGAAGGCGCGCAAAAGCCCGAAGAGCGCAAGCCGGGCTTCTTCGGCCGCATGTTTGGCAAGGGCGAGACCAAGGAAGAGGAAGACGCCCGCGCACGGCGCTTCCAGGTGCGCCTCACCTCGGTAGGCAACACCGTCCAGGTCACTCTGGACAAGACCATCAACACCGCAGCACCCCAGGACATCGCCGAAGGCGTGCTGAAAAAGCTTCAGACGAGCATGCAGTATGCGCTTCGCAATCCTGGGCAGCGGCAGTCGGGGCAACTCGACCCTGGTGCACAGCCATAACAGCTATGTGCTGATCGACTGCGGCTTCTCCCTGCGGGAAGCCGAACGTCGTCTGGCCCGGCTGGGCGTGGTACCTGCCCAGCTGGATGCCGTCCTGGTCACCCACGAACACTCTGATCACGTGCAGGGCGTCGAGCTCCTGGCGCGCAAGCACGGGGTGCCGGTCTATTACAGCGCCGGTACCGGTCGCGGCCTGCGTAAGCCGGTGGCCGCCCAGGGCCTGCTGGTGGACGGCGAACGGCTGGTGCTGGACGCGCTGGAAGTGACCGTGGTGCAGGTGTCCCATGACGCCCTGGAGCCGACCCAGTTCGTCTTCGACGATGGCCGCAAGCGCCTGGGCGTGCTCACCGATCTCGGCGAGGCCACCCCTGGGGTGCTGGCGCATTACCGTGGCCTGGATGCCCTGGTGATCGAAGCCAACCACGACAGCAACATGCTCGCCGCGGGCCCTTATCCCTATCACCTCAAGGCACGGGTCGGCGGGGTGCGCGGTCACCTCAACAACCGGCAATCGGCCGAGCTGGTGATGGAGCTGGCCTGTCCGGGCCTGCAGCATCTGGTGCTCGCCCACCTGAGCGAGAAGAACAACAACCCCTGGCTCGCCCGCGCCTGCTTCACCAATGTGCTGGGCTGCGATGCGGACTGGCTGCAGATCGCCGATCAGCAGCAGGGGCTGGAATGGCAGGCCATCGCCTGAGGCGCTGACCCGCTTTTCTTTAGCGGTCGAGCGTTGCTGCACGGCCAAAAGATCCACGATCCTATGTAAACTGCGCTTCCCGGCTGTACTCGTCCCGAACCGGTCGTCTCGCCTGCGTTCGTCCACAGCCTGCAAGCCCTTCGAACCGGAGTCCAAGATGGAAAAACGCGCAGAACTCTACCGTGGCAAGGCCAAGTCGGTATTCACCACCGACGATCCCGATCGCCTGGTCCTGTTGTTCCGCAACGACACCTCTGCCTTCGATGGCGAGCGCATCGAGCAACTCGAGCGCAAGGGCATGGTGAACAACAAGTTCAATGCCTTTGTCATGCAGAAGCTCGAAGCGGCCGGCATTCCCACCCAGTTCGAGCAGCTGCTGGGCGACAACGAATGCCTGGTCAAGAAGCTCGAGATGATTCCGGTGGAATGCGTGGTGCGCAACTTCGCCGCTGGCAGCCTGGTGCGCCGCCTGGGCGTGGAGGAGGGCCTGGAGCTGACGCCGCCGACCTTCGAACTCTTCCTGAAGAACGATGCGCTGCACGACCCCATGGTCAACGAAAGCCATGTCCAGGCCTTTGGCTGGGCCACTCTCGACCAGTTGGCCGAGATGAAGGCGCTGACCTTCCGCATCAACGACATCCTCAAGCAGCTGTTCGACGACGCCGGTCTGCTGCTGGTGGACTTCAAGCTGGAATTCGGCCTGTTCCACGGCAAGGTCGTGCTGGGCGACGAATTCAGCCCGGACGGTAGCCGCCTGTGGGACAAGGAAACCCGCAAGAAGATGGACAAGGATCGCTTCCGCCAGGGTCTGGGCGGCGTGATCGAGGCCTACGAAGAGGTCGCCCAGCGCCTGGGTGTCCCGCTCTAAACGCAAGCCGCTGATACCAGAGCTTTTTTTGCAATTGCTTGTTCGCTTTTGCCCGCATGACTGGTATCATGCGCCGCGTTGGAGAGATGCCGGAGTGGTCGAACGGGACGGATTCGAAATCCGTTGAGTCAGCAATGGCTCCTAGGGTTCAAATCCCTATCTCTCCGCCAAATACGGAAAACCCCGAGCGTGCCAGGCACCTTGGGGTTTTTTTATTGCCTGCGGATTGGCTAGTCGATCTTGCGGGTAGGGGAGGCTGCAGGCGTCTGCGCGGTCTCTGCATCGGCTGGGCCAGGAGCGGAGCACTCCTGGATCCGCTGGTAATGGGTCAGCCAGAAACCCAGCTCCAGGGCCAGCGTCTTCTGCTCCAGGGGGGAGAGGGCGTTCAGGCCCTGGCGGATGGCCCGTTCGGCATAGTCGATGGCCGCCAGCTGGCCCGTCGTGCGCGCGGGACAGTTTCTGATGGCATAACGGAGCGCCTCTTTGCAGTCGCTATCCAGGCCAGTCATAAAAGGTCCTTGAGTGGATAAGGGGTTCACCGAGGCGCCGCCCTGGATGGCCAGGGCGGCTGCAGGCCCTGCTGCTGGCGATTCGCGAAAAGGCGTTCAGCCGGTCAGGGATCCGAACGCGACCAGGCGCGGTTGCCTGGGCACCGGGACCGTCCAAGTCCTTGTCAGGGCTGCGATTTCGACCACTCCTGGCGATCACGGTTGGCCGAATACTAGTTCGCCGGAATCGTCTTGAGCAGCCAATATCGCCTTGCCTGATGGGCGGTACCAGAACTTGTACCCTTGTTGTATCCGGCTCTGGAATGGCGGTCTTGCGTGATCTCGAGGCGATAAGGCGGCCGGCAGACCCGATGTCATCTTGTATGGAAGTTGGACGAAGCCGCGGCGCTTCATGTCGCATCCAGGGCCGTTTGCGGTAGCTGCGTACCGTCGAGCGGTAGGGTCCAGCGCCCGGGAATGGCTGGACGCCTCAGGCAAATGGAGCGATGCTGGAAAGGCACGCCTCAGAGCGTGCGACCTCCGATGGCCGAGCGGCAAGCGGCAGCCATTGGACGGTGGCTTCGGCGCATAACAATAAGAGGAGTCGAGCGATGTTCTACAAGGTCAGCGTGTATTCCCGGCCTGAAGATCGTGGGCTGCTGGTATGGCGGTGGAAGAAGCAGTTTCTCGGTGAATGGGTGGAGTCGCGTCAGGAATTCGAGGACTGCGACCACTGCGTCCACCATGCCCTGCAGGATGCCAAGGGGCAGAGCGTTCACCTCGAGACCGATCGCTGCACCCTCTATCGTTACCGCTTCGAAAGCATGCTGCATCAATATGGCAGCTGCTATTGCCTGAGCGGCGGCCGCTCGGCCGAAGCCGTCCTGGATCTCATCGCCCAGATCGAAGAGCGCCACAACGTCATCGTCCTGCGCGACGGCCAGCCGTTCTTCGCCCACTATCGAGCGGATCTGCAGGCCGAAGGCACGCTGGCGCCGGAACTCTGGCAGGGCGTTGAATGGCGGGGTCTGGAGGGGCGCTTCGAGTACGTGCGCAACCGCAACTCGCCCTGGTTGCGGTAGCGACGGTCGGTCAGCGGCGACTCAGAAGGGCAGCAATTCCTGCCGCATCACGCTGATGTCGGTCGGCGCCTGGATGCCTACCTGCACGCGGTCGCCCTGCACCTTGAGGATGCGGATGTTGATGCCGCCATTGAATAGCAGATCCAGCACCTGTTCTTCATCGGCCCCCGGCTTCAGGGAAAGATTGATGATTTCGTCGGTGCGACGGGTCAAGACCAGATAAGGCATGAGCATCCCTGCCATGATTTCAGGGCGCCGATGATAAACAGTTCCGCCTCTGGTGAGAATCAGTAGGCAGATTGTTGGGCTCCGCCGGTTATCTGGCGCGATGTACGGAGCGATACCGACGCCCCAGTTGCCAGCGCCGTCCAACGAATCCCAAAGCGCCCGCGAGGACCACCAGCAGGTTGATGACATTGGTCGGACCACTGCCGTGATAACCCGCGAGCAAGGCGACTAGGGTGGCCAGGGCCCAGACGGAGATGGCGGCGGCGACGGCGGCAGCCATTTCGTTGAAGTCGGAATGCCCCGCCGGTTTCGAGCAGGGGTGCGGATCGCTTTCGTATTCTTCTGGCATGGGAAGCTCCGGCTGCTGTTCTTGTTGGAGAGTATCGCCGTGAGTCTTATCGACTGCTGATGAACAGTCTGGATGGGATCGATAGCGCGATCAGCGATTTTTTCCGCCGAACGGACGAGAGGTAGCGGCTAGAGCCCCGGGTGGTCAGCAGAAGCGGCCCGGGCGCCGTTTCGTCTCCGGACAGCTCGTCTGACGGCTGACAACTGCCGCGGACAGGCCCGGTCACTGCAGTGTTCGACGTGACTAGCCTGGAGACCACCATGAGCGACGACAAGATCACTCTCACGACCCGCCAGGGTCATCCGGTACGGGACAACCAAAGCCTGCGCAGCGTGGGCGAGCGGGGCCCCGCCACGCTGGAAAACTACCAGTTCATCGAGAAGATCACCCATTTCGATCGGGAGCGGGTGCCCGAGCGGGTGGTGCATGCCCGGGGCACCGCTGCCCACGGCTGGTTCGAGGCCTATGGCACCATCGGCGACGAACCCGCCAGCCGCTACACCTGTGCCAAGGTGCTGACCAAAACCGGGGTGAAGACGCCGGTCTTCCTGAGGTTCTCCACCGTCATCGGGGCCAAGGAGTCGCCCGAGACCGCGCGTGATCCGCGAGGCTTCGCGATCAAGTTCTATACCGAGGACGGCAACTGGGATCTGGTGGGCAACAACCTGAAGGTGTTCTTCATTCGCGACGCCATCAAGTTTCCCGACATGATCCATGCCTTCAAGCCCGACCCCATCACCAATCGCCAGGAGCCCTGGCGCTTCTACGACTTCGTCCAGCATCACCCGGAAGCGCTGCACATGGTGACCTGGGTGAAGAGCCCCTGGGGCATCCCGGCGGACTATCGGCACATGCAGGGTTCCAGCGTGAACACCTACAAGCTGGTCAACGACCAGGGCGTGGCGGTGCTGTGCAAGTTCTCCTTCGAGCCCAAGCAGGGCATCCGGAATCTCACCAGCGAGCAGGCGGCCGAAATCCAGAAGTACGACGTGGGCCATGCCAGTCGGGATCTCTACGACGCCATCGAGCGGGGTGACTATCCCGAGTGGGAGATGTGCGTGCAGATCATGGCGGACGAGGCGCACGACGAATTGCCCTTCGATCCCCTGGACGACACCAAGCGCTGGCCGGAAGACCAATTTCCCCTGCTGCCGGTGGGCCGGCTGGTGCTGGATCGCAATCCCTCGAACGTCTTCGCCGAAACCGAGCAGGCCGCCTTCGGCACGGGGGTGCTGGTGGAGGGCATCGACTTTTCCGACGACAAGATGCTGCAGGGGCGGACCCTGTCCTATTCCGATACCCAGCGCTATCGGGTCGGCGCCAACTATCTGCAATTGCCGATCAACGCGCCCAAATGCCCCTACGCCACCAATCAGCGCGATGGCCAGATGGCGCTGCAGGTGGATCGCAGCGGGAGCAATCCTCACGTCAATTACGAGCCCAGTTCCCAGGGTGGCCTGAACGAGGCGCCGCGGCCGCAGCACGAGTATCGTCAATGGATCGAAGGCCATCTGGGGCGCTATCAATCCCGCAAGACGGCTGCCGACTACCAGCAGACCGGTGCGCGCTATCGCAGCTTCGAAAACTGGGAAAGGGACGATCTCATCGCCAACCTGGTCGCCGACCTGCAGGCCTGTCCCGAAGACATCCAGTTGCGCATGGTCTGGCACTTTTGGCACTGCGATCCGGACTATGGCACCCGGGTGGCCCAGGGCGCCGGCATCGACCTGGAAAGGGCCAAGGCGCTACCGAATCTGCCGGGCCATCCTGCGCCCAACGAGGACGTGGCTGAACCCACCTACCAGGGTGGGGAACGGGAGAGCCGTTGAGGGGGGGACGCCGTCGCCTGCGGCTGAAGCCGAGGCGACCCGGCGGGCAGGCGCCGCCGGGGTCCGGCCCGCTCAATTCAGCGTTCTATCGCGTTCGAACCGCGCCCAGCAGCGGTCGAAGTCGGCCTGCCAGTCCGGCAGGGCGTTCGGCAGGACCGCTTCGACCTTGCTGCAGTCGAGGCAGGAATAGAGCGGTCGCGTCGCCGGCGTGGGGTAATGTGCGGTCGTGGTGGGATAGAGGCGGGCGCGCAGTTCGCCGCGTCGCTCCAGACGTGCGGCGATGGCGGCGGCGAAGCCGTACCAGGAGGTCTGGCCTGCATTGGTCAAGTGATAGAGACCGCCGACATCGCCATGCTCCAGCAGACGTTCGACCAGTTGGCGGGTGGCCGTGGCGATCGTAGGCGCCCAGGTGGGGGCGCCGAGCTGATCCTCCACTACGTGGAGTTCGTCGCGCTCGGCCAGCAGCTGGCGCATGGTGTTGAAGAAGCACTGGCCATCATGGGAGTAGACCCAGGAGGTACGCAGCACCAGGGCGCGGCCACCGGCCGCCAGTACCGCCTGTTCGCCCGCCAGCTTGGAGCGGCCGTAGACGCTCAGCGGCGCCGGCGCGCAAGCCTCGGTATAGGGCTGATGCCCCCGGCCATCGAAGACGTAGTCGGATGAATAGTGCACGAAGGGGATATCCCGCTCACGCGCCAACTCGGCCAGGATCTGCGGTGCCCGGGCGTTGATCGCCTCGGCGCGTTCGATTTCCGCCTCAGCCTGATCCACGGCGGTATAGGCGGCGTTGAGGATGAGGTCGGGTTCCAGCCGGTCGAAGGCTGCGCGCAGTTGCCCGGTTTGGGCCAGATCGAGATCCGCCTGACCCAGCACGGTCAATTGATGGGTGCTACCGAACTCGCGCTGCAAGGCGCGCGAAACTTGGCCGGAACGGCCAGTGATCACAATATTCATGAAAGCATGCCTGAACGTCTTCAGCGGAAGACGTACGTCCTGTCGATCGATTCCTGAAAAGCCCTGGGCTTTTCCCACACGAATCAACGCCTGCCGCGCGAGGCGACAAAACGAGGATTCCGATCATCTTTCCTGGGGAAAGATGGCCGCCGCAGACTATGGCGGAGTGGGCATCGACAGGATGGACAGGGTGGTCATGCTGGGACTCGAACAAGGGTACGCGCCTAGGACTGCCGTCTGTCGGCAGAGTTCAGCGGGGTACCAGGGACAGTGGCAGCAGCTTGCCAAGCTGGAGTCCGGACGTCGAGGCAGTTAGCAGCGCGGTATGGAGAACCTGTTCAAGTTCGCGAATGTTTCCCGGCCAGGGATAGGCGATCAGCGCGGCTTCGTCCTCAGCCGTCAATTCCGGGGGTGTCCGGTCGAGACGTTCGGCATGCAGTCTGAGGAAATGCCGGGCGAGGGGGAGCAGATCGGCCGGTCGCTCGCGCAGGGGCGGTACCGCCACCTGCCCCGGCGCGAGGCGTTGCCAGAGGCGTTCGTCGAAGTGGCCGGCTGCGACGGCCAGCGCCAGATCGATACTGGAGCCGGCGATCAGGCGGACGTCCACCGCGGTGCGCTGACTGCTGCCGAGCCGCAGGATGCTTCCGTCGGACAGGACCTCGACCAGCTCCTCCTGCAGCGGGCGGGAGAGGTCGGCGATCTCGTCGAGATAGAGGCTGCCCCCGTGGGCGGTACCGAACCAGCCCACCCGACTGCCCGAGGTGCCGGCATAGGCGCGTGGGACATAGCCAAAGAGTTCGGCCGCAGCATGCCGACGACTGAGCGAGGCGCAGTCGAGGCTGCTGAACAGTCCGGTGCGGCCGCTGCGCTCGTGGAGCCGTCGCGCCAGCAATTCGCGCCCGGTGCCCCATTCGCCCGTCAGCACCACGGGGGAGGGGCGCGGCGCCAGGGCATCCAGGTGCTCGAGCAGTTGCCGCGAACGCGGGTCGGCGAAGGCCAGGGCCTTGGCGCGGATGGTCAGGGAGCTTTGTTGCTCCGCGGGCACGATCAGGAGGTCGGAGGAGAGCGTCGGCATGGCGATATCGCGGGCAGTCAAAGCCTCATCCTAGCGGCCATTTAATATATCTAAAAATAAGCTTTAGCTATTTTTTAATATCGATTGGTTTTTTGGGCGGAGCGCGATCCCTTGGTACTCGGCATGCAGGGAATCCCTGTGTCGGCCACGGGGTCTCTTGAACGGCCGGGAGACTCACTGTCTGGACGTTCTGTCGTGTCGCCCACTCGGCACCGCCGTCGTCAGAGTGAGGCGATCGGCGCTATCCTGCCGCTCCGGAACGAGAGGAAAAGACGTCACATGGCTTCCTTGCGTGCGCCCTGTCCGCCTGGCGTCTGTACCTGCGAGCGCGACGCCGTGCTGGCCGATCCGGCCGCCGATGCGCGGGCGCTGCTGCTCAATCGCCAGGAAGAACAGCGACTGCTGGAGCGCCTGGAAAACGTTACCAGCGTGACCGATCTGCAGCGCCTGCAACGGCGCCTGCAGGAGCAACTCGGCATCCAGCTGGAGATCGAGCCGGGACCGGGAGAGGTACGCAGCGCGCGTGGCATGCTCATCGAGCTGCAGCCACGCCCGGGACTGTGTCGCAAGCTCCATCAGACGATACCGGCCGCGGTGCGCCGCGGTCTCAATCAGCGTCCGGAAGTGCTCTTCGCCCTGCTCAACGCCAAGGACCTGCTGCGCGACGCTTGAACGCCTTCAGTCAGGCGCCTTGAAGCGGATCCAGGTCGGCGCATGGTCGCTGGTCTTTTCCAGGTCGCGTACCCAGCGATGCACCCCGGCTTCCTGCAGGGACTTCTGCAGCGCCGGACTCAGCAACAGATGATCGATACGCAGACCGGCGTTGCGCTGCCAGCGTTGGCGGAAATAGTCCCAGTAGGTGTAGATCGCCTCATCCGGATGGCAGGCGCGCAAGGCGTCCAGCCAGCCCTGGTCCAGCAGCCGTTCGAAGCAGGCGCGACTCTCGGGTTGCAGCAAGGCGTCCTTGCGCCAGGATTTCGGGTCGTAGATGTCATGGTCGGTCGGCACCACGTTGTAGTCGCCTGCCAGCACCACGGGATGCCCACTCGCCATCAGTCCCTGGGCATGCTCGATGAAGCGCTCGAACCAGGCCAGCTTGTAATCGAACTTCGGGCCCGGCCAGGGATTGCCATTGGGTAGATAGAGGCTGGCGACGACCACGCCCTTGACCGCGGCTTCCAGATAGCGGCGCTGCGGATCGTCGGTCATTCCTGGCAGGCCCCGGCGAACCTCCAGTGGCTGGTCATCCCGCGCCAGGATGGCGACCCCGTTCCAGGAAGGCTGGCCGTCCCAGAGCGCACCGTAGCCCGCAGCTTCCAGTTCCGCCTGCGGGAAGTCGGCGGATTTCGCTTTCAGTTCCTGCAGGCAAACGATGTCGGGCTGCTCCCGCTCCAGCCACTGCAGGAGGATGGGCAACCGGGCACGAATGCCGTTGACGTTATAGGTCGCAAGGGTAAGGGAGGTCATGAAGTGCTCCGGAAGCGGTTATAGCCATGACCCGAACGAGATATGGGCAGTTCCTCAGCCATATTTATGTGATCTGTTTCACGTTAATTTGCGACTTACTTTTTTTGGCACCTTCGGGAACTTTTGGTCGGTTGTCGGGTTGTTCCGGAAATAAATTTGACGGCGGACTTGCATCGGCGCGCTGATGATTAGTGGTGAATGGATTCACCCATCGGAGCCGATGAACGGTATTTATAGAAAAGCCTTTAAAATCAAAAGCTTTTTAAACTTATCAATGATGTCTAAATAGTGGCCATAGTAAGGTACTATGAAGTTGGCATGTGGCTTGTATAGCTGGACATGCCTGGAGGCAACGTCGCGCTTGGCAACATGGCGCGACTCTTCTCTCACTTCATATCGGCCAGTGTTCAGGGAGCGGGCTGTCGATTTAGCGCAGTTGGTGATGATGAATCCATCCTTCCTGAAGTTTTCCTGCAGAGCAGCCCAGGTGCTGCCCTTCGTTGCCGCCCTGACCCTGGCTACCGGTGCCAAGGCCGAGCAGGTCAATCTGGTCGGCCTGAACCTGTCCGGCGCCGGTTTCGCTGGCCAGGTACTACCGGGCGTCAACGGCACCCACTACATCTTTCCCGTCGAGGCCTACTTCAAGCAGTGGAGCGGCAAGGGCATCAAGCTGATCCGCTTCCCGATCATCTGGGAGCGCCTGCAACCAGTGCTGGGCGGTCCGCTGGACCCGACCTATGCGGCGCTGGTGGACCAGACCTTCGTCAATGCGCAGAAATACGGCATGCGCATCATCCTCGATCTGCACAACTACACCTTCTATCGCGGATCGGTGATCGGCAGCGCAGCGGTTCCCTATGACCGCTACCAGGAGATCATGACCCGGATCGCCCAGCGCTGGAGCAGTCAGCCGTCGCTGTACGCCTACGACATCATGAACGAGCCCCACGATTCCATGGCCCAGTGGCCGATCGCCGCCCAGTACGGCATCAATGGGGTCCGCGCGGTCGACAAGACCAAGCCGATCATGATCGAAGGCAACGGCTGGTCGGAAGCGACCCGCTGGCCGCTGTGGAACGACTCGCTGCTGGCGCTCAAGGATCCGTCCGACAACCTGATCTTCCAGGCGCATTCCTATTTCGATGAAAGCGCCGGCGGCAATTACACCGGCATCGATGTCGGCAAGCTGAGCCAGGACTATGGCGTGGAGCGGGTCCGTCCCTTCGTCGAGTGGCTGAAGAAGAACAAGAAGAAGGGCATGATCGGCGAATTCGGCGTGCCGGATAACGATCCCCGCTGGCTGCCGCTGATGGACCGCATGCTGGCCTATCTCAAGCAGAACTGCATTCCCGCCACCTACTGGGCCGCCGGCCCGGGTTGGGGCAACTATTTCCTGTCGGTAGAGCCGATCAATGGCGTCGACCGGCCGCAGTGGCCGACCCTGAATAAGTACATCGATGACAGCAGCTGCACCGCCATCGGCCCGCTGGCCAGTGGTTCCGGCAGCACGCCAGCCAGCGGTACCGGTGCCACGGGCGGCTCCAGCGGCTCCACCGGCAGCAGCGGTGGCTCCACCAGCGGCAATACCGGCTCGAATAACGGTGGCAGCTCGGGCACCGGCGCCTCCGCGGGCACCGGCAACACCAGCGGCTCGACCACGACCGGGGTGACCACCTCGATCAACGATTTCACCAACGAGGACTGGCTGCACGGCGTCTATCGCAAGGCGGCCGGCTTCTCCATTCCGGCGTCGGCGGCCAACGTGGGCGCCTTCAAGGTGGGCGCGCAGATCACGCCGGCCGATGGCAAGAGTTACAAGGTGACCTATGCCCAGGTCGTCGGCAGCAACATGAGTGTCTTCATCGAGAGTCCGCAGCTCGATGGCAATGCCTACGGCTATCCCAAGACCCTGAAGACCGGGACCACCACCTCCGGCACGTCGACGACGGTGCCGGGGACCACGACGGGCTCTACGGGCAGCACCGGCAGCACCGGCAGCGCCAGTTCGGGCAGCAACTCGGGCAGTGCGACGCCGGCCGTGACGACGCCAGTGGCCGAGGTGAAGCCTGCGACCGGCAGCGGCAGCACGGGCTCCTCGGGTGCCACCACGCCCGCCACCGGTTCGACGACCACACCCACGGGATCGACCGGCACGCCCGCCAACAGCGCCAAGCTCAACCTGGTGGGGCTGAATTTCTCGGGTGCCGCCTTTGCACCCCAGACGCTGCCCGGGGTTCTCAACGTCAACTACATCATGCCGGGCGAGGCGAATTTCCAGCAGTGGAGCGCCAAGGGCGTGCGGCTGATCCGCTTCCCGGTGATCTGGGAGCGCCTGCAGACCCGCTTCTTCGGTAGCCTGGAAGGAGCCTACACCCAGCAGGTCACCCAGGTGCTGGAGCTGGCCAAGAAGTACAACATGAAGGTGATCCTGGCGCTGGACAACGGCGGCCGCTACAAGGGCACCCTGATCGGCACCGGTACCGTCACCAACTTCAACTACTGGGATCTGATGTACCGCCTGGCCTACCAGTGGGGCAACCATGCCGCGCTCTATGGCTATGACATCATGGGCAAGCCCAATGGCGCCGACAGCAGCTGGCCGGTGACGGCCCAGTCCGGCATCGACGGCGTCCGCACCATGGACCGCACCCACCCGGTGATCGTCCAGGGCAATGCCTGGGGTAGCGCGGCCAACTGGCCCGGGGTGAGCAATGCCTTGCTCAATCTGAAGGATCCGGCCAACAACATCGTCTACGCGGCCAACGTCTACCTCGACGAGGACGGCAGTGGCACCTATGCCGCCCAGAATCCGAGCACCATCGATCCGCAGGTCGGGGTCAATCGGGTCAAGCCCTTCGTCGAATGGCTCAAGCGCAATGGCAAGCGGGGCATGATCGCCGAGTTCGGCGTACCCGCAGGCGACAGCCGCTGGCTGACCGCCACCGACAATATGCTGGCCTATCTGCAGCAGAACTGCATGCCGCTGACCTACTGGGCGGCCGGTCCGGGCTGGGGTGCTTCCGCGCTGGCGGTGGAGCCGGTCAATGGCGTGGAGCGTCCGCAGTGGCCGACGCTGAAGAAATACGTCGATGCCAGCAACAGCTGCACGGCGGTAGGCCCGCGGTAGCTTTTACCGCGTGTGTCCTGAAGGCGACGAACCTCCTCGGGTTCGTCGCCTTTTTTCTTGATCGTTCGGTGAGGAAAGATGCGCTTTTCACGCCTTGCACTGATGCATTCGTGAGACGAAACGGCTCTGCAGCGGTGGTCTAAGGGACGACGAACGGCTATAGCTCGACTTGTCGGGGCACGGTTAGAGTCCATTTGACACCCCAAGCACAAGGAGTAGGTGCCATGACGCAAACCACCCAGCAGCGGCTGCAGACGCTTGAAGAGCAGATCCGCAGTCATCGACAGGACCTTGCCCGGAGCCGTCAGAGCTTTCAGGAGCAATTCGTCATCTACACCCGCCAGTTCGCCCGGCTGAGCGTGCTCGAAGCCCAGCTCGAGTTGGTGCGCCGCAATACCAAGACGCCGAGCTGAAGTCGGCCAGACCTCAATCGTCGCGTGTCAGGACTTCCAGCAATTCGATTTCGAACCTCAGGTTGGCATGTGGCTTGATCAGCGCTCCGACCTGGCGTTCGCCATAGGCGAGCGCCGCCGGTACCTCCAGGCGCCGCTTGCCGCCGACCCGCATGCCCATCAGGCCCTGATCCCAGCCCTTGATCACCCGGCCAGTACCGATGACGCACTGGAAGGGCCGTCCCTTGGCGCGGGAGGAATCGAACAGGGTGCCGTCGTCCAGCCAGCCCTCATAGTGGGTGGTGATCAGGGCGCCCTTGACCACCGCCTTGCCGTCGCCCACCACCAGATCCTCTATCCGCAATTCGTCACTCATCGCCATGCTCCAGGCAAAAGCCGGATTCTAGCCTGGGCGCGGCGTCCTGGCGGGGCGACTTACTCCGGTACGTCACCGAACAGGCCGGCCTGGTAGTCGCGGATCGCCTGACGGATCTCCTCGGCGCTGTTCATCACGAAAGGGCCGTGGGCGACGATGGGCTCGGCGAAGGGCGCCGCATGGCCATAGAGCACCACGGCGCCGTCGCGGCTGGAGACGTCGATGTGGTCGCCGTCATCGGCGAATTCGAACAGCTGCCATGGCGCTTCGTCCTGGCCGGCGATCTGCACGGTACCGCGCACGCCATAGCAGAACACCGAGTTTCCGGCCGGGGCGGGCAGGGTGACGCGGCCACCCGGGGCGATCTCGACGGTCATCAGGGTGATGGGTGTCGGGCTGGCCACGGCGCCCTGGATACCCTCATGGCTGCCCGATGCCAGGTGCAGGCGTACCCGGCCGTCGTCGGCTTCGATCAGGGGCAGGTCCGCGGCGGAAACGCCGTGGTAGGCCGGAGGGGTGAACTTGAGCCGGGCCGGAAGATTGACCCACAGCTGCAGGATTTCCAGGTCGCCACCATCGCGCTTGAAGGCGGCGGGGGACAGCTCGGCATGCACCAGGCCGCTGCCCGCGGTCATCCACTGGATGCCCCCGGCTTCGATGACGCTCTCATGGCCGCCGCTGTCGCGGTGGGCGAGCGAACCGGAGAGGATGAAGGTCACCGTCTCGAAGCCGCGATGGGGATGAGGACCAAAGGGCAGACCGGCATTGTGCGGCGGATAGACCTGGGGACCGTGGTGATTGAGGAACAGGAAGGGGTCCAGATGGGGCAGGCCGGGGCCGGGTAGCGGTCGCCGGGTCTGGAGGTCGCCGATGTCGTCACGCCGGGCGGAATGGCGGTGCAGCAGGGTACGGGGGGTCATGCGGAGGCCTCGCGGAACAAAACCCCAGTGTAAGGCGCTCCATGGCCTGTCGGTATCCCGTCGGGTAGGACCACCCTTCAGATGGAGAAGCGGACCTCGCGTTCCGGCCGGGGCGCGAGCGGCCGACGGTGATTGACCACCAGCTCGCCGATACGGATCAGGTGGGCACGGGTGACGTTGCGGCTCAGCCCCAGCAGGCGGGCGGTGTGGACCTGGTTGCGATGGCAGAAGCGGTAGGCGGCGCGGACCAGGGCATCTTCGACGCGCTCGTGCAGGGCCTCCGGTTGCTCTTCGAACAACTGGGCGAAGGCGTCGGTCAGCAGGCTGTCCACCGGTGCCGCCTCGGTCGGGCGCGGCGCCGCCGGGACCAGGCTGGGACGCTGGACGAACGACAGGTCACCGGCATCCAGCAGGCCCTGGGGCTTGAGCAGCAGGGCGTGCTGCAGAGTGTTTTCCAGTTCGCGGATATTGCCCGGCCAGGGGTGCTCCAGCAGGCGTCGCTCCGCCGCCGGGGTCAGGGCGACCGGCGCCTGGGCATAGGCGTGGAGGAAGTGCCGGGCCAGCGGCAGGATATCGCCCTGGCGCTGGCGCAGCGGCAACAGCGGCAGGCTGACCACATTGAGTCGGTACCAGAGGTCTTCGCGAAAGGTGCCTTCGGCCACCGCCCGCTCCAGCGGGACATTGGTGGCGGCGATGATCCGCACGTTCAGCGGCACGCTGCGGCGAGAGCCGAGTCGCACCACCTCGCGCTCCTGCAGGACGCGCAGCAGCTTCACCTGCACCGACAGCGGCAGGTCGCCGATCTCGTCGAGAAACAGGGTGCCGCCGTTGGCCTCCTCGAACCAGCCGGCGCGCGCGGCCAGGGCGCCGGTGAAGGCGCCCTTTTCATGACCGAACAACTCCGCCTCGACCAGGCTCTCGGCGAAGGCGCCGCAATTGACGGCGACGAAGGGGCCGGCATGGCGGTGACTGAGCGCATGGATATGCCGGGCGATCAGTTCCTTGCCGGTACCGGTTTCGCCGATCACCAGCACGCTGGCGTCGCTCGGGGCGATCTTTTCCAGGTGGGCGAGCAGGTCGCGCGACTTGGGATCGGCGAACACCTGGGCCGTTGCCCGGTAGCGGGGCACCTCGGGTGTGCGCGTCAGGGTCAGCAGGGTCATCGCGGGCTCCTCAGGAGTAGAAACTGGGGGTGGGCAGGGTGTCGTTGAGGGCCCAGTCGCCCAGCTCGTGCAGCTTGTAATCGACCGGATCGTGCAAGGTCTGGGTGCGCAGGTTGCGCCAGTAGCGATCCAGGCGCAGCGCGCCGGCAGTGGCCCGGGCCCCGCCCACCTCGAACAGACGGCTGGCGAGATCGAGACCGTGACGACTGGCGGCGACCTTGGCCGTGGCGATGGCGATGGCCAGTTCGCCCCGTGCCGCGGCGGTCAGCGCGGTGCCCTGCTGCCAGGCCTGGGCGAAGGCGCCGTTGGCGCGCTCCACCAGCAGCCGGCTGCTCTCCAGGGCCACCCAGAATTCTCCGTAGTGGCGCAGGATGTAGGGGTCTTCGCTGGCGCTGGCCGCTGTGGACTTGAACCAGGGATGTGCCTGGGTGGTGGTGTAGCGGCGCGCCTCGGCAAAGGCGCCTTCGGCCAGGCCGAGAAAGATATTGGCGAAGATCAGCTGGGCCAGCAGCGGCCGCAGGCAGGCGAAGGGGGTGCTCAGCGGGCCGGGATCGAGCAGCCATTCCTGGTGTTCGACCCGTACCCCGTCGAAGCGCGCGCTGCCGCTGTCGGTCTGGCGCTGGCCGTTGTTGTCCCAGTCGTCGAACAGCTGGATGCCGGCACGGCCGGTGGGTACCACGGCGATCAGCAGGCGTCCGCTGTCATCGTTTTCCAGCGCGGAAAGCAGCAACAGATCCGAATCCAGGGCGCCACTGCAAAAGCTCTTCTGGCCATCCACCTGCCAGGCATCGCCGCTGCGGCGGGCGAGGGTACGGCGATCCAGGGGATTGAGGGCATTGCCCCAGAACAGACCATCGCGCGCGGTGCCCTCCAGCCAGGGTCGCCACTGCGCGGGCTGGCCGAACAGCTGGGCGGTGGCCAGCAGCAGGTGATGGAAGCCGAAGACGTGGGCCAGGGAGCTGTCGACCCGGGCCAGTCGCCGCACCGCCTCCAGCGTCTGTTCCCAAGAGGCGCCGAGGCCGCCCAGTTCCGTAGGAATGCTCAGGGCCAGGAGACCGCTCTGGCGCAGGGCATCGCGCTCGGCCTTGGGCGTGCCGCCCTTACGATCACGTTCCGCCGCGGTGGCAGCGAAGCGCTCCAGCAGGGGAGGGAGGGGGTCCAGCAGGGAATCGGACATGGGGGACTCTTGCAATGGAGAGAGCAGACAGGCGTTAGAACGTAATGCCGGCCAAACCCTGAGTTGAAATATTTTTTTGTTATTAGTTAATGGCCCGCCGCCATCCATCTTGCATTCCGGACATCTGGTCACTGTCCTGCTGACGGCATTCAAGGCCTGACTAATCCCGGTCGATACAGCGGTAACCTAATCTCCCAACCAGGGGCGTGTCATGTTCAACAAAGGCCTAAAACAAGAACTGCAGCGCCTCCGCGAGCAGGTGGACTCCTTCAAGCGACTGAAGGCCGAGCTCGACGTGGAAATGCTGGGCCTGGAACTGGATGGCCGCGGGTGCATTTCCGCGGTGAACGCCAACTTCGAAAAGGAGATGGGCGTGCGCGCCGCGGATGTGCTGGGACGCCCCCTGGCGGACCTCATTCCGGCGCACGTCCGCAACCAGGAATACAGCCGCCGACTGCAGCAGGCCCTGAGCCGCGGCGAGCCCTACAGCGGTGCCCTGCATCTCTTGCGTGGCGACGGTCAGGAAGCCTGGTTGCGCGGCATCCTGCACCCCTTCCATGACAGCCAGGGCCAGGTGACGCGCTTCCGACTGTTCTGCAACAACCTGACGCGAACCATCGAGACCTCGCGCGAGCACGAAAGCCTGCTCAAGGCGCTGCGCCGTTCCACGGCGGTCATCGAGTTCAACCTCCAGGGCGAGGTGCTCGATGCCAACGACAGATTCCTGCAGGCCATGGGTTATTCCCTGGCGCAGATCAAGGGCAAGCACCACCGGCTGTTCTGCGAGCCGGCCGAGGCCAATTCCGAGGCCTACGAGCAATTCTGGGCGCGCCTGCGTCGCGGCGAATTCGTCGTGGATCGCTTCAAGCGCCTGGATGCCCATGGCCGCGACGTCTGGCTGGAAGCCTCCTACAACCCGGTGATCGATGCCCATGACCGGCTGTACAAGGTGGTCAAGTTCGCCACCGTGATCACCGATCAGGTCCAGCAGGAGCAGGCGGTGTCCGAAGCCGCCAGCGTAGCCTTCGAGACCTCCCAGCATACCGACGACACGGCCCGCAAAGGCGCGGCGGTGGCGCAGCAGACGGTGGAAGTGATGCGCGCCCTGGCCACCCAGATGCAGGAAGCGGTGAAGGGCATCGAGGCGCTGGACAACCAGTCCCAGGTGATCGGGACCATCATCAAGACCATCAGCGGCATCGCCGAACAGACCAACCTGCTGGCGCTCAACGCGGCCATCGAGGCGGCCCGGGCCGGTGAGCAGGGTCGTGGTTTCGCCGTGGTGGCCGATGAGGTCAGGCAATTGGCCTCGCGCACCAGCAAGGCGACCGAGGAGATCGTCGGAGTGGTGCAGCAAAACCAGCAACTGGCCGGCGAGGCGGTGACGGTGATCGAGAACGGTCGGCGCCAGGCCGAGCAGGGCCTGGAACTGGCGGGGCAGGCCGGCCAGGTGATCGTGGAGATCCAGGATGGCGCCCAGCGAGTGGTCGGCGCCGTGGGGCGTTTCGCCCGCCAGCTGTCGAACTGATCCGGCGCGCTGAATGCACAACGGCAACCCCAGGGTTGCCGTTGTGCGTTCTGGTGGTCAGCCCTGCTTGCTGCCGCCGCCGATCTGCCAGACAAAGGGCGGTTCGCTGCCGTCGATCGCCCAGGCGCCGACGATGCGCTCCTTGTAGATCAGCGGATTGTGCGAGGCGGCGGTACGGGCGTTGCGCCAGTGTCGATCGAGCCCCTTGCGGGTGCTGGTGGCCGACGCGCCCAGGGCATTGAACAGGTCGCTGGTGGCCCGCAGCACCAGCTCGGCGACTGCCGATTGCGCCTGGGCCGATTCCAGCTCCGCCGCCACGTTGGCCCTGTGCTCGGCGGCGGCATCCCCGGCATAGCGGGCCTCGAAGGCGGACTGGGCCGCCGCGGCGGCGGCCAGGGTCGCGGCTTCGGCGGCATAGACGAAGGCCGAGGCCTTGCCTACCACCTGCTGCACCTGGGGATCGGCACTGGCCGCGCTGGCATTGCCATGGCTGTAGACCCGCGTGCGCCCGCGCACTTCGCCGGCGAATTCGCGCACGGCGGCCTGGCCGCTGCCGGTGATCACGGCCAGCAGCACCAGCTGGTAGAAGGCGGTCTGGTACTTGAAGCGGGTAGCGAAGTCGATGAGATTCTCGGGCGCCACCCGTACGTTTTCGAACACCGAGGTGCCGCTGGCGGTGGTGCGCTGGCCGAAGCCGTCCCAGTCGTCGGACTGGCGCACGCCCGGCTGGTCGGTGCGGATGGCGGCGATGACGTCGCCGCCGGTGTCGTCGCGCTGGGCATAGACGTCGATCCAGTCGGCGAACAGGCTGCCGGTGCTGTAGTACTTGGTGCCGTTGAGGCGCCATTCGCCGTCCCGTTGGCTGACCCGGGTGATGACCTCGCCGAGCTTGACCGTGCCGATCTCGGTCCAGGCGTTGCCCACCAGGTCGCCGGCGACGAAGCGCTCGAACCAGACCCGCTGGGAGGTGCTGGCATGGGCGTTGAGGCGGTCCTCGACAAAGGCGAAGTGGCCGCGCAGGGCCTGGGGCAGATTGCTGTCGGCGGCCGCCAGCTCGATCAGCAGCCGAACCAGTTGCGGCAGGCTGGCACCGCTGCCGCCGAATTCCACCGGCACCCGCACGGCGCCGAAGCCGGCGTCTTTGAGCCAGGCGACGGGCGCATAGGGCAGGTTGCGGTTGCGTTCGCGTTCCAAGGCGCCTTCGGCGATGCGCGCAAAGAGCGGACGGAAGCGGGCGGCCAGTTGTTCGTAGTCGGGGCTGGGCGCAGGGCTGGGCGGCAGATGGCGAGCGGGCAGATTCATGGTGATCCTCGGCGATTGAAAGGTCGACGCCAGAGGCTTTGCAAGAGCGCTGCCAGGGCCTGAAAGGCCGTTTTCTCGGGGTTTGCGGGGCCCGGGGTGCCTGGCCAGCAGCAGGAGTGCCTGGCCACTGTTGCCCGGGCGACAGTGGGGTGGCCGCGCTAGACTGAGCTTTTGCCCGGAGCCCCCATGGACCTCCTGTTTCTCGGCACCTCGGCCGGGGTGCCCACTCGGCGGCGCAATGTCTCGGCCCTGGCCCTGATCGAGGACCAGGGCAAAGACTGGTTTCTCGTCGATTGCGGCGAGGCGACCCAGCACCAGCTGCTGCGTACCCCCTTGTCGGCAGCGGATCTGCGCGCCATCTGCATCACCCATGTCCATGGCGACCACTGCTATGGCCTGCCGGGGCTGTTGGCCAGCGCCGCCATGAGCGGACGCAGCCAGCCGCTGGTGCTGGTCGCGCCCCAGGCGGTGGCGGACTGGCTCGCCGCCACCCAGGCGCTGACCGCGCTGCACCTGCCCTTCGAACTGCGCTTCCACGCCCTGGAAGATTTCGCGGGCGTCTCCGTCGGGGCCTGGGATATCGACGCCTTCGCGCTTTCCCACCGGGTGCCCAGTCACGCCTTTCGCTTCCGCGAGACCCGCCGGCCGCAGCGCCTCGATCCCGCGGCCCTGGCGGCGGCCGGGGTGCCGCGTGGCCCGCTGTGGGGCCGGCTGCATGGCGGCGAGGATGTGCTGCACGAAGGCCGCCTGCTGCGCAGCGCCGACTTCCTGCAGGCGGCCCATGGCGAACGACGGCTGGTGGTGGCGGGGGACAACGACGCGCCCGCCTTGCTGACGGAGGCCTGCCGGGGCGCTCAGCTGCTGGTCCATGAAGCCACCTATGCCCAGGCGCAGATCGACAAGACCGGGCAGAGCTGGGGCCACAGCAGCGCGGCGGGCGTCGCCCGTTTCGCCGAGGCGCAGGGACTGCCGGCCCTGCTGCTCACCCATTTCAGTCCGCGCTACCAGGCCGAGGCGGGGCGTTCGCCGTCCATCGACGACCTGCGCCAGGAGGCCGCGGCCTGTTACCGCGGCAACCTGCAGCTGGCCGAGGATTTCGCGCGCTTTCGCCTGGATCGCCAGGGCCGGCTGAAAGCCCTGGACCAGAGCGGCCGGGCAGAGGCTGGCGACCGGCACCCGACAGGAATTTGAACTCTTTCGGTCTTGTCTGACCTTTGCGCCTTGGGCATAGTGCGAACGTTTATCATTCCAGGATCGATTCGATCCCTCGCACCTCGTCCCTAGGAGAAGCAAATGGCGGTGTCTTTCAACAAGGTCTCGACGCTGGGCGCCATGGCGCTGCTGTCCCTGGCAGTGGCAGCCTGTTCCAATCGCCCGGAGGCACCGACGCCACCGCCACCCGCGCCGGCGCCCGTTGCCGCGCAACCCGCCGCGCCTCAGGCCCCGGCCGAACTCAAGCGCATCGAACTGGGCTACGGCGTCTATGAGCTGGCCTACAGCCCGGCCAAGCAGTCGGTCTATGCGGCGACCGCCCAGTTGACCAAGGGCGTCACCGGTGGGGTGATCTATCAGCTGGATCCGGCCACCCTGGCCATCACCGGCCAGATCCACACCGATCTGAAGAACTTCGCCCTGACCACCGATGCCAGTGGCGAGACGCTGTTCGTCACCAACTCCCTGGACGGCGGCCTCAGCCGTATCGACCTGCGCACCGGCAAGGTGGAGAAGCGGCTGAAATTCAACGAGATGGGGCGTGACGGCCATCCGGTCAATCCGCGCCAGGTCATTCTCCACGACGGCTTGCTGTACGTCGGCGGGGTCGGCGATCCGGGCGTGATCTGGGTGGTGGACGCCAAGACCCTGACCCTCAAGGCGCGCATTCCCAATGCCGGCAAGTGGGTGACCGGCCTGCTGTACTCCGAGGACACCGGGCGCCTCTATGCGGCCAACGGCAGCGGCGAAGTGCTGGTGATCAATCCGCGCACCCGCAAGATCGAGCACCGCTGGACGCCGGGCGATGGCGGCAAGTACCTCTTGCTGAACCTGGCCGAGGATCGCGCGAACCACCAGCTGTTCGTGACCGACAACTCCGAAGCCAAGACCGTGCTGGTCTTCGATATTCGCAGCGGCAAGGTGATCAAGCGCCTGCCGGTGGGCGACGCCCTGGCCATCAAGCTCAACACCACCCGCAACGAGCTGTACATCACCCAGCGCGAGACCGGTCGCTTGCTGATCCTCGACGCCACCACCTACGCCGAGAAGAAGGCCTACGACCTCAAGCCCAATCCCAACAGCCTGCTGGTCAGCCCGGATGGCCAGACGCTGTATGCGACGGTGAAGACCCCCTTCGACAAGGAATACATGAACACCGCGCCGGAAAGCGTGGTGCGCATCGACCTTTCCGCGGTGAAGTAAACCGCGCCGCCCGGGCTGCCGCAGCGTCCTGCTGCGGTGGCCCCGCGCTTCCCAAGTCCGCCGGCTTGCTCTTGAATGCGGGGGTCCCCCCACCCAGGAGCCGCCGCCTTGTCCGCCACCGATCTCAGCCTGCTGCCGCTGCTGGACGCCTCCTACCGCCACTGGCTCGGTCAGCCGCTGCCGCGTCCTGTCGGCTTGCCTGAGGCCGACGTCCCTGCCTGGTTGCACGAGCAGGCACCCTATGCCCTGCTGGCCCACGGTACCGAGAGCGATCCGCTGTTCTGCTACGCCAACCGGCAGGCGCTGAGCTGCTTCGGCTATCCCCGCGCCCAATTCATCGGCATGCCTTCGCGTTACAGCGCCTCGCCCAGGGACCGCGACGAGCGACAGCGCCTGATGGAGGCGGTGGGGCGCCAGGGCTATGCCTCAGGCTACGAAGGCTGGCGCGTCGACAAGGCGGGAGAGGCCTTCCAGATCCATGCGGGGGTGGTGTGGAATCTGATCGATCCCGAAGGTACGCGGCGGGGGCAGGCGGCGCTGTTCTGGCCGGATCCGCAGCGGATCGGGCAGGTGGAGTGAGGCCGGATTGTTGGGCTCGGCTGCGCGCGGAAGATCGAATTCGTGGACAAGGCTGCGCCGTTGTCACCCTACGCATGCCCCCGCCGTAGGGTGGAAAACCGCGTAGCGTTTTCCACGCGGGTTAACTGCCCCCTCTCCCTGAGGGAGAGGGCTGGGGTGAGGGGACCACAACCCTCACTCATCCTCGACGATCAGCACCACCAGATCCTTGGGCCCGTGGGCGCCATAGGCCAGCACCTGTTCGATGTCGGCGGTCTTGGACGGCCCGGAGATCAGCAAGGCGTTGGTCGGCATGCCGTCCTGCCAGCGGTGTTGTTGCTGCAACTCGTAGAAGTTGTCCACCACGGTGCTGGCCCTGAGCAGGGCGATGTGCAGCGGGGGCACCAGGCTCATCAGGCGCGGCTCCTGGCGATCCGGCCAGAGCACCAGGCTGCCGGTGGCGGCCAGGGCGCCCAGGGTGCCGGTGAGGCTGGCCGGGGTGTCGTTGAACAGCTCGGCCTTCCATTCTTCCACGGGGCGATCATAGGCCTTCCAGCGCGGTGAGCCGTCGCCCTGCCAGCGCTCCACCAGGCGCGCGCCGTGGGGCGTGCCGGGGGCGATCAGCAGTTGGTCCAGCCCCCGTTCGGCGAGGATGCGCTCGACCAGCGCCGGCCAGTCCGCCACGGTGGTCAAATGGGTTTCGGTATGCACCGTTTCCATCAGGGTACGCAGGCGGGCGACGCGCTCTTCAGGCCGATAGCGCCAGGGTTCGGTCACCAGGGCTTCGTCGAAGGTGTCCGCCAGCGGCTGGGTGCCCTGCAGACTGCCGCGCAGCTTGGCGAGGATGTTGTCGCGGGCGCTCATGGGCGTTTCTCCAGGTGTTCGCGGGCCAGTTCGTGCAGCGAGCGGGATGCCGGCCTGGGCGCGCTGTGGTGTTCCGTCCAGGGGCCGAGCTGGCCCGGGGTGAAGCGGCCGAAGCGGGTGGCCAGGTAGCTGAAGCCACGGTAGAGCAGCGGCGAGGTGTAGAGGTTCTGCCAGGCGTGCCAGGTCCAGCGCTCCCGGGCGGAGAACTTGCTGCCCTGGCCGCGCAGCAGGTGCGGCTCGGCTTCGGGGGCCTTGACGTTCTCTTCGCGCAATCGCCGCAACAGCGCCGGAATCGGGATCTTGACCGGGCAGACCTCGCCGCAGGCGCCGCACAGCGAGGAGGCGCTGGGATGATCCGGTGCGCGCTCCAGGCCGACCAGGTGCGGGGTGATGATGGCGCCGATGGGGCCGGGGTAGACCTCGCCATAGGCGTGGCCACCGATGCGGGTATAGACCGGGCAGTGGTTCATGCAGGCGCCGCAGCGGATGCAGTTGAGGGTCTGGCGCAATTCGCTGTCGGCGAAGGCCTGGCTGCGACCATTGTCCAGCAGCACCAGGTGCACCTCGCGAGGGCCGTCCAGTTCCTCGGCCTTGCGCGGACCGGAGATCATGTTGACGTAGGTGGTGATCGGCTGGCCCAGGGCGGAGCGGGTCAGCAGCGACAGCAGCGGCACCACGTCGCGCAGATTCTCCACCACCTTCTCGATGCCGGTCACGGCGATGTGCACCGGCGGCACCGTGGTGGACATCCGCCCGTTGCCCTCGTTTTCCACCAGCAGCAGGGTACCGGTTTCGGCGACGGCGAAATTGACCCCGGAGATGCCGATGTCGGCCTCGAAGAATTTCTGCCGCAGCACCCGCCGACCGGTCTGGATGAGTTCGTCGACGTCGGTGGTGTAGGGCTCGTCCAGATGCTCGTGGAAGAGGGTGCCGACCTGCTGCCGGTTGAGGTGGATGGCCGGCATGATGATGTGCGACGGCTTCTCGCCGGCGAGCTGGATGATGTACTCGCCCATGTCCGACTCCAGGCAGTCGATGCCCTGGGCGCCGAGGACGTGGTTCATGTCCATCTCTTCGCTGACCATGGACTTGCCCTTGATCAGCAGTTTGGCCGCATGGCGCTCGGCGATCTGCTGGACGATGGCGTTGGCCTCGGCCGTGGTCTCGGCCCAGTGCACCTGGACGCCATTGCGCGTGAGGTTGGCCTCCAGGCGTTCCAGCAGCTCCGGCAGCTTGGACAGCGCCCGGGCACGGGTGCGATTGCCCAGTTCGCGCAGGCGCTCGCGCTCGTCGGCATCGCTCATGCTGGCCAGGCGCTTGGTCATCAGCGAATCCATGGCCGTGCGGAAGTTGCGCCTGAGCTGGTCGTCGCCCAGGGCCTGCCGCGCACGGGTCCTGAAGGGAGGCGCTTCGCTGAGGTCGGTGAGGGGGATCTTCAGCATCTCGTTCATGCGGCACCTCCGATACGGCGCCAGAGAAAGCTCGCCAGGTGTTCGCCACGCAGGGCGGCGCGCTGCTTTTCCAGGGCGCCGTTGATGTTCATCAGGCACCCGCAGTCGGCGGTGAGCACCTGGGCCGCGCCGCTGTCCTGCAGGGCACGGGTCTTGTCCGCCACCATGGCACCGGAGATGTCCGGCATCCGCACCGAGAAGGTGCCGCCAAAGCCGCAGCATTCGCTTTCGTGGTCATGGTCGACACGCTCCACGGCCTCTAGCTGGCCGAGCAGGGCGCGGCCGTGCAGGTGGGTCTGCATCTCGCGGCGGGCGCTGCAGGAGGTGTGCAGCGCCACCTTGGTCGGAGCGCCGCGATCCTGGTAGTCGACCTGGCAGACGTGCAGCAGGAATTCCGCCAGCTCGTAGGTGCGCTCGGCCAGATCCTGCACCTGACGCAGGGTCTCGGGTTCGTCGGCGAACAGCTCGGCATAGTGATGGCGCAGCATGCCGGCGCAGGAGCCGGAAGGCACCACCACCGGCCAGGGCTCGGCGAACAGCGCCAGCTGGGTGCGCGCCACGGCGCGGGCTTCCTCGGTGTAGCCCGAGGTATAGGCCGGCTGGCCGCAGCAACTCTGCGCCTGGGGGAAATGCACGCGCAGGCCTTCGCGCTCCAGCAGGCGGATGCTGTCCATGCCGGCTTCGGGATAGAAGAGGTCCACCACGCAGGTGCCGAACAGATAGACCTGGGTCGGCTTCTGCTGCGGATAGGTCCGCGGCGGCGCCAGCGGTGGCGCGGTGCGGGTGGCATTAGGGGCGGCGTTGTAGAAAAGATCGTTCATCAGGCGTCACTCCGGGTTGGCCCGGTAATAAGAGGACCGGCGACGGCCTGAACCGCCGCCGGGAACCGCGTGATCAGTGCACCAGCATGCCGGTGAACACATAGGCCTGCGCCAGGGTGATCAACCCGACCAGCACGGCAAAGCCGATGCTGTGGCGCACGGTGAAGCGGAACAGGTCGGATTCCTTGCCCACCATGCCGGTGGCGGCGCAGGCCACGGCGATGGATTGCGGCGAGATCATCTTGCCGGTCACGCCGCCGGAGCTGTTGGCCGCCACCAGCAGGGTGTCGGAAACACCGATCTGGTGCGCGGTGGTGGCCTGCAGCGAGCCGAACAGGGCGTTGGACGAGGTATCCGAACCGGTCAGGAACACCCCCAGCCAGCCCAGCAGCGGCGAAAAGAAGGGGAACAGCGCGCCGGTACCGGCCAGCAGCAGGGCCAGGGTGGTGGACATCCCCGAGTAGTTGACGACGAAGGCGAAGGCCAGCACCAGTCCGATGGACAGGATCGGCTTGCGCAACTCCACCAGGGTTTCCTTGAACACGCCCAGGGCGGTCGAGGGCTTGATGCGGAAGATGGCCATGGAGATCAGCGCCGAGATCAGGATGGCGGTGCCGGAGGCCGACAGCAGATCGAGCTTGTAGACCGCCGGCATGGGCGTCGGGGTGGCCACGATCGGCAGCGTCTTGAGCACCAGCTTGTCCAGGTAGGGCACCGGCACGTTGATCACCAGGGCATAGAGGGCACCGCCGCTGGCGAACAGCGCCTTGAAGGCCTTGGTGGTCCAGATCGTCACCACCACGGTCAGGATCAGGAACGGCGACCAGGCCTTGATCACGGTGCCCAGCGAATGCTCGGGCGGCAGGCGACCGCCACTGCCGAAGCCGGCCCCACCGCCCAGCATGGCGGCGCCGCCACCGCCACCGACCACTGCAGTCGCACCCGCGGTGGCGTGCTGCGGCTGGCGCAGCTTCAGATAGCCGGTGAGGGCGATCATGGCGGCCAGCGACGAGGTGATGTCGGGCAGTTCCGGACCGATGAAGTTGGAGGTCAGGTACTGGAACACGGCAAAGGTGCCGCCGCAGATCAGCGCCGGCTTCCAGGTTTCCCGCAGGCCGCGCATGCCGTCCATCATGAACATCAGCCACAGCGGCACCAGCAGCGACAGCAGCGGCAGCTGGCGGCCGGTCATGGCGCCGATCTTGAAGGCGTCGATGCCGGTCACCTGGCCAGCGACAATGGTCGGGATGCCCAGGGCGCCAAAGGCCACCGGCGCGGTGTTGGCGATCAGGCAGAGCCCGGCCGCCTTCAGCGGATTGTGGCCCAGGCCCACCAGCAGCGCGGCGGTGATGGCCACCGGCGCGCCGAAACCGGCCGCACCTTCCAGGAAGGCGCCGAAGCAGAAGCCGATCAGCAGCACCTGCAGGCGTTGATCGTCGGTGATGGACAGCACCGAGCTGCGGATGATGTCGAACTGGCCGCACTTGACCGTCAGCTTGTAGAGGAACACCGCCGTGACGATGATCCAGGCGATGGGCCAGAGGCCGTAGAGGAAACCGTAGCCGGCCGAGGCCAGCGCCTTGTCCACCGGCATGCGATAGACGAACAGGGCGATGAGCAGGGCGATCGCCAGGGTGATGGCGCCCGCCACATGGCCCTTGAGTCTCAGACCGGCGAGGGCGACGAAAAAGAACAGAATGGGCAAGGCGGCGACGAAGGCCGAAAGGCCAAGGCTGCCAAGGGGGAGATAGATCTGTTGCCAGGTTTCCATCGGGTGCTCCTTGATTGTTTTTGTAGGGAGGCGGCAGGACGGGGTTGCACAAGATCGCGACCTGTGACAAAAATTGGTAAGACCAATTTACAAGGGCGACTTCACGCACGTTAAGCGGGGTCTTTGTGCCTGTCAAACCCCTTGATGTGCGACTTTCGTCGGCCCAGCTCTTCCGCCTGGCGGACGGCCGCTGCTGTCCGCAGCATTTTTCGAGGTTTTTCATGGGGTTCGAACCGGTCAAGCAACGTCGTCTGTCCGACGACATCGTCAAGCACCTGGAAGCGCTGATCGCCGAAGGCTCGCTGCGCCCTGGCGAGCGCCTGCCGGCCGAGCGGGTGCTGGCCGAGCGCTTCGGGGTGTCGCGACCCTCGCTGCGCGAAGCCATCCAGAAGCTGATCGCGCGCGGCCTGCTGCTCAGCCGGCAGGGCGGCGGTACCTATGTCACCGAGGCGCTCAACAGCGCCTTCACCGATCCCCTGCTGCCGCTGCTGGAAAGCCGCGAGGAAACCCGCCGCGATCTGCTGGAATTTCGCCACACCCTGGAAAGCGCCTGCGCCTACTACGCCGCCCAGCGCGCCACCGAGCCGGACCTGGCGCGGCTGACCCTGGCCTGGGAGCGCCTGGAGGACTGCTACCGCCGGCGCGAAACCCTCACCCGGGAAGAGGAGGGCGAGGCCGACGCGGCCTTTCACCTGGCCATCGCCGAGGCCAGCCACAACGCCGTTTACCTGCACAGCATCCGCAGCCTGTTCGAATTGCTGCGCCACCACATGGTGACCAACATCGGCGGGATGCACGCCCAACGGGGTGAGACCCGCGAGCGACTGCTGGAGCAACACCGGGCGCTCTACCAGGCGATTGTTGCGGGGGAAGCGGAGAATGCACGTGAGGCGGCGAGCCGCCATCTGGGCTATGTGAGAGAGGTTCTGGAGGAGGCCGGCGCCATGGCAGGCCGTCTAGCACGGGCCAAACGGCGCGATGAGCTCTAAAAAAAATCTGGCGTGAAACTTCATGATGTCATTATGCTAGTAGCATAAATTGAGCGTCCGCGGCTAAAGTTTAGCGTTCCAGAGCTGATAACCCGGTCACACCTTCCCGCCTTCGCTGGCGTCTAGACCGGTACCCTCCTGTGGAACACGCCTCTTCTTCGCCCTCGCTCGTCGACCTTACCTTCACTCCTGCATTGCTCGGTGCATGCGGCACCGGGGCAATCCTGTTCGTGGGCGGCGTGACGTCGACCACCCTGGCCCTGAGTGCCACCCAGGTGGTCCTGGCCGCCGGGCTGGGCTTCTGGCAACTGCGTCGCGCCCAGGCGCGCCAGGCCGAGCGCGCCGCCGAGCAGGCCGTGAGCCAGAGCCCCGCCAGCGGTCGGGACGAAGCCCTCGAAGCCCTCTGCGTGGCTGTACTGCCGGTCTGGTCCGAGCAGATCGAAGCCGCGCGGGCCCACACCGAGCAGGAAATCGTCAGCCTGACCAGTCGCTTCGCCGAACTGGCCGACCGCATTCACAGCGTGGCCGGCGCCGATCACGGCAGCGGCGATCGCCTGGTCAACCTCATGGCCAGCAGCCAGAACCAGCTGGACGGCATCCTCCAGGCCTTGCGCGAGGCGCTGTCCAGCAAGGGCGCGCTGCTCAACGAAATCAACGGCCTGGCCGGCCTGACCGAACAGCTCAAGAGCATGGCCAAGGACGTCGGCGACGTGGCGCGCCAGACCAACCTGCTGGCCCTCAACGCCGCCATCGAAGCCGCCCGTGCCGGTGAAGCCGGGCGCGGTTTCGCGGTGGTCGCCGACGAGGTGCGCAAGCTCTCCACCCTGTCCGGCGATACCGGGCAGAAGATCGGCGAGACCGTGGAAACGGTGAACGGCGCCATCGCCCGCACCCTGGAGCTTTCGCAGCTCCACGCCGAGCGCGACACCGGCACCCTGAACCAGTCCGGCGAGACCATCGAGCAGGTCATCGGCACCTTTGGCGGCACCACCCGTGACGTGGTCGAGCGCAGCGATGCCCTGGCCGACAACGCCGCAGCCGTGGGCGGCGCCATCGCCGAGGTGCTGGTCGCCCTGCAATTCCAGGATCGCGTCAGCCAGATGCTCGGCCACATCCGTGACGACCAGGCCCGCCTCGAGCGCCTGGTGATCGACCGTCGCGCCCTGGCCGCCAGCGGTCAGCCGCTGCCGACCCTCGACACCCGCGGCTGGCTCGCCGACCTGGCCCGCACCTACACCATGGCCGAGCAGGTCGCCGTGCACCACGGCAAGCGACCGGCCGCCGCCCCCGCCGAATCCGATATCACGTTCTTTTAAGGAAAGCTGTCATGAGCAACAAGACCATTCTGATCGTCGACGACTCCATCTCCATCCGCCAAGTGGTGTCCATGACCCTGAAAAGCGCGGGCTACGACGTCATCGAAGGCTGCGACGGCCGCGATGCCCTGACCAAGCTGGACGGGCGCAAGGTGCACCTGATCATCAGCGACGTGAACATGCCCAACATGGACGGCATCACCTTCGTCACCGCGGCCAAGAAGCTGCCGGCCTACAAGTTCACCCCGGTGATCATGCTCACCACCGAATCCGATGCTGCCAAGAAGGCCGCCGGCCAGGCCGCCGGTGCCAAGGCCTGGATGGTCAAGCCGTTTCAGCCGGCGCAGATGCTGGCGGCGGTTTCCAAGCTGATCATGCCCTGATGGCCCCGGAGGCTGCCCCCATGAACGACATCGTTCGTACCCGCTTGCCCCTTACCGGGCCGCTGACCATCTACACCGCGGCCGACAGCAAGCCGCTGCTGATGGAGCCCCTGACCGCCGGGGTCACCGTGGCGCTGGAACTGGCCGAGGTCGATGAATTCGACTCCGCGGGTCTGCAGTTGCTGCTGCTGGCCCACCGCGAGGCGCAGCGTCTGGGCGGCAGCCTCGAACTGGTCGACCCCAGCCCCGCCGTCACCGAACTGCTGGAGCTGGCAGGTCTTGCCGACTTCTTTACCGCGGCCGCCGCGGAAGGTGTTGCCGCATGAACATGGACGAGATCCTCAAGACATTCATCGCCGAGAGCGAGGAATTGCTGCAGCAGATGGAAGCCGCGCTGCTGCAGATCGAGCAGGCGCCGGATGACGTCGAGCTGATCAATGCCATCTTTCGCGCCGCCCACACCATCAAGGGTTCGGCCGGGCTGTTCGGCCTGGACCATGTGGTGGCCTTCACCCATGTCGCCGAAAGCGTGCTCGACCGCATCCGCAGCAACGAGCTGGCCTTCGACGAGACCCTGTCGGCGCTGTTCCTGGAGGTCTGCGACCACCTCAACGGCCTGATCGCCCGGGTATCGTCCGGCAGCGAGCCGGAGCCCGACTTCCAGGCCGCCGGCGCCGAGCTGGTGCAGCGCCTGGAGCACTATCTGCAGCCGAGCGCCAAGGCGGTCCAGCCGGTCGCCGCCGCCCGTACCCTGACGGCACCGGTCGATGGTGTCGCCGCCGGCCACTGGCACCTGTCGCTGCGCTTCGGTCCGGACATGCTGCGCAATGGCATGGATCCGTTGGCCTTCGTGCGCTACCTCAACAGCTTTGGCCGCATCGTCAACATCGTCACCCTGACCGACGCCATCCCGGCCGCGGCGGAGATGGATCCGGAGACCTGCTACCTGGGCTTCGAGGTCGCCTTCGACAGCGACGCCGACAAGGCGACCATCGAGGCGGCCTTCGAATTCGTCCGCGAAGACAGCCAGATCCGCATCCTGCCGCCGCACAGCCGCAGCAGCGACTACTGCCAGCTGATCGACGACCTGGCCGAGGAAGACCTGCGCCTGGGCGAGATCCTGGTGCGTTGCGGCACCCTGACCGCCACCGAACTGGACGAGGTGCTGCGTCGCCAGGCCGATCCGGCCACCCCGCGCCAGCCCATCGGCGAAGCCCTGGTGGAGGCCCAGCTGGTCAATCCGCCGGTGGTGGATGCGGCCCTGAACAAGCAGCGCAAGATCAAGGAGCAGCGTGCGCCGGCCGGCGAAGGCCAGCTGATCCGTATCGACGCGACCAAGCTCGATCAGCTGATCGATCTCATCGGCGAGCTGATCATCGCCGGTGCCGGGACCCAGCTGATCGCCCAGCAGAGCGGTCTGGCGGCTCTGGTGGAATCCACCGGGGTGCTGTCGCGCCTGGTGGAAGAGGTCCGCGACACCGCCCTGACCCTGCGCATGGTGCAGATCGGCACCACCTTCAATCGTTTCCAGCGCGTGGTCCGCGACGTCTCCAAGGAAATTGGCAAGGACATCGCCCTGCGCATCAGCGGCGGCGAGACCGAGCTGGACAAGACCGTGGTGGAAAAGATCGGCGATCCGCTGACCCACCTGATCCGCAACGCCATGGACCATGGCATCGAATCCGCCGAGCTGCGCCTGGCGCGGGGCAAGCCGGCCCAGGGCACCGTGGGGCTCAACGCCTACCACGAGTCGAGCAGCATCGTCATCGAGGTCACCGACGACGGCGGCGGTCTGTCGCGCGAGCGCATCCTGCGCAAGGCGACCGAGCGCGGCCTGATCGCCGAGGGCCAGGTGCTGGCCGACAAGGACGTGTTCAACCTGATCTTCGAACCGGGCTTCTCCACCGCCGAGCAGATCAGCAACCTGTCCGGTCGCGGCGTCGGCATGGACGTGGTGAAAAAGAACATCACCGCCCTGCGCGGCAGCGTCGACCTCACCAGCGAGGAAGGCCGCGGCACCACGGTGACCATTCGCCTGCCCCTGACCCTGGCGATCATCGACGGCTTCCTCATCGGCGTCGGCAAGGCCACCTACGTGGTGCCCCTGGAGGCGGTGGAGGAGTGCATCGAGCTGACCGAGGCGGCCAGTGTCCAGGCCAACGGCAACGACTACCTCGACCTGCGCGGCGAGGTGCTGCCGGTGCTGCGCCTGCGCCAGCTGTTCGCCATCGAGGAAGCGCCGCCGCGGCGGCAGAACGTGGTGGTGGTGCGCTACGCCGGCCAGCGCGCCGGTCTGGTGGTCGATCAGCTGCTCGGCGAATTCCAGACGGTGATCAAGCCGCTCGGTCCGCTGTTCGGCCACAACCGCAGCCTGGGCGGTTTCACCATCCTGGGTACCGGCGCCGTGGCGCTGATCCTCAACGTGCCCGGCCTGATAGGAGAGGCCGCGTCTACCAGCGTTACTGCTCCAGTCCACGCTCCCGTGCTGACCTGACCGACAAGGAATTCGAGTCCATGACCGTTACCAAACGTATGTCCCTGCTGGTCCTTTCCGCGTTGCTTGGCATCATCCTGCTGGCAGGGCTGGCTTACTACCAATTGCACCAGGTGTTCGAACGAGCCAATTTCGGCAACGACGATACCGTGCCGGCCATTCTGGGCATCGACGCCGTCGACGCCCATTCCGCCGATGTCATCACCAACATCTATCGCCACCTCGCCGCCGATGGCGAAGCCGCCACCCGGCAGGCCGAAAAGGAACTCGGCGAATCGCAGCGGCTGACCGAAGAGGCGCTCAAGGCCTACGAGGGGCAGATCTCCGACGAGACCGACAAGCGCCTGTGGGAAGACGACAAGCAGGCCATCGCCGCGCTCAACCAGCTCGCCGCCAAGGTGATCCCGCTGTCGCGCGCCAGCCTGGATGACGAGGTCAAGCGGCTGCTGGGCGAAAACCAGGAGATCATCACCCATGTCGGGGATGTCCTCGACGCCCATCGCCTCTACAACCAGAAGCTGGGCGCGGAACAATCCAGCCTGGCGGAAGGCACCCTCACTCAGGCCACGCTGCTGTCGATCGGCATCTCCCTGGCCACCCTGCTGCTGATCGGTCTGCTCGGCTTCTTCATCACCCGCAACCTGCTGCGCCAGCTGGGCGGCGAGCCGGCCGAGGTGGCCAAGGTCGCCAACCGCACCGCCGCGGGCGACCTGCCCGATGATCTGCAGCTGCGTGCCGGCGACGAGTCCAGCCTGATGGCCGCCATGCAGCGCATGGTGGTGACCCTGCGCGGTCTCGTGCAGGAGATGAGCACCATGGCCAGCGAGCACGATCGCGGCGAGACCGAGGCGCGCATTCCGCTGGAGCGCTTCCAGGGCACCTTCCGCAACGTCGCCGAAGGTGTCAACGCCATGGTCGCCGGCCACCTCAGCGATTCCGCCAAGGCCATGGCCTGCGTCAAGCGCTTCGGCGAGGGCGATCTGGCTGCGCCGCTGGAGCGGTTCCCCGGCAAGAAGGCGGTGATCAACGACAACCTCGAGCAGGTCCGCGACAACATCCAGCTGCTGGTGGCGGAGATGGTGCAACTGTCCGCCGCCCATGATCGCGGCGACACCGATGCGCGCATCCCCGTCGAGCGCTTCCAGGGCACCTTCCGTGGCATGGCCGAAGGCGTCAACGCCATGGTCGCCGGCCACCTGAGCGATTCCGCCAAGGCCATGGCCTGCGTCAAGCGCTTTGGCGAGGGCGATCTGTCGGTGGCGCTGGAGCGCTTCCCCGGGCAGAAAGCGGTGATCAACGACAACCTCGAACAGGTCCGCGACAACATCCAGCGCCTGGTCGAAGACGCCAACCAACTGAGCCAGGCGGCCATGGCCGGTCGTCTCGATACCCGCGCCGATGCCAGTGCCCACCAGGGCGATTTCCGCCGCATCGTCGCCGGCATCAACGGCACCCTCGACGCCATCGTGGCGCCGGTCAACGAAGCCATGGGCGTGATGGCCGGGCTCGCCCAGGGTGACCTGAGCCGCACCGTGCGCGGTGACTACCAGGGCCAGTTGCTGGAGCTCAAGGAGTCGATCAACGGCACCGTCGGCAAGCTGAACCAGATCATCGGCGACGTGCGCCTGTCGGCCGACTCCCTGGCCAGCGCTTCGGAAGAGATCTCCGCCACCGCCCAGAGCATGAGCCAGGCCAGCACTGAACAGGCGGCTTCGGTCGAAGAGACCAGCGCCAGTGTCGAACAGATGTCGGCATCCATCGCCCAGAACACCGAGAACGCCAAGGTCACCGACGGCATGGCCGGCAAGGCCGCGCGTGAAGCCGGGGAGGGTGGTCAGGCCGTCAGCGAGACCCTGGTGGCCATGAAGACCATCGCCGACAAGATCGGCATCGTCGACGACATCGCCTACCAGACCAATCTGCTGGCGCTCAACGCCGCCATCGAGGCCGCCCGTGCCGGGGAGCATGGCAAGGGCTTCGCCGTGGTGGCCGCCGAGGTGCGCAAGCTGGCCGAACGCAGCCAGGTCGCTGCCCAGGAGATCGGCACCGTGGCCAAGAGCAGCGTGGCCCTGGCCGAACGCGCCGGCACTTTGCTGGAGCAAATGGTGCCGTCCATCAGCAAGACCTCCGACCTGGTCCAGGAAATCGCCTCGGCCAGCGAAGAACAGAGCAGCGGGGTGAGCCAGATCAACGGCGCCATGCTGCAACTGAGCCAGATCACCCAGCAGAACGCCTCGGCGTCCGAGGAGCTGGCCGGCACCGCCGAAGAAATGAGTACCCAGGCGGAGCAGCTGCAGCGCCTGATGGGCTTCTTCAATACCGGCGAAAGCCGGGTGGTACAGGACCTGGAGCGCGCGCTGGAGGCCTCGCGGCCGAAGGCCATGCAGGTCCCGGGCAAGGCACTGCGTACGGGTACCTCGGGCGTGCCTGACGGCTACGTCCCCTTCGAATCCTGATCCCTATCCTACGGCCACCTGCGGGTGGCCTTTTTGAGACCACCGACATGACCGTCATCAAGAAAATGCTGCTGCTGGTGCTGTCAGCGCTATTGGGCATCCTGGTACTGGCCGGCACCGGGCAATACGAAATCGACAAGGTGTTCCAGGCGGCCAACTACGGCAACGACAATACCGTTCCCAGCCTGAAGGCGCTGGGTGATGTCAATGACAGCCGCTCCGACTACGTGGTGGGCATCTATCGCCATGTGCTGTCGACCAGCAGCGAAGCCATGACCACCGCCGAGCAGGACCTGGCCGCGGCCAAGGAACGCATTGGCCAGAGTCTCGCCAAGTACGAGACGCTGGTCTCGGACGACCGCGATCGTGGCCTGCTGGCCGCCGATCGCGCCGCCTTCACGGCGCTGTTCAACCTGGGCGACCAGGTCATCGCCCTGTCGCGGCAGAATCGCAACGACGACGCCCAGGCCCTGATGCGCAGCCGCACCGACGTGATGCTGGCCATCAACAAGGCCCTCGACGAGCACGTCGGCTACAACGAGAGCCTCGCGCAGCAGGGCGTGCAGGTCGCTCAGAAGACCAAGGTCGAGGCCACCTGGCTGGCCCTGTCCATCGCCCTGGCGACCCTGCTGGCGGTGGCCCTGCTGGGCTTCTTCATCACCCGCAACCTGCTGCGTCAGCTGGGCGGTGAGCCCGCGGCGGTGGCGGCCCTGGCCGGCCGTGTGGCCGCCGGTGATCTGCCCGATGACATCAAGCTGCGCGGCGACGACAAGACCAGCCTGATGGCGGCCATGCAGAACATGGTCACCACCCTGCGTGGCCTGATCGGCGAAATGAGCAGCATGTCGGCGGCCCACGACCGCGGTGAAACCGTGGTGCGCATCCCGGCTGAGCGCTTCCAGGGCGCTTATCGCAACATGGCCGAAGGGGTCAACGGCATGGTCGCCGGCCACCTGAGCGATTCCGCCAAGGCCATGGCCTGCGTCAAGAGCTTTGGCGAGGGCGATCTGTCGGTGGCGCTGGAGCGCTTCCCCGGCCAGAAGGCGGTGATCAACGACAACCTCGAACAGGTCCGCGGCAACATCCAGCGCCTGGTCGAAGACGCCAACCAGCTCAGCCAGGCGGCCATGGCCGGTCGTCTCGACACCCGTGCCGATGCCAGTGCCCACCAGGGCGACTTCCGCCGCATCGTCGCCGGCATCAACGGCACCCTCGACGCCATCGTCGCCCCGGTCAACGAAGCCATGGGCGTCATGGCCGGGCTCGCCCAGGGCGACCTGAGCCGCACCGTGCGCGGTGACTACCAGGGCCAGTTGCTGGAGCTCAAGGAGTCGATCAACGGCACCGTCGGCAAGCTGAACCAGATCATCGGCGACGTGCGCCTGTCCGCCGATGCGCTGGCCAGTGCCTCGGAAGAGATCTCCGCCACCGCCCAGAGCATGAGCCAGGCCAGTACCGAACAGGCCGCCTCGGTCGAGGAGACCAGCGCCAGCGTCGAGCAGATGTCGGCCTCCATCGCCCAGAACACCGAGAACGCCAAGGTTACCGATGGCATGGCCGGCAAGGCCGCGCGCGAGGCCAACGAAGGCGGCGAAGCGGTGGGTGAGACCCTGGTGGCCATGAAGACCATTGCCGAGAAGATTGGCATCGTCGACGACATCGCCTACCAGACCAACCTGCTGGCGCTCAACGCGGCCATCGAGGCGGCCCGCGCCGGCGAGCATGGCAAGGGCTTCGCCGTGGTGGCCGCCGAGGTGCGCAAGCTGGCCGAACGCAGCCAGATCGCCGCCCAGGAAATCGGCACCGTGGCCAAGAGCAGCGTGGCCCTGGCCGAGCGCGCCGGGTCACTGCTCGACGAAATGGTACCGTCCATCAGCAAGACCTCCGATCTGGTACAGGAAATCGCCGCTGCGTCCGAAGAACAGAGTAGCGGAGTCACTCAGATCAATAGCGCCATGCTGCAACTCAACCAGATCACCCAACAGAACGCCTCGGCCTCGGAAGAGCTGGCCGCGACCGCCGAAGAAATGAGCGGTCAGGCCGAGCAGCTGCAGCGCCTGATGGGCTTCTTCCACACTGGCGAGGGTCGTGCGGTCCAGGACCTGGAGCGTGCCATCGAGCAGACGCGCCCGGTCGCCAGCCGCACGGCCCAGCCAACCTCGCGTCGTCCGCAGATGGCCGCGGGCGGCCTGCCGGACGGTTACGTCCGCTTCCCGGAGTAATGGCTTCATGACAGCCCTGACCCTTGGCGACATCGCCCACGAACACCTCGGCCATCAGCACCTGACCTTCGTGGTCGATGGGGAAACCTATGCGGTGGATACCCTCGCGGTGCGCGAGATCATCGAGTTCGGCCAGCTGACCCAGGTCCCGCTGATGCCGGCCTGCATTCGCGGGGTGATCAACCTGCGCGGCGCCGTGGTCCCGGTGGTCGATCTGGAAGCCCGCTTCGGCGGGCGACCGACCCGGGTCGGCCCGCGGACCTGCATCGTCATCCTGGAAGTGTGCGCCGACGAAGACACCCAGGTGCTGGGCGTGGTGGTGGATGCGGTGAGCGAGGTGCTGGAAATTGCCGCGGCGGACATCCGTCCGGCGCCGGCCTTTGGCAGTCGCCTGGCGCCGCACTTCATCGCCGGCATGGTCAAGTCCGAGGACGGCTTTCTGACCCTGCTCGACGTGGCCCAGGTCCTGGATGTGCAGGAACTGGCGAGCCTGGCCCAGGCTGCCAGCTGAGAGATTCCGCATTGCATGGGCGACGGTAACCGGCGCCTCTAAAACGAAACAGTCGTAACCGGCGCCGGAGGCGCTTCCACCATGCTGAACACTCTTCGCGTCTCGACCAAGCTGGCGATCGGTTTCGGGACCGCCATCCTGATGCTGCTGCTGGTCATGGGCGTCGCCCTGCTCAACATGGGCACCATGAAGGACTCGGCCGACAACATGTCGAAATTCCGTTTCCCCATGACCGTCCAGGCCAACACCCTGGTGCGCAACACCCTGGACAGCGGCCGCCTGATGCGCAACCTGCTGCTGCTGGACGATGAGCGTGCCCTGGCCAAGACCAAGGAAGACATCGCCAAGGTCCGTTCGGGCAACGGCGAGATCCTTGCCGATCTGCAGAAGAAGATCACCAGCGACGAAGGCAAGCAGAAGCTGGCCGCTGCCGTGGATGCCCGTCAGCGCCTGCAGGACAAGTACGGCGAATTCTTTCGCCTGCTGGACACCGACCGCGGCCAGGCTCGTGACTATCTGCTGAACGTCTTCGCCCCCAACAACAACGAGCTGGTGGCCGCCCTTGGCGCCCTGAACGACCTGCAGGCCCAGCGCATGCAGGAAGCTGGTGAAGCGGCGACCGACGCCTATGTAGATGCCCGCAATCTGATGATCGTGATAGGTACGGTGGCAGTCCTGATCTCCATCCTGCTCGGCTACCTGATCACCCGCAGCCTGATCCGGCAGCTGGGTGGTGAACCCGCCTATGCCGCCGAGGTGGTGCAGCGCGTCGCCCGCGGCGACCTGAGCGTCGAGGTGGCGACCCGCGAGGGCGATACCACCAGCATGCTGGCCTCGGTGCGCACCATGACCACCACCCTGGCGCAGATCATCAGTGACGTGCGCAGCTCGGCCGATGGCCTGGCCAGCGCCTCCGAAGAGGTTTCGGCCACCGCCCAGAGCATGAGCCAGGCCAGCACCGAGCAGGCCGCCTCCGTCGAGGAAACCAGCGCCAGCATCGAGGAGATGTCGGCCTCCATCGCCCAGAACACCGAGAACGCCAAGGTCACCGACGGCATGGCCGGCAAGGCCGCGCGGGAAGCGGACGAGGGCGGCCAGGCCGTGCGCGAGACCCTGGTGGCCATGAAGACCATCGCCGACAAGATCGGCATCGTCGACGACATCGCCTACCAGACCAACCTGCTGGCGCTCAACGCCGCCATCGAGGCCGCCCGTGCCGGCGAGCATGGCAAGGGCTTCGCCGTAGTGGCCGCCGAGGTGCGCAAGCTGGCCGAACGCAGTCAGGTCGCCGCCCAGGAGATCGGCACCGTGGCCAAGAGCAGCGTCGCCCTGGCCGAACGCGCCGGGTCCCTGCTGAGCGAGATGGTGCCTTCCATCAACAAGACCTCCGACCTGGTGCAGGAAATCACCGCGGCCTCCGAAGAGCAGAGCGCCGGGGTCGAGCAGATCAATGGCGCCATGCTGCAGCTGAGCCAGATCACCCAGCAGAACGCCTCGGCGTCCGAAGAGCTGGCCGCCACCGCGGAAGAGATGAGCGGCCAGGCCGAGCAGCTCCAGCAGATGATGGAATTCTTCACCCTGAGCGGTTCGCCGGTGGCCCAGCAGGTCGCCCGTCCGGGCGCCAAGCGCTCGGGTCCGAGCCTGGCCGAGCGCACCTCTGCCCTGATCGACTCACCCCGGCGTGCGGCCCGTGGCAGCGTGCCGGCCGGTTTCGCCCGTTTCGAGGAGCAAGCCTGATGCTATTGCGCCAGTTTCTGACCTTTCAGCTTGCCGGTGATCTCTACGGCGTGAACACCAGTTGCGTGCGGGAGATCATCGAGTACGGCGCGGTCACCACGGTGCCCATGCTGCCGCCGGCGATCCGTGGCGTCATCAACCTGCGCGGCGCCGCCGTGCCGGTCATGGACCTCGGCGTGCGTTTTCGCAACGAGGTGACCGAGACCTCCCGCCGCAGCTGCATCGTGGTGCTGGAAATCCAGGTCGACGGTGGCCCCCAGGTGTTCGGCATCGTGGTGGACGCGGTCTGCGAGGTGCTGGAGATCGCCGCCGACGGCATCGAGCCGGCGCCGCGCTTCGGCGCCTCGATCCGCACCGACTTCATCCTCGGCATGGCCAAGCAGGGTGCCGGTTTCGTCATCCTGCTCGACATGGATCGGGTCCTGGGCGCAGACGATCTCGCCCAGCTCGCCGCCATGACGGCTGCCTGAGTCGCCGGCCATGGAACTCCCCGCGCTGACCGACAGCGAATTCCGTCAGTTTCGCAGCTTCATCTTCCGGGTCGCCGGCATCAGCATGTCCGATGCCAAGCGCCCGCTGGTGAGCGGTCGCCTGGCCAAGCGCGTGCGCCAGCGCGGTACGCCCAGCTATGACGCCTATTTCCAGCTGATCCAGCGTGACCAGGCGGAATGCCAGATGGCGGTCGATCTCTTGACCACCAACGAGACCTACTTCTTCCGCGAGCCCAAGCACTTCGACTTCCTGCGCGAGCAGGTGCTGCCGAACTGGGACAGACGCCAGCCGCTGCGACTGTGGAGCGGCGCCTGCTCCTCGGGGGAGGAGCCCTATACCCTGGCCATGACCCTGGCCGAAGGGCTGGGCGAGCGCCCCTGGGAAATCGTCGCCTCCGACCTCAGCACCCGGGTGCTGGCCAAGGCGCGCAACGCCCAGTATCCGCTCGCCGAAGCCGAGAACATCCCGCCGGCGCTGTTGCGGCGCTATTGCTTCAAGGGCGTGGGCGAGAACGACGGCACCTTTCTGGTGGATCCGCGGCTGACCGCGCGGATCGCCTTTCGCCAGATCAATTTGAACAACTCGCTGCCGGAGCTGGGCACCTTCGACATCATCTTTCTACGCAACGTGATGATCTACTTCGACGTGCCCACCAAGCGCCAGGTGGTGGCCCGTCTGGTTCGCCACCTGCGACCCGGTGGCTACTTCTTCGTCAGCCATTCCGAGAGCCTCAACGGGGTGACCGACGCCCTGAAAATGGTCAGTCCTTCCATCTATCAACGTCCGCTCTAGCCATGGCAGCCGCGCCGGAACTGTTCTTGCGTCCTGGCGACTGGTATTTCGGCCAGGGCGATTTGCGGATCCGGACCATTCTGGGCTCCTGCGTGTCCTTTGTCTTCTGGCACCCGCAGCGACGCCTCGGCGGCATGACCCATGCGCTGCTGCCCACGCGTCAGCGCGCCGCTCCCGGCGCACCCGCCGACGGCCACTATGTCGACGAATCCCTGCAATTGATGCTGGGGGCGATCGCCCGCCACGGCGGTGATCTCTCCGGCTACCAGGTGCACCTCTACGGGGGTGGCAACATGTTTCCCCAGCTTCTGCGCGGGCGCGTCCGCAACATTGGCGACGTCAATGTCGAGGCGGCGCTGGCGCAGCTGGCCCAGGCCGGTATCCATTCGGTGCGGACCCATGTCCGCGGCGCCGGCCATCGCAAACTGTCCCTGGACCTCGTCGACGGCCGGGTGCTCATGCAACAGGTGGAGCTACCCTATGTTCCGCCGCTTACGAGACTTACTCCATGAACAAGATCAAGGTCCTTATCGTCGACGACTCCGCCGTGGTGCGGCAGGTGCTCGCCCAGAGTCTCGCGGAGGATCCGGCCATCGAGGTGCTGGGGGTCGCCGCCGACCCGGTGTTCGCCCAGGACAAGATGCGCAAGCAGTGGCCCGACGTCATCGTGCTGGACGTGGAGATGCCGCGCATGGACGGCATCACCTTTCTCAAGAAGATCATGGCCGAGCGCCCGACCCCGGTGGTGATCTGCTCGACCCTGACCGAGAAGGGCGCCGCCACCACCCTGCAGGCCATGGCCGCCGGGGCGGTCAGCATCGTCACCAAGCCCCAGGCCAACCTCAAGCAATTCCTCAAGGACGCCTCGGACGACCTCACCAGCGCGGTCAAGGCCGCCGCTCGGGCCAATCTCAAGCGCCTGGCGCCGCGTGGCGTGCCGGTGGTGCCGACGCCCAAGCTCAGCGCCGACGCCATCCTACCGTCCGGCGGCAGCCCGGCCATGGCGCGCACTACCGAGCGCATCGTCGCCCTGGGTACATCCACCGGCGGCACCCAGGCCCTGGAAGCGGTGCTGACCTCGCTGCCGCGGGTCTGCCCCGGCATCGTGGTGGTCCAGCACATGCCCGAGCGCTTCACCGCCGCCTTCGCCGAGCGCCTGGATCGCCTCTGCGAGCTGGAGGTGCGCGAAGCGCGGCATGGCGATCGGGTCCTGCCGGGACGGGTGCTGATCGCGCCGGGTGGTCGCCACATGCTGCTCAAGCGCAGCGGTGCCCAGTACCAGGTGGACGTGGTCGACGGCCCGCCGGTCAGTCGTCATCGCCCCTCGGTGGACGTGCTGTTCCGCTCGGTGGCGCGGGCCGCCGGCAGCAATGCCCTGGGGATCATCATGACCGGCATGGGCGACGACGGCGCCCGTGGCCTCAAGGAGTTGCGCGACGTCGGTGGCCGTACCCTCGGCCAGGACGAAGACAGCTGCGTGGTCTACGGCATGCCCAAGGAAGCCATGAAGCTCGGCGCGGTGGAGCAGGAGATCGGCCTCAACCAGATCGCCGCCGCCATCCTCAAAGGTGGGGTCTAGACGAACTTGCGGGGCAGGCGGGACTCCAAGCGCGAGCACGCGAGGAGAGCCCCATGTTCGACATCTGCCACTGGATCAACGAGCCTGAAACCTGGCTGGCCGAGCCCGAGCGGCTGCGGGTCATCACCGATCGCCACAGTGACTTCTGGAGCCACACCCACGACGGCGGCGAGCGCCACAGCGGCCACTTCTTCGGCGCCCGGGTCACCAGCGGCTTCACCGCCCAGCTGCGGGTGGCGGCGCGCTGCAAGAACCAGGGCGACCATGCCGGCTTGATGGTGCGGATCGACGAGCAGCACTGGCTGCGGGCCGGCATCGGCTACTTCGATGATACCCCGCAATTGCTCAGCGTCCTGACCCTGGGACGCTCGGATCTGGCCGTGGGCGCACCGCTGGGCGAGCGCGAAGAGCTGTGGCTGAGGATTACCCTGACCCAGGGCACCCTGCGGGTCCAGGCCTCGCTCGACGGTCAGCGCTGGCCGCTGCTGCGCCTGGCCAGCCTGCCCGTCGCCGCCGAGTACCGGGTCGGCCCGGTCTGTGGCACCCCGGAGCGAGGTGGCATGGAGGTGGCGTTCAGCGACTTCAGTCTGCAGGCCCCGCTGCAGCGAGGCCTGGCCGATCTGAGTTGAGGCGGGGAGGGCGACTCAGCCGACGGTGACGGGGGGCAGTTCGACCTGCTGCACCTGCACCGGCTTGCGCGGGGCGACCACCTTGGCGACCCCGTCGACGACCTTGTCACCGTGCTGGTTGAACACCCGGGTGGCCAGGTTCACGCGAAACTTCGGCAGCTTTTCCAGCACCTCGATTTCCACCGTCAGGGTATCGCCCAGCTTGACCGGCTTTTCGAAGGTCATGGTCTGGTCGACATAGAGGGTGCCCGGGCCCGGCAGGTTGCAGGCCACCGCGGCGCTGATCAGGGCGCCACTGAGCATGCCGTGGGCGATGGGCTCGCGAAACAGCGTCTTGGCGGCGAATTCGGCGTCCAGGTGCAGCGGGTTGCAGTCCCCGGAGAGGGCGGCGAACAGCAGCACATCGCGCTGCTCGATGGTGCGGGTCACGGTCACCTTCTGGCCGATCTCGAGGGCTTCATAAGGGATGTTTTCGGTCAGGCTCATGACGCGCTCCGGCAGCTGTGACAAGGCGGCGGACGCCGCGAAGCCGGGCATTCTACCCAGGCTCGCCGCCCGAGGCTAATCGACGCCCGGAAAAGCCCCGAGAGAAGGTGACCATAAGTGACCATCTGGTCATTAGGTGACGTTCAGGGCGGATATTGATGCTGTTGCGGGCAGGGCAAAGCTGCTAGGCTCGCAGGGCCGGTTCAGCGCTGATCACGGCACTCCAACGAACAATAACCATAGAGCGGGAGCGGGCTGCATGATGCCGAATTTCTGGAGTGACAAATATCCCGAGGGCATCCAGACAGACATAGACCTGGACCGTTATCGCAACGTCCTGGCGGTATTCCGCGAGGCCTGCCAGACCTACGCCGAGCGCCCGGCGTTCAGCAACCTGGGTCGTACCCTGAGCTACCGCGAACTCTATGAGCTGTCCGGTCAGTTCGCCGCCTACCTGCAAAAACATACCGACCTGCAACCCGGCGATCGCATCGCCGTGCAGATGCCCAATGTGCTGCAGTATCCGGTGGTGGTCTTTGGCGCCATGCGTGCCGGCTTGGTGGTGGTCAACACCAACCCGCTGTACACCGCCCGCGAGATGCAGCACCAGTTCAAGGATTCCGGCGCCCGGGCGCTGGTCTGCCTGGCCAACATGGCGCACCTGGCCGAACAGGTGCTGCCGCAGACCGACATCCGGCACGTCATCATCACCGAGGTCGGCGACCTGCTGCCGACCTTCAAGCGCCTGCTGGTCAACGCCGTGGTCCGCCACGTCAAGAAGATGGTGCCGGCCTATCGCATTCCCCATTCCATCCGCTTCGTCGATGCCATGACCAAGGGCGAGCACGTCGATTTCGTCGACGCCGACCCGGCGGCCGAGGACGTCGCCGTGCTGCAGTACACCGGCGGCACCACTGGCATCGCCAAGGGCGCCATGCTGACCCACCGCAATCTGGTGGCCAACATGCTGCAGTGCCAGGTGCTGATGACCAAGTACCTGGGCGGCGGTGCCCAAGTGATGATCGCGCCGCTGCCGCTCTATCACATCTATGCCTTCACCATTCACTGCATGGCCATGCTGATCCAGGGCAACCACAACGTCCTGATCACCAATCCGCGCGACCTGCCGGCGCTGGTCAAGGAACTGCGGCAGTGGCGCTTCAACGGCTTCGTCGGCCTCAACACCCTGTTCGCCGCCCTGTGCAACAACGAGGATTTCCGCCAGCTGGATTTCTCCCAGCTCAAGGTGACCTTTTCCGGTGGCATGGCGCTGCAGCAATCCGTGGCTCTGCGCTGGGAAGAGGTGACCGGCTGCGGCATCTGCGAAGGCTATGGCATGACCGAGACCAGTCCGGTGGTGAGCTTCAATCCGCTGGAGCGGCGCCGGCTGGGCACCATCGGCGTGCCGGTGCCAGGCACCGACTGCAAGGTGGTGGATGCCGATGGCGTGGCCCAGAGCTTCGATACCCCTGGCGAACTGTGCGTCAAGGGCCCCCAGGTCATGAAGGGCTACTGGCTGCGTCCCGAGGCCACCGCCGAGGTGCTGGACGCCGAAGGCTGGCTGCGCACCGGCGACATCGCCGTGATCGAGCCGGATGGCTATCTGCGGATCGTCGATCGCAAGAAGGACATGATCCTGGTGTCCGGCTTCAACGTCTATCCCAACGAGCTGGAAGAGGTACTCTCCCAGTTGCCCGGGGTGCTGCAGTGCGCCGCCATCGGTATCCCCGACGAGGTGGCGGGGGAGAAGATCAAGGTGTTCGTGGTGCCCAAGCCCGGTGCGTCCCTCACCACCGAGCAGGTGCTCAAGCACATGCACGACAACGTCACCGGCTACAAGCGACCCAAGCTGGTGGAATTCCGCGACAGCCTGCCGACCACCAACGTCGGCAAGATCCTGCGTCGCGAACTGCGTGACGCCGAACTCAAGAAGGCGTAACAGGACTTCACTATGTCCCCCGCGCCGCTACCTCTCGTCGACTGGTAGCGGTGCCGCTGGTTTCCAAGCATGGTTTTCGCAAGAGGTTCGGGTATAAACCGCAGGCGGCATTTTGCCGTCACCTCTCCGACCTCTTTCCTTGAGGACACACCATGCGAATTAGCGTACGCCAGGCCGTGCTGGGCCTCTTCCTGTTGGGCTCCAGCGTGCTCGGTCAGGTCCAGGCCGGTGAACCCATCCGCGTCCTGTTCGTGGGCAACAGCTACACCTTCGTCAACGATCTGCCGGCGATGGTCCGTCAAATGTCCGTCGACGCCGGTCAGTCGCGCCCGCTGGACGTCAAGCATGTGACCTTCAGCGGCGCCAGCCTCGAGGAACACTGGAAGCGCCACGACGTGCAGGACGAGCTGGCCAAGGCCAACTACGACTACGTGGTGATCCAGGACCACAGCATGATGCCGGTGAAAAATCCGGACCTGACTCGTCAGTACGTGCGCCTGATCGCCGACCTGGCGCGCAAGGACGGTGCCCAGCCGATCCTCTACCTGACCTGGGCCCGGCAGAACAACTCGACCATGCAGGCGCAGCTGGACAGCGTCTACACCTCCCTGGCCAAGGAAACCGGCGCGCTGCTGGCCCCGGTGGGCCAGGCCTGGCAGAAGGCCCTGGCCGATCAGCCGCAACCGGGTCTGTTCCTGCCCGACGGCAGCCACCCGTCCTTTACCGGTACCTACCTGACCGCCTCGGTCTTCTATGCCCTGATCTACGGCACCCGTCCGCCGCTGCCGGCCGCCGGCGAAAAGATCAAGTTCGATCACGCCGACCCCGCCGATTTGCAACAGGACGCCTGGAAGGCCCTGCAGTCTTTGGACATGGCCCTGCGCACGCCGCCGGCCAAGCTGAACGTGGCCAGCGTCCAGGCCAAGCGCTGAGTCCGTTCCGCCGCTGCGCGCCGTCCGGCCGCGCAGCGGTTTTCCGCCCGCCGTTCTTGTAAAGCCCCGCCGCACCCCCCAACTCTTTTACACTTACCGGTCCAAGCGACCGCCGTCGAAAGAGTTTCATGACCGATACCCCCTCCGTTGCCCGTCTCGCCGCCAACCTGGATCAGGCCTTCAACGCCGATCGCCATCGCCTGAGGCGCCAGCTCCAGGCCCTGCAGAAACAGCCTGATCCGGCCCGCGAAGCCCAGTGGCTGGAGCGTTTCCAGGCGTCCTGCGCCAAGGTCGAGGCGCGGCGTGCCAGCGTGCCGACCATCCGTTACGACGACGCCCTGCCGATCGCCGCCAAGCGCGAGGAGATCAAGCGCGCCATCGCCGGCCACCAGGTGGTGGTGATCGCGGGTGAGACCGGTTCGGGCAAGACCACCCAGCTGCCCAAGATCTGTCTGGAATTGGGCAGGGGTGTGCAGGGGCTGATCGGCCACACCCAGCCGCGCCGGCTGGCGGCGCGCAGCGTGGGTGCCCGGGTGGCGGAGGAACTGGGTTCGCCGCTGGGCGAACTGGTCGGCTATCAGGTGCGGTTCGAGGATCAGAGCACCGATGCCACCCTGATCAAGCTGATGACCGACGGCATCCTGCTGGCCGAGACCCAGCACGACCGCTTTCTCGAACGCTACGACACCATCATCGTCGACGAGGCCCACGAGCGCAGTCTCAACATCGACTTCCTGCTGGGCTTTCTCAAGACCCTGCTGCCGCGTCGCCCCGATCTCAAGCTGATCATCACCTCGGCCACCATCGACCTGGAGCGCTTCTCCCGGCACTTCGACGGCGCGCCCATCGTCGAGGTGTCCGGGCGGACCTATCCGGTGGAGACCTGGTATCGCCCGCTCAGCGCCGAGGTGGACGAAGACGGCGAGCGCCTGGTGGACGATCTCTCGGTGGACCAGGGCATCCTCCAGGCACTGGACGAGATCGAGGCCCATGAGCGCAGCGTCGGTCAGCGTCCGGGCGATGTGCTGGTGTTCCTGCCCGGCGAGCGCGAGATCCGCGACTGCGCCGAGGTCCTGCGCAAGGCCCAGCTGAAATTCACCGAGGTGCTGCCGCTCTATGCGCGCCTGACGCCGGCCGAGCAGCAGAAGATCTTCCAGCCGCGTCCGGGGCGCAAGATCGTGCTGGCCACCAACGTCGCCGAGACCTCGCTGACCGTGCCGGGCATCCGCTACGTGATCGACAGCGGCACCGCGCGCATCAGTCGCTACAGCTATAGAGCCAAGGTCCAGCGCCTGCCCATCGAAGCCATCTCCCAGGCCAGCGCCAACCAGCGCAAGGGCCGCTGCGGCCGGGTCGAGCCGGGCATCTGCATCCGCCTCTACAGCGAAGAGGATTTCCTCGGTCGACCGACCTTTACCGATCCGGAGATCCTGCGCACCAACCTGGCGGCGGTGATCCTGCAGATGCTGCATCTGCGCCTGGGTCGCATCGAGGACTTCCCCTTCATCGAGCCGCCGGATGGCAAGGCGATCAAGGACGGCTTCACCCTGTTGCAGGAACTCTCGGCGGTGGACGTCGAGGGGCGCCTGCTGCCCCTGGGGCGGCAACTGGCGCGCCTGCCCGTCGATCCGCGCCTGGGCCGCATGCTGCTCGAAGCGACCGAGCAGGGCAGCCTCGCCGAGGTGCTGATCGTCACCAGCGCCCTGTCGGTGCAGGACCCGCGCGAGCGCCCGGCGGACCGCCAGACCCAGGCCGATCAGGCCCATGCCCAGTGGAAGGACCCGGATTCCGACTTCGCCGCCCTGGTCAATCTCTGGCACGGCTTCGAAGAGCAGCGCCAGGCGCTGGGCTCCAACGCCCTGCGCAGCTGGTGCCGCAAGCACTTCCTCAACTACCTGCGGCTGCGCGAGTGGCGCGATGCCCATCGCCAGCTGACCCTGCTGTGCCGCGAACTGGGGCTCCAGGCGCGCAAGGCCGACAGTCCGGCGCCGGCACCGGCGGAAGTCGGCAACCGACCTGCGCCGACCACCGACAAGCACGTCAACGCCAAGGCCCAGCAACAGGCCGAAGCCAGCGAGGCGGCGGTACGCGCCCGCGGCTATGCGGCGCTGCACAAGGCCATTCTCGCCGGCCTGCTCAGCCAGATCGGCCAGAAGAGCGAGGACGGCGACTACCTGGGCGCGCGCCAGCGGCGCTTCTGGATCCATCCCGGCAGCGTCATCGGCCGCAAGAAACCCAACTGGATCATGGCCGCGGAGCTGGTGGAGACCACCAAGCTGTTCGCCCGTATGGTGGCCAAGATCGAACCGGACTGGATCGAGCCGGTGGCGGGCCACCTGGTCAAGAAGACGCACCTGGAGCCCCACTGGGAGAAGAAGCGCGGCCAGGTGGTGGCCTATGAGCAGGTCACGCTCTATGGCCTGATCGTGGTCGGCCGCCGCCCGGTGCACTTCGGCCCCATAGATCCGCCTGCCGCCCGCGAGCTGTTCATCCGCGAAGGCCTGGTGCGCGGCGAGATCAACAGCCGCGCCAAGTGCCTGGCCGCCAACCGGGCGCTGCTGGAGCGGCTGGACGAACTGGAAGCCAAGGCCCGCCGCCGCGACATCCTCGCCGATGAGGAAACGCTGTTCGACTACTATGCTGCGCGTCTGCCGGCGGACGTCTACCAGACCGCCACCTTCGACAGCTGGTACCGCCGCGAGAGCGCCAGGCAGCCCGATCTGCTGATCATGCGCGAGGAAGACGTCCTCGCCCGCGAAGCCAGCGAGGTGACCGCTGCCCAGTATCCGGACACCCTGCGCCTGGGCGAGCTGATTCTGCCGCTGTCCTACGAATTCGACCCGACCCATCCGCGCGATGGCGTCACCCTGCGGGTGCCGGCGCCGCTGTTGCCGCAGCTGCCGCCGCAGCGCCTCGACTGGCTGGTGCCGGGATTGCTCTACGATCGCTGCGTGGCCCTGGTGCGCAACCTGCCCAAGGCGCTGCGCAAGAACTTCGTGCCGGTGCCGGATTTCGTTCGCGCGGCGTTGGACAAGATCCCCTTCGGCGAGGGCTCGCTGCACGAGGCCCTGGGGCGCGAATTGCAGCGCATGACCGGCGCCCGTATCCCCGACGAGGCCTGGCCGGAGGCCGAAGCCGGCCTGGATCCGCACCTGCGCATGAATCTCGAGGTGGTCGATGCCCAGGGCAAGCCGCTGGGCGAAGGCCGCGACCTGGCCGAGGTGACGGCGCGCTTCGCCCAGGAGAGCCAGGCGGCTCTGGCCCTGCCGACGCAGAAACGCCAGGAGCAGCGCCCGGTGGAGGCCAAGGCCTTCGCCGAGGTGGCGGCCAAGACCCAGCAGCAGGTGGCCGGCCTTTCCATGACGGTCTATCCGGCGCTGGTGGACGAGCAGGGCACGGTGCGCGAAGGCCGCTTCGCCACCCAGGCCGAAGCGCGCTACCAGCATCGCCGCGCCCTGCAGCGACTGCTGCTGCAGCAACTGGCGGAGCAGGCCAAGTTCCTGCGCGGCAAGTTGCCCGGCCTCACCGAACTGGGCCTGCTGCACCGCGAACTGGGTCGGCCAGAGGCGCTGGTGGAAGACATCCTGCTGGCCAGTCTGGACGCCGCCATCCTCGCCGACGACGCCGAGCTGCCCCGCGATGGCGCCGGCCTGGCTTCACTGGCCGAGCGGCGCAAGGGCGGCTGGACCGAGCAGGCCGAACGGATCGCGCGCCTGACCCTGGAAATCCTCAAGCTCTGGCATGGCCTGCAGAAGAAATTCAAGGGTCGCATCGACCTGGCCCAGGCGGTCGCCTTGAACGACATCAAGGCGCAACTGGCCAGCCTGGTCTATCCCGGTTTCGTCCGGGATACGCCGCTGGAATGGCTCAAGGAGTATCCGCGCTATCTGAAGGCCATCGAGCAGCGCTTCGACAAGCTCGGCAGCCAGGTGCAGCGCGATCGCGTCTGGAGCGGGGAGCTGGCCGGGCTCTGGGAGCAGTATCGCGCCCGCGCCGCCAAGCATGGCCAGGAGGGCAAGCGCGACGCCAATCTGGAGCTCTATCGCTGGATGCTGGAGGAATACCGCGTATCCCTCTGGGCCCAGCAGCTGGGCACGCGGATGCCGGTGTCGGACAAGCGATTGAACAAGCAGTGGAGTCTGGTGGAGGCCTAGCGCGGTCATCCATCGGAACCCTCCCAGGCCCGGGTCGGCCGCTGGCATAGTGAGGCCATGACCCAGGCCAGCTTTCGCTTCCACGGCGCCCTCGAACGCTTTCTGGCCCCGACCCGTCGCGGCCGGGTGATCCGGGTCGAATGCGCCGCGGTGGCGAGCGTCAAGCATCAGATCGAAGCCCTCGGTGTGCCCCATACCGAGGTGGGTCTGCTGCTGATCAACGGCGAGGCGGCTGCGCTGACGCAGCGACTGGACGACGGCGATGAGGTCATCGTTCATCCGGCGCAGGCCGAGAGCTCAGGCGAATCCGCGCCTGGTCATCCAGGGGCAGGGCGTCCGCGCTTCGTCGCCGATGCACACCTCGGTGCGTTGGCGCGGCGTCTGCGCATGGCGGGCTTCGATACCCTGTACGACAACGCCTATGCCGATCCGGCCCTGGCCGATCTCGCCCGGCGCGAGGAACGTATCCTGCTCACCCGGGATCGTGAATTGCTCAAGCGACGGCAGGTGCTGCATGGCTGCTATGTGCATGCCCTGCGTCCGGAGGCGCAGCTGCAGGAGCTCTACCAGCGCCTGGGTCTGCGTCCCTGGGCGTTGCCCTTTTCGCGCTGTCTGGCCTGCAACTCGAGTCTGCAGGCGGTCAGCCTGGCGGAGGTCGCCGATCGCCTGCCTCCGCGCGTGCGGGAACGCCACCGGCATTTTCTGCACTGTCCGCACTGCGACAAGCTGTTCTGGGAAGGCAGCCACTGGCGCGCCATGCGCGAGCGGCTGGCGCTGGTCTAACGCGGCAATACCTGGCGCAGCGAGCCACCCACGTCCGGCAGGTCCATCTCGATGCGCCGCCACCAGGCTTCCGCGAAGCTGTAGCAGGCGAAGGCGATCAGGCCGAGGCCGACCACGGACAGCACCAGTCCGCCAAAGGGCAGATTCTGCAGGCCGTTCAGGGCGTCCTTCATGCCCGGCGGATGCAGCGCCTGGTAGCGCGAGCCGCTGACCACCAGCAGGACGGCGATCTCGACGAAGGCCACGCCCCGGGCGATCAGCCCGAAGCGGCCGATGGGCCGGATCAATCGCAGCTGCTCCGGACTGGCTTCGAGATAACGCTCGAAGCTGGCCTTCCAGCCCTTCACGAAATGGGCAAGGCCCACGCCCAGCGGAATCAGCGCAGCGACGTACACCAGCAGGTTGGAATAGCGCCAACCGAGGAGCGTCTGCAGTAGGTCGTTGGTTTCCCCACCCGAGCCACCGCCCTGGCGCAGACCACTGACCAGCAGGCCGAGGGCGAAGAAGGCCAGGGCGCCATAGGTGATGCCACCCACCAGCAGGCCGGTGCGGATCACCAGGCCCTTGGGCTTGCTGCCATGGTCATCCACATCGCGGATGGCCTGGAGGATGCGCCAGGCCGCGAAGGCGACCAGGCCGACCACCACCAGGCCGACCAGGAAGTGGCCGAAGGGCTGGGCGAGCAGGGCTTCCAGGCTGTCGTGGCTGTCCGCTGGTTGGCCGGAGCCGCGTGCAGCCAGCAGCGCCAGCACGCCGATGATGAGATAGACGAGACCGCGGGCGGCATAGCCGCCGCGGGCCAGGAGAGTGAGTCCGGTACGGGTGCGCATCTGTTATGTCCTGTTACATCCTGCCTTGTACTGACCGGCGGCCCGCGTACGGGTTCTGGCGGGCGGACATGCGCACCGGGGATGCTGGCGGGACGTGGCGTTAGGCCTTAGGCTCGCACCCTTTGCCTCGGCGACAGTTTCATGGACAAAGCTCGACTGCTCACCCTCATTCTCCAGGCGCTGGAAGCCGACCGCGAGGTCATCAGCCAGCAATTGGCGGCCAGCCATGAAGCGGCCACCCACAGTGAAAGCAAGGCCGAGAACAAGTACGACACCCGCGGTCTGGAAGCGGCCTACCTGGCCGATGGCCAACGCCGCCGTCTGCACGAGATCGAGCTAGCCCTGGCCGCCTACCGCGCGCTGACTCCCATGACCATGAGCGACGGTGTCCGCGTCGGCGCCCTGATCGAACTCACTACCGCCACGGCCAGCCGCTGGCTGTTCCTCGGCCCGGATGCGGCGGGACTCAAGGTCAGGCTGGATGGTCAGGAGGTGCTGGTGATCTCCCCGCGCGCGCCCCTCGGTCAGGCATTGCTCGGGCGGGAGGAGGGCGACGAGGTGGCGGTGACCGTGGAAGGCAAGGTGCACCGGCAGGAGATTCTGGCGGTGTATTAGCGTAGGGCAGAGGTAATGTCCTATCTCCGTCGTGGCCTTGGTCCGCTCCCATGGACTGGGCAATGACGGCGGATCGCAGGCTTGCCGGTGCCAATGGAGATGAATGCCCGCTCGGATAGCTCCCTCTCCTCTCGGCAGAGGGTTGGGGTGAGGGTGTCCTTCCACTAAGCCCCAGTGGAAAAGGCTACGCCGTTTTCCGCGCTACGGCGCTATGAAGCTGCGTTGGGGACAATCGCGGCCATGGGCCGCTCCTACCGATCTCGCTTCAGGGCGTCGACCATGTTGTGCGATTGGGACAAAGCTCCAACCATCCAGGTTGGCCGTAGGAGCGGTCGCATCGGCGGACCGCCATGGCCGCGATCAAGAGACGATGAGGTCTGTCGTGATTTCGGGATTGCCGCCAGGGCAATCCCTCTCTCAGGTCTCCACCCCTTCCACCGACCGGTTGGCCCTGGGCGGTGCGGTCTCTTCCTTTTCCTGCTTCGGCCGGTGCTGATCGAGCCAGGCGCGGCTCTGCTGCTGGGCCTCGTCGACCTTCCTGTTCAGCTCGTCGAGAGTTCCGCCCAGGGTTTCCCGGGCCTGTTCGCGGGCGGCTTCTTCCACCTTGGTGGCGAAGCTGTCCGCCGCCTTCTCGGCGCTGTCGCAGCCGCCGAGGCCGAGCAGCAGCAGGATGCCGGCGAGTCCGAGGATGGTTTTGGTGCTCATGTTCGTCCGCTCCTTGTCACGAAGGCCGCTTCAGCGAATCGCGCGGTTCATGACCGGCGGCGCTGTGCTTGGCTTCGCCGCGGGTCTTGTACAGCGAGACCAGCACGCCACCGGCCAGCAGGCCCAGGGTCACGCTCAGGGAGATCGCCGGCGGAATCTTGCCGATGATGCCCACCAGGAAGATCTTGCAGCCGATGAACACCAGCACCAGCGCCAGGGCGTACTTGAGGTAGGCGAAGCGATGAATCATCGCCGCCAGGGCGAAGTACAGCGCGCGCAGGCCCAGGATGGCGAAGACGTTGGAGGTGTAGACGATGAAGGGGTCCTGGGTGATGGCGAAGATCGCCGGCACGCTGTCCACCGCGAACACCAGGTCGGCGCACTCGATCACGACTAGCGCCAGGAACATCGGGGTCGCCCAGAGCACCGCCTTGCCACTGGCATCGGGCTGGCGCACGAAGAAATGATCGCCATGCAGCTCATCGGTCACCCGCATTTTCTTGCGCAGGAATTTGATGAAGACGTTGTCGTCTAGGTTGGGCTCTTCATCCACCTTGGCGAACAGCATCTTGACCCCGGTGATCACCAGGAAGGCGCCGAAGATATAGAGGATCCAGTCGAACTGGTGGATGAGGGCCGCGCCCAGGCCGATCATGATGGCGCGCAGCACGATCACCCCGAGGATGCCCCAGAACAGCACCCGGTGCTGGTACTCGCGGGGGATGGCGAAGAAGCCGAAGATCACCGCCATCAGGAAGACGTTGTCCATGGACAGCGACTTCTCGATCAGGAAGCCGGTGACGTAGTCGAGGCTGGCGTCGGCGCCCTTGAGCTGCCAGACGAAGAGGGCGAACAGCAGACCCGCACTGATGTAGCCGGCGGACAGCAGCAGGCTTTCCTTGACCTCGATGGGCTTGTTCTCCTTGTGGAGCACACCCAGGTCGAAGGCCAGCAGGGCGATGACGACGGCGAAGAAGGTCAGCCACATCCAGGTGGCGGTGCCGAGGAAGTCGGCGAAGAAGAATGCATGCAGGGCGTTCATGAGCCCCTCCTTAGTCAAGTTTCAAGACTATGACTCGACATGGCGGCACACGCCGTCAGAGGGGCCCGGGTCACCAGAACAGGATTTCGAACTCGCGCACATTCGGCAAGGATTGCAGTTTTACAAAATGCAACCGCTCTAGCTCAGGCTTCTCGGGAGGAGTGGTGGCCGGTGATCAGCCAGCGGCCGTCGATCTGCTCGAAGGTGAAGAGGAAGCGCGCGGGCACGCTGATGGCCTGCTCGCCTTCCCGATAGTGGAAGACATAGAGCCCGCCGACCACCACGGTGCCGAGCTTGCTGCTGACCCTTTTCTTGAAGATCTGGACGTCGCACACCAGCCCGTCGTTGGCGAGGAAGTTGCGGAAGTACTCGCGGCGGCTTTCCTCGCTGTCGCGCACCTCGTTAGACAGGGTCGGCACCAGGATGGCGTCCGGCGCATAGAGCGCAAGGATGGCCTCCACGTCGCGGGTGGCAACGGTCGCGGCCCAGGTGTACAGCGCGGCCTTGGCTCCGGCCAGGCAGGCGATCTCTTCGTTGGAGCGGGCAGGAGCGGCGATCGACATGACGGAATCCTCGGGCTGATAGGTGACTGTTATAATATAACAATCAATCCCGGGTGGTTGCGCTGTGGCGACCTATCGCTCGAGGGTGACGCCTGCGCGAGGCGTCCGGGGCACGGAGGTGTCGCCGCCGGTTGCCGGCGACGGCGGGGGCGAGGTGGATCAGCGATTCTCGACCTTCGACCGCAGCGGGATCTCTTCGCGCGAATCGGTCTGGCTCACCGGCTGGCCGACCATCTCTTCATAGACCGCCGGCTGGGCGATGAACAGGCGCACGTCCTTGACGTCATCGAGGATGCGCCGGGCTTCTTCCACCGAGGCCACGTGCAGGGTGGCGCCCTTGTCATCGGCGACGGGGACCGAGGTGCCTTCCACCAGCGCATGGATGACGTAGGAGCCGCCTTCCATGGACACCAGATTGACTTCCTTGACCGCGCCGGCCTTGACCTGCTGATTCAGCTCTTTGACATTCATCGACACACCTCGGTTATCACGCTAACGAGCCCTGCGCAGCGGCAGGAGTAGGTAAGGATTCGAGGCGGGAGCGGGGCCGGGAGTTCCTGAGTGAGATGCGTCCGGGAGGTGTCTCTCCGCTCTTGTCAGTACCCCGTCATTTCCAGGTAGCCCATCCCCCTGGCGCTGCCCTCCACCCTGACCGGACCTTCCCAGTAGGGCGTGCCCAGGGCCATCCAGGCATCGGGGTTGACTGCCGCGATATGCAGATCGAGCTGCTGCCCCGGCAGGGTGATGGACCAGCGTACCGGCACCTCGCGGCCGGCGACCCTGTGGGTGGACTCTGGCGCCAGGCGGATATCGCCGGGATGCAGCGGCTGGTTGTGGCCATCGGCAGCGATCAGGTTGCCGAACAGATAGTGCTGGCCGTCGGCCTGGCGCAGGCGATAGAGCATCAGCTGGCGACCGTCGTCCAGGTGCAGGGAAAACCAGTCCCAGCCCAGCTGGTCCGCGGCCAGGTGCTGGCTGCTCCATTCGCGATCCAGCCAGGCCAGGCCCTTGACCGGCACGCGCCTTCCTTCGATCTCCAATTCGCCCTGGGCCTGGAAGAAGGGCTGGCTGTAGTAGTAGGACGCCTGGCCGCTGGCCGATTTGCGGCTGACCCCGCCTTCGCCCTGGAGCACCAGCGGTCCGGTGGCGGCGAGCTCCAGCTGATAGGCGAAGCCCGGGCCTCGTGCCTGGACCTGCGCTCGACCGGCCAGGTCGCCCGCGAGGCGCCAGTCGTCGATCCAGGCGGCGAAGGGCGCGGCCGTCACGCCGGCCTGGCCGATACCACCGCGACCCTGGGTCTGGGCAGAGAACTGGCGGGTCTCGGTGGTAAGGCCGGCGTGGCCCAGCCAGAGGTTGCCATTGCTCCAGCCAGGCTGGTCGGCGCCGGGCCGCAGGGCATTGCGGAACAGCGTCCACTGCACGCCGTAGTGATGACCCTCGGCATCGCTGAGATTGGCGGTGACGTACCACCATTCGATGCGGAAATCCGGATGAGCACCGTGATCGGCGGGAAAGCTGAAGACCTTGCCGGGCACGACGGGGGCGAAATTCTCGCTGCCCTGGCCAAGGCCGGCGAAGCCTTCGGAAGCCGGTTGCTGGTCGCAACCGTTAAGCAGCAGGAGTGCGACCAGCAGGGCCCTAGCGTTCATTGCCGAGTTCTCGCAGCAGATCCAGCGGTTGACTGCGTTGCAGCCGCAGCAGCGGCCAGGCGGCCGCCACCAGGGTAGCCAGCAGGGCAATGGCGGAAAGCGCCAGCAACTGACCTGGAAAGACCTGCAGCGGCAGTCGCCAGCCAAAGGCCTGGACGTTCACCACCGCCACCAGGCACCAGGCCAGCAGGATACCCAGCGGCATGGCCAGGGCCAGGGTGAGGAGGGCGAGCCCCAGCAACTGGCCCAGGCTCAGCAGGATCAGCCGAGGTCGTTCGATGCCCAGCGCCCAGAGCGGCGCGAGCTGACCGAGACGCCGCTGCGCCTGGCCGAGCAGGGCGATGAACAGGGCGAGACCGGCCACCGCCAGGGTCAGGGCGTTGAGCGCCGCGGTGGCGCTGAAGGTGCGCTCGAAGACCTGGTCGGCATAGCGCCGCAACTGCCCCTGGTCGATGGAATGACTGGTGTCCAGCCCGAAGCGCTGTTGCAGCTTGCCGCGAAGGGCCTCTACCTGCGCCGGCGCCATGCGGATGACGATGCGCACCAGGGCGGCATCCGGCCATAGCGCCCGCAGGCGCGCCTGGGACAACAGCAGATGGCCACGCGGATTGCCATAGTCGGCGTAGGTGGCGAGCACCGTCGCGGACCAGCGCCCCTGGCTGCCCTGCAGCTCCACCCGCTGCCCTTTGGCCACCCCGAGGCGGCGCGCCAGTTGCTCGCTGAGCATCACGCCCTCTCCGGCGAAGAAGGGCGTCCAGGCGTCGCCACCGGCATCGAGCAGCGGCCAGTGCTGGCGATAGAGGTCAGCGTCCAGCACCCCGCTCAGGGTGGACGGCTGGCCTTCAATCCTGGTCTCTAGTTCGTACACCGGGAGCACCGCGCGGACGCTGGATTGCTGGGGTAGCCAGGCGAGCAGGGCCGCGGCCTGGGTAGCATCCTGCGGGCGCAGATAGAGCTCGGCGGCCAGGCGCTGGTCGAGCCAGCCATCGAAGGTGCGGCGGAAGCCTTCGGTCATGCTGCCCGCGCCAACATTGGCCGCCAGCGCCAGCAGCAGCGCCATCAGCGCCTGGGACAGCCCGGGCAGCTGCTGGCGGGCGTCGGCCAGTAACCAGCGTGAAAGCGGGCGCCGGGCCTGCTTGAGGAGCAGATCCAGCAGGGCGCTCAGCAGCGGCGGCAATGCCAGGGCCGCCGCCAGCAGCAGGCAACCGAGCAGGGCCAGGCCGCTGGCCAGGCTGTTGCCACCCAGCCACAGCCCCAGCGCCGCCAGCCCCACCAGCAGGGCGCCCAGGGCCTGGCGCTGGAGCCAGCGGCCATGGGCGGCGCGCCAGGCCTCGCCCTGGGCCAGCGCCAGCAGCGGCAGCCGCGCGGCGCGCCAGAGGCCGTCGGCACCTGCCAGCAGGGCACCGCCCAGGCTGAGGCCGAGGCCGGCCAGCCACCAGGCCGGGCTTAGGGTCAGGCTGCCGGCGATCTCGGCGCCATAGAGGCCACGCAGACTGGCCGCCACGTCGGGCAGCAGCAGCGCCGCCAGCAGATAGCCGCTGGCAACTCCCAGGGCGCCCGCTACCAGGGCGATCAGTGCCAGTTCCAGGGTCAGCGCCAGCACCAGGGTCGCGGCCGACAGACCACAGGCGCGCAGGGTGCGCAGCAGGGCGCGGCGCTGCTCCAGCGCCAGGCCCGTCGCGGCGTGGACGATGAACAGGCCGACGGCGAAGGCCAGCAGGCCGAGCGCCAGCAGATTGAGGTGGAAGCTGTCGGTCAGGCGGTCCAGTTCGGCGCCCTGGTCGTTCTCCAGCCGTTGCAGGTCGACCCCGTCCAGGGTGGGCAGGGCGCGCTGAAAGGTCTTTGGCAGGATCAGCCGGGAAAGCTGGTCCGGTGCGTCCAGCACCCGCTGGGCCTGACCGATGTCCATGACCAGGGTGCCAGGCGCCAGGCCGGGGCGCGGCTGGAGCGGTGGTAGCGCCAGGCCATCGGCGCGGTGCAGCACTTCACCGGCCTGGAGCCGCCATTCGCGCAGCGTTTCCGGCGCGATCCAGGTGGTGCCAGTCGGACCGAGAAAGTCGAACAGGGCCTCGGGCGAAGCGCTGGCCGCCACCCCCCGGTCACTGGGCAGGGTGACCGGCTCGATGCCCAGCAGCGGCAGGGCGCCCTCGCGCTCGGCCAGGGTCAGGCGGCCCTGCAGGACGGGCGACACCGGCCAGCCCTGACGACGCAATTCGACGAACAGCGCCTGGGGAAAGCGTTTGCCGTCCCGGGCTTCCAGACTCGACTGGTCGGCACCGAAGAGGGCGCTGGCCTGGGCATAGCTCTGGCGGGCCTGGGCATTGAGCGCCAGCACCCCGATCAGCAGCGCGGTCGCCAGCCACAGCCCGGCGACTAGGCCGGCCAGTTGCAGCGGATGCCGCCGCCAATGGCTGGCCAGGCTGTGCAGACTCCAGTAGAGCAGTCTCATGGTTGGCCCATGGCTGCGCCGCCGAGACGTCCGCGTTCCAGTTGCAGGGTGCGATCCAGATGGCTGGCGATGCGCGCGCTGTGGGTCACCATCAGCAGGCTGCTTCCGGTCTCGGCGACCAGTTCCAGCAGCAGGGCCAGGGCCTGGTCGCCACTGGCTTCGTCGAGATTGCCGGTGGGTTCGTCGGCGAGCAGCAGGGGCGGCCGGGAGGCGAGGGCGCGTCCCAGGGCCACGCGCTGCTGCTGGCCGCCGGAAAGCTGTTCCGGATAGCGCTCCAGCAGGGCGGTCAGCCCCAGGCGCTCGGCCAGCTCGGCTTGCCAGCGCGGATCATGGCGCCCGGCCAGGCGCGCCTGGAAGGCGAGATTGTCGGCCACCGTGAGGCTGGCGATCAGATTGAATTGCTGGAAGATCAGCCCGATGCCCTCGCGGCGCCAGGCGGCCAGGGCCCGTTCGTTGAGACTGTCGAGTGCCTGGCCGGCGGCCTGGATGTGGCCTCGGTCAGGCCGGTCGAGGCCGGCGACCAGGTGCAGCAGGGTGCTCTTGCCACTGCCGGATTCGCCCATGAGCGCCAGACTCGCGCCCCGCGCCAGGCTGAGGTCCACGCCGCGCAGGACCGGCAGCGGGCCCTGGGGCGTCGGATAACTCTTGTGCAGATCGGTGATGGTCAGCATCGCGCCTCCAGCGCCGGTCGTGGTCTGCAATCGACCGGGCGGGGGCGGCGACGTTCAGCGCGGCTAGCGGCGCTTGGCCTTGCCCTTGCCAGCCTTCTCGTCTTCCTCGCGCTGCAGACGCTCGCACTTGCGCACCATGGTGAGGTAGTACACGGCGCTGCCGGCGAACAGGATGATGGGCAGTGCCAGGGACATCTGCAGCAGGCTGCCGGGGAAGGCGCTGGGCACCCAGTGGTGATAGAGCAGGATGCCGATCGCCAGCAGCACCGAGTACAGCAGGCCGTAGCCACCGGCCTTGCGCGATTCGCGGGCGAGGTCGAGAGGTGGGCGATTCAGATCGTTGGGCTCGAACATGGAGGTCTCTGGCAGGCTCTGAAGAAGGCGCTAGTTTAGCGCCTGGACTCGCGTCGGTCGCCACTGCCCGGGCGTCCCGGACAAGACGTCGCAGGGATAGCCCGCCGCTCGTTCACGCGATGTTCAGGCAGACATAAGCTTGAAATCTTATCCTTTGCAGCCATTTAGAGGCCTGGCGATGGCAAGCGAGCAGGTCTCCTTGTAAGCTCGATCAGTTATTTGAACGCGCACAATGCGCACGGATAAGGAATCAACATGAAACAGTATCGGTTGGCAGCAGCGGTGGCCCTGGTGGGTCTGGTTCTGAGCGGCTGCGACTCCAAGCCCAAGGTCGAGCTGGAAAGCCCGGCCCAGAAGGCGTCCTACGGCATCGGCCTGAACATGGGCAAGAGCCTGGCCCAGGAAGGCATCGACGACCTGGATCCCAAGGCCGTCGCCCTGGGTATCGAGGACGCCGTTGGCAAGAAGGACCAGAAGCTGACCGATCAGCAGCTGACCGAAGCCTTCGCCGCCCTGCAGAAGCGCGCCGAAGAGAAGATGACCAAGGTCAGCGAAGACAACGCCAAGGCCGGCAAGAAGTTTCTCGAAGAGAACGGCAAGAAGCCTGGCGTGATCACCACCGCTTCCGGTCTGCAGTATGAAGTGGTCAAGAAGGCCGATGGCCCGCAGCCCAAGCCCACCGACGTGGTCACCGTGCACTACGAGGGCAAGCTGGTCGACGGCACCGTGTTCGACAGCTCCATCAAGCGTGGCACCCCGATCGACCTGCCGGTCAACGGCGTGATTCCGGGTTGGGTCGAGGCGCTGCAACTGATGCACGTCGGCGAGAAGATCAAGCTGTACATCCCCTCCGAGCTGGCCTACGGCGCCCAGAGCCCGAGCCCGGCGATCCCGGCCAATTCCGTGCTGGTGTTCGACCTGGAACTGCTCGGCATCAAGGACGCCGCTGCCGCGGACGCCGAAGACGCTCCGGCCGCTCCGGCTGCCGAGGCGCCGGCCGCTGCCGAAAAGGCTCCGGCCAAGAAGTAAGCCGCACTCTTTGTACCGAACGCCCTGCCTAGCAGGGCGTTTTACATTGGACGGCGGGAAACCCTGCCGCAGCGGTGCGATCCAAGCAAGGGCGCAAAGACCTGTGGTTTACGGGTCTCTGGCCAATGCTCTCTCCTGCTCGAGGTGTCCATGAAGCCGCCGAAGAATTTTGATCGCTACCTTGGTATCGCCCAGCGCCTGCTGATCCGTGGCCGCCTGCCCGCGTTGTTGCTCGGCGTAGCGCGCAAGACCAGCAAGCGCGGCCTCAAGCTGGGCGAGGCCCGCGACACCCTGAGTCTGTTCCATCAGCTGTTGCTGGCCTGGTGGCGAGGCGAATACCGCGGCGTGAGTCGCAAGACGCTGCTGACCGTCGCCGGCGGTCTGGTCTACTTCCTGCTGCCCATCGATCTCATTCCCGACTGGGTGCCCATGTTCGGTCTGTTCGACGACCTCGCCGTGCTGGCCTGGGTCGGCAAGGCCTGCAGCGATGAGCTGGACGGCTTTCGGGCCTGGCGCGCCAACCGCACCGCGAGCCAGCAGGCGGCCCTGGCGGCCCTGCCCGACAAGCACGAGCGGCCGGCGCCCGGCGTCGCCCTCGATCAGTTGCGGGATTGAGGGATTTGAGCGTACGCATCAGTCGCCAGCACTGGCTGGCCTTGCTGGATGAACTGGAGAGCGCGCGGCGCAGCCGCAGTCTCCTGACCTACCGCTCGGTGATCGAACGGCTGGGGCTGCCCCAGCCGGCGATGGTCACCCTGACCACGGCGCTAGAGTATCTGGCCGCCCTCGATCGGCGCGAGGGTCGGCCGCTGCGCAGTGCGCTGGTGGTCAGCCAGAGCGGTACGCGCATCCCCCGTGAAGGTTTCTTCGACTGTGCCCTGCGCCTGGGCGCCCTGGAAGGTTCGCCGCCCGTCACCGACGCCATCAGCTGGCATGCGGCCGAAGTGACCCGGGTGTTCGATCACCGCTATCCCGACCATCGCCAGGAATAGGCGTCAGGCCCGCATCAGGTGCAGGCTGTAGCCGGGCACCCTTTTGGCATTGCGCTTGGCCTCCGAGGCCAGCGCCGCCACTCCGCTGGCATCCACCCGCTGGCCGGCCTCTCGGTCCAGTTCCACCACCCCCAGGGACAGCGACAGCAGCGGATACTCGCGCCGGCGGCCGTCCCTGTCGTAGGCCAGGAAACAGCCGGCCTCCAGGTGCTCGCTGCGATAGAAATGTCGGCAGCGCTCCTGGAAGGCCGCCATCAGGCCATTGAGGCGCCGCCGCCAGTCCGCCGACCCCAGCACCACCAGGAAGTCGTCACCGCCGATGTGGCCGACGAAGTCCTGCTGTGGATCCAGGCGCTCGGACAGGGTCTGCGCCAGGCAGAGCAAGACCTCGTCGCCCTTGGCGTAGCCATAGAGGTCGTTGAAGGGCTTGAAGCCGTCGATGTCGACGTAGCACACCACGGCTTCGCGCTGCTGATCCAGCAGCCGGGTCAGGCACTGCTGGATGGGCACGTTACCGGGCAGCTGGGTGAGGGGGTTGGCATGCTTGGCCTGCTGGATGCGCTGTTCGGTGATCAGGCGCAGCACGTCCATCACCCGTCCGACGCCGACATAGCGACCGCCTTCGGTGATGATGAAATCCTCTTCGATGCGCTGGCGTGCCCGGGCGGTGAGCAGGCGGCTGACCTGCTGCAGTGACTGGCCGGATTCGGTCGCCAGGAAGTCCTGGCTCATCAGTCGGGCGATGGGCTTGCGCGCGAACACCTCGTGGGCGAAGGGCTTGAGCAGCGCCGAACTCAGTTCGTGATGGTGGACGATACCCACCGGGCGATCGTCTTCGTCCACCACCGCCAGGGTGTTTAGGCTCGGCTGCAGGCGGAAACGCTCCAGCACTTCGGGAATGAGCATGTCCTGGCCGACCGCGACCTGCTCGACCCGGAGACTGGCAACGGTGGTCGATTCTTCGGCAAGCTCGGAACTGCGGACCTCCATCACCGGCAGCAGGGTCTGGATCTCGCGCGGTGGGGCGGCGGTCGGTCGACCCAGCAGATAGCCCTGGACCAGATCCACGCCCATGCTTGCCAGGGTCGAGAGCTCTTCGTGGGTCTCGATGCCTTCGGCGATCACCTGGGCGCGCGAGGCTTCGGCCATCTTCAGGATGGAGCCGACGAATTCGCGCTTCACCGCATCGCGGTGGATGGACTCGATGAAGTGACGATCGATCTTGACGAAGTCCGGGCGCAATTCCGACCAGCGCCGGAGACTGGAATAGCCGGCGCCCAGGTCGTCGAGGGCGATGGAAAAGCCCATGGCGCGGTAGTGGTGCAGGGCGGTGGCTAGCAGCGCGAAGTCATCGATGGGCGCCTGCTCGGTGAGCTCGATCACCACCTGCGCCGGGGAAAGACCCAGGCGCTGCAGCAGTTTGAGGGTCTGGCCCGACTGGTGCGCCGGTTCCAGCAGGGTTTCCGGACAGACGTTGAGAAACAGCAGGCCATCCAGCGCCAGCTCGCGAAAGGTCTGGCAGGACTGCTGGCGTGCGGCGATTTCCAGTTCGGACAGGCGACCGGCCTGGCGGGCGGTGGCATAGAGGGGCAGGGGGGATTGCAGCGGGGTATTCGAGGCGCCGCGAATGAGGGCCTCGTAGCCGAGGATGCGTCGCTCGCTCAAGGACACTATGGGTTGAAAGAGCGAATGCAACTCGCGGTTGGCGAGAATGCGATCCAACACCCCAGCCTGGTCGTTAAGCGTCATGATAAGCCTGCAGGAACCCGGAAACGAAAATGCCCGGGGGTCGCAGGTGGCGACCCCCGGGCATTTCACGACAGAGATGTGACGTTTTGATGTCAGCGCTTGGGCGGCGTCTGGCTCAGGTCCAGGTAGTCCAGCAGCACATGGCCGGACTCCATGAGATAGGCGTCGTCCTGCGGCTTGGTCTTGTCGTCGTCGATCGCCGGGTTGTCCTCGTCGATCTTCTTCAGCTCCTTGAGCGGGGCTTCGCCCTTGCCCTTGCGACGCTGGTTTTCCATGGCCAGCTGGCGCTCGTCCAGGGCGGTCTGCTCGGCGCGGCGCTTCTTCTCGTCGAGGCTGACGGTGGTATCCGCCGCCAGTTCCTGGGCCAGCTTCAGGCGCTCGCGGGCAAAGATGAAGTCGGGATCCTTCTGCACCCGCACGTCATGGCGCTTGACCAGTTCCGGCAGGTAGTTGGCGAAGGGATTGCTCAGACCGGTCACCGCCGGGGCGATGGTGTCCCAGGGCATGGAGTCGGGCAGGGCGCTCTCGCCGATCTGCTTGGTGTCCACCACCGCCGGATAGTCGATGTCCGGCAGTACACCCTGGTGCTGGGTGCTCTGGCCGGAGACGCGGTAGAACTTGGCGATGGTCAGCTTCAGCTCGCCATGGTTGAGCGGCTGGATGGTCTGGACGGTGCCCTTGCCGAAGGTCTGGCCGCCGACGATCAGCGCCCGGTGATAGTCCTGCATGGCGCCGGCGAAGATCTCCGAGGCCGAGGCGGACAGGCGATTGACCAGCACGGTCAGCGGGCCCTTGTAGAAGGCGCCGCCTTCGTCGTCGGCCAGCACCTCGACCTTGCCGTCGCCATTGCGCACCAGCACGGTGGGACCCTGGTCGATGAACAGCCCGGTCAGTTCGGTGGCTTCCTGCAGCGAGCCGCCGCCGTTGTTGCGCAGGTCCAGGACGATGCCATCGACCTTTTCCTTCTGCAGCTCGCCGATGAGCTTCTTCACGTCACGCGTGGTGCTCTTGTAGTTCGGGTCGCCGGCGCGATAGGCCTTGAAGTCCAGATAGAAGGCCGGTACGTCGATCACGCCGAGCTTGTAGTGCTTGCCCTCGTGGGGCACGTCGATCACGTGCTTCTGCGCCGCCTGCTCTTCGAGCTTGACCGCTTCGCGGGTGATGGTGACGATCTTGGTCTTCTGGTCGTTTGGCGCATTGCTCGCCGGGATGACCTCCAGGCGGACCTTGGAGCCCTTGGGTCCGCGGATCAGCTTGACCACCTCGTCCAGCCGCCAGCCGATGACGTCGACCATCTCGCCGTCGCCCTGGGCGACGCCGACGATCTTGTCCGCCGGGGCGATCTGCTTGGACTTGTCGGCCGGGCCGGCCGGTACCAGGCGCAGGATCTGCACGTAGTCGTTGTCGTTCTGCAACACTGCGCCGATGCCTTCCAGCGACAGGCTCATGTTGATGTCGAAATTTTCCGCGCTTTCCGGGGAGAGATACTGGGTGTGCGGGTCGTAGGACTCGGCGAAGGCGTTGATGTAGGTCTGGAAGACGTCTTCGCTGCGGGTCTGGTTGAGCCGTGCCAGTTGATTCTTGTATCTCTTGGTCAGCTGCTGCTGGATCTGCTGGTCGGTCTTGCCGGACAGGCGCAGGCGCAGGACCTCGTCCTTGAGCTTGCGGTGCCAGAGATCGTCCAGCGCAGCGGTGTCCGCCGGCCAGGCCGCCTTCTCGCGATTGGTGTTGAAGGATTCGTCGACGGTGAAGTCGAGCTTGCCGATGCCGGCGTTGAGCAGACCCAGGCCGTAGTTCAGCCGCTCGGTCATACGCTGGGCATAACGCCGGTAGATGGCGAAGCCCGGTTCGAGGTTACCCTGCTTGAGGTAGTCGTCGAAGCGGGTGCGCGAGGCGTCGAATTCGCGAATGTCGGCGGCATTGAAATACAACCGGCCGGGATCAAGCATCTTCAGATAGCTGTCGTAGATCTTGATCGACTGGGCATCGTTGAGCGGCGGCTTGCTGTAGTGGTGCCGCTTGAGCAACTCGACGATGTTGAGGCTGGCGATGACCTGGTCGCGATCGGGTTGCAGTTTCTCGGCGCCTACCGGCGCGTTGGGCTTGGCGAAGAGGGGCGTTGCGCTGACGCCAAGCAGGACAACGAGGGCGGTACGGGACAAGAGCTGCTTCATGTGTATTCGACTAATGCACGGAAAGGAATAGGCTATAGGCCCTTCCCGGCCCGGGCGGTTCCGCGGCCAGGGGAAGTATGACGGGCGCTGACGAAAGTCGTCTGACGGCGGTCTGAAGGGTAGCGGCGATCGGAGGGGAAGGCTGTGACAGCCCCGCGTCTTCCGGTCCGCTCGACTCCCGCAGAACCCGCCGGCGCAGGCGCTTTTCGTCAAAGCCTGAGCCACTATGGAGGCACCGTGAACGCATTGCAAGGTATCGAAGGGCAACTGGAATGGCAGTCACTGAGCGCGCGCGCGCTGGCGCCTGGGGAAATTCGCATCAAGGTGGCGGCTGCCGGTCTCAACCGCGCGGACCTGCTGCAGCTGGCGGGCAACTATCCGCCGCCGCCCGGCGCGCCGGCGACCCTGGGCCTCGAATGTGCCGGGGTGGTCAGCGAGACCACTGCGGATTCGCGCTGGCAGGTCGGTGACCGCGTCTGCGCGCTGCTGGCTGGCGGTGGCATGGCCAGCGAGGTGGTGGTGGACGGGCGTCAGGCGGCCTCCGTGCCGGAAGGCCTGTCGCTGATCGAGGCCGCGGCGCTGCCCGAGGTCTGGGCGACCGCCTGGAGCAACCTGTTCGATCTGGCCGCGCTGCAGCCGGGCGAAAAGGTACTGCTGCACGCCGGTGCCAGCGGCGTCGGCTCGGCCGCCATCCAGCTGTGCAAGGCCTTCGGCAATCCCTGCTGGGTCAGCGTCGGCTCCCAGGATCGCCTGGCGCATTGCGAGCGCCTCGGTGCCGAGGGCGGGGTGCTGCGCAAGACCGATCTGGAAGGGCTGCGCGATTTCGCCCCCTTCCACGTCATCCTCGATCCGGTCGGCGCGAACTATGCGTCGCTCAATCTGGATCTGCTGGGCCAGGACGGACGCTGGGTGCTGATCGGCCTCATGGGCGGTCGCCAGGCCGAGATGGATCTGGGCAAGGTGCTCGGCAAGCGCATCCGCATCATCGGCTCGACGCTGCGCAACAGATCCGTGGAATTCAAGGCCAAGACCATGAGATCCCTGGAGGCCAAGGTGTGGCCGCTGTTCGCCGAAGGCAAGCTGAACGTCAACCTGGAACGCCGCTTCGCCGCCCAGAACGCCGAAGCCGCCTTTGCCGCCCTGGAAAGCAACGAGGTGAACGGCAAGGTGGTGCTGGTGCTGGACGAAGGGCTGGAGTAGCACCCACGGCCAGGGTTATCGCGGCCATGGCGGTCCGCCGCTACGGCCGCTCCTACAGATCGAGTCCGCTGTAGGCGCAACTGTCTTTATCGCGGCCATGGGCCGCTCCTACGAGGGGTGATGCTTCTGTAGGAGCGGCCCATGGCCGCGATAACATTCGTGTCTGACTGACTCTACCGCCAGCTGAGGATCGGCCAGCCAGCCTGTGCCGCGCGCTCGCGTAGTACCGGATCGGGGTTGACCACGTGCGGCTTGCCCACCGCTTCGAGCAGCGGCAGGTCGTTGCGCGAGTCGGAGTAGAAGCTGGCGCCAGCCAGCAGGCTGCGGTCGCCGCCGAGCAGTTCCAGCAGGCGGGTCAGCTTGCCTTCGCGAAAGGTCATGACGCCCTCGACCTGGCCGCTGTAGACGCCGTGATTGACCTGCAGGTCGATGGCCAGCACTTCTTCCACGCCGAGGCGTTCGGCGATGGGCTCCACCAGATGCACCCCGGAAGCCGAGACGATGATCACCCGGTCGCCGGCCGCGCGGTGGGCGGCGATGCACTTCATGGCGTCGCTGAAGATCAGGGGTTCGATGACGTCCTCGACCCAGGGCCCGACCTCGAAATCCACTTCCTCGGGCGTGCGGCCCACCAGGGGTTCGAGGTGGAAGGCCATGTAGTCTTCCATGGCCAACTCGCCCTGGGCGTACGCCGCCATCAGCTCGCTGTCGCGCCGCACGAAGGACTCGCGGTCGACCCAGCCGAGCACGCCCATCTGCTGGCTCCACAGGCTGGAACAGTCACCGTCGATAAGGGTTTCGTCGAGATCGAAAATCGCCAGGGTCATGCCACTTCTCTCAGGCTGTCGGAATCGACGGCCAGGGTGACGGCTGTGCCGTTCGGCTGCAAGGCCGTCGGCCCATGGTTGAGAACGTCGACATTGAGTTCGCAGGCTTCGGTGGCGATCCGGTAGCGGATCACGTTGCCCAACAGGCTGTGACCGACGATGCGGCCGCTGAAACCGCCAGCGACGCCGAGTCGGATGGCCTCGGGGCGAATCGCCACCTGCCCCTGGAAGGTCTGGCCGAACAGGCGGCTGGCCTGGTCGGCGCTGAGCAGGTTGTAGTTGCCGATGAAGCCGGCGGCGAAGGCATCCACCGGTGCGGTGTAGAGGGTCTCGGCATCGCCGCTCTGGACGATGCGGCCTTCGCGCATCAGCACGATGCGATCGGACAGGGTGAGGGCTTCTTCCTGATCGTGGGTGACGAACACCGTGGTCAGGCCCAGCTCCTGCTGGATGGCGCGGATCTGTTCGCGCAGGTGGCGACGGATGCGGGCATCCAGCGCCGAGAGGGGTTCGTCCAGCAGCAGCAGCCGCGGCCGCACGATCAGCGAGCGCGCCAGGGCCACGCGCTGGCACTGGCCGCCGGAGAGCTGGTGCGGATAGCGCTCGGCGAAGCCCTGCAGTTCTACCAGGGTCAGGGCCTCGCGCACCCGCTGCTCGATTTCGTCCCGCGCCAGGCGCTGCATGCGCAGGCCGAAGGCGACGTTCTGCGCCACGGTCATGTTGGGAAACAGCGCATAGCTCTGGAACACCATGGCGATGCCACGGCGTTGCGGCGGCAGGTGGGTGATGTCCTGTCCCGCCAGCACGATGGCGCCGCGATCGACCTCGGTGAGCCCGGCCAGGCAGCGCAGCAGGGTGGACTTGCCGCAGCCCGAGGGGCCGAGCAGGGTCACCAGTTCGCCCTGTTCCGCATGGAATTCGATGTCGGTGAACAGGGTATTGGCGCCGTAGCGCTTGTGCAGTCCCTTGACCGCGAGATAGCTCATGTCCGCTCCCGATTCAGGCGATTAGCGATCCAAGTCAGCAGCAGGACCGCGAGGAAGTAGGAGATCACCAGGGCGCTGGTCAGGTGGCCGCTGCCGTTGCGCAGGTTGTAGAGATAGATCTGCAGGGTCTCGTAGCGCGTCCCCACCAGCAGGTTGGCGAAGACGAATTCGCCGATGAGAAAGGAGAAGGACAGGAACAGGGCCACCATCAGGCCGGTGCGCAGATTGGGCAGCACCACCAGCAGGGCGGCGCGCCAGGAGCTGGCGCCGAGCAGGTGGGCGGCGTCCATCAGGTCGCGCAGATTCAGCGCCTGGAGGTTGTTGCTGATGGCGCGGTACATGAAGGGCAGGGCGATGGTGAAGTAGCAGAACACCAGGATCCAGGGCGTGCCGGTCAGCGGCAGCGGCCCGCTCGCATAGAGCTGCAGCAGGCCCACCGCCGAGACCACCGGCGGCACGGCGAACGGCAGGAGGATCAGCACGTTCATCAGCGCATCCAGCCGGGGGAAGTGATAGGCGACGGCGAACATGGTCGGCAGGATCAGCACGCAGGACAGCGCCAGGGCGCCAAAGCAGATCGCCAGGGAGCGACCGAAGGCGGCGAGAAAGCGCGGATCGCTCCACAGCTGCAGGTACCACTTGAAGGTGAAGCCCGCCGGCAGCAGGGTCGCCGACCACTGGGTGGCCAGGGAATATATAAGGGTCGCGGCGAGGGGCGTGAACAGGATCAGGAACAGGATCCAGACCACCAGCCGATGGTAGAGGCGCTCAGCTCTGGACATGACGACTCCGCCGCAGCAGCCATTGATGGACGAGGGTGATCAGGGTCATGAAGGCCACCAGCAGCATGGCCAGCGCCGCGGCCAGGTTGGGCTCCAGATAGATGTCGCCGGAGACCAGGGCGGCGATGCGCACCGGCACTACGTTGAAGTTGCCGACGGTAAGGGCATAGACCGTGGCGTAGGCACCCAGGGCGTTGGCGAGCAGGATGATGAAGGTGCCGATCAGCGCCGGACTGAGCACCGGCAGGCCGATGTGCCGCCAGTATTGCCAGGTGCCGGCACCCAGCAGCGCCGCCGCGTCGCGCCAGTCCTGCTTCAGGGCTTCGAAGGCCGGGAACAGCAGCAGCACGCCCAGGGGAATCTGGAAGTAGGTGTAGATGAGGATCAGGCCGCCCTTGGTGTAGAGGTTGAAGCCTTCGATCAGCCCGAATTGCTTGAGCGCCAGGGTCAGGCAGCCGTTGATCCCCAGCAGGATGATGAAGGCGAAGGCCAGCGGCACCCCGGCGAAGTTGCTGGTCATGTTGGTGAAGGCCACTACGAAGCCGCGCAGCCGCGAGTCGACCCGGGTCAGCGAATAGGCGCCGAGCAGCGCGATCAGCAGGCCGCAGACGCTGGACCAGAGCGAAATCTCCAGGGAGAAGCGGATGGCCTGCAGGTAGAAGGGCGAGCCGAGGATTTCGGCGTAGTTGCCCAGGCCCCAGCCGCTTTCGCTGGAGTTGAAGCTGTTGAAGGCGATCCAGGCCAGGGGCGCCAGCTGGAAGGCGCCGAACACCAGCAGGAAAGGCAGGATCAGCAGCAGGGCGAGTCGGGGCCGCTTCATGCCAGCAGCTCCCGACACAGGGGCTTGTCATGGGCGAGGCCCAGCAGCGTGCAGACGGTGCCGCAGAGCTCCACCTGCAGCGGCGTCGCCTCGCCCAGGGAGAAGCCTGCGCCAAAGACGAACAGGGGCACCTCGCGTTCTTCCGGGAGCGTCCCGCCGTGACTGCGGTCGTCGTTCATGCCGTGATCGGCGGTCACCAGCACCTGGTAGCCGGCGTCCAGCCAGGCGGGCAGGTAGTGGGACAGCAGGCCGTCGGCGCGGCGCGCGGCGTTGCGGTACTCGTGGCTGGAGAGCCCGTGCCGGTGACCGGCATCGTCGATGTTCATCGGATGCACCAGCAGGATGTCCGGGTCATGGGCCAGGCGCAGGTGCTCGGCATCGTCGAACAGATGGGAATCCGGATAGTGGTCGGCGTAATAGAAGTGGCCGTGCTGGATCGGCAGGGCGGTGTCGCTGACGTGCCTGTCCCGTGCCCGGTCGAAGGGGCTGCGGTTGTAGAGTTCGCTGACCCAGTGATAGGCCGCTGCCGCCGTGGTGAGGCCGGCGGCCTGGGCCAGGTGGAAGAAACTGGTCTGGTTGGATAGCCGGTCCACGCCGTTGTGGACGATGCCGCTGCGCACCGGGGGCACCCCGGTGAGCAGGCATTCGTAGAGCGGACGAGAGAGCGAGGGCAACTCGCATTCCAGCCGGTAGAGGCGACCCCGGCCGGCCAGGCAGAGCGCCTGGAGGAAGCCGAGTCCGTGTTCGGCGACCCTCAGGGCGAGTCCGTCCAGTACGACCAGGATGACCTTCATGATGTCACTGCTGCATGTTGATCAGAACGTGTTCCTGCCAGAGCCGCGGCAGGCGCTTGGAGGTCTCTTCCCAGGCCTTGGCATCGGCGATGGGGCGGGCCTTGGCGTATTGCGCCTGGGGCAGCAGCTTGGCCTGGACATCGGCCGGCAGGGTCAGGTGCTCGGCGCGGATCGGCCGGGCATAGCCCTGGGCCAGGTTGATCTGGCCGGCGTCGGAGAAGATGTACTCGCGGGCCAGCTTGGCGGCGTTGGGGTGCTTGGCATACTTGTTGATGATGGTGGTGTAGCCGGAGGTCACCGAGCCATCGGAGGGGATCAGTACCTCGAAGCGCGAGCGATCGATCTGGTCGCGATAGTTGAGGGCATTGAAGTCCCAGACCACGCCGACTTCCACTTCACCCTTCTCGAGGTTGGCCACCACCGGGTTGGTGAAGGCCAGGCGGCCCTGCTTGGCCAGCTTGGCGAAGAAATCCAGCGCCGGCTTGATGTTCTTTTCGTCACCGCCGTTGGCATAGGCCGCCGCCAGTACGCCGCTCACCGCCTGGGAGGCCGCGCTGACGTCGCCGATGGTGACCTTGTAGTTGCCCTTGAGCAGGTCGGCCCAGGAATGGGGAACGTCCTTGACGGTCTGCTTGTTGACGATGAAGGCAATAGTGCCGGTGTAGGCCAGGGCCCAGTGACCGTCGCTGTCCTTGGCCCAGCTCGGGACCTGGTCCCAGGTGCTGGGTTTGTAGGGCTGGGTAACGCCCTTCTGCACGGCGATGGGGCCGAAGGAAGCACCGACGTCACCGATGTCGGCGGAGGCGTTCTCGCCTTCTGCGGCGAACTTGGCGATCTCCTGGGCGGAGCTCATGTCGGTATCCTGGTGCTTGAGTCCGTACTTCTGCTCTAGGTCCTGCCAGGTGCCTTTCCAGTTCGCCCAGGTATCGGGCATGCCGACGCTGTTCACCTCGCCTTCCTTGCGGGCGGCGGCTTCGAGGGCTTTGAGATCGACGGTATCGGCGAAGACGGTACCGGCCTGTACCGCAACGGCTGTGGCCAACAGGGAAGCAAGCATACGGGTCATACGGGCGCTCCAGGGATTAGGGCTTGGTCTAGGTCAGCAAGACACAGGCCAATCTAGGACCGGGGTATGACGATTTGATGGCAATCCGCCCAGGTTCTCTGCTGGCACGGGCGCTGCAGTCGTCACCAAGCGGTCATCTGGCCGTCTTAGTCTCCAACCAAACCCTAGTCGAGGCGTTACGGGTGCACCAATCTGAAACTGGTCTAGTCCAAAGAAGTGCGCCAGGTGCCGGCGCCATCCGCCAGGCCCTGCAGGAGCAGATCGCCCACGGTCTGCTGCCGGCCATGGAGCGCCTGCCGTCCGAGCGCCAGCTGAGCGAACTCTTCGCCACCACCCGCATCACCCTGCGCGAAGCCCTGCTGCAGCTGGAGGCCCTGGGGCTGATCTATCGCGAGGAACGCCGCGGCTGGTTCGTCGCCCCACCGCGCCTGGCCTACAACCCCCTGGCGCGGACCCATTTCCATGCCATGGTGGAAGCCCAGGGTCGCCGACCGGCTACCGAGGTGCTGGCGGCGCGGCAGATGCTGGCCTCGGCGGAGATCTGCCGCCTGCTGGAGTTGCCGGCGCTGTCCAGCGTCTATCAGATCCGCCGGGTCCGCCGCGTGGATGGCCGACTGGTGCTCTATGTCGAGCACTACCTCAATGCCGCCTATTTCCCGGGCCTGCTGGAGCACGACCTGCAGCGCTCTCTCACCGAGCTGTATCGCGACCGCTACGATATCCGCTACGGCGAGGTGCGCTTCGAGATCCTGCCCACGGCGCTGCTGCCGGAAGCGGCCCAGGCGCTGCGGGTGGCCCAGGGCAGTCCGGCGCTGCACATCACCCGCATCAACCACGACCAGCAGGGACGCCTGATCGACTGCGACCTGGAATTCTGGCGGCACGACGCCATCCAGGTCAGGGTCGAGGTGCCGGACTAGACCGGCGTCAGAGCGGCAATTCGCTGCTCGAATAGAAGGCCGTCAGTACCTTGATCAGATGGCCCAGGTCGTGGCTGCCGGCCAATTCGCGGATGGAGTGCATGGCGAAGGTGGGCAGACCGATGTCCACGGTGCGCACGCCCAGCTGTCCGGCGGTGATGGGCCCGATGGTGGAGCCGCAACCCATGTCGCTGCGCACCACGAAACTCTGCACCGGCACCCCTTCGCGCTGGCAGAGGTCGCGGAAGAAGGCCGCGGTCTCGCTGCTGGTGGCATAGCGCTGGTTGGCATTCACCTTGATGACCGGTCCGGCGTTCAGTTTCGGGCCGTGGTTGCCATCGTGCTTGTCGGCGTAGTTGGGGTGCACGCCATGGGCGTTGTCGGCCGAGATCAGCAGCGAGCGCTGCAGGGTGCGGGTAAAGGCATCCCCGACGGGCAACAGGCGCTGCAGCACCTGTTCGAGGAAGGGGCCGTCGGCGCCGCAGCAGGAGGTGGAGCCCACTTCCTCGTGATCGGTGCAGACCAGTACGGCGTTTTCGTTGCCCTCGTCGGCCAGCAGGGCTTCCAGACCGGCATAGCAGGACAGCAGATTGTCCAGGCGCGCGGCGGCGATGAAATCGTCTTCCAAGCCGACCAGGGCAGCGGGCTGGACGTCATAGAAGCTCAGTTCGAAATCCAGCACCTCGGCGTCGTCGAGGCCGTGCTCCTGTTGCAGGCGGGTGGCCAGCAGGGCGCGGAAGTCGCGCCGCTCGCCGGCCGGCACCTGGGCCAGGATCGGCGGCAATTCGTTCTGGGCATTGATGGCCCAGCCCTGGTTGGCTTCGCGATTGAGGTGGATGGCCAGGTTGGGAATGATCGCCAGCGGCTTGCGGAAGTCGATCAGTCGACTCTGCACCCGGCCACCGGCGCGAAAGGTCACCCGGCCCGCCAGGGACAGGTCGCGGTCGAACCAGGGCGCCATCAGCATGCCGCCGTAGACCTCGACGCCCAGTTGCCAGAAGCCCTGCCGCTGCAGCTCCGGCTGCGGCTTGACCTTGAGGCAGGGGCTGTCGGTATGGGCGCCGACCAGGCGCAGACCGCGCTCCAGGGGTTGGGCGCCCAGGCGTACGGCGATCAGCGAGGAATCGTTGCGGGTGACGTAGTAGCGACCACCCGGCTGCACGGACCAGCTCTCGCGCTCGTCCAGGCGCTGGTAGCCGGCGGCTTCGAGACGGCGGGCGAGGGTGGCGGTGGCATGGAAGGGGGTGGGGGAACTGGCGAGGAAATCGATGAGGCCTTGGATCTGATCGGTACGCATGGACGACTCCGGACGACAAGGCGTCCAGTCTAGGTTCTGGACCCGGGGGAGTCGAGCGTAGCGCCGGGCCCAGGGGCACCGCCTTGCTCAGCGGCGCTGCAGCACCAGGTGGTGGATGTGCCAGTGCTTGGGCCGCCCGACCGCGGTATGGCCGTCCTCTTCCTCTTCCCGGTGCAGGAGGACGTCCCAGTCCTGGAGAAACCGCCGCAGGGCCGCGGCGTCGACTACCGTCACGCCCTTGCTGGCCCAGCTGTCCCGCTCGCCGAAGAGCTGGCCACAGAACAGACCACCCTGACGGACCGCCGCCGTGATCCCGTTCCACAGCGCGGGGAAATGGGCCGGTTCACAGAAGGGCAGGGCGAAGCTGGAATTGAGGAGGTCGCAGCGGGGGAGGGTGACCGTCTCGAAGCGGGCCTGGCGGGTTTCCAGGCGCCCCTGCAGCAGGGCCGGCGTGCGCTCGCGCAGCGCGCTCAGGGCCTCGGGCTCGGCATCCAGGGCCAGCACCTGCCAGCCCTGCTCCAGCAGCACCTGGGTGTCGCGACCGGTGCCACAGCCCAGGTCCAGCGCCAAGCCTGGCGGACTCGACCAGGACGAGAGCGCCTGCAGCAAGGTCTCACGCGGACCGCCCGCGGCGGTGGCGGTGTAGTAGGACGTCCAGTGCGACAAGCGGCGTTCCTCCGGTCGAGTGCCTCAGTAGGCCAGCGAAGGATCAGAAAGGCGCGGGACTGGTAAAGCTCATCCGCTCGCCCGAGACGGGATGGGTCAGCGTCAGCAGGCTGGCGTGGAGGCAGAGGCGGGGCCGGAGCGCCAGCGCCTCGCCCTGGGCATAGAGCTGATCGCCCAGCAGCGGATGACCGATGCTGAGCATATGGACGCGCAACTGGTGGGAACGGCCGGTGATGGGGGTGAGTTCCACCCGGCTGTAGTGACCGTGACGCTCCAGCACCTGCCAGAAGGTCAGGGCATGGCGCCCCAGTTCGTGATCCACCACGTGGCGCGGCTTGGTCGGCGGATCGTAGCGCAGCGGCAATTCGATGCGACCGCTGTTGGCGTCCGGCTCGCCCCAGCAGAGGGCGGTATAGGCCTTTTCCGTTTCCCGGTCATGGAATTGCCGGGACAGCTCGCGGTGGCTGTCGGCATCCCGCGCCAGCACGATGACCCCGGAGGTCTCCCAGTCCAGGCGGTGGACGATACGGGCCTCCGGATAGCCGTTTTCCTGCAGGCGGGTCACCAGGCAGTCACGGTTGTCTTCGGCGCGACCGGGGACCGATAGCAGCAGGGTGGGCTTGTCGACCACCAGCAGGGCGTTGTCCTGGTGAATGATACGGATGTTGGAGAGGGGCATGGGCTTCCTGGGGGCCTGCTTGCGAAGCCGGCCCGCGCCTGACGGGCGCAGCGGATTCGACATGGCTTAAACGCCAACGGCGGCCCTGGGGCCGCCGCTGTCCTGCAAGACGCGCCTTAGCGGTCGGGCAGGGTGATGTTGAGTTCGAGGATCGAGCAGCTGCCCTGGTTTTCCAGTTCGACCTGGATCTGGTCCTGCTCGATGGGCACGTACTTGCGGATCACTTCCAGCAGGTCCTTCTGCAGTTGCGGCAGATAGTCCGGCTGCTCGTGGCGCCCGCGTTCGTGGGCCACGATGATCTGCAGCCGCTCCTTGGCTATCGAAGCGCTGTTCTGCTTCTTCCGATCGCGAAAGAAGTCGAAGATGCTCATTCGCCACCACCCCCGAACAGACGTTGCAGGAAGCCTTTCTTCTTCACGTCGAGGAAGCGATAGGCCACTTCCTTGCCGAGCAGTCGCTCCACGGTATCACTGTAGGCCTGACCGGCGTCGCTCTGTTCGTCGAGAATCACCGGAATACCCTGGTTCGACGCCTTGAGCACCGCCTGGGATTCGGGGATCACGCCCAGCAGGCGAATGGACAGGATCTCTTCCACGTCCTCGACGCCGAGCATTTCGCCCTTGGTCACGCGCTCGGGGTTGTAGCGGGTCAGCAGCAGGTGTTCCTTGATGGCTTCCTCGCCCTTTTCCGCGCGCCGCGACTTGCTGGCCAGCAGGCCGAGCATGCGGTCGGAGTCGCGGACCGAGGAGACTTCGGGGTTGGTCACCACGATGGCTTCGTCGGCGAAGTACATCGCCAGGTGGGCACCCTTCTCGATGCCGGCGGGGGAATCGCAGACGATGAAATCGAAGGTCTGCTTGAGTTCGTTGATCACGCGCTCGACGCCATCCTGGGTCAGGGCGTCCTTGTCACGGGTCTGGCTGGCGGCCAGCACGAACAGGTTCTCGAGACGCTTGTCCTTGATCAGGGCCTGGGTCAGGGTGGCTTCGTTGTTGATCACGTTGACGAAGTCGTACACCACGCGGCGCTCGCAGCCCATGATCAGGTCGAGGTTACGCAGGCCGACGTCGAAGTCGACGATGACGGTCTTGTGGCCGCGCAGGGCGAGACCGGTACCGATGGCGGCGCTGCTGGTGGTCTTGCCGACGCCGCCCTTGCCGGAGGTGACTACGAGTACTTTGGCCAAACTGATTCACCTTGATCGAAAGTAATAACTGAAGCGACTCGGTGCCCTCGGTGACGAGATTGCAGGCAGTGTCGCGCTTCGTGTTGCCGTTGGCGGCTTAGGCGCCAAGTGCGAAAAATTCGCGGAAGTATCCGTTAAAGACGGGTGATGTTCAACACATCTCCCACCAGGCTGACCTGCACCGGATTGCCCCATTGTGGATGGCGTCGCAGGTCTTCGGCGACCTTGTACTGGCCGGCGATGGAGAGCAGTTCCGCGGTCAGCTGCTGGCAGAAAATCCGCGCTTTAGTATCACCTTTGACGCCGGCCAGCGCGCGGCCGCGCATGGGTCCATAGACATGGATGTTGCCGTCGGCGAGCAGTTCGGCGCCCGGGCTGACCGGTGCCAGCACCACCAGATCACCGGCCGGGGCATAGAGCTGCACGCCGCCGCGCACCGGTGCGGTGATGATCTTGGTCGGATTGATCGGCGGGGCGGGCGGTACGACCGGTTTGGGCGGTTCCGCCGGCTTCACCGGTTCGCGATCGCGCGGCTCGACCTGGCGCTCGCGGCCACCGGAGCTGGGCGGCAGGATCGGCAGGTCGTAGTCGTTGGCGGCGGCCAGGTCCCCGCTGCGGCTGGCACGCAGGGCCAGGGTGCGCAGACCGTGGCGGCGGCAGAGATCGAGGAGGGCGCCCAGGTCGAGCGGGCCGGCATCCTCGGCAAGCTTGTCCAGGCCCAGCACCAGCGGCGTTTCCTGGAAGAAGTTGGGGGCCTGGGCGACCTTCTGGGCCAGTTGCCGGTCCAGGCGCCCCAGGTCGTTGCGGAGAAGCTCCAGCACGGTCACGGCGAGCATGTTGCCCTTGAGCTGGAAGACGGAGTCGCTTTCGGAAGGATCGGCTGCGGTCATGGTGGGTACTTGTGCTTGGATGGCGGGACTTATAGCGGGATGCCCCGCGTGTCGCAACCCTCACCGGGTGCGGGGGGCCGTGACTGTGAAGGCTACGGGAAATCTGCGCGAGGCCTGTAGAATGGCGCGACTTTTTCATGCAGGAGTTCCGATGGAGCGGCCGTCTTTCCGCCTCGCCTTTCTCAATCCACGTTATTGGCCGCTCTGGCTAGGGCTCGGTCTGCTCTGGCTGCTGGTGCAACTGCCCTACGCCGTGCTGCTGCGTCTGGCCCGGGGACTCGGCTGGATCTTCTATCACGTCGCCGGGCAGCGCCGGGCCATCGCCCGCCGCAATCTGGAACTCTGCTTTCCCCAGCTCGACGAGCAGGCCCGCGACCGCTTGCTCCGGCGCAACTTCGCCAGCAGCGCCATGGCGCTGCTGGAGATGGCCATGAGCTGGTGGTGGCCGCGGCAGCGCCTGGCCCGGCTGGCGCATATCGAAGGCCTCGAGCACCTGCAGGCCGCCCAGCGCGACGGGCAGGGCGTGATCCTCATGGCGCTGCATTTCACCACCCTGGAAATCGGTGCGGCGCTGCTCGGTCAGCGGCATACCATCGATGGCATGTACCGCCAGCACAAGAATCCGGTGTTCGACTTCATCCAGCGCCGTGGTCGCGAGCGCCACAACCTGGACGCCACCGCCATCGAGCGCGAGGACGTGCGCGCCATGCTCAAGGTGCTGCGCGCCGGTCGCGCCATCTGGTACGCGCCGGATCAGGACTACGGCGCCAAGCAGAGCCTCTTCGTGCCGCTGTTCGGCATCCAGGCGGCGACGGTGACGGCCACCACCAAGTTCGCCCGTCTGGGGCGGGCCAGGGTGCTGCCCTTCACCCAGGAACGCCTGGCGGATGGTTCGGGCTATCGCCTGGTCGTTCATCCGCCGCTGGCCGACTTTCCTGGTGAGAGCGAGGAAGCCGACTGCCTGCGCATCAATCAGTGGGTGGAGCACTGCGTCAGCCAGTTGCCCGAGCAGTACCTCTGGGCCCACCGGCGCTTCAAGACCCGCCCGGCCGGTGAGCCCAAGCTCTATCCGAAGAAGAAACGCTAGGTGAGTCTGGGTGGCGAAGGGCGCACGGGGCTGATTCTGGCCGGAGGTGGCGCGCGGGCCGCCTATCAGGTCGGGGTGCTGCAGGTGGTCGCGGACACCCTGGCGGTCCGTTCCGACAATCCCTTTCCGATTCTCGTCGGTACCTCGGCGGGGGCGCTGAACGCCGCCGTGCTGGGCTGTGGCGCCCTGGATTTCGGCCGCGCGGTGGATCGCCTGGCGGCGGTCTGGGCAGGGCTGGACACGGCGATGATCTATCGCAGCGACTGGGCGGGGGCGACCCGCCAGGCCGCGCGCTTCGGGCTGCAGACGCTGTTCGGCGCCTGGCGCCAGGAGCCCCTGGCCCTGCTCGACAACGCCCCGCTGCGAGCCCTGCTCAGCCGCGAGCTGGATTTCTCCGGCATCACCGCCGCCTTGCGCCAGCGCGCCCTGCGCGCCGTGGCAGTCACGGCGTTCGGTTACGCCTCGGGCCAGGCGATGACCTTCTATCAGAGTCATGGCGCCTTGGATCCCTGGTTTCGCCATCGGCGCGTCGGGGTTCCGGCGCGGCTGGCGGTCGACCACCTGCTCGCCAGCACGGCCATTCCGCTGTTCTTTCCGCCGGTGAAGGTGGGGCGTGAATACCTGGGCGATGGCTCGGTGCGGCAGACGGCGCCCATCAGTCCGGCGCTGCATCTGGGGGCGGATCGCATCCTGGTCATAGGGCTCGGCGCGCCCGGGGGGCACGAGCACGGCCTGCAGGGTCGGCCGCCGACGGTGGCGCAGATCGGCGGCCACCTGCTCAACAGCACCTTCGTCGATGCCCTGGACAGCGACACCGAAACCCTGCGGCGTCTCAATCTGCTGAGCAGTGCGCTGCCGGCGGGGGATCCGGTCAGCGGACGGTTCTGCCGTCCCGTGGAGATGCTGGTGATCGCGCCCAGCCAGCCGCTGGCGGATATCGCCACCCACCATCGCAAGCGCCTGCCGCCGGCCTTGCGGCAGTTGCTGCGCGGCGTCGGGGTGAACCGGCCTTCGGGCAGTGCACTGCTCAGCTATCTGCTGTTCGAGGCGGCCTATTGCCAGGAACTCATGGCGCTGGGACGGGCCGATGCCCAGGCCCGCCTACCGGAGCTGCGGGCCTTTCTCGCCGGCGCCTAGGCCTTATTCGGCGATCTGCAGTTCCCGCGCCTTGGTGTAGAAGTAGCGGATCTTCTCGTACTCGAAGGGCGAGTTGAGCTGGCCGTATCTCATGTCGGTCACGTACCTGAGGTTGATGCCGCGCAGCACCATGATCTCCGGATGACGACTGCTCTCGTCGCTGACGTTGAGGAAGTTGATCTGCGCCTCGGCGGCGAAGTCCACCGCCAGGCCACCGGTGTCGCGCAGGTTGGACGGGCCGAGGATCGGCAGCATCAGGAAGGGACCGTCACCCACGCCATAGAAGCCCAGGGTCTGGCCGAAGTCTTCCGGCTGCTTGATCAGCCCGACGCGGGTCGCCGGATCCCACAGGCCGAACACCCCCACGGTGGTGTTGAGCAGCAGCCGGCCGGTGGTGTCCAGGGCGCGGCGGCCCTTGAACTGCAGCAGGCTGTTGAGCAGGTTGTTGACGTCGCCCAGGTTGCTGAAGAAGTTGCTCACGCCCGAGCGGACGAAGCGCGGGGTGATATAGCGATAGCCATTGACCACCGGCAGCAGGACCCACTCGTCCAGCCGATAGTTGAAGTGGTAGACGTGGCGGTTCCAGGATTCGAAGGGGTCGTAGACGTCCAGCGCCACCAGTGACGCCCGTTCGAATTCGCGCTGGTCCAGCCCCGGGTTGTACTTGAGGGTCGACAGCGGATTGCTGAAGCCGTCGGCGCCCACAGGCGCGGCCGGCATGGTGTCCGAGCCGATGGTCAGGGTGGAGGAGGGCGGCGGGCTCGATTCGGCAGCGAATACCGAGGCACTGGCCATCAGGAGAAGAGCGAGCAGGGACTTAACCACGGGCGAAGAACTCCAGCATGGCGTTCGCGTTGACGCGGTAGTTGAGATTGCCGCAATGGCCGCCGTGGGGATAGACGGTCAAGCGATCGCCAAAGGTCTTGCGCAGGAAACCGAGGTCGCCCGGGCCGAGGATGATGTCGTCGGCATTGTGCATGACGCCGATCTTCGGGCTGCTCTTCAGATAGTCTTCCAGCGCGGTGAGGCTGGACTTGCGCGCCAGATCGTCGAGGTTCTGCCCCTTGAAGTTCTTTTGCCAGAACGGCATCACCTGCTCGGTCATGTAGCAGTCGAAATCGCACTGCAGCGAACGGGCGAAGAAGCGCGTCAGGCTGGTGCCCTCGCTGATCGGGTAGGTCGGCGGGGTGATCAGGCCGCGGCGGTTGATCAGGTCGGAGGTAAAGGCGATGTCGGCTGCCGAGAAGCGGAAGGACGAGCCGATCAGCATGGCCAGTTCTTCGTTGCTCAGCCGCTCCGGCGAGCGCTGGAAGTCGCGCACCACGGCGTCGTTGAAGTCGACGTAGCCCTTTTCCTGGAAGTAGCGGGTCAGCTTGGACAGGATCAGCTCGTAGAAGGTGCGGTTGTTGGTGACGCCCTTCACCTCGGTCTGCACCAGGCGATCCAGGTTGCGTACCGAGGTCAGCAGATTGACCGGCGGATTGACCATCAGCACCTTCTTGAAGTTGAAGCTGCGCTGGCTCTCGTCCAGGTAGGACACGAAGGCGGCGTCCAGGCCACCCAGGCTGTAGCCGGTCAGGTAGTAGTCGGTGACCGGCAGCTTGGGATGCTGGGCGCGCACCGCCTGCATGGCCCGATAGAGGTCCTCGGCATCGTGCGGGGTGTAGCCCGGGGTGGCCGTACGCGACACCGACACCATGAAGTCCCAGCTGGTGGGCGACGACAGCTGCACCACGTGGTAGCCGGCCGCGTAATACAGCCGCTTGAGGTATTCCTGGGTGCTGGAGGAATAGTTGGCCCCGGTGCCGGCGATCAGGAAGATCAGCGGCGCAGGATGGTCCTGGCGGGCGAGGCGGTAGTGGAATTTCTTCACCGGCCAGAAGTTGCCGGGCAGCTGGTATTCCCGCTCCGGACGCAGGTTGAGACTGTAGTCATCCTGGTCGATGGTGCTTTCGGGCGGCAGCTCGGGGCGGAATTTTTCCGGCGTGGTGACGATGGTGGCTTCGAAAGGATTGACCAGTGGATAGCCATAGGTGGCGGCATCCACTTCGGCGGCCGCGTGCGCGGTACCCCAGAGGCCGGAAAACAGCGCGCCCAGCAGGGCGGCGACGCGCAACGGAAGACGCATGGACAGAGTCCTTTCAGAGGGCTTGAGAGCGTAGGTAAGACAACGACTCGCCGATAGGTTGCATCGGCAAGCGAAGGTTTCTGCGAGGCGTCGATTACAGAGCGGTCGACGGGCTGCGTCAAGCGACATCGGATGTCGCGAAAAGTGCAGCTCTTGTCGCTAACCGGTCGTTATGCGTCGTCCAGGCGGTAGTGGCCATCTTGCATTGCCCGAATGATGGGGGTGGGGCAACCGCCCGACTTCCATAGCGAGAGGACTGCTGCATGAGCATGGTGAAGAAACTGTTGGGAATAGGACTCGGTGTTGCGCTGACCTCGGCCATGAGCCTGGCCCAGGCGGCCAAGCCGGAAATCACCATCGGCTATGTCGATGGCTGGGCCGATAGCGTGGCCACGACCCATACCGCAGCTGAAGTGATCCGCCAGAATCTGGGCTATGAGGTCAAGCTCATGCCGGTCGCCGCCGGCATCATGTGGCAGGGGGTCGCGCGCGGCAAGCTCGACGCCATGCTCTCCGCCTGGTTGCCGGTCACTCACGGCGCCTACTACGAGAAGATGAAGGACCAGGTGGTCGATCTGAACGTCAATACCCCCGATGCCAAGATCGGTCTGATCGTGCCGGAGTACGTCAAGGCCAACAGCATCGCCGATCTGCAGGCGCAGAAGGCCGACTTCGGCGGCCGGATCGTCGGTATCGACGCCGGTGCCGGGGTCATGCTCAAGGCCGACCAGGCGATCAAGGACTACGGTCTGGACTACAAGCTGGTGGCCAGTTCGGGCAGCGGCATGATCGCCGAGCTGACCCGGGCGGAAAAGGACCAGAAGCCGGTCGTGGTGACGGGCTGGGTACCGCACTGGATGTTCGCCAAGTGGAAGCTCAAGTTCCTCGAAGATCCCAAGGGCGTGTTCGGTGGCTCCGAGCATGTGGACACCGTGGCCAACCCGGCCCTGGAAGCCAAGGCCAAGCCGGTCTGGGATTTCCTGAAGAAATTCGCCTGGCAGCCGGGTGAGGTGAACGAGGTGATGCTGGCCGTGGAAGAAGGCAAGAAGCCGGAAGAGGCCGCCAAGGCCTGGATCGCTGCCCATCCGGATCGCGTGAAGTCCTGGCTGCCCTGAGGGTTGGCCGAATGAAGAACGGGCCCCGCGGGGCCCGTTTTGCTAGCTGTGCAGCTGCTCGGCCGCGTACAGCGTGTTCTCCAGCAGGCAGGCCCGCGTCATGGGGCCGACGCCACCCGGGACCGGGGTGATCCAGCTGGCGCGTTCGCAGGCGCTTTCGTATTCGACGTCGCCGACCAGGCGGCCATCGGCCTGACGATTGATGCCGACGTCGATGACGATGGCGCCGGGCTTGATCCATTCACCCTTGACCAGTCCGGGCTTGCCCACGGCAACCACCACCAGGTCGGCCTGGCTGACATGGTGCTCGAGGGAGCGGGTGAACCTGTGGGTCACGGTGGTGGTGCAGCCGGCCAGCAGCAATTCCAGCGCCATGGGGCGGCCGACGATATTGGAGGCGCCGACGACCACCGCATCCAGACCATAGAGGTCGACGCCGGTGCTGTGCAGCAGGGTCATGATGCCCTTGGGCGTGCAGGGGCGCAGCTGGGGATTGCGCTGCGCCAGCCGGCCCAAATTGTAGGGGTGGAAGCCGTCCACGTCCTTGTCGGTGCGGATGCGCTCCAGCAACCCGGTGGCGTCCAGGTGGGCGGGGAGGGGCAGTTGCAGCAGGATGCCGTCGACGCCGGTGTCGTCATTCAGACGATCGATCAGGGCTTCCAGCTCGGCCTGGCTGGTAGTGGCCGGCAGGTCATGGGCATAGGAGTCGAAACCGACCTCTTCGCAGTCCTTGCGCTTGTGCGCCACATAGACGCGCGAGGCGGGATCGTCGCCGACCAGGATGACGGCGAGGCCAGGGGCGCGCAGTCCGGCGCTACGACGTTGAGAGACTCGCTGGGCAATATCCTGGCGCAGGCGGGCGGCAATGGACTTGCCGTCGATCAGTTGGGCGGTCATGGGCGATTTCTGGTGGTGACGGAAAAGGGTCGGCTATTTTCGCATGGACGGGCCCGCTCGCAACAGAGAAGCCTCTGCGGCGGCTAACTCATTCTTCTGCTTAAAAATTTTTAAAAAATTAGTTGACGGACCTGCACGAGCTTTATAACATTCGCCCCGCTTGCCGAGCACAGCCCAAGTCACTGACAAGGGCCAGGCAAGAGGCTTCTCACCAAGGAAGTCTCTGCTAGGGCAGCTGCCGTAACAGGCGCCCGTAGCTCAGCTGGATAGAGCATCCGCCTTCTAAGCGGATGGTCGCAGGTTCGAGTCCTGCCGGGCGCGCCATTGGCGGTTCGGCGACGGCAAGCAGGTAAGATATGGTGGGCGTAGCTCAGTTGGTAGAGCACAGGATTGTGGCTCCTGGTGTCGTGGGTTCGATTCCCATCGTCCACCCCATATTTAGCGAACGCCAGACCTTGTGTCTGGCGTTCGTGTTTCAAGCGTCTCGCGGACGTGGTGGAATTGGTAGACACACCAGATTTAGGTTCTGGCGCCGCAAGGTGTGAGAGTTCGAGTCTCTCCGTCCGCACCAATCAAGATGCACAGCAAAAGACCGGCCCAGTGCCGGTTTTTTTGTGCCCGCGATTTAGCGGGCGGCCAGAGGATCGCTAGCGCCGGCGCCGGACCTCAGTGCAGATGCCGCAGCAGCGGCGCGCAGAGGGCGAAGGCCAGCGAAGTGCCGAACAGCAGGGCCCGGGTCCAGCGTTGCGCGGTGCGCCTGTGGCACACGGGCGGCGGCGAGCCTGCCGTGGCGGACTGATCGATGGCGCTATCGAACAGGGTGATCGAGCGGGTCAATTGGGTTCGCATGATCCGACCTCTTGCCGTATGCACTAATTGTTATTGGCACCTTCAAGATAATGCGCTGGGCGGGTAATGCAAGCTGCCTGGAGAGCCCGGACGAGTGGCGGCGGCGCCGCTGGCCGCGCAGCCGGTCAAGGACGGCCGCGCCTCGGGGCGGATCAGGCGGGTGGTGGCGACCAACGGTCAGTTGAGTGTTGAGGTCAGCAGGAAGAAGGCGCCGCCGAGGGCTCCGCCACTGATCAGGACCAGGCTGATCAAGGCGCCGCCCACGAACTGGGCGATGTCGTCACTGATTTCGTATTCCGCTTTCATGCTGGGCTCCAGAAGGTAGATGCCGCTACAGATAGCAACCGCGCGTTACAGCGCGACGACACCGGTCGCATCAAGGCTAGCTGTTCGCCCAGTTCAGCCAGAGCGTCTGTTCTTCGCTGAGCTGACCCACTTCGCGCAGCGCCTGTTCCAGGTCTTCGCGAACCCGGCGCTTGAGATCGGCGTTGAGATCGACCTGGGCGCTCTCCGCCAGCCGATCGGCGAGCGAGAGATCCGCACTGAGCTGGCGCAGGCGGGGCCCGATGAAATCCTTCTGCTGCATGAGCCGCTCCTATCTCCTGACGCTTCGGAGTGTGGCATGGGGGAGCTTCGACTGAACACAGGTGGGAAAAATATTGTCTGACTTGATTGGTCAAAAGTCGGACTTTCGGCAGCTCATGTCGTTTTCAGGTCCGAGATGTCAGCTTTATAGAGGGAAGAACAGATCATGAGCGGGAATTCGACGCGCAAGTTGCTGGTGCTGACCGCAGGTTTCGGCCTGCTGGTGATCGCCGCGGTGGCCACTACCCATCGCAGCGACTCGACCGGCAGCGAGCCGGCCGTGGTGGCCACCACCACGCCGCCGGTAGCGGCCCATGCACCCACCACGGGTACCCATCCCGTCGCCGACGAACACAAGCAGGATCTCGCGAGCTTCCTGGCCCAGGCGGCCCTGACGCCGTGCGGGTCCACCCTGCCAGCGACCATCACCGACCCTGCCTGTCGCGCCGCCATCGAAACCCATGCGCGGCGCGCCGGCTATGGCGACGACGAGGTGGCGGCCTATCTGAATGCCCACCAGGGCCGATGATCCCCTGGTTTAGCGTTTTCGGTTATAAGCAAAGACTCTTTTCATATAGGTCGGCATAACCTGAGTGGTTATCCTGTGCGGCCGCAAGATGAGCCGACAACGGCAATTGGGGCTGTAATGGAAGTAGGGTCGATGGGCTTCGTGGTCGCGGGGCTGGTGGTTGGCTTCATCGTCGGCATGACAGGGGTGGGCGGTGGCTCGCTGATGACGCCCATCCTGCTCTGGTTCGGGATCAATCCGGCCGCAGCGGTGGGGACCGATCTGCTCTATGCCGCCATCACCAAGGCGGGCGGCGTCTTCGTCCACCAGCGCAATAGCAACATCGACTGGAAGGTGACCGGTTGGCTGGCCGCCGGCAGCGTGCCCGCGGCGGCCCTGACGCTGCTCGCCCTGGCCCTGCTACCCGGTGATCAGCAGGCGACCAATACACTGATCAAGCATGCCCTCGGCATCGTGTTGCTGCTGACGGCCCTGGCCATCCTGTTCAAAAAGCAGATCTTCGTCTTTGCCAGCCGCCATGCCGGCGACAGATTCCACCTGAGCGCCGGGCGGCTCAATGCCCTGACGGTCCTGACCGGCGCGGTACTGGGCTTCATGGTGACCCTGACCTCCATCGGCGCGGGTGCCCTGGGTACGGTGGCGCTCTTTCTCCTATATCCGCTGATGGCGACCCGGCGTCTGGTCGGCACCGAGATCGCCCATGCGGTCCCCCTGACACTGGTGGCAGGGCTGGGACACGCCGGCCTGGGCAATCTGGACTGGCATGTCCTGGGCTTTCTGTTGCTGGGTTCGCTGCCGGGCATCTTCCTGGGCAGTCATCTCTCCGGACGGGTACCGGACGCTGTCCTGCGGCCCTGCCTGGCGGTCATGCTGCTGGTCATAGGCACCAAGCTGGTGGTCTGAGCCTAGATGGAAAACTTAAGGTCGTTCATCGGACGACCACTGGCGATCCGCTAGTGCAAAACATCTCTAGGATAGGCGGTATTAAAACTGTTATCGCGATTGCCGATAACCTGATCGCCGAGTCCTTTCCTGGAGCTGTCCCATGTCCTCCGCCACTGCCGAATTCGCCGCTGTTGACGATGCCTCTGCCTATCACGCGCTGCGCCAGGCGCTGGACCGCTCCCTGGCGGTGATCGAATTCGATCTGCAGGGCAATGTGCTGCACGCCAACGACAACTTCCTGGAGACCTTCGGCTATCGTCTCGAGGAGATCAGTGGGCGGCATCACCGGCTGTTCTGCCCGCCCGGGGTAGCGGAAAGCGATGACTATCAGGATTTCTGGGCAACGCTGGGGCGCGGCGATTTCCATAGCGGTGTCTATCGCCGCAGGCACAAGGACGGCAGCCTGAGGTGGATCCGCGCCACCTACAATCCGTTGCTGGATGCGCAAGGGCGCCCGCAGCGCATCATCAAGTTCGCCACCGACATCACCGAGACGCGCCTGCAGGCGGTCGAGTACGAGGGCAAGATCGAGGCGATCCATCGTTCCCAGGCGGTGATCGAATTCGATCTGCAGGGCAACGTGCTCTGGGCCAACGACAATTTCCTCGGCATGACCGGCTATGCGCTGGACGAGCTGCGCGGGCGTCATCACAGCCTGATGTGCCCGGCCGACTATGCGCGCTCGGCGGAATACGCCCTGCTGTGGAATCGCCTGGGGCAGGGCGTCTTCGATACCGGCGTCTACAAGCGCATCCGCCGCGATGGCCGGCCGATCTGGATCCAGGCCACCTACAACCCCATCCTCGACAGCGACGGTAGGCCCTACAAGGTAGTGAAGTTCGCCACCGATGTCACCGATGCGCAACTGCAGGCCGCGGAGTTCGAAGGCAAGATGGCCGCCATCGATCGTGCCCAGGCGGTGATCGAATTCGATCTGCACGGCAATATCCTGACCGCCAACGAGAATTTCCTGTCGGCCATGGGTTACAGCCTGGACGAGGTGCGCGGCAAGCATCACCGGATCTTCTGTGAACCCGAGCTTGCCCGCTCACCGGGCTATCGGCTGTTCTGGGAGAAGCTCGGCCGCGGCGACTTCGATACCGGGCTGTACAAGAGACGCGCCAGCGACGGCCGCCAGGTGTGGATCCAGGCCACCTACAACCCCATCCTCGATGCCGAGGGCAAGCCCTACAAGGTGGTCAAGTTCGCCAGCGACGTCACCGAGAGTCAGCTGCGCAACAGCGACTACGAAGGCAAGGTGGCGGCCATCGACCGCTCCCAGGCCATCGCCGAGTTCTCCCTCGACGGCACGGTAATCACCGCCAACCGCAACTTCCTGCTGGCCCTGGGTTACCAGGCCGATGAAGTGGTGGGCAAGCACCACCGCATCTTCTGTCCCGACGACTATGCCCGTTCCGCGGAGTACCGGCTGTTCTGGGATAAATTGGCGCGGGGCGAGTTCGACGCCGGGGTGTACAAGAGACGCAACAGCCGGGGCGAGGAGATCTGGATCCAGGCCACCTACAACCCGATCTTCGACGCCGACGGCAAGCCGTGCAAGGTGGTGAAGTTCGCCGTGGACATCACCGAGAGCCAGATTCGCAACAGCGACTATGCGGGCAAGGTGGCGGCCGTCGACCGCGGCCAGGCGGTGATCGAATTCGACCTGACCGGCAAGATCCTCGAAGCCAACCGCAACTTCCTGGCGACCCTGGGTTATCGCCTGGAAGAGATCCGCGGCCAGCATCACCGCATCTTCTGCGAGGCGGAGCACGTCGCCTCCGGCGAATACCGCGAGTTCTGGGCGCGGCTGGCCCAGGGCGAGGTGTTTGGCGGACGCTTCATGCGGCTGAGCAAGTTCGGCCAGCGCATCTGGATCCAGGCCACCTACAACCCCATCTTCGACGCCGACGGTCAGGTGCACAAGGTGGTGAAGTTCGCCACCGATATCACCCGCCAGGTGGAGCTGGAGCAGCACCTGCGGCAGAAGATCGAGCAGATGAATCTCTCGCTGCATGCCCTGACCCGCTCCATCAACCAGATCGCCGAGACCACCGACGACGCCAACCGCATGGCCCGACGCACCCTGGAGGAAGCCGAACGCGGCTCCCTGACCCTGGGCCGCTCGCTGGACGCCATGGAGGCCATAGGCGCCACGGCCGGGGGCATCCAGGACATCGTCCAGGTGATCAGCGACATCGCCAACCAGACCAACATGCTGGCCTTCAACGCCGCCATCGAGGCGGCCCGTGCCGGCGAGCACGGACTGGGCTTCTCGGTGGTGGCCGACGAGGTGCGCAAGCTGGCCGAGAAGTCGTCCCAGGCGACCAAGGAGATCAACAAGCTGATCCTGGAGTCGGTCAAGAGCATCGCCCAGGGCAGCGAGATCTCGCGCAGCGTGGGCGAGGCCTTTGGCCTGATCGCCGAAGGGGTGGGCAAGACCCAGCAGTCCATCGAGGCCATCAACGGCTCCACTGCGGCCCAGCTCGAGGATGCGGCGCGGGTCAATCAACTGATCCAGGAGCTGGACGCGGCCACCACGCTCACGCCGGTGACCGGGGGAGCGCGATCGTGACCGCGACCCAGGGCGTCGTGCGGATCGGCGAACTGGAAGTCGCCCTGTCCGCCCAGGCCCTGGAACGCGTGGTGCCCTGGCCGGAGCGCCTGGCCCCTCATCCAAGTCCGGTGCCCTGGCTGCTCGGCCTCTTCGAGCTGGGCGGCCAGCCGCTGCCGCTGGTGGACGGTCATCGCCTGCTGGGGCTGCCGGAGGGCGAGGGCGAGCGGCGGATCGCCGTGATCCGCCAGGGCGATGGACGCTTCGGCCTGGCCATCGATGGCGTGGTGGATCTCCTCGGTCTGGCGGATGACGTCATCGTACGGTTGCAAGGGGCGCCTGGACGCCTGCTGGGGCGGGTGTACCTGCGCCCGGACAGCGGTCGGCTGGTGCATCTGCTGGACCTGGACGCCCTGGCCGCCTTGCCGGGCTTCGAGGTCAGTGCCGACGTGCCGTCGACGCGGCAGCAGGTTGCCCGCGGCAAGGAAGGGGAGCGCCTCTATCTGCTGTTCGAGTGCGACGGGCGCCGCCTGTGCCTGGACGCGGCGGTGGTGCAGGAGCTGGTGGATCGACCGCAACTGACCCCCAGCGAATTCGCCAGCGACAGCTGTCGCCACCAGGTGCAGCTGCGGGGCCAGGCCCTGCCGGTGCTGGAGCTGTCCGAGCTGCTCGGCCTGGCCACGCCGGCGAACGGTCACCATGAGCAGCTGCTGGTGCTGGCGGCGGGCGACCAGGGTCAGTATCGGGTCGCCTTCGGCTTCCAGCGGCTGCTCGGCATGTGGCGCCGGGATCCGGCGCAATGCGCGCCACTGCTGGGCTTTGGCCTGGAGCAGCCGGGGCTGTTGCGTGGGGTATTCAGCGCCGCTGATGGCGAGGCGGCGATCGTGATCGATCACCTGGCCCTGGGGTGCCAGGAGGCGGCGGTCGCCTATGCGCGGATCTATCGCACCGATCGCGACCTGTTGCGCGAAGAGCGCCGCCAGGTGCGACGTCAGCCGTGCCTGACCTTTCTCGCCGAACTGCTGTTCGCCGTACCGCTGGAGCAGGTGGCCGAGGTCCTGCCGCTGCCGGCGCACTTCCTGCGCCTCGGTCAGCGGGATCCGCGGCTGCTGGGGGTGATGGAGGTCCGCGGCCAGCAGATCACCCTGGTGTGCCTGCGCACCCTCGCCGGCGCGGTGGCGGTCGCTCCCGGCCCCGGCGATCAGGTGATCGTGGTGGAAGGGCAGCGCCAGCGCCTGGGCTTCGTGGTGCAGCGGGCGGAAGCCATCGAGGCCTTTACCGAATTGCGCGCCGATGCCCTGGCGCGCAGCTGGCAACTGCCCGGGGAGGGCGGCGCGGTGCCGGCGCAGCGGGCGCAGAGCTGGGTAGGGGTAGGGGCTCCGGGCAACAGTCGCCAGGCGACCCTGATCGACCTCGGCGCCCTGGCGCGGCGCCTGGAAGGCCAGCCACGCCAGACCCTGCCGGAGCCCTTGGCCGCGGCGATCTGACCTACCGCCTGTCGTTTCGCCGAGCGGTCGGGTAACGGATCGCCGGCACTCTGGTCCGGCCCCGCCGGACGTCATCATCGAAGCGGCAGCGGCAGGCTAGAGCCGCTCGGGTTTTCCCTCCAATGCCAGGCCGGGCGCGCGATCGGCGCTGTTGTTGCCGGCTCGGGAGCCAGGCGTTCATCAGCACCCGGTCAAGAAATCCCGCGGCGCGTCGAACCAGAGAAAGACACAACTTTCCTGGGTGATCCCATGTTCAACGCCGCACTCAAACGTCGCATCGCCGATCTCGAAGCCGAACTGTCCGAGCACCGCCAGGTGAGCGCGGCCTTCCATCAGGATTCTCTGCATCTGCTGCTGGACGCCCAGGGCCGGATCGAGGATTTCAACGAGAACTTCGCGCTCTGCCTGGGCTACGCCCCCGGCAGTCTGACCGGGCGCAATCTGGACGACATCATTCCGGACTACGTGAAGAAGCTGGTCTGCTACGGCGACCTGAAACGCAGCTTCAGCGAAGGCCGCCAGGCCAGTGGCATCTATCGGCTGCTGCGCGGAACGGGCGGCGTCGCCTGGCTCTATGCGATCTGGACGCCAGTGCGCGATAGCCAGGGCCAGGTCAAGCAGATCCGCTGCTATGCCTATGACCGTACCGAGCAGGTGGAGACCTCCACCGAACACTCGGGCATCATCAATGCGCTGCTGAGATCCACTGCGGTGATCGAATTCAACCTGTCCGGCGAGGTGCTGACCGCCAACGAGCGCTTCCTGCAGGGCATGGGCTATTCGCTGGCGCAGATCGTCGGCAAGCACCACCGGATGTTCTGCAGCCGTGAAGAGGCCGAGTCGGCCGACTATCGCGCCTTCTGGGAACGGCTCAATCGCGGCGACTACGTGGCCAGCCGCTTCAAGCGCATCGACAGCCATGGCCGTACCGTCTGGCTGGAAGCCTCATACAACCCGGTACTCAACACCCGTGGCGAGCTGTACAAGGTCATCAAGTTCGCCACCGTCATCACCGATCAGGTGGAACAGGAACTGGCGGTGGCCGAGGCCGCGCGGGTCGCCTTCGACATCTCCCAGACCACCGACGAAAGCGCCCGCCAGGGCGCGGCGGTGGTGCAGGACACTGTCGCGGTGATGACCCGCATCGCCGACGAGATCCAGGTCGCCGCCAATGGCATCGAGGACCTCGGCAAGCAGTCGCTGGTGATCAGCGCCATCGTCAAGACCATCAGCGGCATCGCCGAGCAGACCAATCTGCTGGCGCTCAACGCCGCCATCGAAGCCGCCCGGGCCGGCGAGCAGGGGCGCGGCTTCGCGGTGGTGGCGGACGAGGTCCGGCAACTGGCCGGGCGCACCAGCAAGGCCACCGAGGAGATCGTCGGCGTGGTGCAGCAGAACCAGCAACTGGCGCAGACGGCGGTCAGCAACATGGCCGCCAGCCGCCAGCAGGCGGAGCAGGGGCTGCACCTCGCCAGCAACGCCGGGGTGCGCATCACCGAGATCCAGGAGGGCGCCCGCCAGGTGGTGGGCGCGGTCAGCCAGTTCGCCCGCCGGCTGAGTTAAGGCTAGGCGTCCCAGCCGGGGGCGCTGTACCACGCATAATCGGCCGCATCCAGCTCCAGCCAGCGGCCCTGGTGGATGACCATCCGGGTCGCCACCTCCGGGCTGGCCAGGCCGAGGGCCACCAGCAGGCTGCGGATCAGGGCGCCATGGGCCACCAGCAGGGTGGGACCCTGGAGTTCCTCCAGCAGGGGGCGCACCCGTTCGGCGGCATCGGCATAGCTTTCGCCACCGGGCACCCTAAAGGTATAGGGCTCGGCCATGCGCCGGGCGTGCTGCTCGGGATAGCGCTGGGCGATGGTCGGCATGTCCAGGCCTTCCCAGTCGCCAAAGGCCTTTTCCGCCAGACGCGCATCGCGGCCCAGGCTGAGTGGCGCACCGGGCAGCTGCGCCAGGATCAGATCGAGGGTTTCGCTGGCGCGTTGCAGCGGACTGCTCAGGCAGGTGAAGCGAGAGACGTCGAGGCGTTCGCGCAGGGCCAGGCCCACGGCCTCGGCCTGGGCCCGGCCACGGGCGTTGAGCGGTATGTCCTGGCGACCCTGCAGGCGGCCGCTGGCATTCCAGTCGGTTTCGCCGTGACGGATCACCAGCAAGGGAGCGGGGAAGGGCAAGGGCATCAGTCCAGGGCAGTGGGTAGGGTGAGGATGAAGCGCAGACGGCCGTTTTCCTGGCGCGCGACCAGGCTGCCGCCATGGCCGCGGGCGACTTCCTGGGCGAGGTAGAGGCTCAACTCCAGGCGGGCGGGCTGTTCAGGCGTGGCCTCGGTCAGCGCCGGCTGGAACACCTGGCTGAGGCTGCCGGGATCCACCACGGCGGTGCGGCTTTCCACGGCGAGGCGATAGCAGCGTTCGTCGAGCTCGCCGCGCAGCAGCAGGGTGCCGCCGGCAGGATTGCGGGACGCGACCCACTCCAGCAGCGCGCCCATGGCCTGCAGCAGGCGCGGCAGGTCGAGGCGCACCGCGGCGGGTAACTCCGGCAGCTCGCTGCCTAGGGTCTGGTCGGGAAAACGGGCCTGCAGCGTGGCGAGCAGGTTGGTCAGACGCTCGTTGACGCCCTCCACCAAGGTCAGTTTCAGCGGCAGGCCGTGGCCGAGACGCACACGGACGAAATCGGCGGCCGCAGCGCTGCGTTCGGCCAGGCGCTGGGCCTCGGCTTGCAAGCGCTGCGCCTGGGCGGCGTCCGCGGACGCCTCCTTGGCCAGCGCCTGCAGCGGACGCTGCAGATCCTCTTCCAGCAGCACCAGGAGCTGTTCGCGCAACGGCGTGAGATCGCGGTCGCCACGCGCACCGGGGCTCGCCTCGCGACGCTGTTCTTCCCGGGCGAGCAATTCCCCCAGCAGACGGGCGAAGCCGTCCAGGGTGTCGATCACCGGGCGCTGTTCCAGCCGCGGTGCGGGCTGGGGATCGAAGGCGCACAGCGTGCCGAAGAAGGTGCCATTGGGCCGGAACACCGGGACCGACAGATAGCTCTTCCAGCCATAGAGGCCGGGCGCCGGATGGTCGCAGTAAGTAGGGTTCTGGGTCACATCGCTGATGATCACGGCGTCGTGGGAGGAGCGCACGTGATTGCACAGGGTGGATTCGAGATCCAGTTCGGCGCCGGGTTGCAGGCCGAAGGCGATGCGATCCTCCACCGCGCAGGCGATCCAGCGCTGCTCGGTGACCTCGGCCACGGTGGCGACCCCGAGGCCGCTGATGTCGCAGACCACGCGCAGGAGCGCCGCGACGGAATCCAGGGACGTCAGCAGCTCGATGCTTTCGACGGTGCTGGAGGGTTGGCTGGGCATGGCGCGGTAGTTCTCTTACGGACAGGGCCTGAACGCTAGGCCAAGAGACGGCGGAGAGCAACCGTCAGGCCGCAGAGCCAACCGGGTAACCGGCCGATCGGCCGGGCTCGGCTAGCCGATCAGATCGGTGGCGTAGGCCAGCACCGTGAGGCAGAGCAGCAGTAACAGCAGGTTGGCCGGGGTAATGCTTTTCATTGGGGAGATCCTCTCACGCAAGGGCTATTCTTTGTCCAGGTACGCCTGGGACTGCCATGCCGGTGCTGGGGATCTCGGGGGGTGGAGCGGGTAGGTTCATCTCTGCGTCTCGATACTGCTGGCAAAGGACAGGACTCGGAACGCCACTGTCGCCGTTCGTTCAGCCGCCGGCAGAGGAGGTGCGACATCTGGTCGAAGCGGCAGTGCGAGCGGTTCGCAGTTGCCAAGCGGCGGGCGAGTGGGTAGCGTGGCGCCCCATGCGAACCTTCCTTTGCCCCATCAGCGCCTATTACTCCTACCTGACCAATATCGGGTGGTAGGTACTGCGCTGCATGACCGAATCGCCCAGGGCGGCTCGGTCAAGGCAACTTCTCCCGGTCTCCCAGGCACCGTCCAGCCACAGGAGACCCCATGGACAGCACCACGCAAGACCTGCTCGCCACCCTCGAAGCCCGCGGCTTCGTCCATCAGACCACTGACCGTGACGGCCTCGCCCGCGCCTTTGCCAGCGGCCCGGTGACCGGCTATCTCGGCTTCGACGCCACCGCCGACAGTCTCCACGTCGGCCATCTGCAGGGCCTGATGCTGATGCGCTGGCTGCAGCGCGCCGGCCATCCCATCCTGCTGCTGATCGGCGGCGCCACCACCCGCATCGGCGATCCCAGCTTTCGCGACAGCAGCCGTCCGGTGCTCACCGACGGCCAGATCGCCCTGAACATGGCCGGTATCGCCAAGGCCTTCCACCGCTACCTGGAGGTCGGCGATGGCCACGGTCGCGCTCAGGTGGTGGACAACGCCGAATGGCTCGACGGCCTCGGCTACCTGAATTTCCTCGGCGCCGTGGGTCGGCACTTTTCCATCAATCGACTGCTGACCTTCGATGCCATCAAGAATCGTCTTGATCGCGAGCACTCGCTGTCCTTCGAGGAATTCGGCTACACCCTGCTGCAGGCCTACGACTTCGTCGAGTTGTCGCGCCGTTACGGCTGCACCCTGCAACTGGGCGGCGCGGACCAGTGGGCCAACATCATCAATGGCGTGGAGCTGTCACGCCGGCAGGGTGGCCCTCAGCTCCATGGCCTGACCATGCCACTGCTGGCCACCCGTGACGGCCGCAAGATGGGCAAGTCGGCCCAGGGCGCGGTCTGGCTCAACGAGGAGCGGCTGTCGGCCTTCGACTTCTGGCAATTCTGGCGCAACTGCGACGATGCCGACGTCGAGCGTTTCCTGGCGCTGTTTACCGAGCTGCCGCTGGACGAGGTACGGCGGCTGGCGGCCCTGGGCGGCGCGGAGATCAATCTGGCCAAGACCGTGCTGGCCAACGAGGCGACCCGCCTGGCCCACGGCGAGGGCGCCCAGCGCGCGGCCGAGGCGGCGGCCGCCGAGGTCTTCGCCGACCGGGACGGCGGTGGTCGCTTGCCGACGCTCGCTCTGAGTCGCCGGCAGCTCGATGGGGGTGTCAGCCTGGTCGAGCTGCTAGTGCAGACCGGTGTGCAGCCGTCGCGCAGTGCGGTCCGCCGACTGGCGGAAGGCGGTGGCCTTCGCCTGGACGAACTGCCCGTATCCGATCCCGATGTGCGGCTCACGGCGGGCGACGTCGGTCGACGGGTAAGTCTGGGCAAGAAGCGGCATCTGCGCATCACAGCGCTGGACTGAGGAGAAGGCGATGAAGGTCTGGGTGATAGGCGCCTCGCGGGGCATAGGACTGGGGCTGGTCGAGCGCTACCTGGGTCGTGGCGACCAGGTGCTGGCGCTGGTACGAACACCGAATGCGGCGCTGGACGCCCTGGCGGCGACCACCGCGGGGCGGCTGCGGGTGGTGACCGGCGATCTCTGCGATCCCGAGCTGGGCACGCGACTGCTGAGCGAAAGCCGCGATGAGTCGCTGGATCGGCTGATCGTCAATGCCGGCATCATGGGGCCGCACGAGGTGGAGGGGCAGCGGGCGACCGCCGAGGAGCTGGGCGAGTTGTTCCTGACCAATGCCGTGGCGCCGCTGCGGCTGCTGGAGGCCCTAGCACCGCGGATGGCTGCGGCGGGAGTGGCGGCCTGCCTGAGTTCGCAGATGGGCAGCGTCAGCCTGGCACGGGCCGCCGACATGCCGCTCTATGGCGCCAGCAAGGCGGCGCTCAATAGCCTGCTGCAGAGCTGGGTCGCCGGGCAGCAACCGGCCTTCGCCGTGCTGGCGCTGCACCCGGGTTGGGTGCGTACCGCCTTGGGCGGGGTCGGCGCGCCCGTCGAGGTGGCCGATAGCGTTGCCGGTCTGGTAGCGACGATCGAGACGCGGGCCGGCCAGCGCGGCTGTGCCTTTCTCGACTACCAGGGCCAGGAACTGCCCTGGTGAGCAGGGGGCCGGATCGCTCAGTGCAGCTGAGCGATCCGGCCCTTGTCCGACCTCTGTCGAGGATCGAAGATGAGTCCATCATCCTGGAGAGCCCGCCCATGCGCATCGACGAGCACACCTTTCTGGTAACCGGCGCCGGATCCGGCCTTGGCGCCGCCACCGCCGCGGCGCTGATCGCGGCAGGCGCCCGGGTGGCACTGCTGGATCTGCAGGCCGAGGCCGTGCAGGCCCAGGCCGAACGCCTCGGCGACCGGGCCCTGGCGCTCGCCGTGGACGTGACCGATGCCGAGGCCCTGAGCGCTGCCATGGATACCCTCCTGGCCCGCTGGGGCGGTCTGCAGGGGGCGATCAATTGCGCCGGCATCGTCGGCGGCGCACGCATCCTCGGGCGCAACGGCCCCCACGATCTCGCCGCCTTCGCGCGCATCATCAACGTCAACCTGGTGGGCAGCTTCAATGTGCTGCGCCTGGCCGCCGCGGCCATGGCCCAGGGCGAGGACGATGCCGGCGGCGAACGCGGCGTGATCATCAATACTGCGTCCATCGCCGCCTTCGACGGCCAGATCGGCCAGGCCGCCTATGCCGCCTCCAAGGGCGGCGTCGCCGCGCTCACCCTGCCGGCGGCGCGCGAACTGGCCGGGCAGGGCATCCGGGTCATGACCATAGCGCCGGGTGTATTCGAGACGCCCATGATGGCCGGCATGACCCCCGAGGTGCGCGAGGCCCTGGCCGCCAACGTGCCCTTTCCGCCGCGCCTCGGTCGCGGCGAGGAATTCGCCGCCCTGGTCCGCCACATCATCGATAATCCCATGCTCAACGGCGAGGTGATCCGTCTCGACGGTGCGCTGCGCATGGCCCCGCGCTAGGAGAGTTGTCATGAACGATCCCATTGTCATTGTCGCCGCCGCTCGCACCCCCATGGGCGCCCTGGGCGGCGAACTGGCGGCGCTGTCGGCGCCACAGCTGGGCAGCGCCGTGATCCGCGCCGTGCTGGAGCGGGGCGGTTGGTCGCCGGAGCGGGTCGACGAGGTGCTCATGGGCTGCGTGCTGCCCGCCGGCCTCGGCCAGGCACCGGCCCGCCAGGCGGCCCTTGGCGCCGGCCTGGACCAGAGCACGCGCTGTACCACCCTGAACAAGATGTGCGGTTCGGGCATGCAGGCGGCCATCCTCAGCCATGACCTGCTGCGCGCCGGCAGTGCCGAGGTGGTGGTGGCGGGCGGCATGGAAAGCATGAGTCGCGCGCCCTATCTGCTGGAAAAGGCCCGTAGCGGCTACCGCCTCGGCCACGGCGCCCTGATCGACAGCATGTTTCTCGACGGCCTGGAAGACGCCTACGAGCCCAGGCGCCTGATGGGCACCTTCGCCGAGGACTGCGCGGCGCACCTGGGTATCGGCCGCGAGCGCCAGGATGCCTATGCCCAGCAGTCCCTCGCCCGGGCGCGCCAGGCGCAGGCCAGTGGCGCCTTCGTCGCCGAGATCGTCGCGGTGGAGGTGGCGGGGCGCAAGGAAACCCTGAGCATCGACACCGATGAACAACCGCGCCGCGCTGATCCGGCACGCATTCCCACCCTAAAGCCGGCTTTTCGCGAAGGCGGTACCGTCACCGCGGCCAACGCCAGCTCCATCTCGGATGGCGCCGCGGCATTGCTGCTGATGCGCGCCAGCACGGCGGCGCGAGAAGGGCTGACGCCGCTGGCGACGATCCGTGGCCATGCCGCCCATGCCGGCGCGCCGGGCGACTTTCCCACCGCGCCCATCGGCGCCATCCGCACCCTGCTCGCGCGCATCGACTGGCAGCTGAACGACGTCGACCTGTTCGAGATCAACGAAGCCTTCGCCGTGGTGGCACTGGCCGCCCAGGATGCCCTGGGGCTGGACCCGGAGCGCCTGAACGTGCACGGTGGCGCCTGTGCCCTGGGCCATCCCATCGGCGCCTCCGGCGCGCGGATCCTGGTGACCCTGATCCAGGCGCTGCGCCAGCGCGGTCTGCGCCGGGGCGTGGCCGCCATCTGCATCGGCGGTGGCGAGGCCACGGCCATGGCGCTGGAACTCAACGACTAGACAAGGACAAGACCATGAGCGAACCCTCTGCCGAATCGACCCTGCTGCTGGAGATCGAGGCGCGCGTCGCCCTCATCACCCTCAACCGCCCGAAGGCGCTCAACGCCCTCAATGCCCAGCTGCTGCACGAGCTGGATGCCATGCTGGCGCGTCTGGACGCCGATCCCGAGGTCGGTTGCGTGGTGCTCACCGGCTCGGCCAAGGCCTTCGCCGCCGGCGCCGACATCAAGGAAATGGCGGGGCAGGGCTATCCGCAGATCTACCTGGACGACTATTTCCGCGTCGCCGACCGCATCGCCGAGCGGCGCAAGCCGCTGATCGCCGCCGTGGCCGGCTACGCCCTGGGTGGTGGCTGCGAACTGGCGCTGCTGTGCGACTTCATCTATGCCGCCGACACCGCGCGCTTCGGCCTGCCGGAGATCACCCTGGGCGTCATTCCCGGCATCGGCGGTACCCAGCGCCTGACCCGCGCCCTGGGCAAGGCCAAGGCCATGGAGCTGTGCCTGACCGGACGCCAGCTGCCCGCCGCCGAAGCCGAGCGCGCCGGCCTGGTTGCCCAGGTGTTTCCCGCCGACGAGTTGCTGGAGCGCACCCTGGAAGCCGCGCGCGGCATCGCCAGTCGCTCGCTGCCGGCGACCCTGCTGCTCAAGGAGAGCGTCAATCGTGCCTTCGAGACCAGCCTGGCCGAGGGCATCCGCTTCGAGCGCCGGGTCTTCCATTCGCTGTTCGCCAGCGCCGACCAGAAGGAAGGCATGGCCGCCTTCGTCGAGAAGCGCCCGGCGAAGTTCGAGCATCGTTGAGCGCTCCCGGCGCTTCTCGGAGGCGCTAGACTGGCCGTTTCCGCCCAGCGTCGCAGAGCCTTCGGATGCGTATCGACCCCTTGCCACCCCTGACCAATCTGATTGCCTTCGAGGCAACGGTCAGGCTTGGCAGCTTTACCCGTGCCGCGCTCGAGCTCAATCTCACGCAAAGCGCCATCAGCCGTCAGGTGGCGCAGCTGGAGGCCTTTCTCGGTCGCGCGCTGTTTCGGCGGGAACACAAGCGGCTGCACCTGACCGTCTCCGGGCAGCGCTATGCCGAGCGGGTCCAGCAACTCTTGGCGGGCCTGGCGGAAACCACCGCCGAGGTCATGGATCTCAGTGGCGAGCAGCAACTGGTCCTGGCCTGCTCCTCGGGCGTCGCCGCCCTGTGGCTGGGGCCGCTGATCGGCCATTTTGCCAGTGCCTTTCCCGGCATCGACGTGCGCCTGCGGGTGCTGGACAACCTCGATACCCTGCTCAAGCCCGAATTCGATCTGGCGCTCTATTTCCTGCGGGAACCGCCGCCGCCGGGATTGGCCGGTCGCCAGTTGTTTCCCGAATGGGTAGGCGCCTATTGCGCCCCGGACTACCTGGGCGGGCAGCAGCTGTCTCCCCCGGAGCTGCTCGACCGGCGCCTGCTGATGATCGAGGACGGGCAGCGACGCTGGCTGTCCTGGACGGAGTGGTTCGCGCGGCTAGGCTATCCAGCCCCGCGGATCCGCCAGCGGCTCACCGTGAGTCAGTACCCCATCCTGGTCGATCTGGCGATTGCCGGTCACGGTATCGTCCTGGGCTGGCGCCCCATGATCGATGCCCACCTGCGCTCGGGCGCGCTGGTCGAAGCCTGTAGCGAATGCGTGCAGGGGCAGGGGGGTTACTACCTGCTGTGGCCGGGCGATCGCCAGCCGGGCCTGGCGACGCGCCGTTTCGAAGCCTGGCTTAACGACGCCCTGAGCGCGTCACCTTGACCCCTCTTGCATGCGCCTGGCGCATGCAAACCCCTGCAATCAGCGTTTTCCTGCGTCCCGGGTAGCCCCTTAAGCTCGGCGGCAGAGGGCGGAGATCCTCGTCCTGTTTCCTTTATCGAAACTGCCGTCGCCGGTGCAGGGACTCCCGAGTTTCCTGCGCGACTCGCATTCAGGGAGCCAACAATGCAGAGCGCTACGACCTTCCCGCAGCCGTCCACCGCCCACCGCCGCCAGGCCAACAAGGCGGTCGTCGCCACCGTGATCGGCAACGGTCTGGAGTGGTTCGACTTCACCGTCTACAGCTTCTTCTCCGTCATCATCGCCAAGGTGTTCTTTCCGACCGCCAGCGAACTCACCTCCTACCTCCTGGCCCTGGCCACCTTTGGCGTCGGTTTCTTCATGCGGCCAGTAGGGGGCATCCTGCTCGGCATCTACTCCGATCGCCGCGGCCGCAAGGCGGCGCTGTCGCTGACCATCCTCTTGATGGCCGCCGGTACCCTGATCATCGCCGTAACCCCGGGCTATGCCCAGTGGGGGCTGTTCGCCCCGGCGCTCATCGTCTTCGCGCGCTTGCTGCAGGGCTTTTCCGCGGGTGGCGAGATGGGCAGCGCGACCGCCTTTCTCACCGAGCACGCGCCCGCTGGGCAAAAGGCCTACTACTCCAGCTGGATCCAGGCCAGCATCGGGGTGGCGGTCGCCCTGGGTGCAGGCGCCGGCGCGCTGCTGTCGGCGTTGCTGACCCCGGAGCAACTCGAGAGCTGGGGTTGGCGCCTGCCGTTCCTGTTCGGCTCCCTGATCGGCCCCGTCGGTTTCTACATCCGTAGCCGCATCGACGAAACCCCGGCCTATGCCACCGTCGAGCGTGCCCAGTCGCCGCTGCGGGAGGTAGTGCGCATCTATCCCCGCCAGACCGCGATCACCTTTTCCATGGTCGTGCTCTGGACGGTCTGCACCTACTCCGTGCTGTTCTACCTGCCGTCCTACTCCACCCGGGTGCTGGGTCTGCCCAGTGGCCTGGGCTTCACCGCCGGCGTACTCGGTGGCCTGGTGCTGCTGGTGGCGACGCCGCTGGTCGGGCGCCTGGCCGATCGCCAGGGCAAGCGACCCTGGCTGCTGGGGTCGGCCATCGCCGTCTTCTGCCTCGCCTGGCCGTTGTTCTGGATGCTCAATCGCTGGCCGGGCCTGGCTTCCCTGCTGGTGTTCCAGGCCGTGCTGGGGCTGCTGATCTCCGGCTATCTGGGCGGTCTGCTGGCAGCCTTCGGCGAATTGTTGCCGACCCGGGTGCTCTCCACCGGACTGTCGGTGGCCTACAACTTCGCCGTGACCCTGTTCGGCGGCTTCGCCACCTTTACCGTGACCTGGCTGATCGCCGCCACCGGCAGCCCGCTGGCGCCGGCCTTCTACATCATGTTCGCCGCGGCCATCAGTGCCGTGGGCGCGGCGCTGTTTCGCGACGCCGCCAGCGAGCAACCTTCGGGAGAATCCGCATGACTCAAGGCACCTCTCTACTGCTGCGCAACGGCAAGCTGCTGGATCTGGCGAGCGGCACCCTGATCACCGGCAAGGAAGTCCTGGTGGAGGGTGAGCGCATTACCGCCGTGCGCGACCAGAGCGCTGCGCCGCCGGCAGGCGTCACCGTCATCGATCTGGGCGGCCGCACCCTGATGCCCGGCCTCATCGATTGCCATGTGCATGTTCTGGCCTCCAGCGCCAACCTGGGTTTCAACGCCCTGCAGCCGAACGCCATCATCATGTACCGCGCCCTGCCGATCCTGGGCGCCATGCTCGAGCGCGGCTTCACCACCGTCCGCGATGCCGGCGGCGCGGACTGGGCGCTGGCGCGCTCCATCGCCCTGGGACTGGTGCCGGGCCCGCGGATCTTCGCCTCCGGCAAGGCGCTGTCGCAGACCGGCGGCCATGGCGACATGCGGGCGCGTGGGGAGCTGCTGCTGAACGAGCCGTGCAGTTGCTGCTTCCGCGCCGGTGCCATCGCCCGGGTGGTGGACGGGGTGGACAACGTGCGCAAGGCGGTGCGCGAGGAACTGCAGCAGGGCGCCAGCCAGATCAAGATCATGGCCTCCGGCGGGGTGTCCTCGCCCACCGATCCCATCGCCAATACCCAGTATAGCGAAGCCGAGATCCGCGCCATCGTCGAGGAAGCCGAAGCGGCCAATACCTATGTGATGGCCCATGCCTATACCGCCCGCGCCATTCGCCGCGCCGTGGCGTGCGGGGTGCGCACCATCGAGCACGGCAATCTGGTCGACCGGGAGACGGCGCAGCTGATGCGCGAGCGGGGCGCCTTCGCCGTGCCCACCCAGGTGACCTACGAGATGCTCGCCGAGCACGGCGCCCGCTATGGGCTGCCAGCGGATTCCGTGGCCAAGATCGAAGACGTCCGCCTGGCCGGCCGTCGCGCCCTGGAATTTTTCGCCGAGGCGGGCGTACCCATGGGCTACGGCTCCGACCTGCTGGGCGAGATGCACGAATACCAGACCCAGGAACTGCGCATCCGCGCCGAGGTGCTGGGCAATCTGGAAGCCTTGCGCAGCGCCACCAGCGTCGCGGCGCGCATCCTCGAACGGGAGGGCGAGCTGGGTTTCATCGCGGCTGGCGCCCTGGCGGATCTGCTGGTCGTGGATGGCGATCCCTTGACCGATATTTCCTGCCTGGTGGGGCAGGGCGAGCGGTTGGACGTCATCCTGCAGGGCGGCCGTCTGGTAAAGAATCGCCTCGGGTGAAGGGAGACTTGCCGGCCTGGCGTGGTCCCCTGTAGCAGTCAATGACCATGGAGAATTCGTGATGCCCCTCGCCGCAACCGAACTCGGCAGTCACTACCAGGCCTACCTCGACTGCCTCAACCGCCAGGCCTGGACGGAGCTGGGCCGTTATGTCGACGAAGCCGTCGAGCACAACGGCCGGCCCCTGGGATTGGCGGGCTACCAGGCCATGCTGGAAGGCGATCATGCCGCCATTCCCGATCTGCACTTCGCGGCGCGCTTGCTGGTCGTGGAAGCGCCCTGGCTGGCCGCGCAACTGGACTTCGACTGCACGCCACGGGGCGAGCTGTTCGGGCTGGCGGTGAACGGACGGCGGGTGCGTTTCAGCGAGCACGTCTTCTATCGCTTCGAGAACGGGCGAATCCGTGAGGTGCGCTCGGCGATCGACACCGCCGCCATCGCCGCCCAGCTGGCGGAGGGCTAACCCGCGCGACTCTGGCGCTGGCGATAGCCCAGGGGGCTCAAGCCCGTCCACTTGCGAAAGGCGCGCTGGAAGGAGCGGGGATCCGCGAAACCCAGACGCAGGGCCAGCTCCTCCAGGGGCAGGGCGCCTTGATCCAGCTGGCGGCAGGCCAGGCGGCAGCGACGTTCGTCCTTGAGGCGCTGGTAGGTCTGGCCACTCGCCGCCAGCTGGCGTCTCAGGGTCGCAGCCGAAAGACCCAGGGTCGCGGCCAGGCTGACGGCGTCCGGCCAGTCTTCCGGGGCACGACTGCGCAGCAGGGCGCGGATGCGGACGATCAGACTGGCGTCGTCGCGATAGTGCACCAGCAGATTGCCCGGTGCGGCGGCGATGAAGCGACGCGCATCCGCGGCACTGCGGCGGATCGGCAGGCCCAATACGGCGGCGTCCAGCAGCAGGCAGTCTTCGCCGCGGGCGAAGCTGAGGTGGGTGCCGAAGCGCTGGCGATAGTCGGCCAGCAGTTCTGCCGGCGGCTCCTGGGCGGTCAGGCGAATCTCCGCCAGTGGCAAGCGGCGGCCCACCAGCCAGCAGGCCAGGCCGTGCAGGATCAGCCAGAGGGTAAAGACGGCAAAGCTGCCCGGCAGGCTGCCGGGGCCCAGCCGCAGGGTCGCCTGCCCGCCATTGCGCTGCAGGCGCAGATCGACGCCCAGGGTCAGGCGCAGGAAGTCGGCGCTCTGCCGCAGGGCGTCACCGAGGGTCGGTTGCAGGCGGGTGCTCTGGCAGAGAAAGGCAAAGCTGCCAGCCGGGAGCGGGCGTGGGCCAAGGGCGAAGAACTCGTCATCGAAACGCCACGCCAGGCGATACCACAGCTGGCCGAACAGCGGCGCCGAGAGGCGCTCGCGGTCAAGCAGCAGCTCGGCTGGCTGGACGCCTTCGGCAGCGAGCAGGGCCTCCGGCGCCTGACCACTGCGCCGGCACAGCCCGGCCAGGGCTTCGTCGAGGATGCCCGGCGCCAGGCTGTCGCGCGGCAGGCCGGTCACAGATGCAGGGCCCGGCCCAGGGCGCGCAGCGCCGCTTCCTGCACTGCTTCGCCCAGGGTGGGGTGGGGGTGCAGGGTGGCGGCGACGTCTTCCAGTTGCATGCCCATTTCCAGGCTGTGGGAAAAGGCCGTGGCCAGTTCCGCCACCTGCTGCCCGGTGGCCTGCCAGCCAAGGATGCGATGGTCGTCCGCACGAGCCACCACCCGCACGAAGCCTTCCGGCGCCTCCAGGGTGAGGGCACGGCCATTGGCGGCGAAGGGGAAGCTGGCGACCTTGGTCTCCAGCCCCTGGGCCTTGGCCTGCTCGGGGGTCAGGCCGACCACCACGATCTCCGGATCGGTGTAGCAGACCGCCGGGATGGCGACCGGCGCGAAGCGCCGCCGCTTGCCGGCGATCAGCTCGGCGACCACCTCGCCCTGGGCCATGGCGCGATGGGCCAGCAGGGGTTCGCCGGTAAGATCACCGATGGCCCAGACGTCGGTCATGCTGGTACGGCAGCCGTCGTCGACGCGGATATAGCGGCCGTCGTAGTCCAGCGGCAGGCGCTCCAGGCCTTCGGTGCGAGGCCGGCGACCGGCCGCCACCAGGATGCGCTGGGCCGGCAGGACCTGCTCCTCGCCGTCACCGCGGGTCATTCGCAGGCCAGCGCCGTCCGCGGCCAGACCGGCGACGGTGCAGCCCAGGTGGAGCTCGATGCCCAGGCGTTCCAGTCGCTGGCGCAGCGGCGCCGTGAGCTCGGCATCGTAGCCGGGCAGCAGGCGCGATTGAGCCTCCACCACCGCGACCCGGGCGCCCAGCTTGCGATAGGCGATGCCCAGCTCCAGGCCGATATAGCCGGCGCCCACCACCACCAGATCCTCGGGAATCTCTGTAGGCGACAAGGCCTCGGTGGCCGAGATCACCGGGCCGCCGAAGGGCAGGCTGGGCAATTCCACCGAGGTGGAGCCCATGGCCAGCACCAGGTGTTCGGTACGGATGCGCAGCCGTTCGCCACCGGCGCGCTGCACCTCCACGGTCTTGCCGTCGAGGATCTCGGCCCAGCCCTCGACCACCGTCACCCCCTGCTTCTTGAGCAGGGCGGCGACGCCGGTGGTGAGGCGATCGACGATGCCGTTCTTCCAGGCCACGGCCTGGTCGAGGTCCAGTTCCGGGCGGCCATGGCGGATACCGAGGGCGCCCTGGTCGGCGCGACCGCAGGCGCGATGGAATTCCTCGGCGACATGGATCATCGCCTTGGAGGGGATGCAGCCAACGTTGAGGCAGGTACCGCCAAGGGCGGCGCCCTCCACCAGGGTGGTGGCGATGCCCAGCTGAGCGGCGCGCAGGGCGGCGACATAACCGCCGGGGCCGCCGCCGATGATGAGGAGTCGGGTGTCCATGGCTACTCCAGGAAGAGGGTGGCGGGTTGTTCGAGCAGCTGGCGCACGGCCTGGATGAAGCTGGCGGCGTCCTGGCCATCGATCAGCCGGTGGTCGAAGGAAGCGGAGAGATTCATCAGCTTGCGCGGTACCACCAGCCCATGGCGGAAGGCCGGGCGCTCGACGATGCGATTGACGCCGATGATGGCCACCTCGGGATGGTTGATGATGGGCGTGGAGGCGATGCCCCCCAGCGGACCCAGGCTGCTGATGGTCAGGGTCGAGCCGGAGAGTTCGTCGCGACCGGCCTTGCCGCCGCGCACCGCGGTGGCCAGCCGCGCCACCTCCTGGGCGCAGCCCCAGAGATCCAGCGCCTCGGCGTGGCGGACCACCGGCACCGCGAGCCCCTGTTCGCCCTGGGTGGCGATGCCCAGGTGCACCGCGCCATAGCGCGTCACGGTGCTGCTCTCTTCGTCGAAGCGCGCATTCATCTGCGGAAAGTCCCGTACCGCCACCACCAGGGCGCGCGCCAGAAAGGGCAGCAGGGTGAGGTGGGCACGACGACCCTGCCAGCGCTGATTGAGGGTGGCGCGCAGGGCTTCCAGCTCGGTGACATCCACCTCTTCCACATAGGTGAAGTGGGGGATATGCCGTTTGGCGGCCTGCATCTTCTCGGCGATCTTGCGTCTCAGGCCGATCAGCGGGATGCGCTCCTCGCCACTGCGTTTCGCCAGGCCACCGCCGCCGGTGGCGGGCGGCAAGCCGGCGTCGCGTTGCTGCACATAGGCCTCCAGATCGCCATGCAGGATGCGCCCGCCGTGACCGCTGCCGGTGACGAAGCGGAGTTCGATGCCCAGGTCCCAGGCGTGCTGGCGCACCGCGGGAGATGCCAGCGGCGGACTGCCGGGGGCCGGGCGGGAAGCTGGTCGGTCGTCGTCGCGCGGGACCTCCGCCTCCGCGCGACGCGGGGCTGGGGCCGCCGCGGGCGTGGGCGCTTCCGCCTTGGGGGCTGGCGCCGCAGTGGCTGCCACCGGCGCGGGGCGGCTGGCCTCGCGCAGATTGCCGTCGCCGGCCACCTCCAGGCGGATCAGCTCGGCGCCTACGGCCATTACCTGGCCAGGTTCGCCGCCCAGGGCGACCACCCGGCCCACCACCGGCGAAGGAATCTCCACCATGGCCTTGTCGGTCATGACGTCGGCCAGGGTCTGGTCTTCGCCGACCTCGTCGCCCACCGCCACGTACCACTTGACCAGTTCCACCTCGGCGATGCCTTCGCCGATGTCGGGCATCTTGATGACATGGGTACCCATCTCAGACCTCCATCACGCGCTTGAGCGCGGCGCCGACCCGGGACGGACCCGGGAAGTAGTCCCATTCCTGGGCGTGGGGGTAGGGGGTATCCCAGCCGGTCACGCGCTCGATGGGCGCCTCCAGGCGATGGAAGCAGTGCTCCTGCATGAGGGACACCAGCTCGGCGCCATAGCCGCAGGTGCGGGTGGCCTCGTGGACCACCACGCAGCGGCCGGTCTTGTTGACCGAATCGGTGAGGGTCTGCAGGTCCAGCGGCCAGAGGCTGCGGATGTCGATCACCTCGGCGTCGATGCCGGTCTCGGCGGCCGCCGCCAGGGCGACCCAGACGGTGGTGCCATAGGTCAGCACCGTGACCTGCTTGCCGGGGCGGACCACCGCGGCGCGTTCCAGCTCGACCCGGTAATAGCCGTCCGGCACGGCGCTGGCCGGATGGCCGGACCAGGGCGTCACCGGGCGGTCGTGATGGCCGTCGAAGGGGCCGTTGTAGAGGCGCTTGGGTTCGAGAAAGATCACCGGATCGTCGCTCTCGATGGAAGCGATCAGCAGGCCCTTGGCGTCATAGGGATTGGAGGGCATCACGGTGCGCAGGCCGCAGACCTGGGTGAACATGGCCTCGGGACTCTGGCTGTGGGTCTGGCCGCCATAGATGCCGCCGCCGCAGGGCATGCGGAACACCAGCGGCGAGGTGAACTGCCCCACCGAGCGATAGCGCAGCCGCGCCGCCTCGGAGACGATCTGGTCGATGGCCGGGTAGACGTAGTCGGCGAACTGGATCTCCGCCACCGGCCGCAGGCCGTAGGCGCCCATGCCCACCGCGGCGCCGGCGATACCGTTCTCCGAGATGGGCGCGTCGAATACCCGCGAGGCGCCATATTTGGCCTGCAGGCCCTCGGTGCAGCGAAAGACGCCGCCGAAATAGCCGACGTCCTCGCCGAACACCACCACATTGCTGTCGCGTTCGAGCATCACGTCCATGGCCGAGCGGATGGCCTGGATCATGGTCAGGGTGCTGCGGCTGCCGGCCTGGGTCGGCAGGTCGGTTTCCTGTTGTACGGTCATGGCGTCACTTCCCGAGCTGTTGGCGTTGGCGGCGCAGGTGCGGCGGCAGGTCCTGGTAGACCTCCTCGAACATGTCGGCGGCGCTGGGGGCGAGATCGCTGGCAAAGGTGCCGTGGGCTTCGGCGGCCTTCTGGGCAGCGGCCACCTCGGCTTCCAGCTCGGCGCTCAGCGCCTGGTGCTGTTCGTCCGACCAGAGGCCACGACCGATCAGGTGTGCCTTGAGCCGGTCGATGGGATCGCCCAGGGGGAAGTGCGTCCAGTCGTCGGCGGGACGGTACTTGGATGGGTCGTCCGAGGTGGAGTGGGGGCCGGCGCGATAGGTCACCCACTCGATCAGGGTCGGCCCCAGGTTGCGCCGGGCGCGCTCGGCGGCCCAGCGCGAGGCGGCCAGCACGGCCAGGAAGTCATTGCCATCCACCCGCAGGGCGGCGATGCCATAGCCGAGGCCGCGGGTGGCCAGGGTGATGCCCTCGCCGCCGGCGATGGCCTGGAAGGTGGAAATGGCCCACTGGTTATTGACGATGTTGAGGATCACCGGCGCCCGGTAGACGTGGGCGAAGGTGAGGGCGGCGTGGAAATCGCCTTCGGCGGTGGCGCCGTCGCCGATCCAGCCCGCGGCGATGCGGGTGTCGCCCTTGATCGCCGAGGCCATGGCCCAGCCCACCGCCTGGATGTACTGGGTGCCCAGGTTGCCGGAGATGGAAAAGAAGCCGAGGTCGCGGTAGGAGTACATCACCGGCAGCTGGCGACCCTTGAGCGGATCCCGGGCGTTGGACAGCAGCTGGCAGATCATCTCGTCCAGCGGCGCCTCGCGGGCGATGAGGATGCCCTGTTGACGATAGGTGGGGAAATGCATGTCGTCCGGGCGCAAGGCCAGGGTCTGGCCGACGGCGATGGCTTCCTCGCCCAGGCACTGCATATAGAAGGACAGCTTCTTCTGCCGCTGGGCCTTGAGCATCCGCGCATCGAACAGCCGGGTCTTGAGCATGGCCCTGAGGCCCTGCAGCAGCAATTCGGGCGCTTCTTCGGTGGCCCAGGGGCCGACGGCGCGACCCTCTTCGTCGAGGATGCGGATCAGCTGGGTCGCCAGCTCGCGGGTATCCACCGGTGCCACGTCGATGGGCGGCTTTTCCGCACGGCCGGCGGGGCAGAGTTGCAGGTAGCTGAAGTCGGTGGTACGTCCCGGTCGGCCGCTGGGTTCGGGAACGTGCAAGCGCAGGGGTGGATGGTCGCTCATGGCCGCCCCTCCTGGTGGAAGAGGGTGCAGGCGGGTCGCAGGACGGGTTGGCCGTCCGGATGCGATGCAGGGTGCCACATGGTGGAGGCCTCGGCATTCTTGTTATTGGTCGCCTGAGTATAGGCCGGCATGGCTAGCCGTTTTGCCGCAATTTCAGGGTGTGCAGCCCGGCCTTTTGGTGCTATTGAACTCCGTACAAGAACAACAGTGGAGGTTTTGCACCATGGCTGGTCTGGACCGTATCGACCTGCGCATCCTCAACGCCCTGTCCGCCGATGGCCGCCTGAGCTGGCGCGATCTGGCGCAGAAGATCGGGCTGTCGCTGACCCCGACGCTACGGCGGGTCAAGCGACTGGAGGAGGAGCGTTACATCCAGGGCTATCACGCCCAGCTCGATGAAACCCGGCTGGCCGGCAGTGTCAGCGTCTTCGTGTCGGTGCGCCTGGAAAAGCAGTCCACCGACTACCTGCGCGCCTTCGAGCGGGAGATCGTCAAGGCGCCCCAGGTGATGAGCTGTTTCCAGATGACCGGGGATGCGGACTACGTATTGCGGGTGGTGGTGCAGGATCTCGCAGCCTATCAGCACTTTCTCGCCGAGACCCTGACCTGCATTCCCGGGGTGGCCAGCGTGACCTCGGCCTTTTCGCTCAAGGCCGTGCTGTTGCGACCGGCGCCGCCGCTATGAGGCGCCTGCAACGCCTAGCGGATACCGAGGGAAGTGCGGACCTGCTGCGCCTGGGTTGCGCAATAGGCGCGGTCGCGCAGGCGGGCGGTATCCAGCATCAGGGTCAGGCGACGTTCGCTGGCGGGACGACAGACTTGCACCGGCAGACCGCCATCCGGGGTCAGGGGGCCGAACAGGCAGTCGATATTGGGCAGCTGGGCGACGAACTGGTGGGTGAGGGCAAGCATTGTTGTTGTCCGAAGTACCGAGGTGGCGATGTGACACCATTCACATCGCCAGGGTTCCTCGATCTTCAGGCGCTGGGCGTAACGGAATAGGCGACGCCATTCACGGCATCGATCAATTGACCGATGGACCAGGGCTTGGGCAGGAAGCGTACCTTGCACTTGATGCTGGCGGTGGACGGCGTTTCGTAGCCGGACATGACAATAATGGGCATATCTGCCCAGCGTTGGCACACCAGATTGGCCAGTTGAGCGCCATCCATGGAGCCGGGCATGCGGATGTCCGTCAACAGGATGTCGATATTGGCGTCCTCTTTCTCCAACAGCGACAAGGCAGCATCGGCGGAGTCAGCGGCGATGATATTGAAGCCTTCGGGTTCGAGGATCTCGGTAACGAAATCCGCGACCAGTGGCTCGTCGTCCACCACCAGGATGGTGGGTCGGAAGACAGGGGTTCCCGGCTGTTCTGCGCGCATGACTGGACCTTATATACAAGACGTTGCTGAGCCTTGGATAGCAGCGATCCGGGAAAATTCCCCAGGCCATGCGCCACTAAATCTGGCGTCAGATTTCTGTCTTCCTGCCGTGATTATTTTGTCGCGTGCAGCTTTCGCACGCTGCGACGCCATGCCACGCATATTTGGTTACGTTTCCTGCAAAGGCTCTAGAGCGGTGCTTTGCGACACCCTGCGGTCGTGCATGACCACCGCCGCGGTGAAAGGTTTCAGCGACCTGGCATATGACTTGTATTGGGTAAGGCAACTGCAGGACGCAGAGTGCTTTTCTTGTCACGTCCCAGTGGCCTTACCTAAACCCAGGCTTTGCTCGTACACAAAGGACATCGACGCCACGCCTCCCAAAGCAGTATCTGTCCATGACGCCTATCCGCTCCCTCGCTACCGCCCTTCGTCGTCCGCTCGCCGCGGCCGCCACCGTTCTCGCGCTGTCCGCTGGCGTTGCCCAGGCCGAGCCTGTCAGCCTGGTCGGTCTGAATCTGTCGGGTGCGGGCTTCGCGCCCCAGGTGCTGCCCGGCATCAATGGCACCAACTACATCTTCCCGGTGGAGGCCTACTTCCAGCAGTGGAGCGCGCGGGGCGTCAAACTGATCCGTTTCCCCATCATCTGGGAGCGCCTGCAACCCAAGCTGGGCGGCCCACTGGACAGTGCCTACGTCGCCCTGGTGAACCAGACCTTCGGCTATGCGCAGAAGCACGGCATCAAGATCATCCTCGACCTGCACAACTATGCCCGCTATCGCGGTCAGGTGATCGGCACCAGCGGCGTCCCCTATGCCCGCTATCAGGAGATCATGACCCACATCGCGCGGCAGTGGAGCGGCCAGTCCTCGCTGTACGCCTACGACATCATGAACGAGCCCCACGATGCCATGGCCTACTGGCCGACCGCGGCCCAGTACGGCATCAATGGCGTGCGCGCGGTGGACAGCACCCGTCCGGTCATCGTCGAAGGCAACGGCTGGTCGAGCGCCACCCGCTGGGCCGAGTTCAACGATGCCCTGCTGGGGCTGAAGGATCCGGCCAACAACATCATCTTCTCGGCGCATTCCTACTTCGACGAGAACGCCGGCGGCAGCTACGACAAGACCGACGTCAACAAGCTCGACGCCAACTATGGCGTGACCCGGGTGAAGCCCTTCGTCGACTGGCTGAAGAAGAACGGCAAGCGCGGCTATATCGGTGAATTCGGCGTACCGGACAACAATCCGCGCTGGAACCTGCTGATGGACAACATGCTGGCCTACCTCAAGCAGAACTGCATCCCGGCCTCCTACTGGGCCGCGGGTCCGGGCTGGGGCAGCTACTTCATGTCGGTGGAGCCGATCAATGGCCAGGAGCGGCCGCAGTGGCCGACCCTGCGCAAGTACCTGGACGACAGCAGCTGCACCGCCATCGGCCCGGTCGCCAGCGGCAGCACCACCCCGGCCAACGGTGGTGGCACGGCCGGCAACAGCGGTTCGGCTGGCGGTAGCGCCGGCGCCGTGGGCAATTCCGGCAGCGGCAGCAGCGCCGGCAACACCGGAAACGCAGGCAGCAATGCAGGCGTTCAGGTGCCGCCGAGCAATGGCGCGACCGCAGGCACGGTTACCTCGGTGATCAACGACTTCACCAACTCGGACTGGCACAAGGGGGTGTTCCTCAAGAAGGCCGCCGTCTCGGTACCCGGGACCGCGGTGAATCGCGCCGCCTTCAAGGCCGGTGCCTACCTGACCACCGCGGATGGCCAGGTGCGGCGGATCTCCTCGGTGCAGGCCGGCAACAGCCTGGGGGTCTTCACCGAAGGCACGCCCTTCAACGGCAACGCCGTGGGCTATCCCAAGACCGTGACCGTGTCGCCCACCGGGGTGACCAGCGCCGCCAGCGTCAGCAGCGCCATCAACGACTTCACCAATGCCGACTGGAATCGCGGCGTCTACCGTCGCGCCGCGGCCATCTCCATCCCGGCCACCGCGGCCAATCGCTCGGCCTTCAAGCTGGGTGGCTCGGTGCGCCTGGTCAATGGCCAGATCCTCAAGATCAGCTATGTGCAGGATGGCGCCAACAACCTAGGGGTGTTCTTCGACGCCAGCCGCCTGGATGCCAGCGTCGGCTACCCCAACACCCTGGTGTCCTTCAGCCGCTGATCCCCGGGATCGGGCAGTAAAAAACCCGGTGGCCAAAGGTCACCGGGTTTTTTATTGCCTGCTCAAAGATGGATGAAGGTGGTGACCTCACCCGGCTGCACGCGGCATTCGTCGACGGCATGAATCACCCCGGTGGTCAGGGCCGCTTCCGGACTCAGCAGCCGCGCATTGGCCTTGAGGCAGCTGTGGATGTCCAGGGCCTCGGCGGCACCGGCGGTGCGCTCGGCGACGATGCGGGCATAGAGATCCAGGTCGTAGTCCAGGCACATGGCGTATTCGGCCATCCGCGCATGGTCCACCGAGTTGTTCAGATTCCAGTAGAAGGAGTGGTAGAGGAATTTGCTGTGACGACTGGCGGTACGGTGTTCGCCGGCCAGGAAGAGGATGTTGCCCATGGACTCGACGGTGCCCAGGTTGTGGGTATGCACCGGCAGCGGCAGGGACAGCAGGAAGTTGTACATCGTGAAGCCGTAGCTGCAATCGCCGCCCATGGTGGCGATCTTGAGCAGGATGCGCGAGGCGTCCTGCTGCACGGCCTGGGAGCACTGGGCGATCAGCTGGCCGCAGCTGGTGGAATTGATGGGACCGGTGAAATGGATGACATGGGTGCTCATGGGGCCTACCGACGCGCCGGGGAGCCCTACAGAGGGCAGGGCTCTATGTCTTCTGCTTCGGCGATTTTCGGGTGGGCTTGAGCGCTGGCGCCGACTCGCCGACGAAACGCCTCCGGGAGGGACTGATTGCGACTCAGCGCAGCAGCAGCATCGGCACCTCGGTCTTGTGCAGCAGCTGGGTGGTGCGACTGCCGCGCAGGAAGCGCCAGACCGAGGAGTGGCTGTAGGCGCCCATGATCAGCAGGTCGGCCCGGCGTTCGTCGAGGTGGCGGGGGACGATGCGCTCCACGTCGCCATGGGCGACGGTGGTATCGACCCGGCATCCGGCGCTGCGCAGCAGCAGGGCCAGGTCATCCAGGCGCTTGCGCAGGATCGGATCGTCTTCGCCGACGCGCAGCAGGGTGCCGCTCATGCCGGCCAGCAGCGGACTGCGCGCCAGCGCCAGGATGCCCTGGTGGGTGGCTTCCCGGCCGTCGTAGGCGATGGTGAATTGCCGCGGCGGCTTGAACGGCCCGGAGCAGATCAGGATCGGCCGGTGCACGGCGCGGACCACGGCTTCCAGCTGGCTGCCGATGCCGCTGTCCCCGGAGCGCTCGCCGCGCTTGCCGATCACCAGCAGGCGGGTGTCGGCCTCCAGGGTCTTGAGGGTATCCACCAGCCCCTCGGGGCGGCGCAGGATCTGCGGCGCCGAGGTCAGGCCCTGCTGCAGCAGGCGCTGGCGGGCATTGAGCAGCAGCGCCTTGGCCATGCCGGCGCCGACGTCATCGTCCAGATAGACCGGGGCGCCGTTGGCGACCTTCTTGCCGCTGCTGGCCGACTCCTGCACGTGCAGCAGGGTGACGGGCGCGTCCAGTCGTCGCGACAACCAGGCGGTGTGGTCGCAGACGCTTTCGGCGTGGGGAGATCCATCGATGCAGGCGAGCAGGGAGGCCATAACGGTATTCCTTGGCAAGACCGGGACCAGACACGATCCCTGTCAGGAGCGTAGCACCCGCCCAGTGCTGTCCAGATGACGCCTGGGTGTCATCTTCGGCTTTTGCTGGGCAGGTCACGGCCGTCATCCCGGACGCCCTCACATTTCGTAGCGATCGAGTTCCCGGGTGATCAGCAGGCGCTGGATTTCACTGGAGCCTTCGTAGATCTGGGTGATGCGGATGTCGCGGTAGTACTGTTCCACCGGGTAGTCCTCCAGGTAGCCGTAGCCGCCATGGATCTGGATGGCCTTGGAGCACACCCATTCGCCCGTCTCGGTGGCGAACAGCTTGGCCTGGGAAGCTTCGCTCAGGCAGGGCTGGCCCGCCGTGCGCAGCCGCGCCGCATGCAGGATCAGCAGCCGCGCGGCATTGAGGCGCGTATGCATGTCCGCCAGCATGTTGGCGATGCTCTGGTGCTGGATGATCGCCTTGTCGAACTGGATGCGCTCGCGGGCATAGCCGAGCGCCGCTTCGAAGGCCGCGCGGGCGATCCCCAGCGCCTGGGCGGCGATGCCGATGCGACCGCCTTCCAGGTTGGAGAGGGCGATGGCCAGCCCCTTGCCGCGCTCGCCCAGCAGGTTGGCCGCCGGGATACGGCAGTTGTCCAGGGTGACCGCGCAGGTGTCGGAGGCGCGCAGGCCCATCTTGTGCTCGGTGCGCTCGACGCGAAAGCCGGGGGTGTCGGTAGGCACCAGAAAGGCCGACAGGCCCTTCTTGCCCAGCTCCGGATCGGTCACCGCGAAGACGATGGCCAGGCCCGCGCGGCGACCGTTGCTGACGAATTGCTTGCTGCCATTGAGCACCCAGCTGTCGCCGTCGAGTACCGCCCGGGTGCGCAGGTTGTGCGCCTCGGAGCCGGCCTGGGGTTCGGTCAGGCAGAAGCAGCCGATGACCTTGCCGGCGGCCAGGTCGGGCAGCCAGCGATCCTGCTGTTCGGCACTACCGTAGCGCAGCAGCGGGCCACAGCCCACCGAACTGTGGATGCTCATCAGGGCGCCGAGGCTGCCGTCGCCGGCGGAGATCTCTTCCACCGCCAGGGCATAGGCGACGTAATCCAGGTAGGTGCCGCCCCATTGCTCGGGCACCACCATGCCCAGCAGGCCCAGCTCACCCAGCTGGGCGACCACGGCGTCGTCGATCCACTCGGCCTTTTCCCAGGCGCGGGCGTGGGGCGCGACCTCGCGGCGGGCGAAGTCACGCGCCAGGTCGCGGATCATGCGTTGTTCTTCGGTGAGTTCGATGTCGTGCATGGGAGCCTCCCTCAGGAATGGCGAAAATCGGCGAAAAAGGCAGCGACGCGGCGTGGATCCAGGTCCTGCCAGCGGGCCGGATTCCAGTGCGGCGTGCGGTCCTTGTCCACCAGCATGGCGCGCACCCCCTCGACGATCTCGCCCTTTTCGAACCAGCGGCGATCCAGGTGCAGCTCCAGGGCGAAGCACTGTTCCAGCGACAGCCCGCCGCCCTGGCGCAGCAACTCCAGGGCGGTGGCGACCGCCAGCGGCGAACGGGCGTCCAGGGTGGCGAGGGTCTCCTGCGCCCAGTCGCGATAGGCGGGGCGCTGCTCCGCCTCCAGGCTGGCGCGCAGCTCCTCGACGGTGGCCGCCGCGAAGTGCTCGGCGATGGCCGGGCGCAGATCGGTCAGGCGCGCGGCTTCGGCCGGCGCCGCGGCGAATTCCTGCAGCAGGGCGGCCAGGTCGGTGGGGCCCTGGGCAGTGGCTGCCTCCAGGCGCTGCAGCAGGTCGGCGTTGGCCGCTTCGGGAATGAAGACATCGGCCAGGCCGGCGGCCAGGGCATCGGCCGGACCGATCTGCACGCCGGTCAGCCCCAGATAGAGACCCAGGTGGTCGGGCAAGCGCGGCAGGAAATGGCTGGCGCCGACGTCGGGGAAATAGCCGATGGCGGTTTCCGGCATGGCCATGCGGGTGCGCTCGCTGACGATCCGCAGCCGCGCCGCTTGGACCAGGCCCATGCCGCCGCCCAGCACCAGCCCCTGGGCCAGGGCCAGCACCGGCTTGGGATAGCGGTGCAGCGCCAGGTCGAGGGCGTATTCCTCGGTGAAGAAGGTCAGGTGCAGGTCATCGCCGCGCTGGTAGCTGTCGTACAGCGCCCGGACATCGCCGCCGGCGCAGAAGGCCTTCGGCCCGTTGCCGCGGAGCACGATCACCCGCACGCCCGGGTCCTGCTCCCAGTCGCGCAGCGCCCCGTGCAGGGCGCGCACCATGTCCAGATCCAGGGCATTGAGCCCGGCCGGGCGATCGAGGGTCAGGTAGCCGACCCCGCCGCGTCTTTCCAGCAGTACCTTGGCGTCGCTCATGCACCGTCCTCGTCCAGGTAGTCCTGGATGATGGCCGAGAAATCCAGCCCGCCGCCACCCGCGCGGCTGAATCTCTGGTAGAGCTGTTGCGCCACTGCGCCGAGGACCACCGGCTGCTGTACGGCGCGCGCCGCCTCGGTGGCGAGGCCCAGGTCCTTGAGCATGAGGTCGGCGGCGAAGCCGCCCTGGTAGCCGCGCGAGGCCGGCGCCTGGGGCAGTACGTCCGGATAGGGGTTGTTGACCTCCGAACTCCAGCAGCGCCCGCTGCTGGTATTGATCACTCCGGCCAGGGTCTTGGCGTCCATGCCCAGGCGGGTGCCCAGGGCCATGGCCTCGGCCACCCCGATCATGGAGATGCCCAGCAGCAGGTTGTTGGCCACCTTGGCCACCTGGCCGTTGCCGCTGGCGCCGCAGTGCACCAGGTTGCGGCCCATGGCGGCCAATAGTGGCTGGGCGCGCTGGAAGCCGGCTTCGCTGCCGCCGACCATGAAGGTGAGGGTGCCCGCCGCGGCGCCGCCGGTGCCGCCGGAGACCGGTGCGTCCAGCAATTCCAGACCGCGCTCGGCGGCGGCGCTGGCCACCGCCCGGGCGCTGAGCGGATCGATGGTGGAGGAATCGATCAGCAGGGTGCCCGGCCGGGCCCGAGCGATCAGCCCGTCGTCGCCCAGATAAACCGTCTTCACATGGGCAGCCGCGGGCAGCATGGTGATGATCACTTCCGCGCCGCTCTCGGCGACGGCGGTGGGCGAGGCGGCGACCTCGGCGCCTTCGGCGCGCAGCGCTTCGAGGGCGGCGGTGGAAAGGTCATAGACGGTCAGCTGATGGCCGGCCTTGAGCAGGTTGCGGGCCATGGGCGCGCCCATGTTGCCCAGTCCCAGAAATCCCAGATGCATGCTGGCGTCTCCCTTACTTGAGGGTGATGGTGGTGTTGACGACCCCGGCGCTGCCGACGTCCTGCTCGTCGGGCCAGCGCGTGGTGATGGTCTTGGTCTGGGTATAGAAGAGCACCGCCTGCTTGCCATAGGGCCCCAGGTCGCCCAGCTTGGAGGCGCGCGAACCGCTGAAGGAGAACAGCGGCACCGGCACCGGGATGGGCACGTTGATGCCGACCTGGCCGACGTCGATGTCTTCCTGGAAGCGCCGCGCCGCGGCGCCGGAGCGGGTGAAAAGGGCGACGCCGTTGCCATTGGGGTTGGCGTTGATCAGGGCGATGGCCTCGTCGAGGGTGGCCGCGTGCATCACGCAGAGCACCGGTCCGAACAGCTCTTCGCGATATAGGGTCATGTCGGTGGTCACCCCGGAGAACAGCGTCGGGCCGACGAAGTTGCCCTTCTCGTAGCGCTCGACCTGGATGTTGCGACCGTCCAGCTCCAGGGTCGCGCCTTCGCTCACGCCGCGCTCGATCAGGCCGCTGACCCGGTCCAGCGCCTGGCAGGAGATCAGCGGGCCGACGTCGGTGCCGTGCTCGTGACCCGCACCCACCTTGAGGCTGCGCGCCTTGGCCACCAGGTCCGGCACCCAGCTATTGGCTTCGCCCACCAGCACCACCACCGAGACCGCCATGCAGCGCTGACCGGCCGCGCCGAAGGCGGCGCCCACCAGGTTGGCCAGCGTCTGCTCGCGGGGCGCGTCGGGCATCACCACCGCGTGATTCTTGGCGCCCATCATGCACTGGACGCGCTTGCCGGCTTCGCTGGCGCGGCGATAGACGTGGGTGCCCACGCGGGTGGAGCCGACAAAGGACAGCGCCTTGATGTCCGGATGATCGCAGAGGGCGTCCACCACCGCCGGTCCGCCATGGACCACGTTGAGCACCCCGGGCGGCACCCCGGCTTCCAGCGCCAATTCGGCCAGGCGCATGGTCACCAGCGGATCCTGCTCCGACGGCTTGAGGACAAAGGTGTTGCCGCAGGCGATGGCCATGGGAAACATCCACAGCGGAATCATCGCCGGGAAGTTGAAGGGGGTGATGCCGGCGCACACGCCCAGGGGTTGCAGCAGGGTGTAGGTGTCCACCCCGCTGGCGACATTGTTGGCCAGCTCGCCCAGCTGCAGGTTGCCGATGGCCGCGGCGTGCTCCACCACCTCCAGGCCGCGGAAGACATCGCCCTCGGCGTCGGCCAGAGTCTTGCCCTGTTCGGCGGTGAGCAGCGCGGCCAGTTCGCTCATGTGCTCGCGGATCAGCTGCTGATAGCGCAGGAAGATGCGCGCCCGGGCGCCGATGGGCGTCTTGCGCCAGGTGGCGAAGGCCGCCTTGGCACTGGCGACGGCGCGCTGCACCTCCTCGGCGGTGGCGAAGGGCACCCGCGCCAGCACCTCCTGGGTCGCAGGATTGATCACCTCGCGGCTTTCGCGGCTGGTGGAGGAGACGAACTGGCCGTCGATCAGCAGCGGCACGTCTTTGATGGCGGTCTGGGTCATGACAGGGATTCCTGAGCGGTGGCCGGGGTGGCCGGGGTGGCCGGGGCAGGGTGGGCGGCGAAGTCTTCTTCGGCGTAGTCGTGGAGGTCGGCGCTGCCGCCGGCGCGGCGCTGGGCCTCGCCGAGGCGCAATTCGATGCGGCGGATCTTGCCGGACAGCGTCTTGGGCAATTCGCTGACGAATTGCAGGCGGCGCACCCGCTTGTAGGGCGACAGGCAGCCGCGGGCGAAGCCGAGCAGCTCCTGCGCGAGTTCAGGCGAAGGCGAATGGCCGGCGGCCAGGATGACGAAGGCCTTGGGCACATTGAGGCGCAGGGGGTCGGGGCTGGGCACCACCGCCACCTCCATCACCGCCGGGTGCTCGATCAAGGCGCTCTCCAGTTCGAAGGGGCTGATGCGGTAGTCCGCCGACTTGAAGACGTCATCGGCGCGGCCGACGAAGGTGATGTAGCCCTCGACGTCACGCACCGCGGTATCGCCGGTGCGGTAATGGCCGTCGCGCATCACCTCGGCGGTCTTTTCCGGGCTGTCTTCGTAGCCCAGCATCAGCCCGGCCGGCCGTGGCTGCAGGGCCAGGGCCACCTCGCCGTCGTCGCCCGGCCGGCCATCGGCATCCAGTAGCTCGATGTGACACCCGGGCAGCGGGCGCCCCATGGAGCCCGGCTTGAGCGGCTGTCCGGGGGTGTTGCCCACCAGGGCGGTGGTTTCCGACTGGCCGAACCCATCTCTCAGGGTCAGCCCCCAGGCCGCCTGCAGGCTGTCGATGATCTCGGGATTGAGCGGTTCGCCCGCGCCGACCAGCTCGCAGAGCTGCAGGCGCTCGCGGTAGGCGGCGAGATCCTCCTGGATCAGCATCCGCCACACCGTGGGCGGCGCGCAGAGGCTGGTGACCGGATAGCGCGCCAGCACCTCCAGCAGCGCCTGGGGCTTGAAGCGCGGCACGTCATGGATGAACACGCAGGCGCCGGCGTTCCAGGGCGCGAAGACGCAACTCCAGGCATGCTTGGCCCAGCCGGGGGACGAGATGTTGAGGTGCACATCGCCCGGTTGCAGACCGATCCAATACAGGGTGGACAGGTGCCCGACCGGATAGCTGCTGTGACTGTGCAGCACCAGCTTGGGCCGCGAGGTGGTCCCCGAGGTGAAGTAGAGCAGCAGCGGATCCGTGGCGAGGGTCGGGCCATCCGGCAGGAAGTCGCTGGCACAGGCGGCCGGCGCATAGGGTTGCCAGCCGGCCACCGGCGCCCCAACGCAGATGCGGGTGAGGCCGGCATCCAGACTGGCGCAACGCTCCGTGTGGGCGCTGCCCACCACCAGGTGGGCGATCCGCCCGCGCTGCACCCGATCCTGCAGATCGGCATCGCTGAGCAGAGTGGTGGCGGGCACCACCACGGCGCCCAGCTTGAAGGCGCCAAGCAGCGTCTCCCACAGCGCCACCTCGTTGCCCAGCATCACCAGGATGCGTTCGCCGCGGCGCACACCCTGGGCGCGCAGGAAATTGGCGGTGCGATTCGACGCCTGGCGCAACTCGGCGAAGCTGTAGCGCTCTTCCCGGCCCTCGGCGTCGAGGCGCCACAGCGCCGGACCGGCATGCTCCTCGGCCAGGCGATCGAAATGGTCCAGCGCCCAGTTGAACTGTTCCAGTTGCGGCCAGCGGAAATCGCGGACGGCGGTGGCGTAGTCGGTGCGATGGCGCAGCAGGAAGTCCCGCGCTTCGCGAAAGGCGTCGCCGGCCGTCATGAGCGATACCCCGCGGCCTGCAGGGGCGGGAGGGAAGGGCAGCGTCCGGCCTGGCGCCGGGATGGGGCGTGAGGGTGGGTCATGGTGGCCTGCTCGTTATTGTTGTTGGCTAGCAGAGGTTCGCGCCATCACCGCTCGTGACGCGACCTGGTAAGCAGTATAGTTCCGGCAAAAGTCTCCTGGCTTCCGACAAAAACGCCCGACCGATATGCAAAAATCCAATAACCCGGCTGCGCGTCTCGACTGGGACGACCTCAGATTCTTTCTCGAAGTGGCGCGTACCCAGAAGGCCAGTGCGGCCGCCCGGCGGCTGGGGGTCGACTACACCACCGTGTCGCGGCGGATCGCCGCCCTGGAAAAGGCGCTGGGCGCGCTGCTGTTCGAGAAGTCGCGCAGCACCGGCTTCAGCCTCACCATGGAAGGGCAGCGTCTGCTGGTGCACGCGGAAACCCTGGAGAGCACCCTGCAGACCGCCTGCGAGCAGATCTCCGATACCCGGCTGGCGCCTTCCGGCCAGGTGCGCATCGGCGCCACCGAAGGCTTCGGTAGCTACTTCGTCGCGCCCCAGTTGAGCTTCTTCCAGGATCGCTATTCGGGCATCACCCTGGAGGTGCTGCCGGTGCCGCACTTCGTCAACCTGTCGCGCCGCGAAGCCGACATCGCCATCACCCTGGAGCGGCCCGAGCGCGGGCCCTATGTCTGCCGCAAGCTCTGCGATTACCGCCTGCGGCTCTATGCCACCGCCGACTACCTGGCCAGCCATCCACCCATCGCGCAACTGGCCGATCTGCAGCACCACCGATTCATCACCTACGTCGACGATCTCGCCTTCAGCCCCGAGCTGCTCTATCTGGAGCGGATCCTGCCCGAGGCCAGCAGCGGCCTGCGCAGCACCAGCGTGATCGCCCAGTACCAGGCGGCGCTGTGCGGGCACGCCCTGGCCATCCTGCCGTGCTTTGTCGCCGAGCCCGATCCGCGGCTGGTGGCGCTGCTGCCGGAGCAGATCCAGATCACCCGGCAATTCTGGCTCTATTACCGCGAAGACCTGCGCCGCCTGCGGCGCATCACCCTGGTGACCGACTACCTGCGCGCCTGCACCGACGCCAATCGCGACTTCCTGCTGGGTGAAACCCGCACGCCAGTGCTGGGCTGGCCGACGCCCTGAGGCCCGTCGCCGATCGGTGCGGCACCCCGGGACCCGGCTGGGGTCTCAGAGCTGTCGGTCGTCCGTCGACGGCCTCCAGTGAGCAGATGGGAACGGCAATGGAACGATATCAGGCATTGAGTCAGGCGCTGAGCAAGGCGGCCGAGCGGGAAGAAGCCTATTGGCAGGGACTGGAGCGCCGCCTGCATGAATTGCCGGACTGCTTCACCCGCTACCTGGGCCTCACCCCGGCCGATCAGGTGGATGCCGGGCTGGGCCTGGAAAAGCGCGTGGATGGCAATATCGTGCGCGAACTGGAGGTCTATGCCCGCTATGACCTCACGGTGATCGTCGATGACCTCGCCGGCACGCCCCAGACCTTCGCCATCGGCCTGTCCTTCTTCTATACCAACGACCACTTCGTGCTGAAGGAGCGCGAGGGCGAATTCTCCGTCGCCCTCGAACCCCAGGACGATCCCGACCGCTTCTGGGCCGAAGGCTGCCGCGAGATCTACGACTCCCTGGCGCGCCGCATCCGCGGCAAGACCCTGCCGGCCATCGAGTAACCCGCGGTTCGCATCCGTCAGACCGGCGTGACCAGGCGTCCCTCGGCGAAATAGCGCTCCACGTTGGCCAGCACCAGGTCGGCCATGGCCTGGCGGGTCTCGTGGGTGCCGCTGCCGAGGTGCGGGGTGAGCACCACGTTGTCCAGCGCCAGCAGTGCCGCGGGCACCTCGGGCTCCTCGGCAAAGACATCCAGGCCGGCGCCACCCAGGCTGCCGGCCTGCAAGGCGGCCACCAGGGCGAGCTCGTCGACCACGCTGCCGCGGGCGATATTGATGAGATAGCCGTGCGGTCCCAGGGCGGCGAGGATCCGGGCGTCGACCAGCTTGTCGGTGGCCGGTCCGCCGGGCAGCGACAGGACGAGGAAGTCCGCCGCCTCCGCCAGGTCTTCCAGCTCGGCGTGATAATGATAGGGGGCGTCCGGCTGCGGTTGGCGTCCGTGATAGGCCACCTCCATGCCGAAAGCTTCTGCCCGCCGGGCGATGCTCTTGCCGATGTTGCCCAGGCCGACGATGCCGCAGGTCTTGCCGGCCAGGCGCGAGGTCAACGGAAACTTGCCCTGCCGCCAATCGCCGCGGCGCACGAAACGATCCGCGGCGCTGATGCCCCGTGCCACGTCGATCAGCAGGGCGAAGGCGGTATCGGCGACGCAGTCGTCCAGCACGCCAGGCGTGTTGCTCACCACCACGCCCAGATCCCGTGCCGCGGCGATGTCGATGCTGTCGTAGCCCACCCCGAAGCTGAACACCGCCTGCAGGCCGGGCAGGGCGCTCATCAACTCGCGTGTCGCACCGTGCACGCCGGAGGTGACCAGGGCCACCACGTCCCGCCCACGCGCGGCGAGCAGGGCGGCCTGATCGGGTGCTTCCCAGAGCCGCAGCACCTCATGGCGTGAATTCAGGGCGTCCTGCAGGGCAGGCAACAGCGGACCTACCTGCAGCAGCAGCGGACGTTCGTTCTGTTCAGGCATATCTAGACTCCTTGAAGAGGCAGGGGCGGCGAATCCGCCCCTGAAGGGGGAGGGCCTAGCCCAGCAGCTGCAGGCCGAGCTGGATCGCGACCCAGATCGCCAGCAGGGTGGCGAAGCCCAGCGCCAGGTTCTCGAACCAGTTGTTGCGGTACCTGTCGCCCAGCAGCGACTTCTGGTTGGACATGATCAGCAGACCCAGGGAGATCACCGGCAGGCCGACGATGTTGAGGGCATTCACGCCGATGGTCAGGGTCACGAAGTCGGGCATGCCCGGCAGCGACCACACCAGCGGCGTCACCAGGATGAAGAGCAGGAACCACTTGTGCGCCGGGTCCTTGTGAAAGGTCTTGCCATAGCGTTCGCGGCGCTCCGGACGGATGTGTTGCAGGGCGTCGGTGATCAGCATGGGAAAGGCGGTGGTCTTGCCCACCACGCTGGCGAACAGGGTGGCGAAGACCCCGGTGAAGAAGATCACCCAGCCGCCGGCGCCAAAGAACAGCTCCAGGGCCGCGCCCAGGTCACTCAGGGTGTTCACCTGCAACCCATTGGGTCTGAGGATCTCCACCCCGACCACCCAGATCGCCAGGTTGATGACGATGCCGACCACCACCGCGAAGAGCAGGTCGTTGCGCTGGATGCGCTTGTGTTCCGGGCCGGTCCAGCCCTTTTCCTTCATCACATAGGGATGCACGAAGTTGGCGATGGAGCCGGCCACGGCGCCGATCACCGATACGGCGACCAGCAGGGCGCCGTGCACGCCTTCGTCCGGCGGGATGCTGAAGCCGATGGTGCCGCGCAGGATGCCGCCCAGGTCCGGACCCGACATCACCGCCAGGGTGATGAACGCCAGCGTCATGACCGCCAGCAGCAGTTTCATCACGCCCTCGATCAGCGCATAGAAATTGCGGCCCACCAGCAGCCAGACCGCGATCACCACCGCCGCCGAGCAGAGCAGCGGCTGGTCGAGGTGGAGCAGGGTGGCCAGGGCTTCGCCCGCGCCCTTGAGCATATAGGCATTGGTCAGGTGCCCCATGAGCAGCGCGTAGCCGAGCATGAACCAGGCGAACGCCGGGTGCAGCTGGGCATAGCCTTCCAGGATCGACATGCCGCGGTTATTGCACAGCTGGAAGCGGGCAATGATGTTGACGATGAGAAAGCGCAGCAGCAGGGACACCGCCAGCACCCACATCATGGCGTAGCCGTAGTTGGCGCCCGCCACCGAGGAGGTGATGAGGTCCCCGGCGCCCAGCCAGGACAGCACCGCGATGATGCCGGGGCCCAGCAGCTTCGCCAGGCGGCGCAGGCCGGAGCCTTGCGCCTTGTTCAGGGTTACGGATTTTTCGACGGAACCGGATCGCTCCATGGGGGCGGCTCTCCTAACGATTGTTGTTGTTGTGAATGGGCCGCAGGCGGCCTTTTCGTTAGCTTGCCCTCTGGGTTTAGCACTACATACGACGTCGTACAACTTTAAGCGGACGACAAAATGTTGCCTTCCTCGGGCTCGGCCGGGCTCGCTTCGGTGGCACCCGTATGCACCGCTGGATCAAGCCAGGTGACTTCGCCTGAGACTGTCTCTAGAATGGTCGCCCTTGATTCTGGGGGGTCGGAGTGCCGGCCTGTTCTTGTGCCACGAGGAATATCCATGCAAGTTTCCGTTGAAAACACCTCTGCTCTCGAGCGTCGCATGACCATTGGCGTGCCGGCCGAGCGTATTGAAACCGAAGTGAACAAGCGTCTGCAGCAGACTGCACGGCGTGCCAAGGTTCCCGGTTTCCGCCCGGGCAAGGTACCCATGAGCGTCATCCGCCAGCGCTACGAAGCCTCGGCTCGTCAGGAAGCCTTGGGTGATCTCATTCAGGAAACCTTCTACGAAGCCGTTGTCGAGCAGAAGCTCAACCCGGCCGGCGCACCCGCCGTCGAACCCAAGGTGTTCGAAAAGGGCAAGGACCTGGAATACGTCGCCACCTTCGAAGTCTTCCCCGAGTTCGAAGTGAAGGGCCTGGACGGCATCGAGATCGAGCGTCAGGACGCAAGCGTCGAAGACGCCGACATCGACAAGATGCTCGACGTGCTGCGCAAGCAGGGCACCCGCTACGAAGCCGTTGACCGCGCTGCCGCCAACGACGACCAGGTCACCATCGACTTCGTCGGCACCCAGGACGGCGAAGCCTTCGCTGGCGGTTCCGCCGAAGGCACCAAGCTGGTGCTGGGTTCGGGCCGCATGATCCCCGGTTTCGAAGACGGTCTGGTCGGCGCCAAGGCCGGTGACGAGCGCGTGCTCGACCTGACCTTCCCCGAGGACTACCAGAACCTGGATCTGGCCGGCAAGGCCGCCCAGTTCAAGGTCACCGTCAAGGAAGTGGCCGCGCCCGAGCTGCCCGAGCTGAACGAAGCCTTCTTCAAGCAGTTCGGTGTGGAAGAGACCACCGTCGAAGGTTTCCGCGCCGAAGTACGCAAGAACATGGAGCGCGAGCTGCGCCAGGCCCTCAAGACCAAGGTCAAGAACCAGGTCATGGACGGTCTGCTGGCTGCCAACCAGATCGACGTCCCGGCTGCCCTGATCAGCAACGAAGTGGATCGTCTGCGCGTCCAGGCCGTCCAGCAGTTCGGCGGCAACATCCAGCCCGAGCAGCTGCCGGCCGAGCTGTTCAGCGAGCAGGCCAAGCGCCGCGTGCTGCTGGGTCTGATCATCGCCGAGATGGTCAAGCAGTTCGAGCTCAAGCCCGATGACGCCCGCGTTCGCGAGCTGATCGAAGAGATGGCGGCGGCCTACCAGGAGCCCGAGCAGGTAGTGAAGTGGTACTACCAGAACGAGCAGCAGCTGAACGAAGTGCGTTCGGTTGTACTGGAAGAACAAGTCGTGGATACTGTCCTCAAGCAGGCAAAAGTCACCGACAAGCAGGTCTCCTACGAGGACGCGGTCAAACCGGCCGAGGCTCCGCAAGCAGCCTGATCTGCCTCCAGTTGCTAGTTCACCTAAGCCAGCCTCGTGCTGGCTTATGTGTTTTTGACAGGTCATCCAGATAGGGAGCTAGTGCAGGACATGTCCCGCAATTCATACATGCAATCCATGCCCGATATTCAAGCCGCTGGCGGTCTGGTACCCATGGTGGTGGAGCAATCCGCCCGGGGCGAGCGCGCTTACGACATCTACTCCCGGCTGCTCAAGGAGCGGGTCATCTTCCTGGTCGGCCAGGTCGAGGACTACATGGCCAACCTGGTCGTCGCCCAGCTGCTGTTCCTGGAAGCGGAGAATCCTGACAAGGACATCCACCTCTATATCAACAGCCCGGGTGGTTCGGTGACCGCCGGCATGTCGATCTACGACACCATGCAGTTCATCAAGCCCGACGTTTCCACCATCTGCATCGGCCAGGCCTGCAGCATGGGCGCCCTGCTGCTGGCAGGCGGCGCCGCCGAGAAGCGTTTCTGCCTGCCGCACTCGCGGATGATGATTCACCAGCCCCTGGGCGGTTTCCAGGGTCAGGCTTCGGACATCGAAATTCACGCCCGTGAAATTCTGACCATCCGCGAGCGTCTGAATAAGGTGCTGGCGCATCACACCGGTCAGCCGATGGACGTGATCGCCCGCGATACCGACCGTGACAACTTCATGAGTGGCCCCGAAGCCGTCGCCTACGGCCTGATCGACAAGGTCCTCGAGAAGCGCAACATCCCCGCCTGACCCCGCCTCGACCACCTGCCCAGACGCCGGTCGTTTGGGCAGGTAGGCTTGAAAAACCGTGCAATAGGCTCCATCTTGTTGATGTAAGCACATTCCATTGGATCGATCGAATGACAGATACGCGCAATAGCGACGATAACGGCAAGCTGCTTTACTGCTCCTTCTGCGGCAAGAGTCAGCACGAAGTACGTAAATTGATCGCTGGACCCTCCGTCTTCATCTGCGACGAATGCGTCGACCTGTGCAATGACATCATCCGCGAGGAAGTCCAGGAAGCTCAGGCCGAAAGCAATGCGCACAAGCTGCCAGCGCCGAAGGAAATCAGCGCCATCCTCGACCAGTATGTCATTGGTCAGCAGCGTGCCAAGCGGGTCCTCGCCGTTGCCGTCTACAACCATTACAAGCGTCTGAATCAGCGCGAGAAGAAAGACGACGTCGAACTGGGCAAAAGCAACATCCTGCTCATCGGTCCGACCGGTTCGGGCAAGACCCTGCTGGCGGAAACGCTGGCGCGCCTGCTCAACGTACCTTTCACCATCGCCGATGCTACCACTCTGACCGAAGCCGGTTACGTGGGTGAAGACGTCGAGAACATCATTCAGAAGCTGTTGCAGAAGTGCGATTATGATGTGGAAAAGGCCCAGATGGGCATCGTCTATATCGACGAGATCGACAAGATCTCGCGCAAGTCCGACAACCCCTCCATCACCCGTGACGTCTCGGGCGAGGGCGTGCAGCAGGCGCTGCTGAAGCTGATCGAAGGTACCGTGGCGTCGGTTCCGCCCCAGGGTGGCCGCAAGCATCCCCAGCAGGAATTCCTGCAGGTCGATACGCGCAACATCCTGTTCATCTGTGGCGGCGCCTTCGCCGGCCTGGAAAAGGTCATCCAGAACCGTTCCACCAAGGGCGGCGGCATCGGCTTCAATGCCGAGGTGCGCAGCCAGGAACTGGGCAAGAAGATCGGCGAATCCCTGCGTGACGCCGAGCCCGAGGATCTGGTCAAGTTCGGTCTGATCCCCGAGTTCGTCGGTCGTCTGCCGGTCATCGCGACCCTGGACGAGCTGGATGAACCTGCACTCATGCAGATCCTGACCGAGCCGAAGAACGCCCTGACCAAGCAGTACGCCAAGCTGTTCGAGATGGAAGACGTGGATCTGGAATTCCGTCCCGACGCGCTCAAGGCGGTTGCCCGCAAGGCGCTGGAGCGCAAGACCGGTGCCCGGGGCCTGAGATCCATCCTCGAAGGCATCCTGCTCGAGACCATGTACGAGATTCCTTCGCAGAAGGAAGTCAGCAAGGTGGTCATCGACGAGAGCGTCATCGACGGGAGTTCCCAGCCGCTGCTCATCTACGAGAACAGCGAGCCCGCCAAGGCGGCGCCAGACGCGTGACAAAAGGGGCTTCGGCCCCTTTTTCATTTCAGCGACGGTTGTATTTTGCGGCGCCCAACCTCATGTTAGAGAAAACCGAGGCCTTAACCGCATCTGCGGCCGATTATTTGCCGAGACCCGTATCCCATGACTACGACGATAGAACTTCCCCTGCTGCCCCTACGTGACGTAGTGGTCTATCCCCACATGGTCATCCCATTGTTCGTCGGAAGGGAAAAGTCCGTCGAGGCCCTCGAGGCCGCCATGGCTGGCGACAAGCAGATCCTGCTGGTCGCGCAGAAGAATCCCGGCGACGACGATCCCGCCGCGGATGACATGTATCACATGGGTACGGTCGCCACCGTTCTCCAGCTGCTCAAGTTGCCCGACGGCACCGTCAAGGTCCTGGTCGAGGGCGAGCAGCGTGGCCGTATCGAGTCCTTCGTCGAGAACCAGGCCTATGCCCGTGCCCTGGTCACCCTGATCGAGGACAGCGAAGCCCCGGATCGCGAATCCGAGGTGTTCTCGCGCAGCCTGATGAGCCAGTTCGAGCAATACGTGCAACTCGGCAAGAAGGTCCCCGCCGAGGTGCTGTCTTCCCTCAACAGCATCGAAGACCCCAGCCGCCTGGTCGATACCATGGCCGCGCACATGGCGCTGAAGATCGAGCAGAAGCAGGAGATCCTCGAGATCACCGAGCTGGGCGCCCGCGTCGAGCACGTGCTGGCCCTGCTGGATGCGGAAATCGACCTGCTGCAGGTGGAAAAGCGCATCCGTGGCCGCGTCAAGAAGCAGATGGAGCGCAGCCAGCGCGAGTACTACCTCAACGAACAGATGAAGGCCATCCAGAAGGAACTGGGCGACATCGATGAAGGGCACAACGAGGTCGACGACCTCAAGCGTCGCATCGAGGCCGCCGGTCTGCCCAAGGATGCCCTCGCCAAGGCCAATGCCGAGCTGAACAAGCTCAAGCAGATGTCGCCCATGTCGGCCGAAGCCACCGTGGTGCGCTCCTACATCGACTGGCTGGTGAACGTGCCGTGGCAGGCCGAGAGCAAGGTCCGTCTGGACCTGGGCCGCGCCGAGGAAGTCCTCGACAAGGACCACTACGGTCTCGAGGAAGTGAAAGAGCGCATTCTCGAATACCTCGCCGTGCAGAAGCGCGTGAAGAAGGTGCGGGGCCCGGTGCTGTGCCTGGTCGGTCCGCCCGGCGTGGGCAAGACCTCGCTGGCCGAGTCCATCGCCCGCTCCACCGGTCGAAAGTTCGTGCGCATGGCCCTGGGTGGCGTGCGTGACGAAGCCGAGATCCGTGGTCACCGCCGCACCTACATCGGCTCCATGCCGGGTCGTCTGATCCAGAAGATGACCAAGGTCGGGGTGCGCAACCCGTTGTTCCTGCTCGACGAAATCGACAAGATGGGCAACGACATGCGCGGCGATCCCGCCTCCGCATTGCTCGAGGTCCTGGATCCGGAGCAGAACCACACCTTCAACGACCATTACCTCGAGGTGGACTACGACCTCTCCGACGTGATGTTCGTCTGCACCGCCAACTCCATGAACATTCCGGCGCCGCTGCTGGACCGCATGGAAGTGATTCGGCTGCCCGGCTACACCGAAGACGAGAAGGTCAACATCGCCACCCGCTACCTGATTCCCAAGCAGGTCAAGGCTAACGGCCTGAAGAAGGGCGAGGTGGAATTCGATGAAGCCGCCCTGCGCGACATCATCCGCTACTACACCCGTGAAGCGGGCGTGCGCAGTCTGGAGCGTCAGGTGGCCAAGGTCTGCCGCAAGGTGGTCAAGCAGCACGCCCTGAGCAAGGAGCGTACCGCCAGCGTCACCGTGGACACCCTGGAGCACTGGCTGGGCGTCCGCAAGTTCCGCTACGGTCTGGCCGAGCAGCAGGATCAGATCGGTCAGGTCACCGGCCTGGCCTGGACCCAGGTGGGCGGTGAACTGCTGACCATCGAGTCCGCCGTGGTCCCCGGCAAGGGTCAGATGATCAAGACCGGTTCGCTGGGCGACGTGATGGCCGAGTCCATCACCGCGGCCCTGACCGTGGTCCGCAGCCGTGGTCGCAGCCTGGGTATCCCCAGGGACTTCCACGAGAAGCACGACATCCATATCCACGTCCCCGAAGGCGCCACGCCCAAGGACGGTCCGAGTGCCGGTATCGGCATGTGCACGGCGCTGGTGTCGGCGGCCACCCGCATTCCGGTACGCGCCGACGTGGCCATGACCGGCGAGATCACCCTGCGTGGTCAGGTGCTGGCCATCGGCGGCCTCAAGGAAAAGCTGCTCGCAGCCCACCGCGGCGGCATCCGTACCGTGATCATTCCGGAAGAAAACGTCCGGGATCTGCGGGACATTCCGGACAACATCAAGGCCGACTTGCAGATCAAGCCGGTCAAATGGATTGACGAGGTCTTGGAGGTTGCGCTGCAATACACGCCGGAGCCGCTTCCGGACGATGGTCCGGAGCTCGTCAGCAAGGACGAGAAGCGGGATCAGGAAGGCAAGGAGCGCGTCAGTACCCACTGACGGCGCCCCTGGGCTTGATGGGCGGGCCCCCAGCTGAAGCTGCTGGTGTTCCGCCGTCCTGCTGGATGCAAGGTCCTTGATCGACGAAAAGGCGCATCTCGAGATGCGCCTTTTCGCTATTTGCTATTCGACGATTTCGCCATGGCCGGTCCGGCCACAGCTCGTGGGGGGAACATGCTACAAAACATCAGGGACCGTTCGCAGGGATGGATTGCCAAAGTCATCATCGGATTCATCATCCTGCTGATGGCACTGACCGGCTTCGAAGCGATCATCCGCGCCACGGGTCACCAGGGCGCCGTCGCGCTGGTCAATGGCGACGAGATCAAGCAGACGGAGCTGGCGCAGGCCGTGGAAATGCAGCGTCGCCAGCTGCAGCAGCAACTGGGGCAGGGGTTCGATCCGTCCACCTTGGATGACCGTCTGCTGCGCGAATCCGCGCTCAAGGCACTGATCGACAAGCAACTGCTGCTGCAGAGCGCCAAGGCCGATCGCTTCGCCTTCTCCGAGCAGGCACTGGATCAGCTGATCCTCAATACCCCCGAATTCCAGACCGAAGGGCGTTTCGATCCGCAGCGCTTCGATCAGGCCGTTCGACAGATGAACTACAACCGCCTGCAATTCCGCGATCTCCTGCGCGACGAGATGCTGATCGGTCAGCTGCGCGCCGGCATCGTCGGCAGCAACTTCGTCACCGATGCCGATATCGAGGCCTTTGCGGCCCTCGAACGGCAGACCCGTGACTTCGCCCTGCGTACCGTCAAGGCCTCGCCGGCCGGCATCACGCCGACCCAGGACGAGATCCAGGCCTACTACGACAGCCACAAGAACGCCTTCATGACCCCCGAGCAGGTGGTCATCGAGTACGTCGAGCTGAAGAAGGATGCCTTCCTGGCCAAGGCCAAGGTCGACGAAAGCCGCCTGCAGGCCGCCTACAAATCCGAGATCGCCAATCTGTCGGAGCAGCGTGACGCCGCCCATATCCTCATCGAGGTCAATGACAAGCAGAACGACGAGCAGGCCAAGGCTAAGATCCAGCAGATCCAGGAACGCCTGAAGAAGGGCGAGGACTTCGCCAAGCTGGCCAAGGAGTTCTCCCAGGACCCGGGCTCGGCGGCCAATGGCGGTGACCTCGGCTTTGCCGGTCGCGGCGTCTATGATCCGGCCTTCGAAGAGGCGCTCTATGCGCTGGCACCGCAGCAGGTGTCGGCTCCGGTGCGCACCAGCTTTGGCTGGCACCTGATCAAGCTGCAGGGCGTACAGGCACCGGAAGTGCCCACCCTGGCCAGCGTCCGGCCGCGTCTGGAACAGCAGCTCAAGGCGGAAGATGCCGATCGCCTGTTCGTGGAAGCGGGCCGCAAGCTGGAAAGCTCCGCCTATGAGTCCTCCGACTTGGGCCAGCCGGCCCAGGAGCTGGGCCTGCAGGTCAAGACCAGCGCGCCCTTCGGTCGTGAAGGCGGCGAGGGGTTGACCGCCAACCGCCAGGTGATCGAGGCGGCCTTCAGCGAAGACGTCCTGCGCAACGGGGCCAACAGCACCGCGCTGCAACTGGATCCGGAGACCCTGGTGGTGATTCGTGACAAGGAGCACCGTACGCCGCAGCTGCAACCTCTGGATGCGGTCAGAAATGAGATCGTGACCCGCCTGACCCAGGAAAAGGCCGCAGCCGTGGCCAAGCAGACGGGTGAGCAGCAGCTCAAGACCCTGCGCGACGGCGGCAAGGCCGTGGCGGGCGACTGGCGTACCGTCGAAGCCGCCACCCGCAACCAGGAGGGTATCGATCCTCAGGTGTTGCAGGCGGCCTTCCGCATGGCCAAGCCGGAAGGCGACAAGCCGTCCTATGCCGGTGTCAGCCTGCAGAACGGTGACTTCGTCCTGATCCGGCTGCAGGGTGTCGGGGTGCCCAAGGAAGCCCTGAGTGCCGAGGATAAGGCGTTGTATCGTCGCTACCTCGCCTCGCGCGCCGGCCAGGTCGATTTCGCGGCCTACCGTCGGGCCCTGGATGCCAAGGCCGAGATCAAGCATCTCTGATACGAAAAAAGCCCGGGAAACCGGGCTTTTTCTTGGGCGGTGGTAACGCGGTCCAGGCCTCTCCGGTGGCGCCCTCAGGGGAGAGCGGGGCTGCGGGCGTTACTGAACCAGTTCCTGCTCGTCGAACAGGCCATCGAAGAGCATCGTCGACAGATAGCGCTCACCGGAATCCGGCAGGATGACCACGATGGTCTTGCCCTGCATCTCCGGCGTCTCGGCCAGCCGGACCGCGGCCGCCATGGCGGCGCCGCAGGAGATGCCACAGAGAATGCCTTCCTCGCGCATCAGGCGCTGGGCCATCAACTTGGCCTGCTCATCGCTCACCTGCTCGACGCGATCGACCATGGCGAGGTCCAGGTTGCCGGGTACGAAACCGGCGCCGATGCCCTGGATCTTGTGCGGGTTGGGCTTCACCTCGGCACCGGCCAGGGTCTGGCTGATGACCGGCGAGGTTTCCGGCTCCACGGCGACCGAGAGGATCGGCTTGCCCTTGGTGTTCTTGATGAAGCGCGAGATGCCGGTCAGGGTACCGCCGGTACCGACGCCGGCCACCAGCACATCGATGGCGCCATCGGTGTCGTTCCAGATCTCGGGGCCGGTGGTTTTTTCATGGATGGCCGGGTTGGCCGGGTTGTCGAATTGCTGCGGCATGAAATAGCGATCGGGCTCGCTCTCGGCGATCTCCCGCGCCTTCTCGATGGCGCCCTTCATGCCCTTGGCCGGCTCGGTCAGCACCAGCTCCGCGCCCAGCGCCTTGAGCACCTTGCGCCGCTCCAGGCTCATGGAGGCCGGCATGGTCAGCACCAGGCGGTAGCCACGGGCGGCGGCGACATAGGCCAGGCCGATGCCGGTATTACCCGAGGTGGGCTCCACCAGGCTCATTCCGGGCTTGAGCAGCCCCTTGGCTTCGGCGTCCCAGATCAGGTTGGCACCGATACGGCATTTGACCGAATAGCCCGGATTGCGTCCCTCGATCTTGGCGAGCAGGGTGACGCCCTTGGGGCCGAGGCGATTGATGTAGACCAGCGGCGTGTTGCCGATGGACTGGGCGTTGTCAGCGAAGATGCGGCTCATGGCGGATCCTGTACGGCGCGGAAAACTCGCAGCCTAGGCCTTGCGTCCGATGGCGTCCAGCCCAGGTGCGGCGTGCTATCGTCAGGCGAAACAGCTGCCGAGGATCAGTGATGGCCTTTCAGGGTACCGAGCGTTATGTGGCCACGGCCGAACTCAGTCTGGCGGTCAATGCCGCCATCCAGCTGGGGCGTCCGCTGCTGGTGAAGGGCGAGCCGGGCACCGGCAAGACGCTGCTGGCCGAGCAGGTGGCCGAGAGCCAGGGGGCGCGGCTGATCACCTGGCACGTCAAGTCCACCACCAAGGCGCAGCAAGGGCTCTATGAGTACGACGCTGTGAGTCGCCTGCGCGATTCCCAGCTGGGGGATCCCCGGGTGCAGGAGGTGGCGAACTACATCAAGCCGGGCAAGCTGTGGGACGCCTTCACCGCCGAGGATCCGGTGGTGCTGCTGATCGACGAGATCGACAAGGCCGACATCGAGTTTCCCAACGACCTGCTGCTGGAACTCGATCGCATGGAGTTCCATGTCTACGAGACCGGCGAGACCATTCGTGCCCAGCGGCGACCCGTCATCATCATCACCTCCAACAACGAAAAGGAACTGCCGGACGCCTTTCTGCGCCGCTGCTTCTTTCACTTCATCCGCTTTCCCGAGCGCGACACCCTCGAACGTATCGTCCAGGTGCACTATCCCGATCTCCAGGGGCGCCTGGTCAAGGAGGCGCTGGATCTCTTCCTCGACCTGCGCAGCGTGCCGGGGCTGAAGAAGAAGCCGTCCACCTCGGAGCTGGTGGACTGGCTGGCGCTGTTGCTGGGCGATGAGGCGGCGCAGCGGGCGCTGCACGGCGAGGGCGGTCTGCCGCCCCTGGCAGGTGCCCTGGTAAAGAACGAACAGGATCTGCAGTTGCTCGAACGCCAGGCCTTCATGCGCCGGCGGCGGAGCTGAGCGCGGCATGTTCCTCGATTTCTTCACTCGACTCAGGGCCGCGGGCATCCCGGTGTCCCTGGGCGAACTGCTGGATCTGCACGCTGCCCTGGATGCCGGCCTGGCGGTGGCCGATCCCGAGGCCTTTTATCTGCTGGCGCGCGCCGTGCTGGTCAAGGACGAGCGCTTCTTCGACCGTTTCGACCAGGTCTATGCCGGCGAGCTGGCCAGGTCGGAGCGTGCGCCGGATGCGCAGGCGATTCCCCCGGACTGGCTGCGGCTGGAGCTGCAGCGGCGGCTGTCGGAGGAGGATCGCCAGCGGTTGCAGGCCCTGGGTGGCCTCGATGAGCTGCTCGAGACCCTGCGGCAGCGTCTCGCCGAACAGCGCGAGCGGCACGCCGGCGGCAACAAATGGGTCGGCACGGGCGGTACCAGTCCCTTCGGCAGCGGTGGCTACAATCCCTTCGGTGTGCGCGTGGGCGAAGCCGGTACCCGCCAGGGGCGGGCGGCCAAGGTCTGGGAGCAGCGCGACTTCCGCAATCTGGATGACCGCGCGCCCCTGGATCGCCGCAACCTGCAACTGGCCCTGCGCCGGCTCAGGCGCTTCGCTCGCCAGGGCGCGGCGGCGGAATTCGATCTGGAGGAGACCATCGCGGCCACGGCGCGCGAGGGCGGGTTGCTGGACGTGCGCTATCGCCCGGAGCGGCACAATGCGACCAAGGTGCTCCTGCTGCTCGATGTCGGCGGCTCCATGGACCTGCATGTACAGCTGTGCAGCGAGCTGTTCAGCGCCTGCCGCCTGGAGTTCCGCCACCTGGAGTACTACTACTTCCACAACTGCGTCTACGAACGCGTCTGGCGGGACAATGCCCGGCGCCACGAGGAGGGGCTGGCGACCGGCGAGCTCCTGCGCCGCTATGGCGCGGACTACCGCCTGGTGATCGTCGGCGATGCCAGCATGGGGCCCTATGAGCTCACCCACCCGGGGGGTAGCGTCGAACACTGGAACGAAGAGCCCGGCGCGCTCTGGATCCAGCGGCTGTGCCAGCACTTTCCGCGGGCTGCCTGGCTCAATCCCTATCCACGCGATGGCTGGGATTTCAGCACCTCCATCGGCCTGTTGCGCGAGCTGATGGGGCAGCGCATGTTCCCCCTGACCGGCGAAGGCCTGGGCGAAGCCATCCGCAGCTTGACCCGCCCATGAAAAAACCCGGCCTTGGCCGGGTTTTTTCATCGCTCGAACTCAGCGCTGGCCGTAGCGGCGCAGGGCTTCGATGCGGTCTTCCAGCGGCGGGTGGCTCATCAGCAGACCGGCCAGGCCGTTCTTCAGCGAGCCATTGATGCCGAAGGCGTTCAGGGTGTCGGGCATCTGCACCGGGATACCCTGTTCGGCACGCAGGCGCTGCAGGGCGCCGATCATGGCATTGGGGCCGGCCAGGCGCGCACCGGCTTCGTCGGCGCGGAATTCGCGTTTGCGCGAGAACCACATGACGATGATGCTGGCCAGGATGCCCAGGACCAGTTCGGCGACGATGGTGGTCACGAAGTAGGCGATACCGTGGCCTTCCTCGTTCTTGAAGATGGCCTTGTCGACGAAGTTGCCGAAGATCCGCGCGAAGAACATCACGAAGGTGTTCACCACGCCCTGGATCAGCGCCAGGGTCACCATGTCGCCGTTGGCGACGTGGCCGATCTCGTGGGCCAGCACCGCACGCACCTCTTCGGGCGAGAAACGCTCGAGCAGGCCCTGGCTGACCGCGACGAGGGCGTCGTTGCGGTTCCAGCCGGTGGCGAAGGCGTTGGCCTCGTAGGCCGGGAAGATGCCGACCTCGGGCGTCTTGATGCCGGCTTCGCGGGCCAGCTCTTCGACGGTCTGCAGCAGCCACTGCTCATGGCGGGTACGCGGCTGGCTGATGACCTCGGTGCGGGTGCTCATCTTCGCCATCCACTTGGAGATGAACAGCGAGACCAGCGAGCCGGCGAAACCGAACACGGCACAGAACACCAGCAGACTGCCATAGTTCTGACCGGTGTAGCGATCCACGCCAAGCACCTTCAAGGTGATGCTGGCAACGATCAGCACCGCCAGGTTGGTAGCCAGAAACAACAGAATGCGCATCATGGTGGGGTACAGCTCCTCACAGGTTTATCTGCCGGCTATATAAGGTTCCGTCCCGGTCCGTTCAACGTTTCCACTATTGCAAACTGTGTCGTCTGCCGGCCGATTGGGCTGGCGGCGGCCAGCGCGCGAGTGCCAGCGCCGGTTGACGCCGCCGGGGGCGCCAACCGGTGAAAGACCCGGAAATGCTTTGCCGCTACTGGGCGTAGCCGCCGAGGAAGTTGCCGATGCGGCCGATCGCCTGCTCAAGGTCATCGACGCGGGGCAGGGTGACGACACGGAAGTGGTCGGGCCAGGGCCAGTTGAAGGCGGTGCCCTGGACCACCAGCAGCTTTTCCGACAGCAGCAGGTCGAGGACGAATTTCTCGTCGTTGTGGATGGGGCAGACCTTGGGATCGATCCGCGGGAAGGCATAGAGCGCGCCCATCGGCTTCACGCAGCTGACCCCGGGGATGTCGTTGAGCAACTCCCAGGTGCGATTGCGCTGTTCCAGCAGGCGCCCGGGCGGCAGGACCAGGTCGTTGATGCTCTGGTAGCCGCCCAGCGCGGTCTGGATCGCGTGCTGCGCCGGCACGTTGGCGCACAGGCGCATGTTGGCGAGGATGTCGAGGCCTTCGATATAGCTGTGGGCGCGGTGCTTGGGCCCCGAGACGATCAGCCAGCCCGACCGGAAGCCGGCGACGCGATAGGACTTGGACAGGCCGTTGAAGGTCAGGCACAGCACGTCCGGCGCCAGGGAAGCGGTGGAGATGTGCTGGGCCTCGTCGTAGAGGATCTTGTCGTAGATCTCGTCGGAGAACAGCACCAGGTTGTGCCGCCGCGCCAGCTCGACGATGCCTTCCAGCACCGCCTTGGAGTAGACCGCACCGGTGGGGTTGTTCGGATTGATCAGCACCAGCGCCTTGGTGTTGCTGGTGATCTTGGCTTCCATGTCGGCCAGATCGGGGAACCAGCCGGCCTGTTCGTCGCACAGGTAGTGCACCGGCTTGCCGCCGGCCAGGCTGACCGCGGCGGTCCACAGCGGATAGTCCGGCGCCGGGATCAGCACCTCGTCGTTGTTGTTGAGCAGCGCCTGCATGGCCATGACGATCAGCTCGGAGACGCCATTGCCCAGGTAGATGTCTTCGATGCCGACACCCTCGATGCGCTTCTGCTGGCAATACTGCATCACCGCCTTGCGCGCGCTGAACAGGCCCTTGGAGTCGCTGTAGCCCTGGGCGGTCGGCAGATTGCGGATGACGTCCTGCAGGATCTCCTCGGGCGCCTCGAAGCCGAAGGGCGCCGGATTGCCGATGTTGAGCTTCAGGATGCGGTGGCCTTCTTCTTCAAGGCGCTTGGCATGCTTGAGGACCGGGCCGCGGATGTCGTAGCAGACATTGGCGAGCTTGTTCGACTTGGAGACCTGCATGGGGAAATGAATCCTGGAAAAGGGCGAGAAAGACTCGGCGGGGACGGACGCCGACCGGCGCTTGGCAGCATCCGGGGGCGGATGCCAGACTGAGCGGGAATCATACGGCCGCATCGCCTGTTACAAAAGATGCGCCGGCATCCAGAGAGGTCATCATGGAAAAAGTACAGCGTAGCCCGGAAGACTGGCGTGAGCGCCTGACCGACGATCAGTTTCGCGTCTGTCGCCTGGCCGCCACCGAAAGACCCTATACCGGTGCCTACTGCAACACCAAGACGCCCGGCGTCTATCACTGCGCCTGCTGCGAGCTGGCGCTGTTCGACTCCAGCACCAAGTTCGATTCCGGCTGCGGCTGGCCCAGCTATTACGCACCCATCGATGGCGAGGCGGTGCGGGAAAAGGAAGACTTCAGCCACGGCATGCACCGCGTCGAGGTGCTCTGCGCCCGCTGCGACGCCCATCTGGGCCACGTCTTCCCCGACGGTCCGCCGCCGACCGGCCTGCGCTACTGCATCAACTCGGTGGCGCTGCAGCTGCAACCCAGGGCCTCCGCGTGATCAGGGACCTCCTCAGCCTGCCGTTCGAGACCGCCGATGGCCAACGGGCCTGCCTGGCCGACTGGCCGGCGCGGGCCTATCTGGTGGTCAACACCGCCAGCCGTTGTGGCTTCACTCGCCAGTACGACGGCCTCGAGGCGCTGCAGCAGCGCTATCTGGCCGAAGGACTGCGAGTGATCGTCTTTCCCTGCAATCAGTTCGGCGGCCAGGAGCCGGGCAGCAATGCCGAGATCCAGACCTTCTGCCTGACCCGCTTCAACGTCAGCTTTCCGGTGATGGCCAAGCTCGACGTCAATGGTGACGGTGCCCATCCACTGTTCGTCGCGCTGAAAAAGGCAGCGCCAGGGCTGTTGGGTGGCGCGATCCGCTGGAACTTCACCAAGTTTCTCATCACGCCGGCGCAGGGGCGTGTGCAGCGCTTCGCGCCCATCACCCGTCCGTCTCAGCTGGAAAAGCATGTCCGCCAGGCGCTGGCCTCCTAGCGGGCCTCCAGCCGGGCTTTGTCTGGATGGTAAAAGTCATACGATAATGCCCGGCCTGAAGGGCGGCTGACCCGCTTTCTCTTTTCGTCGTCAAGGATCATCCCCGTGAATGCCTCCCTAGAAGACTTTCTGCTCCACGCCCGGCAGGTGCTGGAGCGCCTCGAACCCCTGTTGCCCCATCGTCGCGAACCGCTGGACTGGCAGCACTGCTATGCGGCGCGCTGGCGTCGGGAAGGCCATGGCGGCTATCTGCAGCCGCTCGAGGTCAATCTGGAACTGCGCCTGGCCGACCTGCTGGGTATCGATCGCCAACGCGATCAACTCGCCCGCAACACGCGCCAGTTCGTGGCCGGACTGCCGGCCAACCACACGCTGCTGTGGGGCGCCCGGGGCACCGGCAAGTCGTCGCTGATCCGGGCGCTGCTGGCGGAATATGCCGGCGAGGGTCTGCGGCTGATCGAAATCGAACGCGACGATCTCGCCGATCTGCCTCGCGCCGTTGAGCAACTCGCCGGTCAGCCGCAGCGCTTCGTGGTGTTCTGCGATGACCTCTCCTTCGATTCCGGCAGCGACGACTACCGGGTGCTCAAGAGCGTGCTGGACGGTTCCCTGGAGCAGGCGCCGGACAACGTGGTGCTCTATGCCACCTCCAACCGCCGCCACCTGGTGGCCGAGCGGCAGAGCGACAATGCCAACTGGGAGCACGTCGACGGCGAACTGCACCCCAGCGAAGCGGCCGAAGACAAGATCGCCCTGTCGGATCGCTTCGGCCTCTGGCTGTCCTTCTATCCCTTTACCCAGGATCACTACCTGGCCGTGGTGCGCCACTGGTGCGCGGCCCTGGCCGGCAAGTCCGGACTGCAGCTGGAGTGGTCGGAAGAAGCGGATCGCGAGGCCATCCGCTGGGCGTCCGGTCGCGGCAACCGCAACGGTCGCTGCGCCTATCAATTCGCCCGGCAGTGGGTCGGGCTCAAACTCTTGGAGAAAGCATGACCGTAGAACTGACGGGCGTAGGGGCCGGACTCGAGGGCTATGCCATGCTGGCCGCCCAGGTCGAAGCCCTGCTGGCCGGCGAGCGCAATCTGGTGGCCAATGCCGCCCAGCTGTCGGCCTTCATCTATCAGGAAGTACCGGACCTGAACTGGGCCGGTTTCTATTTCGTCGAGGGTGACGACCAGCTGCTGCTCGGCCCCTTCCAGGGCAAGGTGGCCTGCATGCGCATTCCCTTCAGCAAGGGCGTGTGCGGCGCGGCGGCCCGCGAGTGGCGTACCCAGCGCGTCGAGGACGTCCATGCCTTTCCCGGGCATATCGCCTGTGACGCCGCGTCGCGCAGCGAACTGGTGGTGCCGCTGGTCCAGGGCGGTCGCCTGATCGGCGTGCTGGATCTGGACAGTCCGCATCCGGCGCGCTTCAGCGCCGCGGATCAGGCCGGTATCGAAGCCCTGGTAGAGGCCTTTCTGGCCGCGACCGATTGCTGATCGACGGGGAGGGCAGGGAAGCCCTCACTCGTAGTCGTTCTTCTTGCGCCAGCTGTCGTCCTTGAGCGTATCCACGCTGTCCGACAGCTCGTTGGCGCTGCTGCTGGCCTGCTCGGCCAGTTCGCTCTGCTGGCGTTTCACCTGGGCGATCTGCTCCTCCAGATGGGCTAGCAACTCGGTATAGCGCTCGGGTTGCTGCTGCTTGCGAATTTGCATGATCGCCCGCTCGTAGGACTGACGCGCCTGGATGTAGTGCTCGCTCTTGATCTGCTGTTCGGCCTGGTAGCGGAAGAACTCCACATAGGTCGCCGTGAGCAGATAGCGCATCTCGCCGACCCAGCGCTGCGCCTCCTGGCCGTCGAGAATGCCGATCTGGTTGGCATGGGCGACGAGTGCATGGAGCATCTCCATGTAGCCGCGGACTTCCTTGACCCGCGCCTCGGTATGCACCGGCCGGGCCGCGTTGGCGACTTCGATGTCATCGCCCTTGGCCAGGACTTCTTCCAGTTCGGTCTTGCGCGCGGTGAGACTGGCGGAAGGGGCCTGCAGGGCGGCGAGGCGGGCGATCAGCCCCAGTTCGATGCGATGGAACAGCTGCTTGAGCGCCGGGGTCATCAGCTGCCCGGGCAGGCTGCCGCCCAGTTGGGCACAGCGCTTGATGCGGTCGGTGAGGTCGGCGACCAGGCGCTGCTTTTCCAGGCGTCCCGCTTCGAGCTTCTGGTTGACGAAGGCGATCATGATCAACAGGAGGATGCCAAGCCCCACTACCGCTGCAATCATCGTTGAGGACATGACCTTCTCCATGGTGCTTGCCCGCCGTTTGTCGTACGAGCGAAGTCGTTGATTTGAAAAGTATTTAATCAGCTATTGACGCCCAGGGTAAGGCTCCCTAGAATGCGCGCACTCCCAACGGCGGCAAGCGTCAGCCGAGTGGTAGGCCGGAGTCCTCAGGGATTCTACCTGGTCCCCTTCGTCTAGTGGCCTAGGACACCGCCCTTTCACGGCGGTAACAGGGGTTCGAGTCCCCTAGGGGACGCCAAAAATTGCGGGAATAGCTCAGTTGGTAGAGCACGACCTTGCCAAGGTCGGGGTCGCGAGTTCGAGTCTCGTTTCCCGCTCCAAATACAGTCCGGTTGCCTCAGGGCAGGCGGATGCAAGGTGAAAGGCCTTGCGGAAAGAGGTTTCGTCCCCTTCGTCTAGTGGCCTAGGACACCGCCCTTTCACGGCGGTAACAGGGGTTCGAGTCCCCTAGGGGACGCCATATTGCGGGAATAGCTCAGTTGGTAGAGCACGACCTTGCCAAGGTCGGGGTCGCGAGTTCGAGTCTCGTTTCCCGCTCCAAACACAATCTCACGGTTTCATGACAGTGGGATGCAAGGTGAAAGGCCTTGCGGAAAGAGGTTTCGTCCCCTTCGTCTAGTGGCCTAGGACACCGCCCTTTCACGGCGGTAACAGGGGTTCGAGTCCCCTAGGGGACGCCACATTGCGGGAATAGCTCAGTTGGTAGAGCACGACCTTGCCAAGGTCGGGGTCGCGAGTTCGAGTCTCGTTTCCCGCTCCAAATAAACAAAGACACCGCCTCCGGGCGGTGTTTTTGTGTGCGCGTCATTCATGCCCGCCGGACGCCCGGCACCTGGCCGGGCGCGAGCCTGTCACTGGGGCGTATAGATCTGGTCGAAGACCCCGCCATCGGCGAAGTGGGTCTTCTGGATGCCGCTCCAGGGGCCGAATTCCTTCTGCGCATCGATCAATTCCAGCTTGGGAAAGCGATCGGCGTACTGTGCCAGGATCTGGGCGTTGCGCGGGCGCAGGAAGTTGTCCGCGGCGATCTTCTGGCCCTGGTCGGACCAGAGATACTTGAGGTATTCCTCGGCCTCGGCGCGGGTGCTCTTCTTGTCGACGACGCTGTCGACCACGCTCACCGGCGGCTCGGCCTGCACCGAGATGCTCGGATAGACCACCTCGAAGCCGCCGCGACCGAATTCCCGGGCGATCATCTCGGCTTCGTTCTCGAAGGTCACCAGGACATCGCCCTGCTGGTTCTTCATGAAGGTGGTGGTGGCGGCGCGACCGCCGGTGTCCAGGATGGGCACGTGCTTGAACAGGTCGGCGACGAAGGTGCGGGCCTTCTGTTCGTCCCCGCCCGGTTGGCGCAGCGCATAGGTCCAGGCGGAGAGGTAGGTGTAGCGACCGTTCCCGGAGGTCTTGGGGTTGGGCACGATCACCTGGACGCCGTCCTTGAGCAGATCGGACCAGTCATGGATGCCCTTGGGGTTGCCCTGGCGGACGATGAGCACCGTGGCCGAGGTGAAGGGCGCGCTGCGATCGGGCAGGCGGGTTTCCCAGTCCTTGGGCACCAGGCCGCGATCGGCCAGGGCCTGGATGTCGGTGGCCTGGTTCATGGTGATGACGTCGGCCTGCAGGCCGTCGATGACCGCACGCGCCTGCTTGCTGGAGCCGCCATGGGACATCTGGATCACTGGGGTGTCGCCGTGCTCGGCTTTCCAGTGCGCCTGGAAGGCCGGGTTGTAGTCCTTGTAGAAGTCGCGCATGACGTCATAGGACACGTTGAGCAGCGGCGGCGCGGCCAGGACCTTGGCGCTGGCCGCCAGGGCGGCGGCGAGCAGGGTGAAGCGAAGGATCTTCATGGGGGCATCCTGCGAGTGGGGGTGCAGGACTATAGCCTGTCGCCCCGGTGGCGTGCAGAACGCCTGGAAATAAGCTCATGCGCGGCAACGGCAGGCGGGCCGCCAATGGTAGACTTTCGCCCTTTCGCCTGCGGTTGGGCACGGCGCGGTGAACAAGGGCTCCTGATATGCGGTTGAGGTCGATCAAGCTGGCGGGATTCAAATCCTTCGTCGATCCGACGACGGTGAATTTCCCGAGCAACATGGCAGCGGTGGTCGGCCCCAACGGTTGCGGCAAGTCGAACATCATCGACGCCGTGCGCTGGGTGATGGGCGAGAGCTCGGCCAAGAATCTGCGCGGCGAGTCGATGACCGACGTCATCTTCAACGGCTCCAACAGCCGCAAGCCGGTGTCCCAGGCCTCCATCGAACTGATCTTCGACAACTCCGACCACACCCTGGTGGGCGAATACGCCAGCTACGCGGAAATCTCCATCCGCCGGCGGGTGACCCGCGAAGGTCAGAACACCTATTTCCTCAACGGCACCAAGTGCCGCCGGCGCGACATCACCGACATCTTCCTCGGCACCGGCCTGGGGCCGCGCAGCTATTCGATCATCGAGCAGGGAATGATCTCCAAGCTGATCGAGGCGCGGCCCGAGGACCTGCGGCACTACATCGAGGAAGCCGCCGGCATCTCCAAGTACAAGGAGCGGCGGCGCGAGACCGAGAATCGCATCCGCCGCACCCAGGAGAATCTCGCCCGCCTGACCGACCTGCGCGAAGAGCTGGAGCGCCAGTTGGAACGGCTGCACCGCCAGGCGCAATCGGCCGAACGCTTCCAGGCGTTCAAGCAGGAAGAGCGGCAGCTCAAGGCGCAATTGCAGGCGGTGCGCTGGCGCGAGCTGGATGGCCGTGTCGAGCAGCGCGAAAAGGTGATCCGCGACCAGGAGACCGCTCTCGAAGCCCTGACCGCCGAGCAGCGCCAGGCGGACGCCGGCATCGAGCGGCTGCGCGACGGTCATCATGAGCTGAGCGAAGCCTTCAACCTGGTGCAGGGGCGCTTCTACTCCCTGGGGGGTGACATCGCCCGCCTGGAGCAGACCATCCAGCATGGTCAGCAGCGTCAGCGCCAGTTGCAGGACGATCTGCGCGAAGCCGAACAGGCCCTCAGCGAAGCCGAGTCCCACCTGGAGCACGACCGGGTGCTGCTCGCCACCTTCGAAGAAGAGCTGGCGATGCTCGAACCGGAAGAAGAGGCGGCTCGGGAGCTGGGCGAGGAGGGCAGCGCCGCGCTGGAAGAGGCGGAGCTGGCGCTGGCGGACTGGCAGCAACGCTGGGAAACGCTCAGCGCCGCCAGCGTCGAGCCGCAACGGGAGGCCGATGTGCAGCAGGCGCGCATTCGCTCCCTAGAGCAGAGCCTGGAGCGGGGCATGGAGCGGCAGCGCCGGCTGCGCGACGAGCGCACCCTGCTGGGCGAGGATGGTCCCTCCGAGCGGCTGGTCATGCTGGAAGAGCAGATCGCCGAAGACGAATTGCTGCTGGAAGGCCTGGCCGAGCAGGAATTGCAGGTCGCCGAGGGCTTGCAGCGACTGCGGGAAGAATTGCTGGGACTGGCCAATGAGCAGAGTCAGCGTCAGGGCGAATTGCAGCGGCTGGAAGGCCGCATCGCCTCGCTGGAGGCCCTGCAGCAGGCGGCGCTGGCCCCCGATACCGGCGCGGCTCAGTGGCTCGAAGCCGAGGGGCTCGCCGCGGCGCCGCAGCTGGCGGACGAGGTCCAGGTCACTCCCGGCTGGGAGCTGGCGGTGGAAACCGTCCTCGGCAGCGACCTGCAGGCGGTTTGTCTGGATGATCTGGAGGCCCTGCGTCTCGACAGCTTCGCCAGTGGCGCCCTGAATCTGGCACTGCCCGGCGCGGTGCCGGTCGCCGCGGGCAGCCTGCTCGAGCAGGTGCAGGCCCCGCGCGACCTGTCACCCTGGCTGGGTCAGGTGCTGATCGCCCACAGCTACGACGAGGCCCTGGCGCGCCGGGCGGCCCTCGCACCGGGCCAGAGTCTCATCACCCCGGAAGGCTACTGGCTCTCCCGGCACTTCTTGCGCGTGCGCCGCGCCCAGGCGGCCGAGGGCAGTGTGCTGGCGCGTGGGCGTGAACTGGAGGAATTGCAGGCACGCAGCCTGGAACTCGGCGAGGCGCTCGCCATGCAGGAAGAGCGACTGGAGGACCGTCGCGCTGCCCAGCAGCGGTTGGAAAGCGAACGCGAAGAGGCGCGGCGGCGCCAGCAGCAGGAGCAGCTGCGCCTGGCCGAATCCCGCGCCCAGCTGTCCGCGCAGCAGGCGCGGGCCGAGCAGTTGAGCATTCGTCGCCGGCAGCTGGAGGCGGAGCTCAGGGATGTCGAGCAGCAGGTGGCGCGTGAGCAGGAAGAGTTGGGCGAATGCCGGTTGCGGCTGCAGGACGCTCTCGATGCCATGGCCGTGGATACCGAGCAGCGCGCGCAGCTGCAGGAGCAGCGCGACCGGCATCGCCAGGCGGTGGATTCGGCGCGGCAGCGTCAGCGCCAGGCCCAGGAACAACTCCATCAGCTGACGGTGCGGCTGACTACCCTGAGAGCCCAGCGCCAGTCGACCCTCCAGGCCCTGGAACGACTGGAATTGCAGACCGCGCGCCTCGGCGAGCGCTGCGAGCAGCTCTCGCTCAACCTGGAAGAGGGCGGCGAGCCCCTCGACGAGGTGCGGCTGCGTCTGGAGGAGTTGCTGGAGCGGCGCCTGCAGGTGGACGAGGAGATGCGCACGGCGCGCCTGGCCCTGGAAGACGCCGATCGGGAATTGCGCGATTTTGAGCGGCGGCGTCTGCAGGCGGAGCAGCAGGGGACCCTGCTGCGCGGTCAGTTGGAGCAGCATCGCCTGGAATGGCAGGGGTTGGCGACGCGGCGCAGCGGCTTCGCCGAGCAGCTGGCGGCCGATGGCTACGACCTGCCGACGGTGATCGCGACCCTGCCCGCCGAGGCCAGCGAGGCCGGCTGGGAAGAGCAGCTGGAAGCGGTCGCAGCGCGGATCGCGCGACTCGGACCGATCAACCTGGCGGCCATCGACGAATATCAGCAGCAGGCCGAGCGCAAGACCTATCTGGATGCCCAGAACGCCGATCTGGTGGAGGCGCTGGAGACGCTGGAAAGCGTCATCCGCAAGATCGATCGGGAAACCCGCAATCGCTTCAAGGACACCTTCGACCAGATCAATCACGGCCTGCAGGCGCTGTTCCCAAAAGTTTTCGGTGGCGGCAGCGCCTACCTGGAACTTACTGGAGAAGATTTACTCGATACCGGGGTTGCGATCATGGCGCGCCCGCCGGGCAAGAAGAACAGCACCATCCATTTGCTGTCGGGCGGCGAAAAGGCCCTGACGGCGCTGGCGCTGGTATTTGCCATCTTCCAGTTGAATCCGGCGCCGTTCTGCATGCTCGATGAAGTGGATGCTCCTCTCGATGACGCCAACGTCGGCCGTTATGCCCGCTTGGTCAAGAGCATGTCGGAGAAGGTGCAATTCATTTACATCACGCACAACAAGATCGCCATGGAGATGGCCGATCAGTTGCTGGGTGTGACCATGCACGAACCGGGCTGTTCGCGGCTGGTGGCGGTGGATGTGGAAGAGGCGGTGGCCATGGTCGATGCCTAGTACCCCACAGCCTCGTGGCTTGGCGGTGTAAAGTTGGCAGCAGTCGTGCTAGCTTATGGCCGCGCTAGCGGTAAGTGGAAAAAGCTAAGAAGAACACTGACTTGGCGTAGGTTTCGGAGGTTTTGGAAAGACCTCGCAAGCGTCGACTTTCCAAAGTTTCCCGACGGCTGTCGGTCCATTATTTTCACAGGGGTATGTCTTTTTCATGGATATGGGTCTGCGCGAGTGGCTGATCATCATCGGCGTCATCGTCATCGCCGGTATTCTGTTCGATGGTTGGCGTCGCATGAGCGGCAAGGGCAAGCTCAAGTTCAAGCTTGACCAGTCGCTGAGCAATCATCCGGATCACGAGGACGAGGATCCGGAAATCGTCGGTCCGACGCGGGTGGTAGAGCCCAAGGAGCCGTCGCTGGACGATCCGGGCGAGCCGACACCGCCACGCTCCACCCAGCGCAAGCGTCGCGAAGAACGGCGTGAAGAACCCAGTGCCGACAGCTTCGATCTGTCCGCGGGTGATGAAGGTCTGGCGGGCCTGGCCGTCGATTCCGACGAGGTGGCGACCCGGGGCCGCGACAAGCCGCGCAAGGAAAAGCCGCTGAGCAGCAAGGCGCCCGAGCGCGAGCCGGTCAGCGAGCCCGTCGGCAGCGGCAGCAGTCAGGCCGCCATGGCGCCGGTGGACGAGGTGCTGGTGATCAATGTCATCTCTCGCGACGAAAAGGGCTTCTCTGGTCCGGCACTGCTGCAGAACATCCTCGAAAGCGGGCTGCGATTCGGTGACATGGACATCTTCCATCGCCACGAGAGCATGTCGGGCAATGGCGAGGTGCTGTTCTCCATGGCCAACGCCGTGCGTCCGGGCACCTTCGACCTGGATGCCATCGACGACTTCCACACCCCGGCGGTGAGCTTCTTCCTGGGTCTGCCCGGTCCGCGTCATCCCAAGCAGGCCTTCGACCTCATGGTCGCCGCGGCGCGCAAGCTGTCCTCGGAGCTCAATGGCGAGCTGAAGGACGAGCAGCGCAGCGTGATGACCGCCCAGACTATCGAACACTACCGCCAGCGCATCGTCGACTTCGAACGCAAGAGTTTGATGCTCAAGCGTTGATCGCGCCGGAGCGAACCAAGAGCAGCCTCGGCTGCTCTTTTTGTTTGTAAGTTTTGCCGCGGCGCCGCTGGTGCCGTCAGGGCCACCCCCTGGGGTGGCGACAGTGAGAGACCGCCATGACCGACGCCCAAGATGCTGTCACCCGCATCGCCGCCCTGCGCAGCGAGATCGACGCCCACAACTACCGCTACTATGTGCTGGACGAGCCGAGCGTGCCCGATGCCGAGTACGACCGGCTGTTCGGCGAACTCAAGACGCTGGAGGCCGAGCATCCCGAACTGGTGACGCCCGACTCGCCCACCCAGAGGGTCAGCGGCTCGGCCCTGGCCGCCTTTGGCACCATCCGCCACGAGGTGCCCATGCTCAGCCTGGGCAATGCCTTCGCCGACGAGAATCTGCAGGACTTCGACCGCAGCGTCGGCAAACGCCTGCGCGAGGAGTTCGGCGAGACCGACTTCGCCGGGCCGGACTCCGGTGTCGAGTACACCTGCGAGCCCAAGCTCGATGGCCTGGCGGTCAGCCTGCTGTACGAGGCAGGGGTGCTGACCCGCGGCGCCACCCGCGGCGACGGCACCACCGGGGAGGACATCACCGCCAATGTGCGCACCATCCGCAACATCCCGCTGCGCCTGCAGGGCGAGGGCTGGCCGACGGTGCTGGAGGTGCGCGGCGAGGTGTTCATGTCCCGCGCCGGCTTCGAGGCGCTCAATGCCCGGGCCATGGAGAGCGGCGGCAAGACCTTCGCCAATCCGCGCAACGCCGCGGCTGGCAGCTTGCGTCAGCTGGATTCGCGGATCACCGCCCAGCGGCCGCTGGAGTTCTGCTGCTACGGTTTCGGGCGGGTCGAGGGCGGGACACTGCCGGAGACCCAGTACGACATCCTGCAGCGGCTGCGTGACTGGGGCATTCCCATCAGCCGCGAGTTGCGCAGGGTGCAGGGCGCGGAAGGCTGCCGCGCCTACTACCAGGACATCGGCCAGCGCCGCGATGCCCTGGCCTACGAGATCGACGGCGTGGTCTACAAGGTCAACCGCCTGGACTGGCAGGGCGAGCTGGGTTTCCGCGCCCGCGAGCCGCGCTGGGCCCTGGCGCACAAGTTTCCGGCGCGCGAAGAGCTGACCGAATTGCTCAACGTCGAATTCCAGGTGGGGCGCACCGGTGCCATCACCCCGGTAGCCCGCCTCAAGCCGGTACAGGTGGCCGGCGTCACCGTGACCAATGCCACCCTGCACAACATGGACGAGATCGCCCGGCTGGGCGTGATGATCGGCGACAGCGTCATCGTGCGTCGCGCCGGAGACGTCATTCCGCAGATCATGCAGGTGGTGCCGGAGCGGCGGCCGGCGGATGCCCGCCCGGTGGAAATCCCTACCCATTGCCCGGTGTGCGGGTCGGCCGTGGAGCGTACCCAGCTGATCAAGCGCGGCAAGGGCAAGGAGTCGGTGAGCGAGGGCGCGGTCTATCGCTGCGTCGGCCGGTTGGCCTGCCAGGCGCAACTCAAGCAGGCGATCATCCATTTCGCCTCGCGGCGGGCGATGGACATCGACGGCCTGGGCGATCGTATCGTCGAGCAACTGGTGGATCGCGCGCTGGTGAAGTCGCCGGCGGATCTCTACACCCTGACCTACGAGCAGGTGGTCGAACTGGAAGGCTTCGCCGAGGTGTCCAGTCGCAACCTGCTGGCCGCCATCGAGGCCAGCCGCCGGCCAGCGCTGGCGCGCTTCATCTTCGCCCTGGGCATCCCCGAGGTGGGGGAGGAGACCGCCAAGCGCCTGGCACGCGCCCTGGGCAGTCTGCAGCGCATCCGCGAGGCCCTGCCGGAGGTGCTGGTCTATCTGCCGGACATCGGGCCCGAGGTGGCCTTCGAGATTCACAACTTCTTCCAGTCCGCGCATAACCGCGACGTGCTGGAGGCGCTGCTGGCCAACGGCATCGAGCTGGCCGACGAGGGGGAGGTGCATGCCGAATTTTCCGGCTACGCGGCCTTTGCCGATTTCCTCGACCAGTTGCACATTCCCTACCTGGGCAAGACCGGGGCCAAGACCCTGGCCGCGGCCTTTCCCAGCCTGGCGGCCCTGATCGAAGGCTCGCAGGACTGGCTGACCTTCAAGACCCTGTCCGGCCTCAACGAGAGAGCCAAGCAGGGGCTGCGCGGGTACTTCGCCGAGGCGGACCACGTTGCCCAGGCGCTGGCCATCGAGGCGCAGCTCAAGGCCTTCGGCATGCATTGGGAAAGTACCCGGCAGGCGGTGCAGGGTTTGCCGTTCGCCGGCCAGACCTGGGTGCTCACCGGAACCCTGGAGGCCATGAGTCGCGACGAGGCCAAGGAGCGCCTGGAAGCCCTGGGTGCCAAGGTGTCGGGGTCGGTGTCGGCCAAGACCGCCGTGGTGGTCGCAGGGCCAGGGGCGGGTTCCAAGCTGACCAAGGCGAACGAACTGGGGGTCAAGGTGCTGGACGAGGATGCCTTCCTGCAGATCCTCGAGGCGCAAGGCGTCCGCTAGCGCCAGGGATCAGGCCCGCAAGGGTCTGATCTTCACTCCTTCTGCCAATAACTGCAGGCGTTGTTGGTTATAACGAAGCGGTAATAAAGACGTACCCATATTTGTCGCTTCGTTTAAAAACTGCTTTGAGGCAGTGCCAAGGCAATAACTGAAAAAATAAGGCTTCGTTTGGTTTAAGCGAAGCCTTATTTATCGGCCAGAATAATTTCCAGGTTCAAGCGGAACGCGTGGCGGGTTCGCTCGCACGTTGTTCTTTTTCGAGAACTTCTTCCACGGCGATAGCCGCCTTGGCCGTCTGGCGATAGCCATGGGGATTGAGCGACTGCCAGCGCCAGGCATCTTCCAGCATGGTGGCGAGGCTGCGTTCGGCGCGCCAACCCAGTTCCTGCCAAGCCTTTTCCGGATCGGCCCAGCACTGGGCCACGTCCCCCGCGCGTCGCGGGGCGAAGTGACAGGGGATGTCGCGGCCCAGTTGCTGTTCCAGGGTCGCCACCACCTCCTTGACCGAATGTCCGCGTCCGGTGCCCAGATTCCAGGTCGAAACCCCGGGGCGCTCGGCCAGGGCGTTGAGCGCCGCCAGATGACCGCGGGCCAGGTCCTGGACATGGATGTAGTCGCGCACGCCGGTGCCATCGGGCGTCGGGTAGTTGTCGCCGTAGACATCCAGCCATGGCCGGCGACCATTGGCCACCTGCAGCAGATAGGGCACCAGGTTGTTGGGCGTGCCCTGGGGGTCTTCGCCGATCAGTCCGGAGGGATGGGCGCCGATGGGATTGAAGTAGCGCAGCACGGCGATGGACCAGCGCGGATCGGCCCCGGCCAGCCCGCGCAGCACCTGCTCGGCCATGAGTTTCGACTGGCCATAGGGGTTGGTCGGCTCGGCAGTCGGGCAGCTTTCGCTGATGGGTGGAATGCAGTGACCGTAGACGGTGGCGGAAGAGCTGAAGACCAGCTGGTGCACCCCGGCGGCGGCCATGGCCTGGCAGAGCACCAGGGTGCCGCCGACGTTGTTGTCGAAATAGCGCAGGGGGTGCTGCACGCTCTCGCCGACCGCCTTGAGTCCGGCGAAATGCAGGACCCCGGTGATCGGTAGCTCCTGAAACAGCCGATCCAGGAGGGCGCGATCCCGGACGTCCCCGCGCACGAAGACAGGCGCCCGCCCGGCGAGCGTGGTAAGGCGCTGCACGGCCTCCACCCGGCTGTTGACCAGGTTGTCCAGTATCACCACCTCGTGGCCCGCACGGAGCAGCTCCAGCGTCGTATGAGAACCTATGTAGCCTGCGCCGCCCGTGATCATCAACATGCAACCGTCCTCACCAAGCCTGTAGCCATTAATTCGAAATAACTGTTTCGTGCAGACTCGAGTGCAACTAACGCTTCGCTTCAATTATTTTCGAGCGAAGCGTTAGTTGTGCCAATTCATCGAGCAGACGTTGTTCTGAAGTTGAATGAGGATATTGGTTCTAGCGAAGCGGAAGTTCATCGATAAAGTTATGAACCCTTGCCAATTGGATAAGTCGATAACGTTGCTCGATATCGCGCAGTCGGACTGCCGATACCTTCGGGACGGTCTCTGGACGTTTTGCAAGTTGCCAAGGCGCCGGCCGAGGCGCGGCTGTTTCGCCGCCCTCGGCCAGGCGTTCGATCTCACAGGAGCACACCATGAGTTGGGCCGGCCCCCATACCGAAACGATCGGCAAGACCAAACGGCCCGCGCGCGTTGCGGAGCGCCCCCTGGATCCCGCCAGGCCGCTGCTGCTATGCCTGGCCCATCTGCGCTGGAGCTTCGTCTACCAGCGTCCGCAGCACGAGATGGTGCGCTTCGCCGAGCACTACAACGTGCTCTATTGCGAAGAGCCGCTGGATGCCACGGATGGCCGGTCGCACCTCGAGGTGCGGGTGGAGGAGAACGGCGTGCGGGTACTGGTGCCTCATCTGCCTCGCTGCCTGTCCGCGGAAGCCCGAGCCTGCGCCCAGCAGGAACTGCTGCAGACCTATCTGCAGGAGTTGCGGCAACCGGTGGCGGTGGCCTGGTATTTCACGCCCATGGCGCTGGACTATGCCGGCGAGATCCCGGCGCAGACCCTGGTCTACGACTGCATGGACGAACTCTCGGCCTTTCGCGGCGCGCCCCCGGCCCTGCTGCAGCGGGAGCGGGAGTTGCTGCAGCGCGCCGACCTGGTGTTTACCGGGGGCTACAGCCTCTACGAGGCCAAGCGTGACCGCCATCCGCGAGTCTTTCCCTTTCCCAGCAGCGTGGACGTGGCGCACTTCGGTCAGGCTCGCGCGGCCCTGCCGGAGCCTGCGGACCAGGCCGGTCTGGCGCGGCCGCGGCTGGGCTTCTATGGCGTGATCGACGAGCGCCTGGATCTCGACCTGCTGGCTGCGGTGGCGCGGCTGCGTCCCCAGTGGCAGTGGGTGATCCTGGGCCCGGTGGTCAAGATCGATCCGGCCAGCCTGCCGCAGCTGCCCAATCTGCATTACCTGGGCGGCAAGACCTATGACGAGTTGCCGGCCTATCTGGCGGGCTGGGACGTGGCCCTGATGCCCTTTGCCCTCAACGAGGCGACGCGTTTCATCAGCCCCACCAAGACGCCCGAATACCTGGCCGGCGGCTGTCCGGTGGTGTCGACGCCCATCACCGATGTGGTGCGCACCTACGGCGACAGCGGCGTGGTCTGGATCGCCGAAGGCGCCGAGGCCTTCGTCGCTGCCTGCGAGGCGGCCCTGGCCAGTCAAGATCAGCGCGAAGCCTTTCTGGCGCGCGCCGATGCCCTGCTGACCGGGATGTCCTGGGACAGCACCTGTGACCTGATGCGGGAGAAGATCCAATGGCGGTAACGGCGCTTGAGCGTTTCGACTATCTGATCGTGGGGGCCGGTTTCGCCGGCAGCGTGCTGGCGGAACGGCTGGCCGCGGGGCTGGGCAAGCGCGTGCTGGTGGTGGATCGGCGCCCGCACATTGGCGGCAATGCCTTTGATCACTATGACGATGCCGGGGTACTGGTGCACCGCTATGGTCCGCACATCTTCCACACCAATTCCCAGCGCATCGTCGACTACCTGTCGCGCTTCACCGAGTGGCGGCCCTACGAGCACCGGGTCCTGGCCGACGTCGCGGGTCAGCAGGTGCCCATCCCGATCAACCTGACCACGCTCAATCGCCTCTATGGCCTGGAGCTGGACGAGCAGGGTGCCGAAGCCTTTCTCGCCGCCCGCGCCGAGCCGGTCGAAGACATCCGCACCTCCGAGGACGTGGTGATCAACCAGGTCGGGCGCGAACTCTACGAGACCTTCTTTCGCGGCTATACCCGCAAGCAGTGGGGACTGGATCCGTCGCAACTGGACCGCTCGGTGACGGCGCGGGTGCCGACCCGGACCACCACCGACGATCGCTACTTCGGCGACACCTTCCAGCAGATGCCCCTGCATGGCTTCACCCGGATGTTCGAGCGGATGCTGGATCACCCCAACATCAAGGTGATGGTCAATACCGACTACCGCGAGATCCGCGAACTGATCCCCCATGAGCACCTGGTCTACAGCGGACCCATCGACGAATTCTTCGACTATCGCTTCGGCCGCCTGCCGTATCGTTCCCTGACCTTCAAGCACGAGACGCGCGATACGCCGCGCTTCCAGCCGGTGGCGGTGGTCAACTATCCCAGCGAAGCGGTGCCCTACACCCGCATCACCGAGTACAAGCACCTCACCGGCCAGACCCACGAGCGCACCAGCCTGACCTACGAATATCCCAGCGCGGACGGCGAGCCCTATTATCCGATTCCACGCCCGGAAAACGCCGAGCTGTACCGGCGCTACCAGCACCTGGCCGAGGCGACCCCCAAGGTCATCTTCATCGGCCGTCTGGGGACCTATCGCTACTACAACATGGACCAGGTGGTGGGCCAGGCGCTGGCCGCCTACAAGCGCATCGAGGAGGCGGAGCTCGGGCCGGCGGCGGGGGAGAGCGCCGAACACCACGAAAGCCTGGCAAGGCAGGCCCCATGAGCGACGTGATGGCCGAAGGCTCGCCCTTCCAGAGTTTCTTCATGGCCGGCTTCGAATGCTCCAGCCACAGACGCGCCGATGGCCGACGCCTGGATCTGCTCGCCAGCACCGGCCATGACCGCTGGGCCGCGGAAGACTATGGCGCGGTGGCCGCCCAGGGTCTGCGCACCGTGCGCGATGGCGTCCGCTGGCACCGGGTGGAGGCCCAGGCCGGGCACCATGACTGGTCGAGTGTCCTGCCGCAGGTGCGAGTCGCGCGGGCGGCCGGCGTCCAGGTGATCTGGGACCTCTGCCACTATGGCTGGCCCGATCACCTGGATATCTGGCGGCCGGCCTTCGTCGATGCCTTCGCCCGTTATGCCGCCGCCTTTGCCCGGCTGTTGCGGGAGGAGGGCGAGACCCGTCCGTGCCTGGCGCCGATCAACGAGATCTCCTACTGGGCCTGGGCTGGCGGCGATCAGGGTCTGTTCAATCCCGGCGCTCGCGGCCGCGGTCAGGAGCTCAAGCATCAACTGGTGCGCGCCAGCATCGCCGCCATCGAGGCGATTCGGGCCGAGTTGCCCGCGGCGCGCTTCCTGGCCATCGATCCGCTGATCCATGTGGTCGCGCGCCGCCCCGAACAGCGCGAGGCCGCGGAGGCCTATCGCCAGGCCCAGTTCGAGGCCTGGGACCTGCTCAGCGGGCGCCAGTGGCCAGGGCTGGGCGGGCGCCCCGATTACCTGGACATCCTGGGTCTGAACTACTACTCCGACAACCAGTGGTATCTGGACGGCGGTACCCTGGCGGCGGAGGATCCGGCCTATCGACCCTTGCAGGGCATGCTGGCCGAAGTCCACCAGCGCTATGGCCGGCCGTTGCTGATCGCCGAGACGGGGGCCGAAGGCCCGGCGCGCGCCGCCTGGCTGGAACACGTGGCCGATCAGGTCGGGCGGGCGCTGCGCCAGGGCGTGCCGGTGCAGGGCATCTGCCTGTATCCGGTACTCGACTATCCCGGCTGGGACGATGACCGCCTCTGTCCCACGGGGCTGTTCGGCGTGGCCGACGAGGCAGGGCGCCGGGCGCTGCACGAGCCTCTGGCCGAGGTCCTGCAGCGCCAACGCCAGCTCTGGGCCGGCGGAGAGGGGCGATGAGCGCAGCTCGGCGGCGCGAGCGGCGGCGCGCCGAATGGCCCCTGCCGGAACGGGTCGGCGCCTTTCTCTGGCGCTATGTCCGCCTGCGACCCTGGCACTTCGGCGGCCTGCTGTTGCTGGTGGTCGGCGCGGCGACCTGTGCGGTGGCAGTGCAATACGGCATGAAGCTGCTGGTCGATGCCATGGCCGATCCGGCACGCCGGGCGGCGGTGTGGGGGCCGTTCTGGCTGTTCATCTCGCTGATCGTGCTGGAGAACCTGTTCTGGCGTAGCGGTGGCTGGCTGGGTTGCCGCACGGTGGTGGCCAGCTGCGCCGATCTGCGCGTCGATCTGTTCCGCTATCTCACCGGCCATCCGATGCACTACTTCTCCCAGCATTTCGCCGGGGCCCTGGGCAATCGCATCTCCGCCACCGGAGCGGCCGCGGGGGCCATCTACGGCGGCCTGGCCTGGAAGATCATGCCGCCCTGCGTCGACTTCATCGGCGCGGTGGTGGTGCTCTGCACCGTGGACCTGCGCATGGCCGGGGCGCTGGTGGCCTTCGTGCTGATCGTGGCGCTGGTGATCACCGCCTTCGGCATTCGCGGGCGGGCGCGACACCAGCGCTTCGCCGCTCAGTCGGCCCATGTCGGCGGCGAGCTGGTGGACCTGGTGCAGAACGTCTGGACCATCAAGGCCTTTTCCGCCCGGGAGCGCGAGGTGCAGCGACTGGCCCAGGCCATCGGCGTAGAGGCGCGTGCCCAGCGCAGCAGCTGGATGCATCTGGAGCAGGCCCGGGTACTCCACGACACCTGCCTGTCGCTGATGGCCGGCGGCATGCTGGCCTGGGCCATCGCCCTGTGGAGCCGCGGCAGCATCACCGCCGGCGACGTGGTCATGGTCAGTGCCCTGACCTTTCGCATCCTGCACGGCTCCCGTGACCTGGCCCTGGCGCTGGTGGACACCACTCAGCAACTGGGCGCCATCGGCGAGACCCTGCGCATCCTTATCCAGCCCCACGGCCAGAGCGACGTCGAACGGCCCCTGACCCAGGCGCGCGGCGCCCTGAGCTTTACCGGCGTGCACTATCGCTATCCCGATGGTCGGCAGGTGTTCCAGGGTTTCGATCTGGAGGTGCCGGCCGGCCAGAAGATCGGGCTGGTGGGGCCGTCGGGCGCCGGCAAGTCGACCCTGATCGGCCTGTTGCAGCGCCTCGACGATATCCAGCGGGGGAGGATCTGCATAGATGGCGAGGACATCCGCACGGTCAGTCAGGACAGCCTGCGCCAGCGCATCGCCGTGGTGCCCCAGGAGACCGCGCTGTTCAATCGCAGCATTCGCGAGAACATCCGCTATGGCCGGCCGGAAGCCAGCGACGCAGAGGTGGAGGCGGCGGCTCGTCACGCCTATTGCGACGACTTCATCCGCGAGTTGCCGCTGGGCTACGACACCCCGGTGGGCGAGCGCGGCGTGCTGCTTTCCGGTGGTCAGCGCCAGCGTCTGGGCATCGCCCGGGCCTTTCTCAAGGATGCGCCCATTCTCATCCTCGACGAAGCCACCTCGGCGCTGGACAGCCACTCCGAGACGGTCATCCAGCGAGCCCTGCTGGAGTTGATGGAAGGCCGCACCGTGGTGGCGGTGGCCCATCGGCTCTCCACCCTGACCGGCTTCGACCGCATCCTGGTGCTGGAGCAGGGCGTCATCGTCGAGGACGGCCCGCCGCAGCGGCTGCGCGAGGGGGAGGGCAGTTTCGCTGCGCTCTGGGACCTGCAGGCAGCACCCTAGCGAACCTAAGTCCTTGTATGGCTTGCAACTTCGCCCCAACCGCGTAGAATGACGCACCTCACCTCAGGGTGAGGCGTTATGGTGGCTCTGTCGGTCCCCCCGCAACGATCAACCGTGAACCCGGTCAGGCCCGGAAGGGAGCAGCCGCAGCGGTGATGTCGTGTGCCGGGGTGTGGCTGGCGGGGCCACCTCCATTTCTGCCCCGCGCTTTTCCTCTTCCGCGTTTCCCTCCTCTTTTTCCGCCTCGTCTCCCAGCGCTCCGCGAACCACGCCCCAGGGCTTTCGTGACGAAATGCACTGTTTTGGTTCATGGCTCTGTGCCATCATGCGCGCCGTACCCTCACCACTGGACAGATGTCCAAGGATCTCTTGTGAAGAACGGACTCGAATGCGCAGGACGCGCCCTGAGCAATGGCCTCCATCCCTATCGTGTCGACTGCCGAGGCGACACCGAGACGACGCTGGTCGCGCAGATCTACCACCCCAGCGAGCCCCTGCTGCTGATCAGGATCGACCTGACCAACGAAGAGGCGATCAATCCCTTCAAGATGAACGCCACCGTGACCCGCCTGCGCAGCCAGCTGGATGCCCTGGCAGCCTATGTCGCAAGCGTGGTCCTGGCCGATGGCGAAGACCACTGCCGGCGTGCCTGAAGCGGCTTTTTACCCGCCGTTTTCCCTCCTGATCGCTTGAAAATCCGCCAGGCTGCCTCCATCTAGGGAGGTAGCCACAGCCCGCCCGGCGTCGCCCCGATGCCACACCGCGGGATGCATTCGCGGCCCCTCTTCGTTAGCATGGGCGCCCCCCACGTCTTCTCCTGATCAGGTCTCGATGAGTTACCAGGTTCTTGCGCGCAAATGGCGCCCGCGGTCATTCCGCGAAATGGTCGGCCAGACCCATGTGCTCAAGGCGCTGATCAATGCGCTGGACAACGAGCGGCTGCACCACGCCTATCTGTTCACCGGTACCCGCGGGGTGGGCAAGACCACCATCGCGCGGATCCTGGCCAAGTGCCTGAATTGCGAGACCGGCATCAGCTCGACGCCCTGTGGCAGCTGCTCGGTGTGCCGCGAGATCGATGAAGGCCGCTTTGTCGACCTCATCGAAGTGGACGCCGCCAGCCGCACCAAGGTGGAAGACACCCGCGAGCTGCTGGAGAACGTGCAGTACGCGCCGTCCCGCGGTCGCTACAAGGTGTACCTCATCGACGAGGTGCACATGCTTTCCACCCACAGCTTCAATGCCCTGCTCAAGACGCTGGAAGAGCCGCCGCCCCACGTCAAGTTCCTGCTCGCCACCACCGATCCGCAGAAGCTGCCGGTCACCATCCTCTCGCGCTGCCTGCAGTTCTCGCTGAAGAACATGCCGCCGGAGCGGGTCGTCTCCCACCTGCAGCAGGTACTCGCCGCGGAAAGCATTCCCTTCGAGGACGATGCCCTCTGGCTGCTGGGTCGCGCGGCGGATGGCTCCATGCGTGACGCCATGAGCCTGACCGACCAGGCGATCGCCTTTGGCGAGGGCAAGGTGCTGGCCGCCGACGTGCGCGCCATGCTCGGGACCCTCGATCATGGCCAGGTCTACGATGTACTCCAGGCCTTGCTGGACGGTGACGGTCGCGCGGTGCTGGACGCGGTTCGCCATCTGGCCGAGCAGGGCCCCGACTGGGGCGGCGTGCTGGCCGAGCTGCTCAATGTGCTGCACCGCGTGGCCATCGCCCAGGTGCTGCCCGATGCCGTGGACAATGGCCAGGGTGATCGCGAGCGGGTGCTGAGCCTGGCGCAGACGCTGCCGGCGGAAGATGTCCAGTACTACTATCAGCTGGGTCTGGTCGGGCGGCGCGATCTGCCGCTGGCACCGGATCCGCGCCACGGCTTCGAGATGGTCCTGCTGCGCATGCTGGCCTTCCGGCCCGCCGGTGCGGTGGTTGCCGAGCGACCGGCACTAAAGACGACGGGAGCCAGCCCGGCCACGGCTGACTCCAACCCCCGTCCGGTGGCCGCGGCGGTTCCGGCAGCGGCTGCGCCTGCGCGCCCGTCGCCACGCGAGGCAGCACCTGCGCCGGTGCCGGCAACGCCTGTCTCCAGTAATACCACCCCTGTAGAAGAGCCGGTGGATCTCCCCTGGGAGGATCCTGCGCCCGTGGCGGTCAAGGCGGCTCCGGCTCCGACTGCAGCTCCGGCTCCGGCTCAAGCTCCGGTCGAAGCGGCTGGTGCGCCGGTCGCCCCCAGGGCGCTACCGACTCCCCAGGTCGAGGCGACCCCTGAGGCCACGGTGATCGCCGAATTGCCCGCGGACACCTCCGGTGACGAACTGGACGGTGACGAAGAGCCGCCGCCGGCCGAGGATTACTACGAGGTAGGGCTGGACGACTATCTCGACAGCCTGGGTGAGCCGGCTGCCGAAGCGGTGACCGCGGCGCCGGCGCCGGCGGTACAGCCGGCGACCGGTCTGGCAGCCGATTGGCAGACCCTGTTCCCCGACCTCAAGCTGGGTGGGTTGACCGCCAGCATCGCGGCCAACTGCACCCTGGTGGCGGTGGACGGCGATCGCTGGCATCTGCACCTGGATCCGGCGCAGAGCGCCCTGTTCAACGCCAACCAGCAGCGCCGGCTCAACGATGCGCTGAACCAGCAGCAGGGACGCCCCATCACGCTCGAGGTCACCATCCAGACCCCCGAGCAGGAGACGCCCGCCCAGGCCGCCGCCCGGCGCCGGGCGGAGCGTCAGCGGCAGGCGGAGCAGTCCATCCAGGACGATCCGTTGATCCGCCAGATGATGCAACAGTTCGCCGCCACGGTGCGCGCGGGTACCATCGAGCCGGTCGACACCCAAGCCTGACCGGTTTTCCATTCATAGTTCGAGGTAGCAGACATGATGAAAGGTGGCATGGCCGGCCTGATGAAGCAGGCCCAGCAGATGCAGGAAAAGATGCAGAAGATGCAGGAAGAGCTGGCGAACGCCGAAGTGACCGGTCAATCCGGCGCCGGCCTGGTCAGCGTCGTCATGACCGGCCGACACGACGTCAAGCGCGTCAGCCTGGACGACAGCCTGATGCAGGAAGACAAGGAAATCCTCGAAGACCTGATCGCCGCCGCGGTGAACGACGCCGTGCGCAAGATCGAGCAGAACAGCCAGGACAAGATGTCCGGCATGACCTCCGGGATGCAGCTGCCGCCCGGCTTCAAGATGCCTTTCTAGGTTGTTCCAGCTGCGGGTGTCCAGCGGGCACCCGTCTCTCCCGCCTTCCAGTACGGTAGTCCATGAGCTTCAGTCCCCTGATTCGCCAATTGATCGATGCGCTCCGGGTCCTGCCCGGTGTCGGCCAGAAGTCCGCCCAGCGCATGGCCCTGCAACTGCTCGAGCGCGAACGCCAGGGTGGCCAGCGCCTGGCCTCTGCCCTCAGCGCCGCCATGGAAGGGGTCGGTTACTGCCAGCGCTGCCGTACCCTCAGCGAAGACCAGATCTGCGGATTTTGCGCCGACACCCGGCGTGACGACAGTCTGCTCTGCGTGGTGGAGGGGCCCATGGACGTCTTCGCCGTCGAACAGACCGGCTATCGCGGGCGCTACTTCGTGCTCAAGGGACACCTGTCGCCCATCGACGGCCTGGGTCCGGACGCCATCGGCGTACCCGAACTCGAGCGGCGCGTCAGCGAGGGCGGCTTCACCGAAATGATCATCGCCACCAACCCCACGGTGGAAGGCGAGGCGACCGCCTATTACATTGCCCAGCTGCTGGCGCCCAAGGGCCTGACCATCTCGCGTATCGCCCATGGCGTGCCCCTGGGTGGCGAACTGGACCTGGTCGATGGCGGCACCCTGACCCACGCCTTCGCCGGGCGCAAGCCGATCAGTCTCTAGCGCTCTACCTTGGCCGTCTGCGCAGCTCGGGCGCAGGACACGGCTGTATCTTGTGATCGAGAAGCATTATCATTATCGGAAATCAGCGGCTTCCGAGGATGGTGATGCAGACGCTCGAGTCCGACCGGTATGGACACATCCGGACCCTCTACCAGGATCATCACGGCTGGCTGCGCGAGCGGCTGCAGCGGCGGCTGGGTTGCCTGGGGCAGGCGGCCGATCTGGCCCAGGACACCTTCGTGCGGCTGCTGGCCCGGGAAGGGGAGCTGGAGCGCCTGCGCGAACCCCGCGCCTTTCTCGCGACCGTCGCCCAGGGCCTACTGGCCAACCACTGGCGGCGCCAGGCCGTGGAGCGCGCCTATCGCGACGCGCTCGCGGCCCGACCGCAGGCCGTGCAGCCCTCACCGGAAGCCCAGGCGCTGATCCTGGAAACCCTGACCGAACTCGATGCGCTGCTCGACCGCCTGCCTGCTCGGGTGCGCCAGGCCTTTCTGCTGGCGCAACTGGATGGCCTCACCTATGCCGTCATCGCCGAGCGCCTGGGCGTGTCGGAGCGGATGGTCAAGAAGTACATGGCCCAGGCCATGCTGCACTGCCTGGAACTGGTGTCTTGAGTGCGCTGACGCCTGGCGGTGGCGGACCTCTGGCGGAAGCGGCGGACTGGTTCGCCGAACTGGCTGCCGACGAGGTGGATCCGGCCACCGAGCGGGCCTGGGAGCGCTGGCTACAGGCGGATAGCCGCCACGCGGTGGCCTGGGCGCGGGTGGAGGAAATCAGTGCGCGCTTCACCGGTCTGCCGCCGTCCGGGCGCCTGGCCCTGGCGCGGCGCGAGTCCCTGGGCCGGCGGCGGGCGCTCAAGGTGCTGGGTCTGGCGGTGGGCGGACTGGCCCTGGGCTGGGCGCGGCCGGACGACTGGCGGTTGAGGGAGGGCGCCACCCTGAGCACGGCGGTCGGCGAGATCCGTGCCTTCGACCTGACCGCCGGGGTGCGCGTCTGGCTCAACACCGACAGCCGGTTGGCGCAGGAGGCCGCAGACCGCTGGCGGCTGCTGCGCGGCGAGGTGCTGCTGGAAGGCCGTAACGGGGCGGCGCCGCTGCGACTGGACACGGCGTTCGGCCAGGTAAGACCCGGTCCGGGCTGCTGCGCAGTGCGGTTGCGTGATGACGGGCTGGAGGTCGCGGCCTATGCCGGCGCCCTGCAGCTGGCGCCACTCCAGGCCCGTGCTCAGGTCCTGACCCGGGGCCACCGGGCTCTCATGACCGCGACTGCCGTGCGGCCACTGGGGCCGGTCGATCCGGGGCGGCAACTCTGGCGCCAGGGGCGGCTGGTGGTGGACGACTGGTCGCTGGCGGCGCTGGTGGCGGAGCTGGGGCGCTATCGCCCAGGCCTGCTGACCTGCACCGCCACGGTCGCGCAATTGCGGGTGGTGGGCAGCTATCCCCTGGCTGACACCGACCGCGCCCTGGCCGCACTGGCCGACAGCCTGCCGGTGCGGGTGGAGCGACGCCTGCCCTGGTGGGTGCAGATCGTACCCGCCTGAAAAAAATTGCGGCGAGCGGTTCCCCTTTGGCGCGCTCGCGGGGCTTGGGGGAAACGATCTCCGCTTCGAGGCCCCTCATGCATCGCCAAACCCGTTTCACCCTGCATCCGTTGCGCCGCGCCCTGCGCGTCTTCGCCCTGGCCATGCCACTGGGCATCACCGGCCTGGCCACGTCCCAGGGCCTGGCCCAGGCGGTGCCCCTGGCGCAGGAATACCGCATCGAGGCGGGCAGTCTGGCCACGGTGGTGAGCACCTTCGCCGCCCAGAGCGGTGTACTGCTGTCGGCCCCCGCCCAGGGGCTGGAAGGTCGGCGCAGTCCGGGCCTGCAGGGTCGCTACACGCCGGCCGAGGGCTTCCAGCAGATCCTCCAGGGCAGTGGCCTGCTGGCGGTGCGCCAGGCGGATGACAGCTATCGCCTAGAAGCCATACCCGCGAGCGGTGTGACCTCCCTCAGCGAGACCACGGTGACCGGCTTCGCCCTGGGCAATGCCCTGGGCGAGACCGATGGCTACCTGGCGACCCACAGCGACGTGGCTACCAAGACCAGCAAGGGACTGCTGGAAACCTCCCAGTCGGTCTCGGTGGTGACCCGCGAACAGATCGATGACCAGGGCGCCAAGACCGTGCAGCAGGCCATGAGGTACACCCCGGGGATCTTCACTGGCCAGATCGGCGCCTCCAATCGCTACGACTACGTGGTGATGCGCGGCTTCGCCGACAACAGCGTCGACAACGTCTTTCTCGACGGCCTCAAGACCATGGGCGACAGCGGCACCTTCAGCTCGCTGCAGGTCGATCCCTATTTCCTCGAACGCATCGACGTGGTGAAGGGACCGGCCTCGGTGCTCTATGGCCGCAGCCTGCCGGGCGGCCTGGTGGCCCTGACCAGCAAGAAGCCGCTGTACCAGCCCTACCACCAGGTCCAGGCCACCCTGGGCAATCTCGGCCAGCGCGGCGCGGGTTTCGATTTCGGCGGACCGCTGGACGAGGAGGGGCATATCGCCTATCGCCTGGTGGGGCTGGCTCAGCACAGCGACACCCAGTTCGATCACGTGGAGGAAGAGCGCTATGCGCTGGCGCCCAGTCTGGCCATCGACCTGAGCGACGACACCACCCTGACCCTGCAGGCCTATCTGCAAAAGGATCCGGATGGCGGCTACCACAGTGGCGTCCCCGCCGAAGGCAGCCTCTATCGCCGCAATGGCCGCTACATCAGCAACCACTTCTTCGACGGCGAGCCCGATCACGACAAGTTCGAGCGGACCCAGCAGATGGTCGGCTATCAGTTCGAGCACAGATTCAACGACGTCTGGAGCGCGCGGCAGAATTTCCGCTATGCCAAGTCGCGGGTCGAGCTGGAGCAGGTCTATGGCTACGGCTATGTCGGCAGCAGCGACCTGCTCAATCGCTACTACTCCGGCGGCCGCGAGAATCTGCACGCCTATACCCTGGACAACCTGGTGCAGGCGGACTTCGACTGGGCGGGCAGTCGCCATACCCTGCTGGCCGGCCTGGACTACCAGCGCCGCTGGACCCACGTCGACTGGCCCAGTGGCACGGCGGATCCGCTGGACGCCTTCGAGCCCAGCTACGGTGGCCAGGTGACCGTTTACCCGGGCAGCGAATACCGCCGCGAACTGGAGCAGACCGGTGTCTACCTGCAGGATCTGATCGAACTGGATCGCTGGCGCTTTTCGCTCGGTCTGCGCCAGGACTGGGTGGAGATCGGCATCGAGGATCGCCAGGCGGGTACCCGCAGCAGCGCGCGCCGCGGCCAGGCCAGCGGGCGCGCCGGGGCGCTCTATCTGTTCGACAACGGCCTGGCGCCCTACCTGAGCTATTCCACCTCCTTCAATCCCAATGCCTACAACGATGCCGCAGGCAATCCGCTGGAGCCCACCGAGGGCAAGCAGTGGGAGCTGGGCCTGAAATACCAGCCGCCGGGCAGCGCCAGCTTCTACACCGCCTCGCTGTTCCACATCACCCAGGAAAACGTGGCGACCAAGCTGCCCCAGGAAGATTTCTATTCCTCGGTGGGCGAGATCCGCTCCCGGGGCCTGGAGCTGGAGGGCCATCTGCAACTGGCCGAGCGGCTCAAGCTGCTGGGCAGCTACACCTTCACCGATATCAAGTACACCCAGGCGCTGGACGGCACCCAGGGCAATACGCCGAATCAGGCGCCGCGGCACCAGGCTTCGCTGTGGGGGCAATACGAACTGGCGGGGCCCCTGGCGGGCTTCAGCGTCGGCGCCGGTGCCCGCTACGTGGGCACCAGCTGGGCGGACAAGGCCAATACGCGCAAGGTACCGGCCTACACCCTGGTGGACGCCATGCTCGCCTATGACTTCACCCGCCTGGGACTGCCGGGGCTCACGGCACGGGTCAATGCCAACAACGTGCTGGGCAAGGACTATGTGGCGTCCTGCTACAGCCTGGACTTCTGCTACTTCGGCGAGGAGCGCAACGTGACCGCGACGGTCAGCTACAGCTTCTAGGGGCTCGGGGTCCTGCCACTCAGGCAGGACCTCTGGCCTCAACCTTCCAGCTGACCGCCGGCCAGGGCGCAGAGGCGGGCGGAATCGAGGATGCGCACCTCCTTGCCTTCCGCCGCCAGCACTCCGCTCTGCTGGAAGCGGGTGAAGACGCGCGACACGGTTTCCACCGCCAGGCCGAGGAAGTTGCCGATCTCGTTGCGCGACATGCTCAGGCGGAATTGCTGGGCGGAGAAGCCGCGGGCATGGAAGCGCGCGGAGAGATTGACCAGGAAGGTGGCGATGCGCTCGTCGGCGCTCTTCTTCGACAAGAGCACCATCATCTGCTGGTCATCGCGGATCTCCCGGCTCATCACCCGCAACAGCTGGCGGCGCAGTTGCGGCAGCTGCTCGGAGAGTTCGTCCAGGCGCTCGAAGGGGATCTCGCAGACGGTGGTGGTCTCCAGCGCCCGGGCCGAGACCGGATAGCGCTCGGTGTCCATGCCCGACAGGCCGACCAGTTCGCTGGGCAGGTGGAAGCCGGTGATCTGCTCCTCGCCGGCATCGCTCAGGCTGCTGGTGCGCAGGGCGCCGGAACGCACCGCATAGACCGAGCCGAAGGTATCGCCCTGGCGGAACAGGTGGTCACCCTTGGCCAGCGGCCGGCCGCGCTTGACGATCTGGTCGAGGGCGTCCAGGTCTTTCAGATCGAGCGACAGCGGCAGGCACAGCGAGGCGAGGCTGCAATCCTTGCAATGGGCCTGGGCGTTGCGCAGCTTGAGGGGCTCGGTCATGGGGGAGGGTCGCTTCTCGTTTGGTTCCAAAAGTCTAACTTTAGCAGTCGTGGCAGGCATGGGTCATATCACCCGGGAAAAGCGCTGGTTGTCATGGCCCGGCAGATAGCGATCGAACAGCATGCACAGGGCGCGGATCAGCAGGCGGCCCGGCGCCAGCACCTGCAGGCCGCGCGCATCGAGGCGGATCAGGCCGTCGGCGGCCATGGCCTCGAGGTGCGGCCAGGCGTCGGCGAAGTACTGGCGGAAATCCAGCTCGCAGCTGCGCTCGATGGCGGCGAAATCCAGCTGGAAATGGCAGATCAGCTGGGCGATCACCGCGCCGCGGATGCGGTCGTCCCGCGAACGGCGCAGGCCGCGGGCCACCGCCAGTTCGCCCTGGCCCAGGCGGTCCTGGTAGCGGGCGAGATCGGGGGTGTTCTGGCAGAGCACCTCGCCGACCTGGCTGATGGCGGAGACGCCGAGGCCCAGCAGGTCGCAGTGGCCGTGGGTGGTGTAGCCCTGAAAGTTGCGCTGCAGGGTGCCGTCTTCCTGGGCGATGGCCAGGTCGTCGTCGGGCAGGGCGAAGTGGTCCATGCCGATGTAGCGATAGCCGGCGGCCAGCAGCTGTTCCACGGTTCGCTGCAGCATCTCCAGCTTGGCCGCGGGGTCCGGCAGTTCGCTGGCTTCGATGCGCCGTTGCGGCGGAAAGCGCTGCGGCAGATGGGCGTAGTTGAACACCGACAGGCGATGCGGCTGCAATTCCAGCACCCGCTCCACGGTGTGGGCGAAGCTGGCCGGGGTCTGCCGCGGCAAGCCGTAGATGAGGTCCAGGTTGATGGAGCGATAGTCGAGGGCGCGGGCGGCCTCCACCAGGGTGCGGGTGTCGTCGAAGGGCTGCAGGCGATTGATCGCCAGCTGCACCTGCAGGTCGAGGTCCTGGACGCCGAAGCTGACGCGGTTAAAACCCAGCTCGCGGAGCAGCCCCATGGTGCTCCAGTCGGCTTCGCGCGGATCGATCTCGATGGAGTAGTCGCCCCGGTCGCCGTCGGCCAGGGTGAAGTGCCGGCGCAGGTCGGCCATCAGCTCGCGCAGCTGCATGGGATTGAGAAAGGTCGGGGTGCCGCCGCCGAGGTGCAGCTGTTCCACCCGCTGCCCGCCGTCCAGGTGCCGGCTGGTGAGGGCCATCTCCTGACGCAGGGCCTGGAGGTAGGCGACGCTGCGGCTGCGGTCCTTGGTGATGACCTTGTTGCAGGCGCAGTAGTAGCAGATGTTGGCGCAGAAGGGCACGTGCAGGTAGAGCGACAGCGGGCGTCCGGCCTGGCGACTCAGGCGCAGGGCGCCGAGCAGGTCGAAGGGACCGATGCCGTCGTGGAATTGCACGGCCGTGGGATAGGAGGTGTAGCGGGGGCCGGCGCGATCGTAGCGGGCGATGAGGTCGGCGTCCCAGACGAGGGCGGCTGTCATGCCGGGCTCCAATGGTTTCGAGGTGCCCAGTGTGAGGGGCGCGGCCTGCGCTTTATTGATCCAGATCAATGGATAGCCGGTTAAGCTTTGGTGTTTGGACGAGGAGTAGCCCATGGCAGACGAGTTGTACCTCGACAGCTTTCGCGAATGCCGACCCGCGGGTCCGCCGCTGGCGACCCTGTTGCTGGCCCATGGGGCGGGGGCAGGGATGGACAGCCCCTTCATGGAGCAGCTGGCCGAGGCACTGGCGCGGCGCGACATCCGCACCCTGAGATTCGACTTTCCCTACATGGCGCGGGCCCGCGCCGAAGGCCGGCGCCGCCCGCCGAATCCGGCGCCGGTCCTGCTGGAGCACTGGCGGGCCATGGTCGCCACCTGGCGCGCGGCAGAGAGCGGTCCGTTATGGCTGGCGGGCAAGTCCATGGGCGGGCGGATGGCCAGTCTGCTGGCCGACGAACTGGGCGCGACGGGCCTCGTCTGCCTGGGCTATCCCTTCCATCCGGCCGGCAAGCCGGAGCGGCTGCGCACCGAGCACCTGGCGACCCTGGCCACGCCGACGCTGATCGTCCAGGGCGAGCGGGATGCCCTGGGCACCCGCGCGGAGGTGGCCGGCTATGCCCTGGCGCCCACGCTCGAGGTGCAGTGGATCGCCACCGCCGACCACGATCTCAAGCCGCTCAAGAGCAGCGGCCTGAGCCAGACCCAGGCACTGGTGGAAACGGCGGCCTGGGTGGCGGCCTTCGTGCGGAGCAGCGGCTAGATCACCCGGAAGCCACTGGTGCCATCGCGCCGCAACTGCTCGACCAGGCCGAATTCCCAGTCCAGGTAGGCCTGCATGGCCGCGCGCGGGGCATCGGTGCCTTCATAGGGGCGCCGGTAGCGATCGCGCCGGGTCGACAGCAGCCGTGTTTCGCCGCCTTCCACCGGCAGACCGGCAGCCAACCAGGCCGCGGTACCGCCCTCCAGCAGCAGGACCGGCCGGTTTGTAACGGCCTGGACATCGACGGCGGCGAAGGCGGCCAGTTGGCCACTGCCGCAGGTGAAGACATAGCGCTCGGCCGGTGGCAGCGCTGCCGGCAGATCGGCGCGCAGCACCCAGGCGGCGCCCGGGATGTGTCTCTGGACATAGTTGGCGCTGGCGGTGACATCCACCACCAGGGTGCCGGGCTCCGCCAGCAATTCCTGCAGGCGCGTCACCGAGATGCGCTCCACCGGCCCGGGGACGGGGGCGGGCGGCTGCCAGGGACCGGTGGCGCTCAGGGCGTTGGCCGGGATGGCGTCGACCACCACCACCTCCCAGCCCATCTGCGCCAGCCAGGAGGCGCTCATGTTGGCGCGCACGCCGTCGTCGTCCACCAGGGCCAGGCGGGCACCGCGTACCGGGGCGCTGTGATCGGTCTCCTGGACCAGCTGGCCACCCGGCGTCGAGCGGGCGCCAGGGAGGTGGCCGGCGGCGAATTCCTCGGGGGTGCGCACATCGATCAGGTAGTTCGTCCGCCGCGCCTCGGTGCACCAGGCGTTCAGTTCGCTGAAGGCCAGCCGGGCGACACCGGCGCGATCGGCGACCTGACGCGCGCGGGTCGCGGCGGTCGCTCGGGTCGCCGGACTCACCGCACCGAAGCGGCGTTGCTGGCCGTGTTCCAGGGTCTGGCCGGCCAGCGTCCAGCCGATGGTGCCGTTGCGCAGGGCGGCCACCGGATTGGGAATGCCGGCGTTGATCAGCGACTGGGCGCCGATCAGGCTGCGGGTACGGCCGGCGCAGTTGACGATGACCCGGGTCCGCGGATCGGGTGCCAGCTCGGCCACCCGCAGCACCAGCTCGGCGCCCGGCACGCTGACGCCACCGGGAATGCTCATGGTCTGGTATTCCTCGAAGCGGCGCGCATCGAGGATCACCAGGTCGGCGTCCTGATCCAGCAGCGCCTTGACCTCCTCGGCGGGTAGCGAGGGGGTATGGCGCCGGGCTTCCACCAGTTCGCCGAAGGCCTTGCTCGGCACGTTGACGTCGATGAAGAGCTCGCCGCCGCTGGCGCGCCAGCCCGCCAGGCCGCCCTCGAGCAGGGCTACGTCGGTGTAGCCCAGGGCGTGCAGGCGTTCGGCCGCGCGTTCCGCCAGGCCTTCGCCATTGTCATAGAGGGTGATGGCCACATCGCGCCGTGGCAGCCGCGACCAGGCCTCCAGTTCCAGGCGCGACAGCGGCAGATTGGCGGCCCACAGCGGGTGGCCGGCAGCGAAGGGGTCTTCTTCGCGGACGTCGAGCAGGGCGACTTCGGTGCCGGCGAGGAGGGCCTGGCGGATGTCCTCGGCGGTGCGGATGGCGGTCATGGTGTGGCGGTCTCCTGGGACAGGTCCCACAGGTTGGGCAGCTGGCGATTGGTGTAGCCGGAGATGAAGGGCTTTTCCTGGCCATCGGCGGCATAGACGGCGCGGCGCACGGCGCCGATGTTGCCGCCATAGACGTGGATGCTGATGGAGGTGCGGTCGGCATAGGCGTTGCTGACCTGGTGGATGTCGCCCACCCGCGGCGAGACCGCTTCCACCTGGCCCGGCTCCAGGCGCACGGGAGCGCCTTCCGGCTGCAGGCGGCCGGCGGGATCGCGGGCGAAGCCCTGAGCGGTCTCGGCGCCGCGCAGCATGCCGATCAGGCCCCAGGTGCGGTGGTCATGCACCGGCGTGGCCTGGCCCGGCCCCCAGACGAAGCTCACCACCGAGAAGCGCTGGCGGGCATCGGCATAGAGCAGGTACTGGCTATAGCGCTCGGGGCGGGGCAGGGCGCAGTCCTCGGGCAGCCAGTCGTCATGGCGGACCAGTTCACCGAGCAGGGCGGCGCCGCGCTGCAGCAGCTGCGGCTCGGCAGGGTGTTCGTCGACCAGGGTGGCGAGGTCATGCAGGAACAGGCGCAGGCGGTCGAGCCTAAGGGTCATGGAGGGCTCCACGAGTAAGCCGGGTGGGCGATGACGGCCATTAAAGCAAGGCCGGCGCCCAGCACCTTAGATCGATTGGTTCTGTGCTGAAAACCATTATTAGCATAACTTGCTGTTTAGGTTATCCATTCTGTGCATATTAGGTTATGCGCAATCGATATTTCCGTCTCGGCGAGTCACAACGTTAGGTTCTAAGCAGACCAGGGCAACGCCCGTCGCCCTGGCGCCTCTTCTGCTTCCGGAGCCGCCGCATGACCGCCTTCCACAACGCCCTCGCCAGCGTCCGCGCCCAGGTGTCCGCCGCCGAATGGGAGGCGCGGGTCAAACTCGCCGCCGCCTATCGGCTGGCTGCCCGCGAACGCTGGACCGACCACATCTACACCCACTTCTCGCTGCGGGTGCCAGGCCCGGAGGCGCACTTCCTGATCAATCCCTTCGGCCAGACCTTCGACGAGATCACCGCCTCTTCGCTGGTGAAGGTGGACATCGATGGCGAGATCGTCCTCGACCCCACCGGACTGGGCATCAATCCGGCTGGCTACGTAATCCACAGCGCCATCCACCGTGCCCAGCCGGAACTCCATGCGGTGCTGCACACCCACACCGCCGCCGGCATCGGTGTCTCCGCCCAGCGCGGCGGCCTGCTGATGCTTTCCCAGCACGCCATGAGGTTCTTCGGCCGCCTGGCCTATCACGGCTACGAGGGCGTGGCCCTGGATCTGGACGAGCAGAGTCGGCTGGTGGCCGACCTCGGGACGCACCCGGCGATGATCCTCTGCAACCATGGCCTGCTCACCGTGGGCGCGAGTCTGGAGGAGGCCTTCTGGCACCTCTATTACCTGGAGCGCTCCTGCGCCGCGCAACTGGCGGCCCAGAGCGGTGGCGCCGAGCTGGTTATCGCTGCGGACGCCGTCGCGCAGAAGGTCAGCGACCTCATCCCCGGCAATCTGGCGCGCGGCGCCCATGTCCGTCACTGGGAGGCGGCGGTGCGCCAACTGGAGCGTCACGAAGGCCGGGAGTACGCGCAATGAAGCGACTGCTCGCCACCCTTGGCCTGGCCTTGCTGCTGGGGCAGGCCCAGGCCGCGCCGGATCTCTCCGGCGTGACCCTGGTACTGGGCGACCAGGCCCGCGGTCTGCGCGCCATGATGGAAGCCGCCGGCACCCTCGAAGGCGCGCCTTACCAGTATCGCTGGGCCAACTTCCAGGGCGCCGCACCACTGTTCGAGGCCCAGCGCGTCGGCGCGGTGGATACCTCCTATGCCGGTGACCTGCCGGTGCTGATGGCCGCGTCCGGCGGCGTGCCGCTCAAGCTCATCGCCACCAATGTCGGCTACCCCCAGGCCAACGGCCTGCTGGTGCAGAAGGACTCGCCGATCCGTTCGGTGAGGGATCTCAAGGGGCGCACCGTGGTGGTGTCCTCGGCCAAGGGCAGCATCTCCCAGCACCTGCTGTATGCCGCCCTGGAAGAGGCCGGGCTCAAGCGTGAGGACATTACGGTCAAGTTCGTGCTGCCCACCGACGCCAGTGCCGCCTTCAATGCCGGGCAGATCGACGCCTGGGCGACCTTCGATCCCTATCTCGGCATCGCCGAGCAGCACGGCGCCCGGCTGCTGCGCGATGGCCAGGGGCTGACCACCGCGCTGGGCTTTCTCACCGCCACCCCGGCGTCGCTGGAGGACCCGGCCAAGCGCGCCGCCATCGCCGATTTCGCCGGGCGCCTGGCTCAGGCGCGGGCCTGGGCGGTCGCCCATCCGCAGGACTATGCGCGGGTCTATGCCGAGCTGACGCGGCTGCCGGAAGGCGCTGCGGTAGCCATTTCCACCCGCACCTCCCGTGGCCTGCGCCCGGTGCAGCCAGCGGACGTCGCCGCGGTGCAGCAGGTGGCCGATCTGTTCAGCGAACTCCAGGTGCTGCCCAAACCGGTCGACGTGGCCGCCCTGGCCGATGCCTCCGTCTTTACCCAGGAAGCCAAACCATGACCCTCATCCGCCGTACCCTGCTGGCGCTACCGCTGCTGCTCGCCGCCACCGCGGCCCTGGCCGCCGAGCCCCTGACCCTGCGTATCGCCGACCAGAAGGGCAACATGCGCGCCCAGCTGGAGGCCGCCGATGGCCTGCGCGACCTGCCGGGTTATCGGATCCAGTGGGCGGAATTTCCCGCCGCCGCGCCCCTGGCCGAGGCGCTCAATGCCGGCGCGGTGGACGCCGGCATCATCGGCGATGGCCCGCTGCTGTTCGCCCTGGCCGCTGGCGCGCCGGTCAAGGCCATCGCCGTGGACAAGTCCGATCCCTATGGCACGGCGGTGATCGTGCCGCGCGACTCGCCGCTGCGTAGCGCGGCCGATCTCAAGGGCAAGCGCATCGCCACCGGGCGTGGCTCCATCGGCCATTACATCGCCCTCAAGGCGCTGGACTCGGTGGGCCTGACCGCCCAGGACGTGAGCTTTCGCTTCCTCGGCCCGGTGGATGCCAAGATGGCCCTGGCCAATGGCTCGGTGGACGCCTGGGCGACCTGGGAGCCCTACACCGCCCAGGCCGAGCAGGTCGACGGCGCCCGGGTGCTGGTCAGTGGTCGCGGGCTCTGGGCGGGTAACAGCTTCCTGGCGGCCACCGACACGGCCCTGGCCGATCCGGCCCGGCGCGCGGCGCTGCAGGACTATCTCGACCGTCTGGCCGCTGCTCAACGCTGGGGCTACGCCCACCTCGATGGCTACGCCAGAACCCTGGCGCAGATCATCGGCTTTCCCGAGGCGGTGGCCCGGCTGCAATTCGAGCGCCGTCAGCTGCACTGGGAGCCCATCGACCCGCAGGTGGTGGCCGACCAGCAGGCGGCGGCGGACTTCTACCACCGTAGCGGCCTGATTCCACAGCGCCTGGAGGCCCGGGCGACCTTCGCCGAGGGATTCCGGGTGAGCAAGCCGGACGCGCCGCGGCAGGCGGCGCGGGAGTAGGGTGGGATGCGGCGTGGTGTTGAGCTTCGCTTCGCTCAGCGCCAACCTGCTTACGGTGGAGCGCCCCCTCTCCCTGTGGGAGAGGGTTGGGGTGAGGGAAAAGCCACACTGCCCCTCGACCTATCCATATAACCCATCCTTATTTCAAAAACGCTGAACAGCTTGAGTAGGCTATAAGCCACTTCCAAGGATGAGCGCACCCCGATGCCCCCACGTCTTCCCGTCACCCGTCGTCCCCTGGCCCTGGGGCTCGCCGCCAGCCTGCTCGCCGGACTGGTCGCCGCACCCCAGGCAGCCCAGGCCGAGGGCACCCTGCGCATCTCCGAACAATTCGGGGTGTCCTATGTGATCCTGCATGTGCTGCGTGACCAGCAGCTGATCGAAAAGCACGGCAAGCAGGAGGGCGTCGACATCAAGGTCGACTGGATAAAGCTGTCCGGTGGCGCGGCCGTCAACGAGGCGGTGCTGTCGGGGGCGGTGGACGTCGGCTCCGCCGGGCTCGGGCCGCTGTTCACGCTCTGGGACCGCACCCATGGTCGGCAGAACGTCAAGGCCGTGGCCAGCCTGGGGGCCTTTCCCAACTACCTGGTCACCAACAATCCGCAGGTGAAGACCCTGGCCGACTTCACCGCCAAGGACCGCATCGCCGTGCCGGCGGTCAACGTCTCGGTGCAGTCGCGCTTCCTGCAGTACGCCGCCGCCCAGGCCTTTGGCGAGAAGAACTGGAATCGCCTGGATCCCCTGACCGTGGCGGTGCCGCATCCGGATGCCACCGCGGCGGTGATCTCCGGTGGTACCGAGATCAACAGCCACTTCGCCAATCCGCCGTTCCAGGAGCAGGAACTGGCCAGCGGCAAGGTGCACAAGGTGCTCAGTTCCTATGACGTGCTGGGTGGGGCCGTCTCGCCCAACCTGGTGTTCGTCACCGAGAAATTCCGCCGGGACAATCCCAAGACCTACAAGGCCTTCCGCGAGGCGCTGGTCGAGGCCGGACAGATCATCGAGAAGGACAAGGCCGCCGCCGCCCGTACCTATGTGAAGGTCGAGAATTCGCGCCTCGATCCGGCGCTGATCCAGCAGATCATCGAAAGCCCCGAGGTCAACTTCGACACGGCGCCGCAGAACACCCTGAAGCTGGCGGAATTCATGTACCGCATCGGGGCCATCCGCAACCAGCCCGGCAGCTGGCAGGACTATTTCTTCGTCGACACGCCCGACCAGAAGGGCAGCTGATCCCCTTTCCCTTACGGGTTCCACCGGACCACCGGACGAGCCCTCGACATCTCGAGGTCTCCCATGGCTATTCCTCCACTTTTCCAGCGCCTCGGGCTGCTCCTGGCGAGCACCACCCTGGCGCTGTCCGCCCAGGCCGCCGAGCCGCAGAAGATCCGCCTCGGCATCAACGACAGTCCGCAGAACGCCGCCCTGGAGCGCGCCGCCGAGGTGGCGCGGGAGCGGGGTGTGGAGGTGGAAATCGTCGCCTTCAGTGACTGGAACACGCCGAATCTGGCGCTCGCCCACGGCGACATCGACGTCAACTACTTCCAGCATCAACCCTTCCTGGAAAACGCCAATGCCCAGAACGGCTACGGCCTGGTGCCCATCGCCTATGGCGTGGAAAACAAGGTCGGTCTCTATTCCAAACGGGTGAAGAGCTTCGCCGAGGTGCCGGACGGCGCCACCGTGGCGGTGGCCGACGATCCGGTCAACCAGGGCCGCGGGCTGCACCTCTATGCCCGGGCCGGCCTGATCCAGCTCAAGCCCGGTACCGGGCCCAAGGCCAGCCTGCAGGACATCGTCGCCAATCCGCGCCACCTGAAATTCATCGAACTGCCCGGTCCGCAACTGGCGCGGGTGCTGGACGACGTGACCCTGGCGCAAAGCTATCCCTCGCACATCCTCGCCGCCGGCACCACGGATCCCAACAGCGCCCTGCTGTTCAGCGACGACGAGGCCAGCGGTCACCTCTATGCCCTGAGATTCGTGACCAAGCCGGACAAGGCCGATGACCCGGCGATCCGCACCTTCATCCAGGTGTTCCAGAACGATCCGCGGGTGCGCGAGGCCATCGCCCAGGCCTATGGCAATCCGCAGCTGTACAGCCTGGCCTGGCTGAACCGGCAGGAGGCCGCCCGATGAGCAATGCACTACTCAGAACCGCACCGGCGCCGCCGCCCGCCGAACCCCAGGCCGCTCCCGCGCGCGAGCATCTACGCCTGAGCGGCGTGCAAAAGATCTACACCGGCGGCGCGCTGCCGGTGACCGCCCTGGCGGACATCGACCTCAGCATCGCCCGTGGCGAGATCTTCGGCATCATCGGTCGCAGTGGCGCCGGCAAGTCCAGTCTGATTCGCACCCTCAATCGCCTGGAAGACGTCAGCGCCGGTCAGGTCCTGGTCGACGGCGTCGACATCGGCACCCTGAAGGGGGATCGCCTGGTGGCGCTGCGGCGGCGCATCGGCATGATCTTCCAGCACTTCAATCTGCTGGCCTCGCAGACGGTGCTGGAGAATCTGGCCTTGCCGCTGAAGGCCGCCGGCTTTCGCCGCGACGAGATCGAAGCCCGGGCGCGGGAACTGCTCGAGCTGGTCGGGTTGCAGGGCAAGGAACAGGTCTATCCCTCGCGGCTGTCCGGGGGCCAGAAGCAGCGGGTGGGCATCGCCCGCGCGCTGATGCTGAGGCCCGAGCTGCTGCTCTGCGACGAGGCCACCTCGGCGCTGGATCCGGAGACCACCCAGTCGATCCTGGCGCTGTTGCAGGACATCAATCGCCGCCTGGGACTGACCATCGTGCTCATCACCCACGAGATGGCGGTGATCCGCCAGATCTGCGACCGGGTGGTGGTGCTGGAACACGGCCGCATCGTCGAACAGGGCCCGGTGTGGCAGCTGTTCGGCGCGCCCCAGGCCGAAGCCACCCGGGCGCTGCTGGCACCCCTGGCGGCGCAGCTGCCGGCGGATCTGGCCAGGCGGCTCGGTGCCACCCGGCAACCGGGTGCCCGCGCGGTGCTGGAACTCAGCTACGACGGCCAGGGCGTGGAGCCCGACTTCCAGGCGCTGGGCCAGGCCCTCGGCGCACCGGTCGAACTGCTGCATGGCGGTATCGACCGTATCCAGGGCCACGCCCTGGGCCGCCTGCTGGTGGCGACCGCGGCACCGGAGCGGCGGCTGGCAGGCTTCCTGACCCAGACCGGGTTGTTCGCCCGGGCGGAGGTGCTGGGCTATGTCTGACTTCATGCTCAAGGCGCTGTGGAAGGCCTTTCTCGATACCCTGACCATGGTCAGCGTGTCGGCGGCCATCGTCTGGTTCGCCGGCATCGCCCTGGCAGTGGTGCTGGTCACCACCGGGCGCGGCGCCATCTTTGCCGCGCCCACCCTCAACCGGGTGCTGGGCACCCTGATCAACGCCTTTCGCGCCACGCCCTTCATCATCCTGCTGGTGGCCCTGATCCCGCTGACGCGGCTGATCACCGGGACCACCATCGGCGTCTGGGCGGCGGTGGTACCCATCACCCTCAGCGCCACGCCGTTCTTTGCCCGGATCGCCGAGGTCAGCCTGCGCGAGGTCGGCGGTGGGGTGATAGAAGCGGCCCAGGCGCTGGGCTGCGAGCGGCGCCACATCGTCTTCAACGTGCTCCTGCCGGAGGCGCTACCCGGCATCATCGGCGGCTTCACCGTGACCCTGGTGGCCATGATCGGCGCCTCGGCCATGGCCGGTGCCATAGGCGCAGGGGGTCTCGGCGACCTGGCGATCCGCTATGGCTACCAGCGCTACGACACCCAGGTGATGGCCGTGGTGATCGTCATCCTGGTGGTGCTGGTGTGCGGCATCCAGTTCATCGGCGACCGCTACGTGCGGCACCTGCGGGCACGCTAGTGTGGTGTTTCAGACGTTCGCGCAAGAGTTGGCGAGTGATTTTTGGCGGTTCGGCGTTCCGAGCTGGCTAGGCGCCGCGACGAGTCATAGCAGGGCTATGGCGAGGAGTGGGAACGCCGCCGGGGCCTAAAAAGCGCCGCCAAAATTGTGCAGATAACGTCTGAAACACCACACTAGCTGAGGCGCTCCAGGTAGGCCGGCAATTCCGGATCGGGCAATACCGAGAGCACCTTGAGCCGCTGCAGGGTGCGATCGCGGCCGCGCAGGAGGTGATTGCGCAACTGGCTGGCCGCCGAGTCCGGACTGCCTACCAGCAGGGATTCCAGCACCAGGCGATGCTCCACCAGCACCGCCTCGTCCAGCGGCGTGCCGAGCGACTGGTGGAAGATGCGCGAGACGTTCAGTGGACTCTGGCTGTGGGCGATCAGCTGGGCCAGCTTGCGATTGCGCAGGCCGGCCAGGCACCGCCCATGCAGATCCGCCTCGATGCGCTCCACCGCCGCCCAGGAGGTGGGGGCAGGGTGGGCGGCCAGTTGCTCCAGCCGTTCCAGCATCGCCAGCAGCTCGCTACGCGCCAGACCCGGCGCGGTCTGTAACAGCGCCTCGGGTTCCAGCAGGGCGCGGATCTCGTAGTCGTCGCGGATGGCCTGGGCGGTGAGCGGACCGGCCAGCCACTGGCCATAGGGTTCCTTTTCCACCAGGCCGCGGTCACGCAGGCGCATCAGGGCTTCGCGCACCACGGCGCGGCTGACGCCCAGGTGGTCAGCCGCCCGTTGCTCGTCCAGCCGGAAATGGCCAAAGAGCAGGGCGTGGCTGACACAGGCGGCGATCTCGTCGCCGACGCGCTCGCCCAGGGAGCGCGTATCGATCAGGTCATCGCTGCTGTCCAGCCCGAGCAATTGGCGGGTCAGTGGCTGGCGCTGCGGCTCGCCCGCGGTGCCGGCCGGATCGATCAGATAGCCGCGCCCCTCGAAGCGGCGGATCAGGCCTTCCTCCTGCAACAGCGTCAGCGCCTGGCGCACCGGCACCCGGCTGGTGCCGAACAGTTGCGCCAGCGGCGCCTCGACCAGCACCAGCCCTGGCGCCGCGCGACCGGCCAGGATGGCTTCGCGCAGCGCACTGCGGATCATCGCGTAGCGCGCGGCGGTACGACTGTCATCGAGGGGGGCGGGGACTGCTGCCGACATCGGGGACCTTCCGGAAACGAGATGAGAATTGTGGCACAGGCCTACGGCCTTTCGCGCGTTACCGGCTGGGCCAGGTGCACGCACGGTAACGGGGCAGGCGTTACGGTTCTGCACAAAAATGGATCTATTTAATTTAAGTACATTTTATAGGGTGATACCGGGAAAAGGCCCAGGCGACCGCTAGAGGTCAGCGTTTCGAGTCTGCGGCGTCCTGTTTTTTCAAGCTGGCACAAAGCCTGCTCTGTTAAACGTACCAAATTATAAAATGTACGTTTAAGGAGCGCCGATGGAACCCGCCCACGCCCTGTCCCTGGATGCCGTCGCGCTTGGCGAGGCCTATGCCGCCGGCACCCTCGATCCGGTCGCGGTCTTCGAGGCGGCACTGGCGCGCGCCCAGGCATCCTCGGCCGTATTCATCACCCTGACCGCCGAGCGCGGACGCGCCGAAGCCCTGGCGGCGCGCGAGCGCTGGCAGGCCGGGCAGCCGCGGTCGCCGCTGGATGGGGTGCCGCTGGCCTGGAAGGACCTGTTCGACCTGCAGGGCGAGGTCACCACCTGCGGCGCCGAACTGCGCCGCCTGGCGCCACCGGCCACCACCGATGCCGTGCTGGTGCAGCGCCTGAGCCAGGCCGGCCTGGTCAGTCTGGGCAAGGTCAATCTCAGCGAATTCGCCTATTCCGGCGTCGGGTCGAATCCCCATTTCGGCACGCCCGCCAATCCCCGGGCGCAGGGCGAGGTGCGCATACCGGGGGGCTCTTCCTCGGGTTCGGCGGTGGCCGTCGCCGCCGACATCGTGCCCCTGGCGTTCGGTACCGACACCGCCGGTTCGGTGCGCCTGCCGGCCGCCCTCAATGGACTGGTGGGGTATCGGCCCAGCCTGGGGCGCTATCCGGCGACCGGGATCTTTCCACTGGCCGCGTCTTATGACGTACCGGGTCCGCTGGCGCGCAGCCTGCGCGATGTGCAGTGCCTGGATCGCCTGCTGACGGGCGCGGCTGCCCGCCCGTTGCCGGCGCCAACGGAACTGCGGGTGGTGCTGGACCTCAGCGTGCTGGACGACGCCCGGGTGGAGCCGGCGGTGCGGGCCAATCTGCTGGCCGCTGCCGAGCGGCTGGCCCGCGGCGGAGTGAACGTCGAGCGCCGCGCCCGCACGGTCTTTGCCGAGGCCCTGGACGTTCTTGCCGCAGAAGGTTGGCCAGGGGCCCTGGAAGCCTTCGCCCTGCACCGCGAAGTGCTCGACGGTCCCGCGGCCGAACGCCTGGATCCGCGGGTGCGGCAGCGCCTGGAGCGAGCGCGGGCCTTGCCCGAGGGTCACCTGGCGGTCCTGCATGAACGCCGCGACCGATTGCGGGCAGGCTTTGCCGCCGAATTCGCCGAGGCGCTGCTGCTGGTGCCGACGGTCGGCCGGGTGGCGCCGCCGCTGGCCCCTCTGGAAGCCGACGCCGACCTCTTCGCCGCCACCAATCTGGAGCTGCTGCGCCTGACCATGGCCGGCAGCCTGCTCGGCGCGCCGGGTGTCTCGCTACCCAGCGGTCGCGATGCCCAGGGCCTGCCCACCGGGCTGTTGCTGGTGGCCCCCGCCGCCGCGGACGAACGCCTGCTCGATGCCGCCACGGCCGTGGAAGCCCTGGTCAGCGCCTGAATTCAAGCGGCGGTGGCGGGGGCCCGGCTCCGCCATCGACCTGGCTTTCTTCCGGGTACTGGAGAGTGCAACGATGGCCAAAGAAATCTTCGTTTCCATCGGCGTCGACGTCGACGCGGTGGCGGGCTGGCTCGGTTCCTACGGCGGCGAGGATTCGCCCGATGACATCTCCCGCGGCCTGTTCGCTGGCGAGGTGGGGTCGCCCCGACTGCTCAAGCTGTTCGAGCGCTACGGCCTCAAGACCACCTGGTTCATTCCGGGCCATTCGGTGGAGACCTTTCCCGAGCAGATGCAGGCGGTGGCCGCGGCAGGCCACGAGATCGGTATCCATGGCTACAGCCACGAGAATCCCATCGCCATGACCCCCGAGCAGGAGGAGGCGGTGCTGGATCGGTCCATCGAGCTGATCACCGCCCTGGCCGGCAAGCGGCCCACCGGCTATGTCGCGCCCTGGTGGGAATTCAGCCGGGTGACCAACGAGCTGCTGCTGAAGAAGGGCATCAAGTACGACCACAGCCTGATGCACAACGACTTCTCGCCCTACTACGTGAGGGTCGGCGACAACTGGACCAAGATCGACTACAGCCAGCAGCCCGAGAGCTGGATGAAGCCGCTGGTGCGCGGCCAGGAAACCGATCTGGTGGAGATTCCGGCCAACTGGTACCTCGACGACCTGCCGCCGATGATGTTCATCAAGAAGGCGCCCAACAGCCACGGCTTCGTCAATCCGCGCCATCTGGAAGAGATGTGGCGCGACCAGTTCGACTGGGTCTATCGCGAGCTGGACTACGCCGTCTTCCCCATCACCATCCACCCCGATGTCTCGGGGCGGCCGCAGGTGCTGCTGATGCTCGAACGCCTGATCGAGCATATCCAGGGTCACGCCGGGGTGCGCTTCGCCACCATGGACGAGATCGCCGACGACTTCCTGCGGCGCCAGCCGCGCCAGCGCTAAGCGCCCAGCCCACAGGTACAGGATCATGACCCTCCCTGCCGCCTCTTCGCTCCACCCGGAAACCCCCACGGCTGCCTGGAAACCGCAGCCGCTGTCTTCCGCTGATGTCCGCTACGCCACCTGGATCGCCTTCTTCGCCTGGGTGTTCGCCGTCTACGACTTCATCCTGTTCGGCACCCTGCTGCCGGTGATGGGTGGGCACTTCAACTGGAGCGAAGCCGAGCAGGCCGAACTCGCCACCTGGGTAGCCCTGGGCGGGGCCATCATCGCCTTCGCCATCGGCCCGCTGGTGGACCGGATCGGTCGCCGCGGCGGCATCATCGTCACCATCGGCGGCACCGCCCTGTGCTCGGCACTGACCGCGCTGTGCGCCGGCATGGGCAAGGTGTCGCTGGTGCTGGTGCGTTCGGTGGCCGGCCTGGGCTATGCGGAGGAGGGGGTCAACGCCACCTACCTGACCGAGGTCTATGCCGCCTCGGACGATCCGCGGTTGATCCGCCGCCGCGGCTTCATCTACAGCCTGGTGCAGAGTGGCTGGCCGATCGGCGCGCTGATCGCCGCGGGCCTCACCGCCTTGCTGCTGCCACATATCGGCTGGCAGGGCTGCTTCGTGTTCGCCGCCGTGCCGGCCTTCGTCATCGCCGTGCTGGCGCGCAAGCTCAAGGAAAGCCCGCAATTCCAGGTGCATGCCCGGATCCAGCGCCTGCGCCGCGAAGGCCAGGAGCAGGACGCCCGCAGCCTGGCGCGGGAATACGGCGTGGACTACGAAGAGCACGCCAAGGCCGGCGTGGCCATGGCCTTCAAGGGCCAGGCCCTGCGACCGACCCTGGTGCTGAGCCTGGCCATCCTGCTCAACTGGTCGGCGATCCAGGTGTTCAGCGTGCTGGGGACCTCGGTGATCGTCAGCGTGCACAAGCTCAGCTTCGAGAATTCGCTGTGGATCCTGGTGCTGTCCAACGCCGTCGGCTTCATCGGCTACCTGTTCCATGGCTGGCTGGGCGATCGCATCGGTCGGCGCAACACCGTGGCCCTCGGCTGGATGTGTGGCGGCCTGGCCTTCTTCGCCATGCTGCAGGCGCCCAGCCAGCTGGTACCGGTGGTGGCGCTCTACAGCCTGGGACTGTTCTTTCTCACCGGACCCTATTCGGCCATGTTGTTCTTCATGGGCGAAAGCTTCCCCACCAGCATCCGCGCCACCGGTGGCGCCATCGTCCACGCCATGGGGCCGCTCGGCGCCATCCTCGCCGGCCTCGGCATCACCAGCGTGCTCGGCAGCGGTGGCCAGTGGCACAGCGCCGCGCTCTGGTTCGGGGCGCTGCCGTGCTTTCTCTCCGGCCTGGTGATGTGGGCCGCGCGCCACGTCGAACCCACCAGTCTCAAATAACAGGAGCCTCCATGACAGCTCATACCTCTCCCGTCGCCCTGATCACCGGTGCCGCCAGCGGCATCGGCCAGGCCCTGGCCGTGGCCTATGCCCAGCGGGGCGTGCGGGTGGTCGGTGGCTACTATCCCGGCGATCCCCATGACCCGGAAGAGACTCGCCAGAAGGTGATTTCAGCGGGGGGCGACTGCCTGCTCGAACCCCTGGACGTCCGCGACAGCGCCTCGGTGGACGCCCTGGCCGATGCCGCCCTGGCGCACTTCGGCCGCCTCGACTACGGCGTAGCCAATGCCGGTCTCCTGCGCGCCGCGCCGCTGCTGGAAATGAGCGACGCGCGCTGGCAGGAGATGCTCGACGTCGACCTCACCGGGGTCATGCGCACCTTTCGCGCCGCCGCGCGGCACCTGGGGGAGGGCGGGGCCCTGGTGGCCATCTCCTCCATCGCCGGTGGCGTCTACGGCTGGCAGGACCATGCCCACTACGCCGCGGCCAAGGCCGGGGTGCCCGGGCTGTGCCGCTCGCTGGCCGTCGAACTGGCGCCACGGGGCATCCGCTGCAACGCGGTGATCCCCGGGTTGATCGAGACGCCCCAGTCGCTGGACGCCAAGAACTCCCTGGGGCCGGAGGGCCTGGCCAAGGCCGCCCGCAGCATTCCCCTGGGGCGGGTCGGCAAACCCGAGGAGGTAGCGGCGCTGGTGCGTTTCCTGACCAGCCCCGAAGCCAGCTACATCACCGGCCAGAGTCTGATCGTCGATGGCGGTCTCACCGTCCGCTGGCCCGATTGAGGAGCAGAACATGTTCGAGCTGACAGACCGCCGCGCCCTGGTGACCGGCGCGGCCAGCGGCATCGGCGCCGCCATCGCCCGCAGCTATGCCGCTGCGGGGGCGCGCCTGGTGCTGGCCGACCGCGACAGCGAGCGCCTGGCGCAGGTGGCCGCGGAATGCCGCGCCCTGGGGGCCGTGGTGACCGAGACCGTCGCCGACGTCGGCGAGCCGGAGGGTGCCTGGGCCGGAGTGGACGCCTGCGTGGCGGCCCATGGCGGCATCGACATCCTGGTCAACAATGCCGGGATGCTGACCCAGGCGCCCTGCGTCGACCTGACCCTGGCGCAGTGGAACGACATGCTGCGCGTCGACCTTACCAGTGTCTTTCTCGCCAGCCAGCGCGCCCTGCCGTTCATGCAGGCGCAGCGCTGGGGACGCATCATCAACGTCGCTTCCCAGCTCGGCATCAAGGGCGGCGCCGAACTCTGCCACTATGCCGCGGCCAAGGCCGGGGTGATCGGCTTCACCAAGTCGCTGGCGCTGGAAGTGGGCCGCGACAACGTGCTGGTCAACGCCATCGCCCCCGGACCCATCGAGACCCCACTGGTGGACGGCATCAGCGCCGACTGGAAGGCGGCCAAGGCCCGCGAATTGCCGCTGGGCCGCTTCGGCCGGGCGGAGGAGGTGGCGCCGGTGGCGCTGCTGCTGGCCAGCGATCCGGGGGGCAACCTCTTCGTCGGCCAGACCCTGGGCCCCAATTCCGGCGACGTCATGCCCTAGGAGGTAGCCATGTGCGGACTGTGCGGCCTGCTCGGGCCGGATCTCCACTGGAGCGATCCGCTGGGCGACGACCTGCCCCGGCGGCGCGAGCGCCTGCGCCGGGTCGCCGCCATCAACCGGGTGGTGGCGCCGTTCCGGCTGACGGTGAGCGACGTCCAGGGCGCCTCCTACCTGATCCAGGGACCGACCGGGCGCCAGGCCCTGGCGGAAGGGCTGGACGACCTCTGGCGCCAGGCCGAAGCGGTGCTGGGACGACCGCTCGATCCCCTGGATCCGCGGGTGCTGGCGCCGCTGGAGGGAGTGTCTTGAGCCTCGCCATCAATGTCATCACCGGTTTTCTCGGCAGCGGCAAGACCACCCTGCTGCGCCGCTTGCTGGCCCAGGAGGCCCTGGGCGAGACGGCGCTGCTGATCAACGAATTCGGCGAGGTCGGCATCGACCACCTGCTGGTGGAAGAGGTGGCCCCGGACACCGTGCTGCTGCCCAGCGGCTGCGTCTGCTGCTCGGTGCGCGGCGATCTGAAGGCGGCGCTGCTGACCCTGCACGGGCGGCGCAGTCGCGGCGAGATACCGGCCTTTCGCCGGGTACTGCTGGAGACCACCGGCCTGGCCGATCCGGGGCCGATCCTGGCCACCCTCAATCTCGATCCCCAGTTGCGCGGACGCTTCCACTTGGGCTTGCTGGTGACCGTGGTGGACGCCGAGCACGCCGCCTTGCAGGAAGGGCTGCACCCGGAGTGGCTCAACCAGGTCACCGCAGCCGACCGGCTGTTGCTGAGCAAGGCTGACCGGGTCGCGCCTGCCGTGCTGGAGCGGCTGGATCGGCATCTGGCCCAGCTCAATCCCACCGCCACCCGCGCCCTGGCGGCGGCGGTGGCCAGCGGCGATGACCTGTTGCTGGGCGAGGGCCTGCGCGCCGCCGATCCGGCGGCCGAGGTCGGTCGCTGGCGCCTGTTCGCCGCGGTCGCCGAAGGCCGCCACGGCAGCGCCGAGGTCTGCTGCCTGGAGTTCGACCGGCCGCTGGACTGGATGGCCTTCGGGGTGTGGCTGTCGATGCTGCTAAGATGCCACGGGCAACGCATCCTGCGAGTCAAGGGTATCCTCGACGTGATCGACGCCAGCCAACCCATCGTCATCCACGGCGTGCAGCACAGCCTGCATCCGCCGGTGCACCTGCCGGCCTGGCCGGCGGGCGAACGCCGCTCGCGGCTGGTGTTCATCGTCCGCGACCTGGACACCGCGTTGCTCAGGCGCTCCTTCGCCGCCTTCATGGGCGGCCTGGGACGGGCCGCATGAGCACGCCGCTGACCTTGCGGGTGCTGGGCACCTCGGTGACCCTGCTCGAGCCCATCCGCCAGCGGGCGGAGGCGGAACTGGGCATCCGCCTGGTCTACCAGATCCACGACGTCCAGACCGCCCAGCGCATCGCGGTGCTGGAGCCGGGCAGCTACGACCTCTATGACCAGTGGTTCCACAACGTCGACTTCGTCTGGCCGGCGCGGGCGATCCAGCCCATCGACATCCGCCGCATCGCGCTCTGGGAAGAGATCAACGACCTGCCCAAGCGCGGCCGGCTGCATGCCACGGATCGCCTGGCGCCCGGCTGCCGGCCGTGCGACCGCCTCTATGTGCAGCACGACGGCAGCCTCGGCGGCCAGCCCAGCGAGCGCATCAGCATGCTGCCGCTGACCCACAACGCCGACAGCTTCGCCTATCGCCCGGAAAGCCTGCCTGCCGCCCTGGCGGGTCAACAGGAGAGCTGGGCCTGGCTGATCGACGAAGGCTGGTGCGGCCATAGCGCCCTGCAGAGCGACGCCGCCATCGGCGCGCTGGACGCCGCCCTGGCGATCCAGGCCGCCGGCCTCGCCCGGTTCGACGACATCGGCAACCTGCGCCTGGAGGAGATCGACCGCCTGGCCGAGTTGCTGGTGGAGCGCCAGCGCCATCGGCACTTCGCGGCGTTCTGGTCCGACGACCGCAGCGCCGGCGAGCTGACCCTGGCCGCCGGGGTGGACATCCAGAGTCTCTGGTCGCCCATGCTCATGGCGCTGCACCGGGCGGGGGTGGATTACCGGGTGGCGGTCCCGCGCGAGGGCTATCGCGCCTGGTTCGGCGGTCTGTCGCTGTCGCGCTGCGCGGAGGGCCGGGTACGCGACGCCGCCTATGCCTACCTCAACTGGTGGCTGGCCGGCTGGCCCGGCGCGGTGATGGCGCGCCAGGGCTTCTATATCGCCAATCCGGTGCGGGCGCGGGATCACCTCAGCGCCGCCGAATGGGACTTCTGGTACGGCGGCCTGCCGGCCCGGGAAGAACTCGCCGGCAGCGACGGCCTGCCGCTGATCGAGGTGGGTCAGCGGCGCGAAGGGGGTTCCTATGCCCAGCGCATGGGCCATATCGGCGTGTGGAATTCGGTGATGGACGAGCACAACTACCTGGTGCGGCGCTGGAGCGAATTCCTGCGCACCACGGCGGCCTGAGGCGACGGTTTCCAGGCGAGAAGGGCGTGCCAGACGCCTCGCTGCGCTGTTGCCCAGGGAACAGCGACTGGACAGCTGCCCTTGGCGCTACAACGGAAATCGTCTTACGTCTTATCGCAACTCATTGATTGACAACGCTTTTTAGACTTGGTTCGGTTCTTGATTGAAGGCTCAGGGTCACTGTTTCGCTCGCCCTCGCGGCGAGCCCAACCCGGAGAGCCTTTGCATGTCGCAGAACCCCGTCAAATTCGCCTATTGGGTCCCCAACGTCAGCGGCGGCCTGGTGGTCAGCACCATCGAGCAGCGCACCCACTGGGGCATCGACTACAACCGCAAGCTGGCCCAGCTCGCCGAGCAGGCCGGCTTCGACTACGCCCTGACGCAGATCCGTTTCACCGCCGGTTACGGCGCTGAATACCAGCATGAATCGGTGGCCTTCAGCCATGCGCTGCTGGCCGCCACCGAGCGTCTCAAGGTGATCGCCGCCATCCTGCCCGGCCCCTGGAATCCGGCGCTGGCGGCCAAGCAGCTGGCGACCATCGACCAGCTCACCAATGGCCGGGTCGCCATCAACCTGGTGTCCGGCTGGTTCAAGGGCGAATTCCACGGCATCGGCGAGCCCTGGCTCGACCACGACGAGCGCTATCGGCGTTCCGAGGAGTTCATCCGCGCCCTCAAGGGCATCTGGACCCAGGACAACTTCAGCTTCGCCGGTGACTTCTATCGCTTCCGCAACTACACCCTGAAACCCAAGCCGCTGCAGCAGCCGCACCCGGAGATCTTCCAGGGCGGCAGCTCCCGGGCCGCGCGGGACATGGCGGCGCGGGTCTCCGACTGGTACTTCACCAACGGCAACACCCCCGAGGGCATCCGCGCCCAGGTCGAGGACCTGCGCGCCAAGGCCGCGGCGAACGGCCACACGATCAAGGTCGGCGTCAACGCCTTCGTCATCGCCCGGGACACCGAAGCCGAGGCCCGCGCGGTGCTCGACGAGATCATCGCCAAGGCCAACCCGGAGGCGGTCCAGGCCTTCGGCCACGAGGCGCGCAATGCCGGCGCGGCTAGTCCGGAGGGCGAGGGCAACTGGGCCAAGTCCAGCTTCGAGGATCTGGTGCAGTACAACGACGGCTTCAAGACCAACCTGATCGGCACCCCCGAGCAGATCGCCGAGCGCATCGTCGCCCTCAAGGCGGTGGGCGTGGACCTGGTGCTGGCGGGCTTCCTGCACTTCCAGGAAGAGGTGGAGTACTTCGGCAAGCGGGTGCTGCCGCTGGTGCGCGACCTCGAAGCCCGGGCCGCGGCCCAGGCGGCGGCCTAGGCCATGGATGCGGCTGTGGCCAAGCCATCGCCGGTGCTGCTGGAGGTCAGCGACCTGGCGCTGGCCTTTGGCGGGGTCACGGCCTTCGCCGAGGTCGGCTTCCAGGTTCGCGAAGGCGAGATCTGCGCCCTGATCGGGCCCAATGGCGCCGGCAAGAGTTCCTTGCTCAACGTGATCAACGGCCTCTACCGACCGCAGCGGGGCAGGGTGCAATTGGCCGGCAGCAGCGCGGCGCTGCGCCGCCCGCAGACAGCGGCGCGGGCCGGGGTCGCGCGTACCTTCCAGAATCTGGCCTTGTTCAAGGGCATGAGCGTGCTGGACAACGTGCTCACCGGGCGCGGCCGCCATCGGCGCGCCTCCTGGCTGGAACAGACGCTGGGCCTGGGCCGCGCGCCGGCCGAAGAGCGGGTGCAGCGGGCGGTGGCCGAGTGGGCGCTGGACTTCCTGCACCTGGGCCCCTGGCGCGACGTCCCGGTGGGCAGCCTGCCCTATGGGCTGCAGAAGCGCGTGGAGCTGGCCCGGGCACTGGCGGCTGAGCCGCGGCTGCTGCTGCTGGACGAACCCATGGCCGGGATGAACGCCGCTGAGAAGCGCGAGCTGAGCGGCTACATCCGGGCCATCAACCGCGAGCGCGGCGTCACCGTGGTGCTGATCGAGCACGACATCCAGGTGGTGATGCAGCTGGCGGATCACGTAGTGGTACTGGACTACGGCCGGCTCATCGCCGATGGCGCACCCGCCGCGGTGCGCAACGACCCGGCGGTGATCGCCGCCTATCTCGGGACCCGTCACTAGAAGTTGTTGACGATCTGCTGCGCGTCGGCCAACCGGCGTTGGAAAGACCTTCGGAATGCTCATTTACCAGTCGTAAACTCCGCTTCCTCAGGCCTTTCCGCCTTGTTTGGCTCTAGCTCGCGAGATCGTAAACAGCTTCTAAGGACACTGAACGCCTCAGGGAGAAAACCATGGCGTTTTTCTTGGAAGTCTTGCTTGGCGGCCTGCTCGCCGGGGTGATGTATGCCCTGGTGGCGCTGGGCTTCGTGCTCATCTACCGCGCTTCGGGCGTCTTCAATTTCGCCCAGGGCGCCATGCTGCTGTTCGCCGCCCTGACCTACGTCAGCCTGGTGGAGCGCGGCCTGCCCGGTTGGCTGGCACTGCTGGTCACGGTGGGCGTCATGATCCTGCTGGCGGTGGTGGTGGAGCGCACGGTGCTGCGGCCGCTGGTGAATCGCTCGCCGCTGGTGCTGTTCATGGCCACCCTGGGCCTGGCCTATTTCATCGAGGGCGCCGCCCAGGCGCTGTGGGGCGCCCAGGTGCACGGCCTGGACCTGGGTATCGAGGACCGTCCGCTGGAGCTGGGCGAGCTGCTGCTGTCGAGCTTCGACCTGTTTGCCGCGGCGGTGGCGGCGGTGCTGGTGATCGGACTGTCGCTGCTGTTCGAGCGCACCCGCCTGGGCATCTCGCTGCGCGCCGTGGCCGATGATCCCCTGGCGGCCCAGGCGGTGGGTATCCGTCTGCCGCGCATCTGGGCGCTGGTCTGGGCGGTGGCCGGTTGCGTCGGCCTGGTGGCGGGCATGCTCTGGGGCGCACGGCTGGGGGTGCAGTTCTCGCTGTCGCTGATCGTGCTCAAGGCGCTGCCGGTGTTGATCATCGGCGGCTTCTCCTCGGTCACCGGGGCCATCGTCGGCGGCCTGCTGATCGGCGCCAGCGAAAAACTCGCCGAGGTCTATCTCGGCCCTCTAATCGGCGGTGGTCTGGAGAACTGGTTTCCCTATGCCTTCGCCCTGGTATTCCTGCTGATTCGACCGGTCGGCCTGTTCGGCGAACCCGTGGTCGAGCGCGTCTAGAGGACCTTCCATGAGCACTTCCCTCGACGCCCTGACGGCGCGTCCGCTGGCCTCCCGTGCACCCGCTGTGCGACCCGCGCGCCTGGCGTTGGCCGCCTTCCTGATGCTGGCTTTTGGCGTGCTGCCCTGGGTCGGCAGCGACTATCTGTTCAATGCCCTGCTGATTCCCTTCCTGGTACTGGCCCTGGCCGGGCTAGGACTGAACCTGCTCACCGGCTATGCCGGGCAGCTGTCGCTGGGTTCGGCCGCCTTCATGGCGGTCGGCGCCTTCGCCACCTACAACCTGCAGGTACGCCTGGGCTGGCCCCTGCCGCTGTGCCTGTTCGCCGGCGGCCTGCTGGCGGCCCTGGTGTCCCTGCTGTTCGGCCTGCCCAGCCTGAGGATCCGTGGCTTCTACCTGATCGTCTCCAGCCTGGCGGCGCAGTTCTTCGTCCTCTGGGCCCTGACCCGCTTCGACTGGTTTTCCCATGGCAGCGCCTCGGGGGTGATCAGTGCGCCGCCGCTGGTGCTGCTGGGCCAGGATTTCGGCGGGCCGCTGGGTCGCTACCTGGCCACCCTGCTAGTGGTCCTGGTGCTATTCGCCTTCGCCGCGCGACTGGTGCACGGCGAACTCGGCCGTACCTGGATGGCGGTGCGCGACCGGGAAACCGCCGCTGCGGTGATGGGCCTGTCGGTGGTGCGGGCCAAGCTGCTGGCCTTCGCCCTGAGCGGCTTCTACCTCGGCATCGCCGGGGCGCTCTGGGCCTTTACCTACCTGGGCACCGTGGAGCCCCACGGCTTCGACTTGAGTCGCTCCTTCCAGATCCTCTTCATCGTCATCCTCGGCGGACTCGGCAGCCTGGCCGGCAGCCTCTATGGCGCGGCCTTCATGGTGCTGTTTCCGCTGCTGCTCTCCAACCTGGCCGGCTGGCTACCCGCCGACCTCATCGCCGCCGGCCAGCTGTAGAACCTGCAGAAGATGGCCTTCGGCGCCCTGATCATCCTGGTGCTGATCAAGGAACCCGAGGGCCTGACCCGCCTCGCCACCCGCGGCTGGCAACGCCTGCACCGCGCCTGATCCCCTTCGCCGGCGGCCAGGCTCGCCGGCCCAACACCCCCACAAGGAAAGTCCCCATGCTCAAACGTCATCTGCTCGGCAGCCTCGTCCTGGCCCTGGGCCTCACCTCCCTCGGCCCGGTCCAGGCCGCCGGCGAGCAATACTTCCCGCTGCAGAGCTATCGCGTCGGCCCCTATGCCGCCGGCGGCACCGGCTTCTTCGGTGGCTTCATCGACTACATGAAATACGTCAACGCCAATGGCGGGGTGAATGGCGTCAAGCTGGTGTGGAGCGAGTGCGAGACCGAGTACATCGTCGAGAAGGGCGTGGAGTGCTACGAGCGCCTGAAGAACGGCCATGACGGCGCGCCCGCCGCTGCCACCAATCCGCTGTCGGTGGGCATCGCCTATGCCACCCTGGAGCGCTCCACCGCCGATCACCTGCCGCTGATCACCATCAACCACGGCCGTACCGATTCCACCGATGGCAGCGTCTTCCCCTATGTTTTCCCGCTGCAGCTCAACCCCTATTCGGAGGTCTCGGCCATCCTCAACTGGATAGGCCAGCAGGGCGGTGGGGTCGACAGCCTCAAGGGCAAGAAGATCGTCACCCTCTACCACGGCTCGCCCTACGGCAAGGAGACCAACGAGGTCCTGCAGAAACTGGCGGATCGCTATGGCTTCGAGCTGACCCTGCTGGAGGTGCCGCACCCGGGTAACGAGCAGCAGTCCCAGTGGCTCAACATCCGCCGCCTCAAGCCCGACTGGGTGATCCTGCGTGGCTGGGGGGTGATGAACCCGGTGGCTATCAAGACCGCGCAGAAAGTCGGCTTCCCGGTTGACCACATCATCGGCAACATCTGGAGCAACTCCGAGGAAGACGTGCGTCCGGCTGGCGCGGCGGCCAAGGGCTTCCTGGCCATCACCACCCACCCTTCGGGCACCGCCTTCCCGGTGCTGCAGGGCATCGAACGCGACGTGGTGGCCAAGGGGCAGAGCGACCTGGCCGATCCCAAGCGTTTCGGCACCGTCTACTACAACCTCGGCGTGGTCAACGGCATCCTCAATGTCGAGGCCTTGCGCCTGGCCCAGGCCAAGTATGGCGACAAGCCCCTCAGCGGCGAGCAGGTGCGCTGGGGCTTCGAACACCTGAAGCTGGACGACGCCCGCCTGCAGGCCCTGGGCGCCAAGGGACTGGTGCAGCCGCTCACGCTTTCCTGCGCCGACCACGAAGGCGGCGGCGCCATCCGCATCCAGCAGTGGGATGGCGAGCAGTGGCAACTGGTGAGCGACTGGGTGCAGGCCGATCGCGCCTTCCTGCGGCCCATCATCGAGGCCTCGGCCCGGCAGTACGCCAAGGAAAAGGGCATAACCCCCCGTGATTGCAGCAAGGAGAGCTGACCCATGACGACCACCCCCTTGCTGGCGGTCGAAGCCATCGAAGTCCGTTACGACGGCGCCATCCTCGCCGTCGATGGCGTCAGTCTGGAGGTCGGCCAGGGCCAGATCGTGGCCTTGCTGGGCGCCAATGGCGCCGGCAAGAGCACCACCCTCAAGGCCCTCTCGGGGCTGCTCGGCGCCGCTCGCGGCGCCCTGGTCCGCGGCGCCATCCGCTACGAGGGGCGGGACCTCGCGGGCCAGTCGGCCGATGCCCGGGTCCGTGCCGGACTGGTCCAGGTGCTGGAAGGGCGCCACTGTTTCGGGCGACTCAGCGTGGAGGAAAATCTGCTCAGCGGCGGTTTCGTCCGCCGCCTCGGGCGCGCCGCGCAGCGTGAGGAACTGGAGCGCATCTATGCCTGGTTTCCCCGCCTGGCCGGCAAGCGCCGGCAGCTGGCGGGTCTGACCTCGGGCGGCGAGCAGCAGATGATCGCCCTGGGTCGTGCACTCATGGCGCGGCCCCGCCTGCTGCTGCTGGACGAACCCTCCATGGGCCTGGCGCCGCTGCTGGTGGAGGAGATCTTCGCAAGCGTCGCCCGGCTCAACCGCGAGGAGGGCCTGAGCGTGCTGATGGCCGAGCAGAACAGCGCCAACGCCCTCGACTACGCCCACCAGGCTTTCGTGCTGGAAAGCGGGCGGGTGGTGCAGTCCGGCGTGCCCGGCATGGGTCTGACGCACGAGACGGTGCAGGCGGCCTACCTGGGGGTGGGCTAAGCTCCCGGAACGACCAGGGAGCCCACGCCATGAACAAGACCTCCTACAACGCCATCGCCGACAGCTTTCGCCAGGCCCGCGTCAGCCTCAGGGACGACGAGCGTCGCTACCTGGAGGTGCTCCTGGAAAAGCTCGAACCCGGCGCCACCCTGCTCGATCTGGGCTGCGGCACCGGCACGCCGGTCGCCGCCGCCATCCTCGCCCAGGGGCATCGCGTGCTCGGGGTCGATCAGGCGGCCGCCATGCTGGCCCATGCGCGGCGGGAATTTCCCAAGCAGCGCTGGATCGAGGCGCGGCTGGAAACCTATGCCTGCGCCGAACCCTACCAGGGCGCGCTGCTGTGGGATGCGCTGTTCCATCTGGAGCGCCGCTGGCACGCGACGCTCCTGGCGCGGGTGATCGCCGGGCTTCCGCAAGGGGGGCGGCTGATGTTGACGGCGGGCGGCTCGGCGGCGGATGCCTTCGTCGATACCATGTTCGACCAGCCGTTCTTCTATGACTCCCATCCGCCCGAGGAACTGCGCGCCCTACTGCTGGGGCAGGGCGTGCGCATCCTCATCGACGAATTCATGGACCTGCCCGACGGCGGGCGCAACCGTGGACGCTGCGCCTTCGTCGTGGAGAAGCTCTGACGCTCCAGGTGCCGTTCTCGCCAACAGAATGGGCGCCAGTCAGTCCTTCCAGCCCGGCTGGTAGAGGGTGCCGTGGGCCTGGTCCAGGGCGGCGCGGACCTTGGGCGAGTGCTGATAGAGATCAATCAGCTTGGCCAGGCGCGGATCGTCCTTGTTGTCCGGGCGGGCGACGAACTGGATGACGTACTCGGGGTGGTCGAGGCCATCGAAGAGCAGGGCCTGGTTGGGGTCGATGGTCTTGGCCAGGCGCAGGTAGTGCGGATAGCCCTGGGCCACGTCGGCGTCGTCCAGCGAGCGGGCCAGCTGCACGGCTTCCAGTTCGACGATCTGGATGTCGCGCGGATTGCCGGTGATGTCCGCCAGGGTGGCGTGGTAGCCGACGCCGGGCTTGAGGGTGATGAAGCCGGCCTTCTCCAGCAGCAACAGGCCACGGCCGCCATTGATGGCATCGTTGGCGATGGCCACCCGCGCGCCCTTGGGGACCTCGGCCAGGGTGCGGTACTTCTTCGAATAGAGCCCGACGTTGTTGATGATCCCCGGCGCCACCGCTACCAGGTCATAGCCGGCGGTGCGCTTGGCGTTCTCCAGGAAGGGGATGTGCTGGTAGTAGTTGGCGTCGATGTCGTGGTTGGCGAGGCTGGTGTTGGGGGCGATCCAGTCGCTGAATTCGACGATCTCCACGTCCACCCCGGCGGCCTTGGCCTCCTGCACCGCGACCTCCAGCGGCGGGGCGAAGGCGGCGGTGGTGCCGATCTTGAGCGGCGCGGCCAGGGCTGCGGTGCTGAAGAGGCCGAGGGCGAAGAGCAGGGGCTTGAGGCGGGTCATGGGGCGTCCTTGAAGGGTCAGGCCTGGCGGAAACGGCTGCCGAAATGGCGGGTGTCGAGGTGGTCGCCTCGGCCGAACAGCTTGTGTCTGAAGCTGCCGTCGGCATAGGCGGTCTTGTAGCGACCCCGGCTCTGCAACTCCGGGATCACCAGATCGATGAAGTCGCCGTAGCACTCGGGGGTGACGGTGCGCGCCAGGTTGAAGCCGTCCAGCCCGGTTTCGTCGATCCAGCCGAGCAGGGCATCGGCCACCTGCCCGGGATCGCCGACCAGGGCGGTGTAGCGGCCACCGAGGGCGTGCTGCTCCAGCAGCTTGCGGCGGGTCCAGCCGGCGTCCTTGGCCACCAGGCGCTTGAGCGCCGATTCGATGGCCTCGGTCCGTTGCGGGCGGATAGGTTCGTCGAGGCCATAGGCGGCGAGGTCTATGCCCACCGAGGCCGAATGGTGGGCGACGCCGGCCTCGGGACTGGCATAGCTCAGGTATTCGGCGTGCTTGTCGCGGGCTTCGGCAGCGGTGGGGGCGACGATCACCGTGAGCCCCATGAACAGCTTGACGTCATCCGCGCGGCGGCCGGCGGCCACTGCCGCGCCCCGCACCCGCTCGACCTGGGCGCGGGTGGCGGCCTGGTCCTGCCCGGAGATGAACACGCATTCGGCATGGCGCCCGGCAAAGGCCAGGCCGCGGTCCGAGGAGCCGGCCTGGAACAATACCGGGGTGCGTTGCCGCGAGGGCTCGCAGAGGTGATAGCCCTCGACGTCGAAGAATTCGCCATGGTGCGCGACCTTGCGCACCCGCTCGGGGCGGGCATAGATCCGCTGGACGCGATCGCGGACCACGGCGTCGTCGCCCCAGCTGCCTTCGAGCAGCTTGTAGAGCACTTCCAGGTATTCGTCGGCCTGGTCGTAGCGACGGTCGTGGGCGATCTGCCGGTCCAAACCCATGGCGCGGGCGGCGCTGTCCAGGTAGCCGGTGACGATGTTCCAGCCAACTCGGCCTTCGCTCAGGTGATCCAGGGTGGAGAGGCGGCGGGCGAAGGGATAGGGCGGCTCGTAGGTGAGGTTGGCGGTGAGGCCAAAACCCAGGTGCCGGGTGCTGGCAGCCATGGCCGAGACCAGCAGGAAGGGGTCGTTGACCGGCAGCTGGATGGATTCGCGCAGGGTCAGGTCGACATTGCCGCCGTAGACGTCGTAGACGCCCAGGATGTCGGCGATGAACAGCCCATCGAACAGCCCGCGTTCCAGCAGCTGGGCCAGCTCGGTCCAGTAGCCGAGGGTGTGATAGCGGCTGGAGGTGTCACGCGGATGGGTCCAGAGGCCATGGTTGATATGGCCCACGGTGTTCATGTTGAAGGCGTTGAGCAGCACCTGCTTGGCGGGAGCGGTCATGGGGCGGGCGCCCCCATGGGGATAAGAGTCCGGAGCACAGCCATGGGATCCTCGGGTTCAAGGCGAAAGGAGAGATCCGGTGGTCCGGTGGTTATACGTTAGCTTTCAGATAGACCAGGCTTTAAATAGCCTTTCGGAATAACGTTAGGGCTGTCTTGGTACGGCAGTCGCCTCTAACCAAATTCCAAATCGGTATTAATCTGACCTTTGCTTATTCCTTATCGTGGCGGCCATTCATTCGCCGCTCGCTGAGGCATTCATGGCCGCTATCCGCTATTCGTTCCGCGCAGGTCTCCGCCGCGGGCTGCTCGCCCTGGGTCTGCTGGGCCTCGCCTGCGCCGCCCAGGCCGATACCAGCCTGCGTATCGGCTACCAGAAATCCTCCACCCTGCTGGTGCTGCTCAAGGAGCAAGGCACCCTGGAGCGGGATCTGGCAGCCAAGGGCATCACCGTCAGCTGGCATGAGTTCTCCAGCGGCCTGCCGCTGCTGGAATCTCTCAACGTCGGCAATGTGGATCTCTCCGCCGACGTCGCCGATACCGTGCCGGTGTTCGCCCAGGCGGCGGGCGCCAAGCTCACCTATTTCGCCCGGGAAACGCCATCGCCCCAGGCCCAGGCCATCCTGGTTCCGGAGGGCTCGCCGCTGCACACCCTCGCCGATCTCAAGGGCAAGCGCATCGCCGTGACCAAGGCCGCCGGTAGCCACTACCTGCTGATCGCCGCCCTGCAGAAGGCAGGGCTGACCTTCGCCGACATCCAGCCGGCCTATCTCACCCCGGCGGACGGTCGTGCCGCCCTGGAGAATGGCAAGGTGGATGCCTGGGTGACCTGGGAGCCCTTCGTCGCCAGCGCCCAGCGCCAGCAGCACGTTCGCATCCTCGCCTCGGGCGAGGGCCTGGCCAGCTACCAGCGCTACTACCTGGCCGCCACGCCCTATGCCCAGGCTCATCCCGAGGTGCTGGGCCTGGTGTTCGCCGAGCTGCAGCGCACGGGGCAGTGGGTGAAGCAACACCCCGCCGAGGCGGCACGGATTCTCGGTCCGCAGTGGGGTCGCCTGGACGAGGCTACCGTCGAGCTGGCCAACGGCCGCCGCACCTACGATGTCCAGCCGGTCAGCCGCGCCGCCCTCGGCGAGCAGCAGCGCATCGCCGATGCCTTCCATGCGGCCAAGCTGCTACCCACTGCCGTGGACGCCAGCGCCGTGGACCTCTGGACCCCCAGCGCCCCCCTGACCTCCCGCTAGTCGACAAGGAACTCGAGATGCACAAGACCACGCTACGCTGGGCCGCCGGCCTGGCCCTGCTCGGCAGCGCGCTGCTGGCGCAGGCCGCACCGCCCAAGGAAGTCCGCCTGGACTACGCCTACTACGCCCCCACCAGCCTGGTGCTCAAGGGGCAGGGCCTGCTGGAAAAGCGCCTTGGCGAGCAGGGCATCGCCGTGCGCTGGGTGTTCAGCCAGGGCAGCAATCGCTCGCTGGAATACCTCAACAGCGGCAGCACCGATTTCGCCTCCACCGCGGGGCTCGCAGCGCTGCTCAGCCGCGCCAATGGCGCCCCGATCGAAACCCTCTATCTCGCCAGTCGCCCGGAATGGACCGCGCTGGTGGTGCCCAAGGATTCGCCGCTCAAGTCCCTGGCCGATCTCAAGGGCAAGAAGATCGCCGCGACCAAGGGCACCGATCCCTATCTGTTCCTGCTGCGCAGCCTGCGCGAGGCGGGCCTGAAGAAGGGCGACGTGGACATCGTCCATCTCCAGCACCCGGACGGTCGCGCCGCCCTGGAGCGCGGCCAGGTGGATGCCTGGGCCGGGCTCGATCCGCACATGGCCGCCAGCGAATTGCAGGCGGGCTCGCGCCTGCTCTATCGCAATCTCGACTTCAACAGCTATGGCGTGCTGAGCACCACCGAGGCCTTCGCCAAGGCCCAGCCGGAGCTGGTCAAGGCGGTGCTGGGCGCCTATGAGGACGCGCGCCACTGGACCCTGGCCCATCCCCAGGAGACCGCCGAGTTGCTGGCCAAGGCGTCCGGCCTGCCGCTGGAAGTCGCCCAGCGCCAGCTCGCCCGTACCGATTTCAGCCAGCCGCTGCCCGGTCCGCAATTCGTCGCCGCGCTCAAGGGCGCCGCGCCGCTGCTGGCTGAGGAAGGTCTGGTACGCCCCGGCGTGGACGCTGTCGCGGCGGTCGATGCCCTGGTCCAGCCCGCGCTGGCCCAGGCGGTGATCAAGGCCGAACCCGCCGTGGCCAAGGCGACCGCGCCGTGAGTGATGAACTGACCCAGGCCGCGCCGCTGGTCCAGGCCGCCCGACCCGCCCGCGGCGCGGGTGGCCGCTGGCGCGGCGCCGTGCTGCCCCTGGGGCTGGTGGTGACGCTGGAAGCGGTGGTGCGCCTGGGCTGGCTGCCGGCCTACCAGATGCCACCGCCGAGCGAGGTGCTGCGGACCCTGTGGCTGCTGGGGGAAGGGGAGTTGTGGCGGCACCTGGCGGCCAGTCTGGCGCGGGTCGCCAGTGGCTTCGCCCTGGGCGCGGGTCTGGCGCTGCTGATCGGCGCCTGGGTCGGACTGTCGCGCCGCGCCGAGGCCTATCTCGATCCGCTGTTCCAGGCGCTGCGCGCCATTCCCAGCCTGGCCTGGGTGCCCCTGCTGCTGCTCTGGCTGGGTATCGATGAAACGCCCAAGATCGTGCTGATCGCCCTGGGTGCCTTCTTTCCACTGTACCTGGCGCTGGTCAGCGGCATCCGCGACGTCGATCGCCGCCTGGTGGAACTGGGGCGCCTCTATCGCCTGTCACGCCCGGCGCTGATCCGCCGCATCCTGCTGCCGGCCGCCTTGCCCAGTCTGTTCACCGGCCTGCGCGGAGCCCTGAGCATGAGCTGGATGTTCCTGGTGGCCGCCGAATTGATCGCCGCCACCGCCGGCCTGGGCTACCTGCTCAGCGACGGTCGGGAGACCTCGCGACCGGACGTGGTCATCGCCGCCATCCTGGTGCTGGCGGTGCTCGGCAAGCTCAGTGACGAACTGCTGCTGCGCTTGGAACGCCGGGCGCTGGCCTGGCGTGACACCTACCAGGGTGGCCAGTGATGAGCGAACCCCTGCTGTCTCTCGAACGCATCGGCAAGGCCTTTGCCGGGCGCCGGGTGCTGGAAGGCGTCGACCTGACCCTGGCCGCCGGCGAGGTGGTCAGCCTGCTGGGTGCCAGTGGCTGCGGCAAGAGCACCCTGCTGCGCATCGCCGCCGGGCTGGACGACGCCTTCAGCGGCCACATGACCCTGGCCGCGGCCAGCCAGGGCGGCGGCGTGGTGTTCCAGGAGCCGCGGCTGATGCCCTGGCTGGACGTGGCCGCCAATGTCGGTTTCGCCGACGGCACGCGCTTCGATCGTACCTGGACGGCGCAGTTGCTCAGTGACGTCGGGCTGGAGGGGCAGGGCGCCTTGCTGCCCAAGCAACTCTCCGGCGGCATGGCCCAGCGGGTCGCCATCGCCCGCGGACTCTATGGTCGCCCACGGCTGCTGTTGCTCGACGAGCCCTTCAGCGCGGTGGACGCCTTCACCCGCTGGCAATTGCAGGACCTGGTGCTGCGCCTGGTGGCCCGGTATCACATCGGCGTGCTGCTGGTGACCCACGATCTGGACGAAGCCTTCTACCTGGGCGACCGCGTCCTGGTCCTGGGCGGCGCACCCTCCCGCGTGCAGCGCCGCTTCGCCGTGGCGGCGCCCCATCCGCGTGAAAGGCGAGCCCCCGCCTTGCTGGCCCAGGCCGCCGAGGCCTATGGGGAATTGCAGCGGCTCAGGGTGTGAGGCAACGAGCACGGAAGGGTCGACGAAGGCGTGCGCAATCGCCCGCGAGCGGGCAGTATCGGATGGCCGCGGCGAGCCCCAGCCGCACCCCGACAGTCGACCCCTTCCAAGGAGTTTCCATGAGCCCATCCGCAGCGGTATTGGCCGAACTGGCCCCCCAGGGCGTTCTTCGCACCGCGATCAACTACGGCAATCCGGTGCTGGCGCAACGCGGCGCCGATGGCGAGCCGGCCGGTGTCTCGGTGGCCCTGGCCCGGGCGCTGGCCGAGCGTCTGGGCGTCCCGGTGCAGTTCACGACCCATGACGCCGCCGGCAAGGTCTTTGCCGCGCTGCAGGAAGACGCCTGGGACCTGGCTTTTCTCGCCATCGAACCGGTACGCGCGGCGCAGATCGCCTTCAGCGAACCCTATGTCATCATCGAGGGCACCTACCTGCTGCGCGCGGACGATCCGGCCCAGGGCGTAGCCGAGCTGGACCAGGCCGGGCGCCGCATCGCCGTGGGGCAGGGCGCGGCCTATGACCTCTATCTCAGTCGCACCCTGACCCAGGCGGAGCTGGTGCGAGCGCCCACCTCGCCAGCGGCCATCGACTGGTTCGTCGATCAGCGCCTGGACGCCGCCGCCGGAGTGCGCCAACCCCTGGAAGCCTATGCCGCGGCTCATCCGGGCTATCGGGTGCTGGCCGACAGCTTCACCGAGATCCGCCAGGCCATGGCCGTACCCAAGGGGCGCGCCGCCGCAGCGGCCTTCGTGCAGGACTTTCTCGATGAGCAACTGCGCAGCGGCCTGGTAGCCCGCGCGCTGGCGGCCAGCGGTCAGGGCGACGTGCGGATCGGCGCGCCCTCGACGGGCGGCTGAAGGGCCGCCCGGCGCCAGGCGGAATCGATCCGCGGCGCCGTTTCGTCGGCTGGATGACAGCTTGGGGCGCTATTCTTGGCGCCGCGGCAGGGGCCCGATGAAATCATCGACGGCTCCTGCTGCCCAATGCCTGTCCCAGCACCCTTAGCTTCGAGGTCGATCTTGCTCGCCACCCTGTCCGATCCCGCCTTTCTCACCGGTCTCCTGCAGATCGTCATTATCGATATCCTGCTCGGCGGCGACAACGCCGTGGTGATCGCCCTGGCCTGCCGGCGTCTGCCGGATGCGCAACGACGCAAGGCCATTCTCGGCGGTGTCGCCGGCGCCGTGATCCTGCGCATCCTGCTGCTGTTCGTCGCCAGCTATGTGCTGGGCTGGCCGCTGCTCAAGGTGGTCGGAGGCGTGCTGCTGCTGTGGATCGGCATCAAGTTGCTGATGCCCGAAGAGGACGAGGCCAACGTCAAGGCCGGTACCACCCTGGGCCAGGCCATCTGGATCATCATGGTGGCCGACGTGGTGATGAGCCTGGACAACGTCATCGCCGTGGCGGGCGCCGCCCAGGGGCACCTGGGCCTGGCCATCGCCGGGGTGCTCATCAGCATTCCCATCATCATCTTCGGCAGCCAGCTCATCCTGAAGCTCATGGAAAGGTTTCGCTGGCTGGTGGTGGCCGGCGCGGCGCTGCTGGGCTGGATCGCCGGCAAGCTGATCGCCAGCGACGAACTGCTGCAGGGCTGGCTGGGCTTTGCCGATGTGCACTGGGTACCCTATGTGGCCGGGGCGGTCGGCGCGGTCTTCGTGCTGGCGGTGGGTCAGTTGCTGGCGCGGCGCGCCGTCTCGGCTTGAGCTTCGCCAGCTGCCCTGGACCCGCTCCATGGCAGCTCCCAAGTGACGGCGCACCTGAGCTGCGCCGTCACTGCATATCGTTAGTCAAATTCCGTCTTTACCAAAAGTTATAACAGCTCATTAGCCTATAACGCTTTCGGATGGCCAGTCGGCACGGAGCGGGATGATGAGCAGGGTATGGAAGGGCTTGGCGGTGATCGCCGCGGTGGTGGGCGTCCTGGGCTTCGCGGGCGGTGCCGCCGCCGAGGGCAGGATCAGCATCGCCCAGCAATTCGGCATCGGCTATCTGATCCTCGACGTGGTGCGCGATCAGCAGCTGATCGAAAAGCACGGCAAGGCCGCCGGCCTGGACATTCAGGTGGACTGGAACAGCATCTCCGGCGCCACCGCCATGAACGAGGCGCTGCTGGCCGGCTCGCTGGACGTGGTCTCCGCCGGGGTGCCGCCGATGCTGACCGTCTGGGATCGCACCCGCGGACGGCAGAACGTCAAGGCCATCGCCGCCCTGGGCGCCATGCCCAACTACCTGCTGAGCAATCGCGCCGAGGTCAGGTCGATCAAGGACCTGACCGACCAGGATCGCATCGCCGTGCCGGCGGCGGGCGTGGGCTTCCAGTCGCGCACCCTGCAGATCGAGACGGCCAAGGTCTTCGGCGACGCCCAGTTCAGGAAATTCGATGCCATCAGCGTGAGTCTGCCGCACCCCGATGCCAGTGCCGCCCTGATGGCGGGCGGCGCGGAGATCACCACCCACTTCTCCAGCCCGCCATTCCAGTACCAGGCGCTGGAGAATCCCCGGGTCCACCGCATCCTCAGCAGCTACGACGTCCTCGGCGGACCGGGCACCTTCAACGTGCTCTACACCACCGAGAAATTCCACGACGAGAATCCCAAGACCTACCGCGCCTTCTACGACGCCCTGGTGGAAGCCGCGGCCTTCATCCGCGCCAACAAGGCGGCCGCGGCCGAGGCCTATATCCGCGTGGAGAACTCCAAGCTGCCGCTGGCCCTGGTGCAGCGCATCGTCGAAGACCCGGAGATCGACTTCACCGTCGAACCACAGCGCACCTTCGTCTACGCCCAGAAGCTGCATGAGCTGGGCGTGCTGAAACACCAGGCTGCCTCCTGGCAGGACTACTTCTTCCCCGAAGCCCACGAGCGTCCCGGCAGCTGAGCTGGACCACCAAGGAGAAAACTCCAATGACTCTCGCATCCCCCCGTCCGGCCGCCGGCCAGACTTTCGAGATCCGTCCCTTCGGCAACCTGGGTGCCGAGATCCTCGGCATCGATCTGGCCCGGCCGCTCAATGGCGACGACTTCGCCCGCGTCCATCGCGCTCACCTGGACCACCATGTGGTGGTGTTTCGCGACCAGCGCATCACCCCCGAGGAGCAGATCGCCTTCAGTCGCCGCTTCGGCGAGTTGCAGATCCATGTGCTCAAGCAGTTCCACCTGGCCGGCCACCCGGAGATCCTCATCGTCTCCAACATCGTCGAAGACGGTCAGCCGATCGGCCTGGGCGACGCCGGCAAGTTCTGGCACTCGGATCTCTCCTACAAGGAGCTGCCGAGCCTGGGTTCCATGCTGCATGCCCAGGAGTTGCCGGAGGAGGGCGGCGATACGATCTTCGCCAACATGCACCTGGCCTACGACACCCTGCCGGAGGCGCTCAAGCGCCAGCTCGACGGTCTGCAGGCCGAGCATTCCTACACCGCCACCTATGCCAAGCCCAAGTTCGAGGGCAACTGGCGGCCGACCCTGACCGCCGCGCAATTGGCCGAGGTCAAGGCGGTGGTGCATCCGGTGGTGCGCACCCATCCGGAGAACGGCCGCAAGGCGCTGTTCGTCAGCGAGGGCTTCACCACCCATATCGTCGGCCTGCCGGAAGACGAGAGTCGCGAGCTGCTGGCCGAGCTGTACGCCCACAGCGTCAAGCCCGAGCACCTCTATCGCCACCAGTGGCAGCCCCACGACCTGGTGTTCTGGGACAATCGCTCGCTGCTGCACCTGGCGGCCGGCTGCCCCAACCATATGAGGCGCAAGCTGTATCGCACCACCATCCAGGGCGATGCGCCTTTCTGAGGGAGGAGACGACCATGAACGCTCCTCTCGCTTCCCGCCCACACCTGACCCTGGCGCAGACCCAGCCCTTGCTGCAGGTGCAGGATCTCGACCTCGAATACCGCACCCGCGAGCGTCGGGTGCGGGCCACCCACCAGGTGTCCTTCGAGGTGCATGGCGCCGACCGTTTCGTCCTGCTCGGCCCGTCCGGCTGCGGCAAGTCCAGTCTGCTCAAGTCGGTGGCGGGCTTTCTGCCGCCGCTGCATGGCGAGATCCGCCTGGATGGCCAGCCGATCAAGGGCCCGGGACCGGACCGCATCGTGGTGTTCCAGGAATTCGACCAGCTGCCGCCGTGGAAGACGGTGCTGGAGAACACCATGTTCCCGCTGCTCGCCAGTCGCCAGGCCAGTCGTGGCGAGGCGCGCGAGCGGGCGCTGCACTACCTGGACAAGGTCGGCCTGGCGCGCTTCGTCGATGCCTATCCGCATCATCTTTCCGGCGGCATGAAGCAGCGGGTGGCCATCGCGCGCGCCCTGGCCATGCAGCCCAAGATCCTGCTGATGGACGAACCCTTCGCCGCCCTGGACGCCCTGACCCGGCGCAAGATGCAGGAAGAATTGCTGGCGCTCTGGGACGAGGTGCGCTTCACCCTGCTGTTCGTCACCCATTCCATCGAAGAGGCGCTGGTGGTGGGTAATCGCATCCTGCTCCTGTCGCCCCATCCGGGCCGGGTCCGCGCGGAACTCAACTGCCACCAGTTCGGCCTCGAGGACTTCGGCGGCGCCGAATTCCAGAGCACCGCACTGCGCATCCACAACCTGCTGTTCCCCGACGACGTCCAAACCCTGCCACCGGAGGTCGCCGACGAGCGCCTGCGCCTGCAGCAGGCCATCGTCCAGGGCCGCATTTCCTACTAGTTTCGAGGTAGACCCATGACTCGACAGCCCCCGGTGCGGGCCGAATACCAACGGGACCTCGCGCCCCTCGACGACTTGCCACTGGCGGTCGAGCTGCCCCTGGCCACCCGCCTGTGGAGCCAGGCCTGGCTGCGCAAGCTGGTGATCCTGGCGATCCTGATGCTGGCCTGGGAAGTGGCCGCCCGCTGGCAGGGCAACGACCTGCTGCTGCCCAGCTTCCTGCAGACCGCCGCGGCCTTCTGGGATGGCCTGGCGACCGGCGAGTTGCCGGCCAAGGTCGCCATTTCCCTCGGCACCCTGCTCAAGGGCTATCTGCTGGGCGTGGTCCTGGCCCTGGCGCTGAGCGCCCTGGCCGTCTCCACCCAGTTCGGTCGCGACCTGCTCGGCACCCTGACCTCGATGTTCAATCCGCTGCCGGCCATCGCCCTCTTGCCCCTGGCACTGCTCTGGTTCGGCCTCGGCGAGAACAGCCTGGTGTTCGTGCTGGTGCATTCGGTGCTCTGGCCCATGGCGCTCAACACCTATTCGGGTTTTCTCGGCGTCTCCGACACCCTGCGCATGGCAGGGCGCAACTATGGCCTCAAGGGCCTGAGGTACGTCGGGCTGATCCTCATCCCGGCGGCGCTGCCGGCCATCGTCTCGGGCCTGAAGATCGGCTGGGCCTTCGCCTGGCGCACCCTGATCGCCGCCGAGCTGGTGTTCGGCGCCTCTAGCGGCAAGGGCGGCCTGGGCTGGTACATCTTCCAGAATCGCAACGAGCTCTACACCGACCGCGTCTTCGCCGGCCTGGCCGCGGTGATCATCATCGGCCTGCTGGTGGAGGGCCTGGTCTTCGCCACCCTGGAACGGCTGACGGTGAAGAAGTGGGGCATGCAGCGGTAGGGTCTGGCACCTTTTGTTGGGCTTCGCTGCGCTCAACCCAACCTACGGAATAGCACCTAGGTTGGTTGAGACGGCTCCACCGTCGAAGCCCAACAGGCCACCGACTTTGCCCCGGGAGCAGCAGCATTCAACCCTCACTCGGACTACCCCCTCTCCCCCTGGGAGAGGGCTGGGGTGAGGGCACCCTTCGCACCCGATCCCCAGTGGAAAAGGCTGCGCCGTTTTCCACGCTACGGACCTCAACCCTCACTCGGACCACCCCCTCTCCCCCTGGGAGAGGGCTGGGGTGAGGGCGCCCTTCGCAGCGAAGTCCTCCAGTGGAAAAGGCTGCGCCGTTTTCCACGCTACGGAGCTCAACCCTCGCTCGGACCACCCCCTCTCCCCCTGGGAGAGGGCTGGGGTGAGGGCACCCTTCGCACCCGATCCCCAGTGGAAAAGGCTGCGCCGTTTTCCACGCTACGGTGCGGTCGCGGCCACATAAGGAAGCTCTGCGCTATCCACCTTAAATGCGTGTAGTAAATAAAACTCGAATTAGGATATGCGCATAAGGAATTTCCTTCTTATGCCTTGCCTGCCTAAGGTGGACCCCAGCCAACGCCTTCCAAGAAGGCATCCCCTTACCTCGGCACGGGATTCACCACCATGAGCGTTCAATTCCTCGGCATGATCGGCCATCGCCTCACCTCGGAGATCATCGCCCCCTCCGGTCCCATCTTCGACAAAGGCTACGTCACCCGCTTCGCCCAGGCCCACGAGCAGGCTGGTTTCGACCGTATCCTGGTCGGCTACTGGTCCGATCAACCCGATGGTTTCCTGGTCACCGCCCTGGCGGGGCAGGCGACGCAGAAGCTCAAGTTCCTGCTGGCCCACCGGCCCGGCTTCGTCGCCCCGACGCTGGCAGCGCGCAAGCTGGCGACCCTCGACCATCTGCTCGACGGCCGCCTGGCGGTGCATATCATCAGCGGTGGCAGCGACCTAGAGCAGCGCAAGGACGGTGACTGGCTCGACCACGACCAGCGCTACGCCCGCACCGAGGAATTCCTCGACGTGGTGCGCCAGGAGTGGACCAGCACCCAGCCCTTCGATCACGAGGGCGAGCACTACCGGGTGGCGAAGGGCTTCTCCGCCATCAAGCCGCTGCAGCAGCCGAGCCTGCCGGTCTATTTCGGCGGTTCCTCGCCCGCCGCCCTGCGGGTGGCCGGCAAGCACGCCGATGTCTTCGCGCTCTGGGGCGAATCCCTGTCCCAGACCCGCGAGACCATCGCCGCGGTCCGCGCCGAGGCGGCGCGCCACGGCCGTACCCCCAGGTTCAATGTCTCCTTCCGGGTGATCCTCGGCGACACCGAGGAGGCCGCCTGGGCCAAGGCCGAGGCCATCCGTCAGCAGGCCAAGGCACGACTGGCCGCAGAAGGCGCTGTGCATCCGGCCAAGCCGGAAGCGGTCGGGGCCCAGCGCCTGCGCGATACCGTGGCCCTGGGCGACCGCGTGGATCGCCGGCTCTGGACCGGCATCGCCGCCCTGGTCGGGGGTGGGCACAACTCCACCGCCCTGGTGGGCACCGCCGAGCAGGTGGCCGATGCCCTGCTGGACTACTACGACCTGGGCGTCGACAGCTTCCTGATCCGCGGCTTCGATCCGCTCAACGACGCCTTCGAATACGGTCGCGAGCTGATTCCCCTGACCCGGGAGAAGGTCGCCGCGCGCCTGGCCGGCGCTCGTCGCACCGGCTGACACTTTCTGACCAACCCACCGCGCGACCGTACCCACGGAGCGCTCCCGATACCCTCGAGGAGACGCCTTCGTGATCAAGGGATTGCTATTCGCCGCCGGCCTGCTGGCCGGCACCTCCGCCGGCCTGGCCCAGGCGGTCACCCTCACCATCGGTGACCAGTTTTACTACAGCAGCACCCTGCTGGAGCAGGCCGGCGAACTCAAGGATCTGCCGTACCAGATCGAGTGGAAGAGATTCAACGCCGGCGGGCCGGTGGTGGAGGCGCTCAACGTTGGCTCCATCGACCTGGGCATCGTCGGCGACACCCCGGTGATTGCCCTGGCGGCCCGCGGTGGCCCGGTCAAGGTAGTGGCGGTGACCCGCAACCGCCCGGACGGCACCGCCATCGTGGTCGGCAAGGATTCGCCGATCAAGACGGTGGCGGACCTGGCGGGCAAGCGCGTGGCCATCTGGAAGGGCTCCTGGAGCCAGCAACTGGTCTATTCGGCGCTGGAACAGGCCGGCCTGCCCAGCGATGCGCCGCACTACAGCTACCTGATGCCCACCGAGGCGGTCGCCGCCGTAAGCCAGGGCACCCTGGATGCCACCGCGACCTGGGAGCCCTATGTCAGCATGGTGGAACGCCAGGGCGGACGGGTGCTGGTCACCGCCAAGGACCTGATGCCGGCTCCAGTCTATGTGGTGGCTAACACCGGTCACCTGGACGAGAACCGCGCCGCCATCGGCGATTTCGTCGCCCGCCTGCAACGCGCCCGCAGCTGGGCGCGGGACCACGTCGACGTCTATGCCCAGGCCTGGGCCAGGTGCAACAACTCCGATCCGGCCATCGCCGAGAGCTGGTTCCGCCGCGACGCCACCTGGGTCGAGCCAATCAGCGCCCAGACCCTCGCCGACGGCCAGCAGACCGCCGATTTCCTGGTCAAGGCCGGAGTGTTGCAACAGCCCTACGACGTCAAGCCGCTCTATGACCAGAGCTTCAACCGTTATCTGCAAGCGCCCCGGGAGGCCAGCCGATGAGCCGTCAACTGCACCTCGCCGGCTTCCTGCTGGCCGGTCCCGTCGTCCATAGTCACGCCGTCTGGCGCCACCCCGAGACCCAGGGCGACTTCCTCGACCCGGACTACTATGTGCGTGCGGCCAAGGCGCTGGAAGAGGGGCTGTTCGACTTCCTCTTTTTCGCCGACCGCCTGGCGGTCGGCGACCAGCTCGGCGGCTCGCGGGAGACCGCTCTGCGCCTGGGCGCCCAGGACGCCACCCGGCTCGACCCCTTGCCGCTGCTCTCCTACCTGGTGGCCCATACCCGCCGTCTTGGCCTGGGCTGCACCCGCTCCACCACCTACTACGAGCCGGCTCATGTGGCGCGGGCCTTCGCCACTCTGGACCACCTGTCCCGCGGGCGCGCCGCCTGGAACATCGTCACCTCGATGAACGACAGCGAGGGCCGGCTGTTCGGCAAGGCGCGCCACCTGGAGCACGATCTGCGCTACGACCGCGCCGACGAATTCGTCGAGGTGGCCATTAAGCTGTGGCGCAGTTGGGGAGCCGACGCGCTGCGCCTGGATCGGGCCGCCGGCGTGCTGGCCAACCCCGCGCAGGTGCGCGCCCTCGATCACCAGGGCGACTGGTTCCGCGTGGAAGGGCCGCTCAATATCCCGCGCAGTCCCCAGGGGCGCCCGGTGCTGATCCAGGCCGGTTCCAGCGGCCGCGGCCGACGCTTCGGCGCGCGCTGGGCCGAGGCCATCTTCACCATCCAGCCCAATCTCGCCGCCATGCGTGCCTTTCGCGACGACGTCCGCCGCCAGGTGCTGGAGCAGGGGCGCTCGCCGGATGGCTGCAAGATCCTTACCTCGGTGATGCCCTTCATCGGCGGCAGCGAAGCCGAGGCCCGTGCCAAGCAGGAAAGACACAACGCCCTGGCGCAACCGGAAGTGGGGCTGATCACCCTCTGCTCCCAGCTCAACATCGACCTATCGCGCTTCACCCTGGATACCGCCCTGGGCGAGGTGGTCGAGGTCGCCGACCTGCCGCCGCCCGCTGCCGAGAAGCTGCTGGCGCTGGGGTCGCGCACCACCCTGGCCGAATTGGGTCGCAGCTACGCCGCCAGCGTCCGCGTACCGCAACTGGTGGGTACCGCTGCCCAGATCGCCGACCAGCTGGCCGAGTTGTTCGAAGCCGGCGGCTGCGACGGCTTCGTGATTTCCCCCGGCTACCTGCCGGGCTCCTTCGTCGAGTTCAGCGAGAGCGTGGTGCCGCACCTGCAGCGTCGCGGGCTGTTCCGGCGCCAGTACCAGGGCTCGACCCTGAGAGATCACCTGGGCCTCGGCCCACTGGAGGACTAGATGAGCACATCCAAGGATGCCGAGGGCTGGCTGACGCTGGCCCGCGAGATCGGCGCGGAGTTCGCCGCCCGGGTGGTGGCCGACGAGCGCGACCGCATTCGTCCCGATGCCCAGCTGCAACGACTCAAGGACAGCGGCCTGACCAACCTGGTCATACCTGTGCGGCTCGGAGGTGCCGGCCAGCCCTGGTCGCTGGCCATGCGCGTGCTGCGCGAGATCGCCGCCGGCGACGGCTCGGTGGGGCTGCTCTTTGGCTACCATCTGCTCAATACCGTGAACCTGCGCCGCGAGCCGCAGCCCCGGCGCGATCGGCTGCTGGCGGAAATCGCCGAAGGCCGACTGTGGCTGGCCGGGGTGGTCAATCCACGGGATGACGACATCCTCGCCACGCCGAGTGCTGACGGCGGCTATCGCCTGACCGGGCGCAAGGGATTCTGCAGCGGCGCCGCCTTCGCCGATCGGCTCACCATCAGCGCCCGCGATCGAGAGAGCGGGGCGCGCCTGATGGTCACCCTGCCGGCGGACCGGCCGGGACTGGCCTATGCCGACGACTGGGACCACTTCGGCGTGGCCCGCAGCGACAGCGGCAGCTTCACCCTCACGGAAGTCTGGGCCAGCCCCGAGGAAGCCCAGGTCTGCGACCTGGAAGACGCGGGCGACTTCGCCGCGGTGATCCGCACCCCGGTCAATCAGTCGGCCTTCACCCAGTACTACCTGGGCGCCGCCCAGGGCGCCCTGCGCGAGGCGCGGCGCTATCTGCACGCCGAGGCGCGACCCTGGGTGCATTCCCTCGCCGCCAGCGCCAGCGAGGATCAACTGGTGTTGAGCCAGGTGGGCGAACTCTGGATCGCCCAGCAGGGCGCGGTGGCCCTGGCCGATGTGGCCGCGCGGCAGGTGGACGCCTTGCTGGCCGCCGATGACGCCTTCACCGCCGAGCTGCGCGGCGAGACGGCAATCGCCGTGGCCAGCGCCAAGGTACTGGCCGCCCGTACCGCCCTCGATGTCACCACCCGGGTATTCGATGCCCTTGGCGCCCGCGCCACCCAAAACCGCCTAGGCCTGGATCGCTTCTGGCGCGACGTGCGCACCCACAGCCTGCACGACCCCCTGGCCTACAAGGTGCTGGAGGTCGGGCGCTATGCGGTCAACGGCCAATATCCCGACATCCGCGCCTACACCTGAGGAATTTCCATGCTGCGCAAGACCCTCGTCGGCCTCACCCTCGGCCTGCTGGCCGCTACCCAGGCCCTGGCCACCACCCTGGTGGTGGGCGACCAGAGCTATAACACCCGCACCGTGATGGAAGCCGCCGGCGTCCTGGGCGACCTGCCGTATCAACTGGAATGGAAGCAATTCACCGCCGGCTCGCCGGTGGCCGAGGCGCTCAATGTCGGCAGCCTCGACCTGGGGCTGCTGGGCGATGCGCCGCCGCTGTTCCTCGGTGCCCTGGGCGCACCGATCAGGGTAGTGGGCATCAGCCGCCAGAGCCTGGAGGGGGTGGCAGTGCTGGTGCGCGGCGACTCCAGCATCCATAGCCTGGCGGATCTGCAGGGCAAGACGGTGGCCATCTGGAAGGGCTCCTGGAGCCAGCAGCTGGCGCTGGCCGCGCTGGACCGCGCCGGGGTGCCGCGCGAGCAGGTGAACTTCCGCTATCTCAACGCCCTGGACGCCTCCCATGCCCTGGAAGGCGGCTCGGTGGACGCCATCGCCACCTGGGAACCCTATGTCACCCAGGCCCAGCGCCACGGCGCCCGGGTGCTCACCACCGCCGAGGGCCTGATCCCCGCGCAGAGTTTCGTGGTGGCCAGTCAGGGGGCGCTGAACGATGTCGCCCGGCACCAGGCCATCGCCGATTTTCTTCGGCGGCTGCAGCAGGCCCGGACCTGGGCCAATGCCGATCCCGAACACACGGCGCGCTACGCCAGCGCCTGGGCCGAGCGTACCCGTGCCGACGCCGCCATCGCCCAGGCCTGGTTCGCCCGGGCGCGCACCGCTATCGGACCGGTGACTCCTGCGGCCATCGCCCAGGCCCAGCGCACCGTCGACTTCTTTGCCGGCGAAGGGCTGGTCAAGGGCTATGAGGCCAGTCGCCTGTTTTACGACGGCTTCCAGGCAGCCCTGGAACCCCCGGCGCAGACCGCGCAACGCTGAGTACGACACCCACGGAGGCGGCCTTGCGTTATGCTTGAGGCGCATGTCCAGCAACGGGAAGTCAGACGCCTCCTCATGAAGACCGACGATATCGAAGCCTTTGTCGCGGTGATTCGCAGCGGCTCCCTCAATGCCGCTGCCCTGTCCCTGGGGCTCACCCAGCCGGCCATCACCCGCCGCCTGCAGAGTCTCGAACAGGACCTCGGCGTCGACTTGCTCGACCGCCACACCAAGCCGCTCAAGCCGACCCGCCTGGGGCAGGAGGTCTATGGGCATTGCCGTGCCATCCTGCGCGAGATGGACGCCCTGCGCGAGCGGGTGGCGGGCGATGCGCCGCCCTCCGGGCTGCTGCGCCTGGGCGTACCCCAGACCCTGGGCGATGCGCTGTTGCTGGAGGCCGTGAAAGACATCCGCACCCGCTACCCGGAGCTGCGCACCCAGGTGGCGACGGGTTGGGGCAGCGTGCTGGTCAACCGTATCGAGCAGGGTGAGCTGGACGGCGCCCTGGTGCTGTTTCCGGCCAACAAGGTATTTCCCGATGGCGTCGAGGCCCGGCCCCTGGGCGCCATGCCCTTGCAGGTGGTCGGTGCGCGCGACCAGGCGCCGGCCAGGGCGCAGCGGCTTGCCGATATCCAGGGGCAGGGCTGGGTGCTCAATCCCGACGGCTGCGGTTTCCGAGCCAGTCTGCAACGCACCCTGGCCGAGCAGGGCCAGGCACTGCGCATCAACCTGGAAACCTATGGCACCGAACTCCAGCTCGGTCTGGTCGCCGACGGCCAGGGCCTCGGCCTGGTCCCAGCGCCGCTGCTGGCCCGCAGCGCCCACCGCGACCGCCTGGCCGCGATCCCGCTGAAGGACTTCAAGCCGGAGATCCAGCTGTGGCTGATCCATCCGCGCTTTCTCGGGGCGTTGCAGGAAGTGGTCGAGGGGTTTGGGCGAGGTGCGCAAGGCTTGCTAAAGGGCTGAGGCCACTCACTCGATAGCTGAGCCTATGCAGCGAGCGAATATTTGTTCCAGTGCACGGTAGTCGCAGTGGACGGCGTCGATATTGGCAGCTATCCATTCATCGCGCGTCACTAGTGACCAATCGATCTCGTAGCCCACATTGATGATGAGATGCTCGAACAGCAGGCGCTGGGTACGGCCGTTGCCATCGCGGAAAGGGTGCACGATGTTCAGATCGCCGTAGAGCTCGGCGCTCAGCCCGATCAGGACGTCACGAGATTGCCCTTCGAACCAGTTTTCGGCCTGCAGTTTGGAAAACAGCTTGTTGGCCTCGGGTACCAGCCGGCGCACTGTACAGAAGCGGGTGCTGTCCTTGGCAATGTCGAGGGTGCGCAGTTCGCCAGCCCAGGGGTAAATGTCCTGGAACAGCAGTCGATGCAACTGGCACAGATAGTCAAGGTTGTAGGGCGGTAACTCGAACGTCAACTTGCTGGCCGCGAGGCGAGAAAGGTCGCGCTCGGCTGCAGCCAGGAGTTCATCATCTCGGATGTCGAGCAGGTTGCGTAAGGTCGTGGTACCGGGATAGCAGTACGGATCCTGGCTGGCTCCGTACTTATCGATCATTGCGCCTGGCTCAGACGTCGGTAGTGCGCAAGTAGGGCGTGCTTATCTTTCCCCACGGTTTCCGGGACGTCAGATTTCAGGTCGAAGCCTTCCAGTTTCAAGCTGGCTGCATAGTTGGCCTGCCGCATGCGTACGAAGTAGCGGCGTTTCCTATCCAGATTGGGCTGGGGCATGAGCATACCTCTCACAGGTCACTCACAAGTTTAGCTGAAAGCCTGTGCGTTATCAGCCAGAGCGTCCTGGTGGAGTCCCGCCGTTCGAGCCCAGATGGCGCGAACGCTTATGCTAGAAGTGAGAGGTTGCCCCGGTCGGCGTGACCGGGGCGCGTGACCTCAAGCCGCCGGCTTGGCCAGGAACTCCCGCAGCACGTAGTGCAGGATGCCGCCGGCCTTGAAGTAGCTCACCTCGTTGAGCGTGTCGATGCGGCAGAGCACTTCCACGCTTTCGCGGCTGCCGTCCTCGCGGGTGACCTCCAGGGTCAGCGGCATGCGCGGACGCAACTCGACGCCGTCGATGCCCAATACGGCGATCTTCTCCTTGCCGGTCAGCCCCAGGGATTTGCGGTCCACGCCGTCCTTGAACTGCAGCGGCAGCACGCCCATGCCCACCAGGTTGGATCTGTGGATACGCTCGAAGCTTTCGGCGACCACGGCTTTCACGCCCAGCAGGTTGGTGCCCTTGGCCGCCCAGTCACGGGAGGAACCGGTGCCGTATTCCTTGCCGGCGATGATCACCAGCGGGGTGTTTTCCAGCTCGTACTTCATGGCCGCGTCGTAGATCGACAGCTTTTCACCGGAGGGAACATGGAAGGTATTGCCGCCTTCCTCGCCGCCGAGCATCTCGTTCTTGATGCGGATATTGGCGAAGGTGCCTCTCATCATGACTTCGTGATTGCCGCGGCGGGAGCCATAGGAGTTGAAGTCGGCGTAGTCCACGCCATGCTCGGCCAGGTAGCGGCCGGCGGGGCTGTCCTTCTTGATGTTGCCGGCCGGGGAGATGTGGTCGGTGGTGACCGAATCGCCCAGCAGCGCCAGGATGCGGGCGTCGTGGATGTCGGCGATGCGCGGCGGATCGCCGGCGATGCCCTCGAAGAACGGCGGATTCTGGATGTAGGTTGAATCGGCGTCCCAGACGTAGGTCTCGGCGTCCGGCACCTGGATGGCCTGCCACTTTTCATCGCCGTCGAACACGGCGCCGTATTGCTTGTGGAACATGGCGGTGTCGAGCTTCTGCACGGCGTCGGCCACTTCCTGCTGGCTGGGCCAGACGTCCTTCAGATAGACCGGCTGGCCATCGTTGCCGGTGCCCAGCGGATCCTGGGTCAGATCCACCTTCACGCTGCCGGCCAGGGCATAGGCCACCACCAGCGGCGGCGACGCCAGCCAGTTGGTCCGGACCAGCGGATGCACCCGCCCTTCGAAGTTGCGGTTGCCGGACAGCACCGAGGCCACGGTGAGGTCGGCGTCCTGGATGGCTTTCTCGATCGGATCGAGCAGCGGACCGGAGTTGCCGATGCAGGTGGTGCAGCCGTAGCCGACCAGGTCGAAGCCGAGGTCGTTGAGATAGGGCGTGAGGCCGGCGGCGTTGTAGTAGTCGGTCACCACCTTGGAGCCGGGGGCAAGGGACGACTTGACCCAGGGCTTGCGCATCAGGCCCTTCTCCGCGGCCTTCTTCGCCAGCAGACCGGCAGCCATCATGACACTGGGGTTGGAAGTGTTGGTGCAGGAGGTGATGGCGGCGATGACCACGGCGCCGTCTTCCAGCTGGAAGGTCTCGCCGTTCACCTGGACCTCGACGCTGCTGCCGACCTTGGCAGCCTCGGCCTTTTTCGGCGCCAGCGCGGTGAAGTCGCCAAAGGTCTTGGCCACCTCGCCGAGCAGCACGCGGTCCTGGGGCCGCTTGGGACCGGCCAGGCTGGACTGGACCTCGCCCATGTCCAGTTCCAGCACATCGGTGAACACCGGCTCGTCGCCGGGATTGCGCCACAGGCCCTGGGCCTGGGTGTAGGCCTCCACCAGCTGCACGGTTTCCTCGGGGCGACCGGACAGGCGCAGGTAGTCCAGGGTGATCTGGTCGACTGGGAAGAAGCCGCAGGTGGCGCCGTATTCCGGGGCCATGTTGCCGATGGTGGCGCGGTCGGCCAGGGGCAGGGTGGCCAGGCCGTCGCCGAAGAATTCGACGAACTTGCCCACTACGCCCTTCTTGCGCAGCATCTGGGTCACCGTCAGCACCAGGTCGGTGGCGGTGATGCCCTCGCGCAGCTTGCCGGTCAGCTTGAAGCCCACCACCTCGGGGATCAGCATGGACACCGGCTGGCCGAGCATGGCCGCCTCGGCCTCGATGCCGCCCACGCCCCAACCCAGCACGCCCAGGCCATTGATCATGGTGGTGTGGGAGTCGGTACCCACCAGGGTGTCGGGGAAGGCATAGGTGCGGCCGTCTTCGTCCTTGGTCCAGACGCTGCGGCCCAGGTATTCCAGGTTGACCTGATGGCAGATGCCGGTGCCCGGTGGCACCACGCGGAAGTTGTCGAAGGCGTTCTGGCCCCAGCGCAGGAAGGCGTAGCGCTCGCCATTGCGCTCCATCTCGATCTCGACGTTCTCGTGATAGGCGTTCTCGCTGGCGTAGCGGTCCACCATCACCGAGTGGTCGATCACCAGGTCGACGGGGGAGAGCGGATTGATCCGCTGCGGATCGCCGCCGGCCTTGGCCACGGCTTCGCGCATGGCAGCCAGGTCGACCACCGCCGGTACCCCGGTGAAGTCTTGCATCAGTACACGGGCGGGGCGGTACTGGATCTCGCGGTCGGCGGAGCGGGTCTTGGTCCAGTCGGCCAGGGCCTGGAGGTCTTCGCCGGTGACGGTCTGGTTGTCTTCCCAGCGCAGCAGGTTCTCCAGCAGCACCTTGAGCGACTTGGGCAACTGGTCGAGATTGCCCAGGGTCTTGGCCGCATCGGGCAGGCTGTAGTAGTGATAGGTGCGCTCGCCGACCTGCAAGGTCTTGAGGCTGTTGAGGCTGTCCAGGGCTGGCATCAGGGGTCTCCTAATCGACGTTTCGACGGTTGCCCGCTGGCCGTTCGGGCCTCGAAAGGTGAAAGAGAGCCGAACCAGCGCTGGGCGGACTGATTTTTCTAGGTGTAGTACTGGACCGATAGGCGCCGCCGGCGTTCCCCAGTGGGCGCGCTGGGGTATAGTGCGCGCCCTGCGTGACCCCTTGAGGAAGCCCTGTCGTGAATACCCTGTTGCTGCTGTGCCGTACCGGATTCGAAGGCGAGGTCTGCGCCGAGCTCGGCGAACGGGCGGCGCTGCTCAGCGTGGCCGGCTACGCCAAGGGCAAGCCGGGTGCGGCCTATGCCGAATTCGTCTGCGGCGACGCGGCGGACGCGGCGCGGTTGATGCAGCAGCTCAGCTTCGCCGAGCTGATCTTTCCCCGCCAGTGGTCGCGCGGCGCCTTTCTCAGCCTGCCCGAACAGGATCGCATCGGTCCGCTGCTCGAGCTGCTGGCGGACTATCCCGTCTGCGGCAGCCTGGCCCTGGAGATGCCCGACACCAACGACGGCAAGGCGCTCTCCACCTTCTGCAAGAAGTTCGAACGCCCCCTGACCCTGGCCCTGCGCAAGGCCGGCCGCCTGGTGGACGATGCCCGGGCGCCACGCCTGCAGCTGACCTTTCTCAGCGGGCGCGAGGTCTTCGTCGGCCTGGTCGAACCGGACAACGCCGCGCTCTGGCCCATGGGCATCCCGCGGCTGAGATTCCCGCGCGAGGCCCCCAGTCGCTCGACCCTCAAGCTGGAAGAGGCCTGGCACCACTTCATCCCTCGTGCTGACTGGGAGACGCGGCTGTCGTCCGAGATGCGCGCCGTGGATCTGGGCGCCGCCCCGGGCGGCTGGACCTGGCAGCTGGTGGCCCGCGAGATGCTGGTGACGGCGGTGGACAACGGCCCCATGAACGAGGCGCTGATGGACAGCGGCCTCGTCGAGCACCTGCAGGTCGACGGCTACGCCTTCGTGCCCAAGCACCCGGTCGACTGGATGGTCTGCGACATCGTCGAGAAGCCCGCGCGCACCGCGGCCCTGATCGAACGCTGGATCGGCGAGGGTCATTGCCGCGAGGCGGTGGTCAATCTCAAGCTGCCGATGAAACAGCGCTATCGCGAAGTGGCCGGTATCCTCGAGCGGCTGCACGCGCATTTCGCCGCTCGCGGCCAGCGCGTCACCATCGGCTGCAAGCAGCTCTACCACGACCGCGAGGAAGTGACCTGTCATCTGCGCCGGCTGGATCGGAAACCCTAGGCCGCCGTCAGGCTCTGAATGCAGATCGCTGTAACCGTTCTATTCCTGGAGACCCCATGACCCTCGAAGCCGATGCCACCCTCGACGCCAGCGGGCTGAACTGCCCGGAGCCGGTGATGATGCTGCACAACAAGGTGCGCGACATCGCCCCCGGCGCCCTGCTCAAGGTCATCGCCACCGACCCCTCCACCCAGCGCGACATCCCCAAGTTCTGCGTCTTCCTCGGCCATGAACTGGTGGAAAAGAGCGAAGGGGAAGGGCGTTATCTGTACTGGATTCGCAAGAAGGTGGAGTGAGGCGCGCGCGAAGGCTCGCTTTGCTATTGTGAGTTGGTTCACAATCAGTGATCTAGCAAGCAGGGAAGCCTCATATGAAAGCCAGGATGCTGGGTGTTGTCTCGCTCATTCTCGCGGGGTGCACGTCGGTACAGGTCCAGCCCGTCGCCGTACGCCCGGATGTGGTATGTATCCAGGAGAATCCTGCTGTTTGGGTTAAGGACTTTCTCCCCGTGGTCCGGGCCGGTTTTGCTCGGCACGGTGTGCCTACCGAAAGCTATACGCAGGTGCCACGCGAGTGCCCATACGTTCTTGAGTACACCGCGCGGCAAACTTGGGACGGCGTGCCTTACTTGTCAGCTGCCGAACTGACCCTACGCGACGCCAGTGGGCGCCTGGTGGGTCAGGCTGACTATCACCTGCGGGGTAAGGGCGGTTTCTCCCTTATGAAGTGGCAGGGGACCGCGACAAAGATCAATCCGGTGATAGATGAGCTCCTGGGTCAGATGCGTCCCGCTCCTGTCACCAGGCGGACAACGCCTACTGTCTCGTCTTCCGCACCTGCCGGGCTGACCTTTGAAGACGAATTGGCTGCGCTTCAGGCAAAAAACCTGGGTTATCAGGACTACAGCAATCAGTACCGTGCGCTGCGGCAGCGCTATGGTCTGGATCGCTGACTTCAATGTTGAACCCGTGGCGTTGGGCTTCGCTGCGCTCAACCCAACCTACGTCGCTTCCTTGGCCATAAGCTGGTGGAAAAGGGCGTTATCTGTACTGGATTCGCAAGAAGGTAGGGTGAGGTCAGGCGCCGCTCCGCGGCCTGTCGAGCACCTGCAGGAGCGGCCGCATCGGCGGACCGCCATGGCCGCAAGAAAGCGGGCTCATCTCGTCACTTCGAGCCAGGGCCTAACCTCTTATCGCGGCCATGGGCCGCTCCTACACAGGAAGTGAGCCGTAGGTTGGGTTGAGACGGCTTCCTCGTCGAAGCCCAACAGGCCGGTGCCAAGCGAGTCGTAGCGTGGAAAACCGCGCAGCGTTTTCCACTGTGGGCGCCTACGTTCAGACGACACCTAGGCCCCTGACCACCCCCACCAGATGCTCCCCCAGCCGCCGATGCTGGTCCGCCTCGAAATGCACGCCGTCCACCGGACTCACCTGGATGATCTCGCCCGCGTCGACGAAGGCCGCGCCCTGGGCCTCGGCCACCTGGCGATACCGTGCGGCCAACTCGCGAGACTTGGCCGCGCCGCCGGCGAAGATCTCGCCGAGAAAGCCCACTTCCTCGATGGGCACCGGCGCCATGACGATGAGCCTGGGCGTGGCACCGTCCGGTCCGGCGTTACAGCGCCTGATCTCTTCCAGCAGCACCTGCAGGGCGCTGGCGATGTCCGCCGGTGTCACCGACAGCCGCGCCTTGAGGTCGTTGGTGCCCAGCATCAGCAGCAGGACATCCACCGGTAGCTGACTTTCCAGGCAGGGCCTGAGATAGCGGAGGCCATTCTTGTGATGGCCGTCGATGGGATCGTCGTGCACCGTGGTACGAGCGGGCAGGCCTTCCTCGATCACCCGCCAGTCGGCGCCCAGCCCGCGGGCCAGGACGCCGGGCCAGCGTTCGTCCCAGCCAAAGCGTTCGAGTACGCCGGGCTGGGTCAGGGGGCGGGTGCCGTGGGTGTTGGAGTCGCCATAGCAGAGCAGGGTGCGCAAGGGCATGGGAAAGCCTCGTCGGGACAGGTCATCCCCACCCTAGAGGCTAATCCCGCCGATCGCGAGGGCCGGCGGTCGTGCCAGCACGGCCGGGTCAGCCCTCGCTGGGCGCCTGGCCGCCCCGCGTCGCCTGATCCAGCGGCGAGCCGCCCACCTCGTAACGCACGTTCATGCGCGGCGAGGCCAGCTCGATGCCGGCATCGTCCAGGTAGCGTTTGAGCCTGAGGTTGAAGGCCCGGGAGACCTCCCACTGCTTGATCGGCGCGGTCTTGAAGCGGAATCTGAGGATCGCCATGCCGGAATCGAAGCTCTCCACCCCCTGCAGCTCCAGCGGCGACCAGATGTCCCGGCCCATCAGCGGATCCTGGCGCAGCGAGCGGCCGACCTCCTGGACCATCTCGATGGCCTTGTCCACCGACAGCGCCTGGGGAATCGGCAGGCGGAAGATGGCGTAGCCAAATTGCCGCGAGTAGTTCTGGATGCTCTTGATCTCGCTGAACGGGATGGTGTGGACGATGCCGTCGATGTCCCTCAGTCGTACGGTGCGGATGGTCAGGCCCTCGACGGTGCCCAGGTGGTTGCCGACGTCGACGTAGTCGCCGATGGCCAGGGAGTCCTCGATGATGATGAACAGCCCGGTGATGAGGTCGGCTACCAGGCTCTGGGCGCCGAAGCCCACCGCCAGGCCGATGACGCCGGCACCGGCCAGCAACGGGGTGACGTTCACGCCCATGTTGGCCAGGGCGACGATCAGGGCGATGACGAAGATGGTCAGGAACAGCACGTTGCGGATCAGCGGCAACATGGTCTGGGCGCGGGCGTTGTTCGGGCTGACGCGGTGCAGGTTGAGGCCGCGGTGGATGGCGGTGTCGGCCAGGATCCACACCAGCCAGGCCAGCAGCAGGGTGCCACCCAGGCCGAAGAACTTGCTGGCGACCGCATGGCCGTCACCCTGGCTGAATCTCAGCAGCGAGAGATTCCAGGCGCGCAGGGCCAGCTCGATGCCCACCAGCCAGATGGCGATGCCCAGCACCAGCACGAAGAAGGCGCGCAGCCGTTCGGCATAGGCTTCCTGGATGCGGCCGTGCGGCCGCCGGCGCAGCAATCGCGCCCGCACCAGGGCGTTGAGCCCGAGGGCGGCGCCCATGGTCACGGCGAACAGCAGGGCTCGGCGCAGGGCGTCGCTGGTATCGCCGGCGGAGACGAAGGTGGCCACCACCGAGACCGCCACCAGGATCAGCAGCGGCAGGTGCCAGAGCCTGGCGATCAGGTGACGCACGCCCTGCAGGCCGTGCAGCGCCTGGCGCTTGGCCAGCGGCTGGTTGCGGATCAGGTGGGCGATGGGCCGGCGGAATCTCAGGGCGAACTGGGCGGTGAGCAGCGCCGCGCAGATGTTGGCGCCGATGGCGATGACCGCGGCCAGGTGTGGCCCCAGGGTCTCGGCCAGGTGCGGATCGCTGGCGGCGCCGCCCAGGGCCGCCAGGCTGCCGATGATCCATAGCGGACGAAAGGCGCGGCGGCGCAGGATCAGCAGGGCGCGACTGCGATGGGCGCCGCTGGGCAGCGAGCAGATCACCACCACGGTAGCGGCGAACAGCGGGCCGGTGACGGCGGCATAGGCCAGGGCGACGGCCACCGTCTTGCCCAGCGAATCCGGCAGCCACAGCGACACCACCAGGGTCAGGATGAAGGCCAGCAGCCAGGGCGCCAGCTTGCGCAGAGCGAAGCGGACCAGGTCCAGGGTGCGCGGCCTGAGCGGCAACTCCTCGGACAGTCCGAATCTCACCCGCAGGCGATGGCTGATGGTCTTCAGGCCCAGGGCGCAACCGGCCCAGAAGGCCAGGGTGATGACGAAGCCGGAGAGTAGGTTGAGGCGCTGCTCGGGCGCCGGCGCCAGGGCGGCAAGCTCGGCGCCGGCCTGGTCCAGCTGGTATTGCCAGCGCTCGCGCAGGTTGTCGCGCTGCAGCTGCTGCTCGACCACCGTCAGGGTGTCGGTGATCAGCCCGATCACGCCCTGGGAGGCGCTGGGCTCGGCCTTGTTCTGTGCCGCCTGCAGCTTCTTGAGATCCGCCAGCAGGCGATTGCGCTGCTGGTCGCTCTCCAGGGTCTTGATGACCTGGTCCAGGGACTGGCCGAATTGCGGATCGACCTGGTCCTTCTGGGCGCCCGGCAGTCCGGGCAGGGCGGCCTGAGCCGGGCCGATGAGCAGGAAGCAGAGGCAGAGGAGTTGTAGCAGGCGAAAGATCATCGAAGCCGCACGCTCGCGAAAGAGGGAAACGCCCGTCCCGGTCGGCAGGACCGCCGGCCGGGGCGAGGGCGCCAGTGTACCAAGGGCAGCGCGCTAGGCGCTGTGGATGCGTCGACGGGCGCTGCAGGCCAGCCGCACCGACAGCAGGATGGCCGCGCAGGTCAGGCCCAGCACCAGCCCCTGCCAGAGGCCGGCCGGACCCCGTGGGGCACCGAACCAGTCGCTCAGGCCCAGCGCCCAGCCCACCGGCAGGCCCACGCCCCAGTAGGCCAGCAGGGTGATGATCATGGTCGCGCGGGTGTCCTGGTAACCGCGCAGAGCGCCCGCGGCAGTCACCTGGATGGCATCGGAGAACTGGAAGATGCCGGCGAACACCAGCAGCGAGGCCGCCAGCTGGATCACCGCCAGGTCCTGGGAATAGAACCCGGCGATCGCCGTGCGCGCGGTCAGCATCAGGGTGCAGGACACGCAGGCACAGAGCAGCCCGGCGGCCATGCCGACCCCGGCGGAAAAGCGCGCCTCGCGTGGTTCGCCGCGCCCCAGCGCCTGGCCGACCCGCACCGTCACCGCCATGCCCAGCGCCAGGGGCACCATGAACACCAGCCCGGAGAAGTTGAGCGCCACCTGGTGCCCGGCGACCACGGTCGGCCCCAGCTCGCCGATCAGCAGGGCCACCACGGAAAAGATGCTGGATTCGGCGAAAATCGCGATGCCGATGGGCACGCCGATGGCCAGCAGGGCGCGCAGCGTCGGCCCATGGGGTCGCTCGAAGCGGGCGAAAAGGCCGCAGGCGCGATAGCGCTCGGTGCGGATGATCGCCAGCATGGCCAGCAGCATCGCCCACATCACCGTACCGGAGGCGAAGCCGCAGCCGGCGCCGCCCAGCGCCGGCATGCCGAGGTGGCCGTAAATGAAGATCCAGTTCAGCGGCACGTTCAGCGCCAGGCCGGCGAGCCCTACCAGCATGGCCGGGCGGGTACGCCCGAGGCCGTCGCTGAAGCAGCGCAGCACATAGTAGAAGGCCGTGGCGGGCAGGCCCATGGCGATGCCCTTGAGATAGAGCAGGGTCGGCCCGATCAACTGGGCGTCGACATGCATCGCTACCAGCAGCGGGCGGGCGTTGAGCAGCAGCAGGCTGGCGACGAGGCCGCAACCCAGGGCCAGCCACAGCGCCTGGCGCACCAGCGGACCGATTTCCTGGCTGCGGCCGCCGCCGTGGCGCTCGGCCACCTTGGGGGTGGTCGCCAGCAGGATGCCGGTCATCAGCAGGAACACTGGAATCCATACGGAGTTGCCCAGGGCGACGGCGGCGAGGTCGAGCGGGCCGACCCGGCCGGCCATGACGGCGTCGACGAAACCCATGGCCGAATGGGAGAGCTGGGCGATGACGATGGGCGCGGCCAGGGAGAGCAGGGCGCCGAATTCACGTCTGATGCGGGGCAGGGAGGAGGTCACTTGATCGTTCGGTCAGCTTCGGGGCCGATAGTCTAGTCCTCATGGCCCGGGTGGCAACCCTCGCGGCGACCGTTGCCTGCCGCCGACGGCCTGCTAAAGTGCCGGTCCCCGCCCTTGCGAGTGCCCAGGCATGCACATTCTCGCCGACGAAAACATTCCGCTGCTGGACGCCTTCTTCGGGTCCCACGCCACCCTCGAACGCCTTCCCGGTCGCGCCTTCGATCGCGCCGCCGTAGGTCGCGCCGATGCGCTGCTGGTGCGCTCCATCACCCGTGTCGACGCCGCGCTGCTGGCCGGGTCCAGGGTCGGCTTCGTCGGCACCTGCACCATAGGCACCGATCACCTGGACATGGGCTATCTCGACCAGGCCGGCATCCGTTGGAGCAATGCGCCAGGCTGCAATGCCCGCGGTGTGGTGGACTGGGTGCTGGGCGCCCTGCTGGCACTGGCCGATGGTGCCGGCGCCGAGCTGGCCCAGCGCACCTATGGCATCGTCGGCGCCGGGCAGGTCGGTGGCCGCCTGGCCGAGGTGCTGCGCGGACTGGGCTGGACGGTGCTGGTCTGCGATCCTCCCCGCCAGGCCGCGGAGGGGGGTGACTTCCACAGCCTCGACGAATTGCTCGAGCGCTGCGACGTGCTCTGTCTGCATACCCCGCTGATCCGGGACGGCGAGCAGCGCACCTTGCACCTGTTCGATGCCACTCGCCTGGCCAGCCTGCGCCCGGGGACCTGGCTGCTCAACGCCTGCCGGGGCGAGGTGGTCGATAACGCCGCGCTGCGGACGCATCTGGCCAGCGGCGCCGAGCTCAGGGTGGCGCTGGATGTCTGGGAAGGCGAGCCGGGCATCGATCCTGAACTGGCCCGCCTGTGCCAGTTGGTGACGCCCCATATCGCCGGGCACAGCCTGGAAGGCAAGTGGCGCGGCACGGCGCAGATCTACGAAGCCTTCTGCGCCTGGAGCGGGGAGACACCGCGGCTGAATCTGGGCGATCTGTTGCCGCCGCAGCAGCTGGAGCGCCTGGTGTTCAGCGGGGATACGCCCGAGGCGACGGCCTTCAGGCGGGTCTGCCGCGCGGTCTATGATCCGCGCGACGACGATGCGGCGCTACGCGCGACCCTCGGCTTGCCGGCCGTGGCGCGCGCCCAGGCGTTCGACGCCCTGCGCAAGGGCTATCCCATGCGTCGGGAGATTCCGGGGCTGGTGCTCGAAGGGGCGGGCGTGGCTCGGCTGGCGAGGGCCCTGGGCTGCAGCTGGCGACATGGCGACGGCTCCGAAAGCGGCGGTGTCGCTTAGGACCGAGGCGAGGCGCAAGCGTTCAGGCGGGAGAGCGGCCTCCCGCCAGCCGGCCCGGACGGCCGAATGACGGGAGCGCAAGGCGCGGGAGCCGCATGGCTCCCCCGGACTTAGTGGTATTCGCAGAGGTAGGCGGTGTCTTCCGCGACCTTGAGCTGGAACTTGGCATTGGCCGGCACGGTGAACTGGCTGCCCGCGGCGAAGGTTTCCCAGGTCTCGCTGCCCGGCAGCTTGACGGTCAGGGCGCCGGCCACCACGTGCATGACTTCCAGCTGGCTGGTGCCGAATTCGTATTCACCGGGGGCCATGACGCCCAGGGTGGCGGGCTTGGACTTGAGGCTGAAGGCGATGGATTTGACGGTGCCGTCGAAGTATTCGTTGACCTTGAACATCGGATTTCCTTGTGCGAAAGCGGTTGGGACCGTCGGCGAGTATGCCCAAGGCCGAGGCCCACTGTCACCGCTCCAGACGAGGCTAGCGCGCGAAGGCCGGCAGGCTGGCGGGCAACAGCTTGGCGGTGTTGCGGGCGTCGGTCTCGGCGCGGTGCAGCACCCCGGTAAAGGCCAGTCCCGCCGATTCCAGGGCGGCGGTGAGTCCCAACGGACGCGCCAGGCCGCGGGCCTTGGCGAAGGCCTGCTTGAGATTGCGATGTGGCACCCGGGCCAGGTGGGTATGCAGGTCGTGCTCGCGCCAGGCGCGTTCAAGCAGGCGACGGTCGAAATCGCCCCAGCTACACCAGCCGGCGAGGGTGGTCTCGTAGGCGCCCAGCCAGGCCTCGAACGCCGGCCAGGTGCCTTCAAGCGGCTCGGCGCCATCGACGTCGGCCTGGCTGATATGGGTGAGGTCGCGGCAGAAGGGCGTCAGCAGCGGCAGCCGCCGGGGCTGGACGAAGCTCTGATAGCGACCGAGCTCCTGGCCTTCGGCGTCCACCATCACCGCACCGATCTCGATGATCTCCATCAACTCCAGGGGCCAGCCGCCTTCGTCGGTGGTCGCTTCCAGGTCCAGCACCAGCCAATGCTTCATCGTCACGCCCTCGGGGAGCCGCCTCGATCGTCGCAGATAAGACGGTGGAAAGGCCGCGGGGTTGCGTGGCGAGGTGCGATTGAATGTTACATTCATGACTCGATAGCGACATCTGGTCACGATTCGCTTGTGAGGCCCCAGCCTTGCTCTTAAGCTTGAAGCCTCCTTATCTGCGAGTTTCACCCATGGAGTGCCGTCCAGGTTGTGGCGCCTGCTGCATCGCGCCGTCGATCTCCTCACCGCTGCCACGCATGCCCCAGGGCAAGCCCTCCGGCGTGCGCTGCGCCCACCTGGACAGCACCAACCGCTGCGACCTGTTCGGCTCGCCGCTGCGCCCGGCGGTGTGCGGCGGCTTCCAGGCCGAGCTGGCGTTCTGTGGCACCAGCAGCGCCGAAGCCATGGCCATCCTGCTGCGCCTCGAAGGTGAAACCGCCGCCTGATCCGGTTTTGAATTGCGCTCTCCGACAACCACAACAACAAGGGACGTCCCATGCACAAGCCGCTTCGCTCCATCCTTGCCCTGACCCTGCTCGCAGCCACTGGCCTGGCCCAGGCCGAGGACTGGCAACTCGCCAAGCAGGAAGACGGCATCCAGGTCTACACCCGCGCGGTTGCCGGCTCCAAGTACAAGGCCTACCGCGGCGTGGTCCAGATCAAGGCCGATCCGGCCACCATCGCCAAGCTGCAGGACGACCCCGTGGGTTCCTGCAAGTGGATCTTCCGCTGCCAGTCGCTGCAGGTGCTCAAGCGCCAGGACAACCAGGCCTGGACCTACATGCGCATCGACATGCCCTGGCCGGTGACCGCCCGTGACGTGGTGCTGCACATCACCGAGCAGAAGACCCCCGATGGCGGCTTTACCCGCACCCTCGAAGGCCAGCCGGACTATCGGCCTGCCGCCGACGGCTATGTGCGGGTCGCCAGCTTCCAGGGTCAGTGGCGCGTGGTGCCGAAGAACGGCGGCTCGGAAGTGACCTACGAGGCCCAGAGCGAGCCGGGTGGCAGCGTGCCGTCCTGGCTGGCCAACAGCTTCGTGGTGGATGCCCCGCTCAACACCCTGAAGGGCCTGCGCCAGGCTGCGCAGCGCTGATCGACCGGCTCTGGGCAACGGCCTGGCCCATTGGCGCCAGGCCTGTTCAATACCACTCCCATGCCAAGCCGTGGCAGTCCATCCGTATTCTCGAATAGGCGCCTTTAATACCACCCCCTCTAAGCTTGAGGCATGAAGGACCAACTCCTCTGCCTCGGCAGTGGTAATCAGCGAGCAGGGGCAGTGGCTGCCCGGCTGCGTCTCTTGCGACGCCAGCCATCCACCAGCCGGAAGGCCAGCAGCGCGGCGCCGATGGTGGCGTAGATCGCCCACTCTTCCAGGTCCGAACGCACGATCCAGAGGTAGTGCAGCAGCCCCAGACCCAGCACCAGGTAGGCCAGCCGATGCAGCTCCTTCCAGCGCTTGCCCAGGCGGCGCATGGCCGGGCGATTGGAGGTGACGGCCAGGGCCAGCAGGATCAGCAGGGCCGCGGCCCCGACGATAATGTAGGGCCGGCGCTGCAATTCAACGCCCAGCTGCGACAGGTCGAAGCCCAGCACGAAGGCCAGGTAGCCGAGGAAGTGCAGCAGGGCATAGGTGAAGGTCCACAACCCGAGCTGGCGGCGGATCACCGGCCAGAGCTTCCAGCGGGTGAGGCGCGACAGCGGGGTCAGACTTAGGGTCAGCAACAGCAGCACCAGGGCGCCGGTGCCCAGCTTGTCCACCAGTGCCTTGCCCGGGTCCGGGCCGAGGGCGAAGATCCAGGCCTGGTACAGCCACCACAGCGGCGGGCAGAGCGCGGCGACGAACACCGCCACCCGCCAGAGCAGTACACCCATCAATAGTTTCTCCGCAGATCCATGCCGCTGTAGAGCGAAGCCACTTCCTCGCCATAGCCGTTGAACATAAGCGTCGGTCGCACGTTGGGGCTGAACAGGCCGCTGGGCAGGCGCCGTTCGCGGGCCTGGCTCCAGCGCGGGTGATCCACTTCCGGATTGACGTTGGCATAGAAGCCGTACTCGTTGGGCGCCATGCCCTGCCAGGTGGTGCGCGGCTGCTCTTCCACCAGGCTGATGCGGACGATGGACTTGATGCCCTTGAAGCCATACTTCCAGGGCACGATCAGGCGCAGCGGCGCGCCATTCTGGTTGGGCAGCACCCGCCCGTACATGCCCACCGTCATGAGCGTCAGCGGATGCATGGCCTCATCCAGGCGCAGGCCTTCCACATAGGGCCAGTCCAGCAGGGCGAAGCTGGAATTCATGCCGGGCATGTGCTGCGGATCCTTGAGCGTCTCGAACCTCACGTAGCGCGCCTTGCCGGTGGGCTCGACGCGCTTGAGCAGGCTGGCCAGCGGAAAGCCCAGCCAGGGGATGACCATGGACCAGGCCTCGACGCACCTCATGCGGTAGATGCGCTCCTCCAGGGTATCCGGGGCGAAGAGGTCTTCCAGGCCGTAGGTGCCGGGCTTGCCCACCTCGCCATCGACCACCACGCTCCAGGGCTGGGTCGGCAACTGCGCGGCATGAGCCGCGGGGTCGCTCTTGTCCGGGCCGAATTCATAGAAGTTGTTGTAGTGGGTGGCGTCCTTGAAGGGGGTGATGTCCTCGCCCTTGACCGTGGCCGCCTGCCAGCGGGTATCCGGCAGCTTGCGCTCGAACCAGTCCGGACCCTTGGCGGCTTCGACGTCGCCGTAGCTGGAGGCGGCGGCCAGCGCCCAGCCGGGCAGGGCGGCGCCGGCGAGCAGGGCGCCGCTGGCACCGAGCAGCTGGCGCCGGGACAGGTAGACGGCTTCGGGGGTGATCTCCGACCCACGACAGGCAGAGCGTGGAACGATCTTGATCGGCATGACGGACCTCGACGGGGAGCGCGCAGGAGCGCGGCTGGCTAACAGCGTGAGACATCCCGGTCGTGAAAAGCTTCCCGGGTCAACGATAGCCTGCCGTCCCGGTCCGGCGGAAGGCCGTTGCGCGCCTGTCAGTCGGCCGTTCAGGTCGCTGCCAGGCAGGCGCGGGACCCCGTGCCATACTGCGGCGACCTCTCGCCCTCAGGAGTCCCCGATGAAGAAGCTGATCAATAGCCCCACCACGGTGGTTCGCGAACTGCTCGAAGGTCTCGTCAGCCTGGATCCCGGCCTGGCCCTGCTGGCCGAGGAACAGGTCATCCTGCGCCAGCCCCTGGCCGCAGCGGGCGGGCGCCCGGTGGCGGTGATTTCCGGCGGCGGCAGCGGCCACGAACCGGCCCATGCCGGCTATGTCGGCGAGGGCATGCTGACCGCGGCGGTGGCGGGAGACGTCTTCACCTCACCGAGCGTGGATGCCGTGCTGGCCGCGATCCGGGCCGCGGCCGGTCCTGCCGGCGCCCTGCTGGTGGTCAAGAACTACACCGGCGACCGTCTCAACTTCGGCCTGGCCGCCGAACTGGCGCGCAGTGAAGGCATTCCGGTCGAGACGGTATTGGTGGCGGACGACGCGGCCCTGCGCCACACGGTGGCGCCGGAAAGGCGCCGGGGCATCGCGGGCACCGTGCTGATCCACAAGCTGGCGGGCGCGGCGGCCGCCGCCGGACGTCCCCTGGCCGAGGTGGCTGCCCTGGCCCGCGCCGCGAGCGCCGAATTGCGCAGCATGGGCGTGGCCCTGGGCGCCTGTACGGTGCCGGCGGTGGGGCATCCGGGTTTCCAGCTGGCGGACGACGAGGTGGAATGGGGCCTCGGCATCCATGGCGAGCAGGGCGTCGAGCGCGGCCCCCGGCTGGGCGCCGACGCCACCGTGGCGCGGCTGCTGGATACCCTCGTCGAAGACGGCGGCTATCCAAAGGGCACGCGCCTGGCGCTGCTGGTCAATGGCCTGGGCGCGACGCCGCCGCTGGAACTCGCCCTGGTGGCGCGGGCCGCACTGGGCCAGTTGCGCGAGCGGGGCCTGGTAGTGGAACGCGCCTGGACCGGCACCTTCCTCAGCGCCCTGGACATGCCCGGCTGTTCGCTGTCGCTGCTGCCAGTGGATGAGGCGTGCCTGGCGCTGCTCGATGCGCCGACCCAGGCGCGAGCCTGGCCGGGTGACGGCCGGGTCCCGGCGGCGCCCACGCTGTTGCCCGCACCGGCGGCGGCAGCCGAAACGATCCCTCGCACCCCCGGTCCCCTGGCCGCGCGGCTGCAGGCGGCGGCAGATGCCGTCATCGCCAGCCTGCTGGCCCACGAAGCCCGCCTCACCGATCTGGACAGTCGCGCCGGCGATGGCGACCTGGGCACCAGCCTGGCCCGGGGCGCCGAAGCCATGCGCGCCTTGCCGGCCAGTGCCTGGTATACCCCGGCCAGCGCCCTGGCCGCCACCGGTCAGGCGCTGCGCCGGGCCATTGGCGGCAGCTCCGGCCCCTTCTATGCCTGCGCCCTGGTTCGCGCCGCCCAGGTGCTGGATGGGGTGGAGCGTCCGACCCTTGCGCAGTGGGCCGAGGCGTTCGACGGGGGCGTCCAGGCCCTGGCCGAACTGGGTGGCGCCCAGCCGGGCCAGCGCACCATGCTCGATGCCTTGCGCCCGGCCGCGGATGCCCTGCTGGCCGGCGCCCAGGCGGGCGCCAGCCCGACGCAGGCCTTTGCCGCTGCCCTCGCCGCTGCCCGTGAGGGCGCCGAGGCCACCGCCGAGATGCTGCCGGCCCAGGGCCGTGCCAGCTACCTGGGCGAGCGCGCCCGCGGCATTCCCGATGGCGGCGCCGTCGCGGTGGTCTGCTGGCTGGAGGCGCTGGAACCCGTAATGGCCCGCTAGGCCGAGCCAGGGCCCTGACTAGTCCTGCGGCGTCCGGGCCAGCCATGGCGGCAACCCAGGGAGAGCAGGGCGCCGAGAAAGGCCAGGGCCATGTCCTTTTGCGCATCCCAGGGATCGCCCTGGGCGCCGACGAAGGCCTCCCCGGCGTCTTCCGCGAGCAGGTCGGCGCCCAGCCACTCCATCAGTTCGTAGCCGGCCGAGGAGGCCAGCACGAATTCCAGGGCCACATAGGCGCTCCGCCAGCCACGCAGGCCGCTCAGGCCCTGGACCACCTCGCGAACGGGGCGCGCCAGCAGCAGGCCGTAAGCGAAATGCACCAGCCGGTCGTAGTGATTGCGCTGCAGGCCCAGCGCCTCGTCCAGGCGAAAGCCGGTCAGCGCCTGCCAGGCCTCCTCGTAGGGCACCTGGGAATAGGTGTAATGAGCGCCAATCTGGTGCAGCACCAGAAAGCCGCAGAGTTGCAGACTGGCGCTGGCCGACAGCTGGAAGCGCCGCTGCACGAGGGCGACGCCCGCCAGCGTAGCGATCACCAGCAGCTGCTCGATCATCCAGGTGAGACGGTCGCTGGGTGCCCAGCCGAGCGTCAGGGTCAGTAGCGCCAGCATCAGCAGCAGGGCGAGTTGCAGACGAGAGCAGCGGGTGGTGTTCAAACACGAGCGCCTTGTGCGGAAAGCGGAGCATCGCGACGGCGATCCCAGCAGCATGGACCGGCATTCGAGCGCTGCCGTTCCAGCGCAGCGATCCCGTGTCGGCGCGGCTTCGCTGGCAAAAACCGCAAGCGCAACGGCGGCACCGGCGCCGCTTGCCGGCGGTCCCACGAGCAGGTCTTTCCGCTACCCTGGAGCCTCTCCGATGTCCATCCTGCCCAAGCTCCCGGCCTTCGATTCGAGCCTGGCACTGCTACGCGAGGGCTATGCCTTCATCAGCAATCGCTGTGAACGTCTGGAAAGCGATGTCTTCGCCACGCGCCTGCTGCTGCAGCCCACCCTCTGCCTGCGCGGCCCGGCGGCGGTCGAACTGTTCTATCGCGAAGAGCGCTTCAGCCGGGTGGATGCTGCGCCTCGTCAGCTGCGCAAGACGCTCTTCGGCGAAGGCGGCGTCCAGGGCCTGGACGGAGCGGCCCATCGCCAGCGCAAGGCACTCTTCGTCGACATCACCCGATCGACGCGGGTGGAAGTCTTGGTGACCCGGGCGGAACAGGAGTGGCACGCCAGACTGGCCAGCTGGCAGAGCCGCGGCGAGATCGTCCTGCTGGACGAATTGCATCGCCTCTATACCCGCGCGGTCTGCGACTGGGCGGGTGTCGCTCTGGACAGGGAGGAGGAAGGGCAGCGCTGTGCCGAGTTGGTCGCCCTGATCGAGGGCGGTGGCCGCGTGGGTCTGGGCAACCTGGGCGCCCGTCGCGCTCGACAGCGGCTGGAGCTCTGGCTCGGTCGCCAGGTCGAGCAGGCCCGCCAGCGGCCGGCGCCTGCCGGCAGCGCCCTGGCGCTGATCGCTCAGCACCGGGAAGCGGATGGCCAGCCGTTGTCGCCGCAGGTGGCCGCGGTGGAACTGCTCAATGTCTTGCGGCCGACGGTGGCCGTGGCACGCTTTTCCACCTTCGCCGCCCTGGCGCTGTACAAGCAGCCGGCCTGGCGCGAACGGCTGCGGGCCGATCCCGCCGCCCGGGTACCCTTTGCCCAGGAGGTACGACGCTTCTACGCCTTCTTTCCCTTCACCGTAGCGCGGGTACGGGAGAGCTTCGAGTGGCACGGCGTCGCCTTTCCCCGCGGCACGCGGGTCTTGCTCGATCTCTATGGCACCAACCGCGATCCGCGCAGCTGGTCACGTCCCGAGGTGTTCGATCCCACGCGTTTTCTCGCAGAACAGCCTCCGGAGGCCGCCTTCGTACCCCAGGGCGGCGGTGAGGTGGCCCACCAGCACCGCTGTCCGGGTGAGGGCATCGCCCTGGAACTCATGACCTCCGCCCTGCGCCTGCTGCTGCAGGACATGACCTACCAGGTACCGACCCAGGACCTGCGCATCGACCTGGCCCGGATGCCGATGCGCCCGGCCAGCGGCCTGATCCTGAGCGAGGTTCAGGCGGTGCAGCGGACGCGCAGTTCGGTCAGCTAGGCGGCCCGCGCCGCCACCTGGGAGCGCGCCGTGAGCAGACTCACCACCACGAAGCTGACCAGGCTCAGGCCGAGGCTGAAATAGATCGGCGTATTGGCCTCCAGGCCGTCCTTGAGCATGAAGACGATGGCCGCGCCGGAACCCAGCAGCATGCTGGCCAGGGCACCCGCCGTGGTGGCGCGCGGCCAGAGGATGGCCCCCAGCAGCGGCACCAGGATGCCACCTACCAGCAGGTTGTACGCCAGGGTCAGGGCGCCGATGACGTCATTGACCAGCAGCGCGATGGCGAGCACGGCGAGTCCGGTGAGCAGGGTGAACAACCGGGCCATGCCCAGGGTCGAGGCCCGGCCGCCGCGCAGTCGCGGCAGCAGGTCTTCGGTCAGGGTGGTGGACGCGGCCAGCAGACCGGCACTGGCGGTGGACATCATGGCGGCCAGGGCAGCGGCGATCACCAGGCCGCGGATGCCGTCCGGCAGGGCGCTGCGGACGATGGCGGCGAAGGCGTTGTTGGCGTCGGCGAGATCCGGCAGCAGCACCCGGGCGCACATGCCGATCAGCGCGCCCACCAGGCCGTAGATCACGCAATAGACGCCGGCCAGGCTGCCCGCCACGCGCGCCACGCCTTCGCTGCGCGCGGTGAAGACCCGCTGCCAGATGTCCTGGCCGATGAGGATGCCGAAGAAGTAGATCAGGAAGTAGGTGAAGATGGTGTCGTAGCCGAGGGTGGTCAGGGCGAAGGCGCTGGCCGGCAGCTTGGCCACCAGGGCATCCCAGCCACCGACCCGGGTCAGGCAGATCGGCAGCAGCACGAACATCAGGCCCGCGGTCTTGATGACGAACTGGACGATGTCGGTCAGCGTCAAGGACCACATGCCGCCGATGCTGGAATAGATCACCACCACGCTGCCACCGAGCAGGATGGCGCTCCAGAAGGGCAGCTCGAACAGCACCTGGATCACCGTGCCCATGGCCAGCACCGAGACCACGCTCAGCATCAGCGCATAGACGAACATGATGGCGGCGCTGGCCTGCCGGGCCAGGGGCGTATAGCGCCGTTCCAGCACCTGGGTCACGGTGTAGATGCGCAACTTCAGCAGGGGTTTGGCGAGAAACAGATTGAGCACCAGGATGCCACTACCCAGCATGGCGCACAGCCAGAAGCCGGACAGCCCGTGGACGTAGCCCAGGCGCACCGTGCCCACGGTGGCGGCGCCACCCAGCACCGTGGCGGCCATGGTGCCCAGGTAGCAGGCCGGGCCGAGGTTGCGACCGGCGACGAGGAATTCTTCCTGATTGCGGGCGCGGCGCATGCCGTACCAGCCGAGCAGGAGCATGGCCAGGGCGTAGGCCAGAACGACGGAAATATCCAGGAGCATGACGGAATCTCTTGCAGGACTAGACAGGGCCGGGCGCACCGACCCCGTGACAGGGTTCAGGTATCAGGCGGCGCGGATGCCCGGGAGCGCGGTGCGGGCACGACTGCGTCTGGAGCGTCGCGGGCCGGTCGGGCCATAGACGGCCGCCGGTTCCGGGAACAGCAGGAGCAGCAGCAGATAGAGCAGGGCGGCGCTGCCCAGGGCCAGCGGCAGGCTCAGGTCGATGCCGCCCGCCAGTTCACCCAGGGGCCCGACGAACTGACCGGGCAGATTGACGAAGGCGAGGCCGAGCAGGGCGCTGGGAATCCAGGCGCCCATGCCGCGCCAGTTCCAGCCATGGTGGAACCAGTAGCGGCCACCCTGCTCGCCGCGGGTGAACACCTGCAGATCGTCCGGGCAATAGAAGCCGCGGCGGACCACCAGTCCGAGGATCATGATCACCATCCAGGGGCTGGTGCAGGTCACGATCAGCACGGCAAAGGTGGAGACGCTCTGCACCAGGTTGAAGCTGAAGCGCCCGATGAAGATGAAGGCGATGGCCGCCAGCCCGATCAGCAGGGTCGCCCGTACCCGGGTCAGCAGCCGGGGTAGCACGCTGGAGAGATCCAGGCCGGTGCCATAGAGCGCGGTGGTGCCGGTGGACAGGCCACCGATGATCGCCAGCAGGCACACCGGCAGGAAGTACCAGGTGGGCGCGATGGCCAGCAGGCCGCCCACATAGTTGTTTTGCGCGATGTAGTCGGGCGCCCTGGTCGCCACCAGCGAGGCGGTGGCCAGGCCGAACAGGAAGGGGAGCAGGGTGGCGGCCTGGGCCGCGATCACCGCCAGCAGGATGCGCAGGCGGGGCGTCTGCCGCGGAATGTAGCGCGACCAGTCGCCGAGAAAGGCGCCAAAGGACACCGGATTGCTCATGGCCACCAGGGCCGCGCCGATGAAGGCTGCCCAGAAGCCCGGCTGACCGGCTTGCAGGGTGCCGGCGTAACCGGCGTCGAAGCTGCCGGCGAAGGCCGGGATGCCGAGCAGGAACAGCAGGCTGGCACTGACCACGGCGATCTTGTTGACCCACAGCATGAAGCGAAAGCCATAGAGGCACACCGTCAGCACCAGCACGGCGAACAGCCCGTAGGCCAGCCCCAGGCTGAGCGCGTTCTCCGGCAGTCCGACCAGGCGCTGGGCACCGCCCACCAGGGCATCGCCGGAACTCCAGACCGACAGCGAAAAGAAGGCGATGGCGGTCAGCAGCGAGAGAAAGGAGCCGACGATACGGCCGTGGACGCCGAAATGGGCACCGGAGGAGACGGCGTTGTTGGTGCCGTTGAGCGCGCCGAACAGCCCCATGGGCGCCAGGATCAGGGCGCCACACAGGACCCCGCTCGCAATGGCCAGCACCCCGGCCTGGAAGGACAGGCCGAACAGGATCGGAAAGCTGCCGAGCACGGCGGTGGCGAAGGTGTTGGCCCCGCCAAAGATCAGGCGGAACAGGTCGAAGGGGGTGGCATGGCGTTCGTGGTCGGGAATCTGCTCGACGCCAAAGGTTTCGATACGGGTGATGCCGTCATGATGGTCCATGGATGACGCCTCGACACGGTTATACGCAGGCCGGACCCGCGTTCTTGTTGTCGGCGGACCAGGCGGTCCGCCGGTGTTCGGCAGCGAAAAGACAGCGGGTGGGCGACCGTCATGGCGGGTCGCCGCACCTTGGAGCGTCAGCGGTAGGCCACCCCCGGCAGCACGCAGAGCATCTCGTAGAGCAGGTTGGCGCCGAGCAGCGCGGTATTGCCGGTGGTGTCATAGGGCGGCGAGACCTCGACCAGGTCGCAGCCCACCAGCTCGAGGCCACGGCAGCCGCGGATGATCTCCAGCGCCTGGATGGTGGTCAGGCCGCCGATCTCCGGCGTGCCGGTCCCTGGCGCCCAGGCCGGGTCGATGCTGTCGATGTCATAGGACAGATACACCGGTCCGCCCCCGACTCGCTCGCGCACCTCGGCCATCAGCGGCGTCAGCGATCTGTGCCAGCATTCCTCGGCCTGCACCACCCGAAAGCCCTGCTCGCGGCACCAGTCGAAATCGTCGGCGGCGTAGCCCTGGGCGCGCAGGCCGATCTGCACGACCCGGTCGCAGTCGAGCAGGCCTTCCTCCACCGCGCGGCGGAAGGTGGTGCCATGGGCGATCTTCTCGCCGAACATGTGCTCGTTGACGTCGGCGTGGGCATCCACGTGCACCAGACCGATCTTGCCGTACTTCTTCTTCATGGCGCGCAGGATCGGCAGGGTCAGGGTGTGATCGCCGCCCAGGGTGAGGGGGATGACATCGTGCTCCAGCACCCGGTCGTAATGCGCCTCGATCAGGCGCACCGTATCGAGCAGATTGAAGGTATTGATGGCCACATCGCCCAGGTCGGCGACACTCAGGGAATCGAAGGGCGCCGCGCCGGTGGCCATGTTGTAGGGCCGGATCATCACCGATTCGCTGCGCAGCTGGCGCGGACCGAAGCGGGTGCCGGAGCGCAGCGAGGTGCCGATGTCCAGCGGGATGCCGATGAAGGCGGCATCGAGGCCTTGAGGGGAGGCAAGGTGGGGCAGTCGCAGCATGCTGGCGATGCCGCCGAAACGGGGCATCTCGTTGCCGCCCAGCGGCTGGTGCAGGATCTTTTCCACGGGTCATCCTCGTCGTAGTGATGTCCCGATTGTGCAAAGCCGATGGCGGCTGAAGAATCGGCCCGGACAAAAAATCACTTCAGAGATTTCTGAACTAATGGCTAGACTGCCGGGCTGCGTCCACCGGAGTCCGCCATGGCCAATGCCCTCCACGACATCCGCCTGCTCAAGCTATTCGCCTGCGTGGTTCGCCACCAGGGATTCGCCGCGGCGCAGCAGGAATTGAACCTGTCCACCTCGGCCATCAGCACCTACATGAGCCAGCTGGAGGGTCAGCTCGGCGTCACCCTCTGTCATCGCGGCCGGGGCGGTTTCGCCCTGACCAGCAAGGGTGAACTCTTCCATCAGGAAACCTTGCGCATCCTGGGCGAGATCGAGGGCTTCGAACGCTATGCCACCACCCTCAGGGGCGAACTGAGCGGCACCCTCAACCTCGGCGTGCTGGATTCGCTGTCCAGCGAACCGGCATTGCCGCTGGCTCAGGCGATCGGCCGCTATACCCATGACTATCCCGGCGTGCATCTGCACCTGGCCGTGACCAGCCCCTATGAATTGCAGCTCGGCGTCCTGGAAGGACGGCTGGATCTCGCCGTGGGCGCCTTTTCCGCCCGTATGAACGGGGTGGTCTACCAGCCGCTGTATCGCGAGCAGCACTGGCTGTATTGCAGCGATCGGCATCCACTGTTCCAGGAGCGGCGCATCCCGGCCGAGATGATCACCCGCCAGCGGATGGTGCGACGCGGCTATTGGAGTCAGGCGGAGTTGGCTCGCCATGGCTTCAAGGAAAGCGCCGCCACCGTGGAAAGCATGGAAGCGCAGTTGATCCTCATTCTCTCGGGTGCCTATATCGGCTATCTCCCGGAGCACTATGTCCACGCCTGGGTCGACCAGGGACGGCTCAAGGCCCTGCAACCGGCCACCTTCGGCTATCAGGCGCCGTTCTCCCTCATCAGCCGTCGAGGGCGCGGAAAGGAGCCGCTTATCCAGAGTTTTCAGCGCATCCTTAAAGCCCAGATGCAACATGCCGATAGCTAGTATGACGATAACCAAATGGTTACCGTCGGCGCCTGTGACGGCAGTTGGCCACCATTGAACTGGTTGATGTCGCACGGAGTAGATAACCCGCTAGATAAGGCACCCGCATGCGCACGAATTTGCCGGTCACCCAGCAAGGCCGTACCTTCAAGGAAGAGGAACGACTCATCTCCACCACTGACCTGCAGGGGAACATCACCTACTGCAACGAGGCCTTCATCGCCATCAGTGGCTATACCCGGGAGGAGCTGATCGGCAGTCCGCACAATCTGGTGCGTCATCCCGACATGCCGCCGCCGGTGTTCGGCCACATGTGGGCGACCCTCAAGGAGGGCAAGCCGTGGATGGGCATCGTCAAGAATCGCTGCAAGAACGGTGATTTCTACTGGGTGAGCGCCTATGTCACCCCGATCCTCGAGCAGGGCCGGGTGATCGGTTACGAATCCGTGCGTTCGCTGCCCAGCGCCAGCGAAGTCCGTCGCGCCGGCGAACTCTATGCCCGCATCAATGCCGGCAAGGCCCCCGTGCCCATGACTCGCCGCCTGGGCAGCGCCATCGCCGCCTGCTGGTCGACGGTGGCAGCCACTGGCGTCATCCTCGGCGGCCACTTCCTGCTTGATGACACGTCTCAGGCGGTCCTCATCGTCGCGGCGCTGCTGGGTATCAGTGGCCATCAGCTGTATCGCCAACGCGCCAGCATCGAGCGCATCCTCGCCGATCATCCAAAGATGTTTTCCAGTGCCGTGGTCGCCCCGACCTACAGCGACCAGTGCGGCGCCCCGGCCCGCCTGGACCTGGCGCTGCACAGCGAAGCCGCGCGACTGCAGACGGCCCTGACCCGCCTGGCCGATGTCGGCGACAGCGTGCGCCTGAAGGCCCGCGAATCCTCCCAACTGGCCCAGTCCGAGGCCGAATTGCTGGATCAGCAGCGCCATGAGACCGACCAGTCCGCCGCTGCCATCACCCAGATGACTTCCACCATCCACGAGGTCTCGCAGAACGTCCAGGAGACCGCCCAGGCCGCCGCCAATGCCGAGAGCCTGGTGCATTCCGGGCGGGACAAGGCCGAAGAGAGCCTGACGTCCATGCGCGAACTCGGCGCGGCGGTCAGCGACATCGGTCAGGCCGTTGGCGAGCTGGCGAACTCGACCCAGAGCATCGGCAGCGTTGCCGACGTCATCACCGCCATCGCCGAACAGACCAACCTGCTGGCGCTCAACGCCGCCATCGAGGCCGCCCGCGCCGGCGAGGCTGGCCGTGGTTTCGCCGTGGTGGCCGACGAGGTCCGCTCGCTGGCCTCGCGCACCCGCGAATCCACCGAACAGATCCACCAGATCATCGCCAATCTGCAGGCCAATGCCGACCGCGCCGTGGCCACCGCCAGTCGTGGCGAAGAGACCTCGCGCCAGAGCGAACGTCACTCGGCAGCGGTACGCGAATCCCTGGAAGGCATCAGTGCCTCGGTCAGCCTCATCACCGCCATGAGCCAGCAGATGGCCACCGCGGTGGAAGAGCAGAGTCACGTGTCCGAGGACATCAACCGCCAGATCAGCCGCATCGCCGATCTCTCCGACCACAGCTCGGCCCAGGCCCGTCGTGGCTCGGAACTGAGTCGCGAACTGGAAGGCATGGCCGACTACCTGCACGATCTCACCGCGCGCTTCAATCGCTAGGGCGGAGCAGGGCGGCGGCGATCCGGTATGATCGCCGCCCCGATTCGCTCCGGAAGCCCTGATGTCCCGTCCCGCCTGCGCCCGCTGCCAGCGTCCCCTGTCGCTCTGCCTGTGCGCGCTGATTCCTGCCCTGGCCAGTCGCACTCGGGTGCTGCTGCTGCAGCATCCCAGCGAGCGGCGCCATCCGCTCAACACGGCGCGCCTGGCCGCCCTGGGGCTCGACAATGCGCAGCTGGAGATTGGCGAGTCCTTTCCCGACCTGCCGCTCTGGCTCGCTGACCATGACGCCTGGCTGCTGTTTCCCGGACCCGAGGCGGTCACGGTCGATCTGTTGCCGCCTGCTGCCGTGACCAAAGCGCCACGGCTGCTGGTGATTCCCGACGGCACCTGGCGCAAGGCGCGCTTGCTGCTGCACGCCAATCCGCTGCTGGCGGCCCTGCCCAGGCTTACCCTGCCGCCTGGCGCACCCTCGCGCTATCGGGTGCGCAAGGCCCCGGCGCCGGATGCGCTGTCGACGGTGGAGGCCGTGGTCGCGGCGTTGAATGCGCTGGAGGCGCCGCGCCGCTTCGATGCCTTGCTGGCACCCTTCGAGGCGCTGATCGACGGCCAGATCGCCGCCATGGGGCCGGAAACCTTTGCACGCAATCATGGCGGCGCAGAGCCGCGCGACTGAGGGAATTACCCGGGTGCCGGACCACTCTACCTAGAGAGAGTCAGCAGAGGAGTCACCCCATGTCCCGCTTCCCGATCCGCCAGCACGACGAATTCGCCAGCCTTGCCATGCCCCGTGCTGGCGGTGAACCCGATCAGCCCGATCCGGCGCCCATCCAGCCCAGCGAGCCGGGCGAGCCCACCGTCCCCGATCAGGCACCGCCGACCCCCATGGCCAGAGCCGCCTGAGCGCCGCTGCGTTTCCCATGAAAAAAGGGCGATCATCACTGATCGCCCTTTTTTCATGCCGGTCGCGCGGCTAGCGCCGGGTCTTCTGCCGCAGCAGGTAGACCGTCACCGCCGCGCAGCTGGTGAAGGCCGCTACCCGTGCCCAGACGTAGGGCACCAGCCAGCAGGAAAAGCCCACGCTGATCCACATGGCGACGATGGCGTAGACCTTGCCCTTGAGCGGGATGCCTTCGCCTTCCAGATAGGGCTTGACCCAGGGCCCCAGCCATTTGTGGTTGATCAGCCACAGATAGAAGCGCTCCGAACTGCGCATGAAGCAGGCCGCGGCCAGGAGCAGGAAGGGCGTGGTGGGCAGCAAGGGCAGAAAGGCGCCGATGATGCCCAGGGCCACGCTGAGCCAGCCGAGGCCCAGCAGCAGGTAGCGGACCCAGCCCTTGCGCTGGCGGGGTCTGGGGGTGGCCTCGTCCATCGCTCAGTGACGCGGCTTGAGCAGCGCCGGCTTTTCTTCGGGGGAATGGCAGAGCAGGAACAGCTGGGTCAGCAATTCCGGGATCTGCACCATCATGTCGGCGACCAGGCGACGGTCCTGGGCGATCTCGGAGAACTCCGGCTGTTCGTCGAACAGACCCGAACCCACCATGATCGGCAGCAGCAGCTCGCTGACCTCGTCTTCGGCGTCTTCGAACCACACGGCTTCGCGCAGGAACACGCCTTCCATGAAGCCGATGCACCAGCCGCGCAGTTCGGAGTCGTCCGGCTCGGGGCCGAGATCCAGGTCGCAGGGCAGGTCCAGCTCTTCGTCACTGCCCAGCACGCGCAGGATATGCGCCTTGAGCTGCACCAGGGAGCGCTCGATCTCCTCCTGCTGGGCGGCGTCGCGATACTGCGGCGGCTCGGCGAAGAGGGCGTCGATCCACTCGCGTTCGGGAACCTCTTCCGGGCAGATGGACAGGGCGGTCAGGTAGCCATGGGCGGCTACGTAGTCGAGCGCTTCTTCGTGCAGATCGTCTGCATCGAGAAAATCGCGCAGACGGGTCAATTGTTCGGCGAAGGACATCGGCTACTTACCTCGGAAAGGATTCGAAAGGGCAGAACGGCCGGAATTGTAGACGAGCGCCCCGGTCACGTCGAACCTGACGGCCCGGCGCCGGCCGACGGAAAAGCACCGCCGCAGCGACCTCGGCATCCGTATAATGGCCGTTCCATTCGAGGAGGCTTCATGTCAGAACCTGCGCTGCGCATCCTTAAAGACGTCTTTGGCTACGACGCGTTCCGTGGCAACCAGGCCCGGATCATCGAGCGCGTGGCCAGCGGTGGCGATGCGCTGGTGCTGATGCCCACGGGCGGCGGCAAGTCCCTGTGCTACCAGGTGCCGGCCCTGCTGCGGCCCGGCGTGGCCGTGGTGGTCTCGCCGCTGATCGCGCTGATGGACGACCAGGTCGCCACCCTGCTGGAACTGGGCGTGTCGGCGACCGCGCTCAACTCCACCATGACCGGCGAACAGCAAAGAGCCGTCGCTGCGCAGCTGGAGCGCGGCGAGATCAAGCTGCTCTATCTCGCACCCGAGCGCCTGGTCCAGCCGCGCATGCTGGATTTCCTCAAGCGCCTGCCGATCGCCCTGTTCGCCATCGACGAAGCCCACTGCGTGTCCCAGTGGGGCCATGACTTCCGCCCGGAATACATGCAGCTCGGTCAGCTGGCCGAACACTTTCCCGGCGTGCCGCGCCTGGCGCTCACCGCCACCGCGGATTCCCGAACCCGCGAAGAGATGGCCAGCCGCCTGCACCTGGAGCAGGCCGAGCGCTTTCTCTCCAGCTTCGACCGACCCAACATCTTCTATCGCATCGTGCCCAAGGAGTCGCCACGCAAGCAGCTGCTGGCCTTTCTGGCCGAGCGTCGCGGCGATGCCGGCATCGTCTACTGCATGTCGCGCAAGAAGGTGGAGGAGGTGGCCGAGCAGCTCAGCAACCAGGGTTTTCCGGCCTTGCCCTATCACGCCGGCCTGCCCAATGACGTGCGCGCCGCCAACCAGAAGCGTTTCCTCAACGAGGAAGGGCTGATCATGGTCGCCACCATCGCCTTCGGCATGGGCATCGACAAGCCCAACGTGCGCTTCGTTGCCCACCTCGATCTGCCCAAGAGCCTGGAAGCCTACTACCAGGAAACCGGGCGTGCCGGCCGTGACGGCCTGCCGGCCGACGCCTGGATGGCCTACGGCCTGCAGGACGTGCTGCTGCTGCGGCAGATGATGCAGAACTCCGAAGGCGACGAGCGCCACAAACGCATCGAGCGGCACAAGCTCGAAGCCATGCTGGCATTGTGCGAAGAAACCCGCTGCCGGCGACAGGTGCTGTTGGCCTATTTCGACGAGCACCTGCCCCAGCCCTGCGGCCATTGCGACAACTGCATCGACACCGTGGAGACCTGGGACGCCACCGAACCGGCGCGCCAGGCGCTGTCGGCCATCTACCGCAGCGGTCAGCGCTATGGGGTAGGGCACCTGGTCGACATCCTGCTCGGTCGGGAAACCGAAAAGATCGTGAGCCTCGGCCATCAGCGCCTGGCCGTGTTCGGCCTGGGCAAGGCCCGCGGCGAAGACGAATGGCGCACCCTGTTCCGCCAGCTGGTCGCCCGTGGCCTGGCCGAGGTGGATGTCGACGGCTTCGGCGGCCTGCGCCTGACCGAAAGCTGCCGCCCCCTGCTGCGCGGCGAAGTGCGCATCGAATTGCGCCGTGATCCCAAGCCCCAGCGCGGGCGGGGCAGCAGTGGCAGTGGTTCGGCCAGTGCCGCCAGCCAGTTGGTGCGCGCCGACGAACGCGAACGCTGGGAGGTCTTGCGCACCCTGAGACGCAAGCTGGCCGAGGAGCACTCGGTACCGCCCTATGTGATCTTCCCCGACGCCACCCTGCTGGAGATGCTGCGCAGCCAGCCGCGCTCGCTGGACGAGATGAGCCGGGTCAGCGGCGTGGGCGCGCGCAAGCTGGAGCGCTATGGCCAGGCCTTTCTCGACGCGCTCAATGACGGCGACGCCGCGCCCGCGCCGGTCGCCGACGTGCGCCACGAGGTGCTGACCCTGGTAGGCGCCGGGATGACGCCCGAGCAGGCGGCGCGCCAGCTCAATTGCTCGGAAAAGAATGTCTATGCACTATTGGCCGAGGCCATCGCCGGGCAGCAGATCGCCCTGGAGCAGGCCCTGGACCTGCCAGAGGATCTGCTGGCGGAAATCCAGGATGCCTTCCTCGAAGATGAGGGCGAATTGCCGCCGGTAGCCCAGGTCGCCGCGCGCTTCGAAGGGCGGGTGGCGGCGGGTGCGCTGTACTGCGTGCGGGCAGCCCTGCAGGCGGAATTGGCGGACTAGCGAGGCGCGGCGGTTGCCCCGCCATGCCGGTAAACAGAATAATGAGAAAATCCAAGTACAAGGTTTAGCCTGAATGACCCCTACCGATCCACACCTGTTTGGCCGCCAGATCTTCCACGTGTCCCGTGCCTGGCGCGCCGAGCTCGACCGGCGCCTGAGTCATCTGGGGCTGTCTCAGGCGCGTTGGCAGGTATTGCTGAACCTGGCGCGGATGAAGGGCGTCCAGCCCACCCAGCGTGAGCTCGCCCAGAGCATCAGCATCGAGGGGCCGACCCTGGCACGGCTGCTGGACGGTCTGGAAAAGCAGGGGCTGGTCAAGCGCCTGGCGGTCACCGAGGACCGGCGTGCCAAGCGCATCATGCTGACCCAGGAGGCCGGTCCGCTGATCGAGAAGATCGAGACCATCGCCGAAGCCCTGCGCAAGGAGCTGCTCAGCGGCCTGGACGACGAAGAGATCGCCATCTGCCAACAGGTCCACCAGCGCGTCCTGGCCAATCTCGAGCGCGGTTGACTGCCGTCTGGCGGCTTGCCCCGCGCGGTAGCGCCCCCCGCCATCAACACCCGCTTCGGCCGAGGCGTCTGGGATCGCCTATCGCGCCCGGTCGCCTTCGCGGTGGGCTTTTCGGCGCGTGCGGCCATCGGTTTGCCGTCTGTCGGTATCGATGCTACGTTCCAGCGTAGCGGAGGCGATTTTTGTGAGCCACCGCGCTAAAACACCGGTTTACTCGAATACCTGACGCAGCGGTATCCATGGTCGCGAAACGCCGTCCCCTTGCCTTTGTCATCCTGTCGGCCGCCGCGCTGACCACTCTTCCTCAAGCGGCGTTCGCGCTCGGCCTGGGGGGCATCACCCTGCAGTCCGCTCTGAACGAGCCCCTGCGCGCGCGGATCGAGCTGGTCAATATCGGCGATGCCGATGCCGGGGACTTCCGCATCCACCTGGCGGCGAACGAGGCGTTCGCCCAGGCTGGCGTGGACCGCACCCAGTTCCTCGATGACCTGGTATTCACCCCGCATCTGCGCACGGCGGCCGGCAGCTACATCGAGGTCACCTCGCGCCGCTCGCTGGTCGAGCCCTATCTCGGCTTCATCGTTCAGCTGGAACAGCCAGGCGGCAAGCAGCTGCGCGAATTCACCCTGCTGGTGGATCCCCCGCGCAGCGGTGGCGCCCCTACCAGCGTCGCCAGTACGGCGCCGGCGCGCGTCCAGCCTGCACCCACCCGCGCCGCCGCTGCGGCCCCCGCCACGGGATCGATGGCTCGACAAGCCGTTTCAGCGCCGCGCCAGGGGCTGGCACCCTCGCCGGATCTGGCTGCCGGGGAAGGCGTCTACCAGACGCGTCCCAAGGACACCCTCTGGAGCATTTCCAAGCGCCTGGGGCCCATGGCGAACCGGTCGGCGGAGCAGCTCATGGCCGATCTGTTCGCGCTCAATCCGGCGTCCTTCGCCAACAACGATCCCGGGCGACTCAAGGCCGGGCAGCGCCTGCGGCTGCCGGTGGGGGTCAGCGAGCCTGCCCCGCGGCAACCCGTGGTGGCCAGGGCCGCCCCATCGCCGGCGCCCACCCCGGTGCCCGCGGCACCGGTCGCCGCCGCGCCGGTGCTGGCACCTGCACCCGCGGCCTCGGCAGCCGCACCAGCGCCCGTCGCGGCCCCAGCCCCGGCAAGCGAAGGGGCGGCGCCACCCGTAACGGCGCCGCAGCCCGCCGCAAGCCCTGCCGAGGACACCAAGCCGCTGCTGGTGACCCAGGACCTGGGTCGGCAGGTCGGCGATCTGGAGGGTCAGCTCACCCAGCTGCAGGAGCGCTACGACGCGCTGCTGGCGCAGAAAGAGGCGATGATCGAACAGCTTCAGCAGGACCGTGACGGTCTGCAGCAGCAGTTGAAGCAGGCGCGTTCGGTGGCCCTGGCCGCGCCGACGCCGGTAGGCACCCCCGCGGCACCTGCAACGCCAGCGCCGCAGGCGGCACCCGTTGTGGGTTCCACGTCCGACAGCGCCGACGAAGGCCTGCTGTCCCTGCGCTCGCTGTTGCTGGCTGGCGCCGCGGCCATTCTGGCCCTGGCCGGGGTGCTCTGGTGGCGTCGGCGCCAGGCCGAAGAGGCTGCTGTCGACGTGGAGGACGAGGTCGAGCAGCTCGACAGGGCGGAGCCCCTGCCCGAGCCCGTTCTGGCCGCTACCCAGCCGGTGCCTGCCAAGGCCAGGCCGGCGACCGTCGCCAGCCCGGCGCCGGTCGACGATCATGCCGGTCGTGCGGAGATCTACATCGCCTATGGCCGTTACGGCCAGGCGCGAGAAGTGCTGGAAAGCGGTCTCGCCGAAGACGATCGGCGGCAGGATCTGCGGCTGCTGCTGCTCCGGGTACTGGCCACCCTGGGCGAGGCCCAGGCGTTCCGGCAGCACGAACAGCGCTTTCTCGCGCTGGGTGGCGTGGCGGCGAGCCTGGCAGTGCTGCATGCCCAGTTTCCCGGGATGTCCGCCGAACCGGTGGACCCCCTGCTGGAAGATGATCTGGACCTCGACCTGCCGGCGTTCGACGCGCCAGCGAGCGAGTGGTCGGCGGAATTGCAATTCGCCGAGCCGGCAGCGCCTGCCCCGGTGACCGAAGAGCACTATGACCTGGATCTGGCCGACCTCAGTCTCGATGAGGCCATTGCCCTGACCGAGGAGCTGGATGCCGATTCCGGGTGGAAGCAGGTCGATGCCCTGGAGGTCAGCCTCGAGGACGACTTCCCCGAAGGCCTGGGCGAGTTGCCGGCGGTCATGGAGCTGGACCTGAGTCTCGACGAGCACTTCATGGCCGACACCATCGCCCGGCGGTTCGCCGAGGCCGAGGCCTGTCTCGACCAGGGCGACGTCCAGCACGCGACCTCGTTGCTGCAGGAGATCGTCAGCGAGGGCAGCGACAGTCAGCGCGAGCGGGCCGAGATCCTGCTGTCCCGCATAGCCTGATCAGAAGCTGTTGCCCAGGTTGATGTAGAAGGCGTGCTCGCCCTGGTCGCTCAGGCCATAGGTGAACTTGAGCGGCCCCAGTGGCGTATCCAGGCCGAGGAACAGGCTGGCTGCGCTGATGTTGCCGCTGTCGTAGTCGTCGTCGCGGTTCCAGATCCGCCCCTGCTCCAGGCTGCCACCCAGGTACACCGGGGTGTCCAGTGGGAACAGCGAGCGTTGCGTGAGCTGGTGGTAATAGATCAGCCGCGCCAGACCGTAGTTCTGGCCGGACAGGGCGTCCTGCCGATAGCCCGAGAGCTGCCAGGCTCCGCCCAGCAGGAAGCTGCTGGTCACCACATTGGTGTCGCTGTCGGTCGACAGGGTGCGGCCCAGACCGCCACCCAGCACGAAGGTGTTGTAGCCGTAGCTAAGCGCCTTGTTCAGGTGCAGATCCAGCTGCCGATAGCGCGAATCCGAGCCCAGGCTCGGATCGAATTGCTTGAGCGTCAAGGCCAGATCCTGGCCCTCCCGCGGGAAGTTCACGTCGTCCAGATCGTCCAGCGAATAGCGCAATTCGTAGAAGCCTTCGGTAAAGGATTCCTCGGGTGTCTCTCGCGGGCCGACATGCACCTTGGTGCTGCCCCAGTCGTGGCCGATGCCCAGGCGTATCTCGGCCTTGTTGCCGATCTGCCGCCCTACGTTCAGGCCGAAGCCATAGCGTTCGCGGCGGTATTCGGCGATGGGGTCGTTGCGTTCCAGCTGCTCGATGTTGCGCGCCTCGCCGCCGATATAGGGGGCTATGAAATAGCGTGAGCCGACGTCCAGCGGCTGGTAGAACTCGCTGTAGAGCTCCTGGTGATCGCCGATCTGCACCCGCGTCAGCCATTCGCCACCCAGGCGATTGAGGCCATTGATGCGATAGCTGGCACCGAAGTTGAAGGCGCTGTCGCCTCGCAGGTCATCCGACAGATTCAGGCCCAGCCGCAGGAAGTCCGTGCCGCTGCGCTTGCCGCGGGCGTAGATCACCAGCACATTGTCACCGGGGCCATCCCGGCGGATGCGGTATTCCACCTGGTCGAAGTAGTCCAGGCCATAGAGAGTGCTCATGTCATCCTGCAGGCGCTCCACGTTAAGGGGTTCGCCCAGGCGCTGGCGGATGTAGTGGCGGATGACCTCGTCCTCGACCTTGGAATCGTTTTCGATGCGGATGGCGTCGATGACCGGGGTGCGGCTGCTGGGCGCACGCGCGGCCGCCACCGCGGTGGTGCGTTCGTTCTTCGCGTCCTTGCGCAGCACCGCGAGCTCGCCGGCCATGGCCATCGTCGCCCGGTAGCCCGCATCGATCAGCGCCTTGACCTCGCTGAAGTCGGCGCTGGTATAGCTGGCCAGCGGCGGCTGGATCAGCAGGTCCTGCTTGCCCAGGGTCGCCAGTTGCGCCTGGGAGTTGTTGCGGGTCATCAGGGTGGTGGACTGATTGAGCACGTCCAGCACCGTGGTCAGGTCCTTGCGCTTGAGCAGCGGGGTGCCGATGTCGACCACCACCACCCGCTGCGCGCCCATGTCCCGCGCCACGTCGATGGGGATGTTGTCGACCATGCCGCCGTCCACCAGCAGCCGGCCGTCGATCTCCACCGGGGCGAACACCGCCGGAATCGACATGCTGGCGCGGATGGCCCGGGGCAGGTGGCCGTGGTCGAACACCACCTTCTCGCCGGTGGTGATGTCCGTGGCCACGGCGCGGAAGGGGATGGCCAACTGGTTGAAATCCCGGGTGTCGCTGGTATGCACGAACAGCTTTTCCAGCATCATCCCCAGGTTCTGGCCCTGGATCACCCCGATCGGCAGGCCCAGGGTGCCATCGTCGCGAAAGCTCAGCTTCTGCTTGACCAGGAAATCGCGGTCATCCTGCTTGCGCCTGAAGGGCACGTCCTTGCGTGGCGGCTGGTCGGAAAGCACCTGGCCCCAATCCATGTCCAGCGCGATGCGTTCCAGTTCCTCGGCGCTGTAGCCGGCGGCATAGAGACCACCGATCACCGCGCCCATGCTGGTGCCGGCGATGGCGTCGACCTGGATGCCCTGTTCCTCCAGCGCCTTGAGCACGCCGATATGCGCCAGCCCCCGGGCCGCGCCGCCGGACAGCACCAGTCCCACCTTGGGCGGTGGCGCACCCCAGGCCAGGGCGGACAGCAGAAGGCAGACTACGGGCAGCAACAGGCGCATAGGACGGACCACATGGCGGACGGGATCGAGGGCTGCGTATTATAGGGAGCCCAGGCCTTGCGAGGTGTACCGTGGCGAACGCCAAACCTGTCATCACCATCCATTACTGCACCCAGTGCCAATGGCTGCTGCGCTCGGGGTGGCTGGCTCAGGAGCTGCTCAGCACCTTTGGTACCGATCTGGGTGGGGTGACGCTGCTACCGGGGACCGGTGGTGTGTTCGAGATCGCCTGTGGCGGGGAGGTGCTCTGGGAGCGCAAGCGGGATGGCGGCTTTCCCGATGCCAGAACGCTGAAGAACCGGGTCAGGGACCTGGTGTTTCCGGAGCGCGATCTGGGGCACGGCGAGGGACAGCGGCGCGAAGGCGGGGATGGCGCCCCCGAAGGGGCGTGAGATCAGGCTTCCGAGCTGACCGTATCCCGTACATCGAGGGTATTGGTGACTGGCGCTGCGGCGGGTGCGCTCACTTCGGCCGCGCGAATCTCGACGGCGTGCAGGCCCTTGGGACCCTGAACGATATTGAAGTTGACCGCCTGGCCCGCCTTGAGTGTGCGGTAACCGTCCATCTGAATGGCCGAGTAATGAGCGAATAGGTCTTCATCACTGTTATCTGCAACGATGAAGCCATATCCTTTGGCGTTGTTGAACCATTTGACCTTGCCACTGAGCATACCGGCTCCCTCTGCAAAGGACTCCAAGCCTGGAGTATCATTCGACTACAGTTCCAGTGAATCCACACAGACGCCACTACAACGGAACCCTTGGTACCTCGTCGGGTACAGGATGTTTGTAACACCCTTTCAGTCTTAGTCAAGGCAAGGCACTAGGCGGCTGAGACGTGGATCAAGCTCTTTTTTTCCTGCTATTCATCCCGTAATTCGGAATCGATCAGAATGCGTGTAATCGACCCCATCCGACTGGCGGCGGACGACAACGAACATCAGGACGGCGACAACGGTGGCCTGGCGGTGCAGGAAGCCAAACCTGCACTAAAACGGCCAGCCAGATATCGCGTTCTGATGTATAACGATGACTACACCCCGATGGAGTTCGTCGTCGAGGTGCTGGAACGCTACTTCAGCATGAACCGCGAAGCGGCTACCCAGGTGATGCTCACTGTGCATACTCAGGGAAAGGCGGTCTGCGGAACATTTACTCGCGATGTCGCTGAAACCAAGGCCATGCAAGTCAATCAATATGCGAGGGAGTGCAACCACCCGCTGCTGTGTGAAATCGAAATCGAAAGTTAGATCTGTGCTGCTTGGGCTACTGTGCTGCTTGGGCTATGAGGTGAAGCTATGTTGAATCGTGAGCTCGAAGTCACCCTGAATCTCGCCTTCAAGGAGGCGAGGACGAAGCGTCATGAATTCATGACCGTTGAGCACCTCCTGCTGGCGCTGCTGGACAACGAAGCGGCCGCCACCGTGTTGAGAGCCTGCGGCGCCAACATCGATCGCCTTCGTCGCGATCTGTTGGAATTCATAGATTCCACCACGCCCCTGATTCCACAGCAGGATGACGAGCGCGAAACGCAACCGACGCTGGGCTTCCAGCGGGTCCTGCAGCGTGCGGTCTTCCACGTGCAGAGCTCGGGCAAGCGCGAAGTGACCGGGGCCAACGTCCTGGTGGCCATCTTCAGCGAACAGGAAAGCCAGGCGGTGTTCCTGCTCAAGCAGCAGAGCGTGGCGCGGATCGACGTGGTCAACTTCATCGCCCACGGCATCTCCAAGGTGCCCGGCGCCGCCCCTGAAGCCGAACAGGATCAGGACGCCGCCGAGGAGGAGGGTGCCGAGCCTAGTTCCTCCAACAATCCGCTCGAAGCCTACGCCAGCAACCTCAACGAGCAGGCGCGGCAGGGCCGCATCGATCCACTGGTCGGCCGCGAGCACGAAGTCGAGCGCGTTGCCCAGATCCTCGCCCGGCGTCGCAAGAACAATCCGCTGCTGGTGGGTGAGGCCGGGGTCGGCAAGACCGCCATCGCCGAAGGCCTGGCCAAGCGCATCGTCGACGGTCAGGTCCCCGACCTGCTGGCGGACAGCGTGGTCTACTCCCTGGACCTCGGTGCCCTGCTGGCCGGCACCAAGTACCGTGGCGACTTCGAGAAGAGATTCAAGGCGCTGCTGGCCGAGCTGAAGAAGCGGCCCCATGCCGTGCTCTTCATCGACGAGATCCACACCATCATCGGTGCCGGCGCGGCCTCGGGCGGAGTGATGGATGCCTCCAACCTGCTCAAGCCGCTGCTGTCCTCCGGCGAGATCCGTTGCATCGGCTCCACCACCTTCCAGGAATTCCGCGGCATCTTCGAAAAGGACCGGGCACTGGCTCGGCGCTTCCAGAAGGTCGACGTGGTCGAGCCCTCGGTGGACGACACCTACGGCATCCTGCGTGGCCTCAAGGGGCGCTTCGAGCAGCATCACCATATCGAGTACACCGATGAGGCGCTGCGTGCGGCAGCCGAGCTGGCCGCCCGCTACATCAACGACCGCCACATGCCTGACAAGGCCATCGACGTCATCGACGAAGCCGGCGCCTATCAGCGCCTGCAGCCCGAGGATCGTCGCGCCGAGCGCATCGACGTGCAGCAGGTCGAGGACATTGTCGCCAAGATCGCGCGGATTCCCCCCAAGACCGTCAACAGTTCCGACAAGGAGCTGCTCCGCAACCTGGAGCGTGACCTCAAGCTGACCGTGTTCGGTCAGGACCTGGCGATCGAATCCCTGTCCACTGCCATCAAGCTGTCCCGTGCCGGTCTGAAGTCGCCGGACAAGCCGGTCGGTTCCTTCCTCTTCGCAGGTCCCACCGGCGTGGGCAAGACCGAGGTGGCGCGGCAGCTGGCCAAGGCCATGGGTGTGGAGCTGGTGCGCTTCGACATGTCCGAGTACATGGAGCGGCATACCGTGTCCCGGCTGATCGGTGCGCCCCCCGGCTATGTCGGTTTCGACCAGGGTGGCCTGCTGACCGAGGCCATCACCAAGACACCGCACTGCGTGCTCCTGCTCGACGAGATCGAGAAGGCCCACCCCGAGGTGTTCAACCTGCTCCTGCAGGTCATGGACCATGGCACCCTGACGGACAACAACGGTCGCAAGGCCGACTTCCGCAACGTGATCCTGATCCTGACCACCAACGCCGGTGCCGAAACCGCATCCCGTGCCTCCATCGGCTTCACGCTGCAGGATCACACCACGGATGCCATGGAAGTCATCAAGAAGAGCTTCACGCCGGAGTTCCGCAACCGTCTGGACACGATCATCCAGTTCGGCCGACTGAGCACCGAAGTCATCAAGAGCATCGTCGACAAGTTCCTCACCGAACTCCAGGCGCAACTCGAGGACAAGCGTGTGCAGCTCGAGGTCAGCGATGCGGCCCGTGGCTGGCTGGCAGAGCGTGGTTATGACGTGCAGATGGGTGCTCGTCCCATGGCGCGCCTCATCCAGGACAAGATCAAGCGGCCGCTGGCCGAGCAGATCCTGTTTGGCGACCTGGCTGACCATGGTGGTATCGTGCACATCGATGCGGTGAACGACGAGCTGGAGTTCGAGTTCGAGACCACGGCCGAACCTGCCTGAGGGCAGGTCGCGGTTTACAATCGCTCATGAAAAAGCCCGGCATCGCCGGGCTTTTTCATGAAAGGATTCGCTTAGCGCGCGCGGTAGGTGATCCGGCCCTTGCTCAGATCGTAAGGCGTCAGCTCCACGCGAACCTTGTCCCCCGTGAGGATGCGGATGTAGTTCTTACGCATCTTTCCGGAGATGTGCGCGGTGACGACGTGCCCATTTTCCAACTCCACGCGAAACATGGTGTTGGGCAGGGTGTCGACGACAGTACCTTCCATTTCGAAGCTGTCTTCTTTCGACATATATAGAAAAGCCCTCGGTGACAAGATAGGCCCAGAGCAGTCCGGGCGAAAAAGGCCCATATTCTGACAGAAATTCAGAAAAAGCGCTATTTCGTCAGGCCAGGGCGACCCAGCGCTGATTGACGAAGAGCTCGATGGGGCGATACTCGGTCTTATAGGACATCTTGCGACACCCTTTGATCCAGTAACCGAGATAAACCGCATCCAGGCCGAGGCGCCGGGATTCCGCGATCTGCCAGAGGATGCCGAAGACGCCGAGGCTGCGCTTCTCCTCGCTGGGATCGTAGAAGGTATAGACGGCCGACATGCCGTTGGGCAGGACATCGGTGACGGCGATCCCGATCAGACGATCTTCCACCCGCATCTCATAGAAGAAGGCGTAGGGCAGGTTGCTGACCAGGAAGGTGGAGAACTGGCCGCGACTCGGCGGGAACATGTCGCCGTCGGCGTGCCGCTCGCTGATGTAGCGGGCGTACAGCTGATAGCGTTCTTCGGTGAAGCCCGGGTCACAGCGGCTGACCTTGATGTCGAGGTTGCGCTTGAGGACGCGATTCTGCTTGCGGCTGGGGCGAAAGCGGGCGACGGGAATGCGGGCGGGGACACAGGCCTTGCAGAGCTGGCAGTGAGGACGATAGAGGTGGTCGCCACTGCGGCGGAAGCCCAGTTCGGACAACTCCGCGTAGATCTGGCCGTTCATGGGCTGCGAGGGGTCGAGAAACAGCGTGGTCGCCTGCTCGTTGGGCAGGTAACTGCAAGCGTGAGGCTGGGTTGCGTAGAACTTGAGTCTCGCCAGCTCGGTCATGTCGAACCTCTACATAAGCCTAGCCTGAGTGTAAGTCACCCGCAGGAGGTAGGCCAGGCGGCCATGCTGGCCTGATCCAGGTATTTGGCCAGGTATTCGGCAAAGCGTTCCCGAGAGAGACTGCTCGCACCGAGACTCTGCAGATGTGCGGTTTGCATCTGGCAGTCGATCATCACGAAGCCCCAGGCCGCCAGGTCCCGGACCAGGGTCACGAAGCCGATCTTGGAGGCGTTGTCGACGTGGCTGAACATGGATTCGCCGAAGAACAGCTTGCCCATGGCGATGCCATAGAGCCCGCCGACGAGCTGGTCGCCGTCCCAGACCTCCACGGAGTGGGCCCAGCCCTGGGTGTGCAACTGCTGGTACGCCTGACGCATCTCCGCGGTGATCCAGGTGCCGTCCGCATCGCGGCGCGGACCGGCGCAGGCCAGGATCACCCGCTCGAACGCCTGGTCGTAGGTGACCCGCAGCGGCGTCTTGCGCAGAGTCTTGGCCAGGCTGCGAGAGACGTGCAGATCCGGCGGAAAAAGCACCGTCCGCGGATCCGGCGACCACCAGAGCAGGGGCTGGCCGGCCTGGTACCAGGGAAAGCAGCCATGTCGATAGGCGCTGATCAGGCGCGCCGCACTCAGGTCGCCGCCGATGGCCAGCAGGCCGTTGGGTTCGCGTAGCGCCTGCTGCAGCGGCGGAAAGTCAGGGCTTTCGCGGGTCAGCCATTTCACCATGGTAGGGGAGGGCGCCTTCTGATGGGTGGAGCCGAAGCTGTGCCGCTTGTGCGTAACAAGCTCAAGAAATCGTCATAACTCTTTGTCAGGACAACGAAAGAATGCTCCAATGTTGTGCCTGAAGGCGGTTCCGGTACGGCCGGCCGCTATCGTGCCATGTTTCGCCGTGGGACTGTAGAAGCAGGGCCCGGGCGATCTAGAATGGCGCACTGTTTTTGATTCACGGTCACACGTTCCGTGTGCGGGAAAAGCGCGCTTGAAGCAATCCAGTTCTGTCAGCCACGTCAACCAATGGCGTGAGCATCTGCATTATCGTCTCAAGGAGGTGGTGCTCATCGCACTGGCCGCCTTGTGCCTGTATCTGCTCATGGCTCTGCTGAGCTACGACCCCTCAGATCCGGGCTGGACCCACACCAGTCGCATCGATCAGGTCCATAACACTGCGGGCCGCGCCGGCGCCTGGCTGGCCGACGTGCTGTTCATGGCCCTCGGCTATTTCGCCTTTGTGTTTCCCGTACTGCTCGCCGTCAAGACCTGGCAGATCTTCCGCAAGCGGCATCTGCCCTGGGAATGGAGCGGCTGGCTGTTTTCCTGGCGGCTGACCGGCCTGGTGCTGCTGGTGATCTCGGGTTCGGTACTGGCCTATATCCATTTCCATGCGGCTTCGGCGCTGCCGGCGTCCGCCGGCGGCGCGCTGGGCGAAAGCCTGGGGCAGCTGTCGGTCGCCGCCCTCAATGTCCAGGGCAGCACGCTGCTGTTCCTCGCGCTGTTCCTGCTGGGGCTCACCGTCTTCACCGACCTGTCCTGGTTCAAGGTGATGGATTTCACCGGCAAGGTCGTGCTCGATCTGCTGGATCTGGTGCAGGGTGGCTTCAGCCGCCTGGCCGGCGGTCGCCGTCAGGCGCCGGAGCTGGACGTCTTCGACGAGCCGGTGTCACCGCCGGTGGCCCGCAAGAGCAAGGCGCGTGACGTGCCGGTTCCGGTCGCCGACGAAGACCTCGACGACCTGCTCGACATCGCGCCCCCGCCACGGGTCGAGCGCGCCGCGCCGCGCATCGAGATGCCGGCGCCCAGTCGCTTCGTTGCCGAGCCGGCGGAGTCCGCACCAGTTGCAGTCGCACCCGTCGCGGCGGCTGCCAGCGTGGCCATGCCCAGCCCGCCGCCGCGCAAGGCTGCGCCGGCGCCAGCCCCTGCGCCTTATGCGCCGGCAGCCGCCGTCACCCGTGTCGATGCGGACCTGGAGGGCACCCTGCCGCCGCTGTCGATCCTGGATCGCGCCGAGAAGAAACAGCAGAGCTACTCGCCGGAATTCCTCGAAAACATGTCGCGCCTGCTGGAGGTCAAGCTCAAGGAGTTCGGCGTCGAGGTACTGGTCGAAAGCGTCCATCCCGGCCCGGTGATCACCCGCTTCGAGATTCAGCCGGCGGCCGGGGTCAAGGTCAGTCGCATCTCCAACCTGGCCAAGGACCTGGCGCGCTCCCTCGCCGTGTTCAGCGTCCGGGTGGTGGAAGTCATTCCCGGCAAGACCACCGTGGGTATCGAGATTCCCAACGAGGATCGCCAGATGGTGCGCTTCTCCGAGGTGCTCGAATCGCCCGAGTACGCCGCGGCCAAGTCGCCCGTCACCCTGGCCCTGGGTCACGACATCGGCGGCAAGCCGGTCATCACCGACCTGGCCAAGATGCCGCACCTGCTGGTCGCCGGTACCACCGGCTCCGGTAAGTCGGTGGGCGTGAACGCCATGCTGCTGTCGATCCTGTTCAAGTCCAGCCCGGAAGACGCGCGGCTGATCATGATCGATCCCAAGATGCTGGAACTCTCGATCTACGAGGGCATTCCGCACCTGCTCTGTCCGGTGGTCACCGACATGAAGGAGGCCGCCAACGCTCTGCGGTGGAGCGTGGCGGAGATGGAGCGGCGCTACAAGCTGATGGCGGCCATGGGCGTGCGTAACCTGGCCGGCTTCAACCGCAAGGTGAAGGACGCCGAGGAAGCGGGCACTCCGCTGACCGATCCGCTCTATCGTCGCGAGAGCATGGACGACGAGGCGCCGCTGCTGAAGACCCTGCCGACCATCGTGGTGGTGGTGGACGAATTCGCCGACATGATGATGATCGTCGGCAAGAAGGTCGAAGAGCTGATCGCGCGGATCGCGCAGAAGGCGCGAGCGGCCGGCATCCACCTGATCCTGGCCACCCAGCGTCCCTCGGTGGACGTCATCACCGGTCTGATCAAGGCCAACATCCCGACGCGGATGGCCTTCCAGGTGTCGAGCAAGATCGACTCCCGGACCATTCTCGACCAGGGCGGCGCCGAACAGCTGCTTGGTCACGGTGACATGCTCTATCTGCCGCCGGGTACCGGCCTGCCGATTCGCGTCCACGGCGCCTTCGTGTCCGACGACGAGGTCCATCGCGTGGTCGAGGCCTGGAAGGAGCGCGGCGCCCCCGACTACATCGAAGACATCCTCAGCGGCCCGGACGAGGGCGGCGGGGCAGGCTTCGAGGGGGGTGGTGGCGAAGGCGGCGAGAGCGACGAGGACGATCCGCTCTACGACGAAGCGGTGCGCTTCGTTACCGAGAGTCGCCGGGCTTCCATCTCCGCGGTCCAGCGCAAGCTCAAGATCGGTTACAACCGGGCGGCACGCATGATCGAAACCATGGAAATGGCCGGTGTCGTATCGCCCATGAACACCAACGGCTCGCGTGAGGTCACAGCGCCTGCTCCGGTGAGAGACTGACATCCATGAGGACCTCGATGCACAAGCTGCGTTGCTTCGCCCTGGCCGCCCTGGCCGCCGTAAGCTTTTCCGCCCATGCCGACCAGGCGTCGGTGGGTCGCCTGTCGCAACTGCTGGACAAGGCCCAGACCCTGACCGCGCGCTTTTCGCAACTGACCCTGGATGGCTCGGGTACCCGCCTGCAGGAAACCGCCGGGAACATGAGCCTCAAGCGTCCCGGGCTGTTCCGCTGGCATTCCGATGCCCCCCAGGAGCAGCTGCTGGTGTCCGATGGCAAGCAGGTCTGGCTGTACGACCCGGACCTGGAGCAGGTCACCATTCGCAAGCTGGACCTGCGCCTGACCCAGACGCCGGCGCTGCTCCTGTCGGGCGACATCTCCAAGATCGAGAGCAGCTTCGACGTCACCAGCAAGGACGCCGGCAACGTCGTCGACTTCGTGCTCAAGCCCAAGACCAAGGACACCCTGTTCGACAGCCTGCGGCTGTCCTTCCGCAACGGCGTGATCAACGACATGCAGTTGATCGACGGTGCCGGTCAGAGAACCAACATCCTCTTCTTCAACGTCAAGCTCAACGAGCCGGTGGCCGCGTCCCAGTTCACCTTCCAGGTGCCCAAGGGAGCCGACGTCATCCAGGAGTGATCGCACCCCATGGATCTCTTCAGCACCGCACCCGTCGGGCAGCCCTTGGCTGCCCGCATGCGTCCCGAGACCCTCGATGAATACGCGGGTCAGCAGCACCTGCTGGCGCGGGGCAAGCCCCTGCGCGAGGCGCTGGAGCAGGGTGCGCTGCATTCGATGATCTTCTGGGGGCCGCCCGGGGTGGGCAAGACCACCCTGGCGCGGCTGCTGGCGCAGGTCTCCGATGCCCATTTCGAAACGCTGTCGGCGGTGCTCTCCGGGGTCAAGGAGATCCGCCACGCGGTGGAGGTGGCCAGGCAGCAGGCCGCTCAGTATCGCCGCCGCACCATTCTCTTCGTCGACGAGGTGCATCGCTTCAACAAGTCGCAGCAGGACGCCTTTCTGCCCTATGTCGAGGATGGCACCCTGATCTTCATCGGGGCGACCACCGAGAATCCCTCCTTCGAACTCAACAACGCGCTGCTCTCGCGGGCGCGGGTCTATGTGCTCAAGAGCCTGGACGACGAGGCCCTCGCCGGCCTGGCACACCGGGCGCTGACCAGCGCCAAGGGACTGGGCGAGCGCCAGCTGAGCCTGCCCGACGACGCCCTGGCGCTGCTGCTGGCCGCCGCCGATGGCGACGGTCGCCGACTGCTTAACCTGCTGGAGAACGCTGCGGACCTGGCCGAGGACGGTGGTGTCCTGGATGCCGAGCTGTTCCAGAGTCTGCTGGGCGATCAACGCCGGCGCTTCGACAAGGGAGGCGAGGCCTTCTACGACCAGATCTCCGCGCTGCACAAATCGGTGCGGGGCTCGAATCCCGATGGTGCCCTCTACTGGTTCGCGCGGATGATCGACGGTGGCTGCGATGCGCTGTACATCGCCCGGCGCGTGGTGCGCATGGCGAGCGAAGATATCGGCAACGCCGATCCGCGCGCCCTGAGCCTGTGCCTGGACGCCTGGGACGTCCAGGAGCGCCTGGGCAGTCCGGAAGGCGAGCTGGCCATCGCCCAGGCGATCGTCTATCTGGCCTGCGCGCCCAAGAGCAATGCCGTCTACATGGGTTACAAGGCCGCCCTGGCCGATGTGCGCCAGAACGGCTCGCGCGAGGTGCCGCTGCACCTGCGCAACGCACCGACCAAACTGATGAAGAATCTCGGCTACGGCGACGAATACCGCTATGCCCACGATGAGCCTGAGGCCTATGCCGCGGGCGAGGACTACTTTCCCGAAGAGCTCGAGCCGCGCCGTTACTATGAGCCGGTTCCCCGTGGGCTGGAGCTGAAGATCCGCGATAAACTGCAGCATCTGGCGGACCTCGACCGGTCCAGCCCGCGCCAGCGCCGGCGGCGTTCCTGACCCCCCGCCCGCGCCGTTGCCCCCATTCCTAAGCAAGAGAAACGGACATGCTTGATTCGAAACTGGTTCGCACCCAAACCGAGGAGGTGGCCGCACGTCTGGCGACCCGTGGCTACGTCCTGGACGTCAGCCTGGTGGAGTCGCTGGAAGCTCGTCGCAAGGCCGTGCAGACCCGCACCGAGACCCTGCAGGCCGAGCGCAATGCCCGCTCCAAGGGGATCGGCCAGGCCAAGGCGCGCGGTGAAGACATCGCGCCGTTGCTGGCCGAGGTCGATCGCATGGGCAGCGAACTGGAAGAAGCCAAGCGCGAGCTGGATCTGGTCCAGGGCGAGCTGGATGCCCTGCTGCTGGGCCTGCCCAACCTGCCCGACGCCTCGGTGCCGGTCGGCAAGGACGAAGACGACAACGTCGAAGTCCGTCGCTGGGGCACGCCGCGTGAGTTCGACTTCGAGATCAAGGATCACGTCGCCTTGGGCGAGACCCACGGCTGGCTGGACTTCGAGACCGCCGCACGTTTCTCGGGCGCCCGCTTCGCCGTGATGCGTGGCCCCATCGCCCGCCTGCATCGGGCGCTGGCGCAGTTCATGCTCAACCTGCACACCGGCGAGCACGGCTACGAAGAGACCTATACGCCCTACCTGGTGCAGGCCGAAACCCTGCAGGGCACCGGTCAGCTGCCCAAGTTCGAGGAAGACCTGTTCAAGATCGGCCGCGAAGGCGAGAGCGATCTCTACCTGATCCCCACCGCCGAGGTCACCCTGACCAACCTGGTCGCCGGCCAGATCCTCGACGCCAAGCGTCTGCCGCTCAAGTTCACCGCCCATACCCCCTGCTTCCGCAGCGAAGCCGGGGCCTCGGGGCGCGACACCCGCGGCATGATCCGTCAGCACCAGTTCGACAAGGTGGAGATGGTCCATATCGTCGAGCCGAGCACCTCCTTCCAGGCCCTGGAAGAGCTGACCGGCCACGCCGAAACCGTACTGCAGCGCCTGGAGCTCCCCTACCGGGTGCTGTCGCTGTGCACCGGCGACATGGGCTTCGGCGCCACCAAGACCTACGACCTGGAAGTCTGGGTGCCGAGCCAGGGCAAGTATCGCGAGATCTCGTCCTGCTCCAACTGCGGTGACTTCCAGGCGCGCCGCATGCAGGCCCGCTATCGCAATGCCGAGGGCAAGCCCGAGCTGGTGCATACCCTCAACGGCTCCGGCCTGGCCGTGGGTCGTACCCTGGTCGCCGTGCTGGAGAACTATCAGCAGGCCGATGGCAGCATCCGCGTTCCCGACGTCCTCAAGCCCTACATGGGTGGCCTCGAGGTCATCGGCTGATGGACTACCTGCCGCTCTTCCACAAGCTCGACGGCCGTCCGGTACTGGTGATCGGCGGGGGCGATATCGCCCTGCGCAAGAGCGTGCTGCTGGCCGAAGCCGGCGCGCTCATCACCCTGGTGGCGCCGGAGATCGAGCCTGAGGTGCGCGCCTTCGTCGAGGCGCGGGGCGGCAGTTGCCGGGTCGAGCGCTATGCGGCGGACCATCTCGCCGGGCATTGCCTGGTGATCGCGGCCACCGACGATGACGAGGTCAACGAGAGGGTGTCCCACGACGCCCAGGCCCTGGGCCTGCCGGTCAACGCGGTGGATGCGCCGAAGCTGTGCACCGTGATCTTCCCGGCCATCGTCGATCGCTCGCCCCTGGTGATCGCCATCTCCAGCGGCGGTGACGCCCCGGTGCTGGCGCGCCTGGTGCGGGCCAAGCTGGAGAGCTGGATCCCGGCGACCTACGGGCAGCTGGCGCAACTGGCCCAGCGCTTTCGCGCCCGGGTGAAGACGCGCTTCGCCGATCTGCAGGCACGGCGGATCTTCTGGGAAGAGGTGTTCCAGGGCGAGGTCGCGGAAAAGGTCTTTTCCGGCCAGCCCCAGGCGGCCGAACAGCTGCTGGAAGCCAAGCTGACCAGCGAGACCGCCACCTTCCGCGGCGAGGTCTATCTGGTCGGCGCCGGTCCCGGCGATCCGGATCTGCTGACCTTCCGCGCCCTGCGGCTGATGCAGCAGGCCGACGTAGTGCTCTACGACCGCCTGGTGGCCCCAACCATCCTCGACATGTGCCGGCGCGATGCCGATCGCATCTATGTCGGCAAGCGTCGCGCCGAGCATGCGGTGCCTCAGGATGATCTCAATCGCCTGCTGGTCAAGCTGGCCCGGGAGGGCAAGCGGGTCCTGCGATTGAAGGGAGGCGATCCCTTCATCTTCGGTCGCGGCGGCGAGGAGATCGAGGAGCTGGCGGCCGAGGGCATTCCCTTCCAGGTGGTGCCGGGCATCACTGCGGCCAGTGGCTGTGCGGCCTATGCCGGCATTCCCCTGACCCACAGGGACCACGCCCAGTCGGTGCGCTTCGTCACCGGTCATCTCAAGGACGGCTCGGCCGATCTGCCTTGGACCGATCTGGTGGCGCCGGGGCAGACCCTGGTGTTCTACATGGGCCTGGTGGGACTGCCCACCATCTGCGAGCAACTCATCGCCCATGGCAAGGATCCGGCAACGCCGGCGGCGTTGGTGCAACAGGGCACCACGCTCAATCAGCGGGTATTCACCGGTACCCTGCAGGATCTGCCGCAGCTGGTTGCCGAGCATGAGGTCCACGCGCCGACGCTGGTGATCGTCGGCGAAGTGGTGGCACTACGCGAGAAGCTGGCCTGGTTCGAAGGCGCCCAGACGACGGTCTGACACCTAGACCGCGCCCTGGATGCCGGCACTGCTCAGGGCCTCGCGGCCATGGGGCAGATCCAGCTCCAGGGCCGGCCCCTTGGGCACGATACCGGTCGGATTGATCTGCGCATGGCTGCCGTAGTAGTGGTGCTTGATGTGCTCGAAGTCCACGGTCTCGGCGATCCCCGGCCACTGATACAGCTCCCTCAGCCAGCCCTGTAGCGCCGGATAGTCCCGGATGCGCCGCAGATTGCATTTGAAGTGGCCGTGGTAAACGGCGTCGAAGCGAATCAGGGTGGTGAACAGGCGCCAATCGGCTTCCGTCAGCCATTCGCCGGTGAGATAGCGCTGGGTCTGCAGCAGCTTTTCCAGGTCGTCGAGGGTGGCGAAGACCTCGTCGAAGGCCTCTTCGTAGGCCTCCTGGGTGGTAGCGAAGCCAGCCCGGTAGACGCCGTTGTTGACCGTCGGATAGATGCGCTCGTTGAGGGCGTCGATGCGCCCGCGCAGGGCCTCCGGGTAGAGGTCCAGGCGATTGCCGGTCAGCTCGTCGAAGGCGCCGTTGAACATGCGGATGATCTCGGCGGATTCGTTGCTGACGATGCGCTCCTCCTGGCGATCCCAGAGCACCGGCACGGTAACTCGGCCGGTGTAGTCGGCCTGGTCGCGCTGATAGAGCTGGTAGAGACGCTCAAGGTGATAGCGGTCGTCACCACTGGAGCCCTTGGCCAGGTCGAAGGTCCAGCCTTCCTCGCGCATCAGCCAGCTGACCACCGAGACGCCGATCAGGTCCCTGAGGCCCTTGAGCTGGCGATAGATCAGGGTGCGGTGGGCCCAGGGACAGGCCAGGGACACATAGAGGTGGTAGCGCCCGGCTTCCGGGGCATAGCGCGAGGCGCCTTGCGGAATGGCTTGCTCGGGGCGGGCGATCCAGTCCCGACGCTGGGCCTCTTCCCGTTTGAAATGGCCATCCTTGCCATTGTCGTACCAGCGGTCCTGCCATTGCCCATCGACCAACAAGCCCATATCGTCATCCTCCGCTGCGTTGCGGTTAGGAACCCGGGGAGCCGCTCCGGGTTCCTGAGGCGACGTCAGAGCGTCCGGTCGCGCGCTTCCCAGCGTTGCTCGGCTTCGCGCTGGGCGCTGGCCTGGTCCTGGCCCAGGGCGCGCAGGGCCACGGCCAGGGTGGCGATGACCGCCAGGCGCCCATAGGGGTCTTCCGCTTCCCCCCGCCAGGTGGAGGCGAGCAGGACCGGATCGAGGCGCTCCGGCTTGACCTGGCGACGCTCGGTCAGCGCCGGCCAGCTTTCGTCCCAGGCTTCGCCGCCACGGGTGCCGTAGAGGTGGGCGATGACATCGGGATTGCGCTCGACTTCACCGCCTTCGCCCTTGATGACGATGCTGTCATCACCCAGCAGACGACTGGCCTCGCGGTGCACCTCCTGGTAACCCGGATGGAAGATGCTCTGCAGGATGCAGCGCGCCTGGCTGGGGTTGAGCAGCCGGACCAGGGAGTGGATCGGCGAGCGCAGGCCGAGCTCGGCTTTGAGATCGATCATCCGCTGCAGGGCCGGCATCCAGGCGGCCAGCGGCAGGAAGGCCGGCTGACCGCGATCGAGCAGGGCGTCGACGTCCTGCCAGTCAGTGGCGGTCGGCATCCCCAGGTCGGCCAGGCACTGTTCGGTATAGAGCCGGCCCGCGGTGTGGGTACCACCGCCATGCACGACCACCCGCACGCCACTGCCGGCCAGGCATTTCACCGCCAGCAGGTACCAGGGCAGGTGACGCTTCTTGCCCGCGTAGGACGGCCAGTCGAGATCGACGGCGAAACCTGGCGGCTGCAGCCGCGCCCGGACGGCGCGGGTAAAGCCAGCCAGTTCCTCGGCGCTCTCTTCCTTGTGTCTGAGCAGCATGAGAAAGGCGCCGAGCTGGGCTTCGGTCACCTGGCCGTCGAGGATCAGGCCCATGGCCATTTCCGCCTCGGCCTCGGTCAGACTGCGGGCGCCGCGCTTGCCCTTGCCCAGGGCCCGGACATAGACGGCGAAGGGGTGTTCTTCGGGCGTGGTGAGGGTCATAGGCAATTATCCGGTTTCGGCAGGCCGGCCAGTTTGGCGCCGAGCTTGGCCGGCGCGCCCTTGAACAGCAGGTTGAGCTGCAGACTGGTGCCCAGATCCGAGCCCAGCGTCTGGGCAATGTACTTGATCAGCGGCCGATTGGCTGGTGAAAGCTGGAATTGTGCGTAGAAGTCACGCAGCGCCTGCAGCACCTGCCAGTGGCGTTCGGTCAGCTCGATGCCTTCCTTGAGTGCCAGTTGCTGGGCTACTTCGGGACTCCACTGGGAGAGGTCGCGCAGATAGCCTTCGGGGTCGAGGTCGAGAGGCATGGCTAGGTCCAGCTGATGACCTTGGCGCAGCTCACGCTCAGGTCGACGAAGGTGGGGTAGTCGATCAGGGTCACGGCCCGCTCGGGTTGCAGGCGACGCGCCTGGACGTCTTCCGCCAGGGCATAGAGGGCCGCCTCGGCCGGGAGTTGCGTCAACAACTCCGCCGCCGCGCTGCCGGGGCGCAGGGCCTCGACGGCAGCGCCGGTGAGCAGAACGGTGTCCTCGCCGCGGACCCAGCTCAGGCCGTCCAGGGCACCGGCGTCCAGTAGCGGCGAGCGGGAAAACAGGTGCAGGGTAGTCAAATGGAAATCACCTGGTCATGGTCGTGGATCAACGCCATCAGCCCCTCGGGCTCCAGCGGCGTCACCCAGGCGGGCAACTGCTCCGGCGTGATGCCCAGGCGGTGTAGGGCGGCGGCTTCAGCGTAGATGGCCTCGACACCGAACAGCGGCAGCGCAGAGAGGTTGGCGCTCAGGTCCTTCTGCTCGAGGGCAGCGCTGTCGGCCGCCAGCAGCTGGGTCACGCCAGGACCTGCGAACAGCAGCGCCAGGGGCAATTCGAAGGCACCACCGGCCAGTACCATATCCAGCGCCTCGCGCGGACCGGGGCCGCTCAGGGCCGGTTGGCGGGAGATGACGAGAGTACTCCTGGCCATGCTAGTCGCCTCCAAAGCAGAGCAGGCGATCGGCGTCCTGCACCGCCTCGTGCAACTGGCCCAGGCCGGACAGCTGCCAGGGCGCCCGCACGTTCACCGCGCCCTCACGTTCGTAGCGCCGCGCTTCGTTCTCGTCCAGCAGCCCCCGCTTGAGGGCGGCGGCGATGCAGACCACGGCGTCGATCTGGTGGCGTTCGATCAGCTCGCGCCAACGGGCGGGCAGATCGGATTCGTCCTGGCCACTGACCAGGGCGTGAGACGCGTTATGGACGCCGTCGCGGTAAAGAAAGAGGCGCGACAGCTCGTGACCCCCGGCCAGCAGCGCCTCGCAGAAGCGCAGGGCCCGACGCGCCGAAGGCGCCTGGGGTGGAGAAAGGACAACGATGGCAAATTTCATGAATGTAAAAAGGCCCGCCGAAGCGGGCCTCTTGGGCTACCGCTCGTAATCAATCGTTGTTGCTGGCGAATCCGAAGATCTGCAGCAAGCTGATGAACATATTGTAGATCGAGACGTACAGGGTGATGGTAGCCATGATGTAGTTGTCTTCACCACCGTGCACGATGGCGCTGGTCTGGAACAGGATGGCCGCCGCGGCGAACAGCACGAAGCCCGCGCTGATGGCCAGTTGCAGACCGCTGATCTGGACGAAGAAGGACAGCACCACGGCGCCCAGCAGGATCCAGAAGCCCGCCATCAGAAAGCCACTGAGGAAGCTCATGTCCTTGCGACTGATCAGGGCGTAGGCCGACAGGCCGAAGAAGGCCAGGGCGGTCATGCCGGCAGCGGAGGCGATCACGCTGCCACCGTTGGGCAGGCCCAGGTACATGTTCAGGATCGGGCCCAGGGTGTAGCCCATGAAGCCGGTGAGGGCGAAGGTACTGACCAGACCCCAGCCGCTGTCGCGGGTCTTCACGGTCAGGAAGAACAGGCCATAGAAGCCGATCAGGACCACGAAGATGTTGGGGTAGGGCAGCCGCATCTGCTGCGAGACGAAGGCGACCAGGCCGCTGAACGCCAGAGTCATGGCCAGCAGGGCATAGGTGTTGCGCAATACACGGCTGACGTCCCGCGGTTGCGCGATAGCAGGGTTGTAGGCGTATTGACGCTCGTTCATGGTGTACTCCAAAGCTAAATTAACGGTGTGATGTACCGTACGACCCCGAAGATAGCAAATGTTGCTTAAGGATCGCTTGCGACTGTTTGACAGTGTGTTGCCATCAGGTACTATGCGCCCCTCTTACGGAAGTGTGGCCGAGTGGTTTAAGGCAGCGGTCTTGAAAACCGCCGACTCGCAAGGGTCCCAGAGTTCGAATCTCTGCGCTTCCGCCATCTGCGAAGCCCCGTTCTTACGGGGCTTTTTGCTGTCTGTATGGTCGGATTTCAAGAGCACTCGGGCGAGAAAAAAGAGCAGTTCCGAAGTTCTTTCGGAACAGCGCCGATGCCTGACCTTCTATAGCCCTGGACTTGATGAGGGTGAGCATCGCGGCAACCCTGGCCCCCGAACGAGAGCCAGGGCTGAGCTGAGTGCGATCGTGGGGAACTGCCTTTTGAGATGAGCAGGCAGAACGGCCTGAGTCAGGACGTGCCAAGCATCGTCAAACTATCGGTCATCCGCTGAAGCTGACGACCCTGGTCACGCGCCATCGTCAGCAGGCCACCATGGCCACCACGAAGATGGTTGCCAACCCGATACACATGGCACCCAGGGTGAGCGCCAGTAGGCCCTGATCGCTGGCCAGCGATCGTGGACGAATGAGTGCAGATTTGAGCGGGACGCTATTTAGCCGGCTGTGGGGCCTCGACTCGAAGAGCGTCACTGTCCTTGTCAATTGATAGCGCAACTGAAATATCCTTTTCAGTTTCGGTACTGGGCTGCGGCACCCAGCTATTGGCCGCGATTGTGGCTTCAGCGAAGCTCAACAGCAAGACCATTGCTGCTACGCAAGTTCCTATGGCAATCGCATTGATTACCTTCTGTTCTTTCACAGGCGCATTCATGTTGCTTGTTTAGCCCGGGTCCACGTCGAATGAGGTGGTCTGACAACCGCAGGCGGCAGAAGTGCGGAGGCATTAGGTTTTCACGATCAACCCTGGCTCCCGTCACCGCGGTAAGGCGTCGCTATTCAGCGCGAAACCGGTATCCTGTCTGACGACTTTGTACTCCGGTCTTCCTGCTCCCACATGCCACCGCCGCCGATGACTGCAACTCGGCTGAAACCCCTCGTGCGCCCCGGCGTTCGTATCGATGGCGGTGCGATATGCTCCGCTGCGGATCCAGTTCCAGTATCTGGACATGAAAAAGCCCGCGCGAAGCGGGCTTTTTCCAGACCGAGGAGCAGCGTCCCAGTCAGGGCGTGTTGCCCTTGGCCAGGGCGGCAGCGATGGCCGGTGCGTCGATGGCGTTGGTCAGGACCTGGGTGCCCGAAAGGATGACGTTGTTGGTCGGGCCGCTGCCTTTGATCTCGTCGCTGGCGAGTAGCTTGCCCTGGTCGTCGAGGACCTGGGTGATGACGTCATAGTCGAAGCGGACGCGCATGTAGGCGTCGGATTTCCACTCCCGCAGTTTCAGCACCAGCAGCTTCTGGCCCTGGGGCGCGCGGTCGCTGGCCTGGCTGGGCATGGCGGTGATGGCGGCGCGGGCCAGGGCCTTTTGCACGGCGTCCTGCAGGTCGGCGGAGAGGGGGCTACCGCTGTAGGTGCGGACGCTCCAGGGGTTGTAGTAGAGACCGCGGATGTTGCCGACGTAGGTGGCGTCCTTGTTCTGGGCGACCACATAGGGGCGCTCATCGAGTACCGCGACGGCGACCGGCTTGTCGGCCTTGACGGTGAGTTGCGGGGCGGTCTGGCGGTAGTCGATCTTCTGGCCGATGGCGCAACCGGCCAGTTGCAGCGCAGCGAAGGTGATGAACAAGAGATGGGACGGCTTCATGCGAAACTCCTTTTTCGAGAGGCGCGCAGTCTAAGCCATCAGCTCCGTCATGCCAAAATAATGTGATGCAGGTCACTAAATATCTGGATGGCCACGAGTCGATTGCCGGGCTCCGCAGCCGGGTGGATGCGCCTGGCACGCTTATCAGTGGGGTAGGCAGGCCAGGGGATTACCTGCCTTTCAGTGGCGGGGACTCACGCAGCCTCAAGGGAAGGCACAGCGCTCAATGATAAGACAGTCCCCGGGCTCTGCCCCGACCCGGGCGGGCTACAGCGTCTTCTTGTATTCCTTGTCCACCTTCTTGTCTTCGCGGTGGCGTTCCTTGTCCAGATGGGTATCGGTGCGGTCGGCTTCGTCGGCGGCATGGGCCGCGCCCTTGTCGACTTCCTTGCGGTCGTGGCGGGCGTCCTTGCTCACGTCACGACCGTCCTGGCGGATGCTCTTTTCCACCGGGCTTTCGGCCAGTGCGACGCCCGTGCCGAGGACGCTCAGCAGAACGGTCATGGCTGCTGCGGTAAGGCGGGATTTCATCGAGAAGCGCTCCTGAATCGAGAGAGAGGGAGTGGCCGTCCAGAGCGACCGCTTCGTTTGCAGTAAAGCGGTAAAGCGGCCGTTTTGAAAGGAAAGCTGCAGAGACGCCCTGTTCAAGCGGGCGAGCTGGAGGCCCAGGCGGACGCATCGTGCGGATGCAGACTCTCCAAATGGCGCACCTGGAGGCTCACGTCCCGGTAGCTTTCACGCAGGGCGACCAGCAGGCGGCGGGCGGCGTCCTCGACGAACATCAGGTTGCTGCCATTTAGCGCGGCGAAGGCCTGTTCGTCGGCGCGCTTCACGGCCGTTTGCACCGGCGTGCCCAGGGCCTGTTCGCACTGGTCGATCAGGGGCAGCAAGCCGAAGTCGACTGCCCCGGCCGGCAGGCTGATCCGTACCCGGGCCAGGCTGCGCTGGCTGTGCGGGGTGGCCAGGGAGGCGTGACGGCTCAGCCAGTGGGCGACGGTGGCGGGATCGAGCTGCGTGGTGGTCCCGTGTTCGGCCAGAAAGGCCCGTTCGATCAGTTGCCGGGACAGGGCGGCGGAGCAGGGACAGGTGGAGGCGTAAAGGATCTCGACGCGCGCGCTGAGCTTGAAAGCGCCGGCTACCCAGCTGGCTTCCAGGCGTACGGTATAGCGTTTCCAGCCACTTAGCTCGGCGGTCACCAGGGCGGGGCGGCGGATCAGCAGGGCGAAATCCAGCCGCAGGCGGGCGGCGCGGGAGTCGCAGCTGCGGTGGCTGGCGACCATGTCGCTCAGCAGCAGACGCAGGCGCTCGGGCGTCAGGAGGGCTTCGCCGCCCAGCCGATCCAGCAGTTGATACAACCGGGACATATGGATGCCCTTGGCGGTGGCCGCGGGCAGGTCGACCTGGACGTCGGCCCTGGCGGGCAACAGGCCGCCGAGATCGGCGTGGCCGAGGCGGATCGGCAGGTCGATACCCTGCATGCCGACCCAGTCGAGGGCGGCGGGCAGGGTGGCGGTCTCGCTGAGGGAGACATCGGGGAGGATGGCGTTCATGGGCAGGGCTCGCTTCAGTGCGGATCGGTGGCCTGGGGCCAGTCGCTGAAGGGGTTGCGCAGGCACATCCAGGCCGCGGGGCCGGCGGCGAGCTCCTCGTCGGTCAGCAGGCAGGCATCCAGGCGGGCGCGCAGGGCGGCTTCGTCCATGTCCATGCCGATGAGTACCAGTTCCTGGCGAGCATCGCCGACGCCCTCGTGCCATTTTTCCTTGATGAAAGCGACGGTTTCTTCATCCTCCGGCCACTGCTCGGGCGGTACCGCGGCCCACCAGCGCCCGGCCACGCCATGGCGGGCCACGGCGCCGGCCTGGGACCAGGTGCCGGCATGGGCGGGATGGCTGGCCAGCCAGAAGTAGCCCTTGGAGCGGATCACGCCAGGCCATTCCCCCTCGACCAGGGCGAAGAAGCGCTCGGGATGGAAGGGGCGGCGGGCCTGATAGACAAAACTCGAGATGCCGTATTCCTCTGTCTCGGGGGTATGTTCGCCGCGCAGCTCCTGCAGCCAGCCCGGCGCCTGGGCGGCTTTGTCGAAGTCGAAGAGTCCCGTCTGCAGCACCCGCTCCAGCGGTACGGCGCCAAAGCTGGCCAGTTCCAGTCGTGCGCGGGGATTGAGGCTGCGCAGGATGGCCAGCAGCCGATCGCGTTCCGCCGGTTCGATGAGGTCCAGCTTGTTCACCACCAGGACGTCACAGAATTCGATCTGCTCGATCAGCAGGTCGACCACGGTGCGCTCGTCTTCCTCGCCGAGGGATTCGCCACGGGATTCCAGCAGATCGCTGGAGGCGTAGTCGCGCAGGAAGTTGAAGGCATCCACCACGGTGACCAGAGTGTCGAGCTGGGCGACGTCGCCCAGGCAGCGCCCGTCTTCGCCGGCGAAGGTGAAGGTTTCGGCCACGGGCAGGGGCTCGGAGATCCCGGTGGATTCGATGACCAGCTGATCGAAGCGGCCCTCGCGGGCGAGGCGTTCGACTTCCAGCAGCAGGTCTTCGCGCAGGGTGCAGCAGATGCAGCCGTTGCTCATCTCCACCAGCTTTTCCTCGGTGCGCGACAGCTCGGCGCCGCCGTCGCGGACCAGGGCGGCGTCGATGTTGACCTCGGACATGTCGTTGACGATGACCGCCACCCGCCGGCCTTCGCGGTTGTTGAGAATATGGTTGAGCAGGGTGGTCTTGCCGGCGCCGAGAAAGCCGGACAGCACGGTGACAGGGAGTTTCTGGCTGGGGAGGCTGGCTGGGGTCGTCATGGTCATCACGGCTAGGGTAGGTCGTAGGGCGGGCGCGTCCCTGTAGGGGATGCTCCAGAACTTTATAACACGTTATAACATAACATTTAGTGCAGGTTAAGGACGGACCTGTTCCCTGCACGGCGTCTTCTTCAGCTAACCGGGTGGGTGACTCGAGCCGCCCGCCATTGATCCAGGCGGACTGCCCTCGGTCACAGGCGCCAACTAGACGTGCTGACCGCCGTTGATATGGATCTCGGCACCGTTGATGTAGCAGGAGCGTTCGCTGCAGAGGAAGTAGATGGTCTCGGCCACTTCGTCGGGGGTACCCAGGCGCTTGAGCGGGACCTCGGCTTCCACCAGGCCATCGGTACCGGGCGAGAGGATGGAAGTGGCGATCTCGCCCGGTGCTATGGCGTTGGCGCGGATGCCACGGGGACCGAATTCATGGGCCAGTTCCCGGGTCAGCGCGGCCAGGCCTGCCTTGGAGGCGGCATAGGCCACTCCGGCGAAGGGATGCACTCTCGAACCGGCGATGGAGGTGACGTTGACGATGCTGCCTCGAGCGGCTTCAAGCTCCGGCAGCAGGGCGCGGGCCAGCAGGGCGGTGGAAACCAGATTGACGTTGAGGACGTGGGTCCAGGTCTCGGCATCCGACGCGGCTACCCCGAGGCGACCGCCATCCGGCCCCTTGGGCGAGATGCCGGCATTGTTGACCAGGGCATCCAGCTTGCCGCTGGGCAGGCGCTCGCGGACCGTGGCGACCAGGCGATCGATCTGGGTGAGGTCGGCGAGATCGGCCTGGATGTGCGCGTCGCGGGCTTCCGGCCAGGCGCATTCTTCGGAGAACGGCTGGCGGGAGACGGTGAGCAGACGCCAGCCCAGGCTGCGGAACAGCTTGACCGTGGCGTGACCGATTCCGCGACTGGCGCCGGTGAGCAGCATGGTGCGCTGGGTCATGGGCGACCCCGGCAGGCAGCGGGGCGGACGAGGGGCGACAGGACGGGCATGGTGGGTGACTCCGGCGTCTGGCAGGCCGGTTCACTATGCCCAAGCAGGACAGGTGGGGCAATCGATGGACCTGTCCTCACCGGCGGACCGATGAGGACAGGGTGCCTTCAGGCTTCTTCGAGGGCGCGCGGGCGGGCACTGCGCTGCTCGGCGGTGGGTTCTTCGGCGGGCTGCAATTCGAAGTCGAAGTCGATTTCGGCGAACTGGCTGCCGTCGAGGCCACGGGCGCGGGCGGCGTTGGCGTCGTCGTGGAAGTGGATGTCGGCGATGAGTTCGTCGCGGGTGGCGTAGGCGAAGTCATCGTGCAGGTACTTGTCGCCGGCCAGGTTGATCTGGGTGGTCAGGTGGCGATGGCCGGGAGCGGAGATGAAAAAGTGGATGTGCGCCGGGCGCTGGCCATGGCGGCCGAGGCCGTCGAGCAGGCGCTGGGTGGGGCCGTCCGGCGGGCAACCATAGCCGGAGGGCACGATGCTGCGGAACGCGTAGCGGCCCTCGGCGTCGGTGCGGATGCGTCGGCGCAGGTTGAATTCGGACTGCGCCGGATCGAAGTAGGAATAGGTGCCGCCGGTGTTGGCGTGCCAGACGTCCACCAGGGCGCCGGCCAGCGGGCGACCCTCGGTGTCGCGCACCTGGCCGGTCATGAACAGCGGCACGCCGGCGTCCTGGCCATCATCGAGCCGGGCTTCGCCTTCGCACAGAGGGGCACCGGCCGCATAGAGCGGGCCTTCGATGGTGCGCGGGGTGCCACCGGTGCGGCCGGCCTGTTCGTCCTGGGCATCCAGCAGCAGATCCAGATAGTGCTCCAGGCCGAGGCCGGCGACCAGCAGTCCGGCTTCCTGGCGCGCGCCCAGGTCGTTGAAGTAGCTCACCGCCTGCCAGAATTCCTCGGGCGTCACCTCCAGGTCCTCGATCATGCGGATGCTGTCGGTGAGGATACGGTGCACGATGGTCTTGAGGCGCGGATTGCCGGCGTCCTGCTCGAAGCCGCTGGCGACTTCAAAGAACTTCTGCACATCGGCGGTCTGGGAAAGGGCTAGGGTCATGGAGCGATCCTCGGTGTTGTTGTTATGGGTGGCCAATCAGCGGTCGTCGGTGTGGATGGAGGAGGGGTGCCGGCACAGGGCGGTGACCTCGATCTCCATATAGGGGTAGAGCGGCAGTTGCAGCAGGGTATCGTGCAGCGCCTGGGTATCGGCCACGTCGAAGATGCTGACGTTGGCGTAGAGCCCGGCGATCCGCCAGAGGTGGCGCCAGGTGCCCTGGCGCTGCAGCTCCTGGGCCAGTTCCTTTTCCGCCTGCTTGAGTCGCGTGGCGTCGGCGGCGGGCAGATCGTGGGGCAGTTTGACGGTCATGCGGACCATGAACAGCATGGTGAATCCTCCACGGGGCGTGATCAGGCGGTGGCGACGGCGAGGCTGCTGCGATCGCGACGGAAATGGGCGAGGCGGTCTTCGTCGAGGCTGACGCCGAGGCCGGGACCCTGGGGTAGCAGCAGCTGGAAGTCGCGATAGGTCGGCGGCTCGACGAGGATGTCCTCGGTGAGCAGCAGTGGACCGAACAACTCGCTGTGCCAGTCCAGCCGCTCCAGGGTGGCGAAGGCATGGGCCGAGGCCAGGGTGCCGATGCTGCCTTCGAGCATGGTGCCGCCATAGAGGCCGATGCCGGCCGCCTGCGCCAGGTGGGCGACCTTGAGCACCGCCCGCGGACCGCCGGTCTTGGCGATCTTGAGCGCGAATACCGGGGCGGCACCGGCACGGGCCAGGGCGAAGGCGTCGGGGAGGCTCTCGATGGCTTCGTCGGCCATCACCGGCGCCGGACTGCGGGCGCTGACCCGCGCCAGGGCCTGGACGTCATGGCGCGGCACCGGCTGTTCGATCAACTCCACCCCGGCGTCGGCCAGGGCCTGGCAGGCGCGCAAGGCCACGCCTTCGCTCCAGGCCTGGTTGACGTCGACCCGCACGCTGGCGCGATCGCCCAGGGCGCGCTTGATGGCTGCCACGTGGGCGATGTCCCGGGCCGGTTCGGCCGCGCCGATCTTGAGTTTGAAATGGCGATGGCGGCGCAGCTCGAGCATGCGTTCGGCTTCGGCGACGTCCTTGGCGGTGTCGCCGCTGGCCAGGGTCCAGGCCACCTCCAGCCCCTGTTGCACCCGGCCGCCGAGCAGTTCGGCGAGGCCCAAGCCGCGACGCTGGCCCTGGGCATCGAGCAGGGCGGTCTCCAGGGCCGACTTGGCGAAGGTATTGGCGCGCACGCTGCGCTCCACGCGCTGCATCACGGCATTGAGGTTGTCGGCGTCCTGGCCGATCACCAGGGGCGCCAGATAGGTGTCGAGGTTGGTCCTGATGCTTTCTGGGCTCTCCCCGGCGTAGGCCAGGCCGCCGATGGTGGTGGCTTCGCCGAGGCCCTGGCTGCCGTCGCTGCAGGTCAGGCGCAACAGCACCAGGGTCTGCCGCTGCAGGGTATGCATGGCCAGCTTGTGCGGGCGGATGGTGGGCAGGTCGACGAGGCAGGTGTCCAGGCGTTCGATGCTGATCATGGGCCGAATCCATCAGGGGCGGTCGTTGCCGCGCGTTCTTGTAGGGACGGCTTTCAGCTTGCGAGTTGCCTCCCCGGCAGTCCAATATCCGTTGCGTGTTCTACGATACCCTGGAGGTATGATGGAGCTGCGGCATCTGAGGTACTTCCTGGTCCTGGCGGAGACCCTCAACTTCACCCGCGCGGCCGAACGCCTGCACATGGCCCAGCCGCCCCTCAGCCGGCAGATCCAGCAACTGGAAGAAGAGCTGGGGGTGAGCCTGCTGGAGCGCGGCCGGCCCTTGCGCCTCACCGAGGCCGGGCGCTATTTCCAGGAACACGGCAGTAGGTTGCTGGCGCAGCTGGACGAGGTGCGCGACGGCACCCGGCGGGTGGCCGAGGGGCGCAAGCGCTGGTTGGGCATCGGCTTCGCGCCGTCCACGCTCTATGGCGCCCTGCCGGAACTGATCCGCCGACTGCGCACCGATGCCGGGCTGGAGCTGGGGCTGTCCGAGCTGATCACCCTGCAGCAGGTCGAGGCGCTCAAGAGCGGACGCATCGACATCGGTTTCGGTCGCATCCGCATCGAGGATGCCGCGGTGGTGCAGGAGGTATTGCACGAGGATCCGCTGGTGGCGGTGCTGCCGGCCGGGCATCCGCTGCTGGGCGCGCCGGTGAGTCTGGCACGCCTGGCGCAAGAGCCCTTCGTGCTCTATCCCTCCGCGCCGCGACCCAGTTACGCCGACCATGTGCTGGCGCTGTTCGCCCGCGAAGGATTGAACATTCGCGTGGCGCAGTGGGCCAACGAATTGCAGACGGCCATCGGCCTGGTGGCGGCCGGACTGGGGATCACCCTGGTGCCGGCCTCGGTGCGCCGGCTGCACCGCGACGACATCGACTACGTCTCCCTGAGCGATACTCAGGCGGTCTCGCCCATCGTCATCAGCTACCGGGCCGGCGATCGCTCGCCGCTGCTGGCGCATTGTCTGGCGCTGGTGCAGGAGACCGCTGCGCAACAGGCCTGAAGTCCCGGCCAGCCGTGGCCTGGGCGGGATTCGCCCGACGCCCGGGTGGCGGCCGCCGCGTAATTAGCTGCGCCAAGGGGATGGTCGCGGCAGTCTGCGGACAGCCCCGCAGCGGGAACCACGCCGAAGATGATTCCAGACCTGAGCAACCTGGAGTCTCTTGCGATGACCGGATCCTATATCCACGTACCTGCGCCGTCCGGCGCCTTCGACGCCTACTTCGTGCCCTCCATCGACGGTCGCGGTCCGGGCATCGTCCTGTGCCAGGAGATCTTCGGCGTCAACGCCGCCATGCGCGCCGTGGCCGACCAACTGGGCGAGGAGGGTTACAGCGTGCTGGTGCCCGATCTCTACTGGCGTCAGGCGCCGCGCATCGAATTGGGCTACACCCCGGAGGATTTCGAAAAGGCCTACGGCCACTACCAGGCCTTCGACGAGAACCTGGGGGTGGTGGACATCGGTGCCGCCCTCGACCATTTGCGTAGCCTGCCCGAAGTGAGCGAAGCCGGGCTCGGCGTGGTGGGCTACTGCCTGGGTGGCAAGCTGGCCTACCTGGCCGCCTGCCGCTTGCGCCAAGTGGCTTGCGCCGTCGGCTACTACGGAGTCGGTATCGAAAAGGCCCTGGGCGAGTTGGAAGGCTTGAGTGGGCGCCTGGTGCTGCATTTCGCCGAGGCCGACCAATTCTGTCCGGCGCCGGCGCGGGAAGCCATCCTGGCGGCCCTGGCCGAGCGGCCGGGTACCGAGGGTTACGTCTACCCCGGCGTCGACCATGCCTTCGCCCGGCCCGCCGGCCATCACTACGACAAGCCCGCCGCGCTGCTGGCCCATGAGCGCACCATCGCCGCGCTGCGCCGCACCCTTGGCCCCGACTACAACCTGTCGGCGCTGTGGGAAGAGCACATCCGCCACGAATTCGATACCCGCGACGTGCCGGCAACCATGGCCACCATGGTGCCCGAGCCCTACGTCAACCATATCCCGACGATGACCGGCGGGGTCGGCTATCGCGAGCTAGCGCGCTTCTATCGCTATCACTTCGTGCATGGCAATCCCAAGGACATGAAGCTCACGCCGATCTCGCGCACCGTGGGTGCCTCGCAGATCGTCGACGAATTCGTCATGAGCTTCACCCACGACGAGGCCATCGACTGGATGCTGCCGGGCGTGGCGCCCACCGGTCGCCATGTCGAGATCCCCATGCTGGGGGTGGTGAAGTTCCGCGGGCCCAAGCTCTACCACGAGCACATCTATTGGGATCAGGCCAGCGTGCTGGTGCAGATCGGCCTGCTCGACCCCGAGGGCCTGCCGGTGGTCGGTGTGGAGACCGCGCACAAGCTGCTCGACGAGACGCTGCCATCCAACACCCTGATGCCGAGCTGGGCTTCCAGCGCCGGCAAGTCCATCGAGGAGTGAGGCCATGAGTCTGCATTCCCTCGATGGCAAGACGGTGGTCATCAGCGGCAGTGCCACCCTGATCGGCCAGGCGGTGGCCGAGGCACTGGTCGCGGCAGGCGCTCGGGTGGCCCTGCTGGACATCGACCCGAACGGCGCGGCCGGTGCCGAGGTGCTCGGCGAAGCGGCGTTCTTCCTGACCGTGGACCTGACCGACGATGCGGCGTTGGCGCTCGCGATAGCCGCCATCCGCGAACGCTTCGGCGCGGTGGCTGGCCTGGTCAACCTGGCCTGTACCTATCTCGACGATGGCCTGGAGTCGTCGCGCGGCGACTGGCTCAAGGCGCTGGACGTGAACCTGGTGTCGGCGGTGATGCTGGCCAAGGCACTGCACACGGATCTCAAGGCGCGGCGGGGGGCGGTGGTCAACTTCACCTCCATCTCCGCCGACTGCGCCCAGACCGGGCGCTGGCTGTATCCCGTCTCCAAGGCCGCACTCAAGCAGCTAACCCGCAGCATGGCGCTGGATCTGGCGCCGGACGGCATTCGCGTCAACTCGGTGTCGCCGGGCTGGACCTGGTCGCGGGTGATCGCCGAGGTCAGCGGTGGGGATCGCGCCCACGCCGACCGCGTCGCCGCCGACTTCCATCTGCTCGGCCGCCTCGGCGAGCCGGCAGAGGTCGCCCAGGTGGTCGCCTTTCTACTGTCACCGGCGGCGAGTTTCGTCACCGGCGCCGACTATGCCGTGGACGGCGGTTATTCGGTCATGGGACCGGAGCGCAACCAGCCGGCCATTCCCCGCCTCGCCGAACGGGAGTGATGCCATGCACAACCCCTTCTGGCGCCTGTTCAACGGCTTCACCCCCACCCGCAACTCGACTCCCCGGAGAACCTCCATGCGCCGTATCGCCATCGTCGGGGCCGGCCAGGCCGGCCTGCAACTGGGCCTGGGCCTGCTCGCCCAGGGCTATCATGTCACCCTCACCACCAACCGCACCGGCGAGCAGGTGCGCGCTGGCAAGGTCATGTCCAGCCAGTGCATGTTCAACACCTCGTTGCAGACCGAGCGCGACCTGGGGCTGAATTTCTGGGAAGACCAGTGCCCGGCGGTGGAGGGCATCGGCCTGGCCGTCCCCGATCCTGCCCATCCCGAGCGCCCGGCCTTTCAGTGGAGCGCGCGCCTGGAGCGCTATGCCCAGGCGGTGGACCAGCGCCTGAAGATGCCGGCCTGGATGGAGGAGTTCGAGCGGCGCGGCGGCGAACTGGTGATCCAGGACGTCGGCCTGCCCGAACTGGAAACCCTGGCCGCCAGCCATGACCTGACCCTGCTCGCCGCCGGTAAGGGCGAGATCGTCAACCTGTTCGCCCGTGACACCGAACGCACCGTCTTCCAGCATCCCCAGCGTGCCCTGGCGCTGACCTATGTGAAGGGCATGACGCCCATGTCGCCCTATTCGCGGGTGGCCTTCAACCTTATCCCCGGTGTGGGCGAATACTTCGTCTTCCCGGCCCTGACCCTGAACGGACCCTGCGAGATCATGGTATTCGAAGGCGTGCCCGGCGGCCCCATGGACTGCTGGCAGGACGTCACCTCGCCGGAGCAGCACCTGGAGCGTAGCCTGGAGATCGTCCGCCGCTTCGCGCCCTGGGAGGCCGAGCGCTGCCAGAACCTGGAGCTCACCGATGCCGGCGGCGTGCTGGCCGGGCGCTTCACGCCCATGGTGCGCAAGCCGGTGCTGCGCCTGCCTTCGGGCCGGCCGGTGTTCGGCATGGCCGACGCCCTGGTGGTCAACGATCCCATCACCGGCCAGGGCTCCAACAATGCCGCCAAATGCAGCAAGGTCTATCTGGAGGCCATCCTCGCCCAGGGCGATGCCGCCTTCACCCCGGATTGGATGCACCAGACCTTCGAGCGCTACTGGGACTACGCCGGCCAGGTAGTGAAATGGACCAACAGCCTGCTGACCCCGCCACCACCGCACATCCTCGATCTGCTCGGCGCCGCCAGCCAGTCCCACGCCATCGCCTCGCGCATCGTCAACGCCTTCGACGATCCCCGCCGTTTCGCCCCCTGGTGGTTCGAAGCGGAGGCCTGCCAGGGCTTCCTGCGTGAACACCTGAACCAGGCTGCCTGAGGAGCCCACCATGACGATAGACGCGCTGGATCTCATCGCCGCCGACCCGGCCAACCCGCGGGCGCTGCGCAACCTGCTGGGGCAATTCGCCACCGGCGTCACGGTGATCACCACCCGCGGCCGTGACGGGCGCAAGGTAGGGATGACCGCCAATTCCTTCTCCTCGGTGTCCCTGGAGCCGCCGCTGGTGCTCTGGAGCCTGGCCCGCCAGGCGCCGAGCCTGCCGGACTTCCTCGCCGCCAGCCACTTCGCCATCCATGTGCTGGGCAGCGACCAGCACCAGCTTTCCGGCCACTTCGCGCGGCCGGCGGAGGACAAGTTCGCCGGTATCGCCCACGTCGAGGGCACCGCTGGCGTGCCGTTGCTGGAGGAGGCCGTGGCGACCCTGATCTGCCGCAACCACGTCCAGTACGAGGGCGGCGACCACCTGATCTTCCTCGGTGAAATCGAGCACTACCGACACAGCGGCGGCGAACCGCTGGTCTTCCACGCCGGCCAGTACCGGGTCGCCAGCGCCCATCCCGCACTGGGCGCCTGAGACTTGGCGGCGCCCGTCGATGCCACTCGGTCGGCGGGCGCTGCCCTTTCGAATCTGCCTTTCGCGAGCACGAACAGCCGTATTCAAGGAGCCTTGCATGACCCGGATTCGCTATCTTTCCCTCGCCGGTGCCCTGGTCGCCGGAACCACTCAGGCCTTTGACCTGCCGGTGGTCAACCTCGGCCTCACCAGCTTTCTTGACGGCGGTCTGCCCGCCGGTAACGGCTGGTACCTGCAACAGTATTTCCAGAACTACAGCAGCCATCGGCTGACCGATCAAAACGGCGACAAGCTGGGGCTGCCGAAAACCAAGCTGGACTACCAGGTCTCGGTGACCCAGCTCAGCTACGTATCGGACCTGCGCCTGGGCAACGGCAACCTGGGTCTGAACATGTTGCTGCCGGTGGTGACGCGGATGAAGGTCGACGATGGCCTAGACAACGCCGCCCTCAAGGACCAGGGCGGCATGGGCGACCTGCTGGTGGGGCCGTTCATCCAGTTCGATCCGGTGATGGGGCCGAACGGGCCGCGCTTCGTCCAGCGCGTCGAATTGCAGGTGAATATCCCCACCGGTGAATACGACCGCGACAAGGACATCAATCCCGGCAACCACGCTTGGTCGTTCAATCCCTACTGGGCGGGCACCTACTGGTTCACCCCCAACTGGACCGTCTCGGTGCGCGCCCACTACCTCTACAACTTCAAGAACGACAAGCCGAGCTATGCCTTCGGCGACGTCTCCGACATCCAGGCCGGCCAGGCGCTGCACGCCAACTTCGCCACCGAATATGCCGTCACCCCGCAACTGCGCCTGGGCATCAACGGCTACTGGCTCAAGCAGATCACCGACACCCAGGTCGACGGTCACGACGTCTCCGGACGCCGGGAGAAGGTCTGGGCCATCGGTCCAGGCGGCATGTACAGCTTCTCCAAGAACGACCACCTGGTGGCCAACGCCTATTTCGAGCAGGACGCGGAGAATCGTCCTGAAGGCAGCCGGGTGCAGGTGCGCTACATCCACCACTTCTGACCGGACGGAGTTCAGCTCCCTTCGTCCACTTTCAAGCCTGCCGGGGATGGCAGGCTTTTTTTTGCACGGCGTTTGGGCGGTAAGCTCAACCAAGGGCGTGTCCAGGTGGTTCAGATATAGCGGCAGACGATGCGGGGTGGCGCCGGAGGTTATGGTCCTATTGGTCTTGGACGGTTGCGCCGTCTCATTCCAACCTCCGGCTCATTGAGGCTATAGCGTTCCGCCGTTGCGACCGCTTCTACGGCATCACTCACCTCTGTAGACGTCGATAACCGTAGCGTGGAAAACGGCGCAGCCTTTTCCACTGGAATCCGTCGCGATGCGTGCCCTCACCCCAACCTTCTCCCGAGGGGAGAGGGGGCTATCGGAGCAGGTGTTCGTCTTTCAAGGTTTTAGCAAGATCCAGATCAATCTGAAGCCCTCACCTTGGTAACAGCTTTCTCAGAACTGCCATGGGTCGCGGCCAGTCGGGTGAGCGCAACGAAGCTCAACAGAAAGGGTTCGCCGGGCGCTCCGGGCCAAGCGGTGGAACCAGATAGAGGCTGCAGGAAGATTCGTGCCTGTTGGGTTTCGACGGCAAGGCTGTCTCAGCCCAACCTTAAAAAGCAATAAGCCCGGCAGGCGAGCTGTCGGGCTTATTGAAAGAGGCAGCGCAGCGTTAACGCGTAGACGCACTCTGCAGGAATTTCTCGCTATACAGCCGCGTCTCCTCGCCCAACCCCTGCTGGTCGAGCCAGGTCTTGACCGCCTCGACCATGGGCGGCGGGCCGCAGAGATAGAGGTCGCAGGCCTGGTCGGTGAGGAAGCGCCGGTCGAAATGCTCGGGGATATAGCCGCTGAGGCCCTGCCACGCCGGACCCGGCTGGCTGACCACCGGCTGGTAGTCGAAGTCGGCGATGCGCGCGCGGTAGGCCTCCAGCCGGGCGCCCTCGCAGAGATCCTGCTCCTGGGTGACGCCATAGAACAGCCGCACCGGCTGGCCGCAGCCGCCTTTCTCGGCCATCTCGTCGAGCATGCCGAGGAAGGCCGACAGGCCCGTGCCGCCCGCCACCAGCACTAGCGGCCGCTCCACCTGGCGCAGGTAGAAGCTGCCCAGCGGGGCTTCCAGCTCCAGGGTCAGGCCCGGCTGGCAGCGCTCGCGCAGGAAGTTGCTCATCGCCCCGTCCGGCAGCAGGCGGATGAGGAATTGCAGCTGGTTCTGCGCATTGGGTCGGTTGGCGAAGGAGTAGGCGCGCCAGTCGTCGGTGCCGGGGATGCGCAACCGGGCGTACTGGCCGGGTAGGAATTGCAATTGGCGCGGCGCGGTGCTGGCGTCCAGGTGCAGGATGGCGGTGGTGGCCGAGACCAGCTCCACCGAGGTCACCTGGGCGCTGATGCGCTCGGGCTCTTCGGCATGGCAGAGGCTGGAATCGTGGTCGAAGTAGAAGGCGGCGTTGGACGTCACCCGGGTCTGGCAGGCGAGCATCTTGCGCTGCGCCAGGTCACGCTCGGAAAGGGCTTCCTCGTCGACGTAATCCTGGCTGTAGGCGCCGGCTTCGCAGCGCCCCTGGCAGGTGCCGCAGACGCCTTCGCGGCAGTCCAGCGGCAGGCTGATGCCCTGGCGCAGGGCCGCGTCCAGCAGCAGTTCGTTGGGCTTCACCGCGATGAACAGCGTCTTGCCGTCGGCGAAGCTCAGAGCGACGTTGTGGCTCATGGCGGTGGCCTCAGAGGTGGTAGAAGTCGAGCACGGAGTTGATGGTGTCGTTGAGCAGCAGCACCTGCTTGCGGGTGATGCGGAAGTCGCCGTCCACCTCGCGCAGGTGATAGGTCACCTGGCCATAGAACTGCTCGGACACCCCGTGGCGGGCATAGAGCGTCAGCCAGCCGGCGCGCACCTCCAGCAGACCGTCGTCAGCCCGGGCGACGCGTACGTTGCTGATCTGGTGCAGGGTGCGCGGCAGTGGCGTGGAGGCGGCCGACTTGCCGGTGCGCAGGCGGAACACCCGGTCCTCCAGGCCGGAGCGGTCGGCGTAGTAGATATAGGAGAGGCCCTGGGTGGGATCGGTCACGTACTCGTGCTCGCTGATCCATTGCGGCAGGTGGAAGACGCTGTCGGCCTCGAACAGCGCCAGATAGGCGTCCCAGTCCTGGGCATCGCAGAGCGCCGCCTTGCGATAGAGGAATTGTTCCACGGCGTATTGCAGATCTGGGTTCATGCCGACACCTCCGTCGGTTGCAGGGCTTTGTTGGCCAGGCCGTCGAGCAGGAAGCGCTGCCAGGCGCCGTGCTGGTTCACATAGAGGCCTTCATGGGTGAATTCGGTACCGGTGAGTACCGGCTGGATGCCCAGGGCCTCGCTGTTCACGGTGGGGCCGGCGGTCCAGCGATGATGGCCGCGGGAGATGTCGTTCCAGCGCTCCAGGCGGGCCTGAAAGCCGCGCTGGGCTTCACGGAATTCCACTAGATCGTCGGGCGTACCCATGCCGGAGACGTTGAAGAAGTCCTCGAACTGGCGGATGCGGTTGGTGCGGTCAGCGGGCGCCTCGCCCTTGACGCCGATGCACTGGCTGATGATCTCGGTCTTGTTCCAGGCCACCGGCCGCACGATGCGCAGCTGGGAGCTGATCTGGTCCATGAAGAACAGGCTGGGGTAGATGTTGAGGTTGCGCAGGCGATGCATCATCCACTCGGCGCGGGCCTGGCCGTATTCCTCGACCAGGCGCGGCATCACGCTGGCGTAGCCGGGGCGCACCGTGGGGTTGGGCATGTCGCTGAACAGCAGGCTGTGGCCATTCCTGAAGGAGAACCAGCCATCGTCGGTCTCGGCATCGCCGGCGCCGAGCTTGCTGTAGTCCAGGGTGCTGCTGGCACCGCCTTTCTCGGCGTTGACCTGCTGGCGGTGCTGCACGGTGGAGACGTAGTTGTAGTGCACGGTGCTGACGTGATAACCGTCGAGGCCGTTCTCGTTCTGCAGCTTCCAGTTGCCGTCGTAGGTGTAGGTGGACTTGCCCGGCAGGATCTCCAGCTCGCCGGTCGGCGACTGGGCCACCATCATGTCGAAGAAGACCTTGGCGTCGCCTAGGTAGTCTTCCAGGGAATCGCTGCCTTGGGTGTCCAGGCTGACGAAGACGAAGCCCTTGTAGCTCTGGATGCGCGCCTTCTTCAGGCCGCGGGTGGCCTTGTCGAAGCCATCAGGGTACTCGCCCGGCGCCTTGACCTTCACCAGGCGGCCGTCGCTCTTGTAGCACCAGGCGTGGAAGGGGCAGGTGAAGGTGGACTGGTTGCCGCGCGCCACGCGGGTAAGGGTGGCGCCACGGTGCTGGCAGGCGTTGATCAGCGCGTGCAGCTCGCCGTTGCCGTCACGGGTGATGATCAGCGGCTGGCGGCCGGCGCGCATCGTGACGAAGTCGTGGGGCTTGGCGATCTCGCTTTCGTGGCAGGCGTAGATCCAGACCTTCTCGAAGATCAGCTCCATTTCCAGTTCGAACAACTCGGGTTCGGTAAACAGGTCGCGGGCGATGCGATAGACGCCGTCGGCCGGACGGAAGTCCAGGCAACCTTGGATGTAATCCTGCCATTGGGCAATGCTGCGGGTGCTCATCAGGGGTGTCCTCTAGGGTGAGACTCACCTCGATTGAAGCCCCGCCACCCCAACCCCTCTATCCGCTTTTTCACTGATCGCTAGCCGAATTTTTTCGCTCGCCGGACTGGCCTGCACTCTGCGGATAGTGGCGGCGGCACGCGGCGTGCAGCATGGAACCAGCCAGCGGAGGAGCCCAGCATGCAGCAGACGAATTTCGAGGTGCAGACGCACAGTGGCCAGGTCGCCGAGGTGTGTCGCTGGATGAGCGCGGTGGCCGGTCCGCATCGCCTGGAAACCCGCAGCGGCGCCGAATTGAGTTTCCATCACCAAGGACTGCGACTGCCGGGCCGAGCCACGGTGCTGGGGCGGATCGGCTATGGCGCCGCGGTGCAGATCGGCATCGACGCCCTGGATGCCTACAGCCTCAGCCTGCCGCTGCAGGGGCGCCAGTCGCTGGCCAGACGCGGCGCGCGCATACGTTCCGACAGCCAGTGCGGAATGGTCGTCGCGCCCCACGAATGGCAGCGGCTGGACATGGCTGCCGACTGCCTCAAGCTGCAGGTGGTGATCCGCCGCGAAGCCCTGCAGGAGGTGGCGGAGGGCCTGCTGGGCCGGCCTTTGGCGGCGCCCCTGAGCTTTGCCGGCGAGATGGAACTGGCGCGCCCGGCGGTCGCGGCGTGGTGGCAGGGGGTGCGCCAATTGCTGGACGGCTGGAGCGCTGTCCAGGCGCTCTACGGCCAGCCGGCACTGGCTAACGACCTGGAAGTGATGCTGCTCAAGGGCCTGCTGCTGGCCCAGCCGCACAACTACTCCGCGGCTCTGGAGGAAGGCGTAGGGACGGGCTATCCCGAGTTTCTCCTGCGGGCGCGGCGTTATCTCGAAGCCCATGCGCGGGAGAATCCCTCGCTGGAGAGTCTGGAGCGCGTGGCCGGCGTATCCCGGTCCAAGCTCTATGCCAGCTTCCGCCGCTATCACGGCCAGCCGCCCATGGCCTATCTCAAGCGGCTACGGCTGGAAGAGGTGCGGCGCCTGCTGCTGGCGCGTCGTGACGGCGCGAGCGTCTCGCGCATCGCCCTGGATTGGGGCTTCGAGCACCTGGGGCGCTTCGCCAGCGACTACCGCCAGGCGTTCGGCGAGACGCCGTCGCAGACCCTGGCGGGACGGCGTCTCAACTAGCTGGAGAGCGCCCCGCGAAAGCGGCGGGTTTCCGAAGGAGACTCGCCGTAGCGGCGCTTGTATTCCTGAGCGAACCTGCCGAGGTGGGCGAAGCCCCATTTGTAGGCGGTGTCCGTCACCGATTCCACCCGGCCGCTGCGCAGTTCTTCGTTGACCCGCTCCAGGCGCAGGTCGCGCAGATAGTGCATGGGGGTGGTGCCGCGATAGGTGCGGAAGCCGGCGAACAGGGTGCGCACGCTGACGCCGCCATGTTCGGCCAGGGTTTCCACGCTGAGCGGCTCGTGCAGGTGTTCGGCGATATAGGCCTCGATGCGCTTGATGAAGTAGGGCGAGACATTGCGCTCGCGGGTGCCTTCCAGCTGGCCGTGCAGGGAATGCGGCTGGCCATAGAGCAGGGCATTGAGCAGCGAGGATTCGAATTGCTTGAGCACCAGCGGCTGGTGGATCGGATGCGCCGGATCGGCCAGGCCGTCCATGAGCAGGCCGAGCAGTTGCAGGAAGTAGGCGCCACCGGCCTGGCCCAGGTCCAGCCGCGGATCGAATTGCGGCAGGCGACCCTGCTGGGGCAGGTGCTGGGCGCAGTGATGCTCCAGGTCGGCGCGCTCCAGGCGCAGTACCAGCTGCGCGGCGCCGCCATACCATCTCATGCGCACGGGCAACTCCGGCGACAGCAATGCTGCCACCTGCGGCGAAGACTGGAAATCCACCGCGCCGCAATGGATGTCGGCGCCTCCTGTCAGCGGGATCTGGACCAGATAGAAGTCCTGCAGGCACTGGGGATCGATATCGACGTCGGTGCCGTATTCCAGGCGATTGAGCGACAGTCGCCCGCGGCTGATGTGGTGCAGGCTGGCGCTGACCACCTCGCCGCGCTGCACCGGTTTCAGCTCATGGGGCTTGAACACCTTGCTGACGCCCTGACAGGCCGCATCCCGGTCGGCCACGAGAAATTGCAGGCTGCTCGAACAGAACAGCCGGGTCTGGCGAAAGCGCTCTCCGCTTTCGGAGGGCGTGACGTCTTGGGTCATTGTTACCTCCTTGCACACAGGCGTGGCCCCGCGCACCCTTTTGTTTCCTGCCGATTGCAGCCAGCGGATAGCGGCTGCAGTCAGCGGATAGTCGGTGGGCAGCGGAACTCGTTCTTGGCCGATCGCGGTCGGCCTTGCAGGGGAATTTGCAAGGGGCGGGCCAAGCAAGGCGTCTAACAAAGGGTTTCGGGCGATCAGCGGCCAGGCCGGTCGCCATCCGCTCAGGCGTCATCTTGGCGCAGTCGCCCATGCTCGCTGCGCACTGCCGCCATGAAGGTCTGCATGGCCGAGGACTGCACCCGGTGGCGGCGACGGATCAGTCCATAGGGCGGCAGTCGTGGTTCGAAGGCGATGGGCAGCACCGCCAGCAGATGGCGACCGGGATAGTCGTTGACCACCGACAACGGCGTCACGCCGAGCATGTCGGTCTGCTGCAGCAGCGCCAGCAGGGTCATGATGGAGGTGGTTTCGACGATGCTGCCGGGGATGTCGACCCGGGCGTCGTGGAAGGCCTGGTTGATGATGGCCCTCATCGGGCTGGGGTGCTGTTGCAGCACCCAGGTGTGCTCCTGCAATTCGCCCCAGGTGAGATGAGTGGCCTGGGCAAGGGGATTCTGGGCGCCGGCGATCACGCAGAGCACCTCTTCGCCGAGGCTGTCGAACAGCAACTCTTCTGCGCGGGCCCCGGTAGGAATGCGGCCCAGGACCACGTCGAGCTGGTCCTGCAGCAGCGCCTGGACCAGCACGTCGCTGGTATCCACCTGGATGGACATGGACAGCCGCGGATGGCTCTGCTTTAGGGTGGCGATGGTGCGGGTCAGCAGGCCCGAGGCCAGCGCCGGGATGGCGCCCACCGCAACCCGGCCCAGATTGCCCGATTCCAGCGCGACCAGCTCCTCGCGCATGCCCGAGAGTTCGGCGAACACCATCCGCGCGTAGTAGATCACCGTGTCGCCAAAGGCCGTGGCGCGCATGCCGCGCGGCAGCCGCTCGAACAGCCCCACGCCAAGCAGACTCTCGATCTCGTGCAGCATCTTGGTGGCGGCCGGCTGGGTCATGCCGATGTCGTCGGCGGCGCGGCGCAGCGAGCCGAATTCCGCCAGTGCCAGCACCAGCCGCAACTGGCGCAGGCGCAGACGGCTGTGGATGGTATGGGCATCAGGAATGCGCGTCATGCTGGCGGACCTTGGGGCAGGGGAGCCGGCTAGGGTAGCGCATGAGCCCGGGCCTGGCGTCGGTGGGGTGCGTCCGCGCCAGGCCGGGGCGTTCACGACGGCCGTACCTTGGCCCGCGGCTGGCCCAGGCGCAGCGCCTGCAGGCACCGCGCGAGCAACGGCCAGCAGAGCATCAGCAACGCCGCGGTGGTCAGACTGCCCACCAGCGGGTTGGACCAGAAGATGCCCAGCTGGCCATCGGAGAACAGCATCGATTGGCGGAAGGCGTCTTCGGCCTTGTCGCCAAGCACCGCCGCCAGCACCAAGGGGGCGATGGGATAGCCGAGCTTCTTGAAGGCATAGCCGAGGATGCCGAAGCCGAGCATCAGCCAGACGTCGAACAGGCTGTTGTGCACCGAGTAGGCGCCAATCACGCAGACGGTAAAGATGATCGGCGCGATGATGCAGAACGGGATGCGCAGGATGGCGGCGAACAGCGGCACCGTCGCCAGCACCACGATCAGGCTGACCACGTTGCCCAGGTACATGCTGGCGATCAGACTCCAGACGAAGTCGTGCTGTTCGGCGAACAGGGTCGGCCCCGGATGCAGGCCCCAGATCATCAGGCCACCGAGCATCACCGCGGCGGTGGCGGAGCCGGGAATGCCCAGGGTCAGCATCGGCAGCAGGGCACTGGTGCCGGCGCTGTGGTCGGCGGTCTCCGGCGCGATCACCCCTTCCAGTTCGCCCTTGCCGAAGCCCTCGCGGTTCTTCGAAAAGCGCCGCGCCAGGCTGTAGCTCATGAAGGAGGCGGCGGTAGGGCCACCGGGCGTCACGCCCATCCAGCAACCGACCAGGGCGCTGCGCAGCCAGGTCAGCCAGTAGCGCGGCAGTTGCTTCCAGGTGCCGAGCACGGTGCGCAGGGTGATGCGCGCCTGCTCGCCACGAAAGACCAGGCCTTCCTCCACGGTGCAGAGGATCTCGCCGATGCCGAACAGGCCGATCACCGCCACCTCGAAGCTGATGCCCGAGAGCAGGGCCGGCTGGTCGAAGGTCAGGCGCAGATTGCCGGACACCGTATCCATGCCCACCGCCGCCATGGCGAAGCCGATCATCATGGCGGCCACCGTTTTCAGCGGTGGATTCTTGCTCATGCCGATGAAGGTGCAGAAGGCCAGCAGGTAGACGGCGAAGAACTCCGGCGAGCTGAATTCCATGGCGAAGGCGGCGATGCGGCTGGAGAGGAAGGTCAGCAGCAGCACCCCGACCAGGGCGCCCAGCAGCGCCGAGGTGAAGGCCGCGGTCAGGGCTTCGCCGGCACGACCCTGGCGCGCCAGCGGATAGCCGTCGAAAGTGGTGGCCACCGACGAGGGTTCGCCGGGGATGTTGAACAGGATGGAGGTGATGGAGCCGCCGAACAGCGCGCCCCAGTACATGCAGGAGAGCAGGATGATCGCCGAGGTCGGACTCATGGTGAAGGTCAGCGGCAGCAGCAGGGCGACGCCATTGGGCGCGCCCAGGCCGGGCAGCACCCCGACCAGGATGCCGAGCAGCACGCCGATCACCATCAGGGCGAGGTGGTGGAAGGACAGGATCAGCCCCATCCCGTGCATCAGGGAGTCGAATTCGCTCATGACAGGCTCCTCAGCAGGCGGGCGAGGTCGGCCAGGGGCCCGGCATCCAGCGGCACCTTAAACCAGAGGGCGAAGATCAGATAGCTGGCCAGGCTCACGCCGCCGGCGGTGGCGAGGATCTGCCAGGCGCCGTAGCGCCTTTGCCGCTGGCGATCCCGTGCCATGAACCAGGCGATGAACAGGAAGGCCGTCAGATAGAGGCCCAGCAGGGGCAGGGCGACGACGAAGGCCAGCATCGGCAGGAATACCCGCAGCACCTGGCCGAAGGCGGCTCGTTCGACGAAGCTGGTGCGCAGCGCCTGCCAGCGCCACAGGGTCTGCAGCGCCGTGGCCAGACTGGCCAGGGTCAGCAGCAGGCCGATGTAGAAGGGGAAGTAGCCCGGCTCGGGGCCGGCATCGCCCCAGCCGATACCCTGTTCCAGGCTGCCCACCATCACGATGCCGCCAAGGCCAGCGGTAAAGGCCGCCAACCCCAGTTCCACCCAGCGGGTGGTGATCAGAGAATCTCCGGCCATGGCCGTCTCTCCTGTGTCGGTGCGCCGATCAGCGCTTGAGCCAGCCCGCGTCCTCGAACACCGGGGTGACCCGGGCGGTGTCCTGGGCGATGTAGTCTTGCAGCGCCTGGCCTTCGAGGAAGGTCGGCACCAGCGCATTGCGCTCGATGTAGGCCTTGAACTCCGGCGTCTGGCTGACCTTGCGCAGCAGTTCCACATAGAAGGCCCGTTGTTCCTCGCTGACCCCGCCCGGCAAGAGCACGGTGCGCGGGAAACGGTACTGGTCGATGCCCAGCCCCTGCTCCTTGCAGGTGGGCACGTCGGACCAGGCCTGGGTCTCGGTGACCTTGGCGGTATAGGTCATGCGCGCCTGGCTGAACACGCACAGCGGCACCACCTGGCCGCCGCGCCACTGGCTCAGGCTCTCGCTGGGGTTGTTGACGTTGGAAGTGATGTGCTTGCCGGCCAGCTGGGTCGCCGCCTCGCTGCCACTCTTGAAGGGAATGTAGGTGAGCTTGGTGCCCTCGGTGCGATTGAGCAGCAGGGTCAGGGTCTGGTCGACGTCCTTGGACTGGCTGCCACCCATGCGCTTGCCGGCCGGATCCTGCTTGATGGCGTCGAGGTAGCCCTGGGCGTCCTTCCAGGGCGCGTCGGCGTAGCTCCAGAGGATGAAGTCATCCTCGGCGATGGCCGCCACCGGGGTGAGGTCGGCGAGCTGGTAGCCGAGCTTGGCGGTCAGCGGCAGCAGATAGACGTTGTTGGTGGCGATGACCAGCTTGTCCGCCTCGCCCTTGGCCATCTTCATCTCCAGGAAGGCCTCGGCGCCGTTGCCGCCACCCTTGTTCATCACCACGGTGCTGGCGTCGAGCAGCCTGTGCTGCGTGATGATCGACTGGATCAGTCGGCCGAGCTGGTCGGTGCCGCCACCGGGACCACCGGCGACCACGATCTCCACCTTGCCCTCGGGTTGCCAGGCAGCCTCGGCGACGGGAGCCACCACAGCGGCCAGGCACAGGGGGAGGGCGGCGAGCAGGGAAGTGCTGCGCATGGGACTACCTCTTTCTTGTCGTTGTTTTGGGTGGGCCGAGTGTGCGCAGCACCCGGCGATCCTGACCAGTCAAAAGAAGGCATGCACCTATAGCCTGGGGTTATGCCTGGCGCTGCTCTTCATCTGACTCCGCACGGCAAAAGGGCTGTAGTGACGAGCGAAAAACGACCTATATCCTGCGGCTATACACCTATGCGCAGATTTGATTAGACGGTTATCGCCCCTCGGCTGATAGTCGACCTCGCCAGCCGGCAGCTGAACACCCATAACAAGAATCCCAGGGGTCCATGCCATGCTCTCGACGTCCCGTTCCTCACGCCTCGGCGAAGCCGCCGTGCCCACGGCGCTCCAGGCTTCCCGCGTCCGCTGGCGCATCTTCGCCATCATCTTCGGTCTTACGGTCATCAATCTGGTGGATCGCGTGTCGCTGTCCATCGCCATGCCTACCATCGCCCGCGAATTCCAGCTGACGCCGGCCACCCAGGGGCTGATTCTCAGCAGCTTCTTCTGGGCCTATGCGCTCCTGCAGATTCCCGGCGGCTGGCTGATCGACCGCTACGGCCCGCGCCGCGTCATCGGCTGGTCCACCGGGCTCTGGGGCGTCTTCCAGACCCTCGCCGCCTTCGCCACCGGCGGGCTGTCGCTGATCTTCGTCCGGGTCGCCCTGGGCGCTGCCGAAGCGCCGCTGTTTCCGGCCGGTGGCAAGCTTAATTCCCTCTGGCTGGCTTCCAGCGAGCGCGGCCGTGGCGCGGTGCTGATGGATTGCGGCGGACCGCTGGGCGTGGCCCTGGGCGGACTGCTCATCGCCTACCTGATCGCCGTCTTCGGTTCCTGGCGCACCGCCTTCTTCATCGCCGGTATCGCCACCCTGGCCATGGCCTGGCTCGCCTGGCGCTATCTCCGGGACGACCCAGCCGCCCACCCCGGGGTCAATGCCGCCGAGCTGGCGCGCATCAACGAAGGTCGCACCACCTCGGTGGCCCAGGCGGCCAAGGCCGGCGCTCGAGGCCTGGGCATCGCCCGTCGCTCCCTGGCCGGCATCCTCATCGGTCGCGCCAGCTGGGCCATGGTCTTCTTCGGCCTGCTGACCTGGGGGCCCAGCTACCTGGCCCAGGCCCGCGGCTTCGACATCAAGGGCATCGGCGCCGCTACCTTCGTCATCTTCCTCTGCGGGGCGGCCGGCTCCCTGGTCGGTGGCTTCCTCTGCGACCTGCTGGTGCGCAAGGGCGTGCGTCGTGGCCTCGCCGCCAAGGGACTGCTGTCCTGCTCCGGCCTGGTGGCGCTGGCGGCCTTCCTGCTGCTGCCGCGGCTGGGCGATCCCTATGCCGCCGTGGCGCTGCTGTCGCTCACCGCCTTCTTCCTCATGTGGGGCAGCCTCTACTGGAGCTTCCCGGCGCTGCTGGCGGTGCCGGCACGCGTCGGCCTGATCGGTGGGGTGATGAACCTGGCCGGCAGCCTCGGCGGCATCGCCGTACCCATCCTGGTCGGCCTGCTGCTGCAGCACCTGGGTGGCTATCCCGCGGTGCTGGGCTTCTTCGCTCTCTGCTCGGGCCTGTTCATCCTCGGCACCCTGTTGATCGTCCTGGACCAGCGGGAGGTGCAGCATGGCTGAGCTCTATGACGGCCCTATCGTCGATGCCCATCATCACTTCTGGGAGCCCCGGCGCAACTTCCACCCCTGGCTGTCCGGCACGGAAACCATCCCCTTCCGCTATGGCGACTACAACGCCATCAAGGGTGACTATCTGCCCGAGCACTACCTGGCCGACGCGGCCGGTCACCAGGTGGTCCAGACGGTCTATGTCGAGACCGAGTGGGATCCGCGTGATCCCCTGGGCGAGACCCGCTACGTCCATGACCTGGCACGCCGCCATGGCGCGCCCCATGCGGTGGTCGCCCAGGCCTGGCTGGATGCGGCAGACGCCGCCGAGCTGCTCGCCGCCCAGGCCGCCTTCGAACGGGTGCGCAGCGTCAGACACAAGCCCGGTGGCCCGGCGCGCCCGGAAGAGGTGGGCAGCCAGCGCACCCTGATGAGCGACGAGCGCTGGCGCCAGGGCTACGCCGAACTGCAGCGCCACGGCCTGCACTTCGATCTGCAGACGCCCTGGTGGAATCTCGACGAAGCCTGTCGCCTGGCGCGGGACTTCCCGGCCACCCAGCTGATCCTCAACCATACGGGGCTGCCGTCCGACCGCAGCGCCGAAGGTCTGGCCGCCTGGCGCGCGGCCCTGGCCCGCCTCGCCGAATGGCCCAACGTGGCGCTGAAGATCTCCGGGCTGGGCCTCGCCGGCCAGCCGTGGCGCGCCGAAGACAACGCCTGGATCGTGCACGAGGCCATCGCCGTCTTCGGCGCGGAACGCGCCATGTTCGCCAGCAACTTTCCCGTCGATCGTCTGTGCGGCAGCTACGACACCATCATCGGCGGCTTTAAGCATCTGGTGGCCGACCTGCCCATCACGGCACAGCGCCGCCTCTTCCACGACACCGCCCAGCGTCTGTATCGCCCGGTGGCCGACGTCTTTCGCCTGGACACCTACCTGAGGACTTCCGCATGAGCAATTCCACGCTTCCCCGCCTGGCCCTGGTGCTGGGTGATCCGGCCGGCATCGGCCCCGAGCTGATCGCCCGCCTGCTGGCCGATCCCGAGGTGCGCAGCCGCGCCCGCCTGGTGCTGATCGCCGACGAGGAGGAGGCCCGCACCGGCATGCGCATCGCCGGTTGCGAATACCCCTACCGCCCCATCGATAGCCTGGACGCCCTCGATTTCCAGGACGACGTACCCCTGCTGTATCCCTACCGGGGCGCTGCGGAAGGCGCGTTTCCCCGCAGCGAAGCCAGTGTCGTCGGCGGCCGCTACAGCCTGGACACCCTGGCCGTCGCCCTCGACCTGACCCGGGCGGGCCACACCGACGCCATCCTCTTCGGTCCGCTGAACAAGACCTCCCTGCACCTGGCAGGCATGGGCCACAACGACGAATTGCACTGGTTCGCCGAGCACCTCGGCTACCAGGGGCCATTTTGCGAATTCAACGTGCTGGACGATCTCTGGACCTCGCGGGTGACCTCCCATGTCGCCCTGAAGGATGTCCCTGGCTTGCTTAGCCAGGAGCGGGTGATCGAAGCCATCCAGCTGATCGACAACGAACTCAAGCGCAGCGGCCTGGCGCGACCGCGCATCGGTGTCTGCGGCCTCAATCCGCACAATGGCGACAACGGCAGCTTCGGCCGCGAGGAGATCGACCTCATCGGCCCGGCCGTCGAGCGCGCTAGGGCGCTGGGCATCGCCGCCGACGGCCCCTATCCCGCGGACACCATCTTTCTCAAGGTCCAGGGCGACGCCCGCGCCTTCGACGCCGTGGTGACCATGTACCACGACCAGGGCCAGATCGCGATCAAGCTGATGGGCTTCTCCCGTGGGGTCACGGTGCAGGGCGGCTTGCCCATTCCCATCGCCACGCCCGCCCACGGCACCGCCTTCGACATCGCCGGTCAGGGCCGCGCCAATGTCGGTGCGACCCGTCAGGCCTTCGAGATCGCCTGCCGCCTGGGCGCTTCCCGCCACTGATAGCTGCCGCGGCGTCCAGGCGCCTCCCGAATCCGCCGAACCGGTCCCTGGGGCCGGACGGCCTTACTCATGCTCGAAAAAGGAACCTCACCATGAAAATTACCAGCGTTCGCACCCGCGTCTTCGAATGGAAGGGCAAGGTCGTTCCGCCTCAGGCGCACTTCTGCACCAACGCCACCGACATCCTCTATGAGCGCGGCGACGCCATGGGCTCCTTCCGCTTCCACGGCTGGCTGGTGGTGGAGATCGAAACCGACAGCGGCCTGGTCGGCCTCGGCAACTGCGCCCTGGCGCCGCGGGTGGCCAAGGAAATCATCGACCTCTACCTGACCCCCATCGTCCTGGGCCAGGATCCCTTCGACAACGAATACCTCTGGCAGAAGATGTATCGGCGCACCCACGCCTGGGGCCGCAAGGGCATCGGCATGGCCGCCATCTCCGCCGTGGACCTGGCGCTCTGGGACCTGATGGGCAAGGCGGTAGATAAGCCGGTGTTCAAGTTGCTGGGTGGCCGGACCAAGGAAAAGATCCCCTGCTACGCCTCCAAGCTCTACGCCAATGACAATCTGGATCTGTTTCTGGAAGAAGCCCAGGGCTATCTCAACCAGGGCTTCGACGCCCTCAAGATGAGATTTGGTTACGGGCCCAAGGACGGCCCCGCCGGCATGCGCCGTAACATCGAGCAGGTGCGCGCCTTGCGCGAGCTGGCCGGCCCCGACGTCGACATCATGCTGGAGTGCTACATGGGCTGGACCCTGGAATACGCCCGCCGCATGCTGCCCAAGCTGGCCGAATTCGAACCGCGCTGGCTGGAAGAGCCGGTCATCGCCGATGACATCGAAGGCTACGTCGAACTCAAGAAGATGGGCATCATGCCCATCTCCGGCGGTGAGCACGAATTCACCTCCTACGGCTTCAAGGACCTGCTCGAACGCCGCGCCGTGGACGTCATTCAGTACGACACCAACCGCGTCGGCGGCATCACCGCCGCGCGCAAGATCAACGCCCTGGCCGAAGCCTGGTCGGTGCCGGTCATTCCCCACGCCGGCCAGATGCACAACTACCACCTGACCATGGCCAGCACCGCGTCGCCCATGGCCGAGTTCTTCCCGGTATTCGACGTGGAGGTAGGCAACGAACTCTTCTACTACGTCTTCAAGGGCGAACCCCAGCCCGTCGGCGGCTACCTGCAACTCGACGACGACAAACCCGGCCTGGGCCTGGAACTGTCCGAAGAACACCTCAAGGATTTCGATGTGATCGAGTAGTGGTCTGGTCTGGTCTGGCTGCCGCCCGTGCTGTGCGGCAGCCATCCTGCGTTCATGCGGCGGGTGACAGCACTCGCCACGCCACCTGACTCAACCCGCCAATATCGCCGCCGCACCTCGTGGCTGCCGGGTGTACCACAGCACCCGGCTGACCCCACGGGTCACCGCCACATAGCTCAGGCGCAACGCCTCGTCCGCCATGGCGTCGTCATAGCTTTGTTGGAAGTGTCCGCTGGTCGCATAGAGGGCGTTGCGCAGCGGATGGGGCTGCTGGGGCTGGCCATCGTCCAGCACGATCGCCACCTCGGCCTGCAGGCCCTTGGCTCGGTGAATGGTGCAGGTGCGTACGCCTGGCTGACGTCCCAACTGCTCGTTGATGGCTTTCAAGGGCGCGTTCAGGCGACTCATCACCATGACCGCGCACCGCTCCGGCCGCTCTCGTTCCGCGGCATACGTCCGTTGCGCCTCGATCTCGTACAGCAACGCAGCCAACTGGCGGGCGATATCGAATTGCGGCACGACCTTGACCCCATGACCCTGGTCATCCGCCGCGTGAAAGGCCTGGGTCTTCTTGGGCTGCTTGTGGCGTACCTGCGTCAGGATGCGTTCGCCGTCCGCCACGATGTCCGGTGAAGAACGGTAGTTGGTCCCCAGCATCAGTGTCTGGCTGGGCGTCTGGCCTGGAAACCAGCGGTCGAAGTGAATGAACAGCTCCGGCGAGCTGCCCCGCCAGCCATAGATGGATTGCCAGTCGTCACCGATGGCCATCAGCGAAGGCGCGGCCTGCTCCTCGGCGAGCCTGCGCTGTACCTGCTGCAGCCAGAGGGCGATCTGCGGCGAGATGTCCTGGAATTCATCGATCAGCAAATGGGTGAAGGGCTGCAGACGGGCAATCAGGGCGCGACTGGGCTTCTTTTCCAGGCGATCCGTCAGCACGGCGAAGGCGGTATTGAAGGTGATCAGCCGCTGTTCCTTCAGCAGCTTGCCGAAGTGTCGCCAGAATTGCTGCATGGCCTCCAGGAAGATCCGGTCCCGCGTCGAGCACTCCAGCTGACTGCTCTTTATAGAGCCGACCCGCAACCCCAGGGTCTCGG